>NZ_MIER01000016.1:0-1006257 GCF_003590315.1 Reichenbachiella sp. MSK19-1 | reverse complement strand
CTAGACAACTCAAGATGTATCGACAACACAAATACATTCACAGCCATAGATGATGGAGACATTGCCTCCTACTCCTGGGACTTCAACGGGGACGGTGTAGAAGATAGTAATATTGCTAATCCGAGCTACCAGTACCCTGCCACAGGGAGTTATCAAACAAAACTAACGGTAGTCAGTAATGGTAGCTGTAGCAATCAAATCACGGAGACTATCTCAATGTATCCAGTCCCTCCTTCTCCATCTTTTGAAGTTGTAGAAGATTTGCCTTACTGTAGTTTTTCGGAGTTGAATCTTGACAATACAACGGACGAAAGCAATCATGTGGGAGCAGCCATCAGTTATAGCTGGGACTATGGTGATGGCAGTGCCATGGAGAACTCGGTGGATGGACAGCATAATTATGCCGTTGCAGATGACTACTCCATCAGCCTAACCATAAGTATCCCTGGGTGTGCGACTACAGCCAATCAAACCGTATCAGTAATCGCAGGACCTCAGCCTGATTTTGTCATCGATAATGATTGCTTTGGTGATCAGACGGCTTTCACCAACTTGAGTATAGGTGATGATTTGGTCAATCCCCTATGGGATTTTGGAGATGGCTTGGGCTCTTCCAACCTATCTGACCCGAGCTATGAGTACGGTGCTACGGGTGACTATGATGTAACACTCTCCATGGATAACTCAGCAGGTTGCTCCAACGACATCACCCGCACCATCCGTATCAACGGCCTACCAGAGGTGGCTTTCATGAACACACCCGGGTGTGCAGAAACAGCTATCCAGTTCACCGATGACTCAGGATCAGGAGATGCGCTTAATAACCTACAGGCCTGGCACTGGGACTTCAATGGTCTGGGCGAATCAGGAGATCAAAACCCTAGCTTTACGTTTGACAAAACAGGTAATTATCAAGTCTCTCTAACCGTGACCAATACGGGAAATTGCAGCAATGAAGCCACGCAAACCGTCATCGTCAAGCCTGTCCCCACGGTTGATTTTGCAATCGATTTGGGCTGTATCGAGACTGCCTCTATGTTTACAGATCAAAGTATATCGATAGACGAAAATGAAATTGCATCATGGTATTGGGTTATAGATGAGAATGAATACTTTACGAAAAACGTCACTGAGACCTTTGATAATGCAGGAACCTATACCGCTACGCTAGCGATTACTCCTACGAACCTCTGTGTTACCAGTATCTCGAAAGAATTTACCGTTTTTAATCTCCCTACTGTTCAATTCCAAGAATCCAACAACTGTGACAATGCTGCTACAGTGTTTACAGATATCAGTACGACCGAAGGGCCTGCTATCGTTTCTCGCACGTGGGATTTTGATGGGGAAGCAACAGCCAATGGCTCTCAGGCGTCCTACTTTTTTGGAGAGGCAGATAACTATGACGTCAACCTGAGTGTAACCGATGATCTGGGTTGTATCAATACTGCTGGTCGAGCGGTAACAGTTCATGAGTCACCTATTTCTGCTTTCGAAGTGTCTGACGAATTTGGTGGTTCGCCACTTACGGTTGATTTCACCAATGACTCACAAGACGGTAATAGCTTTTTCTGGGATTTTGGAGTTGAAGGTGCTAGTAGCACAACAGAAAACCCTTCCTATACCTATGAGGAAAACGGAGATTATGTGGCGGAACTTATTACCTACAATGATTTTTGCAGTGACTCCTCTTTTATAGAAATCCTAGTGGCCACTCCTGAACTAGATCTACAGCTCAACCGTATCGAAGCTCGTGAGCGCAACGGGCTCATCACGCTTTGGCTCACCGTCTATAACAACAGCTCGTTCAACCTTGACGGTTTTGACATCAAGGCTGATCTAGAAAGCCAGAATTCGATCTATGAAGCCTACAATGACCGCCTAAGAAAAGGCGAACAAACTGAGTTTCCTCTTAATTTTACGCTTAGTGCCACTGACAACAATATCAATTTTGTCTGCGTGACCCTACAGGATAGGGAAACAGAACTCACAGATGAAAACCTACCCAACAATCAAGGCTGTATCAATTTCGAACAAGAGATAGTCATTCCACAGCCATTCCCTAACCCTGTACCATCCGGTAACAACGCACTGTACATACAAACCATAGTCCCTAGCAAATCACCAGTAGAAATATCACTTCTGGATGCCACTGGGCATACGCTCTACAATAAAACTTTTGTAGAGATCAACAGTGGGCTCAATACGTTTGAACTAAACACCGAAAACTACAGACCGGGCATGTACTTTGTTCGAATCATCTATGCTGGTCAAGACTACACCCAGAAAGTCATCAAGCAATAGGCTATTTGTGCTAGCCTTCCTACTAGATCTTAGACCACAGACCTATCCTGCCTAAGTAGATGTCATTATTAAACCTTATAGATTTATCTGAAGAAACTTAGATAGCCCCTTAAGGTTTGAAACGGGTTCCTAAACAACAATAATATTTCGAGCTACCTTATAGTTTACAGAATTTTATGTAACTTATTTTGTTGATTAGCTTTGCATGAAATTTTATTCCGACAAGACCTAAATCATTATAGACTTAAATCCACAAAATGAAAGCGAATTTCAAAATAGACAAGACAGACAGAAAAATACTCAAGATTCTACAAACCAACGGAAAGATCACGAATGCTAAATTGTCCGAAGAGGTAGGCTTATCTCCCGCACCTACACTGGAGCGGGTCAAAAAACTAGAGCAAGCAGGTATCATCAAGAGCTACCATGCCGAGCTCAATGCAGAAATGCTCGGTCTAGGTGTCAATACTTTCGTTCAGGTCTCTCTCAAAGGACATAACAAACAAAACATAGATTCATTTCTGTCCCGAATCGAAAAAATCGATGAGGTCGTCGAATGTCACCACATCACTGGCTCTGGTGATTTCATTCTCAAAGTGATGGCACGAGACATTGCTTCTTATCAATTGCTCATGCTCGAACAAGTAAGTGACATAGACGTAGTGGATAGTTTGCAGTCCATGGTAATTTTGTCTACTTTCAAAAACAACAAAGAAATACCACTACCACAAGTCAACTAATACAGACATGTCTCAGGATTTAATACTCGATGCAGCGCAGATCGACCAGCGTATCATCAGAATGGCCTATCAAATATACGAGAACCACATGGACGAAAAACACCTCATACTAGCAGGTGTATCGGAAAACGGAAGAGAATTCGCCCTGTTGCTAGAGAAGGAACTCAAAAAAATATCTGACCTGACCTACACCGTCGGCAAAGTAGACATCAACAAAAAGTCTCCGCTCTCGGACGAAATCGCCTTGGATTTGGACGACAAAGAACTGGTCAAAAAATCGGTCATTCTCATCGATGATGTACTCAACTCTGGCAAGACAGCCGCTTTTGCGCTCAAAGCGCTGCTAAAAGTCAACGTCAAACAAATCGACGTAGCAGTCATGGTCAACAGAAGTCACAAGGCCTTCCCTATCTACCCAAAGTATACAGGGTATGAACTCGCCACAACTATACACGAGCATGTCACAGTCACCTTCAAAGGCAAAGAAAAAGGAGTCTACTTATCATAGACTCCTTTTTCTTTGTACTAAAGACCTAACACATTTAAACTAAACACCTCATGATCAACCCTCATTCGCTGAAACGACGAAGGAGCTATCACGATTAGACACTAGACTAATAGATGCTAGAGCCTAGACAGACACCTGTTCCATGGTCTGTGGCACACAGACCATATTTCGATCTGCACTTTACTCACCCGTCATTCGATGAAGCGCGGAGTGAGTTATTTTACATCGAGTACCCTATACTTACTCCAGTGTCTCAGGATACAACACTACCTTGATATACGCATCTGTATCCACATACTTCTTCGCTACCTTTTGGATATCCTTTGCGGACAAATCCTCTATGCGGTCTTCCAACTCCGTAATTTTCGTCAGGTCAAAACCATTTTTGTCATAACTCAATATCACACCCAACCAAAAACTATTTTCTTTCCAATTAAGCTCTAAGTCACGTCGCTGTGCTTCTTTTATCTTATTGAGATTCTCATCACTGACACCATTTTCTTGAATATTCTTAACCACACCTATGGCAGCATGGACTAGTGTATCTACGTTCTGTGGTCCGCAGGGAAACTGAATCTGCATCGAATAGTGATCGTAAGGCGAACGACTACCGCTACCACTGGCGCCTACTCCATATACTCCACTCTTTTCTTCTCTCAGGATTTCAATGAGCTGAATATCCAGTACCTCTCCGAGTGATCGCATATAGTAACTATCCGCTCGTTTGTACTTTTTCTCAGTCTGAAAACTCATCACAACGGTACTCTGCTCCTCCGTCCCTTTGTACACTTTCTCATCTACTAGGCCTAATGGTGGACGAATACCTCTATCTACCCAGTGCTGCGAATCGGTAGATTGCTCACCACCACCGAGATATTGCTCGATCAGTGGAATCAGCGTCTCTTCATCGAGATTTCCCACAAAGCAATACGTAAAATCCCCCGGCTGGCTCAACTGTGACTGAAAGAAAGCAATGGCCTCATTCATATCTACCTGATCGAGATCCTCCATCCTAGGAATCCCTCCCCCACGAAAATGATTCTGACTCATTATCCTCGCTTGTTTGTCTTGAAAATAGTAACTCGGGTTGGACAAAACATTCTCCAAAATAGCCTTATTGCGCTGAATCAAGGACTGAAAAGCCTCTTCATCCTTCCGTACTTGGTTAAAGTACATATAAGTCAGCTGTAGCATGGTCTCTACATCTTTGGGCGAAGCATTGCCTTGAATACCCGATGACAGTTCGCTGATGTAGGGCGATACGCCAATAGACACCCCCGCCAGTGCCTTCTGCAACTGTGTATAGGAATAATCCCCTATACCGCTCAATGAGACCACATTACTAGCAAAACTCGCAGACCAAAACAAGCTGTCTGGGGCAACGGATATTCCTCCACTACGGTACCCAGAAAACAAAATTTGATCATTCTGAAATTCTGTAGACTTGAGATAGACTTTAGCACCATTGGACAGAACGATCACTTTGGTATCGATCTCATCGATCGTCGATGTACTGACTACTTTACCCCCTTTTGGCAATTCTTTGAGCAGATCTGTATCTATGATCTCCTCTTCGTTAGCTTCAACGTCCTTCTGTTCATAACTAGCAATCCATGACAGCACCTCCGATGCGGTTGGTAGTGTGAGTCCATCTAATTCTGGGGCAGTCATATAGACTACTCTATTTTCGGGCTTGATCCACTGCCCGATGATGGCATTCACCTCATCGATCGTTATCCCGTCTAGATTCTCTTGGATATAATTATACTCGAACGTAATCCCTGGCACAGGCTCCTTTTCCAAAAAGTGACGAATCAGTTCATCCGCCAATGCACTCGACTGGGACTTATCTCTTTCTAAATAGGCCTGTTCGTAGGCTTGCAGTAGATTCAATTTAGCTGTTTTCAACTCCGACGGATTAAATCCATGCAACTCCACTCTTCTAATCTCCTCTAGCAGTTGTGACACCCCTTCTTCAATCGCGCCTGGTTTCGCTACCGCATAGCCAGAAAATGCCGTAGTTTCTCTCGACACTGGAGATCCAATATAAGTCCCCGCATAGAGATAGGGAGGGTTGGCCTGCTGTAGTAGATCACTGAGTCGCTGGTTCATCATCCCTAAAAACAAGCTTTGAATTTGACTCATCCGGTACTGTGCTTCAGTCGTAACATCCTCTGATTTGGACTTGTACATGATGTTAAACACGATATTGGTAGCTTCGGGATCGGAAGTAATCGCCACCAGAGGCTCATCATTTTCTGGGAGGTCATAGTTGGTTCTTACTCTTTCTGATTTCGGATTGGCCAATCCTCCAAAATGTGTTTTGATTCTCTCCTCCATCTGGTCTACATCAATATCGCCCACCGCTACCACTGCCATCAGATCAGGTCGATACCAATCCTCATAGAACCGCACGATAGCTTCTCGCTCAAAGCTCTCCAAAATCTCTTTCTTCCCTATAGGTAAACGCTCCGCATACTTTGAATCCTTAAAAATCACAGGCAAATACTCCTGTAACATGCGTGTCTGAGCGCCCTGTCCAAGGCGCCACTCTTCGATCACCACGCCACGTTCCTTATCGATTTCATCCTTATCAAAACTCAACCCGCCAGCCCAGTCTTCGAGTATCGTCAGTCCCTGCTCCAAAACCTCCTCGTCATCCGACGGAATAGGCAGAATATACACGGTCTCATCAAATGAAGTGTAGGCATTGAGGTGTGCACCGAACTTCACACCTACAGACTGTAGGTAGCTCACCAGCTCGTTCTTGTCGAAATGTGCGGAACCATTGAAAGCCATATGCTCAGTAAAATGTGCCAGCCCCTGCTGATCCTCATCCTCTAGCACTGATCCTGCATTGACTACCAACCTTAGTTCTACTCGGTCTTCAGGTTTACTATTTTTCTTGATGAAATACTTTAGACCATTGTCCAGCTCTCCTGTACGGATATCCGCCTCAAAGGGCAGCAGCTTTTCGCCTTCCTCCTGCGCCCATATAGGGACATTGAACAACAGAGACAACAACAATAAACTCACGTACTTAGGCCATGTAGTTCTTTTCATAATAGATATAAGGATAAGGGTTCTAAACTTTAAAATATCAGTCCGACTTCAAGCGGATATAAAAGGTCGCATAGGATCGACTCACCTTGACCTCTGAACATACGCCACGCGTGTAGGTATAGGTGTTTCGCCCGTCCTCCGAGTCCAACTGATACTGATGGTTTCCTAAGCGCTCGATGATCAGGTCATCCCCGAACACCTGAGAAAAGACCTTTGTCTGAGCTACTGGTTCCGTAAAATATATCTCCGGAATAGAATAACGGATTTCTGCGGCAGGATAAGTTACGTAATCACTCCCTCGCTCTATGTGGTAGTTATTCGCTCTTCGTTCTACTTTGGATTCCTTTTGTACAGCACCATTCAGAGTGCTGATGGCGTGTCCACTTTTTAACACTCCTCCTTCATAGGTCTCTGTGAGGTTATAATCTACTCTCAGCTTGACCAACATTCGAAAATTCGTCACGCTAGAGATCGAATAAACCATTTGTTTACCAGATATTTCTTTCTTGGCCACCATTTCACCGATCACATCGCCACCTTTGACAATTTCATAGTGGAGCACCTGCCCTCTGACAGTCAGGCTCGTGGCTACTAATACAACAAATAACAAGAAAAGGGATACTGTGGGATTAAATTTCAATAGCTATTCTTTTGATCCATAAGCCGTCGGCTCGTGATAATTTTACCTTGAAGATAAAACAATTTGCAAGAGTATCGAAGCGCAAAAATGAATACATTTTATTTCTATCACTAGATTTATCCATGATCTGTCTCATGATCAATATCTCTCCCTAGGATGAGAAGACCAAATAGCTCTATCTTTGCCCTATGAATAACAGTGCGGGATTAAAAGACCTACGTAAAGTACCTCAGGAAAACATCAGCGTGTTCCTAAAAGAGATTGGCGAAAAACCATTCAGAGCCAAGCAGATCAAAGAATGGATATGGAAAAAATCCGTCAAATCCATTGACGATATGACCAACATCTCCTTAGCTACCCGCACTAAGCTCAAGGAGCATTTTGTAATCAACCCAGTCACAGTAGATAAAGAACAAAAAAGCAATGACGGTACGATCAAGTCTGCCATGAAACTCTTTGATGATCATGTAGTAGAGAGTGTATTGATCCCTGCGGATAGCCGCATGACCGCATGTGTCTCATCACAAGTAGGTTGCTCACTGAGTTGCAAATTCTGTGCGACAGGATACATGGACAGAGCCCGAAACCTCGACGCATCAGAGATCTACGACCAGGTAGTGGCGGTCAACAACCAGTCCATGGAGAACTACAACATTCCGCTATCTAACATTGTCTACATGGGCATGGGCGAACCGCTCCTCAACTACGCCAATGTACTAGAGTCGATCAAACACATCACTTCTCCCGAAGGGTTAAACATGAGCCCCAAAAGAATCACGGTATCTACTGCTGGCATCTCTAAGATGATCAAAAAACTAGCCGACGACCAAGTCAAATTCAATCTAGCACTCTCTCTACATGCAGCCAATGATGAGAAACGCAACAAGATCATGCCGATCAACGAGTCCAACAATCTGGATGTGCTCCGAGAGTCTCTCAACTACTTCTACCAAAAGACTGGTAATAAAATCACCTTTGAGTACATCCTATTCTACGATTTCAATGATTCAGAGCAGGATGCTCAGGAGCTATATGAGTTCTGGAAGCGTGTCCCCGCCCGCATCAACATCATCGAATACAATCCTATCTCAGAAGCCAGTTATAAAAACGCTGACGAGAACACCCTAGACACCTTCATCAAATATCTAGAGACTCGTGGCGTCAATGTGCATGTGAGAAGAAGCCGTGGCAAAGACATAGATGCCGCCTGTGGTCAGCTAGCGAATAAAAATTGAGTTAGAAAGCGTAAAGTTGAAAATATAAAGCTGCAACTTCATACACCTACATATGGTTTTAAATCAAGCAGAGCCATTTTATCCTTGTAGGCCGAGAAGAGCTCCGGTTCTATCCTGCCTTTGAGCAAACAACTCTCTGTAAAATCTTGACCTTTGATTTCTACGCCAAACTCATTGGTGATACGCATCACATCTTGTGTCTTGTCATAAGGGTACACCATTCTAAAATCTGTTTTGATCTCTACGGTCAAAATCTCCGCTTTGGACAGAGCATCCTCAGCAGCTGTTTTATAGGCATGAATCAACCCACTCACGCCGAGTTTCGTCCCGCCAAAATAACGCACCACAACCACCAGCGTATTGACGAGATCAAAAGAACGAATTTGCCCTAAAATGGGATCGCCTGCAGAATGGTTCGGTTCTCCGTCATCATTGGCTCTCACATGTTGCTGATTGCCCTCATTGATGATATGTGCAAAGCAGTGGTGACGTGCATCATAGTATTGCTTCTTCAGCGCTTCGACGAGAGGCTTTACCTCTTCTACCTGCTCTACCGCATAGGCATACGCCAAAAATTTGCTTCCCTTCTCTTTGTAAAACCCTTCGGTAGGAGACTGTATGATACGGTAGGTTTCGGCCATTAATCTAATCTCGCCAGTCTCTTTCTAGCCTCTTTTGTCACTACATCGTTTTCATCTACGTCGGCAGCCTTTCGGTAATACTGTACTGCTAAACTCAACTGCTCTCGTCTCTCCATAATCCGCCCCATACCCAGATAAGCGAGGCTTTTATAATACTCACCACGTGTAGGGTCCTTTTTGCCTGTTTCCAGTCCCTTCATATAATAGGATTCCGCTTGTATATCTGACCCTTTGACCTCTTCGAAATACACCCCCATATATACCTCACCACACATCTCATAATAAGGTCTGCTCTCTGACAAAAATGCTTTGATATAAGGCATGGCTGTGGAAAAATCATCCCTAAGCACCAAGCTCTCGATGTACTTTGCCTTCACATAACTATTGCGTGGGTATTCATTGAGCAGCTTTTTGATATAAAATTCTGCCTTAGCTGGGTCGTTTTCGTACCGCAGATAGATATACGCTGTATAAAGATGTGCCTCTGCTTTGACAATCTTGCTTTGATAGACCGCAGAGTCCAGTTGTGCTAGCCCTAGCGCTTTATCTCCTGGCTCAAAAAACCACAAGAACGGAGAGTATACGGGGTGCCGCTCTGGATATTTCTCTCGAAAGTAATTGTACAACCCTGCCAAAAAATAGAACTCAGGACTCTCAGAAGTTTTTGTCATCGTGACCGTAATGAAATCATAGGTCTTCTTCGCTTCGGACATAGCCTTCATGTAGCTCCCCTCACGTGCCATATACTCAGCCAACAACCCATGCGCTGACATCTCAAAAAACAAGCCTTCCAAATCATCTGGGTTCTTTTCTTGCAGTTTATTAGACAGAGCGATCACTTGCTCGAGTTGTCGGCGATGCGCCGGAAAACTAGGGCTAGTGGTTCGAATCGGCTGATCCTGCCATGCTATGTTCATCGCACGCATCATAGGAATAATCGGATGCTGCGGGAGGCTAACGACCATTTTATCAATCAGCATGGTAGCAGAATCTGGGTACTCGTTGTACACATAGTATGCCACACGCTCTACCTGAGAAAGCACCTTGTCATTGTTAAGTACGGGAAGGGACTGTGCTGAACCTATATAAGGTATAGTTACGCCTAGTACCAGCAGAATATAAATGTATCTTCTCAAATGGATGGTTATTTAAATGCACAAGGCTGTCACACAATTTACGGACTTGCCTATATCTTTGAATAACTTCCCTTAGGCGGGAAAATTATAAATGCACGTTTCCAAATTTATGATATTTAGTCAAGAAAAATATTTTGAAGCTAACGAAATAGGTCGGTACAGCCTTTTTTCTTGGACCTGCCCAAATACCCAAAAACTACTAAAGATCCCTTTTCATATCCACAAAGGACATGCCACCTCCATACCCATGGCACCCTACGCTGGATTAAACACTGTCAATGATTTCTCTACAGATCTCCAGCTCTGGTACAATTCACTAATAAATTATTTGAATTCACATCAAGTCCGATCAGTCACTATCCGTCAAGCACCTAGTTTTTTTCACCCCACACTAAATCAGCAGCTACAAGAGACGCTGATCCAAAACGGATTTGATCAACAGATCGACATCAATCACCATATACCCTTCAACAGTTTTGATCCCAATCAAATGCATTCAATGCAGGGTAGAAAACTAAAAAAATGTATAAAAGATGGATTAATATTCCAACAAGAAACTCTTTCGAAGATTGGAGAAATTTATGACTTTATCCACTATTGTAGAGCCCAACAACAGCTATCAGTCAACATCACGAAGGAAAAACTGATCGCGATCACCCGAGCCCTAGACGAAAACTATGCTTGCTACAGTGTGCGCCATCCATCTGGGGAGCTCATGGCCTGCACCATCACGTTAATCGTTACACCCGAAGTGACCTACAACTATCTACCAGCCTTTGATAGAAAATACGCTACACATAGCCCACTGGTCTACTTGACGACCGAACTAATCGCTCAGTTACAAAAGACTGAAGCACAAGTCCTCGATCTTGGTATATCATCCCTTGGAGGTATTCCACAAGAATCGCTCATCACTTTCAAAGAAAGAATGGGAGGTCTTCGCTCTGACAGATACACCTTTTTCAGACAGCTCTAAACATGCCTTTTCGCACATCAGCCTATTAACCATGGAGTTGTAATGTTTTTTGGCTAATTTGCAAAACTAACAACCATTAGTCTCAAGATTGAAAAAGTTAATCACCATATTCACTGCGGTGCTAATAACTAGCTTCGCTCATGCGTCTTCCACGGACAAAAATGAAAAAGAGAAGTCTGAAAAGACTACTGCAGAATATAACCCTGACGATTTAAAAGGCTCTGTTGTAAAACCACGGAAGAATACAGAAATCTCTACCTCAGCGACTAACGTTCCTCAAAAGGAAACTGTAGCAGACCCAGACTCTAGCTACTACTCTGTCAACAAGTTCAATTACTTATTTTATTACGTCTATAAATTGAAGTATCTCACTGATGAAGAATCAGGGGCTACTTTAGGCATAGAACCCTAAATAAGGGAATACGGATTGATCGGGTCACTCCGTGTTTCTGGGGGAGAGGTAATAGATCACTTCGTTATTCAAAATTCATTATCATTATTTCGTGAATAACCATCTCTTATAAGTCCTTGAGTTTAATTTGAATGATTGGAATAAAAATTTCGAACCTGTCTACCGAGTTTATCCCCTCAACTTTACAGACTGATCTGATTGATCTGTAAAACTACCTACGGCGTCTTGAATTCCTTCTGAGTGTAGATGGGCCTCCTTCGAAGGTGATATAAAAGGCGATCGTATGTATCGATAGACTCCTTAGCGGCGCACTAAAATCATTGGGTTGATCTTCTAGTACATCTATCAGTCCAAAAGAATAGCGTATCTCAGGCGAGAACTTATATAACGGCTGATACAAGTCCATCCCTACACCCACATCAAGAGAGAGGTTATACCCTTTGGTCAGCAGCCTATCTTTACTCTCTTTTTCTTTGGAACTTGCTGCTTTGATCGCAGGATTGATCCCTCCCAAAACATACATTCTACGATTTCTCCTTCTGACGGACTTATACTTCAAAAGAATCGGCAACTCTACATAGGTCGGGTCACGAAGTTCTTCTATCACCTCTCCATTGGTAAATCGATAATCGAGTTGAAGTTGATTAAAACTAACTGTCGGGGTAATTCTCACATCCAAAGTCTCGAAAATATGGTAATCGACAATGAATCCGATTTTAAACCCCATTTTACTAGGAGGAACTACCGAGTGTAGTGTGTCAAACGAGGGCGTGACGAAATCATCCTTATACTCTGATCGATAGTTAGAGGTGTGTAGTCCTAGTAAAAAACCAAAATGCCACTTTTCCTCATCAAAACGAGGCAAATTCAAGGTTCCATCCACCTGTGCAACAGCAGGACTACTCGCCATACTAACTACAAACAAGAGTACGAGAACTACTTGATAGCGGTATATATGGAGCTGATGCCGAATGTAAGAGGTATGCATGTGGTTTCTTTAAATCCCAATTTATCTAAAACTCCCAAGAACTCCTCACCATAAGGAAACTCCTGAACAGACTCAGGCAAATATGTGTAGGCAGAGTTATCTTTTGACACTACTTTTCCAATCATGGGTAAAATAGCATTGGAATAGAAGCTATAGAGCTGCTTCATCGGAAAGGCCGTTGGGGTGGAAAATTCTAGAATGACAATTTTCCCTCCGTCTTTGAGTACACGCCTCATATCAGCAAGCCCTTTTTCTAAATCTTGAAAATTCCTCACACCAAAGGCTGCGACTACCGCATCGAACTTATTGTCCTCGAACAGGAGCTGCTCAGAATCTCCCATCGACATCTCGATTTTATCATCCACACCGAGACGCTTCATTTTTTCACGTCCCATCTCCAGCATTCCTTCTGATATATCCACGCCGATCACTTTATCTGGCGCGAGCTGATTCAGTGCCTCGATAGCGAGATCTCCCGTACCCGTAGCTACATCTAGAATCAATTTGGGTTGTGCTGCTTTGAGCTGACGGATCGCCTTTTTCCTCCAGAGGATATCTATGCCCATACTCAGGAAGTGATTGAGGAAATCATAGCGTTTGCTGATACTGTTAAACATCTCGGCTACTTGTTCTTTTTTGCTCCCGTCTTTGTCTTTATAAGGTAATACTGTCAACGCATTTTGATTTTTATGGAGTGCAATATTAAGTAGTTCGGTTTTGAATATATCTTAAAAAAATAGAAATATAAGGACATAAAAGAGCCCTCGTAGTTAATTGTCCATTTTAGCGCATAATTTTGCCACATGAAAATCAAATCTGCAGAGTTTGTCATTAGCAACACGGACTATACCAAATGCCCCGTCACCAAAGAACCAGAGTACGCCTTCATCGGTCGCTCCAATGTCGGCAAGTCCTCGCTGATCAACATGCTAACCGACAGAACCAAACTAGCCAAAACCTCAGGAAAACCTGGCAAGACACAGCTCATCAACCACTTTCATATCAACAAGGAATGGTATCTAGTCGATCTACCAGGCTATGGCTGGGCACAGGTCAGCAAAAAACTCAAAGAAGAATGGTCCGTCATGATCAAGCAGTATCTACTCCAGCGAGAAAATCTGGTCAACATCTTTGTCCTGATAGATTCACGCATCCCGCCACAAAAAATAGACTTAGAGTTCATTCAATGGGTAGGAGAAAATGGGCTGCCGATTTCAATCATTTTCACCAAAGCAGACAAAACAGGCAACCGAAAAATCATCACTAACATTGCCAATTTCAAGAACACACTTAAAAAGACTTGGGATCAATTACCACCGAGCTTTGTGAGTTCGTCAGCACAAAAAATCGGTCAAGATGAAATATTAGGATACATAGACCAAATCAATAGCAAGCTTTAAAACATTGTATTAGTTTTGCCATCCACAAACATCGAACACATGGATTTTAACGAAATAGCAACCGTATCAGGAAAAGGAGGATTGTTCACCGTAGTAGCACCAACTAGAGGAGGTGTCATATTAGAAACTATGGACGATCAAAAGAAGAAATTGGTGGTCAACATGAACTCTAAGGTTTCCATCCTTGGTGAGATCTCTATCTATACGACAGATGCAGAGGGTTCTTGCCCACTAGACACTGTTATGAAAAAAATCCATGCCGAGTTCGACGGAGATACAGGTTTGACTAGTAACTCCGACTCAGAAGAACTCAAATCTTTTCTCAAACACATCCTACCAGAGTATGATGAAGAGCGTGTATATGTCTCAGACATCAAAAAGCTGGTGACTTGGTACAACCTGCTGAGCAAAACACAAACTCACCTTTTCGAAGAGAAGTCTGAAGAAGTCAAAGAAGAATCGAAAGGATAAATAAGTTGGAAAACGGAGTTCGAAAATGTCTACCTCTGCTACTGGCTCATTTTCAACTCCCCGAAGACGAACTTCAGCTCAACGAATATACCCTAGAAGAGTTGGAGATCAAACTCTCTGCCATCATAGGATATCTGCTCAATCATGATCTAGACAGACTCATGTCTGCATGTTACAAAATCGATCTGAGTGAGCAGATATTCAAAGATATCATCACCAAAGCCCCTCCCGAAGAGATCAATAGATCGCTAGCCAGAGAAATAATCCAACGAGAGTTACAAAAGGTCGTGACGCGTGAAAAATACCGCGGATTATCATAAAAAGCTTACCGCTTTTTTCACCATCGCCGTAGATCCAATCAGCAGTTGCGTCCGCTGGTGGAGCTCCAGCGGATCCAAACTCATGATACGATTTTCACCATCGGTCGCCATACCTCCAGACTGCTCAGCGATAAACGCCAGCGCATTGCACTCATACACCAGTCTCAGCTTTCCGTTCGGCGACTTATCCGTTCTAGGATACAAATAGATTCCTCCTTTGAACATATTGCGATGAAAGTCCGACACCAACGAGCCAATGTACCTCGCAGAATAACGCTCTTCTTTACAGTACCTGATATAATCTTGAACCCCCTGCTCAAAACTATAGTACGCCCCCTCATTGACCGAGTAGATCTGACCATCTTCTGGAGACTGAATATCTGCATGTGACAGCACAAACTCACCAAGCGAAGGTTCCAGCGTAAAGCCATTCACACCGTGCCCCGTCGTATAAACCATCATCGTGGACGAACCGTACAAAATGTAACCCGCAGCTACTTGCTTATCTCCTTTTTGCAGCACATCTTCTTTGGTAACATGTTCTCCTGGAGCGGTCACCCTTCTATAAATCGAGAAAATCGTCCCAATGGAGACATTCACATCAATATTAGACGAACCATCCAATGGATCCATTGCTACTACATAGTTGCTATCGGCATTGATCTCTACGATCTCATCGTCCTCTTCCGAAACGATCGCACACACTTGACCTCCATTCCGGAGGGCTCTGATAAAGCGTACATTGGCGATTACATCCAACTTTTGCTGCTCTTCACCCTGAACATTCACGGCTCCATATGCGCCTGCTATGTCTAATAGGCCAGATTTGTTAATCTCTAGGTTGATAATCTTACCTGCCAGTGCTATATCTCTGAGTAGCTGACTCAGCTCTCCTGTTGCAAATGGAAAATCAGCCTGTTTGTGATTGATGAACCTATCTAAAGTAGTACCAATAGTAGATCCGACTAGGGTTTTATTATTCATAAAATTCTTTTTGGGTTAGAGCAAATATATGGCTTTCAGCGTTTTAAAAAAGTGCTTTCAAGCATGAGAGAGCGTAAATAACAAGCAAATATTTCTTATTTCCCGATCAGCCCTCTAGCTTTGCACCCCAGTTTGGGTGATTGAATAATTCTTGTATAACCAAGGCTCCTATCATCCCAAACCATTAAACACCATTTTTCCAAGATCAGATAGATCAAGGAGTTAATTATATACACAGATCCAACGTGTGGACTTAGTGTTTTCGTCTAGAAGACACTTTCAATAAAAGCCAGACGTTCGAACTGACTTAAAAATCAATAAACAGATGAAAGTATTCAAGTTTGGAGGTGCTTCCGTAAAAGACGCACAAGCAGTAAAAAATGTAGCAGATGTCATCAAGATGTTTTGTGACGATGAGCTCGTCATAGTCGTCTCAGCTATGGGCAAGACGACCAACCACCTAGAAGAGCTCGTACAGCGATACACAGACAAACAAGACTGGAAAGAAAAACTAAACTGGATCAAAAACTTTCACCTCGACATCTCCAAAGACCTATTCAATGGAGAGCACGAAATCTGTGAACGCATAGAGTCGATATTCGAAGGAATAGAAGCCTATCTCGAAGGAGCTGAAGGCAAACGCTATGCGGAAGTTTATAGTGAAATGGTAAGCCAAGGCGAGCTATTGTCGACACGCATCATCCGTGCCTATCTCAACGAGAACGTCAAAAAAACCACTTGGCTAGATGCTAGAAAATATATCAAAACAGACCTCAACCTCACCGATTCTAGAGTGGACTGGGAGCTGACCAAAAGAAATATCTCTAAAAAAGTCCCTAACTACACCAAAGACGGCCTGGTGATTTCTCAAGGGTTTATCGGGTCCAATGGAGAGGGAAAGACGACTACACTAGGACGTGAGGGGTCAGATTTTAGTGCTGCGATCTTCGCAACCTGCCTGCAAGCTGAGTCCGTGACCGTATGGAAAGATGTACCTGGCGTCATGACAGCTGATCCACGCAAAATGCCCGAAGCAACTGTGATCCCTGAGCTCCGCTACAACGACGCAGCAGAGATGACCTACTACGGTGCATCTATCATTCACCCTCGCACCATCAAACCGCTCGCACAGAACAAAATCAAACTCTACGTGCGCCCATTTACTGCTCCAGAAAATATCGGAACAGTTATCGGTAAAGGTCACGCAAAGAAGCATCCCGCTTCTTTCATTGTCAAAACCAAGCAGGTATTCATCGAGTTTGGTGTAACTGACTTCACATTTATTGATGAGAAAAAACTGAGCATTATCTTCAATGCGCTCGATCAATTAAACATCAAAATCAACCTAATGCAGAACTCTGCAGTGAGTTTTGCAATCTGTATTGACAAGAAGTTCGATAAGGTAGAAAAACTCATCGATCAATTACAAGATGAATTTGATATCGAGTTGCGAGAAGATTTAGAGCTGTTGACAATCATAGGTTACGACCAAAAAGCACTAGACTCTGTCTACCACAGAGAAGAAATCATACTTCAGCAGAAAACCAAAAAGGTGTTCCACTTACTCTATGTGCCCGAGAAGAAGCACCTGGTACTGACTGCACAAAAAGCTAAGTAAGCTGATTAAAAATTTATTCGCCCTCCTAAAGAGGTGAAACCAAATCAGCAACACGAACTAAAAAAGGGTGCAGACTAAAAAATCTGTACCCTTTTTAGTTCCAATCACCATCTCAGACCTGGGCTTCTCAGAGAAACGAATAGAACTTTTGAAAAGGCAATCAAGCGGTTAACTTTACATAAACACGCTAAGGATACTCACTAGGCCTGTTCTTCTATTTGAATATGCGAAATGAGCTGATCGATCGCCCTAGACATCATCACAAAGATCTGTTCGAACCCATCATCACCACCATAATAGGGGTCTGGCACATCCAGGTCACCATCCGCCTCTGAGTCAAATTCTCGCATTAAAAACAAATTAGATGGCTTCTCACTCACTAATGCGGTCATATTGTAATAGTTACTACGATCCATTGCAATCACATAATCAAACTGCTCAAAATCTTCCGCTTCAAACTGACGTGCCTTGTGCGAGATCGGTACATCATACTTTAGAGCGACAGCCACAGATCTGTAATCAGGGTCTTTCCCCACATGATACGCCGCTGTACCTGCAGAGTCTACCTCATACCCTAGTGACTGAACCTTGTTACGAAAGATCGCCTCTGCCAGTGGAGACCGACATATATTCCCTAAACACACAAACAACACTTTCTTCATCTGCTTCATAAATACTATTTATCTAACCAATCAAGTTGTTCATCGAATACAAGTGTATAATTCCATGATTATACATACTTTTACTCAGAAATAATTAATCATTCAATGTCTCGGAAAACAAAATCTGAACTTTCGTTCATTATCAAGATTTCCATCCTGTTCATCCTTCTATTCGCAAGTAAACTTACAAAACCTGATCGTGATTTAGCGATGGGCAAAACTAGCTTGGCAAAAAAAGATTCAGTTTTTGTCATCAATACCCACAATCTAAAATAGGCCTCAGTCGACTCAAAGGCATTTTTTACCCCTCTTTGAAAAATAATTTACTTTTTTTTTGGCCCTTCGGGTTACTTTCCTCTGCCTCGCTGTATATAACAGTACATAACACAAATTTTATTCATACACCTGTTTAACATTTTATCAAAATGAAAAAGCCCCGAGTCACTTCGGGGCTTTTTGGTTTCCAAGAATTTGGATCGAAAAATTTAGAAGGTCAAAATTCAACATCTGCCTGATTTAGCCAGCAGATAGATAACGAAACAATCTTGGATCTCTCATCTGAAACACCAATTGAACCTCACCTTAAACGGGTATGCATATACCCAATCAAACAAAAAAAAAGCGTCTTGATAACTCAAGACGCTTCCAATATAATATCATTTTACTTGCAACTTATCTCACAGAGAATCCAATACCAGCAGTGATCGTATTATACTCCTGGAAAGTGTAGTCTGCGTGTATCGTAATAATTGCCAATTTCAACCTCATACCTAATGTCCCTCTCATTCCACTACTCAAATAATCTTCATCTATGGGATCCGTTAACGTAACTGTCACCCCTGTATTGTCATCTTCTATATCATATGTTCCCAATACTTTTAAATTAGTAGTCGTATTATTATAGCCAACCCCCCCATAAAGAGTCAAAACGGAAAGTTTTTTAGACACTAACAGCTGGTAAGTCCATGAGTTGATACCTACTTCTCCTTGCTGATTTTCACCATCAATAACCTCTCCATTTGAATTTAGACCAGATTTAGCATATATCCTATTATACCCTACCAACACAGCCATATCTATAGGAATATGCTTGATCGCAGGAATCCATTGCTTAAAATCATGCATAAGCCCTAATCCAAACATTCCAACACTAGATTCATTATCATAGTCATCATTAAACCTCTGCGTAGGCATCCATCTTACTTTAAGATCTGTATTTTTAATCAATCCTATTCCTGCTTGAACCATAGGCATGGGAACATAACCGTTGTAACTATCATCCAAGGCTAAACCTGGTGCTGTCTCAAATTCAGAAACAATCGTTCGATCATATGTTTCATCATAATATTCTGCAGTAATTCCAGTAGTCGTTTCATCTCCAAATAATGTAGAAGTGGATGGCTGATTCGGGTCTTTTAATTGAATATTTTGATAATCCGTCTCGATTATATCAAAGAAAAAGTCATCCTCAGGAGCTCGTGAAGCATTCAAAGTAACTGTAATATCAAACCCCAATGGTTTATGTGTTTTGGCAGTATTGTACCAACCACCAGCGACTCCATACCCTAAACCTTTAACCATCGGGTTTAGGTATTTACCCATATAAACCCCTGCATCTTCAGACCCTGCTTTCAAAAATGCAGTAGCTTCGGTCATATCCTGAGCCTGAGTAGCAGAAGTACCGAACAGCAGGCTCATCAGTACTACAGCTGCTCCTTTCGTAAAATTCAATTTCATATTATTCTTATTTTGGTTTTGCAAAGCTAAAACTAAAGTGAAATCCATTAATCTCATAACAAATCATTTTTTAGTCGATAGACACCTATATATTTTAGATCAATAGAAAATCTATATGGATATAAAGAAAATTTATTTGCATTCACAAGGATTGCCTATCAAGCAAAGTAGATTTGCGATATCAAATTATTGAAAAACACAAAAACGAAATAATTATGTCATTAGTAGGAAAAAAAGCCCCTCTATTCAGTGCCCCAGCTGTTATTGATGGAGAAGAAATAGTTGAATCATTTTCATTGGATCAATACATCGGTAAGAAAGAAGTCATCTTCTTTTTCTACCCAAAGGATTTCACTTTTGTATGCCCAACTGAGATTTTAGCATTCCAAGAAAAACTTGCTGAATTCGAGAAAAGAGGTGTAGCTGTTGTAGGTGCTTCGACTGATACTGAAGAGTCACACCTTGCATGGTTGTCTACTCCTAAAAACAAAGGAGGGATCGAAGGAGTCACTTACCCTATCGTAGCAGACACTAGCAAAACTATTGCTAGCAACTACGGTGTATTGGCTGGAGATTGGGACTATGACGAAGAAGGAAATCTTTCTTTCAACGGTCTACCAATAGCGTACAGAGGTACGTTCTTGATCGACAAAACTGGTACAGTAAGACAAGAGACAATCAATGACCTCCCACTAGGAAGAAACATCGATGAGATGATCAGACTAGTAGATGCTCTACAGTATGTAGAAAAGCACGGCGAAGTATGTCCAGCGAACTGGGAAGAAGGTAAAGAAGCAATGCAAGCAACCAAAGCAGGTGTAGCTGACTACCTATCTAAGCACTAAGCGAGAATAAAAATTAACATTAGAGACCGTCCTGATACATATTGGGACGGTTTCTTTATTTTTGGGCTGTGCTAGGAATCGTGAGTAAATCTATGGGGCTTTGGTATCAGGTGGAATCAGCTGATGGACAAATGCATAACTGTCGTCTAAAAGGTAAATTCAAACTGGAGAACAAGAAAATCTCAAACCCAGTTGCAGTAGGAGACCGAGTCAAACTCATCGAAGATCAAGGAGACGACAGCACCATGATCATCTCCGAAATTCTCCCCAGAGATAATTATATCATCAGAGTCTCTCCTAAAAAAAAGGGCCACAGCCACATTATCGCTTCCAATCTGGATCAAGCCATCATCGTCGCTACAGTAGGCACCCCAAAAACATCATTGGGCTTCATTGATAGATTTTTGGTCACCGCCGAAGCTTTTAGGATTCCTGCCACCATCCTCATGAATAAAATAGACCTACTAAGCGAAGAGGATATCGAAAAACTCAAAGAGAAAATGACTGAATATGAAGCACTCGGCTATCAAGTGCTATATATCTCAGCATTATCATCTAACGACATAGAGGGGTTGAAACAATTCCTATCTGGAAAAACATCGCTGCTCACTGGACACTCTGGCGTGGGCAAGTCCACGGTCGTGAATGAACTCATCCCTGAGGCTGAACAAAAAACCTCGGAGATATCCGATTTTGCAAACAAAGGAGTGCACACCACAACTTTTGCCGAACGCTTCAAATTAGCAGAAGGAAGCTACATCATAGACACTCCTGGCATCAAAGAGCTGGGACTGGCCGAGATAGAAAAAGATGAGCTGAGCCACTACTTCCCAGAGCTACGTGCACTACTGGGACAGTGCAAGTTCAGCAACTGCACACACACTCATGAGCCCGGCTGTGCGATAGAGTCTGCCTATGAAGACGGTAGAATCTCTCAATCCCGCTATGATAGCTATCTAAGTATGCTAATGGGAAATGACAACAGGCGCTAACGGGCGTATTTGACCCAGTGGATCATCTGTCTCATCACACTAAGGTTGATGCCAAAATTCAATCTGCGCAAACACTTGTAGAATAAGTCACTCTTATCTATTTCTATCAATAATTTCATAAAGCCCTCAACCTCCTGGCGACATCCCGTCAAAAACGCATGACGAATCTCATATCTCAACCGACGGGCAAGTGCTTCATCTTCCAATTCGCTCCTGTTGAGCTTACGTATTTTCTGACATACAAGGACAGTAGAAGCGACCTTCTTGTCTTCGTACTTATATAAGGTATCTGAATGCGAGTTTTTTACGCGGCGGATGCGGGTTAGCACTTGATCTTGATAAGCATAGCCCCAATCTCTTGACGATCTAATCCAAAAATCAAAATCTTCATAAGCCAGTTCTTTATCATAACCTCCCAGATGATCCAACACATACTTTCGGATCATCATCGTCGGAGGTGGAACGAAGTAGGTGTCTATCAATTTTAAATATACGTCTCCTTCGTATGCTTCATATTGTCCAGACTGAAAATGGCGCTTGGTCTCCTTTCCTTTTTCTGATATATATACTGCGTCTGAGTAGATTACTCCTACGTTTTCGGACTGCTCTTCAAAGAATTCAACTTGCTCCGAAATACGATTTGGTACGAGCAGATCATCACAGGCCAGATCGATTACATATTTGCCAGTAGCCAGTTTGAGTCCCTGATTGAATGCTGTGGTATTCCCTACATTGAATTTTATATCTACATAGGGAACATCTGGATATCTTTCCAAAAAACCATCAATAAGCTCCTTGCTCCCGTCTTCACTCGCATCATCGACGATAATCATCTCAACCAAAGCATAATCCTGCGCCACCACTGACTCCAGCGTTTCTAGAACGAACCGAGCTTGGTTATAACATAGACAGATGACCGACACCAGTGGCTTTTGCATCTCTCAAAACTACAATAGATATCCCTAATCTGCTCTGTCCGTTGGTTTTATCCAACGTTTTCATCGGTATGCTTTCAAACTTTTCGACTTTTGTCTACTTTCGTGACCCGTTATGAAACGAATCGAAGACATATCAAAGCGAAATGCTCTCATCCTAATCCTTGGGATCATGGTCGGCTTAGCCGTTATTGGCCAGCCCATCGCGGTGAATTATGTCAAGAGTCATACCTGCTGTGAGCTAAAAAAGAAACAGCAATCAGATGAGACTACCGATGACGTTCCTCAAAACCAAGAAGAAATCTCAAGCCTAGAAGCAGTTGCTCCTACCGCGCAGATTCAGGTACTTTCTGTAGAGTATGATATCTTGGAAGGCAAAATCTCTTTCATAGAAACGATCCGAGATTACCAACACGCCTTCAATGAAAAGCTCAGCGAGAAACTACTCAAAGTGCTCTTCAACTACATCATAGCCCCTAACGCTCCCTAATTTCCCGATTAGGAATATTGCCCGCCGCCCTCACTGCGGCTCACACTCATTACGATTTTATCAAACAATAATTACTTATATAACATCATATACAAATGAAAAATAAAGGAGGAGTAATATTACTCACGGTAGTGGTCTCTTTGCTTTGCGTCTATTACCTATCGTTTACATTCGTAGCACAGCGAATCAACGAAGAAGCGACCGCAGCAGCCACTGTTGACAACACGACAGATTATGCTAAGAAGCAGCAATACCTCGATTCGATCTGGAAAGAGCCCGTCTACAACCTATTCGGTATCGAGTTTACCTACCAAGAGATCAAAGAAACTGAGTTAAATCTCGGTCTTGACCTAAGAGGTGGTATGCACGTGACTTTGGAAGTGTCTCCTGTGGAGATCGTCAAAGGAATCAGTGGAGACAGTAAAGACGCTGACTTCTTGAAAGCTCTTGACATGGCCAAAGAAAACATCAAAGGCACGCAGCTTGACTTTGTATCAGAATTTTACGCCTCATTCAAAGAACTCGCTCCAGATAAAACCCTGGCTAGCGTATTTGCGACGGCAGCCAACAGAGGTAGAATCAACCTCAGCACACCAGATGAGGAAGTAGTATCATTGATCAACGAGGAAGTAAATGGAGCAATCGAAAGATCATTCAATATCCTCAGAACCAGGATCGATAGATTCGGTACCTCACAGCCTAACATCCAGCGCCTACAAGGTACAGGTAGAATTCAAATAGAGCTACCAGGTGTCGACAACCCTACAAGAGTTAGAAAGCTTCTACAAGGTGTAGCTAAACTAGAGTTCTGGGAAGTACACGAGATTAATGAGATCTTCCCTACACTACAGGCCATGAATGACGTAGCTGTGAAAGATCAGCAAGCACAACTTTCAGAACTAGTCGTAGAAGGTGAAGAAGCGGCACCTGCTCAGAAAGAAAACATTGACGACCTACTAGGATCAGATGATACTGAAGCAGACACTGCCTCAGGAGATGATCTAGCGTCTCAGCTCGAAAGTGACAGCACGGCGATAGACTCTGCAGCGATGGCATCAGAAGTATCTCCATTGTTCAGTCTACTACAGGCGCAGTACGGGTTGATCTACAACCTTAGAGATACGGCAAAAATAAACCGTGTGCTAAAAGACGAAGCTGTACAAAGAAGCATCCCGTCTACAATCAAATTTTTGTGGGCAGTGAAGCCTATCAGGTCTCAAGATGCCTTAAGCCAAGACGAGTTCATCGAACTATACGCAGTGAAAACCAACCGTGGTGGCAAAGCGCCATTGACTGGAGAAGTAATCATCGACGCGAGACAGGAGCTAGATCAACGATCAGCACCATCTATCGGCATGAACATGAACGCAACTGGTGCTAAAAAATGGAAGCGATTAACTGCTGACAACATCAACAGAAGAATCGCTATCGTACTCGACGGCTATGTCTACTCTGCACCTAACGTACAAGGAGAAATCCCGAACGGTAGCTCACAGATCACAGGTAACTTTACACTCGAAGAAGCAAAAGATCTTGCTAATATTCTCAAAGCAGGTAGCTTACCCGCTCCTACAACTATCGTAGAAGATGTAGTGATCGGACCTACACTTGGTAAAGTAGCACAGGGACAAGGTGTCATGTCTATCGTAGCAGGTCTAGGTATAGTAATCTTATTCATGATCGCTTACTACTCTAAAGGTGGTTTGGTAGCGAACTTGGCGTTGTTTTTCAACGTATTCTTCATCCTCGGAATTTTGGCTCAGCTCAGCGCGGCTTTAACCCTCCCAGGTATCGCAGGTATCGTACTGACGATCGGTATGTCTATCGATGCGAACGTGTTGATCTTTGAAAGAATCAAAGAAGAACTAAGAAATGGAGCCGGCGTTAAACAAGCTGTTTCTTCTGGATATCAAAAAGCATACTCATCTATCGTAGACGCAAACGTCACGACACTATTGGTTGGTTTGATCCTTTATTTCCTAGGTCAGGGACCTGTCAAAGGGTTTGCAATCACGCTGATCATCGGTATCATCTGTTCATTCTTCTCTGCCGTATTCATCACTAGAGTAGTCGTAGAGTGGATGACCAAAAAAGGTGACCAGAGCAAAATCTCTTTCTCTACTCCATTGTCTAAAAACTTCTTGACGAACATGAACTTCGATTTCATTTCGAAAAGAAAGATGGCTTATATCTTCTCTGCGGTATTCATCGGGATTGGGATGATTGCCATGGTGACCAAAGGACTGACTTACGGGGTAGATTTCACTGGAGGTAGATCTTATGTAGTTTCTTTTGAGAAGCCTGTCGTTTCGTCTGATCTGAAAGTGGCACTTTCTAGTACGTTTGACAACCAAGGGGTCGAAGTAAAAACTTTTGGAGCGGATAACATCCTAAAAATAACGACTAGTTATTTGATCAACGATGAGTCTGACGAAGCAGATGCTAACGTCAAAAAAGCGTTAATTTCAGGTGTTGCAGACTTCACGAAGCTCACTTATGTACAAGATGACACCAAAGCTGGAGAAGGAGACTTCACCATCGCTAGTTCATCCAAAGTAGGAGCAACCATCGCCGATGACATCAAAAACGCATCGTTCGAATCAGTCGTTTTTGCGCTGATAGTGATCTTCCTATATATCCTCGTTCGATTTAGAAAATGGCAATTTGGTTTAGGAGCGATCATCGCCCTATTCCATGATACACTGTTCGTGTTATCAGCTTTCGCGATCGCTAACCTGATCGGCATTTCATTCGAAGTAGACCAAGTATTCATCGCTGCGATGCTGACCATCATTGGTTACTCGATCAACGATACCGTGGTAGTATTTGACCGTGTCAGAGAAAACTTAGGATTAAAACAAGGTTCAGATTTGAAACCAGTATTCAACGAAGCGCTCAACAGTACTATCAGTCGAACGATGATTACTTCAATCACGACATTGATCGTGGTATTGATCCTCTTCATCTTCGGTGGAGCAGTGCTAAAAGGGTTCTCATTTGCTTTGATCGTAGGTATCTTAATTGGTACATACTCATCAATTTTCATTGCTACACCTGTAGTAATTGATTTCAACAAGAAGAAAAACTAAGTTAAACAACTAAGACATAGAGAGCCTCTGGTCATTTGATCAGAGGCTTTTTTTATACCTTTGGATATGAAAATAGTCCTCATCGGTACAGGCCGAGTCGCCCAGCACCTCTCCAGTCGCCTACATCAGTTAGGGTTGCTACACAGCATCTACGGCAGGGCACTAGCCAAAGCCCAGGCAATAGCTACTAGCCACCGAGGTGTGACTGCCACCGATAACTTAGACTTTTCCCAAAGTTCGGCAACCATCTATCTCATAGCCGTCTCCGACTCGGCGATTGCCCCCGTAGCACAGCAGCTGAAACTCCCACCAAATGCTACAGTCGCACACTGTTCGGGCACTACAGATCTCGATGCATTGGCTAACCATAATTTCACAGGCATATTCTACCCACTGCAGACCTTCACCGAGTCTTCCACCATCGACTGGCCTTCCCTACCAATTCTCATAGAAGGGAGTACTGCAGAGACAACACAGGCACTATTGTCGCTCGGGACCAAAATCAGTAGTCAGGCAAAAGTGGTGGATGCCAATGGACGCAAACGGCTACATGTCGCAGCAGTTTTTGCCAGTAATTTTACCAATCGCATGCTTTACGCAGCACGGACCGTACTTCACGCCTCTGACCTAGATTTAAAAATCCTAGAACCGCTCGTGCATTCATCCATCCAAAACGCTTTTGAGCAAGGGACTCAAAACAGCCTGACAGGTCCTGCACAACGAGAAGATCACACAACACTAGCCCATCATCGTGACCTACTATCACAAAACCCTAAACTCCTGCAAATCTATGAGTTAGTCACAGCTTACATTTTAGACACAAAAAACAGCTAGAACCTTGTATTTAGGACGACTTTTCCAAGTCTTCGCACCTCAAAAGCACGCCTCTTTATAGGTATTTTCCCTATACACTTATTGGTAAATACTCCAACAAAAAACCCATTTGAGACGAACTGAACCACTTTACACTTTCACTCACGATAATTATTAGCCTATAAAAACAAATCACCTAAAGATACAAATACGAAAATCCCGTATTTTATTAATGATACTTCTTCATCATCTTTGAAGAACTAATAATCAGGGACATAGACCATTTAAACACACTGCGACATGAAAGGATATTTCATCAGACCATCGAGGATCACCCCATCGGTTTACTTCAATCCAAAAAACCAACTTTTGGATGTCAGAGGAAAGTCTAGTCCTGAAAATGCGTTGGCATTTTACAACGTTCTCCTACAGAATATTGATAGCTATGTACAGTTAGATGTAGCGAAATTGACCGTCAACATGGCATTCGAATACTTTAATACGAGCTCGAGCAAATGTCTGTTTATGATCTTAAGAAAATTAGAAAGTGTAGAGCAGTTAGGCAAGAAAGTAATTGTCAACTGGTACTATGAGCAGGATGATGAGGATATGAAAGAAGCAGGTGAGGACTTCAGTTCGTTCTTCGAATATGAGTTCAACTTCAAAGAGGTTCCAGTCATCAACACCCTCGGGGGGATAGTCGAGAAAGACGAGAAAGCCGCATAAATTAGAAAGATTTTTACGTTAAAAATTATAGTCATGAGACCAAAATTGAAAACAGCGAAAAGAACAGTAGTACAGGTGTTTATCGGTACATTAGTGACTTACGGATTTGTGTTCGTATGCGCTATGCTGAGTGTTATGGTATAATTACGACCAAGTAGATCCTAGTGAAGAGGAAACAGTGAAGAGTAGTGTTATGCTACTAAAGAATACAGGCGAGCTATGGGAATAAGAAACGCAATGTAATTAACAGGATTCTACAAAGTAATTGAATTATTAAGGTGGTAAAAGGCTCTGATCTCTTCAGAGCCTTTTTTATTACTCTGCATGGTTCCAAATCTCATCCGCTAATAAAAAGAATAACTTCCAAGCTGTGGCACACCTTCTACACCCTGTAGAAACGAGTACACCTAAGAGACACCCAAACCCACGCTTAATCACTCAAAACCGACTTGGTACACTTTTTTCAGTGTCTACATCAAACACAATTAAACCCCTATAACTATGGATTTACAATTGAAAGGAAATAAGAATATCATTAAAGGTAAGCTTAAAGAGAAATATGGAGAATTGACCGATGACGATCTAATGATTTTAGATGGAGAAGAAGATCAAATCATGGGTAAGCTTCAGCAAAAACTCGGAAAGTCCAAAGATGAACTTGAAAAAGAGCTCAATGACTGGATCAGCAGCAAAACCCTCTAAATCCCCCGTACCCAAACGAAAATGGGAAGTCTGTTAACTACTTGGCTTCCTGTTTTTATTTTAGACCTTTTTAGGACTACATGGGATAACAATCTCAAATGCTGTACCTACGCCTAACTTACTCTTCACGGCTATTTTACCACCCAACTGTTCCGTCAAACTCTTAATAATAGAAAGGCCTAGACCGTTAGAATGCTCTCCAGCAGTCGGTCGCGCACTGAGTCTAGTAAAGGGTTTAAACATCTTCGCCTGATCCTTTTCACTAATCCCAGGCCCTTCATCCCGCAAGACAATCTTGACTTTACCCTCTTCCACTAGATTAATATCTAAAAACATGCTTTTTTCAGGTTCTGAAAATTTCATTGCATTAGACATGAGATTGTCCATTATACGAGAAAGAAGGCCCATATCCGTATTCAATTGAATCTCTTTATAAGCACCTGATATTCGGAGTGACTGATTTTTGGCGACCAAGGCTTTTTCGAAATTCATCTTCCAGCTAGAGAGAAACTCTGGGATAGAAAACGCTATCAATTTGAGTTCTGGCTTCATCTTCTTCGCCATGTTGATATCCAACAAATCACGAATCATTTCATTGCCTCGCTGCACAACCGTTCGAATCTTTGAAATATACTCTACCTGATCCGCATTCAAGTTCCCATCCATGGAGATGAGCTGGATCAGACCTTCTATATTGTTGAGAGGTGTGCGAAGATCGTGTGCCACGACGTTCATCATCCCGTCCTTTTCTCGGTTGAGGTCCGACATTTTTTCGTAAGAATTACTCAAATGCTCGAAAGCCTCTTCAATCGCAAGATTCTTAAATTTAATCTCCTCATAAGCCATTTGGAGCTCCTCGGATTTTTTCTGGAGTTCTTCTTTTTGTTTAGAGATTTCAAAAGTCCTTTCCTCTACTTTCTTTTGGAGAACTCTTCTTTGGATTTTGATCCTTCTAAAGAACTGCTTAACAATCAAGTAAGCTCCTGCCAAAGAAAAAATCGCCAACAATGTAAATAGGAGGTCAAAATTTCCGCTCGCAGTACGCGCATATTCGTCCCCAACTTCTGGCGCCTCTGGCAAGTTCCCTACGGCCTGTAGCAATTCTCTTCCACTAAAACTAATGCGATCCCACAGACCTAGTGTCCCTATGGTCACCATTCCTATCCAATACCTCAAGATGATAACTAAATACATAACTTCCTCAAAATGCTGTGCCACGGGGTGTATACAGATGTTATGTGGATTAACTACCCGAAGATAAAATAATTTAGATGGATGTAAGGCTAGTTTTCGATTAACTAATCGTGAATCTACGTGTTAATAAACTACTGCCGACGGACAGACAAAATCAGGAATAATCCCCATCGCTTTAATACGTTCTTCGTAGTGTTCTTTGAGTGTATTACCCGTCAAAACTAGTGCTGTATCAATCCCAAATTTATTACCTCCAATAATATCTGTAAACAAAGTGTCTCCTACCATCAAGACACGTTCTTTGTCAATCTCACGTGTACTCAGCGTGTGCTCATAGGCGAAGATAAACATACTAGAATCTGGCTTACCAAATTTGATAAACTTACGACCCGTGATATTTTCTACCATGTCCGCAATACTCCCTACAGCTATCGCGACCATTCTATCCGATACGGGATAGGATTTGTCAGTATTAGCTACCATCACAGGAATATTCCTCAGGCGAAGCAAGTTGACTAGTTTATTGAGGTCCTCTCGCCAGTCAAACCCTTCGTCATCTAAGAATACCAGTGCATTGACATCATCAATTTTATTCAGATCCAAGTCTGCAATAGACAGTGCCTTGAGTCCTGTTTCCTCTAGGTAGTGAGCAGACTGCTTAGTCCCTAGATAGGCCACTTTACCGTCCTTCACTTTCATACGCAAGTACTCACGCGCGAGCATCCCCGACGAGATGATCTTCTCCTCATTGATCATCGTAAAGCCCGCATCTATATAGCTTTGAGCAAGTGACTTAGGCCCTTTGGAGGCGTCATTTGTCAGGATATAAAAGTCAATTTTCTTTCGAATGAGGTACTCAAAGGTCTTCTCAATATGTGGGATCATCCCACTAGAATTTTTGAGAACCCCAAAGGCATCAAAAAATACTACGTCGTAGTTATCCACTACTTTTTTAAACTCTGTAATCTCCATCTATTATAATTCTAGGGCACTCAATATTTTTTCTGCATCAAACTGATCGATCTGCGGTAGATAAATCTCGTACGCTTCACGCTGCAGTTTGGTCGCATATACTTCGTGAAAGAAATATCGACCATCCTTGATTACATAATTCAAGATAAAAAAACGATAAGCCTCCTTCATGAATAACACCTCATTTCGCGTGAGCGGATACACTTTATGGTATTCTTTAAGGAACAATATAAAACGATTTTCATTAAGAGGGTCTATCAAATAGCTGAATTCCTCACGGTCTCCAATCGTGGAGCATACACGGCTAAAGAAATAAAAATCCATGATCCGAGAACTCATCCTAAACCAATCATAGTCCCATCGAGAATAGAATCTGTTGTTCCTATCCAATGAGAAATTTCCGATATTCCAATCGACGAATACGGGGATAGATGGCCATTCGTCCGCTCCCAGATCATCTAGATTCTTGTAAAACAAAGCGATCTGCGACTTGATCGTATCGATATTGCCACGATGTTCGTACTGCCCGTCTTCCGTCTCTGTAATACTCAATAGATGATCCAAGTCCGACCTCAGGGTCTTCGACCAGCTCGGCAATATATTCCTAATCTGATAGGACGCCTTGTGAAATTTGGCCAACTCCGTTCCTAAGTTTTTGATCTGTGACTTGCTCAAAACCTTAGGAAGCATTTTGCGAATTTTGATCGGATTGTAAAACACAACCCACGCATCTAAAATAGCATCTTTGTGCTGATAGGTAAACAACTCATGCCCTTTGGTCAGCGACCTAGAGATGAACTCATTGTATGGGTCAGTCAGGTTGATAGACATTGAATTAACCAAGGAGTGATCCTCCAAAAAATTCTTGTACGTGCCGAAATAGGACAACTTTGCGATGATCACACCGCCTGTCTCTAGCTTCAGCTTAAAAACGTGATTGGTTGACACGCGAGCACTGATATCGTTGATCGATATGACTTCTCGTGAACTATCGTACTGCTTCCAAGCCTCTAAGACTATTTCATTAAAGTTGAGTTGTTTGTTCATTTATATTATTTCAAAATATCGTTTTAATTCCCAGTCAGAGACCGTTTTGATATATTCATTCCATTCGTGCTCTCGGGTCATTGCAAAATGCTTCACAAATTCCGCACCCATCAGCTCTTTAGCGAGCTTCGATCGCTTCATGTTTTGTGTTGCATCATAGAGGTTAGACGGGAGCTTTTTGACCCGTTTATTCTCATAGGCATTGCCCTTTGTGACCGCTGGTAGTTTCAACTTGTTTTCTATTCCATAGAGCCCAGACGCTAATCCTGCCGCCATGCATAGGTATGGGTTGACATCCGCTCCTGGTACACGATGCTCGATCCGCATAGCTGACTCCTTTCCATTGATCACGCGCAAAGCAGTCGTGCGATTATCAATACCCCAAGTTACAGTGGTAGGTGCCCAAGCTCCCGCTACCAGCCTTTTGTAGCTGTTCACGGTCGGAGCAAAGAAAGGCATCAACTGCGGCATACAGTGTAACTGCCCTGCCAGATAATATTCCATCAACTCACTCATGTGATGCTCGCCTTTTGGATTGTAAAACAAGTTCTTCCCCTTGTCATCTAGTAGGCTCTGATGCATGTGCCCCGAACAACCCGGTAAGTCCTGGTTCCACTTGGCCATAAAACTCGGCACAATATCGTAGGGATGAGCGATCTCCTTAATAGCTGTTTTGAATAGCACTCCTTTATCGGCAGCTCTTAAGATGCTATCCTTTTGGATCGCTGCTTCGAATACTCCTGGACCAGTCTCTGTGTGGAGACCTTCGAGGGTCACATCGTACGCTTCGCACTGATCAAAAATATCATTGAAATAATTACTCCCTTGAGCCAGACGTATCAGCGAATACCCGAACATCTCATCAAATATCGGTATAGGGTTTTGATGGTTTCTATCATCCGATGATTCGGTGGTTTTCTTAAAATTGAACCACTCGTACTCCATCGCAAACTGTGCATGATACCCCATCGATTCAGCCTTTTGACTAATCTCTTGCAGCAGGGAGCGTGGACATACTCCACGCGATGGTTCGCCTGCGGCATAATCAGCCAAAAAGAACGGTACATCTCTATCCCAAGGCACTTTCCTAAAAGTTGACAAATCCACGCGTGCCTGACCATCTGGAAACCCCGTCTCCCAACCTGTCACACTAGACTGATCATAGAGCTTATCTGCACTATCCCAACCATAGACCACATCACAAAAGCCAAAATGACTATCTAACCCGTCAAAAAACTTATCCTTATGAACATACTTCCCCCTCAAAACTCCATCTATATCCACAATTGCAAACTTGATTTTGTTGCTAGGATGATTCTTTACAGCTGCGATAATTTCCTCTTTGACCATATTATTTAGTGTCGTAAACTAAAGGATCGAAGTTAATGAAAAATGACACTTCAGCCATAGCACAACGATCGAATAAAAGACGTGTCAAATTGTTTACCAAATTCAAACAAAAATTAAACAATCTCGTTAAAAACCACTCTAAACTCCTATTAATCACACAACTATGATCAGTATTAAAAGTCACTCCGGGATCTATACTTTAGAAGTACGACAACAAATTCACACCACACTTGATGTGACTTGGAATTTTTTCTCTACTCCCAGCAATCTCACCAAGATTACACCCAAGCACATGGGGTTTGAAATCACATCAGACAACCTAACCCAAACCTATGAAGGACAAATCATCACCTACATGGTGGGGATAATGCCAGGGATTAAATCACCATGGGTCACAGAAATCACTCATGTCACTGATCAAAAATATTTTGTAGACGAACAGCGATTTGGTCCCTATGCCATGTGGCATCATGAGCATATCTTCGAGGAAAAAAATGGAGCAGTAATCATGACAGACCGTGTGTCCTACAAGCCTCCATTGGGCATCATAGGCAGGCTCATGCACAGCCTGTTCATCAAGCGGCAGTTGCTTAAAATATTTCGTCACAGATATGATTCCTTAGAAAATTTCTTTGGCACCCCTCCCAAGCTCTAAATACCATGATTGGGGTATTATAAGACTTTCTACCTCAGTGTACAGATTCTATTCGGCTTTTTTTAATTAATTTGTGCTTGCAATAACTCAATCACACTAAAATGACGCAGACCTACATCAAGGACATGATCGATGAGATCGCCGCTTCGAAGAAAAAAAGAAAGCAAGATGCACTAGCGGCCTACGAGACGGGGATGGAGCTCATCTTTAAGTCAAAACCAAAGTATGACTCCTTGAAAGAAACTTTTGGTGAGCAGGAGCCTGAGTTTCGCGTGCTTGCCAATGACCTAGCCAAAGAGGTACTGCAGTGTGGGATTGATTATTTCAAAGCAGTGCAAAACAACAGTGGTTTTACAGGCGAAAATGCATTAGAGATTCTAAGAAGCGCGGACGAGTTTGCGCTAGATACACAAATCAAATCTAGAATAGCGGACAATATAGAAGGCGTCAAAGACTGGGTAAGCAACCAAGCCATGCGTACCAGCCAAAGCAGGATTTATAATTTCCCATCCATTGCTTTCAAAACAGCATTTTCTTTCATGACTTGTGACGGACACATTGACGCCAATGAGATCGCACTAATTCGAAAAATAGCTAGAGAGAGCGAATTGTTTGGGAACATCAATGTAGACGAAGAACTAGAGTTCCTCATCGAAGTGATCAATAGCATGGGAATGGGTTTCCTCAAAGATTATTTCAAAGTCCTAAAGAATGCTACCTTAACACAAGACCAAGAGTTGGTGCTCATCAAAGTGGCCATGGACACGTTGAATGCTGATGCAAAAGTGGACTACAACGAAGTGAAGTTCTTCCGCATCTTCCGCACTATGCTAACCGTGAGTGACGAACAAATCAAAGAAAAAGTCCAAAGCATCAGTGACGAATTTCTAGAGACTGATATCTTTTCAAAGGCCTATTTGGATCAATTGTTCGACGACTACTTCGAGCATGCCAGCATACCCGTCTTCTCTAAGATGTCTCTGGACTCGAAGAGAAAATATATACGTCCTGACGTAGATTGATTTTCAGTCAGGATCAACTGTCGCCCCTTTCAATAAAAATATACCTGTATTGGGTGCACTTCATATATACAGAAATATAGCCATCCTATATATTTGTATTTCTAATCAATATAACAACAATGGGAAGAGCATTTGAATTTAGAAAAGCTAGAAAACTAAAGAGATGGGGTCAGATGGCAAAGACCTTTACACGTATCGGTAAGGACATCGTCATTGCTGTAAAAGAAAATGGTCCAGACCCAGATACCAATTCAAGACTGCGTGCAATCATGCAAAATGCCAAGGCGGTCAACATGCCCAAAGAAAATATCGAACGTGCTATCAAACGTGCGACCGACAAGGATCAAGGGGACTACAAAGAAACACTATTCGAAGGCTACGGCCCTCACGGTATCGCTATACTGGTAGAAACCGCTACTGACAACAACAACCGAACGGTCGCCAACATCCGTAGCTACTTTAGCAAAAACAACGGCAACCTAGGCACACAAGGATCTGTAGAGTTCATGTTTGACCACACGTGCAACTTCCGACTAAAAAGTGACGGACTAGATGCAGAAGAGCTAGAGCTAGAACTGATCGACTTTGGTGCAGAAGAAGTGTTCGAAGACGAAGACGGCATGATGGTCTATGGTGGATTCTCTGACTTTGGTGCTTTGCAGAAGTACTTTGAGGAGCATAACCTCGAAATCCTATCGTCAGGGTTCGAACGTATACCACAAACGACTAAGGAGCTCAGCGAAGAGCAACAAGAGGAAGTCAACAAACTCCTAGAAAAAATCGAAGAAGACGATGACGTCCAAAACGTCTACCACACCATGGCTTAAGTGATGAAATCCATAGAAAACAAAAGGCTGCTGGATAATTATCCAGCAGCCTTTTGATTTACTTAGCAGTGCTTACACAAATAAAACCTGATTGACCACTCGTTTACCAAACTCGGCATTGACCATATCCATAACTTTTTGTTTGGAATTGTTGAGTTCGTGCTTGAGAGGGGCAGAAGATAGGGTGATGATCAAAACATCTTTTCGTATCTCGAGGTTCGTGGTACGATTGGCGATTGCTGTCCCCATGATTTTGTTCCATTTAGTAATCAAACTGGCCTGATCAAACCGCCTATCGATATTATAGGATTTCAGCATGGCATCCATGAGATCCTTCATCGTGACGGTCTCTCTTCTTCTTTCTCCTGCTGGGTGCGGTTTTTTCTTCATGGGCGTGATGGATCTTGCCTCAAAAGTAGAGCTAAGTTTTGATACAGCGTTGGCTTCTCTTTTTTAAATATCTCAGGTCGCTCAAAAAAGTTCTCTACCGCCACTGCAAAGAACTCCTCCCGGTTGGTTGCTGCATATTCTCTAAAGATACTAGGCTCGTTGGACTGTATTCTGTCGATTTCAAAATCTGCTAAAATCTCCCACTCTGATAGCACCTTTTCATCTAAAAAACCATATTCTTGGTTGGTGATGCGGTTTTCGATACGCAGGGCATGCGCCATTTCATGCAATCCCAAATTACGTCCATCTGCTTCATCGATAAAACCCTCCACAAAATGCTCCCAAGAAAGCACAATCGCCTTGACTCTAGGGTTCACCTCTCCACGGTGATACTTCTGATTGATGGTCGAATAGTAATTCGTCGGGTAGACGAGTATCCGTTTGAAAAAGGAGAGCGACACCCTTCGAAATCCAAACGTCAGCTGCACTGCGCATGCGGCTATCAATACTTTCATCTCCTCGGTCACTTCTTTGAGCTCTCTGGGGATGAATTCCTTTTGATGGATAAAAGCCTGCACTTTTTGTTCGAACCTCTTCTTTTCTTTTTCAGGAAGGTTTACATAGTATCGGGAGTGATTTTTCAGGATACGCTTGCGGGCTCTTCGGAGTGGCACTGGCACGAATGGTAGATAGATCCCTAAATTTATTTTGCCCGTCAGTACCAATAAGAAAATAAAAGCCATGGTGACCAAAAACATTCGAAAGGCATCTACTGACGAGGTAGACTCTACAGTTTGCTGGAGAAAAATCATAGCCTAAAGATACGTCTTTCTCTCACCCGCGCATACAAAAAAACGCTTCACTTCTCATCAAGGAGATGAAGAAGTGAAGCGCCAATAATTTTGCTTTTGCTATTCCTAAATCAGTGCTTCTTATAGCGATTTGAGCAATGGTTTCAAGTCTACAGCTGTTTCTATCTCAGAGACCACCTCTGCTACTGACACGCGCTTTTGCTCCATGCTATCACGCTCTCTGATCGTCACTGTGCCATCTTCTATCGTCTGGTGATCCACAGTGATACAGTATGGTGTACCGATAGCATCTTGTCTACGGTATCGTCTACCGATGGCGTCTTTACCATCATACTGCGCATTGACTGAGAATTTCAGTTCATCGAGAATTTCTCTTGCTTTCTCTGGCAGGCCATCCTTGTTGACGAGTGGTAAAACTGCCGCTTTGACAGGAGCGAGAGCCTTCGGCAATCTGAGTACCGTTCTGCTACTGCCATCTTCGAGGGTTTCTTCTGTATAGGCAGTCGCTAGTATCGCCAAGAACATTCTGTCCAAACCGATAGACGTCTCTACGACATAAGGCACGTAAGACTTCTCCGTTTCGCTATCGAAGAACTGTAGCTTTTTGCCACTAAACTCTTCGTGAGCTTTGAGATCGAAATCTGTTCTAGAGTGAATCCCTTCTAGTTCTTTGAACCCCATCGGGAAATTAAACTCAATATCACATGCCGCATTGGCGTAGTGCGCAAGGTTTAGGTGATCATGAAACTTGTAGTTTTGATCGCCCAACCCGAGTGACTTGTGCCAGTTCATGCGCTTTTCTTTCCAGTTTTCGTACCATTCCATCTCTGTGCCAGGCTTCACGAAAAACTGCATCTCCATCTGCTCAAACTCACGCATACGAAAGATGAACTGACGTGCGATGATCTCGTTTCTAAACGCCTTCCCTGTCTGAGCTATACCAAATGGCAGCTTCATGCGACCAGTCTTCTGTACGTTGAGATAGTTGACGAATATACCCTGAGCTGTCTCAGGTCTGAGGTAGATCTTGCTCGCTCCATCAGCTAGAGAACCCAGCTCGGTCGAGAACATGAGGTTGAACTGACGTACTTCGGTCCAGTTCTTTGATCCACTCACAGGGTCAGCGATTCCCAGCTCCTCGATCAATAATTTGAGATCAGCGAAATCCTCTTCTTCTATATCTTTCTTGAACCGAGCATTGATCGTATCGATCTTCTCTTGGTTCTGCAGTACGCGTGGGTTGGTTTCTTTGAACTGTGCCTCGTCAAACGAGTCGCCAAATTTCTTGGCAGCCTTGTCTACTTCTTTCTGGATTTTGGCTTCTATCTTGGCGATAAAATCTTCGATCAACACATCCGCACGGTATCGCTTGTTGGAGTCTTTGTTATCAATCATCGGATCGTTGAATGCATCGACGTGACCCGAAGCTTTCCAGGTGGTCGGGTGCATGAAAATCGACGCGTCGATTCCGACGATATTCTCATTCATCTGAACCATGGCTTTCCACCAGTACTGTCGGATGTTTTGCTTGAGCTCTACGCCATACTGCCCATAATCATAGGTCGCGCTGAGACCATCGTATATTTCACTCGAAGGGAAAACATATCCATACTCTTTGGCATGGGATACTATTTTCTTTAGATCGTTATCGTCATTCTTTGCCATAGCCGCAAAGATATATGAATAGACAAATGAGCGATATGATTTGTTTGATTTTTCGAGCTGTAGCTAGAATTAGAATAGGCTCATCAATGAAATAAAATGCCCTTGCCAGTATTTGGGGTACTGGCAAGGCTTGTAATGAAAAAGTCAATTCAGGTCTAAACCTGTCATCATTTTTGGGTTGTTGTTAGTTGCTTTTTTCAGCCGGGCATTTATTGATGCATTACCTCACATCAGTACTTTCAAATATTTTGTCTGCAGATTTAGCAATGAAGCCCTGAAAGAGCTTGCCGTCAGCATCTGCATATCGTCTAGCAAACTCATAGTAGCAAGATGGGATTTCACGTTTCCCTTCCACAAAATCTACCTCCATCTTGTCTGCTAAGATGCTAGACTGCTCTAGGAGTTCTGCGGGAGTTCCTTTGATCTCTCCTCCCGATATATTGAATTCAAACCCCTGAGACTTTAGAAACTCATCCATCTCCTCTAGGCTTTTAATACCCTTCAATTCATTGACCAGAATGGTAAAATGATTGGCACAGAAGCCAAACACATACATCCAAGCAGCGTACTCTGACTCTGCGAGCAGTGACTGATACGTCTCAAATGAAACATTTTGCCACGGCCGTGACGGGAAAGCTACCACTTCTTCTTCCTCCAGTGGTTCCACGATCTCACTGACCACATGGTTCAGTTCAGGAGAAAACTCTTCTAGTAACAACTCGCTGATAAATATCTTAGGCGCATCTGCATCAGGGTGCTCATAGTGCTGAGCAACCAACTTTTTGGCCTCAAAATGATAAGTACCACGAGCTTTGTACCCTGCTTCTAAAAAAGGTTTTTCCAGTACAGAAATCCCAGTTTTAGGATGGTTGAAAGTTCTAAAAGCGATGTGGTCGTTGACTATGTGCTCACCACGGTCTGCAAGCAGATCGTGGATAGCCTCAGCGGATGGCGTTTTCGACACATAGTCAGACCAGCATCTTGCTATAACTTCTTGGTAGGTGTTTTGGCTCTTACTTTTCATTGACTCAAAAAGAATCATATTCATTTATATTAAAAACAAAACAGGTCGTATCATTTTAAATAAGCCTAAAAATAAAAATATTGACTTTTTAAATAATATTTTTGAGTCAAAACATAAATTAAAGCATTGATACATATGGATAAAAGTCAAATTAACGATATGGACAGAGCCATCATGAAACGGCTAGGAATCAATGCCCGCGTACCCTTTTCGACATTGGCCAAGGAGCTCGGTATATCCAACACCATGGTACACCAGCGCGTCAACAAACTGAGACAACTCGGCGTGCTCGAAAATGCCACCTTCCGGTTCAACGCCAAGGCTCTCGGCTACTCGACAGAAGCTATCACCCGTATCGATGTGGCTAATGCCAAATACATTCCAAAAATCGTAGCTGAGTTAGAAAAAATCCCAGAGATCATCGAGTGCTCAAACATATCAGGTAAGTATGCGCTGATGATCAAAGTCATCGCCGTGGACAACAATCATCTACGAGACGTACTCTATGGGAAGATTCATGACCTAGAAGGGGTAATTGGAACTGACACTAATATATCGTTCGAGACCGCTTTTCAAAAAAACATCGAACTCATGCCGAGCACAGCACAATAAACGTCTCGAATCAGAACCGGTAAGCCGCTTTTACTCCGCTGTAGTAATTGATCGGCAATCCAGGATAGTAATAACGCTGGGAGCTAGCATTAATCAAGAGCATGGAGGCATAGCGTGTATCGCTCAAATTGTTACCTCCTAGGTACACACTGAGATCCAACTGCCCAAAGGCACGTTGATAACCAACCTTAGCATTCAGTAGATAATAAGCATCCGTTTGCAAGGAAGCATCATCAAGAATCGTCCTGCTGCCTACTGCTTGTAGGTTGACATGACCAAAAAAGCCCTTCGTCATTTGCGCACGAAGCGTATAGTCGAGTGTATAGTTAGGCACACCAGTCATTCGGTTACCCGAGTAATCCTCCTCTCCGTCCACGAAATCCGCAAAATGATAACCCATCAGTGCATAAGACAGACGTTGATCGACCCGAACCATAGGAGACTGCCATATCTCATGGTCTATAAGAATCTCTAAACCATAGTGTCGGGCGCTCCCTGCATTGACTCCTATCGTCACCTGATTCTCCTCACGGTTCACTATCAAATCTTCCGTGTACATGGCATACCCTACGATTTCAGCATAGAGTTTCCTCTTGATCACATCTCCTTTGAGTCCAAATTCATAGTTCCATCCAGACTCTGGTTTCAAGTCTTTATTAACCTGTCCCCCTGGGTAAAGAGTCTGTTCGAATGAGGGCAAAGAAAAACCATGAGACACCAAGGCATACGCCGAAAAATCATCAGAAAGCTTGTTCACGATACTCACCTTAGGAGAGAATACAGGTTCAAAACCATAGCCTCCGCTTTGATCTGCTGTACCTGTGTTGAACTGGTCATGAAGATCATACTGCGACCAATTCATATTAGCCCCCAATGTCAATATCCACTGATCAGAGGGGTAATATTCCGTCGCGACGAACACATTACCATAATTTCTTTGTTGGTCTAGGTCTAAGGTTTTATCTCCATTTTGTCCTGCATCGTTAACAAATTCCCGATAACGATAGGATTCTAAGAACCCTTCAACACCCAATACCACCTGTAATTGTTCATCTGCTAGAAAGCTTCTTCTGACCTTGGCACGTATACCGGTGTTGAGCTGATCCGAAGTGAGATTACCCAAGAAGGAAGGGCGTACCTCACTAGCTTTGCTCCCGTTGACGAATAAGGTCACATGACTTTCCGTCCGCGACGAGTAATTCGTTTTGAGAGTTAGTCCCGCACGAAAACGTTCACTATCCTCTTTGCCTTCAGCATCTCCCCAACTACTGGCGGCTTGCTCAGGATTATCTTCATAATCATCCACGCCTAGCGAACTAGGAATAAAAGACTCCAAAAAAGTATAGTTAGCGTAGAGCGTAAACTCCGAATGCTCTTGCCATACAGACTGCCCCAACAAAGTAATCGACTGACGATCATAAGTATTGTTGTCTCTATAACCATCACTATGAACATCTTGATAGAGCAAATTCAAACTCCTTTTGTCATCTGCTACTTGACCGCTCACACGGTACTGCCTGAGCCCAAAAGAGCCAAACATCGCCTCCACAGAAGCCTTAGGGAATCCCTCAGGTTTCAGCGTTTGAAAACGTATCGCTCCTCCCAGCCCCGCACCATAGATTGTCGAAGTAGGCCCTCGAAAGACCTCTATCTGCTCCAACGTAGCAAAATCGACATCCTCGATAGTCGTTTCTCCTTCGCCCGTCGAGAGAGGTATTTCATCGAGGTAAGCCTTTATTTTGTCTGTCCCAAAAGGCGAACGAGCTCCGATCCCGCGAATGGTAATCCGGTTGGTACTCAACGTTCCAGACTGCATGTACACCCCAGGGATGGCATTTAGCACAGGCTGCAGTGTCAGCTCATCTCCAGCGTTGATTTGCTGAAAGTCGAGTGCTGAAACTGCCCCGCCAAAATCAACTATCTTCTCCTCAAACAACCCCGACACAATCGTCACTTCCTCCAACACGAACTCTGTAGAATCGCCCCCCTGCGCCCAGCTAGACATAGCAAAGAAACCGAGGGACATGAACGTTAATAATGCACTCCTATAGAACATAATATCAGTTTATCTCGACTTCTTTGAAGTTCACACCATGATTTTCTAGTTCGTCCAAGATCGGCTCGTAGATATATTTTTCAGTAGGGATTTGTACTCCTCTGACAGCTAAATCACCCGTCAATATCAACTTGGCAGCTACTGCCAGAGGTAATCCAACTGTTTTAGACATGGCCGTGTGTACCGCATCCTCTCCCTCTACAGCCATATAAGACTGGAGCTGCTTGTGAACACCATCTTCTTCATATTCAAACCTATGCCACATCACAATCATATCCTTTTCGTCTGGCGCTATGGTCCATTTTTTCTTGAGGATGTGTTCCAGTACTTGAGCTGGAGTTCCCTGATCTAGGCCTACCAACTCATCATCGAACATCCCAAGCCAGTTGAGTTTAAACATCTCCTCAGAATCTCGGTCTATGTTGAGATAATGCGCCAATTTCAGTTCTACAGAGTCTGTCGGGTTATAGGATAGAAAAGAATTGATAAACTGCCTATGCGTCATTTCAGACACATTTTGCATCTGGAAAGTATCATCCGTAGCACCCAGCTGAACAAAAACATCCCATGCCTTGCAAAACCCCACTCGACGTAGCGTGCCACGGTATAGCGTTTTGATTCCATGCAGCTTATACGCATCGAGATATTTCAGCGAATCTCGGTTGGCATAGCCCTCAAAGTAGCCGTGTTCGGGAATGTAAATCACCTCCGTCCGACGAAACAATCTTTGGTAGGGAATGTACTTGTAGCGACCTTCTTGTAAGAACTTTACATACCCCTGACCTGCGAGTACGACGTTTCGAGGATTCCAAGTGAACTTATATTGCCATGGGTTGCCATCCTGACTAGGTGCCAATAATCCTCCCGTAAAGGTTTCAAAAGCCTTGAGTGTCGATCCAGCTGTGCGAATTCTATCGAGGACTTTCATAGCGGACATGTGATCTATTCCGGGATCCAACCCCAGCTCCATGATTAACCCTACACCATTATTCTCAAAAGTTTCTGCTAGTGCTTTGATCTCATCGCTAACATAGGATGCCGTGAGCATATTGATACCTGCCTCAGCACATACCTCCGCCACAGAAAAATGAAAAGCAGCAGGCAGCATTGAGATCACCAAATCAAAATCACGAATAATCTGCTTGTGCGCAGCATCATGGATATCAAAAACCAAAGCACGCCCACATGGGTGAGCAGAAACTCTCTCCTCCGCCATGGTCTGATCTAAATCTCCGACAGTGACATGCCAACTGTTGGATTCAGCGTGATCTAGCAAAAAATCAATAAGCACAGAGGACGAACGTCCTGCGCCAAGTACGAGTATTTTCTTATTCATCATAGGTTGTAAAGGGTAATCGTTGTTTAATAAGGGGTTAATGTCTGGCAATTTATACATTTACCAATCAGACGATCAAGTCAGATTTACATTTTGTTTGCGAGCCTATTGACTAATGATAATTTTATATATCTTAATTTTCCAACCCCAAAACCACGATATATGGAGCTAACCAAATTGAGTAAAAAGAAATATAATGCCCTACTAGAACACTATCAGGTCGAATTGCTCAAGCTGCAAAAGTATATCGTCAAAGAAGGTCTCAAAGTCGTCGTGATCTTCGAAGGTCGTGATGCCGCAGGTAAAGGGGGCGCGATCAAGCGATTCATAGAGCACATGAACCCACGGGAATTTAAAGTAATCGCACTACCCAAGCCTACAGCTAAAGAAAAAGGACAGTGGTACTTTCAGCGCTACATCAAAAACCTACCTTCAACTGGAGAAATCATATTTTTTGACCGCAGCTGGTATAACCGAGCCGTGGTAGAACCTGCCATGGATTTCTGTACACCTGAGCAGTACCATCTGTTTATGGATCAGGTCAATGGGTTCGAAAAGATGATTTCAGATTCTGGGGTTAAACTAATCAAATTCTGGTTAGACATCACTCGAGAAGAACAGCAGAGCCGTTTCGAGGGTAGAATCAATGACCCGCTGAAGACGTGGAAACTAAGTCCCGTAGACAAAAAAGCGCAGAGCATGTGGGATGTCTTCTCCGAGTATATCGATCTCATGCTACAACAAACTAGCACCAAACAAAGCCCTTGGCTAAAAATAGATGCCAACCATAAAAAAATGGCTCGTCTACAGATGATAGAAGAGGTTCTAGAGATGTTTGACTATGAAGGCAAAACGCTAGAAATAGACTAAACGACCTATTGAATGAAAGTCCATAGCCCCATGAAAACAAAAATAATTCCTGGTAGACGATAGAGTACGAATACATTGTCCTGAATCGAACTGAAACGAGAGCCCAAATAAATCACAGAGACCAGGAGCAAAAAAGTCCCAGTAGAGACTCCTCCTACATAGAGCAAATAATTGTCCGCTGACAAGCGTACCCAGTTCATCGACTGTAAGTAGGCTGTCACTGCTAACCAAAACGGTATTGCTAAAGGATTCGCCAGTGCTACCAACATTCCTTTCAAAAAACCAGCACGTTTCTCCCCTATCTCCTTACGCTCTACCTGCTTCACTTTCTTTACTAAATTCAGGACTCCCAAAAGGATGAGGACTCCTCCAGAAATCCATTTAAACCAAGAAGCCACTTCGACATGTTCCGTCAAATAAATCTGAAAACGCACTGCCACACCTGCATAGACAAACTCAACCAGCGCAGCAGCTATAGCAAAAGTCAATGCCCCTGCCTTCTTGTTCTGCATGGCCAATTGCATCACCGAGAGATTGATAGACCCAGGAGGTATAGACCCTCCAAAACTGCATACCATCGCAATCAAAAAAACACCGATCCCAGTCATGTCTTCTTTTCTTTCTCTCTGTTGTATTTTCTTATCTTAGCGATTTCTGCCAACCCTTTTCTAAATGACATATGGGGGTAACCTCGTCTACGGTTGATACGAGATATATCCGCCAATGCCCCTAGATGATGAATAATATCCTTGTAGGCTTGGATCAGTGAAAAACCCGGATGATAGATGTGTGCTGGCTCAGCTCCTGCTCCATTCAGTTCCAAAATCTTGAAGTGCTCCCCTTGGTACAAATCCTCGATAGAGCGACACCTCAGGTCGTAGCGCCCAAAATAAAACCCATCGATCTGCTGACTTACCTGATCAAACACTCGAATCAACTTATCATTGATTAGATAATTGGCATTAATAAAGGTCGTTCCTAAGCAGTGGTTGCCTATCGAGACTAGCTCTACCCGCACACCTCTCTCAGGAATTTCTTTCATGCGACGCGGCTCTTTGATTTGCAAACGAGAGATATGCATCTGTGCCCGCGGATCCTCTTCCATCAGTTGCGCCACTGTACGTGTACCGTCCCCGACTACTGAAAGCATTTCTTTCATGACGACAGAACTAACTGTACCATTCGATCGGTCTGGATACCTATAGTAGAACACCCCTAGCTCAACGGAATAAGAAACATACTCCTGCACTAAAAAATCCACATGTATCTCCTGCAGATACTCTACCAACTGCGCTTCACTTTTGACTAGTTCGACCATCCATCCACGCTCCCCTATATCGGGTTTGAGAATCACAGGATAGTCCAATCCAGCATCCTTCAGCAGCTCTTTCACCTCCTCTAGTCGGGACTCAGCATTCAGGCGATAGGTTTTGGGAATATAAACATCTGGTATAAGGTCAAATATTTTCATTTTGGATTCCCCCAACATCCCTCCAAACTCTATCGTCGGATTGGAAGAGGTGAAAAAGAAAAATGACCGAGATCGAATGGACAGGTACATCCAATAAAAAAATACGGGAAAGTAAAACACCGAAAATGGCCAAAACTCCCACCTAAACACCTTTACCCAGACTACAGACGAACTTAGTCTACCGTACCATGATCCTTTTTTAGGAACAGAATGAGATTTCCCCACATCCTCCCCTGTCTCCAATATAGCGTCCATATCTAGACTTTTCGCAGTTGAGTCTGTCTATACCTGATGGTAGAACTCGCTATCCCAAATGCCTCAGATAACTCTAGGTTTGGCTTGACATCCTTTAGTCCCACCCTGATCAGTGCCATGTGATGCACCGCATGTTCGATATTATAAATCAGCTCTCGGTCAAGATTGGTCTGAATTTCTACTAACTCACCTTCCTGACCCAATGACTGCTTCAGCCTCAAGGGTATATTCTCTTGTCCCTCTGTCATACGATCTCTCAATGCATGGACGCATGAAATCGCTTCTACTGGACTATTCTCTAAAACTAAATCCCTCTGTCTCTGATCGTAATTGACACATCCCTGCTCCACCCCGTCCATCAAGCAAACGAAAAACTCCAAAGTATGTCGTATATGCTGGCCAATCGTAGCGCCATTCAGTAATGGTACAGGCTGACTATACTCCTGCCGATCCAAAACACTAAGAAGCTCTGTCAATTGTTCGAAAATATTATCGATAGACGGTCTTATACTCATAGATTTTGTTTTAGTCTTTTCTTCAAGGTTGCTTAAGAAAGGGGTCAATTCGATTGTTCTACTGCGAACAGCCGTTCCCTACGAATAGTTCAATCCACCTAAACTACTACGTCTTTGACAAACTCCCAAACCAACTCTGGTTCATAGCCCTTGTAGATCATTTGCCTAGAAATCTTCTCTCTCTTTTTGAACAAGTTAGTTTCAGATTCGGTAGTAGATTTTTTCTCGATCAGTGCTACCAAAGTCGCCGTATAGTCTGCAGGCGGTATTTCTGCCATCGCCCGTTTCAGGCAGTATGACGATATATCATGCTGCTGCAGTCCCAATTTGATCCGGTTTCGTCCCCATTTTTTGACTCTAAACTTCCCCCCAGCAAAGGCCTTAGCAAATCGCTCTTCGTTGATAAAACCGTCCATGATCAAATCTGCCAATACATCCTCTACCTCGTTCTTGTACAGTCCATACTCAAAGAGCTTATTGCGTACTTCCTTCTGCGACCGTTCTTGGTAGGCACAGTAATTAGCAGCCTTTAATTTGGCCTCTTTTTTCGTGAGTGATAGTTTTTTCTTTTCCAATTAATCGAAGAACATATGATCGTGAAAACAAAGCTAATACGCTTTATACTTCCCAAGAAATGACAACAGGTTTCATCTGACCAAAATATCTGCTGTTGATTTCACAATGTACGATTTCAGTCCAAACATCTCCAACATGACACGCGCCGCTCCTCGGATCAATATACTACTGGATATCACTGTGACATCAGAAATCCTACCTTTATACAACTTCATACTTTTGTACCACTCGGTACGGGCCGACGGTTCAAATCCTGTCATCTCACTACAGTCCCAAATAAATCGATACCTATTGTTAGAACTTTCCAGCTCCTCACTCCAAGCTCTAGATCCCGCAGTACTCTCTTGTTTGGTAAACTTACCTTTGAACCGAAAATACAACACATGTATCCCATGTTCGGGACTTGAAAAAATATCGAGGGAGTTGGATTGAAATTGCATGATTCAGGTTGGGTTTAGATACGCGCTCGTTAGGGGAACTATGAAATTTACAAAAAAACGTATTGAAATCAAACCAACTAAATCCCGAAACCTACATCACGGACTATCAATCACCTGCCAACGCGCTATCAAACAATTCCAGCTGTTTCACAAACTCTTTTCTCAACTCCTCATCCAAAATCCCATTCTCATCGCTAAAGTTCTCGCTAAAGGATGGAAGTGAAAAATGAGCGACTACTTCGCCTCCTCTAAATGGAAACCCTTTCACTGCTATCTCTAGAACACTACTCCCTCCACGCTTACCGTTGGAAGTCGCCATCAAGAACATAGGTTTGTCCAGCCATATTTTAGCTTCTATTCTAGATGCCCAGTCAAATATATTCTTGAATGCCGCACTAAAATTTCCATTATGCTCCGCAAATGATATCATCACTGCGTCTGATTCTCTAAGAGTATTTTTAAATGCTTTGGCTTCCGAGGGGATTCCCTTTTCACGTTCGCGATCCTCGCTAAATATCGGCATTTCAAAATCATTCAAATCCAAAAGAGTCACCTCTGATTCAGCTACTTGATCGGATGCCCACCGAACCAATCGACGGTTGATAGACTGGCTGCTATTGCTTCCTGCGAAGGCTAATATTTTCTTCATAAATCAATCATTGATACAATCACAATATACAAAGACACTCTCGGTTTTCCTTCTTTACCAAGTTAATCTACTCCCTCATTCACTGCTTTGATTTTCAAGAAATTATAACTAACATTAGGTAGACCATCCAGCCTATAATTTCAATCGATTTTTGAAATACAACTATGGACTACAGTGATCGCATCAAAATCATTCTACATAAAGGCAAAGAAATTTACTACTTTGACTTCTCAGAATTGCGCGCTGACGAACATCCTTGGCTGATGGAAATTGGCTTTAACCAAGCCTTGAAAACTAATCCGAAAAAAATTCGATACATCTCTAACGTAGCAAAAACCCGATTGAACCTGGAGAGTAAAGAAAAAGCAAGTGAGATTTTCGACATACTCAAAGAAAAAGGAATAGAATACAAAGGAGCCGTGATTGGTATCACTGGCATCCAACGTCTGATTGTATCAGCCATCGACAGAGACACTTATTTCACCAACAGCCTCGAAAAAGCCAAAGACTGGCTTGTGGAACACTAAAGTTATTTCCAAAGACTCATTAGTCGTTGCGTTTTCTTAGCAACATTGCCCAATTCGAACATACGCATCACTGCAAATACCACCGTCATAATGACCCCTGGATACTTGACCAATTTTGTTTTTTGGGCGACTACTTCATTTCGTTGCTTGATCAAAGACTCCTTGTCTGCGAGGGTAGCTTGCGCCAACTCTTTGGCGAATACCCAAGTCTCTCCCCGTGCCTTTTCAAAATTATAATGAACAAAATAATTATCAAGAACCCCCAATATTTTCAAAACGAACTTGGTAGTTGGCCACCTATCGGTCATATCCTCCTCCACACGTTCAGCAGTGATTTTGAACATATCAAAGACCTTGTCAAAATCACCTTTGAGCCTATCGATCCGTTCACCTCCTACTTGAGCCACTGCTACAGCTAAATCCAAACTCACATGCACATGGATGCCCGTCATAACCTGCTGGAGCACCATAGAAAACATACTATCCAAATAACCAAATGAACTCTGCCATGCGCCAGTAGTTTTGGTGTCCTTCATGAATGTGCTGCGCTCATCAAAAAAGCGATCCGACATAGTTAGATAAATATCTTCTACGACGTGAGATTGCTCAAAGACATTGTGCCTGACTCCTACCATAATCTTAGTTGAGGCGGCATAATAAGCGGCTGAAAAATAACCCATTGGATCAAAATCCAACATGGAATCTTCTGTGATCCGATCTAATCTTTCGACCACATTTTCAATTGTTTGCATCTAATTCCTTTTGTGTGAGTATAATGAATTGATTACGAATCGATTGCTAGCCTAATGTTAGGTAATATGTAGTATAGGCGCAACACCGTGAAACCCTTTTTATCCACAAATCAAATATGACAACAAATACACAGTCTACAAATCCCTAAAAATGGGGATATGTAAAACCTCTAATTCCAACGCTCACAACACAGGGTCGTTGATGACAGTTCACGGTTCCAGCATCGGAATGATGGCATTGCGCATCAGTACAAATGGGAGCTTATCCTTCTCTGAGTTATAAGCTCCTCCTGTAAAAACCGCTACCATATCCAGCGACGGCAACACCATGATGTACTGTCCGCCATTACCAGTAGCAGTCGTCATCGGGTACAGAATCCCATCTTTCTCCAAAGGAATCTGCCACCATAGATAGCCATAATCTATACCGCTCAGTGTCGTTTGTTTGCTAGTAGATGCCGTGATCCAATCTGCCGACACCAGACTATCTCCCTGCCAAACCCCATGATCCAAAACCAGCTGACCCAGCTTTGCCATATCTCGAGGCAGCATATATAGGCGCTTAGCTGCACTGGGTATGTCTTCTCTATCAGTCGTATGCTTCCATGACACATCCGTGATCCCCAACGGTTCGAACAAGAAATGGGAAGCAAAATCTGCTATAGACAATCCCGACGACTCTTCTATAACTCGCGCGACGAGCACCGTCCCCATGGTGCAATACATCGCCGTATCTCCTGAAGCATAAATCTGAGGCAAATCAAGCGTCTGCTGCATCCAATTTTTTCGTTTATAGACTTTATCTTCCTGACCTTTGGATTTACTATCCCAGTCGTTACAGTCTAGCCCGCTACTCATCGTTAGTAGGTCTTTTATGGTTATTTTCCGTTTCTGGGGACTGTCATTTTTATTGATCTGATGGCCGGGCAGGTAGTTCATAAAGGGTTCATCGATGCTACGAACATATCCCTTGTCCACCGCGATCCCCATCAGTAATGACAGGACACTCTTGGTCGTCGAACGTAAATCATGAATAGTCTCCGCGTCATATCCACCGAAGTAATCTTCAAGCACCAGTTTGCCATGCTGTACCACGACCAAACTGTGAATATCATGATCGATACGATGCATCTGCTCCATGAGCTGATTCAACACCACAGTATCTGCACCATTTGTGCGTAAATCTTCGGTTTCCCAAAAGGCATCAGCAATTGGTCTCTGGTAGCCATATTGAGCGCATACAGTTGAGCTGCTCGAAATGGCAAAGGCAAGTATTAAGAGGCATGGTTTCATAAAGCCATAATGTCATCGATGCTAAACAAGTTGCATGAGGTGCTATTTTGCTTGCTCCACTTCCTCTGTCAAATGATCTAGGTATAAGATTCCCTGTAGATGGTCGATTTCATGCTGAAATATCACTGCAGTAAATCCCTCGACTTTTTCTCGATAGTGCTTTTGATCCAACTTGTCATAAGTCACCTCTATCGCATAGGAGCGCGTTTTGGTCGTATCCATTCTATCTGGAATGGACAAACAGCCTTCTCTACAGTCCTGCTTGAGACCAGAATAATAGATGATTTCAGGGTTCAAGTATGCCTCAAAGGGAAAATCCTCCTTGTCCAACCGCTGTACCCAGATAATGTTTTTGAGAATCCCAACCTGCGGTGCAGCAATCCCTACCCCCATAGACAGGCTATCACGCATGGTCGCAAACATCCGATCTACCAACCGCACCAGTACCGTATCTGATGCGTCAACGGTGACAGGCTCACTCTGACTTCTGAGCAGCAAAGAGTCACTTCTATCTGTAATCTTAAATATTCGCATCGGTTGCCGCCCATCACCAGACAGTATCAACGCCTCTTGTTGATCGCTAAACTGAGAACTATGATAAGTCGTCGCTTGTTTCACGCCAGCACAACTACCAAGCAGCAAAAGAATTACGAAAGAGAGGTAAATGGATTTTTTCATGACCAAGAGATTTCTTGGGCAATCTTAGGAAGATTCAGCCGCAAAACCATGCATCCATAGATTTGCTAACGATCATTTTTCCGGATAGGAATACTAAAATCTCTATAAGTCAGTGCACGCCAAAACCACTCCATAGGGCCATAGCGGTAATACCTGAGCCACTGCTGGCTAAACCAGAGTTGAACCAGAAACAATCCTGCCCCAACACCCAAACTCCACGTCGCTCCCAAATCGTCCCACCAGCCTAGTCCAAAACCATAAAATATCAGTACGCCAACGACAGCCTGCAACATATAGTTAGTCAAACTCATCCGCCCATAAGATGCCATATAGGTAAACACTTTTATGTACTTGCTCAAATAGACGTAGCTCAAAATAAACCCGCAACAAATCGCTACAGTATAGAGCAGATTGAGATACGACTGTACGACAGTTGTTACCAAAATAGCCTGTGCCTCCGTCCATTGAAAACTCGTGATGGCCTCCTGATATAGTTTGGACAGTAGCATCATTATCAGACAGAAATACCCTATGAAAGCAATCTGATGCCTCTTGGCTTTCAGATTCTCAAGATAACGCTCACGGGCGATCACCAAACCGACTAAGAACAATGCCATGAGTTGAAAAAAGCGTCCTGTATGATAAGTCCATGTCCAGACCACTACCCGTGCTTCGTAAAGATTGAAGCGTATTACATCCCAAAAGCTACCTGTAGTATAAAGAGACTCTCCTCGCTCGAAATATCCATCGCCATAATAAGGTGTGTACACGTAGCTCGGATCATAAAATGACTCAACCAGTAACACCAACAATGGCACTTGCAATACACATACACCTGCCAAAATCAATAAAGTACGAGACTTGACAGTGTACAAGGCTATTAGCGGGGTTCCCATCAGGGCATAGATATGCAAAATATCTCCCCTATAGACCAATGAATGCAATAGACCTATCCCGAACAAAACGGCCAGTCGCCATAAAAACGTCCTTCGAAAATCTACCCCTTTGATCTCCTGACTATGAATCTGGATAAAAAAACTGTACCCAAATAACAGCGCGAAGATAGAGTAAGCCTTGCCTCCCACTAGGAAAATAACAGTATCGAAAACATCGTCATCTGCCCCTAGCACAAAAGGGCTACATGGGTCCGTAGGCTGAAATATCTCAAAATGCTCAACGCAGTGGATCAAAATGATTCCGAGCAAAGCAAAGCCTCTGAGAGCATCGATGATCAATATTCGGTTTTTTTTGGCCATTGGCTCACTAATTCTACTTTTACTAAAAATAAAACTAGCCAAAACCATCTGAGAAGAGACATCCCTACTATCAATAGGGATATATCCCGTGGCAGTTTGATACACCTATCAATCTGCCACTTCCTCTAAAAAGTAAAACGGCTGTTTCAAATACTATTGAAACAGCCGTTTTACTTGATGGTATACTTAGATACTACTCCTTAATCAAGCTCTTGCGCTTCATGATCGTCTCTATGAATTTGATTTCATTCTGAGAATTAAAAATGCGATAAGGCAAGTGTATCATCTGTGCTTTGCTCATCACAAGAAGGAAATGATCCTTCGTCACTACTGCTTTTTTGATACTCTCCCATTTGAGAGGCATACCTTGTTTGCTATTGAGTTTAATCAAAATCTGCTGACTGGTAATTTCGTAACTGAGTTTTTCGAACATGAACTTACCCTGCTCTAACTGAGAAATCCCTGCGAACTGAATCAACCAAAACAGCCCATAAAGCACCAATGCTATCGATGCACCAATGATCCACCACATATTAGGGATCCATAGATACCCGCCACAGATGGCTAGATAAATGAGCGCAACCCACCACTGCTCTTTGATCAAATTACCAAAGGCTAACTTGATAAAAGTGCCATTAGCCAATTGGTATTTTTTTGTCTTTACTATCATTATTTCTTTTTTACTGCCTTCAAACTTATATCCAAACTGTCATACGAATGCGTCAATGCGCCTACAGAAATGTAGTCTACGCCCGTTTCAGCTATTTCTTTAATGTTTTTTTCGGTAATCCCACCAGACGCCTCGATCTGACACTGTCCCGCGATAATCTCCACTGCCTCAACCATCATAGACGGCAACATATTATCTAACATGATAACATCTACACCGCCTACTTCTAATGCCTCACGCACCTCATTAATGTTGCGCGTTTCTACTTCTATGCGCAAGTCCTTATTATTAGCTCTCAGATACGCTTTAGTAGCTGTCACTGCTTTGGTGATCCCACCGGCATAATCGTTGTGATTGTCCTTGAGCATCACCATATCGTAGAGTCCAAACCTATGATTCTCCGCTCCACCGATCTTGACCGCCCATTTCTCGCAGAGGCGAAAATTAGGTGCCGTCTTGCGTGTATCGAGTAGTTTGGTATCCGTATGCTTGATCATATCCGTCAGCTTGCGTGTGTAAGTAGCGATACCACTCATGCGCTGCATACAGTTGAGTACAAGACGCTCCGTGGACAATATCGATCGTGCACTACCACGGACGATGAGTCCTACATCCCCCTCTACTACCTGATCGCCATCCTGCTTGAGCAGTTGAACATCTAGCCTATCATCGAACCGATGAAAAATCTGTTCGGCCAGTGCTAAACCTGCAATAACGCCATCCCCCTTGATCAGCAACTGCGCCTCTTGCTCTAGCTCGGCGGGAATCGCCGACAAGGTACTATGATCACCGTCGCCTATGTCCTCTTTGAGAGACGAATCAATAAATTGATCGATGGCAGATTTTGTCAGATAATTGATTTTCACGCCGCAAAAATATACAAGCCGTTTATTTTACCTACCAGCTGTATGAATATTTTGCCACTCTTAGTACTTTGCCTACTCTGACAACACGATCATCATGACTATCATATCAGGACAACTCATAGACATAGCCCGAAAAGAAATTTATCCCGCTCGCATAGAAATCAATAACGGCATCATCAAAAAAATAGAAAAAACAGATCTGGCTACCGACCAGTACATCTTACCAGGATTCGTCGATGCGCATGTTCATGTGGAGAGCTCGATGCTCGTCCCCTCGGAGTTTGCGCGCATGGCGGTGGTACATGGCACAGTCGGTACGATCTCTGACCCCCATGAGATTGGCAATGTGCTGGGTGTGAAAGGAGTCGAGTACATGATCGCCAATGGCAATACGGTCAATTTCAAGTTTTATTTTGGCGCTCCCTCCTGCGTGCCTGCTACGCCATTCGAGACAGCGGGTGCAGAGATCAACACCGCGGATGTAGAATACCTCCTGCGCAAAAAAGAAATCGTCTACCTCGCTGAGATGATGAACTGGCCAGGCGTACTCTATCATGACAAAACCGTTTATGAAAAACTCGCCATTGCCAAAAAACTAGGTAAACCTGTAGATGGACATGCTCCCGGACTGAAAGGCGAACAAGCCCAGCAGTATGCTGGCGCAGGTATCTCCACCGATCACGAATGCTTCACTGCCGAAGAGGCGCTCGACAAACTAAACAGCGGCATGAAAATCATGATCCGAGAAGGTAGCGCAGCGAAAAACTTCGAAGCATTGATACCATTGCTAGACGAACACTACGCCAGCATGATGTTTTGTTCGGATGACAAACATCCAGACAACCTCGAGGAAGGTCACATCAACCTGCTCGTCAAACGTGCGCTAGCCAAAGGAATCGACCTATTCAAAATCCTACAAGCAGCATGCATCAATCCCGTCCAACACTATGGCATGAAAGTAGGCCTTCTACAAAAAGGAGACCCTGCAGATTTCATTATCATTGATAATCCCGAAGATTTCAACATCCAAGAGACCTGGATCGATGGACAATTAATGGCCAAACAAGGCAAAACCAAAATCAAATCTATCCCCATCGAAGTGATCAATAATTTTGATTGTGAACCGAAAACACCAGAAGATTTCAAAGTCACCATCACTGGTAGCAAGGTGCAAGTCATGGAAGCACTAGATGGACAGCTCATCACCAATCTCCTACAGTTCGACAGCCAGCTGATCGACAATCCTCGACAAACCAATACCGACGAAGACATACTTAAGGTTGCCGTCATCAACCGTTATCAAAACACAGCTCCATCCATTGGTTATATCAAAAATATCGGGCTACAGTCAGGGGCCATTGCCTCCTCGGTAGGTCACGACTCTCACAACATCATCGCAGTAGGCGTAGATGACGAGTCCCTCTGTCGTGCCGTCAACCTGATCATCGCTGCACAAGGGGGCGTATCTGCAGTCAAAGGCAAAAAAGAAATGCTACTAGAACTACCAGTGGCTGGAATCATGTCGGATCGTGAGGGCTATCGTGTGTCCAAAATGTACTCTACGATAGATGCCTTTGCTAAGTCGCTCGGTTCACCGCTCAACTCACCCTTCATGACCCTGTCATTCATGGCGCTACTCGTAATCCCTAAAGCCAAGATGAGCGACATGGGATTCTTTGATGGAGAGAAATTTGAATTTTTGGAAGTGTTTACCAACTAGGAATGGAACGTGATATATACCCACTCGACTATCTAGGACTATACATTCGTTGGAAGTCAGTACTGGTCTTTCCCAAAGATGTCAATGCTCAAATAGACATGTTCTCTACCTATCATGCAAAACACAAAGATGAAGGGCTCAATTTTATTGTGGGACTTATTGCTATTCATATCCTCGCTGGTTTTGCAATAGTGATCGTTGGGCTAATCAAACAATGAATTCCTGAAGATTGATTTATTCCCAGCCTATGCGTTAATTTAACCTCATGAATACTCCTAAGCTTATGAAGCCCTACTTACTCTTTGGGGTTTTGACCACCCTTTTTTCTTTCAATATTCACAGCCAAAGCACCGATGACTCCCTGCTCTACGAGCGATATGCTGCTAAGGCCAAACAATACTACTATACACATCCAGATAGCAATCTAATCTACTCTGACTCGCTCATTAGCATGGGGCAGCAGCATGGCTACCCAAAGGCTAGTGCCTATGGCCTAAAAATGAAAGGAGTATACTATCACTTTGCCACCAACAAAGATTCGGCACTTTATTACTATACCCAGTCCATGGCAGCCTATCTCATAATAAGAGACTCCCTCAGTGCTGCCAAAAGCCAACTCAATGCTGCCATGATTTTCACAAACACGGGGCGGTTCGACTCTGCACTCAGCTACAGTCTAGGTGCTCTTCGTACCTTCGAACATCAACGGGACAGCAACATGGTGGGACGTGCCATAGGGGAGGTCGCCAAAGTACACTCCCTCAACGGGGATCACGAAAAAGCACTACCATACTTTATGCGAACACTCGAACTCGCGCTGCAGTCGCAGGATGTAGAGAGCTTGGCCAATGCATACAATTTTTTGACTACTGTCTACACCTATTTGGAAAAATACGACAGCAGCCTCTACTATGGTCATAAAACCATCCCCCTCTTTATGGAGATAAAAAACAAACCTGGGCTCGGGGCGACCTATGTCACCATCGCCAATGTCTTCAAGAAAAGGAACAACTACGATTCGGCCAATTACTATTACAACAAAGCCATCGCTATCACCGAAGAAACCCAATACACCAAAGGTCTGGGAGAAATCTACTACAACCAAGGCACTATGGAAGCGCAACGCAACCAACTGAGAAAGGCACAAAACCTCTTCGAACAAGCATTACCCTACAGCTTAGATGCAGGACATCAAGACCTAGCACTACTGATCCAAAGAGATATCGCTAGTACTGCCGCAAAACTCGGGGACTACCCAAAAGCCTACAAATACCAGGTCATGTACCAAGCCTCCAACGACTCGGTTTTCAACCAACAAAAACAGCAGTCCTTGGTAGATGTGCAGACCAAATACGAAACCGAAAAGAAAGAACAGCAAATCGCACTACAGCAAGCACTACTTGATACCCAAGCTGCAGAACTAAAAATCAATCAGTTGATCTTTGCTGGGATGATCGGGATACTGATTCTGATTGTTGTCATCGGCCTACTACAACGCAAAAAAATTCTGCTCAAGCAAAGTAACGAGCTAGAGAGACAAAAAACGCTCGCCAAAGAATCTCAACTCGCTGCAGCGCTATCCTCTCAAGAGTCCGAGCGCAAACGTTTTGCACGAGACCTCCACGATGGCTTTGGACAGATGATCTCTTTGCTCAACCTGAACCTCGCTAGCTTAGAGAAGAACCAAGCCAACCGCGAAGAAGTGTACCAAGCCTCCAGTGCAGTCCTTGATGACATGTATCAGGAGTTAAAATCCATCTGTTTTAATCTGATGCCCGAGACCTTGATTCAACAAGGTGTTGCTGCAGCCACGCAAGAATTCGTCCTGCGCGTCAACCAGACTCAAAAAATCCACATCGAACTGGACACCTTCGGTATGGAGGGTCGTCTGACAGACCTCCAAGAGATATCACTCTACCGTATCATACAAGAGTGGATCAACAACCTACTCAAATACTCAGATGCGCAAAAAGCAACATTGAGTTTGACACGAGACGAAGAAGAGATCACCCTGCTCATCGAAGACAATGGAGCAGGGTTTGACCAAACCAAGCTAAGACAAGGGTCGGGCAATGGATGGAAAAACATCACCTCCCGTAGCAATCTCATCCATGGCGAAATAACACTAGATACGCAGCTCGGTGTACAGGGGACAACACTGATCATCAATGCTCCCTATATCGTTGAGTCAGAGAAGTTAAAGTCTGCTATAAAATAATCCACAACTCTAGTCGTAGATTAAAACAAAAACACCATATTCGCGCCCAATTTTTAACGTCCATGGAATTCATCTACATACTCAACCTAGCCGGAATCGTTGTATTCGCCATATCAGGAGCACTCACCGCCTCAGATTACAAAATGGATGCATTTGGCTCAGTAGTCATCGCTTTCATCACAGCACTGGGAGGAGGTACGATACGTGATCTTCTGCTTGATTATCACCCTATCGGCTGGGTAGCAGACCCTAACTACCTCTACGCCGTATTGGTGGCGGTCACACTCAGCTACCTTTTCAAAAGATGGATCGCCTCGCTACGTCGTACGATGTTTCTATTTGATACGATAGGAATTGGACTATTTGCAGTACTGGGAACTGAAAAAACATTAGGACTAGATATGCACATGATCATTGCCATTATGATGGGCGTCGTCTCTGCTGTCTTCGGTGGAGTACTCAGGGATGTATTGATCGGTCGTGTGCCTTTGATTTTTCGTAAAGAAATCTACGCGACTGCCTGTCTAGCTGGAGTTGTCTTATATGTAGTTTTGTTACAATTTAACATTCCTTCATACCTTACTCTCATCATCCCTATCCTCATGATTATGGTGATTCGTCTCCTCGCGGTGAAGTATGAGTGGAGTCTACCGGGGATTAAATAGTCGTTCCTTTAAAAACTCTAATCTGGGCAACATTTGTTAGTATTTGGCAAATGCTCTAAGATTTAGAGGAAGACATCAGATATTTGGTATTATTGCCTCCCAACAGCTAGGGACTTTTCATTGGTAGCTAGAAAATGACATTGATATAAATGGCAAGTTTGCATTTACCCCATCTTTAGGAACAAACACCCAAACATTACCTTACATCAAGCTAATGCTAAGGCAACATGGACACTATTGTAAGGCTAGCTTTTTAAAACGGTAGCTTGGCTAACCTACTTGGTTTTAAATCCCTCATTTGCCCCCCTCTCATCACTATTTAAACACCGTATGCGGACTCCAACTATAGGCTGGCAAAAACACGAGTTACCTCTGTAGAGGTAACTCGTGAGCTCAAATATCAACCTTCTTGGGGAAAAACACCGTCGTATTTGATGATAAACCTGACACATAACCAAGGTTGCATATTTGTGTGGGTTCTTTGTCCTCCAGTCATACCACACGTACTATCAGTACTCACCGCTATATCTCCATGCACGTCTGCCTCTATATCCAAGACCGCACTATTCATAGTAGATGTAGCGTCAGACACATCCGAGGTATATATATCATCCCCATTGAGATCCTTAGTCTTAGCAGGAAACGCATTGCTGGGATCTCCCGTGTCTCCAGCTTTGTTTGAACATTTGATAGTAACAGCCCCTACCACTGTCAAATTATTCTGTGTCGTAGAAGTACTACTTATTACGTGACTATGAGATGGGATCTGGGTTTGGTTTAAAGCAACATCTTCCACCCCACTACGACTACCCTGAACTCTCTGGCTAAGCCCCGGGCCAGTCCCTGCCCCTATCGGCACTCTACCTCTCAAATCAGGCAACGCAAAAGTACCTTCACTATAATTACCTCCAAAATCATTGCCTATCAAACTAAATAAAGCCTCATACTGCGTCACTGGCAAAATCTGTCCTTCACAGGCTAGCCATTCACGTGGAATTACTCTGCCAGCATACATTTTTATCTGTCCTATAAAATCACTCATCGTTATTTTGTTTTAATCTAATTAATAGGTGGCTATCCAAGCGTTTTGCGTAGAGCTATAGATCATTATGTACATATTGGTACTTGTATCTGAAAAGGTAAAGCTGGGTGCTGAATTAGACGCTATATAGATAGTCCTACCATTCCCGTTGATCGTTGCAGTGACATTGGTAGCAGCTAAAGTCAATAACTGTCCATCTATTGGAGTAGCGGGTAGCGTGACTGTAATGCTTTCAGTGACGATAACCCTCTCATCCGTAGAGGTTAGTGTAACATTCGCACTAACTGTTCTAACAGATGGGCTTATTGAAAGATCGCTCCATACTGCACCCGATCCATTTGAGGTAAGGTATTTCCCCGCTTGACCAGCCTGTGAAGGCAATTCAATTTCATTGGTAACAGAACCGTCTACTTCTACAAATGAGGTCAGGTAGCCATTATTGGCTACAAAATTATCTACTTCTGTTTCTGTAAGCTTGGTGTCGGTATCATCCAGATAAGGACTCAAATCAATAGTAGTAGCAGTACCATTGTTGGTAATCGTTAAATTATTGCCCGACAATTGTAAATCTTGGATCTCATTCGTCACTGAGCCATCTATTTCTGCGGTTATGTAGCCATTATTGGCCACAAAGGCATCTACTTCTGTTTCTGTAAGCTTGGTGTCTGTATCATCGAGATAAGGACTCAAATCAATAGTAGTAGCAGTACCATTGTTGGTAATCGTTAAATTATTGCCCGACAATTGTAAATCTTGAATCTCATTCGTCACTGAGCCATCTACTTCTGCAAATGAGGTTAAATAGCCGTTATTGGCTACAAAATTATCTACTTCTGTTTCTGATAGTTGCGTATCTGTATCATCCATATAAGGACTCAAATCAATAGTCGTCGCACTACCATTGTTGGTAATCGTTAGATTATTGCCTGACAATTGTAAATCCTGAATCTCATTCGTCACTGAACCATCTACTTCTGCGGTTATGTAGCCATTATTGGCTACATAATTATCTACTTCTGTTTCTGACAGTTGCGTATCTGTATCATCCATATAAGGACTCAAATCAATTGTCGTCGCACTACCATTGTTGGTAATCGTTAGATTATTGCCTGACAATTGTAAATCCTGAATCTCATTCGTCACTGAGCCATCTACTTCTGCAAATGAGGTTAAATAGCCGTTATTGGCTACAAAATTATCTACTTCTGTTTCTGATAGTTGCGTATCTGTATCATCCATATAAGGACTCAAATCAATAGTCGTCGCACTACCATTGTTGGTAATCGTTAGATTATTGCCTGACAATTGTAAATCCTGAATCTCATTCGTCACTGAACCATCTACTTCTGCGGTCAAGTAGCCGTTGTTACCCGCATAAGCATCCACCTCAGCCTCGGTCAACTGTGTACTGACATTAGACACCCATACAGGAGAAGTACCGTCTGTACTAAGGACTTTACCCGCCTGATCAGCTTGCGCTGGCAATTCAATTTCATTCGTTACAGATCCATCCACTTCAGTGAAAGAGGTCAAGTAACCATTGTTACCCGCGTAGGCATCCACCTCTGCTTCAGTCAGCTGAGTATCAGTATTATCTAAATAGGGACTCAAGTCTATCGTCGTGGCACTACCATTGCTAGTAATCGTCAAATTATTCCCTTCTAATTGTAAATCCTGAATCTCATTGGTTGTAGATCCATCCACTTCTGCGGTCAAGTAGCCATTATTCGCCACAAAATCATCTACCTCTACTTCGGTCAACTTTTCTCCTAAACCTTGTGGTTTATTCGTAAGGTCATCAAAATCACCGCTAAATGCATTTCCAGCCGTTTTAGCATACAGGGCATAGGGCACACTCATGAGTTGACTTGTCCCAGTGATGGTATAATCTGTACCGCCATTTAGATCAATCTCTGTCTTGATAAAAAAACTACCTGTAGACCAATCGATCGATGTAAAATCCCCACTAATGACGGATCCCGAACCAATCTCCAAAGTGATCAGGCCTCCAGCATTACTGGTAGGCACCTGTGTCTCCATATAAACAGTACTACCTTCAATACTGCCCTCTAGAATACTAATTTGCATTCCTATTTCTTGATTTGATACGAGGGCATTGTTAGCATCTCGTACTACCGCTTGGTAGCTCATTTTCTCTGGTGCTTGCGCAGATGTTTTTTCTGTCAAAAAACCAGTAACCGTCAGTATAGCCAATGCTATTATTGTGTATGTTTTTTTCATTTGATTAATTTCTAATACTAAATTCATTTTCTTTAATTCAAGCTTTTGACATTTAGTTCTTGATGATTTTAAACGTCTTTAACACCTGCCTATCTCCTAGCACTTTCAAGAAGTATGCGGACCTTGGTAGGTCTTTCATATCGATAACTGCTCGGTCATTGTTTAACTGATTCTTAGACACTATTTGCCCTTGCAGATTGTACAGCTGATAAGACAACTCCCCGCTATTTCCCCCATCTATTTTCAGATGCAAAAAATCTGTAGTAGGATTAGGATACGCTACCAAATCCAGCTGAATCTCCTCACGTTCTATCCCTGTCACTACCGTGATCTCATAAGTTTGCTGAACTCCAGCACTCACCGCTCCGTCTTGACCAGAATAATTAGTGTATGCCATCTGACCAATAGTAAAGCTAACTGCCCCGTCTGGCGATAGACCATCCCCCCCACTGGAGGACACGGCCTCTTGCGCTTTCAAAGTCACACTCCCCAATGCGACCAAGCACATGACTGCTATGTAAAATTTAAACTGTTTCATTTTTTATACTTTATTGAATGAATAAGTTGACAACTTAGTTTTTTGCAAAAACTCACAACGAGCCTTTACAAAAAACTAATTAACCATGTTGTTGTGATCAAAATTCAACAGCCCTAACTCTTCATGTTCTATTTTGAGTAGTCCCTTAGCGACAGTTCTAGACCTGCCACAGCATTGCATAATAATCACTCAAAAATGTCGGTTTTTCGGATTCAATCCGTCAGGAGAAAGGAGTATACAGTCCAATACCTCTTTTGGGGTACTGACATGAAAAAAGCATTCATTCTATTAGAACAAATGCTTTACATTTCTGAACAGTGTTTTAACACAAAAAAACTAAGCAAAAGCCCATAATGGGCCTTCACTTAGTCAACCTATCCCTGTCTCTTTATTAAAAGATCAAATACAATCACTCAACCTCTATTTTGTTTCATTGATATTGCTTTGAATAGACCATGCAAAATCTAATTGCACCCAATCATAAAAGATACTGTCGCTCATGTCCACATATTGATCTGCTGTATATTTCAACGATTTACCGTTACTTGCATTGGCGGTTGCCATTGCATGACAGCTCATACAGTTGGTCTGCATCCCGTATTGATAAGAAGAATCCAGCTTATTCACATCACCAAAAGGAGCTGAAAGACCAGCCTCCAAATAAGGATTATATCCAATAATCGGTTCTACACCTTCATTTGTCCCGTTGGTAATAGGCTGATTTGGCCACACCATGGCATAGGCAGTAGACACAGCATAGTGAGCAGCAGCTCCATTAAGTCCCTCTGGCCGTAAACCGGCCTCCCAAGCAGAACTCGGAAAATCTGGAATACTCGGGTCTGTGGCCCAAAAAAATGTCTGCCACGTCCAGTTGCTAACTTCTTTCGTCCCCACATGCATACATATCAGTATTGCCAAATCTCCTGATTTAATCTTATCTCCCGTTTGTCCCAGTTGTTGCTTGTTCATATAAGTCGCCGCATCCGTATCTAGACTGTAATGAATAAATTCGTTCAAATTAACGATCGCACTAGCTGGAGGGGACGTCACAGTACTGTCTACTGGAACAGCTACTTTTCCAGGTGTCTGTAGGTTATTGACATCTACGAAAATATAAGCATTCCATGCAGACGGGCCATACACTTGTCCCCTATTTTCTGGTTCACCGTGCCAAGCAGGAATTCGAATAAAATCGTCACTCACCTGTCCAATGAAATACGTCGGTTTGATAGTCACACTATTGTTAGGGAAGGGAGGGATTTTACCAATACTATCCTTCACTAGCTTTTTAGTAACGCTCGACTGGTTCAGTATCAAATTTTTAGTAGCAAAACATGCCGCATTCGGGTCATAAGAAACTGACACATAAAAGCCTGGATTATCCTGAATGGTAGAAGTCACGCTCGAACCAAAATTATGCGTCAACTGGTTCGGGAAATCTAATTTCTCTCTAGTGAACTTAGCATTAACACATCCACCCAATGTATCTCCATTAGCACATTGAGAGGCAATATCTGACACCCCTAGCCATGTCTCATATATGAGCAACGTGTCTGATAGGTTGTACACCTGATCGGAATTAGCCGTTAGGCCTGCCCAAATACCCCATGCATGTTTGGTAATACTTTCTGTATCTCTATTGCTCAGCCACTGATAGATAGTCAGGGAGTCTTCAGGGAAATTAAACCCTGAAACAGTTTCTGGCAAAGCTTGAGGAGTGACACCCGTTACAATTTCACCTGTCTTATCATTGATCATACAGCCCTGAGAGACCACCATCAAAACTATGGACACCAGACCTAGTCGTTTAAGATTTTTAATTTTCATCACTTTATTTATTTTCCTTTAAACTCTCTTATACCCTTTTGACAAAAAGCATTTCGCTCTATCTAGTGATAGATTATTTTTCAAAAGTGACAAGTCTAGTCATCGTATACATCAGGTATAATAGGTAAACAACTGCATACCCCAATCGAGGTATTTTTTCAAGTCAGTATAAAAAAGTCGTCCTTTTCAAATCAGAAATACTCGCTGGGGCATTTCTGATTTGAAAAGGACGACTTGCATGATGCGAACAGTTACGCTGGTACAGGAGTATTCAAGATGACTTGTACGACTCCTCCTCTTTCGGAGCGCTGCACATTACAGATTCTCTCTGACTGTGCAGGCCCGATTGGCAATGTCGGACAGGGAGCATCCCCTACCAATCGAACACAATCAGTACAGTTAACAGGGTAGACCCCTGGGTTGCCTTCATTCTCCTGCAACCCCCTGTTGTATATTCTAGTGATAGGTGTACTCTCTGGACCATAGCTCCAACCTAACCCTTTTTCTACTTTCACCTCTATAAAACAATTGACACCATTGACACAACTGATATCAAATGCTTCGGCACATGGTGAACTAGGATTGAGCGTAAACTCGGCGATACTCGTCCCTGTTTTGCCATGATGAAAATCAGCACCAGCCACTGGACACTGTGGAGGAATATAGAAGCCAATGTTTCCACTAAAACACCGGCCCTCTGCATCAAACAATTGTGTTTGATTTGCTCCTAAAGTAAACTTCCCTCTCAAATCATTTACTTTAGTAAGAAACCCAAACTGCCCTACGGCAACTGGACTCGGACAGCATTTGTTTTCGCTATTTTCGGCTGCAAAAGTCACATATACTTCCACTGCTTCGTCAGTATTGTTTGTTACTGATAGTTTTGTATTATTATCGATCGTACTCATTGTATTGTTTTATGTTTAAAAATTGAATTGACTTTCTGTTAAAAGCGAGAAAACCACCAAAACTTCTTTTTGGTGGTTTTCTCTATTGATCAAAACACTAGAAATTATCCTTCTACTGTCACTGTAGGATCCCACTGAAAATAACCGTAGACTTCTGGCTCTCCAGAAGCTCCTCTAGTGTAGAGAGCAAAAACAACCTGAAAATTCTCAACACCTGCAGTAATCACACGTCCTTCATAGAACCAAAACTGTTCTGACCCTATATGTGCGGGCAATACGTCAAAACCCGAAGGGCTGACCCCATTCTTGGTATAGGTAAAACTCATGAAAGGGCTAAAGACTTGATCTCCTCCAAACCTCTTGATCCCGTACACTAAAATTGCATTCTCAAAATTATCAGAGGCAGATGTTCCATGAAAACGAACATTGTCACCGACCTGAGCTCTAAAATTCAAATCCGCTCCTCCTTGACCAGAGATAGAGGCTCCATCCGTGACCACCATAAACTCGTATTGGTGACCAATACCAGTAGGAGCATTAGGATCTTGACTTGGTGTTGAAAAATCTCTGATGATTGCGTCAGTATCGATCGTGATCTGAACATTAATTATATTATTCATAGCAATATTATTTTTTAGTCCCCTACTCTGTTTGCCAATAGGCTTTTCGGGTTTCGCCTTTGCCTCTTTTTTGATGCGCATCGTTTTAAAGACATATCAAAGTTGATCATTAGCACACGCTATTTTATCCCCCGTGATAGGGATAATCACATACACCGCATCTGGGGTACTGACTCACACTAATGTGGTATGGGTGACTATGAGAAGTATCGAAAAGAGAGAAGGGTATCTGTATACATACCGCTTCTCTCTACCAATATAGCTGATCAAAAAAATTGTGCTTAATTACCCCAAATTCGCTGCACAAAATTGGCAGAGTCTATAAATGGGTTTCTATTGTTTTGTATCAAATAGACGGCATTGTTTCGATCTACCTCCTTTTGGCTGACAGGATCTTTTTTATGCCAGCCGAGCAAAAGATCTAAATACCACTGCTGATAAACCGTAGTGTCCGTTCCATCCAAAACTTGTCCTGCATATAAACTATTGGTATTCCAACTTGCTATTTTATCCTGATAGCGAGTAGCCATATAAAAGTACGTTCTCGCAAAATCTCCCTTGTATTCATCTATAGGTTCGAATACGATGATATCCTTCCCTAGCTCTTTATTCGTCGATGAATAGCCTAGTTTACTACCATTTTGTGAAGCGTATAACTCGGTTTTGTCTGCATTACCAAACGGGTAATTGCTCCGTTTGCTATTGACATAACCGTCAGTTGGATAGATATGAAACAAATCTGTGTACATCGGTTTAGGTTTCTTATTTTTTGTTGCGCCAAACCAACTTGCTGGAAACGAATGTTCCCTGTTGTAACAGTCTCCTTCCATTTTATATGTCCCACATTGTGTGACCTGGTATCCATAGTAATAAGGATTGGGCTTACCAACTAGAGGAGGGAATGAATACATATCCCAGAGCGTATCCCCTTTCATATCGGTCAAATCAAAAAATCCCCATAGTTCATCATAGGTCTTCTTCTTGTGCCCCTTAATGATATTGTAAAGGGTCGTTTTCAATTGATAGCCTGACTCACCTACAGTATTGTCATAATATGACTCAGGTGGTTGAGCATAGGTGCCCGTGAGCAGTAGACATACTACTACTGTTGAAAATATACTTTTCATGATTTTAAATTTTAAGTTTGTTAATAGATTAAGTATCGGGATGAATCAACCTCTCATGATCAGAGAGGCGTCATGCCCATTTAATAGTATAGAGTTCGGAGATATTAGAAGGTCTAGTTTCATTGCCCCCGGTCATGGTTGTAGACGTTTTACCCTTCCCTACCAAGTTGACAGATGCCTGTCCCACAGGGGTAGCAATCTCCGAGAAAGCTATGGAGTGATTATGCTCCTTAAATTCCTCTAATTCCAATGTCCCTACATGGTCTCCGCTGACATTAGACGCTCCCCATTTCTGTCTTTGGTTAGCGTCTGGATCGATACTAGCGCCATGATTCCATGCACGGCTAAAGTAACCCCTCATGTCTGGCAACAATGACCTATTTTCCCCCTTACCGTATCTATGGTTGAGCACTGAGTCCAAACGTGAATAGCCTATACCTAATTCTTCGGCAGATTGACAAAGCGATAGCTCCTGTGCAGGAGGGTTCTCTGTGGCAATATATTGCTTTCGTTCTCCGATCACCCCATTTACCATACAAGCGAGATTACTCAAAGCAATAGAACCGATATTCGCGTACACTTTGCTGATATCAACAACTACATTTGGCGTACTGCATTCTATTTTCAGTATTAGCCCAGTTGCGGCGGCACCAACAGCTAACTGCACTTCCAACTCATAGTCTCCCGCAGCATTCGTACTGCTTTCTTTGGTAACGATACCATCTGATAGAGAAAGACTGACAGCAGCTTCTGTTTCTAGGTGCACATGTGCTTTGGCCGTAACGGTCTCGCTACGCAATAACTCCTGCCATCTAGGAAATTCGTGTAGTGCCTGACTCAACACAGCCTGCCCACTAGCTTCAGTAGCAAGCCTGCAACAATTATTACTGGTATAAAGACCCACCGAGCCTTCACCTACAAACACCCATCCATCTGGATGCCCATATTCTGCGGGCGAAACATAGTTGCTGAAATACAAAAAATTATAATTGTAGACCAAGTTCAACTGCTGCATAGCGCGTAACGTTTCTTGAACATACGTAGTGTAATTTTCCATCTTAATTAATCGTTTAGATTGATCCCCCTACATCCATAATTAAATGATCTATCACAGTGTCTAAAAAATGACAAGAAGCTAACCGCTACATAGTTGCACCAGTAGATCAAAACATGGATTGAGAAAGGAGAGGTAGGTAGATGACAGTACTCAATAGTTACAATGAGCACTGCCAAATTATTTCAAAAGAACATCAGATGATTATCCTACAGTCCAAGTATTATCCTCGTTGAGTGTGACCTCTAGGTTGTACTGGTTGACAGGAAATGCAATCTCCTGAGCTGTAGCAGTGATCTTCTCAAGATCCAAAACCTCTCCTTGAGTAAAAGTTCCGAATGTGATCCAATACTTTGGATGAGGAGTAAACTGTAGTTGCATATTCGGTTGTGAGTTTACTACGAAAGTCCCATTACCAGACATCCCGATTCCTACCGAACATTCGTTGGCACCTACATTCCTTTTTTCATTGATGTACAAACTGCCATCTTCAGAACCTGCTGTTTGATTTTCAAACGAATAGGCATCCAATGAAGTGTCCTTTATGAAATCTATGGCATTCTTATTGGTAAGGTCTGCCACCCACGTTTGTGCCGCTTCATATACTATCCCAGGTTTTAGAATTCCCTGTCTAGACCAAGTGTAGCAGTAATCAATTTGCCACTGGAATAAAATATTTGTCGTAGGATAGGCTGACTTTGCAAACCAAGCCAATGACATGACATCATGTACGCCCAAATCTGGGTCTGTCTGATAGATACATACATTTCCCTTTTGGGAAGAATTGTTTTTAAAATTTAATGAATACTTCATCTCATTTAGTTTTAGGTGATATAATTTATTATTGTACTGATTTCTCTCGAGTATTTGCTTCAATGATTTAAAATCAATGCTCAATTAAGTAGGGCCTGCTCTGATCATATGTCTAGGTTTTAGATTTTATAGTTCTCTTCGTTTTAAAGACAAATCAAAGTTGATCAATAACTCAAGCCCTTACTTGTATCAAATCCGCAATCACATCTCATCATGTAGCATAAGTTCTTTTTTTAGCCAAGTGCAAAAATTTTCTTGGCGCTTCTGCTTCTTATAGACCGAAGGCGAGCAACGGTATGTCCCTTTGAAAGCATGAGAAAAATGAGCTTGATCAAAAAAACTAGCTCTATAGGCAACTGTAGCTATCGATACAGTCTCATCGGCGAGTAACTCTGCCGCATACAAAATTCGAAGCTGTTGTAAAAATCGAATGGGGGTAATACCTAAGCAAGATTTTAAATTCCTTATCAATTGGGAAGAGCTCAGATTTAGCGATGCGGCTAGCTCATCTAATACGACTGATTCGTCTCCCAAGTGATCTAGTAGTAACTTTAAAAACGTACATAGCCATGGCTTTCCTCTAGCTATGGCTAGCATAGAATTTCTCAGTTCTGGAGATGGGGGCGTAACCCATGAGACACACGAGGGGCATACCTGTTTGGAAGGATTCCTACACATTCGGTAAGCTGAGGGGGAGCATCCATAGCGCGTACCGAAGGCTTTCCAAAAGCTCTGGTAGCTAACAAACCCACAGTTCCAGGCTACTTGCTTGACAGAGGCATCTCCCTCACGCAACAATACAGATGCCATATGTAAGCGAACCATTAGAATTTGCCTACCTGGCGATACCCCAATGAGAGCTGTTAGTTTTCGACTCAGCTGTGCACGGCTATAGCCTACTATCTCAGCCAGCACTTTGACATCAAATCTGGTCTCTCTGGCGTGCTTTTTTATGATCCGGGCTACTTCCTGGATAAACATACGGTCAGAGTCGATCTCCGAATTAGGTACTTCGTAGATCGTTAGTTCGGGGCAATCAAGTGTTTGCATGTCTACTCAAAATTTTGAGCGACACCAGCGGCAGCCTATCCTATATCACAAATATCGAAGGCATAGTTATCTTGCTAATACGTCATTGTATTTCTTTAAATTAATTCATGGTGCAATACCAAACATAGCAGGTCGGAGTGCTAAAATTCGGAAGTAAAGGTGATCGCTGGGTCTTGGTTAAAAATGGATTAAACAGGCAATGTTGTTCAGCGCCCCTCATTCGACACCCCACAGATGAATCAAAAATATTTTAGCCATTCATATGTTATTCGACCAGTACTACACTACTGTAGCTGGTTTTCATGACACGCTGCATATGACAAAATCAAAGCACCTAATCAGATATTTATGTGAGGGGTCCCTAGCTCAAGTGATCATACATCAGGCACTTATTTGCCCCTGCGACTATACACTGAGATAGTTTTTTGGTTTATTTTCCACCTACTCTATTAAGGCTTTTCGGTGTCCGCCAGTCTGTGACATATCTCACAGATCGTAGCATGCAGTATCACCATTTTATTGTCCTTTTCCTCTACCTTTTTTGGGGTATAATGGCACATATGGGATCCTTTACAAGACGATTTAAAGCCAAGTTGGAAAATATCAGCAGGGATAAATTGTAAGAAATCGGCATTCATATCTGATATTGTCTCATCACCATATTTCTCCATTTCATCATGAGAGACCTTAGCTATAGCAAACAACGGAATGTACCTATCTAAACGTGAATAAATACTGGACAAAAGCAGGAGTTTCCTTCCCTAAAAATGTATCCGCTAGCAGAAGTGTCTGCTCATAAGAATGCTTCACTATAAGTATATTTAATAGTTTAAAGGAAATGACATTTCATAATCCAAATTGATCTCATAACTGTTTGAACTGAATCAGCCCGTCAAACTCATGAATACGAGAATAACACCTTTCTCCCTTTGATCATTAGAATCACTATTAAGAGATGACACATAAGTGGTGATACCTAATACAAAGCACTCCTTCATTAACAGAAAGAAATACCGCTTTTGGGGTATCATCTCAATGGTTAAAACCTGTATTATTGTACAATACAATTAAAAGAGATAAATTATATAAGAAATGGGAACATCTTCAAAAAACATTTTCATTCAAGTTGACACAAATAGCGTCCTTCTTGGATCTCCTTCTTTACAAAGCCCTAGTAGTAGCCTAAACGCTCTAGCTTTACAACACACCATGATTTTTAGCCCTGGCTCTATGTCATTGGGAAATTCGGTTACTAATTTCACGATAGGAAACAATCAAGAAGTAAAAGCAGGATCAATCATATATTTCACAATATTACCTCTTCAACTCTACTCTACTCACTCCCTGTATTTCGCGTCTTCAAACCCCATTTCAGCTCCCCAAAATGCAGCACATCCTATTCTGCCCACCTATTTTAAGATCGTTGACAATAACCCGTTAAGTCTGGGAATGGAGATCACAAATGAATTTCCTCTTAAAGAGAATGTAGAATTTTGCTTAAACATCATCCTTGATTATCATAAGCTCAACGGAGACCCAGCTTCTCTTGAGATTTGCATTGACCCCAAACTAAAAGTTGGCCAAGGTGATTGATTACTTCAAAAGTAAAACCATACTGAAAATAGCAATGGTCTACGCCATTGCTATTTTCAGTATCAAACCAAATATTTATGCCCAAAACCTAGAAGCCGCCGATAGCCTAAAAATATTGTTAACAGAAGACGATACCCTTTCTTCAACCAATAAACTAATCATCCTTAGTAATCTTTCCCAGCTTTGCAGCTCCCCAGAAGATGTATTGACCTATTCCAAACGCCTACTTCGATCTGCTCATGACCATAAACAGACCAATTACGTTGTTAAAGCATATCAGTATCAGGGAGTAGCCTATAGAATGAAAGGCAACCTAAAAGAATCACTAAAACAACTTATCAAAAGTGCAGAATTAGCCAAAGAAAATCACTACCTGCAGTTACAAGCAGAGGCATATTTAGAAATCGCCAATACCTACACTGCAAACAGTCAGTTCAAGAACTCTCTATTGTATGAAAAAAAAGCGATCGAAATTTTGCGCAAAGATGGTGATATCAAAAAATTAGCCATCAACCTTCTCAATACAGGATACAGCTACTATACTCTGAACTACCTTGATTCTTCCCTAGCTCTCTATAACGAGGCTGAGCCACTGTTTGACACTACAGGTCTAACCATCGGTAAGGCTTACGTAATAGGCAACCGTGCCTTAGTCTATTGGCAACAAGGTGATGACCAAACTGCCGAACGAGACTTGTTAAAAGCCATCGACATGCTAGAGCCACTCGGAGATCAATTTGGGATGTCAGATTATCACAATCAACTCGGTAGGTTGTATGCCGAGAGAAATGATATAACTTCATCTATTAATCATACCAACGCAGCACTCCAAATAGCCAAAGCACTTGACCTCAAGGAGCAAATCCGAGATGCCTCATTACTCTTGTCTCAACTCTACGAAGAGCAGCAAGACTATACTCAAGCCTTTACCTACCAAACCCAATACATAACCTACAAGGACAGCATAGAAAACACTGAAACCACAAAGAAAATGGCAGACCTACGAACAGAATTCGAGGTAAACCAGAAAGAAAAAGAAATTGCCATCTTAGAAAAAAGCCAACTCATGAACCGAACCTACATTATCATAGCCGTGTTTTTACTCGCGCTAGCTATACTTCTAATCCTCTACTTTCGTCAGCGATTGCACAACACGCGCCTCATGTCAGCCAATGAACGCAAACAGCATGACGAAAAAATAAAAAAACTCCTCAACACCCAAGAGACCAAAGCACTACAGTCCATGGTAGAAGGCAAAGACCAAGAGCGTAAACGCCTCGCTCAAGAACTGCACAACCATTTCGGTAGCCTACTCGCTACCATCAAAGTCAACATCAACGGAATAGAGGAAGAAAGCATCCCTAATCACTACACCTTGACTACACTCGTAGATCAAGCCTGTAACGATATCCGTAATATGTCGCATTCGCTCAATATGGGCATCTCCGAAAACTTCGGCTTAGTCTCCGCACTAAAAGAACTCTCGGAGCACCTCCGCCAGTCTGGAGACTTGGAAGTCGAATTTTCAGCATCCATGTGTGGACATGCACTCGCTGCAGACGAAGAGATCACGATCTACCGAATCGTTCAAGAGTTAGTCAGTAACGTACTCAAGCACTCCCACGCTACCAAGCTCAGTATACTCCTGACCTGCTTTGAGGAGGAACAAATCATGAATATCATGGTACAAGACAATGGCAGAGGGTTTGATACCAAAAACAAACCAAAAAGTGGTGGTATTGGAGTCGAAACCCTTAACAAAATGGTGGCAGACAAACAAGGTGACATCAAATTTGACAGCAATACAATAAGTGGCACTACTGTCATCATAGACTTACCACTATCCTACGAAAACATCGAAGAGTTATGATAAAGGTACTGATAGTCGACGATCACCCTCTCTTTGCCGAAGGCATGAAATCAATGTTCAAATCTGGTGACGGTATAGAAGTGGTTAGTCAGACAATAAACGGTCACGAGATTCCCTCCATTCTTGACGCTACAGAGGTCGATTTAATCTTGATGGACATAGACATGCCTGTCATCGATGGCATAGCAACCATGGAACTAATCCTATCCAAGGGATACGATCTACCTATACTGATGCTCACCATGCATCAGTCAATGAAACAAATCAAACGAGCATTGGAAAAAGGTGCCCAAGGGTATATCCTAAAAGATGCACACAAGAGCGAACTCATAGAAGCAATCACACTAACAAGTCAAAGAAAAAATTATTTCCATCCCAAAATCAACAATCAAATATTTGACTATTTCCGAGGCAAGCGCTCCGTCAAATCAGATATGCCTGAACTCTCCGAGAGAGAAAAGGAAATCATCCAATGTCTAGCCAAAGGGCAAAACAGCAAGGCTATTGCCAATACACTCCACATCAGTGAGCATACCGTAAAAACTCACCGCCGTAATATTATGCATAAAATGAACGTAAAAACCTCCGCAGAACTAATCAACACCTGCCTCGAAAAAGGGATTATATGACTCCTGAAATACACGCACAATTCATGCTATCTAAAAAAATAACCCTAGCTATAGTTACGTCTCAATTGACATAATCCCTAATGACTTATATATTGCGAGATAATCTGTGGGACTTTGATTCTACTCATTTTACATACCAACTAGTTACACTTTGTTATACACGCTCCTTACGCTATGCATTTGGTTAGGAACTCCACGTCAACCAGACGCTGAAATCATACGCTACGACAGTCAGATCACCATCGCGGAATCAGGCAAAATCAGCTACCGCGAAGAAGTTATCATTCAGGTCAACAACAGGCAGGGGGATTGGATCTCTGAAATAGAAATCCCCTATAGCAAGGGCAATAAAATTGAAGCCCTAGAAGCTGAGCTACTGGACAGTAAGGGACAAATCATCAAAAAACTAAAAAAGAAGGATATCACTGAACGACATAGTATTTCACAAATCGCATGGTACGAAGATGACTATGTCAAAGAATTTCAACTGATTCACAACCAATACCCCTACCAAATCCACGTGTCCTATACGCAAGATTTTGACGAGTACACATCGATCGCACGATGGACACCCTACTACCGCTACCAAGTCCCCACGCGTGCTGCACAACTGAGCCTAACCAAACCCGCTAACTTCAATATCAACATTCTCAGGACAGACACGACCTTGATCCGTCATAGCAATGGACCAACCTACTATGAATGGACTGCCCCAAACTGCCCCGCACTATCTAGTGAAACACATGGCCCTAGTCGCTACGAACTGTCTCCCAAGATCATCATCACGCCTGATCAGTTCGTCTACGACCAGCCTGGATCTTATGAAAGCTGGGCTACCTATGGAGACTGGAGCCTAGCGCTTAATCAGGGATGTAGTGACCTGGCTACTGCTGACCAAATCGCTATTCGAAAGTTGGTCGAAGGAATAGAAGATGACCATGAAAAAATCAAAACGCTCTACAACCACATTCAAGATCAGGTCCGCTACATCTATGTAGGGATCGAGTATGGAGGACTAAAAAGCTACCCTGCCAGCTACGTCTCTACCAACAAATATGGAGACTGCAAAGCACTCACTACCTACATGCAGAGCACTCTAGCGGCGATAGATATCGATTCTTACCCCGTCTTCGTCTACGCTGGAGATAACCCTGTCCCCATGATCGACAGCTTTCCTAGTCATCAATCCAACCACGTCATCCTATGCGTTCCTCTAGCATCAGATACGGTCTGGTTAGAAAACACCAGCAACAGTGCACCTTTCGGGTATTTGGGAAGCTTTACTCAGAATAGAAAAGGACTTTTCGTCAAAAAAGGAGAAAGCCAACTCGTCAACCTTCCCAAACTAGAGATAGATGAAATCGCCACTACCCGTCGCATTGACATCACGTTAAACGGAGACAAGTACCTTACAAAATTTAGAGGAATCTATCGTGGAGAAAACTATGAGTATTACCACGGGATTAAAAAAAACCTCAGCTCCTCCCAAATCGACAAAAGGATAAAACAAGATTTTCCCATATCTAAAGCAGAAGTTAACCAGTGGAATATCATCACTGCCGAAGATCGAAACGAAGCAATCATAGAAATGACAGCAGAAGCAACCATCTATGGCCTCACCAAAAACTATGGATCAAACAAAGTACTATTCCTGCCTAAATCACAACTGATCAAACTCGACGATCCCGACGAACGTCAGAGTGAACTAAGAATCCGAGTACCAAAAAACGTGACCGACTCGATCATTTTCAACATTGATCCTAATCAATTTTCACAAATCCATAAACCAGAGAACATTCTCATAGACACGCAAGCAGGTCGATATTCTCTGGATTTTTATCTGGAAGACCAAAAAATACTTTGTGTGCGTCAGCTAACCATGCCACGAGCTACCTACGCTGTTGGCGAACCCTACGAGGCTTTTTACGACTTTCAGCAATCCATTAAAAACGCAGAAAGAAAAACCACCATTACGCTCAAACCATGATTAGATTTTCACTCCTATTGTCCCTATTGATCCTCCTTCAATCAGCGCTATTTGGCCAAACACCCGAAAGGAGATATGGCAAACTGAGTCAAGCAGAATTCGATCTCGAATATTATGAACAGGACTCTACCGCAGCGGCCGTTATTTTATTTGATCTCGGAGAGTCCTGTTTTAAGATCAGCAGTGATGGAGGACTGGATTTATACTTCACCAGAACCACTCGCATCAAGATTCTCGACGAATCTGCCATAGATGACTGGTCCAATGTCTCCATCCCCTACTATGTAGATGGCTACAACAAAACAGAAAAAGTCTCCGAAATAAAGGCTGTCAGCTACAACTACGAAAACGCACAGCTAACCACCAGTGAATTAGAAAAAGAGGAAATCTTTGATGAACAACTCAGCGAACGATGGCATCAAAAGAAATTTGCCATCCCAGGAGTCAAAAAAGGATCTATCATCGAATATACCTATCAGATCAATTCTCCGTTCAAATGGAACCTTAAAAGCTGGGAGTTTCAATCCACCATACCTGCACTATACAGTGAGTACACTGTCAAAATGACTCCATTCTACGAATACATCATGCTTTTTCAGGGACAAAACGAGGGATTGAAAAAGGAATCTTACGTAGAGAAAGGGCTAGAAAACAGCTTTGGCGGAGTAAAGTATCGGGATATGGTATACACATATTCATCCAGCGATGTTGCAGCTTTTTCTGACGATGATTTTATCACATCACGAGAAGACTATATCCAAAAAATCGAGTTTCAACTCGCCAAAGTAACTCAGCTCACAGGCGCATCTACCGAATACGTGACCACATGGCAGGACATGGTAGATGACTTCAACAAAGAAGACACCTTTGGCAAATACATTAATAGTGCGGAGCGGTATGCGGCCAAAAATATCCTTCCAGAACTTAACCTAAACGGGCTAGTCCGAACTAAAAAGATTGAAATCATCACGAAGTACATCAAAGATCAGTTCCGATGGAATCACTACTATGGCAAATACACCACACAACGTCCTCGCGAGCTCATCAGCAGCAAAACAGGAAATGACAGTGACCTCAACCTCTTCTTGATCGGCATGCTTCGCGCAGCAAGACTAGAATCCAACCCAATCCTCATCAGTACCAGAAGACATGGCAAAATATATACGCAATACCCCATCACCCAAAAGTTCAACTACGTCATCGCAGAGGTAGCAGTAGATAACGGTGTCCTCCTTCTCGACGCTACAGAGCCTTTGCTCCCCTACTACCTCCTCCCCACCCGATGCTTCAACGATTACGGTTTCATCATCAAGGATGACAGCCATGAATGGATTGGACTTAGCCCGCTCGCTACTTCGCAAAAATTAGAAGCCTCTACCTTCAAAATCAGTGGGAATGAAACGACCATGTCTGTCCGCGAACAACTAACTGGCTATGATGCCTGGCAAGCAAGACAAGAGTACCTAGACGACCCAGATGCCTTCAACGCATCACTAATCTTCGAGCATGAAGAGCTGAACGGAGACATCTCCGTCAACAACGACGATGTGCTAGAGGCTCCATTCTTAGTCAACTATAAAAAAATACGACCTATCGATAGCTTCGAAGGAGACAGATACCTCGTCCCCTTCAACAAAATAGAGTACGCTCAAAACCCACTGGTGAAGCTCAAAAGAAAATACCCAGTCGACCTAGTCTACACTAAAAAGAGAGTCTACACCAGTACCATAGGCTGTGATGAGAACTCAAAGTTCAAACACCTTCCAGAAAGCACCTCGTTTGATGATGAGCTGATGACATTCAGCTACAACGTACAAGCGTTCGACACCTTCGTCAAAATAGATGCAACCTTCGAATTCAAAAAGAACATCTACCAACCCGAAGAGTATGATCAATTGAAAAAGGACTTTGACATCCTCTACAAAAAACTAAATGAGCAAATAGTCGTCACAACCAAAAAGTGATTCACTAGCCTGGCTACCTTTTGGTAGTAACATCACGGACTTTCAACTTCCTCATTTTGACTACACATATCCTCAAATAGTCTACTAGAAGGCAAGTATGGTTATTGATTTTTGTAATATTCTAATCATAAAATCAATATCATGAAAAAGAGAACAAAGTTTGGTTCATCACAGGCTCTTCTCTTGGATTTGGACGAATTTGGGCTGAGGCAGCATTAAAGCGTGGAGATATTCTATACAAGTTGAACTTTTGTAGATCATGCGCTCCATGCTCCATATTAATTCCTGTATAAATCAAAGCAAAAATCAGCCCTGCTGAAACCCAGTGAATCCAAACGATCCTGCTACTATAATTTGTAACCTCCATCAAGCATTTTTGATTTCTTGAACCATCTCTAGTGGAGCCTTATGCACTCTGCCAGCAGCTTTCTCATAGTCAGAAGGCACATCGTTGGAGCCAATGGCGATTCCTTCGTAGATACCTGCTATTATGGTACCCATAAATTCCCCTAACTCATCTTTCCTTTCTGTCTCATAATCCTCTACAGAAACGGAATGATATACAAGATCAGTTTTATACACTTGATTGATCAACGCTGCTAACTCTCCTTGGGTGATAGGCTGACCTACTAGGTTATATGTCTGGCCATTGTGACGGTCGCTCAAGAGCATTTGCGCATAGGCATATCCCAATTCCCCTCTACTGGTATAACTACACTTGCCCTCGCCTGCACAGTTTCGGATTTCTCCTGCTTTGATATACTGATCGAGGTATTCCAAATCGGGCTCGATGTAGATACCATTCCTACCAATCGCCCATTGAAGTCCCGATTCTCTTACATCCTCTTCGGTTTGGCGATTGGTTTTTACGATCGGTGCAAAAGCACTTTTTGTTTCATCTCCCACGATACTCGTATACACGATCTTTCGAACACCATTTGTTTGAGCTGCTGCTATGACATTTCTGTGCTGCTCGATTCTTTTCTGTGGTTCGTCCATACCAGAGACTAGCAGTACAGCACCCACCCCTTTTAGTGCTTGTTCAAATTGCTGCCGATCGTTGTAGTCTCCCTTTCGGATCTCAACTCCCAAGTGGCTAGCTTTCTCTGGCGTTCGTGCGATTCCTATTACGTTTTCTTTTCCGATTTCTTTGATCAATTGTTTGACAATCGATGCTCCTAATTGTCCACTTGCTGAGGTTACTGCTATTTTCATGATTGCATGTTTTGATTCAACTGGATTGTTTCTAGCTCCTTTTCTAGTTGCTCTGCTTTAGCCTTGAACTTCTCCATAGCCTTTTTTAGTTGGCCTATTTTACTGAATGCTTCATCATCTTGCACTACTTGATACACGACCTTTCCATTTGTTTCTTTGACTTTTGACTTGCTGCCACATGTTGGGCATGTTGCTACTTGACTCATTGTTTATTGTTTTAAAGCAAAATTCCACTTTCAACCACTGCTGTAAAAGGTAAATACTCTCCTAAAAATGGTAAATATGGAACTGGATCAATCAAAGAGATGACTTGTACTCCTTTGGAGTAATACCTGTATGCTTTTTAAAAAATTTGGTAAAGTTGGTCACTTCATCAAACCCCAACTCGTAAGCGATCTCCTTCAAACTATTGTTGGTACTGAGGATTGCTCTTTTTATTTCCAAAACCACATACTCGTCTATGAAATACTTGGCAGTATTCAAGGTAAAATTTTGGACGACCGCATTCAATTGCTTGGCAGAGACGGACATGTATTCCGCATAGTCCTTCACATTTCTCGTGTCCATGTACCTCTCTTCTACCAAGTTCTTGAATTGAAAGAACAGTGGATACTGCTCTGTGTTACGTTTCGTAGAAATAGCTAAGTGCGACACTCTCTCCAATTTCAACAGATACAGCTCCAGCATTTTGGCTATTATATTCCTTTGTGCATAGGTATTTTCATTATTCAGTTCCCGTGCGATCAGTGCCAAAAATGATTCATTGAAATTACTACCCTCCACCAGTGGATCTGAAATATGATAGTTGTAGAGGTGCGAAATAAAGTCAATGGTAGACTTAGAGAAAAACTTCAAAACAAAGTCTTCTGTAAAAACGACAAGGTAACCGTCGTAACTTAGATTTTCTTGAAAAGCATGCACTTGCCCTTTAGCGATTTTCAATACAGACCCTTTCTTTAGTAAGTAGTTCTCTAGATCGACTTGATGCATTCCCTCTCCTTCCGTAACAATCAACAAGGCAAAGAAGGTAATTCGGTGAGGTTTCAGTGGATCATGGTTAGGATTTTCTTCTACGCGCTCGAATAATTCAGATATCCTCAAAAATTCAATATCTGTGGCCTTTTCGCTACTATCGAATGATATGTTTGGGATATTGTTCATAGAAGTCCGTTCAGATTAATGTCCTTAGTTTTCAACTAAACAGATTTAACATAAACAATAGTCTTCTATCTAGCGACATTCCCTCCTTGTTTATTTAACTACTATTCCCAACACACCGTCCCTATTAATTCTGTATCATGATTCTAATACAACATATATAAAAGATTTTCGTAAATTACATCGTGAACGATTTAATTGTAAACGAATCAAATATGATATCCCCAAAAATAGAGACGAACAACTATCAAAAAGTACTGAGAATTATACTTGGGCTTTTCATGGTGATGGCAGCTATCGGTCACTTTACCTTTCAGCGAGCAGAGTTTCAGGCGCAGGTTCCGCTCTGGATCCCGCTGAGTAAAGATCTGGTCGTGATCCTTTCGGGTGTGGTAGAGATCAGTTTAGGACTAGGCATGATATTCTGGAAGAATTACCGAATCTATGTGGGATTGGCCTTGGCGATGTTTTACATTCTGATCTTCCCTGGCAACATCGCCCAATACCTAAACGGAACGGATGCTTTCGGTCTGGACACAGATCGCGCTCGTTTGATTAGGCTTTTCTTTCAGCCTGTACTGATCCTATGGGCTCTTTGGTCCACAGGCGCACTCAAATTTTTAATCCAAAAAACGAACAAATAATGAACACTCCATTTTACGAATTAGAAGCAACTACCCTCCAAGGAAAAACTGCACAGATGAAAGATTTTGCTGGCAAAGCGGTCTTGGTGGTCAATACCGCCAGTCAATGCGGACTGACACCACAGTTCGAAGGGCTAGAAAAGCTGTATCAAAAATACAAAGACGACGGCTTGGTGATCATAGGCTTTCCTTGCAACCAGTTTGGCAATCAAGAACCTGGAGGAAAAGAATCCATCGAAGAAGGATGCATGATCAACTACGGCGTGACATTCCCGATGATGGAGAAGATAGAAGTGAATGGCGAGGGCACACACCCTGTTTTTCGCTATCTCAAAAATGAACTGGGAGGACTCTTTGGCAGTCGAATCAAATGGAACTTCACCAAGTTTCTCATCGATCCACAAGGTCAACCCGTCAAGCGTTTTGCTCCGACAACCAAGCCCGAGAAGATTGACAAGTACATACACCAAACCTTAGCTCATGAAGAATAATCCTGAGACACTGTGGCTAGAGAACCAAATATGCTTTCCGATCTATGCGGCCTCTCGCATGGTGACCAAGCTATACACCCCGTTTCTCAGTCAGTTGGACATCACCTACCCACAGTATTTGGTGCTACTGACCCTCTGGCAGACAGACCAGATGACCGTGTCGGAGATCAGTCATCTGGTCCATCTAGAATCAAATACCCTCACCCCTGTACTCAAGCGGATGCAGGGCAAAGGACTGATCGAACGCCAACGTTCTGAGAAGGACGAAAGAAGTGTAATCATCTCCTTGACGGAAAAAGGGAAAGCCCTGCGAAAAGAAGCAATGTGCATCCCTCAGCAGATCATAGACCAATTCGCATCAGATGAGATCAATGCGCAAGAAATCCATCAACTAAAGCAGACACTGACGAAGTTGACTGATATCTTAGGTAAGAAAGAGATGGTACCTCTTAGGCAGAATGTGTAGTACTCTTCATAGCCATATTGTACCCAAAGGGTTGTGAATCATAGAAAAATAAAGCACTATTGCAGCCCATAAATATATGCCTCCACCCGTAAGGTTTTGAGGCACAATCAAACAACAAATCACAACACCTTGCCATGGTGCAAGTCACATAGAAGTGAACCCGATGGATAGAATACAAGAGATAGAAAGTGAGATCGCTGGATTGCGTACCCAATTGCAAAAACACTCGCTCTACGAAAACCTAAAGGACATCAATGACATCAAAATTTTCATGGAAAACCATGTTTTTGCCGTATGGGATTTTATGTCTTTGTTGAAGGCTCTACAGCTGAAATTGACGAACGTACATACCCCTTGGACTCCTAGAACTAACCCGACACTAGCACGATTCATCAATGAGATCGTACATGGTGAGGAAAGCGATATCAACGAGTTAGGAGAACCTAAAAGTCACTTTGAAATGTACCTAGAGGCGATGCTCCAAGTCGGTGCAAAGACGAATGAAATCGATCAGTTCATTCGATTGATCGAACAAGGAAAGTCTGTCACTGATTCTTTACAAGCCAGCAATATTGATCAACGTGTGATTGATTTTGTGGAGTTTTCTTTCTCGACGATAGCCACGGACAAGCCTCACTTGGTGGCTGCAGCATTTACTTTTGGGAGAGAGGATGTCATTCCAGACATGTTCATCGAGATTCTGAAAAATGCCGACGCAGAGAACACGCGCTACAACAAGCTGAGCTACTATCTCGAACGCCATATCGAACTAGATGGAGACGAGCATGGACCACTTTCTCTACAAATGGTAGCAGAACTCTGTGGCGAAGATGAAACCAAATGGCAGGAGACATTGACTATAGCCAAAGATGCATTGACCAAGCGGATCAGCCTTTGGGACGGGGTCCGTGATTTGATAGCAAAAGAAAGAGTAAGTTTAGCGTTGTCTTGACTCTACGAATTTAAAAACATGAACCTTCACGCATCTATATTCTTCATCACACTATCGATCGTGAGCAGCGTGGATGTTTTGGGTCAAGGACACAACCGTATGGAAATCGAACGCATAACAACCTTAGGAAAGGATTCGATCACTGAGATCGCTCATGGCATTGTTCGGCAGAAATATCCGGACTTGGACATCATTCTTGGTGATTTTGACATCTCTGTTTGGTCCAATACCCAAGAGGTTCTGGTACAGTACAAAAGACGCATTCGGTTCGTGCCACTAGGTCAAGAAACGAGGAATTATACATACGACTTTACAGTCCATGTGATGCCCCATGGGATCAGTCCTTTTGATTTTTTTGGGGTAGATGACTTTTACCTACCTACAAGCGAGGACAGAGAAAAGATTTCTTTTGTCCAAAATGCTTTTGGCTTGCCTCGTCAGTGGTTTGATAGCGAGGTGACGGAGATGGAGAACAAGTATGTGGTTTCGTTGAGCAATGAGGTGTCTTTTGGGATATACGAGATAGATAAAGTCACAGGCATGGAAATTCCACAAAGCTCCATAGAAGGCAACTGGGAACCTGAGCCTGATATATTGGGTGGGGAAGAGGACAAGGATCCTTATGTCGAAATAAAGGAGTAGCAAACCTCTAAAATCTACTAGATGTAGCGGCTTTCGATGCAGGTGAAGATGATTTAAGCATCTACTTTTTTTTCTATCCAAAGCCCAATGGGTATCTTGAGTGAGCGCAACTGAGGGTATAGCAGTTGTGCCAAGTATCATCATGAAACCAGAAGACCTCAGTCGCGCATGGACGCACCGACAAATCCTCGAACTCAACTTCAACAACAGACTCAATTTCTTCCTGTTGTTTCAGTCCATCCTCTTGGCTGCCACTGTCAACGGGATCGGTGACGGCAATGACCACATGATCTTGATGGCTCTCTGTGTGTTTGGAGGAGTAATCACCGTCATCTGGTGGCTCATCCAATCCAAAGAGCACCACATGCTGGACAAGGTCAAGAATTTCCTCAGAGAAAACGACGAGAGCTACCGCGAGCGTAGAAAACTCTACGAAAGCTACCTCTCCAAGTTTTCTGTCAATCAACTATTCAGCAGAGTGATCCCGCCGATGTTGACGGTGATTTGGATCCTGCTGATGATCTATTTGTTGGTCAAGTAGAATTGTGGGGATTGCTGCGTCGCGCCTATACATTCATCGAGCTCTTTTTGATAGACGCATATTATTCTATGATTCAAAACATAAAATAACCTGACATCCTTTTCGTTTTTTCTTGTTGCAAACTTGCCTTTTGGTTAATTTCAAACTCGACATTTTATAAAACCGACATGAACAACATCAGAAAAATAGGAGCACTCAGTCTACTCTTGAGTCTCACGATACTCCATGCCCTTCAGGCACAGGACAAGGAAGAAAACAGCGATTTGGGTCTATCCATCAGTGCTTTTGTGGATGCATATTATGCTTATGATTTTGATCGACCGACACAAGGTTATCGTCAGTCGTTTTTCTACAACCACAACCGTCACAACGAATTCAACATCAATCTCGCCCTGATCCGAATGGCGGTAGAGAATGATCGTTACCATGCCGTGGTGACATTGCAGGCAGGCACCTATGCGCAGGACAATTACAGTCCAGAGCAAGAGCTGCTCCAGCATCTACACGAGGCATACGCAGGCGTAGCTCTCAACGCATCGGGTAGTCTCTGGCTTGATGCAGGGGTGTTTGCTTCCAACTTGGGGTTCGAAAGTGCCGTATCGATGGACAATTACACATTAACTCGCTCTTTGGTTGCGGAGGAATCTCCTTACTTCCTCTCTGGGGCAAAGTTGACCTACACTCCCTCGGATCAGTGGCTTTTCATGGCGCTCGTCTCCAACGGGTGGCAGCACATCCAGCGTGTCGATGGCAACAGTCTGCCGGCATTTGGCTCACAGATACAGTATATGCCCAATGACAACATTCTCCTCAATTGGAGCACCTTCATCGGGTCGGACGATCCAGACGCGACCCGACGCATGCGCTACTTCAACGACATCTTCGGGACATTCAAACTATCCGACAAACTAGACCTCATCGCGGGCGTAGATGTGGGATGGCAGCAGACCGCCAAAGAGAGTTCTACTTACGACAGTTGGATCGCTCCGGTAGCGATTTTGCACTACCAGATCGATGACCAGTGGGGCACGGCTGTGCGTGGAGAGTACTTCAACGATGCACAGCAGATTGCTGTGTCGACAGACAGCGGTCTGGGGTTCAAGACCACCAGCGTCTCCTGGAATCTCGACTACCAGCCTGACCCGAAAGTCATGTGTCGTGTAGAAGGCCGATACTTCAGTAGCCCAAATGACATCTTCAACAACGGCGAGGTACTCTCTGACAGCAACTTTTTTATCACCGCTTCGCTAGCCGTCAAACTCAACAAGGATTTCTAGGCATTCCTATGTGATGGGAGTATTGAGACACAGGATTTTGGACTAAATATGACGTGGATGCGCTACTTTATGTAGAGCGAAGTGTTTGGCCATCGAGTGTCTGGGAGAGGCCATGCGGAGGCATTTTATTTATGGTTCTTACCGTTTAAAGCACTTTAGCTGTTGCTTCGATCAATAGATGATGTTGATTTGTTTGCTTGTTTTTTGATAAAATATCGAGTGTATTCTTTTGTTCTTATAGACAACATCGATATCATGATCGAAAAAAGCATTTTGAATCGGAGGTATGGCCAGTGCTGAAGGTTGACATTTACATAAAATTCCAAAAACTAAATTTTATGTATATGAAAAAGATGATAGCCTTCTGCTCGCTTCTTGCCTTGGTGGCTTTATTGCCAGCCTGCCAAGAGAAAGCAGGACATGAAACTGCGGATGCCGACGGCAATTCGGGCGCTACCCGAAAGAGCAAGTCGAATATGAATGCGACTAGCAACAGTGAGTGGTGGCCCAACCAACTCAACCTAAGTATCCTTCGCCAGCATTCTACTTTGTCCAACCCAATGGGCGAAGAGTTTGACTACATCGAGGAGTTCAATAGCCTGGATTACGAAGCACTGAAAGAAGACATTAGAGTAGTATTGACAGACTCTCAAGATTGGTGGCCTGCCGATTTTGGGCACTATGGCGGCTTGTTTATCCGTATGGCGTGGCATAGTGCTGGGACCTATCGCTCAGCTGATGGGCGCGGAGGCTCACGCTCTGGTCAGCAACGATTCGCTCCGCTCAATAGCTGGCCGGACAATGCCAACTTGGACAAAGCGAGACGGCTCATCTGGCCGATCAAACAGAAGTATGGCAATAAAATCTCATGGGCAGATTTGATGGTCTTGACGGGCAACGTCGCACTAGAGGACATGGGATTTGAGACTTTCGGTTATGCTGGAGGTAGAGAAGATACATGGGAGCCAGAGCTAGATGTGTACTGGGGAGCAGAGAAGACATGGTTGTCTGATGACAAAAGATATACTGGAGACCGTGAACTAGAAGATCCATTAGCAGCTGTGCAAATGGGGTTGATCTATGTGAACCCAGAAGGCCCGAACGGCAACCCTGATCCGCTATTGGCGGCAGAGGATATCCGTGCGACATTTGGCCGCATGGGGATGAACAACGAAGAGACTGTTGCGCTGATCGCAGGAGGACACACCCTCGGCAAAGCGCACGGAGCAGGACCTGCTACGCATGTAGGTGATGACCCAGAATCCGCAGCTATCGAAGAGCAAGGGTTCGGATGGAAAAGCGATTACAAATCAGGAAAAGGAGCAGATGCGATTACTTCCGGACTGGAAGTGACATGGACCTCTACTCCTACGAGATGGAGTCATTTGTTCTTCTTCAATCTATTCGAAAACGAATGGGAATTGACCAAAAGCCCTGCAGGTGCTCACCAGTGGGTAGCTAAAGACCCTAAGATGCTGGTGCCAGACGCATTTGATTCGGAGAAGAAGCACAAGCCTACGATGTTCACGACAGATTTGTCTTTGAGGTTTGATCCGACATTCGAAAAGATCGCGAGAGGGTTTTACGAAAACCCAGAAACATTCAACGAGGCTTTTGCACGTGCGTGGTTCAAATTGACGCACAGAGACATGGGACCAAAGACAACGTACTTGGGACCTGAAGCACCGGAGGAAGATTTGATTTGGCAAGACCCAATTCCAGCGGTAGATCACGCATTGATCTCTAGCACGGATATCTCTAGTTTGAAATCGACAATTCTCAAATCTGATTTGTCTATCCAAGAATTGGTCACCACGGCATGGGCATCTGCCTCTACCTATCGTGAGTCAGACAGACGTGGAGGAGCCAATGGCGCTAGAATCCGTCTTGCACCGCAGAAGGATTGGGAAGTGAACAATCCGGCACAGTTGGCCAAAGTACTCACAGTATATGAGCAGATCCAAAGGGATTTCAACGCCAAGTCGGGTGCAAAGAAAGTGTCTATTGCGGATTTGATTGTCCTCGGTGGTACGGTTGGGGTCGAGCAGGCTGCTGCCAATGCTGGCTATGCCGTGAAAGTCCCCTTCGTAGCAGGACGTATGGATGCGACCCAGGAGCAAACGGACGTGGAGTCTTTTGGATTGCTAGAGCCGATGGCAGATGCGTTCAGAAACTACCTGAAAACAAGATACAAGATCCCAACGGAAGAACTATTGATTGACAAGGCGCAATTGCTGACACTAAGTGCACCCGAGATGACTGTTTTGGTAGGGGGTATGCGCTCTATGGGTGCTAATTATGACGGGTCGTCAGACGGAGTCTTTACAGACAATACGGATGCACTGAGCAATGACTTCTTCGTCAATCTACTCGATATGAGTACCGCATGGAAAACTACCTCGGATACCCAAGAGGAGTTTGAAGGCTTGGACAGAAAGACAGGGGAAGCGAGGTACACCGCAACCCGTGCAGATTTGATTTTCGGATCCAATTCCGAACTGAGAGCTTTGGCAGAAGTCTATGCACAAGCAGATTCGAAAGAGAAATTCGTGACTGATTTTGTGGCAGCATGGGACAAAGTGATGAACTTGGACAGGTTCGACCTGACCTACCCACAGCACTAAGATAGCAGAGTCCTATCCAAGATAAAGACGCACCGTAGGCCGATGGCTTACGGTGCGTTTGTTTTTTAGACGGACTCCCTCAGTATGTTTCTCATCATGTGCAACATGGGGAGACTCCTTGCGCAAGATGGAGGCTGTCGTAGTGCAACCATATGCTGACAGTAAGCTTACAGGGAATCCAAACACACTCATCTCAAAATTTTAGTTGTCATAGCATCAAAAAAACCTATTCATCCACTCACGAGATGTAAAGCTGTGTTCGTTTAGCAATTAATCAAAGGCGCCTCTTTGAAAGCCTAAAACGATTACAACAAAGCAAGATTTGACTAAAAATATCTGCCATACACGCTAGAGCTTTGCATAAATCAAAAACAGATCATTATGCAAATATTAGTAACAGGAACTACCGGTAATCTTGGTCGTTCGGTCATTGAAACTTTATTAAAGAATATTCCAGCTCAAAACATCTCTGCCTTTGTTCGCGAAGAAGAAAAAATATTAGAGCTAAAAGCAAAAGGAATAAATGTTTTTCGAGGCGATTATGATAATGTGTCCACTCTTGAAACTGCAATGGCAAATGTAGATACCGTGCTTTTAATTTCAGCAGGCGATCAAGGCAACCGACTGCAACAACACAGAAATATCATTGATACCGCTAAAAAATCAGGTGTTAAAAACATTGCCTACACGAGTAGAGCCATGAAAAATAGAAGCACATTGGCACATCAGTTGATGGAAGAACATTTTCTTACGGAAGATTACATCAAAGCAAGCGGGCTAAACTATACCATTTTTAGAAACACCTTGTATATGGATGTACTCCCGCTCTTTGTGGGTAAAAAAGTGTTTGAAACGGGCATTTATCAACCTGCAGGAGATGGAAAAGTAGCTTTTGCCTTAAGAAAAGAAATGGGCGAAGCAATGGCTAATGTACTCTCAAATGAAGCTTGTGAAAACAAAACATACAAATTCACAAACAATGAATCCTATTCGTTTTATGATATTGCCAAAGCTTTGACCACCCTTTCGGGGAAAGAGGTGAATTACCAACCAGTAGACATTTCTGCTTTTCAAGAAAGAATGAGACCAACAGGAATACCAGCAGCCATGCTCCAAAAAGTAATAGAATTCAACACCGATATAAAAAACGGACAAGAAGACGAAACAACCAATGACTTAGAAAACAAACTAGGGCGCAAACCAACCACACTAAAAGAAGGATTAAAAACACTCTTTGGATTATAAACCGCAACTTTGCTTGATGTCAAAACCCTATCATATAAAATCCATCACCGAATACCATAAAGTGATGGGTTTGCCTAAGCCTGAGCACCCACTGATCAGTGTGATAAAATTTGAGGAAATAAAGCACCATGAGACTAATCCTGTAAATATTACGAATGATTTCTATTCCATCGCTTTAAAAAAGGACTTTAATGCCAAATTAAAGTATGGTCAACAGTCCTATGATTTTGATGAAGGAATCCTGCATTTCATGTCCCCTAAGCAAGTACTTTCTTTTGAATTCAGAACGGATGAAGAGTTGAACCATAAGGGATGGTTATTGCTAGTACATCCCGATTTTCTTTGGAATGCTCCCCTAGCGAAAAAAATAAAAGCCTATGAATTCTTTGACTACAAAATAAACGAGGCACTGCATTTGTCTGACAAAGAAGAAAAAATGATTGCCGGTGTTATAGATAGTATTGCTCAAGAATACCGAGCCAATATTGACTCTTTTAGCCAAGAGGTCATCATAGCGCAATTGGCGTTATTACTCACCTACTCCGAACGATTTTACCAGCGCCAATTTATCACACGAAAAATCACCAATCACACACTCTTAACCCAGTTTGAGGAATTGCTATGTGCTTATTATCATAAAGAAGATTTGATAGAAAAGGGAATTCCAACCGTTCAGTATTTTGCCAATGAACTGAATCTATCTGCCAATTATTTAAGTCGCTTGCTAAAAAATCTAACAGGCAAAAGCACCAAACATTTCATACAAGATAAGGTGATTGATCTGGCAAAAGAAAGGCTGTCGACCACCGAATTGTCCGTCAGTGAAATCGCCTATACATTAGGCTTTGAGCACATACAATCGTTCAGTAAACTATTCAAGCGTAAAACAGACCTTACACCTTCTGAATTCAGGCAATCGTTTCACTGAAAGTATGACACCACCGCCATGACCTTATCAATCCGCTTGTTACCCTGTGCACTAACACCTAAAACCACTCCTTCAGCATACGGATGTAATTGAATAATTGCAAAACTCCAAAAGATAAAGTGAGGAGGATCACGATAGACCACAGCTTGGAATCGTTGCGATTTTCTTTTGCGACAAGCGTACTCATGAGGAAATAGAGACCTCCGCCTAGCATGGGCACAAAGTACAGTAGACTTTCTCCTTCACCAAAAAACTGAGCGAAAGTAAGTCTCTCTCCAAAGAGCTTCACTGCAGTCCAGTGCAGACCAAAAAGTAGCATCTGAAAAATCAATACTCCCAATAGAGGAACAATGCGCTGCTCTAACACCGTTTGTGATATGGCTTTTCCATTCTTTTGAGTTTCTTGTGAGAATAGCAAGAGCTGGATAGGCATAAAGGCATGACCGACAAAGCCTAGCCAAAAGTATCGGGTATCAACTGTCGGCGCAGATACATCGACCGAAAGAGAAAAGAGACTGGAGACGTTGACTGCTATCAGTGCAAGGGAAGTCACCGCTATCATGGGAAAGAATATAAAGCCCATGATATTGCCTTCCATGCCACGAAAGTAAGTACGCAAGGTGAATAACGTCACAGCCCAGCCGATGACAGATAACCACCAATACTTAGGCTGGTAAGCCTGGCATACATCAAAATCAGCAAGGAGCAGATAGCCTATGCCATAGCTGATCCCCAATACCGCGGTTGTATACACCATAGAGTAGATCACATAGGGTTGGATCTTTAGTTTGCTGGTATTGGTACTGTCGGGCGTGAAATAGGAAGGTCCCGAAAAGCAAATAAAAAAAAGAATCAAACCAAAGGGGCTTAGCAGGATGTTGACCAGGGCTATCGCTACTTCTATCATAATTTAGGACATTCAGAGTTCACACAAGGTTAGGTGAATACATGCACTTTTGAGTTTTACTTTATACTAAAACCCTAGTGTAAGTGATCTAGAGAATTGTTTAGGTAATGTGATTCTATTCTCAACGAAATTTATGATGCCCTTGAGACATTGTAGTATTACGTTGACACGGTGAAAGTAAAGAAATAATCTACAAACGGCCATAGAATTAGGAGGGGGGGGGGTAGGTAGATTTCTTAACCTTTCTTTAATAGACGTACTAGGACAGAAAAGACAATAATTGCATTAATTTGATTTAAAATCATTTCTCTAGTTTTGGATAGATTAGATAAAAAATCCGATGACACGTTGGTCACCTATATAAAAGAAGGAGACCGAGCTGCTTTCAATATCGTATTTGAGAGGTACTGGGAGGATTTGTGTCACGCGGCCTATAAACTCCTCAAAGATGAAAGTAGCGCGAAAGATGTGGTTCAAGAAGTATTTTTTGATTTTTGGTCACGCCGTGAGCAACATGATATCATGAGTTTGTCGGGCTTTTTGTATCAGGCGGTGAGGTATCAATCCCTGAAGCAACTGCGAAAATTACCATCACTTGATATTTATGAGTTGCGGTTTCAGGATATTCTTCAAGAGAATACAACCGAAGAGGCTATATATTTGAAACAGCTTGGGGATAGATTAGAACAACAGCTGGGGGAGCTGCCTCAGAAGTACCGTACCGTATTTGAGATGAGTAGGGTGCAGAATCTGTCCAACAAAGAAATTGCAACTAAACTACAGTTGTCACAGCGTACCGTAGAATGGTACCTTCATACGATTCTGAAGCACCTCAAAACTTCACTTACCGGCATGGTACTGTTTTTTTGGTTTTGATCTAATCAAAAATTACCTGATTGTTACCAAAGTCAACGAATCATTAATTAATAAAAATCGACCAGTAGTTACTCCCTCCCAGTGGTACATAGATGCATATGGGACTCAAGGACAAAAAGAAGCTACAAGAGCTTTTGAGAAAATACGAACAAGGAGTATGCACTCAAGCAGAACGTGAAGTATTGCACTTACTGTTTGATTCTTTTCAGAGGGATGAAGAGATGTCATATAGTACGAGTGAAATTCAAGTAAGAGCAGAGATATTTACTGCTCTCAATCAACGAATTAATTCTGAGATTAGAGATCGCCACGTGCCGCAGAGGATGTTTTTGCAAATCGCCGCATCTATTTTGTTGGTGGTCGGTTTAGGGTTGAGTGGGTATTTTATCTCGAAGACACCTCCACCTCAGGTAGCACAGGTAATCAAGACAACAGAGAGAGGACAAAAACTCACTGTGACTCTACCAGACGGATCGGTCGTCCAGCTCAACTCAGGGAGTCGTATCATCTATCCAGAGGTCTTTGAGAATACTAGAGAGATCTCTCTAAGTGGCGAAGCTTTCTTCTCAGTCAAGAAAAATCCAGATAAGCCTTTTGTGGTCCACACAGGAGATATCCACACCAAGGTATTAGGAACATCTTTTAATATTCATGCTTTCCCATCAGATAAGCAAGTGGAAGTGACGGTCGCAACTGGTCGTGTCAATGTATCGCGTGATCAAGAATCTGTCGACCTGGTACCAGGGGAACAGGTAGCATACCATGGGGAGAGTAATCAATGGACCCATAGACAAGTCGACCTAGAGAATTATTTAGCATGGAAAGATGGCGTATTGAATTTTGAGGGCACTACCATAGAGAAAGCCATGGAAGAGATTAGCATGTGGTATGATGTAGATGTGTCCTTTGATCAACCACAAAGTAATGCGTGTGATTTGAAGATAAAGTTTAAACAACTGAGCTTGACGCAAGTATTGGATCAGATCAAGCTAGTGACAGGAATAGAGTATGAAATGAAAGAGCGAGAGGTAAAAGTGATGGGTAGAGCCTGTCACTAAATCAAAATAAGAAGCCTATGTAACAAAACAACTAGAATGCTTATGACTGGACTTACGAGGTAAGAAAAGTAAACCCGAAACTGCGCCAACAGAATCGGGTTCAGAACAATTAATTCAAATCCGGATGGCCATCCGGAAAACTCATTAATAACTAAACAAAATTATGAAATCATCATTATTAAACCTACTGATGTTGTTATCAAAGAAAGCACTACATGTTTTTCTCATTCAATTGATTGCCATGCAGTTTATATTGGCTAGTGAAGTAAAAAGCCAAAAATTGAATGAAGTACAATTGAGCTTTGTATTAGAGGCTGCTTCATTAGAGCAAGTATTCACTGAACTGGAATCGCAAACACAGTTTGAATTTGGGTATGATCGTCACGTACTGCGGTCAAAGTCTAAATATTCTTTTCGCGCAAATAATTTGAGCCTAGAAGAAGTACTGTTGCATATCGCTGAAAAGGAGAATTTAAGATTTAAAAGAGTAAACGATCAAATCTTAGTATTTAAGGTAGAGAAAGAGGCAAGTGCAGTTTCTAGAATTGAAGTTGTAGCAGACCGAACAGTTACGGGACGAATCACAGGGGCCGAGTTAGGAGACCCTCTTATTGGCGCGAGTGTAGTGCTAAAGGGTACGCAGGTTGGAGCGATTACCGATGTAGATGGGCGATTTTCTATTTCTATCCCAGAGGATGCAGAAATACTAATCGTCACCTACATTGGGTATGAATCTAAGGAAATTATTCTTGGAGAAAACAGTTCTTACAGTATCAGTCTCAAGCAAGACGTCACTTCACTGGAAGAGCTAGTAGTGGTTGGGTACGGTAGTACCAAAAAGAAGGATGTAAACGGTGCAGTATCAGAGGTTAAAGCGGTACAACAGATGAACGACCGTCCAATATTCAACGCACAAGAGATTATGCAAGGAACCGTTGCAGGAGTGACAGTACTCAACAACGGAGGAGATCCGACTGCCCAGCCAGTGGTACGTGTACGTGGAATAGGTACACTTTCTAACGAAGAGCCACTCTATGTAGTAGATGGGCTTCCGGGTGCTATTATGCCTAACCCAGCAGATATAGCTTCGATCAACGTACTAAAAGATGCTTCGGCTTCTGCAATATATGGTGCTAGAGCAGCGGCGGGAGTAGTGATCATCACGACCAAAAAAGGAGAGACAGGAAAGCCCACTGTTGATTTGAATGTATATAGCGGAGTACAAGAGGCATGGAAGACATTGACTTCTCTTGATGCAAAGGAATATGCTGAGACGATGAACCAGGCTTTTGATAATGCTGGATTTGCTGCTGATTATGCTGGGCGTGATTACATCACCATGGAGAAAAACCCTGATGGTTTTGTAACGAGAACAGACTGGATGGATGAGATATTCCGAACAGGTGTCATTCAGAACTATGATCTCTCTGTGAAAGGAGGGAATGAGGATAGTCATTTTTTTGCTTCGTTTGGTTACCGCAATACAGAAGGGACTTTACTCAATACGTATGCGGAGCGATTCTCTGCTCGGCTTAATAGTGATTTTTATGTGGGGAAAAGACTGAAAATTGGGGAGAATTTTTCTGTCCAATTTAACAACGGAAACTATGGAGTGAGTACCGCCAATGCCTATACTGGAGCGATCATTACCGCACTGTACTATCCAGCGAGTGCGAAAATCTGGGAAGACAAAGAGTCAGGCCTATATGGGGGCGTTGCACCACGCGGAAGTCAGTACATTGGTTCATATGGTGATTTGATCAATCCAGTTGCCTATCTCGATCGCCTCAGTAACAGAAGACCGTCGACTACCATGTCTGGGAATGCTTTCGCTGAACTCACAATCATGGATGGATTGACCTATAAACTCAATATGGGTATCAATAGAAACAACATTACAATTAAGGATTTCACTTCCAAAATCACAGAACCTGGGAAGATATTTGACTACAATGAGTTGTATCAAGAAAACAGGATTGTCAACGAATTTGTGATAGAAAACACCTTAGAGTACAAAAAGGTCTTTGCTGGGAAACACTCTGTTCAAGCTTTGATGGGGTATATGGCTCAAGAAAATAGCTACGAGTATTTCTCAATGAGTGCAAGGGGGTTTCAAAGCGAAGAGGATGATCAGCAGTATTTCCCTAATGCCAATGGCCCTTTCAACGCCCCTGATGGAGGAAAAGGAGTGAATAGTTTGATTTCTACACTTGGTAGACTCAATTATGATTATATGGATAAATACTCCTTGACTGTGACAGTTAGACGAGATGGTTCTTCCAAGCTGGGGGAAGGAAACAAATGGGGGACTTTTCCGTCTGCAGCCTTGGCTTGGAGGATATCCAATGAGTCATTTATGAAGGGGATTGACTGGCTAAATGATTTGAAACTACGAGGGAGCTGGGGTAAATTAGGTAACGTAGGTGCTTTGGGCAATTACCCTACTGCTATTACGCTTTCTCGTACCAATGCCCTTTTGGGTGATCCAGCGTCGTATACCAATTACTTTGGATATAGTATCAATGGTATTGCCAATCCAGACATTAAGTGGGAAACGACCACTCAGACGGATTTCGGTATTGATGCTTCTATGCTAGACAACCATGTTTACTTTAGTGCAGATTATTTTGTCAAAAACACAGATGACATGTTGCTTCAGGTACCACTATCTGGTACAGCTGGTGTCAGCAATGCTCCTTGGGAAAATGCCGGATCTGTGGAGAATAAAGGTTGGGAGTTTATGCTCGGGTACACTAATCAGGTTGGCCAATTGCATTTTGACGCATCTGCCAATCTGACTGCAATTCGAAATGAGGTGACAAGCCTCGGAGACAACTATACCAATATATCACATTCCAATAGCGTACGAGGTATTTTACAGCCTTTGAGAACTGAAGTGGGACAAGCGATCTACTCGTATTATGTATATGAAACAGATGGAATTTTTCAAACAGACCAAGAGGCGGAAAATTATGTCAACAATGGTTTAGTCGTTCAACCACAGGCACAAGCTGGCGATTTGAAATTTGTTGATCAAAATGGTGATGGTAAATTGGACGAGGAGGATAAGATCTTCAAGGGAGATAATTTCCCTGACTTTAGCTATGGATTCAATTTAGGAGCTAATTACAAGAATTTTGACTTCAATCTACAAATACAAGGAGTTCAAGGTGTGACTGTGTTCAACGGGTTGAAATTTAGTACGCTTAAGCCTACTCAAGGATACAATATGCTGGATGATATCCAAGATGCTTGGTCTCCCACCAATATGAACTCTGATATTCCAAGGCTCTCTGTCAAAGATGAAAACAACAATTTTGGGACAGTGTCTGATTGGTACCTAGAGGATGCATCATACATGAGAATCAAAAACTTAACTATTGGGTATAGTCTGTCAAGTACGCTTATCGATCGAGTCAATATTGACCAGTTAAGAGTGTATTTCACAGCGTCTAACCTGCTGACACTTACCAAGTACTCAGGTATGGACCCAGAAGTAATAGCAGATCATGGTATTGATCAAGGGTATTACCCCTTATCTAGAAGTTTTATTCTCGGAATCAACCTTAAGTTTTGATCCCATACATCAATCTATTTAAAATATTAAAAAGCGTAACGATGAAAATATTGAAATATAGTTTCCTGATACTTTGTGCACTTTGGTCAAGCTCATGTTCGGAGGATTTTCTAGACCAAGAGCCCATTGGAGCACCTACAGATGCTACTTTTTGGAAGACAGAGGGAGATGCAGTGGCTGCTTCTAACGGGTTGTATGCTGCTTTTACTGATGATGATTTAGTAGGGAGAGGGTTCTTTTGGTATGTCAATGCTAGTGACGATATGGTCACAGGAAGGGTTAAATCTGATCCTGATAACATGAAAAATTTCATCTGTACTGGTGACGAGGGGTATACACGCAATATCTGGAGTAAAAAATATAAGGTCATCAAACAAGCCAATGATGTGATTAATAATGTGGCTGACATGGAAATTGATCAGACTTTGAAAGATAGGATTATGGGAGAAGCATATTTTCTATCTGGGCTGATGTATCTGGACTTGGCATATCACTATGGTAATGAAGATATTGGGATTCCGATTGTTGACCGTGCAGACTTGACACAGTTCAACATTCCTAGAGAAGAGAGTGTTATAGAAAATTATGCATACATCGTAGCAGAGTTTGAAAGAGCTGCCAAACTCTTACCCTATTTTGACAGCTATACTAGTGAAGATAGAGGGAGAGCACACAAGACCGCGGCCTACGCATACATGGCTAAGACATATCTCTATTGGGCGCAATATGATGCCTCCAAATATGCCAAAGCAGTAGAGGCTGCGGATCAGGTGATCAATTCGAATAAGCACGAATTGATTGATACGGATGATCCAGCAGTAGATTACAAGGCGGTATTTTCTTCGGTCAATAATTGGAGTAACGAGTACATCTGGTCTGTGGTGTCCAATACACAAACAGGTAGCATATTACCAGGAGTAATGTTCGAAAATAAAGGTTGGGGCAAGTACAACGGTTGGGGGTATTATCAACCAACTAAGGAGCTTTTTGATGCATATGCAACGGGAGATGCTAGACGTGACGTCACGATCTTCAAAGAAGGAACTGTGTTTACGTATATGGGAGAAGCATTCACTTGGACTCAGACATCTAATAACGAAACTGGCTACATGTTTGGTAAATACACAGAACCGTTCAGTGACCCGTCGAGATTGAACCCGAATGGGGATAAACCATCGACTGACTTGAATGTGCCACTCATGCGATATGCAGAGGTGCTTTTGATCAAAGCAGAAGCACTGATTGCTGATGGTAAGAATGGGGATATTCCACTTAACATAGTGAGAGATCGTGCAGGGCTTCCAGCATTGAGCAATGCAACTATGGATGAACTCAAAACAGAAAGGCGATGTGAGTTAGCTGGAGAGTGGAGTGATAGGCATTTTGATTTGGTCAGATGGGGAGATGCTGATGCGGTGTATGCTTTGCCACTACATGCTCATGATGGCTCTGAAGCATGGCCAGCTAGGCCGCAGTTTGATCCAGAAATCCATGACGTATGGCCGATTCCTCCTCATGAGGTGGCAGCCAGTAATGGTGTGTTGATTCCAAACGAAGGGTGGTGATAGAATAATATATAGTTTGAATAGTTGTCAGCCAGCTACTAGAAAAAAAGTTCGGTAGCTGGCTTATTTAATGATTGATCATGAAGATTTCAAGAAGACGATTTGTATGGAATGCATCCGCTCTCGCTGGAGGATTACTTTTGGGCGGTTCGTCCTTTTATAAGAAAGGGGGTGCTCTGAGGTTTGGTATGGTTACGGACTCACATTACGCAGATAGGGAGGTCTCAGGGACTCGATACTATAGAGAATCTATGAGAAAAATGAAGGAGTTTGTCAGTACGATGAATCATGAAGCGGTAGATTTTGTCGTGCATTTGGGAGATTTTAAAGATGAAGACCCTAAGAAACATTCGGAAGATACATTGCATTATCTAAAACGGATTGAGTCAGAGTATGCGCAATTCCAAGGCCCACGATACCACTGCGTGGGCAATCATGATGTAGATAGTATTACTAAAAGTCAATTTTTGTCCCAGATAGAAAACACTGGAATCAATCCAAAGTCTAGTTATTACTCATTTGATTTAGGAGGAGTGCATTTTGTGGTACTGGATGCCAACTACCATGCAGATGGGAGGGATCATTTTTATGCAGAAGGAGCCAATTGGCAGGACACCAATATTCCTCAAAGTCAGTTGAGGTGGCTCGAAACAGACTTAAACAGAGGTACACTGCCCATCATTGTTTTTTGTCATCACCCCCTATATGAGTACTACAGTGGTGATCACAAGTATCATGTCAACAATTACCAAGAAGTGCAACAACTAATGGAGACATCAGGAAAAGTGATGGCGGTGTTCCATGGTCATGTCCATAGAGAGGGACATCAGCAGATTAATGGCATTCATTATTTCACGCAGCTTGGTATGGTTGATTATTCAGGATTGGAGAATAATAGTTTTTCCATCGTAGAAATCAGCAAGCGTCAGATGGAAATTATTGGCTTTAAGAGGGTATCAAGTCAGAACTATAGTCTTAAATCATAGTTTTGATGCTTTTCAAAAACAATAGAGCTAAAATGATCTTTGTTTGAAAGGATCTATTGGTAGTTGTAACGTGAAAAATAAATATAAGATAAAAAATTAGTTTCATTGTTTAGGGAGGCTTGCTCAACTTGTATCTAGTCTATGAAGGCAAGTCTCTTTTCAAACAGGTTTGAGAAATACGATAATTATGGTAGAAAAAAGCAGAAGGAGTTTTATCAGACAATCCGCGATAGTCACATTAGGTTTTGTGGCATTGTCTAGGTGTAGTTTGAGCCAGTCAGGAAAAGAAACAGCTAGGGGATTGGTGGGAAAAGATAAGGGACTTCTACCCGATCCAAAAAAATACCTTGATTTACCAAAAGGGTTTTCATACAGGGTGATTTCTCGATCGGGAGAGAGGATGGATGATGGCTTATTGGTGCCAGGTAGAGCCGATGGGATGGGGGCATTTGATTTAGGAGAAGGGAAAATCGGGATCGTAAGAAACCATGAAAATAGTCCCAAGCCTTTAGAGAATAGCCCTTTTGGCAAAAATAATGAGAATTTGGATCAGTTTGATTCAACTAAAATGTATGATGCAGGTAATGGAAAGACACCTGGCCTAGGAGGAACAACAACACTTGTATATGATGAACTAACAGGAAAAGTCGAACAACAATATTTGAGTCTAGCTGGAACCTACCGAAACTGCTCGGGGGGCATGACACCATGGGGAAGCTGGCTGACTTGCGAAGAAGATGTGACAAGAGCTGGAGGAGATATTGAAAAGGATCATGGTTTTGTATTTGAAGTACCTGTAAGAGGTGCAGGGTTAGTCAACCCTAAACCTATCACAGCGATGGGGAGATTTAATCATGAAGCAGTGGCTGTAGACCCTGTTACACATATAGTTTATCAGACGGAAGATACATCAGACGGTTTGATTTATCGTTTCATTCCTACCAATAAGAGTGATTTACACGCTGGAGGCAGGCTGCAAGTATTGGCCATTAAGGATCACAAAAGTTTGGATACTCGTAACTGGAATGAAAAGACTATAAAACTTAGAAACCCTATGGATGTAGAGTGGCTGGATATTGACGATGTGCTGTCTCCAGATGATGATCTGAGGTTGAGAGGTTTCAAACAAGGAGCGGCTAGATTCGCAAGAGGAGAAGGAATGTGGTTTGGACAAAACGAATTATACTTTGCATGCACCAATGGAGGACCAGGTAAGTTTGGTCAGGTTTTTAGATACAGGCTTTCTCCTAACGAGGGGACGAGTGAAGAAAAGAAAGAACCAGGCAAATTGGAACTTTTTGCAGAGTCTGAAAGTAAAACTGTTTTGAACATGTGTGATAACTTGACTTTAGCTCCTTGGGGAGATGTTGTTTTATGCGAAGACAATGGTGATCTTAACCATATTTGGGGTATTGATGTGCAAGGACGAATATATCCTATTGCATGTAATCGAAGTTCTACTTCAGAGCTGACTGGAGCTGTATTTTCACCTTCTGGTAAAACCTTATTCGTCAATGTACAAGAAAATGGAGACACTTTGGCGATTACTGGGCCATGGGAACATTTACAATCTTATTTATCATAGTAGTATGTAGTGATAACATGAATAAGAGAGGGATATACTCTCTCTTATTCATGTCTTTAAAAGGGGTATTTCTGATTTCCCTTAGTTTGACACCTTGGCCTCAGCTCTTCATCATAAACCATTTGGCGAGGGGCTTGTAATTGACTTTGGTGCCGTGCATGAAAATACTGACCCGGTAGATTCTACTGGCTAGCCATGTCGTAAAGATAAACCCACCGATCATAGAGATCATAGATTAGGCCAATCTACACAGGGACATCAAAGGGTATACTTATCTTCATAATCACGGGAGAAGTAAAAGGAATCAGCGTCACTGTCGACAGCCAACCCGATTGCGGCAAATTTTGCCCCGAAAAACGGAGCAATACATACACACTAACCTCCGCCACCCCTCCATATACACAGCGAGATGAAACAGGTGACAGAGCTGCCCAACCTATGAGTTCTTCACCCTGCAATGCAACAATTCTACACGTGTCTAAATGATTGATATCCCACTCTGCCCAACTAGGTACTTCGGTTTCAAACGTAGCATTTCCTGTATCAAGCCCTTGCTGGTAGATACCTGCCACCTGAGTCCAATCCTCCGCTCTCAAGTCTCTAAAAACAACTTCTTCAATCATAGATGTAAATACGAAATAGAATCAAACAAGACGACTTCCATCTACAACAGTGCCAGCGCCTCTTCCATAGTAGAAACCTCAAGCGCCTCATAACCTGCAGCTGAGCCCGTGCGGCTAAACTGCATTTTGACCACAGGGTTGTCAGTCACTCGAATAACTTTGGTGACACCTATTCCTAACACAAATGCTTGGGCACGCTTGATTTCTTGTGCCCCTTGGGGTGAAGCAGGTTTCATGCGAGAGATATCATTGATTACCACAAAACCAGGCCTCAACTTTTTCGCTTCAGAAATGCACAAATCAGCTCCTTCTATTAGCTCTTGGTCTGTCAAAAAGCCCTCTAATATCAATACTAGTAAGTTCTTTTTCTCATCAGCTTTAATATCATACATGGTATTTGGACATATTAACTGTAGTAATGTTACTATATATCCTATCGACAAACAATGAATACGTCTGTATTTATTTGTTCATTTCTCTCCCTTATGCACAAGATAAAGCCACTCTTTGGCATCCTCTACAGTATCAAAGAGTTCTGCCTTTCGCCCTGTGAATTTGATCATGGTTCGTGCGATCAGTTTAGTCATAGAGGTTAGTCCCACGGCTGCCGTACCTTTGACATAGGGTGCATTAGATTTCCCAACTCTCTTTATCTCATCGATAAAAGCGGAGTTGATTTTGATCCCTTCGACATTTATTAGAGAACAAACTGATTTGGGAGGATACTGACTGATCACATCGACAGCTTCTTGTAACACTTCGAACCCTTCTTCTTTGGCGAGACCAGACAGATTGGTATAGATGATACTAATATCCTTGTAGGAGATGATTTCGACACTCATGCTTATGATAGTTTAGGTAGATTCTACATAAGTTCCTCTACTTTTAGTGCTTCTCCAAATTTTTCATGCAAAAAACCACTATTACATAACATCACAAGGTGTAGTACATCACAGTACAGTCATACAAATCTCTATGAGCTTGAATCTACATGTCAGCTAGTTCTAAAAAATCCTCCACGGTTTTCGTCCCTTTTCAGCGACTGCTGAATAATGAGATAAGACACCGTGATCAAATTTCTCAACTCAGACAACTGAGGGGATATTTTGGACTTTTTGTAAAGTTCCTCCGTTTCGTCATAGAGCAGCTTCAGGCGTTTATTGGCCCGATCTAGACGCTGAGTAGAACGGATAATCCCGACATAGTTGGACATGATCGCTTGCACCTCCTTGCGGTTATGCGTGATCAAAATCAGCTCCTTGGGATCTGTCGTTCCTTTGTCACTCCAATCACGTGGGGTAGGCATATAAGTGATTTGATCGAAAATATCCAAAGACTTTTGGTAACTGCGATGCGCATATACGATCGCTTCTAGGAGTGAGTTAGATGCCAGTCGGTTGGCGCCATGAAGCCCTGTACACGCTGACTCTCCCACCACAAACAAGTTGCCCACACATGACAACCCTGAATGATCCACCTCTATACCTCCACAGAGATAATGCGCCGCTGGCACGACTGGAATCATATCATGTTCTATATCTATGCCTATGCTGCGGCACTTATTGGTAATGTTAGGAAAATGCTTCTCAAACTCTTCTATGTCTAGATGTCTACAATCTAGATATACATATTCATCTCCAGATCGCTTCAGTTCTGCATCGATAGCACGAGACACGATATCACGAGAGGCTAACTCCTGACGCTCGTCATAGTGCTGCATGAACGACTCTCCATTCTTATCACGCAACATGCCTCCAAATCCACGAACTGCCTCTGAGATCAAAAAAGTCTGTCCTTTTCGCTCAGGTTCATAGAGTGCCGTAGGATGAAACTGGACAAATTCCATGTGACTAACCTTTGCCTTGGCACGGTAGGCCATCGCCACACCATCGCCTGTTGCTACCTTGGGATTGGTTGTGTTTTGGTAGACATGTCCTATTCCTCCACTGGCGAGCATAGTGATTTTCGAGGTAAAACTCTCAATGCTCTTGGTCTTCTCGTTGAGAACATAAGCACCAAAGCAAGTACGTGACTTACCTGCTGCCCCTTCGTCGAGATGGTGTTCCGTGATCAGATCCATCGCAAAATGATGCGGTAGTATCTCTACATTTTTACAACGGTGTACTTGCTCAAGGAGTGCTCTCTGGATTTCATATCCAGTAATGTCTTTGTGATGAAGAATCCGATTCGCAGAGTGTCCCCCTTCTTTGCCTAAATCATACTTACCGTGCTTCCCTTTATCAAACTTCGTCCCCCATGCAATAAGCTCTTTGAGCCGAACAGGTGCCTCCCTGACGACAAATTCCACCACTGCCTCATCGCACAGGCCATCTCCCGCGATCAAGGTATCTTTGATATGCTGATCGTAGGAGTCTAACACCTTGTCCATCACTACCGCCATACCACCTTGGGCATATTTGGTATTGGACTCACTCTCGTAGGATTTGGTAATCATAGCCAAGCGCTTATCCGGGCACTCTTTGGCTATTTTTAAGGCATAGGTTAACCCTGCTATTCCTGATCCTATGACCAAGTAATCGTAATGTGGCATGAAGATCTATTTAGATAAGTCAAGCATTCTCTCTAATGGCACGAGCGCCTTTTTGCGGATATCCTCTGGCACATCGACTTCTGGCAACTCATTCTTGAGACAAGCGTAAAGCTTCTCTAGGGTATTCATTTTCATGTAATGACATTCGCTACATGCACAGGTGTTGTCATCTTTGGCAGGTGCAGCGATCAGTTTTTTATGTGGGACACGCTTTTGCATTTCGTGCAGAATCCCAGCCTCTGTAGCGATGATAAACTCCTCTGAATCGTCCTCCTGCACAAAATTGAGCAGCTTTTCTGTAGAGCCTACAAAGGCTGAAATACGAAGGATATTCTGTGTAGATTCTGGATGCGCAATGAACTTAGCTTTAGGGTGTTCCTTGTGCAAGTCGAGTATCTTATCCATCGCAAAAGCCTCATGCACCATACACGCCCCATCCCACAGCAGTAGATCTCTACCCGTCTGATGAATCAAATACTCTCCTAGGTTTCTATCTGGAGCACAAATAATCTTCTGATCCTTAGGGATAGAATTGATAATATCGACAGCATTGGACGAGGTACAGATGATGTCACTCATCGCTTTGATCTCCGCAGTACAGTTGATGTACGTCACCACAATATGATCAGGGTGAGCATCCACAAATTCCTTGAACGGGCCAGGCTGTGCAGAATCTGCAAGTGAACAACCTGCATTGAGATCTGGTAAAATCACCTTTTTGTTTGGGTTGATAATTTTAGCCGTCTCCGCCATGAAATGTACTCCGGCAAATACGATAATATCAGCATCCGTCTCCGCTGCTTTTCTCGATAGTCCTAGGCTATCTCCCACATAGTCCGCTAAGTCCTGAATGTCTGCTTCTTGGTAATAATGAGCCAACAACACGGCATTCTTCTCTTTCTTCAATCGAAGAATTTCCTCCATGTATTCCTTTCTTGTCTTGGGGATATCAATCACATGCTCCATATCTATATTTTCAAAGGTTCTTCACCCTCTTGTACGCAAGCGCAAAAGTAACCGATGGACCATTGAGGACAAAAAAAGCAATTAAGTATGTGTGCATTCTTAGTGTTTTGATAACAAAATAAATTGGATCAGTCCAGATACAATGATTATCTTCATCGCCTAATTGCCAATACCTATTACTAAACATCGATGAGTCAGATTTCAGATACTTCTACGCAAAGCATAACCAAATTCACTTACATACTCCTGTCACTCATAGCGGTCATCGTCATCTTGGTGTACACTGAGGAATATGTAGTCCCTTTTATCATCGCACTAATTATCTGGTTTATCATCCACGAGCTGAGAGAAAATCTCCAATGGATCCCTTGGGTACGGAAGAATGTTCCTATTTGGCTACAGAGTCTGATCGCTTTTGTGATCATCAACCTTGTCATCATCGGGGTAGGCGAACTGGTATATATTAACTCCACAATCTTGTACGAAAATATCGATCTCTACGAGCAAAATTTTCAAGCAGTACTCCTTCAACTCAATGAAATTTTCAACATAGACATAGCCTCCAAGGTCAACAAATACACGCACGATTTTGATGTGGACGAGTTCGCAGCATCCATGCTCAATACGACTACCGCACTATTCGGAAATGGCTTTCTCATTGTCATATACGTTATTTTCTTACTTATCGAGGAGTCTATCTTCCCACTCAAACTCAAAGCCTTTTACCCTAACGAAGAAGAACAAGAAAAAAAACAAGATCTATTCTACAAGATGGATCAAAACATAGGCCGATACCTTCGCCTCAAAACGATTGTAAGTTTCCTAACGGGAGCACTGAGCTATATTGTATTGCTGATCTTTGGTGTCGAAGCTGCATTATTTTGGGCCTTACTCATCTTCGTACTCAACTTCATCCCTACTGTAGGTTCACTGATAGCCACTGTCTTTCCTGCCATATTCGCAGTACTACAAATGGCTGAACTAGCCCCTTTTGTGTACATCATGCTATCCGTAGGAGCAGTACAGATCATCATCGGTAATGTCGTAGAACCCAAGCTCATGGGCACTTCCCTCAACATGAGTTCACTTGTCGTCGTACTATCACTGACGATATGGGGTGGAATATGGGGTATCATGGGAATGATACTCAGTGTGCCAATCACGGTCATGATGATCATAGTCTTCGAAGAAATCCCTAGCCTCCGATTTATTGCAGTAGCCTTATCAGAAAAAGGAGAACTGTCAGAAGCTCCCAAGCGAGTCAAAAAATAGTGCAATCGCAGTTTTGCAGTGTTAACTTTTCCAAAGCTCTATCTTTTAATTCTTCAAAAGCCCTAACCTCTAGAAGTGAATGGAATGAAAACTTTGGAAAAATTAGGGCGCTTCTAAACCTGATTATTGTACGTACTACGTGTGACTTGTCCTAAATCAGGCCCGATCGTGATGCATTCGGTAGTCAAGTCACCTACCTCGCTAGTTTGAACGCCTGCTAACAGAGGTCCCGAAGTAACACCTGCCGCAGCAAAAATCGCCCAATCACATAACACCAAATCATCCACCTGATAAACACGACTCAGGTCTATTCCCTCACGCTCTAAACTAAGTTCCTCTTCAGCTTTTTGAGGTGCTAGCTTGCCCTGCATATCACCGCCAAGCGCGCGAACTGCCGCAGCAGTAATCACCGCCTCTGGCGCGCCACCTATTCCCATCAAAACATCTATTCCCGTATCTGGCATCAGCGCCAATACTGATCCGATGACATCTCCTTCTTTATGGATATAAACAAGGACTCCTGCAGCTTTCAGCTCCTCTATCAGCGTATGGTGTCGTGGTTTGTCTAGGATGTAAACCCCTACTTCGGTGACAGGCTTATCGAGTGCTTTCGCGATAGCTTTTATATTTTCCATAGGTGTGCGATTGATATCGATGGCACCTTTGGCCTCCGCTCCCACGACTAGTTTGTCCATGTAATAGGCTGAACCAGAATCCCAAAAACGTCCCCGTTGAGTAGCGGCGATCACAGTGATAGCATTGGGCAATCCCTCCGCCATCAAGCGAGTCCCTTCGACAGGATCAACTGCTATATCTACAGCTACTCCCTTACCTGTACCTAAGGTCTCTCCGACATAGAGCATCGGTGCCTCATCCTTCTCTCCCTCCCCGACACGAACAATCGCATCCAGTCTAGCACCATCAAAAGCCCGCCGCATCGCATCCACTGCCGCCTGATCTCCTGCTTCTTTCTCTCCGCTCCCAATAAACTCCTTAGTAGCTAAAGCAGCCTGCCCAGCTACTACTCTCAATATCTCCGTAAGTTCCTTTGCCTCTTTCATGTGCACCAAAGCTAGGTATCCCTTCAGTAACAAAAAACCCCGACAGAAATTAACTCTATCGGGGTTTTCAAAAATCGTTTACCGTATCCTACTGCTGAAACGGCGAGCTATTATAATCCATCACATTTAGTTTTGGGATTTCTGACTGAAATTCCTCCTCCAGTACATCAATCAACTCATTTGCCAATATCGCATGTCCGCGAGGGTTCGGATGAATCCCATCATTAGAAAATATTCCATTGGGAGTAAAGTCAGGCGAAAGATTAAAACCTCCCGTTTCTGGAGAAGAGTAGCCCCCTCCAACTGCTATCCCCAGCAAAAGCGTATAAGCATCGAACAGTACTATTCTATCCTCGGTAGCTGCCACCGTAGCAATAGATGTATTAATAGCCGTGAGATTCGTAGCTATCTTGGTCAGCTCATCCACTCTGAGAGAATATTTATCATCCAATGGCACCCCTACACCAATAACAGAAGCGGGATTATCAGGATCAGCCAATGTCCCTAAGATATTGCTAGCTGCCAAAAGGACGATTTCACCATCCTGTAACTGTCTATACTTAGGGATTGGTATCGCTCCACCAGAATTTGTCTCAACATCCGTAAGGTTTGGGTCAACAATCACAATTCCATTTCCTCCTAACGCGTAAGAGATGGTTCTTAAAGCAGCCTCGTCAGAATCAATGATTCCATTGGCTAATGCTGCTTGAACACCTCCATTATATCCAGCAAACGCACCATTCGCTTGATCTACACTTTCTTGACTAGACATAGGTATGGCATTGAATGGCACTGCCTGAAAATGTGGTAACGCTAGTATATTTGGCACATTGACAATCACTCCCTTTGCGCTAGTATTTGCCATCAACTGGCTCACGATTGCATTGATATGCCCATCTACTTCGGTAGGGTCAGTCAGTATGGCTTCATTCGTACCTCCACTAGCAGCATAACCCAAAACATCATTACCCCCTGCCCAAAGCGTGAAAAATGTTGGCTGTCTTGCTATCGCGTCTCCGAGTATAGTAGAACTACCAGGATCAGAAGCAAACCTTGCATAAAGTGCGTTATAAGCAGGGTTTCCAGATGCTGGACCTCCGGTTAATGGAGTTAAGATTTGTGAAGTCTGTATACCTGGAACACCAAAATTATTTAAAACGGCTTTATCTCCAGTAAATGGCGTAGGGACTTCCCCTTCAGACAAGACTAAGCCTGCATCACCCAGTGCTCCGTCATTGTTTAGATCCAAATCTAAAATATACTTCCCATAAATCGTCCCGTCGCTCGTTGCACTCGAATACCCATTAACAGATTCAATAGACGGCACATTAAACTCTCCCCCTCCGATATCTTCATGAGCTAGTTGTTTCGCAAGCAACACAGGGAATGAATTGTTTTGTGAGTGCGTATACAGTGCAGCATCCATCGTGCCCCCTGTAATCGAAGCGCCAATGGAGACATAAGTACTATAATCGACCAGTCCTGGATCTCCTGTTTCAGGCACTTCCGCACCGTCCTGAGTGTTTTCTACTCTTTCTTCTATTAACTTATCTTCCTCATCACAACCAAAAGCAATGAAGGTGAATGCTAAAAGTGACATGTATAATTTTATGCTTTTCATCTTTCTATTGATTTTAATTCAAGAATTGATCAAATGTGATAGAAACGTAGTAGATCGCCCCCATTCGAGGGTTACCTATCCCTGTCGTGTATCTCTTGTTCAGTACATTGCTACCACCTAATTTGACCACCGATTTCAAACTAGAAAGTTTATAACTAACCTGTGCATCTAAGGTACCAAAAGCAGGTACTACAGCATTACCAAAGGAAGAAGACCAAAGAAAGGCATCTTGCCATCTCCACTTTACATTGAAGCCAACGTTATCGATCACTTCTCTATTACTCAACCCAATATTGTAAGTGTACTCAGGGGTATTGTATTGTGATCTAAACCCTTGATCTCTCAAAGCTTGATCATCAAGCAATTCATTAAACGCCACATTACCGGATAGTTTATACCCTTTACCCATAAAATAATCTGCTTGCAACCCCCATCCATGTGTCTTGATAGACCCTTCTGCATTCACATCAAAACCATACTCTTGTGTAGGAACAGTTCCTTGTATGATATTGTCTTGAGCAGCTTGAGTATTGGGATCATAACCAGGATCATTTTGAAGACCATTAGGTACTGCTTGTACAAAGTAAATCTCAGCGATAAAATCCTGATAACTACTATGGTAATAATACCCATCAACCATCAATTTATCTTGTAAAAACAATCCACGATAACCTACTTCGAAAGTACTAATCTTTTCTGTAGTGAAATCATCGTCCACCTGGCTGGCTCTTTCTAAGTCCGTTCTCAGTCCAGCACGAGCATCAGCCAAACTTTGTGTAGTATAAACTGTATTAGTTTTGAATCGATATCTATCAACCAACAGGCTATTACTGCCAATCAACCTTCTTGTTTGAACATCTAAGTCAATAAATTGATCTTGAGTCGTCGGAATTCTAAATCCACGTTGAAACGATCCACGTAAATTATGGTTTTCAGCAATTGTTCCTACCACAGAGACTCTTGGAGAAAACTGTCCATCGAAGTTTTCATTTTTATCATACCGACCTGATGCTTGAACTTTTAATCTATCATCAACAAAAGATTTAGACAACTGTACATAAGCACCATACTCTCCATAAGACTGCTCATTTCCATCATCATCCAACGCAAATAAAGTACCGTCAGAATTTAAATTATACCTACGATAGTTAGCTCCTGCTATGATCTCAACCGCATCCACTAAGTGACTAAAGTTATAGCTTCCTTCGAAGTGGTTCATACTAGAGGCATCCTTAAACTTAGCCCCTCCATCAAAAATAGAAATCTGTCTTAACGAATCCATTCCTACCTGCCACTGTTCAGTCCCTGGAGCATAGGCCGCTTGCAAACCATCCGCATAACCTCTAGCTGCGGCATGCGCTTGATCGATAGTAGCACCTTGTCCTCTCGCTCCCAAGAACCCCAAAGTGTAATCTGGCACATACTTGTTCTGATTGATCAGAGAAGCTACAGTATTAGCAGCATAGGTATCACCTGAGTTTTCTTGTGTGGTATAAGCTCTCACATAAAAATTCTCATTTCTTAACTCCAATTTAGCCGTCCATATTGAGAATCCGTCTAAAACAAACCTATCGTTCGCTGTATAGACAGTACTACCAGACCCATAGTTAAATTGTCCAGACACCTCCAAGTTGTCAGTAATCCTGTAATGCAAGGCTCCTCCTATCTTAAAACTCTCAGTGGTATTGTCTACGAAAGAAGACTCTGTGAAACCTGTAGGTGAGAATGCTCCATCAGGACCAGTAGGCAACTGACCTGCTACCGCTTCATATGCAGGATCCAATCTCGGGATCAAACCAAGGTTAAACCCAAAATCGCCATAAGTGTTGACACCATCATAGTTTCTGTTATTCTGTCTGTTTCGCCCCTCACTCTCTACAACATATCCAGACCCCTGACCATTGGTTGTAGTACTTTGGTCTCTGTAATCCACACCACGAAAATCATTGGCTTTCAGGTAGGACGCCGTTACTTTGACAGCAAACTTATTGTTAAATGCTTTAGCATAACGAATGCCATAATCTTGATAAAGAGAAGGATCATCGTCTTCACCATCCACGTGATTGACTCCCAGCTTGGTATATGCACTTAAACCTTGGTATTCAAATGGACTCTTGCTATTCATCAACAAGACTCCATTAAGAGCGTTGGGACCGTATAGCGCAGAAGCAGCACCAGGGATCATTTCAGCACTTTCCAAATCGAGATCGTTGATACCAACAATGTTCCCAACGGCAAAATTAAGACCAGGAGCGACATTATCTATCCCGTCAATAAGTTGCACAAATCGGTTGTTACCATTCGCTCCAAAGCCCCTCGTATTGATTGATTTAAACGTGATACTTTGTGCACTCATATCTACTCCTTTGAAATTGACCAATGCATCGTAGAAATTAGTAGCAGCTGTTTCTTTAATAGCCAGCACATCCATTTTTTCAATCGAAACTGGCGATTGCATCACAGACTCTTCAACTCTAGAAGCTGAAACCACCACTTCTTGTCCCATGATGGCTGTTTCAGTAAGTGCGACCTCCAAACCTTGGACATTGGCTGTTGTGATTTCTTGTTCCACGGCGGAGTACCCCACCATCGAAAATACTAGAGTAATCGGGGGGGCAGAATTGACCTGCAGTCTAAAATCACCATCCGTATCAGAAATGGTCCCAACCACTTTATCTTTCACGCGAATACTCACGCCGAGTAAGGGTTCTCCTGAGCCCGCATCCTTGACGCTACCCGAAACGTCAGTTTGTGCCACTGCGGCAAAGCCAACCAATACGGCACAGGCAAATGCAAGCGCAAATTGCTTAGTAATTAGTCTTATCATATCATGTGTCTTAAATGTTGCTAAATCTGGTCTCTATACAATTGGAAATACACAACCAGCCTCTAATAATAGTGAAAAAATCTCTTTTGACAGATTCACTACTGCTTAATTTAAAGGAATAAAATGAAAAAAGTAGGCGTGCATACTACTTTTGATTCAGGTACTCTACCAATTTTTCGCAGAGATTGGCAATTTCGGTCGACATGAATTCATCACCAGTAGCATTGAGTAGCGTGTTGGAGGCACTTCCTAGCATATTGACATAAAACATCTTCATCGCATCGACATTCATATCCTTAGTCCAGAGATCCAGATTCAAGGTATCCTTTTTATCATGATCCCAAAAAGAGAGAGATACGGCTTTGGCATTTTGGAGTGCACCATTGGCATTGTCCTCAGCTGACCAAGTTATTTCTTCTGGCACGCTATTTTCGTCGAGTGTTACGTCTACACTTATCTTAGATTTTCTCATCCTATTTTTATCTTAAAACTGCTAAACTTTCCTTTTTATCTATCTTCAACTGCTCTTGTAGCCTAGTCAATGAGTCGAATTTTTGTTCTCCTCGCATATACTGAATAAAGGAGACTGTGATCTCTTGATCATATATATCCTGCTGGAAATCAAAAATATGTGCTTCGATCACACGGTGTACACCTTCTACAGTGGGTCTAAACCCAATATTAAGCATTGCGTCCATTTCCTGTCCGTCTAGTCGGACTTTGACGGCATACACGCCATCTTTGGGTATTACTTTATAATGTGCACCTAATCGAATATTCGCTGTAGGAAAACCGATTTCACTCCCTATTTTTTTCCCAGACACTACCGTACCAGTGATCTCGTAGGGCCTACCCATATATTCGTGTGCGAGGTGTACATTTCCTTCGAGAAGGGCTTTTCTGATTTTGGTAGAGCTGACCCCTACATCATCTATATCTTGGCGTGGGATCTCTTCCACATCAAAATTAAATAGCTGGCTGTGCTCTTTGAGGTACTCAAAACTACCTTCTCTGTTCTTTCCAAACTTGTGATCATAACCAATGATCAACTTTCGAGTACCTATACGGTCAACTAGTACGTCTTGGATAAACTCCTGAGAACTCAGCTGTGAAAAAGCGGGGGTAAATGCAATCTTTACAAGATAATCGATACCGACTTCCTCCAGTATAGCAGCCTTTTCTTCAAAGGTCGTGAGTAGTTTGAGAGAAGTATCATCAGGAAAAAGCACAAATCGCGGATGAGGCCAAAAGGTCAGCACGACACTTTTCCCTCCTGCTTTCTGTGCTGCTTTGACTATCTTTTTGAGGATTTTCTGATGACCTATGTGTACACCATCGAAAGTACCACTAGTAACAATGGCATGAGGTATATTATGAATCTGATCAATTCCGTCCAGTACGATCATCAAGCTTGGGGTTCTAAGATTTACGACGCAAATTTAATCTCTTTCGAGACTTGCTATAAATTCCTCCAGATTATATGCGTCCTCGACACGATGATCACCGATCGCAGTACGACGCAGTTCGGACATATAGGCGCCACACCCTAATGCCTCGCCTAGATCTCGTACTAAACTCCTGATGTAGGTTCCTTTAGAACAGTCTATTTCGAATTTAACCTCAGGGAGGTTAGATGCATCAATTATAAACTTCGGAACACTGACAGGGCGCGGATCTAGCTTAGCCTCTTCTTTTCTTCTAGCAATTTTGTAGGCTCGTTCTCCGTCTATCTTAATCGCACTATAAATTGGCGGCACCTGCATAATATCTCCAGTGAGCTCATCCGCAGCAGCCTGTATCTCGGAGGTAGTGATATGGCTGTAATCCGATTCAGAATCGAACTCAGTCTCCAGATCAATGGACGGAGTTGTTTTACCGAGCACCAAAGCTCCGGTGTAGCTTTTTCCTAAATCCTGAAATTCATTAATTTTCTTAGTGGCTTTGCCCGCACATACGATCAGCAAACCTGTGGCTAGTGGGTCTAAAGTACCAGCATGACCTACCTTTTTTATTCTTAATCTATTACGAACCTTTTTGACTACATCAAAAGAGGTCCACTCATAAGGCTTGTCAAGTAAAAAAACCTCGCCTTTCTGAAAATCCAATTCCGACAGCTTTATCTCTTTCAAATCAATAACCCTCCTATGACAGCTCCCAACCCTACTACCCCACAGTAAACTGCGAAATAGATCAGCTTGCCTTTTTTGACAATCGAAATCATCCAGTTACATGCCAAGAGTCCCGCCACAAAGGCAGCTATAAACCCTACGACCAAGCTGGTCACAGGTAGCCCTGTCGCCAACTCAGGAGCTTCGATGAGGTCTTTGGTTTTGAGTAGCATCGCACCTATAATGGGTGGCAACACCATCAAGAAAGAAAAGCGCGCTGCTTTCTCCTTGTTGACTCCTAGAAGTAGTGCTGTTGATATAGTCGATCCTGATCTAGAGACACCTGGCAGAATAGCAATGGCTTGCGCTAACCCTATGATAAGTGCGCTCTTGAATGTAACTGAGCCTTCGTGCTTTTGACTGAAGTAGGTAAAAGCTAACAATGCAGCAGTCACCAGTAACATCGCGCCAACTAACAATATTTTACCTCCAAACAATGCCTCAATTTGATCTTCGAATAATACTCCTACTAACCCTACTGGAATCATCGACAGTAGAATCTTCGCTGCAAAAGAGGTCTCATCGTTCCATTGGAACTTGAACAAACCTTGAATAATTTCTAAAATATCTTTTCGGAATACGACTATGGTACTCAGTGCTGTAGCCCCATGTACTAAAATCGAAAAAAGCAGATTATCCTCGGACTGGACGCCTAAAAAGTAGCTTCCTAACTCCAAGTGTCCACTGCTACTAACAGGTAAAAACTCTGTCAGCCCTTGAATAATCCCAAGGATCAACGCTTCGATTACACTCATTTATTCTCCTTGGATTTGTATAAAATAGCGACAAACTCAATAACAAAACCTAACACTACTACGATAGGGCCAAGAGTCAGTCCTTTGAACCCAAACCCGTAAGGTTCAGTATCTAGCGTCATGATAAAGAATCCGAGTACCAGCACACAGACCCCCGCAATCATGATTATATAGTTGATTTTCGAAAACGCTAATTTGTTATTACTCATATCAATAAAGTTCGTCAAGCGACATTTTCATGTATTTTTTAATGGCTGCAAATGTACTGATAAATCCCACAAGTAGCCCAACCAATAGCATTGCTGCTGTCAACACCAAAAGCTCATCCATTCTCACCAAATCAATCAACCCCTCTATCTCGCGTTCTGCAAGTTGCAAGACACCCCAGATGAGTGCACATGCCAACATCCCTGACAGCAACCCAAACCAAGAAGCTCTAGACAAAAATGGTTTTCGGATGAAAGATGAGGTCGCACCCACCAGTTGCATACTACGGATCAGAAAACGCTGAGAGAACAGCGCCAGTTTGATTGTATTGTTGATTAGAACCACCACCACGATCAATAATATGACAGTAAATCCTACCAGCACATAGCTGATCTTTCGAACATTTTTATTGATACTTTGTACTAGGTTCTCTATGTAGGTCACCTCGAAAACTCCCGAGATAAAACCAATTTCCTTTTTGATCTCTGCTAGGTTTTGTGACGCCTGATACTCGGGCGAAACCTTGATTTTGATCACATCCCGCAGTGGGTTATCGCCTAGGAAGTTGACAAAATCCTCTCCTGTTTCCTCCATAAAGGTCTCGGCGGCTTCTTCTTTAGTGATGTGCTGAATTTGAGCTTGTCCTCCAGATTTGAGGACATAGTCTTTACTCGATAAAATCTTAGTGATCTTCACTACTTCATTTTGACTGAGCCCTTTGTGAAGGAAAACTTGTATCTCAACATTCTCTTGAATCAGGCGTGTCAAATTATTGGTCGTAAGGATTAGAAGTCCAAACAAGCCCATAACAAATAATGCCAAGGTGACACTAAACACGACACTAGCAAACGGATAACTTCCGAGCTTCTTTTTGCGATATTTCTTGTCCTTTGCCATAGTAAAAAATCAAAAATAGTTTCAAACCATGAAATTACTTTCAATTCTTAGACTTTTCGATAAAAGGGGACGCAAATGACTATAGGTTACTGCTTTTGATCACGTCAAGCTCATTGATCAGCTTGCGGTTTTCAATCTTGGAAAGAGGGGTTATTTCAGTTGACTCTTTATTGAGTGTAAAGAAATCACCATCATAGTAGAAGAAAAGCTTCTTCGCTCCCGGCGTATTGATCTCTATAATTTCATAGGGAGACTCATTGAATTTACCATAGAGATAAAGTCTATTTTCCTCCATACGGTAGTGAAAATCATAACGTCTAGAATTGATCGTCTGTATATTGACTCTATCGATTTTTGACACAGATGGCACTTCTTCGATACGTTTAGCTGATTCCAATGCCACCACTGGCCCTGCCTCGAATTCATCTTGTTGATATCCAGCATCCACCTCCGGCACTTCGAATCGAATCTCCTGTGTAGCCACTGGGACATCCCCCTTAGACAATTCCTCTTTGGCTATTTCACGTTCTTCTGCTACAGGTAGTATGTTTTCCGAATGCGTGTAGCGGTAGTTGAGACTCGGTGCAGTATGGACAGTGAGTCCCGTCTCCAATGCATATTGATTTTTTGATTCCAGACCTTGGAGGTGATATTCTATAGCTGCATCCGTATCAAGATAAAGGTATGCGCCTACAGAAACTGCCAAGCCTGTCACAGCATATACTACGGGCTTGAACGCCGCACTCTGCATCAGCGTCCCTATCAATGTAGTCTCTACCGAAATATTATTCAAACGAGTCTTGAGCTCTGCCACACGGTGTGCGCGAAGGCTCTCGACTATTTCCTGTTGTCTAACGAACTCTTCTTTGAGCATAGGGTCTGACTCTACACGTCCCTCAAAGACGAGTCGGTCTGCACCTTGCATTTCCCCATTGAAATAGGCCTCTATTTGTTCGTTATAGTTGCTTCTAATCGACATACTAATCTAAAAAATCACTTGACGTATAATTTCTTTTAATCATCAAATCAAGCTTTTTCTTGCACTTATATTTTTTCGTTTTGGCCGTATCGGTATTCGCAAAATTGAGCTTCTCAGCGATATCTTGCATCGATAGTCCGTCAAAGTAGTGGTATGTTAATATTTTCCTACAGGCATCTCCAAGTTGATTGATACAATCATTGACAATCTTGATTTTCTCCTGCCGCTCTATATCTTGGTAGGTAGCTTCCTCGACCATCTCTCCAGAATGCCTACTTTTTCTATCCAATTCTTTTCTCCAAAGGTTCAGACAAATACTATAAATGAACGTGCTGATTTTGGAAGTCAAAACAAGATTGCCAGAAATCGCTTTCTGCCAAAACACCAATAAAGCATCTTGAAACACGTCTTTGGCTTCATCTTCCGTACCACTATTATTTAAGACAATGCGCGTCATCATCTTATAGTACTTCTTGTAGAGATAGTCCAAGGCAGCCTCGTCCCCTCTACTCACCCGTTCTAATATTTCGTGATCCTTCATCGGATAAAAAGCTTCTGCTTTTGATTAGATACTACAAACTTAATTAATGTAACCCCTCTAGGTTGAGATATGGTGGAAATTCTAATTTAATTGAAATTCTCTAGCAATACAATTACCTAACGTGCAACTGGCTACATTTCGCATACACTCCACGCACTATAGTTCAAAAGCATGCACCACCTTCGTTCGACCTGGTGCATGATACCAGTCGTTGATCACGAGCTCTAGCACTGTCACAGGGGATGCCCCAAAAACTCTTTCTTTATGCTCCAAAACAAATGCTTCATACTGTTTCGGGTCAGCCAAAGCCTGCTGATACCTCATAATGGTCGTGTGGGCAGTTTTCAGTGTGTACCGAGCATCCATGCTGTGCTTAATAACACTAGCACGAAAAGCCTCTCTCAGCTGTGAGCGTAACTGCTCTAAAACACTATCGTTTGGGAATCCCTGTATCAATAAACCAACAGGTGACAATGTGAGCCCTTGAAAAAGGATACTTGTATTTTTAACTCCTTTCAAAGCTTGTTGGATCAAAGTGATATATGGAGAAAGATCTTCCAAATCACCCAACCTAACCTCTGTAGAACAGGAAATAACAGACAAGCCTGTCACATGGATGGTACTGCTCGGATAGTGATATTGTTCAGGAGCTACTTCGATTAGTTCGTCCTGAAAAGCTGCTAGACGACTCAAGACCTCCGCATCAGGTCTAATCCTCAGTGTCAAGCCAAATCGCATATCATCCTCCAATGAGGTCAAATGCGAATCTATAAAATAATCACTGTGCTGTAGCCCTTGCCAGCCCTGACGCCACATCTCCTCATAGTACTGCCCTAACGAAATATCTATCATCTATTTATAGGGGAGCCAAGTTTGTGTCCTAAACAGAAAAGAAATATATCCACGAACCTGAAGTTTTCCGTCTTCCACCCAGAGTTTGCAGTCATACACTTTTCCATTTTCGGGATCGAGGATCGTTCCATCCTCATATTCATCTCCATCTTTTTCCAACCCTTCGATAATCTCCATTCCTATAACAGGTTGCTGGTAGCGTTTATCTTTTGGATCACAAGACTTGCACATTGGGTTTTGCTCCTCGCCGGGTGAGCGAAACAACTTGGTGACCTTACCATAATATTTCCCTCCTCGTTCGTAGATTTCTACTACAGATTTAGGTTTTCCTGTGTCATCATCTATCGTCTTCCATGAACCAACGATCGTACTTTGCGCTAATACCGGCCAACTAACACTGGCGACAAACATCAACATTAACAGTAATTTTCTCATAGGATCTATTCTTCTAATTCCTTAACATCATCTACTTTTCTCCTCTAATTTAGTCACGGAAGCAAAACGAAACCTAACACCAAAGATTCTTTTCGTTTGCTCTCTACGAGTGACAAAACAAAAACCCAACAAAGGGTCAATAATCATCATAAGTTCAACTCACATGATTATCAGCCTCATTTTTTTGAACCAATTCAATAAATCAGCCCTTTTGTTTTGAACTATTTAATAGATCATACTGTTTATTGATTAGAATCACAAAACTATAACATAGGCTTTAGACAGAAATGTTTGATTTAGCGGTTCACTATATTAGATTTGTCAAAAATTTTCAAACACTAAATAATTAATCAATGATTAAAGTTGCCATCAACGGATTTGGGCGAATCGGAAGACTCGCATTCAGAGCATTATTGAAAAAAGAAAATGTAGAGGTAGTTGCTATCAACGACCTTACAGATACTAAGACGCTTGCTCACTTGTTGAAGTATGATTCTACTCAAGGTAAATTCGACGGGACTGTTGAAGCTGCTGCAGATGGGATCATTGTCAACGGAAAGAAAATCGGCATCACTGCTGAGAGAGTTCCTGCTGACCTACCATGGAAAGCCCTAGGAATCGACGTAGTATTGGAGTCAACTGGTAGATTCGTGGACGAAGCGGGTGCAAGCCAACACTTGACTGCCGGTGCTAAGAAAGTAGTTATCTCTGCTCCAGCAAAAGGTAACATCCCAACTGTAGTTTTGGGTGTGAATGACGACATCTTGACTGGTGAAGAAACCATCATGTCAAATGCATCATGTACGACTAACTGTCTTGCTCCTATTGCTAAAGTATTGCATGACAACTTCGGTCTAGAGCAAGGGTTTATCACAACAATCCACGCTTATACTGCAGATCAAAACTTGCAAGATGGTCCTCACAATGATTTGAGAAGATCAAGAGCTGCTGCGATCAACATGGTACCTACTTCTACTGGAGCTGCTAAAGCTGTAGGGTTGGTTCTACCAGAATTGAACGGTAAATTGGACGGTAACTCAATGAGAGTACCTACCCCTACAGGATCTATCACTGACCTAGTCGCTACGCTATCTAGAGAAGTCACTGTAGAAGAAGTCAACGCTGCGATGAAAGCTGCTGCTGAAGGCCCAATGAAAGGCATCTTGAAGTACACTGAAGACCCTATCGTGTCTTCTGATATCGTAGGTGACCCACACTCTTCTATCTTCGATGCAGGCATCACTTCTGCTAACGGTAAAATGGTGAAAGTTGCGTCTTGGTACGATAACGAAGCTGGATACTCTAACAGAGCTGCTGATTTGATCGCTAAGATTGGATAAGTTTTCTCTTCTAGGAGATCAAACAATATGTAGAAACCCTGGCAGACTGTCAGGGTTTTTTTGTATCCTAAAACGCTTCCGTAAATGCAACGACAAATGCACTAGCCCCTTCCTGACCAAGACCATAATCTAACCTCAGGTTTGCATTATTCTTACTATCTACCCGAACCCTTAGCCCTAGTCCTCCGCCATACCAAAGCCCCTGCACCGTCATCGATGAGTAGTCCGGAGCAACGCGCCCAGTACTCGCAAAGGCCACGACTCCTATTATATTCCATACAGGCATTCTATACTCAACCTGGGTATCTAAGATGGTTTTGTCACGCAACTCGCCACTAAAGTAGCCACGCATCCGGTCAGACCCACCCAGTTGATTGAGAGAGTAAAAAGGTACCTCACCTACCGTCCCAGCTGTGTGAAATTGAAAAGCAATAACGTGATTGTACCACGGTTTGATGAATTTCCGAAAGTCTATCCCAAACGAACTATAATCAAACTCGCTACCGATCGCTGCACCCGCCCAAGAATAACTCATCTCTAAATACATTCCACCCGAAGAGGTATATCTATTGTCTCGAGTATCATAGACAAAACTCGGTCCTATTTTAGATACGGCACCTCCCTGATATCCTTCTATTTGATTGCTATACATGTAACCCACAGAGTCGAAATCGATCAAATCATAGGTTTTAAAATCTTGATTGAACCCTACGTACAGTGTTTTCGAATCATTCACTGCGAACATCATGGTATTCGCAAAATTGAGACTAGCTGTCTTGATCTGTTCCTCGTTCTCTGGAGTCACCTCATTACCTACCCCGTAGAGCTGCTGAGGAAAGTTGATATAACTAGCCTTGCTTCGGATTATGACTTTATTTTGATTCAAATAACCCGAACTACGCAGCACGAACTTCACCAGTCCTATGGACGACACAGATGCCAATGCCGTAAAACTAGAAGCTGTACTCACAGTATCATCCTTGACAAGATTCAACAAGTTATATTTGACCAAACCAAAAACTTGCCCCGTCTCCTGTGCATAAGAATAGACTGGAAATGGCACATACTGAAACAGCACTTCTGCCTTTTTGTTGAAAAAATCAAATTTGGAGTGAGGCACCTTCATGATTGAATCCTCAACATCCTTGGCTCGCTGGCCTAGCACATTTAAACTCGATAGCCAAACTAATAGCCCTGACACCAATAGTACCTTATATTTCAACACTTCTATGTTTCAGCGCCAACCGCCCCTTAAAAGGACTCTGTAAACCCGATCACAAATGCCTTAGCTCCCTCTTGTCCCCACCCAAAGTCCATTCGTAGGTTTGCACGGTTTTTACTATCCACCATGACACGCAAGCCAAGCCCCCCGCTCATCCATGCATCTTTGAGTTGCATGGCACTATAGTCTGGTGCCACACGACCTGCACTAGCGAAAGCCACCATGCCAAATATCTTCCAGATTGGCATTCTATATTCTACCTGTACATCGGCAATGGCTTTATCTCTAATCGCTCCTTCATAGTAGCCTCGCATTCTCTCCGAGCCTCCTAGCAGCGCCAGAGAGTAAAAAGGAACTGCCCCTGTATTGAGTTCGGTGTAGGCCTGAAAACCAATCACATGATTCATCCATGGGTTGATAAATTTTCTCACATCTAAGGTAAAAGTGCCATAGTCAAAATCGCTCCCTAGGTACTTCCCAAAATATTTATAACTCGTAAAAATATAAGCTCCTGTACGGCTATTGTACCGATGGTCTCTCGTGTCATATATGAACGCTGGCCCTACTCCAGAGATCGCTCCCCCCTCAAAACCAGGTACTTGGTTAACATTTAAATAACTACTACTGTCTTTCTCTACTTCGTAATAGTTTCTGAACTCCTGCGACACCCCAGTATATACCGTCTTAGAATCGTTGACCGCAAAGAGTGCTGAATTGACAAAGTTTAAACTCTTCGTAGAGATTTCCTCCAACCCCTCACGCGTCACATCATTTCCTATCCCCAAAAAAAACTGTGGAAAATTGATATAGCTCGCCTCTCCTTGTAATACAATTCTATCTTCTTTGAGATAAACTCTGCTACCCATTACAAACTTGATCTGGCCCAATGCCGAAGCAGATGCCAGTGCACTAAAACTCGACGCGGCACTCACAGTATCCCCTTTGACAATATTGATTAGATTGTATTTGACCAATCCATACACCTGACCGGTCTCCTGCGAGTAAGAATATATAGGGAATGGAAGGATCTGAAAAAGCACTTCCGCTCTTTTATTAAAAGCATCGAATTTTGACATCTCAGGACTGTCGCTCGATAGTGTGTCAGCAGCCTGTTGCGTGCTTTTATCTTGACAGATTGCTTGCCATGAAAGCAGGGTAATCAATAGGAAGGCAGGTAGGTTTTTACAATTCATCGTTGGTACTAAATACATGGTTTCATCAAAAATTCAATATAGCTTATTTTAGGTCAGTTTTCTAGTAATTCTTCCTGCCCTTCTCCCATTTCTAGGTTGTGCCACACCTTTTGCACATCGTCATGATCTTCGAGCATATCGATAAGCTTCATCACCTCCTGAAACGCCTCATCGTCGACCTTAACAGTGGTCTTTGGCAAACGCTGAAGCTCGGCATTCTCCAGTTCCAAACCCAAGGAATCCAACTTCTTGTTGAGCGAGCCAAAATCCTCCATTGCCGAATGTACGATGACAAATCCATCCTCTATCTCGACCTCCTCTGCTCCTGCTTCTATTAGCTCCAGTTCGAACTCGTCCAAATCCATTTCCGATGGAACAGGAAGGCTAAAAACACCTTTTCGATCAAAAATAAATTCCAACGAACCATTCGTTCCCAAACTCCCGTTGTTCTTAGTAAATGCAGCTCTGACCTCCTGCACCGTACGGTTCTGATTATCCGTCAGTGTTTCGACAAATACTGCCACCCCATGGGCAGCGTACCCTTCAAAATCCTGTTCAAAATAAGACGCAGCATCTCCGCCAAGACCTTTCTTGATCGCCCGCTCAATGTTATCTTTTGGCATATTGGAGCCTTTAGCATTGAGAATCGCTAAGCGCAAACGTGGATTAGCCTCCGCATCGCCACTATTCCCTTCCTTGACTGCTATGGTTATCTCCTTGCTAAGTCGACCAAAAATCTTCCCTCGTTTGGCATCCAATGCTCCCTTCTTTCTTTTGATCGTTGACCACTTGCTATGTCCTGACATATTTCAGATGTGAAATTTTAGATTCAAAAATCAAATTTCTAAAGAAGAGGACAAAAGAAAAAACAAATCTTGAAAATGACGTATCATTGAGTCTCAATCCCTAGAGGTTTGCCCATGAGTGTACCATCAAAAAGCATGTTTGTCCAAACTATCCGTAGCACGGGGTTCTTGCTTCCCATTCTCCTGCTCCTATGCTCTTTCCTCGTATTGACCTTGTACTATGAGACCCAGCCAAACTTAAGCGTTTTCCCTAATCGGGAATTTGAATACCACACCTATACGGATCATGCCAATGAGGGAAACTCTACAATCCTCGGTTTCCAAGTGAATGACTCCCTGATCCAGGTAGATTTCAAACTCAATGACCAGTTTCAAAGCCCCTACATCGGCATCACATTGGCTCCCAAATCTCAGCAGCCAATCGATGTTTCGTACTACAACGAGCTGCTGTTTCGTGTGCAAGGGGAAGGGATAGATAAATTAGGACTTTCCATCTTCACTCCGCTGATGTCAGAACCGGAAGCTCCTTTCCACACCTTTCTCAGTATATCCGAAAAGACAACAAGCTACCACCTACCGATAGATGATTTTTTGTTGCCTGACTGGTGGAAAGAACTCCACAGCATCCCTATGAAAGAAAACTCAAGACCAGCCTTGGACCAAACTCTCCACCTCAATATTGGGACAGCCTACACCCCTCACATAGTCCAGCCAATGACACTAAAGATCCACAGTATCCAGTTGACGCGTGACAATGCCCCTATATATACCAAACTAGCCTTGATTTATCCTATTTCTTGCCTGCTGCTCTTTCTAGTCATCTTTTTGACCAAAACCTACCATGCGAAAAACACCTCCATCACTGTCCAATATCAAGCACTCCAGCTGGACAAAAAACAACCCATTGAAAGCTTCATTGATTACATCAATACGCACTTTCAAGACAGCCAGCTGAGCATTGAGTCAGTCGCCAAGGAGACCGGGATCTCGCCACGCAAAATCACCCAAACCATCAAAGAGCAATTCAACTGCAATTTCAAAAGCTATATCAACCGCATTCGAATCAAGGAATCACAAAGGTTGCTCTCCAGCACAAGGCTCAACATTGGAGAAGTCGCCTACAAAGTCGGGTTCAACAACCAGAGTCACTTTAACCGAGTCTTCAAAAATGAAGTAGGACAAAGTCCTAGTGAATACCGAGACTGTACATAAGTTACCCCGAAGCGAGTCAGACCATCCCCCTCCCGCATTTTTTGCAAAGCCTTTTACCGCTTTTGCAAAAGCACTTCTTCCTTATCCCTCTATCATTGTTCGACTTGAACAAGCAGATATAAGAAAGATGAAAGACTATTTACTATCCCTACTAGTCATGCTGACGATGACGGCATGCAACCAAGAAGAATCACACACCCTATCCGTCACCCCTACCGAAGTAGAATTCCCGCTGGAGGGGGGCAGTAGAAATATCCAGATTGAAACCAATGCCGGAGAATGGCAACTTGAGTACCATGCGGACTGGCTCACACTCTCTAGTGACGGAGGGATTGGCAATAAAGCCAAAATCACGCTGACAGTCGAGGGAAAAACTTTGGAACCGAAAACCGAAGACTTGATTGTCACGGCTGGTGATGCTGACCCTGTCCATGTCTCTATTTCCCAGTTGATCTCGGACTATCTCCATGCGCTGAGCGCAAATACTACTTCCATAGACTTGGGTGATTTCGCTAACTCACAGAATATCGAGATTAGCTCGGAAGCCGAAGCTTGGACACTCCAATCGGACGCGGACTGGCTCAACATCACCCCAAGCAGTGGCGGCATAGGAACCACTACGGTCACAGTAGTCGCAAGCAGCGAGCTATCTGAGGCCCGCAGCACGACACTCCTCCTCAGTGCCGAGGGAGCTCCGACGGGCCAAATCACCGTCTCTCAAACTCAAGGATACCCTGACTACAACACCAACCCACTCGCGCCAGACGCCAGCGGCATGGGCAGTACAGCCATGCAACTCTACGACAAGATGACCATCGGATGGAACATCGGAAACACCCTAGAGGCCATCGGTAGCGAGACCGCTTGGGGCAACCCCCAAGTCACCGAAGAGCTCATCCAACTTGTCAAACAAAATGGATTCAACGCCATCCGAATCCCCTGTGCATGGGATCAGTACATCGAAAACCCGGCCACTGCCAAAATTTCGGAGGATTGGCTCAACCGAGTGAAGGAGGTCGTACAATACTGCGTGGATAACGACATGTATACCGTCCTCAACATCCACTGGGACGGAGGATGGCTCGAAAACAACATCACGCCCGAATATCAAATAGCCAACAATGCCAAACAAAAAGCGCTATGGGAGCAAATCGCTACCCACCTCCGCGATTTTGACGAGCACTTGATCTTCGCCGGCACCAACGAACCCAACGTAGAGGATGCTGAGCAAATGGCTATCCTAGACAGCTACCACCAAACATTTGTAGACGCTGTGCGCGCCACTGGTGGAAAAAACAGTCACCGTGTGCTGATCGTACAGGGACCTTCCACAGATGTCGAAAAAACCCACAACCTCATGTCTATCCTCCCAACCGACGAGATCGCTGACAAAATGATGGTCGAGGTACACTACTACACCCCTTTCCAATATTGCCTCATGGGTGAGGATGCCAGTTGGGGCAAGATGTTCTACTACTGGGGAGCTAACTTCCACTCTACTAGAGATGTAGATCGCAATGCGACGTGGGGAGAAGAGGCAGATGTAGATCGCCTGATGGCTTTGATGAAAACACAGTTTTTCGACAAAGGAATTCCAATGATCATGGGCGAATACGCCGTGGTACAGCGACTGAGCCTGACCGGGGACAACTTGGACTTGCACCTCGCCTCTCGAGCTCACTACCTCGAATACGTGACACGACAAGCCAAGGCCAACGGCATGATCCCTTTCTACTGGGATGCCGGAAACAAAGGTGACCTGAGTTCCGCACTGTTTGACAGAGCAACCAACACAGTCTACGACCAACGAGCTTTGGATGCCATAGTAGCGGGTTCCAAACCATGAGTACTATACGTGGGCAAATCAGGGCGCTACAAAGAGACATTTGCCACGGATGAAAACGAGGTATACCTTATAGATTTAGACAAAAAATAACACGAACATGAAGCAACTAACATTACTACTTTCCTTCGTATGTGGCTGGACCCTGAGTTCAGCACAAGACATTCAGGTACAAATCGATACCAAAACAAACGGGCCAACGATCAGCAAGCACATCTACGGTCACTTTGCCGAGCACCTCGGACGCTGTATCTACGATGGCTTCTATGTCGGAGAAGACGAAACCAGGATCCCTCATACTGATGGCGTACGCAACGACATCATCGAAGCACTCAAAGAACTACAAATTCCCAACCTCCGTTGGCCTGGGGGCTGTTTTGCAGACACCTACCACTGGCAGGATGGCATAGGACCAAAAGACCAGCGCGCAACCATCGTCAACCAATGGTGGGGCGGTGTGACCGAAGACAACAGCTTTGGTACACATGAGTTTCTCAACATGTGCGAATTGCTCGAGACAGAACCCTACCTCTCTGGCAATGTAGGCAGCGGCACGGTCAAGGAATTTGCCGACTGGATGCAGTACACCAACAACGGAGGCGTGAGTCCCATGTCAGAGCTGCGCAAAGAAAACGGTAGAGAAAACCCATGGAATGTAAAGTACTGGGGAGTAGGCAATGAAGCCTGGGGCTGTGGCGGTCACATGACCCCCGAATACTACGCGAATGTCTATCGCCAATTTGCCACTTACATGACCGGGAGTGACATCCAACGTATCGCCTCTGGTGCCAGCAGTAATGATTACAACTGGACCGAAACACTCATGAAAAACATCCCTGCCCATCTCGTAGATGGTCTCGCTCTACACCACTATTCGGTGATTGATTGGAACGACAAGGGGTCCGCTTCTCAGTTCACCGAGGAGCAGTATTTCATCACTTTGCAGCGTGCCTGGGAGATGGAAGAACTCGTCACCAAACACGTAGCGATCATGGACAAGTACGATCCCGAAAAGAAAATCGACCTGATCGTCGACGAATGGGGCGGATGGTACGATGTGGAAGAAAGTACCAACCCCGGCTTCCTCTATCAGCAAAACACCATGAGAGATGCAATGATTGCAGGCATGACACTCAACATATTCAACAACCACGCGGACCGAGTCAAAATGGCCAACCTCGCTCAAAGTGTCAACGTGCTACAAGCCGTGATCCTGACGAAAGAAGAAAAAATGATACTCACACCGACCTACCATGTCATGAAAATGTACACGGTACATCATGATGCAAAACTGCTCCCGCTCAAAATCCAAAACAACGCCACTTACAAAAATGGGGCAAACGAACTACCCGCAATATCCGCTTCGGCGTCCGTCGATCAAGCTGGAATCACGCATATTTCGCTAGTCAATATCGACGCTCGCCAGTCTCAGACAGTGAGCATCCCACTATCGGGAGTAAAAAAAGCAGATGTCTCAGGTAGTGTTTTGGCTTCTGCTAAAATCCAAGACCACAACTCCTTCGACAAGCCTAGCAAAATTCAACCTTTTGATTTCAAAGAATTCAGGGTTAAAGGTGGACAGCTTGAAGTAACGTTGCCTCCTGCCTCTGTGGTAGTATTAGAAGTAAAGTAGAGTATTGTCCCTCCAAAAGCGATCGTCTCAATTTTTGTCTGTTGATACCGATTGCTTTTGGAGGATTTCTCTATCAGTTTAGCTTTCCTACTCTGTGATAACTGCTTGAATTTTTCGTTCTCATATCCGCCGATCTCGCTTGGCTAGTTCTACCATTATGTAGAAATAGCACAACCAGAAAAATGCCTTACCCTAACCAAAACAAACCTAAAAACTGATTGAGAATATAATATTCACAGACTCCTATTAGCACCGTATGAGGATCACGGGACTATACATCTGAAAAAGTGCTCTAAACCGATAACCATGGAGTAATCAAGTCAATACATACTGCTATGTATATTTTATTCTGGGTATATCCACTAAAACGTTTTCTCACGAATGACTTTGCCGCGTTTATTGAAGTACTGCCAAGTACCTGAAGCTTCATTCTCCTCGTATTGACCTTGGGATTCTAGGTCGCCATTGTCACTGTAGTATTTGGCAGGACCGTTCGCTTCTCCTCCGACGAAGGTCTCTTCGGACTGAAGTGTTCCATCAGCGTAGTAGGTGTACTTGACTCCATTGCCATTGCTAAATGTGCCTTTGGGCAGTTTTGCCCCCTTCCCTGTATAATAGTCACTCACCTCTAGCAAATAGCCGTTCTTCCAGTGTTCGTCTTGCTTCAGTTGGCCGTTTTGGTAGAAGTGTCCCCATAGCCCGTTTTTCAAGTCCAACTTGAAGCTACCGATGGATTTGAGTTTGCCTGACTCATAGTACTCCATCCACTGATCATTTTTCTGATCATGTAGATATTGCCCTTCTAGTTCCAGTGCACCCGATGGATAGAAATACTTCCAATGCCCATGCTTCAAATCATTTTTGTAATCTCCGATAGAGTAGACGCTACCCGTTTCGGTCATGGTCATCCACACATCAGTCTTTTGCCCCGATTCATATTTTCCTTTGACACTCACTCCCCCAGTCGGAAAATACTCCTTGTACTGACCGTTGAGCGAGCCGTACTGATACGTTGCCCTTATATAGGGCATGCCACTCTTATAGTTTTCTTCATAGGCACCATCGAGATAGCCATTGGTATAGTGCTGACGAATCTCTACTTGTCCATTCGAATGATAAAAAACCCATTCCCCAGCGGATAGCCCGTTTTTGTATCGCTGCTTAAAAGTTGGTCTGCGGTACTCATCAAACTCCACCCATAAACTGTCCTTTTTTCCATTGGCATAGTACCCTTGCAGCGAAGGACTACCATCAAAGTGATACTCTGTGTACTGTCCTTCTAGTTTGTCGTTTTTGTATCCTGCTTGTAACAGCGCCAGCCCAGTACCTTGTTCGTAGATGATGAAAGCACCATTCTTTTGCCCATTTCTGAGCATGATCACTTCGTCCACCTGATTATTTTTGTAGAGATACCACGTGCTGTCAGGGACGCCATCCACATAGTACCCACTGGCTACATAGGCTCCCTTTGGACTTTTGAATATCCAAAGTCCTTGCTTGAATCCTTTGATCACTTTTCCTGATTTGATCAAAGTAGAGTCATTGATCACCTTCTTATAAAAGTCCTGGGCGAATGAAGATTGTGCTACGAATAAAAGTGCCACTAATACGGCGCGCTGAATGATATGCATATAAGCCAATTGATTTATTACTCCCTATACGAGCAAATTGTATGCTAGGATTAAACAGTTCTTCATTACCACCGGATCAGTGCTGACGCCCAAGTAAACCCACTACCGAATGCTGCTAGACAAATCAAGTCCCCATCCTTCACTTTGCCAGCATGCATGGCTTCACTAAGCGCTAGTGGTATAGATGCCGCTGTAGTATTGCCATACTTTTGGATGTTGTTAAAGACTTTCTCATCGGGTAGATTCATTTGCTTTTGGATGAACTGACTGATGCGCAGATTGGCCTGATGAGGAATCAAAAGATCTATTTCATTCGCTCCAAGATTATTGGCGGTCAAAGCTTCATGAATCACTTCCTGAAAACGTACCACAGCATTCTTAAAGACGAAATTGCCATTCATGTGTGGATAGTAACGAAGATCTTCTGGGTCATTTCTTTCGATATAATTAGGAATCCAGTCAGTAGTCGCAGGCCCTATCAAAGCAAGCTCTTCTGCAAACTGCCCTTCGGAATGAAGGTGCGTAGATAAAACTCCTTTGTGTTTTTCATCTGTGGACTGCATCACGACCGCTCCAGCACCATCTCCGAATATCACCGACACCCCTCGACCTCTGGTCGTCATGTCCAGCCCACCACTGTGCACTTCGCTACCTACTACTAGTACAGTTCGGTACATGCCTGTCTTAATAAACTGATCTGCGACCGATACCCCGTAGATAAAACCCGAACACTGGTTACGAACATCCAGAGCACCTATTTCTTTTTTGAACCCCAGCTGCTGCTGCAACATCACTCCCGGGCCAGGAAAGTAATAATCAGGACTCAGTGTAGCGAATACGATAAAATCTATATCATCCACTTCGATCCCTGCCTGCGATATCGCCATCTGTGCAGCTCTGGTCCCCATCCGAGAGGTCGTGTCTTCACCTCCTGGCACCACATGTCGGCGCTCTTGGATTCCTGTTCGCTCTTGGATCCACGCATCATTGGTATCCATAAGCTTTTCCAAATCGGCATTTTTGACAACATGGTCAGGCACATAATGTCCCGTTCCTATGATCTTTGATTGCTTCATATCGATATATCTATTGGCCTAATAATCTAGTCTTATGCTTAAGTTAGTTCAGATTTGGGCAATAGCCAACTGTCCTATTCGAAGAGCGTATAGTTACCGAGTTGATCCACCTGTGCCTGAGGCTTGATCAAATCCGCAGAGTTATTGGTCAAAGAAGTGATGTGTGGTGAAACGGGATGATTGGTCAGCTTCGGAATATTCGTCAGCATGTCCATCAGTTCATCAGGAGAGCTATAGTCATCGAGCCATTTTTTCTCCATATCCTTGGACAGCACGGCAGGCATGTTATCACCGAATTCCGTCACACCAGAATAGTTAGGCACTTCGATAAACTTAAAGGTATAGTTGATCTTCCCATCCATATCTTCGTATTCCTCCCAGATGCCTGGTAAACTAATCAGCTCCTCATCGGTAGCATAAAAATAATGAGGTGTCATGCGCTTCTTGCTGTACTGCTTCCATAGATAAAAACCATTGACAGGAATGACACATCGTCTGTCCATCAGAGCAGTTTTCAAGGTCGTCGATTTGGTAAGTTTATCTCTTTCGGCAGACAGCAGTTTTGGAGAAATGCTCTTGTTGTTAGACCACTGCTTGTTTGTTCCCCAAAAGAAAAAAGAAATTCCTTTCTTGGACTTATTGGCAATGACAGGTAGCTGCTGCGCTGGTGATGCATTGTAGTTAGGGACGGTAAACTCCTCTCCCTCCAGACCATAGCGCTGGTTGATATCTTTAAAATCTGAAAATATGGCGTACCTATCGATCATGAATTAAACTTGCTTAGAAATAAAGTCAAATGCGCGCTGTTCGGACCAGTAGACACCCTGTGTACCTTTGGTACTAAAACCCACATGACCACCAAATTTAGGCATCTCAAAATAAACATTGTCTGATGTTTCGAAATTTGTTGTGTTGTAGCAACTCTCGGAGAGAAAAGGATCGTTCTGTGCATTGACCACTAAGGTCGGGATTGTGATATCTGGCACAAAATGTATCGCACTGCAACTTGCATAATAGTTGTCTGCCGTCCCAAAACCGTGCAATGGAGCCGTCAAGAAGTCGTCGAATTCATAGACACTCTTAGATAAAGCTACTTTGTCCAGATCTACCAAACCGGCGAGTAAGTTCGATTTCAATCGTACTTTTTCTTTCAGTGATTTCAAAAAACGAGCAGAATAAACCGTGTTGTGCGACTTGTCTATTTCCTGAGCACACCCTGCCAAATCCAATGGCACTGAAAACACCGCAGCTGACCGAATCTCTTCAGGCGTGTCATACTCCCCTAGATACTTCAAAGTCAAATTTCCTCCGAGACTAAAGCCAGACAGGCTAATCGCGTCAAACCCCAAACGTATTGCATACTGCACTACTGCATCGAGATCATCGCTAGCTCCACTGTGATAAAAACGCTCTTTTCGATTGGGAGAGCCACTACATCCTCTATAGTTCCATGCGATCACATCCCAGCCCTCAGCATAGAATTTATTGACCATCCCCAAAATATAAGGGCGCTGACTATCTCCCTCCAGACCATGGGACACGATGAGTAACTTTCCCGAATCTCTACGATACCAGTCTAGATCCAAGAAATCTTCGTCCTGAGTAGCCATCCTCAAACGAACAGGCTCTACTACCGTCCGAACCCTACGCAGTGTGCTCGGTACGATTGTCTCCATATGTCGGTTGACGAGCCATCTTGGCTTTTTATAATCAGAATATAGAATTAGTGGCATTTGAAAAAACTACTTAGTTGCAAGCCTCAAATTTAAATTTTTTAAAATATAGGCTTTATGATTTCGAAAACTATACGAAATACCATTGCCCACAAGACGAAATCCAATTTTAGCCCATGATATATTTGAAATAAGGGGCTTTTAAAGCTAATTTAGCGGCTCGATTTTTAACTAATCAAAAACATGGCAGAAGTAATAAAAATGCCAAAGATGAGTGACACCATGGAAGAAGGTGTGATCGCGTCTTGGCTCAAAAAAGTAGGAGATACAGTAAAATCAGGAGATATATTAGCAGAAGTGGAGACCGACAAAGCTACCATGGAACTAGAATCTTACGATGATGGTACTTTATTGTATATCGGAGTTGAAGAAAAAGCTTCTGTCCCTGTCGACGGTGTGATTGCAATCATCGGTGACAAAGGCGAAAATGTAGACGACTTGGTAGCATCTATTGGTAGTGGCGAAAGTGCTGCGAACCAAGAAGAAAAATCTGAAAGCACTGAAGAAACTAAAGCCGAAGCACCTGCTGCTGAAGCGATAGACACCTCTGGCATCAACGCTACAGTTGTCAAAATGCCAAAAATGAGTGACACCATGGAAGAAGGTGTGATCGCAGCATGGATCAAGAATGTAGGTGATGACGTCAAATCTGGTGATATTCTAGCAGAAGTCGAGACTGACAAAGCAACTATGGAACTAGAGTCTTATGACGATGGTGTCCTACTATATACTGCTGTAGAAGCAGGCAAAGGCGTACCTGTAGATGGCGTGATTGCTATCATAGGAGAAAAAGGCGCTGATTACGAGACCTTATTGAAAGCTGAAGAAGCTAACTCGGCAGCACCTGCAGCTGAAGCTGCTCCAGCAGAAAAAGAAGCTCCAAAAGCCGCTGCTCCAGCAAAAGCAGCAGCTCCTAGTGCGGCGCCCGCTCCTGCTCCATCAAACACTAATGGCAGAGTGATCGCTTCTCCCTTGGCAAAGAAAATGGCCGAGGAAAAAGGATTTGATATCGCCAAAATCCCTGGATCAGGTGACGGAGGACGTATCATCAAGAGAGACGTAGAAGCTTATGAACCTGCTGCTTCTCCAGCCATCGCTGGTGCAACTAGCGCAGCAGCTGTAGGCGTAGAAAGCTATGAAGACATCCCTGCTACGCAGATGAGAAAGGCGATTACAAAAAGTCTCAATGCAAGCCAATTCGGTGCGCCTCACTTCTACCTCACCATGGAAATCGACATGGACAAAACGATGGAAGCCAGAGCAAGCATCAACGAGATAGCCCCAGTGAAAATCTCATTCAATGATATCGTGATCAAAGCAGTCGCTGCAGCCCTCAGAAAGCACCCAGCAGTCAACAGCTCATGGATCAGCGAGACCAACAGCATTCGCATGAACCACCACGTCAGTGTAGGAGTTGCGATGGCAATCGAAGACGGTCTGGTTGTACCAGTAGTGAAATTCGCTGACAACAAATCTCTTGCTCAGATATCTGCTGAGGTCAAAGAATTTGGTGGAAAAGCAAAAGCGAAAAAGCTCGGAATGGACGAAATGCAAGGCAACACCTTCACCGTGTCTAACCTCGGTATGTTCGGTATCTCTGAGTTCACTTCTATCATCAACGCACCAGAATCGTGTATCCTTGCAGTAGGTGCGATCAAGGCGACTCCAGTCGTGAAAAATGGTGAGATTGTACCTGGCAACATCATGAAAGTGACGTTGACATGTGATCACAGAACGGTAGATGGAGCAGTAGGATCAGCATTCTTGCAGACACTCAAAGGCTTCATCGAAGACCCCGTTAGAATTTTGGTGTAAACCATAAGTATAAAATTGTAAGCGGCTGTTTCGATCACCATCGTGTATTTGAAACAGCCGCTTTTTTATTTCGTTCACTTAGATCTAAACACAAAACACATGTCAAACTATCCCAAAATAAGATCTACCACAGTATGCGCCATCAAGCACAACGGCGAAGTAGCCATTGGCGCGGATGGACAAGCTACACTCGGTAATACAGTAGCCAAAAGCAACGTCAAAAAAATTCGCAAACTCCAAGACGGCAAAATCGTCACAGGGTTTGCTGGCTCTACGGCTGATGCATTTACACTCCTAGAGCGGATGGACGAAAAGCTCAACTCCTACGGTGGCAACATGAAGCGTGCCGCCATCGAACTCGCCAAAGACTGGCGCACCGATCGCTACCTCCGCAAACTAGAAGCCATGCTGATCGTCGCTGACAAGGAAGAAATACTCATCGTATCAGGAACAGGAGATGTCCTAGAACCCGATCACGATATTGCAACCATCGGGTCAGGTAGTATGTATGCGCAATCTGCTGCCCTCACCATGAAAAAACACGCCGGCGACAGAATGACCGCCGAAGAAATGGTCAGAGAAAGCCTCAACATCGCCGCAGACATCTGCATCTATACCAACCACAACCTTGTGGTAGAAAAAGTAGGTTAACCTGATCCTCAAATCAGAGCGAAAAGAAAGGAAGTCAAATTGGCTTCCTTTCTTTTTTGCGTTAATTTTGGTAAGGATGAAACTCCAGCTCAGATCGATAATAACCCTCCTGCTAATCTTACTGCACGGTACTGCATTGGCCCAATCGGTCGCTAGGCAGTGGAATGAACTACTCCTCGAATCGATCAGAAATGATCAGGCACGTCCTACTGTCCATGCACGAAACCTGTTTCACATCTCTGCCGCGATGTATGATGCATGGGCTGCTTACGAAACCAGTGCTTCGACCTACTTTTTAGGCCATGAGCACAGGGGTTTTTACATCTCTTACGAGGGAACTAATATTCCATCAGGGATGACTCAAAAAGAAGCACAAGAGATTGCTCTAAGTTATGCAGCTCATCGTCTCATCACGCACCGCTTCAAAAACTCTCCAGCAGCCTCTACCACCCTACAGCGACGGTACGATCAATTGCTTAGCCAAATAGACTCAAGTAACCCGAACAACCTAGAAGACTACAGTACAGAAAGCTACACCACCGATCCGCACGACTTAGGCAACTATATCGCCGAACAGATCATCGCTCATGGACTAAATGATGGCTCTAATGAAGCGCATAACTATGCCTGCAGATTCTACGAAACAGTTAACCCAGCCATGTTCCCGGATGGCTATGGAACCAACCGCATTGCAGATCCCAATCGATGGCAACCGCTGAGTTTCGACGAGTTCGTCGGTCAATCTGGCCTGAGCGAAGGAGCCAGTACACCAAAGTTCGTCGGTCCTGAGTGGGGACAGGTGATCCCCTTTTCCTTGGACGAATCAGACCTAGATATAAAAAGACGTGATGGTCACGAATACCTCGTCTATATAGATCCTGGCAATCCAACCTACTTGAATTTAGCTCCGGACGATACCGCATTGCAAAACTACCAATGGGGGTTTGGTCTAGTTGCACAGTGGTCGTCACATCACGACCCTACTGACAGTGTCCGCTGGGATATTTCGCCAAATTCCATAGGTAATATTCCTCTAGACCAGCTCCCCAAAACTTTAGCAGATTATCCCGATTTCTATGATTTTGAAAATGGAGGAGATATAAGTCAAGGCTACACCACCAATCCAGTCACAGGTCTACCCTACGAAACACAGACAGTATTACGTGCAGACTATACGCGTGTATTGGCAGAGTTCTGGGCAGACGGCCCAGACTCAGAGACACCACCTGGTCACTGGTTCGTTCTGCTCAATCACGTCAATGACCATCCAGATTTCGAGAGAAAATACAAAGGAGAAGACCAGCCCATGGATGCATTAGAGTGGAATGTGAAATCTTATTTTGCACTAGGAGGAGCCATGCATGACGTAGCGGTCACCGCTTGGGGAATCAAAGGCTACTACGACTACATCCGTCCTATCTCCGCCATACGATCCATGGCCGAACGAGGACAGAGCAGCGACGCATCGCTCCCTAACTACCACCCCGCTGGGATACCGCTGATACCTAACCAAGTAGAGATCATCGCTGCGACGGACCCCATCAATCAATTTGGGAATTTTGAAAATGAGATTAAAATCAAGGCTTGGAAAGTCCCTGGGAACTACTACGAAGGAGCTGACGAAACCAAACGTGTCGATTGGATACCTGCGACCAGGTGACAACCTTACCAGCGCCCTTCTTTTGTAACACCTCCGTTTGCAGGATATGTTTCTGGACATTCTACGTTTTCAAGAGCCGCAGCGGAGATACTTTCTTTACTCACTGGTAGCGAATACTTCCCCGGTGGCATGGGAGAGTTTGTCGCTCGAAAAGACAATTTCTTGGTATTCGAAACTGGCCCTAGCGAAGACCTCACACTCCAATGGGCACGATATCAAGATGCCTCAGACCAGTGCAGCTTGTCTCGCATCTGGGGAGGAATCCATCCTCCAGTAGATGACATAGCCGGCAGACGGATCGGTTACCGCATTGGTCACCAAGCTTTCGCTTTCGCCGAACGGTATTTTAATGGAGAGATTCCTACTGAAGAGCAAACCAGTTCTTCGCGTATCTCGTATGGCCCCAACCCTGTCCGTAGTAGTGACAGAGTACTGACAGTATATTTCGAACATCCTGACGATCTTCAAAAAACTATTTCGCTCTACGATACTTATGGGAACACCATCATGACGCAAAAAAAAGACTATATCCAAAGCCTCACCCTTCGTACAGATGGTCTGACCGAAGGCGTTTACATCCTAGCCATTGCCACCTCTGACTATACCGAGAAAGTTAAATTGGTGATCGCTCCATAAAACATTATGACAAGAAATCCTCTCGTATTGGACTAAACGCATCGATGAGAATCCCCTCTTCAAGACACTCCACCCCGTGTGGCGTATTGGGTGGGACGAAAAAAGAATCTCCTCCATGCATGATTTTGATCTCGTCTCCCATGGTGAGCTCAAAGGAACCGCTCTCTACATAAGTCACCTGGGTGTGTGGATGATCATGAATGACACCTATCCCGCCTTGTTGAAACTTCACCATCATCAATCGGTCGTCATAGCCCGTAATTTTCCGTCGGATCTTGTCATCGATCACTTCCCAATCTTGCTCTTGATCAACGATGAATTTATCACTTGAGTTTTTTTCATATTCAAAGATAGCATGACTGTAGAGTATCACCCTTTTATAAACATCAAAAAGGAGAACCTTACATGGATTCTCCTTTTCAAATCTATTGACACCAAAATTTATTTCTCAGAAATAGAGATGGCTCTTGGGATCCCTTTTCGAACAGCATTGTATTGTTCCTTTTCTTCGGGAACTTCTTTGTTCAAATCCATAAAGTTCTTGCCAAACATGGATTGAGTTCTCTCTTGATAGATTTGATTGAACCCTTCTTGTATATAGGCTAAGTTCTGAAGATATGATTTGTAGCTGTCTTCATCCTGAAATTTTGCCTGAACCACATAATTACTTCGTTCCTCGGCAACTTCACTCGTCACGAAATCATAAACCTCCTGCTGAACTGTCACTCCCCTGTCCTCTCCCATTTCTACTCTCAATATATGGAGGTCATGCTTAGCGATATAGGCCGCATCTATCTCTGGCAACTTAACCCCATGCTCATTAGGTGCTCCTGGGAGTGGGGGCAACAGCATGGCGGATTCCATAATTTTTCCCGTAGTGGTCTGCCCAAGATATAGAACCTTTCTTCTATTAGCCCTCCTGAGTTCTGTCTGCACATCTCTCACCAGTTTCATAGATTGCTGTGCATCTACGCTTAAGATGATGACCCCCTGCTCGGTTATTTTTTCGGCAACCGAAAGAGCCATGTCAACTACCTGAACATCCTCATCATCAAGGGTGATTTTATCCTCGACAATCGTAATTTCTACTGCGTCCTCACTGGGTAAATAGGAATAAAAAGGAACATCTGGAAGTATAGGCAAGTTGACACCTTTTGCCTCTATGCTTGCCACTGAACTTTCATTCTCTATGATGCTTGTTTCATCCATTGTGGAATTGCACTGGACGATCAGTACGCTAAAAACAATTGTACTTGCGATGGCTAGGGCTACTTTTACTTTGCCCGACCAGCCTGATTTTTGATTTTTCATCATGGTTATTCTTTTTTTGATAAATGTTAAATTGAAATTGTGTACCAACCCGTATGAGTTGTTGCTGATCAATTGTCTCAAAAGCAAAGACTGGTACTCAACCAAGGAATAACCCGCATTCATTATTTTGTTATCTGCTATATATTCATGTGTTGTTTTTAGGGATTTAATCAGCTGCCAGATCACAGGGTTGAACCAGAGAAAGGCCGCCAAAAGTTGAACAATAATTAAATCTATGGAGTGTCTTTGATGGACATGCGTACGTTCATGTGCCAAGATCTGGTCAAACTCCGTCGAGCCGATCATAACCTCGTGTACAAAGACAAATTTCAAAAACGAAAAAGGTGCGATAGGATAGGCGACTTTGACCAGTGTCAAGTCATCCATTTTTTGGAGTGGATACTGCCTGATCAAACCAAAGACCCATCGAAAAGTCCAGAAAGTTCTAGAGAGACAAACCACTACACCAATCAAATAGATGACAACAAAGACCTGCTGAGAGAGTTGCCACCAATTGATACCTGACCAGATGCTTACTGAAGTCACTTCTGACACGACATTGCCTGATAGATGATCAAAAGACCATAACTCAAAAGCATCATAATAAGCCTTTCTGGCTTGACTAACTTCTAATATTGGTGCTTTGACCACAGGCAATTCATCTGTACCAAAATCAAAACTGAGTAATGGAAAAATGAGGCTAACCAGAAGTATCGTAATCAAATAAAATCTATTGAGTGAAAAAAAGGTCTCAGGCCTCAACACCAAATGGTAGAGCAGATAAAACCCGACCAAAATCAAGCTAGACTCCAGTAGATATATTAAAAACCTATCCATTTTTCTTGGCCTTTAGTTCTTCCAGCATCCGCATCGCTTCATCCAGTTCCTTTTCGTCCAGTTGTTTACTCTCCGAGAAGAAACTCAGCACTTTAGAAAGGGAGTTGTTGTAATAATCAGAAACCAGACGTGACATCTGGCCTTTGCTATAGTCTTCCTTACTGATCAATGGATGATACTGGTGAGAGTTGCCATAAGCTGTAAATCCAACAATTTCCTTTTGTACCAAGACCCTAACAATCGTCGAAACAGAGTTGTAAGGAGGTTTTGGGTTGGGGTATTCATCGATGATATCCTTGATAAAACCTTTTTCAATACCCCAGAGAATCTTCATGATTTTCTCTTCTGCCTTAGTTAAAGTCGTCATTGCTTTATGCGTTTGTTTGAATCAGCTAAACAATGATACAACTTATTTTTAAGTTAACAAACTTACTTTTACGTTTTTCAACTTAAAAGTAAGTTTACTACAGAGATTAGGACAGAAATAATTAAAAACCTTACGCTGAATATCGTGTCATGAAAGAAAAAAAATGACAGCTTAAAACCTGTCATCAAAACATTTTTGTCATAAAACACATTTAAAAACAAAGCAATAAGTATCTTAAAGAGATAGTTTAGACTAACCAAGAAACCATGCTATACGAAAATGAAGTCTTGATGCTTCTAATCAGTGTCATAGTCCTAATATTTGCTATCATCTATTTCAAAACCCTATCAAGAATACCCCATTGGAGGTACTTAATGGGTAGCTACGCATTGCTCATGCTTGGTTGGTTGTTCACCATACTCGAAGGTTTCTTGTTCCATCTCCTATTTGATTACCTAGAACATATCTTCTACATGCTAGGGTCACTTTGCATCTTCTTGTGGATTTGGAAATCCACCCAATTATCATCCAAAGCCTAACTTGATCATGACGCATGTAATAGATTCCATATCTCTAATTTTGATCACTATTTCATTTGTTATCCTCATTAGAGAAAGAAAAAAAATCACTGAAATGGACGGTCTCCTTTTCGGTTCACTTTTAATTCTACTGCTTGCTTATTTTGCTCTATTATTCTTTTATATAGAAGAGTTCGAAGACATCCTCGGTGCATTGATTCCTGTCCTTTTTGCTTTCGTATTTTATTCCATTATTCAGAAACAAAACGCGGCTAAAATTGAACAAAATGAAGAAAGGTTAAGGCTTGCCATAGACGCTACTAGAGCAGGGCTGTGGGATTTAAATTTCGCCACGGGTCGACTCATCATATCCGATGCATGGTTTGATATTATAGGATACCATCCTTCTGAACTTCGCCCCCTAAATCAAGCCAAGTGGAAGAAACTTGTACATCCAGAAGATTACGCTGCGGCACACCCTCTTTTTGTCCAGCATCTCAAAGGGCTCAACGAGCTACACGAAGCTACCCTCCGCATCCAACACAAAAATGGAAACTGGCTCTGGTTTCAGTCTAGGGGTAAAGTCATAGCGCAAGACCAAAGCAACCGTGCCGTCAGAATGACAGGAACCCTCATTGACCTGAGTAAGCAAAAGGAACTTGAAATCTCGCTAAAAAATCAGCTAGCAGAAAATCAAAAATTATTTAAAGAAAATGCTTACCAATCTTCCAAAATTGCTGACAATGAAGAAAAATACCGAGTTCTATATGAGAACTCTATGGACGCAATCATCCTCATCAAAGGTCAAGAATTCATTGACTGTAATAACATAACCTGTCAGTTTTTCAAATGTGACAGAGATCAATTCATAGGGGAAGCACCCTATAGATTTAGCCCCAAAACTCAACCTGATGGACGTCTTTCAACAGAAGAAGCTAGAAAAGCAATTGAAAAAGCAGAAAAAGGTGAAGCTCAAATTTTTGATTGGCAACATCAAAGACCTAATGGTGAACTTTTTGACGTATCTGTTAGTCTCAACGCACTTCACATCAACGGCATACAATATGTGCAAGCCGTACTAAGAGATATTACAGAAAAAAAACGTATCGAAGCAGAATTAAAGAACTACAGGAAAAACCTAGAAAATCTCGTCGAACAACGTACCGCCGAACTAACCCAAGCCATGAACGACCTCCAGAACACGCAAGCGCAACTGATCCAGTCCGAAAAAATGGCATCTTTAGGGATACTTACCGCTGGTGTAGCACACGAAATCAACAACCCTCTCAACTTCATCATGGGAGGGTATCGTGGACTAGAAATCTACCTCAACAACACAGAACTACATACAGACCCAGATCTCAAAAAGCTGATGGGGAGTATCAAAATAGGTGCAGACAGAGCAATCAAAATCGTCAAAGGGTTAAACCAATTTAGCCGAAGCAAAGAATCCTTTGACGAGAAATGTGACCTACATGCCATCCTCGAAAATAGCCTCACCCTCCTCACCAACGAACTGAAAGATCGAGTAGAAATAGAAAGAAATTTTAACGAACAACCGCTCATTATCCTCGGCAATATTGGAAACCTACACCAAGTCTTCATCAACATCATCCACAATGCCAGTGATGCCATCGCCGATACTGGAAAAATTATCCTTAACACACGACAAGAAGCCGATCAAGTCATCATTGAGTGTATCGACAATGGTGATGGTGTCAGCGAAGAAGACCTCCCTCAACTCACAGTCCCATTCTTCACCACCAAAGAACAAGGAAAAGGCACAGGACTTGGGCTCTCCATCAGCTATGGTTTCATCCAAAAACACAACGGCACCCTAGCGTTCGAGTCAAAACTTCATGAAGGTACCAAGGTGACTATTACGCTACCGTATCCATCTAAATAAGCGCCGTATATAAAACCTAGCTTCTTAAAAAGAAAAACGAAACGACGGTTTCACGATAAACTGATAGCTGTTGGGCAGCGTCGTTTCGTTGAGTCGCCAGACAAAATCCACACGCGCAATCTTAAAGATATTTTCCAACCCAAACCCTACCTCGTAGTAGGGGTCGATGATCCCTACTGTCTGCTGTGGCAAGTCATAGGAACTGCTCCTGTTTTGAGCAGACAGGCTACCCCAGTAGCCCTTAGCAAAAACAAAGCTGCGCCACTTCAATCGATTGATCAGCGGTATCTTGTCCATAATCAATCCGTCAAAGTGCTGCTGAATATGGGCAGTGACATAGCGATCGGCCACATATTCTAGGTAGTGCATTAGGTTGAAAGCCATGTCGTCATATAGCACGAGCTGATTAGCAAATGGCGTATTGAGATATGGATAGGGAACAGTTCCCTCGGTCAGCCCTGCCTCTACTCGGTAGTGAAAATAGCCTAGGCTTTTAGTCCACAAATATTGGCTGAGTTGGCCTGTCAACTTATGATAAGAAACATTCCCTCCAAAGGAACGATCAGCATACTGCCACTGTAGCCCAAGGTCTGGGAACCTCCTAAACTCCTTTTTCATATCCGGCCGACTGTAAAAATCCCCGTCCAGGTTATCATTGAGCCAACTCATTTTGAAGGTCACCTCTAGACCACTGGCACGATAGTGCTGCGCTGTATGCGTCTGTCCCATTTCATAAAACTGCACGGTATCCGTAGGACTCATCATAGCATCAAAATACCCCAAACGCGCCACCATTCCTGTCATCAGATCTCGCTCCAAATAACCAGACCATCGTTGCTCATAGACACGAGAGACGGTATTGCCAATCTGCACGAAAGAGGTCAAAATGTGATCGATAGGTAGCGCATTGACACTGCGACCGAGCTGAATGATGTCGTCCTTGAAACGAAACCCGACACGTGTATCGTCCGCCTGCCCCAAACGCCAGGCTGCTTGTAGACCATACTTCCACCGCTCATCACGAAAACCATAGGCACCGTACACGGAACCGGACAAAGGGAAATCAAGCTTTTCTCTAGTTCTAAAACCGAACTTCAACCGAGAATCCTCTACATAATTATTGCTGTAGAAGGTATAAAAATCTCCAATCTCCATCCACCGCCACGGCACATAACCTGTCGCTACTCCTACCACGATATTCTTTCGGGAGACAAAAGCGGGGTCTTGCTTCAGCTCCTTCACCATCTGCTGTACGCCTTCCTCTTGCAAGCTAAGTGTACCAACTCGGTTGGCCGCCCAATAGGACTCGTCATAGTCCCCAGCGCCCGCCTGCTCTTCTATCACCTCTACTCCATCGTAGGCCTTTTTGTACGCTGCTGTATCGATCACATAGTGATCAAACACCGCTCGTTTCCTCCCAAAGAACCCGGTCAGGTCAGACGAATTTTCCACAACTGTATAGTCTCCCAGCACATTGGATTCGGCTAACATCCACTGCCCACTACCCACCTCACGATAATTCTGCTCTACCTGATAGCTCCGCACAAAATTGACATTGGCCATGATGTCAAAGCGCAAAGAGATCGACTTGATCGCATAACTCGCAGAGTCCACCGTCATCTGGCCTTTAAAGGCTAAATCTCGTGTGCGCTTCGGTAGAAACTGTAGCGTGTATTCTTTGTCCTCTCCAGTTCCTGTACTGTCCAGGTAGTACTCATAGTGCAGCTGATAGTTATCAATCAGCGGACTGGGAAAATTCTTCTCCAAAATCACCATATAATTCTCGTAGATATTGGGGGTAAAGTATAGTTCTTCCACAAATTCAAGAATTCTAGGCCCAGGCAGCCCTGTGACCTGCTTGGCTCTGACCAAGCTTTTGCGTTTGAGCGGAGACTGTCGGTAGTAGTGTTCGGATTGCTTTTCGACCAACAGTACGGGCAAGAAGCTCACACCATCTCCAGTAGTATCCGCTTTGTCCCAGATGTAATCAAAAGGCCGCAACAAGAAATTATTTTTCACCTTCTCGGTGAGATGGTTTAGGTCAAAACGAATCTTAGAATACTCTTCGCAGCGATAGTTTTGGAGTCGGTCTGGATTGTTTACATTCTTATGTGCAATAATTTGACCCATGACGATGTATGCTGGATTCTCACCAGCGGTCACGACCAAATCATCCATCACTTTCATCTCAGGCTCTAATATCACTTCGATTTCGGTATGCTGCGTGACCACCACCTGCTGTGTTACATAACCCAACGAAGAAACGACCATCGTATCGGTAGGTAAATGATCACTTTTGACCTGCAGTTGAAACTCACCATCCAGCCTGCTAGACGTTCCAATCTGCGTTCCCTTCAGGAAAACATGAGCAAAAGGTACTGGCTCTCGTGACGTTTGCTCCAGTACTCGCCCACTGATCGCGGTAGTTTGCCCCAGCAGACACCATGACTGACTGATCAGGCCTAGAAACAAAGCAAGAGGACGTAGATAAGTTTTCAATTGGATCAAGTAGATTTTAAAAACAAGGATCGGTTAGTTTTACCAAAAAATAAATCTATGCTGATAAAACACCAGGTCAAAGATTACTTTCATATTTTCAAGCACACAGCTATGGGGATGGATATCAAAACTTGGATTAGGGTGGTCGCTCAGTATCGTTTTGCGATCAGCTGGTCTTTGCTACCCAAAGCGTTATTCATCACACTGATTGCTACCCTAAATACCCCATTTCAGCTGATCGAATATTTGTTTTTTGATCGAAAAATCAAAGCTACGGTTGTCAAGCGACCTATTTTCATCCTAGGGCATCACCGCAGCGGCACGACCTACCTTCACAACCTCATGAGCACGGATCCACAGCTAGCCTTCTGTACGACCAATGATGCTCTGGTGCCACACCTCATGCTGACTACTGGCAAGATCACAGAAAAAATCGTAGACCTGTTCATGCCCGCCACGCGTCCTCAGGACAATGTGAAAGCAGGTGCTAAACTCCCTACGGAGGAAGAATTCGGGATGGCCAATATGAGTACCACATCGTTCACCCATGCGTTTTATTTTCCGAAATATATTCAGGAGATATTTGACCACACGGTCACATTCGAGGGGGGCTATAATGATAATAGCAATCAATGGAAAAATAATTTACACTACCTCATCCAAAAGCTGACCTACAAAAACCAAGGCAAGCAACTCGTCCTCAAAAGCCCCTCCAATACCGCTCGAGTCAAAGAAATTCGTGAGCTATATCCTGATGCACTTTTCGTACATATCCACCGAAACCCTTATGAGGTATTTCAGTCCAATACTGCACTCTACAACAAGATTTTGCCCATTCTCAGTTTTCACACCACGACTACTGAGGCAATCGAAGCATTCATAATCCGCTCCTACACTCTGCTTCACCGAAAATATCTAGCAGACCAATCTGATATACCCGATAGTCAAATCATAGAGGTGGCTTACGAAGATTTTGTGCGTGACCCGATGGAACAACTACAGTCTATCTATCAACAATTACGTTTAGAGAATTTCGATCAAGCAAGAACCGTGATCAAGCAGGAAGTAAAACAATCCAACAACTATCAAAAAAACCAACACCTAAGCCTCTCTCCTAGCCAAATCAAAGCCATCAATACACAGTGGCAATTCTTCTTTGAAGCCTATGGATATGAAATGATTTAATCGAACCTTCTCTTTGACACCTTAGAAGAAACTCAGCTCATCTTCTTCTCACGCACAATCTTCCCACTCGCCGTATGTTCGATTTCTTCCACGATTTGTACACGCTGTGGCACTTTATAGGATGATAATTTCTGACGGCAGCTGCTCAATAATGTTTCGATATTCAAGTCCTCACTAGCCACTACATCTGCCACGACGACCTCACCAAATAACGGATGCTTCTGACCATAAACTCTGGACTGATGAATCTGTGTATGCGTATTGAGTACCTCTTCCACTTCCGTGGGAAACACCTTGTTGCCATGCACAATGATCACATTTTTTTCTCGGCCTTTGATCGTCACGACTTCTCGCTTATCCTTTACCGCTAGGTCTCCAGTCATAAAATAGCCATTTTCTAACCGTTCAATTTTACTATGGGGAGATTGAAGATAGCCATCAAACATACCAGGCCCTTTGATCCCCAATCGACCGATTACATCGACTGGCAGTTTTTGTCCCTCTTCGTCAAGAACACTAACTTCATACGCCGCTAACGCTTGACCGACCGCATCAGGGTGCGCAGAAGCATCCACAGTGTTGACCATCGGTAGCCCTACCTCTATAATCCCAAAAGCCTGATGGACGGGCAAGCGATATTTATCCTCGAAGGCTTTACAAACAGCATAGGAAGCACCTGTCGTCGTGGACACCACATAGCGCAGTGATGGCAACTCTCGTGGTTCGGGATAGGCCCCCAGCAGCTTAAGATGCATTGGCGCACAGTAGAAAAATGTCACTTCATGTTTGGTCACGCTATCGAGTATCTCCTCTGCTAAGAAATCATTGTTGATGATGATCGTCGCGCCATGCCGAAGATACAGCACGATGGAAACAATGAAATGATACGCCATCGGGAAGACCCAAAGAACACGATCATCCTTCGAAATCTGGAGCGCCGTATTGGCCGCTTCTATTCTATCCCAAACGGCCTCATGACTGATCACCACGCCCTTGGCAAGACCTGTCGTACCAGAGGTAAAACGCACAAAGGCAGGATTGGCAAACCGAGCCAACTGCTCCGAACGAATTCCTTTTTGAATCCAAGTCAAGGAAAAAATTGTATCACCAGCAACTGGTTCAGCTGTGATTCCTTCCTGAGTCCAGCGATTGTTTTCGTCACTCAGTACGACTTCTATTTCTGCCGTCACTATTGACTTGTTTGTCTCAGCAGTCTTCTGCTTATGAAATATCGGCATAACCACCGCATCACATGCGATAGCCGCATATAGACCGATGATGAAATGACGGTTATTATCCGTCAACAAGCCTACGAATACACCTTGACCTATACCTGCCTGACGCAGCAGCACAGACAGTTGGTCCGTCGTCTGTAATAACTCCGCATAGCTGAGCGCACCATATTCATCCATGATGGCCGTCTGGTTTGGGTAGCGAGTAGCGGTCTCTTGTAGCGATTGATATACGTTGTACATAGGGGTCAATACTAACTAAAAATACGATGGACAGAAAACAGATGCGGTTATAGTTGCTGATAGGCTAAAGTTCCCGCCTCAAATCCAGTCTGCAGACAGGTGCCAATCACACGTGCACTGGCGATGGCACGGTCGGTGGCGGATATATTTTTCCCTCCGAGGAATAAATTATCCAAACGATAAGAGCGCAAGCACTCAACGGGAATCTCAAAATAACCATGACCCGAAATATGGGTCAAATCCACCCGACTATCTTGATTCCACTCCTCTATGGGCCAAGTCCCTTTGATATTTGCAGAATCAAATTTCCGTCCTGACAGCACATCTTCCTCTGTCAAAACATACTGTCCTCTGGATCGCTGCTGTATCCGAATACCCACCTGCGGATAAATCTTCTCCAACTTAGCCGCTGCAAAACTAGGAACATACTTCACCAGCCAGTCAAACAATCGCACGGACCATTCACGGCCCTTTTGGTTCAAAACATACTGAGAGACCTCATCAGTAATCTCATGAGGCAGCGTAAACTTGACACTGGCAGTGCCATCCTGCAAAGAACCTGGCACGAGCGAAATCGTTTTGAGTACAGCTTCATAGGCAGCGTTCTTGTCTTGCACCACAGATTTTTTGATGGAAAACTCTAACGAATATGCTTCTGATGACGTCAACCCCGATACCGAAAAAACCTGAGAAGCCATCTGATACCGCTCCGATTTGAGCATCTCCAACCCCGACAAATCGGAGAGCACCCCACGCCCACTGCAGTCTACATACTGAGTCGCATGGATTTCGAACTGCTCCCCCTGACGATCAATCATCACGTGAGTAAGCTCTGTCTCGTTCGTTTCAGTAGCAATTACTTCGGCTTCTGTCCAAACTTTCACTTGCTGACTTGCTAATGTTTTTTGAAGGTATGCACTGAGCTGTTCCACACGATAGGGTGCGACAACTAACCCCTGATGGTAATCCATCGGTTCTAATTTTAGTGCTGCTACTACTTCCTTTAAGAATGGATGATCGACAGGTAAAAAGTCTTGCCCCTCTTTGTGATGATGGTATGCACCGCAGATCGTACCGACGTTGCTATGCACAGCATTGCCCCCTACTGCCTCGTGTCTATCAACGAGCAGGATATCAGTCCCTGCTCTGCTAGCAGCCATCGCCGCTGCAAATCCCGCTACGCCTCCCCCTACGACCAATATGTCCGTTTCTATCTTTTTCATCCCTGCGATTCATCCATCAATAGCTCTTGCTGGAGCTGTTTTGCCATCCCCGAATACTCAGCATCTGAGAGCGCATGTGTGTGATACAAGATCATCAATTTCAGTGATCCACGAAAATTCATCATCGCAAAAGTCAGCCCTGGTGGGTACGCATTCGCAGGTAGACTCAGGGCATTGATGACACGCTGCCCCATGATCGTCTCTAGGTCTGAAGGATGATCCGCCGCTACGGTAAACAAAAAACTGGCAATAGCATTGCCTCCACGACGCTTGACCAAATAATAATAGAGATTCAGCGGCAGCCATTTCATGAAATCCATGAGATGATTATAGGATTCGTGAGACTTGTGTTTGATCTGATCTCTCATTTGATTATTGATCGCATCAACACAGCTCTCAATGCTACTCATCTGTTTCTTTTTCAATCGATAAAAAAGAAAAGATAGCCGATTGCCGATGATCGGGCCTAATGCGCCCTTTCGTCTATTGTCTCGAGGGACGGGAATCCAAAAATTGTGAACCCCATCCCCTCGCTGTACCAGCACCGACTGCACCGCTCGTGCGATACATGCCAAAAAGAAAGCACTCCGCCCAAACCGTGCTCCGCTATGCAAAGCAGCTGCTTCTATCTGTCTCACCTGTTTCGGATCAAAATCCAACACGCTCACGCGCTCTTGAGAATTTACATCATACAACGGAGGACTAATCATGGAGAGCCTCGGACGAGAAGTATAATCGATAAAGAATTTAGCCTTCGTTGCTTTCCAAAAAGCAGACAAGTTATAAACGGGCGCTTGATAAGACATGAGCAATGCTGGATCAAAAGAATCATCCGAGCCCAAGAGCCTCTTCAAAAACAACACCGCTCCATAACCATCCATCAACAGGTGATTCCAAGAAAGTATCACCGTCGAGCGACCATCACTACGTGCAACAGTATCGAGGGACAAACAACCTACATCCGCACCCAGCCTTCTGTCCAAAACCACCTGAGGAATCAGCTGATCCGTTACGAAATGTTCGATTCGGGTAGTATCCTTACTTCGGAGGTGCCACTTAGGGATACCCAAAGCCTTTTCCTTTTCGTAGCGGAGACTAGATAGCACTTGAAAATACTCGTTGGAAATAATACGATCCGCCAAGGCTTCATGATCTAAAGCTCCCTCCAGATCGATCACATAGTAGCAAGTGTTGCCAGCAATATCATTTTGGTTGTACTGCTGTTCTAGTGCTAGAAGGAAAGTATCAAAACCAGTAAGCGGAAAGGTCTGCATCGGTCTATTGGGAGTTGCTAGCGCACGTGGCTAGTGTCTGAACCGTACGGAAATTTTGAGGCAACATACTCTTCTCTCCTATAGTAATCCCATGTTTTCGCTCCAAAAACAACACCAACTCCACCACAGAAAATGAATCAACCCCTGCCTCTGACAAAACTGTGTTTTGATCTAGCTCCACCGACGGGTCGACGATCTCCTTTTTGATAAACTTGATTAAATCCTCTTTGATTTGCTCCTCAGTAATTCTTCCCATCTCGTCGTGTCGTGTTAGGCTAGGCTTCTTTTGATTTTGTGAAAATAGTAAGAAAGCGAAACGGATAAAACAAAAAACAAAGTCAATTTAAGCACCTGCCATTGAATCTCTGCCCAGCCACCCGACTTGATAAATAACTCGTAGTACCCCTTGAGCGCCCAGTTGAGTGGAGAGATATTGGCGATCTGTTGCATGTGTTCTGGCATGATATTGAGCGGCACCCATATCCCGCCTAGCGCCGACATGATCAATACCGATATCCCACCAAATATCGCTGACTGCTGCGGCGTATCGAATACCGTCCCGATCAAGAAGCCATAGCCCACTGCGGTGACAGACACGGCCAGTGTTAGCACAGCCAGCGCCCCCCAATGCGTCCCGATATGCAGAATAGGCAGCCCCATCAGCGGCAATAGAAATTTGCCCAATGCCAACACGATCAGAAACTGTAGCAATGCGATACAGATATAAGTGATAATCTTGCCAGACAGGATCATAATATACGAACCGGGAAAAGTGTGCATCCGCACATAAACGCCCGTCGTGCGTTCGCTAATCATACTACCCGCCAGCGGTAGCACGATGAAAAAGATCGAGAATATAGCCCAAGCCGGTACGTTGTGCTGTACAGCATTCGGTTCGTAACTCTCCGCTGCACCCGCCGCTGCACTAGACTCCTCAAATACAAAGAAATCATCGTCGGGGAACTTCACTTCATTGCTAGTACCGAGTACGCCATTAATTTTGCTCGTCACGATCTGAAAAAACACCTTAGTCTTGATACTCGCGATGACTTCTTTGAGTCCGCTCGACATGGCCATCACGAATGATTCTCTCGCCAATGGGTCGGTGATGATCTGAAACTCTACTTGGCTAAACGCCTGCTCCACACTAATCGTCGAATCTCCATCGAGATAACTGTCCATCATCTGGCCTAGTTCAGTCCTGAGTCGCTCTGTCGCACCCGATGGGATGATCAGCGCAATGAGGTACTCCCCATGCAGCACCTTTTCTCTGACCTTATCGATACTAGCAAATTGCTCACCGTGATCCAGCGTCAGATCACACATTGGATTCTCCGCAAAACCTCGCTCTATCGCATAGCCCAGGCTATCCAAATCATAGTTGACTAGGAGCACAGGAATGCCTGACTCGTTGAGACTTTTATACGCTTCATTTTGAATCAAAGTCATAATGACCACCAGCATCATCGGCATTAGGAATAGCACCGTGATCCCTGTGCGGTCATGCGCCAGTAGCTTCAACTCTTTGATACAGGTAGCTATCACTCTATTCATCAGTCCCTAATTTTCTTCCCTGTATGTTGCAAAAACAACTCTTCTAAACTACGACAGTTGGCAACCGATACCATCGTCTCTGGTACCCCTGTGGTGATGAGTTGCCCCTCGTCTATGATAGCCACCCGGTCACAAAACTGCTCTGCTTCTTCCATGTGATGTGAGGTATAGATAATCGTCGTGCCTTCTTGTTGATTGAGCTGTCGTAGTTGAGCTAGGATTTCCTTGCGAGCATGCACATCTATCCCCACTGTAGGTTCGTCTAGCAGCAGCACCTTTGGCTGATGCAGTATACCAGCGATGAGATTGATCTTCCGCTTCATCCCTCCAGAGTAATTTTTCACAGCTTGTCGACGGTTTTGATCGAAACCAAAGTCATCCAGACAAGACTGCACACGTTCTTTGAGTTTCGTCCCTTTCAGTCCATACATCCGACCGATAAACAGTAGATTATCTTCCCCTGACAAAGTGGGATACAAAGCGATCTCCTGAGGCACTACCCCAATGATCTGCTTGATACTTTTCAGATTCGAGGCAATGGACATACCCGCTAAAGAAACCTCCCCATCACTGGGATAGATCAACCCACATAGAATAGAAAAAAAAGTCGTTTTACCTGCTCCATTAGGCCCTAACAACCCGAATACCTCGCCAGAGGATATCTTCAGATTGATCGCACGCAAAGCATCCTGACTCGTGCCTCGGTAGTGTTTCGATAGGTTTGATATGACAATACTGTGGGTATCTGACATGAAAATGCATGGGTTCACTTGCGTTTCACCACGAACATAATAAAACCCCAGCTGAGTAGAAACAAATATTTTGCTCCGCAATAATTTAATCGCAGTATCATACACTAATGACTATGGTACTACGATCGTTACTGCTCCCTTGATGACCTTGGCGCGTACCTCCGTCACGGCATCTATCACCTCACCATCGACTTGTAGCGTCTCGGGCCTTTGGGTCGTTATAGTTACTTCACTCGTTTGGTAGATGGCAAAATACTCTGAATCTTCCAACTCCCCCACAAAACTGTGCCATGTGAGGGCGAGCAGCTTGTACCACGGCAGGGGCTTGAAAACACATACCTCCAGTAGCCCATCACTCAAGTCACATCGCGGATTGACCACTGCACCTGTACCATAACGAGAAGCATTGGCTATCACCACCATTTCGGCTTTATGCCTACTACTAGTACTTTCTGTCACGATTCTAAAACGACCGGCTCGACGATTTGCCATTTTTTTAACAAACGAACGAGCATACCCAAGCTTCCCTCGCTGACCTTCTCTTTCAAATTCCTTGATCAAGTCTGCATTGAAGCCTAAATCACAAAGGTGAAGAGACAAGTGTTCATCATTGATTCGAATGGCATCTATCGTGATCGTTTTGGGATCAAGGAGTAGCTTTAGGTTTCTATCCCATTCTTCAGGAATCTCAAATTCGGATGCCAATCCATTAGCTGATCCTAGTGGAAGAATGGCCAACATCCTAGTAGAACCGATCAGTTGCTCGGCAACTAAAGTGACCGTACCATCGCCACCGCCCGCCACTACGATCGATGGCTGGTATTGGTCAATGGCTTCTCGAATATTCTGCGCATCGGACTCTCCAGTCGTCTTCATGATATCGAAAGACAATTCATTTCTTTCACAAAAACGGGCAATGACACGATCCAAGTCATCTTTGTCAGACGCACCTGAAATCGGATTGATCACAAACAAAATTGAAGCTTTACTCATAAGAGTTAAAAACGTTTTATTTTCGTATTAATAGGAAACCAAACTACATCCACATCGCAATATTCCACAAAATCGGCATTCGCTTTACGCTTTGGCTCAAAAAAAAGCTAGGGATTATTCACCCCCCGACGATTGTCCCTTATCGTGGATATGGCACACGTCACCTCGTCTACATCAAAGGACAGGTGTTAGAAAACCGTCCCGAAATGCTATCCCATGTGATGGACAAAAAACGAAAGAATCTACGCCACATGATTGCGCGCTATCTCAGTACAGCCATTCCAGATATTCAAGTAGAGATCTCTTTCTCAGGCCAAAAAAAGATCATCAAGACTGACGAGTGCGGCTATTTCATGAACTGGTTCGAGGTAGATCATCCTCTAGATCATACTGGCTGGCACCCCGTAGATTTTTGCATCCATGATACGCCTGAGACGAAACAATGTATCAAAACTGGTGAAGTCCTGATCGTAGATACCGACGCTCCGTTTGGTATCATCTCGGATATCGATGACACGGTATTGGTATCCCATGCCACACAGTTGCTGCGCAAGCTCCGACTGATCCTCACTAAAAATGCCAAAACCAGATTGCCATTTGTTGGTGTCAAAGAATTCTATCAGGCACTCACAGGGAACAACAGTTCCAATCCCATCTTCTACGTCAGTAGCAGCGAGTGGAACCTCTATGACTTCCTCGTGGATTTCTTCGCTACCAAACACTTACCTAAGGGCCCTTTCTTATTACAAGAGTTTAAATCTGGGATCAAAGACTTAATCAGATCTGGTGGCGGCAGCCACATGCACAAAACGCAAAAAATTCATCGACTGATGAAACTCTACCCTAGTTTATCTTTTGTACTCATCGGAGACAGCGGGCAGCGTGACCCAGAGATCTATGCAGATATCGCAGCGCAATATCCTGCAAGAGTCAAAGCCATTTACATCAGGGCTGTGGGCAAGAAAAAAGAACTGGATAAAAAACTGGTTAAACAAACAGCCAAAGAGGGAGTCGAAATGGTGCTAGTACATACGACCGAAGAAGCTTATACACATGCTCTAAAAGCAGGACTGATTCAATCAGAGGTCAATGAATGATAAATAAATAAGAAGAAAAAAACAGTCCTACAGCTGCACCATTCCTTGGTCAATTCTAACAGTTTTCAGCTTGCTATAGTTGTACACTAAGAGAACCGTAGAGGATTTGGCTAGTACTGAATCCAAAGTCCGTATCCTGACATCTGTTAGTTACCTGAATTGTACTAATTCAAGATGTTAAACATATAACTGTCAATATCTGCTCCTCTTTGCTCTCTTCTATACTTCTATGCTGTTTAAGCCAAGAATGAATCGAAGACCGGGTACAAAAACACTATTTAAACGCCCTAGAGAAGCTTTTTTCATGCACTTCGCAAACACCTGTAGTTGACGCTCCAAACACCTGTGTTTGGAGCGTCAACTACAGGTGTTCAAGCGGGCAATCACAGGTGTTTGTTTTGAAGACCACGTGTCTCCTTTGGTGCCATCTAGTTTTTGACCGCAATTAGGCATATTACCCCCTCAAAAACACCACCTGAATCCTCCACCAAAAATTGAACTATTCAAAGAACCCAACCCCTATTACTGATAAAAAAATATAAAATGTACCCAGAGGTGATAGTCCTTATATAATAAACAGTCACCATGAACTTATTTATCCATTTTCCTTCATCTCCCAGTCTTTACTCATTCACCATATGGCTTGATGAGCCGTGCTAGAATCATACGCCCATTTTAATAGCCTATTGTTTCCGAATAGATACTATACGTCCTTGCGTATTGAGTCCATTTTTTAATATTTGAGATTCTCGACCAAACACTCCATCTACAGCCACTCAGTATAATTCTACTTTTAGTTTAAGCCCAACACACTGATCTGTTCAATAATCTTCGAACCAACCTATCCAGAAGCTTTGGATTACATTTGAAAATCTCGAGTTGTACTGTCACGTTGGTGGCTTCTATTAAACCAGGCTGCCTTAAAAACAAAAAAGGGTCGAATTCAAATGAATCCAACCCTTTGGTGACCTTGTCAGGATTCAAACCTGAAACCTCCTGAGCCGTAATCAGGTGCTCTATTCAGTTGAGCTACAAGGCCATTTATTTTTAATGAACCAACGACCTAGGCCGCTTTCCATTTTTTCGAGGTGCAAATATACTTGCTCTATTAAAAACAATCTTTATTCTGTGATAAATTTTATCAGGAAACTTAAAATTGCTAATGAACCATAATACTGTAGCACCATCCATCGGTTTTGTTTATCCATCCACCATAGTACAACCCATGGTTTATAAAACAACCCCACTACTATAGTAACGATCGCTAGGTAAAAAAAGAAGCTAGCCAAGTAATGGATTGCTTCCATGACTCCTTATTACAGCGAACGTTTAACCTCTCGCTGCTCATAGCCCTCTATCACATCGCCAATCTTGATGTCATTGAAGCCTTTGATACTGATACCACATTCGTAGCTATATTTCACTTCTTGAACATCATCTTTGAATCGCTTCAATTGACCAATCTGTCCTTCGTAGGTCACGATACCGTCTCTAATCAGTCTGATATTGTTAGCACGTTTCACATAACCATCCGTCACATAACATCCCGCTACTGTACCTACTTTAGATATCTTAAAGACATCTCTTACTTCGATATTACCGGTAATGATTTCCTCAACGGTTGGAGCCAATAGACCTTCCATCGCATCTTTCACGTCGTTGATCGCATCGTAAATGATAGAGTATAGTCTGATCTCGATTTCATCTTTCTCAGCAATCTTCTTCGCCCCACCAGATGGTCTCACTTGGAAACCAATGATGACTGCATCAGAAGCAGATGCTAATAACACATCCGATTCGGAAATCTGACCTACACCTTTGTGAATGATATTCACTTGTACTTCGCTCGTAGAGAGTTTCAAGAGTGAATCTGACAATGCCTCTACAGACCCATCCACATCACCTTTCACAATCACGTTCAACTCCTTAAATGATCCAATAGCCAAACGACGACCGATCTCATCCAAAGTAATATGTTTCTTCGTACGGATGCTTTGCTCTCTCACGATCTGCTCACGCTTGGTCGCGATCTCACGCGCCTCACGATCCGTATCCATGACGTTGAACTTGTCACCCGCTTGGGCTGCTCCATCCAATCCTAGCATCTGCAACGGAGTAGAAGGGCCTGCCTTTTTCAATTTTTTCCCTGTATGGTCGAACATCGCCTTGACCTTTCCGAAGAAAGAACCTGCTAAAACAACATCTCCTACATTCAAAGTACCTGACTGAACCATCATCGTCGTGACATATCCACGTCCTTTATCCAAAGTCGCTTCGATCACAGACCCTACAGCTTTCTTATTTGGATTAGCTGTCAATTCAAGCACTTCTGCTTCAAGCAATACTTTCTCCAACAGGTCTTCAATACCTTGCCCTGTCTTCGCAGAGATTTCTTGACACTGATATTTACCACCCCAGTCTTCGACCAAGATGTTGTTTTGAGAAAGTGCTTCTTTAATTTTATCTGGGTTAGCTTGAGGCTTATCTACCTTGTTGATCGCAATGATAATCGGCACACCTGCGACTTGCGCATGGTTGATCGCTTCCTTGGTCTGAGGCATAACGTCATCATCTGCCGCTACCACGATGATTACAATATCGGTAATCTTTGCTCCCCTAGCACGCATCGCGGTAAACGCTTCGTGACCCGGTGTATCAAGGAATGCAACACGCTTGCCCGATGAAGTCATTACGTCATAGGCACCAATATGCTGAGTAATCCCCCCTGCTTCGCCTTCGGTCACACTCGCATCCCGGATATAATCCAGCAATGAAGTCTTACCGTGATCGACGTGTCCCATAATCGTCACAATCGGAGCTCTATCTATTAGGGTACCTTCTTCATCCTCCTCTTCCGCAACGTCTACTTCATCGTCATGCGTCGTAAACTCAACCGCATAACCGAATTCGTCCGCAATAATCGTGATCGACTCTGCATCCAAACGCTGGTTAATAGAGACGAACATCCCTAGAGACATACATGTGGAGATAATATCATTGACTGACACTCCTAACAAACTCGCTAAGTCATTTGCAGAGATAAACTCCGTCACTTTCAGTGTCTTAGAATCCTCCTGCTCTTGCAATAGTCTCTCTTCAGTAGCTTCAGCTACCGCACTACGCTTGTCCTTTCTATATTTTGATCGACTAACATTAGCGTTGGTCTTGCCTCCACTCAGCTTAGCGAGTGTAGCCTTGATCTTATCCTGAATCTCTTTATCGGTAAGCTCTTCCTTGACAACTTTTTTCTTGTCTCTACTGAACTTTCCACCACCACGCTGAGGACCTCCTCCTTGCCCTGGGCTACCGCCTCTTTGCTGTGGAGCGCCTGGCCCACCACCTGGCTGTGTCTTAGACCTACTGATACGTTTTCTAGGACGTTTTTTATCGCCATCCTTCTTGGCATCAGAGGATGCCACAGGCTTGTCTGATTTCTTTCTAGTCTCTGGCAATTCAATTTTACCAAGTACCTTCAGACCTCTTAATGAATCGGCTTTCGCAGCTATCGTTTTGTTTTCTTCAGGCGCAGCTTCCTCTGCTGGCTTTGGAGCACCCTCCTTAGTTGTTTCAGCAGCTGCTTTTGGAGTTTCAACTTTAGGTTCTTCCTCCTTCTTCTCCTCAGCTTTTGGTGGTTCCACCTTAGCCTCTTCTTTCTTCTCCTCGACTTTTGGTGCTTCCACCTTAGGCTCTTCTTTCTTCTCCTCGGCTTTTGGTGCTTCCACCTTAGGCTCCTCTTTCTTCTCTTCGACTTTTGGCGCTTCCGCCTTAGGCTCCTCTTTCTTCTTCTTGCCTTTATCCAAATCGATCTTTCCTACGACCTTGAACCCTTGAAGTTTCTCTGCACCTGAAAGAGTAGCAGGTTCTTCTTTCGGTTTTTCCTCCGCCTTGGGCTCTTCTTTTTTCACCTCTTCCTCCTTAGGAGCAACTGGTTCAGGCTTAGTATCGGCCGTATTATCTTTGATTAGGATTTCTTCTTCGCGTGATTTCTCCTCAGGGACAGAAGGAGACCCCGCCTTGATCACCACATTTTCGGTAGATTTAGTACCTATCGTTAGCGTAGAAGCCTCTTCCTTTTCATTCGCCGAGTCGGCGTATTCTTTGGATAGTATATCGTATTGCTCAGACGATATCTTCGTGTTCGGGCTACGCTCCACCTCGAATCCTTTTTCATTCAAGAATTCAACGACCGTGTCTATTCCCACGTTCAGTTTTCGAGCCACTTGATTGAGACGAATCATTTTACCTTCTGCCATATGCTAATTTACTATCCTTCTATTCTTAATCCTTAACTTATTGTTCAAATTCCTGTTTTAGGATATCAAGTACCGCCTGAATTGTTTCTTCTTCTAGGTCAGTTCTTCTTTGAAGCTCTTCAACAGTCAAATTTAAAACACTCTTAGCAGTGTCCAAACCTATCTTTCTCAATTCCTCGATCACCCACTCTTCGATTTCGTCGGAGAATTCGGTCAATGCCACATCCTCGTCTTCTACACCGTCAAGTTCTCTGAACACGTCGATTTCCATATCTACCAGTCTACTCGCCAGCTTGATGTTTTGACCACCTTTACCGATTGCAAGAGATACTTGATCTGGTTTTAGATATACAGAAACTCTTTTACTTTCTTCCTCTATCTTAATAGAGGAAATCTTAGCTGGGCTAAGCGCTCTAGCTATATACAAATCCATGTTTTCAGTATAGTTGATCACATCGATATTCTCGTTTTGCAACTCACGCACTATACTGTGGATTCTTGATCCTTTCATTCCTACACAGGCACCTACTGGATCGATACGGTCATCATAAGACTCTACCGCTACTTTGGCCCTTTCTCCTGGTTCTCTAACTACTTTCTTGATCGTGATCAAACCATCGTATACCTCTGGCACTTCACTCTCAAAAAGTCTCTCCAGAAATGTTGGAGATATTCTTGATAAGATAATCCTAGGATTGCCATTGACAATCTCTACACGATCAACGATCGAGCGTACCGAATCTCCTTTTCTATATCTATCCTTGTTGATTTGTTCTGATTTCGGGATCGTCAACTCATTGCCTTCACCATCGATCAAAAGCACTTCACGTCCCAATACCTGATACACCTCTCCTACGATAATTTCGCCTACGAGATCCTTGTACTTTTGGAACAGAATATCTTTTTCTAAATCCTTCACTTTTTGAATGAGGGTCTGACGTGCAGTCATCACCATTCTCCTACCAAAATCGATCAATTTCACCTCTTCGGCTACCTCTTCTCCGATTTCAAAATCAGGTTCTATCTTCTTAGCTTCGCTCAAGCTGATTTTATCATGATCCCAGATATCTTCAGAGTTATCATCCACGATCTCTCTAAACCTCCATATCTCAAGGTCACCTTTATCGGCATTAATGATAATGTCAAAATTATCATCATATTCAAATTTCTTTCGGATCATCGTCTTGAATACGTCTTCCAGTATTCTGATCATGGTTGGTCGATCGACGTTTTTGCTTTTCGCAAAATCCGAAAATGATTCAATTAATATAGAACTATCCATCTTTTTATTTGAATGAAACTAGAACAATAGTTTTACTTATTTCACTAAACTTTATCTCCCTGTTTTCTACTACTTTTTTCTTCTTATCAGTAGTCACTACCAATGTAATGGCATCCTCGCTAACTTCGGTTAACTCTCCCTCTACCTGTGACTGATCATTCAGGTTTACACGAACAGACTTGCCAATGTTCTTGACATACTGTCGGTGCATTTTGAGTGGATGATCCAGTCCTGGCGAAGAAACCTCCATCGTCAGTGGATCTTGCAAATCCAGCTCCTCATCTATGCGACGAGATATCGTTCTGCTAATCTTTGCACATACTTCGATCGGTACACCTTGATCCCCATCGATCAAAATAATCACTTTGCCCACTGCCGACGATCCTTTTTTGATGATATCAACAATAAAAAGATCCTTTTGATCTGCAATGCACTCCTGTGCCCAACCCTCTATATGTTTGACTGCCTCGTCCACTTATTATTTTTAGTATAAAAGAAGAGGGGACTGGTGTCCCCTCATTCCCTGAAAACGGTATTTCGATGCAAAAATAGCTTAATATTCCGTGAAATCAAATAAATAGTTCGATTATGAAATAAGGCTCTATGCTAAACTCTTCAGAGATTTTACTTCCAATAGAAGTTTTACCAAAACGAATGGTCTCGGTATCAATTTTGCTCGTACTTAGAGAACAAGTCAATGAGCTTGGTAAGCAATAAATATTTACACGTAAGTAGCAGCTTGTATCCCGATAAAACACTATATTATATCTAGGACACCCAAAACTGCCTCTCGAAAAAATTCCCACTTACAGAAATGAAAGAAGTTAAAACAGACATCCTGATCACCGCACCTATCGAACTACTTTGGAAAATATTTACGGATTTCGATTCTTATAAAGACTGGAACACCGTCATGAGTATAGAAGGTCAAGCGCAACTTGGGGAGCATCTGAAACTATCTATACAACTAGGTAACAAATTGTCAATCTTTAAAACAAAGGTCGTAGAAGTGAGTCACGAGCAGACATTCGAATGGACAGGTAACCTCGGTCACAAAAGGATATTTTCGGGTCAACACTACTTCCACTTTAAGCCCGAGGGAGAAGGTCAAACGCGTCTGACACATGGCGAACGATTCTCTGGCATCTTTAGTCATCCCATCGTCAAAAAAATAGAGACAGACACACGAAACAGCTTCGAAGCATTTAACCTCGCACTTAAAGAACACGCAGAAAACTTGGTCATTTAACATCTCTCCATTTATTATGCATGCCGAATAAACTTACATTAGCTTCTTAATCAGACCCTCATTTTGTACATTTGGAGACTAATTAGCATGATTTATGACAACTTACGCCCAAGTTTTACTCATTGCTATCCCCATATTCATGGTACTGATGCTGATCGAGTGCATCTATGGATGGTTCATTAAAAAACAAACGTTTCGGAGTTTTGACACCATCGCTAGTCTCAGCTCTGGAATCACTAATCTAGTCAAAGACATCTTAGGGCTGACACTTATCATCGTTGGGTACAACTGGATGTACGAACATATTGCACTTACACACATCAAAGCCACTTGGCTGATCTACCTCATCAGTTTTATTCTCATAGATCTAGCGGGCTATCTGAAACACTACCTTTCTCACCGAGTCAATTACTTCTGGAACGAACACGTCATACATCACAGCAGCGAAGAGCTCAACCTAGCCTGTGCTCTGCGCCAGCCAATATCTAATGTATTCAGCATTGGTGCATTTTTATTGATACCAGCAGCCCTAATCGGTATGCCGCCAAAGGTGATCGCGACAATAGCTCCTATACACCTCTTTCTACAGTTTTGGTATCACACCCGTCATATAGGCAAACTCGGATGGCTCGAATACCTGATCGTTACTCCCTCTCAGCATCGGGTGCATCACGCCATCAACCCCATCTACCTAGACAAAAATATGGGACAGATATTTCCGTGGTGGGATCGACTATTCGGGACATTCCAAGAGGAACTCGAAGATGAGCCATGTGTCTATGGAATTAAAAAACCAGCAGAGACTTGGAATCCAGTCCTCATCAACTTCCAGCATTTCTGGCGCCTCGCGCAGGATGCATGGCGCACACATGATTGGAAAGCCAAATTCACCATTTGGTTTAAGCCCACAGGTTGGCGACCAGCGGATGTAACTCAGAAATACCCTATACATATCATCGATGATCCTCGTGAGCAGGTAAAACATGAAACAAATGCCTCACTAGCCATGCACATCTGGTCGTGGATACAACTAACTATCGGCCTTGCATTCTTAACCATGCTACTCATTCATTTTGAATCCATAGGTTTTCCTATGTTGTTTGTTTACGGGGGATTTATCGCCTTACACATCTTTGCTTACAGTATGCTGATGGATTTACATTCACTAGCACCATTCCTAGAGTTGATTAAGTGCCTCACGGGACTTTATTGGATTTGGGACACTGGCGATTGGTTTGGATTGAATGAAATCACTCCTCAAGGAATTTATCTGATATCCGCATACCTTTTGCTTTCACTTTTGGCAGTGTCCTATTTCGCAAATACCGAAACAAAACCAAGTACGCCACCAGTCAGACCAACTCAAATCGCCTAAGTGCTAATGCTTTGTAGCTTCGGATAGACTTATTGATCGGTTTTTGAATGATCCTTCCTAACTTCGGGGTTCGAAAGAACCTGAGAATAATGCGTAAAATAGCCTTTATAACAGGAGCAACATCTGGAATCGGCAAAGCCATAGCTGAAACACTGGCAGATGATTTCGCTCTAATACTATGTGGAAGAAGACAGGAGCGTCTAGACACCTTACAGCAAGCCCTAGAAAAGAAAACAGATGTAATCACCCTCTGCTTTGATGTTGGAATCAAAACCGAAGTGCAAGACGCCATCGCTACTCTACCCGAACCTTGGAAAAGAATAGATGCGCTGATTAATAACGCGGGTAACGCTCACGGACGAGCCCCATTACACGAAGGAGACATAGACGACTGGGAGGCCATGATAGACTCTAATCTCAAAGGTCTTCTTTACGTCACCCGAACGATTCTGCCCGACATGGTCACTAGAAATGCAGGGGACGTAATCAACATTTCTTCTATCGCCGGCAAAGAAGCGTATGAGAACGGAAACGTCTACTGCGCCACCAAGTTTGGCGTGGATGCCTTAACCAAAAGCATGAGACAGGAGCTCGTGACACACAATATACGGGTTATGTCCATCAATCCAGGACTCGTCCACACAGAATTCTCCAGTGTGCGCTTCAAAGGAGATGAAGACAAAGCAGAATCTGTATATCTAGGTATGGAACCACTACTCGCGCAAGATATTGCTGAAGTGGTTCAATTCGCACTGAACCGCCCTGCCCATGTCAACCTAGCCGATACCACAGTACTGGCTCGTGCGCAAGCCAGTGCGACCAAAGTCCATAAAAACAACTAAGGATGACCAAAATGAATTGGAAATCGCTGATGTCTGCACAGCGTTTGGGCGAAGCAAAAAAAGCCCCTTCTGTCACGGCCAACCAGCTAAGGAGTGCCTACGAAGCTGACTATGACCGCATCATTTTTAGCCGTCCTTTTAGAAACCTACAAGACAAGACGCAGGTATTTCCGCTACCCGATCAAGACTTTGTACACACCCGACTGACACATAGCCTAGAGGTATCCAGTGTAGGTCGTTCGCTGGGCAAAAATGTCGGTGCGCAAATACTCGAAAAGCATCCTGATTTGAATCACCTAAGCCCAAGCGATTTTGGTGCAGTCGTGGGTGCAGCGGCTCTTGCGCATGACGTGGGGAATCCGCCATTTGGACACTCTGGTGAGACTGCTATATCTGACATTTTCGCACATCATAGCCTATCCGAAACGCTCAAGTCCAAAATGACCACTGCAGAATGGCGTGATTTGACAAGTTTTGAAGGTAATGCACAGGGATTTCGTCTGCTGACTAGAAATCAAAGACAAGGGTTGAAACTTACCATGGCTTCTCTAGCTGCATTTACCAAATATCCGTGCTACTCTTCTTTTGAGCAAAAAGAGAAGGGAAGAAAAAGCCAAAAAAAATACGGATACTTTCAGGCCGAGCAAGACATGTTCCGCGACATGGCACAAAGCGTCGGCCTGACTCAGTTGGACGACTATGTATGGGCACGACATCCTTTGGCTTTTTTGGTAGAGGCAGCCGATGACATATGTTACAGCATCATCGATCTGGAGGATGGCTTTGGACTGGGACTCGTTAGTTATACCGAAGCACGGGACTATTTAGCTCAGATACTAAAAGGTAAATACATGCCTGACAAGCTAGAAAAAATCCCTAGCGACAAAGAAAAAATCGGAGTGCTTCGTGCAGTAGCGATCCAAGTCCTAATCGAGGAAAGCACGCAGGTGTTTTTGGAGAACGAAGAAGCGATATTAGCAGGAACATTTGACCAAGCGCTAACAGACCTTATCCCATCAACTCCTGTTCTGCAAGAGATCAGTAACTTTTCGATCCAAAATCTCTACCAAAGTCGTCAGGTATTAGAAAAGGAAGCTGCAGGGTTTCAAGTAATCGATGGCCTACTAGAAATCTATATTCTAGCGGTGTATTACAAATACTACCAATCCGAATCCTACTCTGGTCGACACAAAAGCGCTTTCAAACTACTCCCCCAAGACACAATATACAAGCTCGATCATGAAGCAAATACGCCTTACGAATCTATGCTGCTCATTACTGATTTCATATCCGGAATGACAGACAGTTCTGCGATCAAACTGTTCAGGATTATCAAAGGAATTGATTTAAATTAGACGTAACGAACAAAGAGTAAAACCATGAATCAACACTGGCAGCGTTTCACATACCCCGCTCTAGAAGACATTCGAGAAGCTCGTGACCAGAGTCATCAGGCTATCCAAAACGTCTCCGCAGTAGGTCGATCTTTTTTGCCTCCAAGTGAACAAGACGAAAATGCGAACCTCGAATGGGACAGCAAACTACAACGACTCGTGGGCAGGTGGGTGACTGGTGAACATACCTTTCGTTCATCCATCAGTATTCGAGACTTTATGGTATATCTGGTGAACGAGAATTTCGAAACGATCTCTTCTATCTCCATGCAAGGTGCCAAACAAACCGATATCATGGTCTGGCTAGAAAAGCAAATTGTCGATCTAGGAGCTGATTTCTCGAAAATAAATCTAGCCTACCCATACGAACTTCCAGCATATCCAACTGCAGCAGGAGCAGCCTTCGGCGTGAGCAACCCTATGGCCAGTGAAGAGCTCAGTCGACTCTATCACAATGCGGATTTGATGCTACGTCACATTCTATCTAAAGAAAATAAAACCACGGAGATCAAATGTTGGCCTCACCATTTTGACATAGCAGGTTCTATTATACTACTAGACACTGGAGATCCCGAAACATCCAAACAAATCGGTGTAGGTATGTCTCCTGGAGATGAACACTATGACGAACCCTATTTCTACGTCTCCCCATGGCCCTATCCAGTCAAGGAACTGCCAGACATCTCTGCTACGCAAGGGCACTGGCACAGCAACAACTGGATCGGTGGAGTACTACGCTATTCGGAACTGAGTCAGCACGATCTGATTCAAGATCAGATTAGAGTCATCAAGACATTCTATAGCACTACGATAGATATCCTTAAGAACCTTTAACCTTTTGAATCTACTTCATTGATCAAATACTCCGTCATCGTACCCGTCTATAATCGACCACAGGAAATGAAAGAACTGCTAGACAGTTTGGCTGTACAGCCTCGCTCGGATGTGGAGATTGTAATCGTAGAAGATGGCTCCTCCGACAAGTGTGATTTCCTTCTCGATCAATATGAATTGAACATAAGTTACTTTTTCAAACAAAACAGCGGGCCTGGTGATAGTCGCAATTTTGGGATGTCCAAAGCACAGGGCGAGTACTTCCTATTCTTTGACTCTGACTGTCTCATACCTCCAGACTATTTCGACAAGTTAGATGAGGGGATCAGAACTTATCAGCCAGATGCCTTCGGAGGGCCTGATGCAGCACATGAATCCTTCTCTGATGTACAAAAAGCCATCAACTATGCTATGACCTCCTTCTTTACCACAGGAGGAATTCGTGGTGGCCAAAAACAATTAGACAAATACCAACCTCGCAGCTTCAACATGGGACTGACTCGTGAGGTATATGAACGTGTCGGCGGTTTTTCGGACATACACCCAGGAGAAGATCCTGACCTAAGTTTTCGTATCATGGCCGAAGGTTTTAACGTCATACTATTGCCAGAATTGATTGTCTATCACAAAAGGCGCATTGATTTTTCCAAGTTTGTCAAACAGGTGTACAAATTCGGAGTAGTTCGTGTGATTCTAAACAAGTGGTATCCCTACTCCAAAAAACTAGTGTATTTCTTACCCACTACCTTTCTAATTGGAGTCACAGGACTGCTACTACTCAGCATCGCATTCCCGGCATTTTTAATTGCTCCATTCATCTACAGTGGGCTGCTATGTCTAGATGCGCTTTCACGTGGCAACTCGCTTCGCGTAGCTGTCATGGCGGTTCCCGCGGCATGGATACAATTGTTGGGATACGGCTTTGGATTTCTAAAATCTCTCTGGAAAGTAACGCTTTTAGGTCAACATGAACGCAGTGCCTTTCCTCATTTCTTTTTTGACAAAAAAAGCCTTGACTAAACAGTCAAGGCTTGTTATTGAAGCCGTTTTCCTATCGTCTACAGGAATCAAGCTATGAGAAAAATTATCTTAACTATTTTCGTATCACGAACTCTGTTTTCGCGACATTAAGCTCTTCTATTACTTTGTAGGCTAGGTGCTCCTTATCACTTGTGAACTCCATCAATATGGATAGTGAACTCGGGTCAGTACTAGCCGTTTTCAAAGCGCGGAAACTTGTCTTGCTACCATATTCGTATTGAGCAGTGGTTGTATTGTACCAGATAAGATGCATAGGATAGTGGTTTGGTGAGGTTAAAAAATGAATGATTAAATCGTATCAACTACTAGCCAAATACTCTTCCATTTCGTGGTTCACTAGGTTAAGCTGGCGTAGCACTTTGCGTGCGAGGTTGGTTGAGTGCTGATTAAATTTCATCACGATAGCCAAAGACGAAGGCTCATTGACCTGAGACACTTCACTTATAAAATCCTGAGAGCTGCCGCAGTTGTATTTCTTACTTTCCGAATTGTACCAAATGATCTTCATAGGTTTTGCGTTTGAGTTTGATTCAAAGCAACACCAATCCTAAAAAAGAATCCTGCCAATAAAGTTAAATAAACTGCCAAAACTGATTTATTCACTCTATTGGCAGGAAATTGAAGGCTTAAACTAATCTTCGTTGAAATTGACCGTATCTACTACGTACTCACCATTGACTTTTTTCAGTAGTAGCACCACGCGGTAGCTCTTCGCTCTGGTGGTGTATATGCCGATATTATACTTGAGGCCTTCTGGCGAAGTGCCTTTGTGTATATACTCGAAACTGGTTGGTGGGTTTTGTTTGAAGAAATCTCGAAGCATAGGTTCTGCCTGTGCTCTACTATAGTTGGCGCCTACATCGTTAATCTTTACTTCTGTCACATGATTAAAATATTTGATCAACTCTTTGGCACTCCCTGCATTAAAAGCCTGGTCCACATAATCCGTGGTAGTCTGTGCATGACTGCTGAGCGTAAAAAACAAAATAACAAATACACTTAGACAAAATCTAATTTGAAATACTGGTGATTTATAGCCTATAGCATTTGCTTTTATTGCTCTCACTGCCTCATGGCTTCCATGTAATAGATTCTTCATCATAGGGAAATTTCATCAGCTAATATAATGCCAATATAACGGATTCTTGATTTTAATCACAGACACAAAAAAGGTGATAAGCGTATAGCAACTGTCCTTATCACCTTTTCCCAAAATCTACTTTACAGCGACCAAAGAAGTACCTTCCATCTTTGGCACCACGTCATACTCATCGATCTGAGTACAAAACCTGATATCCTTGGTAATGTTCAACTTGTTCAAACGCTTAGCATGCGCAGAGTCTGCTACAGTCTGTTGCAAATCATTTTTGACAGCCTCCCAGTACTTCAATGCCATGTGTGGCGTGTCACACCCCAGCGCATGAGTCGACTGGAGTCGCTCGATCAGCGCTCCTGCGTAGAGCGTATCCTCCATGTTCGTTTTACCTTTCCATCCAGCACAGTGCACGACGACATCTTTATTTTGCGTCTTGATATATTCTGCCACGCTGGTTAGGTTCAAGAAAGACCCTACCAAAATCTGATCTGCCACAGCAGATTTTTCGATCGCTACAGTACCATTCGTCGTGGTAATCACGATAGAAGCCCCTTTGATATTATCCTTCATGTAGTTAAACGGAGAGTTGTCCAACGGAAATCCTGCTATCTGTTCTCCTCCACGCTCTGCTGCACAGAGATAGCCTTCTTTGGTGAGGTACTCTTTGGCTACTTCCAGTTTTTCTACGGGAATAATCTCCTTAGCACCGTGCGCTAATGCGGTGGTCATCACAGATGTCGCTCTGAGAATATCCACCACGACTACAATTTTCCCTTCTAAATCATAGAGGTCTATCAGTTTCGGTGATAGACATACGTCAATACTATTACTCAATTTTCTACTGCTTATATAATGGAAGCTTCGTCACCTTAGCTTTTAATGATTTATTTCTCACTTGGATAAAAATCTCTGAATCAGCCTTATGATGTCCTACTGCGACATAACCCAAGCCAATACCAATATTCATCAAGGGCGACATGGTACCAGAAGTTACGTTTCCAATCACGTTTCCTGCTGCATCGGCAATCTCATATCCACCTCTAGGGATCCCTTTGTCTTCCATGATGAACCCTACCAATTTACGATCAACCCCCGACTCCTTTTGTAGAAGGAACGTGTCGCTGTTAGTGAACTCCTTGGTAAATTTAGTGATCCATCCTAGTCCAGCCTCTATCGGTGACGTGGTGTCATCGATATCATTGCCATAGAGACAAAATCCCATCTCCAGTCGGAGTGTATCGCGTGCCCCCAACCCAATTGGCTGAATATCAAAATCCTTCCCCGCTTCGAAGACTGCTTTCCAGAGTTTCTCTGCATCGGCATTTTTCACATAAAGCTCAAATCCTCCCGCGCCAGTATAGCCTGTAGCAGAAATAATAACCTCCGCTACATCGCCTATCTCACCAGTCATGAAGTGATAAAACTTAATATCCGAAAGATCAACTTCCGTGATCTTCTGTAGCGCTTCCACGGCCTTAGGTCCCTGCACTGCGAACAATGAATACTCGTCCGATGCATTAGTCATCTCTACACCCTTCGTATTGAACTGGCTGATCCAGTTCCAATCTTTTTCTATGTTAGAGGCGTTGACGACCAACATGTATTTCGTCTCTGACATACGATAGACGAGTAGATCATCCACGATACCTCCGTCTTGATTGGGCAGGCAGGAATATTGCGCTTGTCCGTCGACTATTTTTGAGGCATCATTGGTCGTGACCCGTTGGATGAGGTCGAGTGCTTCAGGTCCTTCCAAAAAGAACTCTCCCATATGGGACACATCAAATACGCCTACGCCTTGACGCACGCACAGATGTTCCGCCTTATCAGAGCTATATCTTACTGGCATGTTAAATCCTGCAAAAGGAACCATCTTTCCTCCTAAGGCAACATGCAAATCATTTAGGGTTATGTTTTTCACGTCCATGTTTGTCTCATTTTTAGACCGCAAATCTAATAGAATTCTGTAAGCCTCAGAATCGACAGTCTCAAAACAATCTCAGCGCTGCTTCAGCACTTGACCCATGATCTTCGCTGAGTTCAGACACATGGGTATCCCAGCGCCAGGGTGCGCACTTCCTCCCACAAAATAGAGGTTTTTGACCTTCCTCGAGAAATTGGCATGACGAAGAAATGCCGCGAACATGCTATTGGAACTATTGCCATATACCGAGCCAAATGCACTAAACAAATCAGCCTCTATAGAGACAGGATCGATATGGTCTTCATACTTGATATGCGTTTCGATAGGCATACCCAGCATACGACTGAGTTTAGCTATCGCCGTAGTTCGTGCTTCTGCTACCATAGCTTTCCAGTCCTGTCCTTGGTTGTTGGGAGCTGTGATAAGTACGAACCAGTTTTCCTTTCCAACTGGTGCGTCACTCGGAACTACCTTGGAAGAGATGTAGAGATACAAAGAAGGGTCTTTGCTAATTTTATGATCCGAATAGATACTTCTAAATTCCTCTTTTTGATCCTCGGTAAAAAGCAAATTGTGCACATTGAGATCATCAAAGCACCTGTTCATCCCCCAAAAGAATGCAATCACCGAACTGGACTTAGGCTGAGACAACACATGCTTAGGTCCAGCGACCTTCGGCAACAAATATTTATAGGTCAGATAAACATCCATGTTACTCACCACAGTATCGTAGCGTATCGAGCGTCCTTGAACGATGACACCATTAGCCTTTCGGTTTTCTACTAGGATTTCGTCGACCTTTTGATTGAAATGAAAAGTCACGCCAATCTCTACCGCGAGTCGGTGTAGCGCCTCCACTATAGAATATACCCCTCGGTCTGGCATATACATACCTAACCCGACCTCTAGGTGCTGAATCACGTTGAGAGTCGCGGGCGCAACGAACGGATTAGCCCCTACATAGGTCGCATAGTTGTTGAACATCTTGACCAACTTGGGGTCTTTGAAGTGGTTGCGATTGGCACGGTCCATGGTCTTGAATGCTTCGATCTTAGAGAAACGAATCAATCCCAGCACGACGTTGTGATGCAAGATATCTTTGACACGATGAATAGATCGCTCGATAAACACTGGTCGGGTAATCGTATATTTTCGTTTGATGTTTTTGAGATACTTACGAAAGCGACGAGGCGTATCAATTGTTTTATTAGCTATCTCTTGGGAAAACCTATCAGTATCTGCATACGCCTGAATCACCGTGCCATCTTCATAAAAGTACTTGAACGGCTTCTCTAACAAAGTATAATCGAAGTAATCACGAGGATTTTTGCTATGGAGAGCAAACAGCTCGTCAATCAAATGCGGCAGTGTCACTATCGAAGGGCCCATATCAAAGCGATAGCCCTGTGCAAACTGCTGCCTCATCTTGCCTCCTGGTGAGGCATTGGCTTCATAGACATCCACATGAAACCCTCTGGCCACTAACCGAATCGCCGAAGCAAGCCCTGCTATCCCTGCACCGATCACCACACTCCGCTGTGTTTCTTCTGCTTTTTTCACTGAGGACAAATTTGCACCCAGAGCCGATTAGTTCCAAGTAAACTGGCAGATAGTGCTGTAGGCTTTTATCCTTGGGGAGTCACCTGTATTAAGGAAAGTTTATTCCGCAAAAACCTCATAGTGCGTTACCGTGTCGGGGAAGTCTATCAAGTATTTTTTATCCTCGGGGTAGTATTTTGCTTTCTCAGGATCCTCTCCTGCAAAATTCTTAATCACATCCAAATTTTCCCAATAAGTCACCAGCCTAAAATAAGCGTGGGTATCATCTATTCGCCTCAGGAATGTCAATTTGATAAATCCATCTGTCTGTTTATAATCTGGTATGGCGCGAGCCTTCATAAACGCTGAGTACGCCTCCAAGTCTTCTACCTTCGTTTTCCCCTTCCAAATTCGTGCTATCATAATGTCACTTTAATGTTCGTCTCCGGCATAAATCCACATAGATTCTGTTTTTCCAGCCTTTTCAAATCCCATCTTTTGGTAAAAATCAATGGCTCTACCGTCAGCAGTAAGCATCTGCATATGAAAGCCCTTGTAGGTTTCGAGCATTCGACCTACGATCATCTGCCCAATCCCTTGGCCTTGATAGTCGGGATGCACGAGTAAATGCGGATAATATACTACCATAAAACCATCAGATATGGCATTACCCAAACCTATCAATCGCTCCTCCTCCCATGCGCTCACGACGCGATGCGAATGCGCAAGTGCCTGACACAGCTGTTCTGGCTTAGTGGCAGCACTCCATCCGTTGGCATTATAAAGTGCAATAATTTGTTCCTGAGGTAATTTTTTGGTCTCCCTGATCGTGATGTCCATACCTAATCTATTCTCCTACAAAACAGGAAAAGCACGAGATCGTGCTTTTCCTGTCCTAAGCATTAATTCAAATCAATCCAGTCCTAAAATATTTCTCAATTCCTTTTCATCTGTGTCTTTCCCAGCAAAATCATCAAAAGTCTTTTCAGTCACTTCGATGATGTGATCGGCGATGAAAGGTGCGCCTTCTGCTGCCCCTTGCTCTGGTGACTTGATGCAGCACTCCCACTCTAGCACTGCCCATCCGTCATACCCATACTGACTTAACTTGCTAAAAATGCTTCTGAAATCTACCTGTCCATCCCCCAGCGATCTGAAACGCCCCGGTCTGTCTACCCAATCTTGATAGCCGCCATACACGCCTGATTTACCATTCGGATTAAACTCCGCATCCTTGACATGAAACATACGAATGTACTCATGGTAGAAATCGATATACTGTAAGTAATCCAGCTGCTGCAGAACAAAGTGACTCGGATCATATAAAATTTTCGCGCTGCTGTGGTTGCCCGTAGCAGCTAGGAATCGCTCGAAAGTCACCCCATCATGTAAGTCTTCGCCTGGATGAATCTCATAGCAAACCTCCACACCACAGTCTTTGGCATGGTCAAGGATCGGCAGCCACCTGTCTGCCAGCTCTTTGAATCCTGCCTCCACTAATCCCGAAGGACGCTGTGGCCAAGGGTACACAGTATGAAAGAGCAATGAACCCGAAAAAGTACCCATCACATCTATCCCTAGATTTTGACTAGCCGATGCTGCTGACTTCATTTGGTCGATCGCCCATGCCGTACGTGCTTTTGGGTTGCCATGTACTTCTTTGGGAGCAAACCCATCGAACATGCTATCATAAGCTGGGTTCACCGCTACCAACTGTCCCTGGAGATGTGTCGATATCTCCGATATATCCAAGCCATATTTGGCCGCTGTACCTTTCAGTTCATCGCAGTAGTCCTTGCTCTCTCCGGCTTTTTTGATGTCTATCAGTCGGGTGTCCCATGCGGGAATCTGCACCGCCTTGTATCCTAAGCTCGCTGCCCACTGGCACATATTATCTAGTGTATTGTATGGCGCTTCGTCTCCAGCAAACTGCGCTAAAAATATCGCTGGTCCTTTTATAGTTTTCATCGTTATCTCGTCTTCAGTTATCAATTATTATTTCAGTACTACGTCTGTCCAGGCATTGCCCGCCTCGGTAGAGGCTACCATCGCATCGATCAATGCCATACCTCGTACACCGTCTTCTATCCCAGGGTAATCATGGATCGTGAGATCAGCCTTTTGTCCCGCAGCATGTGCTCGCATCGACAGGGCGAAATTTTTATAAATATTCGCAAATGCTTCCAAATAACCTTCGGGGTGACCTGCAGGAATTCTACAAGCCGCCAAGGCCATTTCGCTCAAGTAGTCATTGTCTCCACCAGCTCTCAAGATTTGTTTGGGCTGTCCCAGCATCGTCACGGCTAGTGAATTATTGTCTACTTGCTTCCATTCTAGTCCACCTTTCTCTCCATAGACACGAACCTTCACACCGTTTTCCTCTCCTGTAGATATCTGAGAAGCTGATAATAATCCATGAACTCCTCCGTCGAACTCTAGCAATACGTCAGCATCGTCATCCAGCAAACGCCCGTCTACGACCGTTTTCAATCGAGACAACACCTTAGTTATTTTCAATCCACTCACGTACTCAGCCATGTTGGCCGCATGAGTACCGATGTCTCCAAAACAACCACTCTTGCCACTGCGCTTCGGGTCGGTTCGCCACGCTGCTTGTTTTGCACCTGTGTCTTCCAGTTTTTCAGACAACCAACCCTGAGGATATTCTACATTGATTTTTTTGATCTTCCCTAGTGTACCGTCTTTGACCATAGATTTGGCCTGCTTGACCATGGGGTAACCTGTATAAGTGTGTGTCAGGGCAAAGGGCAGTCCTGTACGTCCAATAATCTCCTGCATCTGTAGTGCCTGATCAAAATCAAAACACATAGGTTTATCCAATATCACCGGAAATCCCGCTTCTAAAGCCAACTTGGTCGGTTCGAAATGCACATGATTTGGAGTCACGATGGAGACAAAATCCATTCTTTCTCCTTCTGGCATAGTTGCTTCTTTTTCGATCATCTCTGCGTAGGTCGCATAGCACCTATTCTCGGGAAGGAATAGCGCCTGACCAGAAGCCTTGGACACCTCTGGTTTGCTGCTAAAAGCTCCACAGACTAACTCAATCTGTCCGTCCAAATTAGCGGCCAATCGGTGTACCTCGCCAATGAATGATCCTTGGCCGCCACCGATCATTCCCATGCGTAATTTTCTGCCTTTCATAAAAAATTGTAATTGTATATTAGATAATAGCTGACTCTGAAATCAGCTCATTTTTTTCAATCCCTAAGGTAATCAACCTCCCTTCAGTGACAAAGGGGATATATGCTCAAATCCACGGGATATTTTGTTCACATGTAGAAAATTCAGGAACCAAAATCCCATCATGGAGTCTAATCAAGCTCTAATGATCACAAAAATAAGTTGAACAGCCTCTCTAATCCTCTCCTGCTTCTGTGCTCACAGGATGCTTTTCTATAAAATCGAGTATTCGCTGATTGATCAACTCTGGTTGATCAACGGAGAGAAAGTGTCCGGCATCTTTCACGGTCTCCGTTTCTACCTGAGGCAAAATTTTCTTTGCCTCCTTGATCGTTTTGGAGCTATTCATTGCATCATCATCTCCGATGAGCAATAAGACGGGCAGGTCTAGAGTCTCCAATTTTTCATCAGAGAATGGTCTCATTTTGACTATCAGTATATCCTCCTCTGAGTTTTTCGTCCCTAGGAGATATTGATTCTTGTAGGCCTCTGCGATCAAGTCAGCATTAACAGACATACCGGACATCATTTCGTTAAGGTCTTCTTTGCTCGGTGAGATCGCGTAGCTGAGATTAGATACCATCTCTAATCCTGGTTTGATCCACGCAAACGCTTGTACGGGACTGAGTAATATGAGTCTATCGACACGATCACGCTGCACCAACGCATAGTTGATGGCGAGCCATCCTCCCTTAGAAGCCCCCACTAGCGTGAATCTCTCCAATTTCAATCCATCCACTACCTGAGTGTACCAGTCCGTCACCTGCTCCATACTACCTACTTCACCTGTTACTTTGGACTTCCCTGGTTCGAGCAGGTAGTCTATTGCATAGATTCTATATTTTTTAGACAATGCCTCGGCATTAGGGTACCACATCGTCGAGCTGGCGTTCATGCCATGCAGAAGCACCAATGGCTCAGCATCCTTTGGTCCACTAACCACCACATGCGCCTCGCCGTAGCTCGTCGGGACGTAGACCTGATGATAGACCGTTTGCCATAGACCCAAGGTCTTGTCGTAAGCTTTGTAGTACGCTTCATTTTCTGGTGAAACCTCCTCTTCATAGACCCCAAACTCTTCTACCAGCTTCTCTTTTCTATCCTCCATACTTGTGCTTTCTTGTTTATTGTCTGTGCTACAACTCCCGCAAGCCAATCCCAACATTAACCAAACCATGTATCTCATAAATCCCTCATTAAATAGTCAGATGAAAGTTACGCTCAAAACGAACGTATCTTTCATGAAGTTCGGGATATTTCCAGAGTGGGGTTACAAGACAATCCATCTTATCATGCCTATTCTGGAAATTCTCCATTCAGGACTTCTTGATACGAAGCTTGAACCCCACCCCGTGGATGTTCTCAATGTCTACATGCTCTTCTTCGGAGAGATATTTTCTCAGTTTGGATATGAACACATCGAGACTGCGCCCTTTGAAATAATCATTGTCTCCCCATAGCGCAATGAGTAGTTCGTCACGCTTTACTACGGTGTTGACTCGCTGATGGAGATAGTGCAAAATTTCCGCTTCGCGCCGCGTGAGCTTCTTCATCTTTTTACCTAAGGATAATTGGAAAGATTCGGGATCGAAATGATAGCTACCGATCTCTACCTGTTGCTGATAGTCATGTATCACCTGACTTCTTTTCATGAATACCTCCACACGGTAGAGTAATTCCTTGATAGAAAAAGGCTTGGTGATATAATCATCCGCACCGATTTCAAAGCCCGCCAACTTATCCTCTTGTAGTGACTTTGCCGTCAAGAAAATAATCGGGACACTTGGGTTCACTGTCCTGACCTTACGTGCCAAAGTCAATCCATCCATCTTCGGTAGCATGATATCGAAAAGACAAAGCTCATAGGCACCTCTCTCATAAGCTAGCCACCCAGCATCTCCATCAATACAGAGATCTACCTGATACCCTTGGATAGTCAGGTTATCCTTGATCACAAAACCTAGATTTTGATCATCTTCTACGAGCAGTATTCTCTTGTTCATGGCTTGTCTATGGGTAATGTTACCGTCATCTGTGTCCCTTCTCCTAGCTGGCTCGTTACTTCTATCTTCCCTCCATGTGCCACGACAACCATTTTGACATAATACAGTCCTAGTCCGAAACCTTTGACATCATGTCTATTGCCAGTCGGTACACGATAAAACTGATGAAAAATCGTTTTCAAGTGTTTCCCATCTATCCCCTTTCCCTTATCAGCGACTACTATGACCAGATGGTTTATCGAGGCTTTTAATGACACTGCTACCTCTCGCTGATTGTCACTGTATTTGATGGCATTGTCGATAAGATTGCTCGCCACATTGCCAAGATGCATCTTGTCACCATAGATAAGTGGCAGGTCATCTGCTACGCTCATCTCTAGTCGTGCCGACTCATAAGAGATACGGTAACTGCGCAGCTGCTCTCCAACCAAAGCCTCCATATCCAAAAATTCTTTCTTCAGGACAATCTGATCTTTGGATGCATTGGACATTTGTAGTACTCGGTCCACTTGGCTTTGCAAACGATAAGCTTCTCGCTCGACGATCTCAGCATAGGTGCTGAGTCGCTCGGGCTGTGTCACGATCTGTGGAGTCTTCAAAACCTCCGCAGCGATGGCCATAGTGGAGATGGGTGTACGAAACTCGTGAGTCATGTTGTTGATAAAATCCTTTTGTACCTCGGACAATCGTCTTTGTCGAAAAATAATAAAAAGGCTAAGCGCAAAAAATATCACTACGACCAGTACGAGGAGCGAGGAGAAAATCCAAATCCCCATCTGACTGACTAATCCTGTGACCTTATGCGGGAAATACACGCCAAAATAGTACTGATCCTTGTTGAGCTGAGGGAATGTCTCAATCCCCGTGGAAGTTTCTACAGATTCCCCTAAATCAATATACTGGCCATATACCATATCACGGTTGCGACAGTCAAAGATGCCATATTCAAATCCTTCGTGAATCGCACGTGTCCCAAACTCTCGCTTCAGCAGTGACTCTAGTGTCTTTGGTTCTATCTTATTGTTGACGTAGACAATGAAGTAATTAGAAGAGACCTGTTCGATCGCATCGGTGCGTGGAACTTCTTGATTGATCTCGCAAAGGCTCTCTGTGATATTGAGCAGTGCACTTTTGACATTGTGATCGAACTGCTGGTTACGCACATCAAAGGCCTTCTTCATCCAAAAGAACTGCACCGCCAGTGTCCCCACTATAGACACGGCTGCCATCACTACCAAGACCTGAAATGCTCGTCTATTCATTTAACTAAGTAAGGAAACGCCTGCTTCATGGATTAAAAATCAATCTTTATCTCCTAAATCTAACCAGATCACAAAGTTTTAACATCCCGTTAACAATGAATAGGATTTCATTAACAGTCCTTTCTATCCTTAAAACACACCTTTGATCAAACAAATTTATAATCATAAACTATACAATTATGAAAAATGTAATGCTTGGCCTAGGGCTAATCGTGGCACTCAGTGCCTTTCACATGATAAAAGAAACTGCTTTTGTCTGGACAAAAACAATGCATGACTATGGGCAGATCAAACAAGGAACACCAGTATCTGCATCCTTTGAATTTTTGAATGAAGGAGACGAGCCTCTCATGATTCTCTCTGCCAAAGCTTCGTGTGGATGCACAGTAGCTGACTATACCAAAGGTGAGATTCAACCTGGCAAAAAAGGCACAGTTCGCACTACTTATAATGCAGCTAAAGTCGGTAGCTTCCAAAAGAGCGTCACGATACAACCTAGCGTAGGTGACCCGATTAAGCTCAAAATCAAAGGTGAGGTGATATAATAACTACTACGATTGTCTTTTGGTCTGACACTAGAGCAAAAGACAATTAATCTCTTCTGATCCCTCTGGTCGTGAAAGATATCCCCTGCTGACCAGAAGAACGAATCATGACAGCCTCTATGAATGGCTCTTTGCCTGCCTCCGCAGACCAATCAAATATAAAATTGCCTCCAGTCCCACCATAGTCATCTTCCTCGTCGATGATGATCTCCAGAGTCTCCAGCGGCAGGATGTAAATATCCTGTGAGATGTAGTCTGTCAGCATGTGCCCCTCTGTGTCATAGCTACGTATCCCATGCATATATAGCGTGTCTTCATCATAGATATTTCTCATACTCACAGTGACGGTCAGTCCATGTTTGGTCTCTTCATCGTAGCTATTGATCTGGCTATATATGGACAGGTATGTGCTACCCGACGACAATGAGTCGAGGCTAGCTTCAACAGTGCGCTGTTTCCAGTCCATGTTGACCTGAGGAAGGCGTGACTCGTCCTTTTTACATCCAAAAAGCACTGCTAGTAGTAAAAACGGAATGAAAATTTTCATAGGGCTAAATGCTTAGGTAGGCTACAATTTAACTTTTAGCTGAGAGAACATCTGTCTATACTGCTGGTTATTTGGTGCCATTTCGATCAATTGCTGACAACTACGCAGTGCGGCCTCATAATCCTCCGCGCCCATTTGTGACAACAGTTTCACATAGAGCATGTCCTCCGATGGCATAAAATACAATTCACTCTCCTGCGCGACTATTACAGCCTCTGCAAAATTCTGCTGCTGATAGAGCAGCGTTGCATAGTTGTAAAATGCACGCGGGATTGGAGGTTGCTTTTGTGTAGCAAGAGAGAGATGTTTCATTGCCTTAGAAAGGTCACCTTGCTCATTGTACAGCAGACCGAGCATGTAGTAAGAGTAACTATAATCTGGCTCTTGTCTGATGACATCCAGATATAGCGCAATGGCTTCTTCAGTCTCTCCTTGGTTGTACAAGATCAGTGCAAGGTTCATTTTGGCTTGGTTGTAATGGTCATCGATATCCAGTGCTCTTCGGTAGGCCGTGATGGCCGCTGGGGTATTCCCGATCCCTTCATAGTAGATACCTAAGGCATGCTGCCCTGACGCAAAATCAGCTTGCATCTGCATAGAAGCTAGGTTTTCCTTCATAGCTTCTTTATAAGCAGGATTATTGGCCGCCTGAGGATCCAAACGTGCCATATACTGTGCTGCTGTGATTCTAACCAAGCGAACCGAATCCCTAATCAATGGTTGGATCAACTGATGAGCTGGGACATCTGGCCGGTTGCTCAATGCCCGTACTGTCTCACCTCGTATCAACGCAGCGCTATCTCTGAGAAAACGTGTGATCTGCTGTAGTTCCTGAGCGGAAGCACTCTGCCCATAATAGTTGACCGCTGTGGCACGCGCCACCACAGGGTATTTAGAGTTCATAATCAACTGAAGCAAATCATCATTGTTGCCATGATACCCCGCTAACAGTAAATCTGAAAAGTGATCAGGACGCTCCGTACCGTATTCTTTCACGATTATATCACTGGCCCATTTGGCAGACTTGTCAGCATGACAACTATTGCACGCGTTTGGTGTCCCGTATTTCACTGTCTGATCGGGTCTCGGGACTCTAAAACTATGGTCTCGCCTAAAGTCATTGCCCATATAGGTCTTTCCCGTCATGTGACAATTGATGCACTGACTCGCTTCAGTGTTTATTTTATGTTTGTGATGTGTAGGTGAGTCATACTTCGGCTCATGACACTGCAGACACAATGAGTTCCCCTGCTTTTTTAATTTAAGGGAATGCACATCGTGACAGTCTCTACACGACACATTGTTGTGATACATTTTGCTCTGGATAAACGACCCATAGACATAATCTTCGTCTTGAATCTGTCCATCTAGTTCATAGACATTCTCAGTCAACAGAGCGGGTTGGTAGTGATCCAAATATGACCCTTCGTAATCAAAATACGGGGTGATCTGTCCACGCCTGGAATGACATCTTGCACATTTATCTACCAACTCTTTGCTCCCCATATCGGCAGACATGTAAAATTTCGGTTTAGGACCATCTTGACTCTCTTTATAATAGTTGACATGCGTGCTCCCTGGCCCATGGCAACTCTCACAGGCAACATTGATCTCACTGAATGTTGTATGGTAGCTATCCTCCTTTGCGTTGTAGTTTTTGTGCACATTGGTGCTATGGCAATCTGCACACATCGTGTTCCAGCGGGCAGCTCCTCGTGTCCAATGCAACCATTCGGCAGTATCTATTTTGAAACGTGACTGTACGTCGAACCATTTATTTTCTTGGTCGTCCCATGCGGCTTGTAGCGTTTGATAAGACCCATTCGGGAAAGGGATTAAATACTGCTGGAGTGGGGTGACGCCAAAAGTATATTCGACTTTAAAATCTTTATACTCACCATCGCCATCCTGCGTATTGACATAGTAGTCATTGGATTTCTGAAAGAAGTAATAGTCTACTCCGTTCGAAGAATACTTAATGTTGTTAAAGTCACCTTTAACCGTAGACGAATCTGCAATTTTCATCGCATCATCGTGATGGGAACCTTGCCATGCATGGTATGCTTCTTCGTGACAAGCCTTACATGCATCTGCTCCCACAAACTCCGCCTTCTGCACTGGTGTTACCGATGTAGGGGCAGAGGGCTGATACCCTTCCTGTTTTTTACCACATCCAACCAATAGCAAAACAATACCCGAGACCAAGTAAATCACATTCTTCATAAGCCTTGCAATTTGAACCATTTTCATCAAAAAAGGGAGCAATTGCTCCCTTGATATCTTCCTAATATTATAGATCCTGGACTCGCTCTTTATGTCCACAATGTGAGCATTGGTAATGTTTACTTTTGATCATGGTCTCTTCACTAATCTCTTCTTTGATCAGTTTGAGTGTACGGAAATGGCACTTGTCACACACACGATTGGTCGTTCCTTTGTAAGTCTCAATGATGGTCTCTCCTGATATATCATCTAACCAAACGTCAAAATCATAAGCCAATTGCTCTTCCTGAATCATCATCTCTTCTGACAAATAATCATCCTCTTCTTCCTCATTGAGCAGACGCATTGATCGCCCTGACTTTGGACTTTTTCGTTCTCTAAAGCGAATATCTGCCAATCGAGCTTCTAGTATAAATGGGTAATACTGGCTCAGATAGACATGAAACGCATACGCAAGCGTAATTCCTATCCCAACGGGCAAACCAGACTTCAAGGAGAAGACAAACAAATGACTAAAGTCCCTCTCGTTGAGCATAAACACATTCAAAACCAATGCTGCGGCAATAGACAAACCAATGGCGGAAATAAACATTACTTTCGTCTCATTGTTGAGCACAAAACTATACTTACCCGATCGATTGCCCATAATCGAGACGATAAGCATATAAACAATGTAGTTGGCACATGCCATGAGAACCAGTACCAAAGCAATCAGATGCGCAATGCTAGCCCAGGTCTCTAAGTAATTGGTAGGATCTTGATTCATACAGGAGAATTTAGATTTTCAATAAATATAAAAGTAACTAAAAAAGGATAAACCAATTTTAAGATAGATTAGATCACACTGGTCTTTTTCAACGCCTCTTCGATATAGCTAAATGTTGACAGGACTTCAGGTTTTCCATCGACTACCGCTACATCATGTTCGAAATGCGCAGAAGGCTTATTGTCTCCTGTAATAATCGTCCAGCCATCAGACAGTTGGCGAACTTCTTTTGTTCCGAGATTAATCATCGGCTCTATGGCGATCACTAACCCTTCTTTGATCACCGGTCCGCGCCCACGCTTCCCGAAGTTCGGCACCTCTGGACCTTCATGCATTTTCTTTCCTAACCCATGTCCCACCAGCTCTCTGACCACACCATAGCCATGTTTCTCTGCATGTTGCTGGATAGCAAAACTCACATCTCCGATTCTGTTCCCTTTTTTGACTTGAGCAATACCTAGATCGAGACATTCCTTGGTGACTTTGAGCAGCTCCCGGACTTCTGGTGCTACCTCGCCCACCTCAAAAGTATAAGCATGATCACCATAGAAGCCATTTTTTAATGCGCCACAGTCGATACTAATAATATCGCCCTCTTGAAGAGGTGTTTTGTTTGGTATGCCATGTACGACCTGCTGATTGAGCGACATGCAAAGTGTATTGGGGAAATCGTAAAGCCCTAGAAAGCCAGGTATAGCACCATGGTCTCTAATGCATGTCTCCGCTATGGCGTCTAGTTCTAATGGTGTCACGCCAGGTTTGACCTCAGCAGCCAATGCACCCAATGTCTTGGATACGATCTGCGCACTCTCACGCATTAACTCAATCTCTTCTCTTGTCTTATAATGAATCATAGGAGCTCAATTTTTCTGATTCGCAAAAATATACAAAAAGCGATAGCTACATATAAAAAAACCCTGATCTAGAACGGCTGTGTCGATTCTAGATCAGGGAAATAATTTATAAGATATAGGGGTAATTAAATCACTCCTTCTAATACTTGCTTGATAGGCACTCTATTGCCGTCTTTGTAAGCTACGATCCAAGCGTCTTTAACACCCATCTCTCTCAAATACTTTTTGAAGGTATCAGCCTCCCAGTAATCCTTGAAAGTACCAATAGTGTACCTCATCGTTCCATCTTCACCATCAATTTCGAAAGAAGGGTTGTTTTGAGAGAACTCAGACAAATCCTTTTTCTTGAAAGCTCCGATTTGAACCTTGAAGAAAACGCCGTTTTTAGGAACAGAAGAACGAGAAGCAACTTGACCTTCATCGCTTGACTTAGAAGCATTTTTCTTAGCTTCTGAAAGTTCCTTTCTCAAGGAAGATACCTGATCTTGGTAATCTGCAATTTGATCATCTTTTTCGCTGATTCTGTCATCGACTCCAGCTACTTCTTTTTTCAAACTACTCAATTGGCCTTTTAGCGATTTATTTTCTTCCAAAAGGGCTTTGTATTGCTCTGGAGACAAGGCTTTGATTCTTTTTTTCCATTCCTTGCTTTCCTGCTTAGACATCTGAGCAGAAGCATCCACAGACATACCTAGTGCAAATATTACAGCGAAAATTGCTATTATACTCTTCATAATTTTATGATTTAATCCTATTTATAGTGACTAATGTACAAAAATATTGATCTAATTAAAGTATTAATTATACTTTTTTGAGCTATCTCATAAAAGATCAAGCCTTTAAACTACCAACCATGTCGGCAGGAATGACCCATTCGTCGAACTGCTCATTGGTCAATAACTCTAATTCTAGTGCTGCTTCACGAAGTGTTTTTCCTTCTTTGTGTGCCTTTTTTGCAATTTTTGCAGCATTCTCATAACCAATATGTGGGTTGAGAGCAGTTACTAGCATTAGCGATTTTTCTAATTTCTCTTCAATTACTGGGTGATTAGGCTCTATACCTACAGCACAATTGTCGTTAAATGACTCGCATGCATCGCCAATCAATCGCGCTGAGTTTAACAGGTTATAGATCATCATCGGTTTAAAAACATTGAGCTCGAAGTGCCCAGTCATACCACCAGTCGATACTGCCACATCGTTACCGATTACTTGTGCACATACCATTGTAAGTGCTTCGCATTGCGTAGGGTTAACTTTCCCTGGCATGATGGACGAACCTGGCTCATTCTCAGGGATCATGAGTTCCCCGATACCACTTCTTGGTCCAGACGAAAGCATACGTATGTCATTACCAATTTTCATCAAGCTAACTGCTAGTTGCTTCAGTGCGCCACTTGACTCTACGATCGCATCATGTGCCGCCAGTGCTTCGAATTTGTTCGCAGCAGTCACTAGTGGTAACCCAGAATGTTTAGCAATCTTCTCTGCCACCAACTCTGCATACCCTTCTGGGGTATTCAAGCCAGTACCTACAGCTGTACCACCTAGTGCCAATTCGGATAGATGCGCCAGCGTGTTTTTTAAAGCTTTCAATCCAAAATCCAGCTGTGCTACATATCCAGAAAATTCATGTCCTAAAGTCAATGGAGTGGCATCCATGAAGTGAGTACGACCGATTTTTACTACATCTTTAAACGCTTTCGCTTTGGCATCCAGTGTATTTCTTAACTTCTCTACCTTTGGGATGGTCGTCTCGACGATCATCTTGTAACCTGCGATATGCATCGCGGTAGGGAAGGTGTCATTAGAGGACTGTGATTTATTCACGTCATCGTTAGGATGGATGAACTTCTTGTCATCCGAAAGGTTACCACCATTAATGACATGAGCACGGTTGGCGATCACCTCATTAGAGTTCATATTAGACTGTGTTCCAGAGCCCGTTTGCCATACTACGAGTGGGAACTGATCGTCCAAGTCTCCAGCTAGAATCTCGTCACACACCTTACCGATCAAATCTGATTTTTCTTGATCCAATACACCAAGCGCCGTGTTGGCCTCTGCGGCAGATTTTTTCAAAATAGCAAAAGCATGGATGATCTCCATAGGCATCTGCATGCTAGCGCCTCCTATTTTAAAATTCATCTTTGATCTTTGGGTTTGGGCTCCCCAGTATTTGTCAGCAGGGACTTTCACTTCCCCCATGGTGTCATGTTCTATGCGGTATTCCATTTGCTTTGGATTTTATTTTTGATTCGAGTCAAAATTACTAACAGAACATGGAGAAACCGATTAAAAACGTGTGCAAAAAAGCACTAATCATTAACAAAATTCACTGCCAACAGTGAACTTTCGGGTCGATTCCGAATCAGAATAGGACATCCTCCATAGGTCCCGCCTATCCTGAATCTGTGAAACGTGTCTGTTTTCAACTTGTACCCCAACAGCCTATTTTAAAGAACTCTTGAGGACATAATCCCAGAGAACTACTCCTATAGTGACGGAGATATTGAGAGAATGTTTGGTACCATACTGAGGGATCTCTAAACAACCATCACATGCAGAGACGACCTCTTGCTCTACACCAAAAACCTCGTTTCCAAACACATAGCAAACTTTCTCATCAGTCTCAGGCGAAAAATCCTGAAGCATCGTCGCACCCTCGGCCTGCTCTACGGCATAGACTTTCCAGCCTTCGGACTGTAGTCTCTCGACCAGTGTTTTGGTATCCTTGACGTACTCCCAGTCTACCGAGTCAGTTGCGCCGATAGCCGTCTTATTGATGTCACGATGTGGAGGAGTCCCAGTAATCCCACAGAGATAGAGCTTCTTGACATTGAAGGCATCCGAACTGCGAAATGCAGAGCCGACATTGTTGAGACTCCTGACATTGTCCAGTATGACGATTACTTCATTTTTCTTTTGCTCCTTAAACTCTTCAACACTTGGACGGTTGAGTTCCTCATTCTTCAATTTGCGCATCGCTCTTCTTTTTTGCTACCGCAAAGAAAACGATCCTAAATCATTTACATGGGTTTAACGAGATATTTGCACAGACAAGAGTTTGGGCATGTAGTGTAACGTTTAAATCTAGCTGCTTTTCAAATTAGACTTTAGATAATCCAAAAAGAAATGAGAGCATCCCATACTAAAAAGCCGCTAGTTCTTAAATTCGTGCTTTGATCCTATCACCATGGCAGCAAGTAAGAAAGAAACCCCTTTGATGAAACAATACAATGCGATCAAGGCCAAGCACCCTGATGCATTGCTACTATTTAGAGTAGGAGACTTCTACGAGACTTTTGGTGAAGACGCAGTACGCGCCAGCAAAATCCTCGATATTGTCCTGACCAAACGTGCCAATGGTTCTGCCTCGCACATCGAGCTGGCGGGGTTTCCTCACCATTCGCTGGACACTTACTTGCCCAAATTGGTACGAGCAGGAAATAGAGTGGCGATCTGTGATCAACTCGAAAACCCAAAAGATGTCAAAGGAATCGTCAAACGCGGTGTGACAGAGCTGGTCACTCCTGGCCTGACGCTCAATGACAATGTCCTCGAACAAAGAAAAAACAACTATCTCGCCTCGATTTCATTTGGGAAAGAAATGCACGGGATCGCGTTTCTCGATCTCAGTACAGGTGAGTTTATGCTCTCACATGGCACTGACGACTACATTGACAAACTGATCCAAAGTTTCAACCCATCGGAGATCATTTTCTGCAAGAACCACCGAGCGCATTGCGAAAAACTCCTCGGTTCGGATCACAACATCTTCTGTCTGGAGGAGTGGATTTTTGGTTTTGATTTCGGATATGAAAAACTCAACACGCACTTTAAGACCAAAAATCTAAAAGGGTTTGGTATAGAACAATCCAAAGAAGGAATCGCTGCGGCTGGCGCGATACTCTACTACCTCGAAGAGACCGAGCACAAACAGATCAGTCATATTTCGTCCATCTCTAGACTGGATACCGACAAGTATGTTTGGCTGGATAAATTCACCATCCGTAATCTTGAACTGGTTTATCCTCAGCAAAATGATGGCGTAGCGCTGCTATCGATCCTAGACCATACCTGCACGCCTATGGGCGCACGATTGCTCAAAAAGTGGCTTGTGCTTCCATTAAAAGAAAAAGCGATCATCGAAGCGAGGCTTTCGGTCGTAGAATCACTATTAGAGGCAGAGGAGGTTGCTGAGACAGTAGAAAGCCACTTATCACAGATCTCAGATATCGAGCGACTGGTATCCAAGGTAGCTGCACTGCGCATCAACCCTCGTGAGTTGCTACATCTCAAAAAAGCACTGGCACATATCCAACCTATCAAGGAGCAACTAGAGAAGTCGGGAATCGAAACTTTGTCCAAATATGGAGACAAACTGAACCCATGCGCACAATTACTCGACCGCATCAATACCTACATGAAAGATGACGTGCCGCTCAACGCCACCCAAGGAGGAATCATCAGCGATGGGATAGATTCGGAACTCGACGAACTAAGAAAAATCGCTTTCTCTGGCAAAGACTATTTGCTCCAAATCCAAGAAAGAGAAAAAGCCAAAACAGGTATCTCATCACTCAAAATCGCCTACAATAAAGTATTTGGGTACTACCTAGAGGTATCCAATGCACACAAGGATAAAGTTCCCGCCGAGTGGATCAGAAAGCAAACGCTCGTCAACGCAGAGCGTTACATCACGGAAGAGCTCAAAACATACGAAGAAAAAATACTGACTGCAGAAGACAAATTAGGCAGCATAGAGTTTCGCCTCTACAACGAACTCGTGAGCTTCACTGCCGACTATGTCAACGAGATCCAGGTCAATGCTAAATGTATCGCTGAGATAGACTGTCTACTATCCTTTTCGCAGGTCGCTAAAAAACAAAACTACTGCCGTCCATCGATCCAAGAAGACCCGATCATCGACATCAAAGAAGGCAGGCATCCGGTAATAGAAACCCAGCTGCCCGCTGGTGAAGAGTACATCCCTAATAGCGTCATGTTAGACAATGTATCACAACAGATCATGGTCATCACCGGCCCTAACATGGCGGGTAAGTCTGCCCTACTGAGACAAACCGCACTAATCGTACTCATGGCACAGATGGGATCTTTCGTCCCTGCTACCTATGCTAAAATCGGGATCATTGACAAGGTATTCACCAGAGTGGGCGCCTCTGATAACCTATCCAAAGGCGAATCTACCTTCATGGTCGAGATGACCGAGACCGCTAGTATACTCAACAACCTGAGCGACAGTAGTCTGGTTCTCATGGATGAAATTGGTAGAGGTACAAGCACCTATGATGGGGTATCCATCGCTTGGTCCATCGTGGAGCATCTGCACAATCACCCGAAGTTCAAAGCAAAGACGATGTTTGCGACACACTACCACGAACTGAATCAAATCGCCACAGATTTCCCGAGAGTCAAAAATTTTAACGTATCCGTAAAGGAGCTAGACAACCGTGTGATCTTTATGCGTAAGCTCAAGGAGGGCGGCAGTGAGCACAGCTTTGGTATCCATGTTGCTAAAATGGCAGGCATGCCCAATGAAGTAGTCTTACGTGCCAACGAAATCTTGGGTCACTTAGAAAAAGACAAGATCAAAGAAGGAGATGCGGAGCGAATAGAATCTATTCCAAAGAATAACTTTCAGCTCAGTATGTTCGAATCTGACCCACACTTCGAAGAGGTAATTGGTCTACTCAATAAACTAGATATCAATACGATTTCGCCTGTAGAAGCTTTGCTTAAACTCAATGAGGTAAAGTCGATTTTGAAAGGGAATAAACAATAAATGAAGACACTAGACCCAAGATTGTCTTGACTCTAGTGTCTTCATTTATTATTTCTCCAGCCAGTTCAGAAACTCCGGCACTCTGACTCGACTGATCAGGATTTGATCCTTGGTCTCTGGCTGTAGAATGACCTCTAGTCTACTGTTGAAGTATTTGTTGACCAGTTTGATCGAATGGATATTGGCGATATATTTTCTAGATAATCTAAAGAAATCAGAAGGATCAAGCTGCTTGACTAATTCATCTAACTTAAAGGAGATAATGAATTTAGCCCCTTCCTTCGAGACCAAATAGGTGTAGTCATCCTCGGCATAGAAGTACGCAATGTCCTCAACAGACACGTGTCTCAATCTGTCTCCAGACTTAATAATAAAACGCTTTTTGTAATCGCGCTGCTCGTCAGATAGTTTGAGCAACTGCTGCACTTGGTCTATGCTCAACGCGACACTACCTTCTTCCTCTTCGCTTTTGTTATCATTGAGATCAGCATACTTTTTCAATGCAGCTTCTAGGTCGTCTTTCTCGATGGGTTTGAGGAGGTAATCTATACTATTGACCTTGAATGCTCTAATGGCATAGTTCTCAAAAGCCGTCGTAAAAACGATGGGGCAGCTAACAGTCGTCTGCTGAAAAATCTCAAAGCTCAACCCATCAGACAGCTGAATATCCATGAAGATCAAGTCTGGATCTTCATTGTCTTCATACCATTCGACTGTTTCTTCTATAGATTCAAAACAATCAATAATTTCTACGTCAAATGACGTCTCAGCCAAAAGTCTTTTCAGCTCATCCTGAGCGAATTGCTCATCCTCTATAATCAATACCTTCATAATCAGGGCTTAATAGTGGTAATAATACTATAAAACTATCTTCTGTTTGTTTAATTTCTACATTTTTATCTGTCACTATATCATAATGACTGATGATGTTATCCAATCCGATTTTGGATGAATACCCTTTAGAGGACTTTAGCCGGAGTGAATTTTTGATCACAATCTGGTCGCCCTCATGGTACACCCAGATAGATAGGGGGTATTTGGTAGATACCACATTATGCTTGATAGCGTTTTCGATCAACAACTGCAAAATCAATGGAGGCACTTGACACTTTGCTACCTCTTTCATCGGATCTATCTCGATCACTAATTTCTGTCCAAAACGCATTCGAATCAACTCGACATAGGACTCAATGGCTTGTAGTTCTTCTTGAATTGATACGAGACCTTTGTTGCGATGTTCCAGTACATTTCGATAAACATTAGAAAGTTTTCGGATGAAACTATAGGCTGTATTCGGGTCTGAATAGACCAAAGATGAAAGCGTGTTGAGACTGTTGAACAAAAAATGTGGGTTCACCTGTGTTTTGAGCATTTCATGTCTAAACTCAAGTCCCTCTTTTTTGAACCTTTCGATCTCTATCATCGAGACCTTCCACTTGTTCAAGAAAAACATTCCCATCTCGATCGCTACCACTAGTATGGTCAGAGACAGCGCCGTGGAGATCACCACGATTTCATCAAACAACGGCCTAGAATGGTGATCACTGACAAAACGATAAAGGAAGGCCCCAAAAAAAGCTATGACTACCGAGGCATAGACTGTATTGGAGCTGAGCTGGATGATAAAGCGGCTTTTCGCACCATGCTCCCAAGGGAGGATTTTATCTAACCGGCGATTTATAAAGCGAATCCCCTCTAATACAAAAAGAGCCAAAACGATCGCATAGATGTATTCATTGGGATCCCAAGAAAGGGGTAAGTCCGAATAAAAAACACTATAAATGATATCAATAAACAAACGAAGACCAGCTCCCATGAAAACGACACTTAGCCATCTCCACCAGTTCACACTGTACCCTCTAAACGGACTTATAAATTCTGACATGCAAAAAAAATTATACACGAAGTACGCGTATAATATCTAATATTAAAACTGGCTAAACACAAAAAAAACCTCAGACATACATATAGTCTGAGGTTACATTCCTTGGCAGTTATCCATTAGTCTTTTGTGATTACTTTTTTGACAGCATACATTTCATTGGCTACCATATAAGTATAGTCACCTGCTGGTAATGCTGATACGTCAAATCTTTTCAAAAAAGCTTTACCTTCTGACTGCTTTTCTGTGTGCATCAAAACTCCATAAGCGTCAAAAATCTTCACTTTCACGGACTCACCTTCTAGCTTGGCAAAAGTCACAGCAACACTAGACTCGTTCAGTTCCACGATTCTAACATCGAGCTCTGGGCTCACTTTCACTTCCTTTTCTGACTTTTCACCTTTGTTGCCTGCAAACGAAAGTGTGGACATGGCTACTAAACCAGCAATTGCGATTGTTTTAATTGTAGTTTTCATGATAATAGTTGTTTTGTTGAAATTGATTACGATACAAGTTTACGATGATCCTGAGGGGAGTAAAACCTGATTTCGGTGAGCTTTAATTTTATTCAGGTGAAGTGTAGAAAATTTTCTATGGGCAATTGGATCAAATCAAGATGAGACGAGACAATTCTAATAGTTCTTTTGGTTGCATATGAAGTAGAGCATTTGCTACGGGGCGAGTGTTGTTTGGCATCTAGCCGAGTCAAAGGATGAATTCTGAAGTAAGTAAGACTGTCTTCCCTGTGCAAAAATATAATTTGGTGCAGATTAGTCTTTATGTTCATTGCGATTCGAATAGTGCTCCCGCTTGATCGCATTTCCTAATGCGACTGAAACCTTCTTGGCATTTATAATGCAATGAACATACCCCACTCCCTTCTTCTAAACCTAAGTTACCGTTTCCAAAACTTACCTTTTTGGTTTTACTCCCAATAAGTATAATCTCCAATCTAAACCATGTCCTCATTAGGGTATAAAATCAGAGGATAGAAAAACCTACTCCTCTAGTCTCAGTGTCTGCTAAGACCGACTAAAAAAGAAAAAGCTGCTCACCCCGTCCGGGCCAGCAGCTTTTAAGCATGATTATGAAAGACTAAATTACTATTCTAGTATTGGTGGAGCTTTTCAGCTCATGTAGTCACTTCCTCTTTTCTTCTCTTCGTTTCTCTGTAACTACAATGCAATAATATGCATGCAGCGTATTGTTTTAAAGCATAAATCGGTGAACTGTATTATTTGACAGGTGAACTTCATCATTATATAGGAGAGTGGTTTTGGATGGATCGATAGTTAGTACTGAGAGCCCAATGAAACTAGAGAGGTCGCCGATAGTTGTTTCCTTCCTCAGGCTTTTCGATCAACGATGAAGGATCAGTCTGTAAAATTGGGGGGATAAACTCGGTAGACAGGTTCGATATTTTTATTCAAAAAAACCTCAAGGACTTATAAGGGATGGTTATTCACAAAAAACAATAATGAATTTCGAACAATGAATCTTGAATCACGAAGTGATCTACTACCTCTCCCTCAGAAATACGGATTGATCCACAATGAAGAGTGGCTTTCTATAAATAGCAACGTAGATTGACACCATTGCCCCTAAAAAAAGAAAAGCTGCTCACCCCGTCCGGGTCAGCAGCTTAAGCATGATTATGAAAGACTAAATTACTATTCTATTTCGGTGGAGCTTTTCAGCTCATATAGTCACTTCCTCTTTTCTTCTCTTCGTTTCTCTGTAACTACAATGCAATAATATGCATGCAGCGTATTGTTTTAAAGCAGAAATCGGTGAACTGTATTATTTGACAGGTGAACTTCATCATTATATAGGAGAGTGGTTTTGGATGGACCGATAGATGAAGTCGTTTTGATTGATGGTTAGTATCGAGAACCTAATAGAGCTAGAGAGGTCGCCGATAGTTATTTCCTTCCTCAGGCTTTTCAGTCAGTACTGTAGAGTAGCTTCCTAAAATAGCAACGTGGATTGACACCATTGCCCCTAAAAAAAGAAAAGCTGCTCACCCCGTCCGGGTCAGCAGCTTAAGCATGATTATGAAAGACTAAATTACTATTCTGTTTCGGTGGAGCTTTTCAGCTCATGTAGTCACTTCCTCTTTTCTTCTCTTCGTTTCTCTGTGACTACAATGCAATAATAGCAGCCAGTACTTGATTCTAAAACTAGAAATCGGTGAACTGTATTATTTGACAGGTGAAAGAAAGGATAAACCAAGCAAACTAAAAAGTAGCTATAGGATTGATTTAGGGCATATTCTACTTCCGCACACAAAGCCATACAAAATCTTGTACATACCCTTTTTAAAACCTGTCATTATACAGGAAACAAACCTAACCCACCATGAGAATGACAGAACTGCTAGAGTTAGCCTACGATTCAAGAAAGGAAAAGCCTAATCAAAAAAACCTTATGACCTACTAACCTGAATTCGGTTCTAAAACAGACTCAATAGCAGTATTAAAGCCTTTTTTGTCATTTCATTTCGACAATAGACGAAATGAAAGCCTATTTAGTTTAGAAACATGATGATAACTTGCTCAGATAACCAAAACAACAATGATTAATCGAACTCAAATTACTAGCTATATCTACCAATCTTGCGATATTTGGCTTTATGACAAACACTACCCCAATGATCAAAATCGGCATTCTAAAAGAAGGCAAAATCCCCGTCGATAGACGTGTTGCCATCACGCCGGAACAAGCCAAAAAAATACAAGAAACACACCCAGAGGTTTCACTTGTCTGTGCGCATAGCGACATTAGATGTTTCTCGGATCAGGACTATATAGATCTAAACACCCCCCTGACAGATGATGTGTCGGACTGTGATATTTTATTTGGAGTCAAAGAAGTGCCGATCGCAGCATTGATACCTAACAAAACCTACTTTTTCTTCTCACACACGATCAAGAAACAAGCCTACAACAGAACACTGCTCCAAACCATACTGGACAAGAACATAACCTTGATCGATTATGAAACACTGACGAATACTGATGGGCAACGCATCATTGCCTTTGGTCGGTATGCAGGAATCGTAGGCGCGTACAATGCGTTATGGACTTATGGAAAGCGCTATAACCTATTTGATATCCGACGTGCGCACGAATGCTTTGATTTGGACGATCTAAAAACAGAGTTTAATCTAATCAAACTTCCCAAAATAAAGATCGTTATCACTGGAGGTGGCCGAGTAGCCAAAGGAGCTATGGAAATCATGAATCAGGTTGGTATTCGTCGCGTATCACCTCATCAGTTCATCACCCAACTATTTGATGAACCCGTGTATTGCCAACTAAATAACCGAGACTATCACAAGCACAAAAACGAAGACAAAGTCTTCAATCGTGCTGAATTCTTTCGGTCACCAGAAGATTTCGAATCTGATTTCGCTCCCTATGCCCAAGCTGCCGATATCTTGATCGCATGTGCTTTTTGGAATCCCAAAGCCCCTGTTCTATTTACTCGGGAAGATATGACTCAGCGTAACTTCAGCATCAAAGTGATTGCGGATGTAACTTGCGATATAGAGGGATCGATCCCCTCGACACTGCAGCCTGCTACCATAGATGATCCCATCTATGATTATGACCCGACACAAGGCATACTAGCACCACCACTCTCAGACGAAGGCAATGTCACAGTGATGGCTGTAGACAATCTCCCATGCGAACTACCCAGAAATGCGTCAGCAGACTTTGGAAAAGAGCTCCTCAATAATGTACTACCCAACCTCATCGGAGAAGACAAAGGAAGTATTATAGAGAGGGCTACCATAGCCAAAGGAGGTCATTTGACTGAGAAATATTCCTACCTCCAAGACTATGTAGATGGGCGTGACTGAGTAGGCTAAAAAACATATTGTCAAATCTTATATCTTCGATTGAATTCCTATCTTTGCAAACCTCCAACGACTTAATTTCACGTATTTGGGGAGGAATGAAAAGTTAATTATGGCTTGGTTTAAAAGAACAAATAAGGGCATACAGACCCCCACAGAATCTAAAAAAGAAGCACCAGATGGACTTTGGTACAAGACGCCTAGTGGCAAGATTGTCCACATGCGCGAGCTTCGTAACAATGCATACGTAAGTCCAGAAGATGACTATCATGTTCGTATTGGCTCTAAAGAATATTTCGAAATTCTTTTTGATGACAATAAGTTCGAAGAGCTCGACGCAGAGCTTTCTTCAGGAGACCCACTCAAGTTTGTGGATTCTAAACCTTATCCAGCTCGTATCGAAGCAACTCAGAAAAAATCTGGATTGACGGATGCACTGAGAAGTGCAGTAGGCAAAATCAACGGTACGCCCCTAGTCATCGCTTGTATGGATTTTGGGTTCATTGGTGGTTCTATGGGATCAGTGGTAGGGGAGAAAATCGCAAGAGCTATCAATCACTCTTTAGAACATAAAATCCCGTTTTTGATGATCTCCAAATCAGGTGGTGCGCGTATGATGGAGGCTGGTTTTTCGCTCATGCAGATGGCCAAGACTTCAGCTAGACTTGCTCTACTGAGCGAAGCAAAAATCCCATACATCTCGCTACTCACAGATCCTACGACTGGAGGAGTAACGGCATCCTACGCGATGCTAGGAGATTTCAACATCTCAGAACCAGGGTCATTGATAGGGTTCGCGGGTCCAAGAGTTATTCGTGAGACCATCGGTAAGGATTTGCCAAAAGGCTTCCAAAGTGCTGAGTTTGTAAAAGATCATGGTTTCTTAGATTTCATCGTAGATCGTCGTAGTTTAAAAAACAAACTCTCGACACTTCTCAAGATGCTAGAGAATTAAGAAGAGAAGCGTTAAACCAAAAGAAGCCGAGCGATATCGCTCGGCTTCTTTTGGTTTAACGCTGTGCTAAATATTAAAATTTTACTCTGCCTCTTGCTCCTTTGTATGCGCAAAAAACCGCTTTTGAAAGATGAGAATAATGGCTACCCCTATGAAGATAGATGCATCCGCTACATTAAATACAGGCCAGAGAGACATGTATTTCCCTCCCATGAGCGGCAACCAGTCCGGTAGACGCCCTTCCCAGATATCGATGTAGAACATATCCACTACCTGACCATAAAACCATGGAGTAGGGGCATCATAGGGAGCATTATCCAAGAATACTCCGTAGAAGGTGCTATCGATCACATTGCCTATGGCTCCACCTAATATCAATGCGATACATACGAGTAAACCAGTAGAAACTTCTTTTTTGATCAGCGTGTACAAGTAGTAGCCAATCCCAACCATCGCGACCAATCTAAACAAAGTCAAAAACAGCTTGCCATACTCCGTACCCAGTTTCATCCCGAAAGCCATACCTGGATTGGTCAAATAATGGAGTTTAAAATATTCGCCTATGATCTGAATTTGTCCATTGACGCCCATATCCATATTGAAATGAACAACCAACTTCACTACCTGATCTAGTAGGATTACACCCAGACTGATCAAAAAGTATTTATAATATTTCATCGATTACCGCTAAAAGTGACAACTAGCAAACCTCTATTTGCGCGCTGATTTTCAATTCATCTATATCTAATTCCTGTCCCGCAGACAAACTGTCTACAAGTTTTAGTTCGTTAGCCTGTGTCTCTTCACAGATGTAGCTATTGAAAGCCTGCACTGCTGCAGTTACTACTTCCTCATCACTACGCAGACTCACTTTAATTTTATCTTGAACCTCTAAACCTTGATCCTTTCTCAGATTTTGGATTCTATTGACTAGGTCTCTCGCGATCCCCTCTTGTCTCAACTCATCCGTCAGGTTGATATCTAGCGCGACAGTGATGCCGCCTTCGCTTGCTACCAACCACCCTGGGATATCCTGAGAAGCAATCTCTACATCCTCCAACGTCAAAGTAATCGCCTCACCATTGAGATCAACAATCAAGCTGTTACTTTTTTCTATCTCGGCAATTTGATCTTGATCAAAAGCATTGATAAGGTTGCTCACATCCTTCATCTTAGGACCAAACTCCTTACCCAGCTTTCTAAAGTTAGGCTTGATGGACTTGACCAATACACCCGATGTGTCATCTAAGAACTCGATCTCTTTGATGTTGACCTCATTCAATATCAAATCTTTGACTGCACTCACACGAGACACCGTGTTTTCGTTCATCACAGGAATCATGATTTTAGCCAAAGGCTGACGTACTTTCAATCTTTCCTTCTTTCTCAACGAATGAACCAAAGAAGAGATCTTCTGTGCCATATCCATACGTGCTTCTAGCTCTATATTGATAGCTGCTTCGTCTGCTACGGGAAAGTTGGATAAGTGTACTGATTCATGATTTTCGCTACCTGATACCGCATTCAAATCAGAATACAACCTATCTAGGAAGAAAGGTGCAATTGGAGCACCGAGTTTAGCCACTGTTTTGAGACAAGTATAAAGAGACTGGTACGCTGCTCGCTTGTCCTCGTTATACTCCCCTTTCCAGAATCGTTTTCTGTTTAGACGAACATACCAGTTGCTCATGTCATCGATCACAAAATCCTGAATCAATCGAGCTGCTTTGGTAGGTTCATACTCGTCGTAGGCCTCATCCACCTTTTTGACTAGCGTGTTCAACTTAGAGATAACCCATTGATCACTCTCCGTTCGCTCAGCCAAAGGAATAGCCTTTTCAGAGAAAGTAAATCCATCCAAATTCGCATACAGCGAAAAGAAGGAATACGTATTATATAAAGTACCAAAGAATCTACGCTGAGACTCAGCGACTCCTTCGATATCGAATTTCAAATTATCCCAAGGGTTAGCATTGGAGATCATGTACCAACGCGTCGCATCTGGACCGTATTTTTTGAGTGTCTCAAATGGGTTAACTGCATTGCCCAATCGTTTTGACATCTTATTGCCTTTTTTATCTAAGACAAGACCATTCGCTATCACATTTTGGAAAGACACTTTGTCAAAAAGCATGACCGATATCGCATGTAGCGTAAAGAACCATCCTCTCGTCTGATCCACCCCTTCGGCAATGAAGTTTGCTGGATAAACTTCCTTAAGACCTCCTTCTTTAACAGAATCGGCCTTCGGGTCATCCCCCATGAAGTGGAACTGTGCATAAGGCATAGCTCCAGAATCAAACCATACATCGATCAAGTCTGGCTCTCGATACATTTTCTGCCCTGATGCACTGACCAAAAACACATCGTCCACATACGGTCTGTGCAAATCGAAATCTTCACCAATCTGCTCAGTCATATATCCTGCAGTAATAGACTTTTCGATCTCTACTTTCAGCTCAGCAATAGATCCGATACAAATCTCTTCTGTTTTGTCCTCAGACACCCAGATAGGTAGTGGTGTGCCCCAGTATCTAGAACGTGATAAGTTCCAGTCTACCAGATTCTCCAACCAGTTGCCAAATCGACCTGTACCTGTTGATGCTGGTTTCCAGTTGATCGTCTTATTGAGTTCGACCAATCTATCCTTGTAGGCCGTGGTTTTGATAAACCAAGAATCTAACGGATAGTAAAGGATAGGTTTGTCAGTTCTCCAGCAGTGTGGGTAACTGTGCTCGTATTTGGTGACATTAAATGCCTTATTTTCTTCTTTGAGCTGGATGGCAATTAGTACATCCGTTGGTTTAAAATCCTTCGCGGAATTCTCTTCGTCGCTATAGTACTCTGCCTTGACATACTTGCCAGCATAGTCAGGGACCTCTGCCACGAACCTTCCCTGCTTATCTACTAAGGGGACGTCCTTGCCCGTTTCGTCTTTAACCATTACACCTGGTACATCCGCCAGCTTAGCAGCCAAGAAATCGTCCGCACCAAAAGTCGGCGCGATATGTACGATACCTGTACCATCCTCAGTCGATACGAAATCTCCTGAAATCACTCTAAATGCCTTTGCTTCGAGTTCGTCATTGGTCACATAGGGCATCAACTGCTCATACGGCATACCTACCAAATCTTCACCCGAAAATTCTCCCGTCACTTCCCATGGGATTAATTTATCTCCTGATTTGTAGTCATCAAATGCAATTTCTTTTGCCTTCTCAGAGAAGTATTTTCCCATCAGATCCTTCGCAACGATCACAGAGACCGGCAAGAAAGTATAGGGGTTGAAAGTCTTCACTTTGACATAACTAATTTTCTTTCCTACTGCTAGCGCAGCGTTGGACGGTAGCGTCCAAGGTGTAGTAGTCCATGCGAGGAAAAACACCTCCTCGTCTCCTTCAAATAACTTAGCCGTAGCATCCGTCTTTTTGGCTTTGAACTGCGCCACGATAGACGTATCCTTCACGTCACGGTATGTGCCAGGTTGGTTGAGTTCGTGAGAGCTCAGCCCTGTACCAGCCGCTGGAGAGTAAGGTTGTATCGTGTAGCCTTTGTAGAGCAGATCCTTGTCATAGAACTTTTTGAGTAGATGCCATAGCGTCTCCATGTAGTTCTTGTCAAAAGTGATATAGGGATCGTCCAAATCAACCCAGTACCCCATTTTCTCCGTTAGGTCATCCCATTCATTTTTGAATTTCATGACCGCTTCACGACACTTTTGATTGTACTCTTCTACAGAGATTTTCTTCCCAATATCCTCTTTGGTAATTCCAAGTTCTTTTTCTACTTGGAGCTCAACAGGTAGGCCGTGCGTGTCCCAGCCCCCTTTACGGTTGACCTGATACCCTTTTAGGGTTTTGTATCTACAAAAAATATCCTTGACCGCACGAGCCATTACGTGATGAATACCTGGCGTACCATTCGCGGAGGGAGGCCCCTCGTAGAACACAAATGACTCTGCACCTTCTTTCTCATCCACAGATTTTTTGAAGATGTCGTTCTTTTTCCAGAACTCCAATACTTCGTCGGCAACCTCCGCGTAGTTGATGTTTTTATATTCTCTGTATTTCACAGTCTCAAAAATATTCTTCGATTATTTACTTTCTTCTCCCTTATCGGTTGATGGGGGGTCGACCTCTATCAATCCTAAATCTATCTCTTCATCCTCCTCCTCATCATAGAACTCAGGGTACTGTTCTATCAGGGGGTGTTGTGTCGCGTTTCGTTTCCCATTGTCAAATCGTAACAGCAAAGCAGGCAATAGAGTTAAGTTCGTTAGCATTGCCATGAGCAAGGTAGTAGACGTCAATACACCCAGTGCTACTGTGCCACCAAACTCCGATGCGGCAAAAATCACAAAGCCAAAAAATAGAATGACCGATGTATAGATCATACTGGCACCAGTCTCTCTAATACTTTTGCTGACTGCTACAGGAACGAAAAAATTATTTGCGAATAACTCTTGTCTGTACTTGGCCAAAAAGTGAATAGAATCATCCACTGAGATACCAAACGCGATGCTGAATATTAATGCGGTACTCGGTTTGAGCGGAATACCCACGAGCCCCATCATTCCACCAGTGATCAAGAGAGGAATGACATTAGGGATTAAACAAATCACTATCATTTTGAAGTTCCTAAACAAGAGCGCCATAATGAATGCAATAATTACAAACGCGATAACCATACTCATGATCAAATTGTCAATCAGAAACTTGTTCCCTTTGATGAAAAGTAATGTCGTTCCTGTAATGGCTACATCAAACTTCGTCTCTCCAAAAATAGAGTCTATCCGAGGCTGTATGACTTGATTGACAAGGGAGTCCATTTTGACAGAACCTATATCAGCCATTTTGAGTGAGATACGAATTTTTTGACCCGTAGAGTCTATGAATCCTGAAGCTAAATCGGACTCATCCGTTTCTTCTTTCAGGTATCTAAGGATGAAATTCTTATCTCGGCTATTTGGCAAGCTATAGTAGCTTGACTTATCGTTGTAAAATGCCTGACGAGTTGCTTTGATAAAGCTCACAACAGACATGGGCTTAGACACATACTCTATAGAATCTAAGAAAGACTCAAACTCATCGATCTTACGCAGATTGGACAGATTCTGTACGCCTTTCTTTTGTTTCGTATCTACGACGATTTCGAGCGGCATCACACCCGCAAAATTCTTCTCAAAAAACTCCAAATCTTTTTTAGTCTGACTCTCCTCGGGTAAGTCATCTACCATAAAAGAGACTGCTTCTATTTTGGTAATCCCATAACAGCACACAATCGCAACGATTGCTGTCGCAATGAACACATACTCCTTATATCTATGCACCAAGTTGTCCAGTGCCGTGAGGACTTTATCTAATGCCTTAAATTCTAAATGTTTGAGATGTCTACGTCCTGGAGGTTTCAGGTAAGAAAAGATACATGGAATCATAATCATGCTCACCACGAAGGTGGCCAAAATATTGATTCCTGCTACTATCCCGAACTCCTTTAGAATTACGATGTCCGTTAGTGCCAGTACTAAAAAACCCACAGCAGTCGTCACATTAGTAATAAAAGTAACGATGCCTATTTTTTGGATAATGGTTCGGATGGCCCTTTCTTGATCCCCATGTGCAAAGTACTCTTGGTGGTACTTATTGATCATATAGACCGTGTTCGGGATGCCTATCACGACGATAATCGGTGGCAACAAGCCAGTCAACAGCGTGATTTCATAATCTAGGAGCACCAAAGTACCAACAACCCAAAGCACCACCATCCCAATGATAGCCAACGCGACTAACAGTACTTTGAAAGACCTAAAGAACAAGAATAAAATAAAACCCGTGACAATCACAGACAATACTAAAAACATCCTTAACTCGTCTTTGAGCTTTGATGTATTAATGTAGCGAACGTATGGCAGCCCTGCATATCGCAGCTTGATGCCTGTGTCTTTCTCAAAAGATTCTGTTACAAATAGGATGTCTCCAATAACACGGTTACGTGCATCCGAGTCCATTAGCTCTTTTTGAATAGTCACTAATACGACACTGGCTCCATTGTCGGGGTTGATAAGTTGCCCACTGTAGAACTTGATATCTTGGGCATATTTGATCAGTGAATCCAAGTCATCTTGATCAGCTGGTATTTTGTCAAAAACTGGAACAAGTTTAAATTTCTTTTCCTCTTGATCCTTGACAAGTTTGCGCAAGGACGGCAGACTGACCACATCGTTGACACCATTGACTTTCATCAATGCATCCGACATATAACTGAATTTACGAAAATTATCCACCTTGTAGACCGCACTGTCCAACACTCCTAGTGCCAGAATGTTGCCGTCTTCGCCAAAGACCCGTTTGAACTCCATGAAATCCACCATGTCGGGATCATGGTCGGGTACGACATTGGCCAATACAAATGACCATTTGACAAACTGTCCCTGATATGCCATAAAACCAGTGATAGCCACCAGAAGTATGATCAGGTACAGACGGAATTTTATAATGATGTTAGAAATTTTATACCACATGCTTGAAAAACAAGGTGCAAAGGTAAGGATTTTTGCATACTAATGAAGCGGAAAAAATCATGTGTAGAGATTCATTTTAGTAGTGCGTAAAAAAAGGGGCTACACCCCTTATTATTAACTTTTTAAACCAGAAATCAATGGGTATCAATTTTGGTATTTCATCACAGCTTTTTTCAACGCTTCTTTGTTAGATGTAATCGCCGGATTAGAATATATCTTAGAAGAGAGCTCCGCTATCACAGCTTTTTTAAAGCCTAATTTTACTGCTACATCTTCACAATATTTCACCTCACTCAAGAAAACTTCTTTGTCTATTTTCATCAACTGAACAACATTAAACAGATACTCAAATTTTTCGTCATCCATCATCGTGTTAAGGTCGGGTAATGGAACGGGGTTTTTGAGGAGGTCTTCGATCTCACTTTCGGCTACTCCGTTGGCCTTGCCTACCATGTAGATCATGTCTTTTTCGTCATCGGCAAAATCATTGTCAATATTTGCCAACCCGATGAGCATACTGAGTTGTGATTTAATATTCATGCGGTTCTAGTTTAAGGGGTATCTGTTTTCAGGATTAAGAAAACGCTTTCTTTATTATGCTTTATGTTTTTGAATCAGTGTCTTGAGGTAATCTCTATCAGATGTGACCGAAGGGTCACTGAATATCCCTCCACTGAGCTCTGATACGACTGAAGCCTTGTAACCTAGTTTCTTTGCCAACTTTTGACAGAATCTAATCTCACTCAAATAAACCTTCTTGTCCACCTTCATGAGCTGAACAATGTTATATAGGTACTCAAACTTCTCATCTTCAGATAACTGCCCCAAATCGGGCATGGCCATCTTCTTGCTACTCAAATGATCTTCAAAAACTTGATCTATTTCACGCTCTGGAACAGCGTTCGCTTTACCCAAGGCGTAGATGTATCTTTTTTCAATATTGGACAACTTATTATCTACTAGAGAAAGCTGTACCATCACACTCATCTGAGCTTTAAAATCCATAGGTTCGTTTTTATATACTTCGAATTTAAAGATACAAAAAAATCGAACATTAGCGCATTATACAAATCATTCTTAAAACAAAGCGTTAGATAAGGCTGCCCATCCTTTAAAGAAGCCTCTCCATTTCATTAATTTTTATACTAAAAATCCAAATTCAGGTATTGCAACGTAGTTATCCTATACCCAAAAAACGGTAGATCAAGTTCTTATTTGATTTACGTGAATATTGATATAAAAAAAATAGCGTAATTTAGTTTTTGAATCAGCGCTATACATCTTTTGAATAATTCACAAGATGTAAAACTCAACAAACTACCAAGCCAAAAAAACTTAAATAATGGGCATAATAATACCGCTAATACTAATTGCAATCAGTTGTGTAGTCATCTGGAGAGCTGGAGATGGTTTCATGACCGCATCGGAGTACATAGGTAGAAATCTTTCTGATGGTGTGAGGGGAGCGTCTATCAATGCGATTGCCAGCTCTATGCCCGAGGTGTTCACTTCTATGTTCTTTTTATTCGTACTCAAGGATGCTTCTGGTTTTTCTGGAGGGATCGGTACTACTGCGGGTAGCGCAATCTTCAACGGCATGGTCATCCCTGCAGTCTCTGTTATCGCAGTGATTGGGATCGGACTTGCCAAACGCATAGAAGTATCTAAAAAAGTAATGCTCCGTGATGGTATTGCACTTATCCTCACAGAACTAATCTTCTTGATTTTGATTAGTGGTTCAGAGCTAGATTGGTATCATGGCCTAATCCTCATGGGCGTTTACTTGGTGTACATTGCCTATATGTTTTTATCAATGGGGAAAAATGCATTGTCTGATGATTCCAATGAAGATATTACCGAGGAAGAGGATGAAGATGATGAACCAAAGCCATCTTTTCTTAAGAGTGTTTTAACCTTTGACCTTGAGAACACTTTTATTAGAAGAAAGATCACGGGATCAAACGCTTGGCCATTACTCTTTTTCTCAACTTTAGCGATCGCATTGGTCTGTTATCTTTTGGTGGTGGCATGCGAATGGATGGGAGCTGATACTTATGTGGTTCCTTACTTAGGAACTTTTAATGGGTTGAATATCCCGTTAATGTTTGTCGCATTGATTTTGGCATCTGCAGCTTCTAGTTTTCCAGACACAATTATCTCTATTAAGGATGCGCAACGTGGACAATATGATGATGCTATCTCGAATGCTCTCGGTAGTAATATCTTTGATGTGTGTTTTGCTTTAGGGTTTCCGCTATTCTTGTTCACAATTATTTATGGGCCTATTCATATGCCACCAGAGCTCGTAGACCTCAGTAGCGAGCTAAGATTGCTGTTGCTAATCTTGACAACTATAGCAGTGATTATTTTTACCTCCTCTAAATATATAGGTAAAGCAAAAGCGTTTACGCTATTGACGATATACGTTCTATTCGTACTCTACATTATAGGTAGGGGTTCTGGAAATGAGTTTACCCAAGGTATTGCTGATTTCCTTGTGGAAACGGTTAGAATATTTAGCATTAGGTAATACATGAACCCTCAAAATTTAAAAGGTCATTTCTTAACTTCACTTAAAAGAAATTAAGAAATGACCTTTTTTATAGGTTAGTTGAGTCTAAACACGATCGGCACGATCATCCTCACACGAACTGGTTTCCCTCTTTGTTTGCCTGGGTTCCATCGAGGCACGGTGGCTAACACACGTGCGGCTTCCTCATCACAGTCAGTACTTATTCCTTTGATAACTTCTATCTCAGCGATAGAACCATCCCTATCTACTACAAACTGCACAAATACGCGCCCTTCAACACCATCTCTTCTGGCGCGATTCGGGTATTTCATTTCTCTCCCTATATGACTATAAAAGCTAGCCATACCACCGACAGGTTCTGGCATCTGCTCGACTACACCTATATATACATCAGGTTCTTCCTCTTCTAACTCCTCATCTACCACTACTACATCATCAATATCGATGGTCAATTCTTCAATCTCTACGAGTGCCTCTATCTCCTCCTGCGTTTCGACGAAGACAGGTGCTTGCACAGATTTTCGTTCAATAGGTGCCTTAGGCCTTTCGGGTGGTTTGATCACTGTAGCTACTGGTTCGATGACATAGAACACATCATACTCTACCTCTGGTTCAGGCAGGTGAGGCACGACCTCCTCTGTTCGCCAGTTGAAGGCCATTAACACCAATGACAGGCTCGTCACTAACCCTATACTAAAAAACATACCTCTTTTGCGTTCCAGATCGAAGGCTGGATTTTTCCTCAATTCCATAATTGTAAATTTTAATGGTTAAAACATCTATTCAATCACAGAATTAAGACTACTCCCGGGATGAGCCTTAATTACAGTTTATTCGCTTTTGAATTCGTCGAAGAGCATCTGGTCGACGTTTTCTTGTTTCGGTTGCTTTGAGTGAGTCGTCACACGGATGAGCCCCATCACGAGCATACCGAAGATCAAGACTGCCGCAACTAACAGCAACCACATTCTGCGCGACGAAGTGGATTTTTTTTCACGCTGTACGAGATCACTCAAAGATTGAAAATCTTTGTGCTTATCGATCTGGCTTTTTTTCACCGATCCCCTCCTCAATCTGATATCATATTTGGTCATGACTCCTTTTTTAATGAATCAAACTTCTCCTTTAATTTTTCCAAAGACCTGTATAGTCTCATTTTGATTCCACTTTCCTTTTTATCTAAGATAAAGGCGATCTCTTTAAAATTCTTACTTTCAAAAAACTTGAGTTCCAAAATCTGAATCTCATCGTCACTCAACTCTGCGATCAACTGCATCAGTACAGTCTGCTTTTCTTCTTGATCCTCGATTTGCTCGCAGCTCATTACGAGATTGACCTTTTCATCTTCGAGACTCAAATGTTGCCGCTTTTTCGTCTCACGAAAATACTTATTGGTCTCATTGGTCGCGATCTTGTACAGCCACGCACCAAATCCCACTTCACGCACTTGATATTTAGGCAAGGCCTGCATCGCATTCATAAAAACCCGCGAAGTAACATCCGCAGCGGCACTCTCCTCATCAGTACGCCGATACACAAAGCGGAAAATTGACTCATAGTACCTATTATACAATGGCTCAAAATGCTTAATGTCTGCTTTTGCACGCTGGATGATATCTGCTTCTGAATAGTCCAATGATCAGGTCGTCGCTTTGTTAGTTTATAGTTATAATCCTAAGATGGACATAAAGTCACATTTTTCGAGCGAAAAAATATTTTCTCATGGTCAATTGCTCCCGAATGGCTTTATTTGAACTCCCATGAGCACCATTGACAAAGCCAAACTGAGAACGGTCTATCTCCGAAAACGTAAAATGCTCTCTGCTGAAATGTCTGCAGAGATAGCCTCTAAGATACTATGTCAGTTTAAAGTCTTTTTGACGCAAGTAACTGTTCGAAATGTGCATGTTTTTCTACCCATCACAAAGCAGAGCGAGATCAACACTTGGTTGATTATCGATCACCTGATCTCTGAAAGTATTGATACCATCATCTCTAAGTCAGACCTCTCAACGAACCAACTCACACACTACCGCTACGAAAATAAAGAACAGCTTCAGTTCAACAAATGGGGCATTCCAGAACCTACTAGTGGTCAGATTGTACTGGAGGATGATATAGATATGGTAATCGTGCCATTGATAACTTTTGATAGACGGGGACATAGGATTGGCTATGGCAAGGGCTACTATGATCGGTTTTTGAGTAGCTGTCGTCCCGACTGTCTAAAAGTCGGGCTAAGCATGTCTCCACCTTTAGATATCATTCCTTACGTAGATTCGTATGATGTAGCTTTGGACTATTGTATTACCCCGCTAAAGAACTACAAATTTTAATCCATGAGTGAAAAGAAAATATATGACGTCATCATCATCGGTGGCGGCCCGATAGGTCTAGCCTGCGGTATCGAAGCGAAGAAAAAAGGGCTAAGCTATGTCATCATCGAAAAAGGCTGCTTGGTCAACTCACTCTACAACTATCCGATGAACATGACCTTCTTTTCTACCTCCGAGAAGTTAGAAATAGGAGGAGTTCCGTTCATCTCTCACAACAGTAAACCAACCAGAGCCGAGGCGCTCGAATATTACCGAAGGGTCACCACCACCTGGGACCTAGACATCAAGCTGTACGAGAAAGTCGAATCGGTTCAAAAAACGGACACTTTCGCCATCAAAACAGATAAAGGCATCTACCAGTCTAAACATGTTGTTTTATCGACAGGTTTCTATGATTTACCTTTTTTGCTGAATGTCAAAGGAGAGAATTTATCTAAGGTCAAACACTACTACGATGAGCCTCATCCCTATTTTGGACAGAAAATCGTCGTGATCGGAGCGGCTAACAGTGCTGTCGATGTAGCCTTAGAAACCTATCGAAAAGGTGCAGAAGTCACGATGGTCATTCGTCATGAAGCCATCAACCCACGGGTCAAGTATTGGGTACTCCCGGATATAGAAAACCGGATCAAAGAATCGTCTATCAAGGCATATTTTAGTTCGTCGATCGCTGAGATCCGTGAGCATGAGGTGGATATCATGACGCCCGAAGGACTGGTAACGATAGAAAATGATTTTGTATTGGCTATGACAGGATACCAGCCTAGCTTTCCATTTCTAGAAGGCATGGGCATAGAGATCGGAAAAGACAATATGAAGACCCCTGTCCACAACCCCGAAACCATGGAAACCAATGTATCAGGTCTCTACCTAGCAGGCGTAGTATGTGGTGGATTGCAAACCAACAAATGGTTCATCGAGAACTCCAGAGTGCACGCCGAAGTTATAGTAGAAAATATTGTATCTGGGTGAGTAAATTGCACTTTTCCTAGTGCCACCCCCCGAAAACGATAATGTTTTTACCTAAAACATAAAATACAAGAGTTTATTGATCCTATATTAGAAATCATTTTTATACTTTAGCCTTTAAATGCCAAGTAAAATAGTCAAACATATACTATCGCCACTCGTGTTATTCGTTCTACTGCTGAACGGATACAGCCAGTCGTATGCGCATACGTTTGATGAAAACATCTTTACTTATCATGATAATGCTTTACTAGCCTCTGAGAGTAAAGAAGGCGAATCGCTACGCAATGAATGTAAGATTCAAGCCGCTACTCCTGACAAAGAGAAACATCACCGTGACGCCAACGATGATGCTATAGAGAAAGTCGAAGAAGAAAAAGAAGAAGATGACAAACTGCATGCTTATAAAAAGCATATCGTGCATGGCAATTTCTTCAACTCGATATTTGATACACCAACCTTTGGTCATTTCTTCATCGCGCTGAACAAACGCTTACTCTCCTACACGGAGACTACTTATTCTACCCCCAGTAACAATATTCTTTTTCAGGTATTCATCCTATGATCCTGTCGATGTAGATAGTTAAGTTTATCTACTCCCTCCCTTTTTTGTCATACTCCCTCCAGTGACTGGCAGCCTATATGTCTTTTATACCCTTGAATCACTCCGTCTATTTTACACTGCGGACATAATTCTATGGATATAAATCACAATGAAATAGATGTCTACAAACACATTTTTATTTTAGTTAAAGGTGCTGTTCATTTAATGGAAACGGAGCATGTCATGTGAGGTGAGGAAACAAGCTAATCCTCCTAGGAAATAATCAATAACACCTATTACAAAATAAAACCATGAATAAAATGCTCATTCTCATGGCTCTGTGTGCGTCTATATACTGCACGAGTTGTGAATCACACAAAGAACACAAGAAACTTGAAACAAAGTTCTTGGTCACTAGTCCAATCAAAATGGACACTTCGATTACCAAAGATTATGTTTGTCAAATCCGCTCCATTCGTCACATCGAACTAAGAGCACTCGAAAGAGGTTATCTGCAAGATATTTTCGTAGATGAAGGGCAGTTTGTCAAAAAAGGGCAGTTGATGTTCAAAATCATGCCACTACTCTACAATGCCGAGCTCCAAAAAGCAGAAGCAGAAGCAGAATTTGCTAAAATTGAGTATTTGAACACCAAGTCCCTTGCTGATAGAAATATCGTAGCGCCAAATGAACTGGCACTCACGAAGGCCAAGTATGACAAAGCCAAAGCAGCCTTATCACTGGCTCAAATTCATTTGGGTTTCACGGACATCAAAGCTCCTTTTTCGGGTATCATGGATCGTTTTCACAAACGACCAGGAAGTTTAGTAGACGAAGGGGATCTACTCACCGACCTCTCGGACAACAGCAAAATGTGGGTCTACTACAACGTCCCAGAGGCAGAGTATCTAGACTACAGACTCAACTTAAAGAAAGACAGCAGTCTGATGAAAGTCAATCTACTGATGGCCAACAACAAGATGTTTGACCAAACAGGTGTAGTAGAGACCATAGAGGCGGATTTCAACAACCAAACGGGTAACATCGCCTTTAGAGCGACATTTCCTAACCCAGACCGTCTGTTGAGACACGGTGAGACGGGCAATGTTGTCGTGAGAGTAGACCTCAAGGACGCATTAATCATACCTCAAAAAGCAACTTTTGAAGTCCTAGACAAAAAATACGTCTATGTCGTCGACAAAGACAATAAAATACAATCCAGAATCATTACCATCGGTGCTGAAATGTCCGATCTATTTGTCATCGATAGCGGCCTAGACGAAGGTGACAAAATTCTTCTTGAAGGTTTGCGCCTCGTGCGAAACAATGACAAGATCAACTATGAGTTCAAAGAACCCAAAGAAGTCATTTCTCATTTGAGATTGCACGCAGAGTAATCCTATATCAAGCACTAAAAGAAAATAACAATGTTTCAGCAATTTATACGTAGGCCTGCACTCGCCATCGTGATCTCTTTGGTCATTATGTTTATGGGGGCACTCGCCATCAAAACACTACCTAAATCCCAATTTCCCGATATCGCCCCACCTATGGTTGTGGTGTATCTATCTTACCCAGGCGCTAGTTCGACAGTATTGACTAACTCGGTGCTAATCCCGTTAGAACAAGCAATCAACGGTGTACCGGGGATGAAGTACATGTTCTCCACCGCAGCGAGCTCTGGGGAAGCCAATATTCAGATTGTGTTTCACAAAGGAAGTGACCCGAACCAAGCGGTAGTCAACATCAACAACAGGGTGCAGCAAATGAAGAACCGACTGCCAGCGATTGTACAGCTGGAAGGTCTACGGGTTCAGCGACTGATGCCAAACATGCTGATGTATGTCAACCTCTATGGTAAAGATACAACCAACGTAGACATGAAGTACATCTTCAACTATGCCTACATCAACATGCTCCCCGAGCTACAACGGATCAATGGGGTCGGCCTGGCTCAGATCGTAGGTAGTCGTCAGTACGCCATGCGAGTCTGGTTAAATCCAGACCGAATGCGGGCCTATAATATCTCGTCCGAAGAGGTCATGGATGCACTTAACGAACAAAGTATCATAGGATCTCCAGGTCGACTCGGTCGTGCCGATAGTAAAAGATCTGAAGCTATCGAGTATGTACTGACCTATAAGGGTCGCTATAGTGATGCCGACCAATACAAAAATGTAATCATTCGTGCCAATGATGATGGGGAAATCCTGCGACTGAAAGATGTCGCCGATGTAGAGCTCGGTAGTGAGTACTACGACATCTACTCTAACAAAGATGAATACCCGTCAGCAGCGATTACTCTGAACCAAGCCTATGGGAGTAATGCGACTGAAGTAATCGAGGAAGTGAAAGCCAAGCTGGAAGAAATGAAAAAAGATTTTCCTCCAGGGATAGAATACGAAATCAGCTACGACGTATCCAACTTCTTAGATGCATCAATCGATGAGGTGATTCACACCTTGAGAGATGCGTTTATTTTAGTGTCTATCGTGGTGTTTATATTTCTCGGAGACTGGCGATCTACGCTGATCCCGACGCTAGCGGTACCTGTATCGCTGATAGGGGCGTTTTTCGTCATGCAGGTGTTTGGACTCAATATCAACATGATTACGCTTTTTGCATTAGTACTTGCCATCGGTATTGTCGTCGATGATGCGATTGTCGTAGTAGAAGCCGTCCATGCGAAGATGGAAGAAAAACATCTCTCGCCGTTTAAGGCAGTAAAGGAAGTGCTGGGTGAAATCAGTGGAGCAATTATCGCGATTACACTGTTGATGACAGCAGTATTTGTACCCGTAGCGTTTATGTCTGGACCCGTCGGGATTTTCTATCGACAGTTTTCCATCACTATGGCTTCATCCATCGTAATATCGGGGGTTGTTGCTTTGACTTTGACTCCCGTACTCTGCGCAATCATTCTCAAGAATGATCATGGCAAACCAAAGAAGAAAAACATGTTTACCAAGGCGATGGATGGTTTCAATAGTGGATTTGAAAAGCTCACAGGTAAATATGTCGGTCTACTCAAAGTCATCGCCAATCGTCGTGTCGTGACCTTCGGGTTGTTAATTGCCTTTGCTGTCGGTACGTTAGGGATTACCAAATACTTACCGTCAGGTTTCATTCCATCCGAGGATCAGGGGATGATCTACGCTGTACTGCAGACACCTCCAGGGTCTACTTTGGAGAGGACGTATGCTATCAGCCGAGACCTCCAAAAGAAAGCGCTCCAAGTAGATGGAGTCAAATCAGTCTCTTCGCTAGCAGGATATGAAATCCTAACACAGGGTAGAGGGTCCAATTCTGGTACATTGCTGATCAACTTAGACCCATGGAGTGAACGACACCATGGTATCAAAGAGGTCATCGAAGAGTTGGAAGAAAAAGCCCAAAGTATTCCAGGTGCGAAAATCGAGTTTTTCGATCCACCAGCCGTGCCAGGCTATGGTGCAGCAGGAGGGATTGCACTACAGCTATTGGACAAAAATACAGACATAGATTACGAGCGATTGGGCAAGGTCAATGAAGCCTTTATGGACGAGCTAGCCAAAAGAGAAGAGCTAACCTCTTTGTTTACTTTTTACCGAACAGACTACCCTCAATATGAGCTAGAAATCGATAACGAACTAGCCATGCAAAAAGGAGTCTCAATCGGTAAAGCGATGGACAACCTCTCCATCATGATAGGTAGTACCTATGATCTGGGCTTTATCAAGTTTGGTCGTTTTTTCAAAGTATTTGTGCAGTCTGATCCGTCATTTAGAAAACTACCCACGGACATCATGAAGCTCTATGTCAAAAATGATGTCGGTGAAGAAGTGCCCTATTCGGCTTTCATGCGGATCAAAAAGACGCAAGGGATCTACGAGATCAACCGCTACAACATGTACACCACAGCGTCGATTCGTTGTGCACCAGCAGAAGGGTACAGTAGTGGCGAGGCGATCAAAGCGATCCAAGAAGTAGCCGCTGAGAAACTGCCAAGAGGCTTTGACATAGACTGGGCTGGACTCCAAAAAGATGAGGTTTCTCGTGGTAACGAAGCAGTTTATATTTTCCTCATTGTATTGATCTTTGTCTATTTTGTATTGTCTGCACAGTATGAGAGTTTCATCCTCCCACTAGCTGTAGTACTCTCACTACCCGCTGGGGTATTTGGATCTTTCCTATTCATCAAAGCGATGGGCTTGTCCAATGATATCTATGCGCAGGTTGCACTGGTCATGCTGGTGGGGCTATTGGGTAAGAATGCCGTATTGATCGTCGAATTTGCCGTGCAAAAGCATCAAGAGGGCATGACGGTACTGGATGCTGCCATAGAGGGAGCCAAAGTACGTTTTCGTCCTATCCTGATGACTTCCTTCGCCTTCATCGCAGGATTGATACCATTGGTACTGGCACATGGCCCTGGGGCCATCGGCAACAAGACCATCGGTGCATCAGCACTGGGAGGTATGCTGTTCGGTACAGTATTCGGGGTGATTATCGTCCCAGGACTGTACTACATATTCGGATCATTGGCAGAAGGACGCCAGATGATCAAAGATGAAGATTTCGAGCCATTAACTGAAAACCATTCGCACCATGATTAAAAGAGCCATGAAGAAGAGTTTGGTAGCAGCAGCAGTCGCATCTGGCCTATGGGCCTGTGCGCCTGACCTAGCCACTACCAAAACCGAAAACACAGAGGTAGTTCCTGACCGTTTCAACGACGTACAGGACTCTACCAACACTGCCGATATAGCATGGCAGGATTACTTTAACGATCCCTACCTCACAGCACTGATCGATACCGCACTGATCAACAATCAGGAGTTGAACATCATACTGCAAGAGATAGAAATCGCTCGGTTCGAGGTGAGAGCGAAAAAAGGAGAGTACCTCCCTTCTGTAGGCGTAGGGGCTGGTGCAGGTTTTGAGAAAGTCGGACGCTATACACCTGAAGGAGCAAGTGAAGCTACGACGGACATCAAGCCAGGCAAGGCTATGCCAGACCCAGTACCAGAGCTAGGCATAGGCGCCTATGCGACCTGGGAGATTGATGTCTGGAAAAAGCTGCGTAATGCTAAGAAATCTGCGGTCAAAAGATACCTGTCTACTATCGAAGGCAAAAACTTCATGGTGACACATCTGATTGCAGAAATTGCGCATTCCTACTATGAGCTTTTGGCCCTGGACAATCAGCTGGCTATAGTCCGGCAAAACATCGAGATTCAGAGCAATGCCTTGGAGATCGTCAAGCAGCAACAGCTTGCTTCACGTGTCACGGCATTGCCCGTGCGAAAATTCGAGGCAGAAGTACTCGGGACGAAAAGTCTTCAGTATGGTATCCAGCAGCAGATCATCGAGATGGAAAACAAGATCAACTTTCTGGTCGGACGGTACCCACAACCTATCGAAAGAAACGCTGAGGTATTTAATGGTCTCGTGCCAGACATGGTCTATGCCGGGATCCCTGCTCAGATGCTAGACAACCGACCGGACATCAAGCAGGCAGAACTAGAATTAGCAGCAGCTAAACTAGATATACAAGTAGCCAAAGCACGGTTTTATCCATCGATAGGTATCTCAGCGGGCATCGGTTTTCAAGCCTTCAATCCGAAGTATCTGATCAAGTCACCAGAGTCGCTGCTCTACTCATTGGTCGGAGATATCTCCGCGCCACTGATCAATAGAAATGCCATCAAGGCTACCTACTTCAGTGCAAATGCCAAACAAATCCAAGCGGTATTCAACTACGAACGAGTGATCCTAAAAGGCTACATCGATGTGATCAATCAGCTCTCCAATATTAGCAACTTGGAACAAAGCTATGCTTTGAAACAGCAAGAAGTAGAAACACTAAATGAGTCCATCGTCATCGCTACAGACCTATTCAAATCTGCCAGAGCAGACTATATGGAAGTACTGATGACGCAGCGTGATGCACTTTCGTCAAGGTTCGAATTGGTAGAGACCAAAATCAAACAACTAAACGCCAAGGTCAATGTATACCAAGCCTTAGGCGGTGGATGGAAAGAATAAAAGACCCCTTTTTACCCCTGTTTTAATTGTAAAAGCCAATTCATGAGTATGTGGATTGGCTTTTCTTTTGCCCTCAAATGATCACTCCACTTTCGCGAAGTACACTTTAGCGGCCTGCATCACTTTGGGTGCAAGGTAGATCGCAGACACCATGGTGGGGATCGCCATCAGACCATACATCACGAAGATCAAGCTCACCACTCCGTCTAGACTCCATACCGAACCAATCAAAATGATGGCTACATACCAGTAGTTGAAGAACTTCGCGTACTTGACGCCCACCAAAAAAGAAAGACATTTCTGTCCCAAGTACGAAAAGCCAAACACCGTCGTAAAGGCAAAAATCAGCACACAAGCAAGGAGTATATAATGCCCCAGGTAAGGAATCGACACATCAAAAGCCTTGGCTGTCAAAGAAATCCCATCCAGGCCTGTCTCCGTCCAGACCCCAGTCGACAGGATACACAAAGCCGTCATCGTACAGATCACCAGCGTATCAATGAATGGCCCCAGCATGGCCGCAAGCCCTTCCCGCACGGGTTCGTCGGTCTTGGCTGCTCCGTGCATCATCGGTGCGGTACCAATACCTGCCTCATTGGAAAACGCCGCTCGTTTGGCTCCCTCTACCACGATCGCACCTACAGCACCACCCAGCACTGCGTCCGCATGAAACGCATCTTCGAATATCAAAAAGAAACTATCAACCACACCACTCCAGTTCACAACCATAATCACAAGTACGCTCAGGATGTACACTACGACCATGAGCGGTACCAAGCGTGACGCTACTTCACCGATCCGTTTGATCCCCCCAAAAATCACAAGTACCGCAAAAAACACGATAACCATCCCTAGCGAAAGATCCACCAAGAACTCATTCCCCTCTACCCAACCGAGTGGACGAATGAGCACCTCACGTGTGACCTGCACAATCTGATTGGCTTGAAAAATAGGTGTAGCACCAAAGAACCCCGCTACCGCAAAAAACACGGCCAGCGGTTTGAAATATTTGGGCATCCCTTCTCGAATCACATACATGGGGCCACCCTGTATCTGTCCCTCACTATCATAGCCACGGTACATCACCGCCAGCGTACAAGTAAAAAACTTGGTCGCCATACCTACAAAAGCACTGACCCACATCCAAAATATTGCTCCTGGCCCGCCTGCCACGATCGCCAGCGCTACGCCGCTGACATTGCCCATACCTACGGTAGCAGCCAGATGGCCAGACAAGGCCTGAAAGTGAGAAATCTCACCCTTCTCTTCTGGGCTATCGTACTTGCCTCGAAGGATATTGATCGAATGCCCGAGGTAACGAAAAGGCAAAAACCTAGAGTAGAGCATAAAGAAGAGCCCTCCTCCGATCAACAAAAAGAGCAAAGGCTTGCCCCATACAAATGATTCTGCTTGCTTAAAAAAATCTTCTAACGTGTATAAAAAATCCATAAAGGAGTGAAAATAGTAAAGTCCAGAGTCCTCCTGACCCCAAACTGTGTTCATTGTAAATGATTTACAGCAAAGGCAGTAGCACAGCCCATACATTCTCGGCTAAGATTGCATGCCCCTCAGCTGTAGGGTGTATCCCATCTTCTAAGTTCAGCTCGGGTATGCCCGCTACACCTTGCAGGATAAACGGAATCAACGGCAACTCGTACTCCGCGGCGAGCTCTGGATAGATGCGCTGAAAATCTTCCGCATAGTCCGCTCCCATGTTCGGAGGGATCATCATGCCTGCCAGTACCACTTGACAGGTTGGGTATTTGGCTTTGACCTTGTCAATGATCGACCGTAAGTTTTTTCGAGTCTCCTCCGTACTCACGCCTCTCAGTCCATCGTTTGCGCCAAGCTCTAGGACGAAAATATCGATCGGATTCTTCAGCACCCACTCCACCCGAGCATCCCCGCTAGCAGTAGTCTCTCCGCTCAAACCTGCATTGATCGTTTGATAGGGCAATTCCATTGAGTCCAATCGCTCCTGAATCAAAGCTGGAAACGCTTCGGTCAGGTCCAATTTGTATCCCGCAGTGATGCTGTTGCCAAAGAAGAGTATGGTCTTCTTCTCTTCATCTGCGACTTGCTTGGTCTCTTCAATTTCTGAATTAGATGCTGTTTTTTGCTTTTGATCTGAACTACAACTGGTCAGGATCGACAAAAAAAAGATCGTCAGAAAAACCGTCGTGGGTATCCGTAAGTTTCTAATGCACATGATTTTCGGGTGTATTTCGATAAGAAACCAAAATTAACTTTCTAATCCTAAATGGTTTGAAATAAATTAATAATTAATTTTGCGTTTCGTAAACAACATTGCATTAGGGCACAACGTAAGTGCTGAACCATACAAGAACGACTTGATTATGAGATGGATGATGAGATCAAAGATTCACAAAGCGGTAGTCACCGAAGCGAATCTGAATTATGTGGGGAGTATTACTATTGACAAGGATTTCCTCGATATGGTAGGGCTCAAAAAGGGCGAAAAAGTCCAAATCGTGAGCAACACTTCAGGTGCTAGATTAGAAACCTACGTGATCGAAGGAGACCGTGGATCCAAAGAAATCTGTATGAATGGTGCTGCCTCTCACCTCATCGGTGAAGGCGAAGAGATCATCATCATCGGGTACGAACTCACCAATGAAGACATCACTCCAAGTGTGATTCTACTGGACAAAGACAACAACTTCGTGGAATACCTCGAAGAATCCGTAGAGCTCAACCGCTTTCTCTAAGCCATTGAACCTATCGTAGAAAAAGGATGCTGAAAATGACTCTCCAGCATCCTTTTTTTATCCCTCATCAAACAGCCTGTCTCGCTATCATTTTGGCACTAGCCATCTTGAGACCAAACCACAGCAGGTAAGAAATCAAGCATATTGCTATCCCATACATACTGGTGATCGAAGACACCTTCAATCCCCCGGCCAACAAGGCCTGAGATACTTGTCCCACTTGCTCTATGGATTGAAAAGCCGAATACAGACCAATGAACTGCCCCAGCACGCCAAACACCAAAGCAAACAACCCTATAGACTTGACCCAACTGACATCCACAGCTTTCCCGTTGAAAAGAGCAATAAATTGAGCTATTGTTATCGCCACTATCCCCATCAGCAACAATGTCAACACACCCATAAAAAGGCTTCCGCCCATGTAAAATAATTCTACCATGATCATTTAAATTTAAGTGAAAAATATAAAATCAAAGGTAGAGTCAGCCACAGCCTGATGTCAATGCAGAATCCAGTCCTAAACCTGCTACTCGTCGACAAAAGTTCGATATTCGGTATTAATTCAACATTTTAGCGACATGAAAATCACTCGACATGTTTTCTTTTGGATCGTCATCGTCCTGCTGCTCACCTTGATCTTTGGCAAATCCTATCACAGCTTTTCAGAGTCGTTTTACTTCGTCTGCTTGCTACTCCCGATGACAGTCGGTACGGCTTACTATTTCAACTATTATTTAGTGCCTAAGTACTTGTTCATGCAGCGCTATGGCAAGTTTGTACTTTACAGCTTTTATCTACTAATCATCTCGCTCAACCTTGAGATGCTCGTCATCACCACCGCCTTCATTGTACTCGCCGAGTATGACTTCACCAACATGAACCCCATCACCACAGACGTGTCCATATTGACCCTAGCACTATACTTTGTCGTTTTTGGTTTTTCCTTCGTTCGTTTGGTTCGGTTCTATTTTCAAAACCAACAATCCATTTCTCGGTTCGAAGAAGAAGTCAAAAAAGCAAGTACCACCACCATTACCATAAAAGAAAATCGCAAAAATCGCCCTGTCAACCTCGATGACATCCACTACATCGAAAGCCTCAGCGACTATGTCACGATTCACCTCTCGGGTGAAAAAATCACCACCAAAGAAAAAATCAGCGTACTCGAGTATCGCCTACCCAGCCAGTTCATCCGTATCCACCGTTCCTTCCTTGTCAATCGTCATCACGTCACGGCATTCGCCAAAGATCAAGTTCAAATCGGTGAACTCACCCTTCCCATCAGCAGAACCTACAAACAAAAGGCAATTAGGAGCCTCGAAGCTTAAACCCTTTGGCTCATATCCCGTAAATTGTGACTTATAGTATCCTTTATGTCACAGATCTTAGAAGTTCACAAGCTCTCCAAAACATACCAAAGCGGAGAAAAAAACCTTACCGTATTAGATCAAATTTCCTTCAGTCTAGAAGCAGGAAAATCCCTTGCAATCGTAGGTCCCTCTGGCAGTGGCAAAACCACTCTACTCGGACTCTGCGCAGGATTAGATCGAATCGATACAGGCAGTGTCAGCATAGCAGGGCACGCCCTTGATCAACTCAGCGAAGATCAAAAAGCGCAAGTACGCAACGAAAACGTAGGCTTTGTCTTTCAGAACTTCCAACTGATCCCTACGCTCACAGCACTAGAGAATGTAATGATCCCCCTCGAACTCCTCGGTGACAAAAATGCACTTCAAGAAGCTACAGCTCTCCTCGATCAAGTCGGGCTGGCAGATCGAAAAAACCACTACCCGTCCCAACTCTCAGGAGGAGAGCAACAGCGAGTAGCACTGGCACGCGCCTTCTCCAACCGTCCCAAAATCCTCTTCGCCGACGAACCCACCGGCAACCTAGACGAAGAGACAGGTGCTAAAATCGAAAAATTGCTCTTCGACCTCAACCGAGACAAGGGCACTGCCCTCGTACTCGTGACCCACGACATAGAGCTCGCCTACAAAACCGACCACCTCATTCGTCTCAAGGGCGGAAAAGTATTTGAATCCGATCTCCTCAGCCAAACACACGCTCAATCTTGAAATCACCGCATTTAGTTCCTAGACAAATGTCCCACACCTGGCTACTCCGCATGGCCTGGAAAGACAGCCGACGCAGCAGATCCAAACTCCTACTATTCACACTATCCATCACGATAGGCATAGCGGCACTAGTTGCCATCAACTCCTTCAAAGAAAACCTCAACGACGAGATCAATAACCAATCTAAGTCCCTATTAGGTGCAGACTTAGAGGTCTACTCTCAGCAGCCTTTTACGGAGGAACAAATGAGTTTTATAGATTCCTTGGGGTCGACACGTTCTTTACAAAGTCGTTTTTCTTCGATGATCTACTTTCCGCAGACTGGTGGCACGCGATTGATACAGGTTCGAACACTGGAAGGTGACTATCCTTACTATGGCGAGATTGAAACCTTACCACTTTCAGCAGCAACAGACTTTAAAACTGGTGCATTCGCTCTAGTAGATGAGACACTGATGATGCAGTACAATGCCAACATCGGTGATCCCGTCAAGATAGGGCAACTAGAATTCCAGATCATAGGGAAACTCCAAAGCATCCCCGGTCAAAACAGCATCAACACCGCTGTAGCTCCCGTCGTTTATATCCCTCACCAATACCTCGTACAAACTGGACTCGTAGAGCGTGGCAGTCGCGTATACTATTCGTACTTCTTCAAAACAGATCAAGAAATTATCGAAGAGGAATTCGATGAGACCTACGAAACACGATTTGAAGAATTAGCACTGCGCTACGAGACGGTAGACAAACGAAAAAAGAACACCAGTATCGCCTTTAACAATACGACTGTATTCCTAAACATGTCGGCCTTCATTGCGCTCTTGCTGGGCAGCATCGGTGTAGCAGGAGCAGTCTACAGCTACCTTGGAGAGAAACGCAGATCCGTTGCGATCTTGCGCTGCTTGGGACTGAGCGGGCGCCAGGCATTCTATATATACTTCTATCAAGTGCTAACCATGGGGCTGTTAGGCTCACTAATTGGCACCACCATTGGTACAGGACTACAATTGTTTCTACCAAGGTTGGTAGAAGGTCTGATCCCATTTTCAATACAAACACGATTTTATGCCTTAGTCGCTCTAGAAGGTGTCGCCATTGGCATGATTGTCACCGTACTGTTTTCGCTCCTACCTCTCCTATCCATACTCAAAATCTCTCCGCTCAACTCCATCAGAGCAGAGTTTGAGTCAGGTGGAGATGACCAAAAAAATCTAATTCTGAAAAGTAGTTTATTTGGTGTGATCACGCTATTCCTCTTTTCGTTTTCTTATCTACAAATCCAAGAGTTGGATCAAGCAGCGATTTTCATCGGAGGTCTCTTTGTTACTTTTCTGATTCTCTGGCTTTTTTCTAAAGGGCTTATTTACCTCGCCAAGACTATGGTTTCCCCTAAATGGAGCTTTTTGCTCCGTCATGGGATTGCCAATCTACACCGACCCAAAAACCAAACAGGCCTGCTCATCATCACCGTCGGTATGTGTACCATGTTGATCTCCATCATGTACTTTTCTCGTCATGTGTTATTGGATCAGATCACGATGGCAGGGAGCGAAGAGCGTCCTAATATGGTTCTATTTGATATCCAATCACACCAAAAACCCGCCTTGGAAACACTCGTCACGGACTTTGACTTACCCATCATACAGGATGTACCTGTGGTGACGATGCGCCTACTAGAGTACAACGGGATCACGAAAAAACAGGCTAGCCAAGACTCTACTTTGGAAATCCCAGACTGGCTCTATAACCGAGAATACCGCGTGACATTCCGGGACAGCCTCATCAGTTCCGAGACCATCACCAAGGGTGCCCTTCATCCCTACCAAGCCAATGACTCCATCTTCATATCAATCGCCGAAGGGTTTGCAGAGCGACAAGAATGGGAACTAGGTGATGAAATCATTTTCAATGTGCAAGGGGCTCTTATGAAAACTTATATCGGAAGCTTTAGAAAAATCGACTGGCGCAGAATACAGACGAACTTCCTCGTGCTGTTCCCCTCAGGGCTACTAGAAGAAGCACCACAGTTTCATGTACTCGTAACCAAAGTCAAAGACAACCAGCAGTCTGCCACCTTCCAACAAGCCATCGTACGCCAGTTTCCTAACATCTCCATCATCGATCTCGAGCTGGTGCTGAAAACAATCGAAGAAGTCCTCGTCAAGATTTCTTTCGTCATCCGCTTCATGGCACTGATCAGCGTAATGACAGGATTACTTGTCTTGATCAACTCCATCATGCTGAGCAAATCACAGCGTGTCAAAGACAGTGTTCTCCTACGCACACTCGGTGCAAAAGCCAAACACATCATTGCCATTATCACTATCGAATACCTCGCCCTAGGATCAATTGCATCACTGACGGGGCTCATCACCGCTCATCTATTGACTTGGGTGCTATCCGTGACGCTCTTTGATGCAACCTATAGCATAGATTACATGTCTACTGTGTATATATTCATCGCTGTGATCATTGCCACTTTGGTAATGGGTTTACTCAATATGAGACCAGTCCTCCGAGAAATGCCCTTAACGATTCTCCGAAGAGAAAACTAAAAACATAATAAGACACTGGAAATCAATAGGTAACAAAAATAATTTATAGCACAATCCTAGTGGTGGCACTTCGTTTGTTTGTCAAGAAATAAAATCACAAACAAATGAAAGTATTTAAAATCATAACGATCATTACCCTGATCAGCTGCTCACTGATGGCGTTTGCCATATAGGCCCCCATCTAGGTTTAGTAATAAAATCAAGGCCTCTCGTACCTGTACTTTATGATCACCTAACCCTAGAGGGGTCAGCCTTATAATAAGACTTCCCTGTCTCCAGCCCCTTTGACGTAGATTGTCTTGGATTTTAGCAGATGCTTGGTCATCTTCATAGCATGATAAAATTGCTATTATTCCCTGCTGCTCTACTCATCTGCATGATGAGTAGTTGCTCCTCTCCTGAGCCGAATAAGACAATGTCGGCTGAAGAGATGAAGGTCCGTCAAGTTATTTTGAATTTATTCCAAGCGATGTATGACGGAGATAGCAGCGCAATCAGACCACTATTCGACGACTCTCCCCTACTATACACCATCTATGAGCGCAACGACTCCACATTCAAGGTAGAAGGAGGACTGAATCAATTTCTTCAGTCCGTAGGTACTCCTCACCAGGTCAAATGGATAGAAAAGTCTTGGGATTACAAAATATCAATAGACGGTGGACTAGCACAGGCTTGGTGTCAATATGCTTTTTTTGCTGGCGAGCGGTTTAGTCACTGTGGTGTAGATGCTTTTCAACTCGTTAAGTCCCCACAAGGATGGAGAATCTTTACACTAGCAGACACGCGAAGAAAAGACGGTTGTTTGTTTCCTACAGGAAAATTTTTCGAACCCGAATAAGGTACTATTCAAAAATTTGAAACAAAAAAGGGCTACCTAGTTGGCAGCCCTTCTCATAAATTTATTGCTAATTTCTTATCCTACAGTTTTCACTGTTTTGATAATTCTTGCTGCTACTTTGTACGGATCAGCGTTAGATGCTGGTCTTCTATCTTCTAGGTATCCTGACCATCCCTTGTTCTTAGTGTAAAGAGGGATACGAATAGATGCTCCTCTATCAGACACACCGTATGAGAAATCAGTGATCGCAGCAGTCTCGTGCAATCCAGTCAATCTCTGGTCATTGTATGCTCCATAAACCTCGATGTGCTCAGCAACTACATTTCTGAATGCCTCACATACTTTCTTGATTTTCTCTTCAGATGCTGCGTTTCTCAAGAATGAATTTGAGAAGTTAGCGTGCATTCCTGAACCATTCCAGTCCGTAGCACCTAGTGGTTTCGGGTGGTACTCGATGTACAATCCGTACTGCTCAGACAATCTTTCCATCAAGTATCTTCCGATCCAGATTTCATCACCAGCTTGTTGTGCACCTTTCGCAAATATTTGCCATTCCCACTGACCAGCAGCTACTTCACCGTTAGTCCCTTCGATATTCAAACCAGCAGCGATACATAAATCTAAGTGCTCGTCTTTGAAATCTCTACCGAATACATTTTGTCCACCTACACCACAGTAGTATGGTCCCTGAGGAGCAGGGTATCCACCAGCTGGGAATCCAACAGGTAGTTTAGTTTCTGGATCCATCAAGAAGTACTCTTGCTCAAATCCGAACCAGAAGTCGTCATCTTGATCATCGATAGTTGCTCTACCGTTAGTTTCATGTGGCTCACCATCAGCGTTCAATACCTCAGTCATCACCAAGTAACCATTTTCGATTGCTGGGTCTGGGCAAATATAGACTGGCTTCAAAATACAATCAGAAGAACCACCTTCTGCTTGTTGCGTTGATGAACCGTCAAAAGACCACTCAGGACAATCCTCTAGCTTGCCGCTAAAATCTGATACAACTTTGGTTTTACTTCTAAGAGATTGAGTAGGCTGGTATCCATCTAGCCAGATATACTCTAATTTTGATTTTGCCATTTTTCTATAAGTATTTAATAATTTTCTAATTCTAAGCTCTTTTCAGTTTTTGGGGAAATGTTGTATTAGGAAGTGTTGTCAGATAAAATGTGGTCTACCGAGAACAAGTACGTATTATTACGGAAACCAAAGGTAGCAACTTTTTTTAAACCCTCCATGTCATAAGACAATCAATTGGTTATAAATAGTGTCTGGAGTGGCAGCTTACCTCCCCAGACACAAAAATTGCTTAAACACTTAATAAAGTCTTACTGTTTAGAATGCATAGACAGCAGCTAGCACGAATGAAGACATTGAACCTGTAGCCTCTGAACCATCGCTAAATACATCTTCTGAAGCAGCGTCTAGTCTCAACTCAGGAATGAATGTCAATCCACCTACTGTGTATTGAGCAGTTAGCGTTACATCTACTACACTAGCTTTACCATCAGCATCATAACCACCGATTGCACCAGCTCCACCTTCAAACTCTCCGAAATACTCTATTCTAGTTCCGAGTGCGAATGCATCAGACAAAGAATATTGTAAATAACCTGCAGCTCCGTAGAATCCGAAAGGATCTACACCATCAAGGTTACTACCAGTTGTATTGTAAGTAGCATTTACACCAAAGTATAATGCGTCACTCAAATCCCATCCAGCAGTCAAGTCAATTTGGAATGTAGCACTATTGTCTACAACAGCTCCATCTCCATCTATATATGCCATTGAACCATCTTGGTCACCGTACAATAAGTTCAAGTACGCTCCACCGAATCCAACTTGAGCACCGATAGTATAAGTATCGACTGGATTGAAATCAGTCATGTCAGTAGGGTTAAATACACCTACCATCAAACTAGCTTCTCCTAAAGAAAAATCAGCTTTCACACCTGAGTGAGAAAATGGACCATAAGAGAACATGTATGATGTAGAGTAGTTAAAGTTAGCCGTTGGAGAGATTACTTCGTACCCCAGGTAAGTATTGAAGTTACCCATTGAAAGAGTAACAGCGTCACTCACCATCCAGTATGCATACAACTGGTTAACAATGCTAGAAGAAGCAGTAGTCGCTCCAAAAACTGCATCCGTTCCTCTAGGCCCATACACAAGGTCTGCAACGAAACCCGTTTTCTCACCTTCTAATCCAATGATCACGTTAGCCATACCTAGTGCAAAACCGTTTTGGTTAGCGAAAGAAGAACCTGGTGCTTGTTGGTTTCCATAATTAGTAGGAGACAGGTTTGATCTAAAGTAAGCATCTACACTACCAGATATTGATAGGACAGGTGTAGATGACTCTTCTTCGTCCTGAGCAGAAGCTGCAAAAGAAACTACTAGCAATGCCGCCAATAATATTTTTGTAAAATTTTTCATTATTACTTTATTTTAGAGTTGAAATTTTAAAGTTGAAAAAAGACCTGTTTTACTGTGTTCGCACCACAGTGTGAACAGGTCTTCTCTTTTATATCTAATTGGTGAATCAGTCGTCGAAGATGATAGTATAACCTCTGATACCGTGCTCATGACTATCTAGACCTTCTGTTTCGTGTTGTTCAGAAACTCTTACACCGATAGTTTTCTTCAAGATGAAGAATAACAAGAAAGCGATAGGGAAAGCAGCACCTGCGTAACATAGTACTCCGATCAACTGAGTCATGAAAGAGAACTCACCGATACCGAAGATACCTACAGCTAGCGTACCCCAGATACCACACGTCAAGTGAACAGATACAGCACCTACTACGTCATCTAGTTTGAATTTGTCCATAGTCACGGCAGACAACACTACCAAAATACCTGCTACTGCACCGATGATCAATGAAGAAGTCACAGACACTACGTCTGCCCCAGCAGTGATTCCAACTAGACCAGCAAGGATACCATTGAGTACCATTCCCAAGTCCATTCTCTTAAATACCACTTTAGCAGTGAAGAATCCGAATAGACCTCCAGTACAAGCAGCCATACATGTCGTCACCAACACATAAGAGACTAAATCTGGATCAGCAGACAATACAGAACCGCCATTGAAACCAAACCATCCTAACCATAGCAAGAACACGCCGATCACTGCCAAAGGCACAGAAGCACCTGGCTTGTCGATTACTTTTCCATCTACGTATTTACCTAGACGTGGGCCAATGATCATGATACCTGCCAATGCACCCCATCCACCTACGGAGTGAACCAAAGTAGAACCAGCAAAGTCATAGAATCCCATTTCGTCTAGGAATCCACCACCCCATTTCCATGAGCCTAAGATTGGGTAAACCAACCCTACATACACTACAGTGAAGATCATGTAAGCGGACACCTTCACACGTTCAGCGATCGCACCTGATACGATAGTCGCAGCAGTCGCAGCAAACATTCCTTGGAACAAGAAATCCGTCCAGTAAGTATACCCTGCACCAGCATAGTCAATAGATGCGCCATCAGTAGCTGCATCGAAACCAATACCTAATCCAGCGAACCCTAAGAAACCGTTGAATTCACCAGGGTACATCAAGTTGAATCCACAAACCAAATAAGTCAATAGACCGATGATTGGGGTAATTGTGTTTTTAAACAGGATATTAACTGTGTTTTTGGATTGTCCAAAACCAGCTTCTACACCTGCAAAGCCTAAGTGCATAATAAACACTAAAGCTGTAGCCAACATCATCCAGATGTTGTTTGCCGTAAAAAGCGCAACAGCTCCTTCGGTAGCCTGTGCAGCTGCCTCAGTTGTCATCTCGCTCATTACATTAGTCAAAATTGTCATAGCAATAATTTTAAGTTTAAAATAAATTTATAGTCCTAAATCGGTAGTAAATGCTTGCTTGCTGCGGGCGCACATCACCGAAAAAATCCTTAATTTAGATATCATCTTGTGTCAGTGAAAAAGAACTGAACTACTGATGAATTCGGGAGTTTTTTAATTTCCTCAGCTGCTAAAGTAGCAAAACCAAGTAGAACTACTTAGTAGGTACACAGAAATTATCCTGATTTACTTAATATTTATACCATTCACATTTTTTAATGATTTTATTGAATTTTATTCAACAAACACTTGAAAACACACCAATACAGTATGATTTTTTCAACAAAACAGGAGATTCTTTGATTAAAACAATAGTTATATGTGCTATACACATTTATTTTACTGTGATTTCGCAGGTTTATTACTTGGAAATTTGATTAAGTAGTAAGTAAAATGCTCTACTAAATACGCAACAAAATACGTACATACGTAAACACATAAACCAACAACCCGATGACTCACTATAAAAAAGCAGGAGACAAGGCCGAAAAACAGGCAGAAGACTACCTAACAGGTCTAGGGTTTGAAATTTTGGAAAGGAACTACAGGCACAAAAAGGCAGAAATAGACCTGATCGTATCGCATGAAAACTTATTACTATTCGTAGAAGTGAAATACCGAAGAACAGCCACTTATGGATACCCAGAGGAGTTTGTCTCCGAAAACCAACAACGCAACATTATAGGAGCAGCTCAGTATTACCTAGAAAGGTTGAAATGGAAAGGCCGAATTAGATTTGACATCATAGCGCTAGACGCCTCCATGTCGATCACTCATTTTGAAGACGCCTTTTACTAAGGAGGTTTAATCGTACATAGCTTCTATTAACGCTGCATACTTGTCCAAAAGTACACGTCGTTTCAGTTTGAGCGTAGGCGTCAGTTCGCCGCTATCGACACCCCAGACATGATCCATGAGCTCTATTTTTTTGACCTGCTCCCAGTGCCCAAACCCTTGATTGTATCGTTGGATCACCTCATTATAGAATTTTATAATCTCGGGGTTCTTGATCAACAGGTCTGGCTCTTGCATCTTGATACCACGACCTTGACACCATGTCGCTAAAGTCTCAAAATTAGGCACAACCAGTGCAGAAGGAAATTTACGTCCCTCACCAAGCACCATGATTTGCTCTATAAACTTAGACTCCTTGAACCGATTCTCCATCATCTGTGGTGCGATATACTTACCACCAGAGGTCTTGAACATTTCTTTTTTTCGATCAGTAATCCTGAGAAAACCTTCATTGAGCTCTCCAATATCCCCCGTATGAAACCAGCCACTATTCATCACAGCCTCTGTCTGTTCCTGATCCTTGTAGTACCCGATCATAACATTAGGTCCTTGACATAATATCTCGCCATCTTCTGCAATACGAACACTAATCTGATCTAGAATTTTACCCACCGTACCAACGCGCACACCTCCCTCAAAGGGCGTGTTAAACGCAATACCTGGTGAAGTCTCTGTCAAACCATAACCCTCACATACTGGAATCTGTGCTGCCCAAAAAATCCGTGCCAAACGTGGCTGCAATGCAGCTGCACCAACGAGAACATAGGACAATTCACCACCAAGAGCCTCCCTCCACTTAGAGAATACCAACTTACGCGCTAGTGCCAACTGAGCATTATACCAACTCCCTTGATCAACAAATGGCGTAAACTTCAACCCCAAATTAACCGCCCAGAAAAACAATTTTCGCTTCAACCATGGCAATTCATAGCCTTTGGCAATGATTTTATCATAGACCTTCTCCAGCAGGCGAGGCACAGTCGTGAACATGTGGGGTTTGACCTCTTTGAGATTATCTCCAATGGTATCCATGCTCTCCGCATAATAAATCGAGATACTGCTATAGAAATAGAAGAAAGAAGCGGTTCTTTCTAATATGTGACAGAGAGGTAGAAAACTGAGTGCACGCCCCCCTTGATCTAACAAGCCTTTGAGTGCTACACGAACGGCAACAGAATTACTGACAACATTGTGATGTGACAGCATGACGCCTTTAGGCCTCCCAGTCGTACCCGAGGTATAGATAATGGTAAACAAATCCTCAGGCTTGATTGCACTGCTAATCTTCTCGACTTGGGCAATATCTCCTTGCGGGTCCAAACTCAACACTTGTTTCCAGTTATCTACACCCGCGATATCATCAAAGGAATAGATATGCGCCAACGCATACTCTTTATTTGCCGCAGTGATCTTATCTAAAATCTCCTGATCTGCACCAAAAACAGCCTTAACCTCTGCGTGCTCGAAGATGTAAGCGTAATCTTCTTTGGAGATCGTGGGATACATGGGAACAGAAATCACCCCTGTTTGGGCACAGGCCAAATCTACAAAATTCCATTCTGGACGGTTCGTAGATACAATGGCAACTTTATCACCTGGTACCAGTCCCATGCGCAAAAGCCCCAAACTAAGTTTGGAGACTATATCCATTACTTCTTGGGTAGAATACTTTCTCCAGTTTCCCGCTTCAGAACACGCCAAACAGTCCTCGATCGGGTGATGAGTAGATTGGTACTGTAAAAAATCAAAAACGCGTGTCGGTTTTTCCATAATCAAGCCTTTAGACCTTTAAGATAGTAAAAAGGAAGCAGGAATAGAGAGGGAAAACTACTGAGTTTTATCAGGCAGATGGAGTTAAAGTCTCTCTAGGACTTTTCTAATAAGAGAATCAATCACACGGTCAGGGTCTTTGGAGAACTTATTTTTGGCGCGATTAGCAATGATGGCATTGAGGCTTAGCATTTCGTGCCCCATGAGTCTTCCCAGAGCATAGTATCCTGCAGTCTCCATTTCGAAATTCGTCAACCAAAAATCTTCTTCATGAAAATACATGAGATCCTCCATCAGGTGTGGGTATTTTAGGTCCAACCGAACATTTCGCCCTTGCGGACCATAAAACCCTGGACAAGTGACCGTATTGCCGCGCACCATATCAAAAGCAAATTTTTCTCTAAGCATCGTAGACCCTTCCACACAGTAAGGCTTGAAAGGAAAGTCTAAGTAATCTCTCAGTTTGTTAGTCACTGTATTTTCCTGTCCTGTCTGTCTCAGGTTGTAGAAAGTCATCAACGTATCCAACCCGACTCCAAAATCAGACACCAAATGAGACCCGAGACGCAAATCTTCCTGCAAACTACCCGAGGTGCCTATACGGATAATATTGAGCTTCTTTTTCTTTTCCTTAACCTGACGTGTTTTCAAGTCTACGTTAACCAAGGCATCTAACTCAGTCATGAAGATCTCTACATTGTCTGTCCCCATCCCTGTGCTAATCACGGTGACTTTCTTCCCTTTGTAGGTCCCCTTGTGCGTGATAAACTCCCGACGATTCATCTCAAAATCAATGGTATCAAAGTACTGACTCACCCGAAAGACACGGCTAGGATCTCCTACAGTCAAGATAGTATCGGAAATATTCTCAGGCTTCAGATTGAGGTGATAGACACTTCCGTCCTTGTTTAGGATCAGGTCTGTTTCGGAAATAGTTTGCATCAATTAGTAAATCTCTAGGTCAGATTTGAATTTAGTGAAAACTAATAAAATGACAAACTACGACAGGATGAAACCCAAGTCCTTCATTATTTTTTCACCTCGACGGCAGGATTACCAAACACGGTCTGCTTAGCGGGCACCTCTGCGATCACGACAGACCCAGCTCCTATACGAGCCCCTTTACCTAGCTTGACTCCAGAGACGATCACCGCTCCTGATCCGATGAACACTTCGTCCGCAATCTCCACACCAGCTCCAATCACAGAACCTACACCGACCTGCACAAAATCTCCCAACTTAGCCGAATGATCTATCGTAGCACCGCTATTGATCAGGCAGTGGCTACCTATCTGCACCCCAGCACCTAATTTCGACCCGCTATTCACAAAATTACCATGACCGATCTCACAAGACCTGGACATCACCACGCTATTATGGATCGCATTGACAGGCATTTTTTTACGTTTATCGATCAACACTTTCGCAAAGCTCTTCTTCTCCTTGTTGTCATCAGTAGCGACGAAAGCCTCACACTTTTTACCAATCAGCTTTAAGAAACCATCGTCTGAGGTCCCCCCCAAAACGGGCACATTATCAATCTCGGTGTTATGTAGTGATTTATTATCATCTAAGAAGCCATAGATGACATTGCCGTTGGATTCAAAAATCTCTAGTGCTGCGCGACCTAAGCCACCCGCGCCGAATATTATTACTGGGTTGTCCATGGCGCAAAGTTATCCATATTCGAATAAGTTTACCATGCTCGTCCAAGAAATGAAAAAGGAAGGGAACCCTCTTTTCAATGCGGACTTATTTTTGACTCCCTAACCGAAAACTCCCCACAGTCACAGAAGCAAGAAGCAATATCAGGACAGGGAAATAATACACTTTGTATCTTGCGATCGTACCGAGGTTGGGCACACTGTAAGACAGTAAGGCCGCACAACTCGCCACGTAGACTATCGCAATGATGCACTCGATCTTGAAGAGTTTTTTTAAAACCCCTTTACGAGACAAAGCAAAAAAAGTGATTAATAGCAGTAGCGTATTTTCTATCGCACTTAACCAAACAGGAAAAGCCCATGACTCAAACAAAAAAGGTCGAAACAACCCCGAAAACATATAGTAAATCCCGTTAATACCCCAGTCCAAAAACGTGCCTGTGACTGTCAATACTTCCAAAGTACTAGTAGTCGACTGTGACAAAATCAGTTCATGGTTGAACTGAATCACAGCAATCAACCTGCTCATTTGAAAATTAGGACTCAGCCAAGTCAATGCTACATACACGGGAAAAGCCAACATCCCAACAATCAAACTAGCCCTTTGCCATTCTGACCAATAAGGCAACCACGATTTAGAAAATTGAATCAGGAAAAGAAAAACTACAGCGGGCACTAACATCGCCGCGATATAATATTTAAAAATCCCCAGATAAAGAATCGATAGAACCATGAAAAACACGTCTCCAACTCCGAGTTGACGGGACGACCGAAACACTGCATAAAATCCAACAATACTACACAATGCTGCCCCCCCCAAGCTCTCCTTGAGTAGGCCTGATGACCAAAAAACCACTGAAGGCACGAACATAAATGCCAATACCGCAGGCCACTTAAAAGTGCGATCCCAAAGACTAAACGCTCGAACCACATATACTGTCCCTAAAAAGCTCACCACAGAAAAAACCACTGTAGTCAACCAATAATCCGCCCCTGTCACATAAATAAAAACTGCCACCAAACGCATGAACCAAATCGCTCGAACAGGCTCACTGACCAGTGTAGATGCTGTAATCTCCGACCAAAAAGCAGAAGAATCCAGAGAGGCTAACCCAACTGCCTCATCGAAATACGCAAACGTATCCCCTCCTGAGTAGTAGTGGCTATAGAGGAACCCTAACAACACTCCCGATACGACTTTGAGTCCCAAAGCCATAAAAAAAACCTGTGGACTGAGCATATCACGCAGCGCGCCATAGACTAGTATGACAATACCCGCTAGAAATAGGAGTACAAAAAAATAAACGAGGAGTATCTGCAAAATCAACTAGATAAAATCTTGAGCCCAATTTTACAGGAAAGGCATTTCTTTTTCAAACAAAACTCATTCTTCAGCTCGATCAGTGCCTGCGTATCAAAAGCACTCGTCACCTCCATGCCCAATGCTTCCCAATCCGATATGATACTATTCTGCTCTGGCTTTAGCCCTTGTAACAGGTCTACCGCTCGATCAAGATAACGCGTCTCTCCCACCGATGTCCCATAGGCCGTCAACAGTGTCACCACACCATTGATCAGCAAAACATCCACACTGCTTTTGCCTATCCCTGCCGTCACACGTTTCGATGTTTTACCAAAATCATAATGCAGTTGCCAGTATGCAGACACTTTCATGTCAAAAAAACCACACACCTCCATACCACTAGTCCCATGAACAATCAGGTCAAAAAACTTAGCATGAGTACTGACAAAACATATCAACTGCGCCAATCGAACCGTAGGAAAATTGGATGGCCGCATCCGTAAGAAATCCCACTCGACACGCAGCATCTCTTGCTCTTGCAGATTGTATTTTTTCGCCAAGTAGTCGTAGCGCCGTTTGAGTTCAGCATGATGCTGATCCCTCGCTTCTCCTTCCAAAAATCCCGCCACGCCAAACACCAAAGCCTCTACATCGAGTGGCTCAGGCTGATGTTTGAGCAACAGTTTATGTGGCAGTCGCGTAGCTAACTTAAGCATCGCCTCGGCGTTCTTCTTGAATCCAAAATGCTGTGCGATCCATTGGTAAGCCGTCTCCTCCCACGAGCCTACGTTGCTATCTAGCATATCGAGTAACAGCGCAGACTTTCGCCTCAGGCGTTCCACACAGGCGTGATCTAGCATGGAGACCTTATCAATGTTGCGCACTTGCGAAAATTGTTCTTGACACGGGATCGCCAAAGGACTGTTGATTAAACTGTTCGATTTGGAGAGAAGTTGTAAATCGACACGGTCGGACAGCTGCAGTACAGGTAGCCGTTCACCGTCTTCACGACAGCATTCCTTATCGTGATTCCACACCACATGGAGGATCACACTGTTGTATTTGGTATCTGATTGATGATCATGTCTATCCCAGTCCGATGAGTTGATATGAATCTCTACACTACCATACCAGCAAATGTCTCCTATTCTTAGTTTAGCTTGAAGAAAATCTGGACCTGCATCACTATTATGATGTCCGAGGTTGTATATCTCTATCGGTTGATCCTCAACTGTCACGAGATGTGCGCTAGCAAAGCGCTGATAGTTCCAGACGAAATGTAAAAAAGTTTCTTGCACAGTATCACGAGTTGCTTCCCATACTGCTGCTACCAAATAAAGCGAAAAGTCTCTAGCTATGCAAGACTAAACCAACCCAAGCTTCTGTCGATGATCAGCCTTAGTCGCTTCGAATGACCTCAGATCCTCCAAAAGCTTCTCCACGTCATCATTGATTACAAACAAATCCATATGCGCTTCCTTGATCAGTCCTTGTGTCAACATGTGATCAAAAAACGTCATTAGCGGATCATAATAACCATTAACATTCAATATCCCAATTGGTTTTTGGATCAATCCCAACTGACTCCAAGTCAAAACCTCCATCAACTCCTCCAGTGTACCAAAACCACCTGGCATAGCAACAAAAGCATCCGCTCTATCAGCCATACTCGTCTTACGCTCGTGCATTGATTCGGTCAATACAATCTCGGTGAGCTTATCATGCGAAATTTCTATTTCGTCCAAAAACTTAGGAATTACACCAACGACAGAACCTCCACCATCAAGACACGAATCTGCTATCGTCCCCATCAAACCAAGTGCGGCACCTCCGTAGACCATAGTGATTTCGGCTTCTGCCAGTTTCTTTCCTAATTCTTGAGCTGCAGTCACAAACGCCGAATTATTACCCGTCGAAGAACCACAATAAACACAAATACTGTTCATATTAAAATCCAATGTTGTAGCACAAATATCTTAAATCTAGCCCGGCGATGCACAAAATTGCCAAATAATAAATAACGATTGTACCGTAAGCATTAGAAGCTTACTTTTGCCCAAATTATCAAGGAAATAAATGGCAAGAGAGAAGTTAAAGGAAGAGGATAAGAGAAAATTGAATGGTGAAAATTTCAAGAAGCTTTACAGCATCTTCCAGTACATCGTCCCTTACAAATCCAAATTCTTAGTCGGTCTGGTATTTCTCGTGGTGGGTAGCTTCCTATTGTTGGCGTTTCCGTTGGTCGCAGGCAAACTCATCGATGTAGCAGGTGGAGACCAAAGCTGGTACCTCACCGATATCAATCAAGTCGCTCTAGCGCTCATGGGCATCCTATTCCTACAGGGTATTATCTCCTATTTTCGGGTTTATCTATTCGCTCAGGTGAGCGAAAATGCCATGGCAGATGTTCGTACAGGGCTTTATCAAAAACTCATTCATCTCCCAATATCATTCTACGACAAGAACAGGACAGGAGACCTTATGAGTAGGATCACGGCCGATATTAGTATGCTACAGACTACTTTTTCGACGACACTAGCAGAGGTGATTCGTCAGATCGTTACGCTGGCAGTTGGGCTGACGATGATATTTATCACCACTCCTGCACTTAGCCTCTTTATGCTCTGTGTGCTGCCTGTCATCATTTTTGCAGCGATGCTATTCGGGAAAAAAATCAGAACACTCTCTCGCAAATCTCAGGACGAACTAGCGGTATCTTCTACGATAGCAGAAGAGACCTTTCAGTCCATCCTAGCGGTCAAATCCTTTACTAACGAAAGCTTCGAGAAGAATAGGTTCGACGGAGCAATGGGCAAGGTTATTACAGCAGCCATCCATGCAGCCAAGTATAGAGCTGGTTTCATTTCATTCATCATTTTTGCTCTCTTCGGTGCGATGGTTGCCATCATCTGGTATGGTGCAGTACTACTCCAAAACGGAGAAATGAGCATCGGTGACCTAATATCTTTCGTGCTTTACACCTCCTTCATCGGCGGGTCTATTGCGGGCTTGGGCGATTTATTTGGTCAGATTCAGCGTGCCATTGGTGCCTCTGAGAGAGTACTGGAGATTCAGGACGAAGAATCTGAAACCGACAGTACAACGACCGTTAGCACCCCTATCAAAGGCGCCATAACATTCGATCAAGTATCATTTGCTTACGAAAGCCGCCAAGACATCCAAGTACTGAATAGGCTGTCACTTCAAATCAAACAAGGGCAGAAGGTCGCCCTTGTTGGGAAAAGTGGCGCAGGTAAAACTACCATCGCTCAACTCCTCATGAGACTATACAACGGCTATGAGGGCACCATCGCTGTGGATGGCAAAGAAATCAAAGAATACAGTCTCAAAGACCTCAGAGATAGTATAGGTATGGTTCCTCAAGAAATCATTCTCTTTGGTGGGAGCATCCGCGAAAACATCGCCTATGGCAACCCAGCAGCTAGCGAAGAAGAGGTTATCGCTGCTGCACGAAAGGCTCACGCGATGGATTTTATCCAATCCTTCCCTGAGGGACTCGACACCCTAGTAGGCGAACGAGGCGTCAAACTATCTGGCGGACAAAGACAAAGAATTGCGATCGCTCGAACCATCCTTAAAAATCCATCCATCTTGATATTGGATGAAGCGACCAGCTCACTAGATGCCGAGTCGGAAAATCTGGTCCAGCAGGCATTCAATGAACTGATGAAAGAGCGGACGACACTCATCATTGCACATCGTCTCGCTACGATCAAGGCTGTAGATCAAATATTCGTACTAGAACATGGGCAGATTGCAGAATCAGGCACACATGACAGCCTACTCTCTAACCCGAACAGCACCTACAACCATCTGGTCAACCTGCAGTTGGTCGAATAATTAACCACATTAACCCCCTGATAACCATCACTTATCTAAAGAGGTCAAAAGTGTTGCTTGAATCTGACATTTTATACTATATTATGACTTTCTTTGCGGCTCTGACAATTTAGCAAAAGCAGCATTTAACGACTTGATTGAATGAACCTTATACTTAATAATATTTTTTCTGGAACGAATGAATTTCTTCTGTTCGGTGTTTTTGGGGTAGTTATCGTACTATTCTTAGTCGTAGATTTAGGACTCGTTCATAAAGGACCTAAAAAAATTACGCAAAAAGACGCGCTCATGCAGACTATATTCTGGATTGTGATCTCGTGCATTTTTGGAGGTCTAATCTATTTTTTTGGTGGCGGAGCAGAAAATGCCATAGAGTACTTCTCTGCCTACGTGACGGAAAAAGCGCTTTCCGTAGACAACATTTTCGTCATTCTACTCATCCTACGCTACTTCAAGGTCAAGGACGAATATTACCATGATATTTTATTTTGGGGTATTCTAGGCGCTATCGTTTTCCGCGCTGTGTTTATATTCCTAGGTGCATTATTGATAGGTGAGTTCCACTGGATTCTATACATCTTCGGCATATTCCTAATCTACTCTGGTGTCAAAATCTTCAATGAAGATGAGGACATGGATATCGAACCAGAGAAAAACATCCTTTTGCGATGGGCTAAAAAAATACTCCCGATCTCTAAAGATGAAAGAGGTGGAAAATTTGTTTTCAAAGAGAAAGGAAAGTTATGGTTCACACCACTTTTCCTAGTCGTACTCCTGATCGAATCTACAGATCTGATCTTTGCAGTTGATTCCATTCCTGCAGCCTTTGCGATTAGCCAAAATGAATTCATCATTTACACCTCGAATATCTTTGCGGTCATGGGACTCAGAGCGATGTTCTTCTTGCTAGCCAATGTTCTTGATAAATTTTACCTGCTGCAAAAAGGACTTTCCATTGTTCTAATCTTTATTGGTGCCAAAATGCTTCTAGAATGGAGTCTTGTTCAGTCTGCGTTTCAGCTCGTGGGGATCGAAGAGCATGTTCATATCCCTGTGATCTGGTCTTTCATCGTGATCATAGCAGCGCTGACCTTGTCTATCGTTTTGTCGGTTATTTTCCCACAAGCAGAAGAAGCGGTAGAGCCCGCAGAAACAGTTGAGGAAGAAGTGTAGCTTTTTCCTCTCCATTTCGTAGGAGTATAAAAGTCAATTTTATGATAGTACCTTTCGATCAATTGCCCGACAATGCTAGAGTCTGGATATATCAAGCAGACAGGATTTTAAATACTGAGGATGTCCAAACGATAACCGAAGAGTCTAATCGCTTTCTCGAAGGATGGGCTGCTCACGGCGCGGCACTCAAAAGCAGTTTTAAAATACTCCACAACAAATTTCTGATCGTATCTGTGGATGAAAGTTTCAACCAAGCTAGCGGTTGCTCTATCGATGCGTCTGTAGGTCTTGTCAAAACATTAGAACAAAAACTAAAACTGAGTTTCTTCAATCGGTCACAGGTCTGCTTCATCATCAACGACGAAGTATTCGAGAGCACCATCACAGAGATAAAATCACTCATCCAAAAGGGGAAAATAAACAGAGAGACCTTAACTTTCAACAATCTAGTCCCTACTATCAAAGGACTGCAAGAGGACTGGGTCGTGCCTGCAGAAGACAGCTGGCTCAAAAGATATTTTTAAGACCCAAATCTTTGACTAGATTACTGATAGATGAAAAAGATTGATCGGTACATATCCATTCTTTCGTGGCTAGCCGTCCTAGCCATTGTCTCCTGTAGCCCGCTCAAAAAGGCTAACAAGAGTTTCGAAGCAGGCGAGTTCAGCACTGCAATACACCAATATAAAAAAGCGGTCAAGCCCAACGACCCCACCTCCAACTACGCCCTTGCTGAGGCGTATCGTCAGTCCAATCAGCTCAAGAAAGCCGAACCCTACTATAAGGTAGCCATAGACAATAACATAGCGGAAGAAAAAGCATACTACTACTATGCCCAAGCCCTCAAGTCCAATGGTAAAGAGACTGAAGCTAAAAAAATCCTCACCCAATACCTAGACAAAGGCGAAGACAAAGACGTAGTAATCTGGGCACAAAACGAACTAGACAACCTCAACAGAATGGAAGAAGTTCGTAGCATGGTCAATTACTTCCGTGTCAAAAGCCTAGACGAAATCAACACGCCCTATGCGGAGTACTCTCCAGTCTACAACAATGGATATCTTTATTTCACCTCTAACCGAGACGGCGGCAAAACCTACAAAGGAACAGGCACGCCGTTCACCGACATCTACCGTGCCCGCACCAAGGGCGCAAAAGTGGATATAGAAACGCTACAAGCACTCGATGAGAACATCAACACCTCTGACATCAACGAAGGCTCTATTACCCTATCCGAAAATGGAAGAACCATGATCTTTGCCAAGGCCAACAGCGGAAAATCCAGTGGCACTAATGAAGTCAACCTCTATTTTACCCGATATCGAAATGGAAAATGGAGTGAAGCCAGACCACTATCTATCAACAAGCGCGACGCATGGGACTCGTGCCCTGCACTAACGGCCGACGGCACGACGCTCTATTTCGCCTCCAATAGAGAAGGTGGCTATGGCGGCATAGACATCTACACCGCCAAGCTCAACCGCCGTGGCAGATGGGTAGACGTCCGAAACATGGGCGCTCACATCAACACTCCTGGCAATGAATTATTTCCATATGTAGGCGGTACTGGTGTCCTCTATTTTGCATCCGACGGACAACCAGGCTATGGCGGACTAGACCTATTCGAAGCAACACGTGGTGGAGGGAAGGAGATCATAAAAAACCTCGGCGAACCAATCAACTCTTCGAGTGACGATTTTGGTTTATACCTTTTCAATCCATCGAGAGGCTTTTTCACTTCTAATAGAAAGGGAGGAAAAGGAGATGACGATATCTACACCTTCGTCAATGACGATCCCAACCTGAAGATCGTCAACTACTATCTCTCAGGCAGCACCTTGACGCCAGACGAAAACAAAAAACTACAGCCCCTTCCTAACACCAAAGTCCTACTCGTAGACGAAGAGGATGGAATCATTGATGAGCAATTCACAGAGGTAGACGGCCGTTATCGTTTTCGTGTATATTCTGAAGAAAACTACTACTTGATCGCCGAAAAAGAAAACTACTTCACCACCCGAATAGACTTCTCGACAATAGGCAAGTCCATCGATAAATCCACACTCACCGAAATGGTCACCAATGTAGAATTCAAACAAGATTTGCCTCTCAATCAGATCGTGATCGAAAAACCAATAGTTCTCAACAACATCTACTACGATCTCAACAAGGCCAATATCAAACCCGCAGCTGCCAAAGAACTAGACAAACTGGTCGTGATCATGAAAGACAACCCAGAGATCACCATCGAACTAAGTTCTCACACCGATGTCCGAGCAGATCATGACTATAATATGGATCTATCACAGCGTAGAGCTGAATCAGCTGTCAATTATATCATCTCACAAGGCATAGAAAAAGACAGAATAGTAGCCAAAGGCTATGGTGAGACCAAATTAATCGTTGAAGATGCCGAGAATGAAATAGAACACCAACAAAACCGTCGCACAGAGTTTAAGGTGATTAAATACAATGCTAGACACGTCGATGAGGAAGAAGGTGACGAGGGAGGAGATGACGAAGACACAGATGATACTGATAGATTTTTCTCCGATTTAGACGAAGACACAGAAAACTAGTTGGAGTTATAGGAATTTTTCCTAATTTGTACTGCCGCAACAGGAATGAAAAATATTCTTTCGGCTATTTGACCTACTAGAATCCTTGTATTTTGAATGAGAATGAAATCCTTCTCTCCAAATCAACAATTAAGAGATTCCTGTATTTTAAATGTGCTAGGAATTTTTCATTTTTGATTAACCAGTTTTAAGAGAAAAATAGATTTATTCACCATGAAAGGATTTTTTATACGCGCTACTCGAATCACGCCATCCATCTACTTTAATCCACAAAAAGGATTGTTAGACATTAGAGGGAAATCAAGCCCTGAAAATCCCTTAGCTTTTTACAAACATCTCCACGAAAGCATTGATCAGTTTGCGAATGCAGATACGCCTTCTCTTACTTTGAATATCGCCTACGAATACTTCAACACGAGTTCCTCTAAGTGTATTTACATTCTGTTCAAGAAAGTAAACGACCTCAGGGTAGACAAAGGCAAAAACGTCAAAGTCAACTGGTACTTCGAAGATGGTGATGAAGACATGCAGGAAGCCGGAGAAGATTTAAGCTCATTCTTCAACTACGAATTCAATTACGTGGAAATCCCCGAGATCAATGTACTCGGAGAAATGAAGGAAGAAGAAAAATAAAATATCATGACTAGTCAAAAAAAGAGCCTCATATCAATGATATGAGGCTCTTTTCATTTCACAAAAACATTACAAAATTACTCCATCCCACTCCATGGCGGCTGGATTTCCATAAATCTAGCATAGGCGATCAATTGCCCTTTGTGTTCCGAACAGTGGCCTCCAGCAATCCCCATGATCGCTCTCTTAGTGAATGTACCGAAAGGCAATTCCACTTGCGTCAATAGATCATCCTTCTCTACAGCAGCAGATGCTTTGTTAATGAAGGCAAAAGAATCATTGATTGCTTTGAGTAAATCTTCTTTCTTGGTCAATGTCTTCTCCATAGACTGCCAATCGACTCCTTCAGGCAGAGGAGTGCCCAAAAAACTTCCAAACATATAATTAGTCCCTGCAATATGAGCGATGACTTCCGACACGCTACGCACATCTTCACTACTTCTCCAACTCATTTTGTCTGCAGGAATCACACCGATCAACTGCACAAGTTGTCCTTGATTGTACTCCGTAGCACCTGCAAATTCTTGCTGAAGTGTGGGGACTTGTGCCCATGACAGCATCGGCATCAATACGATTAGGTAGATTAATTTTTTCATAGTTTAATTTGTTTGTTCTCTCATCACATAACCTATCGACCAATAGGTGTGGATGCTAATCTAAGGTAGCTAGACTCTTAAACACTTCCACGATATTGGACACAAAATGAATTTTGATTTTGTATTTAGCAGGCTCTAACGATTTTTTATTAACCGCAGAAACATAGATCGCCGAGAAGCCTAATTTTTCTGCTTCAGAGATGCGGTTCTCTATGCGGTTGACCGCACGTACCTCTCCTCCTAACCCTACCTCTCCTGCAAAGCACACATCTGACGACACAATTTGCTCCTCGTGCGACGACACCACCGCAACGCAAATACTTAAATCCAGGGCGGGATCATCTATTTTCAATCCCCCAGCAATGTTCAAAAACACATCCTGATTACCTAGGCGCAAACCTCCACGCTTTTCCAATACTGCCAAAAGCATATTGAGACGTTTGGCATCATACCCAGTCGTAGATCGCTGTGGCGTACCATAAGCAGAAGTACTCACCAGTGCCTGTGTCTCTATTAGCAACGGGCGATTCCCTTCGATAGATGCCCCTATCGTCACCCCACTCAATTCATTATCTTTATTTGAGATCAAAATCTCCGATGGATTCGTGACCTGACGCATACCATTGCCCAGCATCTCGTAGATACCGATTTCTGAGGTAGACCCAAAGCGGTTCTTTATCGTTCGCAGTATGCGGTAACTTAGGTGTCTATCTCCTTCGAACTGAAGTACTGTATCCACCATGTGCTCGAGTACTTTTGGCCCTGCAATTGTCCCTTCCTTGGTGATGTGCCCGATCAAAAACACCGGTACATCGGTAGATTTAGCAAACTGCAAAAGCTCCCCAGTACACTCTCTCACCTGACTGACACTACCTGCGGAGCTATCTACCTTCGAACTATACAGCGTCTGAATCGAATCTACAATCAGTACATCGGGCTGCACCTGTCTCACCTGCTGAAAAATCTGACTCACAGAAGTTTCGGCCAATAGAAAACAGTTGTCAGACGAGAGAGGAGCCATCCGCTCTGCACGCATCTTGATCTGCTGAGGACTTTCCTCTCCCGACACATAGAGTATCTTTCGGTCATTCATCATCAGCGCCATCTGCAAAAACAAGGTGGACTTACCGATCCCTGGCTCTCCTCCTACCAATACCAGTGACCCTGCAACAATTCCTCCGCCCAGCACACGATCAAGCTCGATATCATGTGTCCCCATGCGTTCGCTTTTCTCCGTTTTGACTTCATGGATTTTAACTGGCTTATTGGGCACTCCTTTGGTTTCCTTATCCGTCCATATTTTGGCATTCTTTTCGGAAGACTCTATCACCTCCTCGACATAGGAGTTCCATTCACCGCAACTCATACATTTACCCACCCATTTGGGAGATTGGGCACCACAGTTTTGACAGAAAAAAACAGTTTTTGCTTTGGCCATAATTCTATTGATTATCAAGGACGAAAATACAAGGATTCCCTTTCATAGAGAAATCTAGTCTTCTCGACACCCTATTTTGGCACTCCTTACGTCTACGCACATTTTGGAGCCTAACCACCAAAAGAGACATAGATGACATATCTCAGCTGCGGTTACTTGCAGCCCTTGCCCAAAAAGGATAGATTTGCCTTATTAAAAATTATTCTAAATAAGAAGAATGGAACGGTCAGCGGCAGATTTAGTACCTGGGCAAAAAGGTATGGTCAAGGATTTTACAGACGAGTATATCTCACTAAAGCTCATGGAAATGGGTGTCCTACCCGGTACAGAAATCGTCATGAAATTCGCCGCACCCCTAGGAGACCCTATCTGTGTAGACGTATCTGGCTATGCACTATCGCTGAGAGTCGAAGAGGCCAAAACAATTATTCTTTCTTAATCCATAGCATGAGCAGAACGATCAATGTAGCCCTCGTAGGCAATCCTAACGCGGGCAAAACATCTGTATTCAACCTACTGACGGGGATGAACCAAAAAGTGGGCAACTTCCCAGGTGTCACCATGGACAAAGTCTCTGGTCTGTACAGTTACAACAATAACCCCGTCAACGTACTAGACCTCCCTGGCACATACAGTATCTATCCACGATCTATGGACGAGCGCGTGGTATTTGACTTTCTTAGTGATGAAAATGCCCATGACTTCCCTGACACGATCATTGCAGTAGCAGATGCGTCCAACCTCGAAAGAAACCTACTGCTATTCTCTGAGATCAAAGATCTCGGACAGCCTACCATCCTCGTATTGACGATGCTGGATATCGCCAACAAGCAAGGGCTAAATATCGATATCTCAGCATTAGAAAAAGAATTCAACACGACCGTTATAACAGTCAACGGACGAAATGGAGAAGGGCTAGAAGATCTCAAAAAGGCAATACTAGACACAAAACATCCCGAGCACGTCCCATTCTATGATGTCAATGATTTATCTCCTGAGATCATCCCTATCATCAAAGACAAATTTGAGCTACGCAATGACTACATCGCGTATCAGTATGCTCAGCAGACCTACAGCAAGTCTTTTCTCAGCATTGACGAAAAACAATTTATAGCAGATGCAAAAGTCAAATACAATTTCTGTGACCGTCAGTTTCAGACGACAGAAACGGTAGAACGGTACAAAATCATTCGTAAAAAACTACAAGAAGTAGTCATTCGATCGCAAGAAGGAGTAGTCAAAAACAGAACCAGTAAGCTGGACAAAATACTGACGCACAAAATCTATGGTTATCTCATATTCATGGCGGTGCTGCTACTTATGTTTCAGACGATATTCGAGTGGGCAAACCCATTCATGGACTGGATAGACATGGGGTTCGCCGAACTTAGCGGCTTAGCCAACGATTTGTTGCCTCCTGGAGTACTCACCGATCTATTAGCCGAAGGGATTATCCCCGGACTAGGAGGAGTCGTGATTTTCATTCCGCAGATAGCCTTGCTCTTTTGTTTCATTGCCATCCTAGAAGAATCTGGATATATGGCACGTGTAGTCTTCCTGACGGACAAAATCATGCGTAAATTCGGCTTGAACGGTAAGAGTATCGTACCCTTAATCTCGGGCGTTGCTTGCGCTATCCCTGCCATCATGGCTACTCGAAACATCGAAAGTTGGAAAGATCGTATTATTACGATTTTCGTCACGCCATTCATGAGCTGTTCGGCCAGACTACCCGTCTATGCTATATTGATTTCTTTGGTAATCCCCGAAAAACACGTACTGGGCATCTTCAATCTGCAAGGGCTTACACTCATGTTTTTGTACTTGCTGGGTTTCTTTGGGGCGATTTTCTCCGCACTCATTATGCAAAAAATACTGAAGGTCAAAGAACGCAGCTATTTCATCATGGAGCTGCCCGTCTACCGCTGGCCCAAATGGAGAAATGTATGGATTACCATCTTTAGCAAGAGCAGAACCTTTGTGTTCGAAGCGGGAAAAATCATTCTGGCCATCTCCATTATCCTATGGGTACTGGCGTCTTATGGTCCAGGAGATAAATTCGATCAGGCCACTACGACAGTCCAAGCGGAGCAGCCATCGTTAGCAGTAGATTCTCAAGCATTCGAAAATGCCGTCTCAGCCTACAAGTTAGAAAACTCCTACGCAGGTATCTTAGGCAAAAGCATAGAACCTGCGATCGCTCCACTCGGCTATGACTGGAAAATCGGTATCGCTCTCATCACCTCCTTCGCTGCACGAGAGGTATTTGTAGGTACGATCGCCACCATTTACAGTGTCGGTGCAGACGAGGAAAGCGAAACGACCATCAAAGAAAAACTGAGAGCCGAAATCAATCCGCATACTGGCGATCCGATGTACACCTTTGCACTAGGCATGTCACTAATGGTGTTCTATGCCTTTGCGATGCAGTGCATGAGTACGCTAGCGGTAGTCTATCGTGAGACCAAATCCTACAAGTGGCCGCTACTACAGTTGTTTTACATGTCTGGACTGGCTTACCTTAGCGCATTAGTCGTCTACCAAGTACTCAAATAATGCAACAAGCCAATAAAGAAGTCTTTTTTCAATCCCGAATCGAACGTTTCCAAAAGGAACAAAATGAGAAAAAGCAAACCTCAATCTTAGTCGGTTGGGTACGGATTCTTAGTTTTTTGGTTTTCGCGGCTGTTGTCTATGCTCTCTTCTCTTCACGGGAGACTGCTTGGGCGATAGGAGTAATCATCACTTACGTCCCGATCTTTGGTATTCTGGTCAATGTACATAGTCGCATCAAAGCAGAAATACAGCAGTTGAGCTTTCTCGTTGAGATCAATCAAAACGAAATACTTCGTCTCCACAGAAATATCAAATCGCTACATAATGGAGCAGAATACCTAGACACGCATCATCCCTATGCACCAGACTTAGATATATTTGGTTCACACTCTCTGTATCAGCTCATCAGTCGCAACCGGTTCCTCGGTAGTCAACAGACACTAGCCCAATGGATGGCTGCTCCTGCAGATATCGACACGATAACACAACGACAAGCTGCTATCAAAGAGCTACGTGAAGCAACCGACTGGACACAAACCCACACGGCACACAGTCACGCCCAGATCAATCAAAAAAACAAAGCACGTCCAGTCTCAAGCTATCTCCAAGATATCGCCACAGATACACAAGTACTTAATGGATCGATCTGGAAAATTGCACAGTATGCTTTACCCATTCTTTCGATCGCTTTCCTGGTTCTAATCAACTTCATGGACTGGGACTCCCGTTGGCTATTCTTAGTACTGGGAGTCAATTTCCTATTCCTTAGATTGCTATTTATTCCGCTACTTAATTTGACCAAAAGTCTCGGGGATTTCTCCAAAATCATCGGTGCTTACGAAGAAGTCATACGATCTATTGAGTCGCAAACATTCACCGCTCCGCTCCTTCAGTCCCTCAAAGCCAAAATGAGTGATGGACAAAAAGCTTCTACTCAAATCAAGCAACTTAAGGGTTCACTACAGTTCTTGACCAACCGTGGCAATCTATTTTACCAGTCGCTCAACGGGCTATTCATGCTGGACCTATTCGTGCTACGACGTATCCAGACTTGGCATCAACGTCATTGTAATCACGTCGAGCATTGGTTTGACAGTGTGGATCAGATCGCAGCATTATCCGATCTAGCGGCATTCAGTTTTGCCGAGGAAAACTATTGCTTTCCTACTCCTAAGCAACAGACCTGCCATGTCCAAGCTCAGTCCATGCTCCACCCGCTGATCGGAGGTTATGAGGCCATCACCAATGATTTCACACTGAGCGGTAGAGGGGAACTCGCACTCATCACTGGTTCTAACATGTCTGGCAAGAGTACTTTTCTACGTACGATAGGCATCAATCTGGTACTGGCCCAAATGGGTGCTCCGGTCGCTGCAAAGTCGTTTTCTTTCTCTCCGCTCAAAATCTTCACCAGCATGCGCACACAGGACAATCTGGAAGAAAGCGTCAGCTCATTCTACGCTGAGATCAGTCGTATCAAACAAATGTTGGAACAGATAGACGAGGACATCCCTACCTTTTATCTCCTAGACGAAATCCTCAAAGGTACCAATACCAAAGACCGCCATGCTGGGGCGACCGCACTCATCGAACAACTCACCACTTCTAACAGTTTGGGTCTCATCTCTACCCACGACGTGGAACTGGCCGAACTAGCCATCGACCGTATGACTAACTACAGCTTTAACAGTCAATTGTCGGAGGACGAAATCTCCTTTGACTATAAATTGACGGACGGGCCTTGTAGAAGTTTCAACGCCAGTGCACTGATGAGAAAGATGGGGATCATCAAAAAATAGAAAAGCTTACAATCCTTATTCATAGCTGACTATTTTTGCGCCGAATACAATTTTGCACTATGACTTTTGATCCCAGTATTTCGATAGGCGTGCTTGGCGGTGGCCAGCTCGGTCGCATGATGATCCAATCTGCCATGAACCTCAACCTAGAAGTAGCATGCATCGATCCAGACCCTAATGCTCCCTGCAAGAACCTCGCAAGCCATTTCGTCAACGGCGACATCACCAACTATGACGAAGTATTAGCCTTCGGAGAAGGCTGTGATGTAATCACCGTGGAGATCGAAAATGTAAATATCGAGGCATTAGAAGAGCTGGAAAGGAGAGGAAAAAAAGTTTTTCCGCAACCCAGCGTACTCAAAATCATCAAAGACAAAGGATTCCAAAAGCAGTTCTATCTTGATCACAACATCCCCACATCGGACTTTGTACTGATCTCAAAAAAAGGAGAACTAACACGACACAAAAACCTATTGCCTGCTGCCAACAAACTACGAACAGATGGCTATGACGGCAAGGGTGTACAAATCATCAAAACAGAGGCAGATTTAGACAAAGGATTTGAAGCACCCTCCCTTTTGGAAAAGTTCGTGGACTATCAAAAAGAGATATCTGTGATCGTAGCGAGGAACGAAAAGGGTGAAATGTCCACTTTCCCTGTTGTCGAACTCGAGTACCATCCAGAGCAAAATCTAGTAGAGTTTCTGTTTTCTCCCTCAGAAATAGATCTCAGCATCCGAAACAATGCCCGTGAACTGGCAAAAAAAGTCATCTCCGAATTTGATATGGTGGGACTGCTAGCCGTAGAGATGTTCGTCACCAAAGACGGTGGACTCATGGTCAACGAGTGCGCCCCACGTACACACAACAGTGGACACCACACGATAGAAGGCAACATCACCTCACAGTTCGAGCAACATATCAGAGCCATTCTGAATCTACCATTGGGCGACACATCTGTTAAAGGCAGTGCCGTAATGATCAACCTACTCGGACACCCTGACCACAGTGGTCATGCGCGCTACGAAGGCCTAGCAGAAGCCATGGAAATAACAGGAATGCACCTCCATCTCTATGGCAAAAAAATAACCAAGCCCTTTAGAAAAATGGGACACCTCACACTCGTGGGTGATGACCTCACAGCACTAAAGACTAAAGCAAGAGCACTCAAAGAAAGCATTAAAATAATCGCATAAACTATGTCAGCACAAGTAGGAATCATCATGGGTAGCCAGTCGGACTTGAAGATCATGAAGCAAGCCGCAGAGGTATTAACCGAGCTCGGAGTAGAATATGATCTCACCATCGTATCAGCACACCGCACGCCACACCGCATGGTCGAATATGCAGAGAGCGCCAAGTCAAAAGGGCTGAAAGTCATCATCGCTGGAGCAGGTGGCGCGGCACACCTACCAGGTATGGTCGCTTCACTCACTACTCTACCAGTGATCGGTGTGCCTGTCAAATCTAGCAACTCGATCGATGGGTGGGATTCTGTGCTATCTATACTACAGATGCCAGGTGGTGTACCCGTCGCTACAGTAGCGCTCGATGGTGCTAAAAATGCCGGAATACTAGCTGCGCAAATCATCGGGTCTCATGACGACACGATTGGCGACAATCTGGCAAAATACAAAGAAGAACTAAAGCGAAAAGTGGAAGATTCCATTAATCAATTGTAGTATTTGTACTTTCGACATAAGGGGAATAATAATACGCTTGGATTACGGTTAAGGATGTAATTATATTGTGATCGATTAAAATGTAAAAATTTAATCGCACGCTATTTACACCTCCTGCTATTTCATTCTTAACATTCATAATAGACGAAGTTGAAACATTACGACTACCCTAAACTCATCCCCTACATCATTGGTTCTCTCTCCCTACTACTGCTTTCGAGATGTAGCACGGAAGAACTGACCTTTGACGACATCAAACTACCCAATTATACTGGAGATGTCGTACTAGCCTTAGGAACTACGACTTTTACCACATCTGAACTAATCGAAGACTTAGATGATGAACAGCTAGATGTAGACACGACTCAGGCAGGCATTCTTGTACTCGTTTATAGAGACACCACGATATTTAGTGACGCGAATGAAATCATAGCTATAGATGATGTAAGCAACAATGGGCTCATTGAGTCCCCAATTGAAATCACCAATGCCAGCTCCTCAGAAGCAGGAGACTTCAAGTTCACTCAGAATCTTCAGTTCAACTATCCCATCTCGAATGGTGAAGAATTAGACTCACTGCTCTATGCGTCAGGCAGTATCTCCATTACCTATGAGTCTACTTTCAATGTAGGTATGGAGTTCGAAATGGTAATCGATGACATCATAGATCGTGCTACTGGTCTACCGCTCGTGTTAAGCGGTGCTGCAAGCGCTAACAGTGGAGGCAGCCAAACACTCAGTCTAGCCAACCACAAGACAATAGCCACTCAGAATGCGGCGAATGAAAACATCTTCACAGGCGAATTCAACGGCACACTAAAAATCACTTCAGGCAGTAGTGTCTCCAAGACAGACCAATTCAGATACCGCATAGACATTGCTGACGTAGAGTTTGAGACCATCTATGGATACTTTGGAGAGAAAGATTTTGAGATTCAATCACAAACTATCGAAATGGATTTTTTTGATGAACTAGATGGAGACATCCGTTTTGGATCACCAGAAATTCGGTTAATCGTAGACAACTCATTTGGCGTCCCGATGGGTTTAAGCCTCTCTAGCATCATCTCATCCAATACTGCAGGTGATCAAGTATCGCTCACAGGTAGTGTCACAGAGGCTCCACAGTTCATCAACGCACCTAACATCAACTCAGTAGGTAACTCAGCTACATCAACGATTCGCATCAATAATGACGTCTCTAATCTAAGTGAGCTATTAAACATTGGTCCCAATGTGATTAATGTATCAGTAGAGGCACAATCTAACTATTCGAACACCACTAGCGTAAATCCACCAGAAGACCGGAATTTCGTAGATGCGAACAGCTCCGCCACTACGTATATGGAAATAGAGTTGCCGCTGGATTTACAACTCACTAATCTCACGCGTCATATTGACTACAGCTTAGATGATTTTGATTTTGATCAGGCTGACTCCATTGCACTTCGCATCAAAACCATCAATCAGCTACCACTCAACGGCTCGATAGATCTCCAGTTTCTGGATGCTGATAGTGCAGTCATCTATCAGATAAAAAACGTAAGTGTCCTCCAATCTCCAGAAATCCCCTCTGGGGGCAAGATAACAGCCGGAAGCGAAAGCATAGACCACATTCGGTTATCTGGCGAAGGCCTAGACGCACTATACAACCAGCCTACTTTAAGGCTGATACTTAATATCAGCAGCTATGACACGGCCAACGACAGCTTTGTAAAAATATACGCTGACTATAAATTAGAAATATTTTTAGGTGTAGAAGCCACGCTTGACATAGAACTCTAAGACCTTGAATTTACGACCATATATACTACTTCTATTGACTCTCTGCCTAACGAGACTGGGCTATAGTCAGTCAGGTATTTCTCTTTATCATCTCAAGAATACTACTTTTCAGGGGAACAACATGAACCCCGCCTTCATACCAGAAGGTAAAGTGTTTTTTGGGCTTCCCGTCTTATCTGGAATCGCGATTGATATCAACTCACCATACAGCTACAATGACGCGATCAAAAAAGAAGAAGGCATAGATTCCTTAGATATAGACAAGCTTGTCCAGCTATCCAATGACAAAAACTCCGTTCTGACAGAAGCTGAGATCTCTACTTTCTACTTAGGATTCCGTACCAGTGCCAACACCGCTATTTCACTATTCGTAAGAGAGCGTATCGCGGCTAGATCTTTTTACAGTGATGACCTAGTAGATTTTGCATGGAACGGAAACAAAAACTATGCAGGGCAAACGCTCGATCTCTCTACTACCATGACGGACGTTCGCTACTACCGAGAATATGGCATTGGCCTTTGGAAACGACTTCCCAAACAAAAAATAGACATAGGTATTCGTGCCAAACTAATCAACGGAATGGTCAGTGTCATCACAGATCGAGATTTTTCAGGTAGTATTTCTATTGACGATGATTACAACCATCACATTCAACTCTCCAACGCTAGAGTCAACACCTCGGGGATCAATATGTTTGAAAATGGTTCGGATGACGAAATACAATCCTATGCTACTTTCAATAACAATTTAGGGTTCGGAATGGATCTAGGGTTTAATTGGCAAATCAATAAACAATTCTCCGCTTCTCTAGCCGTCAATGATCTAGGCTTCATCAATTGGAAAGCAGACCCCAAGAACTACTGGGTTGCTGACACGTCCTTTGTCTTCGGCGGATTAGAACTAAGAGATGTTGATAACATAGCAGACGCATTTGAAGACTCACTGATCAACAAGCTGGATGATTCTACAACCTACCAGTCCTATAGATCTGGTCTCAACACCAGCATCTATGCCAGTGGTAGCTATAATCTAACGACCAAAGATATGTTCACTGCCACTATTGCTACGCATGTCGTACAAGACCGAACCCAATTCTACTATGCACTAGGCTACACAAGAAAATTTGGACAAATATTAGCTCTCTCCGCCAACGTTATTCGAAAACCTCAGCAAGGTATAGACATGGGGCTAGGAGCGGCCGTTACACTAGGTGCTGTTCAATTATATCTAGCTAGTGATCAGATTATTCGTTCTTTCGACGTGCCAAACACCTCTTCCTTTGACTTACGTTTCGGTATCAATTTCATCTTTGGTAGAAAGAAAGTCGTAGAGGATAGACGCAATGACCTAGATCATCCATCCCCATACGGCAAAAAAGAAAAAGTAGAAAAAAGCGATGGAATATACTGGATCGTTCCAGTCAAAAAACCACGTCCTATCTACAACGAAAAGCCCGGGTTTACCGAAAAATAGTTTCGACATGAAAAGTTCTTTGCTACTTAGCAGAGAACTTTTCAATATCCTTGAGCGTAATATGGCCTTCGTAGAAAGCCTTCCCAAAAATAGCTCCGTGTACACCCAACTTGTCTAGCTTTTCGATATCCTTCATACTTCGAATACCTCCACTAGCAAACAAAAACACACCTGGGTATTTCTCTAAAATCTGCTCGTAGAGAACGAAGGAAGGCCCTTTGAGTACGCCCTCTTTAGCTATATCAGTCGTTTTGACGTATTTCAATCCCCGCTGATAGAAGTAGTCTATATGATTGAAAATATCAAGCTCAGTATCTTTCTGCCAACCACCTATTCGGATTTTTCCATCTAGACAATCTGCCGCTAAGGCAATTTTGTCTCTGCCATAGGACATGATCCACGCCGCAAACAGGTCTCTAGAATAGGCTGCCATCGTCGCACAAGTCACACTCTCCGCTCCACACTCGAAAACCTTAGTGATATCACCATCCGTGTGAACCCCTCCTGTAAAATTGACTGCCAGTTCGGTATGACCGACGACTGCTTCGAGGATATGGTAGTTAATAATTTTTCCTTTTTTCGCTCCATCTAGGTCGACCATATGGAGACGCTTGACACCATGATCCTGAAACTGCTTCGCTAGATCTATAGGGTTCTGGTCATATACTGTGGGTTGAGAAAAATCGCCCTTGGTGAGACGAACCACCTTTCCATCTTTGATGGCTATGGAGGGGACAAGTTGCATAATGGTTGTTGTTTAATGTAAATCTCTTTTGGATCACAGAGATAACCAAAATATACGATATTTACTCAACTTTGACAAGCTTAAATCCCTGACCATGAACTGTCAGGATATGCACCTGCTCTTCCTCTTTGAGGTACTTGCGCAGCTTCGCAATATAGACATCCATACTACGTGCATTGAAATAGCTATCGTCCTTCCAGATCGCATTTAACGCTGCATTACGCTCCATCGTCTGGTTCATGTGATCACAGAGCATCTTTAGCAGTTCATTTTCCCTAGAGGTCAACTTGACATCTCCAGAAGGGCGTTCGAGTAGACTTCTATCATAGTGAAAAGTCAATCCTCCCAGCTCGAATCTATTGATCGTATTCGATTGATCCGACTTAGCTCCTGACCTTCGCAATATGGCTTGCACACGGAGTATCAGTTCCTCCATGCTAAACGGCTTGGTCAGATAGTCATCCGCACCGATTTTCAATCCTTCGATCGTGTCCTCTTTCATTGATTTCGCTGTGAGGAAAATCACTGGAATCGTCTTATCAATTTCTCTAATTTCCTTAGCCAACGTGAACCCATCCTTTTTGGGCATCATGACGTCTAGGATACAAAAATCATATTTCTCAGTTTTAAACTTCTCAAAGCCCTTTTCGCCATCTGTGCATAGGGTTGTCACAAAGCCCTTGAGTTGGAGGTACTCGCTAAGTATCTGTCCTAGATTAGGATCATCCTCTACTACCAATATTCTAGTCATTCTGTTTTGTTTTTAAGTTCATAAGGAAAAAACACCTCAAACTCACTCCCCTTTTTCAGCTCACTGTGCACGGATATCTGACCACCATGAGCCTCGACCATACTCTTGACATAGGACAAGCCTAACCCGAAACCTTTGACATCATGAAGGTTGCCCGTCGGTACGCGGTAAAACTTCTCAAAGACACGTTTAACACCTTCTCTAGAGATCCCTATCCCATGATCGATCACCCGAATCACAATCCCACTACGGGTATCCTTGGTCGTCACCTTAATGTCCGGCGCATCCTTAGAATACTTGTTGGCATTGTCCAACAGATTGAAGATGATGTTGGTCAAATGTACACGGTCAGCTGTCAAGTTCTGATGAACGGCTAGTAACTCTTTCTCTATGCGCCCTTCCTTGCCTGCCACCTGTAGTGCTACTTTGTCCAATGCATTTTCGATGATTTCGTGCACGTTGACTGGTTCTAACTTCAGCTTAAAATCATTTCGATCTATCACTGCCATCTGAAGCACTTTCTCCACCTGCGCTCCTAATCGCTTATTTTCATCATCTATTATCCCGAGATATCTACCCATCAATGCGCCTGTACTCTGAATCTCTTTGTCACGGAGTGCTTCGCAAGCCAGTGCCACAGTAGAGATTGGGGTTTTGAGTTCGTGCGTCATATTATTAATGAAATCACTTTTTATCTCAGAAAGTTGCTTCTGCAAATAAATAGTTCTCACGGCATAGCCAAAACAGAACAAAACAATCAAAATAAAAAAGAGTGAAGAGAGCAGCGTAAACCAGACTTGGCTCAGTATGTACCGCTCCTGTTTAGGAAAACTCACATACAGATAACCGACCTCTCCTATCACATCATTCGGGTATAAAGTAGCCTTCAGGTCAGACACCATCACCTCTGGTGCAGCATCCCTCGGAAAAACTGCTCCCTCTACTGGATCGAACACAGCATAGTCAAACTCCAGTTCGATCCCATTGTCGGCCAAGCCACTGGTGATCAACGAGTCTAAGTTGCTATTACTGATTCTATCGGACAATTTTTTCTTGCCCGTGAAAAGCTCTCGGAGAGCAAGCTGCACATATTCGGTTTTCTTGGCCACCTGCCGCAAGCGCTTTTCATACTGCAGCTTGACGGTAGCCGTAGAGTCGTTATCATTTCCCAGGTATACTACTTTGTTGTGATCGGGAGATATGTCTGCGGAGATAGACACTGCCGTGTTTTTCAATCCATCGGGTTCATCATTGGAGTTAAAATAAAAACTCATCCACTCTGGCCGACTACTAGAGTCCTGCACTAGGTCCTGTATCTCTACGATTTTCTTCTCGAAAGTACTTTCTATCAGCTCTACCCGATTGCTATCCACATTGGCTAAACTCTTATAGATAAAGTCTGTGTGAAAATTATCAACGGTCACTTCGAGTGCTTCCCGCTTTTCGAGTTTGGAAGCGACACTTTGCAGCGCATTTTGCACGCTATTTTTGAAGGCCTGCTCATTGGAGGATATCACATTGTCTATCCAAGAGATCTGAAACACGACCAACCCAATGAGAGAAACTCCCATCGCGAATACTAACCAACTAATTTTAATTCTAGTCATCGAGATCAAAATTACCGTAACTTCTAGCAGCCCAAACGGTTTTTAACCAGTTTTAACACCCCTACAATATCTCCAGCAGCTCCCGCAGGTTTCTGATCTCGTAGGTGACTTCCTCGCTATGTAGGTTTCCGTCGGGATTAAAAAATACTTGATCCATCCCATAGTCTCTGGCTCCTTTGATATCGGCATCCAGATTGTCCCCGATCATGATGGACTCAGCAGCATTGGCACCTGTCCATTTCATCGCGTAATTAAATATGCCTGCGAAAGGTTTCTTAAACCCTGCCTTTTCAGAAGTAATCACACGATCAAAATACTTGGCAATCTTCGAGCACTCCATCTTGTGTGACTGTACTTCCTCGAACCCATTGGTGATGATGTGCATCGGGTACTTCGCATGCAGCGCCTCTAGCACCTCTATCGTACCATCCATGAGGCGTGTTTGTCTTGGGCAATTGTGCAAAAATTGCTTATTGAACTCTTTGAGGTACTCATCGGAGACCAAATTCATAATAGCCCCAGCTGCCTCAAAGATCAAACGGAAACGCTGATTTCGAAGATAAAACTTATCGATCTGACCTACATTGTACTGTGCCCAAAGGCCTGCATTGGTCTCGAAGAAGTCCCGAATAAACGAATCCTCCGAAACGATCCCTACCCCTGCCAAATCATGCAACACATACAAATCCCGAAGCACGGCCTCTGCATTGGCATCAAAATCCCAGAGCGTATGATCCAGATCAAAAAAAACATACTTATACGTCTTACTCAAAGCGGTTTGTGAATTTTGTTGACAGCCAGTTCTCTATTGGACTTGAGCACCTGATAGACCTCATCGTCTTTTTGCAACTGGGCGTCTTTGTTTAGAAACTTAAATATCTGCGCGACCATCCCCATGACCTCCTCTTTGATCTCATAGAACACCCACTGATCTACCTTGCGATACGATAATAGACCTGCATTTTTTAGGTAAGTGATGTGTCGGGAGGTTTTGGTCTGGGTGAAGTCTAAAATATGCTCAATATCCGAGATGCATAACTCTTCGTGATTGAAAAGCAACGACATGATTCTGATTCTGGCCTCATCCGAGAAGGATTTAAAAATCTGGGAGCCATACTGAAGATTAAAATTTTTGAGCTTCATACAAGCCGACTTTTGGTTTCACACATCCTGCTGCGGCCAGTCATTTCACTAATTATTTAGTAATTTTACCGCGTAGGAAAACTTTCTCACGCAAATTAGCATTAAATAAAACAAAACCCTTGAAGCTTTTCATAGCCACGATATTGACCACACTCATTTTGATCTCAGCATCAGAAACCTGCCATGCCCAGACGGACAATAAAGTCGTTCAGTTTTCGGGAATAGTCGTGGATCAAGATGCCACGATCGGCATCCCTGGTGTTCATATCTATGCCCCCAAAAGCGGCCGTGGTACTACTACAAATCCCTATGGCTACTTCTCCATGGCGGTATTAGAAGGGGACAGCCTCATCGTCAGTGCGGTGAGTTTTGAGAAACAAAAAATCAGAGTCCCCCGACTATCCAGTGACCGAGATAGCTATACGGTCGTCATCACGCTAAAACAAGACACGACCTACCTCGACGAACTCGAAGTGTACCCATTTCCCAGCGAAGAGATGTTCAAAGAAGCCATCCTAGCACTCGAACTACCTAACCAGTACGATATAAACAACATGCGCCGCAACACCAACCGCAGCAACATCAGGAACTACTCCAACGGACTATCGATGGGTGCAGAAGGCAATCACCAGTACTACATGGCACAGCAGGCATCTGCCTACAACCACAAGTTCCAGCCCAACTCCATCTCTCTACTCAATCCCTTCGCGTGGAGCACCTTTATCAAGTCGCTCAAAAAACGAGAGAAAGAGTAGTCTTTTTAGCCACACCATGAACCACTTGCTCAACAAACAGACGCAGTTCGTCGACCTAGGACTGATAGACTACCAAGAGGCCTGGGACTACCAAGAAAAACTGTTCAAAAAAACGGTTGATCTCAAAATCCAAAACAGAAAACTACCTACGACAGATCAAAACCCAACGCCTAATTATCTGATCTTCTGCCAGCACCCACATGTCTATACACTCGGCAAATCAGGGCGTGAAGAAAACTTGCTTCTAGATCAAGAAGGACTGGGACAGAAACATGCCACCTTCTACAAAATCAACCGAGGAGGAGACATCACCTATCATGGCCCTGGACAGATCGTAGGCTACCCGATTTTGGACCTGGACAACTTCTTCACCGATATACACCAATACCTCCGACTACTCGAAGAAGCCGTCATCATGACCTGTACGGACTATGGTGTCACAGCGGGAAGAATAGAAGGACTAACTGGGGTATGGATAGATGGAGATGATGAAACCAAGGCAAGGAAAATCTGTGCACTAGGCGTGAAAGCCAGCCGATGGATCACGATGCACGGCTTTGCCTTCAATGTCAATACTGACCTCAACTACTTCGGCAATATTGTCCCCTGTGGAATCGATGACAAGGCCGTCACCTCTCTAGCCCAAGAACTCGGCAGACAACTCGACATCAAAGAAGTCGAGCTAAAAATAAAAGCACATTTGGCTGATTTGTTTGAGTTTGAGTGGGTGTAAGTAGGTTGCGCTTACAGCTAGTGCCAGAAACTATGCTGGCCTGCAAAGGCTATATGCCGTAAAATGATATAAAGGTGTACTGAATACGATACCTAAAGACAACTTTGCATAGTAAACAGGTTACTTGAAGTAACCTGTTTACTTCACTAACCTCTCATCTCGAACATAGCCACGCCTTGATTTAAATTTAAAACCTGTGGCAAACTTTGGCATCCTCACCAAAATATCCTGACAGATGAAACCCATTCATAGCATATGTTAGCACCTTTTATGCCGCATAGATATCGCCCAGCTACCCTCTGTGGTACTTGACGTGTATTTTGTTTCGGATACAAAATAGGAAAATCTTCAATTTTCATCACTACCTTTTTTGACCCATGTGAGGAAAAGCGAAGATTTTCCAGTGCTGGTAGAAACCTGCACACTCGACTCTAGCAGTAGTCACCATGGAGTGGTAGGTAAAGTTATGTGCGTTTTATTTGTTCATTCCAAAATAAGAGCGTTTAGACATCTAGATATTGCTTTTCTAATATCGTCTGCCTCTGTTTCTCCACGTCCTTCAGCTGTACAGGATGAGATTAGTTCAGATGATTCTGATGAAATAAATTGAATGGTTACCTCGATGGCATAACTGCCCATTCCTGTATTTCTTCTACCGCTTTCTCCATAATTAACAATCAATGTTTCACTTGCTTTTTCTTTTCTTAGTTCTGTTAACAAAACGAACCCTTCTTTCGCTAAAATTCCTGATATTATATCTCTTGGGTTGACGCTTTTACTTGTTGAGTAGTAATTGCCATCTACGCTTACACCCGTACTTGATGTCAGGCTGTTTGTTTGTGAAATGTAGGCATATTTATAATCCCTGGCATCTCCGTTCTTAGTAGAAGTTGCAGGCTTTAAAGCACATGCACTTAGCCATATACATGAAATTATAATTTGTGTATTCTTAATAATTTTCATTGTAAAGTCATCTTTCTTTTTGCATATAACGACCAGATATAACATACGTCCACAACGCAAGAGCAAGAGAATCGTATGTATTTACTCAACAAGATATGGACATACACTATATCTATTGTTAAGTGTATTTTTCAATACTCAATAATATTTCGTTTATTTACGGCAAACAAGGTAATTACTAATTCAATGTATAACTGTTTCGATATATCCAAGAGCTTTATAAAGCTTGCCTCCAAGGAAGGACTTGGTATAGATACTATGAAGTTATTAAAGCTAACATACATTGCTCATGGTTATTATCTTGGTTTTTTCAACAAACCTCTAATTCAGAACAGGGTTCAGGCGTGGAAATATGGCCCTGTAATACCAGAGCTTTATGGCGTAATAAAAAGATTTGGCGCTAGTTCTGTAGATATAGAATTAATGGATTTGTATAGTGAGAAAAATCTTAATGAGAAGGATGAAGAGTTCATTAGCCTATTGTGGAATGCGTATAAAAGCTTTTCAGGCACGAAACTTAGTGCATTAACACATACCGAAGGTTCTCCTTGGTCACAAGTGTTCAATGGTCAACACAATGTTGATATACCAAACGATATAATTGCAGATTACTATAGTAATCTTATTAATAAAAAGATGGATGAGCAACAACCCGCTTGATAATGCAAAGGATTACTTTAGCTCAGCCTCATCGACTCAGGATATAAAAATTGACGAAAAAAGTCAGCAAGAGCAATTAGAGTTGTTTAGTGGAAAGCTAGAAACTTTATCTGATTGGATTACCCATGAAACTTTCAGGTTAAACAAAAAGGATAAAGAATCTGAGCGAGATTTGAGACGAAAAAACGCAAACAGATCATTTTGGTTTTCGTTGGGGTGGGCAGCTTTTATTGGAGCTTTTATAGTGGTTAAAGGGTTTTATGAAACGTTTCATTTTTCAGAAACAGAATATCTCGCAACAATTGGAACGTTAAGCATTACTATTTTGACATACTATCTCGTTGTTGTTAAATCGCTTTTCCCAAATAACAAACCAAACAATAAGTAGTTACACATAACACGTGACACCATGTCACATATCCGCAATGTATCTTTGCTAAATCTAGTCGATTTTTTATGGTTGCCAAACCTTTGACTACTACATGGGTGTAAATTTCTGTAGCTCGTAACGAGTTGTGCCCCAGCAAGGTCTGAATGTAGCGCAAGTCTTTGCCGGACTCTAGCAAATGCCTGAAAAAGAAAGGAGGAAAGTATGGGGCTTGCGAATTCTGGCTATTGAGGCTGCTCTTGCTACGATTTTGAATATCCCTTCAAGGGCTTTTTTGAAGGGATTAGTACATCATTCGTTTTGCTCCATGCTATGGAAAGAGAACCCTTGAAGGGTTTTTCTGCACTTTTTATCAAAGGTCATTTTATTTTACCCTGTTCTAGCTCATGAGCCTTCTTTAAGCATCGAACTCCGGTTAGTAGATTTTTTATGGTTGCCAAACCTTTGACTGCTACATGGGTGTAAATTTCTGTGGCTCGTAACGAGTTATATCCCAGCAAGGTCGTAGAGTCAGTCCCTTCCCGTCTTAAAACAAGGGCTTTTCAATAATTTAGGGGGCAACATGCTGAACTAAGCTTACTATAATCTCCATGTAAGCTTATGTGACTCTTCAGGTAAGCTTACATGAGCCTCTAGGTAAGCTTACCTGAGCCTCCAAGTAAGCTTACTTGACACCTGATGTAAGCTTACATCGGAGAGCAAGCAAAGTCCGGCGGATAGCACGGTGATTTTGTTCATCTCTCCAGCTCATTTATCAAAACCATCCTCCCATCCATCAAATCGGTTCATTCATCCTTTATCTAAGATTGACTTCCCTCCATTGTATATCATTGACCTTTAATCCATACAAGATCAAGGAGACATCAACTTCGTTTGTTTTCGATAAAGCAAAACAGGGACGTGTGGGTTCAGAGAAAAATTAAAAAGCATCTACGTTATTTCAGTTCAGCTATATGGCACAAACTTTACAAAGAATTTTTACATCAATCACTCGAAGTAAGTCAAAGGGTATGCTCATAATGACCCTAGGCCTGCTCTGCCTTACCTTCTTAGGTTTCTCCTCCTATGCACAACAGTCCATTCTCTCAGGCAGGGTGATAGACGCATCCAATGATCTCCCCTTGTCCAACGTCAACATAAAGATCGAGGGCACTAGCATTGGTGCGGTGACGGACGAAAAGGGAGAATTTAGACTACCCGCTGACAAGGGGTTGCCCTTCCTCATCACGGCGAGTTATATCGGGTATCAAGAGAAGTACATTTCGATCAACTCCTTCGATCCCTTGACCATCAGCATGCAAGAATCCGCGATTCAACTGGAGGAGATATTGGTATCTAGTGGATACGATACACGAAGGAAGAGTGAGTTTTCTGGATCTGTGTCGAGGGTCTCTATGGATCAAATGCAAAATAGGCCGACCACTAGTTTTGATCAACTGTTGGGCGGGCAGGCGACAGGTGTTGACATTGTACAATCCTCCAGTGTGCTCAACAACGCGCCCGTCATGAGAGTGAGAGGCATCAACACGATCACCTCTGGTTTGTATCCATTGGTGGTGATCGATGGGGTCACTGTTTTTGTAGGATCCATTGGTGGGTTGATTGGTAACAATCCGCTTTCGGATATCAACCCCAATGATATCGAATCGATAGACGTATTGAAAGATGCCGCTGCGGCTGCTATCTATGGCTCTAGAGCTGCCAATGGCGTCATGGTCATCACCACCAAAAAAGGCCGTGGCAAGACAAAGGTCAATTATGACACTTGGTTTAGCGTCAGCACACCCTACAACCTGCCCGAGCTCCTCAGTGCCGAAGACTATGTGATGATCAAGAATGAAGCCATGGTAAATGCGGGCAAAGAACCCGGGTTTGCTCTGATGCAAAATCCCGATGGCAGCACAGTCGATACGAACTGGTATGATGTGGCCTACGAACCCGGGCTGTCACAAAGTCATCATGTAAGTATCTCTGGCGCACATGATTCTACACGGTATTACCTATCGATGGGCTATCTCAACCAAAACAGCTTTATAAAGACCAACAATTTTGAGCGCTTTTCGGCAAGAATCAACATAGATCATCAATTGAATAAAAGGATCAAGATTGGCACCAATGTCTCCATGAACAAGTCCAAAAATACCGCTCCAAATACAGGCGCTATTTCGAGTAACTCTATGTCCTCCTCTGCCTACAATACCGAGTACATCACCAACGAAGGGCTGGGTAGGATGACATACGTATTGCCGCCAAACGTACCCGTCTACAACGAAGACGGCTCGTACAGCATCCAAAATGGCAACAGCGTAGGCTATGGTGCCAATGACCCCAGCCTGGTCGGTTCGATCAATGCATACAATCTCGCCGCTACCATCTACGAAGACAAAAACACCTCTGACAACAACTCACTGATAGGCAATGTATTTGGTGAACTCGAAGTATTGAAAAATTTGACTTTTAGAACCAGCCTAGGAGCCAATTTCTTACAAGCAGAAAACAAATCATTCCTGAATCCCTTGAATGGTGGCGGTGCATCTGCCAATGGAGTGGCCACCAATTCGACAACCAAATTCTCTCGCATCGACTTTGTCAACTCCTTGATCTACCGTCTCAACATTCATGACAAACACGCCATCAACGCATTGGTAGGACATGAAAAAATCACAACGACCATCGACGGTTGGGGAGCACAACAAAGCAACCTGACCGACCCGAGCTATACGCTCTACCAAGGCGTATACAAAAACATTTCCCCCTCGGGAAATCAATATGGCGTCAATGGACTACTGTCCTATTTCGCCTCTGTCAACTATGACTACAAAAAAAAATACCTTGTGAGTGTCAATTTCCGAAGAGACGGATTATCTGCATTAGCAGAAGACAACAAATATGGGAACTTCGGCAGTGGTTCGCTGGGATGGAATGTGGATCAAGAAAGTTTTTATAAAACGTCCGCACTGGCAACCGTCCTCACCAAACTAAAAATAAGAGGTAGTTATGGAATCGTAGGCAACAGCGAAATTGGCGACTATGCGTCCATCGGTACCTACAGCTCATCTACCTATGGCGGCTCCTCCACACTGGGCTACTCGCAGACTGCTAACCCAGATTTGAAATGGGAAAAAAGCACCAAGATGGACATTGGGTTCAATGCCTCTTTGCTGAACAACAGGGTGAATATCGAATTTGATTACTATAAAAACCTCGTAGACGGACTCATACTACAAGCCCCTCAGGCATTGTCGGCGGGCTTGCCCAACAATTATATCAACGCCAATGTTGGTAGCATGTACAACAAAGGAATTGAATTGAACATCAGTGCGCTGATCATCAAGCAGTCTGATTTCGGATGGAATGCCAGTTTTAATCTATCTACCCTGGAGAACAAAGTGACCGAGCTGGTCAGCGATGTGTTCGTTCCGAGTGTATTTGGTGTGCAAAACATGACCCGTGTAGGCTACTCGGTGGGGTCATTGTTTGCTGTTCCCTGTGCTGGGGTCAACCCAGACAACGGACAAATGATGTTCGTCAACAGTGAGGGCAATACGGTACAATACAATCATATCGGCTCCCCAAAATGGACATATCTCGATGGATCAGAAGCGCCTGCGATCGACAACTATAAGGATGGCGTGATCCAAGGGCCTTCCCTACCTACGGTGTATGGAGGGATCAACAATTCCTTCACCTACAAAAACTTCGATTTGAACATCAACTTCACCTTTGTCGGGGGCAACAAGCTGTACAATGGCACCAGAGCCACCAATTCTGACCAAAGGTATTTCAACAATGGCACCTTCATCAAAGACAGGTGGACGACCCCTGGCCAAGTCACCGAAATCCAAAAGCTATATTATGGAGACAATGTATCAGCAGGGTTCTCCTTTAGCAGCAGTACCAAAGTAGAAAGTGGCGCCTATATGAAGTTGAAGAATCTTTCTTTGGGATACCATGTCCCTGTACACCATTCCTTTTTGAGCGGGACGATTGACAATGCTTATCTATACGTCCAGTCCTCTAACGTATTTACCATCACCAATTACAGAGGCTCAGATCCTGAAATATCCATCAATGGAAACTCCATCAACTCAGGCAAAGACCAGAATGTCCCACCCACAGCTAGAGTTTTCACAGTCGGTCTGAACGTACAATTTTGATACACTATGAGCTTAACAGATAAAATAATGAATAGTACATATAAGACAGGGTTCAATTGGAAAGTAATAGTTGTAAGCTTCATTCCCTTCTTGGGATTGTCTGCTTGCAACGATGATTTTTTGGACACTGTACCTCAAACAGCCATTGAAGAATCCGAAGCTTTCAGTACGGAAGGAAAAATACTCGCTCAAGTCAATAACCTGTACAGACAACTGCAAAACCCGACCCTGTATGGTGGCAGATACATCGTCTTCAATGAGCAGAGAGCAGATGAGTTTGGACAAAATGATGGCAATGCCGCAGCAGGATCGGCTGTCTGGAATCAAAGTGTCGCTTCTACCAATGACTTTGCCAACAACGTATGGTCGGCTGCCTATACCGCTATCAATTCCGCCAACATCCTCCTCAGTGCACTAGAAGATACGGACGTGATCACAGAAGAAACGAGTACCTTTTATAGGGCAGAGGCCAAATATGTAAGAGCGTTGAGTTACTTGTGTTTGGTACAGACCTACGCTCGGCCTTATACTTATGATCCAGATGGATTGGGCGTACCGCTTCGCTTGTCGCCCATTAGAACCTCCGGACACAACAACCTCGCGCGAAGCACCGTCGCAGAAGTCTATGATCAAATCCTCCAAGACTTAGACGAAGCAGAAACGGAATTGCCAGAATCCTATCCCACAGCCTTGCTCAATACCTCCAGGGCGCACAAAGCTACCGCCATTGCTTTGAAATCTAGGGTCTACCTGCTACAAGGGGACTACCCAAATGTCGTCTCGGAATCTTCAAAACTTGTCCCTAGCACCATGCCCTATCAGTATGTGACTAGCACGATTACGCATGAGTTAGAAACCGATATCGCCACAGTGTTTGGTGGTAGCTATACAGGTCCAGAAGCCATATTCTCGATACCCTTTATTAATTCTACCACAGAAACACCCCCGACCCAGAGTTCGTTGGCTTTCAACTATCTAGGTCAACCCATCATATTCATGGCAGCCGCGGGCATAGCCAGTGATCCAGCACTCAACAGTCCAGAAGACAGTCGTTCCTTGCTCGTCACGACCAATGCCAATAACCAAAAAGTGTTAACAAAGTTCTCCATTACCGTTGCCCCTTTTAGGGATTATGTACCTGTCATTCGCTACGCCGAGATTATGCTAAACTATGCCGAAGCAGCAGCCAACACGGGCGATCTGACCCTAGGCGCACAACTCCTGCAAGCGGTAAGAAACCGAGCCAACCCCAGCCATGTATTTGCCGATGCAGCGGTCAATACTACTGACGCCTTGCTCAACACGATATGGAACGAAAGGAGAATTGAGCTAGTCGGCGAAGGACACAGGTTGGGGGACTTACAGCGGAGGGGGCTTACGCTACCCGCAAAAGTAGGTGCGATCGGCACAGCTCCTGCTGTCAACCCAGGAGCCAGCAACTACATCTGGCCTATCCCTAGTGGAGAAAGCGCCACCAACAATCTGATCGTAGAGAACCCTTGAGTCTGATGAGCCTTACAAAACAAAAAAGCCCTTCGATGAAGGGCTTTTTCTATTTTCTTTAAAGACAACTGATGTTATCCGTTGATCGCTTCTACTTCTTTTACCTCTGGTACCATTCTCTTTAGTAGGTTTTCGATCCCTGCTTTCAATGTCAGCGTAGACGATGGGCATCCACTGCATGATCCCTGCAAGACCACTTTCACTACACCATCTTGGTACGAATGAAAGCTGATCGCCCCCCCATCCTGCTCTACCGCTGGACGAATATACTCATCGAGGATACCTTTGATGTTCTCATCGAGTGCTGATACGGGTGCTGCTGCCTGCTCCTCCGTCTGCGCTTGTTCATACGCCTTGGATAGGTCTACAGCTGACTGTCCTGAATCCAAATAACCTTTGATGTGGTCTCTTATCCCGTTTTGTACCTCTGCCCAGTCTGTCTCAGCATCCTTCGTGACAGTAACAAAATTGCTCATCACGAACACGCCCTTGACGAACGGGAAGGTAAATAGCTCCTGTGCTAGTGTAGAATTGGTCGCTGACTCCACTGTCGGATAGTCAAAATTCATTCCCTCTGGAATCAAAAAATAATTGACCACAAACTTGAGTGTGTTTGGGTTTGGGTTTGACTCTAGGTATATCGTTGCTGGTGCGTTTTTTACTCCGTCTTCCATGATTGTATCTTTTCTTCTTTTGCAAAACTAGTGGAATTGCTCCACATCACTTAGGACGTGAAGCACATAAATTGGTTGGGTTGATTAGGAATACTTTTCCAGCTCCCCTTCAGATTTTGCGATCAATGAACATACGGTCGCATCACCTGTCACATTGACGACTGTACGGCACATATCCAAAATACGATCTACTGGGAAAATAATCGCTACCCACGCAGGATTCAAACCCACCGACTGTAGTACGATGATCATCATCACCAACCCTGCACTCGGAGTAGCTGCCGCTCCTATCGAAGCAAGCGTAGCAGTGAGTACGATAGTCAACTGCTGTGCCACGGTCAAATCCACCATGTGCAGCTGCGCCAAGAACACTACTGCCACTGCCTGATACAGGCTCGTCCCGTCCATGTTGACCGTTGCGCCGATTGGCAATACAAAGCTGGTCACGTTACGCGGTACTCCCATGTTCTCCTCCACACACTCCATCGTTACAGGCAAGGTCGCTGCACTAGAACTGGTAGAAAAAGCCAAGAACTGCGCCGGGCTGATGTTTTTGAACAATTCTTTGTAACTGATCTTGTGGACGAAAATTTTAAGTAATACTGGATAAAACACAAATACCATGAATGCCAATCCTGCCAGCAATGTCAACGAATATGACCCTAATCCTAGGAAGATCTCCAATACCTCCGCAGGTGTATCTGCCATCTTAGCAATCACTCCAGCCAACAGCGCAAATACAAACACAGGGGCTGCTTGCATCACCATATCTACCATCTTGAGAAAAATAGCATTGAGCCCTTCGATGAAGTCGACAACTGGCTGAGACTTCTCTCGAGGGATGATCACGATCGTGATCCCAAAAAAGATTGCAAAGAAAATCACCTGTAGCATCAACTTATTGTTGGAGATGGACATCACAATATTCTCAGGTACCATATCTACAATGAACTGTAGCGGACTAGCATCCTTTTGTGCTTTGGCCAGAGCCATCTTTTTCTCTACTTCTTTCAGATCTTCTACAGCGATCTGATTGTTCATGCTTTCATCTATCAGATGTGAGTTCTCAGGCATATTGATATACCACTCACCATCTTTTGGACTCATAGCGTTGTCCTTGAGCCACATCTCATAAGCGATACGGTTTTTTAAACGCTGCTCATCGTCCATGAAGGCACCAGGCTTGACTATATTCACCAGTACCAACCCTATCCCTACCGCGACGATCGTCGTGACAAGATAAGCGCCTAAAGTCTTACCGCCTAACCTACCCAGCTTCGATACATCACTGAGTCCAGCGACTCCACTGATGATCGAGAATAGCACCAACGGCACTGCGATAAACTTCAACAATCGAATAAAAATCGTCCCGAACGGATCGATCCATGTAATCGTAAATTCGTTCCAACCGAGGGCACTAGAGATCAGTGCCCAAACAACACCAGCGACCAGCCCCAGTATTATTTTGACATGTAAGGGTAATTTTTTCATTTTCACTTTTGGGTTAAGTGCCTAAGTTAAAGATTAGTTGTTCTCTGGAGCAAATAGAAATCTAAAATCGTCAAGGCTGCCATCGCTTCTACGATAGGTACGGCTCTAGGCACAACACATGGATCGTGGCGCCCCTTGCCCGAAACTGTCACCGCTTCGCCATGGACATCAACTGAATCTTGATCACGCATGATCGTCGCTACAGGCTTGAAGGCGACATTGAAGTAAATATCCTCCCCATTCGAAATACCGCCTTGGATACCACCAGACAAGTTGGTTCGTGTGGTGACCTTTCCGTCTTTGCTATCGAACAAATCGTTGTGCTGAGAACCTCTCATCTTGGCTCCCTCGAAACCACTACCGTACTCAAAGCCCTTAACGGCATTGATGCCTAGCATTGCTGCACCCAATCGAGCGTGCAACTTGTCAAACACTGGTTCGCCTAGCCCTACTGGCGTGCCTTTGATCACACAGCTCACCACTCCTCCTATGGTGTCTCCATCCTTTCTCACGCTATCAATGAGGGAGATCATATCATCAGCCACCTCTAGATCTGGGCATCTCACGATATTAGACTCAGTGAGCGAATAATCTAACTCAGTATGAGACTTGCTGGTTTTGATATCCCCTGCCTGAGACACATAGCCATGGATTTGGATTCCCAATTGACGCAATGCCAGTTTGGCAACAGCTCCTGCTGCTACACGCGCGGCAGTCTCTCTCGCCGAGCTGCGTCCACCTCCACGATAGTCACGGATTCCATACTTCTCTTGGTAGGTAAAGTCTGCATGAGAAGGTCGGTAAGAATCCGCGATGTGCGAGTAATCTTTGCTTTTCTGATCCGTATTAAAAATCACCATCGCCAAAGGTGTACCCGTTGTTTTCCCTTCGAACACACCGCTCAATATCTCAAACGAATCTGGCTCTTTACGCTGTGTCGTGATCTTAGACTGCCCTGGCTTTCTTCTCGCCAGTTCGTCTTGGATAAAATCCATATCCAATGTGATACCTGCTGGACAACCATCAATGGTGACGCCTAAAGCTCTGCCGTGTGATTCTCCGAATGTTGTGATCTTAAAAACTGATCCAAATGAATTGCTCATCTACTATATTTTTTGTCTCACGATCGATTATCAGCCTCCGTGAAGAATATTTAAAGTGGGGTGTTGTTTTCGGTCCGAAAACGCTACTTTTTGAACATCAGCGCTACGACCAGACCTATCATCGCAAAAATAATAACATTGATGACAGTTCGTAGGTTTTTGCGACTATCTAGCGATACGAGCTTATTATTCTCTATATCCATCGCATCGTAGAATGACCCCATATCGTTGGAGAGGATGGATTCATTCTTCTTGCTCTCCCCTGTCACGACGAGGGTCACATCAGACTTTAAAGTATCATACTTCTCCGTTCGGGTATTAAAATAAATCCAACTGAAGTAATCTCCCATGTCAAAAGTTCCAGGCTCATTAGGGATGCCATAAAAACTAAAAGACTTACGTCCCCTTACTTTCCCATTGTTTCGGTTGATACTTTGCTTGGTATTGGGAGGGAAAAGGTCAAAATTCTCATCGCTCTTCAACTGCAACTCATTGATTCCTGAGATATTTCCTTCTCCCACGATAGAGAACTCATAGTTGAAGCTATTGCCCGTATGGACTGACCTGTCACTGATTTTCTCCTCCAGTTTGTAATTCCCCACTGACACGCTCTCCTTTAGCGGATGCTCAGGCATTTCTTTGATCGTGACTGTTTTTGGTTTGGAGTAGAACTTGACCAGTTCTTCCTTTTTGTTCTGCCCAAAGAAAGTCCTGTTCTTGGCTATCTGATACTTGATCAATTCTAGCCCTATTTTTGGAATCTCTATAGGGTCGTTATTGAGCGGGTAGTAAGTCGCCTGATAGATTTTGAACTGGTTGAACTGCTCGCCATTAATGGTCACAGATTCACCAGAAATACTTTCGATATTAAAATTCTCCTCCCAACAATTCGCTGGTTTTATCTTCTTGATAATTTCCTCTAGCTGCTCACCCAGCTGATGAAAACGCATCTCAGCTCTGTTGTTTTGGGACACATAAAAAGCCAAGGTCATCGTGAAACCCTCGCCAGGATAGACCGCAGACTTGTCCGTCGTGAGAGCCAAAAATGCATCCGCTTCTATATTAACAAACTCCTGTGGCTGGGCTTGATTTCGCTGCCCAAAGAAATCCTGAAAAGGGTCTCCAAAAGGATCTTGCCTACGAGATTGCTGCTGTATCGCTGGCCCTACCCGCACAGTCGTACCTTCCGATCTCACATCTTCTCCGTTGACCCGAATCGTAAAAGGAGCCACTTTGAAAGTCCCCTCTGCAGTGGGTAGATAGTTTTGGGTGATGCTCTGGGTCGAACTGCGAACTCCGTTGATGAAGTTAGTTGACGATGATGAGGATGTACCTCGCTTTTGGAATCCCGATATTTCAGGGAAACCGCTGTAACTCTTCAAGCGAGCGTTCTGTACTTCTAGAGTGATCGTAAAGAGCTGGTTGAGCGCGATATCGTTACGCCCCATCTCTATGTTCACCTTTTGCGCTTGTAGCCCAAATGACATTAACACTGATAAAATAATGAAGGAAAAACCTACTTTACTCATAGCCCGTATTTAAGTGACAAAATTGCAAATCTAATTGATAATTATTATATTCATCGCCCGATAAAAAACAGTTAGACGAACTGCCTTTTTAATCAGCACTAAACCGAAAGTTAAATGTTAGAGTATTCAAAAACGATTCTGTCGAAAGTAAGTTTTGACAGATCATTATTCGAAAAAGAGCTTTTAAAAGCAATAACATCAGTAGGCGAACAAATCGAAGCATTAAGAGCATGGTGCTACGAAAAGTTCGGAAACCAGTACCCCAAAATTCTTGATCGACATTTCAAATTATCCCACTAAATTGAGCCACTTAATTGTGGCTTTTTTATTTATCATGAAATCTTACTTTACTATCCTACTGGCTGCTATCACCCTGTTGGCCTGCCAAAGCAAAGCGCCGAGTACCGAGCGATTAGAAACCATCTCCTACACGAGTCAAACAGACCAAAGCGATCGCAACTACTACCTGTATGTACCCAAAGGATACGACGATACGCAAGCCGACTGGCCACTCATGATGTTCCTCCATGGTCACGGCGAGCGAGGCAATGGCCAGGAAGAACTAGCCTATACCATGGCGCATGGCCCAGTCTATGAGGCATGGGTACAGCGCAGAGACCTTCCATTTTTGATCATCATGCCGCAGCTACACATGTTCGGGTTCGATACATTGGGTGTTTCTTACCTACTGAATAGAAAAGTGGAAAATGCCCCCAAAAGACTCCAAGAAGGAACACCAGGCCGTGAGCCTTTCTTTCCGACCCAAATAGAAATGTCTGGATCAGTAGCCAATGACTCGCTCCCTTATGAAAACTATGGTCCTATGCGCGGTTGGGAAATGGTAGAAGAAGACTTGGTCGCAATGATTGAACACGTCCAAAACAACTATCGCGTAGATACCCAACGCATTTATCTCACAGGATTAAGCTACGGAGGATTTGGGACGTGGTACATGGGTAGCAAACACACCGATCTGTTCGCTGCGATCAGCCCTATCGTCGGCTGGGGACACCCTGATCTGATGCCCACACTCGCTGGTGCGCAGACTCCCATATGGTGCGTAGTAGGGGGACGAGATGAGGTAGTCAAGTCAGAATATTTCTACCCTGGCATGAATGCACTAGAAGCAGCAGGGCACAAGAACTTTCGCTTTTCTACGGAAGAAGACCTAGGTCACGACACTTGGAAACGTGTCTATGCAGGGGAGGACATTTACAACTGGATGCTGAAGCAGAAAAAACAATAATTCATACTTTTGCAGCCAAATCCAGAAATGTATATGCGACATCTTTTCACACTGCTATTCCTTTGTCTTTCGCTCCCCACGCTGGCTCATGTCCAAAAGGACACCATCACGAGCAGGCTAGAATCTCCCTACGAGACCCTAAAGACCTTCTCGACCAACATCAAATCAGGGAGCAGAAATCTACCCGCTGCTTCTATCGTTTTTAACAACCCATCACTCAAACAAGAAGAGAAAGAAAAATATGCTGTCAAACTAGAGCAAATTTTAGAAGGAGCAGGCATATTCATATTTTTCGACGAAGTGCCAAAGAGTAAAGACTACTATGACTCGCTGACCAACGAGTACCGCTATGTCATCAATAAGAACTACCCCGAAATTTTCATAGAGAAGCGTCGGGGACGATGGCAGTTCCAACCTCCTGAAATCGCTCAAATCGATTCGGTACATAAAGAAATATTCAAATTCGGGACAGATTTTCTCATCAGCGAAGAAGTCAAAGAAAGTGTCCTAGGCATGAAAATCCTAGGGCTTAAACTGTGGCAAATCATAGGAATCGCAGCGATTTTGTTCGCCAGTTTTTTAATAAAACATATCTTTGCCCTCCTATTCGAGCGTGTTTTCATTTCCCTTCTCGACCGTTTCAAACAGAAAAATATTGGCAGCAAATATTTACTTCCTGTCACCAAGCCGATCGGCATGATCTGCGTATTTATATTCATCAGCATGGTCTATCCACTCCTACAGCTCCCACAGATCGTCGGGTACTATGTAGTCATGGCACTCAAGGGACTTATCCCTCTCTACGGAATGATCTCACTTTACCGGCTGGTCAATGTTCTAGAAGTCTACTTGACCCGTCTTGTCAGCCGTACAGAAAGCAAACTGGACGATCAGCTCGTACCGCTACTCAAGAAGATTCTACGCGCCATGGTCATCGTAGCAGGTGTACTCATCATCTTGCAAAACATGAATGTCCCCATCCTTCCGCTCCTGACAGGGCTTTCTATTGGAGGTCTGGCATTCGCTTTGGCAGCTCAGGATACCATCAAAAACTTTTTCGGTTCGATGATGATCTTCATAGATAAGCCTTTCCAGATCGGAGATTGGATCACAGCAGGTGATGACATAGACGGCATGGTCGAAGAAGTCGGGTTTCGATCGACTAGAATCCGGACATTTAGGAACTCTGTGATCTCTGTCCCGAACGGTCAGTTAGCAGACAGCACCATCGACAACAATGGCCTAAGACAATACCGAAGGTTTCGTACAATGCTGGCGATCACCTATGATACACCTCCAGAACGCATCGAGGTATTTGTGCAGGGGCTAGAACAAATCCTCCTACATCACCCAAACACCAACAAGGACAACTATGAGATTCACCTCAGTGAGATGGGCTCGCACTCGCTTGACATTCTGTTCTATATCTTTTTCTCAGCACCTACTTGGTCAGACGAGTTAAAATTCAAGCAAGAGATTATTTTGGAAATCCTAAAATTAGGCAGAGAGCTGAGTGTTCATTTTGCGTTCCCAACACAGACACTACACGTTGAAAATCTGCCAGGGCAAGCCAGTCTTTCGCCAGAATACACGCTAACCAAGGAGGACCTTCAGGCTAGGCTTAACAAATATTTCAATATGGAAGCTAAGGCTTAGGTTTGATCATCAAAAACATCGCATAGATCGCCGCTATAGTCAATACTATACTGGCGATCATGCCATGATCATAGTGCACAGCATCTCGAAGCTGGTGCGCTTGACTACCCACCCACACAAAGAACAAAGTCCGAGGCAACATCCCAATCAGTCCACCCCAAAAGAAACTAGCCAATCGGATTTTAGCAGCTGAAAGCACCACGTTCATGAGAGCGAAAGGCAAAGCGGGTGACAACCGTGCCAACAATGTCGTCATCACCTGCTTGTCGAGTACGTTATCAAAATAGCCCGCAGATTTGGGATAGTAACTGATAATTTGGTCGACAAACCCGCGGTTGATCCCTCGTGCCAGTATGTAGCCCAAAAGGGATGCGCCTTGGTAAGCAACTACCACACCGATCAAACTTTCCATCCCAATAAAATAGCCACTGAGCAAAGCAATGTAAGTTGTCGGAGTGATGGCCAGTGCCATCGTCAGCATGGTGCATGCGTAGAACAATAGCCACTGCCATGTCACCATATTAGCGATCAGTTCCTCCGCTCCGAGCAAAAAATATCCACTCACCAACGAAGTACCTATCGGCACAATCGCCATCCAAGCCATCAATACGGCCATGCGTCGGTTTTCCCTAAAAAGTCTAAATATTCGTAGCTGAGTCAATCTTCCAAATGTCATGATGAATTATAATTGCGAATATCTGATATTGATTACTTTTGTCAATCACGAATCCTCAAAACAATTGATATTATTCGATCGGTTAGAGGGTAGAAATCCAAAATCCAACTCTTATGAAATTTGGTACCAAGGTCATACATGCGGGAATAGAGCCAGACCCCACCACTGGCGCGATCATGACTCCCGTCTATCAAACGTCTACCTTCGCTCAACCCTCTCCTGGCAAGCACAAAGGCTATGAATACGCACGCACTCAAAACCCAACACGCGACGTATTACAAAACAACCTCGCAGCACTAGAGAATGCAGCCCACGGGTTGGTCTTTGCTTCAGGTATGAGTGCCATAGACGCAGTGCTCAAACTACTCAAACCTGGGGATGAAGTTCTCACCTCTACTCATCTCTACGGTGGCACTTACAGATTATTCACCCAGACTTATCAAGATTTTGGGATTAAGTTCAAGTTCGTCGATATGCAGGAACTGAACCGTATATCCGAGCACTTCAATGAGCATACCAAACTCGTTTGGATAGAAACACCATCCAACCCAATGATGAACATCATAGACATCAAAGGGTTAGCTGGCGTTTGCAAAAAATTCAACGCGCTATTTTGCGTAGACAACACCTTTGCTACACCCTATCTCCAAAACCCCGTGACATTGGGTGCTGATATCGTGATGCACTCGGTGACCAAATACATCTCAGGACACTCGGACGTGATCATGGGCGCACTCATGACCAATCACCACGACCTCTACGAAAAGCTCGCTTTCAACCAAAACTCTACTGGGGCAGTACCCGGACCACAGGACTGCTTTCTAGCACTGAGAGGAGTCAAAACCCTCCACATCCGAATGCAGAGACATTGTGAAAACGGTCGAAGAATTGCACATTTCCTCAAGTCTCATCCCAAAGTGAGTAAAGTCTACTGGCCTGGGTTCGAAGAGCACCAAAACCACATGGTAGCCAAAAGGCAAATGAGTGATTTTGGTGGTATGATTGCCTTTGTACTCAAGGATGACAAAATCGAACCCGCCATCCAAGTGATGGAAAAACTAAAGCTATTTACCCTTGCCGAATCCCTCGGAGGAGTGGAGTCGCTGGTCGGTCATCCAGCCAGCATGACCCACGCAAGTATCCCGAGAGAAGAACGCATCAAGTCGGGACTAAAAGATTCGCTCATTCGTCTGAGTGTAGGAATAGAAGATGCTGAAGACCTAGTCACAGACCTAGAACAAGCCCTCGGCAAATAGCTGATTACATGATTGATTGCATGCTGAAAGACAAACTACTACAAAACAAAGGGCAGTACTTATTCTACGGACTGACTCCTCCCAAATACACCACTGACAAAGAGAAGATACAAGCGATCGCTGACAAGCAGATCGCTCGACTCAGGGACATCAAACTAGATGCACTGGTATTGTACGACATACAAGATGAGTCCTCTCGCACCGATGTGCCTAGACCATTTCCCTACATGCAGACTCTGGATCCAGGCGTGTATAGTGCACAATACCTCACCGCACTCGACATCCCAAAGATCGTCTACAAGAGTGTCGGCAAATTCACCCCGGACAGCTTTCAGGATTGGCTCAAAGAGAACCCCAATAAAATAGAATACTCTGTTTTTGTAGGGTCTCCGTCTGCGCAAGAGAATGGACTCACTCTACAGGAAGCCTATGCCGCACGTCTCGCCTCTGCCTCCGAAGTGCTCATCGGTGGTGTCACCATCCCAGAGCGTCATTTCAAAAAGGAAGACGAACACCTGCGGGTGACCCGAAAAATCGAAAATGGCTGTAGCTTTTTCATCTCCCAGTGCGTCTACAGTATAGACAATGCCAAAGACTTTCTATCAGACTACTACTACCACTGCCTAGAGACCAAGACTCCTTTGGCTCCTATTATTTTCACCCTCACGCCCTGTGGTTCGCTCAAGACCCTACAGTTCATGGAGTGGCTGGGGATTTACATCCCTAAGTGGCTCAGAAATGACCTCAAGCACTCCGAAAACATTCTCTTTCGCTCGGTGGATATCTGCAAGACTGTCGCCAAAGAACTGCTGGAGTACAGTCGTGTCAAAGGCATCCCGATAGGATTCAACATCGAAAGCGTCGCGATTCGCAAAGCAGAAATAGATGCCTCGATAGAACTCCTCCGAGAGATTGAAATGATGCAGCGTGCGTCAGCATTGAAGAATGAGCTACTCGCTGGCAACTCCTGATCGACACGCCCAACCACGACTCCTTTCATTTTGAGAAGAATAAAAATTGCGCTATTCCGTGCTTTTTTGTAAATTTCATAAAAAACTAACAGTTGTTAGTTTTTTATGCTACCCCAAAATGACACCCCTATGTTGGAAAACAAAACACCCTATGATTTCCCAACCGAGCCCATGCATCAGGCTTATGACGAGTATACACCTGAACATTTCGAGGTTTGGCGGTTGCTCTATCAGAAACAAATTACCATCCTAAAGGACAGAGCTTCCTCTGCCTATCTAGATGGGCTAGACATCTGTGGTTTCACTGCGGACAAAATCCCTCGACTGGAAGAAACCAACGCCTACCTGAAACAAGCGACAGGTTGGCACCTATACATCGTCCCAGGCCTGATCGCTGACCGACCCTTTTTCGAGTTCTTGCACAACAAACATTTCCCAGTCACCACCTGGCTAAGAGATCTATCCCAACTAGAGTATCTCGAAGAACCAGACATGTTTCACGACGTGTTTGGACATGTCCCCTTGCTCAGCAACCCACATTTCAGTGCGTTCATGAAGGGACTGGCCGCCATCGTGCTCAAACACATCGATAGTCCACAAGCGATTGAACTGATGAGCAGACTGTATTGGTTTACAGTAGAGTTTGGATTGATCAGAGAGGATGGGGAAATCAAAATCTATGGCGCAGGCATCGTGTCCTCTCCTGGCGAATCGCTCTATGCCCTAGAAGACCCCAACGTGCCACGCATCCCCTATGATGTATCGACTGTACTCGACACGCCCTTTTACAAACACGACTTCCAAAAGCAATACTTCGTCATCGACAGCTACCAGACTCTCTTTGATAGCCTGCCCGAGCTAGAAGTCTGTATAGAGGAAAGGGTGTGAATGAGCGGGAACTAAAGTAAAAACAATTCTATTTGCATGACTCAAGAACACACACACGAAAGGCGAGAGGGTTTCTCCCAGAATCAGATATCAAATCATCAGCTGCAAGGTACTTATCTAAATACCTGTTTTGGGGAGGTGTAAGACTTCCCTCATTCCTAAAAATGACTGAAGTCTTCGAAGACATTCCTCCCTATCCGCAAACAGATCAATACATGTACGGATTTCATAATCATTCAATTACTTGATACTAAGTCTATCTGCGTGATCTCTAAATAATAATAATGCTGTTCAGCGATAACCTGAGCGGGAGTTTTGTCATACGCTTTGTAGCATCCACTGAATAGCACCTATTGACCATCGACTTGATATTCTTCTTCTAAGGAGCAAAGTATGCCTACATCTTGACTGTCTATCGTCCCCTCTATCGAGGAGTAAATAGCGTAGGCTACCTCTTCACTATGATAATATATGACCCCAGTGTGATCCGTTTCTTCCTTTACCAAATCGGTCTCTCCACAGACACCTACTTCGTCACTTGTTTCTTCTTGACATCCGCTTGCCAGAATCATGAGACAAAACACTAGAAAAACTACAACTTTGATTTTCATGACATTGAATGTCTTGGGAGTTATAAACAAGGTGACTGTTGTCAATACTCCACTAACACAATATAACTAAAATCCATAGTCGAACTAAGAAATACATGAACCAAGCCTAGACAACTTACAAAGGCTCTGTTCAAGCCAGTTCATTGTCCAATCTGACCACTCATATAAGTCCCCTGACTTATTGCTGACAAATTTGCGATATTAGCACACATAGATTCTACTATTATGCGCTACGTACTCCTTTCTTTATTGCTCTTCGCGGCTCAACTGAGCACAGCACAAACCTACGACAGACAAGACAGCCTACGTGGCACGATCACGCCGGAGCGTGTCTGGTGGGACCTGACCTACTACCACCTGACCGTGGAGGTACTGCCAGAGCGCAAAAGCCTCGTGGGTAGCAACCTGATCCAGTACGAAGTGTTAGAACCACATCAGGTCATACAGGTCGATCTACAGCCTCCACTGAAGATCACCCAGGTGACACAAGATGGAAAAGTGCTTGATTTCAAATCCGAAGGCAATGCACATTTCATTTCACTCCAAAAAGAACAAAAAAAGGGTGCTACAGAGTCCATCGTCGTGACCTATAGCGGCCAACCGAGAGAAGCAGTCCACGCGCCGTGGGATGGCGGCATCAGTTGGAAGAAGGACGAAAAAGGCAAGCACTTCATCGCCAGCTCTTGCCAAGGGCTGGGCGCATCGGTCTGGTGGCCATGCAAGGATCACATGTACGACGAAGTGGACAGCATGCTGATCAGTGTAGAGGTGCCCAAAGGCCTCATCGACGTATCCAACGGACGCCTCGTCAAGACAGAGGAAAACAAAAAGAAAAAAACGAAGACCTATCACTGGGCAGTCTCCAACCCCATCAACAACTATGGCGTCAATATCAACATCGGCAACTACACCCACTGGCACGAGACCTATGCGGGAGAAAAAGGGACGCTGGACATAGACAACTGGGTACTCCGATACAACGAAAAAAAGGCGCGTGCGCAGTTCAAAGAAAACCACCGCATGCTAGAAGCCTTCGAGCACTGGTTCGGCCCCTACCCCTTCTACGAGGATGGATTCAAACTCGTAGAAGCGCCCTATCTCGGCATGGAGCACCAAAGCTCCGTTACCTATGGCAATAAATTTGCGAATGGCTATCTGGGCAGGGATCTGAGTGGTACAGGCTGGGGACTCAAATTTGATTTCATCATCATCCACGAGTCAGGACACGAGTGGTTTGCCAACAACATCACCCATCGTGATGCGGCTGACATGTGGATACACGAGAGTTTCACGGCCTACTCCGAGGGGATATTTGTAGAGTACTTCTACGGCACAGATGCGGGTAGGGAGTATGTACGCGGCACCAGAATGAACATCGCCAATGCCTACCCCGTCATCGGAGACTATGGCATCAACGCCGAGCATCACGATTCGGATGTGTACTACAAAGGCGCCAACATGCTCAACACCCTACGCAGCTGGATCAATGATGACGTACTATGGCGTGAGATTCTGCGCGGACTGGGGGAGGAGTTTTACCATCAGACGGTCACCAGTCAGCAGATAGAAAACTACATCAGTCAAAAAGCGGACTTAGACTTAGCCGCGTTCTTTGACCAATACCTGCGAGATACACGCCTACCGATTTTGGAATACTACAGCAAAGACGAAATCCTAAACTACCGCTGGACCAATACGGTGGATGGGTTTAACATGCCGATCCAAGTGACGATAGATGGCGTAGCGCGAACCCTAACCCCACAGGCAGGAACATGGCAACAGGAGATGGGGACGGCATTAGTCGTCGACCCGAACTACTACATCGCGGAGATGAAGATAAAATAAATGACGATAATGATGATCGTTTGGGTATGACGAGAGGGCAAATATTTGAGGCGCTCTAGGTTTGTTTGCTCTACTATGCGCTGTCCTTTTGTCTAGGTACTAAAATCTAAAAAGCTAGTAATCTAAGTTTGATTTTAACTTTCATTAAAACCGTCTCTGAAATGCATCAATCGTACTATGTCTTCAAGCCAGATAGGCTCTTCCTTTTTTCATTGCCAAAAAAGGAAGCAAAAAGACTAGAAAATTTCAAACCTCGCTTCGCTCAAACAGTGAAATTTTCGAAATAATCTTTCCTCTCGATAGATCAAACCTCAGTTTATGAAGTGCTAAATATCAGACCATTGATCTAGGTTCTAAAATCTAAAAAGCTATATCAATCCATTTTCTTTGGCGTACTGCACGACCTGTACGCCTTTGTTCATGTCGAGTTTGCGCATGAGATTGCGGCGATGCGTCTGCACGGTGAGGTCTGAGATGAACAACTTCTCACCAATCTCTGTACTGGTCAGCCCCTCTGCCATAAGTCGTATCACATCGATTTCTCGTGCGCTCAACTTGTGTTGTTTGATCTCCTCATCAGATTTAAACTCCCTGAGCCTGTCATAATAGGGCTGTCCACTCATGACCCGATTGATCGCTCCAATCAGTTCTTTACCCGTGTTGTTTTTGAGTAAACATCCATCGATTCCTATTTTGAGTATCTCATCTACAAATGACTTTTGCGCAAACATGGTCAAGATGATGATTTTGAGAGTGGGGTACTTCTTTTTCAGTTTCCGTGCACACGTGATTCCGTCCATGACGGGCATGTTGATATCGAGAATCACCATATCCACTTCATTCGCTGCGACGAATGCCAGTACCTCTTCGCCATTGGCGGCTGTACCGACTACCTGCACCTGCTCGTCCGAACTCAGGATCACTTCTAACCCTTCCATGACGATGGCATGATCGTCCGCTAACAACACTTTGATTTCGCTCATAATGGTATATCTATTATACAAGTGGTACCTCTTCCCAGACCTGATTCCATCGTGATCTGCCCCTCTAGCTTCGCTACTCGAGATTTAATATTTTTCAGCCCCAGTCCTCGCTCATACTCCTCGACATTGACCATCCCAATCCCATCGTCCTCAAAGATGACGTTGAGATGCCCCTTGGCCTCTGATACATCGATGTTTAGATTCTTGGCCTTGGCATGTTTGAGGGTATTGTTCACCAGCTCCTGAATGATACGGTAGAGATTCAGACTCACATGTCCCTCTAATTCGGTCGTGATCTGAACTTCTACATGGACCGAGATCGTGTGCGACTCATTGAGTGCCCCAGCCAGTTCGTGAATCGCAGAGGCCAAGCCAAAATGCATCAGTGCCTCCGAATGTAGACTATGCGAAATCTGACGTGTCGCCTCGGTGGCTTTCGTAGCGACCTCCGATATCTTCTTGGCGATCAGGTTCAGCGACGCTGGGTCAGTCTTTTGGGGAATAGTGTCCGAGAGCATATTGAGCGTCACGAGCATACTACCAAGGTTATCATGTAGCTCCTCGGCTACTTCTCTGTAGGCCTTGTCCTTACCTGCCAGCATCGCGTAGGCAGATTTCAACTCTTGCTTTTTGAGTAAATCCTCGATCTCCTGATACTCTAGCTTCTTCTTGATCAGCTTGCGTTGATAGAGATAGATAAACAAGACGATGGAGGTGACCAAAAACAGCATCCCACTCGTCCCCAAGATGAGCACCATCTCCACATTCAATTGACTACTCTGGCTTTCCATAGACCTAAGGCAAAAAGGATGTTTTTTAGAATGTTACCGAGGTGCACTATTAGCATTGAATATTTCGGATTGTTCACTATTTCAGAACTCATCAACCACAGGAAGAAAGACCCTGCTGTATAGAAAATAAAACCTATGACTATCCAAAACAGTGGTGTGTTCTCCAAAAAAATTTCTGTATCACTTTGAAACACTTGCAAAAAGTACAAGATACAAAGTCCCATTACCAGTATGTTTTTCATTGACAGTACTTCGCCCCAAATAACATGAACACCAACAGAATAACAATAATATCCCGACATGACCAGTATAATTCCAAGCATAAAATAGGATACCAACCTGTGATTCAAAATCCTACTAAAAAAGAAAAAAACTAAAATTGTATCGAGTAAGTTATAGGTATTGACAATCCAATAGGTAGAATGTCCAGTGAGATGATAATAGCCAAACGAACCAACATCCGACAAGAATGAAAGTCCTATAATCACACTCAAAACTTTCAAGTTGAAATTGAACGAGCGAAACATTAATCCCATTATGAATAATGGGATTAATGGGGAGCTAATCGATCCATAAAGGAATAGTTTAGTCATTTAGAATAATTAGCAATCATCTGGGCAAATGGCACTGTTATTAAAAGCTGTACCGTCTTTTTCTTTGTTCAGTTTACCTGGCAATCCCTCACAAAAATCCTCAAGGACTTTGTTCTTCTCATTAACAGGAAACATTGTGCAATCAATATAGCTAATCATACCTCCCATTGAACCCGCTCTCTTGTTTAGAAATAGACCAACACCTGCAATATTAGCATCACAATTTTCATTCAAGCTGTCGTAGAGCGTAACCATCTCCCGCATTGTACCCAGAGTGTAGTAAAAACTTCTAGAAAATGACAGGTCCAGCGGTATCCGATCCTCTACATATTTAAACACCTTATCTAATTTCTTTACTTCGCCTTTCACCTCTCCTTCTCGCTTCTTAGATAGCCGTTTACCTCTTGGCCCCATGAGGAACTCTTCACGAAGCTTCTCTTTCAACTGAGCTTTTTGCTCTTTAAGCTCTTCAAGCTCCTCTACAGACAGAATTGGCAGATCCAAAGCTCTATAATAGCCCAACTCTTCTTCGAGGGACATAAAGCCCCCTTCTGGTTGGATCTGGTTGCATGATATCAAGCAAAAAAGAACAACTCCAAAAACAATTAAATTTCTCATTTCATTCTAAGTTTAATTATAGTTAATTATTGAAAGTACAGCTATGACCGTAGAAATCAAAATTGTCTACGTTGATCCAGAAAGTAAATACCCTAAACACAGTATTCGTAGAAGACGAAAACCAAAAAAGCCCTGAATGTGTATTCGGGGCTCTTTGAATATTATCTAATGAGAAGATCAATTACTTATCGTCCTTCTTTTTAGTCGGAGTAGACTTTGGTTTAGCGATTGACTCACGCATCTCGGTGTCTGCTTTGATGTTGTCCATCTTATAGTAATCCATGATGCCCAAGTTACCTTCTCTAAATGCCTCAGCCATCGCCTTTGGAATCTCAGCTTCTGCCTCGATCACCTTCGCACGGGCTTCTTGTGCTTTGGCTTTCATTTCTTGCTCGACCGCTACTGCCATCGCTCTTCTTTCTTCTGCCTTAGCCTCTGCTACTTTCAAGTCTGCCGCTGCTTGGTCTGTTTGCAGATCTGCACCGATGTTCTTTCCTACATCCACATCTGCGATATCAATAGATAGGATCTCAAACGCCGTACCCGCATCCAGTCCTCTTGACAGTACCAATTTCGAAATTTTATCTGGGTTCTCTAACACATCCTTGTGCGTCACTGCCGAACCAATAGAGGTCACAATACCTTCCCCAACTCTCGCCAGGATCGTATCTTCACCTGCTCCGCCGACGAGTTGCGTCAGGTTGGCACGTACCGTCACTCTCGCTACAGCGATCAATTGAATACCATCAGATGCTACTGCTGCTACTCGTGGAGTAGTGATTACTTTAGGGTTAACAGAAATCTGAACCGCCTCGAAGACGTCTCTACCCGCTAGGTCGATCGCTGCTGCTTGGTTAAACTCCAACTCGATGTTGGCCTTATCGGCAGAAATCAATGCCTTGATCACTGAAGGCACATGCCCTCCTGCGAGATGGTGTGTCTCTAGTTCGCTAGAGGTCACTTGCAAACCTGCTTTGGTCGCCGTGATCAGTGAATTAACAACCAGTGATGGCGGCACCTTTCGGATTCTCATGAATACCAGCTCGAACAAGCCGACTTTCACTCCCGAAAACTGCGCTGTAATCCACAGCCCTAGTGGCACAAAGTACAAGAAAACGAAAAATCCTACGACCGCTATAATGGCGTAGATAGCATAATACATCATGTCTATTCAGTTAAATTAGTTCTACGTATATTTTGTTTTGTTCCATCTTGATAATCTTGATGGCCTTTTGTTGTTCTATAAAATTGCCCAAAGATCGTACCTCATACACGATCCCGTCAAACTCTCCTTTCCCGATCGGCTTGAGCGAAGAAACGGTCATTCCTTCCAGCCCTACCGTTAGGGAAATATTTCTATTCTCATTCACCTTAGACTGAATACTACCCTTGAGTGCAAACCGCTTCCAAGTGTTCGATTTGAAACTCACGATAATAGCTGCAAACCCAGCAACAACAGATACAGCTAGTACCCAATGCCCCGTTTCAGCCCCAAACAACTCATAGCTATGATAGATGCCATATCCTCCTACGAGAAAACCACCAATCCCAACTATAGTCGTCCCCGGTACGAAGATAATCTCCAGAATAATCAGGGCAATGCCTGTTAAGATTAGTAAACAAATGATAATCCAGTCTATCAAAGTAAAGGTCTTTTTTTGGTTGCCTAATATACAGCTATATCTCACGTACATTACGTGTCTATACTAGAAAAGTCGCCAATCTCTTGACGACTTTTCTACATTTATCTAATACGCTTTCGCAAAAACGACTCTCCCCTTAGAAGGAGCACCAGAATAGACGCATTTCCCTTCTTCCTCTACTTGATCGATAGGAATACAACGTATGGTCGCTTTGGTTTCGTTTTTGATTTTCTCTTCGGTCTCCGCCGTGCCATCCCAGTGCGCATAAACAAACCCGCCCGCTTCACTAGAGATGATTTTCTTAAACTCATCGTAGCTATCTGCCTTGAACGAGTGCTCTTCGCGGTATTTCAGCGCTTTCTGATAGATCGTGTCTTGGATATTATCGAGCAGTACTGAAATATTCTGCGCAAAGTCATCATCCATTGGCATGACATTTTTCTCCAAGAGGTCTCTTCTAGCTACCTCTACTGTACCGTTCTCCAAATCCTTCGGCCCAATTGCGATCCGCACAGGTGTGCCTTTCAGTTCATACTCAGCAAATTTCCATCCCGGCTTATGAGTATCTCTATCGTCATATTTGACACTAATACCGAACTTCTTCAGATCTGCTTTGATCTTATTGGCTACCTCAGATATCTCTGCCAGTTGTTCTTCACTTCTAAATATAGGTACAATCACCACTTGGAATGGTGCCAACTTAGGCGGCAATACTAACCCATTGTCATCCGAATGCGCCATGATCAATGCGCCCATGAGTCGCGTACTCACTCCCCATGATGTTCCCCAGACGTACTCCATCGCCCCACCTTCTTTATTCGCGAACTTTACATCGAAAGCCTTCGCAAAATTCTGTCCCAAGAAATGCGACGTACCTGCTTGCAGTGCTTTGCCATCCTGCATCAGAGCCTCTATACAGTAGGTGTCCTCCGCACCAGCAAATCGCTCACTCTCCGTCTTCACACCCTTCAGTACAGGTAGCGCCAGGTACTCCTCAGCAAATGTCGCATAGACATTCATCATCTGTACCGTCTCGTCGATGGCTTCTTGTCTGGTGGCATGGGCGGTATGCCCTTCTTGCCATAGAAACTCAGCAGTTCTTAAAAACAAACGAGTTCTCATCTCCCAACGTACTACGTTAGCCCATTGGTTGATCAACAAAGGCAGGTCACGATATGACTGAATCCAATTTTTGTAAGAGTTCCAAATCACCGTCTCAGATGTAGGTCTGACAATCAGCTCCTCCTCCAGTTTGGCATCTGGATCGACAACTACGCCATTTCCATTTTCATCATTTTTCAATCGATAGTGTGTCACTACGGCACACTCTTTAGCAAACCCTTCTACATGATCAGCCTCTTTGCTCAAGTATGATTTGGGAATGAAAAGCGGAAAATATGCATTGCTATGTCCTGTATCCTTGAACATCTCATCGAGTGTCGCTTGCATTTTTTCCCATATAGCATAACCATAGGGCTTGATCACCATGCAGCCACGGACCGCTGAGTTTTCTGCTAGATCTGCTCTTTTCACTAATTCATTATACCACAGCGAATAATCCTCGCTTCTTTTTGGTAATCCTTTGCTCATCTTGATTTTGTATTCTTTGGTATGAAAATTGCTAATTTCTTGATGAAATTACGTGACAAATATAATTGTTTGCCGTATAATATAACCGAAAGTATCATCATTTAGCAGGAGGTCACTATGAAACGAATCTACTTTAACATCGCCAACCTATCATTAGGTGTTTTACTACTGGGAAGCCAAATTCCCGTCATGGCACAAGAGTACGACGACATGTACTTCACTGCTGCGGATAGAGAAAAAAAGGAAAAACAAGAAGAAGCCCAAGCCAAAGACTCGCAAGAGACAATCAGTGCTTATAATACCAATACCTATTCTAACACCTATGCGGACAAGCAAGTCAACCCTGACTACATCCAAAAATACAAGGATGAGACAAATACGGTCGCATCAGAGGCCTATGCAAATGCGCCCATCTACTCAGATCAAGACTACTATGTAGAAGAATATGACAACAACTACTCTGGTGCAGACTACAGCTACAGTGCACAGCAGCAGCCGACCACAGTCGTCAACAACTACTATGGTGGTAATGGGTATGGTGGTGGATACCCAGCCTACGGTGGGTACGGAGGATATGGACCCTCATGGGGTATCGGCTATGGTTCAGGCTTTGGCTGGTCCATGAGCATGAGCTACGGATGGGGATTTGGCGGTGGATTTGGTGGCGGATATGGCTACTACGATCCGTTCTACTATGACCCGTTCTACTGTCCAGTATACAGCTACAACAGATATAGATGGTATTCTCCCTACTATGGTGGTGGATACTATGCCTACAACAATGGGTATTACAACGGTTTCTATGATGGCTATTACTCTTCTCGAAACGTCTCTAGAGGTGCGAGATACAGCCGTGGGTCGAATGTTTCTAGCGACAATGGCCGTATTAGTAGACTTTCATCTGTAGAGCCTACCCGCTCATCAGCTAGCAGAACATCGGGAACCAGTGAATCATCCAATGCCAGAGTGGCCTCATCCTCTTCGAGGACTCGCACATCGAATAGCAGTGTGCGATCTGCCAGCAGTGCAGCGAGAAGCCGTTCATCACAAAACGAATACGTAGCAAACAGCAGAACGTCTAGTTCGTCAAGAGGGCGCACGACAGCTAGCCAGAGCACAACTAATACTAGAAGAAATAGTGCCACAAGACCTGCACCGAGCAGCAGTCAATCAAACTCATACCAGAGAGCAAGCAGAACCTCTACGAGTACAAACAGTAATAGTAGAAACACCAGCACTCGCACACGTACGCAGCCTACAAGCACGCAGACACAGACGCGCACCAGAACGTCTAACAGTAGTTATTCTTCTCCTGCTCCGTCAAGAAACACCCAACAGCGTAGTAGTTCACAGTCGAGCAGTGGATCGAGAAGCTCCTACAGCAGTAGCCCATCTAGATCAAGTAGTAGCTACTCTAGTGGCTCTAGATCGTCTGGCAGTTCATCGGGTTCTAGAAGCTCGTCAGGGTCAAGAAGTTCATCAGGATCGAGAAGCAGCGGGTCTAGTTCTTCATCGAGCCGAAGCAGACGCTAGTACGTAACACATTAACATTAACTCAAATTCACACTGCATGAAGTCCATGACAATGTCAAAAGTTATCTTGTCATCAGTTATTCTGATGCTTTGCGTCACACAAATCCGTATCGCGCAAGCGCAAGAAGGGGCATACGGGTATTACAATGATGCGCTGCTGTTTAGCAGAACCTACTATGGAGGTACTGCGCGTATGCAAGCCATCGGTGGCGCACAAGTATCTCTGGGAGGAGACATGAATGCTGCCTATGTTAACCCTGCGGGGCTAGGCTCTATCCGCCAATCTGGCATCACAGTGACGCCGTCTCTGGACTTCAACAATACAGATGCACAGTATTTTGGCAACAATACGCATGATTTCAAAGCCAATTTTAATTTCGCCAACCTAGGGATTGCCTTTAGCATGCCTAATGAGGATGAAAACTCACCCTTCAAGGGCGGGACATTTGCCATCACCATGACCCGTACCAACAACTTTCATGGTCAGTATAACTATGATGGGTTTAACACGACGGAAGTCGGAAAATCCTCTATCATAGACTCCTACATCGATGGAGCATGGGGAATACAAGAAGACAATCTAGGAGGAATAGAATATGATGCTTACCAGAGCTATCTTATCAATCCAGAAACATTAACTGATGATGCTACAGGCTCGTCCTTTACAGGTTACTACAAGCTAATCGGTGATCAACCTAGACAAGTCGAAAAAATCAGAACCACTGGCGCACAATACGAATGGAACTTCGCAGGCGGTGCTAATATTAATGATATTTTTTACTTTGGCGGTGGACTAGGCATCACCACCATCAATTACTTTTCTGAACAAACCTTTACCGAATCTGAATACTTCTACGATGGAAGCATAGATCCAGCCATTAACTCACATCGTCTTATTAATACACTGCGAATTGACGGCACTGGTCTCAATGGTACACTCGGCATAATAGTTCGTCCCATTCCTATTCTACGTGTAGGTGCCTCATTTAAGACACCAACTATCTACGGCATGTACGACACTAGCTCTGAAGATTTTTTAGTCGATTGGAACAACAACTTCGTCTTTAATATCGATGGAAATGACATGACGCTGGATGATTATGCACCTGAAGGTGGGCCTTATTATTCTGAATCCAAGTACAGCTTATCTACTCCTTGGAAATTCTCTACGGGAGCTTCTATATTTCTGGGAAAATCAGGTTTCTTGTCAGCTGACGTAGAATTCACGGACTATTCTAGTGCTAACTTGTCGTCAAACGATTTCTCTACCACTGCGGACAATAATGAAATTCAATCACGTTATCAAAACGCTATGAATATTCGTATAGGAGGCGAGTTTAGAATCACCAACCAATTCATGGTACGTGCGGGATATGCCCATGATGGTGATCCATACCGATATAGCTCAATAGACAATAGCATACAGAGAATATCTGGAGGCCTAGGCTATAGAACCAAAGACATGTTCATCGATCTATCTATAGTACACACGCAGTATGAGACTTTAAGGAGTCCTTACACGATATACAGCTTTGACGATCTGAATGAAGACATCAGTCCCTCCGCTCATATTGATCACAAAAATCTGAATGCATCGGTAACCTTTGGGTTTAACTTCTAGAGAGCGTCGAGATAGGCTATCACCTCGTCTATCTGAGAGTCTGTAGTGAAGTCAGCTTGCTCGTAGAAAGTGATGCGCTTCTCAAAAAGCACCTTCATATCTTCTACTATTTTCTCATCAGGAATAGCATTGACCAAGGGGCGAGAGGCTTTGTCCTCCATCACACGTGCTGCGATCGTTTCTACTGGCGTATTGAGAAATATCGTGGTACCAGACTGTTTCATCATATCCATATTCCCATTGAAGCAAGGCGCGCCACCTCCAGTAGCGATGAGCGATGGCTCATTGAGCTGAGTGATCATACCTAACGCATAAGTCTCGAACATACGAAACTGATCTTCACCTGCATCAGCAAAAATCTCAGGGATAGTCATGCCAGACATTTTTACGATTTGCTCGTCCAAGTCAAAAAACTGACGACCAATCTTTTCTGCGAGGATCTTACCAAAAGTACTTTTGCCAGATCCCGGCATACCAACTATAAATATTTTTTTAGGATAAGCCAATGGTCATTCACTGATTAATACTTCCTTGTATTGCATTTTGTGAAGCTGCGAATAATAACTGTCTTTCGCAAGTAATTTGTCATGAGTTCCACTCTCTTTTATCTCTCCATTGTCGAGTACGAGTATCTTATCCGCATGCTGTATCGTAGATAGTCTGTGTGCTATCACGATAGAGGTACGTCCTTTCATCATCTTATTGATGGCATTTTGGATCAACTCTTCTGTCTCTGTATCCACACTAGAAGTTGCCTCATCCAGTACGATAATCTTTGGATCATAGACCATCGCCCGTACAAACGAGATCAACTGACGCTGACCTACCGAGAGTGTGGCGCCTCGTTCCATCACATTGTACTCCAACCCTCCAGGCAGACGATCGATAAACTCCCTAGCCCCAACCAAATCAGCTGCTTCGATAATTTTCTCCAGCGGAATATCGGGATTACCCAAAGAGATATTGTCACGGATAGATCCCGAAAACAAGAACACATCCTGCAACACCACGCCTATATGCTGACGCAGTGCACTCAGATCATACTCCTTGATATCGACCCCATCAATCGCAATACTTCCCCGATTGATATCATAGAAACGACTCAGCAGATTGATCACCGACGACTTCCCTGCACCCGTAGCTCCCACCAAAGCAATCGTCTGACCAGACTCTACCTCGAAGTTGATATCCTTCAGTACATAATTCTCATCCTTGTAGGCAAACCAAACATCCTTGAAGGAAACACTACCCTGAAAATTATCCGGCACATAGTTCCCTTCATCTGGAATGTGTTCTTGGCTATCGAGTAATTTCATGATACGGTTGGAGCTCACGATCCCCATCTGTAGCGTATTGAACTTATCAGCGATCATTCGGATGGGACGAAAAAACATCATAATGTACATAATGAACGCAATCAGTTCTCCAGGTTTGAAGGCACTATCGATCATGTTGATCGCTCCATACCAAACCACCAGTCCAATACCGATCGCCTGTATCACCTCCGCTACTGGAAAGTACACCGAATAGTATAGCACAGACTTGATATTTGCGCGCCTGTGCTCTTGATTGATTTCTTTAAATTTTTTAAACTCCTCATCTTCGCTATTGAAAATCTGGACGATATTCATCCCCGTGATGTGTTCTTGGACGAATGAGTTGAGATTCGCCACGGCTGTTCTGACGTGATTGAAGGAGACTTTGATTTTCTCCTTGAAAATGTAGGTCGCAAAAATCAATACAGGCAACGTAGACAAACTCACCAACGTCAACTGCCAGTTGGTATAGAACATGAAACCCAAAATGAAAATCAGCTGCAGCAAGTCCCCAATCATCATAGCAATCCCCTGGCTAAACACGTCTGCTAGCGTCTCTATGTCTGACACATTTCTCGTCACAAGTCGTCCAATCGGCGTGTTGTCAAAAAATTTAAGCTTGAGTCGCTGTACATGAGCATAGAGCGTCGTGCGAATATCTCGAATGATATGCTGTCCCAGCCAACTCGACAAATAGGTATGGTAGTATTGCACAAAGGCCTGCACGACCAGCAACCCGACCAGTAGCCAAACCATTCGGATCAATCCATCATAGTCTCCATTGGCTACTTCTGTATCTATAGCGTACTGAATCAAATAGGGTCTAATCGGTACCAACACTGCTAGCGCAATGGTCAAAAATATCAGAAAATTGAACTGAACGATGTAAGGTTTAACAAACACAAATAGTCGTTTGAGCACCTGAATGTCTAAGATGTTGCCGCTGGGTGTTTCCTTCTTCAAAACCGAATGTTGATGTTATATATAAATATCCTCAGGGTAGATGATGTCTTTGAGGTAGAGTCCATGCGCTGGCACACTACGTCCAGCCTTAGTTCGATCTCTACTCGCCAATATTTCCTCAAAAGTATCCAAATTAATGTTGCCCTCACCGACTAGCAGCATAGTTCCTACCATGGCACGGATCATCCCTCTTAAAAATCTATTGGCACTAACGTGAAAATGGATTTCATCGTTGTACCGCTCCCATCTTGCATCGAATATTTGGCAATTAAAGTGGTTAACATCCGTCTGTACTTTGCTGAGACTTTCAAAGTCTGTCCAGTTTTTAATAATCTCACAACTGGCATTCATCAAATCTATATCCAATGATCGATAATGGTGATAAGACCGCAACTCTAAAAATGGGTTTTTGTGCTGATGGATACGATATAGATATGATCTCGATATCGCAGCAAAGCGTGCACTCGCTTCGTCGGTCACAACTCTCAACTCCAGCGCAGCTATATCACGTGGTAAGAGTCGGTTCAGCTTGTGACACAGCTCATCGGTATTTACCTCATCACTCAAATCAAAATGCACTACTTGATTCAAGGCATGAACACCTGCATCGGTCCTTCCACTACCAATAGTAGAGATTTCGCATCTGAGAATGGTAGACAGTGCCTCATTGAGCGTTTGCTGCACGGTCGAGGCATTGTTCTGCACCTGCCAGCCATGGTAGGCCGTCCCATCATACGAAATCTCTAAAAAATATCTCATCTAGATAACCCCGAGTTCCTTTCCTACTTTAGTGAATGCTGCTATGGCTTGATCCAAATGACTGATCTCATGTACGGCTGACAACTGGACTCTGATACGTGCCTGTCCCTGTGGTACAACTGGGTAATAAAACCCAATAACATAAATCCCTTCTTCTAACAATCGTGCTGCAAACTGCTGAGAAAGCACCGCCTCATACAACATGATCGGCACAATTGCCGAGTCTCCTGGTTTGATATCAAAGCCAGCGGCTATCATACCTTTTCTGAAATATGCTGTATTGCGCTCCAACTTGTCACGCAGTGTAGTCGTCTTGCTCAACATATCGATTACCTTGATAGAAGCTCCCACAATAGATGGTGCTACAGTATTCGAAAAGAGATAAGGTCTAGATTTTTGCCTCAGCATCTCTATGATTTCTTTGGGGCCCGAAGTGAAACCGCCTGATGCTCCACCCAGTGCCTTTCCCAGTGTACCCGTGATGATATCCACTCTACCCATCACGTCACGGTATTCATGTACCCCTCGACCAGTCTTGCCCATAAACCCCGTCGAGTGACACTCATCTGACATGACAACTGCATCATATTTGTCTGCTAGGTCACAGATTTTGTCCAACTGTGCAATCGTACCGTCCATAGAAAACACACCGTCAGTGACAATTATTTTGCACCGGGCATCCTTCGCCTCGATCAACTTGGCTTCTAAATCGGCCATGTCATTGTGCGCATAGCGGTAGCGCTCTGCCTTGCATAGACGGACACCATCTATAATAGAGGCATGGTTGAGCGCATCGGATATGATCGCATCCTCCGGCCCAAACAACGGCTCAAACACTCCACCATTCGCATCAAAAGCCGCCGCATACAATATCGTGTCCTCCATCCCGAGAAACTCCGAAATCTTATGCTCCAGTTCCTTGTGAATATCCTGTGTCCCACAGATGAACCGAACCGAAGACATCCCATAACCATGCGTATCAATGGCTTCTTTGGCAGCTGCCAATACTTCAGGGTTAGAAGATAGCCCGAGGTAGTTGTTTGCGCAGAAGTTAATCACCTCTTTGCCCTCAGTGGTTTTGATGTCCGCTCCCTGTGGCGTGGTGATAATTCGTTCTTTTTTGAACAGCCCTGCCGCTTCGATCTCTGCTAGATCCGCAGTTAGCTTGTTTTTTAGTGATTGATACATATCATTTTTGGATTTTGGGTTTGAAAACTGTTTTCGGTTTGGCTACAGAGGGTGCTGCAGTCGTATCGAGTAAATATTTCCGTCTCAGGGGATTGATGAGAAATAGTTTCTGTTGCGTAAAACTATTGGCGTTCATCTGATCAAAGTCCGATTGGAGCGCATCATAGAGCGATTTTTCTTCCAATTTAAATTTCGATGAATCAATTTTTTTCGAAATTAAATATGCCTCAAAGCTTTGATCGTTTTCCATGTCGACAGGTATATAATGTTAGAATATGGGCAATTTATGGCTTTTATAGAGCAAAATCGCACTTTCAGCACTGGAAATCTCACTACCTTTGACGAACAACATTTTACCCTTATGAATCATATATTAGTCATCGGTGCGTGCGGCCAGCTGGGTGCAGAGCTCACCGTACAACTCCGCCAAATCTATGGTGCCGAAAACGTCATAGCAGCGGACAAAAGAGAGCCCGTAGCGGCACTACAAGACGGTATCTTCGAAGTGCTAGACGTCATGGATATCAACCGTGTCAAAGAGGTGCTCAAGAAATACCAGATCACCGAAGTGTACCATCTCGTAGCACTCCTTTCTGCCACCGCAGAAGCCAGTCCGCGCTTCGCATGGGAGCTCAACATGAACAGCCTTGTCAACTTACTAGATTTGGCAAAGGAAGGGCATTTCAAAAGATTATATTGGCCCAGTTCTATCGCAGTATTTGGACCTAACACGCCCAAGGTCAACACACCGCAACAGACCTTTATGGACCCAAACACCATCTATGGCATTAGCAAATTGGCTGGTGAGCGATGGTGTGACTACTACTTCGAAAAGCATCACGTCGACGTACGCAGCCTGCGCTATCCAGGCTTGATAGGCTACAAATCTCTCCCTGGCGGTGGTACCACAGACTATGCGGTAGACATCTATCACAAAGCCAAAGGAATGCAGGACTTTAGCTGTTTTCTCAAAGAAAACACCCGTCTCCCCATGATGTATATGGATGATGCTGTACGTGCCACCATAGATATCATGAATGCACCCGCCGAGCAAATCACGATACGATCGAGTTACAACATCTCCGCCATGAGTTTCACACCGAAAGAAATCTACGAAGAGATCAAAAAACACTACCCTAATTTTAAAATCAGCTATGCGCCAGACTTTAGACAGGGGATCGCAGAATCATGGTCTGAGAGCATAGATGACAGCACTGCACAGCGAGACTGGGGATGGAAACCTGAATTCGACTTACCAAAAATGACAGAAGTAATCCTAGAAAACCTTTAAATCAAAAAAAGCGTACTTGCTTCTAAAAAGAGCAAGCACGCTTTTCTCCAATCCATACTCTCCTTCTCATATTTAGCAGTATCATTAGTAATTATTCACAGCTTTAAATACATTTGGCAAGGCCTTTTGAACAAAAATGGAGGAACTGAAAAATCTAATAGTTGAAAACAAGGACGAAATCTTAATCGTCACGATCAATAGAGAAAACGCACTCAATGCGCTCAACGATGCAACACTCACCGAACTCGGTCAGGTATTTGAAAAAATAGATGATGACAAAGGTGTAAAAGGGGTAATCATCACAGGCGCAGGAGACAAAGCCTTCGTAGCAGGCGCCGACATCAAAGAACTGGCACTAGTCACTGAGGTCAATGGCCGAAGCATGGCAGAAAAAGGCCAAGAGCTCTTTGGGAAAATCGAAAGGTTATCTAAGCCCGTCATTGCTGTTGTCCATGGATTCGCGCTGGGTGGAGGGTGTGAACTAGCGATGGCCTGCCACATACGTATCGCCAGTAATACGGCCAAATTTGGTCAACCCGAAATCAACCTTGGTATTATCCCGGGATACGGTGGCACACAGCGCATGACCCGCCTCGTAGGCAAAGGCAAAGCCATGGAACTACTCATGACTGGAGACATGATCGCTGCGTCAGAAGCACTCGACCTAAGACTAGTCAACTATGTTATGGATAGTAAAGAAGCCTCTATGGACAAGGCTTTTGAGATCCTCAATAAAATCAAAGAGAAAGCACCCGTAGCTATCGGCCTCATGATCGACAGCATCAATGCCGTACACACCACAGGAGAAAATGGTTTCCAGACAGAAGCCAATTCTTTCGGGATATGCTGTGGCACAGAAGACTTCATAGAAGGCACCAGGGCCTTTATCGAAAAGCGCAAGCCGAATTTCATTGGCGAATAAAGCAAGTAAACCATCATGGCGGGATTAAAAGCACTCGCAGGTGATACTGTCTGGTATGGACTCAGCAGTATCATCGGGCGCATGATTACCTATTTTTTGGTACCGCTCTATACGGGTGTTTTTGCTACCGCGGAATACGGTATCGTCACTGAGCTATATGCCTATGTTGCCTTTCTGCTAGCCCTCTATACCTATGGGATGGAAACGGCTTACTTTCGCTATGCCTCCAAAGCAGAAAACCGAGCAGAAATCTACAATTTATCACTGAGTGCTATCATTGCATCCAGTTTGATTTTATCTGGAACGGCTGCTTTGTTTGCCGATGAGATCGCAAATCTACTGGGCTATGAAGGGCATGCTACGGTCATTTATTTACTCGCACTCATCATCGCCATAGATGCCATCGTTGCGATACCTTACGCGAAATTACGATTAGAAAAAAAAGCCAAAAAATTCGCATTCATTCGACTTTTCAATGTCGCCCTCACCGTAGTACTCAACCTTTTCTTCTTCGTGTTTTGCTACCAGATATCAGAGGGAAATATACTCCCTGAGTTACAAAGCTGGGTTGCAAAATATTACGACGCAGCCTTCAAGGTCAAGTACGTGTTTTGGGCAAACTTCTTAGCGAATGCAGCAGTGCTTTTTCTACTCTGGAAGGAGTTTAAAGTCCTAAAGTTTCGACTCGATCCAGAAAAATTAAAACCCATTTTAATCTATGCCTTTCCGTTGCTCATCATGAGTCTAGCAGTCGTAACCAATGAGATGCTCTCACGCTCAATGCTCAAATACTGGTTACCCGAAGGCTTCTATCCCGGCAAAAGCAATCAAGCTGTACTTGGGATATTTGGCGCCTGCTATAAGCTCTCCGTATTTATGTTGCTCGGTATTCAGGCTTTTCGCTACGCTGCAGAACCTTTCTTTTTCTCCAGTGCGGGCGACAAGAATTCTCCGAAACTGTTTACTCAGTTGATGAGTGGTTTTATCATCTTCAACGCCCTCGTGTTCTTTGCGATATCCGTCAATCTCCAGCCCATCAGTATGGTATTCCTGACCAATCCAGAATACCGAGAAGCACTCTACATCGTGCCTTTCTTACTACTGGGCTACCTATTTAGCGGAATCAACTACAACCTCTCCGTGTGGTACAAAGTCTCAGACAAAACTCGCTATGGGGCATGGATCACAGCCACAGGTGCATTGATCACCTTTGTCCTCAACTACCTGCTAATCCCAATCTACGGCTACTTCGGGAGTGCAATAGCGACACTGGCTACCTTTGTCAGCATGACGCTATTGAGCTATTTCGCTGGGCAAAAGCACTACCCGATTCCTTACGACTGGCGCAAAGCACTAGAGTACCTGACCATATCATCCGTAGGCGTGGCTTTACTATTTAATCTCGACCTAGGACACTGGATGATTGATTTTCTGATCAAAAACTCAGCGGTAGTACTGTTCATTGCGTACATCTATTTTAGAGAAAGAAAACACATTTCAGGCCGCATTATTTTCGGTTTTAGGATTCCCTAAAAAGCCTAAATTAGTCACAGACAAGGTATAAAGGCACTGAATTTGATAAGGAACTCTTCTTTTTAGTTAATTTTGTTTTTCGTTTCAATTCGATACAATGATTTTTCGCGCATACATCCATCACTACATTCAATTAAGCTTTATCGCTCTAGCACTTTTCATGGTGACTGAGACTGGCTATGCTCAGAAGAAAAATCGAAAAAGGGACAAGTCTGCCAAAAGCGAACTAAGTGAAGAGAAAAAAACAGAGCTTGATCATTATTTTTTAGAAGGAGAAAAGTTTTTCATCCTCAAAGACTATGTGAAGGCTTTTACTTTTTTTGAGCGAGTACTAGAAATAGACCCAGACAATGCCACCGCCAATTTCAAAATTGCAGAGGTTTATAACGCCGAGAATGACATCCCAAAAGCCGTCCCCTATGCAGAAAGAGCCAAAGATTTAGCGCCAGAAAACAAATTCTACTACCTCCTATTGGCCAATCTCCAAACCAGCCAAGGAGAACTCGACAAAGCAGAAGAGACCTATATTGATCTAACCGACAATGTCCCTAATTCAGAACAGTACCTCTTCGATTTGGCAGCCATACAGATCTACCAACAAAAATTCACAGAAGCACTAGTGACTTACGAAAAAGCCCAATCCAAGCTAGGGCCTATGGAAGAAATATCTGTACAAAAACAACAAGTCTACCTCAAACAGAATGACTTAGATGGTGCCATTCGTGAAGGACATGAACTGATTCGCATCAACCCTGACGATGAGTCCTATATCATGACGCTCGCTCGTATCCTCATCTCAAACGAAAGAATCGCAGAAGCTAAAGAGTTTTTGACTACTCAAATAGAGGCACACCCGCAAAACGAAACACTATACATACTACTGTCAGAGGTCTACAGAAAAGAAGGAAATACAATTCTCGCACTAGAGTCATTGAAAGTTCCATTCGCTAGCCACACGGTCGATGTAACTGCCAAAATACGAACCCTAGCGGGCTACCTCGGTATGCTACCCAACGAGTCTCTAAACGAGCCGCTACTGGAGCTGTCTGTATTGCTCGTTGATACACATCCAGATTCCTATCAAGCGCTTGCGATGACTGGAGATTTGTATTTCAACCTGGGTCAGGTAGAAGAGGCTAGAGAGTACTACCTACGCACAATAGCCGTAGATGCATCCAATTTCAACGTGTGGCAAAACATCCTCAACCTAGACATGGATATGCAGGACTATCAAGCAGTCATCAAACATACCAACGAAGCACTAGAGATATTTCCTAACCAAGCCTCTCTATACTACTACAATGGCACAGCTCACTTGATCAGCAAAAACTACGAAGCAGCCATCAAGTCTTTCAATGCAGGCAAAGTCTACGCTGCTAGAGACGCCAACATGAACAGCCTGTTTAACGGTCAACTTGGAGACGCATACAATAGCATCGGTGATCACAAAAACTCTGACGCATCCTATGAGGCAGCCCTCAAAGCAAAACCAGACAATGACCATGTACTGAACAACTATTCTTACTTTCTTTCCCTCCGAAAAAAAGATCTAGAGAAAGCCAAAACCATGTCTTCTAAACTAGTAAAAGACTATCCTGGAAACCCTACTTACTTAGACACACATGCCTGGGTGCTCTATATGATGGAAGACTATGACGGAGCGGTTCGTTACCTCAAAGAAGCCATGAAATATGATGCAAGTGGCGTCATCATCGAACACTATGGTGATGCGCTTTTTCAGTCTGGGGATATAGACGAAGCAGTCACACAATGGAAAAGGGCACGAGATTTGGTAGACGACACCAGTACATTGGACAAGAAAATAGCGGATAGACAGCTCTATGAATAAAATACTCACATGCATCATTTGCATCCTTCTACTTACCTCCTGTAACAAGAAGTTTCCACTCTTTAATAACGGCAACAACGAGCGCTTTCACCTCAACGATTTGTCCTATGACAACATAGCCATCAAATCTAAGATGAAATACAAAGGCGATGACAACCTCAAATTCACCGCCAACATCCGAATGAAAAAAGATAGCGCGGTTTGGTTCTCACTATCCCCAGGGTTTGGTATAGAAGCTGCCCGAGGAGTAGTTGACAAAGATTCGCTTCTAATTCTGGATAAAATCCACAAAGAATACTCCGTTCGTAGCATGCAAGAGCTTTTTAAAGGCTTCAATTTTAATTTCGAATTGAGCATGATCGAATCGATAGTCATTGGCAACCTAGTCTGGCACATCGAACACAAAGACCGAGCGGTCAAGCAAAACGGATATTATCAGATCGTACAAGAAAAAGGAGATCTACGACTAACCAGTTACATAGGAGCTAATTCTATGAAACTGGAAAAACTATTAGCAGAGAGTATCAATACTGACAACCAAGTCATGGTGACCTATGGAGATTTTCAAAAGGAAGAAAAAGCCATCTATCCCACCTCTATAGAAATCGAAGCAACCTACTATGACACAAAGTACAAAAAAGAAAAAAGTGCTAATATTACAATGGATCATCTCAAAGTAGAGATTGACAAAAAGGACTACAATTATCATATCGGCATTCCTTCTAAATATGCACTTAAAAACTAAACTCCTGCTCCTGTGTGTTTTTGCGCTGCTCTCTACGAGTCTACTCGCTCAAAAGAGCAAAGCACAGTTGGAAAAAGAAAAGAAGGAAAACCTCAAAAAAATCAATGAAACTGAAAAAATCCTAAAGGAAACAGCTTCAGAAAAAAATTCATCCCTCGGGCAACTCAAGGCCATCAATCACCAGATTGATATCCAACAAGACGTCATGTCGACCATCAACCAAGAAATCTCCATGCTCAATGGAGAAATCAGTGACCTTAGTATCGTGACCAACGCCTTGGAATCCGATCTAGCACAACTCAAAAAAGAGTATGCTGACATGATCTATAGTGCATATAAAGCCAACCAAGGCTATAGTCAACTGACTTTTCTGTTTTCGGCGAGCACATTTAATCAACTCTTTCTCCGACTCAAATACCTCGAACAATACGCCAAAGCACGCCAAAGACAGGTGACTCAGATAGAAAAAGTCCGTGATGCACTCAACGGTCAAAAATCTAATCTGGTAAGCAAAAAAGAAGAGCAAGGGGAATTATTGAATTCTAAAATTGCCGAAAATCGAAACCTAATCAATCTGAAAAGTAAGCAAAACCAGATCGTCCAAGATCTCAGTAAGCGTGAAAAAGAACTAAAAAGAGAATTAGCCAGCAGAAAACGATCTATCGAGCAACTCGACAACTTGCTAGCAGATATCATCAAGAAAGAAATCGCAGCATCCAACAAAGGTAAAAATACAAGTGCCAACACCATCTCTCTCTCGGCAGAAGGAGCAGTACTCTCCGCCTCCTTCGAGGACAACAAGAACAAACTACCCTGGCCAGTCGCATCAGGTTTTGTTTCCGAAAAATTCGGAAAACATGCCCACCCTGTACTAAAAAACATCACTGTCGAAAACCAAGGCGTAGACATCCAAACACAAAAAGACGCCAATGTACAAGCCGTCTTCTCTGGCAAAGTAGCTACCACAGCATTCGTACCTGGCATGAACAGCGTCGTGATCATTCAGCACGGTGACTACTACACACTATACGCTAAGCTAAAAACAGTCAACGTCAAAAAGGGGCAAGTCATCACCGCCAAACAAAGTATCGGCTCAGTCTTCACCAACAAAGATGGCATCACAGAGCTACAGTTTCAAGTCTGGAAAAACAACGTGAAACTTGATCCAGAAAAATGGCTCTTTAAAAAGTAGACCTACCCCTCACGAAACATCTATGGCAAATTGTCTGTTTTAGGGACTCTTTTGCTAGTAAACCTTCGATAGGAGCAAAGCAAATTCTATATTTGCGCCTATGAACAAGAAGGTAATATTAATGATACTAGACGGCTGGGGAATAGGTACAAATCCCGAGGTGTCAGCGATTAACAGCGCAAAAACTCCTTTCGTAGACGCTATGTATAGCAAATATGCCAACAGCACATTGGAGGCATCTGGACTAGCAGTAGGTCTACCCGAAGGGCAAATGGGTAACTCCGAAGTAGGACACATGAACATCGGTGCAGGACGAGTAGTCTATCAAGATCTCGTTAGACTAAACAAAGCAGCAGCAGATGGTTCATTGGCCAAAAACGAAACACTACTAGAAGCTTTTGCTTATGCAAAAGAGAATAAGAAAAAAGTCCACTTTATAGGTCTCGTATCTAATGGTGGAATCCACGCCCACATCGACCATGTCAAAGCACTCAGCGATGGCGCAGCAGCTTATGGTCTAAAAGATGTGTTTGTTCATGCCTTTACTGATGGTCGTGATACGGACCCAAAAAGCGGAAAAAACTTCCTAACAGACCTACAAAAGCATCTAGATGCTACGACTGGCCAAATTGCCTCTGTAACTGGACGATACTATGCCATGGATAGAGACAAAAGATGGGAAAGAGTCAAACTCGCCTATGACGCCATGGTCAACGGTGAGGGAGAAAAAACCAATGACGTGATCGCTACCGTAGAAAAATCTTATACAGATGGCGTAACTGACGAATTCATCAAACCTATCATACACGTAGACGAAGAAGGTAAGCCTCTAGCAACTATCGAAGAAGATGATGTAGTGATCTGTTTTAACTTCCGTACGGATAGAGGTCGTCAAATCACCGAAGCACTGACGCAGGTAGACTTTCCAGAAGCTGGAATGAAAAAGCTGTCTCTGAAGTATTACACTATGACCAACTACGACAACACCTTCAAAGGTGTGACGGTCATGTATGACAAAGACAACCTCGTCAACACCCTCGGTGAAGTACTCGCCGCTGCTGGAAAAAAGCAAATCCGTATCGCAGAGACTGAAAAGTACCCTCACGTGACTTTCTTTTTCTCTGGTGGTAGAGAAGAAGCCTTCGATGGAGAAACTAGACTTTTGTGTCCTTCTCCTAAAGTAGCGACCTACGATCTACAACCAGAAATGAGTGCTGCAGATATCCGTGACAAAATCAATCCAGAGTTGAAAAAAGGAGATGCAGACTTCATCTGTCTCAACTTTGCCAATGCGGACATGGTAGGTCATACGGGCGTATTCGAGGCAGCAGTCAAAGCCTGTGAGACAGTAGATGCATGTGCTAAATCAGTAGCGGAAACCGCTCAGGCCAACGGTTACTCTGCGATCATCATCGCTGATCATGGCAATTCTGACATCATGGTCAATGCTGACGGCTCTCCGAACACCGCACACACGACTAATTTGGTGCCGTGTATCTTTGTCGATGACGACATAAAAGAACCCGTAAAGAATGGAAAACTTGGTGATCTAGCACCTACAATTCTAAAGATGATAGGTGTAGATATTCCAAAAGAAATGACCGGAGATATATTAATCTAATATCATCCAGCTTTATACAAATTCTTATCAAACCGAAGCGATACCGCTTCGGTTTTTTTCGTTTAAGCCTTGCTCGTTCCCTTTTGAGTGAGCCAGTCTCATATGAAATGTCGTACCAACACCCAACTGTGATTCGATAGTAATCGTACCGCCTAGTTTTTCCACGAGCGTCTTCACGATCGACAATCCTAGACCTGTAGAATTCTCACCACCCGTAGGCCTAGCAGACAGTTTTTTGAACCGTTGAAACGCGTTGGCCACATCCTCATCGGTCATACCAGGCCCTTGATCTGTGACGCTGATTGTCACATCATCACCCGTATCTTGTAGCATGACCAATACTCGTTTCGAAGGGTTAGAAAATTTAATGGCATTGGACAATAAATTATCCATGATACGTGTCAAACTCTCTTTGTCCGTCACTAGGTAGATTTGATCCTTACTAGCACGCATCTCAAAAGAGATGTTCTTCTGTTCTGCATAGGCTGCATGAATCTCTATCTCTTCCGCCATCCAACTGTTCAAATACAGCTCCTCAAAACTAACCTCTGCTACATTTTCTATGCGCGTGAGATTCACTATATCGTTGATCAGAGATTCCCCTCCTTCTATCACCTGTAGTGATTTATCATGAAGTTCATGTTGCTCCGAATTTAAAGACCCAGACATCTTCACAAGGCTATTGAGTGCTTTCAGATTGTTAAGTGGGGTACGAAGATCATGTGCAACCACTGCAGTCAAATTATTCAGTTCGTTATAAGACTCGGTGAGTTGTGCGTTTTGCTGTGCGATGAGCAAGTTGCTCTTCTTCAATTGGGCTGATTTCTGTGCCAGTTCGATATTAAGCTTTTTTTCTTTCAGCCCCTTTTTCCAAAAGAAAAACATCATCAGCATTAAAGCAATCATCAAAATAGCCCCAGATACGATCACTATTTTTTGCTTTTTGTTCTCCAGTTCACTTAATGCCAAATCATGATCTCTTCTATTCGTAGCATAAGCTACTTCTAGCTCATCTATAGTAGCCTGCTTAGACTCGGAGAGGATCTGATCATTGAGTTCGTCGTACTGATGGTGGTAGAAAAGGGCTTTTTCAAAGTCTCCCAATTGGACATACAATGAACTAAACTGACCATAAACATTTCGAGTATCAATCTTACTTTCTAAGACACGAGATAAGTCGAGACTCTTCTCCAAGTAAAACAATGCGCTATCATAGAGCCCCATTTTTTGATAAATCTTATTGAAATGGTTGTAGGCAGATACCAGATACACCGTATAGTTCATGCGCTCAAAATAGGCCATTGCCGCTTGCATACTCTGTTTAGACGCATCCAGCTCATACATTTCTTCCTGCAAAATCGCTAGGTTACCATAAGCCAAAGCGACTCCTCTTTCGTACTCCGCTTGTTTAAAATAACCAATAGCTTTATGAATATGTGGCACAGCCTTTTCGAAATAATTCATCTGCGCTACGGTATCGTTTTTCACCTCTATGCTATTCCAGCCTATATTGATATATAAAGAAGCCTTATCATTGTGTGCATTACCCATTAGGCGATGATCTCCTAACCGCTTGGCAATAGCGTACTCTTTACTGTAATAGCTTTCTGCATTCTCAAAACTACCTCGCTGCACATGTACATGCCCGAGGTTTTGATAGATTTTGAATAAAGATTGCTGATCGTCCTTCTTCTCGTAGTACCGGAGCGCCTTCAACATAAAAATTTCAGCCGAATCTAAAATCCCTTTATCTAGATAAATCACTCCTAATAGGTCATACGCATCATACAACCCGTCATCAAAAGAAATACGTTTCGCCAAAGCAATAGATTGATAAACTCTCGGCAATGCCTCATACTTGTCCCCATATGACAGCTCGTGTACCAATTCATTGAGTAGGCGCACTTTACTACTATCTTCTTTGGCAGTGGACAGTGATTTTTTAATGCCCTCAACGCCCTGCGACTGAGAATAACTGTAAGAAGACAACAACATGAGGAAGGATAATAAAACAAGTATGTATCTCTTCATATCGAAAAGATACATATTTTTCGAAACTGAAGCATATCAAAATAAATGGTTTTCTATTCAATATAGAATTTTGACCAACGCTCCCGCCACAGTCTCAGTAATCACCATTTCCCCTTCACCTCCACGATAGCGAAAAGGCGTTAGATCAATCACACTTCAATTAATTTCCATTTACCTTTTCTGAACCAGAAAATGCATGCCAAAGCATGTAACGCAAAGGCCACTGCAACAGAATAAATTGCTCCTTTGAACCCAAGTTCGAACACAAAAGCAAGTACATAAGCCAGTGGGATCTGAACAAACCAAAAGAATATGATGTTCATAATCGTCGGTGTCTTCGTGTCTCCCGCACCATTGAAGCCCTGACTGATCACCATGCCATAGGCAAAGGTGATATATCCCACACAGATGATACGTAAAGCGGTAGCTCCATATTCTGTTGCAACCATATCATCGGTAAAAATCATTACAAAATCTGGCGCCATGATGAAAAACAAAATAGAGACAGCAAAAAGGAAAGCAGTATTAAGGTGTGCTGTGAACCAAACAGACTTCTCTGCCCGATCAGGCTTGTTCGCGCCTAAGTTCTGGCCTACTAGTGTCGCAGCAGCATTGGCCATCCCCCAAGAGGGCAAAATCGTAAAGACGATAATACGAAACGCTATCGTATAACCAGCCAAAGCAGCAGAGCCAAACTCCGAAATAATCCTCACTAAAAATAACCAGCTGGCCGACTCGATCAGAAACTGCCCCATGCCTCCAAGCCCTATATTGAAAATCCGTTTGATGGTTTTCCATCGCAGGTTAATGTTTTCTAACCCTAGTTTGATAATACGGCTACCTGACAGTAGCCCAAAGACTTGATAAAACACACCCATCGAACGACCAATAGTCGTCGCAATAGCTGCTCCTTCCACACCATAAGCTGGGATAGGTCCCCATCCAAATATGAACAAAGGATCTAGCACGATATTCAGCCCATTAGCTATCCATAGCGAACGCATCGCCATGGATGCGTCACCTGCTCCACGATAGATGGCGTTAATCAGGAACAACAGCATGATGCAAAGATTCCCCCCTAGCATGACACGCGTATACCCGAACCCCTTGGAGACAAGCGCTTCAGACCCGCCCATCAACCTTAGTATATCCTCGGCATAGATGATCCCAAAAAAGGAAATGACCACCGAAAAAATGGCTGCAATCAAAATCGCTTGAAATGCGGCATCCCCTGCTCGTTTATAATCTTTCTCTCCTACACGGCGAGAAACTACTGCAGTAGCAGCCATACTTAGTCCGATAGCAATAGCGTATACCATCATCATCACAGACTCGGTGAGCCCCACAGTCGCTACAGCATCTACGCTGACTTTTCCGACAAAGTAGACATCCACCACAGCGAATAAGGCCTCCATCACCATCTCCAACACCATCGGTACGGACAGTAAAAAAATAGCCTTATTAATACTACCAGTGGTAAACTCCGTTTCCTCTCCACGCAGTGCGAGCAGAAAATATTTATATATTTTATTAAATAGAGATGTCATCAGAATATGGTTATAAGTAAATAAAAGAAGCTGATCTGGCGTCTAGGTTAGACGCACATGAGGGCGGGGCAATTCTTTCTTACTATTAACATGACAATACTATTTTTTTGGTGATGCAAGGTACGTAGTTTTTAAATCTTGATACACATGTATCCATATAAAAAACTTTCCAACTATACGGCTTTCTATCGGGTCTTATGAATATGAAGAAAAAAACCACCCTAATCATAGGTACACTCGTGGCTATCCTGCTAGTGGCGCTACTGCTACAGCGCTGTAAGTCCTCCGATACTGAAAAGTATATCTACTTGGGCGAAACATTCTCTATCTCTGACGGAGAAACACTGACCATTCGTGATACAGACGTTCCTATCTACTTCGAATCAGTCCTAGAAAACTCACTATGCCCCGAAGATGTGGTTTGCATTCGCTGGGGGAGCTTCACGATGCGTGGCTACCTAAATCACAAGCCTTTCGAGCTTTCAGTAGGTGACTCTGACAAACCCGATGTGGCAAAAATAGATTCCTATCAGATCAAGCTCACACAAATACTGTATCCCGTTAAACATAATGATCCTATAAATGATCAACATCCCACACACATAGAAATGATTATAGATAGACCATGACTGGTAGTTTGACCATCGAGAGAACTGTAAAACATCCTCTCGATAGCACAAGTCTATTTTTATTTGAGCCCACTTCGCTCCAATAAAGCATCCACCGTAGGCTCTTGCCCTCTGAATCTCTTGTACAGCTCCATCGGATGCTCACTACCGCCTCGCGAAAGAATGTTCTCCTTGAAGGAGGTGGCAACTTCTTTGTTGAAGATCCCTTTTTCCTTGAAGACAGAAAAAGCATCTGCATCCAGCACCTCTGCCCACTTGTAGCTGTAGTAGCCTGCGGCATAGCCCCCTTGGAATATGTGACTAAACTGCGTACTCATGCACGCTCCTTCAATCGCACCAAACAACTCCGTCTGTGCCATAGCTTTTTGCTCAAATGCTCTCACGTCATCTACCTGAATTTCATCCGCTTTGAGCGAATGCCAAGCCATATCCATGAGTCCAAAACTCAACTGACGCATGGTCTGGTAGCCCTCATTGAAGTTAGACGAATCCTTAATCTTCTGGATATAATCCTCTGGGATCGGTTCTCCTGTCTCATAGTGCTTTGCAAATAAATCAAGACACTCCTTCTCCTGTAGCCAGTTTTCCAAAATCTGTGAGGGTAGTTCCACAAAATCCCAGTAGACACTCGTGCCACTCAGTGACGAATACTTGCTATCGGCGAGCATGCCATGTAGCGCATGACCAAACTCGTGAAAAAGCGTTTCGACTTCATTGTAAGTCAATAGTGATGGCTTATCGCCTGTCGCTGGTGTGAAATTGCACACAATAGACACGATAGGTCGATGATCTATTCCGTCTTTGTATTGACTCTTGTAAGAAGTCATCCATGCACCACCTCTTTTCCCCTCACGAGGAAAATAATCTTCGAAGAATACTGACACGTGTTCTCCTTTTTCATTCAATACCTCGTAGGCCTTGACATCTGGATGATACACCGGTATCTCAGGGTTATGTTTGAATGTCAACCCATACAACTTGTTGGCTACATCGAAGATGCCTTTTACTGCATTGTCCAGTTTAAAATAAGGACGAAGCATTTCGTCATTGATCTGAAATTTTTCATTTTTAAGCTTCTGCGAGTAATATGACCAGTCCCATCGCTCCAGCTCACCTTCGAACCCTTGACCTTTAGCAAAAGCCTTCACAGCCTCTACTTCCGCTTTGGCCTTTGGGGTAGCTTTGGTCAGTAGATCGTTCAAGAATGCCTCGACCTTGTCAGCAGACTCAGCCATGCGCTCTTCCAGTACATAGTCCGAATAGCTCTCATAGCCTAGCAGTGCTACTTTCTCTTGACGCAGCGCGACTATTTTCTTTACATTCTCTTGATTGTCAAACTTGTCGCCCTTGAATGCCTTGGACATATAGGCTCGGAACATTTTTTCTCGGAGCGCACGATTGTCTGCATACTCCATGAAAGGCACAAAGCTCGGTGCCTGTAGTGTAAACATCCATTTACCTTTATGCCCTTTGGCCTCTGCGGTCGCAGCAGCTCCTTCTTTGATCCCTTCTGGCAATCCTGCCAGATCCTTTTCATCCTCGATAATCATCTCGTAGGCATTCGTCTCTGCCAACACATTTTCCCCAAATTTGAGTTGAAGTTGAGCCAGCTCTTTTGATATCTCAGCGTATTTCTTTTTATCCTCATCACTCAGGTTAGCACCACTTCGGATAAAGCCCTTGTAGGTTTTCTCTAGCAACATGCTATCTTCTGCATCAAGGAGTGATTGATCGGTAGCAGTGTACACAGTTTTCACACGATCAAACAAAATCGCATTTTGCATAATCGCATTGCTGAAATCTGTCAAGATTGGAGACAGGTCAGAAGCCAATGCTTGCATTTCTTCAGAAGTCTCCGCAGAATTAAGATTAAAAAACACCTCTGCTACCTGCGAGAGCTGCTTGCCACTGCGGTCTAACGCCACTATGGTGTTGTCATAAGTCGGCGCATCTACAGACGCAGCGATTTTATCAATCTCTAACAGTGATGATTCTATGAGCTTTTCGATCGCGGGCTTGTAATGTTCTAGTCGGATGGACGAAAACGGAGCTACTTCAAATGGGCTATCAAATGGCAATAACAAGGGATTATTCTCTAACATATCTATCTATTATATGATTATTCAGATTCACTTACTGGTATGAGACGCAATTTTGCTCAGAACGATTTCAATTAACAAATTATTCACACCCCGAGGTTGCATACCAACAGGTTTTTGACAAATTTTAACTAGAACCTAAATTTAATACACATGAAAAAATTATTATTCCTAGTAGTGATCCTATTCGCTGCAAACACGATGTATGCACAGCAAGGCAGTATGTACGTCGGGGGCGGCATCATGTTTTACAATGATGACTGGAAAGTAGCTCCTGAGGCCGGTTATTGGTTATCGGATGAGCTACAGCTCGGTGCTGTACTGTCTTTTTCTGGTACTGATAACTCTAACACAATCGCTCCACATGTTTACCTCAGAAAATGGTGGTCAGTTGGCGAAAAATTTGGTCTATACATCGGTGCGAATGGTCGATTGGTCAATAGTCATGTTGATGCACTAGATGGTGGAGGAAGTGACACCTCAGACACCTATTTTGATGCTTTCTTAGATGCTGGCTTTGCTTTGAGCGTTGCACCGAGATGGGGCATGGTGGGTCGAGTAGCCACTGTAGGCCTGATTCAAGAAGATTTCAAATTTGAGCTAGAGATGTCCCCTCAATCCATGTTCAACGTCGGTATATACTACACCTTCAAAGAGTAACAAAACCAACCTAACACTTCTGCTCGTAGAGGTGTTAGGCTTTCTTTTTTACGAAAGAAATATTTCGCTTCAGTCCTTCTAGCTTAGTCCGCTTCACCGCCGACCCTTTGAATACCTCCCGAAACATCTCCTCGGTGATCTCCTCCCAATCAGACGTTGACATTCCCTCCAGTTTATCGTGAGGTACAAAAGCCTCCTCCTGATGCTTTTTTGAGAAACGATTCCAAGGACATACGTCCTGACAGATATCACAGCCGAACACCCAATTTTCCATCTTGCCCCGAAACTCCTCAGGAATCTGATCTCTCAGCTCTATGGTGAGGTAAGAAATACAGCGACTCCCATCCACCACATAAGGCTCAGGTATCGCATCAGTCGGACAAGCATCCATGCACTTGGAGCAGGTACCACAGTAGTCCTTGACTGGCCCATCATAGTCTAGATCCACATCGAGGATGATTTCTGCCAAGAAGAAAAAAGAGCCACTCTGCTTATTAAGCAACAACGAATTCTTACCCACCCAGCCTTGCCCTGCTTTAGCTGCCCATGCGCGCTCATGGACAGGTGCAGAATCCACGAAGACACGTGCATTTACACCCCCTACGTGCTCGATGATCTCGTTGAGAATCGTCTTCAATTTAGGCTTGATGATGTAATGGTAATCTTTGCCATAGGCGTACTTGGCAATCTTGTAATTGTCCTCCTCTGCCAAGTTCTTCTCAGGGTAGTAATTATACAGCAGAGAGATCACCGATTTGGCACCATCGACAAGTTTTCTTGGATCAAGACGCTTGTCAAAATGATTGGCCATGTAGGCCATCTCCCCATGCATGCCTTGGTTAAGCCACTTTTCTAACTTGGGCGCTTCCTCCTCCAAGAATTCCGCTTTTGCGATCCCACAGGACAAAAAGCCTTCTTCGGTCGCTTTTTGTTTGATGAAATATGTGAGCTTAGTCTGATCCAAAATCAATCAAACAAAGTCCCTGTACGAGATGGAGGTACGATTTTCAAATGCTTATAGGCCAGCTCCGTACACTCTCGTCCACGACTGGTTCGTTTGATATAGCCTTCTTTGATCAAAAACGGCTCGTAAACCTCCTCTATCGTATCGGCCTCCTCGCTACATGCCGTGGCGATCGTGGACAGTCCCACAGGCCCGCCTTTGAATTTTTCAATGATCGTGGATAGAATACGGTTGTCCATTTCGTCCAAGCCATTGGCATCCACATCCAATGCCTCCAGTGTCATATCCGTGATGGGTTTGGTGATCGTGCCATTTCCCTTGATCTGAGCAAAATCCCTCGTGCGACGCAGTAGGTTGTTAGCGATCCGAGGAGTCCCGCGGCTCCTTCGCGCCAGCTCTAACGCTGCATTTTCTTCTATCGGCGTATTCAGTATAGCAGATGAACGTTTGACAATCCCAGACAGCAACTCCGCATCATAGTACTCCAGTCGGGCATTGATACCAAACCGAGCACGGAGCGGAGAGGTCAATAACCCCGATCGAGTAGTCGCGCCTATGAGCGTAAATGGGTTCAAGCCGATCTGTACAGAGCGTGCATTTGGGCCTGAATCCAACATGATATCGATCCGATAATCCTCCATCGCAGAGTAGAGGTACTCTTCCACAACAGCATTGAGCCGGTGTATTTCGTCAATGAATAAAACGTCATTTGGCTCCAGATTAGTCAATAGCCCCGCTAGATCACCCGGTTTATCGAGCACAGGCCCTGAGGTGATTTTGATGCTGGCGTCCAGTTCATTAGCGATGATATGAGATAGCGTCGTCTTTCCCAACCCTGGAGGGCCATGCAGTAGCACATGATCCAATGGCTCGGAACGTTGCTTGGCTGCCTGTACAAACACCTTGATGTTGTCCACTACCTTTTGTTGCCCTGCGAAATCATCGAATGACAAAGGCCTCAGCGCCTTTTCGAACTCAATTTCTTCAGGAACCATATCCTCACCCTCTGGATTCAAATAATCTTCTCTCATATTAGATTCTACCTATTGATGGCTAAATTACAAGGAAAGCCCATCAATTCTATGCCAATACCCTACCGATGGTGGCAAAAATAATGATTATGACAGGAATCATTTCCACTAGCCAAGCCATACATTTCGCTTTCTAGTCTTTCTTCGATTTCTTTGCGCTCCCATATCGATACGATCACATGCAAAAAAGAAGAATACTCCTCATCGTACTAGCCCTCGGCATCCTCATTGTTTGGAGGCAAATGCACAAGGAAGATGAGCCCAAGACCATACACATCACAGGTACGACGATGGGGGTAGTACCCTATTCGATCAAGTATATGGATCTAGCTGGGCGGGATCTCCAAAACGACATTGACTCACTACTCGTGGACTTTAATAACTCACTATCTACCTACATCCCCAACTCTGAAATCTCGACGTTTAACACAACAGATACCGCGACTTATTTGACGCCTTACCTATACCCGATGTTGATGACCAGCCGAGAAATCTATGACAAAAGCAACGGCGCATTTGACCCTACCATCGGCCCATTAGTCAACGCTTGGGGTTTTGGACCAGAGAAGAAAATATCACTAGATAGCAGTCTGATCGATTCTTTGATCGTCAATATCGGCTTTGATAAGGTAACCTTCGATGCGACGAGCGCAAAAAAGAACAAAGGCGTAGTACTGGATTTCAGTGCCACAGCCAAGGGCTATGCCGTAGATGTGATCGCAGACTACATCCTCGCCAATGGCATCAAAAATTTCATGGTAGAGATCGGTGGCGAAGTAGTTTGCCGTGGAAAAAATGAAAATGGAACCTATTGGAAAATTGGAATCGAAAAACCTGAAATGACTCCAGAAGTGGGCAATCTATTTGCAACTACTTTCATAAAAAACACCGCGCTGGCGACCTCTGGCAACTACCGCAATTACTACCAAGAAGAAGGGCGAATTATCTCGCACACGATTAGCCCATATACGGGATACTCTGTGAGGCATCATCTACTTAGCGCATCCATTTACGCTCCCAACTGCGCACTCGCAGACGGCTATGCCACAGCCTGCATGGTATTAGGCGTAGAAAAATCCATTGAACTCTTAGAAGCGACCCCAGAGATCGATGGATTTTTGATCTTCTCTAAAGAAGACGGTAGCCTAGACACCTACATTTCGCTAGGTGTTCAACCCGTAGTAGAGATTATAAAGTAATAAACCTAATGAGCAGAAATCATTTTATCTACCCCCATCTGAATCATTTCCTTCCATACTAACAACAATTGCGCATTAGCTTTTTTGTCATGACGAGGGACGGTTCTAATCAATGATTCAATCCAGTGATCATACATCCAAGGTTGGATATCCAACTTTCCTCTGGCATGAGAGTCGGCTAGCCGGTCTACTTTCATGCCTGCAGCATGACTCCCTGCTGCATACATGATGAGATGAGACAACCCGTGCCTCAGCAGTGCTCTTTGTGCCTCCATGTCAGTATTTTCAAACCGTGCCCGAATCAAAGGTGACGAGTCCATAAAATCATCATAGAAATCTTCAAAAAACTTAGGTGAAACAGCACACCGACCATAGCTAAGCTTTACTTGCGTTACTTTTTCTGTCATAATACATCAACTGATTTAGCACACAAAACTAGGGCACTCTTTGACGTGCCTTGAGCCAAGCCACATGATGTGAATCATCTAATCAGGTGATTATATTCTCATCAACACCACCATATGATAAGGTTTCAGCAGCTTTTCGACACGCCGATCCTTGGCAAGACTAGGTCTTCTTAGCCCTGCGCATTAATATTGCGCTCGAATGGAGAAACAAGCGCAGAAAAAAGAATGGTTTGATGAATGGTTTGACACCATCTATTACCACATTTTATACAAAAACAGAGATTATACTGAAGCAGGTCGTTTCCTAGACAACCTCATCACATACTTTGACCTTTCGGCCAATGCCAAAATCCTAGACCTAGCCTGTGGCAAAGGCCGTCATTCGATCTATCTCAACGAAAAGGGTTTTGACGTGACTGGAGTCGATCTCTCCGAGCAAAATATAACCTTTGCCAAGACAAAGGAGAACAACACGCTGCACTTCGATATCCACGACATGCGAGACATCTATCGACCAGAGGCCTTTGATTATGTCTTCAATCTGTTCACATCCTTTGGGTATTTTGACTCGATCGACGAAAACTTGGACGTGATCCGTGCCACGGTTGCTTCACTCAAGCCTGGAGGGAAACTGCTGATCGACTTCCTGAATCCCTATGTGGTGGTCAATCACCTCGTCGAGGCAGAAGATAAAACCATCGACAACATACACTTCAAGATCAGCCGCGAATACACCGACGATCAATACATCGTCAAAAACATCTCCGTGGATGATCACGGCCAGCACTTTGATTACATGGAAAAGGTAAAAGCCATTCGCCGCACAGATTTTTTGAACTATTTCGACGCAAATGGGCTTAAGGTGTTAGATTTATTCGGAGACTATAGTTTGGCTCCTTACGAAAAAGAAAAATCCGATCGTCTCATCTTTGTGATACAAAAACCCGCATGATCAAAAGCGCCGTAATCCTATTCTTGTCCGCCTCCCTAGGAGGTATCCTTGCGATCAACTCCATAGACATCATCAGCAAAAACATCAAGCACTTGCTCGTGTTTGCGGGCTCGTTTCTATTTTCGGTCACCATCATCCACATCCTTCCTGAGATATTCGAAGCAGGAGAAGACCACCTGCACGTAGGCGGGTTCATACTCCTAGGGTTCTTTTTTCAACAAGTACTAGAATACTTCACCGATGGCGTAGAGCACGGGCACATGCACCACCATCACAAAGGGGAAGAAGGACATACGACCCTCAAAAGCATCTCGCTCATGGTCGCACTCAGCGTCCACGGTTTTCTCGAGGGTACGCTACTCGCTCATCCCGGGAGCGTACATGCCGATCATACCGAAGGCACTCTACTAGCAGGCATCATCTTTCACAAAATCCCTGCAGCTCTGGCGCTGATCTCGGTACTCGCTTGCCAATACAAGTCTCGCAAGACACAACTGATCTTGCTGACGATCTTTGCTTTGGCCTCACCAATCGGGGTATTTACGGGGCATTTTCTAGGAGATTTCGGATTGCTCGACTCGACAGGCATGGTCCTATTGTTTGCATTCGTTTCGGGAAACTTCCTCCATATCTCTACGACGATATTCTTGGAATCGAGCCCCGGACACCGCTGGAGTTCACGCAAACTCATCATCAGCCTTTTTGGTGCAGGCTTGGCTGTCCTTTCAGAAATGATCTTTTAAAACCATATAATGGCAGTCCAAAACATATCCTTGCTCGACAAACTCTCTGAAATAATTCACGATCGAGCCGTTTGCAAACCCGTTATTTTTCCTACATTTGCGGCAATAGTTATGACAACAAACAGACAACATCATCACCATACAATGAAACGCTCAGGCGAGGTGATATAGTTGTGTCTAAAAAATACTTTTATCAATCCCGTCTGATTAATTTTGGACGGGATTTTTTTTGCCCTTTCCAGAACACCCAGACTTTAAAAACAGAAACATGAGTACATTAAAAATTGCAGTTCAGAAATCCGGAAGATTAAACGACGACTCTATTGGTCTATTGAAGAACTGTGGCATTCACATTGACAATGGCAAAGATCAATTGAAGGCCAGCGCGTCTAACTTCCCGATGGATGTTTTGTATTTGAGAAATGGTGATATCCCCCAATATGTAGAAGATGGTGTGGCAGACATTGCTATCGTCGGCGAAAACCTCCTGGTCGAGGCAGGCAACGATATAGAAGTAGTGAGAAAACTCGGTTTCTCCAAGTGTAAGCTATCTCTTGCTGTACCCAAAGAACTGGACTATGAAGGCGTACAATACTTCGACGGCAAACGTATCGCTACCTCCTACCCCAACACCCTTCAGCAATACCTTGACCAACACAACGTGAAAGCCGACATCCACGTCATCAAAGGATCCGTAGAGATCGCTCCCAACATCGGCTTGGCCGAAGGGATTTGTGACTTGGTCAGCTCAGGCAGTACTTTGTTTAAAAACGGCCTCAAGGAAGCGGATCAAATCTTGATATCTGAAGCCGTTTTGGTCAAAAGCAAAAAATTGACCCCAGAGCAAGAAGAACTACTGGACACCCTTCTATTCAGACTGGATGCGGTACAAAAAGGTAAAAAATCGAAGTATGTCCTCATGAACGTACCCAATGACAAAATCGATGGTGTGATCAACATGCTCCCAGGGATGAGAAGCCCTACGGTACTGCCCTTGGCAGAAGCAGGATGGAGCTCAGTACACACCGTGATCGAGGAAGGAAAATTCTGGGAAGTCATCGACCAACTGAAAGCTGCCGGTGCAGAAGGAATCCTCATCGTCCCAATCGAAAAAATGGTACTATGATTGTCTCTCTCTATCCCAAAAAATCAGAATGGGCAGCACTGACACAGCGCCCTGTACTCGAGCAGCAAAACTTGCAGTCCACGGTTGATGGTGTATTTGATGCGATCAAGACAAATGGCGACCAAGCTGTCTTGTCGTTTACCGAGCGGTTCGACAAGGCACAGTTGTCTTCATCTGTTGTCTCGGATCAAGAAATCGAAGCGGCCCAGCAGCGCATCTCTGACGAACTGAAAGCGGCCATTCAATTGGCTGCCCAAAACATCGAGACCTTTCATGCCGCCCAAAAACCTGGACGTGTAGAAGTCGAAACGGCTCCTGGCGTAGTGTGCTGGCAAGAAGCCAAAGGCATCCAAAAAGTAGGAATATACATCCCTGGTGGGACAGCCCCTTTGTTTTCGACCGTACTGATGCTTGCCATCCCCGCTACAATAGCAGGATGCGACGAAATCGTACTCTGCACCCCCCCAGGACCCGACGGGTCGGTCAACCCGGCGATTCTCTTCGCCGCGCAATACGCGGGCGTCAAGCAAGTGTACAAAGTCGGCGGCATCCAAGCCATCGGCGCGATGACTTTCGGCACAGAGAGTATCCCAAAAGTGGACAAGATTTTCGGGCCAGGCAACCAATACGTCACAGCTGCCAAACAGCGAGCCGCACAACTAGGTGTCGCAATAGACATGCCTGCAGGTCCATCAGAACTGCTCGTCATGGCAGATGAAACCGCTGTACCGGCTTTCGTCGTATCTGATTTGCTATCCCAAGCCGAGCATGGGATCGATAGTCAAGTGATTTGTGTAATCAAAAGCGAGAGCCAAGTCACAGCGATCCAATCCGAATTGGAAGCGCAACTCGCCGTACTGCCCCGCAAAGAGATCGCCCAAAAAGCCATCGCCAACTCCAAAATCATCTGCATCGCAGAGGATCAGGACTGTGTGGACTTCATCAACGAATACGCGCCAGAGCACTACATCCTTTGTGTCCAAAACGAGGACTTCTACCTTGATCAGGTTCGGAACGCAGGGTCGGTATTCATCGGCAACTACACCCCGGAGAGCGCGGGAGATTATGCTTCGGGCACCAATCATACCCTACCAACCAATGGCTATGCCAAGTCATACAGCGGCGTGAATTTGGATTCGTTCATGAAGAAAATCACCTTCCAGAAAATCACGGCCACAGGCATACAAAATATAGGCCCTGCCATCGAACACATGGCGGCAGCCGAACTGCTAGACGCACACAAAAATGCCGTCACCGTACGGTTAGATTATTTAAAAACACGAGGCGAATAAAAAGCCATGAACATAAGAAGTCTTTTACGAAAGAACATACAGTCGCTGACGCCCTACAGCTCGGCACGTGACGAATTTGATAGCGTAGCAGAGGTCTATCTAGATGCCAACGAAAACCCGTTTGACAATGGCGTCAATCGCTACCCTGACCCCTATCAAAAACCCGTCAAGGCACGCCTAAGTGAGATCAAAAACATCGCACCAGAGAAAATCCTACTCGGAAATGGGAGCGATGAAGTGCTGGATCTCATCTATCGCGCATTCTGCGAACCCAAAGTGGACAATGTCATCTCACACAATCCGAGCTACGGCATGTACCCCGTCTTGTCAGAGATCAATGACGTGGAACTTCGAAAAGTCAATTTGGATGCAGGATTTTCGCTTGACGCAAAAAAAATGATCGCTGCGTCAGACGAGCATACCAAGCTGTTCTTCATCTGCTCGCCTAACAACCCATCGGGCAATCTGCTCAACAAAGAGGAGATTCGTCAGATTCTGGATTTGAAAAAGGGAATCGTCGTGATTGATGAGGCATATATAGATTTTGCAGAGACGGATTCTTGGCTCACCGAGCTAGACCGCTACCCCAACCTCATCGTATGCCAGACCCTGTCCAAAGCTTGGGGGTTGGCAGGCCTGAGAGTAGGTATGTGTTTTGCATCCGAAGAAATCGTCCGTGTACTCAACGCCATCAAACCTCCGTACAACGTCAATGTGCTATCCCAAGAAGCGGCACTGAAGGCGCTAAACCAAGAGGACGAATTCAAAAAGCAACTGGCGATTATCCTGGATGAAAAGAAGAAAGTAGAAGCGGCACTGGCTCAGTCGCCTTGTGTCCAAGAGTTGTTCCCATCGGACTCCAACTTTGTACTCGCTCGGGTCGAAAATGCCAACGCTTTGTATGATTTCTTACTAGAGAGAAAGGTGATCGTAAGAAATCGCTCCAAAGAACATTTGTGTGCCAACTGCCTTCGTTTCACCATCGGTACACCCGAGGAAAACCAGCGATTGTTGGACGGAATAACTGCCTACGAAAAGAAATAAAGAAACCGTTGACTACCGAAGTTGACCAAATATCTATTATGAAAAAAGTACTATTCATCGACAGAGACGGCACCCTCGTATTGGAGCCTCCAGTGGACTACCAACTAGACTCTCTGGAAAAACTGGAATTCTACCCTGGGGCATTCCAGTGGATGGCCAAAATCGCCAAACTCGGTTATGAACTCGTCATGGTCACCAACCAAGACGGTTTGGGCACGGACTCTTTTCCAGAAGACACCTTCTGGCCAGCGCACAACAAGTGCATGCAGGCATTTGAAAACGAAGGAGTAAATTTCGATGCAGTCAAAATCGACCGCAGCTTCCCTGCTGACAATGCTCCGACACGCAAGCCGCGCACCGGCATGCTCACCGAGTACATGGATGGCAGTTATGACTTGACCAATTCATACGTGATCGGTGACCGTATCACAGACGTAGAATTGGCAAAAAACTTGGGTGCAAAGGCGATTTTCATCCAACAAGAAGAAGGACTGGGCGCTGATGAAATATCTACCAAGATAGAAGAATTGCAACCCTCCATCGCGCTGACAACCACTGATTGGGAAGATATCTACAACCTCGTCAGTCGTGGTTCACGCAAGGGTACCGTCAAGCGTACCACCAAAGAAACCGATATCGATATCGAAGTGGAACTAGACGGCACAGGCCAAGCCGATATCGACACGGGCATCAAGTTCTTTGATCACATGCTGGATCAGATCGCCAAACACGGACTATTGGATCTCAAAATCCAAGTCAAAGGTGATCTCGAAGTAGACGAACACCACACGATCGAAGATACTGGTATAGCCCTCGGCGAGGCGATCGCCGAAGCGCTAGGCAACAAAAAAGGAATCGAAAGGTACGGCTTCTGCCTACCGATGGATGATTGCCTCTGTCAGGTAGCCTTAGATTTCGGAGGACGAAACTGGATCGAATGGGATGCGGAGTTCAAACGCGAAATGGTCGGCAAGATGCCTACCGAGATGTTCTTCCACTTCTTCAAATCCTTCTCTGATGCAGCCAAGTGCAACCTCAACATCAAAGCAGAAGGAGACAACGAACACCACAAGATCGAAGGCATTTTCAAGGCTTTTGCGAAAGCCATCAAAATGTCCGTCAAACAAGACAAAGACAAAATGATCCTGCCATCAACCAAAGGGATGCTATGAGTAAAGTAGTAATAATAGATTACGGAGCTGGCAATGTTCGCTCGGTCAAGTTTGCGCTGGAGCGCATGGGCATCACACCGATGCTAAGCCGAGATGCCGCAGAGATCCAATCCGCAGACAAAATCATCTTCCCTGGCGTAGGTGAGGCAAGTAGCTCGATGAAAGCACTGGAAAACTACGAATTGATCGAGGTGATCCAAAACGCCAAGCAGCCCTTCCTAGGTATCTGTCTCGGCATGCAGATGATGTGTGAGTCATCCGAAGAAAATAACACCCAAGGGCTCGGTATATTTCCTTTACCTGTGAAGTTGTTCGCTGGAGGAACAGTAAAAGTCCCTCACATGGGATGGAACCAAATCGAAGCGTTGAAAACACCGATATTCAACGGACTGGAAGAGAAAGCGTACATGTATTTTGTGCACTCCTACTACGTACCGGATTCGGAATGGACGATTGCCAAAGCGAGCTATCCAACCCCCTTCAGTGCGGCACTTCACAAAGACAACTTCTATGGCTGCCAGTTTCACCCCGAAAAGAGTGGGACATTTGGCCAGCAGATTTTAAAGAATTTTATTGAGATGTAGATTAGTCGGGAATGGATAGTTGGGAGTCAAGGATCGAAATTGAAAATCATCGATAGATTAGGTATTTTTACACCATGAGTACCTTAGAACAGATAACAGAAAAATTAAAACTGATCAAAGAAGAAACCATTTTAAACCAAATTTTGGAGATGGTAACCCTTGAACTCGAAATGAGTCAGAAGATCATGACACTAAGTGATGCTCAAAAAGCAGCTATTCAAGAAGGAATTGATGACATTGAAGCAGGGCGAACATTCAGCCATACAGAAGTCAACCATCAAATTGAAGGATGGCTGAAAGAAAAATAATTTGGACAGCCAAAGCGGCTTTTGATCTTCAAAGGATTGTTGAATACTGGGTAGATAAAACAGGAAATAGCCAGTACAGTTCCAAGCTATTCAAACTCGTTAATAAGTCAGTCTTAACCCTCAAAGTATTCCCTAATACAGGTAGAGTTTCTGATTTTGATGATGTACGAGTAAAACCAGTCCTCAACTATTTGATTTTCTATCAGACAACCCCAAAAGAAATAAGAATTTTGAGAGTATGGGACTCTCGCAGAAACCCCGATAAACTGAAGATATAATTATGCGTATCATTCCCGCAATAGATCTAATAGATGGCAAGTGTGTCCGACTCACCAAGGGTGACTATGACCAGAAAAAAATATACAACGAAAATCCACTCGAAGTGGCCAAAGAATTCGAAGCGGCGGGTATCAAATACCTCCACCTCGTAGATCTGGATGGATCGAAAGCTCGTGAAATCAAAAATGCAGCAGTACTCGAAAGCATCACTGCTCACACAGGGCTGATCGTCGATTTTGGGGGAGGTATTCGTTCGGACAAGGACATCAACATCGCTTTTGATGCGGGTGCTGCTCAGGTCAACCTCGGCAGTGTAGCCTTAGAAAACAAAAACTTATTCGGTGAGTGGCTCCAGAAGTTCGGGAGTGAAAAAATCATCCTCAGTGCCGACTCCACCAATCGCAAGATCGCCATCAACGGCTGGCAAGAAGAATCTCAAGTAGACCTTTTTGACCTGATCAAAGAATACGAAGCAATGGGCAATCAGTATATGGTCTGTACAGACATCAGCAAAGACGGTATGTTGCAAGGAATCGCCGTAGATTTGTACGAAGACCTGATGCGTGAATTTCCAAAACAAAAGATAGTCGCTAGCGGAGGTGTCAAAGACATCACAGATGTAGAGGCTGCAGCTGCACTAAAAATGGACGGCATCATCATCGGCAAAGCCATCTACGAAAACAAGATCTCACTGAAACAACTCGAAGCATATGCTGACTAAAAGAATCGTCCCATGTCTGGACATCAAAGATGGCCGTACCGTCAAGGGCGTCAACTTCGTCAACCTACGTGACGCTGGAGACCCTGTCGAACTTGCTGCGATCTACTCGGAGCAAGGGGCCGACGAACTCGTCTTCCTCGATATCACCGCCACTGGAGATGGCCGAAAAACCACCGCAGAGCTCGTGGAGAAAGTCGCCGAGAAAGTCAACATCCCATTCACCGTCGGTGGTGGGATCAAATCTGTGGAAGATGTATACACTCTGTTGCATCGTGGCGCAGACAAGATATCGATCAACTCGTGGGCGGTCAAAGAACCCAAAGTACTCGACGAACTCGCGGCACAGTTTGGGAGTCAGTGCGTCGTACTCGCGGTGGATGCCAAGCAGATAGATGGCAACTGGAAGGTGCATTTGGTAGGAGGGAAAATCCCTACCGAGATTGATTTATTTGACTGGGTGCGCGAAGCAGAAAGCCGTGGTGCAGGCGAAATATTGTTCACCTCGATGGATCACGATGGGTCGAAAGCTGGCTTTGCCAACGAAGCACTGGCTAAAATGTCCGATATGGTCAACATCCCGATCATCGCTTCGGGCGGAGCGGGGAGTATTCAAGATTTTGCAGATACCTTTGTGCATGGCAAAGCAGATGCAGCACTGGCCGCCAGCGTATTTCATTTCAAAGAAATTGAAATCCCAACACTAAAACAGGAACTAAAATCGCAAGGAATAGCGATGAGAATATAAATCAGTCTGGAAACAATAGACAAAAACCCAAAGGGCAATTGACTACCTCCTCCGACTAACGACTACATACTTATGAATATAGATTTCGAAAAAACTGATGGACTAGTACCTGCGATCATTCAAGATGCTAAGACAAAGAATGTCCTGATGCTAGGCTACATGAATCAAGAAGCACTGACTAAAACCCAAGAAACAGGCAAGGTAACCTTCTACAGCCGTAGCAAACAAAGGCTCTGGACCAAAGGTGAAGAAAGTGGCAACTTCCTAGAGCTAAAAGACATCAAGCTAGACTGTGACAATGACACGCTGTTGATAGCTGTCAATCCCGTAGGACCTACCTGTCACAAAGGAACAGACACGTGCTGGGGCGAAGAAAACAAAGCAAGCTATGGTTTTCTCTCTCAACTAGAAGTAGTCATCAAAGACCGTCACGACAACCCAGACGAAAAATCATACACCTCCTCTCTTTTCAAAAAAGGCATCAATAAGGTGGCTCAGAAAGTAGGAGAAGAAGCCGTAGAAGTCGTCATCGAGGCAAAAGACAATGACGAAGGCTTGTTCCTCAACGAGTCGGCAGATTTGATGTACCACTACCTGATACTCCTCAGAGCCAAAGGCTACTCGCTAGAGGATGTCGTAAAGGTATTGGACGAACGACACAAATAAAAAAAGGTGGTGAGGACATGTCCTCACCACCTTTTTTTATTCATCATTAATCTCTTAGTTGATCTTTTCTATTGTTGATCCACTCGTCAAATCTATTGTTTTGATACGAGCATCTCCTGCGTAACGTAGCACGCTTGCCCCACTAGCGTTTAGTCGAATCTCATCTGTGATTACTATTTCGGCACTACTCGCCCCAGAGAGTTTGACATCTGCCATACTGACCTCCATGTCTGCGTCTTGCATTCTACTAGACCCTCCGATCTCTAATTGAATCGAAGTGGCACTACCTCTAAGTTCCAGATTAGATGCGCCTTGTATATTCGCAATGATGTTCTCTGTTGCAATTTGGGTTCTCAAAAAACTCGCCCCCGTCAAATCAAACGTCACATCCTCTTTGTATATCACATCAGTGGCCGTCAGTCTAGACGCTCCCCTTACAGAAATGTACCCTATTGGGTTATTGGTATATACCCGAGCTTTCAAGATAGTTCTACCACTGATATCAATCCCTCCTTCTACACCTATGACCAATTCTCCTTCTTTTTGGTACGCTTCTATAAATTCATGAAGATTTTCATTGGATTCAATCAAGACATATTGCTCATCCGAGTAAAACACTTCTACATCGAATGCATCCGATACGCTGATACTACTAAAATCCTCAATCGCTATCTCCTCCGTAGTGACCGTCGAAGATGGGCTAATCGTGGCATCATCACAAGACGCAAACATGATCACTACTGCGAGCAACCCTAGCCGCCAGATTTTTTTATGCTTACTATTCATATCCTTCATTTTTTCTCTATTCAAAATGTAAGAATGGATTAGCCAATAAGTGTGCCATTTCTAAACTCTCCAATCAAAACAGAAAAAAATGACCCGTATGCCCTTTACAAAAACACGATATATGCTAAATAGAGCGGGGTAAATGACAATATACCTGAATATAGGTATTGAATACAGCGAGAGAGATGTGCATCTTTGAATTGTAATCAGACAACACCTAGATCAACCTAGACTAGCTCTTGATTAAAGATAATTTTTCTCGAATAAATGCTGCTGACGGTACCATAACTATGGTGCCGTTATTTTTTTATTCGATTTCCAAAATCGTTTGTTTTTGGTTCATCCATGAGAAGGTATCCCCGGCCACTTTACCCAGAATCAATTGCGCGATGGGCGACAGTGGAGAGATAGCCATCACAGACACTGTACCAGCTTTGATCAAGCCCAAACTGACTGATATAAAAAAATTGCCCTTCTCGGTACGCAACAGTGCTCCCGACTCTACCTTGTCAGATATCTTTTTGGGATTGATCCCCTTGAGCATTTTCTGCTGATGCACGAGTTCTGTTAGTTTCTTGGCATACATATCTCGCTCGTTTTGACTCATCGCACGACCCGTCTCATATTTGTCACCAGCCGATGACTTGGTCTCATTATTCGCAGAGGCCTGTGCAGCCTCCATACCAGACTTGGCGATATATATCTTCTCTACTAAAACTGCCTCGCAAGCTTTGTAGACCTTTTCTTTCTTTGTCACTGGTTACAAAATTATCTTCATCACTCTACCTCCACTTCCTGCTGCCCAAATACTACCATCTGGAGCGACATCTAAAGTATGGTATCCTTCGTAAGTGGTCTTTTGCCAAGTATAACCTCCATCATTAGACACGTAGGTTCCTCCAGGACCCGTCGATACGACTTGATCACAACTCACAAAACGAACAGATGACTGGTAAACTGGAAAATTATCTGCAGGAACCCATGACTCCCCACCATCTTCAGTAATCATTACATTATCACTACCTTGGTTTTCTTTGGTGTAATCCCCACCAACAGCCACGCCATGTTTCTCATCACAAAAGTCCAGAGAAAATATCCCCTGACTGGATTCTCCTTGAATAAACGGGACATATATAGCACTCCATACAGAAAAAGAACTGTTGGCTTTCAATATGCGAGCCATACGCCCCCCTGTTCCATTCATAAAAAAATTATCCCCTAAGTAAAGATGACTGCCACTTGCTGCAAACCCTCCTGCTTCATTTTCTGCCATCATGGGTAGTTTGTTAGGGTTGACACGCTTCCAAGATGCACCTCCATTTTTAGTCTTGAGTACAAAAAGTTTATTCGCTATAGGATCTCCCGTCAAGACACCCGTTTTTGAGTCAGAAAAAGAAATCCCGTTAAAAAATCCTTCAGGATAGTTGTTGGCAAACACGGACTTCCATGTAACTCCAGCGTCTATCGTTCGATAGACATTGGACTTGTTCCCTAGACCTGCGCTCATCACGACGACTTCTGTAGGGCTAAGTACTTCTACGTCTCTGAAGTCTAACGAATCTGTGCCTGGGATTTTCACAGTCGCCCATGTTATTCCCCCATCTTCTGTTTTCGCAAGCGCTCCATGGCTGCCGCTCACCCATATAATCTTCTGATCGTAAACAGATATACCACGCAAAGACGCCTCAGTATTGACATCTATCTGCGCGTGGGCAATAGTGGCAGCAAACGAGAATAAAAGCAGGAGTCGTTTCATACTACAAATTACATGGAATGTATGAGATAATTATACAAGCAAACGCATCTATATGCACTGAAGGTTATAAATCCCCTGCCATACAGGGTCAATCGGTATTTCTGGGGAGAGATCTAGGATTACTTCGTGATTCAAGATTCATTGTTCGAAATTCATTATTGTTTTTCGTGAATAACCATCTCTTATAAGCCTTGAGCTTAATTTGAATGACTGGAATAAAAAATATCGAATCTGTCTACCGAGTTTACCCCACAACTTTACAGAGTGATCCGCCATACAGAGCAAATTTATTTAATGAGTGCAAAACGACATACTAGACAAAGGCTTTTGAACAAAAACAGCAGTCGGTATTGATAAGATTTATATCGAGTCTATACCGTTGAAAAAAATCGAAACGGTAAGGGAATGGAGTGGGACATACTGGATTCGAACCAGTGACCTCTGCCCTGTCAAGGCAGCGCTCTAAACCAGCTGAGCTAATACCCCATTTAGTTTCGTTAACCGAGGCGCAAATATCACCCAAACAATTTGAATAACAAATATGGCAGCCCCAAAATAATAATTAATAGAATAAGCCCCCAAAACTTATTCTTACGCTCACTTTCTGGTTCCAACTGATTGTAATAACTCACTTAGTCAAGATACAAAATAAATCTAGGTTTTGGTCAGACTCATCAGCTAGATAAAAATCATCATGATGAATCTCCGCTACCAAACCTGCGTCTTGATCTTGAAGTTTATTCCGGTTGAGTCGGTTCAGTATTTCATAGGGAATCCTCAATATAGGAGCAGGCAACTTGTGCTGTAGGTTGAAAATATCGAAGCGCATAATTTTATTGACAGAAGTTCTGTTCTGCTCGTGGTAGGTCATTACTTTTTCATTGCCCGCGATCCCTTTCATCTCTACTTTGGAAAAGATTCCTTGAGCTAGTGCTTTTAATTCGCTGCTCGTGTATTCACGGATGTGCCAAGGGTTTCGTGATAGAGACATTTTGATATTAGGAGTTGTAATGATAGCCGTTCCTCCTGGTTTGAGGACACGGTGAATCTCTTCGAGAAAAAGCTTATCGTTCTGGATATGCTCTATCACTTGAAAACTGATAACTACATCAAAACTATCTGTAGGAATACCATCAAAAGGAGGGAAAACTGCTTGGCGAAATTCCACACCCGTGTGTTTTTCCTTGAGCGCATCGATCACTTCCTGAATCTTGTCTAATGCCAGATACTCCTCTGCCACTGGGGACAGCAATTCTATACCTCTACCCTCACCACAGCCAGGCTCGAGAACCTTGCCAGAGACGAATGGTTTAGCTTCATAATAGGCCTTTAGCAACCGTTGGTGTATGGGGTTGTCTGAGACGATTTTATCAGAAGCGATTTCAGTTGTAAATGTCGACATGTAGCAAAACTAAAGTATTAATGATCTCAAAACCCGAAAATAATCTATATTTAGAACATGCCGTGGAACAAAACTCTCCTGATCACTCTATGTCTATACTGCCTATGCTTTCAAGTCAAATCCATAGATCTATCCAAGCTAGATTTTAGCCAAAACTACAAGAAGAATGGGGTACGACTGAACTACAGTCTTTCTCAGTCAGATACAACATACAGATTGCTATTGTCGATTGACTATACTCGCTACTCATCTACGGATCAAATCGAAAATCTGACGCTGCTATCACAAGAAAAATTCTCGTCCTCCAAGGATCAAAAAGTGACGCCTAGTTACCAAAACACTAAAAGATTAGTTCCTGGAGAACATTTTGAGTTTCGGTTTTCCGTCCCAAACGAACACAACTATCTTGTCATTCAATTTAACTACCAGAACACTACCTATTACTATGACATAGCGGTCAATGAGTCTCTGGCCTTTCCGTTGGCTACATTCTCTTGTATGAGACTAGAGGACTCGGCGATTGGCCCGCTCTTCCATCTTGGGGACAGCGTGCACCTATCATCTTTAGGTGTTGTTGACCAGACCTACTACCTGTACCAATACACTACGCCTTTCAAGCACGCACTGCCTCCTATGGTCACCCCCAACTTCGATACAACCAACCAGATCTTAGATATCCAGAAGTCGGCGATACCACAAAACGCCTTTAAGCTTGACACCATCAAATCCCTCTATTTTATCCAAACAGACACGACTACCAACACCGGCTCCATGTGCATGAGCCAGTCAAGCAGCTACCCCAAACTCACCCAAATAGAAGAAGTCATTGCTCCATTGGTTTACATCAGTACAAGTGAAGAATATCAAACCATGTTAGTGGCAGAAGACTCAAAAACGGCCTTTGAAGATTTTTGGTTAAAAATCATTCCCGCCAAGAATATGGCCGCAGGTACGATCAAGGCTTTCTACAGAAACGTTCAAGATGCCAACGAGCTATTCACCTCCTACAAAGAAGGCTGGAAAATGGATAGAGGAATGATCTACCTCATCTTCGGACCACCAGAGCGCGTAGAACGAGAGGAGGACAAAGAAATATGGGAGTATTCGCGCTACGAGGGAGATATTAAGTTTACTTTTGTCAAACAAATCAATTTGTTCACCCAGTTCCACTACGTACTCGAACGAGAAAAGAGCTACTCAGGAATATGGTTTAGCGAAATAAAAAAATGGAGACAAGGAAATATATAAACTATAAAAAACCTAAATCGGTCACTTACGACAACATGGTATTTGGTACACGTGCGGTCATAGAAACGATCAAATCAGGCAAAACAATAGATAAGATTTTTCTCCAAAAAGGTCTCGACAATGAGCTCACCAAAGAACTCACCGAGACATTACGCAATGGAGGAGCCATGCTCAGTGTTTCTCGCGTACCTTCCGAAAAGCTAGACCGCTTCACCAAAAAAAATCATCAAGGGGTAGTGGCCTTCGTTTCACCCATCGATTTTGTACCCTTACACAACATCGTAGCAACTAGTTACGAAAACGGCTTTGCTCCACTCATACTCATACTTGATCGAATCACGGATATTCGGAATTTCGGAGCGATCTGTCGTACTGCAGAGTGTGTAGGGGTCAACGGAGTAGTCATCCCTACCAACGGTGCTGCCATGATCAATAGTGATGCAGTAAAAACCTCAGCAGGAGCACTCAACTATCTATCCATAGCAAAAGAACCTCGGCTAACAGAATCCGTCAAATACCTAAAAGACAGTGGTTTTCAGGTCATTGCCTGTACCGAAAAGTCTGATGAGATCGTCTATAGCGCGGATTTGAGTATTCCTACAGCTATTATTATGGGATCCGAAGAAGACGGTGTCTCTGATGAGTTATTGGCGGTAGCAGATCACAAATTAAAGATTCCAATACTGGGAAGTATTCAGTCACTCAACGTCTCCGTCGCAGCAGGTATCATCCTCTACGAAAGTATGCGCCAAAGAAGCTAAAAAAGAAAGCCTGTCATCTAAGGTGACAGGCTTTCTTTTTATATGTACTTTTCTCCTCGTTCTAGTTTTACTTTAGCGACATAGTCTCTAAATTTTGCTTCATTATCCTTCTTACAGACAATAAGCACATCCTTAAAATCACCAACGAGATACCCATCTAGATCATCCAGTATTACCACCCGGTTCGATTCTACTTTGACAATACTATTTTTACAATCGAACATAAGCGCGTCACCATCTACCACATTTTGGTCATCATCTTTGTCACGTAGATCATGTAGAGAATCCCACGAGCCTAAATCTGACCAGTCAAAGTCACCCTCAATCACGTGAACATTAGGTGATTTTTCGAGTATACCATAGTCAATTGATATGCTTTCGCAAGCGGGGTAGATTTTATCAATAAAAACCTGTTCTTCATTTGTATAATATAAATCCTCCCCCTCAGCAAATGACTCAGCTATATCAGGCAAAAATTCTTTAAAAGCATTGGTAATGGCTTTTGTAGACCATACAAATATTCCTGCATTCCATACAAAGTCACCGCTTTCTAAAAATGTCTTGGCCAATTCCAATTCTGGCTTTTCAGTAAACGTCTTTACTTTTTTCACGACACCTTTTTCTTTCTCCATGTATTGGATATAACCATATCCAGTTTCGGGTCTCGTAGGCTTGATGCCAATAGTCACGATCTTATCCGTGCCATTCGCAGCATCAATAGCCTGTTGTGCGACATTAGCAAACTTTTCATACTGAAAAACCACATGATCCGCAGGCGTCACGACCATTATAGCATTGGGGTCTTTAGCATGAATTTTATACGCTGCATAAGCGATACAAGGCGCTGTATTTCTTCTACTTGGCTCACAAAGAATCTGATGATCCGAAAGGTCGGGAAGTTGCTCTTTTACTAAGCCTGCATAGTCATGGTTTGTAACTACTATTACATTATCTTTGTTGGAGACCGAAAGGAATCTTTCATAGGTCAACTGTAGTAGTGACTTTCCGACACCCAATACATCAATAAACTGTTTGGGTTTGGCGTTTCTACTGTAGGGCCAAAATCTACTTCCAACCCCACCTGCCATTATTACTATATGTACGTTTGAGTCCATGACTTATTCGTTTTCTTTCGTGCAAATATATACATCGGTTGCATAGAGGAAGGAGAAAGTCAACTTAATTCGTGACATTTAAAGAAATAGATTTAATATATCAATTGGAATACATAAGCAAGCTGCTTGTTCCTAATTAGTCTGAATTTAGCTAACTTATGTATCACACAAAAATTTGAGAAAATGGTTGTAAAACAGGTCGACCAACTCCGTGAACAACTGAAGAAAACCTTCGGGTTCAGTAATTTTCGGGGCAATCAGGCTGATATCATACAAAATATCATGTCTGGTAAAAATACTTTTGTACTGATGCCTACTGGTGCAGGCAAATCCCTTTGCTATCAGTTGCCAGCAATCATACAAGACGGGACAGCGATTGTGATCTCTCCCCTGATCGCTCTGATGAAAAATCAAGTAGATCAGCTTAACGCTTTTGGTGTCAACGCACAGTTTCTCAACTCGACACTCAATAAGACTGAGATCAAAAGAGTCAAAAAAGAAGTGCTAGCGGGGGAAGTCAAACTTTTATATGTAGCTCCAGAATCTTTAACTAAGGAAGACAATGTAGCCTTTTTGAGTGAGGCAAAAATCTCCTTTGTCGCTATTGATGAAGCGCATTGTATCTCCGAATGGGGGCATGATTTCCGTCCCGAATACCGGCGTATCAAATCCATTGTAGAACAACTCGGTTCGATTCCGATTATTGCGCTAACCGCGACTGCCACACCCAAAGTACAGCTGGACATCCAGAAAAACCTGCAGATGGAAGATGCTGACGTTTTCAAGTCTTCATTCAACCGCCAGAATCTTTACTATGAAATCAGACCCAAAGTAGACGTCAACAAACAGCTGATTCGCTTTGTCAGAGAACACAAAGGGAAATCTGGTGTCATCTACTGCCTAAGCAGAAAAAAAGTAACGGAGATTGCGGAACTACTCAAGGTGAATGATGTCAAAGCAGCTCCTTATCATGCAGGATTAGACTCCTCTGTCAGGATGAAAAACCAAGACGACTTCCTCAACGAGGATGTAGATGTAATCGTCGCAACGATAGCCTTTGGGATGGGGATCGACAAACCTGACGTCCGTTTTGTGATTCACTATGACACGCCTAAATCCCTAGAAGGCTACTATCAAGAGACAGGGCGTGCAGGGCGTGATGGTCTAGAAGGCAAGTGCGTCATGTTTTACAGTCTAGATGATATCATCAAACTAGAGAAATTCAACAAAGACAAGCCCGTCACTGAGCGTGAAAACGCCAAGTTGCTTTTAGAGGAAATGTCGTCCTATGCTGAATCTTCAGTATGCCGAAGACGCCAACTGCTCCATTATTTTGGGCAAGAGTACACAGACACAGATTGCTCAGAAAATGGCATGTGTGACAACTGTGCACATCCTAAGGAAATATTCGAAGGAAAGGAGTATATCCGTCACACGATTGATATCGCGATCAAAACCGAAGAGCGCTTTGGAATTAAACATTTAGTCAACGTAGCTAGAGGAATAGAGAGTCAGTACGTCAAAAGCTATGAGCACAATAAACTCGACGTATACGGCATAGGAAATCAAGACACGGAAGTGTTTTGGAGATCCGTGGTAAGACAAACGCTCCTCAACGAATTTTTGTCCAAAGACATAGAAAATTTGGGCGTACTAAAGGTCACCCAAAAGGGTAGAGACTTCCTGAAAAAACCGTACTCTGTAGAGCTATCCAAAGACCATGACTATATCAGCGAAGAGCTAGAGGCAGAAAAACCTCCCGTAGAAAAGGCTCATGACGAAGAGTTATTCGAACTATTAAAGAACCTTAGAAAAAAGGTTGCAAAGCAAAAAAGTCTTCCTCCGTATGTTATCTTTCAGGATCCCTCTTTAGAAGAAATGGCGACTAGCTATCCTACCAATAACGAAGATTTAGCTCAAGTCAATGGGGTAGGGATGGGCAAGGTCATGAAGTTTGGGAAGCCCTTCATTGATCTAATCAGCCAATACATCAAAGAAAACGACCTTACTACTGCATCCGATGTAGTTATCAAATCGGCGATCAATAAGTCCAAGATTAAAATATTTCTGATACAACAAATAGACAGAAAAGTTGACTTAGAAGAAATTGCTGAAATGAAAAGCATGACCTTTGACGCCATCATTGATGAAATCGAACATATTTGTTTTTCAGGTACTAAACTAAATTTAGACTACTATATTGATTCGTTCATTGACGAGGATAGACAAGACGATCTACTAGACTATTTTCTAACCGCCGAAACAGATGATCTCGATGTAGCAATGGATGAATTAGAATACGACGGGTATTCACTCGAAGAAGTCAGATTGATGAGGATCAAATTCATGTCCGAATACGCCAACTAATTCTTTGGGTATTATTGCCTATAGGTGACGACTGATAAGTTATTTCCGTTAATTTTGCTCGTCGTAAAACAAAGCGAAATTGAAAATGAATGTACTTGTCATAGGATCTGGAGGGAGAGAGCATACCCTTATTTGGAAAATCAAGCAAAGCGCACTTTGTGATACCGTATATGCCGCACCTGGCAATGCTGGAACAGCAGATATCGCCACAAATTTAGATTTGGGGGTCAATGATTTTGAGCAGATCGGACAAGCAGTTCTTGATAACAATATCGAACTAGTGATTGTAGGCCCTGAAGAGCCATTGGTCAAAGGAATTCGAAACTATTTTGCAAGTACAGACACACTCAAAAACATTCTACTCATAGGTCCAGACGAAACGGGCGCGAGACTAGAGGGCAGTAAGGATTTCTCTAAAGATTTCATGCAACGTCACGGAGTCCCGACTGCTGGTTCTAAAACAATCACCAAAGACAATATAGCAGAAGGAAAAGCTTTTCTCAAGCAAGTAGAAGCCCCTTATGTTCTCAAAGCTGACGGTCTCGCAGCTGGCAAAGGGGTGATTATCACAGAAGACATTCAAGAAGCTGAAGACACGCTCGACGAAATGCTCGCGGGCAAATTCGGAGATGCAAGTAGCAAAGTCCTGATCGAAGAATACCTCCACGGAATCGAACTTTCTGTTTTTGTTCTCACTGATGGTAAAGATTACCTTATCCTGCCAGAAGCCAAAGATTACAAAAGAATAGGAGAGGGAGATACAGGTCCTAACACAGGCGGAATGGGTGCGGTGTCTCCCGTACCATTCGCTGATGCGGCGTTTATGAAAAACGTCGAAGAGAAAGTTATCATTCCGACCGTCAAAGGACTTGAAAAAGACAACATTGATTACGTAGGGTTTATTTTTATCGGCCTCATGAATAAGGACAGCGAGCCAAGCGTAATCGAATATAACGTAAGAATGGGGGATCCAGAAACAGAAGTAGTTCTTCCTCGTATCAAATCAGACCTACTACAACACCTCATCGCAGCAGCTAAAAAGGATTTAAAATCCGAAACCATAGAAGTCGGTCCAGAAACTGCCACGACAGTAGTAGCGGTATCTGCAGGTTACCCTGGTTCTTACCCGAAAGGATTACCAATGACAGGTTTTGAGGAAGTATCCGAAGGTATTGTCTTTCATGCGGGTACTAAGCAGGACGGCCAAACCATCGTCACCAACGGCGGTCGTGTTCTAGCCTCTACGGCATTGGCTAGTTCGATACAGGGAGCACTAGACCTATCTTATGCCAATCTCAAAAAGATCACTTGGGAAGGAATGACCTACCGAAAAGATATCGGCCAAGACCTGCTCAATTACAAATCATAACATCCCCTATGATCAATATCTTTTCCTCTCTATATCGTAGTAATTCTTGATTATATTTAGGGCTTTCTAAACAAAATTATATGTCAGGATGTAGTTCGTGCGGAGTACTCACAGCGGCGGATGGCCAAGTCAAAGGCTGTCAAAGCAATGGTGGGTGCAGTAGTGGTGGATGTAATAAGATGAACGTATTTGACTGGTTGTCGAACATGGATCAACCCGTCACTGACACTTTTGATATAGCTGAAATTCGATTCAAAAACGGAAGGAAAGAATTTCTTCGCAATGTAAATGATCTTGAACTCTATCCAGGAGATGCTGTCGTAGTAGATGTACCTAATGGACACCACGTCGGCTATGTGTCTCTACAAGGAGAACTGGTGCGTCTACAGATGCAAAAGAAAAAGGTCAAAAACGATGACGAAATTCGTAGTATCTATCGCATCGCAACTGACAAGGATTTAGAGAAGTTTGAATCCGTTAAGAAGCGAGAGAACCCAACGTTGTTTAGAACAAGAGAAATCATCGATCAGCTCAAGCTGAAGATGAAACTCACAGATATAGAATATCAAGCAGACAACTCCAAAGCTACATTTTATTACTCAGCTGACGAACGAGTGGATTTTAGAGAGCTGATCAAACAACTCGCTGCGGAATTTAAAATCCGTGTCGAAATGCGTCAAATTAGTCTGCGACAAGAAGCTAGCCGCCTTGGCGGGATAGGTTCTTGCGGTCGCGAATTATGCTGCTCTACTTGGTTATCCGAGTTCAAAAGTGTGTCGACCTCAGCGGCTCGGTACCAAAACCTCTCCTTGAACCCTAGCAAGTTATCTGGCCAGTGTGGCCGACTCAAATGCTGCCTCAACTACGAGCTAGAGACTTACATGGAGGCGCTAGAACATATCCCAAAAGTGGAAAAAGGACTAGTCACTGAAAAAGGGGAAGCAAGACTTCAAAAAACAGACATCTTTAGAAAGATAATGTGGTTTGGCTACAAAAATGACAATGCGTGGATCGCACTATCTACTGAACGTGTCAAAGAAATACAAAAGCAAAACGAGGAGGGAAAAACACCTGAAACACTCCTAGAGGACACCAAGGGAGGCCCATCTACCGAGTTTCAATCACTCAATAGTGATCTGGAGCAAATGGATAAAAAGTTCAAAAGCAAAAACAAGCCCAATTCGAACAAGAAACGCCGAAACAAGAACAAAAAGAATTTCAATCCAGCCAACAAACAAGGAGGAGAGAATAAGAGTGCAGATCCCGTGAAAAAGGTCACTCCTTCCAACGATGCTAAACCAACGCAAAATCGTAAGAAAAAACGCAGACCAAAAAAGCCTAACAACAATAAGAATTCAAATCAATCATGAGAAGACATCTCCTAGTTCTGGCTAGTGTCATAGCATCACTAACCTTTTATTCCTGTTCTAATGACATGGTCATCGATCAGAATCATGATATCACAGCAGGCGTTTGGCACGTCGATTCTTTGGCTGCTTTTACCTTTGATGTCCTCGATACAACGAGTACTTATGACCTCTCCTATAACGTTCGGCACGCCGTAGACTACCCCTTTTACAATTTGTATGTCACTTACTATCTAGAAGACTCCACCACAGAGATACTAGATACGAAACTCCAAGAACTCATACTCTTTGATAGGAAAACAGGAAAGCCCCTTGGGACAGGTATTGGTGATTTATTTGATAGAGAAATCTTAATATTCGAAGAGCTGAAATTTGACAGAGTAGGTGAACACACTTTTAAAATCAAGCAGTTTATGCGCATGGAAGAACTGCCAGGTATCATGTCCTTCGGTCTCAAAGTTAAGCCTAGCAAAGATTAACCTAACCCTATTTACCCTCCTTTATATTCCTGGATATCAAACGATTGACTCGCTCTCTGACGTGCTCAGAATCGACCCATAACTGGCGGCTATATACCCGTGTAAATGGCCATTTTTTCTGTCTGAGCGTAAAATCTCTGTACACATGCGCATCCTTCACAGAGACAGATTGATGATAGTATACATCGTCTGTCAGTACCGCTCCCGCATAGTCATCACCACCTTTGATCGTCAAATCAATATTGGGAAATCGCTGAACTAAATCTACATGATCAAAATGCTGATAGCCCAGCTCAGCAATACGGTTTTTGAGATACCACCCCTGCTCATGTCCAGCATCAGTAGATTCATAGGCGACTTCCTCACCATTCGACACCTGATAAGCAAACGCTAGATACTTCTTCAGTAATTTGGGGCCTTCATTTTTGGTATCATCTACACGTAGCTGCTGAGGCATAATACTCGAGACCAGATATATTTTTTCACGTGCACGAGTCACTGCCACATTCAGTCGGTTTTCTCCTCCTTCTGCATTCAAACTTCCAAAATGCATGGTAAGTTTTCCGTTTATATCTGGCGCATATACTGTTGAAAAAATGATCACATCCTTCTCATCTCCCTGAATATTCTCAATATTCTTAACAATCAAAGTCTCTGGAATTAAAAAACCTTGAGACACTGCATACTGCTCTAGATACTCGATGATGAACATCTGCTGTCGAGAGTTGAAAGTAACCACACCTATCTCAATAGCAGGTCTCTCGGCTAGGAGTTGCTTTACCAATTGCGCTACTTTCTCAGCCTCCACTTCATTGTAGTTTTTCTCCCACACTCCATCAACTTTGACATAATCTATAGCTGGCTGGTGCAGGTTAACCTCCTCAAAATCAGGCAACATCTTTAATCTATTGTCATAGAAGTGTTCATTGGAGAAACGAATCAAATCTAAGCTCTTGCTACGATAGTGACCGTTGAGCTGTACCTGCATAATATGCTTAGAAGCTAAATGCAAAAGAGAGTCGAATTCCAACTCTGGTATATCATCCTCATTTTCTTCTTCCCACCGGATTTGATAGAGGTCGTTGGGTTTTAGTTGCTTGTCATCGCCAGCGACCACTACCTGTTTGCCACGGTACATAGCTGGCAAGCCTTTCTCTACGAAACACTGTGAGGCTTCATCAAATATAACGAGATCAAACATTTTTTCCATCGGGAATATAGCAGACACAGACTCAGGCGATGCGAGCCAGCACGGCATCAGGTCAAATATCTCTCTCGGAAAATTAGCAATCAACTTACGTACTGGCCATATACGCCTCTTTTTGGTTACTTGATGAAATAAATCCCGGTAGGTCACCATGTTATTGAGACGATTGTATTCAGCATTTTTATAGACACGCTCACGCGCTTTGATCAGCAGAATCTCATTGCTAATGCGTAGTTTCTCACGCACACACTCCTGTAGCTCAGACTGCATATCTTCCAGTTTGTTTGAACTCACCGCCCGTAGTATTGGATACTTAAGTTCGATGTGATCGATCCATGCTAGCTTCAGCGAGTTCAAAAAGATCCCCTGCCACACCTCTGCTTCTACTTCTGGAGCTTCGTCTTTAAGTTTTTCTATGACACTCTTTTCTTCTGCAGTCAACGCTTCGTCGAGTGCATCAAATTCACAAAGGGCATCAAAGTCCTTTTTCAGCGTAGAGAGCAAAAAATGTGCTTCGACTTGCTTAGAGAAAATTTCACGCATCTGCGGGATAGAAAAATACTCTAACCAATTACCCAATTTATCCGCGATAGGTTCTAGTGCTGTTACCAGTTTTTTGAGTTTATCAGTATAGGTTTCTTCGTTGTGTGATTCTATAGCGATATAATCCCTCAACGGCCGTATCTCGTTCAATAAATCTCGTGCCTCTATCGTCTGTTTTTGATAGAAAAACCAGTTCATCACATTAACCTTATTGTACACATCAGGTAAGCGGTTTAGGTCATTTCGCCCCTTGAACTGCGACAGGTTATGCTCTAGGTTTAGACGGCTATCCACCATGTCCACCAAAGTGGAAAAATCCTCTTTGTTGTTTTTCATCTGATTGGCCACCAAAACACGCGTGATGAATATTTTATCTTTAGAGAAAAACCGCCAAAAAAACCATTTGAATATATTTTCTCTGGCACTAATACCTCGCTCTAGCACCTCTTGAAAACGTCCCAACTCACCACTTCCTAGCGAGAGTTCTGGCCCTCGTCCTTTGAAGAACTGCATGACAATTTTTTCGATCTCTACAACCTCCGTCTTGCTTATTGGGCGAATCGCATTTTTCTGAATTTTGAGTACCCCGAGGTAAACTTGTTGCTCACGTAGCAGCTCGGACAAATGAGCGATATCTTCTCGCTTATCGATAATCTCTACTGCATCCTCGAACATTAGTTTTTTACCCACAGCCTTTTCAGTCACAGTCTCTAACACGTGAATGTAGCTATCCATTTCATCTAGATGCTTGACGATTATGCTCAAGTCACTCACGCCGAGACGGGCAAATGACTTGCGTTTGAACCAAGCATATCTTTCGTGCAAAAAAGAGGCGGCGTACTGACTATAACTTTTGATCTTCTTTAGCAAACCATCCACTTTGTCAAAAGTCATCTCGCGATATTCCTGATTCAGAGCGAAAGCAGGCTCGTGCAGATTAGAAGTCAGATACAATTCCTTGACCGACACCCCACACTCTGTCTCATCAAAAAGTGCCATTTTGAACTCTTCGAGTTCTTCCTCCAATTGGTCGATTCTCCTACTGGTCTTTAGAAAATTTCTTTCTATCTGTATCGCATCTAGGGAATTATTCATTCCCATAAAATCATTGAGTCTATTGACTTGCCCCTCTAGTTGCTCATAGATTGGCTTTCTGTCATTCTTAAAATCATGCAGTAACCCAATAAAATCATTGAGCTGCTTCTCTTTTAGCCGTTGAAAAACCACATCAAGAGCTGCTTTTTTTTGACTCACCACTAGTACACTTTTCCCTCTGGCGATGTAGTCTGCTACTAGGTTACAGATCAACTGGGACTTACCAGTACCCGGAGGCCCTTGCACAACTGCCGAATTCCCTTTTTTGATGGCTTTGATAGCATTTTCCTGATAGGCATCCATCTTGAATGGCGTAAAGGTTTGGTCCTCCTTGACACGTTTGAGAAATCTGTAATAGGACGCAGAGTCCAGTTTTTCTTCCTCAGATTCATCAAGATTTCGCTCTAAAAAAAACTCCTCTACCGAAGCATATTTGTCCTGCTCCATGAGCGTCAAGTAGTCTGGCACGAGATAAGACCCTGCTTGAGGAAATATGCCCAGTACAGCTTCAGGAAAAAGTTTGAGCTCTCCTTCAGATTCAAACTGATCCAAATCCGATTTTTTGTATTCTTGAAACGACTTTAAATTATCTTGAAAGTTGTCTTGATTGAAATGAACCTCTAAACCGTGAGACTTGATCAAGTCAAAAAGATCTGTCTTAAAACCAGTACTCTCTCTATCAAAATCATCAAATACTCGCTCCAGCAACCCTTCGTCTACAGGTAAAGCGTTGTAAAAAGCATAGGCTAAAATGAAGGACTTGTTGAGTGTAATGTTAACGTCCTTTCGAAACTGCAGATTCCATTCCTTACCATCCGCATCCAGCGATACAGGAAAGAACATTAGCGGACACCGTACGAGTGTACCATCATTAAATTTGCCTTTGACGAAAGGCCATCCCACATACATATCACGAGCACCCTGCTCTTCATATACCAAATGATCCACACGTTTAAGCTTTTTGAGACGCATGGAGAGCTTATTGCTATCTTCATCACGGCTATCCTGCACACTACAAAGCGGGATTTTAGACTTGCGTGCCATCACTCCTTCCATGATTTTGAAAGAAGGCTCGTTCAGTGCAAAGTCAAACTCATGGAGATCGATAAATTGCTCTTTGAGTAGCTTTAGCAAGAGTAATGATCGATTGTTGCCTGATAGGTTGGTCAATCGGCGTAGGTATGATTTTAAAATCTCTTGCATAAATTTCCTTCAGTTTCTAAAATAAGAAAGCCCTATCACAATACGCCAATATCCAGATTTAATCTGAAATTATTAAGTAAGGAAAGATTTTTTGATACACGGAGTCTTTTAAAATCACGATTTTCTTTAGGTCTTCTATTTCTTCATATTCACCGTGCTGCTTTCGGTATTTCACGATAGCATTGGCAAGTTTGTAGTTGATGTAGGGGTGTTTTCGCAATTGATCGATTTCTAATGTATTGATATTCAACTGCCGAATCGCCGAAGGCTCAAAAGTCGTATGGTCTATGATCAAATCTGCGACACTGTCTGGCATATAGTTGATTTCGTAAACCTGCATTCTATCCACAAAACCTCCTAACTTCTCACGGGAAGTCACCACACTTTTGGCCCAGAAAGAACCGATACCACGGATCGTCTTTAGCTCAGTAGTATCTGCAGTATTAAGTTCATAGGTCTCTGGCTCAACCCGACGGACTGTGGGAGGTTGTGAGGTTGTCTCTACTGGAGCGGGTGCTGGCGCGGCATAGGTGACCGTCGGTTTATAGACTTGTCTTATTCTTCTTTTCTCGGAAGGTAAAAAGTACATGTAGTCGAAATAAGCCTTCACTAGACGCCTATTGATCCCGTAAATTTTCAATACATCTTCCTTCTTCTTAAACACCCCTCCTTTGGTCAAGTACTTTTTGATACGCTCGGCTATAGATTCTGTAAAACCCATTTTGATCCACTGGTCAGTACGTATCAGGTTAGGATCAAAATGCTTGGCATAGATTGGGAATTCCTCCACCTCCTGCGTCACCACGATCTGATTGCGAAGTTCATCCGCCCAAACCCGCAATTGCTCTTCATCTTGCACGGCACCATGCTCGGTATTAGCGAGTAGATAAGACTTATAAATTTGAGGAATAAAAAGAGCAAATAGCATCGTAGGTACGAGCACAAAAAGTCCTCGAATCTCGGTACTGGAAAAACCAAAATACCGACGAAAGTAATTTGAAAAACGGTTGGTCACTCATTAAAAATAGAAAATCCTCGTCAATAATCTATGGCAAAGAATCTTTTCTTTCATAAGCTCCTAGATCGGGCATGGTGTCTCTCAGTGTACCTATGAGATCTAACGATATCTCTGACGCGATAGCTTTCCCTCTAGCAGGAGACAAGGAATCAATCTGATAATCATAAAAAGCAGGCACATGAAACTCAGGGTAGTTCCTTTCTTGGCTGATATCATTGCCTAGGGTCACCCAGTCCTCATTGGCTGACCGAATGATGTTGTCATGGAGGGCTATTGTGACATTGGATGCCCCAGACGAGTAAATACTAAGCTCTTCGTCCTCTTCACCCCAAATGATCGAGTTGACCAACTCCACCGACAAATCCTCTGACAAGGTAGACCCATCACCGAGGGAGATGTAATCCGACAAGACGACCGAAGTGACTTCCCTTGTGTACAAACTGGGAGCATTAGAAAAAGTGCAATGCTCGTACTTATAATTCCCCCCTAAATAATTCCCCACCAATTCGGATTGACAATTGAAAACCTCAGTATTGAATACATAAATATCAGACGTAAAAGCCAGAATACCAGCAGATGACATGTGTCCTATACTCGTATTAGATACAATGAGATCATAGTCCACATCGTCATCAGGACTACCTACTCTCAACCCTATCACTCCATTTTTAATATCCGCATGGTCGATGATATTGTCTTTGCTGCCCTCTAAAAACAATATAGAGTTCCACTGCCCTGGAGCGACATCATAGCCTGCGTCAAATCGGGTATTTCGGATGATTACTTTATCTTCTGCTGTTCCTTGAATTTTGAGGGTTCCACCGATGGCTAAAGCGGAGTTGTTGTCAATGAAAATACGTGCCCCTGGCTCGACAGTCAACTGACATCCTGCAGCAACCAATACCGTATCATAGAGCACATAGGGCTTACCAGCAGTCCAGGTCACATCACATTCGACCACCTCTCGATCCAGAAAATAGGCATCCTGCCCCCATGCCACGAGTTTCACATCCGAAGCATTTTGGTTGTACTCGACCTGAACCGAATCCTTCACCAAGTATGGCATATCTTCATCTGTCGGATCAATAAACACCTCTACCAAAACCATCAAACTATCCTTGCCGAAAATTATCTCCTTTTCAAAAGTCTTTCCTTTGACGCCATTGACGGTGAGCGTATAAGGCGAAGCATTCGTCTGACCCAAAGCCAAGCGATCTATCTCTATAGCATTTTTGTGTGGATTATAAATCCGAAATCGGCGAGTAATACTCCCCACGCTACTCAGTAGGGTGTCGAAGCGCACAGTATCTGACGAAAAGATCAACTGATGTGCAGGGTTGGTCGAGACCTCTTCCTCCACAGGGTCACAAGACTGGATCAAAACCCAGCCCGATAACATCACCAAAAAAAATAGTGTCTTTTTCAATACCTTGAACTCCATGAAAGCCTAAGCCTCGCCATCTTTCATTTTTTCAGCATTCTCTGCGATACGTAGCTCTTCGATGAAGTTGCCTATTTCCCCATCCATGACAGTGGGCAGATTGTGCTGAGAGTAACCGATACGGTGATCAGTCACACGACCTTGCGCATAATTGTAGGTACGAATCTTATCAGAGCGATCTCCGCTACCTACCATTGATTTTCGCTGAGCACCTACTTCGTCGTTATGCTTTTTGAGTTCAATGTCATAGATTCTCCCTCGCAATACCTTGAGTGCTTTTTCCAAGTTCTTGAGCTGGCTTTTCTCATCCTGACATGATACCACGAGCCCAGTCGGAATATGTGTCAATCGAATCGCCGAATAGGTCGTGTTCACCGACTGCCCTCCTGGTCCACTAGAACAGAAAGTGTCCTTACGCACATCATTCATATCGATCTGTACATCTACCTCCTCCATCTCTGGCAAAACGGCTACTGTAGCTGCCGAGGTGTGTACACGCCCCTGCGTCTCAGTCGCTGGCACACGCTGTACACGGTGCACGCCAGACTCGAATTTCATCTTGCCATAGACATCCTCTCCGGTCACCATGCTGATGATTTCTTTGTACCCGCCAGACGACCCTTCGGTCAAATCCATGACATTGAGCTTCCAGCCTTGCTTCTCGGCATAGCGCTGGTACATTCTAAACAAGTCTCCAGCGAATATGGCCGCTTCGTCTCCACCTGCACCTGCTCTAATCTCCAAGATGGAGTTCTTGTCATCATTGGGGTCTTTGGGGATCAACATTTCTTTGAGGTCCTCTTCGAGTTGGATTTTTTGAGGATCCAGTTCCTCTAGCTCCATTTTGGCCAGTTCTCTAAACTCTGGATCCTTTTCTGTTTCTAGGATTTCCTTAGAATTCTTGAGGTTTTCGAGCACAGTGCTGTACTCGTCATACTTCTTGACAATTTTTTCCAAGTCCTTATACTCCTTGCTCAGCTTTGAATAACTACTCATGTCATTCATAGCCTCTGGCTGAACGATCAGCTGTCCGACCTCTTCGAACCTGTGTTTAATTTCTTCTAACTTGTCAATCATGTATTACGTATTTGCTACAAAACTAATGAATGGAGTTGGTCTAAAAAATCTAAAATTCGTACTGTTAGTGCAAGGTTAATTTTGCGACCTTCCGAAAAGAAGAAAACCACTAAATTGCCATCAAATTAATCCCTATGAATCTACGTCTAATTTTCATCAGTCTCTCCTGTATTTTGTCTCTGGGATCATGTATCTCTGAAGACGAAATCATCCTTAAATCTGATCCGCTCTTAGCACAAATAGACAGTATACTTTCAGCGCAAAAAACAGGACTACTCAAAAAGCCTATCACCAAAACTGCCACCATCAACCAAAAGACCGAAAAAGAAACGCTCACGATAGATTCAGCTTTTATACAATCGGAGTTCAAAACTGTTCTAAGTAAAAAGTACGAGCAAGTGTTTACCAACGGAGGATACATCAAGAATACCTCAAAAAACAAAGCATCCTATACGAGAAAGAAGAGTGAAAATGCAGGTCCGATTTCACTAGAAATCATCATGAACCAATCGATCATTCAGCAGATTTCCCTCGTAGAGAAAAGAGATAACTTCCTATATGAGACCGAAACGCTAATTAGTCTTCACCTTGACTCTAGCAACCAACTCATAGAAAGTTATGAGATCGCTGGACATCAAAAAATCATCACACTAGACGAAAGCTCCTACGAGATCACAGGAAAAATCACAAATTAGATTTTCAACAAAGCATCAAAAAAGCCCATGCTCTCATCCTTGTCTTTGACCACCAGGCAGGGAATATCTTGATCATAGTGAACTAGGCTCACCGCTGTACTACCGACCAGCATAGAAGCTGCTTTGGTTCGTCCCTTAGAACCAATGATAATGAGGTCAACATCTCTCTCCTGTGCCAGTTCATAGATGTTGTCAGAAGGTTTTTGATCCTCGTCTAACGTAAAAATCACTTCGAATTGACTATCATCCAACGCATTGGTTTTCTTAAACACGTCATACTCTTTTTGCTTGTTTTTGAGCATGATCTCAGCAAATTCATCATACGTTTTACCTGTACTACTGTACCCTGTTGGTACGAAGTAGACATGCTGTAGTATCACCTCGATATCGGTGTACTCTTTGATTCTCAGTGCCGTGTTGAGTGATTTTAGAGAGTTTTCTGAAAAGTCCAAGGGAATCAAAACTCTAGACACATCATACTTTTCGGTCACGGGCACCAGCATCACCGAACACAAAGATCCATTGAGAACTTTGGTCGCATTGATACCGCTAGAAACCGACCGGGGTTTGATTCCCATCACGACTACATCAATATCTTTGAGCCCACTCCATCCCAGGATATGTTGTGCTCCTGTGCCTTGAACCATCTCAATGTGCTTTTCACAGTCATTGGTAAACAAACGATCTATCTTATCCTGCAGATACTTTTTCATGGCCATATCAGTATTCGATGGTGCCACGTGAATGAAAGTCGTCTTGGTGTTCTTAAAAAAACGAGCCATCATCGAACTATATTCTAATAAATGGTCGTCCAAATTGGTACCATCGAGACAGACGAGCAGGTTGTTGAGATTGAGCATCAGGTATTGATTTTTATTCGAAATAAAATTAAAGCAAATTCAATGGATAACAAGTTTGGGGCAAACTTTAAAAGTACTTTTCATACCATTTCTGAAAAATATACAAGGCCCATACTTGTGCATGACTGTCCTCTGGATTGGTAGAAAATAATTTGGTTCGGAGCTTCTCGACCGCATCCCAATTAAACTGCCCTCCTGCCTCTATCTTGTCGCGATTAAAAACAGTCTGATCTAGCTCTTCTAGAAGAGCTGTTTTGAGCCAATCTAACAGCGGCATCTCAAAACCTTTTTTGGGTCGCTGATAGAGCTCCGCAGGTAGTATGTCTTTATAGGTGTCTTGTAAAATCCGTTTTCGCATCTTGCTATTGATCTTATATTCCACGGGCAAACTGTGCACCCACTCGACCAACTCATGGTCCAAGAATGGGACGCGCACCTCTAGACTAGAAGCCATCGACATGATGTCGACTTTCTTGAGCATGTCATTGGGCAAGACAAACTTCGTGTCTCCCATCAGCATGTCATTGATATTTTGATAATCAGCCAATGGACTCATCCACTGTGTGTAATAGTCATCCTGTTGCTGGGGGGCTTTCATCATGCGCTGTGCATATCCTTGATCTGCAAGTGCAGCCAAAAACCAGTAGCGTTCTTGCGGAGCGATCTTTTTGGCCTTGTCGAAACGAATGACCTGGCGCATCAGGTTAGACCACTTGCCCGACCGGGACTGAGGCATCCGGTCAGCGATAGGTCGGATCGCAGCGGTCAGTTTACCAAAATATCGGTCTTGATCCATTTTGAGCCAAGCAGCGTGCTTGTTGTAGCCCGAAAAAATCTCATCTGCCCCGTCTCCAGACAGGGAGACCGTGACATGCTCTCTGGTCTTTTTGCTCAAAATATACACTGGCAGAGCCGATGAATCCGCAAAAGGCTCATCGATATGCTCCACAAAATCTGCCATATAGGACAGCATTTCTTCATTGCTAAGTTTGAATGTGGTGTGATTCGTTCCACATTTTTTGGCTACTAGTTCCGCATAGCTTGTTTCGTCAAAGAAAGGATTGTCCGAAAAACCTATGGAGAAAGTTGACAGTTGAGCGGTGTGTCTCGCAGCTATACTCGTGATGACACTGCTATCAATCCCTCCACTAAGGAAAGTCCCCAGCGGAACATCGGCAATCATTCGTTTTTTTACCGATGCCTCCAATCGCTCAGCCAATTCCTTTTTAGCCTCCTCATAACTCAAATCCTGACACACTTTAGAGCGAAGCAACTCATAATAAGTACTGATCTCAGCTACTCCGTTTCGGATTTCAATACACTCTCCTGGCATGAGTTTTTTGATTCCCTTGACCATCGTCAAAGGTGCAGGAGTATAGTTGAGTTGTAGGTAATAGTGGAGTGCCTGTTGGTCGACTTGCTTATCAATCGCAAAGGCTAGCAGAGACTGCATCTCAGAAGCGAACAGCAATTTGGACTCGTCCTGCCAATACAGCAGCGGCTTAATGCCCATCCGATCCCTAGCGACAAAAAGAGACTGCTCATGCGTATCATAAATCGCCAGTGCAAAAAAACCATTGAGACGATTAAGACAAGATTTGCCTTCCCGTGCGTAGAGATGCATAATCACCTCGGTATCGGTATGAGAGTGGAAGTGAATTCCTTTAGCGATGAGCTCTTGACGTAGTTCTAGAAAGTTGAAAATCTCCCCATTGAACACCATCACATAGCGTCCATCCATAATCTGCATCGGCTGATGTCCGTGATCACTCGTGTCCAAAATAGACAAGCGACGATGCCCTAGCCCAACATTTTGATTCCTCCATGTTGCATGATGATCCGGTCCACGGTGTGCTATTCGCTCGGTGGCCTCTTCCAAATGCTCCATCTGAGCCTGCTCTGATTCTTTGAAAGCCCATATTCCTGTAATCCCACACATAATAGATCAAATGGTAAGCTGCAATAATAATGAATCACCAAAGATCGACATCTCTCGCTAGCGGGATTTTAGAACCAAATAGAATGAATAGTAGCGAAATAGTAGAAATTGGAAAATAAGAATATATTTGCGACCTGCTAACAAGGGGAATTAGCTCAGTTGGCTAGAGCGCTACGCTGGCAGCGTAGAGGTCATCGGTTCGAATCCGATATTCTCCACCAAAGGAAGTCTATATGGCTTCCTTTTTTTATCTTCGGTCATGGACGCACTTCTCACCGATATCAAGAATTGTACACTGTGTGAACCACACTTATCTACAGGAGTACGTCCCGTGCTGAGTGCTCATTCTCAAAGTAAAATTGTCATCATCGGGCAAGCGCCAGGTAGAGCCGTACATCAATCAGGCATACCATGGGACGACCCAAGTGGAGATAACCTTAGGCAATGGCTGGGGATAGACAAAACTATTTTCTACGATCCAGAGCAGATTGCATTGGTTCCTATGGGTTTTTGTTATCCTGGGACAGGAAAATCAGGTGATCTTCCTCCTCGAAAGGAATGTGCTCCACTATGGCATCAGTCCCTCTGGGAACAGATGAGTAAGGTAAAACTCACATTGCTCATCGGACAGTATGCCCAAAAATACTACTTGGGAAAAGGCACTTACAGTACCCTGACCGAAACGGTCAAGAACTATCAAGAGTATTTGCCGAAGTATTTTGTCTTGCCACACCCTTCACCACGCAACAATATCTGGAGAGCGAAGAACCCATGGTTTGACCAAGAAGTCTTACCCGTTCTCAAAGAAAAAATTCATGAAATCGTGTAAGCAGGGGAACCAAAATACTACTATAAAACTTTATCCTTCTAAAAAACACATGCCCAACACCCTAGAAACTAACAAGTCCAATGCCATCGCTTTTTATCAAATGGCCTATGAAGGCAATCCTCGCAAGGCCACAGAATTATATACAGGAGCGCATTATATTCAACACAACCCAGCTGTAGGAGACGGCAAAGAGGCCTTCATCTCCTACTTCGAAAAAATGCACGCCGAATATCCAGACAAATCCATCCAGTTCGTCCGAGCGATCGCAGAGGGAGATCTTGTATCACTTCATACCCATCAAGTCTGGCCTGATGACGACCAATATGTCACCATGGACTTTTTTCGCTTTGACGAGCATGGCAAAATAGTAGAGCACTGGGACGCAATCCAACAAATCCCTAGAGTCTCTGCAAATGGGAATACGATGTACTAGTTAATTCGAAAATGAATATTTTTTTCCGACTTTATAATCTGAATTACGTAGTTTTCACAGACACTTTATAAAGTGTCTGTTTATTATCATCAAATAATTTCGACCTGAGCACTATCGACTCAGCAAATCAAACAAGCATGAAAAAAGAAACCATCAGTATCCATGGAGGGTATGAAACCGAGCCCACTACAAAATCTGTCGCTGTACCGATTTACCAAACTGTAGCATACGAATTTGACAATGCCCAGCACGGGGCAGATTTATTTAACCTAGAAGTACCTGGCAATATCTACAGCCGCATCATGAATCCAACTGTGGACGTACTAGAGCAGCGCATGGCTGCTTTAGAAGGAGGTGTGGCTGCCTTGTGCGTTAGTTCGGGCAGTGCAGCAGCCAACTACGCCATTCTAAATATCGCCGAAGCAGGAGATAATATCATTTCTACTCCACAGCTATATGGAGGAACCTATACGCTTTTTGCACACATGCTACCCAAACAAGGAATCGACGTGCGCTTCGCTGAGTCATCTGATGCTGTAGATATCGTCAAACTGATCGATGACAAAACCAAAGCAGTATACTGTGAGTCTATCGGAAATCCAGCAGGAAATATCACAGACATAGAAGCTATTGCAAAAGCAGCTCATGCCAAGGGTGTCCCTGTGATCGTCGACAATACAGTCGCTTCGCCAGCAATCATCAACCCTATCGAATATGGTGCAGACGTGGTTGTTCACTCACTGACCAAGTATGTCGGAGGACATGGTACTACGCTCGGTGGTGTAATCGTAGATAGTGGCAAGTTTCCATGGGATCAGCACACTGATCGCTTCCCGATGTTTAGCAATCCTGAGCCGGCATATCATGGCGTAGTGTACAACGAAACTTTCGGTCCAGCGGCATTTATCGCTCGTACACGAACGGTCGCACTGCGCAACACTGGATCAGCACTATCAGCCATGGCCGCTTTTCAGCTAATGCAGGGATTAGAAACCCTCAGTCTACGGATGGAGCGCCATTGTCAAAATGCTATGGCTGTCGCTCAGTACCTAGAAAAACACGACCAAGTATCTTGGGTGAGATATGGCGGCTTACCCTCTAGTGAGTATCACGACTTGGCAAAAAAATACTGTGATGGCAAACCCTCATCACTGATGACCTTTGGGATCAAAGGAGGATATGAAAAAGCAGAGAAGTTCTACGATGCATTGAACCTGTTCAAACGTCTCGTCAACATTGGTGATACCAAATCTCTGGCTTGCCATCCTTCATCCACCACACACCGACAGATGTCTGTCGAGGAACAAGCGAAGGCTGGCGTGACACAGGACTTGCTAAGGCTATGTATAGGAATCGAGCATATAGACGATATACTCGCTGATCTAGATCAGGCCTTTGCGACAGTCAAATAATCCCCCTAATAACTGCCTTCCTCTGTGTCGAAAATGTATTTCGGCACAGAGGTTTTCTTTTTTAAAAAGTTCTAGCTTCCCCCAATGGTTTTGAAAGGTTGCACAACAAATAGGTAAACGTTGTACAACAACACCTCTGAGCTTGCGCAAGCTCGTACCAAAGGTCGTACAACCATTGCCCTGAGCTTGCGCAAGCTTTGGTGCGAGGTAAGGGTACTTCATGAAAACAGCCCTTTACTCACGTGAAATATCTTATTCACCCCTTTTATGGATCAGTTGGTATGTCTGGAAATAAAAATCAATATTTGATATTGAGCATTCGATATTCATTATTCCAATCATTTAAATATTACCTCAAAGACTCATAATAGGTGATTATTTTATAAAAAAAACAATAACGGATTTCGAACAACGAATCGTTGAATAACGAAGTGATCCCTTTTCTTTCAAGACCTGAGCTGAAAACATTAATAGATTTGTTTCTTTATAAGAGACATGAATAGGATTTATGATGCTAATTCTAGCAATAAAAGAACTGATTCAAAGGTATTTAGGTTGGATTTAGATTTTCTGATGCATTATGAGGGTTTAATCACTAGCTTTGCGGCTGGATAGAAAAAAAGCCCCATATGAAGCGCGTCAACGAGTATCGAAAACTGTATAATGTAGCTCCAGACACTGATCTGAAGCAACTCAAAACGACCTATAGAAATCTGGTCAAAGAATGGCACCCAGACAAGTTCCAAGATGAAACTGAAAAGGCTGCTGCTGAGCTCAAAAGTCAGCAAATCATCGATGCGTACCACTTTCTCGTGAGCATCGCGCCAGAGACCAAAGAGGCCAATCTCGCCGAATACACGGTCACGACTACCGAATCTGGTATAGCAGACTTCAAGCACAAAGGGCTGTTGCTAGAGGTCTCGTTCATGGATGGCACGACCTACGAATACTTTGGGGTCAACAAAAACATGTATGCCAAGCTAGTCAACGCAGACAAGCCCTACCGCTTTGCCAAACGAAACATCTTCAATGCCTACCTCTACAGAAAGTCTAAAAAAGACCAAGTACAGGACTAAGGCGTTCTTCTAGAGATTGAAAACACCACATCCCATGAGCTCAGGCTGATGGGATTTTTTTGTTGGTAGAAAGGGGCTGTGTATCACAAACCAACACCAAACATGAGGGCACTAACCTTTTCGCTACCCATCCGAAAGTTCTCCATACAGCAAAGTGGGGCTTTTCTAAACCCTTGGAGTACGCACAGTTCACCCATGTCTTATTTCAAATACTCGAACTCGCCGTTCACCGTTTTGATGGTGGCTTTGGTGGTTTCGGAGGATTCTACGCGACCGATGATTTGAGCAGGTACGCCGAAGGATTCCGAAATGGCGATGATCTCTGCCGCTAGCTCTTCTGGTACATAGAGTTCCATACGGTGCCCCATGTTGAAGACTTTGTACATTTCTTTCCAGTCCGTACCACTCTCCTCATGAATCAGCTTGAACAGCGGAGGAATCTCGAAGAGATTGTCTTTGATCACATGTACATCATTGACGAAGTGTAGTACTTTGGTCTGGGCGCCACCGCTACAGTGTACCATACCATGGATTTGTGATCTATAGCTTTCCAGTATCTTTTTGATGATAGGCGCGTAGGTTCTGGTCGGTGACAAGACGAGTTTACCTGCGTCTAGCGGTGAGCCTTCTACTTTGTCTAGCAAATCTTTGCTCCCAGAATAAATCAGCTCAGCTGGTACAGATGGGTCAAAACACTCTGGATACTTCTCCATGTACTTCTTGGCGAAGACATCATGGCGCGCAGAAGTCAATCCGTTGCTACCCATACCGCCGTTGTACTCAGTCTCATAGTTGGCCTGTCCATACGAGGCTAGTCCGACGATGACGTCACCGCCTTTGATTTTCTCATTGCTGATCACATCGGCTCTTTTCATGCGGCCGATGACGGTACTGTCTACTACGACGGTGCGTACGAGATCACCCAAATCAGCTGTTTCACCACCCGTAGATTTGATATCCACACCATTGTCACGGAGCATCTGGAGGACTTCTTCTGTGCCTTCGATCAGTGCGGTGAGCACTTCGCCCGGAATCAAATTTTTGTTCCTACCTATCGTGGACGAGAGCAAGATGTTGTCGACTGCACCTACACACAGCAGATCGTCGGTATTCATGATGACTGCATCCTGCGCGATCCCTTTCCAGACCGACAGATCACCCGTTTCTTTCCAATACATATAGGCCAAAGACGACTTGGTCCCTGCACCATCGGCATGCATGATGTTGCAGTAGTCCTCGCTACCACCGAGCATATCAGGGACGATTTTACAAAAGGCATTTGGGAATACCCCTTTGTCTATGTTTTTGATGGCGTTGTGTACGTCTTCTTTAGAGGCCGACACGCCTCGCTGCATATATCTTTCGTCCATGGTATCGAGCTATGAATAATGCCGCAAAGCTAATAAACTATCTCTTTTGCTCTCTGATTCTAGCGAGTTCATTATCAATCTAATCTTAGACATTAAGCATCATTTTGACCCTTCCTAGCTAATACTTCTTAGGTTTTGATGGAAAAGAAAGTATATTTATTTTCTTAAAAAACGAGACTAAATTATTATACATGTTAAGCAAAGTAGAAAACCTCAGTGAATACTTTTTGGCCTACGAAAAGAGTGTTGCCAATACCGACACCTTTTGGGAGAGAGTAGCCAATCAGTTTTATTGGAGAAAGAAATGGGACAAAGTAGTAGAATCAGATTTTGAGAAGGGCAAAGCAGAATGGTTCATCAACGGAAAACTCAACATCACCGAAAACATCCTTGAGCGCCACCTATTCACCATAGGAGACAAGCCCGCCATCATCTGGGAACCCAATGACCCCAAGGAGGACAACATTACACTCACCTATAAGCAGCTCCACCAGAAGGTGTGTGAATTTGCCAACGTCCTGCTCAATAACAACATCCAAAAAGGCGATCGCGTTATCATCTACATGCCGATGATCCCAGAGGCGGCCATTGCGATGCTGGCCTGTGCCCGTATCGGTGCGGTACACTCTGTAGTATTTGCTGGTTTTTCATCGTCAGCACTCGCAGACCGTATCATCGACTGTGAGGCCAAAATGGTCTTAACTTCAGACGGAAACTTCAGAGGAGCGAAATCCATCGGCGTAAAATCAGTCGTGGACGAAGCACTAGAAAAAACAACAACAGTCGAAAAAGTCATCGTCGTAGAGCGCACCAAGACACCTGTCACCATGAAGGCAGACAGAGACCTATGGTGGCATGACGAAGTGGCCAAAGTAGACGCCAACAATAAGGCCGAAGAAATGGACTCAGAGGACATGCTCTTCATCCTGTACACATCTGGCTCGACGGGACAGCCCAAAGGAGTCGTTCATACTACGGGAGGTTACATGGTCTACACCCAGTATTCGTTCCAAAACGTGTTTCAATACAACACCGATGATGTCTACTGGTGTACCGCAGATGTCGGCTGGATTACAGGACACTCCTATATCGTATATGGCCCCTTACTCACAGGAGCTACTACGATCATGTTCGAAGGGGTACCTACTTATCCCGATGCAGGTAGATTTTGGGAGATCGTTGACAAGTACAAGGTCAATCAGTTCTACACTGCGCCTACAGCCATCCGTGCCCTACAGGCATATGGGCTAGAAGCGGTCACACCCTACAAACTGGACTCACTCAAAGTACTCGGTACGGTAGGCGAACCCATCAACGAAGAAGCATGGCACTGGTATCATGACCATATCGGCAAGGGAAAATGTCCAATCGTCGATACGTGGTGGCAGACAGAAACAGGAGGAATTATGATCTCTCCACTAGCGGGACTCACTCCTACCAAACCTGGCTATGCAACTCTACCACTACCGGGCATCCGTCCAGTGATCGTAGATCCTGATGGCAACATACTGAAAGGTAACGGCGTACAAGGCAACCTGTGCATCAGTCACCCTTGGCCCTCAATGATACGCACGACCTACGGTGATCATGAGCGCTGCATCAACACTTACTTTTCCACGTATAAGGGGATGTATTTCACTGGAGATGGAGTTAAAAGAGACGAAGACGGATACTACCGCATCCTAGGGCGTGTTGATGATGTCATCAATGTCTCTGGACACAGAATGGGCACAGCCGAAGTAGAAAATGCCATCAACGAGCACCCAAAAGTCATCGAATCGGCAGTGGTCGGTTTCCCACACGACATCAAGGGGCAAGGTATCTACGCCTATGTGATCTGTGATATGGAAGGACGCACGGAAGCGAATCTCAAAGAGGAAATTCGTGCTACGGTCAGCAAAATCATCGGGCCAATCGCCAAGCCAGACCAGGTGCAGATCGTATCAGGATTGCCAAAAACCAGATCCGGTAAGATCATGCGTAGAATCCTGAGAAAGGTTGCCGAAAAGGACACTTCAAACCTAGGTGACACCTCCACACTACTCAACCCAGAAGTAGTCGATGAGATCATCAAGGGTGCGCAGTAAAAATCAACACATACTAAACCACTGCCAGACATCAAGGCAGTGGTTTTTTATTTCCTCTTTATCAAACCATACCCGAGAGTGAACAATAATTGGTGAGAACTCATCTTTCCAAAGTAACCGAGTCCCAGCTGATATTTTAGATCCATATGAATCTCTCGTTTTTTCGCGGTTTGGTACACTAAGCCTGATCCAAAAGCAATACCAGAATTAACCCCGACATTAGATGAACTCAGTTCATATCTACCCGTTGGGTAATAAAATACCTCCCCGTCATAGGGACCTCCATCATGATAGTGAATAGTCTGATCGCGGTATCCATCTTGGTCAACTATAAAATCCATAAAGACACCTGCCGCTAGTATCGGTCTAAGTTTTTTGTTTGGAAAATGAAACCGCCATACCAACGAATTGCTAACCATCTGGTTATCGAAGACAATATAATTACGGCGATCAATATCATAAATTTCGAGATGTTCAACATTAAGACTAGAAGCAGTCCATCTCTGATAACTAATCTCATATTGAAAATATACTCTTTCATCTAAGTTAGGCAGATTGATCCTAACAAATAGACCCGCTAGGCCGTAAGGGTTTGAAGAGTAGGTATTTCCGTTTAAGTAACGTGACGCGTCTCGATAAGCATTTTCACCACTCTTTAACCAAACCAGCTGCCCACCTATGAGCGGACCAAAATTGACTGTAGCTGCGGGTAATTTCTTCTCGTACACTATGCATGATTCGTCAGCACAGACCTCTGCATGGTATTGACTCCCTAGGTTAATTAAATTCTTGTGATTTAGAGGTTTAGAACCTGCCTTTCGCATCAACGTAGGGCTATCTCTAAAGGCGTATCTCAATAATCCAACATATTCCTTGCTCTCACTTTTGTAAGTATGATGATTTTCATAGGTTTCTACCTCCTCATTATTTAAAGGTCTCAATTCCCCATCACAATCAATCAAATAATGCCCACCCTCTGAGTCAAAATAATAGTAGAAATCTACAATCCCGTCTATTAAGTACTCTGTAAACACCATCTTCGAACCCTCTTTGGTTTCGACACGCTGAGCAACATAATATTTACTGTCTATAAAACGATAGGACTGGATCTCTTGGGGCGTATAGGTAACCTTATCTTCTGAGTCTAGCTCTGATTTAAAAAAGCATTTCTCAGAGTTTGTTTTGTTGCCTCGATAATCTATATATCCTGAAATAGTATCTTGTTGGTGATTGATAATATAACCTGCTCTAAAATCATTTTGTGAAATGGCCCTTAGACTAGACAGCAAAAAAAATAACCCTAAGAAACGGCGCATGATATAATAGTTGGTAAAAATAAGAGGCAATACTAATCAAAACTCAACTACTCCTCTTTGAGGTGTTCGTCGATCTCACTTCCCATATCTCTAGTGATATCATCCATTTCATGGGATGCTTCGGCTACTTTTTCTATCCAAAATTCACGCTGGTCGAATTCTGATTCTTTTTTGATCAGACTCATAAGTCCCATAATCCGAGTCAATGGCCCTCGTACCCGATGTGCATTGTCAAAAGCAAACTTGGTCAGCTTGCTATTCTTATCTCTAATCTCTTGCGTACGTATCTCGACCAGCTCTTCTAGCTTTTCATTCATTTCATTGAGGGCGTCGTTGTATGCCTTTAACTCCTCAGCTTGATCAGTAATCGCTAAATTAAGGTCTTTCAACTCATTATTTTTCTCGCTAAGCTGTGCTGTTCTCTCTTTCACCATCACCTTGAGCTGCTGCTCTCTGATGGAAATCTTAAATATTCTCCATCTAATAAAAGCATAAATAATCAACCCCGCCAAAATCACTACTGCCGAAATGGCCCACCATGTCAACCACCACGGAGGTAAAATAATGATACGTATCGACGCTGGAGATTCTTGCCATACCCCATCGTTATTAGCGGCTTTTACTTTAAAAACATATTGACCGAAAGGCAAATGCGAGTAGGTTACTTCTTTCTGATTTCCTACATAATTCCAATCCGTGTCCAACCCCTCTAGCATAAATGCATAAGCATTATACTCTGGACTTGTATAGTTCAGCCCAATGTAGGACAGAGTAAAACGCCACTGATCATTGTCAAAAGTAATTTCATCAACCGTACTAATGTGCTCCTGTATCAGCCCTGTGGAATCATTAGGCTCAACCACTTTGTTAAATAATTTTAGACCTGTAATATGTACCTGTGGTGGACATTCATTAAAAGGGATATTTTCTGAATCAAAATAATTCACCCCCTGAGTTCCTCCCAGATAAATCACCCCATCTTGACAGATATAAGCGGCATTTTTTGTGAATTCATCATTTTGTAAACCGTCTCTATAAGTGTAGCTAATAACACTATCTGCCAACGGGTCGTACTGACTCAACTTATTTACAGAGGCTATCCAAAATCTACCCCTTTTATCTTGTAATATGGAACGAATATCATGACTTGGCAGCTTACCTTTAATTACATTTTCAAAAAGCATCGTCTCCGGATCAACTTTTATGAGTCCTGATGAAGTAGCACAGTAAATGTTCTGATCATTGCCTTCATATATTTGAGCCACCCAATCATTCGCTATATCTAATGGCCTACCAGTCTTGAATTGAAGTTGTTCAAACTTTCCACTCCCCTTGTTTTCATGTCTTAATATATAGAGTCCGCTAGTCGCTCCTCCTACCCAAATATTGCCCTGACTATCCTCAAAAAGAGCAAATGTCAAGTTGCTCTTTAGACTATTTGGATCTTTTCTATCATGTAGATAGCTTTTCACTTGTCCAGTAGTTGGATCAATACGCTGTACTCCTTGACCAAAACTAGTCGCCCAGATCATCCCTTCTTTATCCTGAATTAGTTCGAAAACACTCTTTAGTGCGCCATTTTCTGGCTGAAAGAAAGAAACCTCTAATGTCTTTTCATCTATGATATTAATTCCTCCCTTCCAAGTTCCTACCCAAACCTCTCCCTCTTCCACTTCCAGCATTGTAAGGACAGCATCCGAAGACAAGCTATGGTTTTTTCCTTCTTCCCACTTCAATACTTCAACGGTCTTATCTATCGGGTCAAAAATATTAACACCACCTCCATCTGTAGCAATCCACATACGCCCTTCGCTATCTTCGTAAAAATCTCGAATAATATTGTTACTCAAATTAACCTTCTGGGAATAGGTCTTTTGAAGGTGCTGGAATTTATACAATAGCGGGTCTACTATATCGACCCCTTCTAATGCCGTTCCTACCCATAGACGGTTTTGCTGATCTTGGTAAACACAGCGAATAGATATATTGGTAATAGAATTAGGACTACTATCAGGAATGTAGCTATGGAACCCATCTATCTGTGCATCGTATAGATGTAACCCTCCATTATCATTACATACCCAAATCCTTTTCTCTTTGTCCAAGTATATCTGGGTAACAAAATTGTTTCTGAGCGAAAAGGGATCACCACGATCGTGATAATAATGACGGAGTACCACTGGCTTTTTTTTACTAATGTCAATAACAAATACTCCTTTTTCTAATGTGCCTACCCAGAGATTATTTTCATTCACAATCTCTAATGAGACAATATCTTCTACTACATGCCCATTTTCATCTAGTAGGCCTATTTCACCCACCTCATCCGTTTCTAGATCTAGGTAGTTTAAGTACTTAGCACTGCTTCCAACCCAAAGTCTTTGGTGTTTATGATCAAGAGCCAGTGCACGTAGTTCTAAACTACTAAAAGCATAATTAAACAATGGAGCCTCATTCCCTGCTTCAAAATAGGGATAAAAACGATCTGATCGATAGTCATAGACTAACAACCCTTCGGTAAAAGAGGCGACCAACAAGCGCGCTCTCTCAGGATCTTCTACAAAATCTAGAATAATATTAGGGGATTGTAAATCTGGAAAATAACGCTGTTCTACTTCTATAGTCTCAATCCTATCCTGCGTTAGTACATAACGGGACAGGCCATCCATAGATCCTACCCAGAGGGTCTTTCGGGAATCTTCCAACAAACACTTTATACGACTAGATTTGAGAGCACTCGAATCTCCGTTATGCAAGAAAAGACGATAATTTTGTCCATCATATCGATGTAGGCCATTATAGGTTCCTATCCACATGTAACCATCATGATCTTGACAAAACGCCGTAATCTTATTATTATTCAAGCCATCTATATGATGAAAATTCAACCGAGGTGCTTGAATAGACAGGGAATCCAATTTAGCCACAGCCATTTGCACCCCTAAAAACATTAGGACGCATATGTTAAAAACTCGTCGAATGTACAGCTGCTGTAGACACATAGGGCTTAAGTGTTTCCTAATTTAATTAAAAAGCACCTAAGCCCTAGAGTATTAGTGAAAATCGCTATTAAAACTCAAATTTAATCCCTTGAGCTAATGGCAGATTGTTGGTATAATTAATCGTATTAGTTTGTCTACGCATATAGACTTTCCAGGCGTCTGAACCAGACTCACGACCTCCTCCTGTTTCCTTTTCTCCTCCGAATGCACCACCTATTTCAGCACCTGAGGTTCCTATATTGACATTGGCAATCCCACAATCAGAACCTGCATAGGACAAAAATTGCTCGGACTCACGCATATCGCGTGTCATTATCGCTGACGAAAGCCCTTGTGGCACATCGTTTTGAATAGCAATCGCTTCATCTAGGTCTTTGTAGCGAATCAAATAAAGTATCGGCGCAAAGGTTTCATGCTGCACGATCTCATAATCATTTTTAACTTCAAAAATCGCAGGTTTCACATAGCATCCTGAAGCATAGTCGTCTCCTGTCAACACTTCTCCGTCCACTATCATTTTGGCTCCCTCAGCCTTTGCTTTTGCAATAGACTGCTCATACATATCGACCGCTAACGTATCGATCAAGGGACCAACATGGTTCTTCTCATCAAGTGGATTCCCAATTTTGAGTTGAGCATAGGCACTCTTCAATTTGCTAGCTACCTCATCAAATATATCCTCATGAATAATTAATCGACGGGTCGAAGTACAACGCTGGCCACAAGTGCCAACTGCTCCGAATACCGCCCCGATGAGTGACATATCCAAGTCCGCATTTGGTGTAATAATGATGGCATTGTTACCACCCAACTCTAGCAATGCGCGTCCAAGACGCTTGCCTACTGTCTCTCCCACAGCTTTGCCCATTCGGGTAGAACCTGTTGCCGACACGAGTGGCACCTGACTATCGGCACTCAGCAACTGGCCAATCTGCGCATCACCAATCGCGAGGTTGCTTACCCCTTCGGGTACGTCATTCTCAGCAAATACCTTTGCAGTAATTTTTTGGCACGCAATGGCCGTGAGTGGAGTCTTTTCACTTGGCTTCCATATAGCCACATCACCACACACCCAAGCTAAAGCTGTGTTCCAAGCCCAAACAGCTACTGGGAAGTTAAATGCCGAAATGATCCCAACAATCCCTAACGGATGATACTGCTCGTACATTCTATGACCTGGTCGCTCAGAGTGCATGGTTAATCCATAGAGCTGTCGAGAAAGACCCACCGCAAAATCGCAGATATCGATCATCTCCTGTACTTCTCCGAGTCCCTCTTGATAGGATTTTCCCATCTCGTAAGACACCAATTTGCCAAGTGCTTCTTTCTTTTCTCTCAAGGCATCACCTAGCTGGCGCACTACATCGCCCCTCTTAGGTGCTGGCACTTGTCGCCAAGCTTTAAAAGCCGCTTGAGCTGTCTCTCTGATTTGAAGATAGGTCTTCTCATCAGCAGCCTGAACTTTCCCTATCAGGAGACCGTCTGCTGGAGAATGAGATGATATTTCACTGCCAGTACTCTTGATCCAAGTGCTACCAGTACTGCTACCTAGTTCGGCAGGTGATAATCCGAGGCTATCGATGGCCTCTTTTATTCCGTATTGATTTGACATAATTTGGGTTTTTATGTTTTAACAAATCTATCAAAACATTTAGAATGGCAAGCTGTTTCCTGAGACATTCTCATGCGCAACGAGTCGACGTATATCCTCTGTATAGCAGGTGAAAATCCCCACTCCATTCTCTATATTTCCTTCCAGTGGTGCTGGATAGGTTACATTGTCTTTGCTAGCATTTTTCGCATCCTGTAGGGACCTCTGGTAGAGAAAATTCTCGCGTGTCACTCGCATCAACGTTACCTGCACCTCATCCGCATAATCTAACGAATCTCCTGACAAAGAAGACTGCTTTAACACTCGCTCCGAATAATCATGAAAATCTAAATAGGCAACCTCACTTTTTTTAATCTGAGCACCCGAATGATTTAGCACGTCATAATTCAAGTAATAGATGTAATAATTATCCTCAGAATCCTCCGAAGTGTAAAATGCAATGTTGACCTGGTTGTGAATCAAAAAAGCTGTATCGAGTAATATCTGTTCTGGAACCCGACTATACGCACGAATCGTATCCCTGGTCGGACTGATCACTAACATACTAACTCCCGCTATATTCTCTGGCAGTCTGTGACCACTGCCATAGTTGTATATATACCCCGTCTCAGGCTCTACGAATAGACTCTGTCGCAATTCTACCGTGTCTTGATCTATGATATAAACATCAAAATCTAGGGAATAATCTAAAATATACTCCTCGAAAATAGGGGAGACCTCTGTAGCCGTAAGGTTATACAGTTCATCAGGGCGCATATAACACTCCACAAAGTACTGGTCATGAGGTTCGATATAGGGCGTCTCTAATTCTCTATTGAAATCACAAGCCCAGCACATAAAAACCAAAACTACCCAACCATGCCTACTAACCATTTTGCCCTCCTTTCTCGCTCAGGTAAAAAGTAATGGAGAGATAAGGAACAAAAGGCAAAACCATTCTACTCTTGGGGACGAAAGAAACCAAATAGGTGCTGGTTTGCTCCGCTTCTAGATAAATAAAATCGACATTTTTGTGATTGTAGGTGTTATAAGTACCTCCTGAAAATTTGATAGCGTGCTTGTTCTTAACAGGCCGCCTATAGCTAATTCCCAAATCAAGACGGTGACGCGCTGGTAAGCGGTAGTAATAGCGATCACCATATATCGGCACATAGTTAACCGTAGTCCCTGGATTGGTGATGTCCTTGGCCACCGCCACCCCTTCAGGAACAGTCACATAGATACCCGAAGTATAAGTCCAAAAAGCCGACATAAACCAATGTCGATTGAGCGCATAGGACAGACTGACGCCAGCACTAGAGGTAATATCAAAAGGTGGACTAAAAACATCTCCTTCATTGATCTCATCAAACTGTCTTTTTGATTCCAAATAGGTATAATTCACACCAGCTGACAATTTTTGGTGCGTCCATACTAGCTCTGCTTCTACTCCATAGGCATGCCCTTGCCCTTCTACCATTTCTATGTACTCAAATTCCAAATTGGACCGGCTGCTCGCACTGAAATCCTTTATATAATCCAGCCTTTTAAAGAAGACAGATGAAGTAAGTTTTAACCCTTCCAGTAGTTCATACTTAGCACCTAAAGATACCGCATCACAGCGGGCAGACTGGTTGTTATCGCCTAAGGGTACAGGGATATCCATTGGACTTCTAATCGCGAAAAAAGGGAGTTTTTCCTCGTACTGTCGCGTACGTGCATAATCTACCCACAGCTCCAAATCATCTAAGAGATATTCAACCTTCACGCGAGGGGAAACATCATAAAAAGACCTGAGACCTTCATAATAAGTCATGTTAATCCCTCCGGTCAATACCCAGTTTAAATTTGGGAAGACGATCAAATCCCCGTACAGGCTCTGCATGCTATTATTCGAAATGCTTTCGTCCCGTTCGTTTTTCGACAGGCTATAATCATTCCGCTCATAGCTGTAGCCCATATGATAAGCAAATGTTTGGGTCAGAGGCTGATCCCAACGTACGGAGACAGACTGATTGTTCGCCTCTGAAGAGATATATTGGTCATTTGAATCCTGTTCAAATACTGATTCGTTACCATTCACTCCTCCCAGTATTTTCAGCGAACCATTTCTCTTGAGTTTTCTATCCAAAGAAACTACAGCAGACTGTGCGTTCCATTGCATATGCTGATTATCATTTTGGGTTAGTTCGAATGGCAACTCATCTCCTGACACCAAACCAAAAGCTGACAGGGACCACTTATCACTAATACGGCCATGGTAACTCAAAGAGTAATCTTGAAAACCATACTTGGGCAATGTACCCGTCTTGGACTTACGGTTGTACATTGTAGAGATTAGATGTAGATAGGTCTGTCTCGCAGAAAATTTAATCTGATTATTCCCACCCTTCCCGATAGGAATCGCAACCTTGGCCGATGAAGATATAATCCCCACAGAAAGCTCTGCCTCTACCTCCTCGATCTCAATGGTCTCACTATTCATATCCACGTACCCTGACAACCTCCCATTGTACATGGAGGGAAAACCACTTTTATACACGGTCGATCTACTCAGTACATAAGGATCAAAAGCCGTGACCAAAGAGGTAATATGCGTAGGGTCCGCTATTCTCATGCCCTTCACCAAAAAGGCATTTTCTGTGGTGCTCCCTCCTCTCACCGAAATACCCGCATCAAAAGAATTGATACTAGCGATCCCTGGCAATGTCACGAGATACTTAATGACATCACTTTCTCCGAAGAGCACATTCATCCTGCTAATCTCATGAAGGTCTACTCTATCCGAAGCTACCTTTGACTCATCGACGATGCTAACTTCCTCCAGTTGCCGTGATTTCAACTTTAACTCAACGACTATAGTCTCCTTCCTCTTCCTTGCAACAATGTATTTGCTCTCATAGTTAACGTGAGTAATAGTCAAAAGAGAATCGTTACTGATCGAAAGCACAAAAAAGCCATCATCATCTGACACAGTAGATTGGGTATTGGTGGATATCAATACGTCAGGTATTGCTATCCCTTCATCATCAACCACTCGTCCATTTAGAATCGTCTGTCCCATCATACTTTGAGATGAAAACAGTAACACAAAAGCAAAGAAGAAAAGGCTAAGCTTACTCATGCTATAAAATTAAAAACCTCAACCAAAAAAGGCTGAGGTTTCCAAAGGTTAAATTAGGTACTAATATCTTAAGGATTCTTTTTAACGTATTCCAACTTGTATTTCACAGCAACAGAACCATTGATTGGGATACCAAAATCTTCAAGCTCATCTGTCGCCTCCAAAGGCACATCGCTAGCAGATACCTGAAGATATGTTTTGATCTCCTCAGGATAGCCTCCTTCGTTAAAATTAAGGTACTCATTAAAAGTAGCGCTACCATGACCCGCCCAGCCGATCTCACTAATCGCATTAGACACGTCAAAAAAGGACGTTAAAGGATTAGCTGCCATAAACGTATGATTCATGAAGCTCTTCATATCATAGTTATAAGTGATATTAATCAAAGGGGTATAGGCATCTGGATAATGATACTTTTCTACTACCATCCCTAACGTGGGGTCATACTCATCGTAGGAGTAAATTAGTCCCAGAGATGCCAAGAGTTCGTTATCGATATTCCCCTCAACAGATTGCTCTTCTAATAACGATGGATTAACCGAAAACTCAATTGGATTACCCTGTCCATCATAGCTAACCATAACTATGTCATCAATAGCTTCATAGATATAATCAATAGAAGTTAGTTTATTATCCGTATAGTTAAAGCCTAGCATATCCTCTTTTTCTCCTTCATCAAAGAGTGCAACAGTCACAATTTTACCGTTATCAACAGTCACATAAAAAACGTCCTCTCCTTCGCCATCATCATATCCTCTGAAGTTCTCTCCTTCATAAGCATATACTAGAGAGTAGTTGTCTATCTGGTCACCAGGCTCGTACGTGCTATATGTTTTAAACAGTGTTTTAAAATCTCCCGAGAGTGCATTATCAGGATTTTCATAGTCCCCACTATATATACCTACATAATCATCCACTTTACCAGCAACACTGGTATCGTCTATAGGGTCTGTAATCGCTAATACTTGTTGCCCCCAAGGGTAATAAGTAATAGTCTCACTAGCTCCTAAAACATAAGTGCTACCATCATAATATATCGATCTATAATTATATGCTGAATTAGTGGTTTCGTACGAACCAGACCATTCCTCATTCTCTTCATCATATGGAGTTGTCCATACATATACTCCCTCAGGCCCTACTTCAATCATTCCAAATGGCTCAGTGGCATCAGTTTCACGAACCATGAACTTTCTCACGATAGTTTCACCATTGTCATCAAGTCCCATCACATATATAAGACTATCCTTGTACACGGCATTCCCAGTTAACGACAAATAAAATTCATCCGACAAGGTCTCATCGACTGACCCTGTCAATTCAAAAAACGCGTCTTCTGGAGTCATATTAATCCCTAACTCTTTTTCTGGCCATATTTCTCCTTCTTGAATCGCTTTTTTCTTGGTAGCCCATTCTGTATAGGATTGAGATTCTATATCACCACCTACAGTGTATTTTCTATCAATTGATAAATATTTAACTGGTTGGTTTAACACTGTTGTATAATAAGTAACAGTTTCTAAGCGGTTATCTACAGTATAATCAAACATCACGAACGGCAGGTCTCCATTGTAAATCGCAGAAACCATATATTCACCATTGAGATCGTTCAGTTTCACTGCTTTGAGTGTATCCTCATATGACAGAACAAAACTATAGACTGTAGCATCATCTAAGGTAATTGTCAATGTTCCAGAGGTTTGATCATACTCTACGGAGGAAATACCTATCCCATCCGCACCGTCTAATCCATTTGTTCCATCAACACCGTCTTGCCCTTCGGCCTTTATACCAGTATCATCCGTTCCAATCCACCAATTACCATTAGCTCCGACAAATGGGGTATTACCATCAACACCATCTGAGCCATTCGTGCCGTTGGTTCCATCAACACCGTCCTTACCGTCAGTACCATTCGTACCATCCACACCGTCTTTACCATCAGAGCCATTCGTACCATCTTGCCCTTCGGCCTTTATACCAGTATCCTCCGTTCCAATCCACCAATTACCATTTTCTCCAATATAGGGTGTCAATCCATTAACTCCGTCTTTGCCGTTGGTTCCATCCACGCCGTCTTTGCCATCCGACCCGTTTGCACCATCAACGCCGTCCTTACCATTTTGACCATCCGTAACTGCAAAACTCACCCCCGTATCTTCACCACCAATCCACCAATTGCCATTAGCTCCTATGATTGGAATTTCCGATTGTGCTGGAACACCCAAATCAACGGCTCCAATCCACCAATTGCCATTGTCGCCGATCTGTGGGATTTCGCTTTCAGGTAATATAGTGGTGAGCACTTCTCCATTCGCAAAAATAAGTTTCAGAACATTGTCTTCAACCAACACTTGCGAAATACTATTACTCTCTTCCAATAGCGCTTTGAGCGCATCTATCTCTGCTTGTAATTCTTCTTTTAGGTCTGCAATTTCTCCAGAGTTATCTTCGGTGATACATCCAGAAAAGGTCACGGTCATGATGACCAACGCGAGAAGCAATAAATATAACTGTCTCATAACATAAGGGTTAATAGGTTTTTCTAAAATAAATAGCTTCAACAAAGCTAAAAACAAAGCTCACTCAAGTCGCTATCAGTCATCGAATAATCCAGTACGTTCGTCAAAAAATGAAGTGATTTGGCAGGATAAGAAAGAAAAAGGCCATAGAATTTTAAACTCTATGGCCTTTTTAATTTTATAATCGAGTCCAAACTACCAACCCATACCGTAGTATGCTTTCTGGCCATTGCTGTAAATCCCTTCTATGAGGACACCAGATCCATCATTAGTTTGACTCAATGCACGAGACAAATCCTCCACATTGGCGACCGCTCCTCGGTCTATCCTTGTAATAATAAACCCTTCCTTGATGCCAGCGTCTTTCCATATTCCACTTTCCAACACCACCAGTTTTGCACCGCCTTTGATGCCCAACTTAGTCATATCCTCATCCGAAGCATCTTCGAAAGTGGCTCCTTGAATAATGACACTATTGTTAGTCGCAGCGACTGTAGCTGTCGTTCCTAGGGTATTTTGTAGAGTAGCCGTGACCGTTTTTTCCTTTCCATCTCTAAGCAGGGTTACCTTGATCTGGTCACCAGGCCTGTTGAGAGCCACCTTTTCCTGCAACTCAGACGTTTTGTTGACACGTCGATCATTAATGGCGATGATCACATCACCTTCTTTGATCCCTGCTTCTGATGCTCCACTATTGGCATTGACGCCACTGACATAGACCCCTTGTAAAACCCCAAGGTTTTCTTCTTCGGAGAGCTTGGCATTGACATCTTGAATATTAATACCTAACAATGCACGCTGCACGACTCCAAACTCCTTAATGTCTCCAATCACCTTCTTCACGAGATTGGCTGGGACGGCAAATGAATACCCCGCATAAGAACCAGTAGGTGTAGCAATAGCTGTATTGATGCCCACTAATTCGCCATTGAGGTTGACCAGAGCTCCACCAGAGTTACCTGGATTGACAGCCGCATCTGTTTGCAAGAAAGACTCGATCTGAAGTCTATTGCGGTTGCGCAGTATGTTAATATTTCTACCTTTCGCGCTAATGATGCCGGCCGTCACGGTAGATCTAAACTCAAATGGATTACCTACTGCAAGTACCCACTCACCGACCTGAATATTATCCGAATCACCAAACCGAACAAATGGCAATCCTTTCTCTTCTATTTTTAGCAGAGCCAAATCCGTCGTAGGATCCGTACCTATCAACTCTGCCTTATACGTACGGTTATCATTGAGGAGGATTTCTATATCATCAGCATTCTCCACCACGTGGTTGTTAGTCGCGATGTACCCGTCAGGGCTCATAATGACCCCACTACCTGTCCCGACCGAAGGGCGCTGCTGATAGCCCTGCCCAGGCGCACCAAAAAACTCTCTAAAATACTGTTCAAAGGGGTCACCAGAACGGCCATTGCTGGCCGTACTCGCCCCAACGGTGCTCCTAATATGTACTACACCAGGCGTCACTACCTGAGCCGCCTCTACAAAATTCATCCCCACAGGTGCCGTTGCCTTAGGCATAGTGTTATAGTTCGAAAACTGTACTCCCTGCTCAGACGGCGCATTTTCCTGAGGCAATGCCTCCTCCCTAATCAATTCATAGCCACCTATGGCTACTGCTCCTCCCAAAATGGAAGCAGCTATCATTCCGATAAAATTTTTTCTTACACTCATAACTATTCTTAATTTTTTTAAGGAATTCGAACAATTAACGTAATAAAATAGAACTTGATCCAGCGTTTAACAATGTTTAACAAGGAAAACCCCGACCATTCATTCTTGCGAAATCCAGAATCGGGGTTCAAACCAACCTAACCTAAACTTATTTTACTGCTATAGTTTTTTGCTGTACTTTCTTTACGTCTTTAGGTACCAAGATGTTTAGAATACCGTCTTCATATTTGGCATCCAGTTGTTCATCATTGATGCTGTCTGGCAGTTGATACGCTCGCTTAAAAGATCCATATCTGGTTTCTACAGCATGGTAATTTTTGCCATCTTTTTTTTCTTCGAACTTTCTCTCTCCCGACACAGTCAGTACACCTTGATTCAAATCCACTTTAATATCAGATTTTTTGAATCCTGGCAATGCAAATTGCAACTCAAATGCCTTGTCGGTTTCAGAAATATCCACCTGCGGCACGAAACTCTTGTACTGAACGGCGTCTGTATTAAAAAAATTATCGCCAAAAATATCATCAAAGAATCTGTTAACACCTTGTGTTGTAGTTCTTGCTGGGTTGTAATGAATAAGTGACATATCTATAAAATTTTAAGGTTTAATAATCATTTACACCAACCCTATAGAGAATTTTATACCAAGTGTGCATTTTGCATTAAAACATGTCATTATGACTTAAAAAATCAACTCCTACTCTATTTTACAGACACTATGTCCGAATTATTCATAAACCATGTACTACAAACAGACACAACACTTACATATTCAAAAAAGATTTACACTTTTTTATGCTCGGATATTGTGAATCTAAAATATAGCTACTAACATTGCATTCCCAAATCGGGGAGGTCATAAAGATGACTTCAATACATTCCTCTTTAGCTCAGTTGGTTAGAGCATCTGACTGTTAATCAGAGGGTCGTTGGTTCGAGTCCAACAAGAGGAGCAAAAAGCTAAAAAAACAAAAACCCGTTAGAATTTATTTTCTAACGGGTTTTTTTGTTTTAACACCTCTTCAATTCACACCAAAAACTAGAGAGGATCACGAAGTAAGGTATCCCTAGTCTTTTCCCTCTGAGCAAATGCACCGAAACACTCTCTGGTTTTAGCTTGCTCTGCCTGTATGTGTTTTTCTCTCCCAAACTGCACAGCGTAAAACTCATTTATGAAATGCTCATACCTGACACACAGCTCTTCCGTATTTCATCACTAAGCACATGAGCAGCAAAGGCAGCTTATGGGCATAAAATCTAATCGCATCTTGATATAAATAGAATCTGATTTGACATTGTACTTGCCACGATCATCGAGATAGGCGAAGTTGATGAACTCCCCCTTGTTTTACTTCACCTCTTATTATTCAAATAATTGTTAGTGCGAAAACAATATGAAAGTAAATCCTAAGAAGAGTCTGGTACAGGTGGAAAAAATCACTTTTTTCGCATTTGACATATTCGCGCTATTATTGATTTAGGTATTGTTAGCAGGATTAGTTGTATCCAGCTAAATTCGACTTTATTATTTACTTTGTCAAATCACGACATTTTGAACGTATTATATTTTCATCAATTCTTCAAAACCCCAACCGAAGGAGGAAGCATCCGATCCTACCTACTCGCTAGAACATTGGTAGAAAACGGACATGAGGTCACGATGATCACCACACACAATGCACCTAAAACAGTGAAAAATATAGCTGGCATCCGAGTCATCTACCTTCATGTACCCTATGACAATACCTATAAGTTTTGGAGACGAATCATAGCTTTCCTCAGCTATAGCTATTTGGCCTGTCGCGCATCCATGGGGCACAAAGCCATCGACTGCTGCTATATCATGACCACTCCACTCACAACAGGGATGATTGGACTCTTCAACAAATTCTTCTATAAAAGACCTTATTTCTTTGAGGTGGGAGACCTGTGGCCTTTGGTCCCCATAGAGATGGGATTTATCCGTGCTTGGCCCCTTAAGTATCTGACACGATGGATGGAAAAAACATTCTACATTCACTCAATTGGCAACATCGGTATGTCTCCACCTATCACCTCACACATCCAGTCCATCGCGCCCAGCGTGGCTACTGAAACCATCTACAACATCAGCGACTGTGATTTCTTTCAACCAACTGAAAAACAGAAGTCAACGAATGAATTTGTCATCTGCTATACGGGCACATTCGGCTTGGCCAACGACCTCTTTCGGGTCATCTCCATCGCTGAGCAGGTTCAGAATCTCCCTATACGTTTTGTCATGGTCGGAGCTGGGGCAGACAAGCCTGCTATCGAACAACTCATCGCTGACAAGCAACTGAAGAATGTAGAGATTCGTGGCTTTTCGGATAAAAAAGCGATGGCAAAGCTCATGGAGCAATCAGATGCCATGTTGATTTCCTTTGCGAATTATAGCAGCCTATTCACAGGCAGCCCTAACAAACTATTCGATGCGCTAGCTGCTGGCAAACTCATCATCACCAACTTTGACGGGTGGGTCGCTGAACTTATCTACCAAGCAAAGTGTGGCGTTCACTTTGTCCACGACTCTAGCGATAACTTCAAGGAAAAAATCACGCCCTTCCTAGACAATCCCGAACTGCTCCACAGTTATCAAATCAATAGCCGTCAACTAGCCGAAAGACAATTTGATCTCAAACTCCAAGCCCCGAAGTTTCTATCATTTGTGGAGCGACTTGTACACGCTAAAGATTCCTAGGTTTGTACCCTGATTGTTGGAATATCTTATGCGCATCAGTCTCTCGCATGAGCTGCTGCAGAGACACATCAGAATTGTTCTCCATATACTTACGAACGATCTGCCAGCCAATCCATGCTCCCACTCGCCCAGGGCATTTCTCATCTATCTCATAGACATTAGGAGCTTCGCCAACAAACTTGTTTTTAATCGCATGATCCGTCTCATAGAGCACTTCATTTTGGATGAAACTCGCCCATATTACTTCTTGGTTTTGTTCTACCAAATCCATCTCCTCATCCGTATAACCAATAATCAATGAATCAGGTTTGCATGGTAGTGTCGTGGAGACAAAGTAATAGGATTTTCCCACGTTAATCATGTCCGCCAATAGCGTCCCATGCTGTGTGTCTATATAGTTGAACTCATTCGACACAAAACTGAGAACTATCGGAGCTACGCTCTCTTTCATGTACCGTTTGACAATGTACATAGGCACATCATTAGGTGGATACTTGGCATTCAATCCCATAAAAAAATCCAGCCCCAGTACAATCAACGAATCAGAAACATAAAGATCGTTGTACTGCCCAGTGATGATGGTCTGTATCCTAGGCATCACTACGTCTGGATAATGATGTTTGATCACACGGTATGCAGACTCTAGCTCTGTCAGATTCTCCTGATCAAATTGCTCAAAGTACTCTCCAACCTCCGTAAACAATGTGTCGATATGAGGGTTTCTCATAAGGCCAAATAGCCTCTTGGCCAATATCGTATCATTAGGGTATTGATTGGCATCCAAAAAATAGTCAGCCATCACTCGATTCGCACCCAAAAAAAGAACTACTTCTTCCCATGATGCCAGCTTCCCTAGCTCTTCTTCTAAGTGCTCTACAGAGGTCTCTACTGAGACCTCATTATAATCCTTCCATTGATCACATGCATCCTGCTGACATGCACTCAACCATACTAAAGGAAGACACCAAAAACTAATTTTAAGAATTATTCGAAATATTCTATTCGTCTTCAATAAGATGGGCTTTAGATTTGTAATTTTATAACTATCCATAAGATCTGATTATCACCAACAAAAGTATTTATTTTATTCTCATGAAGAAATGTCTAGCCCTATTACCGCTCCTATTCTCGTGTATTATCTGTATCGCCCAGCCTAATATTGGACTGACGGTCTCACCCGGTTTTTCCTTTACCAGAACAACCTATCAGCCTAGTGATGATAGTCAAGTATCCAAAGGGGACATGGCTTTTAGAGCCAAATTCGGATTAGAGATTGATTTTCCCATCACTGAGACTTATGCTTTTAGTACCGGCATCCTTTTCGCTCCCAAAAAAATATCTGTTGTTGCATCTGATTTTGACCAAATCACAACGAGCATTATCAATCAAAAAGAAGAGTACAAAGCACAATACCTTCAAATTCCCGCTACACTTAAACTGTTCACCAGTGAGATTCAGCCTGATTTGCGTTTGTTTTTCCAGCTAGGTTTCATGGGAGAAATTTTGCTCTACGACCAAGCTTTTGACAAAGACTATATCATGATTGAAAAATTCCGATTCTTTGACTTTTCCTTTACTGGAGGTATTGGTGTAGAGTATGGCGCAGAAATCAATACGCGGCTTTATGCCGGTGTGTTTTATGACCGAGGCTTGGTCAATGTTGTTCGTGATCAGAATGACGACCTAGCCGCAGACCTAGCCATACGTATGGATATGCTGCATCTCAAGGTCGGCGTAAAATTTTAAGCAAAAAAAAGATCGCACTTAAAGTGCGATCTCTTCTCCTAGGCTATTGATGAAGTTGTACTCCAAAATCGCCATTGATGAATCTTCTACCACGTTTATCCAACGCTTGTACTTAAAGTACCATTTCCATTGTCTTGAAAACAAGCCTTTGGTATAGTACGCATACAAATATGGATGTAGGCTGATGGTTAGTTTCTTTTCATTCTGTTTAGTCATGATGTGCTCGACATCCTTTTCGATCTGATCAGTCACTAGAATAGACGCAGTGACTTTTCCAGTACCATTACAAGATGGGCAAACTTCCCTAGTCTTGATATTTAGTTCAGGTCTTACACGCTGTCTGGTGATTTGCATCAAACCAAACTTAGACAGAGGCAGAATGGTATACTTAGAACGATCCGTTTTCATCTCGTCCTTCATCTTAGAGAAAAGAGCTTTTTTGTTCTCTATTTTTCTCATATCGATAAAATCGATAACGATGATACCACCCATATCACGCAATCTCAACTGCCTGGCGATCTCCTTAGCAGCATCCAAGTTCACCTTTAGTGCGGTGCTTTCTTGATTATCCTCTGCGTTAGATTTATTACCACTGTTGACATCTATGACATGTAGTGCTTCAGTATGCTCGATGATGAGGTACCCCCCTCCATCTATGCTTACAGATTGTCCAAACAAACCTTTCAGTTGTTTTTCTATTCCGTAGGCTTCAAATATTTTAGCTTTACCGTTGTAAAGCTTTGTAATCTTCTCCTTATCAGGAGCGATCTCTCTGATGAAATCTCTGACATCATGGTATAGTGCTTTTTCATCAACCACTATACTATCAAACGATTCATTGAGAACATCACGAAGAATGGAATTAGCGCGATTCATCTCGCCAATCACCTTTTCGTTAGGCTTCACCTTCTTCAGTTTCTCCATTCCCTTCGACCACTTGTCTACCAAGCTGGTCAAATCTCTGTCGAGTTCAGCCACATCTTTACCTTGTGCAACTGTTCGAATGATGATTCCAAAGTTTTCTGGTCTAATCGAATTGATCAGACGAAGCAATCTTTTACGCTCAGCACTATCTGCTATTTTCTTGGAAACACTTACTGAATCCGAAAATGGTACGAGTACTATATACCTACCAGCAATTGACAACTCACTGGATAGTCTTGGCCCTTTTGTAGAAATCGGTTCTTTTACAACCTGTACGAGAACTCTTTGGTTTTTTGACAAAACCTGGTTCATCTTCCCTAGCTTATTAATATCAGGTAGTCGTTTAAAGCCGTTCAGATTTTTTCCGGCCATTTTGCCAGAGAGAATCTGTTTCGTGCATTTATTCAACGACTGAAGCTGGGGTCCGAGATCCAAATAATGCAGAAATGCATCTTTTTCATACCCAATATCAACAAAGGCGGCATTCAGCCCAGGCACAACTTTTTTCACTTGGCCTAGGTAAATGTCACCTACGTTGAACTGATGTCCATCATCGTCTTGATGAAACTCGGATAATTTTTTATCTTTTAAAAGGGCTATTCGACATCCGTTTTGAGTTGAATTAATTATCAATTCGTTACTCAATTCCTAAATGTTTAATATGAAAACTTGATTAACTCAAATAACCCAAGAAAGCACAATTACTTCTTCTTGTGTCTGTTCTTTCTTAGTCTCTTTTTTCTCTTGTGAGTAGAGATCTTATGTCTTTTTCTTTTTTTACCACACGGCATAACAAAAAATCTTTAATGTTCTAAAATTCATTTAACTCTTTCAAGTATTGATCTGTCGATGAAAGTATCGCTGGATCAGTACTAGTACTTTTTATATTTTCAAACCATTGCTTTGCCTTGTCACGCTGCCCAGTCTCAAAATAGCTAGTTGCCAAAAGAAAGGCTGCTTGCTGATTCGTCGCATCAATAGTCATCAATTTCTCAAATCGCCATATGGCCTTGTCATATTGTCCAGATTGAATGGACAGCATGCCGAGACTATATAGTGCTGTAGTATTGTCGGGATACTCATCTAGTATCTCACGCAACATCGATATACCCTGCATCGGATTGTCAGAGATCACCATCGTCATGGCTAATTTCGCCTTGGTATCTGGATCTTCTTTCTCTTCGATTACTTTCTGAAAACACACTTGAGCCTTTTTAGCATACTTTGCTAAGTCTGCCTGATTCAGTGATATTCCAAAGAGTTGGAAGTATATCTCTCCTGCTTTTTGCTGTCCTACAATCGACTGATCATACTCCAAAATCACATCTGCGAAGTAGGAAGCACTGTCTAATTGATTGTAGCCCAGATATAGTCTAGCCAAAGAGTCGGCAAAGATAACACTTTTTTCTTTATCCGCATCAGCGAGCTGATTCTTCAAAAAGTCACGTCGTTTTTGATCCGCCTCCGAGATAGAAAAACCATGAGTCCCTTCCACGGGTGCCGCCGTATCAACTATCTCTGTATCTATGGCATCATTGTCCACCACGACCTTAGGCAAACTAAAAAGCACAACGATCAGCGCAATCCCGCCAATCAAAACTAGCCATCGGTGTGTAGACATACTATACTTACCCTATTTTACCACTTGATTTGATTTTCTCTACAAACACTTTAGACGGCTTAAAACTTGGAATATAGTGCTCGTCTATTACCATTGCTGTGTTTTTCGAAATATTTCTTGCAATCTTCTTTGCTCGCTTTTTATTAATGAAACTCCCAAAACCACGTACGTAGATATTCTCTCCGTCTGCCATTGAACTTTTCACTACGCTAAAAAATGCTTCTACTGAAGCTTGGACATCCAATCTGTCAATTCCTGTTTTCTCGGCGATCTCGTTGATCACATCTGCTTTCGTCACGTTGAATCTAATTTATATGTAGTAGAAATCTTGTATATGGGCTATTTTAGCCGAACTGAACTTCCACGAATTCAGAAGCGCAAATAAAAACAAAAAATCCCTCACTTAGAAATAATCTTCTGGATTGAAACCTAAAACAGACCGTAAAAGACAAGACAAACTGAGTCGTAGACTACTCGATTGGTACAGACTGAATCACAGAGATTTACCATGGAGGCAAACCAAAAACCCCTATACCGTATGGATGTCCGAAATCATTCTACAGCAAACAAGGGTCGCACAAGGCACTTCCTACTACCTCAACTTTAGTCAGACCTACGAGACAGTTCAAGATTTTGCAACTGCCCCCTTAGACGACATTCTCAAGATGTGGCAAGGGCTCGGGTACTACTCCAGAGCGCGCAATATGCATAAGTGCGCTGGTCATATAGTAGAAAAACTAGAAGGTGAATTTCCAAACACTTATGACCAGCTCATAAAACTCACGGGTATTGGAAAATATACTGCGGGAGCCATCGCATCCATATGCTTTGATCAGGCTGTCCCTGCTATAGATGGCAATGCTTTTAGAGTCTATTCTCGCGTGTTTGGTATCTATGAAGACATAACGCTCTCTTCTACCTTTAAAACTTTCTTTGAACTGGGCAGTCAAATTATCCCTCATGATCAGCCTGGTGATTTTAACCAAGCTGTTATGGAGTTAGGTGCCACGATATGTCTGCCTAAAAATCCTCAGTGCAATAGCTGCCCTCTCGAAGCGATGTGTTATGCCCGTGAAAAAAAGGAACAAACATCTCTACCTGTCAAAACAAAAAAAATAAAAGTCAAAAGCCGGTACTTGGACTATATTCTCCTACATCAGGAAGGACAAGTACTCGTCAAACAACGAGAAAAGGGAGATATATGGCAAGGCCTATTTGATTTTCTCCTAATCGAATCAGATATGCACTCAAAAAGCAGTATTTTTGAACTTGTAGAACAAAACGACTGGGGAACACCAAGTGTCTTGTACAGTTCGGCAGAGTACAAACATCTCCTGACTCATCAAAAACTTCACTTGTATTTCCACGTTCTTGATATACCAAAAAGAGAGGATTTTAAATTAATTTGTCAGAATAATAAATTGAAAAGCCTGCATATTAGTGACTTAGTAAACTTGGCAGTTCCCAAACCCATTGAAAAATTTTTGGAAGCCGAGTTGCCTAATGTGTTAAATTTTCAATCCTTAAAACCTTAATTATGGCCGGAGTAAACAAAGTAATTTTAGTCGGAAACTTGGGAAAAGACCCAGAAGTAAGACACTTAGATAACGGACGTGCGGTGGCAAATTTTTCTATGGCTACCAGCGAAACTTACAAAAACAGAGAAGGTGAACGCGTGACGACCACCGAGTGGCACAATATGGTGCTATGGTCTCCACTCGCAGAGATCGCCGAAAAATACCTCAAAAAAGGAAGCCAAGTGTACATCGAGGGAAAACTAACCTCTAGGTCTTATGAAGACAAAGATGGAGTAACTAAGTATATCACCGAAGTAGTAGGTCGAGAGTTGACCATGCTAGGTGGGCGACCAGATGGCGGATCATCAGGTGAGTACAATGCGCCAGCGGCATCCAATCAAAACCAAGCTACCAAAACAGAAATCGTTGATTCTACAGTAGAAGAGAACAATGAAATTGACGATCTTCCTTTTTAACATTAACAAATAACAAATGGACGACCCTTTTCCGGGAACCTACCTATTAGCAGCACTAATATCCGGCCCTGAGATTTCTTTTTTAGCGATTAACCTCGCCTTGATCATTCTACTTTTTGTAGGATCGGCTCTAGTCTCAGGGTCGGAAGTTGCATACTTCTCACTCTCACTCGATCAGGTAATCAGTGAAGGAGATGATTCGCCTCACAACAAGCGAATTATCCATCTACTCACCAACCCCAACAAACTATTGGCAACCATACTGATATTGAATAACTTCATCAATATCAGTATCGTCATGATCACCACCTATGCAACACTGAGGCTGACAGCACCTTATTTTTCCCCCGAGACGGTACTAGGTATACTGACCATCACGATCACCTTTTTGATCGTATTCATCGGTGAGATTGTCCCGAAAGTATATGCCAACCAAAACAACTGGTCATTCGCACAAAAAACCTCCAAACTACTATCCATCTCCAACGACATCTTTAGCCCACTATCTTGGCTACTGATCAAAGTCAGCCATGTACTAGAAACACGAATCGAGCGGAAGGGCTACAACGTCTCTGTAGAAGAACTTAATGAAGCGTTAGAAATCACCACCAATAAAGAGACAACAGAAGAAGAAAAAGGAATCCTAAAAGGGATCGTAAACTTCGGAACACTCTCCGTAAAACAAATCATGAAATCTCGAATGGATATCACAGCACTGGATATACAAACTGATTTTCATGAGCTCATGAACCAAATCAACAAAACCGGCTATTCGAGAATTCCCATCTATAAAGAGACGATCGATAATATAGAAGGCATCCTATATATCAAAGACCTATTACCTAATATCAACGGGGATGAGAACTATCAATGGCAAGATTTACTCAGGCCCGGTTTTTTCGTTCCAGAGACCAAAAAAATAGATACACTCTTCAAAGATTTTCAGGAGAGGCGCATACACATCGCTATCGTCGTAGATGAATATGGTGGCACATCAGGATTGATCACTATGGAAGATGTCATCGAAGAAATCGTAGGGGAAATCAATGATGAATTTGATGAAGAAACAGATGCTGAATTCAAAAAAATCGATGCAAACACATTCATCTTTGAAGGAAAAACATCCATCATGGATTTTTGCAAAATCACCAATGTAGACCACCGCGTATTCGAAGAGGTGAAAGGTGAAAGCGAGTCACTCGGCGGACTCTTGCTGGAAATAAATGCAACACTACCTTATGCTGGAGAAAAAATCATCTTCGACCGCTATACATTTGTCATCACCTCGGTCAACGAAAAGCGAATCAAAAAAATAAGAGTTGTAATCAAGAGATAAATGAGAATATTAGTCGGCTGTATTATCATCGTATCACTCCTCACAGGATGCGAAACCTCTACCTTTGTACCGAAACCCAAGGGCTACAACAGAATAGAGCTTAGCCCTTCGCAATACGTGCCCTTGCCCGATTCCTTCCCTTATCAATTTGAGTACCCTCAAGCTGCCACTATCATCTTAGACAAATCATGGATCTCCGAGCGATATTGGATAGACCTCCATTATGAGCAATACAATGCCGACATCCAAATCACCTATAAACGCGTCAACAATTCTCGAGAAACCTTAGTAGAGCTATTGCAAGACTCCTACAAACTTACTTCCGAGCACGGTGTAAAAGCTTACTCGATCGACGAGAGTGTACTACGACTCCCTAGTGGCATGAATGCCACACTGATGGAATTGTCTGGCGAAGTACCTAGCCAGTTTCAGTTTCATGTTACTGATTCCACCAAGAACTTCCTACGTGGGGCACTCTACTTCAAAACCTCGACAGCCAACGACTCCCTGCGACCTGTCATAGATCATATCAAACTCGATATGGTTCATATCCTCAACACCCTGAAATGGGACGAATAAATACGGATGGCTTCTTTTCTCGAGACCAAAATAGAATTTCTAAAAGGCGTAGGCCCATCTAAAGCCAAGGTCCTACAAGAAGAACTGGGCATATTCACCTTCGAACAACTCCTCAATCACTTTCCCTTTCGCTATGAGAACAGATCTAAGTTTCATCAAATCAAAGACATAGTAGATGCAGAACAGGGTGTTCAAATCAAAGGAGTCATCACTTCCCTTGGCCTGGCAGGAGAACCCCGAAAACAAAGATTAACAGCGCAATTCAGAGACGAAACAGGCACCATAGAGCTTGTGTGGTTCAAAGGTGCGAGCTGGATGCTCAAAAAGCTAAAAACAGGCTTATCCTATGTCATCTATGGTAAACCTTCCGTTTTCAATGGCAAGTATTCTATCAGTCATCCAGAAATAGAAGTCATCACACCTAACAACGAGCAAAAAAGCACTCAATTTGTCCCCGTTTACTCCACGACAGAAAAACTAAAAAAACGCTACCTTGACAGCAAAGCGATAGGCAAACTAGTTAAAGAAGTTATCAACAACCCAGCCTTTCGGGTGACTGAAAATATAGACCCAGAAATTCTTCAAACCAACCATATCATTGGTTTGAAATCTGCACTGACATGGATTCACTTTCCCTCTAGCCAAACACAGCTAGAGCAGGCACAGTTTCGCCTCAAATTCAACGAACTATTCTTCATTCAGATAAAAATCTTTCAAGAACGAGTCGAAAGGCAAGACAAACACCGTGGAGTAGTCTTTAACAAAAGCCAGCTAGTCACGGAGTTCTATACCAAACACAAACCTTTCGAATTAACAGAAGCACAGAAAAGGGTCATTAAAGAAATCTATGCCGATCTACAATCAGGCTATCAAATGAACCGACTCCTCCAAGGTGATGTAGGCAGCGGCAAGACCATTACTGCTTTTATCTGCATGTTAGTCGCCATTAGCAACGGCTATCAAACCAGCATCATGGCTCCCACTGAGATCTTAGCCACACAGCATTATCATGGTCTGGCAGAGCTCAGTGAAAAGCTAGGACTCAATACTGCACTAGTCACAGGGTCTACAAAAAAAAGCCTCAAGACTGCCAACTTGGAAGCCCTTAGAGAAGGACGCCTAGACATCATCGTGGGCACTCATGCCCTGATAGAAGACAAAGTAGAATTCAAGAACCTCGGTCTAGCGGTGATCGATGAACAGCATCGCTTTGGTGTAGCTCAACGAGCCAAGCTCTGGTCAAAAAATGACCACTATTACCCGCATGTGCTCGTCATGACTGCAACACCTATCCCGAGAACATTAGCGATGACGCTATATGGAGACTTAGAGATTTCGACCATCGATCAGCTACCTCAGGGAAGAAAGCCTATCAAAACAACGCATCTCACTGATTCAAACCGCCTAAAATTATTTGGCTTCATTAGAAAACAAATAGATGAAGGTAGGCAGGTCTACATCGTCTATCCTCTTATTGAGGAGTCAGAAACACTCGCCTATAAAGACCTCATGGATGGCTATGAAAGTATCTCTAGAGCTTTCCCTCAGACACCCATTAGTATTCTTCATGGAAAAATGAAAGCCACTGATAAAGAGTTCGAAATGAAGCGTTTTGTGGATAACAAAACCAAAATCATGGTCGCCACCACTGTCATAGAAGTAGGTGTCAATGTCCCAAATGCCACTGTAATGGTTATTGAAAACGTGGAACGGTTTGGACTATCCCAGCTTCACCAACTCAGAGGCAGAGTAGGCCGAGGAGGAGACCAATCCTATTGCATACTTATGAGCGGCAGCAAAGTCTCCAAAGAAGCTAGGGAGAGAATCAAATGTATGGTTGATACTACCGACGGGTTCAAAATTGCCGAAAAAGATCTAGAACTGAGAGGACCAGGAGACCTAATGGGTACGCAGCAAAGCGGAGTACTCGATCTAAAAATTGCCAATATCACGAGTGACGCCCACATCCTCAAGCTTGCCAGAGACCAAGCAAAACTAATCATAGAACAAGATCCAGACCTAAACCAACCCTATCACCTCTTACTAAAACAATATCTCGACACGAGTAAACGTCACCTACTATGGAGTAATATTTCTTAGGCACAAAAAAACCCTAACGATCCGCTAGGGTTATATTATATCTTAGAAGAGAACTTAAGAAGCTACCTCCTCAGTATCTCTTAATTTAGCGATGCTAAACGATTTCTTCTCTTTATGTCCACAGTATCCACAAGTAAAGAATTTAACCAATTCGCCTTCCTCAGTAGTGGTTGGTGATTGGACAATTTCTTCCTTATTCACTTTGAGTGTTTGGTAATTACACTCTGAACATTTTAACGCATGCAGTCTACCGTTATATTTTTCAATCTTCGTAAACCCTGACTCTTCATCTATCCATACATCATAATCCACAGAAAAAGCATCTTCTTCAGCCTGCATACCTTCATCTAGGTAGACATCTTCTTCTTCCTCACTTAATAATTTCATCTTTCTTCCGTCAGGTGAAATTCTTGGTGTAAAACGAAGGTGCTTCAATCGCTTCTCAATGTAGAAAGGGTAGTAAAATTTAAGAATGTTTTGAACAATCACGCCAGCAATAATAGCGAACATAGTGCTCACGAAAAGTCTAACTACGAACCACAATATTCCAGACTCTGTCACCAGTGTGTTAGCATACACTGCTCCTGCTATAATAATCAACAAAGCACTATACCAAAGCAAATTGATTTCATACATGTTGATGTAATCATATTTAACCTTGTACTCCTTGGTAATCAGAAGCTTAAGATAGTGACTAATGAGGATTAATAAGCCCACACCTGCAATCGCATATGAAACGTAGTGACCATACATGTTCCAAGTGTCTAGTAGGCTTTGATCGATTTTATTCATAGCGTTAAGCTTTAATTAGTAGTATTATGTGTTAAGGTTTATTGTCTAGATTCCTTTGCAAAAAGGAAATTAATCAAATATATACAAAATGCGTAATTCCCTTATCGGGGCATTGTTAAAATTACACAAAAAAACTTTACTCGAATCGTATAAGCGCTAGCTGAAATGAAAACCAAAAATAGTTCAAAATAAAAAACCGACACCTATAGATGTCGGTTTTTTAAAACATTATCCGTTCATTGAGATCAGAAACTCTTCATTGTTTCGAGTTCCTTTCATCTTGCCAAGTAAGAATTCCATGGCTTCTGCTGAGTTCATGTCGTCCATGAATTTTCTCAAGATCCAAATCTTAGCCAACTCGTCTTTGTTGATCAACAAGTCTTCTCTTCTCGTACCTGACGCTGGTATATCGATAGCAGGGTATACTCGCTTGTTGGATAATTTACGATCCAACTGGAGCTCCATGTTACCTGTACCTTTAAATTCTTCAAAGATCACTTCGTCCATTTTAGAACCCGTCTCTATCAGTGCTGTAGCTAAGATGGTCAATGAACCACCGTTTTCCACATTACGTGCTGCACCGAAAAATCTCTTTGGCTTGTGAAGTGCATTAGCATCCACACCACCTGATAGAATCTTACCACTAGAAGGCACCACTGTGTTGTGCGCTCTAGCCAGTCTCGTTATGGAGTCCAAAAGAATGACCACATCGTGACCACACTCAACCATACGCTTGGCTTTTTCCAACACGATGTTTGCTACTTTCACATGCTTTTCAGCTTGCTCATCAAAAGTAGACGCAATCACCTCCGCCTTTACGCTACGCGCCATATCTGTCACTTCCTCAGGTCGCTCATCGATCAATAGGATCATTAGATATACCTCAGGGTGGTTCTCGGCGATAGCATTCGCTACATTTTTCAAAAGTACCGTCTTACCTGTTTTAGGCTGAGCAACGATCATACCTCTTTGCCCTTTACCAATCGGTGAGAACATGTCCATTACTCTTGTAGAGTAATCACTCGGCTTATAACTCAAGTTTAGTTTCTCCTCTGGGAACAATGGAGTGAGGTATTCGAAAGGCACTCTGTCTCTAATTTCCTCAGTGGTTTTACCGTTAACGGTTGTCACTTTGAGGAGCGCAAAATATTTTTCTCCGTCTTTAGGAGGTCTGATCTGACCTATGACTGAATCACCAGTCTTTAGACCAAATAACTTGATCTGCGACGGGGAAACATAGATATCATCTGGACTCGCGAGATAGTTGTAATCTCCTGATCTCAAGAAACCATATCCATCTTGCATCATTTCGAGAACTCCACCATTTTCGATCACTCCGTCAAACTCTTTGACGTTGTTGTTGTATTCGTTTTTCTTGGTGTTTTTTTCCTGCCTTTTGTTGTCACGATCATTTCTTTCACGCTTTTCAACAGGCTTATCCTCATTTTTCTCTTTAGAAGAAACAGTCTCTTCTTTAGGCGCTCTTTCCCTAGATTCGTTTCTTGAGTCTCGTTGTCTTGGCTCCTTCGCTTTCTCGTGCTTTACAGGCTCTGCTTTCTTTTCCTTTCCTGATCCATCCACATCCAAATTGAAAGACTTCAATACATCATCAGCATTTTGATCAGCTTCCGTTTTCTTTGGTTTATCCTCAGACTTCTGCTTGTTTTCAGGTCTCTCCTTCTTCTCAGGCCTTGGTCTATTTTCTCTTTCTTGTCGAGGAGCTCTCTCCTGCTTTTCTTCTTTTTCGGGCTTATCAGCTCCTTCGGTCTCTTTTTTAGCCTTTGACTCTTGGGCTTTGATTTGCGTGGCAGGTTCTGGGTTGACCGCTTGCTCATCAAGGATTTTGTATATAAGGTCCTTCTTCGCGGCTCTCTTATAGTTTTTGATTCCCAGGTTCTCAGCTATTTCTTTTAGCTCAGACAATAACCTGTCATTCAATTCTTCGATGTTATACATAACTATTATTAAAAAGATCTGTGCTTAATTCAATAAGCCTATTTTGTGATGTGTATTGTTTGATAAAATACGGTAATGACTGTCTATCTAAGGGACTGCTCGAGAAGCAGAATAGATCAGACCACGTTTGATGCTGCCGCAATAATATGCTAACTGCCGCGTATTCACAAATATAAATTATTATTTCATCTAGGCATAAACTAGTTTTTATTAAGCTCATAATGAGATGATGCCTTAAATTTGCCACTTCAAATTTAGAATACAGTAGATTATGTTATTGGTTTCAGAAGTAGTTGAACACAAAGATAGATTCGTAGCGGGCTTAGTAAAAAGGGGGATTGACAATGCCGCTGAACTACTAGACAACATCATAGCGTTAGACGACAAACGAAAAAGCACTCAAGCACAACTTGACGAACTGCTTTCAGAATCTAACAAGCTGTCCAAATCTATCGGTATGTTGATGAAGGATGGGAAAAAGGAAGAAGCCGAAGCTGTGAAACAAAAAACAGCAGACATTAAAGCACAATCTAAAGACCTAACACAACAGCTCGAAGACACTAAAAATGAGTTGCTCAATGAACTCTATCAAACGCCAAACATCCCTAACCCAGATGTCCCTGCTGGCAAAACAGAAGATGATAATGAGGAGATATTTTGTGTAAAGACTTTGCCTGACCTTGGAGAAGACGCAAAGCCACATTGGGATCTGATCAAAGAATACGACATTATAGATTTTGATCTTGGCATCAAAATTACTGGCGCAGGCTTTCCTGTGTACAAAGGCAAAGGCGCACGTCTACAGAGAGCCCTTGTCAATTTCTTTTTGGATGAAGCCGAAAAGGCGGGGTATCAAGAAATTCAACCACCTGTAGTTGTCAACGAAGCATCAGGTCTAGGTACAGGACAGCTACCTGACAAAGAAGGGCAGATGTATCATCTCTCTGACACAGACATGTATCTAATTCCAACCGCAGAGGTACCGCTAACCAATTTATATAGAGACGTAATTTTGGATGAAAAAGAGCTTCCTATCAAGAATGTAGGTTTCACTCCCTGTTTCAGAAAAGAAGCAGGCTCTTGGGGAGCACATGTGAGAGGTCTAAATCGTCTCCACCAATTTGACAAAGTAGAAATTGTTCAAATCGAACACCCAGACAAGTCTTTTGATACCTTAGACCAGATGGTAAAACATGTAGAGGGACTTTTGAAAAAATTGGATCTACCGTATAGAATACTCAAGCTCTGCGCAGGAGATCTTGGTTTTACTTCCTCTATCACCTACGATTTTGAGGTGTACTCTGCAGGACAAAAGAGATGGCTTGAAGTAAGTTCTGTTAGTAATTTCAAAAACTATCAGGCCAATCGTCTAAAGTTGAGGTATAAAGATGCAGACAATAAGAAACATCTTTTGCACACACTCAACGGCAGTGCTTTGGCATTACCGCGCATCATGGCTGCCATCTTAGAAAACGGTCAGAAGGCAAACGGGATTGAATTACCTGCTGTTTTGAAGAACTACACTGGCTTTGACAGAATAGACTAATGAGTGACTACATTATACGGCCTGGAGTACGCGCAGACCTTCCAGAGGTTCTAGATTTAATCAAGGAACTCGCTGTCTATGAAAAAGCACTCCATGAGGTATGCAATACGATTTCCATGATGGAGAAGGATGGCTTTGGTGACAACCCAGTTTTTGGTTTTTTTGTAGTACGGTCTGCGTCACAGCAAAGACTCATTGGGCTAGCTCTCTACTATTATCGCTATTCTACCTGGAAGGGAAAAAGACTGTACCTCGAAGATTTGATTGTAACCGAGTCTGAACGAGGGAAAGGGCTCGGTAAAATGCTCATGAATGAAACCATTGCATTTGCGAAACAACAAAAATGTACTGGTATGATGTGGCAGGCGCTGGACTGGAACACGCCTGCTCTTGGTTTTTATAAGACCTACGGAGCTTCATTTGACGAAGAGTGGGTCAACTGCAATCTCGATTTCTAACCTATGTGCTGATGCACTTGCTCTAACATTGTTCTAAATGACATCACTTTATCCCCATATCGAGAAACAACTTCCATTTGTAATCTAGCTCCATGTTCTTCTTGATATTTTAGAACATCCTCATATGCATCTGCAAAGTACTGAAAAGCATAAGTGGTTCCCTGCGGTTCGTCGCTTATCAGTTGAAAGACTTTACAATCCACAAAGTACCCTGTCTCTATCACATTTTTGATATGAATGTCTTTCATCCACTGAAACCAATCTTTCTCAATCCCGCTATCCACGTTCATCGTTACATTATAAACTACCATAATTTGGCTATTTTATTTAAGCAAAAAATTCATTAGTCCACGTAATCATCAAAGTAATAGATTAATTCCCAGCATTCATCGAAGAAATCAAAATTGTCATTGTACAAAGATTAAATTTACTGACGTGCTGGATCATGCAGAATTATTAATAATATGGGATATCAGAGAATAGAAAGAATAAGTGAGGTTTGGAAAACCATAGAGGGCTTCTCCAACTACGAGGTGTCTAACCAAGGCAGTATCAGAAGAAAAGCAAGAAAGACGTGGCACGGCGGATCAAAAAAAGACATCTTTCTCAAGGAGAAAATAATGAGACAACGGTGGAACAAAAGCTGCAAATGTTACTTCCTTGACTTGCTCAACGACGAAAACCAACGCAAGACAGTGTATCCCCATAAAGAAGTCGCTAAAGCATTTTGCATCAATATCTTGCCAGAGGAATACACAATGATTGTTCACTTAGATAACAATCCAAAAAACAACGACTCCACCAACTTGGAGTGGGTATCTCCATCGGAGCACATGTCTTTCCAATTCGAAGTAGGCAACAAGAACAATTTTGAAGTCTGGAAAACCAGAAAAAAAAGATACAAAAACGGATTCAAAAGCCAACCTAAGGCTAATTTAAAAGTTGCCGAAGACACTCGAAAAACGGCATAATAAAAAGAGAGAGCTACTCTTTAACTAACCTAAACTTCTTTTTTACTTCCCTATCAGCACAAATGGAGACCAATAATATGGATGGGCAAACTGCCCCCCTTGCTGGATCATATTCATTTTAGCTGATTTGAGAGCATAGGCATAGCTGAGACTCTGGTGTATATCTTGCGGGATTTCCTGATCTAGAAAATTGTTGTAGTATGAAATCATCAATTGCTTTGTTGATTCATCAGACACCTTCCACAAAGAGACCGTGATATTCTTAGCTCCTGCATAAATCAGGGCTCTCGATAAACCTATAATTCCTTCTCCACTTTTTATTTTCCCAAGCCCTGTCTCACAGGCTGACAATGTCACAAGTTCCGCATTCAAGTTGATGTTATACACCTCTCCCGAAAACAAAATACCATCTTCCACTTTGGTTACAGAATCTCGCGTCATGAATATACCTGAAAACTCAGGCTCTTCCTGATTCACAAATCCATGTGAGGCAATATGAATGTAATTATATTCATCCATGGTTCCTGCCTTTGCTATTTCTTCCTTCGCGTCGTAGTACAGATACCCGTCTGCTTTCTTTCCATTGTCTGCAAACATCTGCTCTAGCGTTTTAGACTCTTCTTCAGTACCTGGCAAAGCAGGAATTTCATTTTCAGACATGGCGATTCCCTTTCTCAAGTTGAGTGCCATATCTGATTCTTCATAAGATTTTGCCTTTGCCTCTCTCAAAGCCTCCAGTGCATTGTCAAAGTTGACAGGAGCGATTACCATTCCATCCTTGCTTGCTTTGGCTCGAATGGTTTTTTCGTTCATGAAAGTTTTATAAAGCAGGTTTGCAGAGAAGGTATAGGAAATATTATAGTCCTTAACCAAGTAAGGTAAGGATCCATAGTCCATATTATTAACATCTACGTCTGCAGTGAGTAGCGCTTCGAATGGAATCGTAGACATAATCCCATCTTGTACAATAATCAAATTCTTGATATGACTAGGAATCTCCATAGGAAACAGCTGCTCATATAACGAACGGGCATAGTGTCCATATACACGATCACTTTTATAAAGAATCCCTTTTCTAACGGCCTTTACTGACCTTTCATAATCACTATCCTTAGACACTTTATTGATACGAAAATCGTCTTTTTCTATCTGAGACACATAGATACTATCAGAGGCGATATAATAAGAGACCATCATCGTAGAGTCATCCAAAAATGACTGTACGTCTGCCAAGGAAGTGATCTGAATGTCATACTTCAGATCGTAATATTTTGGATAATCATTTTCGAACTGATAGATCAAATCCTCATATTCCCGATTTGCCGCAAATAGCTCTCTTTGGTAAAATTCCAACATACTGCTGTCTGGGTTCGCAGCTAACTCTTGGGTATAACTATTAATTAGATCTTTGAGCTCGCTCTCCTGATAAAGCAACGTCTCGGGGATACCTCCAAAAGATTTGGCATTAGACTCAGCCAGTGAGGAAAATAATATGGCTCCCTTGTCCTTTTCTGTAAAAAAGAAAAACCGATCTTCGTACTCCTTTTTCTTCTCCTTAAATGACACATTAGCGCCTAGGTACTTAACATTCTCTTCATTGAGCAACCGTGTCAAGGAGTAAGAGGCATTGATAGAGGACTCGTATATAGAACTAGCCAACTCTCCCAACTGAACTTGATCTCTACGATCTGTGTAAGACTGTCTAATCTGATCTACGAGACTATCACTCAATACGAAACTATTTAGAGAAATATCCAATCCTTTGACGTTTTCACTCCTTCTAAAGCCCTCTTCGAGCAATTCTCCTTTATAGCTCAGATAATAGAGTAGATCCTTATTGTCAAAGAAGTTCACCAAAACAGGGTTAATAAAAACGTTTTGATCATCAAAATCAATGATACTAGAATTGATAGCGAACTGTATATACTTCAAAGCCGTCGGAATATCTCCCCTCTCTCCGTACACTCGTGCCAAGTTGTGATATGCATTCGCGACATTGGGGTGTTCGTTTCCATGAATAGCGATATCAATGTCTAGGGCATTGGTAAAATAACGCACAGCCAAATCAAAATCCCCAAAGAAATAATAAATACTTCCAAGGTTGTTATTAGCAGCGGATGAATTCACATGATTGGCTCCCACCAGTTTAAAATTGATATCAAGCACCCTGTTATAATACACCAGAGCCTCAGGGAACTTCTCCTGATACATATAAGTGTTGCCAAGCCCTAAATAACTGCGCACACTACTTTGGTGTTCTAAACCGATAGTTAACTCGAACAAATCCAGAGCTTCTTGATAATATTTCTCCGCCTCTAGATAATCTCCTTCATTCTTACTGACATCAGCAAAGCCCAAATAGATCGCTCCATACTTAGGGTTCTTCTCATGTAGGAACTGCTTGTATATATATAAGGCCTGACGGTAGTACTGCATCGCTAGATCATAACTCCCACTATTTTTGTAGATATCCGCCATCCCTACATAGGTAGTAGCCACATCTGGATGATTCTCTCCAAACACCTTTTTATTAATTCTAAGTGCCTGTTCGTAGTATTCTGTAGCTAGGTTGTAGGAGCCTTTATTTCTATAAAGATTCCCAAGACTCAGGTAGGAGTTAGCGACATAGGGGTGATCCTCTCCCAAAATTTGAATATTGGTCTCAAGAGCTTTTTGAAAATGCTTAAACGCTTCTTCGTATTGATTCTTACCAAAATAAACGTTTCCAATCCCTAAACTAGAAGGTGCCGAGAACAAAACGTCCTCATGAAATTCGTGATTGGCAATCTCTAATGCTTTCTCATATTCGGTTAAAGCCAACTCGTGCTGACCTGTGAGGTAATGAATGTTACCTATATTGTTAAGTGCATTAGCCTTCTCAATATCCCATTCTCCCAAGTGTACATCTCCTTGATCAAATGCTTCTTGTGCCAGCTTCATCGCACGCTTGAGATCAAAAGTCCCACAAAGGTTCTCTGCGATTTTATTATCAGACGCAATAATACCTCGCCAATACCCTTCTTTCACATATAGTTCCCGCGCCTTTTCAAAATGATAAATGGAACTATCGTGTTTATTGAATAACAAAAACGTATCCCCCTTATGGAAATGTTCATCTCCTAGCGCTTTTTGAGAGAAAGCAGAATTATAAATACAGAGTAATAAACAAGCTTGTACGAAAACAATTCTTAATTTCACTTTTAAAATTTTCTTTTGAAAAGACCCCTCTATAAGTCTGTTTTGTTCGTTTTTTTTTGATATTGCAGATGCAATGTATTTAATTGATTCTGTTATCTGAAAGTAAAAATAATTTATTATTAGTTATGAGAAAGGTTTTTACGATTCTTCTGTTCTGCCCCTTTGTTATTTTTGCGCAGGAAAAACAGAAGGTTGATGCCAACTACTATGTGGGGGAAGAAGGCAAGTTGTATTGGCACGGAAAAAAGCCTGTATATTTATTCATAGCAGACAATCCTGAAGGTACTAATGCACACAAGTTAGAAAGTCAGATTCACCCACAATTCACTAACCCACTCTACCTTGACACTGAAGGGATCAACTATTTTAGATCTAACTGGGCAGCGGATTCTACGCTCACCCAACATGTCCCTAAAGTAGAAGTACTCTTCGAAGTATACCGTGACAGCAACGCTCCTGAAACCAAAGTTAGTTTGACAGGTGCTCCAGTGTACAAGAATCAGGACGGGGTTCAATTTTTCGGGTCAGGACTAAAACTTAGCGCTGTTGCGACAGACCGCCACTCTGGCGTTCAAAAGACATTCTACTCTATTAACAATGCCCCTTTTAGTACTTACGCCAATGAAATAGATCTTGCTTCTGACAAGAAATACGATGTAAAAATCTATTCTGCCGATAACACAGGCAATGTCGAGGCGATCCAAATGTTCAACTTCAAAGTAGACCTAACCAGCCCAACCTCTGAATATTCAGTACACAACGACCGTAGTGGTATGGTTTTCTCTGAAAGAACATATTTGGAACTAAAGTCAGTAGATACAGGATCTGGGATCAGTAAAATTGCCTATCAAATTGATGGTGGAACTGAAAAAACCTACGGTAATCGAATCAACCTAACGGGTCTCTCTGATGGCCAACATACCCTCAAGTACTATGCCTATGACAATGTAAAAAATCAAGAGACTCCCAAAACGGTAGATTTCTATTTAGACAAAACCGTTCCAGAAGTAGAAGCAACTATCGTCGGGGATCAGTACCAAAACAGAGGTCGTGTATTTATCTCTACCCGAACCAAAGTAAAATTAGTTGCCCAAGACAACAAAGCAGGAGTGAAGCAGATCAAATATTCTATCAACGGTTCAAAACCGCAGAATTACTACGAGCCTTTTGCACTCAACAAAGACCAAGGAAACCACACCGTTCTATACTTTGCCTCTGACAAGGTTAACAACACCTTTGAGGGTAAGCTAGAGGAAGCAAACTTGAGCAGAGCGTCCCTAGACATAGACATGAAAGCGCCAGAAATTGCCCATGCATTTGGAGGCAAGCACTATACCTCTAGAGACACCACATTCGTCACCAGTACTTCCGAAATATCACTGACCGCCGAGGACGATGATAGTGGGATCAAAGACCTAGGTTACAAAATCAACGGAGGTCAGGGTCAAACCTATGACGGCCCGATAAAACTAGAAGAGGAAGGATTCTACACCATAGACTTCTATGGAACAGATCAAGTCAACAATAGGAACACAAAGTCATTCTTCTTTGTAGTAGATAATACTGGACCTGCTATTGAGCATATCCTTAGTATGGAACCCATTGGCACCATTGCTTTGGATGAAAAAGAAGGCACACCCATTAACGTCTACTCAAAAGGTGTCAAATTGTTCCTAGCAGCCACTGACAAAACAATAGATACTGACAAAGTATTCTACATCATAGATGACCAACCAGAACTAGAGTATGTCAAGCCTATCAAGCTTAACAACAAAGGCATGGTCACCTACAAAGTACGGGCTACCGATAAGCTCGGAAACGAAACCCGATCAGACACCTATGAAGTTTTCTTAAAATAGAAAATACCACAAAGTCATTACAAAAGAGCCCGACATCATGCTGATGTCGGGCTCTTTTGTGTAATACTCTAAATAGAAAAAAGGCTGGGTATTCCTTAGGTACTAACTGTCGAAATAAAAAAACGGCTTCAATACAGCTATTAAGCCTTTTTCAGAACCAAATTTAGATTACTTACTGGTAATCTTTAAGACTTCATCATAAACCATTTGGCCAGCGTCTTATAGTTGACCTTCGTACCATGCATAAAGATTCCCACTCTATATATGCGACTTGCCAACCAGGTAGTAAATATAAAACCTCCAACCATGCTCACCATCGACAAAGCAATCTGCCAAACAGGCACATCAAAAGGGATTCGCATCATCATAATAACTGGAGAGGTAAATGGAACGAGTGATAGCCAAAAAGCCAAACTCCCATGTGGGTCATTGATGACGGCTGAGAGTACTACCACCGAAAAGATCAGCGGTATGGTCACTGGAAACATAAACTGCTGAGAATCAGCATCACTATCTACGGCAGAACCTATCGCAGCAAATAAAGCCCCATAGAACAAGTACCCTGCGAGAAAATAGAACACAAAACACGACAGCACCAGTGGAATATTGATTTGTCCAAGAGCCCCCATGGAATTCTCAATCGCAGCTTGTGCCTCTGACTGCTGTGGTGATGGCATACCTGATAATTGATCCACCTGCTGCATCGCTTCTATCTGTTCTGGGGTCATATCTGAAGAAACCACCGCAGTGATACCCGTCACGATCGCACTGGATAGCGCCACCCACAATAAAAACTGAGTCAAGCCTACACCTCCTACACCTATGATTTTCCCCATCATCAGATGAAAAGGCTTAACCGACGCAATAATCACTTCAATGATTCGATTCGTTTTCTCCTCGATCACCCCACGCATGATTTGCGCTCCATAGAGGAAAATGAAAAAGTAAATCAGAAACGCTCCGATATACCCTACGGCAGTAGCCGCTCCTGTGCTACTCTCACTCTCGCTCCCAGAGTCGGACAAGTTCACCGTCTGTATGGCTACATGTGATTTTAACCCATCCAAAAACTCCTGATTAAGACCAGAATTAATGAGTTTAATGTTTTCAATTCTTTCTCGAATTTTCTTTTCTAAATCTGCCTTTAGACCGAACCCAGGGTTCTGAGTAGAGTAAAACTTGACTCCCTCAGGTGCCTCAATCGTCATCTCAGGTATATAGAGCAGCCCAAAAACATTGTTGACTGCTAGGGCTGACTTAGCGGTTTCTAAATCCTCCGCTACATAGACATAGGTCATGTTGTCGGCACTAACGAACTCTTCGGCAAACAAACCCGACTCATCGATCACTTGAATGACTTTTTCGTCTCCACCACGAGTCGCCAGCCAGATCGGAACGATAAACAAACCCGAAAATAATATCGGCCCCAAAACAGTCATGATCAGAAACGACTTCTTCTTCACACGAGAGATATACTCCCTCTTGATGATTAGCAATATCTTATTCATGGCCAGATGGGTTTACAGTGGAAATAAAAATATCGTTGATAGATGGGATCTTCTCATTGAGCGAAACTAAAGTAGACTGAGAAGTAATATGTGTCACTAGATCATTGACGCCAATACCTTCGTCCAGTTTAAGCTCTGTTTTAACTAACTCCCCTTTTTTGAGGACAGACAAAACCTCAACACCTGCAAGAGGTATCAATTCATCACCAATATGCTCTGTGATGAAAGTATTATCCCTGTACTGATTCTTGATATCCCCTTTCTTTCCAGATATAACCAGTTTGGAGTGATTTATCAGCGCTATGTCATCGCATAACTCCTCCACGGATTCCATTCTATGTGTGGAAAAAATAACCGTTGCACCTTTCTCTCTGAGTTCGAAAATTTCATCTTTGATTAGGTTTGCATTGACGGGATCAAAACCCGAAAACGGCTCGTCCAGTATAATCAGAGATGGTTCGTGTACCACTGTAGCGATAAATTGTATCTTCTGCTGCATTCCTTTCGAGAGGTCTTCGATGGCCTTGTTAGACCAAGAGCTGATTTCCAGTTTCTTTAACCAATGCTTGATCTTCGTAACCGCCTCCCTCTTTTCCATGCCTTTGAGCTGAGTCAAATAGAGCAACTGCTCGCCTACTTTCATTTTCTTGTAAAGCCCACGCTCTTCGGGAAGGTAGCCTATCTGCCGAATATGTTCAGGATCCAGTTTTACTCCATTAAAGAGCACTTCGCCCTGATCGGACATGATAATTTGCGTGATGATTCTGATGAGTGTCGTCTTCCCTGCACCATTCGGACCGAGGAGGCCAAAAATGCTATTGTCGGGAATAGCGAACGAAATATTATCTAAGGCCTGATGATCTCCATAGCGCTTAGAGATGTTTTGGATGTCGATTAGATTCAAGTGTAGTCAATTAAGTGATACACGAGTTTAGTATCATTTGACTAGAAATTATTACAGGAACGGAATTATTTAACGTATTCGAAGGTGATATTACCTAGTGCCACATCTACCACAAACTCCATAAGGTTTTCTGCATTTTCGTCATAGCCTTTGCTGACATAGACATCTGTATCGATTTTTTTAAAGCCTTGCTCCAAGGAATACTTGCAGAGCGGTGAACTTTTGAACCGAATGATAGCTGCAAAGTTGGACTCGGGAACGCGGACCTTTAACGTACCCGCTCCTATGCTGGCATTCACGTTACATTTTTGATTCACTCCCTTACTAAAATCCAAAACCGCTGTACCAAAACCCACTTCGGCGATTACGTGTTTCGCTTGAGATAAGTGCATACGCTCCGCCACCAATGTGCCCAAATCCACTACGACTGAAAAAGTGTCCATTTGGCATCTATTCATTCCTCCCTCATCATAGTTGATGTGGACATCAGCACTTCCAGATTCGATTTTGATTTTGGCAACTGCGACGTTAGACAAGTTGATGTAGGAGTCTCCTACCCCGTAGGATAGGTTAAGGTTGTAGATTTTTTCGTCGGTGAGATAGACCTTCCAGAAGTCTTTTTCTTCTTCATTTTTTTCACCTCCGAATACATTGTAGGTGATGGCGTGACTGAGGCCTTTTTTATTATAGTCTTCGAGCTCTAGCTTGACGAAGTTGGTCGTGCTACGAATAGATGATGTAAAAGTAGGATTGACCTCCGAAAGAGAAGGATTGCCATAAATGGTCAGCGGGTCGTTGTGATGAGAGGGCTTGACAAAGCACGTGCCTGATGTCGCTTTCATGACGAAATCGACTGTATCATAAGAGGCGTGAGACTTGACTGTATAAAACTTCTTCAGTTGACAATGCCCCTCCAACCCACACATACTTGCTGCCAGTGCAACCAATAAAATCCTTAACATGAGTGTAGTTACGGAAAACAAACTTTCTGGTTTGATTCAAAACCCGAAAATATAACGAAAGGCCTAGAATCAAAAATTCTAGGCCTCTCTAATCTCTGTTTTGGGAGTATTCTACTCCTAAAAGAACTCTTTGATCTTTTCAAAGAAGCCCTTGTCTGTTTTGGACGGGTTCGGTGCGAAGTTTTCAGACTCACGCATGCTTTCTAGCTTTTCGCGTTCGTCTTTGGTCAGCGTCTTTGGCGTCCACAGGTTGACGTGTATCAACTGATCTCCTTTGCCATAGCCGTTGAGGTCTTTGATCCCTTTGCCTCTGAGGCGAAGAATCTTGCCACTTTGCGTTCCTTCGTCGATCTTGATTTTCACCTTGCCATCGATCGTAGGTACTTCTACAGAAGTCCCAAGTACTGCATCGATGAAGTTCAAATAGAGGTCATAGACGATATTATTTCCGTCCCTTTTCAAGGTCTCTTCTTCTTTCTCCTCCACGACGATCAATAGATCACCTGGCACACCTCCACCAGGTGCTTCGTTCCCTTTGCCTGACATAGAAAGCTGCATGCCTTCTACAACACCTGCAGGAATTTTGACAGAGATAACCTCTTCCTTGTAACTCAACCCTGAGCTATCTACTCCTGGAGGCTTCTTGTCGATAGTCTGTCCGGCACCATTACAGGACGGACAGGTCGATGCAGAAACCATCTGCCCGAGCATGGTGTTGACCACCTTTTGCACCTGACCAGAGCCTTGGCACTGTGGACATGTACGGAAGGTCACGCCCTCTGCCGCCACGAGACGGTTGACTTTTATTTTCTTTTCTACGCCGTGCGCGATATCCTCTAGGGATAGCTTGAGTTTGATGCGTAGGTTCGAGCCTTTGCGTCGGCGCTGGCGACCACCGCCTCCACCGAAGAAGCTGTCAAAACCTCCGCCTCCACCTCCGCCACCGAAGATGTCACCGAACTGTGAGAAGATATCGTCCATGGACATACCGCCACCGCCGAAACCTCCGCCACCGCCAGATGCTCCGCCCATGCCTGCATGACCGTACTGATCGTAACGCTGCTTTTTATTCGCATCGCTGAGTATCTCGTAGGCTTCTGCTGCCTCTTTGAATTTCTCTTCGGCTTCCTTATCGTCTGGATTTTTGTCCGGGTGATATTTGATGGCCATCTTGCGATAGGCCTTCTTTATTTCTTCTGGGGTGGCAGATTTGCTCAGCCCTAATATTTCATAAAAATCTCTCTTCGCCATCTTACGCTCCTGTTACTACTTTGGCAAATCGGATCACTTTGTCATTGAGCTGGTAGCCCTTTTCTACGACATCTACGATTTTGCCTTTCAAATCATCGGTAGGGGCTGGTATCTGTGTGATCGCTTCATGCCTTTCGAGATCAAAGTCTCCTCCAGCTACTGCCTCTACTTCTTTTACTCCTTTCGCCTCTAGTATGCCTTTGAGTTTGGTGAATACCAAATCCACACCTTCCTTGACAGATTTCACATCAGCCTCTTCGGTCATGGATTTTTCAGCTCTTTCGAAATCATCTACTACTGGCAATAGTGCCTGCAACAGGTTTTCGTTGGCATTGCTAATGAGCTCAAGTTTCTCTTTAGACGTACGTCTTCTGAAGTTCTCAAACTCTGAGTATAGTCTCAAGTATTTGTCCTGAGCCTCTTTTACTTCCGCTTTCAATTTATCCTCTGCAGAGAGTTCTTCTTCCTGCTCCTGCTGCTCTTCTGGTGCTTCAGTATTTTCTACTTGATCTAGCACTTCTTCTTTCAGTTCTTCTTGAGACTTATTGTCAGCCTTCTTTTCGCCTTTTGCCATTTTTGTCAAAAATTTTATGCTCCCATACTTTGGCAATTACTCTGCCAATGTCAGGATAGTGTCATAATGTCTTAAAAGTGAGTCAATTTGTACTACGCATTCAGTTTTTCCCAAAGCATGTCTTTGAGCTTGTCCAGATTATAATGTGCTACACTAGATATGAATATAGCAGGGACACCCTGGGGTAGTTCCTTGGTCATCTCGGTAATCAGATCCTCGTCGAGCATGTCTGCTTTGGTGACGGCCAGCATGCGCTGCTTGTCCAGCAACTCGGGGTTATATTTGGTGAGTTCCTGAAGCAGAATCTCATAGTCCTTTTGGATATTGTCTGAGTCTACTGGCACCATGAACAGAAGCATAGAGTTGCGCTCGATGTGTCGCAAAAACCGAATGCCTAACCCCTTGCCTTCTGAGGCTCCCTCGATAATCCCTGGGATATCGGCGATCACGAAAGACTTGTTGTCCCGGTAACCTACTACGCCTAGGTTCGGCACGAGTGTGGTAAATGGGTAATCCCCAATCTCAGGCTTGGCTGCTGACATGACGGAGAGCAAGGTCGACTTCCCTGCATTGGGGAATCCCACCAATCCGATATCTGCCAGCACTTTAAGCTCTAACACAATCCACTGCTCCTGGCCGTCTTCTCCTGGCTGTGCATAGTAAGGGATCTGATTGGTCGCCGTTTTGAAGTTGTCATTGCCTAGTCCTCCACGTCCACCAGGTGTTAGGATTACTTCTTGTCCTTCTTCGAGGATTTCTACGATTTTCTCTCCCGTCTCAGCATCCTTGGCAATCGTCCCGAGTGGCACTTCGAGGATTACGTCCTTTCCTTCTAGCCCTGACCGGTTACCTCCTTCGCCGGGGTTGCCATCATCTGCGAGGACGTGCTTTTTGTATCTCAAATGAAGCAAAGTCCACAGCTGCCTATTGCCTCGGAGGATGACATGACCACCCCGTCCACCATTGCCACCGTCGGGACCTCCTTTGGGTACGTGCTTTTCTCTACGAAAATGAACTGACCCTGCGCCTCCCTTTCCTGAGCGAGAACAGAATTTTACGTAATCAATAAAGTTAGATGATGCCATGGGCGATTGTTAAAATAGTTACTTGATATTCGTGACTGCAAAAGAACGCAAAAACATCCCCTAATCCCGATTGAAGTGCGGTTATTTCACCTGATGGTGAAATGACAGACGCTTTGGTCTCTTACCTCTGACCAATAATCCTTTGTAAAACAAAAAAGGTTGTCCCAAAAGACTTTGCTTTTGAGACAACCTCGTGTCGTTATGTGGTGAAGTACAATTAGAACTGATCTACGACTCCTCTGATCTCAGAGAATATACCGTCGATCGTACCTACACCATGAATCTTGTTGAATTTGCCTTGCTGCTCGTAAAACTCCGCTACGGGCAAGGTTTCGTTTTTATACACCTGGATGCGGTTATTGATCTTCTCTTCGTTTTGATCATCTGCTCGACCTGAGGTCTTTCCTCTCTCCAATAGACGAGCCTTCAACTCTTCGTCTGGCACATCTAGCGCAACCATACCGCTGATGGTCGTCTCGAACTCGCCCAACATCTGATCCAAAGCCTCTGCCTGAGGAACCGTCCTAGGAAACCCATCAAAAATAAACCCTTTGGCATCTGTCGTAGAAGCAATTTTGTCTTTGACCATGTCGATCACCACTGAGTCTGGGACTAGGTTGCCATCGTCCATGTATTTCTGAGCCAGTTTGCCGAGCTCGGTGCCTTCGCCCAAGTGTTTTCTAAATAAGTCTCCTGTCGAAAGGTGAGCCAAATTATATTGGGCTATTAACTTCTCACTCTGCGTTCCCTTCCCTGCGCCGGGAGGGCCAAATAATACTATGTTCAGCATGTTATATCAGTTGTGCTTAAAGCGTAAATCAAAAAGGGGTCAAATATAGCAAAAATCCTTTCAGATACTTAGCCTTCCTGCTGATAGACATCTGGAAGTGTTCTCCCGTGCCCGTTATAGTCCATACCATAGCCCACCACAAAGTCGTTCGGGATGGCCTTGCCCACATAGTCTACAGGGATATCCTTTGAATAGACTTTAGATTTGAAAAACAAGGTTGCGATTTTGACTGACTCAGCTCCCTCGTTCTCCAATGCGGAAATGATGTGCGCGAGTGTGTTGCCCGTATCCACGATATCTTCGATGATCAGTACATGTTTTTGATCCAAGTCCTCATCCAGACCGATCAGGTCTTTAACCTTTCCAGTAGACTTACTCCCCTCATAGGACGCCAGTTTCAAGAAACTAATCTCAGGGTCAATGGTCATCTTTTTGACCAGATCAGAGAGAAACATAAACGAGCCATTTAATATCCCTAACAGTACCAAAGGTTTGCCCTCATAGTCAGCACTGATCTGATCAGCCATCTGACTGACGATACCTTGTACCTCGTCGGAGGTCAGATAGGGAACAAATTTTTTATCTTCGATTTGAATCATAATACATAAATATTAACAGGTGAATTTAAAGGTTCTCCATGAGATATCGGTACATATCGATCATCGCCTGTATGTCCTTTTTGTGAACTTTTTCGTCCGGAGAGTGGACATGGTCCTCGGGTGCACCGATGAAACACCAATCTATCGGGTAGGGGGATGATTGAATTTCGCGCCCATCGCTCCCTCCGCTACGCTCCACTTCGATCTGATATGGAATACCCGAAAGCGCTGCCAGTGACAGCACTTTGTCTATATATGATCTACGCGGCACGCTCATGTCTCGCATCGAAATCGCCACACCCTGACCATGCTGTACGCCTTCGGTGACCCATGTGATATCGGAGATCAAAGCCTGTTTGACACGGTGGTTTTCATAAATGTACTTGCACAAGAAAGGCACCGTACCCCCTCCATGCTCTTCGCCACAGGAGAAGACGATCAGCCCGTCCTGTAGGGTCTCGGCTAGTTTGAGGACGTTGTAGATGCCGAGGCGATTGTCCAGATAGCTAGACTGCACATAGTCGTCTGTCTCTCTAAAGTCACACTCGAACACCAGCTCTGTCCCTGACTGTATCCCTCGACCAAAATCGTAAAACAAATACCCGTCCTCTTCCTTGAGCCGACAGGCGATAGGGCCCATGCCGTCCTCGCCGACGAGGTGGTAGCCCGTCTCAGCTTCTGGGCTCCCGATAGGCACCAGTTGGTTTTCGTAGCGCACCGTAAAGCCTATAGAATCCATGTGCGCAAACACGGCTGTGCGCGGCTCGCCAAACTTCAAGATCAGGCAATCCTGAAAGGCTGGACCATGAATCAAGTCGGGGCGGCTCTTCCATTTGGAACTATTGGCCTCCACATAATCAATCAAAAATCGCTTCATCGCTACTTCGTTGCCCGATGGGGCAAACACCTCACACAGGTCTCGGAGCAAATCGAAATCAGTATCTTTCATATTGTTTGTTTTCAGGACACAAAATTCATGGTTTTTCGTTGAGATCAAACAACATTCTTACTTTACTTCGCAGATTCAATGACAACCGAAATCATCAAATACCTCACCGTCTATCTCAGCAGCACCATCAAGGTCATCTTTGGCTGTTTGCTAGGGACGGGCTATGGACATCACTTCCTCATCACAGGTGTACTCACCACACTGGGCATGATGACGAGTGTCTACATCGTGACCTATTTTGGCACGAACATTCGTCATGCAAGTCAGGCGGTGCTGCGCAGAAAGCAAAGGAATATCTTTTCACGAAAGTCACGCCAGTACGTACGGGTTTGGCAAAAATACGGCATGCCGGGTATCGCCTTTTTGACACCACTACTCTTGATGCCCATCGGCGGGGCGGTGATCGCCAATGCCTTCGGTGCGAAGAAAAAAGACATCTTCAAATACATGTGGATCAGCTGTACTTTCTGGGGGTTTGTACTCAGTGCACTCGTCAAGTTCGCTGGGCATTGGATTCCCTTTTTGGATTTGCCCTGAGCATGAAGCTTAGGGGTTTGAAAGAGCATATCATACTGACGTCCAAAGGGTGATTTATCATCAAGTGACTATGCAGTAGATCCAGTGGATATTGAGTGAAGGAACATGCACTTACCTTGGGAAATCTCGAACTCTACGGGTTACAGTGTATGCCTAGAGTCGCACTCGGCTGGGTGGATGGGCAGTAACCCAGAGTCCTATCTTGAGAACGACCATTACCATCCCTAGACTTAAGAAAAGAGGCTATGAAAGTCTGGCTGGATGAACCGCCCAGTACAGCCTGTCCCGTACTTGATACGGGAAGAACCGTACGCTGGGTGGTGTGAGAGGCGCACTGGCGGTCATTTGACCGTCAGCCGTCTACTCGATTGGCAAACGTCATTAACACATCCAGCTCCAATATCTATTATTTATTAAAAAATCACGAAAGGTTATTTGTTGTATTTTTTCACCTTCATCTTTAATATAAAACTTTGATTCATTGCGATTCCAACCCAAAACCAGCTCATTTGTTTTTAGTTTACAATAAAGATCATAAGTATTTTTTAGCTGAATTAAATATTCTCTCATTTCTTCCATTGATTTAAAGCGGCTATCATCAGTTCCAATTTCTTTTGAAATCAACAGGTTATCCGTTGGTGAAATTTTATCAAATGAACCATTCAATAAATAATTAATCGTCTCTATATCTGACATTTCTTTCGCTACATCTCTAATTCCATATAGGTATTTATGATGATTTTCTTGTTGATATTCAAAGCAAATTAAATTTACGCCTTTAGGAAACAACCCAAATGGTATTAATTCAATTTTAACTTTTGTATCTGTTCCAATCCTTGGGATTTCAATTCCGAGAAAAAATACTGAATAATCCATGTCGCTTTTAATCGGCTCTGATGTGAAATTGTTAATTCCAAAACCATCAGGCAAAATCTCTATAAGGTCATGATTTGATGAAATTATTCTTTCCCAACTACATTCAACTTCGTCTGATTGAAGAATTATATAAGAGCCACTACTGTTTTTATAGGCACCCACTTCTGAACTACATGAACATCCGCAAGTCGGCCAACTTCCTGAGATTTTTAAGTATCCATTTTTTGAATCGTCAATTTTATTAAAATCTGGAATCCCATCATCGTCCATGTCTTCAAACATTGAGTAACAACTATTCACTCGACTCCATAAAATTTCACTTAAAGTTTTCTGTGATTGTCCAAACCCTATTGCTGGAATTAGGATAACGAGAGTTAATATTATATTTCTCAAAGCCTGAATTTTTCGGTCTTTAATGTTTGCCAACGCCAAAATATGGTGTCGTGGCGTTTTATCTTTTGTTCATTTCGGATACTAATATAGCCGAATCTGTGATTCGGTTCATAACTTTTTGATTCTCATGAGCCACAGCGCAGAATCGGCGGGGCTTCCAAGAGATCTGCAGCATCCTTCACATCTGAACCGCCCTGCAGACATCATCGATTGTTAGACTTATTTTTTATTCTAGTAGTATAATGGCAGTCTAAATTGCTTATTTGATCGATGAAATTTCTAAAGCTAAGGGATTCACTGTATTGAATATTGGGGTCGCATTTTGAAAACAAGTTAACACCATCAATAGTTTTGTTATAAGAGCCAATGGCTTTTTTTATCTTTGAAGCTCCATTTATTCCATCTGTATGACTTGGTTTTAGCATGTCAGATTCAAGGCTGGACCAATCGGCTATGATCCAATTTTCAATCATTGTGTCAGCTACGCTTATTCTGAGATCTTGATTTATCACACTGTATTTGGCAAGCTCATCTTTTAACTGATTCTGAACTTCGGCTGCAGTTTCTTTACGTTTTTCTCTATCAATTATAACAATCAAAGGATAATATTTGTCACCAAGTAATCTTACTAAACTAGAAACTTTTTTAGCAATTGCAGAAATAGAGACGTCTTTTCCATTTAAGTCTGTTCGTCTTACAGGACTATTCGGGCAAACTTGATTGATAATTAGTTTCTCTGTGAAACCGTCAACAATAAAGGCAGGTTTACTCATTTTCAAAAACGTTAGAAAAATAGAAATGACCTAAACCGAATCCTGAATTAGCAATTTCTTCCTTTATCAAGTTAATATCTTCTATACGTCGGGCATTTGTAATCCCCGATTCTAGATCAACCAGAATGACTTCATTTGGTTCTGAATGGTTTAGTAAAGATTCACTATGTGTTGTCATAAGAACTAAAGAAGGCTCTGTCTTTTCTCTAAGATGATTTCGCATTATATTAGCGATTTCAGCCTGCATCCATGGATGAAGAAAATTTTCAGGTTCCTCAATTGAAAAAATTGTTCTAGAAGTCAGAATTGCTGTGATTAGTGATAACCATTTAATGGTACCATCTGACATTGCGGATAATGGCAGTACTGCTCCTGAATCCTCTGCTTCTATAAATATTTTAACCACTAGCTTGTTATCAAAAGGGTCATTCTCAACATCAAGATCTACTATTGTTTTGTTCGCTAATTTTAAATAAGAGACAATTTTTTTTAAAGTGTTGGGATCATATGTTTTTTCTGGTGTATCAAAATAATATCTGAAACGATTATTATTTGGGCTTTTTGATTTGCTCCTTTTCATTGCATACAATGTGGTTGCTAATCCAGAGCCATCCTTTTTTATTCCAGCAGGTGTAGCTGCATCCTCTTGTTCTTTTACTTTACTTGGTACTATGTTGAATGTTTCTCCTCCCTGTAAATCAGAGTTGATAGAAAATACTGACATATCAGCAATAGGGAACAAACAACCAATGATGTTTCTTATTGAGGGGCTACTTTCCTTTACATGTTCAATTATCGTATCTTCAAGTTTTTCTTTTCCTTCGTCACTTCTATAAATGTGACGGGCCTCTATTTTTTTCTCATTTAGTGAATGGAGTTGTACTTCAGCTTTTAAGTTTTCTTCATTAATATAACTTACAGAGAAGTCCCATTTTGGTTTTGAATATCCTTTTTCCTCGGGACTCTTCCAGAATTTTTTCCCTGATCTAAACCTTAAGTGCTGCTGAGAATAGTAGATGCTGTCCTTTTCAAAGGAAGTAGTAATAGTTGCTTCATATTCATAAGTAATGGTATCATCATCTTGATACGACTTAGATCCATATATTTTGAATTTTATATCCTCATTGTAATCCCTCTCTCCCTTTTTGCGAAAAATAGCTCCAGCACCACCAATAGCACTTACAGAATGAGCTATTGGGTTAGTGGTTAATTGAGATAAGAATTCAAAAAAGAGTATGATGTTAGTTTTTCCCGAACCATTTGGCCCAACCAGAATATTAAGTCCTGAATGCAACTCTAAGGTAAAATCAGATAGTGATTTAAACCCGTCGACTTCTATTTTAGTAATCATTATTCAAGGTATAATTAAGTCTAACGCTCTGTGTATGCTGCGTATCCCGCAGGGTATGCACTATACACCTTGTTAGCGGTTCGGTTTTTTACATTTCAATCATTTCATCATTCAATATAGAAGTAAAGTAGCAAGCTAAATTTGAAGATATTTTATCAAAGACACTTGGAACGTAACTTCTTAAACTCTCAACTGATAATTCCTGATTTAATGGGTAGGAATGATATTCGTTCAAATAATTCTTTATATCTGATCTTTCAGTTTCGTTCAATTTATTAAATGGGTTTTCTGTTGCATAGTTATACAAGTCAGATAAGTGAATAAATCCGCAACCGAATTTATAAACATAATGAATGTATCCTTTTAATTCATTTGCCTTATCAACCATATCCCTATCAGTAACTTTTTTCCACTTATTGTTCTGTGTCAATTCAGTCCATTTTTCGCCTGATAATGTTAATTCCATCAACCTATTTCTTTCGTCAATATCAGAAATTCGACCTAAATACATAACTCGAATAAATGAATCTAATTCTGTCCTTAAAGTTTCGATACATTTTCCAATTCGTCCTTTGGCAAAGTCATCTTCCAATGATTCAGAATTTTCTTTACTTCTGATCTTAATTAGTTCTATGAATTTATGTTTAATATCTGCCATTCAGATTTTACTTTAACTGACTGCCAACATTTCGCTTTACGCAATTGCGTATATATATTATTGGTGTCGAGCTAATCTAGTGGTTTTTTAATGTTTTTCATAGCGTTATGAGCAACATGTGTATAAAGCTCCCTAGTGCCTGCCGTGTCGGGACAATGCTTTTCGTTTCAATGGTTTTAAGTCACTCTACGGAAGGCCTAAAACAACAGGCCGCCAATTTGCACACTATTCATTTTACACACTTTAAGAACCACGGCTACCGACACCTCGTCAATCATTGATTTCCTCAAGAATACCCTTTTCCCAGCGTAGCGGCAAACAAGCCGGTCTTTAAGATCATAGTACAGCTTATATATACCCAAATCTGGGTAGTCGGTCAAAGGCTTTCATCTTTCAGAACGCTTTGAGGAGAGTAATAAAGGTTCGGGTTTCTGCTTGCGCAAGCAGAAGGTTCACCTTGGGCAAGCACAAGCTCCCCCTTGCGCAAGGGGAAGGCCGACCTTGCGCAAGTCCAGATCGCAGCTTGAAGTGTTCCCAGTCTTAGGGTTCCTACTATTCAACTTATATGCCTTCATCGCACATTGTCTTCAAGCCAGACAGGGCATGCTTACGGCATGGTAAACGCTTTTTATTCATGGCCAAAAAAGGAAGTAAAAAGACTAGAAACCAACAAACTCGCTACCGCTCAGACAGTACAATTTTCAATTGTCTTGACTAAACCACTATGAACTGAAAGTACCATAGGTTTAGGGGAGAATGAAATGCGCCAACTTCGTATGTAGTGAACTCGCCACAGAAAACAAACTTATTTATTGCGGCTTCTTTGCCGTCACGACCATTTCGTAGATATAGGGTTTTTCTTCATACAATTCAGGGTATTCCTTTTTATCTCTCCTTCGTGGTGTGTACGAGTTGTTAATACCGAACCCCAAGAGAAAAATTATTTTGGATGGTACAGGCCCAGTTTCTATCGCAGCGGGTATCCAGATGGGTGGCGCTGCTTTCAATAGGCCCAACAGCTCTCTCGCAAACCATCCTTCTTCTGATTTGATGATTTCAAAATGTGAAACCGCCCCTTGTTCATCAATCTCAAATGACACGGCAGCCTGCCCTGTCTTATTATTCGCTAATGGCACAGGTGGGTATGTTAGATTCTCTCCGATAAAATTAAAGAAATCCATCTTGCTACCAAGATAATGTGGTGGGTTAACCACATGACTAAGCACCCAGTCACCTTCTTTTTTGATCAAGTATTTTGACGTGTCTTTTTCAAAAAAGATAATCTTCCCAGTGGAGTGGTTCACCATTAACGACAGTTTGCCTGGCTCATCATAATATTGCCAGTTTCCCACTTTCTGATTATTCTCTAATTTTCCCCAGCTGGTTTTATTCTTAACCTCTTCAACTTGAGCCATCCCAAATTGAGAACAGAAAATCAAATGGGTCAGTATAATTAGTTTGTTCATTATGTAGGTATCCAGCTTATTTCGCGATTCGAGTTAAAACTAATTATAATAAGTTTGATGTCGAAATTACTTTACCACTCGTGAAACCATGACCACTGATTCCGTAGTTGTTGACCACTGCTATACTAAAGAGCTAAGGCTCGTTTCAACTTATCCAATATTCTTCTGCATCGATTTAGACTCACGAGTATGATTCGTCTGTGCATATGAAGTAATTCCAATGCTGCAAATTTAATTTTCGTCTCGTAGGATATATGGAGAACCTAAACACTGTATCACTGGACGTTTGATCCTCTTGCTGGATTTTCCGACAAAATAGGCTCTTGAAAAACTGCTTACTTATACACACTCTGCATTGGTAAGGTTAAAGATCATTTCATCTACATGTTTTGGTATCGGGCTGCTTTTCTTATTAGTTTTAAACAACCGAGAACTACTATGAAAAATACCCTCCCTTACCTCCTCTTCTTTCTTTGGTCTGTATTCGCTCAGGCACAGTGTCCTGACGGCTACTCTTCTGGCCCCAACCTTATCAAGAATTCAGAATTTTGTATGGGGGATCAGCAGTTCGACTCTGATTACACCTTCACACGAGAGTCAGGAGGAGAGGCACTCTTGCAGAACGGACGTTATGCTACCGTTACCAATCCTAAATATGCCATGGGACTATATGCGTCCTGTCGAGACCATAGCTCTAACGGAGGCATCATGCTGGTATTCAATGGGTCCACATCCCCAAATGACGATGCGTGGAGCCAAACTATCGAAAACCTAAAACCTAATACAACCTATACTTTTAGCTTTTGGACTGCTTCGCTACTCAAATACTCACCTGCAGTCCTGGAGGTCTACATCAATGACAATGCCGTAGGATCAAGACTCACACTGGATAGTGCTCTATGCGAGTGGAAAAAACACAGCGTCGTATGGGATTCGAAACAAAATACGCAAGTCAAACTATCCGTTCGCAACACCAATACGGACTGTGTCGCTGCACATTTTGCCTTGGACGATATGTTCTTCGCTGCTTGCGAAAAAAGCAACCTGGGTCATCAACTGGAAAATGCCAAAGTCGGTCAAGTATTTCAGTTGGAAAACATCTACTTCGAGACCGCCAAATACATCCTCAAGTCCGAATCTTATGAAGAGTTAGACTTGCTCCTAGAGTTCCTGTGGAACCATCCCAATGCAGAGATCGAGGTAGCAGGGCATACGGACAATGTAGGCTCTCAGGTCAATAACCAAATCCTATCTGAAAACCGTGCACAAGCCGTAGCGAGCTACCTAGAAGAAAAGGGTATTAAACAATATAGATTTACCGTAAAGGGCTATGGCGAAGAACTGCCCGTAGAAAAAAACACTACTCCAGAAGGACGTCAAAAGAATCGTCGGGTAGAATTTAAAATCGTTAAAATCTAAAGAAGAAATTATACGACAACTTAGATCATCAACTACTAATACAAATACATTATGAAACAAATCAAATTGATCCTATCTACCGTGCTGGTCATCTGTGTCATGTCCACCGTGACCAATGCACAAGCAACACTCAAGCGCATCATCAAAAAAGGTGAACTCAGAGTAGGGATCACAGGCAATCAGCCTCCATTCGCGATGAAGGCCAAAACAGGTGAATATATAGGATATGAAATAGACCTGGCCACTATGCTAGCCGAATCCATGAGTGTCAAACTAGAACTCGTACCTATGGATTTTAACAAGCTCATCCCCGCACTAGAAGATGGCGAGATTGACCTCATCATGTCAGGGATGACCATCACACCAGAGCGAAACATGCGTGTGGCATTTGTAGGGCCATATATGGTCTCTGGAAAGTCCATCCTAACCAAATCAAGGTTGTTGTCTAGATCAGAATCTACTGATGACATCAACCAGAGCCCCAACATGAGAATCGCTGTACTCGAAGGGTCTACCAGTGAAATTTTTGCGAATGCCTACATCACCAATGCGGACATCTCACCTGTCAAAAGTTATGATCAGGCCATAGACATGCTCCGAAACGATGTAGTCAAAGCAGTAGTGGCAGACTACCCGTTTACCTTGGTATCTGCGCTCAAGTATAGCTACGAAGGTATCGTATCGCTAGAAGAGCCATTAACCATCGAGCCTATAGGTACCGCTCTAGCACAGGGCGATCCATTGTTCTTGAACTTGGTTCAGAACTATATGAACTCCATAGAGCTAGCGGGTATCTTCGATGAGCTGAACCAGAAGTGGTTGCAGAATGGCATGTGGCTGCTACAGGTCGAATAAGCTATCCCCCAACATAGAAATAATCTAAAAATGATGCTGCCATGTGCGGCATCATTTTTTTATGCTACAACCTTTCTTCCTAGATTTGGCTCAACTTTACTCCTATGAAAAGAGACGTCACACATCTAAAAAAATGGCAACAGAAAATACATGAAGTCATTTTCGGCTATGAAACCACAGCCGGAAAGCTATTTGATGTCATCTTATTGGTCGTAATTCTGGCCAGTGTCATGGAGGTCATGTTAGGCAGTGTCCCTCAGATCAAGCAAGAGTACCTGCTCGTCCTCAACATACTAGAGTGGATATTCACCATTCTCTTTTCTCTAGAATACATCGCAAGACTGGTGTCCTCTCCAAACCCGCTCAAGTATGTGTTTAGCTTTATGGGGATCATCGACCTGCTCTCGCTCATTCCTACCTATCTCGGACTATTTATTGACGGGACGCATGCGCTCTCTGTGATTCGTTCGATCCGTCTGATTCGTGTGTTTAGAATCCTCAAACTGACACACTTTATGGGAGGCGCCGAACAACTCGGCAATGCCCTGTGGAGCAGTCGTCACAAGATCATTGTTTTTCTTGGCACGGTACTTTGTTTGGTCGTGATCATCGGGACGATGATCTATACGATCGAAGGAGGAGAAAATGGATTCACCAGTATCCCCAAAAGCATCTACTGGGCTATCGTGACCATCACGACTGTAGGGTATGGTGACCTTGCTCCCGGCACATGGCTAGGACAGACACTCGCCTCTGCGCTGATGATCATTGGGTATGCCATACTCGCCGTACCTACAGGTATAGTGACCAACGAAATCATGAGAACAGAGCTCAGCCGAAACTCAGGAAGTTGCCCAAACTGCAAAACAAAAGACCTGCCCCAGCGCTCCAATTACTGCCTACACTGTGGCGTAAAACTCCCCTAACTGTTGAAATAGAACCCTTTAATAAGACAATCAATTGTAAAATGTCGCCAGTGTGATAATGAGCCATGACCCTAAGAGTAGCGGCCAATAGGCAAGTTTTACGATGAGGTTGTCTTCATAGGCCAGCAGATTAGTATCCTTTGCTTTGGCAAATGCCACCACGTTGACCGCCAATAGACCTATCATGATGTACATCGTAAAATAGAAAGTCTCCATATAGGATATCTCTGGAGTAGAAAGTCTTCGGCGAAGATCGATGTGTGCCACCAGCAGCACGAAAAAGAACCCTGCACAACTCTGCACTACGCCCATCATACTTACACCTGTATTGCTATCCTTTCGTTTGGAGTTACTGTAGAAGATCAAGAAAATCATAGATGCCACGACGAAAATCGGAATGATATTGATCACAAAAGCATTGAGAAAACGACGCTTTAAGCTGACATTGAACTCCATCACAGGATACTCATCATCTCCTTTGAAAACGGGGTTGCCAAAAGAGGTCTGATAGTTGAGCCGCTCAAACGAAAAGAAGGTAGATTCCAATACTGCTTTGGGGAAGTAAATGTCACGATTGATCCCAGGAAAAGCCGATGGGTTCAGCACCTTATAACCTTCTAAATCAGGTGTCAGCCATATTTTAGACTGAAAATCTGGGTACGCCAGTTCTATATTGATATCTCTCGAGTCAAAGGGGTACTTAGAATACTTCAGCGCCAGTTTGATAGTGGCACTAAACTGCCAGAGGTAATAATTTTCACCTGTTTCTTCATTGGTAGTCTTCGAGATCAACTCCTTTCGAGTCCCCCAGATCGGTGACTCCTGTACAAAAGCAAAATCAGGCTCGAACTCCTCATCCAGACCAATGGGCCATTTTTGCCATACACGACCTTTTACACTCAAGCTATAAGAGTCACGTATCGCAATCTCCTCCACGAATATCCCTGTACTGATAGTCATGTAGGGATCATAGCCTAGCTGCATCATACGGGTATTCTCATCGAGCACATATCTAAACAACTCCGTTTGATTCATAACCTTGACAGAGCTGTTATCATCTGCTGCATAGCCCATTTTGATATTGAGATACCAGACCACGGCTATATTGATTAGTATCAACACGGATGTAATCGTCGATATGATCCAAAATTTCTGATTAGAGCTCCGCGAAATCCTAATAAATACTGCCAGCCACATCAACACCAAAAAGGATCCCGCCAGACTAATGTTAACGATCTTGTTACCCAACTTGACAGGACTACCCAACAAGTCATTCGTAGCAAATACAACCATGCACTTCCAACCACTAGTAGGTAGCGTCTCGAAAAACAAGTAAGAATCCGTCTCGGTATACAAACTCTTGTACTCCAAATACCCACTATCCTGCTCTAGGATAGTAGGCGAAAGTTTCGGGATATCAAATACTTCGCCCATGTCCTGAAGACTCACATTGAGAATGTACTTCGGCGTAGGGTGAGCGATGATTGTTCCTTTCGTAGATGCTAAAAATGAATAGCCTGTGTTTCCAATCGAAATGGAATTCAATGCCTTGTTTAAACTTTCCAGAGCAATCGTCAAAGTCACCGTCCCGACAATCACCTGCTCTCCATCCCTAACGCCATACATCGGCACGCCAAAATCCGATACGATCTGTTGTGCTCCCTGTGCAAAATAAGGCTCTGACCAAAGTCCCGAGTCTAACTCGACCACCTTCGTGTACCACTGTGCTGTGGACAAAGTCGAATCAGTATAGTCATACACATCCGCTATATCGATGAGCGTATTTTGACGTTTGTCATAGTATGGCGCATACAACGGGATAGAGTCGCTGAACTGATACGGTTCGTAGGCAACGGTAATCCCGAGAATGAATTCAAACGCTCTACTCTCACCCTCGATCACTTCGACGAGTTGATCCTTGGTCAGATCATAGGTCTCTAACAGTCCTTTGATACCATGCGTCACCTCGGCTACCTGTCTGAGTACTGAATCAAGCGAATGTGTGATCTGCTCATTGGATTCAAAACCAATTTTTACACTTTCTTTTTCCCGCTCTTGGGTATAAAAATACAAATCGGTCAACAGCCAAGTCACCAAAATCAGTGAAAAGACAGCAACCATGATATACGTTGATCTCTGAAAAACAATATTAGACATGAAGAAGTAGTTAAGTATAGTTAGTATCAAAAATAGCTGATACAACTCATCTATATCTAACAGACTGGCGAATTACCCAGTCAGTCAAAATCGAGTCCTAAATCAACTATTTGCTTGAATATAAAACTAAAATCGAAATTATTAGTTAACTAATCCAAGAATCCTATTTGTAGATTTTTGTAGAATGGGATGGACTAAAAAATAATGTGATATTTTTGTTTCTATTCTAGTCCGAAAGGTTCTAAATCATGCGAAAAAAAATCATTCTTTTATTAATGTTACCGCTACTCGCAGTAGGGCTTTGGTCATTCTCTAATGACGATCGCTACTTCGAGCTTGCCAAAAACATCGACATCTTTGCTGCCCTCTATACAGAAGTCAACACCTACTATGTAGACGAGATCAATCCGAACACCCTCATCAAAACCAGCATAGATGCCATGCTCAAAAAGCTGGATCCATATACGGTTTACATCCCAGAAGATGATATAGAAGATTTTCGTACCAATGCCACTGGGCAGTATGGCGGGATCGGCATCATGTCCAATAATATCAACAACCGGCACCTCGTACTAAACCTCTACAAAGAATCTCCAGCACAGGAGGCAGGTATCAAAATAGGTGACGAGATCGTAATGATCGACGGCAGATCCATCAAAGGCATGAATGATGACGAAGTAGGCAAACTCATCAAAGGCCAGTCTGGCACAGAGCTACTCATCGGCGTAGAACGAAACAAGAAAGACTACATAGAAATGGTCGTGAAGCGCAAAAAAATCACCATCCCAAACATAGCCTACCAGACCATTTTAGACGAAAACGTAGGTTATTTTAAACTTACAGAGTTTACGCGCAGTGCCTCCGAAGATGTCCAGAATGCTGTCACGCAGTTAAAATCAGCTGGGGCAGAGTTCCTGATCTTTGACCTAAGAGGTAACCCTGGTGGATTGCTAAACGAAGCAGTAGCGATCTGCAACATGTTCGTCCCCAAAGGGTCGGTCATAGTCGAGACACGTGGCAAAACGCAAGCGCAAAGCATGTCCTACACTGGTCAAAATGAAGCATTAGATTTAGAGATTCCTATAGCCGTCATCATCGATGGAGGGAGCGCATCCGCTTCAGAAATCGTGTCTGGGGTCATCCAAGACTATGATAGGGGTGTGATTATCGGACAAAAGTCCTTCGGAAAAGGGCTCGTCCAAGTGACTCGACCTTTGTCCTATAACTCTCAACTCAAAGTGACCACTGCCAAGTATTACATCCCCAGTGGACGGTGCATTCAAGCGCTAGATTACCTCCACAAAAACGCTGATGGGCAAGCGCAAGAAATCCCAGATTCACTCAAGGAGGCATTCTTTACTACCAACAACCGCATCGTATATGATGGGGGAGGCGTAGACCCAGATGTAAAAGTACCCATGACCAAAGTATCTGCCTACACCGAAAACTTAATCAAAAGTGGATTGTTATTCGACTATGCTACTCGCTACTACTACCGTCATGACAGCATCGTAGAGCCTACTGCTTTTCAGCTTTCAGATCAGGAGTACAGCGAATTCTCACAGTGGGTAGACAGACAAGAATTCGAGAACAGCTCCGAGATAGAGCACGCCATCAAGCTACTCAGCGTGGCAGCTGACGAAGACAAGGTGTACAAACAGCTGACCGAAGAGATCAACACGATCAGCGAAGAGGTCTCCCGACTCAAAGCCAACGGGCAGACGCATTTTAGAAAGGAAATCAAAAGAAGACTTGAATTAGAAATCATCCGTCGATACTACTATAACCAAGGCGTATTAGAGGCTACACTAAATAGTGACGAGAACATCATGGAGGCACTCTCAGTGATCAGATCGGATGTTAATTACGCTAAGCTTTTGAACAAATAATCTTCTTAAATCGCATATATTGCGCGCTGACTATCGCTGATATATGGAAGAAACGTTGGATCATGTTGTCTTGAACTTTAGCAAGGACTCCCTTCTTTTGCTCAATGCATGTATAGCCATCATCATGTTTGGTGTAGCGCTGGAGTTGAAATTGGAGAGCTTCAAGCTACTATTCAAAGCGCCTAAGCCTATTCTTGTCGGTCTGGCTTCACAGCTAATTTTGCTGCCTTTTTTTACTTTTCTGATGGTACTCTTGATCGAGCCTGCTCCTAGTATCGCACTAGGCATGATGCTCGTCTCTTCATGTCCTGGAGGTAATGTATCCAACTTCTACAGTTCCATTTCTAAGGCAAATGTTGCACTATCGGTTAGCCTGACGGCCATTACCTCATCGCTTTCTTTCCTCGTTACACCTCTTAATTTTTCAATATGGTCTAGCTTCTATGAACCCACCGCTCAGATCATCGAAAAAGTGCACCTTAACATCTGGGACGTCATCCTCAACATGATTACGATACTAGTCATACCGCTAATTGCCGGAATGACCTTTAGACATAAACTCCCCAACACAACCCAAAAGATATACAAACCCATTAAACGTTTGTCGATCGTATTGTTCGGTAGTTTTGTCGTATTTGCGCTCAAAGCCAACTTTGGCTACTTCCTAGAGTACATACATTATATCCTCTTCATTGTCTTTGCACACAATCTCATGGCGCTGTGCATAGGTTTCTTTTCTGCCACCGCTGCTAAGTTGGATCAACAAGATAGACGCTCTGTCACCATAGAAACAGGTATCCAAAATTCAGGACTTGCACTCGTCATCATCTTTGATTACTTCAACGGGTTAGGCGGTATGGCCTTTATCGCAGCATGGTGGGGTGTATGGCATTTGCTATCCGGGGCTGCGGTCTCTTGGCTTTGGTCAAAAAAACCAACAGAAGTCCCCGCTTAATATTCCACCGTGATCTGATAGAATCCTTCAATATTGAAACTGATTTGATTATTATTGTATAGACGATCCCACACCACCTGAATGAAAACTGAATACATCTGGTACAATCCAGCAGAGAAAGAATATCAATTTGGCGATAGGCAGACTTACTTAGCCATCATCAAAAACAGCAATCAGTCTCAGAATTTTGTAATCCTAGACAGCTTTGATGGCATCACCGCAGCCTTTAGACAAAAACTTATTTCCCGTTTGAGATTCCTTAATTCACTGCGTAGAAGCGATATTTTCGAATTCATTTAGGCTTTTTTTCAAGGACTCACTCCTCTCCGCTTTTATCTCCCAATTTTCGTCATCGATCAGTCCTACAACCCTACTCGTAGAACCACCTATAGAATCCCTTCAATGGTCGACACTTTAACTCCATCAATCGAATTAAATATTTAGGCTCAATTATCCCTGTTATACTTGCCTTGTCATCAACGCTTCAACCAGCTTAGATGACGGTCCTCTTGGACAGGCTTTCAACCAGCCACCTACGAGATCCCCAGCTATGATGAATATCAGGTTGTATGAATGTAACTAGCACTTCCCCCACAGGAAGTGCTTTTTTTATCCCTTCAGAATCTGAGCAGCCTCTTTCGCAAAGTAGGTTAGAATCACTTTGGCGCCTGCTCGTTTGATACTTAGCAGTGACTCCATCATGGCACGCTCACCATCTATCCAGCCCTTTTGTGCTGCAGCTTTAACCATCGCATATTCTCCAGACACATTGTAGGCCGCTATCGGTACATCAAAATTGTCTCGGAGAAGTTTAATCACATCCAAATAGGCCAAAGCGGGCTTCACCATCAAAAAATCTGCTCCTTCTTCCTCATCGAGCTCGGCTTCTATCATCGCTTCTCTCAAATTAGCAGGGTCCATTTGATAAGTCTTCTTATCTCCAAATTTAGGTGCAGAATCCAAGGCGTCTCTAAATGGCCCATAAAAAGCACTCGCATATTTGGCACTATAGGACATAATAGACGTATCTTCATACCCACTCTCGTCCAACACTTCTCTGATAAACTCTACTCTGCCATCCATCATATCAGAAGGACCGATGATGTCAATACCAGTCTCTGCCTGTGCTAGTGCCATTGATCCTAATATTTCAAGGCTCTCATCATTTAATATCTTACCATCCTCATCGACCAACCCATCATGGCCATCCACAGAATAAGGATCCATAGCAACATCCGTCATGATGCAAGCCTCAGGAAACTCTTCCTTTAACTCTCGGAGAGCTTTGAGATAGAAAAAATCAGGGTCATAGCTATATGTAGCTTCCTTGTCCTTGTATTTCTCCGCCACCACGGGAAAAATATCGAACGACCTCACGCCCAGTTCTAAACACTGTTCGATCTCCGCTCGCATGTTATCCTGTGAAAATCGATAGATACCAGGCATAGAATCTACTTCGACTTTTTTATTCTTTCCTTCCAACAAAAATAGTGGGTACATAAAATCTTTGGTGGACAAGCGTGTCTCCTCTATCATTCCTCGGATTACAGCCGATTTCCTGTTTCTTCTTGGTCTTCTTAGCATGATGCATGTGTTTGATGCAAAAGTAAAAATAACCACCTGATATCTCTAGAACTATCGTGACAAGTCGTCTCATCGCTTACTATACTACTGATTATCAACTATCAGTAATAAAAATGAGCGATTTTATTCGTATATTAATAGGGAATGACACGCACTAGATCGTTTAGTGTTCAAAAGGGATCAGATGAAAAGAGTATTGACTATAGGCATCATATTAGTCATGGGGATTATTCCTTATGATGGTGCACTATGTCAGCACGTCGGTTTTGATCTCCCTGACCATGCCAAGCGAGTTCGAATAGATTTCGAGCTGCATAACAACCTGATCGTCATCCCTATCACTATCAACAATTTCATCAGGGCTAATTTCATATTAGATACTGGAGTACAGTACCCCATCCTCACCGAAAAGGCACTAGCCGATTTGATCGGTCTCACGTATAGCCGTAGGATCATCATCCAAGGACCAGGAGAAAATGACTCGATCACTGCTCGTGTCGCCCTAGATGTAGACTTAGAATTACCGGGAGGTGTCCGATCTGGAATGAACCAAGCGATGTTGGTCATGGAACAAGACCACCTCAATCTCCGAGAGACCATGGGAGTAGATGTTTATGGAATCATCGGGTATGACATCTTTAGTCGGTTCATTGTCGAAATCAACTATGACGACCGTTACATCGTCCTACATGAGCCAAAAAAATACAAACCAAGAAGAAGATATAAGAAAGTCGACATGCGCGTCTACAACACTAAACCGTACGTCGATGTAACTGTGACTAACAACCGTGGGCAAACCAACGAAATGAGCCTAATGGTAGATACAGGAGCCAGTCACTCCCTTCTCATCGACAATCCCGACGACAGAAGCATATTACCCACCTCTAATATTTCCTCCATCATAGGTCGAGGACTAGGAGGAGAAATAGAGGGGAAACTGGGGCGTGTCAAAAGCATAGAGTTCAACAAGTTTGAGTTTGAAAACCCAATTGTATCCTTCCCAAAAGAAGGTTCTTATGGAAGTGGTGTGAAAAGAGGTAGTAGACAAGGTACTGTCGGGAGCGAGTTTATCAACCGGTTCAATGTGGTGTTCGATTACTTCTCTGGCACGCTCTATATCAAAAAAGGCAATGGCCACTCCCGTGCTTTTGAGTACGACATGAGTGGCATGACACTAATTGCAGCTGGAACAGATGATTTTGACCAATACCGAGTAAACTCCGTGCGTTACAATTCTCCCGCTTACTTGGCAGGGGTCAAACCAGGAGATATCATCCAATCCATCAATGGATTCAGCTTTGAGGATCTGAGACTATCAGGTGCTACAGCCATGCTGCGCAGCAAAGAAGGAAGAAAAATCACACTAAAAATTATGCGTGGTGATGAGGATTTCAAGACCTCCTTCAAATTAACGCGCTACATCTAATCATTCAGCGAAAATTCTCACCCTCAACATCCCGAAAAATATACTATCACTGTTTTTTCAGCGAACCAATGTCTTAATTGGCTTTACACAGCTTCTAGGAAGGAAGAACAAAGTAGCGAAAATTTTATTTTCTCTACTTTTGGCAAAACTATGATGAAGACTATGCCAGATCAGATACCACAGGTATATACCCCACAAAATCACATTCGAATTGTAACTGCTGCCTCTCTTTTCGATGGCCATGATGCCGCCATCAATATCATGCGTCGGATCATTCAGGGTACAGGGGTTGAGGTCATACACCTCGGCCACAACCGATCTGTAGATGAAATCGTCAACTGCGCTATCCAAGAAGATGTACAAGCTATCGCCATCACCTCCTACCAAGGTGGGCACGTCGAATATTTCAAATACATGTATGACTTGCTAATCGAAAAAGGGAGACCCGAAATCAAAATATTCGGAGGAGGAGGGGGCACCATACTTCCCGCTGAGACCGAAGCACTACATGCCCACGGGATTAGTCGCATCTACAGTCCCGACGATGGTCGATCTATGGGGCTACAAGGCATGATCAACGACATGATCTCTGCCTGTGATTTCCCTATCGGAGAAAAAGAAAACATACCGCTTGATCAGCTCTCTTCAAGAAACATACTTCCGATTAGCCGCCTAATCACTACAGTAGAAAACTACCCAATCCAATCAAAAGACCTTATCCAAAACATAAACACACTAGCAGCTAAAAAGACGACACCCATACTAGGAATCACAGGAACTGGTGGTGCTGGAAAATCCTCTCTAGTAGACGAGTTGGTCAGAAGATACCTGATGGATTTTGAAGACAAAACCATTGCGATCATCTCTGTAGATCCGTCCAAACGAAAGACAGGTGGTGCACTCCTCGGAGATCGCATTCGGATGAACGCTATCGACAACCCTCGGGTCTATATGCGATCGCTCGCTACTCGACAGTCCAACCTTGCGCTCTCCAAACATGTACAAGAAGCTGTAAACATCGTCAAGGTCGCTGGATATGATCTGATAGTCCTAGAGACAAGTGGTATCGGGCAGTCTGACACAGAGATCACAGATCACTCCGACCTCTCCCTCTATGTCATGACACCAGAATATGGTGCCGCTACCCAGTTGGAAAAGATCGACATGTTGGATTTTGCAGACATCATCGCGCTCAACAAGTTTGACAAGCGTGGAGCACTCGACGCACTTCGAGACGTCAAAAAACAATACCAGCGCAACCATCAACTATGGGACACATCCGTGGAGCAATTACCTGTGTTTGGGACGATCGCTTCACAGTTTAATGACCCGGGCATGAATGCCCTATATGGCTGTATTATGCAACAGCTAACTACGAAAAATTCATCGAGTTTCGAACCCCACATAAAACTCGCACAAGGGAGTTCCGAGAAAATCTACATCATCCCACCAAAACGTGTACGCTACCTCTCCGAGATATCGGACAGTATTCGCGACTATGATCAGTGGGCTATCAGACAAAGTACAATTGCCCAGAACCTATACAGTATCACCAATACCAAAGCACTGAGTGACGAATCACTACACGCTGAGCTAGACAAACTCTACGATAAAACAGCGTTAGATTTTGATCCGAAAAACCAAAAAATCATCAACGAATGGTCTGACAAAAAAGCCAACTACGCAGCAGACCAATACACCTACCACGTCCGTAGAAAAGAGATAAAAGTAGAGACCAAAACCAGCACACTTTCTCATAGCAAAATTCCCAAAGTTTCACTTCCCCGATACGAAGCGTGGGGCGACATCCTCAAATGGTCGCTGCAAGAAAATGTCCCAGGAGAATTCCCTTTTACAGCGGGCGTATTCCCGTTCAAACGACAGGGAGAAGACCCTACGAGAATGTTTGCTGGAGAGGGAGGTCCAGAGCGCACCAACCGACGGTTTCATTATGTATCGATGGGACTACCAGCCGCTCGGTTGTCTACAGCCTTTGATTCGGTGACCTTGTACGGAGCAGACCCTGCAGTACGACCCGACATCTACGGCAAGATCGGTAACTCTGGCGTCAACATCTGCTGTCTAGATGATGCAAAAAAGCTGTACTCAGGTTTTGATCTGACAGCTCCTACGACCTCCGTATCGATGACCATCAATGGTCCCGCTGCGACGATATGTGCCTTTTTCATGAACGCGGCTATCGATCAACAGTGCGAACGGTACATCCATGCCAATGGTCTGGCCTCAGAAGTCGAAGCAAAAATCGACCAGCTCTACCAAGGACATATTCGTCCACACTACCAAGGCGAACTACCTCAAGGAAATGACGGTCTGGGACTGATGCTACTGGGTGTGACAGGTGATGAGGTGCTGCCTACGGATATCTATGCACAGATCAAATCTGAGACGCTCAACAAAATCCGAGGCACCGTCCAAGCCGACATCCTCAAGGAAGACCAAGCGCAGAACACCTGTATTTTCTCTACAGAGTTTTCCTTACGAGTAATGGGCGATGTACAGCAGTACTTTATCGATCAGAAAATCCGCAACTTCTACTCCGTATCTATCTCCGGCTACCACATTGCTGAGGCGGGTGCCAACCCGATCACACAGCTAGCACTCACACTTTCCAATGGTTTCACATTCGTAGAATACTATGTGTCTCGCGGCATGGATATCAATGATTTTGCTCCGAACCTATCCTTCTTTTTCTCGAATGGGATAGATCCAGAGTATGCCGTGATCGGGCGTGTTGCACGCCGCATTTGGGCGAAAGCCATGAAACTAAAATACAATGCGGATGAACGCTCCCAAAAACTGAAATACCACATCCAAACCAGTGGACGATCTCTGCATGCGCAGGAGATCGATTTCAACGATATCCGTACTACGTTGCAAGCACTCTATGCGATCTACGACAACTGTAACTCACTGCACACCAATGCGTATGACGAGGCGATCACCACCCCGACAGAAGCATCCGTTCGTCGCGCCATGGCGATACAGTTGATCATCAATCGGGAATTGGGATTGGCCAAAAACGAAAACCCGCTACAAGGATCATTCATCATCGAAGAATTAACTGATCTGGTAGAAGAAGCTGTCCTAGCAGAATTTGACAAAATCACAGACCGAGGTGGTGTCCTCGGTGCAATGGAAACCATGTACCAGCGCAGCAAGATTCAAGAAGAAAGCCTACACTACGAACATCTCAAGCACTCTGGAGAATACCCCATTATTGGGGTGAACACTTTTTTGTCATCCCAAGGCTCACCAACCGTCACGCCTGGTGAAGTGATTCGTGCCACACCTACAGAAAAAGAATACCAAATCAGTATGCTCTCTGTGCTACATCAGCATAAGGAAAAACATGCAACACAGGCTCTAAAAGCACTACAAGAAGTGGCCATCCAAAATGGCAACATCTACGAAGCGCTGATGGAAACGACCAAGCACTGTTCGTTAGGTCAAATCACAGAAGCTCTATACGAAGTGGGTGGTCAGTACCGAAGAAATATGTAAAAAGTCAATGCTGTATTAAAATCCGTATGCTTCAAAACCTGAAGAAAACTCATCTTCGTTAAAGGTGGGGTTGAGTTCTATGTCGAAGTACTCATAGAGTTCAAACAACCCTTGGTCATCGAAGATTTTCATCATGACTGGCAGGTGAGTCGTCTGATCTATGTAGATAATCATGCGAGGGGAATAATCTGTCGGGACGGAAATCGTCATTCCTGGTTGTACTTCGTCATAGTTTTGATCCAGATTGTTTTTCTCCAAGATCATAAAGCCGCTCAGTTTCAAACTATCCTCGATGGATGCCAAAGTCTCCCATTTTTGGACTGTATGCTCACGGTATTGAAAATATGGATTGCTCAATTCTATGGCATCACAAGCGACCCCTCCAAAATCCACTGGGTCTAGTTTGGAGATCATGGTTTTGGATTCCTCTCCATATTTATCTACCAAAAATTTTAAGATTGACATCACATAGGTATATCCGCCATCACGAATCGTATGATGTTGGCCTTTTCGCATCAAGCTACCCATAGGGTCTAGTCTCAAAGTCACCCATGGAAAACTGACTGGGTTGATCAGTGCGTTTCCATCGTTTTGCCCTTCGCAGTAAAGTACCTCTAATCCCTTGTCTGGCGACAGTTGATTTGAATAAATCTTATACGGTGCTACAGATAACTTGGTGGCACTGACTTGTGTAATGAGTACTCCTTCCACGCGCTCGGTTTTCTGCATTGTGAACTTCATACTAGTAACCGACTCAGCAGCTGCAAACATGGATTGAGCCAGTTCATACCCCGTTTGCCCCATACTTATCGTTGAAATACAGCTCAACATCCCTAGGAATAAAAGCCTCTTTTTCTGTCTAGATAACAAGAAGGACAACACATCAAATTTTTTCATCCGTGCAAGATAGTTAAATGAGCCATGAGAGGATGATCCAAAAGTAAAAGACAAAAAAAGAGCAGCGTGAGCTGCTCTTTTAACCTTACATTAATCAATCCACTATTATCGTCGGACCAACAGCTTTGTTGTTGTGGTAATATTTTGATCCGTGATTTTCATGAAATACAGTCCCGATTCTAGATGACGGATAGATATCTGATCAGATCCGAAAGACTTTTCTACCGAAACCTCTTGCCCTCTTGCATCAAATATTTGAATCTTAACATCTGCTGATTGTACCCCTTCTATACTAATTGTACTCGTTGCTGGGTTAGGATAGACCTGGAAAAAAACCTCATTTTCTGCAGCTAATACTGACGTTCCTTTCTCGGTCACCTCGAAACTAACGGCTGTCTCTGCTGAATTATAATTGTCATTCCCCGCCTGACTAACCGTTATAGTCACTACACCTATCGTACCATCTAAAGTGATCGTCGTACCATTGATAGTCGCTGGACCAGACACTGTATAGATCAATGCCAGAGAAGAAGTCGTATTCGCGATCACCTCAAAATCCAAATCATCAACTAGCTTGTTTTCAATGGCTGTCACAGTAATGGTTTGATCTGCTTTCGCTACAGTGAAACTTTGTGTCACCTGAGATGCTGCATTGAATTGATCATTACCCAACTGATCAGCAGCAATCTCAACCGTACCCGCACCAGTGATAGAAACGGTACGGCCAGCTACAACCGCAGGACCACTAATAACCGAGTAGATCACGTCTAATCCCGAACTAGCTGTGGCAGTTATATCAAAGTCTGCATCTCCAAATACCTTGTCTGAAATGGTCTCAAACGTGATGGTCTGATTAGTTTTGGCTGGATCTGAGACATTGAAAGTAGTTTGCTCACTCGTAGCGTTGAAATTGTTATTGCCTGCCTGACTAACAGTCACCGTGATCACGCCTATCGTACCGTCCAAAGTGATCGTCGTACCGCTAATGGTAGCTGGACCAGACACCTCATAGGTCAGTGCCAGAGAAGAAGTCGTACTGGCTATCACATCAAAATTCGAATCTCCTATCAACTTGTTTTCAATAGCCGTCACAGTAATGGTTTGATCTGATTTTGCTACTGTAAAACTTTGTGTCACCTGAGGTGCTGCATTGAACTGATCATCGCCAAGCTGATCGGCAGCCAGCTCAACCGTACCTGCACCTGTAATAGACACGGTATGGCCAGTAACAGTCGCTGGACCACTAATGACCGAGTAGGTCACGTCTAATCCCGAACTAGCTGTAGCAGTGACGGCAAAGTCCTCATCTCCAAACACCTTGTCGGTGATCGAATCAAACGTGATCGTTTGATCTGATTTGGGTTGGTCCGAGACATCAAAAGTGATTTGCTCACTCGCTGCTTTATAGTTTTCATTCCCAGCCTGAGAAACGGTCACTGTGACCATGCCGGCTGTGCCGTCTAATGTGATTTCAGAACCAACAATACTCGCTGGGCCATCTACTGCATAGGTTAGATCCAATCCAGACGTGGTACTAGCGATCACATTAAATGGGTCATCAGTCGTCAATTTATCCTCTATCTCAGTGATAATGATCGTCTGCTCTGCGCGATCTACCACCGTCACTACAGCAGTAGCAGTAGCAACATTGCCTTGAGCATCCGTACCAGTGAGTGTCACGGTATTTGCACCTACATTAGCAGTGGTAAAACTGTCGACATCCAAACTCAAAGTGACATCCCCGCAATTGTCAGAAGAAGCATCGTCTACATCAGCAGGCGTGATCACGGCAGTGCCATCTGTTGACAGATTAACCGTAATATCCTGAGTCGCCATCACTGGAGCCATACTATCCTCCACAGTAACTGTGGCTGTAGTCGTAGCTAGATTGCCAGACTCATCTACTACCGTCAAAGTGACGGTGTGCGCTCCTAGTTGTGTGCAATCAAAATATGCTTGATCTAAAGCCAAGGTGAGATTTTCTGATTCAGTACAGCTATCACTTGAACCATTGTTGACATCTAGTGGACTGACTACTACATTTCCAGTGCCATCGAGTTGAGCTGTAAAATCCTGTGCGATTGCTGTAGGCAATGTCTTGTCTTCAACTGTCACAGTAGCCGTAGCAGTTGATTGATTGCCAGACGCATCTTCTACAGTCAAGGTCACCGTATTAGATCCTACGTCAGCACAAGTGAAGGCCGTATGACTCAAAGTCAACACCAAGTCGCCTGTGGCGGTGCTGTTGTCTTTTGATCCATTGTTGATTTGAGCTGGAGTGATAGCAGCATGGCCGTCAGTATCTAGTTGAATCGTTAAATTTTGAGCGATCGCTGTGGGTAGCAGATTGTCTGTGACCGTGACAGTAGTTTCTGCCGTCGATTCATTGCCGCTTGCATCAGTCACGGTGAGTATCACTGTATTTTCGCCCAGATTTGAACTGACAAACAACGTTTGGTCTATGCTCAACTCAAGGTCTTCATCTGCTGTGCAATTGTCTGAAGACCCATCGTTGATGTCGATGGCAGAAATAGTAGCCTCACCATTTGGATTGAGGCCTACTGTAATATCTTTCGCTACTGCTGTTGGTGCTGTTTCATCACCTACAGTCAAAGTCACCTCCTCAGTCATTTGGAAACCACAGCCTGTTCCGCACGAAAGTTCTGGCCCTTCTGCCCAGGCCATTGCTTCATCGAAATTCACTAAAGTACCATTCTTACCTGCTTTTATTTCTGTCAGTTGCGTTCCTTCTCCATCCTCAAAATTGAAATAAGCTGACAGTCCACTTTCTGTTCCTCGCAAACAATTATCCATCTCCTCAGAAATCTCTGCTGCGGTTTTGGCTACATTCCAGATTCTGAATTCATCCATTTTTCCATCAAAGTACTTAACTGGGCTTGCTCCGCCATTCACGCCTAGGTGTACAGGTCTTGAGCTACCAAGAATACGAGTGACAGTTGGGTTATTCTCCGAGGCTACTTCTGCACCATTTACCAATATTTTAGCCACCCCATTGTCAAAAGTCACGGCAATGTGATTCCACTCATTTAGTGTTAAGGATTGGTGAGCGTACAATTGGATATCGCTGGCCTCACCATCCAAAGTAAATCGTACGTTTCGACCATTGTCAGGAGTCCCATAAGTATCCACAATAAAATCTCCTGCGGTTGACCCTAGACTGCTATAGTTCATGTTGGAAAACAGTCTACTCCAAGATGTGCCTCTTGGAAAAATCCATGCTTCTAGCGTGAATGTGCTCGTGGTTGACATGGTATATGTCGTGGCGACTCGATCATTGGTGCCGTCAAAATCCAATCCTCCCGATATACTGTTTACAGGAGGCACTTCACCGTACACATTGAAAGTGGTGTTCCCAGTGACCGTTCCAGTATTGAAATCCAAAGATTCTCCTGTTCCCAAAATTGGTCCCTCTACGATGCTGTTGTCCGTACTATTTCTTAGAAAATAATTAATACCACTGACCGAACTGCCTGTTGTGACCGTCGTGCTCATTTCGTCACAACCAGTGTCTTCTGCTATGGTCACAGCTTCATCATCGATATTGGAAGTCACCGTGACGATGGCCTCTGCGGTCGCGATGTTTCGGCTGGCATCTTTCACCGTCAAAGTCACTGTATTAGCGCCCAAATCCTCACAGGTAAATATGGCTTTGTCCAAACTGAAAATCAATTCATTATCCGCTGTATCGTCATCAGTAGAGCCATTGTCGACCTGTGAAGCTGCTACAGTAACTTCTCCGTTGATTCCGAGCTCCACCGTGATATCCTGGGCAATGGCTGTCGGTGCTACGAGGTTCCTAGGTGAAGAACCACTTTCATAAACACCCATATCTATGGTCCCAGCATGGATTCTTTTATTTCCTTGCAGATCTCCAAACAAATCGCCGGGTAGTTGGTCATTGCTACCTGCATCTATCGCCGGAGAACCTGTGAATAAGGTGAAATCCTGAGAAATGGCATCCGTAAATAACGGGTCTTGATTGATGTTGTCTGAAACAACAGGCGCATTTGCTTTGGTACTGAAATCCGTTTGATTGGAAATGTTATACGTGAAAGTCAGGCTGTTTAGCTTGTTGGTAGGTCTGTTCATAAAACCAATAACTTGTTCATTCACCACCACTGGCGAACTCAGGTTGTTGTAGAAGATATTGTTGTGAAGTGTCGCGTGCGCTATTGATGTTGCATCGTTGTTTAATCTTCTGATGACTATCGTCCCTTTGTCGTTGGAGGTATTGGTGCCCAAGTCCTTATTGTCAGTAAAAGTACTGTTGATCACTGCTACATCTATTTGTCCAGCATTGGCCGCAAAGTACAAGCTACTTCCAGCAAAGCCATCTCCACTAGCTACATCTCCTGCCACATTCTCAAAGAACAAAGAATTGTAGACTTTCGCATCCAAAGTCGCACCATTTTCCACAGAAGCAGCAAAACCACCACCATAACGTGCAAAATTGTTGCTGACGATACAGTTTTCAACCCTCAAAGTATTGTCGGCACGCGAGGTAAAAAGCACATGAATATTGCCTTCTCTGTTGGACACATTTTTGCGAATGATGGTGTTTTTTATCGTAAGGTTTTTAGCATCCGAGCTTTTGAATATTGCAGCTCCTCTGTTGTAGTCATTGTTGGCTGTATTATTGGCTTGACCGCCTGTGATGATGACTCCATCAATCAGCGTATTGTCACCCGCTACATAGACTATTCGATAGGTGTTTTCGCTTCTAAGCGCATTGGTATAGGAGATGTCATTGTCATCATCTCCATTTAAGTCTCCAGACAATATTGTTGGGTTTGCTCTCCAGTTTCTTTCTGAAAGTTGCGTTTCTGTACCAACAAAACCGCCAAACAGCTTCACGCCTTTTTGAAGCACAAAACTGGCGGTCCGATCAGAAGCATCTGCTTTGTAGGTGCCTTGAGCGACCCATATCGTATCCCCAGAGGCAGTGGCATAGTCTGTTGCTGCTTTCAAACTAGTAAATGCATCCGCCCAAGATGAGCCATCATTGTTTCCAGCAGCATCACTTTTTACATAGATTTTGGCAAGAGAAGTACGTTGGTTATAGATGGTAGCGATCTCAGCATCTTCTAGCTTCTTGTTATACATTCGAATGTCATCTATTTGATCTTCATAGCTAAATTCCGCACTTTGATCCTGAATATTTCCTATAGACAAAGGAACGGCATCCACCGTGCGGCCTGTGCCTCCTGCAGTTGGGATCTCTACAGTGGTAAGCTGTTGCAGCACATTGTCGACATACAGCCGATGACTTACATTGGGGAAGTTGCCGTTGAGTGTGGCACGTGACCATGCAGACATGGTGAGCACTACATGGTGCCACTGCCCATCGGCAATGGTGCCCCCTGCTGTATTGATATTATTGGAGACAAAGTGTATGTTTTGATTGTACACATAAAATTTCCCGAATGCGCTTAACTCACCGTTTTCTAAAATGACACGGTAGCCGATTGGGCCTTTTCCTCCAGGGTTTCCTCCCCACTGATCCAAGATATATCTTGGATTGGCGTCATTGGTACTGGTCTTGATCCAAAAACTGACTGAAAAATTGGTGCGGTTGACTCCACTTTGCTCTTGCAGTATGTCTCCATTAAGTGAGAGCGCCGAGTTGGCAAAACCGTCTCGGTCTTCAGCTCCTATAAGTGCATCCCCAGTTTGGGTGAGGCTATTTTCCGTACTACCGGTATTTTGTAAAGCCCCATTTGTAAAGAGGTATTCTGAAAATGGACTTTGTGCGTTCGTCGCTGCAGCGAAAATGAGCACAAAAAATAGTGAAAGGTATAGTTTCATGGTTTTGTGTTTTGATTAATATCTATTCAAAACTATGGCTGACTTTACCTCGATTTTTATGACAATTTCTGAAATAGGGGTTTGAGTTGCTAAAGCATGTGAGTTGCTTGTTAAACCAAAAAGCTAGATGTTTTGCATCAACTGCATGAACTCGTCGGTGCGGTCTTTGGAGATGGATACGGATCGATCATTGTCCATCAATATATAGCCTCCGTCTGATTTGACGTACTTTTTGATAAACATGAGGTTGACCAAATAGGATCGGTGAGGACGGTAAAAAACCTTGACATTTTGTAGCAGTTCTACGAAATGTTTGAGGGGCTTGCTGATCAGCATTTCACCATCAGCCGTGAACACTTTGGTGTACATACCATCAGCTTCTAGCATGATGATGTCATCAAACGCGACAAATTCTACCCCGTCATTGACTGGGAGCCCGATCTTTTTAAACGTCTGAGATTTAAATACTTCTTTAAGCTCGTCGAGGCGCTGATTTATTTTGGATTTACCCAAAAAAGTCAAGGCTCGTTCGACAGCATTTTTCACTTTGGAGGCACTGATCGGTTTGAGCAAATAATCAACAGCGGTTAACTGAATGGCTTGAATCGCATATTCGCTATAAGCTGTCGTGAAAATGATCTCAAAATGATAATCCTCTCTATCGATGAAGTCCAAAATCTCTAAACCAGAGTTGCCTGGCATTTCTATATCCAAAAACACAAGCTGCGGCTGTTCTGCCTTGATTAGTTCGACTCCTGACAATAGATTATCCGCCTGATAGATCTCCGTAATATTTTTACAGTTTTCTTCGATCAAGACATGCAAGAGATTTCTTGCCTTCTGTTCATCATCGATGATTATTGCTTTCATCATGGTTATGCTATCAATGGAATGGTCAATATGACTTGGGTGCCTAAGGCTTCTTGGTCCTCTCCTATCAGGTCTATAGTCTCAATCCCAATTTTGTTTTTACTTTTCTCATTGTACAATTCCAAACGGCTGGCAGTAGCCTCCATGGCAAATGACTTGTGCGTGTTTCCTTTTGCTTCATTTCGCTTTTTGGCGTTGGCTCTGCCTATGCCATTGTCCGTGATGATACACTGGATCAAGTCCGTTTCTGGTTTTGTAAATGCAACCGTCAGTTTTCGATCACCAGACTTGTGAAATAAGCCATGCTTGATGGCATTCTCTACATAGGGTTGAATAATCATCGTAGGGATTTGAAACTCTTCTGGGTAAATCCCTTCATCTACTTGCAAGTCATAGCTAAATGTATCTTCGAATCGCAGTGTCTCTAGCTTCAGGTATTTTTCGAGCGTGTCTACTTCGTCTCTGAGGCTAATCGAGCCACTGTTACTAAAATGCAGGTAACTCCGAATCAGCTCAGCAAACATCGACAAGTAGTCGCTTGCCAAGTCCTTTTTGTTGAGCACGATAAACTCCTGAATCGAATTGAGCACATTAAAGATGAAGTGCGGGTTCATCTGTGCTTTGAGTGCCTTTAACTCACTATCTCTGTATTGTTTTTCTAAGGCAAGTCTCTGCTGTGATTCTCTCAACTCAAGTGCAATAATTTCCGTTTTTTTGGCTTGTTTGAGTTTGGAGAAGTAGAACATAGCAGAGATGATGATCAAAAAAGTGCCTATTACAGATGCGATAAATAAGGATCTGTTTTTTTCACTTTCTGCTTCTGCTATCTTAATTTGGTTTTCTGCTACTGCTTTTTCTCCTTTTAATTTTTCGGTCTCATACTTTATCTCCAGGTTTTTGATTGCTTTGATTTTCTCCTCGTTCAGAAATTTATTTTTCAGACCAGACAATTCATCTTTCTTATTCAAGGCTTTTTCATATTCTCCTGTCTTACGAAAAACATCTACCTGATGTCTTAGAATTTCGATTCTTGCCTTTTCGTCTTTCTGTGCAAGTAAATACGCCTGTTTCGCTTGATTTTTTGCGGTGATCATTTGGCCTCTGTTGTAGCTGATTTTTGAAAGCAAGAGGAGGTACTTGATTTGAAAGGTTTTATTCGTGCCATCATAGTAAAGCTTTGCTTCATTGAGATAAGTTAATGCACTATCGTAACTGGCTTTTTCTACAAACACTTCGCTGATAAGAACAAGTACTTCTCGGTAGCTGGAGGTTGGATCAGCCTTGGAAATATTTATAGCCTTTCGATAGTAATTGAGCGTAGAGTCAAGCATTTCTCTTTTAGCATAGATCGTTCCGATATATTGATAATTCCATGACTGCAATTGAAGATTATTGATAGTATCTGCATATTGAAGTGATCTTCGAAAATATTCTTCGGCCTCCTGATCATCGTTCATTGCCAAATAATTGCTCCCAATATTCATCATTGCCATTGCTTTATTGTAGCCTAGATTTTCATCTTCTGCATAATCAATCGCCTTTAGCAAGTACTGAATGGCCCTTTCATAATCACCTATATCTTGAAATATTTTCCCATAATTACTCATCATCCCAGTCAAGGCTCTTGTCTTTCTTAGGCCATCTGATTGTCTATTAACAATTGTCTCGGCTTTATTTAAAAAGAAAAGTGCGGAATCATACGCTCCTTGCCATCGTTTAAGAGATGAAAGCTGAGAGGCCGCTAACATCTCTCGTATCTCATTATTACCCTTAAGAGCAGACTGATAAGATTTTTTTAAATAGAACTCTTGTAGGCTATCACTTTCGAAAGTGTAGGTGTCAGATAATTGATAGTAAATCTTTGATTGGGCTGAGAAATCAACAGTTGTGTCTAGCTGATGTAGATATGCTTTTCTCAAACTATCAACATCGATATTCTGAGAAAACAATATTCCATTTGATAAAATAGAAAAAAGTAAAAGAAATATCTGTTTTAGGTTTGAACTCATCATACTGACGAAAATACAATGAAGAATTAACTCTCCTATGGAGAAACTTGCTGAAAGTATGATTTAAGTTGCTAAAGGTGAATTTGGTAGTCGTCCACCATTTGGATTTACCTTCTCCGTCAACACCACTCTTCCCCTAAGATCAAACAAGGACAATTGTAGATCCTTCACTACCTTTGTTCCACAACAAACCCCAAAAATAATGTGTTTTCTATTCGATAGTTTCGAAGGATGGAAGACCTATAGCCAAACTCATAATCAGCAGCTACATGAGGTAGTACTGGACTATGAGAAGGAGCAAAAAGGTGCTTCCGAATCTGACATCTGGTCGGGCTTAGCCAAAGCCTACCAGGTCATGAAAGATGCCGTCCATACCGGTACGACAGAGGAGATGAAATCCCGATCAGGCATGATCGACAATGGTGCCAAAAAAGTCGCCAACTCTGACATCACAGTCCTCTCTCCCGAATTCAAATTATTGATCTCCAGCGCTCTAGGTGCCAAAGAGGTCAACTCCTGCATGGGGCGAGTGGTCGCAGCACCCACTGCCGGTGCATCGGGCATCTTGCCGGGCGTGTTCACCACCCTACAGTCCATACATCATCTAGAAGATCAGACGATCTACGAAGCGTTGTTGATCGGGGCGGGCGTTGCTTTGATCTTGGAGCAGAAAGCTTCGCTGGCTGGAGCCGTCGGAGGGTGTCAGGCAGAGACAGGCAGCGCAGCAGCGATGGCTTCTGCAGGGATCGTATATTGCCTCGGTGGATCGACTGATCAGATCTTCAATGCCGCGGGCATCACCATCCAGTGCATGCTCGGACTGGTCTGCGATCCCGTCGCGGGACTCGTAGAAGTCCCTTGCGTCGTACGCAACGCCAGTGCAGCGGCCATAGCCAACTCATCTGCGCAGATCGCACTCTCTCACGTCAGCAGCGTGATACCTGTCGACGAATGTGCAGAAGCAATGGGAGAGGTCGGTCAGAGCATGGAGTCCCGCTACAAAGAAACTGCACAAGGGGGGCTCGCCGCTACCAAAACAGGCCAAGCGCTTGCCAAAAAGATATTGATTCAGGATATAGAAATATTGCCTTCTCAAGACGCTGAAGAGGATTAATGAGTTCTTCTATAGCACCTCTGTTGGTCAATTTCCAAAATGAGCCTTACGTACCAATCATTTCCCGGGCGTTTAGGATGAGGTTGCACTGAATGAGGGCGATTTTGAGTTCCTCGAACTCTTCTCGGGTGAGGTTGATCTGGAGGTCTGCAATAGGAGTGGATAGCAAGATTCGCTCACGGTTGTCAGGGAAGAAAACTGCATGCTGGTTAAAATCCGTCTCGCTAACGCCGCGGATGAAGGTGTAGAAATCTCCTTTTTCGAACCCCATCAAGATGTTGTTGAAATGGAGGCCAAATCGATCGCAGTTTTTGCATTGGCTGATGTGATAGTTGGGGCCTTCTATGAGGGCATTGGGTTCGCACTTACTCATGATTGGTAGGGTTTTGGGTAGATGAAAAAAGTAAAGCGGATGCCCGTCTGGCACCCGCTTTTGACTCAATTTAAAGCACTAAGCAATTGATCGCTCTTTAAGTGTTTTTGGATGACTTCCTTGATTTTGGATTGTGCCAGTTCGGAGTTGTATGGGCTCACATCCATCATCTCTTTTTCTAATCCAAATAAACGCTGGTAGAGAATTTTATCCTCTACTTTCATGTTGATGGCTATGTCCTTTTTGGTGGCAAATAATTCGTCCCAGACGATGCGTACATCGTTCCAATAGCTGGCATTGGCTGTCCACCATTCTTGAGCCACTTGGCATTGGCTGTCGTCTACTTTGGTATAGGTATTCCATCCTTTTTCCTCTGCGATCAGTGTTTCGCTATCCTCCTCGCGCAGGACTTTGTCATTGTCCTGCTCATGCAACCAGCCGTAGGAAGTGATCTCTTGGCGGTTGGTTCTGGTCATGACGTTATAGTCCTTTCGTTTGGTACGGTCTCTACGTGGCAAAGGAGCATCGGCAGTATTTTCCCAGTAGTGACGACCATCGTAGTGCACCCAAGTAGCAGAGCCTTCGTATCTGGGGCTGTCATCTACTTGATACACTTTTTGTGTCCATTGCCCTTTGACCTCTTTGGCAGGTAGACTAGTATAGGTCCACTGGCTGTTTTTGTCATAGGTATAGAGGTCTGTGTTTTCGTAGAGCCAGTCCTGTCTCCAGTGCTTGATGATCATGGTGTCACCGATGACAAGGAGATGTTGAAGGACGATTTTGTCTTTCTCTTCTTCCACAGGGATCACATATTCTAGTGCACCAGATCTATAGTTGTCATAGTAGGCATAGTCCGTATTGGGAGAGAAAGTCTCAGCGAAGTTGAACGAGACTTTGTAGCAACCACACATGGCAGTGATGGCATCTATGTCTTGTTTCTTTTTGTTTTGTGCGATAGCCGTACTGGTCACGAGGATGAGTACAGCAGCGATTAATTGCTTCATGATTTAAATTGTTATTTGGATAAAAAGATCAATTTCAGTTTCGGGTAATCATAGGCGAGTAGACAAAGATTGGCACCTAGATAGAGACCGGTCATCATCAGTTCGCCCACTTCATGTGGTTCGAGAAATGCATGAAAGAGAAAGATGTTGAGTGTAATGGGTACCGACATGACGGCACCCATTAAGGAAAACACTTGGCTGATTAAGAAGAGACCACATAGAATCTCACTCACACCGAGAAATGGCCAGAAGTATCCACTCTGTTTCATTCCTCCGATGAGGGCTTTGATCTTGACTACATGATCCGGCAAATCTTGTTTGACCACACTGGATTCAGCTTTTGGGGCTTTAGGGACGAACTTGGTCACGCCACCGTAGACCAACAGCACACCCAGTGCGATCCGAACAACAAAAATGATTATAGACTTCATGTCCTTCGATTTAGAGTAGCTCGTAAACAAACTGAGAATGTCCTCTTTCTCCCTCGTCACTGAGGAGTTTGGTGAACTTGAGCTTGAAGTAGTTGTTTTCGGCATCACGTATGACGAAATATCGATCATCTTTGGCTATCCCTGCACTACTGTCCCTCCACTCACTACCGATGACAGCTCTGTTGTCACTGATCAGACTTGCTTCGTCCACATCACTTAATGAGAAAGAATCGTATGATGGGACGTCATGAGTAGTCGTGATCCCTTCAGAATCCGTGGTATAAGTCGTCACCTGATAGAGCGCAGTACCGCCGAGAGTGTTATGCAAAGCATAGTCCGAATAGGTCAGTCCAGCACCAAACCCAAAATCAAAACCATAATAAGAGTATACACCGCTAAAGTTGATGTCCCATTGACTGGCACTAGGCTCCACCGCTACTTCTTTTTGGTCTACTATACTGAAGTAGGTATGGTTAGCGCTGGTATTCTTACTGAAGGTAGCTTCCGAAATATTTGTTTCGTCAAGTGGTGCATACTGTAGTTTGTACTGGTCACCATCTAATAGTACTCTGATCTTATAGAAGCCTCTGTGGTCTCCTGTAGTTGTTAGTCCACCTTCTAGGTTGTGCTCTTCTGGGATTTCGCTACCTAGAGAGACTATATATACTTTGTTGTCTTCATCAGTTGCCGAGATTTCAGAAATAGCAGTACCCTCTAACGTACCTTCTTTGATATCTGTGTATGGGCCATACATACTATAACCAAGCTCTAAGCCTCCTAATAATTCTTCGACATTAGATACTGTCACGGGCTGGCCGAAAGAAGATAATTGAAGTGGCGTATCAAATACTGTTTCGGAGCTGACGATAGCTAGATCATTGTGCTCAGAAATTTCTACCGCTGTTACCAATAATGCTGCGTTGAGGAAGACTCTATTTTCAGCACCAGAGTAAAAAGCTAATTCCCATTGGTCCCTACGAACCGCCGTTTGTGCAAAGTTGCTGAGGTCTATGTAGCATTGGTTGGGCATATTTGAGCCTCCCGTCAACAGATCTATTGTGCCTCCTTGGGCAATCACCTCCTCGAATAGGACAGACACTGTAGTCGTACCTACGAATTCGGGACTTTCTTCTCCATCAATCGCTGCGAGTGTAGCTGTGAGGTCATTGCCTGAGGCGATGAACTCTACCAACCTCGTGATGCTGAAGCTGGCACTTTCTGAGCCTGCAGGAACGGTAACCGTCACTACGCCATCCGTAGCAGTCGGAGAGGTACTGTAGTCTGTCCCGTAGACTACACCATTTTCACTGAGGTCTATCGTTACAGTTGTTTCAGTCACTGTAGGGATAGAAAAATTGACTTGCAATATCGCTGTTTCGTCCAGCTGAGCCAGTCCTACCGTACTCGTCTGAAAAGAAGCCTCGAATATTCGTTCAACTTCGTTCTCATCGCAGGCAGAGAATCCCACGACAATGGTGAGCAGTAGAAGACCCGTTAATTTGTTGATATAATGTTTCATCGTTTTATGATAAATGATTTTTGTTATGTGTTATTTTTTGAAAGTGTAGGAAAGGTTGATGAAATAAGATCGTCCGTAGGCGAAGACCATGCTAGATGGTGAGCTACCCCCATGTACCGAGGCAGAGGGTAGACCAGAAGCATTGACTTGCACCACATTGAGTAAGTTTCGTGCGCCTAATTTGATTCTAAAGGCTTCATCAAAAAAGCTCTTTTGGATGCTCATGTCCATCAGTGAATACGGATCCATGAGGACTTTATAAGCTCCTTCGTCATCTTGGTAATACCGTTCGCTCGATCCATTGTATTTGAAATTGACCGAAAACTGTGTTTCCAGCGGTCTGAGTAAATAGCTGAGGCTAGCTGTACCCGATAGCGTGTATACATAGTCTTCATTTTGGTTTTCGTTTTGTTCGAACTGGCGAGCACCGATGTAGGATACGCCGATTTGGGCGGACAAAGCACGGTAGATCAATTGGTGGTTTGTAGAGATACCTATAGTTTGGTATTCGTCGATATTGAGATAGGTAGATCGCTGGATACTGCTCGGTGCATCAGGGTTTTCTTCAGTGATGATAGCCATACCAATTTTGCCATGAATGTCAAAGTATGATCCTTTGATTTCATTTTTGAGCAGTAGCTCACCGAGACTACTGGACTTGCTCAGATTGAGCACGACAGATATCCCGTCCTCTGGGTTCAAATCCTGATTGCCAGTCACGTCATGGTTCGCATCTACAAAGTATCGGAAAAGCTGTGTATAGGTAGGCGTCTTATAGGCCGACCCTACTACCAGCTGGGCGCTAAACTGTTTCGGTGCACGCCATAGCGTCGATACGGACCAGATCATGTGTTGATTATAGGCAGAGTTATGATTGAGCCGGAGACCTGGCGTGATACTGATAGCAGCAGTAGGCGTCCAAGTTACTAAGGCGAAAGCATCTAGGTTACTCAGGCTTTGTTCGGCGATATCGCTGGAATAGGCTCCACTAGCGACTGCATCGTACCCTGTCTGATAGTCGGCTTCATAGCCCGCAGTGATCGACAACCACGACAGTTGATTCAGTATGTTTTTGAGTGTCCCTTTACTATACAGGTAGTCACTTGATTGTTCTAGGTTTAGTCCTCCTGACGAGGTTTTGGATTGTCTTTCTAGATCATAGACATATTCTTCTTTGGACCGAGATTGCGCTTGATAGGAAAAGAACAAATTCATGGGCATGGAATCAAAGCGGTGGTTAATACTCAAGCGGTGGGCTTGTCTATCGGTGACGTATCGATTGTCTTGCGCTTTGTACTCTGGCAGACCATCTATGCCTACTCCGCCAATTAGAATCGTATCATGAATGAATAATTCTTCATGATAGTAGTCATACCCATAGGTTAGGATAGTTTTGGCAGAGAGGCTATAGTGCAGTTGCCCACCTAGATGGATCTGTTCTTTTGGATTCCATTCATAACCTCTGACTCCATCAGAGCCATAGTAGTTGACTCCTTGATGATCATTTTTGAAGCCTTTGAAATCATTGTGGTTGGCATTAGCAGTGACATGAAGCTTGCTACCGAGATGGCTCTTGACCGTTAAACGCTGGATGTGCCTGCCTTCGTCAGACCAGTTGTATTCACCACCTACCGTTTCTTCTTGGATGGCTGCTTGTATACTGAACCGCGTATCACCACCTTTTTTGGTGACAATGTTAATCACTCCTGCGACTGCATTCGAACCATAGAGCACTCCCATAGCTCCTTCGGATATCTCGATGCGCTCTACCTGATCCACATTGATCTGTGTAATATCTATGTTGTTGCCAGCTCCATTGTCACTGACCATGGGGACATTGTCTATGAGGATCTTGACATACTCCCCTCCTAGACCAAACATGTTGACTGTTGATCGTCCAGTACTCGGATCAGGCATCACGTTGATATTGTTATTGAAGTTGAGCACATCGCTCAGGTCATTGCCTCCTAACCGCTGGATAGATTGACTATCCATCTGATCCACGACGAACAGTGTGGTATTGAGCGAACTACTTTGTTCGGTAGCGGAGGTGATAGTCACATCTTCTAGCAGGTCGCTACGTTCGGTGAGGTAGAGCGTGTGATTGTCAGATTGATCCAGACGCTGGCTGAGCGGGTCAAAACTAATGTGCTGTGTCTCTATCGTCAGCGGATAGGCGACCGAACCGAGCCTGACATGACCGTCTAAATCAGAGACACGTTGAATGGCTTTTGACTCACCATGAGGATAGAGTAGTACCGCAACACCTACGATGGGTTCGTTATCACTAGAGAGGAAACGCAAAGACTTTTCTTGCCCAAAAGTCTCCCCGAAGAGTAGGGTCAACAGTGCACATGCTAGTGCAAATATGTAAATGAGTTTTGCTTGCATTATTTAGATTAGTTCTAAATAATGCAAATGTGGGATGAGAAATGCTCCCTGTCAATCACTACAGCTAGTGATTCGTATCGCTAGTTCTAGTGAAATATTCTAATTTGAGAGGAAACACAGGAAATTCTTATGGTTTACTATCCCTGAATAATCTCGAAACTATGTGTCATTTCGATCTCTGGGGAGAGCGAAGAGGCCACACTACAGTAGCTTTCAACTGCTAGGTTGATGATGCGTTCGGCCTCTTTATCCGTGAGATCCGGAGAGGTGATAATGAATTTTTTGTGAATCTTGGTAAACTTGGCTGGGTGGCCTTCGGCACGTTCAGCGACAGACTCCACTTTGAGGTCTACGAAAGTTTTTCTTCTTTTTTTGATCATCGATACGATATCCACAGCAGCACACCCTGCCAGGCCAGAAAGTACTAAATCCATCGGGGATTGATTTTTTTTCTCTTCCTGTGGATACATGTCCATTTGGATGGTATTACCTGCCTGATTGGTTGCTTCGAATTCTTTGTCTGCTCTGTAGACTAATGTGGATGATATCGCCATGGTTACTTTTAAATTATGATCGTGATGCAAAGATAGTTGGCCAACTGAAACCATTGTAGCAGGCCATGAGAGATTATACGGTGAGACACAAAATTTATCCTTAACAGATTCAAATTATTGGTTCTACTTTCGTATTTTCATACGATTTTGTAACAAAATAATCTAACATGAACAATTTAATGAAAACCACTATAGTGGCCTTTTTTGTGCTTTTCGCATTTGCAGGGTATTCTCAAAAGCTGAAAGTAACCTCTGGTAAGCTCAAGGCATTGTCTGCTTACAAATCTTACAACATGGAGTACACTTACCATGAGGATTTGAAAATCGGAAAGAAGTCCGAAGAAGAATATCTATCAGAAAAACAAACGGACAAAAATGAGAAGGAAGCTGGATCAGGGGATGCTTGGGTAGCTGCATGGCATGAAAACAAAGAAGGCGGAAAATTCTTTGAAAAATTCGAGACTTTGTTCAACGATGTATTATCTGGTGATGGAGTCACTGCCAGCAGAGACAATGAGGGAGCAGACTGTACCCTGAAACTAGAAGTCTATTTTTTAGACCCAGGATACCACATTGGAATTTCGTCTAAACCAGCCTACGTCAGTATGACCGCTACATTCGTAGCAGATGGCCAAGAAATCGCAGTAGTAGACTTGAGCAAAGCGCCTGGTCAGGGAGCTGGAGGATACGATTTCGATGCAGCCTATAGAATCTCTGAGTCATTTGCCAAAACTGGAAAAACACTAGGCAAAGAACTTTCTAAGCAAGCGTACTGATACGCAGTGTAGTGTAAGAAAGTGAAGACCCTGATTCACCAAGAGTCAGGGTTTTTTGATGTTCAATTTTGCCAGACATCTCCAAACATTTTTGCTTTAGATCAGTTGAACTCCTTAACAAATAAGAATAACCCATGAAGAATTTCGAACTATACAATCCAACCAATCTAGTTTTTGGCAAAGGCCAAATCGCAAAAATAAAAACCCTCATCCCAGCAGATAGCAAAGTACTCATGCTCTATGGGGGAGGCAGTATCAAAAAGAACGGCTTATACGAACAGACGCTAGCAGCATTAGAAGGTCATGAGGTAGTAGAGTTCGCAGGGATAGAAGCAAACCCCGAATACCAGACTTTGCTCAAGGCATTGGCAGTAATCAAGGAAGAAAAAATTGATTTTCTGCTCGCAGTAGGTGGTGGTTCGGTGATCGACGGGACGAAATTCCTCTCGTCTGCGGCACTGTATGAGGGAGATTCGCCATGGGATATCTTAGCGAACAGAATCCGCACGGTCAAGGGCATGCCTTTCGGAACGGTATTGACACTGCCAGCGACAGGTAGCGAAATGAATAGTGGCGCGGTAGTCAGTCGCAAAGAAACCCATGAAAAGCTAGCGATGGGTGGGCCGGGGTTGTTCCCTCAATTTTCGATCTGTGATCCAGAGGTCGTGCGTACCATTCCTCAGCGACAGTTGGCCAATGGTGTAGCAGATGCTTTTACACATGTACTAGAGCAGTATATGACTTACCCGACGAATGCTCACCTTCAGGACAGAATATCAGAATCTATCATGCAGACCTTGGTCGAGGTAGCGCCTAAAGTGATTGCTGATCCGTCGAACTACGATGTAGCAGCCAACTTCATGTGGTGTTGTACGATGGCACTCAATGGCCTGATCCAAAAAGGTGTACCGACGGACTGGTCCGTACACATGATCGCCCACGAGATCACAGCACACTACGGAGTAGATCACGCTAGGACATTGGCTATTATTTTGCCAAGTGCCTATCATCATCAGTTTGATAAGAAAAAGGAAAAGCTGGCACAATACGCCGAACGCGTATGGAATGTGACCGAAGGTACCGTAGAAGAAAAGGCCAAATTAGCCATCGAAAAAACGGAACAGTTTTATCAATCTATGAACATCAAAACTCGGTTGAGAGATTATACCGAAGATTATGAGGGCTTTGCTGGTAAAGCGGCTCAAAGTCTAAAAGATCACGGTCTGGCTAAACTCGGTGAGCATGGAGACATCACGCCAGAAGTTGCCAAGAAAATTATCGAGATGGCTTACTAGTAAACTAAGAACGTCTAGAATCAAAAATCCCTCCTTCAAATTTATAGAAGGAGGGATTTTTCATTCATTCTATTGGTTTCAGTTCATCAGTATTCCTCTGATCAAAATATCACACAAACGGGTTGTGATATTTTGATCTCATTGCCTGTGAAGTGCATCATTCCCGTCGCATCATCTCGCTCAAACACCGTGATGTTATCAGATTTTTGGTTGGCGACCAGGATATGCTTATTGTCTGGAGTCAGGCAAAAGTTCCTCGGCCAATCACCTTGCACGGGCTCATTGGCGATACGTGCCAAAGCTCCTGTTTCTTCATCGACTGAGAATATGGCAATGCTATTGTGTCCGCGGTTAGATGCATAGAGGTATCTACCATCATCCGATATATGAATGTCGGCACAGTAGCTGTCTCCTTCGATATTTTCTGGTAATGTACTGATTTGAGCGACGGTTTCGAATGTACCATCTTCGTTGACCTGTGCAGTGGTCACCGTGCTACTCAGTTCACTGATCACGTAGACTAGTGCTTTGGTAGGATGAAAAACCAAATGTCTCGGCCCGTCTCCAGGTTCCAAATTGAGTGCCGTTTCGCCCGCTCCGATTTTACCTCCTGTTACAGGATATTTAATCACCTGATCTATGCCCAAGTCTATCGCATAGAGTTGGGTTCCGTCTTTGGAATATTGAGCAAAGTGTGCGTGTGGTCCTTCTTGTCTATCAGGATTAGTCCCTGTTCCCTCGTGCTGCTGAATATCACCAGCTGTAGCGATGACCCCTGACTTATCTATCGGGTAACTGATGACGTTGCCTGTGCCATAGTTCGCGACAGAGACTAAGGTTTCTGATGGGTTGATCGATACGTAACAGGGGTAGTCTCCTTCACTGGCTCTGCGGCTGACCAGCTTTAGTTTGGATTTATTTTCGTCCCAAGCAAATGAACTCACACCTCCATTTTCGGTTTCATTGACTGCATATACTTTTTGTTTGTCCTGGCTATACGCCAAAAATGACGGACTAGTCGTCTCTACGAGCAGTTGACTTTTGGACAGCACTCCTGTACTCGGATCGAACTGCACACTGTAGATACCATCACTTCCTTGACCTGTGTAGGTTCCGACTAAAAGTGTGAGCATTTCTGTAGTATTTTCTGTGGTGGAATCAACGGTTTTTTCTTCCGATTGGCTGGTACAAGCAAGTAGACTGCACCCTACTAGTAGTGATAGTAACTGTAGTTTCATAGTATTAGTTTTAGCTGGATGCTAAACTAATGAAAGCCATTCGATATTCACCATTCTATCGCTGAGTGCTGGCCTATCATCGCTAAACCGCAAGAGTTAGCATATCGTCTACATACTGCCAATCCAAACAAAGGCTAAACCAAGAAGGAGAAAAACGAAAGGAATAAAAAACAGAAAAAAACTAAATGAAAAATCATAGTAATCCCCTGTGTCGGTGACTTGTAGGAGATGAGGTTTCGAAACTTCTCCTTGGAGTGCAGTAGGTACATAGCGCACCATTTTGGTATCCCCGATTTGTGCACAGGAGGTTTCTTCTCGTTCATATTTACTATGACACCAGCAGCATACTGTCGTCACATTCAGGACTCCTGATCTATTAAATTCTATATCCATCTGCACCTCGTAGGCCTTCCATGCTTTCACTTCTGACCGGTTATCACTCACTTCAGTCACACGACCTTCCACGACCACACTTTTGCTTTTCATTTCAAAATAATCGAGCATGTGTACCGTAAAATTGTAGCCCAGCCCGAGCCCTATGAGTATAAACAATATACCAAATCCTTTCATAACCTATCGTTTTGGAAGACTATATGGGCTACCAAACCACAAAGTCAAATTCTAAATTTTCTCTTCTACTGGTGGGGTGCTGTTTGCCATGGGTGAGTTCGGTCACTCGGTCAAATACATAGTCTTTGATCTCAGAGACCTGTACCTCCCCATTGCCATCAGCGTCTGACTTGCCAGACTTTAGCCCTTCGAGTAGTGCATAGGTGAATACGCCGTTGTTCCATTCGGGACTCTCGTAGGCGAACTCTACTCCAGAGGCAGAGGAGATGACCATGGCACCTGTGCCGCGTCGCAGGTCAGCAAATAATTCTTGCATGAGTTCGAAGGTATTGTTGATCCCGATGGGCTGTGGCTTTTTGGTAAATCCTCGGGTCGAAACATTGGAAGACGAGACGGTAGAGGCGATGAGTTTGGTGTCCTCCTTGTCTACTTCTCCGGAGTGACATGCATCGATAAGCATCAGTTTTTTGCGAGCAGGAATGGCGTCTAACAGACCCTCGAGTTCTTCATATTTTAATCCACGTGCTGCGGGGTTGTTGAAGTCTATATCCTGTGTCGCAAAATAGTAATCCAGTTTGTCATCCAACAACCCATGCCCAGCCATGAAAAGAATCACTTCATCCTCCACCTTAGTTTGTAGCAGTTTGTCTTTGACTGCCAATATTTGTTCCCGCTGTGCAAGTGCATCGGTGAAACGGTGGATATGAATCTGGTTGTATTGCTGGTGATGACCAAAAAATAGGTTGGCAATATCTGTCGCATCCTTGCTCGCATAGGTCAGGTCATACTGGCTGTCTTTGTAGTTGGATACGCCGATGGTGACCACATGTAGATCAGGCTTGGGGCTCTTCCCGTCGTAGAATATCTGTACGGTCTCTTTCAGGGATTCGATACCCGAGACATTCATAGCGGATACTTGAATTTTGTTTCTCCCCTCTGTTAGTTCTATGGATAGGGCTTTGGTGATCTGCTGACGGTTTTTTTCGTTTTGTACCGAGAGCCCGTGAATACCGTAGATGGGTATGTCATTGACATAGATATTGATACGGTCGAGCATAAGTTTTTCATCATGTGCGAAGAGTGTCAGGTCATAAAACTTGTCTGAAACAGTCTGACTCGCACCAGAGATTTCTACCGTCGGCAAGTTGAGTTCTCCCGACATATCCTCTTCTTTCAGTCCCATCTTTTTGACTCGTTTTTGATAGGCTTTGTAGAGCAAGTTATGAAGTTGATCGGTACCCATACCGAGGATTTGTAGGACTTGATCGGGACGGTTGTATTTGAGATCAAAATTTTCGAAAGGGTAGAATTTGGCCTCTGATCGGAAACCTTGATTCTGATGAAACCCAACATACTGCCCTCCTCTGGTAGATGACATGTAATAGCCCTGTTTGGTCACGACGATCCATTCGCCTTCTTTGCTAAAGAAGCAAGTTGCCGTAGGTTCTAGCTTTTCTTGTTTCCCTAATTTTTTGGCATCCCAAAGTCTAATACTCTGGTCGTGAGAACCTGAGATGACCCATAGACTATCTGTAGATAGGTTGACGGTGAATACAGCGTCTTCGTGTCCTTCTAGTCTAGTAACGACCTGTCCACTGAGATCATAGGCGCGCAAGTAACCGCCTGTCCCTCCGACTAAAAGTAGCGAGTCAGGTGTGAAAGCAAGTGCATATTTGGTGGCGTGATCTGTGATAGAGACAGGAATCTCTCCGAACTGTAAGTCTTTGAATCTACCTTTGGGTTCTATCCGATCCAAGGATGGATCAGGTAGGTATTTGACAAAAAAGGAGTTGCCGTTTTTGGAGGCTCGTAAGCCACCCAGCGTTTCTACAGGCACTTTGTAATCATATTTTCGCCCCTTGAAAATAGACGTTCGTTCGGTGAAGACTCCTCCCATAGTCGCTTTGAAGATGTTATTGGCTTTTTCCATCTGACCATATTCTCGGCTAACCATATTGAACCCATGAGAAAAATCGACATCCTTGAGCCCCGCAATATACCCGCCAGGTTGACTCCCCGTCGAGAAGGCCAACATGTCACCGTTAAGCCCCGCACCCCAGACTTTTTGGGTACTACCAGCGATATTGGTCAAGCTATCAACACCTCCTTCATGGAGTTGGTAGACGGCTATGTTGCTCTCTGTCCCACCTGCACTAAAGATTCGCTGATCTGCTGTGATGGCGATACCTGCTACAAACGCCTTTTGATGCGGCTGGTAGCTCGTGAGTTGGGAGAGTTGTCCTTGATCGAATCGGTACACGGTGATACTCCCGTTGTTGAATCCTACGAAAACGAATTTTCCACTGGGGTCAAAGGACAGCGCGGAGGGTACCTCATCCAAATACAGTGCGCTCAAAAACTGGAGGTCAGCATCGTAGACATTGACTTGCATATCGTCGGCACCAGAGACAATGAACTGTCCTGTAGGGTCAAAAGCAACCCGGATGATAGCCCCGACATGGTCGTAGGAAGTGTTTAGTATTTGACCTGTCCGTTTATCATACAGGTAGAGCATATTGTCCTGAGAGGCACTTACGATTTTGTCTCCAAAGATGTCTGCACACCAGATGGCATCTCCCTGTCCAGTGAGCATTTTATCTAATTCAAAATTTTTCACATCCCAGACTCCAACCTTCTGATCACTAGATGCAGAAATCAAATACCGACTATCCCGACTCCACCGAAGGTTGTTGATAGATTTATTGTGACCATAAAATGTATGTACAATTTGTTGAGTCTGGAAATCGTAGACTCTAATATCTGCGAGTGTTTTGTAGTCTTCACTATCCCCAAAGTATCCAGCAGTGGCGATGTATCTTCCATTCGGAGAGACACGCGCCGTGTAGACACTACCGTGTGCTTCTACACCGATATGCCCTAGTATCTCCCCTCGCTGTTCGTAGCTATTTACGTCCCAAATTTTGACGGTTTTGTCACGACCACAGGTGATAATCTGTGTACCATCGGGCGTTATACTCAGATCCTGAATGAGACCTTTATGCCCTTTTGGTTTGAGCACAAAGCGTAGCTCATGGCCGGGCTCTTGAGCTTGTGCTACCAAAGAACAGATTCCAATCCAGAAAAAGCCACAAAGACCAAACAATCGTCGCGTGTTCATAAATTAGTTACTTCGTGATCTACAATAGTCTACAAATGGCTTAAGCTCGGTGCTCAATGAAGGGTTGATGGCTAGTGCTTTATCATAGCATTCGAGTGCGTTGGTATAGTACCCTGCACTATATGCAGAGTGGCCTGCATATTTGATAGAGACGATGTCTTGGTCATCAAAGGCGAATGCTTCATAATAGAAACCATAGGCTTCTTCGTATTTTTTGGCAGAGTAGGCTTCTCCTCCTGCGGTTCGACAGAGGTAGGTGTAGAAGCCTATAAGCTGGCTGCTTTTGGGGAATTTGCCTAGTCCCTCCTGACATACACCTAGAGCTGATGACATACCATATTCGTAGTAGTTGGCGAGTGCGAGTTCGGTATACATCCACCCTGTAGGATAGCCTGTTCCGATTGCCATGGAGGCAAAGGTCATGGCGCCCCTGTGATCTTTTTTGAGGTTCTTGACATGCGCTACGTTGACCCATGCCGTTGCTTTGTTTTCATTGTCGTTTCGGTCTCGATATAGATCGCCTATCTCGATGTAGAGATCATTAGCTTCTTGATATTTTTCTTCTTTAATATATTGCTCTGCTTCGGCTGTTTTGGCTTGTATACCTTGCCACTGTACGTCTTTGGCTAGTGCTGCTTTTTGTTGTTCGCGGTAGTCTATGTCGAACTCAGACTGTAGATAATAGATGGCACTGCTTGCACCCAGCTCGGCCATTAGTTTTAGGTCAGCTAGTGCCTTGTCTCTTTCGTCAATTTTGAGGTAGGCACTCGCACGGCGATATAGGTTGGCGACATTTGGAGGAAACACCTCGATGGCCTTGGTGTAGGAAGCGATGGCTCCCTGCGTGTTGCCATTACTACTCATTACATTGCCACGGTTGGAATAACCTACGGACAATGCCTGCTTGTCATCAGGCCTGAGCTGTATGAGCTTGTTGTAGTTTTGGAGGGCTTTGGTGTAGTCTTTCAACTCATGATAGATGTTGCCTCTACCAGACAGAATATCATAGTGACTATGAACATTAGTCTCAGCAGTCATGAGTGCCTCGGCTTTGTCATAGAAGGCAATCGCCTCTAACGTACTGCCGTGCTGGATGGCTTTGAGTATGCAATCGTTCGTATCGAAACAGTCTTGAGACCGTACCGAAAAAGACACAAGAAATAGGATGAACAGGAGGATAGATAATGATTTGAGCTGCAGTTTCATAGATTGAATGTTTAGATAAACAAAACAACCTATTAACCCCAACAGATACTATCGGGGCAAAAGTGTATTTGGACATACCCACCAGCACGGATAGCACGAACTATCTCACTACTTATAACCTTACTGATTCCAAACGACTCGCTGTAGAATTCGGTGTGTCTTGGTCGTGACCTCTACTAGGTAGATTCCTGAGCTTAACTGACCCGTGGGTGACCAAATAAACTCGTGGGTACCCACAGATTTTTGTTCATCACATAGTGTATCGAGCGGCCTGCCGTATAGGTCTATAACCTGAACTTGAAGTGGGCCATTTGATGTCATCTCTACCGAGACGGTCACTTCGTGAGTAAATGGATTCGGATAAGCGAGGACATGAAAGTCCATAGGGTCTCCCACAGCTAACGTGACACTATTATCCTCTCCGGGGTTGCCATTGTTTCCAAGAGGATACCAGCTGCTTGCTTTGGTGTTGTCGTAGTTGGGGTTTTGGAGTGCCAGTGAAGCGCCTTTGCCATCGGGTGAGGAGGGCCATGGGGCTACCGATTCGTAGCATACCTCTTCGGCGAGGTTGCCGTCTGCATCGAAGATTCGGACACACTCGGCTTCATTGCCCAATCCGAAATCAAAATCCCCCACTGTAGGGATATTGCCCTCGTAGTGGGCTGAGAAGTTTTCTACACTGCGGCAGAGTATCAAGAAGCCTCCCGGGGCTAGTGTTGTTTGATCTGGAATCGTAAAGATGTGATCGTCCTCTCCATCCTTCATCATCCAGTCACTGAGGTCTAGGGTTTGGTCACCCTTGTTGTACAGTTCTACCCAGTCCTCTATGTCTGGATCGTCTGCGGATTTGTAGAATATTTCATTCACGATCAGGTCATTGAGCGGATTGTCTACCTCTTCGAATACCGCAGTAATTGTTGTGCTCTCGGTCAGAGTAATGTGGGTTTGCTCGTCGGTCTCATCTATCCCCTCCCATCTGACAAAACGATGACCAGGTTTGGCAATAGCCGTCAGAGGAACGGGTACATTTCTGAAATACTCTCCTGTCCAGTTGGCTTGATCGATGGTCAGCGTGCTGAGCTGGACAGATCCATAGCTATTGTTGTTGATCTCAACAGTGACCGAAACGGATTGACCGACCGAGAGTGTAGAACTGACGATATTTTTCATCACAGCAGGTCGCTTCTGAGCAAAGTCACGCATGACATCCGCACGCTCCTTCCAGTAATTGTAGTCTCCATACCACCGGTTCATGTGGGCTTGGATTTCGTTTTCGATAGTGGCGATTTTCGCTTCCAGATTTTCACTGATATTGGCAGGGAGCCAAGTTGTGTTGAGTTGATCAGCGATGGTATTGACGAACTGATGCTTAAAGCTGTCGTTGGTCATCAGCCTGCGGAGGATGAGTGTAGACCAGGGGGGATTGGGCCAGTCTGGTCCGTTGGATGCCAGTGCAAAACTCAGCGTATTGTTGCTGTGATCATTTTCTTCCCAAATGCCAAAACCAAAATCAGTATCATAGGCAATCCATCGCCATTTGGCTGTATCATTGGCTTCTCGCCAGTATTTGATGTTGTTGCCGGGCCAATCCGTATTGTTGATGAATATGTTGGCACTCTGATAGTAGATGAAATTTTGGATATCCATCTGAGTAGCGATATAGGCTAGGTCTTCATCTGTGATGGTGCTGTGGTTTTCGAGGTATTGGACAAGTGCAAGGTAGTGCGCTTCGTCCCCATGAACGGGTATCCCTGAGGTTTCGAGCATTTCGATCTCGTCACTGTCTACATCGTGGTTGTCGGCGAGGAAATGTTCGTTGACTTTCTCACGCATGTTGTGGATGCCCCAGTACTCACCGTTGATATAGAGCACTGCGGGTTGGTATCCTTGTTTGTCTACACTTTCGTGAAAAAGTGACGTGTTGAATCCATCTCTTAGCATGGTGTTGTTCCAGTCGTTACCGGAGTTGCGTAGGACGATACTTGAAAATTCGTCCAGGTCTTTTTGATCGAAGAGCTCGTACTCGATAGGTCCATCTCCGTAGGATTTTCTGAAATGTATGGCGAGGGACTTTTGGTCATTGCCCCGGCTATATGCGCCGAATATTTTGGCCCCTGCATGCGCAGAAAACGCAATGTCTCCGTCGGTATCGATCATAGTGAGGTGTACGGGTTTTTCCCAGTCCTGCCAAAAATTCGATCCAAAATAGGGAAAGTCGTTCTCTGCGTTGGGGCCTTTGACATACATGCCCGTCGTGGGATCAAAGAAGTCGTCATGATCCACGATCAGGGACAGTACGGGTATCTCATGGCTGATGTTGATCATATAGGAAGCCGACGAGATCGGACCCGCCAAGGTGTTAGGAGCCAGTACTCTGGCACGGATGACGGTACTATTCGATACGGTGATCGCGGTGCTGTAGATAGCATCGGTATCCGTCGGTTCGCTACCGTCTGTGGTGTAGTAGATCGTGCCTGCCACGTCCTCGGTGTTCATCTCTACGGTGACATTGCCTTGGTAGAGGCCACTTGGTTGGGCGAGTATCACCTCGCCCGCGATGGCATCATAGGCGGTCGTGTTGTTTTCTGTTCCAGGTGTAGCTTCTGCAAAATAGTGTAATTCGTCAGATCCTGATAAGCGACCGATAGAGATCCCAGCGCGGAGCGAACCGGTGTAGAGCGTATCGATGATTTCCTGTACACTGTTGCGTAGAAACAAAGAATCGCCCGACGAAGAAATTTTGAAGTCCGTATGAAAACTGTTTTGGTAAAGGGAGATGTCGTCGGAGATCACTCCGGCATGTGCAGCGGCTGTACTGCCCAGCGTTAAGATAGGAATGATCGTCAGGTCAGAAGATCCCGAGCCAGCGTTGTGCAGTTGGATGGCCAGGAGATTCTCTCCCTCCACCAACAGATCGCTGTGATCGGATACATCGTAGCGTTCGGGTGCTCCACCGTGGTACATGGTCGCTTCGCGCAACGCTGAACTTTCGTCAAAGCCTGGCGGAGTACCTGTCAGTCCTGAGCGAGCGATCTCTGTCCCATTGAGATAGGCAACAAAACCATCGTCATAGTCAATATCAAGGAGTAGACGGTCTATGGATGCAGCCCCATCTACTGCAAAGGTCTTGCGGAGGTAAACAGCGTTAGTCGCCTCGATGATCGTCTGGTCGTCATCGTCTCCATAGCCGATACTTGTTGGGCCTTCTAACCACCCCGATGCATCGAAGCTATCGCTGGTCCATTCGCTACTCGGTTCTGCAGTCGGGACGAAGTATTGCCAGATGTCTCCCTGATCGATCACGGTGCGCCAGTAGGTCGGAGGGGTTTTGCGGTCTTTGTCTGAGGCAAATACCACCAAGTAGCCCCCAGCTGCGAGTTCAAACTCGGGGAAGGCCCAAAAGCTATCAGGGGCGGAGCTATCTGAGACTCCGTAGCCCGAGAGGTCAATAGCAGCATCGGTCGGGTTGTAGATCTCGAACCAGTCTGAGCTTTCGCCATCTTCGTCGTAGATGGTCTCGATGTTGGAGGCCATCGCTTCGTTGAACTGTAGCCCTTGGGCAGAGAGGGTCTGTGTCGTGAGTAGAGCGAATCCTGTTACTATCCAAAATTTAGTCATAGCTATCATGTTCTTTTTAGTCGAATCAATTGCGGTTGATTATAGGTTGGAAGTCTCGGGAAAGGTAGTTGATCAGAGGGCTGTTGGCAAGTAGGCCTTTTTGGTCGAGGTATTCGATGAAGGCGATCCTGATTTTCTTTTCCAGCTGGGCCAGCTCCATGTCCAAATCCAGGTGGTAGTTCTTCAATTTAGACAATTCGGCCCAGTCTACTGCTATGTTGGCATTGACCTGAATCTTTTGTGCGAGGGCTTGGCGCTGGCGCAACATTTCGTATTGTGCTATCCAAGCGTCTAGTTGGAGGGTGTTGAGTTTGGATTCGTTTTGTACGAGGCTTTTGGTAGCCTCTACTTTGGCCGCTTCATCGATGAGCTTGACCCGGTCGCGGTTGAGCTTTGGTTTGTCCGGGTTGACGATGGGTAGGCGTATCCCCACCTGAAAGCCCAAGTGGTCGTTGATGTCAGCGCCACGTTCGGTATCGATGTTGCCTTGGATGTAGCCAATGTTGCTGCGGGCTTCTGCTTTGTCGATTTTGAGCATTTGCTGGTTGAGAGCAAGCTCTTGTTCTGCTTCGATGATGGCTAGATTTTGATGGTCGGCTAGCGCAGTACTCGTGAGGTAGTGTTTGATCTGAGCTACTGTGATGAGATGATCTGTATCTATCGTGAGGGTGTCGGAGATACCATAGTCTAGCCCGATGTAGTAGCGTGTGACGAGGCTTTGTGTTTTGATTTCCTGGTGCTGAAGGAGATGCTTGGTTTGGTTGGATTGGAAGACGATGATGTCTTTGAGCTCCATCCCTTGTTGTGCGTTGTTTTGGAGGATTTTTTCTTCCAGCTGGATGCGTTTGCTCAGGTATTTTTCTTGCTGGGTCAAGTCTATCAGGTCGATGACCATGAGGTAGCGATTTTTGAGCGCTTCGTTGAGGACGATCTGGTGTTTGGTGGTGAGGCTCTCTAGATGTTGGTTGTAGTAGATTTTGTTGGCTTTGATCTCAGCGGGATTGGTGGGTGATAGGCGTAGACGGTACTCGTTGAGTGAAGCGTTGGCGTCTTCACTACCGACGCGGAGTTCGACACGGTTGAGCCAGGGTGAGTTGTAGTTGTTGTCGCTGAGGAACTGCTTCTGCGCTCGGTATCGCTCCAATGCCTGATCTTCTAGCGCCGTGGCTAGGTAGCCTTCTATGGAGAAGGTCATTTGGCCGTGTGCCTGATAAGTGATGGCGTACATACCTATCAACAAAAGAATCAAGTAGCGCATCATTTCAGTTTTACGTAGACTTTTTCTCCATGGAGGAAATTACTTTGGTCGGGGATTTTGATGAAAATCTCTCGACCGTACATCGGTAGTTCTTGGTTGATTTTGAGCCGTGAGGGATATTCGATGATGCGTGATCCGATCTCGGAGATGGTACCTGATACGTGGTAGGCTCGGTTGGTTGACTCGACAATGACGGATTGACCGGTGTTTAGTTCTGCATTTTGGTGCTCGTTGATCAAGGCGCGGATCACAGAGGGGTCGTGTGCATAGATGGTCATCAGCGTGGTGAAAGGCGAGGCGAGTTCGTCCTGCTCGATGAGGATATTACCGACCGTACCGTCTTCTTTGGCGACTTGGTAGAGTTCGCTTTCTTCTTGCTGGAGCAGCACCAGTTGATCGTCGTATTGCTTCATTTCATTTTCGGATTCTTTGATTTTGAGCTCGTAGAGCGTGTTGAGTTTTTTCTTTTTCAGCTGGTATTGCTGTTTGGCATGGCTGATTTCTTCGCGGAGCACTTCGATACGGAGTTGGACATAGGAGCGATCTGTGGAGGTATTGCCACTTGGGCTGATGTTAAGGCTTTCGATGCTTTGGGCGATCTCCGCTTGCTGCTGCAGGAGGAGTTTGAGGCGCTCGATTTCGGCCTGATTGTCACTGGTGATGAGGTCTACGTCCATCTGTGCCAGGTCCATCTCATGTTGTTTTTCGATCTGATAGATGGAAATCTGTGATTGGAGGCGTTCCAAATTATTTTTCATGTTATCCACTTCGAGGAGGAGGTCTTGGCGCTCGACTTTGAGTAGGGGGTCACCTTTTTTGACTTCCTGGCCGGGAAGGACAAAAATTTCTTTGACGCGCACCGCTTTGTGGTAACTGATGGCATGTTTTTGGGGCTCGACCTGTGCGAGGATGGATGTCGTAGAGTTGTAGGATTGAAACGAAACCAAAGCCAACAGTCCACCGATGACAACCCAAAGGACGTATAGGAGATTTTTTTTGATCAAACTCATAGCTGTGTCAGGTTATCACTTCTTTCCAACTTGATGCTTTCGAATCCCTCTTTGGCTTTGAGCTCGGTGTAGAAGGTGTCCTTGCTGTGTCCAGTGCTCAGGGTCAAGAAGAATTCGTAGCGGTCGCCACGGCTTCTGCTAGAGACGGAGAGCATGCGGTAGTCTTGGCATTTTTCTTTCAAGAAATCATGCATGGTTTTCTCAGTTGTTTCCGTCAGGAGGAGAAAACCAAGGCTGAACTCCTGATTGAGTTGTTTGCTGCCATAGGGGGAGAAATAGAGAATGCCAGCGATCATACAGTAGACCAAAGTCCCCGCTATGGCAATCGAATAGCCATAGACCCCAGAAGCGATCCCGACGGAGAGTGCTGCGAAGATGAATATGATGTTTCGTGGGTTTTCTATCCTGAGACGAAAACGCACAATGGCGATCGCTCCCATGATACCGAATCCAGCTGCGACGTTGTTGCCCACAGCCATGATGACCATACAGGTCACGATAGAACTCAAGATCATGGCTTGGATAAAATTGCGCGAAAGCGCAGTCCCTTGGCTGGTCAAGTGATACGTGAAACTAATCGCGCTACTCAGCACAAAGGATAGCAAGATAGAAAAGAGTGCTACCTCAAAGGAGGGGAATTCATAGAAGTCCCCGTCAGTCAATACATCAAACATGCCCTTAGTAATTATTTTTTGGTAGGTATATCTCTACCCACCATTCACAATGTTAACAAATTATGATGGATAATCTAATTTGTTAACATTTTCGTAACTGACTGATTTGTCGCCGTACGGACGTGTACAAAATAGACCCCCGGTTGAAGAGCAGTGAGTGTCAAGGTGGCCGAGGGACTATGGGGCTGCATCATGAAGACTACCTGGCCGTTGAGGTTGGTGATGTGGAGTTCCGAGATGTCTTCTTGGGCTTGGACGTGGATTGATCCTGTGCTTGGATTGGGGTAGAGCAGCACCTTGTCACTGCTTTTTTTTTCACCCGTCGATAGCGGCACAAAGTCCACGTCCTTGGTACGTATCCAATTACTCGCGACATTGTTGTCACTGTTGGGATCACTGAGCTCTAGGTAATAGCCACTGCCATCTGCATCAGGCCAGTCACCTTCATCGCTGTAGATCACTTCGTCGATGGTATTGCCGTAGGCATCTAGGAGCTGGATACGTTGACCGCCGTTGGATAGGCTTCTGTAATACTGATCGTCAGCTGCCGAGCCATATTTTTGCTCGTAGATGCTGGCGTTGCTAGCGAGTGTGGTGGTAGCTCCTGCTGCGAGTGTACTCTCTGCAAACTGATAGACGAACCCCGTCCCTCCAAAGTAGACGCCCGTCAGATCGACTGTTGTGCTGCCGTTGTTGAGGATTTCGATGAACTCTAGTTCTTTGCTTTCCACCGGGTCTTGGTCTTCGGGATTGTAGTGGATTTTGGTGATGACGAGTGGAGGAGTGGTGACTGCTGCACAGGCACTGTAGTCGCTCAATTCTGTGGTCATCCAGGTGATTCTCTCGGAGAGAAAATCTTTGATCTGTGTGATATGCTGGTCATGATCGACTATGGTGCCCCAGCGTGCCTCTTCGCGAATGGTAGCCTCGCTGATTTTTGCTACGATTTCATCGATACGGGTATTGAGGCGAGTCTCGTTGAGTGGCTGGTCGGGAGTAGTGAGTTCGTTCCAGCGTTTGGATAGGTAGCAGCGGTAAGTGTCGTCCTCGTAGAGGTCGAGCCAAAACTTGGAACCGACATTGTCGCCATTGTCAAGCTGCCATATATCTGGTTTGCTTCTGTCCAGTCCCCAAAAACGGAGATCATTGTCGAAGGTCAAATTCAAATCCCAGATCGGTCCTGCACGTAATTTCCCCATCTTGTCCTTGTGAAAGTAAGTGCTGTACTGGTAGGCATCCGAATTGGACGACAGCTCATTGATCAGCATAAAGTCGATGAATGAAGGTATGTCGATGAGAGAGGGGTAACCGTCGGCCTTATCGCTATTTTGATTGCGAGAGGTACTCGCCAGTTGGATGAATACTGATTCGATGTAGGAGGTCTGGGTATTGGTGGCCTCTTCGGGTTTGGGTACAACATGGACATAGTCTACGTTTTGACCCGTGTTGGTAGACATACTCCATGCGAGGGGGTCGTCATCTGCTCTGTCTGCTTGGGTGATATAGCCACCACTGAGGTCAGGTTGTGTCGCAGCGGATTCCTCTATTTGGTCTATGTCTACCCGGTTGTCATCTGCTTTGATTTTTTCCATCAGGATGTATAGGCCGTTGTAGGATCCGTTGAGGATAAGCTCGCAGTATCGCGTGCGGGGGGCGTAGTTGCCCAGCTGACGAGAAAGCTCGTAGCAGAGGTAGTCTCGGATGAGCGAACTGTCATAGGCAATCCCACTCAGGATCCAGTCGTTTTCTTTGGGCATATCGAGGAGGCTAACATTGTCTTTGTCTGAGCCATCTATAGTATAGGTGGTGAATCCGTATTGCTTTTTGGGGAGCTCTTGCGAGCTAGAGCCTCGGATTTCTATTTTGATTCGACTATCAAAGTCTAGGTAATCATCCGTGTTCTGATCGTTGAGGTAGTTTCTTTCTCCCTCGCCTCGATAGATGATTTTCATGTCTGCCCAGACTTTGGGTTCGTCGGGGATCGTCTGGTCATTGTCGGTATCGACAAGTACGATGGGGAGGTTGCTGTCGGTGAAAGTCTGCGCCATAGTGGTACAGCACATCGCCCATACGGCGAATAGTAGTAATGTAAATCGTTTCTTTGTCCCGAATCTACGACGAACTATCTAGGATTCAAACGATGCGGTAGTTGGTTCAGCGGATTGGCCAGCATTAAGATTTGTCTATTTGCTCCTCATGTTCTAAAAAGAAAGAACCAAGCGCACAGTACGCTTGGTTCTTGATTCGTTATTTTCTTGTACTTGGTTTACTCCTCCGAAATATTCCATATTTTGTCGTATCCCATTTCTATTTCTTTGGCACGCATGGTGGTGATACCGGCTTTGAGTGCGTCTAGGATGACTGGCATACTACATACTCTGGCGAGTTCGTTGGGGTCGGATTTAAGTTTGGATTCGTTGAATGATTCGCCTGTTTTGCGGGTGATCTGCCCATCAAAATACTTCCCTTCTCTATCGTCCCTTGTTTCGTCTATACCACTGATGGAGATGGTAAAGCTGGGGTACAACACCACGTTTCCATCCTTGTTGCCTCCGACCATCAGATTGATGTGCATGGATAGGAGTCCGTCTATATCTCCGGCTGCCTTCATCATGTTGACACGTGGATTGTCTGTAGTGATGTTAGAACTGGTTGATCCTAGGATTTCACCTATCGTACCTGGCGTAGATCGTTTGGTGCCATTGTAAGATTTCATGACTCTCTTGGCGTTGTTTTTATCTGCCGCCGCGAATAGGTCGTTGTACTGGGGTGTCCCAGTGACAGCTGCCACTGGGACAAACTCCACGTTATACTCTGATTTGAAGAATGCCACGACCTCTTGGTAGATCTGATCGAGGGCCGTGTTCCACGTCTCATCGGATAGTTGCGGGAACTCATAAGTGGTCGTCGTGGTGGTGGTCTGGGTATATTTGGTATTGCCTACTGTCCATGACTTGGAGTCAGTCTCTACCTCACGCTTGTATGTACTGGCCTCCATGGTGAAAGAGACGAGACCAAATTTGGATGCTTTGGATAGTGGAATACCGTAGGTTGCATTGGGCTTGTAGAAGGCGTACCCTAGGGTTTTGTCCGGAGTCTCTGCTCTCACGCGTAGTACCGTCATCACTCCTTCGTCCTGTTTGCCTTTGACGATCACGGGAAATGAGGCATAGTTGCGTGTGTACAGTTCTGTAGCTATCACTTTTCCAGGGCTTTGATCTGTACCAAAGTCCTCTTTTACTTTTTTGACTTCCCGCTCAAGGATCAGGTAGTTGTCACCTTTGTCAAAGTTGCCCATGTTGAGATCGCCAGCTATCTCCGGGTTGGCGAGTGCTTCTTTGGGAATCGTGACTTTGACCTTACCAGGTTTGGTGACTTTAAAATCTGCAAAATGATTGAAGGCTCTTACCCCCATAACCTTGGTCAGCATGGAAACTTTGATAGTTGTACCCTCTGACCCTGGTGGGTTATAGTACTCTAGTGTGATGTCCTCAGATAGGTCTAGTATGGGTAGTGCTGTTTCGCCATTGACACTGAGTATCTCTACATCTGGGATAGGCTGAAAGGTGTAGTGGGCTTTGTCTCCATTCTTGGCAGTGATGTCGATCTTGATCGGACCAGCGGGTGGATAGTTGTAGAATCTCCCGTAGGAACCAAGACCATAGTATTCCATCGGTTCACCGTCGGCGAGTACTTCTCCATCTACGAGTTCGTACATGCCTACCCCTTCGTTTTTGAAAAATGAGATGAATACCACATAATCCCCTTCTCTCGCTCCGGGAGGAAAATACTTCGCTTCGGTTGTCTCGATATCCGTAGAGTAGAGACCATTGATGTAGTTGGCCTTGACGACTACCCCTTCTAGGGTTTCGGTTTTGCCTGTCATGAGATTGCCTGTGACGTCCCCGATTTTTTCCATCAGGTTAAATTTCTTTTTTTTCTCTTTGCCCTCCCCACTGTCTTTCTTCAATAACTGACCGTAGGAAGTACTTAGCACAAATGCCATGCATAGGAATAGTATGGTTTTTTTCATCACTTTAGATTTTATACAGAATCAAAATTCAACTTTATATCTCAAATGGAATATCCGTGCTAGTGGGTATTTATCCATGACTTTTTGATCGGGTTGGCTTTTTTCAAAAAAAAGATCACAGATAGTGCAAGTTTTGGGTATAGATATTCATCTAACAGAAAAAGTAAAGAATTATGAATAAGAAAATATACCTATTTCTCATCATGACGATGAGTTTGTTTTACGTTGAATCCCAAGCCCAGCCTGGGGGACGCATGAGTCCTGAAGATAGGGTCATGCGTGAAAAGCAAAACCTATACAGTAAAATTGATGATCTATCTGATGATCAAACCATGATCATCGACGGGATCTACGACGAGTACGCTCAGTCGATCAAAGAGAGTTTTGAAGAGATTCGAAAGAATAGGAATTGGGAGGAAATGCGGGCCAAAATGGAAGCACTCAACGAAGAGAAAGACGGGTTGATGTTTGACATTCTCAGTCAAGAGCAATACGTCATCTACGAAGAGATGACGACCGCTCAACGTGAGCGTATGAAAGAGAGACAAGGAAACAGAAAGCCAGGAGAGGGAGCGCAATAATGAAAAGAATCGCATTAGTCATCATCAGTATGACCATCGGCTGGGCCACTTATGGTCAGGAAGTCATCAAGAGCAAAGTATATGGACGTCTAGTAGACAAAACAGACGGGTCAATGCTGATCGGCGCGACTGTGCAGCTCTTTAATATTAAGGATTCAACAAAATCTCGCTATGCCGTCACAGATGTGGAAGGCATCTTTTTGATAAAAGATGTCGAGAGTGCCTTTTACAAAATGAATATCAAAAGCCTCGGATACAAACCATACTCACGTACCGTGCGGATCTCGATAGAGGAGATGAATTTTGGAAACATATTCATGGAGCAGGATGAGAAAGTCCTAGAAGGCATAGAGGTTCAAGGAGCGGTCGTGGCGATGGAGGTTAAAGGCGATACAGTACAATACAACGCAGATGCCTACAAAGTAAACCCGGATGCGAGCACCGCAGATCTCGTCAAAAAGATGCCAGGAATCGTCATCGATGAAAACGGTGTCAGTGCCAACGGCGAGACGATCGAGCAAGTATTACTGGATGGAAAACGGTTCTTTGGACAAGATCCTTTACTCTCCCTCAATACGATCCCAGCCGAGGTAGTACAAAAAGTAGAAGTATTTGATCAGAAGAGTGAAAGATCGCAGTTCACAGGCTATGACGATGGCAACACGACCAAAACCATGAATGTCGTCACCAAAGAAGGCAAACGCAACGGACAATTCGGAAAAGCCTACGCAGGCTATGGCACTGATGACCGATACAAAATAGGTGCAAACGTAAATTCCTTCAAGGATGATCAACGCTTGACCGTGATCGGAATGACCAATAACATTAACCAGCAGAACTTCAGCGGTGAGGATTTGGCAGGTATCAGTGGTGGAGGCGGTGGGTTTCGTCGCGGCAACAACAGTCTCATGACAGGTACGCAAAGCGGGATCACCCAAACCAATTCTCTAGGATTAAATTTTACTGATGAGTGGGGCACAAAGGCCAAGTTCGAGGGGAGTTATTTCTTTAATCAAACCAACAACAGCCGAGACGAAACGACCAACCGTGAGATCTACAACGGAGACAGCATTCAGTACTATGATGAAATCAAAAATGCCGATACCGACAACCTCAACCATCGTCTCGATGCGAGGATTACCTATGACATCAATGATGACAACAAGCTAACGATCCGCCCAAGAATCAGCTACCAAAACAATGAGAGCCTGACCTTCACCGACGGAGCGACAGTTAACGGGGCAGGAACGGAAATAAACCGTACGGAAAACAACTACCGCAGTAGCAATGAGGCGTTCAATATCGACAACTATATCAGCTACATGCATAAGTTTGACAAAATCGGTCGTACTTGGTCTCTAGAATTAGAGACCAACTATAAAGAGACTGATCGTGAAAACTACTATGAAGACATCGCACAGGACTCTATCACACAGTACCTGACTGATGAGACTGACTATACTATAGAAAGTACGCTAGGCTATACCGAGCCTATTGGAAACACCGCACAGCTATCTGCAACATACGAACTCAGCTATAGAGAGAGAAATTCGGATAAAAACACATACAATATCAACCCTGATTCTGGAGCGAAAAATTTCAACACACAGTTATCCAATCATTTCGTAAGCGGGTATACCCAGCATAAAACAGAGGTCTCACTAAGCAACCGTTCAATGGGAACATTCTATCGTTTTGGACTAGCGTATCAATATGCCGAATTGGCAAATAAGCAGATTCAACCTGAGACGGGAAATTTTGTCAATAGATTCAACAGCATCTTGCCCTTTGCCATGGGACGCATCGAGCTAGGTAGCGAAGCAGACGTGTTTATTAGGTATCGTACGAGCACCTCTACTCCATCTATCAATCAACTCCAAAACGTGATCGACAATAGCAATCCCCTGTTTATCTCCACAGGTAACCCTGAACTAGATCAGAGTTATTCACATTCGTTGATGATTCGGTTCAACAAACCAAACCCAGACAAGAACCGATCGATAGCCAACTTCACTCGTGTAGAGACCACCCAAAACTACATCACCAACGAAACCACTTACGCACCACAGGACTCGGTCTATGCGGGGGGAATCATCGTGCAGCAAGGGGCACAGGTGTCCAAACCGATCAATATGAACGGCTACTGGAATGTAAACAACAATACTACGCATAGCATCTTGATCGAAAAGCTAAAGTCTAATTTCAACACCTCGTTGGGGTTCAACTACCGCAGGCTGCCCGGCAGGACCAATGAGCAAACCAATATCTCCAGTACCTATTCGGGGAATATCAAGTTTGCCCTTGCCAGCAACTTTAGTGAGAACTTCGATTTCAATATCTACTACGATGTGAGTAGCAACTTGGTCAACAACTCCATCGAATCGATTGCCAATACCAACTACACGACCCAGACAACGGGTGCCAAACTCAACTGGATATTTGGTGGAGGGTTTGTCTTCCGAAACGATATCTATTATCAGAAGTACAACGGGATCGAAGACTCCTTCGATAGCGAGTATGTCCTCTGGAATATGAGCGTCGCACGTAAATTCTTGAAAAATGACGTGGGAGAATTGGAGCTGTCAGTGTTTGATTTGTTGGGCCAGAACCAAAGTTTCTCTCAGAGTGTCAACCCTGCCTATGTGGAGGAAGTACGTACCGAAGTACTCCAGCAGTATTTCATGATGACCTTCACTTATCAGCTCCGCAGATTCTCTGGAGCGAAGTAGGCTTGCTAATTTAATTAGACAGAAAACTATTAATCGGGAATCAAAGGGGGCTTAGAAAGTCCCCTTGAACTGATTGAGGAATCGCACGTCATTCTCAGAGAAGAGACGCAGATCATTGATTTGGTACTTGAGCATCGTGATGCGCTCAATTCCCATTCCGAATGCGAACCCTGTGTATTCTTCAGGATCGATTCCACAGTTTTTGAGGACGTTCGGATCGACCATCCCACAACCGCCGATTTCCACCCAGTTGGTATATTTGCAGACGTTGCAGCCCTTGCCATTACAAATGAAACAGCTGATGTCTATCTCCGCACTCGGCTCGGTGAAAGGAAAATAAGACGGACGGAAACGAATCTTCGTGTTCTCACCAAAAAGCTGCTTCACAAAGTGATACACCGTCTCCTTGAGGTCTTTGAACCCGACGTTTTTGTTGACATATAGACCTTCTACCTGATGAAAGAAACAGTGTGCTCTGGCAGAGATCGCTTCATTTCTAAACACACGCCCTGGCATGATCGATCGGAAAGGAGGCTTTTGTCCTTCCATCAATCGAATCTGCACATTGGAAGTGTGCGTACGGAGAACCTTGTCTGGATCTTTTTCGATAAAAAAAGTATCCTGCATCTCACGTGCTGGATGATTTTCTGGAAAGTTCAACGCAGTGAAATTGTAAAAATCTTCCTCGATCTCGGGTCCATTGGCCACATTGAACCCCATACGCTCGAAGATCTCTATGATCTTGTTGGTGGTGATCGTCAGTGGATGGATCGAACCCGTCTCGTTGGGCACATTGGGCAGGGTCATGTCCAAGCCAATATCCGCTGTGCTGCCTGACTGATCCGACAGCCCGTCTGCGAGCGCCTGAAACTTCTCTTGAGCAAGATCCTTGAGTTCGTTGAGTGCCTGACCAAAAGCCTTCTTTTGTTCGTTAGGAACATTTCTGAAATCATTGAACAGCTCAGTGACGACACTTTTCTTGCTGATAAATTTCATTCTGAATTGCTCCAGTTCCTCTGCAGCTTTCGCTTCAGCAGATTGAATCATGGCTTTGTACTCTTCTACTTTCTCAAACATATCTCTTGGACTTGAAGATGCGAATTTACCACGGGCTAAATTAAAATGGAACTTTTGAGTCGGAAATGGAGAAGCCCTAACTAAACGAGCTTTTCAAACCTGTTTTGATGGATCGATACATTCTAAAAACTAATTATTATAGTTTATACTAATTATTGTAGTATTTTTGTTTCCTCAATTTACTTTTATGGCACACGAAAAATCAATTGTCCACATGGACTTAGATACGTTTTTTGTCTCTTGTGAGCGCTTGCATGACAAGCGCCTGCACAACAAACCCGTACTCATTGGCGGTACTTCGGATCGGGGAGTGGTGGCGTCATGTAGCTACGAGGCACGTACTTTTGGCGTACACTCTGCCATGCCCATGAAACTAGCCCGACAACTCTGCCCTGAGTCCATCATCATCAAAGGCAATGCCGCTACCTACAGTCAAAAGTCCAAAGAGGTCACCGAGATCATCCGAGAGTCCGTCCCGCTCTTTGAGAAATCCTCGATCGATGAGTTCTATATGGATCTGACAGGTATGGATCGCTTCTTTGGCTGCATGCAAATCGCCAGCGAACTGCGCCAACGCATCATCAAGGAAACCAAACTCCCGATATCTTTTGGTCTATCCGAAAATAAAACCGTCTCCAAAATCGCTACTGGTGAAGCCAAACCTAACAACCAAATGCAGATCAATTATGGTCAGGAGAAGCATTTTCTAGCTCCTCTATCGGTCAAGAAGATCCCCATGGTCGGCGAAAAAACCTACCACACACTACAGCAACTAGGCATCCGCTACATCAGCCATTTACAACAGATGCCTCTCGACTTGGTAGAAAGTGCCTTCGGCCGGCATGGCACCAAGATGTGGCAAAAAGCACAAGGCATAGACCCTTCTCCAGTCGTCCCCTACCAAGAGCGAAAATCTATCTCCACCGAGCGGACTTTCGACAAAGACACCACCGATATCTCCAAACTCAAAAGTATCATGCTCGCCATGGCAGAAAACCTCGCCTTTCAACTCAGAAGAGGGCAGAAGCTCACCTCTTGTGTCACGGTCAAGATTCGCTATTCTGACTTCAATACTCACTCGCTACAGTCCAAAATCTCCTTCACTTCGGCAGATCATATATTGATCCCCAAAATCATGGAGCTCTTTGACCGCCTCTACAACAAACGACTACTCATTCGGCTCATAGGTGTACGATTTAGTCAACTGGCCGAGGGCAATTACCAAATCCACCTCTTCGAAGATACCGAAGAGATGATCCGTCTCTACCAAGCACTCGACACCATTCGTGACAAACACGGCGACCGAAAAATCCTACGTGCAGCAGGCATAGAGGCCAAAACCATCAGCCGCTTCAATCCCTTCTCTGGAGAACCGCCACCTCTGTTGCCCAACCGACGCAGCTGATTTTCCCTTTAGACTCATTCACGATGTTTCTCAATACACACTCCTTTTTCAGTTTTCGCTATGGCGTCATGCACCCAAAGTCCCTCCTACAAGAAGCCCAGCGACTCGGGTTGACAAGCCTCGCCCTGACAGACATCAACAACACCTCCGGATGCATGAACTTTCTGCGACTAACGCCTGACTATGGTATTCGTCCACTGATCGGCGTGGACTTCAGGAATGGTATCCAACAGCAATTTGTCGCTATAGCACAAAACAACGAAGGCTTCCGTGAAATAAACAACTACCTCTCACCGCTCCTCCATGCCAAAACAAAGGTGCCCGCTGTTGCCCCAGCCTTCCAACACGTATTTGTCATCTACCCTTTCTCTTCCCAGAGGGCTTATTCCTTACGGGAAAATGAATACATAGGCGTCAATCCTCGAGATGTTTTGAAAATCCCATTTTCAAAATCCAAAGACCAAATCCATAATATGGTCGTGATGCAAAGCGGATCCTTTCGTCATCAACTCGACTTCAACATCCACCGGCTACTCCGAGCTATCGACAACAACACACTACTAAGCAAACTACCCAAGAGCGAACAAGCGTCCGTAGACGACCAACTACTCTCCGAAGAACAACTCACCGCATGTTTCAAGGACTACCCACAACTGATCCAAAACACCCAGAACATCCTCGACAGCTGCTCCGTCAATTTCGAGTTCGGTACCGAGCATCCCCACAAAAACATCCAGTCCTACAACGCCAGCCCTACACAAGACATCCAGCATCTCCGCAGGCTTTGCCTCCAAGGCATGCCTTACAGGTTTGCTCAACCCAGCATCAAGATCTACCGAAGGCTAGCACTAGAACTAGACATCATCCAAAAAAAAGGTTTTGTCTCCTACTTCCTTGTCAACTGGGACATACTCAAATATGCACGCAGCAAGGGCTACTTCTATGTCGGGCGTGGGAGTGGTGCCAACAGTGTCGTCGCATATTTGCTACGCATCACCGACGTAGATCCCATCGAGTTGGATCTATACTTTGAGCGCTTCATCAATCTCTACCGTACCAATCCCCCCGATTTTGATATTGATTTTTCTTGGCGAGATCGAGAAGACGTGATCCGCTACATTTTCGAACGTTTTGGGGCAGAAAGAGTCTGTCTGATCGCCACATACAGCACCTTCAAATTCAAAGCCATCGTTCGTGAGCTTGGCAAAGTCTTCGGCCTACCCCCCCACGAAATCGACAAGATCAGCGACAGTCCAGCCCAACCTTCCGACCATATCACCCAACTGATACTCAAGTACGCCACCCACATGGATGAGATCCCCAGTCACTTGAGTGTCCATGCAGGAGGGATCATCATCTCCGAAAAACCCATACACAGCTACACTGCCACCAGCTTGCCTCCCAAAGGCTTCCCTATCACGCACTTTGACATGGTGGTAGCAGAAGACATCGGTCTCTACAAGTTTGACATCCTCAGCCAAAGGGGGCTGGAAAAAATCAAAGATGCGATTGCCATCGTCCGAGTCAATCGCCCTAATGCCCCAACCATAGATATCCACGACACCAAACGATTTTTTGAAGACGAGAAAATCAAACACCTTTTACGCAACGGACAAGCCATTGGCTGTTTCTATGTCGAATCTCCTGCCATGCGAATGCTCCTCAAAAAGCTCAAAGCAGACACCTACCTAGGTCTCGTAGCAGCAAGTTCCGTCATTCGTCCTGGAGTCGCCAAATCAGGCATGATGCGTGAATACATCCTACGGTTTCGTATGCCCGAAAAACGAAGCGAAGCACACCCCATACTCGCCCAACTCATGCCGGAGACCTTTGGAGTCATGGTATACCAAGAGGACGTCATCAAAGTCGCTCACTACTTTGCAGGGCTCGATCTTGGTGAAGCAGACATCCTTCGTCGCGGCATGTCTGGCAAGTTTCGGTCAAGAACAGAATTTCATCAGGTCAAGCAGAAGTTCTTTCACAACTGCATCCAAATGGGTCGTGGAGAAAAGCTCACCCATGAAGTCTGGAAGCAAATTGAAAGTTTCGCTGGCTATGCATTCGCCAAAGGCCACTCAGCCTCCTACGCCATCGAGAGTTACCAAAGTCTATACCTCAAGGCACACTACCCACTCGAATACATGGTAGCCGTCATCAACAACGGGGGAGGTTTTTACAGCCGTGAAACCTACATCCACGAAGCACGACAACAAGGTGCCATCATCCAGCCTCCCTGTATCAATACTTCCCATCAACACACACACATCATCGGAGACACAATATACCTCGGCTTCCATGTCATCCAACAACTCAGTTTGAAAAATGCAGCACGAATCATCTCCCACCGCACAGCTTTGACAGCCTTTGACAGTCTGGAACAGTTTCTAGAAACCGTCCCCATAGGTATCGAGCACACCAAAACCCTAATTCGTATCGGCGCATTCCGTAGCATCGAGCCCAACAAAAAAAAGCTCCTTTGGAAGTTTCTCTTCCTCACCAACCAGCATAAAAAACCCAACCAGTTGTACCCTATGTTTCCTCCCCAAAACAAAAAAGTACAATTGCCTGCACTCTTCTACGACAAGCGAGAAGACATCTACGATGAATTAGAAATCTTACATTTTTCACTAGAAAGTCCATTTGATTTGGTCAATCAACGACCTATTGACCTCATCATCTACGCACATGAAATAGCACAGTACAAAGGAAAAATCGTCACCATGTTGGGCTACTTGGTCACAGCCAAACGCACCACCACCAAATCTGGTACACGCATGTACTTCGGAACATTCCTTGACGAAAAAGGACAGTTCATCGATACGGTTCATTTCCCACCAGTAGCCAAGCAATACAGCTTCAGGGGTCAAGGTATTTATGAATTGACAGGGAAAGTAGTAGAAGAATTCGATTTCCTCACACTAGAAATCATCACCATGACCCGCAGCAGCTACGCCAACATGGAAGACGTAATGAAAGATGAGTTGCTAAATAACCGCTAATAGACGTTTTCTGTCTCGAAAATGATAGAATAAATCGTCAAGAAGATAATCTTGATATCAAACCAAAGACTCCAGTTCTTGACATAAAACCGATCGAGTTTTACACGTCCATACATTTCACTAAAGCGCGCCGTTTCTCCACGATAACCCTTCGCTTGTGCGAGTCCAGTCACACCTGGTTTCACTGCATGACGCTGGATAAAACGATCAATTTTTGGGGAGAACTCATTGTTCAGTTTGATCGGGTGAGGTCGTGGACCTACTACGGACATGTTGCCCAAAAATACATTGATGAATTGTGGCAATTCATCCAAACTGGTTTTTCTAAGAATCCCTCCAATCTTAGTGATACGTGCGTCATTCTTCGTTGCTTGCTTAGAATCCGCTTCATTGTTGACGACCATCGTCCTAAACTTCCAACATGGAAAATACTTATTGCCACGCCCATGTCTATTCTGAATAAAAAACACAGGGCCTGGAGATTCCAACTTGATCAACAAACCTATAATAGGCACCAACCAAGAAAGAATAAAGATCATGACTAGAGAAGAAAAAGCAATATCGAATGCTCGTTTCAATACTCTGTTATAAATCCTATCCAATGGGATATTACTAACGTCTAAAACTGGAATATTCCCATATCGCTGAACTTGTAGATTTTTGTTGGATACCTTGCTAAAATCAGAAAGCAGTTTGATCTTAATTAAATTGTTCTCTGCAAAATCCACCAATCGTTTTACATCATCATCATACAGCTTAGGCAAACAACAGAAAATCACATCAATACTATTTTCTTTTGAAAACCTCTCTACATCCTCTATAGATCCTGCAACAGATGGGTGCTCTACCTTATGATCAAAAAAACCTTTGAAAACATACCCCATCTCTGGGTTTTGAAGAAAATGCCTCTTCAAGCTTCGGCCAATCGGCCCATAGCCAACTATAGCTACGTTTCGCAGGTTGTAACCTTTCGTACGGTAAAACCTTAAAAGATTGATAAATCCAACTCTCCATCCAATGACGAATACTGAGAAAATAAGGTACGTATAGAAGAGGTGTTCTCGAGAATAAAAATAGGCTCGTGTAGAAGCCCACATCGCAAAGACAACCGCGAGATTAATCGTAAGCCCTAAAAGGATCTGAGAAATATAGTCGACAATACTTTTTTCTCGCTCAACCTTCTCCAGCTTAGTAACGAAAAAAATGACTACCCAAGCGACATTCAAAAAAGCAAATAAAAATGGATACCGATCGCCATGAAACCAAAAGGTATCAAAACGAATATAATTTGCCACCACAAACCCAACATTCAAGAACAAAAGGTCTATGAAAAGGAATATGGCTGGAAAATATTTAGAGAATCTCCTTTTCTGCATATTGGGGGAATGCTAGGTGTAGTTTTAATTTGCTAAGATAGGGAAAATAAGCTTATGTAATATATTTTAATTTAAATACATAAATTGTAACGTGTCTTGTAAAGAGTGTTCCAAATTTAAATCTCCGATTGCGTTTACTAGTTTCTTTGTGTCGCCTTTTAATTCAACTATTTCATTTTTACGTACAAAATGCTGATTAACCGAAACAACGATTTCATATCCTGCAATAGTGTTAAGTATTTCGATGATCTCATCAATTGAATGACTTTGGCCAGTACAGACGTTTATTATTTCTGAATTATTCGAGCTGCCCAATAAACTGTGATAGGTATTACAAATGAATCGGATATCATTGTATTCTCTGAAAGTATAAAGGTTTCCCAGTTCAATTTCTTTTTGTTTTTCTTTAAAGGCATTTACCACTTTTGGAATAAGAAACTCCTGACCTTGTCCTATCCCTGTATAATTAAAAGGTCTGGTTACAACTATGGGCAGTTTATCAAAGTATGATTTGCATATCTGTTCAGATATATATTTAGAATAACCATAGTGATTTTGAGGGTTAGGACACATATCCTCCGTTAATATATGGGACTCTTGTGTCCCATAAACAACTGCACTACTCGGAATTAGTATTTTTTTTATTTGGGCTCCAGATTGATATATCGTTTCTAATAAAATTTCAGTTCCAAGAACATTAATATTATAGAATAGCTCCGTTTTAGGTTCTCCAACAAATGAAATAGCGGCTAGATTAATGATGTAATCTGGCATTACTTTGACAAGAACATCATGAATCTCCGTTGAATTGAGGATATTAACTTTAAAGGTATTTTTAGTATCTGTATTATGAATTGATGTACCAAATACTTGATATCCTCTTTCACCAAAAAAGACCCTAAGATGCCCTCCAGTAAAACTATCAATACCTATGATTAGTATTTTAGAAGGATCTACCATTCTTATTTCTTTCGATATCCTTTTCAACCATAATTCTTGACAAATCTTCTAAAGTAGTCTCTGGTTTCCAACCCAATATTTCTTGGGCTTTAGAGCAGTCCCCAATTAATAACTCAACTTCAGCTGGTCTATAAAATTTCGGATTGATTTTTACCACAGTTTTGCCAGAGGCGGTGTCGATTCCAATTTCTTTTTCAGCTTTTCCTTTCCATTCAATATTAATACCAACACATTTAAAAGACATTTCTACAAAATCTCGAACTGTTTCAGTTCTCCCCGTAGACAATACAAAAGTGTCGGGTTTTTCAACCTGCAAAATTTTGTGCATTCCTACGACATACTCTTTTGCAAAACCCCAATCTCTTTTTGCATCCATATTGCCTAATTCAATATGTGATTGCTGTCCTAAATGAATTTTAGCCACTGAATCCGTAATCTTTCTGGTCACAAATTCTTTCCCTCTTAAAGGTGATTCATGATTAAAAAGAATCCCACTTGAACCGAAAATATCGAATGACTCTCTATAATTAATAGTGATCCAATGTCCATACAATTTGGCTACTCCATACGGGCTTCTAGGATAGAAAGGTGTGGTTTCTTTTTGCGGTATTTCTTGAACATCTCCAAACATCTCCGATGTTGATGCTTGATAGAATTTAATTTTTGGATTAACAATTCTAATCGCTTCTAGAATATTCGTTACTCCTAGTCCAGTAATTAAACCAGTCATGGTGGGTTTTTCGAACGAAACACCTACAAAACTTTGAGCTGCCAAGTTATAAATTTCGTCAGGTTCATATTTGGATACTAATCGAACGATATTCCCCATATCAGTTAGATCCATTTCGATTAATTCCAAATTTGAGTCCTCTTGGATACCCAAATCTTGAATTCTCCAAAAATTTTCCGAACTCGTCCGTCTATAAGAACCGAATACTTTATAATTATTTTTTAATAGGTGCTCAGCAAGATAAGCTCCATCTTGCCCTGTAATCCCTGTTATTAGTGCTTTTTTCATCTTTCCTACTACTTTCGCATTTCTTTAATAATTAGCGGCAATATTAACCAACTTTTAATAAAATACCTTTCAAATAACCTTATTGGCTCACTTAAAAACCTATGAAGCCATTCCATCCCATTTTTTTGCATAAAGATTGGAGCTCTTTTTTTGAGCCCATAATGAAATTCTAATGCTGCCCCAAGCATGCAAAAAAGAGGGTGCGTATCTCCTTTTATTTGGTCAAAGTATCTGGTTGTAATGAGCTCTCTTCTTGGAAAACCAATACCAACTACAACAACTTGAACGTCATATAAGGTAACTACTTTATTAACCTCTTTAACGATAGCATCCAACTCAGTTTTCGAATCCAAATTGAAAAAATTTGGTATGTAAGTTTGGATATTCTCAAAATCAAGCAACACTTTTTTTTCTACTTCTTCATTTGGACATAGAACAAGAGTGCTTAATTTTCTCTTTTTTATTTTTTCAGACAGTAAAGAAAACAAGTCAGTGCCTGATAGACGTTTTTTTAAATAATTTTTCGATAATAATTTACTTAACCAAATTATCGGCTGTCCATCTACAAAAATGTAATTACACTTTTGTAGATTTTTTTTCAGCGAGAAATATTTTGGTCTATTTAGATTTACTAAATAATCAATATTTGGTGTGAAAATGATCGGCAATAAGTTACTACTTCTTTTTTTTTTAGATAAAGAATATTCAATTGCTTCATTTTCTGAATTAATTAAATCAAAATTAAAATCAAATAGGTTAACCTTTTTTTCTCGTGAAACAATACTCATCCTTCTAAAAAATCAATTTATGATTAATAACTCATTTGTCTTACAGCCGATTTAATTCTTTATGAATTTGTTGAGAAACACATGACCAATTAAACTTTTTTAATTGGTCATCAATGTTCATTAAATAATCATCCTTTAACGACGGATTATTCAGGTAATCAACAATTGTAGATGTCCAATTTTCAGCATTCTCAATATCTAATAATACACCTGCTTCACCTACAACTTCTGGAAGAGAAGCTCTATTAGATGAAATTACAAATTTATTTTTTGAAAATGCCTCAATAACTGGCAAACCAAATCCTTCATAAATTGAAGGGTAAACAAAAAATTCACAATCGTTATATAGTTTGTTCAACTCTGCATCTGTCACAGCTCCAGCTAATATTACAGATTCCTTAACCCCATATTTTTCGATTGTTTGATCTACTTCATCAGATCCCCAACCATTTCTGCCTGCTATCACCAATCTAACATCAGGCAAGAGTGTTATAACTTGACTAAATGCTTTAATTAAAAACGGAAAATTTTTTCTTGGCTCTAACGTGCCAACGGACAAAATAAATCTCGATTTTTTTGTAAAATTGTCAATAGAACAATCGATTCTAACAGAATCAAAACTTACTCCTAAATAAGTGTTGATGATTGGCGAACTTATCTCTGGGAACTCCTTGTTTATGAGCTTTTTCGCGTTCTCACTAATCGTAAATATTAAATCATGCCGCTTCACAAAAAGAGTTTCAAGGAGTTTAGTATAATATTTCGTTTTGAATGAAATCGTATTTGCAAACTTCCATACCACAACATCATAGACTGTTCTGACTAGTTTTGCCTTGACAAAAAGAAAAAATGCACTTGGCGGAAAACCAGGAAAGAAAACAATTTTAGTTCTAGAAATTAAATATACCAATGGTAAAAAAATCCATTCGTTAATTAGGCGGTTGTTAGACCAACTAATAAAAACATTTTTTCTTCGGTTTTCATCAACCTTAATTCCAATGTACCGCTTTGGTAAAACAATAATATATTTTTCACTATTCAATTGTATCAGTCTATTAACCACTTCAATTGTATACCTTTCAACACCACTGATTCTACCGCAACAGAGCGTACAATCAATTAAGACTTTCTTTGAATTCATTTCTATTATTATTCCAAAACAAAGCTAACATAATTGAAAACAATGTCATCGGTAAATTGAACTCATTGAATGGAATTCCGATAAAAACAGGAAGAAAAGAAAAGAAGAGCATTGCCCCAAAAATGTTTTTCCGTGCTCCCAGTAAATAGCCATATGTCAAAAGCCAAAATGTAAAAACAATAAAACCTAGTACACCAAATAACACAGTATATTTAAAATACCAGCTTTCTATTGGATCATTTACAATACCTTGACCAATTAGATCATCCTTTAAGTAAAGGAGCCCATATAAAAAATGTTCGACATGAAGTTGAGTTGACCCTTGTGAGTCGCTTAATGTTAAGACACCATTGACAATAGTATTAACCGATGGAATGAAAAAATAAAAGCAAACCAATAAAATTATCGCCAAGGCTATTGAAAAGAATTTCTTCATATACACTAGGTATGAAACTAATATTAGGACTAAAGAAATCATCGATAATCTTACTAATGCAAGGATTAATGCAGCAATAAAAATGACTAATACTATTGAATGTCTTCTTTCAAAAAAAAGATAAATTGCTATCCCAATTAACAATACATATGCATTAGACAAAGGGTTAAAAACTAGCCCATAAGATCTTGGAATTCCCGAGGTTCGAATTCCAAGTTGATGCCCCTTATTCAATTGATAGATATTCGCGAAAATGTCCCAAAAAAAGAAGTAAATCAAAACAGAAATCAGACTATAAATAATGAGTAGCTTATAGAATGATTTCAAGCCCTTAACCGGTCTGTTTTTTAAACTTGTTACCCATATCAAGAGAATTGGAAAATTGAGCAAGTAAAACAAATCCTTAAAGCTCTCCATTGATATAATAACTCCATAAAAAGTAACTAAAACAAATAGAGTGGAATAAAATAGAAATGTACGATTAACAATTACAGAGCCCTCTGATATGTAGTTTAAGAAAATACTCAAAAAAACAAATAAGGTGACAATAGGGATAGATATACTAAAAAAATTATACAATATTGCTTGAAATACGCCTAAAACAAGAACAATACCAAGTGCCTTTTCCGCAAATAAACCAGAGACAGATTGTAAGGATAAAATTAACTTCATCTATCCAAGAATTCTTTCGCAACTTCAACCCAATCCTTCATCTCAATTTTTGGCAAATCCTTTTTATTCATACTTATTAACATCTCAAAAGAACTTGTAATACTGGACTCATCATTTGGAGTGTAATATTTGATATTTAACCTGTCCGTAGCCAAAAAGTCAGGTGCTAAGGTAGGTATCTGAAAATATGAATATTGCATCGATTTTAAACTATCTTTCAATGATTCCACACCTTTGCCCATATATGGGATTGTATGTAAGCCAATGTTAGCATATTTTATATAGGCAATCGTTTCCTCGAATTTTAGCTCTCCTATAAAAATTACATTAGGTAAACTTATACATTGTTCTAAGGGTCCGATCAAATAAAAACGCCAATCAGGAGAGTGCTTTGCCAAAATTTCTATACAATCTTTATCAAACAACCATGTACCAATGAAAATCGCATTATTATTTCCAATGTACGGCGAGCTATATTCTTTGGTATAAAGGTCTTTATTTATCGCATGTTTGTCAAAATATAGACTTCCCTTATTTAAGAAACTTGTAAACCTTTTGTACATCGAACCTGTTGGCACACTGGCAAATGAAATATAATTTCCTAATTCTGTCTCAGCTTTTAATATTGAAGGGTGTAAATCATGAAAAACAATATCGTCTGAAGCCTTATATATCACCTTACACAATGGGTTCAATCGCTTAATTTCTTTTACTAAGAGAATAGCAGCGGTGCTTTCTACAACGACTACTTCGGCTACTCTAATGAGTGATATAAATGACGAGGAACGAATTAACCTATACTGGTTCACTATGAATTTAAGAGCCAAATTTACCAACCAAAACGACGAATTGAAAGGATGGAAAAGTGTGAAATATACATAAGAACTATAGGAATTTTCACAATATAAGATTTTTCTTAAAGTGCCAATTTCAAGAGTCCTAAATCGATAATCACGCTTGACAAAGTCCAATAAACTCAATGGTGAAGTTACAAAAGTTACATCATGGCCTAATCTATAAAAAGCATCAGCTAGATGGTGAAAACCAGCCTTCCTTTTAGAATTTGCAATATGTTTTGAAATCAATAATACCTTCATACAAAAATTATGCTTCTAAGATCTGACTAAACAATTTGAAATCATCTTCATTATAAAAATTATTATTGTGCCATAAAAAACTGAAGGTCCCATTATATTTCTCACAATATTCTTTTACGCTTTTAGCCTTTGCAAGCGCCGTCTCATAGTTCATGTTCATATATTGTTTGTCCAACATAGTAACTTCCATGACATGTAATGGAGATTCAATAAGATTCAACTCCTTTCTTTTATTTATATCGAATAAACTATACTTTTTGGAAGTCCCTGACCTAAAGCCAATATGGTCGGCATACCCCAAGGATGAATCTTGTTTAATTCCAATTTCAGACAGCAAAAAAAATGTTTCATTAATGTCTTGTCTTAAAAAATGCTGTCTTGATTTTTTTATATTTATTGATGAGTCTACTGTTTTAACTGCCTGAGATAAGTTTTCTAATTCTGTACTTAATACCCTCAAATTATTGTAGGAGTTATAACTTGGGTGTAATCCTATTTCATGACCTCTGGAATAAATTTTTTCGATTAGCCTATGAATGTTTTTATCAAAGACTGAATATACACCATCCATTTTGCCTGCTGAATGCCCAGCAATAAAGTAAAAGGTTCCGGTCAAGGAGTTTTTTTCATACTCATCTAGAAGAAAATCAAAAGTGTAGAATGGATCATTAGTATAAGATCCCAATCTATGTTGATTAAAATTGCGAATATCAGCAATAATTGAGTTTTGGTTGAAAAAAATATTTTTCCCTAGCCTTTTAACCATTCCAGCAAAAGATGAAAATGCAGGAGTGAATGGCCAGTCAACGTCACAACTTACATTTATTTTGTGGTGGTGTGCTTTTCTGTCAAGATTAGGCCACAAGTATGACATACAGCACCACAAGACCTCTACATACTCGTCAACTATTGGTCGCTCCAAAAAACCTTCTTGATAAGCAAGAGAAGCCCAAGCTGGAAATCGGTTATGATGATCACGATCCGTTTTTATAACCTCTTCATACCTTGTAAGCATAAAGAAACTTGATCCAAAAATATCCAACCCTAACTCAATATGGTCTACTTCAATAATAGTTTTCGAAGCTCCATAAATAATTGGTAATTCGTTTTCCAATAAATCTTGAAATAGTGAACCTGTAGACAAATCTAACTTAGAAAGAGGCTGACTGGGTAAAGATTCAATACTCAAATACCGATTAGGCGGCATACTGAAAAAACAGTCACTTAGAACAAACTCCTTACTATCTCTTGATATTTTAATTTTTTTATTTTCATACTCAAACTGAAAATCTTCAAGACTTAGTCCCAAGAAGTCTTCAAAAACCAGCGAATAGATATAATTTCTTTCAGATTCCATTTATTCCCTATACTTAATTACTCTCGCTGGATTACCAACACAAATTGCATATTCTGGAACATCTCTAGTTACGATAGACCCTGCCCCTACAACCGCCCCATTACCTATAGTAATCCCTTTTAAAATAGTACAACTTGCGCCTATCCATACATCATTACCTATATAAATAGGAGCTGAATTATGCTTTTGCTCACGCATTAGTTGACCCTTTGTCAAACCGTGGTCTCTTCCCCAAATAACTGTCTTAGGCCCAATCATAACATCTGATCCGAAATATACTTCCCCTAGCACATGACAACCTGCATTCATATAAAAGTTATCCCCAATTTCAATCAATGGTATCCCGCTTAATCGACAGTATGGTTCTATTTCTGCTTTTCCTTTGAAATTTACATTTCCAAAAACAGTGTTGTTGTGGATTAAAACACCCCTTTTCTTCAAAGATAGTCGCTTCAAAAAAATCCGAACTCTGTTTTTTAAATTTTTAGGCATCTCTAAATCGTTTTAGAATGGCTTTTGGCACTAACCTAAATAGTTTAAACAAATCAATAAAAAAAGGCCACATGTCACTCGAATCCCATAAGGCTAAATGAGTGTTTTTATTAAGCACATTTTTCTTAAAAGTTATCAAGTAACCTCGTCGAGCTATTAAATTATATATCTCATGAATTAGATATGAAAACCGACGATCTGCCATCACTTTCTGTTCATATCTAGGAACTTCCATACCTACACCATCCATCCATTGTGAATATTGAAGTTTTACCCCAGACAAATTACCCACTCTATGCCACATCATTGATCGGAAATTCACTTCCATCAACTTATACTTACCGTCTCTGTTGTCGTACTTAAATTCAGGCTCGACTATTCCAAAAGCATCTAATGCATTGACCAATTGCCTGCCCTGTTGCAGAACAACATCGTTTATTTGGGGAGAAGCAGTTGAAAATATACCATAGTCATCAGGAAACTGGGATTCTTTTCGCCCAACCCATTCATTCAATATTTGACCTGTTCTTGGACTTCTATAACACGTGTAAGCGAATATCAACCCCTGATTTGTATCTCCTGGAACCAACTCCGAAACCAAAAATTCACATTTATTATATACTAAATCACCAAGCTTGGTCAAGTAAAAGTCTTCAAAGTCATTTCGTGTATTTAAACGTTTAATTCTAAAAATACCTTTTTCCTCATACCTTTTTCTAGGCTTAACAATAACAGGAAACAGAAAATCATTCATTTCACTTGAATTAAATGATTGATCAATAATAAGCGTTTTGGGATATGGAATATTGAGTTTCTTACAAATACTGTATTGATATTCCTTGTCCATTGCATCCAAGATGTTCTTTGAATTAAATGGAAGACAACAAAACGATTGTAATTTATCTTTAATGCTATAAAGTTGTTCGATTTGATATTCATCGCAAGGGAACAAAACCAACTTATGATATTGTTTACGTAATGCGTCCAAAGTTTCGTATAAGTCCTTTGTTTCCCTACTTATCTCGTGCTTATATGAGAGTTTATTACTTAATCTACTAGGCTGCCCTTTATAATACAAAAGACCTATATCTTTCACGCCCATTTCAGCTAATTCCTGAATCATGGAATAACCGTTTACATAGCCTCCGATTATGATTGCTATCATTTAATACGTGATTTTTCCTTGATAATCATGTAATACTTTTACGATTTTCGCAGGAACTCCGCCCAATACACAATTTCCTTCTAAGAAACTCTTTGTTACTACAGCTCCCGCAGCCACAATCGTATGTTCAGCTATTTTAACTCCTGGTAAAATAACGCAGTTTGCAGCCAACCAACAATGATTTCCAATGATTATTGGGTCCGAACTATCGTGCTTATCATAATCATATATATCATGACTTGCAGAGATAATTTTAACCCCTGGTCCAATCCTAACATTTTCTCCTATCGTAATTCCATTTTTAGCCTGAATATATTGGCCTGGCATAAAACCCAACAATGGTCTCCAATATTTCATATGAATGTTATTATGGTCTACTACGATAGATGACCAATGAACTGGCCAAGGCACTGAACCATTTATTCTCAATATTTTTTGAAAAAAGAAATACTGCAATAGTCTTGTAACACCTAATATTTTTACTGTTTTAAATAAATTTTTATAAATCATTATAGTGCAATTAATTTATAGTATATAAATAATGCCAGCGCGTATACGGTTATTAATGAAAAACTTAATGCTTTTAGAAATAAAATTATTGGCAAACTCAACAAAAACGTTAGAGCGAATACTAGAATAACAACAATTAACAAGAAAAAGTGAATTGCCAAAGCCGTTTTTTGTCTTTCAAATGCCGTGGTAGTATAACTCAATGGATTAGTCAAAAATCTCAAAAAAAAGACTGGCAAAAGAATTTTTGCATATGTACCAGCCATTTTCCAATCTTCACCAAATATCACTACATACAATTGCTCTAATAAAAAATAGGCAGGTATGAAAATGATTACCCCAATAATAAATAACCTTTTAAGAGTAGTTAAATATATCCGTCTAGATTCTTTTATACTGTTTTTGTTTTCAGTTAACTTCTGCATAAAAACCTGCGAAATGGAATTTCCTATCAAATTAAGGGGTAACCCCAAATATTTGTAAGCATGAGAATAAAATCCCACATCGGACAAAGCAAATACCCTAGCAATAAAAATATTTGATACGTTCTGTGAAACAGTATTGACCAAAATTCCAAGCACTGAAAATTTAGGAAAATCTTTGTATCGCTTTCCCAAAGCCAGCAATTGATCTATTGTTGTTGTTTGTATCACATTGCTTTTCTCCCACAATTTTTTAACCAGTTTAAAATTCCCAAATAAATGTGATCCTACTTGTCCTATTATTAATCCACCTGATTTAAGAATCTGAAATAGACCCAAAAGCAATTGTACTCCAGAACCACCTAACGACTTATATGCATTGGACATTGCCACACTTCCAAACTTCTTGGTTCTGATATGATAATACGATAGTGCATTAAACAAACCAATCATCAAAACACTTACAGGCAAAAAATAAAGCCAAGAGGTCAATCGATCGTCCCCTAATAATTGAGCTACATAGTCCCCTGCAAAAAAGACACCAATTAATACGACTATAGATAGACATACACTAATAAGAATAGCCAATACTGTGAGTCGTACGCCATCTTCGTCTTTTTTAGGCAGAATTATAGCCAATTCATATCTTCCATTGGCAATTGCTCCTAAAATTTGAGCAAGCGAAAGGTAAAGTGCTAATAAACCGAAATCATCTGGAGTATATATCCTTGACAATATGGGTGCTACAAGTAACGGTATCAACTGAGCCACAGATGTCCCAGTTACTAACGTCAGTACATTTTTAGAAAACTCTGATCGAAAGTACTTATTGATAAGTCTATTTATCTCGACTTTCAAATGACTAATACTTTGATATCAATTCTAACGTATTCTTTACGTGTAGCTGCATATCCTCAGTCAATTCTGGGTACATGGGGATCGATAATATTTCTCTACTATACTTGTCTGTTATATTTATTGTACTAGCGTTATATCCCAAATGAGTATATGCTTTCATGAGAGGTAAAGGTGTCGGATAATGAATAGCCGTACCAATACCAGCTTCACTTAAATACTTCTGTACTTTATCACGGGATGAGCACCGAATTACAAAAAGATGATATACATGCTTGGCATAACTGGCTTCTGAAGGCAATTCTATTCCAGCTATGTCAGATAATATGTCGTAGTATCTATTTGCAAGCCCACGTCTGGCATCAGTCCATTTAAGGATAAAAGGCAACTTCGCATTTAAGATAGCCGCTTGCAAACCATCCAGTCTGCTATTCACCCCTTCAATGTCGTGTTCATGCTTGACAAGAGCACCATGATTGGCATACCTTCTACATTTCAACGCTAACTCATCATTATTCGTAATTAAACAACCCGCATCACCATAAGCACCTAAGTTTTTCCCAGGATAAAAACTAAACGATGCAATATCTCCAAAAAGACCCACACGCTTTCCTTTGTATTCAGCAAAATGGGCTTGAGCACAATCTTCTATTAACTTTAAATTATGTTTTTTGCAAAGCGCTAAAATAGGATCCATGTCCGCTGGATGACCATATAGATGAACAGGAATTATGGCTTTGGTTTTTGACGTGATTTTTTCCTCTATCTTATTTACATCAATGGTGAAATAATTGAGTTCAATATCTACAAAAACTGGCTTGGCTCCAGTTTGTCCTATCGTTTCCGAAGTTGATATCCAGCTATTAGCAACTGTAATCACTTCGTCTCCGGTACCAATTCCTAGCATCTTCATGGCGATGTATAAAGAATCTGTGCCATTCGCTACACCAATACAGTGCTTCACTCCATATAATTCAGCATAGTTTTTCTCAAATGACTTGACAGGCTCGCCTCCAATAAATGCGGTTTCTGAAATTACATTGGCTATTGCGCTATCAATATCATCTTTGATAGATAAATACTGCGCGTGTAAATCGACAAAAGGAACTTTCATATTATTTAATTTTTCTTGCAGGGTTTCCTACATAAACCCCTTGTTCTTCAATATCCTTGGTCACAACTGCCCCTGCGCCTATTACTACATTATCGCATATGGAGACAGGAAGTATAGTTGCATTCGAGCCAATAGAAACCATATTACCTACACTGGTTGATTTCCATTTAGTTTTGTCTCCTCTAGCCGGGCCACCTTCCTGAAACAGGTCATTAATAAACATTACTCCATGTCCTATAAAACAATTATCTCCAATCGTAACCAATTCACAAATAAAAGTATGGGATTGTATTTTGGTTCCATCTCCAATAATTACCTCTTTCTGAATTTCCACAAATGGTCCAACAAATGAATTTGAACCAATTTTGCATCCATAGATATTAACAGGTTTGACTAAAATAACATTTTGACCAAAATCTACATCCTTAATGCCTATTTCTATTTGCTTAACTCCTTCCATTTGGATGCCGAATATATTTTATCAATGATTTCAACCGTTTTCATACCCTCAAACCCATTAGTTGCTATCTCCCCTTCACCAGACAATACACTAACGACATTTTGATAAACCTCACCATGATTAGACATAGAACCCTGATATTGACCATAGTTATTCGGAGGATTCCCAGGAGGTAAACCTTCAATTGTAAAGTCTTCAATATTTTGATAATCCAACTCATTTAAGTATTGTCCACCAATTTTTACAGAGCCTTTTTCTCCAAAAATGGTTAATGAGCCCTCCATGTTACCGCCATGACTATTGGTGGTATAATTTATGGTACCAAGTGCTCCATTATAAAATTCTAATATTGCTACGCCATGATCTTCGAATTCAACGATTCCTTCATGAATGTAATTACCATTAAACCCACGAACAGCCTTTACGTCACCAACAATCCAAAAAAGTAAATCCACAAAGTGGCTAAACTGGGTAAACAGCGAACCACCATCAAGTTTTTTAGTGCCTTTCCAAGAATTTTCATAATACTGTTCATTTCTATTCCAAAAGCAATTCAATTGAACACTTAGGATCTTTCCAAGTTTTCCCTTATCAATTGCATCCTTAACAGCTGCTACTGGGGGATTATATCTGTTCTGCTTTACAATAAACAATCTTTTGTTAGCTTTTAAAGATTCGCTTATCATTTTACCACAATCATCCACACTCAAAGCCATTGGCTTCTCACACAAAACATGTTTACCCGCCCTTAAAGCAGCAATAGTATGTTCAAAGTGCAAACCATTAGGCGTGCATATACTAACAACATCAGCATTAGTATTACTCAGCATCTCTTCAATACTTATGAAGCCATTGCACGAATATCTCTCTGAAAATTCTAAAACTTTCATTTGATCTATATCACAAATTGAATCAATACTTCCCTGATTAACAATGTGTTCCGCATGACGTGATCCTATTCTCCCACAGCCAATTATTGCAAATTTAATCTTATCCATTATTCAGTAATTCTCTAAAAAATACAGTTGAAACACCAATAAATAAACCAATGAAAGTAAACAAAATCATTATAACTCCCCTTTTTGGTTTACTCTTTTCTTCTGGAATCCTTACTGGTTCTAGCACAGTAAAAACTGGAGTCTCTTCCTTCAATTTTATCTTTGCCTGTTCCACCTGAGAAGCTAAGCCCTTATAAACTTCAAAGGCTACATTATACTCATTCTCTATTCTCCGTAACTCAATCTGAGCAGTTGCAGATGAAACATTCATGTTCCTATCAGTTGCTCTTGCCAATGTTACTTGCACGGATTCAAATTCCTTTTTCGCTTCTTCAAAAGTCTCAACGACAAAAGCTAAATTATCTTTTGCCTTATCCGTCTTATATTTAATGACTGCTTTTGTTACCTCAGTTTCTATTTTTTTAGTGATCTGAGCTCCTGCATAAGCATCAGGCATTTCTACTTTAATTGATATTAGACCTGTTTCGTCATCTATACTCAAAGATATTCTCTCTTTAAATTTGTCCACCAACTTCCATTGCCTCTTGGTCAATCTGTAAAACCCCTGGTTGACATCTGTTTTAAGTATTTCTTCTTCTGTAAAAAGAGACTTGATCAAACCAGGCAAGCCAATGGTGTACTTCATCAAATAGCCCAACATGGAAGGTTTGGCTACATTCTCAAAGTAGTCAAATGAAGTAGTTCTTAGGTCTAAACTTTCAAAATAGATCGTATCGTTCATCACATCGAGAATGAAGGGTAAGCTGTTGACAATCTCCGGGTACAACTGAGGAGACAAAACCCCTCCACCTCCGGACATGCTGCTGATATCAATCCCAGCCAACCCTGCCAAGCCTCCCAAGCCACCTAGACTAGGAGCGGCTCCTTCGGTTGCCTCAGGCAACAGCTTGGTCGATGCTTCGTACTCTACTGGACTGGTAAAGGCAATCACCAAGCCCAATACGATGAATACACCCGTTACTTTGGCAATAAACTTACGTCCTACCCAAATCGCTTTGGCCAATTCTACCAAGTCGATTTCGTCATCCTGAACCATCCTCTTTTCTTCAGACATCTATTTAATAATTTGGGTGACTACCAATGCTAAAGTCGCCACACTAGAAGCCAGTGCCACCCAAGCTTGAGCTGACAAGGGGTGTTTCTCTGGCTTTTGCGGGATGACTATCTCCGAACCTGGTTCTACCTTGGGGTAATTCTTGATCCAAAGGAAACTACTAGTTCGATCCGCTGATCCGTTTGCATAGATCACGTAGGATTTAGATTTTTTGGCTTGTTGGTCAAATCCACCAGCGGCACCAACATATTTTTTAAACCCTGAACCTTTATTATATCGAATATTTGAAGGGTACAAAACACTACCCCGAACTCGTACAGTCTGAAGTTGTCTCGGTATACTAATGATATCACCTTTCTTCAAAATCAAATCATATTTAGAACCTGGATTAGACATAATCTTATCAAGCTCTATTCCAATTGCTTCTTCTTGTTTAAATACTGCTGATTCATTTGAAAACAGGGTATCTCTTTTAAATATTTCTATCAAATCCTGCTTTCTCACACGTATCGCATCATTAGCATAGCCTAGATCACTAGCATTTTTCTTATAATATTCTGACTTTCGAATAAGCGTAGCTCCTTTAACATAGGAGTAATCAGATACTCCACCTGCTCTTTTTAAAATAGAGGATATTCGTTCATCCTTTCTCTCGATCACATACTTACCTGGAAACTCAACTTCTCCTTCTATCTCAACAGTTTCCTGTTTGATATAAAAAGGACTCTTACGAATAACAACCAGATCAAACGGCTCTAACTCAAACTTAGAATCCTTTTCGGAAATATCTAGATTTTCACTTATTGGGAAATTGAAAATTTCAGCCGAGCTGTTTTTATCTGTTGTACTGTCTGGGTTTATCCTTCTGGCTACTTCCACAAAAGACTTGGCGGCAGATTCTTTGAATCCTCCTGCAAGAAAGATTAAATCTTTAACCTTCATCCCATCTATATATGCAAACTCTCCTGGCTTTTGTACTTCTCCCTCAATAATCAAATTATATCGTTCTCGCAAATCATAAATGGACTGTAACTTTATCACATCATTACTTTGTAGAACCACACTCTCTTCTCCCCTCAATAACTTTCTAGGATTAAATGAAATATTAGCTAATGAAAAGTCCTCGTTTTGACGGATAATTACCCCCCTCTCCATAAAAGTATCACCACGAACACCGTCCGCTAACTCAATCAGTGTAAGCAAAGTCATCCCTTCTTCTAACTGATATTCACCTGGGTTCATTACAGGCCCTTCTATTGTGACCCTATTGATAAACTCATTCGTGATTTTACCAACTTCTATTTCATCCCCATTGTACAATTCGAATTCTCCTGCTTTATCAATTTCAAGAGAACGCACTGTTTTAAAATTTTTATCAATTCTGCGCAAACTAACTACACCCTGATATGCCATATTGGTCAAGCCTCCAGAATAAAACAATAAATCCTCAAATGTTTCTCCTTTCGTTAATTCATAAACCGCTGGGTTCTTGACTTCACCAGTAAATTTTACACGGCTGATATAAGGTCTTACTATTATTACATCCTGATCTTGTAAAGTAATGTTCTCTCCTGTACCACGAATCATAAATTCATATGCATCCAACGTTGAGATAAGTTCCTTTGCTCGATAAACTTCAACCTGACGCAAAGAGCCATCTTTAGAGGGGCCACCTGCACTGTACAATGCATTAAATGCTGTCCCAAAAGAGGATAAGGTGAATGTCCCTGGCTTTTTAACTTGACCAATGACATGTACATTGATAGAGCGCGTTTGTCCTAAAGTCACATCAGCATTGGAACTTCTTCCTATTGTACTATATATCCTTTTCAGTCTGGAAACAATCTTGGCCTTCGCCTTATCCATGGTTAAGCCCGTAATATAAATAGGACCTAAATTAGGTATGCGAATCGCTCCTTCGGGCGAAACGACAATTTGATAGGTTTTTTCTGACGCTCCCCATATATCAATAATCACCTCATCTCCTGGTCCTATTACATAGTTAGCAGGAGTTGGCATATTGAGTCCCGTTTCAAAAGATAAAGAGCTGTTTTCAAAAAAACTTTGACCAAAAATGCTCAAGCCATCGATAGAATCTGGTTTTTCATCTTTAACTGCATCAAAAGGATCAAATGCTCCTCCATTTTCTTGAGATCCTTGACTTTGGTTTGTATCTCTCAAGCGATCAATATTTGCAGTTTGAGAATTATTTGACCCTGACTTCAAATCGCTTACTCTTTTTCTGAGTTTCTGTATTTGTAACTCACTCATACCACGAGTCTTGGCCATCATCATCAGTTGATCCTCAGAATATCCACTGGACTCTGCCTTCCCTATGAACTGCTTTATTTGTTCATCTGATAAATCATCTACATTGACACTACTAATGTTTTGTAAACTAGGACTCTGAGCTAGCGTATCATTACTTAAAAAAAACACTGTCGCAATCAACAGCATGCACACAAGATGCCTCATAGTTAATTTAAATTTTGCGCAAGGTAAAAAATTCTATCGAAGGGATTCGTCTTTTAATTTGAAATTAATGTTAAAGCTCCTCTCTACCGCCTCAGCTCTTACATCACCTTTTTATTGTACAAGAAACCAAGAAGTGTGGGTTCAGCAAATCTTCTTTATTGTAAAGAACTGATTGTGAGATTGACTTAATAGTCACTACACCTCCTGCCTCTTCAACAATGGCCTGTGCTGCGGCAGTGTCCCACTCCATGGTAGGGGCGAATCGTGGGTATAGGTCGGCTGCTCCTTCTGCCACAGCCAGTAACTTGAGAGAGCTCCCCATACTCACGATCTCTGGATTGTTTAGTCCATCCATAAAGACCTGTGTCTCGTCCGAAAGATGCGAACGCGAAGCAACTACTTTCAAGCCTGGGTCCTGCAAGTTGATTCTATTTACTTGCAGTTCGGTTGTTTCATTGTTTAGTTCTTTGAAAGCCCCTTTACCTTGAATTGCAAAATACAATTCGCCCTTTACAGGCACTTGTACTACGCCAAGAATAGATTGTCCTTGGTGAATTAAAGCAATGTTAACTGTGAACTCCCCATTGCGCTTGATAAATTCCTTGGTTCCATCCAATGGATCGATCATCCAGAAATAATCCCAGTCCTTTCGTTCACTGTATGGAATGGCTCTGCCTTCCTCGCTTAAGATTGGCAAACCGGTCTTCTCCAGATGTGCTACGATGGCAAGGTGTGAGGCTTTGTCTGCTTTCGTCAAAGGAGAGTCGTCAGACTTAGCTTCTACGGAGAAGTCCCCTGTTTCGTATATTTTTAAAATCTCAACAGCGGCATCTTTGGCAGCTACTTTGGCGACTTCTAAAAGTTGGTTCAAATCCATAAGAATAGAAAAACCATTGACTCAAGTAGTCAATGGTTCGTTAAGTATTTTCAATTCGATTAAACAATCATCCCTGCAGCGACAGTCTCATTCGTCCCTTCGTCTACTAGAATTAAACTCCCCGTAATTCTGTTTTTGGAATAAGAATCTGCCAACAAAGGCTTGGTGGTTCTCAACTGCATTTTACAAATGTCGTTTGCACCGATTTCTTTGTCCTCCTCATTTCTATGGAGTGTACTGATATCCAATTTGTAGGTGATGTCCTTGATCATCGCTTTCACCTCTGAAGTCGTATGTCTCAGGATATACTTTGCACGAGGTTTCGGCCCTTTACCATTGAGCCAGCAAACCATCACTTCGATGTCTTGTATTGCCTCTGGTTTGTTGTTGGTACGAACGATCATGTCGCCACGTCCAATATCGATCTCGTCTTCCAACTGTATCGTTACTGACATAGGAGCAAATGCTTCATCAATTGCTCCATCATAAGTATCGATGGATTTGATCTTGGAACTAAAACCAGAAGGCATCACTGTGACTTCATCCCCAGCTTTGAACACACCACTAGCGATACGTCCAGCATAGCCTCTATAGTCGTGGTATTTGTCGGTTTTTGGTCGGATGACATTCTGCACCGGAAAGCGACAATCGATGTGGTTGTGATCACTACCAATGTGAATGTTTTCTAAGGTGTATAGCAACGTAGACCCTTCATACCAAGTCATTTCTTCACTGCGATTCACTACATTGTCGCCGTTGAGCGCAGAGATCGGAATGAAACGAACGTCTTTCACCTCAAGTTTCGATGCGAATGCTTCGTAATCCTCTTTTATTTTTTCGAATACTTCTTCACTGTAGTCGACCAAATCCATTTTGTTGACACACACGATGACGTGCGGTATTTTCAATAAAGAAGCAATGATAGAATGCCTTCTGGTTTGCTCAATTACTCCTTTTCGGGCATCTACCAATAGCAGTGCACAGTTGGCAGTAGAAGCTCCTGTCACCATATTCCGAGTGTACTGAATATGACCCGGGGTATCAGCAATGATAAATTTTCTTTTCGGTGTAGCGAAGTATCTATAGGCCACATCAATGGTGATGCCTTGCTCTCTTTCGTCTTTCAACCCATCTGTCAAAAGGGCTAAATCTGTATGATCGAGCCCTTTTCGCTCACTTGATTTGGCTACTTGCTCTAGTTGATCAGCAAATATCGATTTTGAATCATATAGCAATCTACCAATCAGGGTACTCTTTCCGTCATCGACACTACCTGCAGTAGTGAATCGGAGAAGTTCCATGTTGAGGTAACCTTTGTTATCGTGAGGTGTTGTTTTTTCTTGTGTCATAATATTCTATTCACCGTTAACTATTGACTGTTAACTTTAACTATTATTTCAAGGAATTTCTTAAACCATTTAATTGTTTGCCAATCGAGTCTAGTGCTAAAATGCTGTTACTGAAAGCTTCTTTTTCAAGAAGGTCTAATTTGTTGGCAATTATCATTTGTGTTTTCAATTCAAAAGAGGATCCTAGTGAAAATTCTAAGAACCTAGAGAATTCTTTTTCTGAAGATCTACTTGACCCTTCGGTAATGTTTGAAGGAATTGATATAGCTGCCCTCCTCATCTGTGACACCAATCCGAATTTTTCTTCTGACGGAAATTTTTGGGTGTTTTGATACACTGAAACAGCAAAGTCTACAGCTTCATTCCAGACTTGATATTGCGAATAATCTCTCATCCTAAATTCAGGTTAGTTAGTGGTTAAAAGTTAGCGTTGGTTAAAAATACCCCTGCTTCTTTCTGTCCTCCATGGAGGTTTCTGAGCGTTTGTCATCCTCTCTGTTACCTCTTTCGGTTTGTCTGGCAGAAGCTACCTCGTCTACGATTTTCTCCAATGTATCGGCATCTGATTCATCTCCTCCGGTGATGGTAATATCTCCCAAGGTTCTGAATCGAATTTTCTTAGTAACTACTTCCTCGTCATCCGCTATCGTGATAAAGTCAGATACCGGCAACCACGTGTTGCTTCTGCGGATGACTTGTCGCTCGTGCGCGAAGTAAAGCGATGGCAAGGCGATGTTTTCCGACAAAATGTACTGCCATACATCCATTTCTGTCCAGTTGCTCAATGGGAAAACTCGGAAGTTTTCTCCTTGATGGCATCTGCCGTTGAAGATGTTCCATAGCTCTGGTCTCTGGTTTTTAGGGTCCCACTGACCAAATTCGTCTCGGTGGGAGAAGAATCGCTCTTTCGCTCGGGCCTTTTCTTCATCCCTACGTGCACCGCCAATACAAGCATCAAACTGATGTTCTTCGATCGTATCTAGTAGTGTGACCGTTTGAATGGCATTTCTGCTGGCATTCTTGCCTTTTTCCTCAGTAGCAGCACCGTCATCGATGGACTTTTGTACCGATCCTACAATCAGCTTCACACCAAGTTCCTCAACATACTGGTTTCTAAATTCCATCGTTTCTGGGAAGTTGTGCCCAGTGTCCACATGTACAAATGGGAAAGGAATTTTGGCAGGGAAGAATGCCTTGCGTGCTAAGTGAGCGACACAGATCGAGTCTTTCCCTCCTGAAAACAGGATCGCTGGATTTTCAAACTGTGCGAAAACTTCTCTTAATATATAAATCGCTTCCGCTTCAAGCTCTTTGATATGCGTAAGATTGTAGTTACTCATGTATGTTGATTTTTTCTTTTACAATTTTATAAATAGCCTCTACGCCCTCGGCAATAGATACCTTGTGCGATTCCACCACGACATCAGCGTTGATCGGCTTTTCGAATGGAGAATCTATGCCCGTGAAGTTCTTAATTTCTCCTCTTCTCGCTTTGGCATAAAGTCCCTTGACGTCTCGTTTTTCACATTCTTCGAGCGGACAATCCACAAACACCTCCAAATAATTGTCTGAACCTACCAATTGCTTGATTTTCTCTCGCTCTTCGGCAAAAGGAGTGATGAATGCCGTCAAAACCACCGTCCCCGCATCGACAAACAATTTAGACACTTCGGCGATTCTTCTGATGTTCTCTTTTCGGCTTTCGTCCGAAAAATCCAAATCCTTGTTTAGACCACTACGAATATTGTCCCCATCCAATATATAGGTGTTTCGTCCATCCGCAAATAGTTTTTCTTCGAGAGCGCTTGCAAGCGTCGATTTTCCCGACCCAGACATCCCCACAAACCAAATCAAAAAAGGCTTGTAGCCTAATTTTTTGATGCGATCCATCTGGGTAATCGAATGACTATGAGGAATAATATTTTCGGTCATGATGATACCTTGTTTTTTTCTCTATTGTCTAGCCCCAAATTGATGCGATACCATGCTTCTTCATGGCCATAATAAAACAACAATTTAAGAGCTGATTCTATGAGTGCTATATAAGTCGCTTTTTCCACGGCATCATCATGCCCTTCAAAAAGCAATAATGCAAGGGCAAATGTAGTTCCCGATGCGATTACCCTCCATGTAATAGCCTTAGCAATATGCCTCATTTTGTTGTTAAGCTTTGTACTTAACTTGAACCATATTCGCTCATGTACATAATAGATGGCAATTTTGATGGAGGTTTCTGCTGCAGTCAACCATGACGCCATGGCAATTTCAGCCTTACCAAAAAAAATCAGCGTCAATGTAAAAGTCGTTGTTGATGCAATGACTCTCCATGTTATACTTTTGGCAATGTGCCTGACCCTACTGTCCATTATTCGTATGATATTATTGTGAATTAAATTGAATTTTAAGAATTGCGCATGAATAGGTTATCAACAACAGAGTGTTGTAGACTCATGGTACTTATAAATGCAATTGTTCTTCAAAATAGTCGTGTTTGCAGGGTTAAATGCGCCGCAAAGCTAGCAACAATAATTATATTCTTAAAATCTATTCCCTTCCTACAAAAACCCGGAAACCAATCCTCGTGGCAATATCCCCTTCACGTCATATATAAGGCTATTTTCAGACTGCTTCTCCCAATCTATTTCCGTAAATTCTTGGTGAGCTACAGCCAATATCTGAGCACTATATTTTCCTGAAGCATCAGAAACCAACGCTATTCCATACTCTTCTTTCACTTCTGCAGCATCGGCTAGCGGATCAAAAACCTCTACTTGGATGTTGTACTCCTGTAGCTCTTCAATGATATCAATGACTCTAGTATTGCGTACATCAGGACAGTTTTCTTTGAAGGTAATGCCATATACCAGCACACGAGCATCCACCAACTCCACACGATTCTTTGTCATCAGCTTGATGACCTCCTGTGCGACAAACTTGCCCATGTTGCTATTGATGCGGCGACCTGCCAAGATCACTTCAGGCAAATAACCTACACTCTCTGCTTTGTGTGTCAAATAGTAAGGATCCACTCCGATACAATGCCCACCGACTAACCCTGGTTTGAATGGCAGGAAATTCCACTTGGTACCTGCGGCTTCTAGTACCTCAGCAGTATCGATATCCAGTCGGTTAAAAATTAATGCGAGTTCGTTGACAAAGGCAATGTTGATATCTCGCTGAGAATTTTCAATAACCTTAGCCGCTTCAGCGACCTTGATGGAAGACGCTCGATAGGTCCCTGCCGTAATAAAAGAGGCATAAAACGCATCGATACGAGCGGCAATTTCCTCCGTACTGCCACTTGTGACTTTCAAAATTTCTTTGACACCTCGCTCTTTGTCTCCTGGATTGATGCGCTCTGGAGAATACCCTAGATAAAAATCTTGGTTGAAAACTAAACCAGATTCTCTCTCCAATATCGGTTTACAAATCTCATCTGTACATCCTGGAAACACTGTGGACTCATAGACTACTATATCTCCCTTTTTGAGATACTTGCCTACCAAAACAGAAGCTTTCTCCACCAACGAAAGGTCTGGATTGTTGTTTTCATCTATAGGTGTAGGAACGGTCACTATATAAAAGTTGGCAGATGCCAAATCCTGTGCTTCCGCACTAAAACGTACTGAAGATGAAGACAAGCCTTGCTGACTCACCTCACCAGTTCGATCATGACCTGCCACCAATTCATCGATACGCTTTTGATTGATATCAAAACCAATCACCTCGTACTGTTCTGCTGCTGCGACTGCTAGCGGCAAGCCAACATAGCCTAAGCCAATAACGCCAACTTTTATATCCATTTTATTTCACTTTATCCTTAAAATACTCCAAAGTAGGCTTCAAACCTTCACTTCTTGAAAATTGCGGTGACCAACCCAAAAGCTCCTTTGCTTTGGTGATGTTCGGTTGACGCTGCTTTGGGTCATCCATAGGCAATGGTTTATAGATAATCTTAGACTTGCTACCCGTCAATTTCAAAATTTCTTCCGCAAACTGATTGATCGTGATTTCATCTGGGTTGCCAATATTGACAGGGTCAGCACAATCACTTAACAGCAATCGATAAATCCCCTCTACCAAGTCATCAACGTAGCAGAATGATCTCGTCTGCGAACCATCACCAAATGCGGTCAAATCTTCGCCTCTCAATGCCTGCCCGATGAATGCTGGCAATACACGACCATCGTCCAATCGCATTCTTGGACCATAGGTATTAAATATTCTCACGATACGAGTCTCGACACCATGGAAAGTATGATACCCCATTGTCATGGCCTCTTGGAAACGCTTCGCCTCGTCGTATACTCCTCTTGGCCCGACAGGGTTTACATTACCCCAATAATCTTCCGTCTGTGGGTGAACCAAAGGGTCACCATATACCTCTGAAGTAGAAGCAATGAGCATTCTTGCTCCTTTAGCCTTAGCTAACCCTAACAAATTATGCGTACCCAAAGAACCTACTTTCAAAGTCTGAATAGGCATCTTCAAATAATCGATCGGACTAGCTGGCGATGCAAAATGCATGATGTAGTCCAAGTCTCCAGGCACATGGACAAACTTCGACACATCGTGATTGTAAAACTCGAAATCCTCTCTGTGAAACAAATGTTGAATATTGTCCAAAGAACCTGTAATCAGATTATCCATGGCAATCACGTGACACCCTTCCTTCAAAAAACGATCACAAAGATGTGAACCAAGGAATCCCGCTCCTCCTGTAATAAGTACTCTTTTCTTAGCCATTGTATTGAAAATTAAATGTTCTTTTAGTTAGTGGTTCGTATAGTTTATCCTTTTCCGAAAGGATAATTTCATTTTCTGGCAACTGCCATTCGATACCGATAGAAGCGTCGTTGTACATAACCCCACACTCGTGCTCTGGCGAATAGTAGTCATCAATTGCATAAAATATCTCTGCTGTCTCAGATAACACCAAAAAACCGTGAGCAAAACCCTTTGGCACAAATAGTTGATTCTTTTTCTCTTGACTAATCACCTCCGAATAATATTGACCATAGGTCGGAGAGCCTTCTCTCAAGTCTACAATCACATCTTGAATCTCTCCCTGAGTCACGCCGACTAGTTTAGCTTGGCTAGAAGGCATTTCTTGAAAATGAAGCCCCCTTAGCACTCCCCTCACAGATCTAGAACTGTTAAACTGGATAGGCTTAAAGTCAACGCCTGTTAACTTTTCAAAGTTACGAGCATTGAACCATTCGAAGAAATATCCCCGGTTGTCATTAAACAGTTTCGGTTGTAGAGAATACGCTCCCTGTAAATGTAAAGGCTTAATCTCCATTCTATCTCTTTAATAAATTCATCAAATACTCTCCATAACCACTTTTGACCAATGGAGTTGCCAGTTTCTCTAGCTGATGAACATCAATAAAACCCATTTTATATGCAACCTCCTCTATGCATCCAATTTTCAGGCCTTGTCTCTCTTCTATCACCTGTACAAAGGAGCCCGCCTGCATCAGCGATGCAAAAGTACCTGTATCCAACCATGCCGTCCCTCTGTCTAGTATCTCTACACTCAGCTGATTTTGTTTCAGATATTCATTATTGACCGATGTGATCTCTAATTCTCCTCTTGAACTTGGTTTAATGGACTGGCTGATCTCTACGACTTGATTATCATAGAAGTAGAGTCCTGGTACTGCATAATTAGACTTAGGTCGCTCTGGTTTTTCGACTATCGATATCGCCTTCTTTTTGTCATCAAATTCCACCACTCCGTAGCGCTCAGGGTCATTGACATGGTAGGCAAAGACAAGCCCACCAGTAATGTCACTTGCAGCTTGTAATTTTTTAGAAAGACCTGATGCATAAAAAATATTATCTCCTAATACCAAAGCCACCTTGTCCTGTCCAATAAAATCTTTGCCAATGATAAATGCCTGTGCTAAACCTTCAGGCTTTTCTTGCACCGCATATTCAAACCTACACCCCAAATTCTTTCCGTCTCCTAGCAAGTCCCTAAATAAAGGGAGGTCTCGTGGTGTAGATATGATGAGAATCTCTCGAATCCCCGCCAACATCAAAGTAGACAAGGGATAATAAATCATTGGTTTATCATATACAGGCAGTATTTGCTTGCTAACCGAATAGGTCAAAGGGTGTAATCTAGTTCCTGAGCCCCCCGCTAGGATAATTCCTTTCATAGTTAGCGTTAGGTTTTAGGCCTTATAATATTCTTTGTACCAATCAATGAAAGCTCCTATTCCTTCTTCGATCGTGGTATTAGGTTTATACCCAACATCTTTCATAAGAGCGTCCACATTGGCGTAGGTATCAGGTACATCTCCAGGTTGCAGCGGCATCAAATTCATTTTGGCTTTGATACCCAGTTTCGCTTCAATCGCTTTGATGAAATCCATCAACTCTACCGGCTCGTTGTTGCCAATATTATATACTTTGTATGGAGCATAACTGGACGAAGGGTCAGGGTGAGATCCATCCCAATCTCTATTCTTCTTAGCTGGTTTTTTTAATAATCGATAAACCCCCTCGACAATATCTCCAACATAAGTGAAATCTCTTTTCATTTTTCCCTCGTTGAAAACATTGATTTCTTTTCCTGCCAATATCGCTTTGGTGAATAAAAACAGAGCCATATCTGGTCGACCCCATGGGCCATATACTGTGAAGAATCTCAGTCCCGTCACTGGCAGGTCAAACAAAGACGCATAGGAATGCGCGATCAACTCGTTGGATTTTTTTGTTGCCGCATATAGAGACATCGGATGATCCACATTGTCTCGTACCGAAAAAGGCATGTTCTCATTGGCTCCATATACCGAACTCGAAGAGGCAAACAGAAACTGCTTTACTTTATGATTCTTGCTAATTTCAATAATATTGGCAAAGCCGACCAAGTTAGCATTGACATAGGCTGCTGGATTCTCAATCGAATACCGAACCCCAGCTTGAGCAGCTAAATTAACGACATAGTCCACTGTGTTTTCAGTGAAAACTTGCTCCAAACCAGTTTTGTCTTCTAGACCGATTTGATAAAAAGAAAACTGATCGTACGCTTCTAATTGAGCAAGCCTTGCCTTTTTTAGATTGACATCATAGTAGTCATTCATATTGTCTATACCGATGACTTTGTAACCATCATCAAGCAATCGTTTCGAAAGGTGGTAACCGATAAATCCGGCATTGCCAGTTACGAGTATAGTTTCCATTTAAATTTTCTATAATACTAAATAAATACAATGCTAAGGGGATTGACCCGCAATCCAAAGCTTTAAATTATCAAAGTGAAAAGTTATAGCAAATCTTGCTCTAAATTTGCGTCCTGTTATGCTCAAAGAGATCAAAGCACTGCTGTGGAAAGATATCGTACTCGAATGGAGGCACAAATATGCCCTCAACGGCATACTGCTGTATACTTTTTCTACAATCTTCATCTGTTACCTATCCTTCGAGGTGCTACATGCCAGAGTCGATCAGTTTAGCTGGAATGCGCTCTACTGGATCATCATCCTGTTCACCTCCATCAGCACAGTCGCCAAAAGCTTCATCCAAGAAAAGGAAGGTCGGCAGCTCTACTACTTCAACCTAGTTCGCCCACAAAGCATCATCCTATCCAAAATCATCTACAACTCTGGCTTGCTCATCCTACTCTCCATCTTGGCCTTCGGTGTGTTTAGCCTCGTGCTCGGTAATCGTGTGCAAGACCCCGGTTTCTTTCTCCTTATTATTCTAGCAGGCACGGTTGGGTTCGCCACGACACTCTCGCTGATGTCTGGAATCGCCTCCAAGGCAGACAACAACGGCATGCTCATGGCCATTCTTTCCTTCCCAGTCATCATACCTATCCTATTAATGATCATCAAGCTTTCGCGAAATGCAATAGATGGGATTGCACGCTCCGAAAGTCTCGATGAGTTACTAACTTTGCTCGCAATTGATATGATCGTAGGGACGCTGGCCTATCTGCTGTTTCCCTACCTATGGAGAAGCTAATATGTTTTCAATTAAAAAATCTTGGTGGAAAATCTTGGGTGTGCTGCTCACCGCCTATGCACTCTTGGGCGGGTTACTGATGGAGGTTCCCCGTCTCGCCATCCTCAACGAGACCATCCGAAACCTGTACTACCACGTCACCATGTGGTTTGGGATGATCATCCTGCTGACAGGATCCCTAGTCTATTCGCTCCGATACCTATCGAGCAAAAATGAGTACTTCGACATCCGGGCCGAAGCGTATGCCAAAGCAGGTTGTCTATTCGGCGTGCTCGGTATCGTGACTGGCATGGTCTGGGCTCGATACACCTGGGGAGAGTTCTGGAGTGGAGACCCAAAGCAAAACGCTTCTGCGATCGCACTGCTGATCTACTTTGCCTATTTCATCCTCCGCAGTTCTTTCGAAGATGCCCAACAACGCAGCAGAATCTCTGCGGTCTACAACATCTTCGCGTACTTCGCGATGATCCCGCTGCTGTTCATTCTACCACGCCTGACCGACTCCATGCATCCAGGCAACGGTGGCAACCCTGGTTTCAACTATTTTGACCTGGATGGAAAACTAAGAATGATATTTTACCCAGCCATCGTCGGCTGGACACTCATGGGCGTATGGTTTGCCTCGATCAAGATTCGTATCCAAGACATTCGCCTCACACAAGACCTTTGATGATCACATGAAAAAATTACTTTTTGTACTCCTCCTCACGCTGAGCCTACAGGCGACAGCCCAAGATGAAAAATACCAAGTCACCGAAGACGACTACACCAATCAACGGGTGGAAATGGCGGATATCATGCGACAAAGCGGTAAGATTTACGTAGTAGTTGCGGTGGTAATGACCATCTTTGCAGGCATGGTGATTTACCTCGTCCGCCTGGACAAAAAAGTCACCAAACTCGAAGACGAATTGACAGAAGCAAAGCAGGATTGATATGAAGAAGTCTCATATTTTTGGAATCGTAGTGATCGCAGCAGCCATCATGGTGATCATCTCTACCGCTGGAGACGCCAGTACTTATGTCGGATTTGACGATGCACGTGCCATGGCAGAGGATGGTGACAGCAAGAAAATCCACGTGGTAGGTCAGCTCAAAAAAGATGCGCACGGTGAGATCGTCGGCATCCAAGATTCTCCCAACAAACTGGCCTTCTCTTTTGTCCTCGTGGACAACAACAACGAAGAGCAACGCGTGTATTTCAATGAACCCATGCCAGCGGACTTTCTACGATCAGAGCAGGTCGTGGTAGTTGGCAACTTCCAAAACGACCATTTTCTCGCATCCAAAATATTGATGAAGTGCCCTTCCAAATATCAGGAAGAAACCATCGAAGTGAACGACGTTTAATTTTCCCCTATGCATTATTTCATTGGCTCTCTGGGTCACTTTTTGATCATCGCTGCATTCGTCAGTGCTTTGGTGTCGGCCTACGGCTATTTTCGTTCTGTACAATCTACTGAGATTACAGACAAAGACTCTTGGATGCGTTTCGCCCGGATAGCTTTTTGGGTACATGGCGGCTCGGCTCTTGGGGTCGTCGCGACGCTCTTCACGATCATCAACAGGGGTTACTTTGAGTACCACTATGCTTACAGCCACAGTTCGACTGTCCTCCCCGTCTACTACCAAATCTCCGCCTTTTGGGAAGGGCAGGAGGGGTCTTTCCTCCTTTGGATCTTCTGGAATGTCATCCTAGGGTTCGTCCTCATCCGTACCAACAAATTTTGGGAAGCCCCCGTAATGGCCATCTTCGCTATCGTACAGGGATTTTTGCTATCGATGATCCTCGGTGTGGTTCTTTTCAATCTCAAAATCGGCAGTTCTCCATTCATCCTCCTACGTGATGCGATGGATGCACCGATATTCAAAACCAGCCCCGACTTCATCCCAGAGGATGGCTCTGGACTAAACCCGCTACTCCAAAACTACTGGATGGTCATCCACCCACCGACCTTGTTCTTGGGTTTTGCGACGACTCTGATTCCCTTTGCATACTGTATCGCTGGGCTATGGTTGGGCAAATTCAAAGAATGGATCAGGCCCGCCTTGCCTTGGTCGCTATTCTCAGCAGTCGTCCTAGGCGTGGGGATCTTGATGGGCGGCTACTGGGCTTACGAAACGCTCAATTTCGGCGGCTACTGGAACTGGGATCCTGTAGAAAATGCAGTCTACGTACCTTGGCTCGTTCTCATCGCAGCGATCCACACCATGATCGCCTTCAAGAAAAGTACCACTGCACTCAAATCAGCCATCATCCTTGCGGTATCGGCTTTCTTGCTGATTGTATATTCTACATTCTTAACCCGAAGCGGCATCTTGGGCGATTCGTCTGTTCACTCCTTTACAGACTTGGGGCTCTCCGGACAATTGCTCGTTTATCTTCTGGCCTTTGTCCTTGGGACGCTCTTTTTGATCATTAGATCATGGAAAAAACTCGAAAGCGACGAACAAGAAGTCTCGACCTACTCTCGTGAGTTTTGGATATTCATGGGGGCAACTGTACTCTGTCTGATGGGATTCCAAGTTATCATTCCTACATCCATCCCTGTGTGGAACGCCCTCGTGGGGCTCGTCGGGATTGACTCCAACATGGCTCCTCCTGTAGATCAAGTGGAATATTACACGCAGTATCAGCTTTGGGGAGGCGTATTGATCGCTCTTCTATCAGGTACGGGGCAGTTTTTTTGGTGGAACAAAATGGACAAAACCAAACTCAAAGATGCACTACTGCTACCCATTGTGCTCACATTGGCCATCACTGCAGCGATCATCATCCTTTTCAAAGTCCAGAACATCACCTACATCCTCATACTGACAGCAGGAACCTACTCCATCATCGCCAATGCCAAGATTTTATTGGATCGATGGAAAACCAATATCAATTTGTCAGGTGGAGCCATCAGTCATATCGGTATCGCCATGATGCTCTTGGGAGTATTGTTCTCCTCAGGCTACTCCAAAATCGTCTCGCTCAACCAAACAGGACTGGTATGGAGCAAAGAATTTCCAGACGAAGTGAACCAAAAGAATCTATTGCTCTTCCAGAACGAAGACCGCCAGATGGGAGAGTACTCTCTCAACTACAAAGGCACACGCAAACGCATCGAGGGATTCCCTGGCTATGTCAACATCCATGACATCAATCAAATCAACGAAACACAAGCCATCGCTGCAGTTGACTTATCTTCAGATGAAGAAGTTGTTTTCCATCAGGGGGATACTCTCACCCTGATCACACCTGAGACGAGCTACTTCGAAATCGCTTATACCAAGGGAGAAACATCATTCGACCTCTACCCGACGGTGCAGATCAATGAAAAGATGAACATGACGGTCTTTTCTCCTGACATCAAGCGCAAACTAGGGTTTGACCTTTACACGCATGTGAGAACCTTCCCAGACCCAGATCAAGAGACAGACTGGAGCGAAACAGAAATCATCACGACTCAACTCGACGAACCCTTCTTTGTCAATGATTTTGTAGCCACACTCGAAAAGGTACAACGGGTGACCGAACTGGACGGGCTGACACTAGGAGAAGGAGATGTCGCCATCAAAGCAGACATCCGAGTGAAGGGCGGTGATCGAGACTACCTCGCAGAGCCTTATTACATCATCAAAAACAACCAAGCAGGTCTGCTCTCTGATATCATCCATGACCTAGGCGTCAAGCTCACCATCACGGAAATCGACCCAAAAAGCAACAGTTTCAAAATCGGGGTAAACAAAACACAAAAAGACTGGGTGATACTCGAAGCGGTCGAAAAACCAATGATCAATGTACTCTGGATAGGCACCCTCGTAATGGTGATTGGGTTCATCATCGCGATCACTCGACGCTATGGTGAGTTTGTCAAAATGAAAGAGAAAGGACTCGAATCCTAAGTGAACAAAGAGAAGGTAAATTACACCTTCTCCATTTCTACACGTACTTTGCAACTATTAGACTCAGTATTGAGTTCTATAGTCATACTATCAAAATCTGAATCAACAACAGGTACATCATAGCAATCACTCTCTAGTTCGTAAGGACATAGTTTGATCTTTCCACTTGAGATTTCGTACTCTCCAGCCTCTGCTATGGTAGCCCCTCCGTCTAAACTCACATTCAACGTGTATACATCTGTCTGACGCAAATTTAAGGTAACACATGCTGTTGTACTACTTGTGCGAGGACAGCTCACAGGGCCATCGTTGGACTCTAAGTCGCAACCAGATCTAACCACTCCGTCTTCCTTGGCCAGCCAAAGACCTGCTTGAGCCGTATGATCATCATCATCTCCACAAGACAATGTAAAAGGAACCAGTAGAACGAGCAATAATTTGTTTATCGATTTCATGATGTAATAGTTGGTGAATTTTAGAGTTCAAAGGTAAATCACAAATTGCTTTTCATGCGCATGATTCTCTCATAGGATTTTTTGATTCGCTCCTCAGATATTTCACCACGCTCGACATAGTCCTTTATGATAGCATGTATGTCTGTTGCAGACTTCTTTTCATTGTCAGGGACATTACCCGCGAACATGACGACATCCACCCCTGCGTCGATCGCCAAACGAACTGACTCAGCTATACCATAATTCTTCGAGATAGCATGCATCTGCATATCATCCGAAAACACCACTCCGTCATAAGCCAACAAACCGCGTAATACTTGCTGAATAATCACTGGAGATAACGTAGCAGGATAACCACTCGGGTCAAAGTGCCTATTAACAATATGTGCGCTCATGATGGCATCCACCATGCCCGAATCCAACATGTATTTGTACGGCATTAGTTCGCTCATCTCCCAATACTTTGTCACGTCTGCTACCCCCAAATGTGAATCTGCATGCGAACTACCATGACCCGGAAAGTGTTTGAGTACAGTCAAAACCTGATTCTCTCTGTGAGTGCCTACTACCGCACTCGCATGTCGAGCTACCTGATAGGGGTCAGCCGAATAACTTCGACCAATTTCACCAATCACGGGGTTTTCTGGGTTCACGTTTACATCTACATCTGGTGCATAATTCAGGTTAAACCCTAACTCATGCAGCGTATATGCTGTCGCGTTAGCATAGAACCTAGTACTATCTAGGTTGTCAAGCTTACCAAGGCATTCTGCCGTCTTAGTTTCTGGAAAACCATATTTGGGTTTCAGTCGGTTGACCCTTCCTCCTTCTTCATCGATACTCACGAATAGAGGGATGTCTGCTTCCTCCTTCAACATCGTGATAGCACGTTTGAGCTGGCGAGCAGGACTTTTACTATTGATATTTTTTTCAAAGAAAATCACCCCTCCTACTTTTCCTTCTTTGATTTCATCCAAAATAAGAGCATCAGATTCTAAATAAGATTGATCACCTATTCCTGTCATGATCATTTGGCCAATCATCACATCTAAACTCACAGCAGTCTCGTTGGACAAACTGTCTGTCCCACTCTGCTGTGCCATTGTCACAGAGCCAACCAATTGAAGCATAATGAGAAACAATATTCTGTATATCATAATTTGAAAATTTGAAGTTGTAAATTAAATAACTTATTCTGTTTATTTTTGCTCCCCCAAAACCAAATGCTCCAATATAAGGTACATTTTTGGCGCTTTGGTTTTATCATCTTAGATTTAAAGTCATGCAAGTAGAGCCGGGAAAGTTGTTAGCAGGAATCGATACACCTGACGACATGAAAGACCTAGATGCTGTCCAATTGGTGCAGTTATCGTCAGAATTGCGCCAGTATATCATCGATACGGTTTCGGTTTATGGCGGACATTTTGGGGCAAGTTTGGGCGTGGTAGAACTCACCGTCGCACTGCACCACGTATTTAACACGCCGGTGGATCAGCTCATCTGGGATGTTGGGCATCAGGCCTATGGACATAAAATACTGACAGGGCGAAAAGAAAATTTTCATACCAACCGCGTATATGGCGGTCTGTCGGGATTCCCAAAAAGAAAAGAAAGCGAATATGATGCCTTTGGCGTAGGGCACTCTTCTACCTCTATCTCAGCAGCACTAGGTATGGCCGAAGCTTCATTCTACAAAAACGAGACAGACAAGCATCACATAGCCGTCATAGGCGATGGTGCAATGACAGGAGGAATGGCATTCGAAGCGATGAACCACGCTGGAGTTTCTAACTCCAACCTGCTCATCATACTCAATGATAACTGCATGTCTATCGATCCTAATGTCGGTGCACTTAGAGACTACCTGACAGACATCACTACCTCTCACACTTACAACAAACTACGGGACGAAGCGTGGAAAGTCCTTGGTAAAATCAGTAAGTTCGGCCCAAATGCCAGAGAGATCGCTGCGAACTTTGAAAGCAGTATCAAATCGTTTTTACTCAAACAAAGTAACCTCTTTGAATCTCTCAATCTAAGATATTTTGGACCGGTCGATGGTCATGATGTCAACCACATGGTCAGCGTCCTAAAAGACCTGAAAGACATCAAAGGACCCAAAATCCTACATGTCCTCACCAAAAAAGGAAAAGGCTACTCACTCGCCGAAAAAGACCAAACCAAGTGGCATGCACCTGGCACCTTCGACAAACTCACTGGTGAGATATACAAAAAAGTGTACGAGACACCACAGCCACCCAAATACCAAGAGGTTTTTGGGCATACGCTCGTGGAGTTGGCGGAGACCAATGACAAAATCATGGGAGTGACTCCAGCCATGCCTTCTGGGTCATCACTCAATATCATGATGAAGGCTATGCCAGAACGTGCCTTTGACGTAGGTATTGCAGAACAACATGCCGTGACCTTCTCTGCAGGCCTTGCAACACAAGGTTTAGTTCCATTCTGTAACATCTACTCGACCTTTATGCAGCGCGCCTATGATCAGGTCATTCATGATGTAGCCATCCAAAACCTACACGTGGTCTTCTGTCTCGACAGAGCAGGGTTTGCAGGCGCTGACGGACCTACCCACCACGGATGCTATGATATTGCCTATTTTAGATGCATTCCTAACATGGTCATCTGCGCTCCCATGAATGAAAAAGAACTCCGCAACATGATGTATAGTTCTCAGTTGCCAGAGAATGCTAGACCTATCTCGATCAGATACCCGAGGGGCAATGGTGTGATGCCAGTATGGAAGTCTGCTTTCGAAAAGATAGAAATCGGCAAAGGTCAAAAAATAAAAGATGGTGACGAACTAGCTTATCTAACTTTCGGACATGTGGGCAACTACGCCATAGAAGCTACTCAGCGTCTCTCCCAAGAAGATATTGCTGCAGCGCACTATGATATGCGATTCGTCAAACCTTTGGACGAAAAACTCCTCCACGAAATATTCCAAAAGCACAGCCATGTCATCACCGTAGAAGATGGGTCTTTGCAAGGTGGATTTGGCTCGGCGATCTTAGAGTTCATGGTAGACCATGGCTATCAATCCAAAGTCGTGAGACTCGGAATACCCGATGAAATCATTGAGCACGGTACGCAACTCGAACTACAGCGCGATTGCGGATTTGATCCAGAAGGGCTTTACCTATCTGCCAAAAAAATGTTAGACACCGTCCCTGCTTAAACCATGAATATCAAAATATCTGGTTCTGGAACGAGTATCGTTTTCCTTCATGGGTATTGTGAAACGCATGCAATCTGGAAAGACTATGCCGAAGCACTATCCGAACACTATGAAATAGCTTTAGTAGACCTCCCAGGTCATGGTTCTTCCCCACTAACCATAGAAGATTTTAGTATTGACGACATTGCAGATCTCGTACATGAAGAACTCTCTATGAATGGGATCGACGAATACTTCGTCATCGGTCACTCACTCGGAGGATATGTAGCATTATCCTTAGCAGACAATTATGCTGACAGCATCTTAGGGTTCGGCTTGTTTTCATCCTCTACTTATGCCGACGATGAAGAAAAAAAGAAAGTCCGAGACAAAGTCAAAGAATATATTCTCGATCATGGTGTAGAAAGCTTTATGAACTCATTCGTGGACGGTCTATTCGCGCCTGAAAATCGCCAACGGCTAGCCAATGAAATCGAAGAGATCAAACAAGCAGCCTGCAAGACTCCCGCCAAAAGTGTCATTGGTTATGCGATGGCTATGAAACACCGGCCTGACCGCACCTCTATTCTAGCCACATCGGACACGCCTGTATTTGTCATAGCAGGAGAACGAGATATGGCAGTACGGTTAGAAACATCCCAACAAATGATAGATCTGATCCCGCAAGGAGATTCCATTATTTTACCCAAAGCTGGCCACAACGGATTCCTTGAAAATAAAATTGAGAGTATAGACTTTATCAAATCCTTTATAAATCAGTACCTTTAGGCTACCTGTAAGTTTATTGTCCCATAAACTTCAACCTTTCACTGATATATGAAATTTAACTTTATACCCCTTCTACCTCTATTCTTCCTGTTCTTTTTGGGCTGCCAAAGTCCTAACAATCAGTCCACCGATTTGGAAATCCAAGAGATAGATCCCGATGGGGCTATAGCATTCGATCTAGCTGCAATCAAGGAGCGAGGCTATCTCACAGCCATCGTAGAGAACAGCTCTAGCGGAATGTTCCTATACCGAGGCGAACCCATGGGGTATGAATATGACCTCATGTCATTGTTCGCTAGTTCCATAGGCGTAGAGCTCAAATTCAACATCACAAGAGACATAGCAGAAAGTTTTCAAAAACTAAACAAAGGGGAAGGAGACGTCATCGCTCGTAACCTAACCATCACCTCAGGACGAAAAAAACACATCGATTTCACCGAACCACTGCACCTCGTTAGACAAATGCTCGTACAGCGCAAGCCTGCCAACTGGCGAGACATGAAACTACATGAAATTGAAAAAACGCTGATTAGAAACCCTGTTGAACTCAAAGACAAGACCATACACGTTAGGCCAAATTCTTCATACATCCCTAGATTAAAAAACCTATCGAATGAAATCGGAGGAGATATCAAAATCGTCATAGAAACAGAAGATTTGGAAACAGAATCCATCATCGAGATGGTAGCAAACGGAGAAATCGCCTATACAGTAGCAGACGAAGATATTGCCCAAGTCAGTGCCAGATATCATTCTATACTCGATGTGGAGACCGCTGTGAGTTTCCCACAAGAAATAGCATGGGGTGTGAGAAAAACTTCTCCCGAACTCCTAAAAAGTATCAACGACTGGCTAGTCAAAATGAAAAGAACCAATGACTACTATGCACTCTATGACAAGTACTATAAAAACTACTCTGTCAATAAAGTCATCGTCAACAGCGCCTACTACTCTACAGATAGTGATAATCTATCTCCTTACGATAGCCTGATTAAGCACTACGCCGATAAAATCAACTGGGACTGGAGACTATTAGCAGCACAGATTTCTAAAGAATCACGCTTCGATCCAAGTGCCAAATCATGGATAGGTGCCCGCGGCCTATTACAGATCATGCCTCGAACTGGAGCCGCTTACGGTGTATCTAATTTGTTTGATCCGAACCAAAACCTCAAAGCAGGCACGGATCACCTATTATGGCTAGAGGAAAAGTGGTACAAGATTCCAAACCCTGACGAACGTGTCAAATTTGTCCTAGGCTCCTTCAACGTAGGAGATGGACATGTCCGAGATGCTGTCAAACTAGCTAGAAAATATGGTGCTGACACCCTCCTTTGGGATGGAAATGTAGCGAAGTATTTAAAACTCAAATCAAAGAAAAAATACTTCGAAGATCCAGTCGTCACCTTTGGGTACTGCCGAGGTAGTGAGCCTGTCGAATACGTAGAAGACATTCTCTACCGGTACGACCGCTACTTGCAAATGGTGCCACTGGTAGACAGCCTGACCGCATCCGTCGAATAAACCCGCTATACAAACGTAATAATGGTGATTTTAATTAATTTATGCTCAAATCAACAGTTACATGGACGAGCAAATTCACCAACTCTACAAAGAGTACATTCACAATCGTAGAATCAATATCCCCAAAGATCAGTTCGTCTACCTTACCAAACTCTACCCAGCACTACTCGTCTGCATGAGCGATGGAGTGCTAGATAGAGAAGAGTGGGACGGCATCATCATGGCAACTAGAGGACTTGCCGCTGAATTCGTAAAATCCCCGAATGACGACCGGGACATGATAGCATTATCCTTTCGCACAGAGATTCGGTATCTTCTAGATAATGTAGACAAATGGAAGAAAAAATTCCTCAACGCTCTACATCATAGTATTAAAGAGAGTCCATTAGATCAAGAGTTTGTACTAGAGACTATGTATCTCTTTGCAAACATTGCAGATGGCATCTCAGAAGAGGAAGAAAATGCAATTCAAGACTTGGCAAGACGGTTGGATATCAGAGCCTAAACCCATTGTGGTAATTTGATCTGATCGAGATAAAAACCTATCGTACTGCTCTGGTAGTTCAGAGGTGTGATTTTTTTGATTTGAACATCCTTGTGAAACACAAATACCTCATAATATACCCCTTCTAGTAAAAACAAATTGATCTTGTACTGATAGTATCGAATATCAGTTACAAAACTAGCATTCTCATACAAATGTTGAATCTTGTCTTCTAAAGAGAGATTCATAAACTTCACTAGTGCCATACGCGTAGGTAATCGTGTGACTATAAGTTACAAAAAAAACCAAAAACCTACTTCTCTTAAATGGAAATTTAGGCAGTCCCTTTTCAGGCTTGATCCATATCTGTATATTAACATAAACAAGTATCTCAATGATCCCAATAGACATCATAGACCTCCAGTTCAAAAATCTAGATCACGCCATAGCAGCCTATCTAATCCCTACCACGGATGGGCCAATACTAATCGAGACTGGGCCACATTCTACTTTTCCTGTTTTGAAACAAGCCATTGAGGCAAAAGGCTTTCGACTAGAAGACATCAAACACGTCCTACTCACCCATATTCATTTAGACCATGCGGGTGCAGCATGGGCATTTGCTGAAACAGGAGCCAAAATCTATGTTCATCCATTTGGCGCTAGAAACATAGAAGATCCCAATCGTCTCATGGCATCAGCACGCCAAATCTATCAGGATCAGATGGACAGCCTTTGGGGAGAGATGAAACCCATCGCTAAATCACAATTGGTAGAAGTAGACCATGACGAAATGCTTCAATTCGGAGATACACAAATCAAAAGCCTGCACACACCTGGGCATGCCAAACACCACATCGCGTGGCAACTAGGAGATAATATATTCACAGGAGATGTCGCGGGCGTCAAAATCGGTGACGGTCCCGTACAGCCTCCCTGTCCTCCACCAGATATCAACATCGAGGACTGGATCGATTCTATTGCTATTATCAGTCGACAGAAACCCAAACGGCTCTATCTGACACACTTCTCCTACATAGAGAATCCCGAAGAGCATCTGGGAACCCTACACAAAGTACTCATGAGCTGGTCGGAGTTCATTCACGACAAATGGAAAGAAGGTCTGACCAACGAACAAATCATTCCTCTATTTCAGACCTACACGACTAACCAGCTCAAAGCTGCTGGTCTCTCTCAGGTAGAAATCGACCAATATGAAGCGGCTAACCCTACTTGGATGAGTGTCTCAGGACTAGTTAGATATTGGACCAAAAAATCACAACAAGCCTAAACCCATGCAGAAACTAACCAACCACCAAAACATCATCTTCCTAGATATAGAAACCGCCTCCGCTGCTGATAATTTTGGCAACTTGGACGAGAAATTCCAAGAACTGTGGGTTCGGAAAGCTGATCAGCTCAACCGTAACCAGGATTACGACCTGGAAGCTTTCTACTTCGAACGTGCAGGCATCTATGCCGAGTTTGGCAAAATCATTTGTATCTCGGTAGGTATGCTCTACCACGACAAAGAGGGTCAACTCAACTTCCGTGTGAAGGCATTAACCTCCGAAAACGAACATGAACTATTAGAGACTTTCATAGAACTATTTTCATCCATGGACCAGAGCAAAATCCAACTCTGTGCGCATAACGGAAAAGAATTTGACTTCCCTTATCTCTCCCGACGCATGCTCATCCATCAGTTACAACTGCCACTTTATCTAGAACTATCAGGAAAAAAACCTTGGGAGGTACAGCATCTGGATACACTACAGATGTGGAAGTTTGGGGACTGGAAAAGCTACACTTCCCTAGATTTACTCACCAAAGTTTTTGATATCCCCTCTCCAAAAGGCGACATAGACGGTAGTGATGTCAATAGAGTCTACTACGAAGATCATGACCTAAAACGTATCGGACACTACTGCAACCGTGATGTGATCGCTACCGTTCAGGTTTTTCTAAAAATGAAAGGGCTAGAAATTATTCCAGAAGAGAAGATTACTGAAGTGACCTAAAAGGCATAAGTCAACCGCATCCCATGTGCTCCTTGCTTGTTGAAATAAGAAGCACTGAGATTATCCAGTTTACGCATATAGGACTTTTCCTTATAGTTACCAATGATGGCCAGCGTCGTGCCTCCTGCTATCAAAGGAATCCCAGCATAAACTATAGCAATAATGCCGTAACCTGCGTTCGAACTATCCGTATAGTATTGTCCAGTATAGGGATCTTTTTCCCAATCTGAGCTGGCGATCAGCCCTGCACCTATTAGACTGGCTAATACACCACCACCCAACATTGTAAATCCCGTTCGTTTCAGTTTACTATATTGTTCCACTTTTCTTACGGCATGTTGCTTTTCGGGGTCTTCCATCTCCATGTATTGTGCATGAACACCTAAATGCAAACTCAATGATAAGAAGAAGGTCAAGATCAGTGATTTCATAATAGTTGGAATTTGAGCCCAAAAATAGAAAGATTTGGTGGAATCCACATTCCCTTGAAATATTAAAGCATTGTGTGGCAAGCTGATTAGATTTACCTATAATTATATACAACAGCCCTTATGGCAAAAAAGAAAAAAAGCCTACGAAAATCTTCCCCTAATGGAAGAAATCCCAACGTACCGGCAATCAGAAGAACTATCCAAGAACTATTTGAAGCACAAGGAGACAACAGTCTCTCGGTCAAACAGATCTTTGCAAAAGCGGGTATCCGCGATAAGAACAGTAGAAGAGAAACCATGACCTTCCTCCTCGAACTCGAGCATGAAGGCCTACTCAAACAACTGCGAAACGGACATTTCGTGAATACCGATCCAGCTAGTGCAGCAGCAAGCAGCGGCCTAGTCGGTAGAATAGATCATGTCAACAAACGCTTCGCATACGTGGTACTGGACAATGATACCGATGAAGAAATCGATGATGTCTGGGTCAAAAGTGAAGACCTCATGAACGCCATCGATGGTGATCGTGTAGAGATCAAATTCAAAAGAGGAGCCAGTAGAGGTTCTAAACCAGAAGGAAAAGTCATCAAAATCATCGAACGTGCTCGAAATGAGTTCGTCGGAAAAATAGAAGTACTGCCCAAATACGCCTTTGTCGTCCCAGACAATAGAAAAATCTATGTCGACATATTCGTCTACCCAGAGAAAATAGGTAAGGCCAAAACTGATGACAAAGTACTTGTCAAAATCAAAGAATGGCACGGGGGAAAAGCCAAAAATCCCGTCGGCCTAGTGACCAAAGTTCTGGGCAAAGCGGGAGAGAACGAAGCAGAAATTCACTCCATCATGGCAGAGTTCGAACTGCCTTTCGAATTTCCTAAAAACGTCGAAAAAGCTGCTGAAGCCATCGATACAGAGATCACCAAGGAGGAAATCCAAAAGAGAAAGGATTTTAGAGACATTACGACCTTTACGATAGATCCAGATGATGCCAAAGATTTTGATGATGCGATTTCCATCCAAAAACTAAAAAATGGCAACCATGAAATCGGTGTGCACATCGCAGATGTCTCCCACTATGTACAGCCAGGCAGCACTCTCGATGAGGAGGCCGTCAACCGTGCCACGTCCGTCTACCTCGTAGATCGTACGATACCCATGCTCCCAGAAAAGCTATCCAACGGCGTCTGCTCACTGAGACCATATGAGGAGAAACTCACATTCTCCGCTGTATTCGAAATCGATGATAACGCCAATATCAAGAAAAAATGGTTTGGACGCACCGTCACATACTCTGATCGCAGGTTCACCTACGAAGAAGCCCAAGAGCGAATAGAAAGTGGCGAAGGAGACTTCCATGAAGAAATCAACCTCCTCAACGGACTAGCTAAAAAATTCAAAAAGAAACGCTTTGACAAAGGCGCTATCAACTTCGAAACGGTAGAGGTCAAATTCAAACTCGATGAAAATGGCAAACCGCTTGGCATCATCCCGAAGGAAAGAAAAGATGCACACAAGCTTGTGGAAGAGTTTATGTTACTCGCCAACAAACACGTAGCAGAGTATGTTTTCAATCTCAATGGCGGCAAGGACACGTTCGTCTACAGAACGCACGACAACCCTAACCCCGACAAGTTGGAAAGCTTTACCAAATTCGCCGTGAAATTCGGTCATAAGGTTACAGGCATCAATCATGATGTATCCTCCGCACTCAACAAGCTGATGGACGACATCCAAGGCAAACCAGAGCAGAATGTACTAGAGTCTCTCGCGATTCGCTCCATGTCCAAGGCGGTCTATATCACAGACCCCAAAGGCCACTTCGGACTGGCTTTCGACCACTATACGCACTTTACCTCTCCGATACGGAGATACCCTGACGTGATGGTTCACCGGCTACTTCAGCACTATCTATCCAAGAAAAAATCTCCTAAAGCTGAGGAATACAAAGAAATCTGTAGACACACCTCCGAACGAGAAAAACGTGCCTCTGACGCAGAGCGCGCTTCGATCAAATTCAAGCAAGTAGAGTTCATGCAATCTGTCGAAAACAAACCATTCGAAGGGGTAATCTCTGGCGTGACGGAGTTCGGCATATTCGTGGAGATCACCGAGACCAAGTGCGAGGGCATGGTACGTGCTGCCAGCATGACGGACGACTTCTACGAGTTCGACGAAAAGAACTATTGCATGATTGGCAAACGCAATAAAAGAGTATTTACTTTGGGCGATAAAGTGACGGTAATGGTAGTTGCCACAGATATAAATCGCCGTACGATTGACTTAGAGTTTGTTGAATTAGATGACTGAAGAAATAAAAGCTTATCAAAAGAAATTGAATGAGGCCATTGCCCAGATTGATTTTGATAAGCAACCCACAGCGCTATATGCGCCACTTGCCTACACGCTAGATTTGGGAGGCAAAAGGATGCGCCCCATCCTAGCGATCATGGCCTATTTGATCAAAAAATCGGATTGGGAAAAGATCATAGTGCCAGCTCTATCGATCGAGTTATTTCACAATTTTACTCTCATCCATGATGACATCATGGACGAAGCGCCACTTCGAAGAGGTCGCGAAACGGTCTACAAAAAGTGGAACAAGGATGTTGCTATTCTGTCCGGCGATGCGCTCATGATCATGGCGTATGACCTCCTACTGGAGGCGGAGCACGAGGATTTCAAATACATCGTCCGTCTCTTCAACAAGTGTGCGATAGAGGTCTGCGAAGGACAACAGTTTGACATGGATTTCGAAGCATTAACGACAGTGACCGAGGCAGCCTATATCAAGATGATCAGGCTCAAAACTGCTGTACTCCTCGGATATTCGCTAGAACTAGGCGGACTACTCGCTGGGATGACCAAAGAAGAAGCGATCCATCTCAGAGACTTTGGGGTCAACATAGGTATAGGCTTTCAGCTCAAGGATGACATCCTAGACGTCTATGGTGATGCAGACAAGTTTGGCAAGCAGGTCGGGGGCGATATCATCGCCAATAAAAAAACCTTTCTGCTCCTAAAGGCCATCGAAAAAGCAGACGGAGAAACTGCCGAAAAATTGAAGTACTGGCTAGCACTAGAAGATTTTGATGCACAAGAAAAAGTCACTGCCATCAAAGAAATCTATGCACAACTCGACATCCACGCGATCGCTGAGACCAAAATGAATCATTACTTTGAATTAGGATTTAAACAACTCGACGAGCTAGATGCCGATACCTTGAACTTAGATCCGCTCAAGGCTTTTACACAAGCACTGATCGCAAGAGATCACTAGTCCTATGATATACATCACGCAACTCATCTACATCAAAGCAGGCAAGGAGCAAGAATTTGAAAATCATGTCATCCCATTGATGGAAAAATACACAGGCAAAATAATTCAGCGTATCAGACCCACTGTAGAGAGTTTTGTCTCTGGAGAGGAAAATCAACCTTACGAAATTCACTTTCTATCCTTCGATAGTCAAGAAAAACTGGACGAATACCTCCGCGACGATAGCCGTCTACAATACATCCATCTCAAAGAAGCATCCATACAATCTACCTTTCTCGTAAAGGGGACCAAAATATAAACATTCATGTCGATCACTCTTATTCTCATAGTCATCACGGTAGGTATCAGCTATTTTGGATTCCAGAACCCTTCGCTACAATACCGCCTCATGTTCAACCCTGTACACATCGAACAGAACAAGCAGTGGTATAGACTGATTAGTTCAGGTTTTGTCCATTCGAACTGGGTACACCTCGGTTTCAACATGTTTACTTTCTACTTCTTTGGGCGGTTTGTGGAGCAGATTTTTGTCTCCATCAAGGGTTCGGCGGGGAGTCTTTACTTCATCGGATTCTACATACTCGCCATCATTGTTTCTGATATTCCTTCACTAATCAAGCACCGAGGCAATATCAACTACAACTCTCTCGGCGCATCTGGTGGCGTATCGGCCATGGTCTTTAGCAGTATTCTATTCTTCCCGATCAACCCGATCTGCCTCTATGGTTTCGTCTGTATCCCGGGGTTTATACTCGGCGCACTGTACCTAATATATTCGTACATGAAAGGGAAAAACATGTCAGACAACGTCAATCATAACGCCCACTTGTTCGGGGCAGTCTTCGGTCTGATCTTTAGTGTGCTCATCCGCCCGTCGGTATTGATGGAGTTTGTGCAGCAGATCGCCAATTGGCAGCCGTTTAGTTAAAACTATACCCCTCAAAAGTATCTAGAAACTCTACCTCTTTAAATCCAGGGTTGAGCGTCACGTTTTTGAACTCGTATTTCTCGAAAAGACCTACTTCATCGTAGATATCGATACGGAGAGGGATGCGTCTATCTACGTCTATGTAGAGTGCCATCTTAGAAGCATAGTCGGTCGGTAGTTTGATCACACTGCCTTCTTGGAGTTCATCCATATACATGTCTCTGTTTTTCTCTTTGATCATATACTCACTGAGACGGTATTTTTTGGCAATGCTCGCGACAGTCTCACCACGCGAGACAGGGTAATTGATATACTGAAACGACGGATTTTTCATCACGACTAGGTCGCACGTTCTACCATCATAGAGCGTGAGCCCTTTGTACTCGACTAACTCATCGAGCTCATTCTTGTATTTATAGAACAAATACTCCACCACTGAAATCACACCATCATAGCCCGCATCCAAAATAGAATAATGCTGATTTTTGGTCATCAAATCACCTCTAGGGTCCAGTTTCATATTCACATAGGGAAAGCCGTTAGGATTGACCAAAGCTTGGCTAGCATCTTCTGGGTGAGGATATAACACTTCTAGCCCCTTGTTGGGAGAGGCCTCTCGGTAATAGATCCTAGTTGGCTTCTTCTGCATTTTGATGAACGCTGTATTCTCGTACATCTTGCCGTTGATACGCTCGTGTCTCACGAAATCATAAGACATACTACGTATCTCTTGGGTCGATTTAAAAACCGCTTTGACTTTCTCAGTCACCGATAGTTTCACTGCTCCATCAAATGAGGTCAGGATAACTAATATCCCTATGGCTAAAACGAATTTTATTTTCATGACTTGGGTATTTGTCTATTTGATAGTCAATAGATTAGTTTGGTCAATCACCTAGGTGACAACCAGCTAGGCTGTCACCCCCAAATCATTTATCACGTATGTCGTGCGTTGTACATCACGAAGCGAACTGATACCTAACCCTTTCTGTATTTTTCCTGTGGATTGTTGGCCCAGATAGCGGCTATCGTCAGTCCAAAGAACAGTGCCAAACACACCCATCCAGCTCCCTCATAGTTGCCGAAGTATGCCAAGGATTCGCTAAACAATATCGGTCCTATCGCACTACCCAATACCACAAAAGTAATCGAGCGTCCAGAGATCGCTCCCAAGTGCGTCCGACCATAGAATCTAGGCCAGGTCACAGACAAGATGACGCTGTACAAACCCATCATGATGCCATTGCCCAGTATCATCGTACTCAACGAAACATCGATAGTGCCCAGTAACCAGATGTCTACATGCCACTGACCCAAATAGATCATTCCGACCAGTGCAATGCAAGCACTAGTTCCCATGATGTACAATAAATATTTCAGTTTGATAAAATCACTCAAACTACTCACGGACAGGGTCACGACGATGGCGATAACCGAGGATGGTAAAAAAATAGACACAGCCGTCTCACGGTCATAACTCGCGTGCTCAAACAAGGACACGATATTAAAAGTCACACCCGTCCAATACAAAGCCTGCATAGCCAGCATCATCGAAAAGACCCAAAACGCAATTGTCCGCTGCGCCTCAGGGAGGCTATATTCCTTAACCACTGGAAACCGATTGGCTTTGCTTTTGGCACTTTCAATATAATGGCCATCGGGTTTTAATCCACTGTTTTCAGGGCTGTCTCTAAAGAAGGCCAACACAAAAAATGGAAAGACCACTCCCGTGATCACCGCCAGTATCATCCAAGCCCCATCCCAGTCATATCGCTGTATCAGAATCTCGAAAAACACTGGTGCGGAGGCAAAAGTCAATGAGGTCGCAACATTGCTAAAGCCCATCGCAAACCCTCGGCGCTTTTCGAACCATTTCATCATCATGTTTCGGGAAACCAAAGTCAACGCGCCCTGCCCTGAAAACCGCAGGGTAAAAAAACCAAAAGCCATGATCGCAAAGTTCATCACAACTGTGGAAGTATTACCTCCTAGGTAAGATTGGATATTGTCTACCTGACTGAGATAGATCAGTACGATACCTAGCCCAAGCGTTGAGATCAGTGCAACTCGTCGCGCACCGTATTTGTCGTATTTTCTACCTACCCAAGTCAGCATAGATGCACTGAGCACCGTGCCACACATATAGGCAAAACTGAGTTGGGTGCGACTCATACCCATCACATCGATCAGGCTATCGGTGAATGTCGATACACCCATCGTCTGACCTGGGATACTCATCGTAATCCCGAGCGTCCCAGCGAAGATGATCATCCATCCATAATAGAATGGCCATTTGTTAGGGTTAAATGGCCAGTTACCCAATTTTTTGTGATCTATCATGTGGCAAAACTAGCGGTTTATGATGGGTTTAAAAGAAAGGCGAACTAGGATAACCAGATTACCTGACTATCGTCTGGCCTTGTCGAGTAGCTCACTGAGTTGGAGGGATTCATCCTCCGTCAGACCAAAATGCTTTTGGCGCACTTTGTCCATTTTTATGGTTAATTTTTTGAGGATGGTCTGCCCGTGTTCGCTGATAGTAATATCCATACTTCGGCGGTTTTCGGCATTGAGACATCGGTCGAGTAGCCCCATATTGACCAGCTTGTCGATGAGTCGTGTGATATCTGGCCCTTTGTCGAGCATGACTTTCTTGATGTCTCCGGGGCAAGTAGGTTCGGGATGTCTACCATTGACGATACGCAGGACGTTATAGTGCTGAGGCAGTAATTTGTCCTCCTTCAAGATTTCTTTGTTCAAATCTCTCAGCCAATTGGCCGTGTACATCACATTGACAATCGCCATGTGGCTGTTGTCCTTGAAGTTTGTTTTTATCTCGTCGCTTATCTTCATACCATCATTGTTGCAACAAATATACGCTTTGAATCCCAATTAGTTACATCTTGCAGATAAAGCTTCGTTGAGGGAAAATGAAAAACCATTTGATCCAAACACAGTATAAGTAATCTCAAACCCTATACAAACTTTCCATTCATGACAGAACCTTTACTACTCGCTCCCTTCGGTTTTCTATCCCAACTCCGACAACACAATGACCGTGACTGGTTCAATGCCCACAAGGACCAATACCTCGCGGTGCATCAGCAGGTCATCAAGCTGGCTGATCGAGTACTCGAAGGCCTGACCATACATGACGACCTAGAAACTCCAACAGGTAAAAAAAGTCTACACAGAATCTACCGCGATGTAAGGTTCTCCAAGGACAAAACACCCTACAGTACACACTTCGGTGGGAGTTTCAAAAGAGCGTCGGCAGAACGTCGGGGCGGATACTACTACCATCTCGAACCTGGTAATACTTTCGTAATTGGCGGTTTCTGGAGCCCAAGTGCTGCGGACCTACTACAAATCCGCAAACAAATCCAACAAGACCCTGAACCGCTCCGAGACATACTAAATTCCAATGCATTTCAGAGCCAGTTCGGTGAGCTGCTCGGCACACAACTCAAGACCTCTCCAAGAGGGTTTGACCCAGAGGATGATGCCATCGAACTACTACGTTACAAACAGTTTCTTATCCAACATAGGTTTACCGATGAAGAAGCCATGCGTACAGATTTTGACCAACTGATCGTCGAACAATTCACGCACATGCGCCCTTTCTTTGACTACATGAGTGAGATACTCACCACTGATCTCAATGGAGAGTCTTTGTTATAAATAGTTGAAAACCTCAGCTTAAGAATTTAATCTTTGATGCGTTGCATTTTGATTTTGAGTTCCTTTTCGAGGAAACGAATGGTCTTCTGCTCTTTCTCCTCAATGATACAAAGCGAGAGTCCCTTCTTACCTGCACGACCTGTTCGACCCGCTCGGTGTATGAAATACTCCAAATCCTGTGGCACCTGATAGTGCACCACATAGGCCAAATCCTTGACATCTATGCCACGGGCCGCTACATCCGTCGCGACCAGTACTTGCACTGCCTCATTTTTGAAAGCACGAAGCACTTTGTCTCTCTCTTTTTGCTTCATGTCGCCTTCTAGTGCCGCTGTCTGAATGTTCTTAGCAAGTAGCTGCTTGGACAAAGTCTGTGCGACAGCTTTGGTATTACAAAATATCAGCCCACGGTTGGCCTGCTGTGAGTTGAGGAAGGATAGCAAAACCTGAAGCTTCTGTGGTACTTCGGTGACCACATAGTTATGTTCGATGCTCTCGTTGACGAGGCTTTTCTTTTTGAACTCCACTTTCATCGCTTTTTGAGATAAATAGGTGGAGATAATTTTTTTCACATCAGGAGACATGGTCGCCGAAAATAACCAAATGTTTCGCTCACCAGCAGTTACGTCTAAGATCTGATTTAATTCTTTTTTGAACCCCATACTAAGCATCTCATCTGCCTCATCCAGTACGACAGTTTGAACTTGACTCAGATTGATCGCGCCTTTCCCGATCAAATCAACCAATCGGCCAGGGGTCGCTACGACGATCTGTGTCGGCCGACGTAGACGACTGATCTGCTCGTCGATCTTAGCTCCGCCATAGACCGATTCTATGAATACCTTGTCGGTGTACTTAGTGAATTTGAACAGCTGTTTGGCGATCTGCTGACATAGTTCACGCGTAGGGGACAGGATGAGTGCCTGTACCTTATCGTTTTTGGGGTCAATGTTGGACAGGAGGGGAAGACCAAAAGCAGCGGTCTTGCCTGTACCGGTCTGTGCCTGACCAATGAAGTCCATGGGTGCTGAGATCAAGGCTGGAATAGTTGCCTCTTGGATTTCGGATGGAGTAATGATGTCTAGTTCTTTCAATCCCTTCACGAGATCCTTAGATACGCCTAATTCTAAAAATGTAGCCACTGTACTGTTGTTTGTGAATGGCAAAGATAGGTTTTAAAATAACGAAGTATGGACAAAAAAATAGCCGGTATAAAAACCAGCTTCCTTAGGGCGTCTTATTGGTAAAACCCTGTTCGCGACTGTCTGCATTATACTTGGCCACAGCCGCTGTGACTTTGACAATGGACTTGCCATTGTTTTCTGGATGTAATAACGGTAATATCAATACTAGAGTTAGCGCTTCAGTATTATCATACGGTTAACAAATAGATCAGGTCTCTACCAGGTTCTCCAACCAATCAATCAAATCTTTGGCCTCTAACTCGTCCGACTTGTAGTCTGAGATATACGAAAACACCGTCAAAACAAACCCATCTTTGAACAAGACATTAATTTCACGCTTGTACTCCTCAGTCGTATCTCGATCCGAAGAGGCATACCCACCGATATGCTCGGTCGTACTCACTACACTAAATACCCCCTCGAAACTATAATTGGATTCCTTCTTGCCATGCCTAAGCTGAAATCTCCGCTTATCCATATCTATAAGCAGTTTTCGGACATCTCGCTGCCTACGCCCTAATTCTAGTAAATAAAGGATCAAAGCTAGAACCGTAAAGATGCCAACTGCCATAATGTTCATAAAATAGAACAAGAAAAAAGAGATGAGAATTAAGGCAAAAATAATCGACCCAAAAATGAGATGAACACAGCCTGCTGTTCCCGACTTATGTCTAATCATAAAAAAGGAATCCCCTTCGAATATCCGGTACCCATGCTTGTCCAAGAACTCGTTCATTACTAAAAATATTAATTTTTAGGGACTTACGCTAGACAAACTTCCGTTACACAGAAAAAATAATGGTTTTAGGGGAGAGCAATTATCGCAATCGGGACTCCCAATCTCTCGCCACCCGTTGCTTTTTGATGTAATCGAGTTGATCTCGGAGCACCTCGTTCATCGGTCCACGAGAAGTAAAATGATAAGAACCACAGTCATCGCATAGGTAGATATTTTGCGGGCCTGCATCATCACTATGATGGTAGCGAATTCTGTTTTCGATCAAGGCTTGCTCACCCTCGGCCTGAGAATGGTAGCAGTTTTTTCCTGTCACACAAGCGCTCATTACTTTTTAGACTTTTTCTTAGTCGGACCATAGGTCTCTTCCATGGTAAAGAGGCTCTTTTTGAAGATTTCCCAAAGTAGGTTGAGGCGATAGTGATTTTCTAGAGGAGCACCTGTTATCTCATTTTGCAGCTCCATTTTCCTAAACTTACTGACGAGCTTGAGATAGATTTCTTCTCCTAGACGTGTCCTTTTGGTGAATCCCAGTGGCATCAACCCCATCATCACACTAGGAGACCCGTTCAGCATTTCGATATTATGATCCTCGATCAGCCCATGAGACTCCAGTCTTTCTAAAATCTCATCGATGAACGATCCCACCAAACTCTGATGCTCCAGTACTGGATTATTGAACTTGATACGAGAGGTGTAGAATAGCACAGACTCCAGCGTTGCGAGCATCCCCTCTATCCCTAGTGCTCGGTTGTTCCATCGCACTTCGTTTTTGGTCATCAATGAATTGAGAGACAGCTCGATAAACACCTTGATGTCTTCATTGGACAGGTCTGTAGATCTAATAAGGTGAGAGAGCACAGGGATCCAAAAATAAGTTGGTTTAGAAGTCATCACAACTTCTATTTTGTTGTTTAGCTCGTCATCCAGATAGAAAGAATTGGTGAAACACAATATTCCAAATTCTTCCATGGAGAGCATCTCCGCATGTTCTAGTTCCTTTGCCATTCTTTGCTTTTCTGGTCAATATTATCCGATAGGTAAAATTAACCCAAAGTGGTTGACTTATACCTACATCCTAACAATCTAAGGCTATTTTAAAATAAAATCACGTGATAAACTGATAAATTACTAGCAGGAAACACTGATACACCGATCCATGCAAAGCAAAGCAAAAACCGTCACAGAATACTTAGAAGAACTACCAGACGATCGAAGGGAACAAATAAGTGCCGTGCGAGAGACGATCTTAGAAAACCTACCTGCCGGCTATATCGAAACCATGAACTGGGGCATGATCTCCTACGAAGTGCCGCTCTCTGTCTACCCTGACACCTACAACAAAAAGCCCCTGCTTTATGCCGCACTAGCTTCTCAAAAAAACCACATGGCAGTCTACCTAAACGGTATCTACTGTGACAAAACATTAAAAGAACGTTTTGAGAAAGACTACCTCGCTACGGATAAAAAACTAGACATGGGCAAGTGCTGTGTGCGTTTCAAAAAACTAGAAAATCTCCCGCTAGAGGTAGTCGGCCAGGCCATCGCGGCACTCCCCATGGCTGACTATATCCAGTTCTCTAAACAGAGTCAAAAAAAATAACAAGAATTTAACCTCTAGTAACGCAACCTTTCTTTCTCTTTTTACATCTTAATAGGGAATCAAAGTTCCGTGTCTTTACACTTTGATTCTGAAAAGACTATCTAAATTCGCATTTCATAACCTATTCATTAATCTGATCTCAGAATGAAAAGACTTCTATTGACTCACGTGCTAACGCTGTGGGCGCTAGTTAGCCATGCTCAAGATTATTCCATCAGTGGATATATCAAAGACGCCAGCAATGGCGAAACGCTCATCGGAGCAACAGTCCTAATCCAAGGCACCTCCAAAGGAGTCGTGACCAACGTCTACGGATTCTATTCGCTCACTCTCCCAGCGGATACCTACCAGATGGAAGTCCGCTACATCGGCTATGACAACACGACGCAAATGGTAGACCTGACCCAAGGCAATCAGCGTATCGACGTAGAACTATCCAGTGGTGGTCAAGAGCTAGAAGAAGTAGTCGTCAGCGCAGATGCTGCAGATGCCAATGTCACGGACATGCAGATGAGTAGCAACAAGCTAGACATAGAAACCATCACCAAAATCCCTTCCTTCTTAGGCGAAGCAGATGTGATACGCAGTTTGCAACTCGTCCCGGGTGTCAGTACGGTCGGTGAGGGTGCTTCTGGGTTCAATGTTCGTGGGGGTAGTGTTGGTCAAAACATGGTTTTGCTAGATGAAGCTCCAGTGTATAATTCCTCTCACCTTTTGGGGTTCTTCTCGGTGTTCAATCCAGATGCAGTCAAAGACGTGAACCTGATCAAAGGGGGGATTCCTGCAAGGTACGGAGGACGTATCGCCTCGGTATTGGACATTAGGATGAAGGAGGGAAACAACAAAGAATTTCATGGACAGGGTGGAATCGGAACCATTTTTAGCCGACTGGCACTAGAAGGCCCCATCGTCAAGGACAAAGCCTCCTTCGTCATAGCAGGCCGTCGCTCCTATATCGATGTGCTTGCTAGGCCGTTCACCGATGTGTTCGATGGGGGTGCCGCGCTCAACTTCTACGACCTCACTGCCAAGGCCAACTACAACATCAATGACAACAATCGTGTCTTTGTCTCAGGATACCTCGGGCGAGACAATTTCAAATTTGATGAGCAACAGGGTTTCAACTGGGGGAATAAAACCGCGACCATTAGGTGGAACCATATCTTTGGTGACCGATTATTTGCCAATTTCACCGCCTTCTTCAGTGACTATGACTACCTCTTGTCTTTTGGTGAGGATGCAGACGATCAGTTCGACTGGAACTCTAGAATCAGGACTTACGACTTCAAGCCCGAATTCAGTTTTTTCTTGAATCCCAACAACGAGCTGGCATTTGGTGGAGAAATCGCTGTACAGCAGTTCGATCCAGCAAACGCTACCATCGTAAGCGAAGGGCAATCACAAAACATTAGTTTAGACCCCAAGTATGCCGTCGAAACAGCACTTTACTTATCGAACAACCAAAAAATAGGAAAGTCACTCCAGGTCGAATATGGTATCCGGTACTCTAACTACTCGCTAGTCGGTCCAGGTCAAGCGTACTTCTATGGTGACACCCTCGCAGGCAAGCGAAAACCACTAGAGGAAGTAAAAGAATATAACAGAGGGGAAATCATCCAAAACTATGACAACTTCGAACCAAGGCTCTCTGCCAAATACCTGATCAACTCGCAAAACAGTATCAAAGCCAGCTACAACAAAACCACGCAGTACATCCATCTGATCTCAAACACAACTGCCTCGAACCCGCTCGACGTTTGGACGCCTAGCAGCAACAACATCAAACCACAGATCGGTCATCAGGTAGCGATAGGCTGGTTTAGAAATCTCGGTCCAGAAAACAACTATGAACTGTCCATCGAGAGTTACTACCGAAAAACCAAGAATCAAATCGACTACATCGATGGTGCAGAATTGCTCATCAACGAAGAAATCGAAGGAGACCTACTGAATGGTGACGGCCGTGCCTATGGACTAGAGCTGATGCTCAAAAAGAATACTGGCAGACTCTCTGGATGGGTTAGCTACACACTAGCAAGGACAGAGCTACAAGTGGATGGAATCAACCGTGGCGAATGGTACGCAACACGCTACGACCAACTGCACAATTTCAAAATAGCAGCATTCTATGACGTCACCCGCCGTGTGACAGTTTCTGCCAATTTCACTTTCCTATCAGGTACACCGACAACCTACCCGAACTCCAAATACGTGATCCAAGGGTCCTATGTCGTACCACACAACAACAACGACGAACGAAATAATGTCCGTATACCGAATTATCACAGACTGGATTTGGGCGCGACGATAGAACTCGGAAAACTAGTCAAGCAGAAGAAATTTCATAGCGAACTCGTCATCTCAGTCTACAACGTCTATAGCCGCAGAAATCCGTTCTCTATCTACTTTACCCAAAGTGATACTAAACCTCAAGCCGGATCATTGGCAGAGACGCAGGCTAGACAGGTCTCTATCGTAGGCAGCTTTGTCCCATCTATTTCTTACAACTTTAGATTTTAATCCCGATGAATCATACAATCAAATATAGCCTCGTACTCCTCACTTTAACTTGGGTATCCTGTGATGATCAGATCTACCCGACACTGGAAGACAAAGATCCGATACTAGTCATAGATGCCTTCATAGACAACAAATCGTCGGAGCAACAGATCACGATATCTAAAACACAACCCTATTTTGATGAGACCAGAATCGTGGGGGTAGATGATGCGATCGTGCAAGTGTCCTATGGTAGCCCTGCGACAACCGTCACTTTTACTCATACAGAAGATGGCGTCTACACCTATCCCGCAGGTTTTGGGCAGGTAGGTGATGATTTTGTACTCACGGTGAGCGGAGAGGGAGAGACTTTCACTGCGACCTCTCGCATGAACCGTGTCCCAGTCATCGATAGTGTGACATTCACGTATGATACCTTCAGTGGATTTGGGGAGGAAGAGGAGTTTTATCTCGGCGAATTCTGGTCCACCGATCCCGTAGGAGAGGGAGACACGTATTGGATCAAAGCCTATAAAAACACGGAGTTTCTTAGCCAACCATCCGAAATCAACCTTGCGTATGATGCTGCGTTCGGCTCAGGAAATGGAGACGGAACGCCTTTCATCCAGCCGATCAGGCAGGCCGTCAACTCCTTCGGTGATGACGATGCTGAATTCGAATCTCCCTATGCAGATGGGGATTCTTTGTATGTAGAAATCTATTCTATCTCCAATGAAGCCTTTGAATACCTGCAGATTCTGATCTCAAACACCAATATCCCAGGAGGTTTCGGCGCACTATTCGCTGGGCCACTCAGCAATACCTACGGTAATATTCAAAATACAGACGAAAGCTCAACTGAAGAAGCACTCGGTTTTTTTAGCGTCTCAGCAGTAGAAGCCAATGGCAAAAAGCTAGATGTCTCGCAAGTGCCTAAGGAAGAGTAATTCCTTGGGCACGGTAGGTTTCTAGTTTGTAATTGAGGATTACATCGATTTGTTTGTATCGGGTATCGAGCAATTTTTGATGCCAAAAATACTCCTTGCGCTTCAACGGGTCTACCTTTAGCTCATCGTCTATGGTACGTGCACTGAGGTAATAGTTGATTCCCTTCACTGCAGCACGAGCACCTACTTTGGCTTTCTTCTTTTTCTCAGACTTGAGCAAATCACTGACACTTACACGCAGGTTAAACCCTAGGTTGACTTCATTGTTATGATAGCCCATGAACTCGATATTGGTGACATTAGATGAGAATACAGTGCTCGGCACAAGGATTTCATCATTGTGAAAAAGCACATCTATCTCTTGGTTCGCCATGAAAATGGTATCCAGCGTAGATTTTTTGAGAAATTTCAGCGAATGGGTAATTGGTTTAAAATCAATCAACTCGCCATCATCTAACTTCAGTTTTATACGACCTATCATATCCTTTTGCTGATGTACTAGATTCTCATCATAGCTCAAAATCAGCAAACCATCTACCTCCAGTATGCCTTTGACATGATCTGCACTTATCATGTTTTCGGTATTAGGTAGTGATGCCACCACTTGACTCGCATGGATGTTCTTCGCAGATAGTCGAGCAGTACTCATGACATGTACGGTGTCACTATGTTCGAGCAAGCCAGTTAGCGTAAACTCACCACCAAACAATCCAAAATTCGCCTGGGTCAGTTTCATGTTTTCATTGTATAACACTAGGTCTGTAACAAAATCTGTCACAGCTATCTTTTTGTGTCTAATCATCGGCGAACTCACATGGATGTCAACATCCTTAATCTCAAATTTTCGCGCTTTTTTTTCTTTCGCGCTATCCTTCTTAGGAATCAGGTCGGCATAGTATGCTCTCATCGTGATAATATCCACTGTGTCAAGTGTCAGCCGAGCATGACCGTCCAAAACCGGTTTAGTATCAAGCTCACTGATCTTCCAAGCCGATGATAGTCTCCCAAAATCAAAGCCCACATTGATATGATCTATGTTTAAGTTATGTCGTTTATAGGTTGCCATGAGATCAATATGATTAAAAACTTTCCCATGGTAAATGAGTTTGTCCACATCGATATTAGCCAGTAAATAGAGATTCTCTGGAATAGAAAATCCTTCTTTGGGCTTGGCAGACTTGGGCAGTGCCTGAGTCATGAGCGTGTCGATATTGAGATAGCGAAAGTCTGCATCAAAGGACACTTCGTTTCTCACATTGATGCCATTCTTGAAATGTCCAGCGCCTCTCATACGAATCTCACCATTGCGAAACCAAAAATGGAACCTCCGCAGCAACACTGAGTCAGCGTTCATCTTCACGCCCATCGTGACGCGCTCGATATTAATATCTCCAAAGCCTATTCGCTTAGAGCTCAGTTTCAATCCTAGGTTTAGGTTTTTCGGGAAGAAAGAATAATCAAAGCCCAACGTATCTGGTATTTGATCAGGTTCTTTGAATGTCTTAGGGATATCAAACTCATCCAAGTCAATCACTAAATCTGCCTGCGATATATTCGCTGACGAATCATTGATCAACGGAAAAAAATTGTCTACCAGCCCATTCAGACCAAAAGTTGAACCGTTAAGTTTTCCGCGGATGTGATCGAAACGAATGTTCTCGTTTAGCACTTCGACCTTACCATTCAAATCATTCATCACAAAAGTCAACGAATCTGCCGCACCATTCACATTAATGAACTCAATCAGCCCATTAAAATGACGCGTACTCATGTCGGTGAAATTTTCTCTATCCGATAGCTTCCCTTCCAAATCCATCTTGACACGAACCAACCCCTCCAGATGAGCTACCTTAGGTAGTGTAAATATTTCATTCAGTTCCTTTAGGTTCAGTTCGGTCTGCAAATCAAGGTCGATCATCGGATCCTCAAAATTCACCAAGCTCCCAAACAACTGCACAAAGCTTTCTTCTATGCGCGCTTCACCGTTTTTGATCACTAGATAACTCGTCTTAGGCCCTTTTTCCTCCCCATTAGAGTAAGCTCCATTGATATAGACATCTCGGATGACATAGGGGCTGCCCACTTTGGCGAAATTGGCATAGTTGAGTTTAAAATCCATATCCATACTAGGATAAGACACAGGATCCACATAACCCGTCACCTTTAATCTAAATGTAAGCCTCGCGTCTGGATTAGTCTGTTTAAAATGGAAAGATTTCATGTTCGGAATCAACGCCAGATAGTTGTTCAGATCAGCTTCAGCACCTTCTAGAGTGACGTCCATGATGTTGCCATTAGAGACTGGCTTGAGCACCCCGTCGACTTTTACATGTGCTTCGCCCAGCTTGAGTACCCCGTCGAAGAAATTTCGTCTATCTACTTGCCCGATCCTAAACGCCGAGTTCTCTGCTGCTACTTTCACATCCGTGACCATCAGTTTCCCCTTGTTAACGAGCGTGTCTAAGGTGCCTAATGCATCCCCTTCAAAAGAGATCAAATCACTACTCGATCTCATGTTGAACAACCCCTCATCGATAGAGATTCTCATATGGTTCTTTTTGAACGCATTCGTTACGATAATGCTAGCATTTACAATGCTGATCTCTGGTATATGGAGCATAAACGCTCTGCTCGCCTTATCGGGATGAGCCGTCCCTTTGATCATGTGCTTACCTCCGAGAGAGTCTATAAAGACATTAAACTCCGCCCCGTCCAACTCGACACGATTAAAAATATAATGCTCTTCCAAAAGATCGAATAGATTCAACTGTAAGGCGATTTCACTAGCACTCAATATACGATGACTACCCTCGCTGATCACCAAAGAGTCCACGGTGATGGTCGCCGTAGGAAAATTCCTAAGCGTAGAAAGCCTCGCATCTTTAAAGCTAACCTGAGACTCGATATTCTCATTGAGTAGCAACTCTATTTCTGTGAGTATTCTATCGTGAAAAATAACGTTAACCACCCAATCTTGTAGAACCACTACACCGACGAGAATGACTAAAATTATCGATATGACTTTTACAGATTTTTTCACGTTGAATCGAAGGTAGATATAATCTGTCTTTTCTGTAACGCTATTAGTTAATCACCTCAAATTTTAAGGCTAAACTTTGCCCTTCCTCATCGAGTACATAGAGGGTATGGTCTCCAGCCTCTGCGACAATACCCATCTGGTGGGGTACAGTTGTCTGTCCTAGATAGTCTCCATCCATATGCCAATAGACCTGCTGATGGATATCCTGATGCGCGATCTCAAAAATGGCCTGACCTTTCTTCCCGTCGATTTCATTGGGGATATAAATTTTGGACTGGTCTTTCGGATAGATAAATGACATGTGCTTTCGGTCGTCGGTCTCTTGACACGCAGGCATAAACTCAGGTACTGCCCGATAGTCTGAGTGATACCTACGATAATACCACGCCTGCACTGGTGGCAAAATAAACCAATTGCTTTGTACCATATTCTGTACCGAATAGCAAGCGCTATTGACTTGATACCTCTCAGTACTATCTAGATGCAGTTGTTCATGGTAAGGGCATATCTCAGATTGTCCAACTGATAAGGGTACACTCTCAGCGCGTGTCGACTCACAATAGTCCCCCGCACGATGACCACTCAAAATACAGATTTCTGCAGCGATCGTCTCATGGGTCGGTGCAGAAAGATCCAACGTCCCGTCCAACGCTTCGAATACATCAAACATCAAAGGAGCAGCAGCCCGCACACCCACCAAACCAGATCGGCCTTCCCCATCAGCATTGCCTACCCATACGCCTACCACATATTGGCCATTGATCCCTATCGACCATGCATCTCGAAAACCATAGCTCGTCCCAGTCTTCCATGCCACATCAGATGATCCATTCAACCGCTCCCAGTTTTCGAAATCCTCGGGGCGGTTCAGGTCAGTCATTGCTGTGAGTGCCGACCAGATACCTCCGACACTCAAAGGTGACGTACGAACATCCATATAGCGATTCTGATCTACCTCTGTATCGTAGCTCAAAAGACCATAGTCACGACTATCATAGGTGCGTGTGACAGGTCGTGTTTTTCCTCCATCATATACTCTGTACATATTGGTGTACATATTGGTCAACTCCCAGAGACTAGACTCTGAGCCACCTAATATGATGGACAACCCATAGTGGTCTGGACCGAATCTCAGACTAGACATACCCAGTTCCTGAAGCTTGTGGTGAAACCGCTCATACCCATAGTCGATGAGTAGGTTGACAAAAGGCAAATTGAGCGATCTCCTCAAAGCCTCATCTGCAGACACTGCCCCGCGATACTTCTTGTCAAAATTCTTGGGAGAAAAACCTTTGTGAATCAATGGGTAATCTTTGGTGAGTTGGCGGGGCGCAATCTGACCATCATCGATAGCCGCCGCATATAGAAATGGTTTTAGCAAGCTACCCGTACTACGCTGTGCCGTGATCACATCTACATGTTCTCCATGTAAATGCCCCGCATCCGTATTGCCAAGATAGGCTTTGGCCTCTCCCGTTGCGATCTCCACAACTAGTACCGCAGCATTGTGAATGTGGTTTTCTACCAGTGCCTCCATGTGCTCATGTGTCTTTTGGTAGACATAGCGCTGTAGCCTCGTGTCTAACGTCACCACAATCCGCTGGCCGAGTTTCCCATCCTTGATCGCACGAGTAAGAAGGTGAGGAGCCAACTGCGGAAGAGGCTTTGGTCTCCCAGGCAACTCCTCCACGAGAGACAATCGGTAGGTCAAAGAATCAATGATCCCACGGTCTAAAAGCTTAGCCAACAAGAAGGCTCTTTTGTTTTCCAGCAACTCATCATTTCGTCCTGGGAAAATCAAGGCGGGACTATTCGGTAACACCGCCAGCGCGGCAGCCTCTCCCCATGACAACTGATCCGCCGATCGACCGTAGTAGCGCCATGCCGCAGCATCCAGTCCCACGACATTGCCACCGAATGGAGCATGTGCACTGTACATCACCAGTATCTGTTCTTTAGAATAAAGCAACTCCAGTTTCAGCGCCATGAAGCTCTCCAGAATCTTCTCCCCAAACGTCCGAGCAGGATTGTGACGAGACATTCGTATCACCTGCATACTCAGTGTACTACCTCCACGGCGGATACTGCCTGCACGTATGTTCGAAAGTAGCGCATGAAATATCGATACAGGGTTGATTCCTGGATGATAATCAAAATACTCATCCTCGAACAGCCGAATACACTGAGCAAAACGATCAGGTACTGTATCCCGCTGCGGAAACCTCCACTGTCCATCATCCGCTATAATGGCTGCTAGTAACTGTCCATCACGTGTCTCCAGCGTCGTAGCATAGTGATCTTCGAAGACCGGATCAGAGAGAGGGACGACCCAAAAGAAAAACAACGCTACCAAAAAGCACAATGCGAGTGCCTTTTGGTAGCGCTTCCACTGACTGATATGGAGAATGATTTTATTCCACATTGACCCAACCACCAGCCGTATTGGCGTAGATATTGTCATCGTACATCGCTTCTACTACGACAGCTGGCATGTAGTACTTGCCTTTGTAAGCAGAGTTCAGCTTGATCTCAAAGGTCTTTTTTTCTTTTTCTTTCAGGTCAAAATACAGCATTACTCTATCATCACGAATGTCCGCATACTCTGGTGAATCATAACCAGTATTGATCAACTCACCGTTTAGACGTTCATTTAAGATTTCCCATCCTGAGGGGAAAATCTGTGTCAATGCGATCTCTTCATAGTCCCCACTCAGACCCGTATTCTGAACTGAAATGATCGCTGAGAAATCAGTATTCTGCGCGATATCTTTTACTTTGACAGGCGTTCCTTCCTTGCTCACATATTGGATATCAAACGCAATATTTCGCTGCTTGGCTTCTTCATCGCCTTCTAGTGGCACGCCTTTTCTGATCAAGCGCACATAGATAGGCGAACCGCCCTTGTTGTTGACATAGAGCGGTTGCTGCTTGTCTACATTCTTTAGCTCCACAGTCGTGACATAGGTGCCTGGGTTAAACTTCACATTGGCTCCATCTTCTTTCACCTCGAAACTCACATAACTCGCATCCATATCTTTGGTATAGCTTTGGATACCTATCAGACTAAAAGCAGTGGTCTGAGTACTCATCCACTGATTCTTATTAGACATTTTCTCCGCTATTTTTTCGAGGATAGGAAAAGCTTCTTCCTTGCGCCCTAGATATGCCAACGTCTCCAAAATCATCGCACGATCCCTGATCCCAGATCCATAGGTATAGGACATCTCTCTATAGTCCTCTACCTCTGTCGTAAGACCTTTGATCAACTCATTGGCGACATCAGGAAATCCAGCTACTGCGTAAGTCAGTGCTAGTCTCCATTTAGATACGGTAGACAATTGGTCCGTCTGCTTCAGTCTGTTCATTGATCCGACGACCTTCTCGCCGGCAAGTGCTAAACCATAGAGTCGATAGGACTGCACCAAATCACTCCTACGTCTACCCCCAGATGACCACTGGTTCGCCTGTCGCTTCTGATACTTGACCCAACTGGTCAGCATGTTCTCTGGCACGGCATAACCGGCTTTCTTTGCTTCCAGCATAAAGTGTCCGGCATAGTTGGTGCCCCAGTCGTTCTCTTGTACCTGACCTGGCCAGTAAGCAAAGCCGCCATTGGTGGTTTGGAAAGTCCTCAATCTCTGAATAGCTGCATTGATATTTCGCTCGATCGCAGTACGACTCTCAGCGGTGATCGCCGTTAGCTCTCCCAGATATAACTGTGCAAATACGGATGATACCGTCTGCTCGATACAGCCATGAGGATACTGGATCAAATACTGCATGCGCTGCTCCAAGTTGAGCGGGGGCAAGGTACTGATTTCTAAGGTCGCTTCATTCGTACCCAACATACCCAGGGGGTCATAAGCCATTTGCCATTTTTCACCCGCGTTGAGGAACTTGTCACTGACATCTGTCATCGGAGGATTCGGTGCGCGTAGGTTCATCTCCACGTCATACTGTGCGACATGCTTTCCTGCTTTGGCAGTGACACCTAATTTGGCTATCCCAAAATCCCTCGTCGCTTGGGCTTTGAAATACACGACTTTCTCTCCATTCTCTGAAAAAGTTACCTTTTGGCTGCTGCTACCGATCATGCGTAGACCTTGCTTGCTTTCTAAACTAACATTGACCGATTTGACCGAAGCGTCGTTGACAAACAAAGTCACTGGAATACTGATCTCCTCATCAGGACCGACTACTCTCGGCAGTGTCGCTAGTACCATGACTGGCTGCTTGACGGGAGTCGTCACATCAGTCGATCCATAGGCACCGTCATAGGCCGCCACTACCATCGTCCGAACGCTGCCCACATACTGCGGCATTTTGATTTTGTGCTGCGCCGTCTTGCCAGCTTCGAGGACGAATGGCCCGAGGTATTTTACGACAGGTTTGAATCGGTTGGCGGTGAGGTTTTTCTTGGCTGCATCATCCAGACCTCCACCTCCTCCTACGGCAAGTAACCTTTCGATTTTGCCTCCATAAGCGCCAATCACCTCATCATACACATCCCACGTTTTGATCCCAAGAGACTCCTTGGCATAGAAACTAGACCATGGCGATGGTGTTTTAAATTTCGTCAAATCCAACAAACCATCCTCTACCATAGCAATGGTGTAGGCCATTTTTCGGCCTTTACTTTCCTTTACTTCGACAGTGAACTCTTGCTCGGGTCTTAGCTTTTCGGGCATTTTGATTTCTGGATGCAAAACCGTCGCAGGATCTGTCACCTTGATGGATTGGAGCCCATAGAGTCTAATCGGTAGGTCGTTGGCACTTTGGGCATGTGGCTGGATCAAAGTCACGTTCGCATAGACATTAGGCGCCATATCAGCGGTCGCTTCGAACGCCAATGTCGTAGACTCCTCCTCGCTATCTACCCAAAACGATTGGATGATGCGGTCGCCCGTTTCCAGACTCACCAAAATCCGCGAACCTTTGCTGCTTGGGATGTTGATTTTGACTTGCTCTCCGACTTTATATTCTTCTTTTTCCAAATCAAAACTGAGCATATTCGCTCCGCCTCGATCACCACCTTTGGCTTTTCCAGCCCACCCGGGCCAGTCTACATAGACAATCTTACCGCCACTGTGACCCGATACTGGATCTGTCACTCTTACATAGTATCTACCCCAGCTCGGATGATTAATTCTCAACTTCCACTCGGCACGTCCGTTTTCACTATCCACTTTGGCTGACTTGATCGGTCGCTCGTAGGACGACCCTATATAGTTGCTAACCTGGTTCGCGGACTGATCCCACCACCATTTCCACTCTAGCTTGTACAGTTCTACTTCCAAATCATCACGGCTGACAGGCCTGCCCTCTGCATCTACAGTTGCGATTTGTATGATGTGATCCTCATCTGTCAGTAGCATGCCACGCTTGTCCCCTTCAGGTGCTTTCACCCCGACGAAAGAAGCGTAAGGGTAGTAAGGAATAGATACCTTATCGATACTAAAGTTGCCACCTTCTTCGTAGACCTTGCCAGTAAAAACAGCCAATAGCGCACCTGGCGCATCCTCTTGCTCACCCATGGTGACATTGACCTGAGCATACCCTTCACCGTTAAGGTTACCAGAAAAGACTTCTTCGGTTCCTGAATAAAACTGCTTGGACTGATCATCAAAACTGTAGTTGGGGAATTTGTCAAAGCTCGTCGTGATAGGATAGACTGTCATGTCAAACTCAGCCTTGAGCCCTTTGGCTACTGCACCATGCAGCCATTTTACCGTCAAGTCACCGGCTATATTTTCGTCGAGTGCTGTAAGCCTTTCCTGATGAAAATCTAGATCAATTTTTAAGCGGTTGGGTTTGACCGTCTCGATACGAATGTCCTTGGTGAACTTCACGCCACTAGCCGTGACCGTGGCACTCCACCTCCCAGTGGGTGCATCAGGGTGCGTCCTCACGGTGAAGTCGAACATACCCTCTGCTGATTCCGTTTTGACCTGTTTTTTGACTAACTGCCCTTGTGGGTTTCGTAGCTCCATCACCACAGGGTATCCCTCTGGCAATTGCTTTTGGCCATCTTCTAGGATGAATGAAAGATGAATATCATCCCCTGGTCTCCAGACTCCACGTTCGCCATAGATGTAGCCTTTGATCCCTTTGCGAATGTCCTGCCCCGTCACGTTGAAATTACTCAGAGATAAGGAGGATGCATCGTTGAGTTTGAGATAAGCGTACTGCTTTCCTTTTTTGGCCATCAGGACAAAAGGCTTTCCTGTTAGTTTGATCTTCGCCTCTCCTTTGCTATTGGAGATTCCTGACCCCACGAGCTGCTGTTGAAAATCATACACCGCAAAATTAACCTCTGCCATGGCTTTAGTATCTAAGATATTGTTGGCATAGACGTAGAGCTCGCCCTGATCTGCACGCTTGGCAATCAGTCCTATATTCGAAGAAAAAACAAGCTTGCTCGCCTCATCTCTGTACATATAATAGGAGACATGACAAGGGTTTTCTCGCTTTCGCCAGTCATAGTCATTGCTATAAAAATTCTGATACGAATCCCAGTTGCTGCCCTCTTCGAGTTCTTCCCAAGTTTCTTCTTCTATGACTACTTGATTGTTCTGCTCATCTGCATTGGCACAAAAATAAATCGAGTGCTGCGGTCTAAAACCGATGCGTACATCATACATGGCTCCTGGATCGATCTGAAAAATCTCGGCTAGATCTAGAGTATAGCGGTTCCAAGCATTGAGATCCGTGACACCTTGGCCTCTGAGATTGATCGTCTTTTTGATAACGGGCCGACCGACACGATTCATTTGACCACTCGACCCTAGGTCATTGACCTGTAAATACTGGAAAATGTTGTCTTGAAAAATCTGCACGACTGTCACATCTACAGCACTCAAGCCCACCGCCTCAAAGGGCAGTATCAGGTTTTTCGAATCGGGAATGATCACACCTGAGTTTGCTACGATCTTGACATCTGGCTTGGATTGTGTGAGAATGAATGTAGTAGTATAATCCTCTTTGAGACTAAAACCTGCTACATTTTTCACTTTCCTAAATATCTTCAACTCTACCTTGCCTGACAGTTCTGCCGTAGGGTAAACCTTGAGGACATTTTTGTCAATCACATGACGGGGCTCATTGTTATCTATCGTGATGAATCCATCCAAATTCTGCTTGGCCATCAGTGGGTCACTAAAGACCACCGAGATATATTTGTCTCCACCACGGTTCAAAAACACATTGGTCACCTTAAAATCATTAAGTGCTGGGATCGTATAGTCTTCGTCTCCCTCACGATCCACACCTATCGGTTCTCCTTTCCACAGTATCTGCACCTTAGATTCCTCATTGGCACGTCGAATATCCTGTATGGTAAAACTGTAGTGTCGCTTGGCAGCATCATGATTCCATTGGATTTCCAAAGACTTCCCAGCTTGGGATGCGCTCAGGATTTTCTCCACCGATTGGCTCTCGGCGATATCTGCCGTCTGTATCACACCTTTTAGCTGGACACGCGTCAAGTCTTCTACATCATAAGGCACGAGCTCTTTGAGTTCTACTTCATAGTTCTGAACCAGCGTTACAAAGCTAAATTGGAAAACTTCTTTGTCTGCTGGTGTATCTAGGAGATCTCCTATTTTGAATGACACTTGGTAAGTCTGGCCTGATTCGAGCCTACCCTCTGGCTCAAACACAACGGTACGATTATCCTCCCAGAGCACGGTTCCTTCTATGGCTGGATTGAACTGAAATAAGCCCGCTGATCCTACATCTCCTGCTTTGATACTATCGAGTGCTTTGGACAGTTTGATTTTGATGGGAGAAGAGGTGCTAATCACCTCTGAGCTGTACTCCGAGATATAGTCTACGAATAGACTTTTAGGACTATCAAAACTAGGTTCATTCTCTTTTTTGGCATGGTCTGCGCAGGCAGTGAAAAGCAAAATGCCTATCAGTAGGATTGCAAGGTTTCGCATAGGTTAACAGGTCTGAATTAATTCGAGTGGTTCAATTTTACACAAAATATCATCCTCGGGACAAGCCCATAAGAGGTATTAGTTTTCTAATCGACAAACATAACCCAACAGGCTATCTCTCTGAGATTAAAAACGAAAAGTTAATGGTTAATCTTCTGATATAATAATGTAGCAGGAATGTTCCTTACTTTTTTGGGAGCCAAAAAAAAATAAAAATGAATGTGCTAAAACCAAAAAGAGGAAATGCATGATGCATTTCCTCTTTTTGGTTTTATTGCCTTTAGTTAATTAATGCAAAGCCACCTCGAATATCCCTGCTAACAACTCTGACGCACCGATAAAAATACCCACACCATAAGTAATATGTTTGGCGGATAAATTCGCGATCGCAAAAGGAATACCCACAAGATTGATTAACGCAAAACCACTTGCCACGATTACTCCTGCAAACAACGTGAAGTATAGGTTAGAAGTAGCCATAATACAAATAGACCCCACAGCGAGCAATACGAAACTAATTACAATCACACGCTGAAGCCCCATCTGGACTACTTTCTTACTCAGTGCAAATGCCATAATCGCAGCGAAAGCCAATAGTCCCAATGAAAAATATGCTCCTAAGCCCTCATGATCTGGGAAGTTGAGCGCGATGTATTCTGGGTAGTACTCTACCAACACCGCCTTACCAGCACCAAGAATAAAACCTACACCGATAATCGCTACATAGGTAGAGATGCCTACTGGCTTTTGGACATTGGATACAGCATCCTTTCTGTAATTGATGACTTTGGACGAACAGATTTTGTGGAAGAAATAACCACTCACTGAGATCAGCACACCCCCTACTATAAAAGTCAGCGTATCCCCAAAGAATCTAACCAACGCCACTACCACAGGCTCTAGCGCATAGATCAGCTCCGTCACCAAGAACAAGAATCCCACTACTACTGGGAGTTGTTTAGCTGGCGCAAATGCCTCGATCATAGAATATGCAGGACTGATAAACAGATTCATAGATATCAACCAGAGTAAAATCATATAAGGCAGAAACACCCGCATCTCGTTGGCTGGACCAGCACCGATGATAGATGCCACGATCATAAAAATCATCGCAGTAGCTCCAATACCGACTGTAAAAACGACAAAGAATTTTCCGTTTTTCTTCAAGAAATAATCAGCCGTTAACCCTGCCAACGGAGGAATAATGACCAGAACGAAAGCCTTGGCCACTACAAGAAATGAGGATAGTTCCGTAAAATTAAAATTCTCTAATACGACAGGTTGATACTCGTGATAGGCTATCCAGCTGATCACCAGCGCGACGTTCAAAGCAGCCAAGCTCAAAATCTCAGGCCACTTTACTTGATTAGTTTGTTCCATGTTTTAGTTTTTTTATTAATCTCTTGTCCTATGTACGACTATCTGTAGCTACATAGATTTTCTACCTCTTGAAATATTTCAAGTTTTATTTAAAATGCTAGTTGAAAGGGCTTAATTCTGTTTTAGAAAGGCTACTTAAATTGGTTAGTTTTTTTCAAAATAAATGGCACATCAAATGATTTGACAATCAATATATTACATAGCCAAGTATAGTAAGCTAATCATAAGCTCGACCAACTCAAACTTTATGACATTCGTTTAATCCCTATATTTGTTTTATCCATTTAAAAAAACACTGATTTGAAAGTTACAGGACGTCTATTTACACTGGTTGCGATGCTGGCTATTTTGAGCTTTAACTCATGCAAATCCTCACAATACCCTCAAGAACGAAAAGCTCGAAAAATCAAGAAAGGCAAACCAATCCCTTGCCCAGTCAAAGACTGTTGATACGCCTAAATCACACAAACAATCCCACTCATGAAAAAAATCATCATTGCCATAGATGGCTACTCAGCCTGCGGCAAAAGCTCCACTGCCAAACAAGTCGCATCAAAACTCAACTATAGATATGTAGATACTGGGGCGATGTACCGGGCGGTCACGCTGTATTTCATGGAAAACTATATAGACAAGACCAATCCCAAATCAGTCGAAAAGGCACTGGACAAAATAGAAATCACCTTCCACCACAACGAGCATACAGGTCAAAGCGAGACCTATCTCAATGGACTCAATGTCGAAAAAAGAATTCGTGAGATGGAAATCTCCCAAAACGTCAGTGAAGTCAGTGCTATCAAAGCAGTCCGAATAGACCTAGTCAAGCAACAACAAAAAATGGGACGATCCAAAGGTCTAGTCATGGACGGCAGAGATATCGGCAGTGTCGTGTTCCCAGAGGCAGAGCTCAAGATATTCATGACAGCAGACTTTGATGTACGGGCAGAGCGCAGACAAAAAGAACTCTTCGACAAAGACCAACTGGTAGATCTCGATGACGTCAAGGCCAATCTCAAACAAAGAGACACCATTGATACCACACGAGCCGAGAGTCCACTGACCCGTCCCGAAGACAGCGTAGAAATCGACACCACACACATGTTCTTCGAAGAGCAAGTAGACCGCATCGTGCAACTAGCAGATAGTAGAGCTATTAAGAAGTTGTGAAGTTTGACTAGATAAATTATTAGACAATAATGAATTTGCTAAGTAAATTTTTGCCAACAAACATAAAAACACGAAAGATGGTCGCTGTGCTAGCAACCATTTTTATAGCGTCCCCTCTTACGATTTGGGGAATATATGCGATTGGTGAATATGGAATTGCTTTATTTATCCTTACCCCACTCCTCATAGGTTTAGTTTCTACGATTCTCTTAGGTCACAACCGAACAGTCAGTACCAAAGAAGCCTTACAAATTAGCTTCATTACTCTAGGAGTGTTTACTGGTGGTTTAATTCTATTTGCTATTGAGGGATTAATATGCATTGGTATGGCCAGTCCAATAGCTGCCATTTTCACATTGATTGGTGGCCTAACGGGAAAATCTCTTGTAAACAAAAGGCCAGATCACTCACTTACTATTATTCTCATATCAACAATCAGCATTCCTATCACAGCATTTTCTGAAAAAGAGAATACTAGTAACAGACTACATACTGTATCAACCAGTTTAATCATCAACGCAAGTATTGAATCCGTTTGGCACAACGTAATTGAATTTCCTAAAATGGAAGAACCCTCTGAGTTTATTTTCAAAACTGGGATTTCTTACCCCATTAATTCCGAAATTAAAGGAAAGGGAACTAATGCTATTCGTTATTGTAATTTCAATACAGGTAGTTTTGTAGAGCCCATTACGGAGTGGTCAAAGCCAAAAAGGTTGCGATTTGACGTATTAGAACAGCCAGAGCCGATGATAGAATACAGCTTATGGGATATAAATGCACCTCATTTGCATGATTATTTTGTATCTGAGCGTGGAGAGTTCAAACTCACAAAACTTCCGAACGGTCAAACAGAACTAACAGGAACTACTTGGTACAGGCACAACATTAAACCCAGTACATACTGGAAAATTTGGAGTGATTGGATAATCCATAAAATACACACCCGCGTGCTTAACCACATCAAAATAAATGCAGAAAATGCTAGTTAGAATTTGATCATCACTTTGGTTATTACAAGACAATCACAATACTCACATTATCCACCAAAAAAATTTGTTTTAATTTTGCAATAGCACTAGGTAGTCGCACCATGAAAATAGAAATCGATAGTAATTCAGGATATTGTTTTGGCGTGGAGTACGCCATCGAGATGGCCGAGGACGAGCTCAATGAGAACGGCACCCTCTACTGCCTCGGTGATATCGTACACAATCACATGGAGGTCGAACGCCTAGCCGCCAAAGGACTCAAAATCATTGATCAAGAGGATATGAAAAATCTCCACGATTGTAAAGTCCTCATCCGTGCCCATGGCGAGCCACCAGAAACCTATAAGCTAGCCATCCAAAACAACATTGAGCTCATCGACGCATCCTGTCCAGTCGTACTGAAACTCCAAAACCGAGTTAAAGGATCTTTCGACCAAATGGAAGAAGTAGCAGGTCAGATCGTTATCTATGGCAAGCCTGGCCATGCAGAGGTCATCGGTCTCACAGGCCAGACCAAAGAAAAAGCCATCATTGTGATGGAAGATGAAGACTTGGAGCAGATTGATTTTTCTCGTCCCATCACCTTATATAGTCAGACAACTAAAAGCACCAAAGGCTTCTATCGCCTCAAAGCGATGATAGAAGAACGCATCGCTGCAACCAAAGGAATAGAAAACACCAGCCTAGAAGTCACCGATTTCAAAGCCAATGACAGCATCTGCCGTCAGGTCTCCAATCGCGAACCAAGCATGGAGAAGTTCTCACAAAAGCATGATGTCATCATTTTCGTCAGTGGTAAGAAAAGTTCTAACGGACGAGCACTTTATGGTGTTTGCAAAAATTTCAACGAAAGGAGTTATTTCATCGGAAGCGAAGAAGAACTAGACCTAGACTGGATCAAAGCAGAAGACTCAGTCGGTATCTGCGGCGCGACCTCTACGCCCATGTGGCTCATGGAACGGGTAAAAAATTATATTGAAGCACAATTCAGTGCTGCAGCTATATAATAACTACCTCCCATTCATCACCACTCCTATAGATATCTCCAACCCCTCCAGCATCAGATTAGCATCTGCATAGTCCACGGGGCGGGTTTCTATCATGCCCCCATAGCTGCCTCCACTATAGTCACCTTTCAGAGTCATTCCAGATTGGCCAGATAGATACTCTACTTCTGTGGTGATAGAAAATTTTCGATTGACATGAAAGGCTAGTTCTACACCAGCCATCCATCCAGCGCCGAGTTTACTCTTCATGTCCACATTAGCATTGGCGACATCCCAGCCCTCATAGTCCGCAATCGCCCTATCCAGATTGCCATAGTTGAGGCGCGGACTGATGTGCCATATGCCAAACCCTCCTGCCAGCAACTGAAACGACATACGATCACCCTCTATGCCCAGTGTGAGCTGCAGTGGCACGAGCACCGACCAAAATGGCCCTGCCAGTGGCTTATCAGACTCGAAGGGAAGACCAGACATCGGTAGTCCAGGCATATTATAGAGTGAGGCTCCCGTTGCGAAACCAATCATTCCCCATTTGTATCCCAAACCCCGCACCGAAAGCGGACTAACAGGAGCAGAAAAATATCCATCTTTAGGGATGATAAAAGACATAGACACCCCCTGCCCAAAAGCAGGCATGACAGAAACTAAAGCAAGTACTAGGATCAATATTTTTGGCCTCATTTTCAACACTTTTAAGCACAATTTAGGGAGGAAAAATTGATTTCAAATCAGAGCCTTTACCATTCGATTCCAGCCCTGTGAATTACTTTTATCTATAATTCTACGTATTCCCGCATTTGATCAATTTTTTGTTACTTTTGCAAAGTTTTCAAAACAAGATTTATTGCACTAAAATATGTCTCAGAATATCAAGCTTAAGAAAGGTTTTGACATCAACCTTGCTGGAAAAGCTGAAAAGAAAATCGCGGAGCTCTCTCAGCCAGAGACTTTTGCTATCAAACCCGTAGACTTTGTTGGGATGAGCCGAGCTAAATTGCTCATCAAGGAAGGAGATACTGTCAAGGCAGGGTCACCGATCATGATCGACAAACTCGTGGAGGACGTCATGTACTGTTCGCCTGTCAGCGGAGAAATAGCAGAGATCGTTAGAGGAGCGAAAAGAAAAATTTTGGAAGTCCGAATCCTTGCAGATAAGGAAGTGGCCTTCGAATCTTTCGAAAAGCACACAGATGTCAGCGGTATCTCACGAGAAGCTGCCATTGATCAAATGAAAAAAGGAGGCGTATGGCCCAACATTATCCAAAGACCGTACGGCGTAGTAGCCAATACGGAGGATAAACCAAAGGCTATTTTCATCTCTGCATTTGACACGCACCCCTTGGCACCAGACCTGAACTTTACACTTCAGGAAGATGCCAAATACTATGAGGCTGGTGTAGCGATCTTGTCAAAGCTCACAGAAGGAAAAGTTCACATCAACGTCAATAAAGACAATGCGGACTTCTTCAAAAGCGGAAAAGCGCAAATCAATACTGTTGACGGTCCACACCCAGCAGGAAACGTCGGTGTTCAGATTCACCACATTGATGCGATCAACAAAGGCGAAGTAGCCTGGACCGTATCGCCATACGGTGTAGCACAGATCGGAAAACTCTTCCTCGAAGGAAAATACGACGCATCTAAAATCATCGCATTGACTGGGTCGGAAGTAAAAGCTCCACAGTACTACAAAACCTACACAGGTGCCGCCATCAACAAGCTAGTCGATGGCACAACCAAAGAAGGTCACATCAGATACATCTCTGGTAACGTACTGACAGGAAAACAAATCAACTCTACAGGGTACATCGGGTTCTATGACAATCAAGTCACGGTAATACCAGAAGGAGACCACTACGAGTTCTTTGGTTGGATCACACCGACCACTAAGAAGTTAAGTTTTCACAGAGCCTTTGGACTTCTGTCGTTCCTAGGAGGAAAAAACAAAGAATATGTACTCGACACCAATACCAAAGGACAACACAGAGCCTTTGTACAGACAGGTGCTTTCGAAAAAGTGCTCCCAATGGACATTTTACCGACACACCTGATCAAAGCGGTACTAGCAGAAGACTATGACGACATGGAAGGCCTAGGGATATACGAAGTGATCGAAGAGGATTTGGCTCTTTGTGAATTCATCGATGTATCTAAGAATGACATCCAGTCGATCTTGAGAGAAGGAATAGATTTAGTAAAAAATAGTTAAGAGCATAGATGAAATTTATAGAAGACATTTTTGCAAAAGTTCGCCCTAACTTCGAAAAAGGAGGCAAATGGGAGAAGTTTTACTATATATACGAAGCACACGAGACCCTGTTTTTAGTCCCGAATAGCACAACTGGTGCGACTGGGGTACAGGTACGTGATGCGATCGATATGAAGAGAATGATGATGACCGTGATCATCGCCATGATACCTTGTTTACTTTTTGGTATCTGGAATGCAGGTCATCAGCACTACCTAGCGGTAGGAGAAGTAGCAGCACTAGGGGATAAGCTGTTGACAGGAGCGATACTCGTCGTGCCTATCATCGCAGTATCTTATGCAGTAGGGCTAGGCATAGAATTTACCTTCGCTACGATCAACAGACACGATGTGAATGAAGGCTTTTTGGTGACAGGGATGTTGATTCCATTGGTCATGCCAGCTTCTATTCCATTATGGCAAGTAGGGTTGGCTACAGCATTTGCCGTGATAATTGGCAAAGAAGTATTCGGCGGTACTGGGATGAACATCCTCAACGTAGCATTGACAGCAAGAGCCTTTTTGTACTTTGCATATCCATCACAGATATCTGGTGATGTATGGTCATACATCGGAGACGGTACTGCAGTAGCAGGTTTTTCGGGAGCTACACCACTAGCAGTAGGTGCAGCGGCAGTAGAAGGTACTACACCGATGGTCGAAATGCTCAACAATAGTTGGTCTACCGGCTTATTTGATTTCTGGAATATGTTCCTCGGTATCATGCCAGGATCTATCGGAGAGACCTCTACTTTGATGTGCTTGATCGGTGCAGCGATATTGATCGGTACAGGTGTAGGTAGCTGGAAAATCATCTTCAGTGTATTTGCAGGAGCCTTTGTCATGGGAACTGTATGTAACCTAGTCGGAGCTAATGAATACATGCTACTCCCTGCACAGTACCACCTCGTAATTGGTGGTCTGGCATTCGGAGCGGTCTTTATGGCTTCTGACCCTGTGACTGCTACACAGACCGAAACAGGCAAATGGATATATGGTTTCCTCATCGGGATACTAACAGTAATCATCCGAGTATTTAACCCAGCTTACCCAGAGGGAATTATGCTGGCTATATTATTAATGAACGTATTTGCTCCACTAATCGATTATTACGTGGTAGCAGCTAACAAGAAAAGGAGGTTGAAACGTGCAACGGTCTAATTTATACATCATCATTTTCTCTGCAGTATTGACAATCATACTCGGAGGTTTGCTATCTGGAACATCAGTCGTCTTGAAGCCACTTCAGGACAAGCAAGTAGAACTAGATACAAAGAAAAAGATTTTGGGAGCCGTGATGGACATTTCTGACATCAAGGATTCGAAAGAAATCTTAGCACTATACAAGGAAAGAGTTACTTCGACCGTCGTTGATATCAATGGCGAACCAATGGAAAAAGATGCCAAAGGCAATCCATTGGTTGCGGAGAAAATCGATTTCGGTAAGAATCACAAAAAAGATCCTCAAACGAGACCATATCCTGTATTCATGTTCATGAAAGAAGGAACAGAAGAGGTAGATTCTTACATTTTACCCATGTTTGGCGCAGGTCTTTGGGACTGGATTTCAGGTTTTGTAGCTTTGGATAGTGATCTTAACACAGTCAGAGGGGTAGCTTTTGACCACAAGTCCGAAACACCTGGTCTAGGTGCTAGAATCACAACATCTGTCATTCAAAGCAGATATGTCGGCAAGAAGATCTTTGATGAGCAGGGCAACATCGCTTCTGTCTCTATGGTCAAAGGTGAAAAAGGTGAGCCACTAGATGATCACCACGTAGACGGTATGTCTGGAGCGACATTGACAGGAAAAGGTGTCAACGCCATGCTGAAACAATACTTGACCTTCTACGCTGCCTACATCGAAAAGGTGCAGTCAGGAGACAAAGCTCAGGCAGTAGCAGCACCGATAGAAGAGGCAGCAGTCACTGAAGAGCAAAATATTTAATTGATATTTACTTGGGTCTAACCCATCAAAATAGATAAAGAAATGAGTACAGAAACTTTGGAACAACCGATCGTCAAGGAGCCATCGGAACCTTTACTTTCCAAAAGAAGAAAGAAATTCATTACTGACCCGCTGAACGATGACAACCCGATCACCATACAGGTATTGGGGATCTGTTCTGCACTGGCCGTCACGGTCAAGATGCAGCCAACACTCGTCATGTCCATCGCGGTTGTGTTCGTAATCGTATTTTCTAACCTCATCATTTCGATGATGAGAAACATCATTCCAGGTCGAATCAGGATCATCGTACAGTTAGCGATCGTTGCTACGCTCGTGACACTGGTAAGTGAATTCCTCAAAGCCTATCTCTTTGATATGTACAAGGTACTGGGTGCTTTCGTAGGACTGATCATTACCAACTGTATCGTCATGGGACGTCTAGAAGCATTCGCCATGGCCAACAAAGCCTACGACTCTGTACTAGACGGGCTAGGTAGTGGTTTTGGTTATGCGTGGATTATCTTGACGGTAGCGTTCTTTAGAGAACTATTCGGGTCAGGGTCAGTGTTTGACTTTCCAGTATACGGAACCATCGAAAACCTCACTGGTTTCGCCATCCCTACCAATGGATTGATGGTCGATTCGATCGGCGCATTTATGGTGTTGGGTATCATCATTTGGATACAAAGAACTAAAAACGGATACGTAGAACATTAAGAGACATGGAAGCAATTAATATATTCATAAAAAGCGCATTTATTGACAACATGGTCTTCGCATACTTCTTAGGTATGTGTTCGTTCCTCGCTGTGTCAAAGAAAGTATCTACCGCACTGGGTCTAGGTGCAGCCGTGATTTTCGTATTGACAATCACCGTGCCGATCAACTGGCTACTACAAGAGTATGTATTGAAAGAAGGTGCACTAGCTTGGCTAGGTAGTAGCTTCGAGACGATAGATCTGAGTTTCTTGACTTTCATCATGTTCATCGCGATTATCGCTGCGATGGTACAGTTGGTTGAGATGATTATCGAAAAAGTATCTCCTTCATTGTATGGATCACTGGGTATCTTCTTGCCCCTGATCGCGGTGAACTGTGCGATCCTCGGAGCATCACTCTTTATGGTTCAGAGAGACTATACAATTGTCGAGGCTACAGCTTATGGCTCTGGCTCTGGGTTCGGGTGGTTCTTAGCGATCATTGCGCTAGCAGCTATTAGAGAAAAACTGAAGTACAGCAACGTACCAAACGGACTGAAAGGTCTCGGGATCACCATGATCCTCACAGGTCTCATGGGTATCGCCTTCAAATCCTTTATCGGTATCGTACTGTAAGTACAAAAGATAAGCATGATTACAGAACCTCAGTCGGATGGCTGAGGTTTTTTTGTGTCTATATAGTTGTATAACTAATCTTTTAGTTTTACCTTCATTCTGCCGTTGAGACACATCGGCATTTTTTAAACCCTATATAACTAAACAATTAGTTATGAAAGAACTTACTAAGGCCGAACAACAGGTCATGCAAATACTTTGGGATTTAGACCAAGGATTTGTACACGACATCATCGAGAAAATACCCGAGCCAAAACCCGCTTACAACACAATCTCCACTATTGTAAGAATTTTGGTCAAAAAAGATTTTGTGGGTTTCACAGCTCACGGCAAAACACATGAGTACTATCCCAAAATTTCAAAAACTGATTACAGCAAACAATTTCTACAGACCTTCATAGGCGGGTACTTTGGCGGTTCTTTCAAAAACCTAGTTTCATTCTTTGCCAAAGAAGAAAACATGGATATCGATGATCTAGATGCACTCATGACACACGTGAAACAAAACATAGCAAAAGATGAAAATAGCACTGATTAACTATCTGCTTGAGGCCAATTTCATACTGATTACCACAGGTATCATATACTATGTCTTCCTTCACAAGGAACACAGTTTTCAGCTGAAACGAGTATACATTCTTATGAGCACCTTAGCTGCATGGGGCTTACCATTCGTTCGGCTCAACTACGACAATAATACAGAACCCACACTAGCTGATACAGTACCTATTCTGCACCTGCCTCCTATACAGATTGGAGAATCACAACACATAGTAAATTCAATAAGCTCAATCGATGTAGGACTTTCACTCTATGTTATCGTTAGTTGTATTACGCTAGGAGCATTTCTTTATCAATTGCTTAAAATCATTCAACTTTCATTCCATGCCAAACGGCTAAACGAATACCCCAATTCAGCAGTTTTCATGATCGAATTGCATCCGTCCTTTTCATTCTTTCGGTTGATATTCATAAACAAAAGTGAAGTAGAAGATTCAAATGACAAACACCAAATCATAGCGCACGAAAAAGTACATAGCCAACAATGGCACAGCCTCGACATGATGATACTCTATCTGACTAGAGGTGTGTTTTGGTTCAACCCAATCATATGGCTGTACAAAAATTCCCAGCAAGAAACCCACGAATATCTCGTGGATCAAGAAATAATAAAACGTGAAGACAAATCAAGCTACCAACAACTATTGGCTCAGATGACCATTCGAACCATATATGCTAGTGGTAACTACTTCGCAAAGAGTCAAACTATAAAACGAATAAACATGATGAATGAAAAACTAAAAAAGACCCATTGGTTAAAAACCAGTACTGCCATCGCAGGTTTTACGCTACTAAGTCTGATGGTTGCCTGTAACGACGACTTAATAAACGTAGTAGATTCTGCCGAAATGGTCGCTGATATTCCAGAAAACGCGCAAATGGAACTGGACAGACTCAGAGCTGAATATCCAGATCAAAAATTTAATTACATCCAAGTCGACGCGCCTTCAAAAAGTATAGATATGGATCAAATAGGAATTGACCCCAACACCGTACAATGGATGGATGTCAATAAAAATGAAAACAAAGTAGGACTAATACTAGTCGCCAATGATGATTTTGCACAATTGGTAGAGCACAAAAAAGTAGCTGATGATGTATTCGATATCGTAGAAGACCAGCCAACCCCATCAGGAGGAATGAAAGCATTCTACGAATACATCGGCATAAATCTGAAATACCCTATCGCAGCTAGAGAAGCAGGAGTAGAAGGCATAGTATTCGTCCAGTTCGTTATTGATACTGAAGGAAATGTAACTGAAGCCAAAGTTGTGAAAGGTATTGGAAGTGGCTGTGATACAGAAGCGCTGAGAGTTATTCGAAACAGCCCCCAGTGGAAACCAGGGATGCAAAGAGGAAAAGCAGTCAACGTAAGAATGATTTTGCCTATTACGTATTCATTAGGAAATCCTGCAACAGAAGAAAGTCTAGATATTAAAGTGGAGAAAATAGATGAAAATGTAGAAGTAGACGAAAGGAAAAAATAAAATTTTACCTCGCATAACTAAATAATTAGTTCAGGTTTCAATCACGGGTTGAAACCTGAACTTCACCACAAACATTACCTAAACTCTATTAATTCTGGCCCCTCCAAATCAAAATCCCTAAAACTCAACCTATTGCTAGTTGAGAGTTCATACCAGCTAGAATTCGCATTGAGGGGGAGATTAGGGTAATACCCCAAACGCATAGTGATTGTAGAAATCGCCAGGTTGTCATTGCTAAAAGTCAACCCTACACCCACACCGGCATATACGTCAGTATCAAAAAAATCATTGACCGAATTGCCTACCATGGTCGCTTCTCCATAAATCAAAGCAGCTATACGAAAACTGAGAACATTAAAAGGGGTGAACATCAACGCTTCATATTTGACATTTAACTTACTCGTACCTTTCAGATAAAACCCTGAGACGTTTCTAATCCCCAACTCATTTTGTCCCCGGATATAAATATCCTCTGAGGGATTAATCGCTTGTGAATAAGCAATATCCACAAACTGCCGTAGACGAAACGAGCCCACCCGCTGTAGAGAAGTGAAATAATCAAAGTTCGCATTGAAAGCCCCGTCTTCAATATGGTTACCATCCAAAAATGCTCCTAAGGAGAACTTGCTATTCAGATACCCAAACCCATGAATATAACCCCCTCGACTGTAATTACCGCCTACAAAAAATCTATCTACAAACTCTCTACGCTGAAACCCTACCACCAAACTAACAGCCGCTCCGGACGGAATATCTTCCGTACGACCGTAGTTAATTACATATTTATCCTTGTAGTAGTTCCGTGAGGACAAGCCCACCTGCATCAGATAATTATAGCGATCTTGAAAAATATAATTGCTATCCGCACTTACAAAAGGCTTGTCATAATAGTCCTGCATATCCAAGCCAGCAGACACGACAAAGTTCGTACTATTAGAAAACCCTAACCCTCCTAATCTAAAATCTACAGGTATAGCATGTCCAAGCCACAGCATCGCACGGTTAACACCAAAGTGAAAAGTCTCGGTAAAATCAGCTATAGGGTCATACCTATAATCACCATAAATGAATTTACTAAGCTCCATACCTCCTGCATATCTAATGTTCTGCGTCAAGAAACCTCGATAGCCCGTAACACCAAATCCCTGCTTTCTAAAATGATACGACCAATCAAGGCCTATATCAATATACGTCGCAAAGAGGTTGTTGATATCATAGTAGATTTCACTCCCTCCATCAGATATATAATTATACTCCAGCTTATGCCCTAAGCCAGCGATGTTGACATTGCTCAGCCCCACCAAAGCCCCATTGCCATTGTTAGGACGTATCGCCAGAGCAAATGGGAATACATCTCGCGTGACAACATGTACCTCCACACTATCCTCTCCATAGACAGGGTTCAACATGATACGAGAGGCTCTAATAAAACGCCTAGAACGAAGCAAACGCTCCGAATCCACCAATGCCTGTGCATTGATATAACCCCCTTCCTTAAAAGTCAACATACTCCGAATCACCCATTTTTGGGTATGGATATGTGTTTTGTTGATGAGATTAGTGTACTTGTCAACTCTATTCCTCGTGGTATCGTTAAAACTCGACCCGAAGATATTGATGTGCTTGAATTTAAGAGGTGAAATAACCTTATCCTCATAGGCTAAGAAGCGAAATTCACTCATTCCGTCATCGTATTGTCCGCTTTTGCCATCCTTAGGGTTGACAAAAAGAGCGTCATAAACCATACTAGACATCTTAGATCGTGACATCTTAGTCTCTATAGAATCATAGAAAACCTTGGAACGGTCAAGATCTTTTTTTCGAATATAATAATCTGTAGTATCCCAAATCGGAATTATTGTATCACGACGGATATAAAACACCTCATCCCCCATGAACAAAAAGCGATCAGCTTTGATCTTTACAGAGTCTACGTCATCTCTAGCTGATGATTTTATAATTTGAGCATAAGCGGGAGTCATGCTCCATAAACAGCAAGAGAAAACCACCAATCTCCAAAAAATGACCCTCCTACTCACACAGTTCCTCTGATTACTTCTCTAACCTAAAAATGACTCCTCCACTAAACTCCCCATGCACAATAGGCACTGCAAACGATGAACCACCACCACAACCAGAACCCGAAGCACAATAGATGCCCACTCCATCGAATAACAAAGGCATAAACATTCTAGCTTGCATTTTAAAACCTATTTTCTCTGTTGGAAAAATTTTCACTCCAGCTCCAAGTCCCATCGAAAAAAACACTCGTGTCTCATAACCCTGCTCCTGCGGCGCATAGCTCGTGAGACCAAGACCAAACACCCCATAAGGACGAATAACTTCATCGCCACCCAATGACTTTTCCACGCCAATATGAAAGTTTTCCATTTTGAGCGTGAGGTTATGATAGGGATATAGAATCGCATCATAATCCACTGTCTCCGAGTCCGCAGAACTATTAGTGTACAAAAACCGCACTTGGGTACCATTCCCCATATCATAGCCCAGGGTTAGACCCCAGACTCCTGAATTTTTAACGTCCACCTCTCCGCGGTAATATTCAGCTTTGCCGCTGAGCATATACCCTCCATAACCTGAAAACTCAATCGCTTGAGCGTGAATAAATAAAGGTGTTAACAGAACCCCAATCAAGGCAATCATTGATTTCATCATAATTCTTCTTTTAGGTAAGTGATTGTATAAACTTAATAAATATCTGTGTTTCGAATCCCTATACCCTGACTAGATTATAGGACATGTTTTACAAAATAATGAGTAAGTTAAATCCAGAAACGCTAAAGCCTGTAATCTTCAACCTTGATTAACTTAAATTACACTAAAATAAGATTCATGCGTATCCTATATACACTATTCCTATTGTTGACGATGACCACTGTGCTTCATGCCAGCGATGGCGACAGCACAACTACGAAGAAAGATGGAAAACTCTCCATCATCCCATTGCCAGCAATCGCATCTAACCCGACCAATGGCTGGATGTTCGGCTTAGCGCCAGGGGCTAGCTGGTATATGGGAGACCCCGAGACAACACACATCTCCTCAGGGCTAGGGACGATAATCTATACCACCAAAAAACAATGGATCATCACGGCCAAAACCAATATGTTCTTAGCCAACGACAGTTGGAATCTGCTCGGTGACTGGCGCTATTTTATCACCTCGCAACCTACCTATGGTCTCGGTACAGGTCCTCAGTCTGCCAAACCAACCAATCCTGGAAGTATTACCTACGACCCAAGCCTATTTAGCAGCCCTATACCAGACGAACAAATGATGGATTTTCACTATTTAAGAATTCACGAAACAGTCCTCAAACGGTATCAAAGCACTCGTTTCTATTTTGGTCTCGGTTATCACCTCGATATCCATGCACAGATAGAAGATAGGCTTCTAGATCTTGATAGTATACCTCCTGTGATTACAAGTCACTATGCTTATAGTCGTTCCAAAGATTTCTCTCCAGAAAAATATACTACTTCAGGCATCAGTCTCAATACCCTCTACGACAGTCGCGACAATGCCATCAACCCCTATCATGGTCGGTATGCCTTCGTCAACCTTCGCGTCAATCCAGCGTTTTTAGGAAGCGATCAGTCCTCCAGCCTACTCTGGATGGAGTATCGTGACTATTTTAACCTGAGTCAAAAAAGACCCAGACACATGATCGCCGTATGGACGTATGGCTGGTTCGTGACCTCTGGCAATGTACCCTATCTCGATCTCCCAGCAGTCGGCTGGGATCAGTTTGGCCGATCGGGACGAGCTTACACTCAGGGACGTTTTAGAGGTGAAGATCTCGTCTACGGCGAGATAGAATACCGAGTGCCCCTACAGCGAAACAAAGAAACTTTTGGAGCGGTCGTATTTGTCAACACCACTACGGCAAGCTATCGAGATGGTGATATATCCTTGTTCGAATATTTAGATTTCGGGTTCGGTACAGGTCTACGTGTCATGATTAATAAAAAATCACGCGCCAACTTAAATCTAGATATAGCCTGGGGAGAAGGGGGCGCGTCTGGTTTTTATTTCGGGATAAATGAAGCATTTTAGAAACTATGAAAACTTTACTAATCACCTGGCTATTTTCCTCCGTGTTTTTGTTTGACGTCTTCGGTCAAGAAATCGTACAGCCTACGAAATCATACAAAGGTGGAGAAATCATACTAGCACCTCACTATGGGCTACAATTAGAGATTCCATCTCACTGGACAGGCTACCTCTCTAGAGGCACTGGTATTTTCACCCTGTATAGCGACTCTACCAATGAAGCAACTGCGCTCTATTTTGTCAACGAAACGAGCTTAGACAAAATCAAAAATAACTGGAAATCTGGGTTCGAGTTAGCTCCTCAGTTAGATATCCAGCTTCGCGCTAAACCTACCATGACAGAAGACCTTCTCATCGCCCCCGTTCAAACAAATACGAACAATATGTACAAAGGCTACTTGATTGCTAAATGTGGGCCATACGGCTACTGTGTCATCGTGCTCATGTACACCCCACAGCAATACATATCTGAGTTTGAAAACAAGATCGAGCCCCTGCTCAACCAAGTCTCATTCACCAAGCCAAGGGTCACCGATGCGAATCAAACGTTCGATTGGCGTAAAAACCTGACGGGAAAAATGATTTTCACCTTTGAAAGAGAAGAAAGTTCCAGTCAAGAAAACAAAATATGGCTCTATTACGATGGTTCGTTTAAAAGCAAAACCAAGCGTACTGGAATATTCATAGGCTCAGCAGGCAAATACCACGGCACCAAAAAAGGGAACTACACCATCATCAATACTGAAGGGGATAAACCAGCTACCTTGCAACTAGATTTCTACAAACAACCCGCATTGACTCTACCACTACATATCGTAAACGATCAGTATTACATCAACGACCACCTGGTCTATTTCATGGAGCTAGACTAGACTATTTAGACCTGACCGTCTCGTCGATCACCACCGTGTAGCTATCTATCAGTCTTTCTATTTTTATCTGATTCACCCGTGCTACTTTGATCGTCTGTAGGTCTTGAGTCACTTGATCGGCTACCTCCTCATAGTTTGGATACCTACCTTCACTTCGAGCAGTGAGCATGATCAAATGGTACCCCTTGTTAGACGCATACGGCCCAGTCCAATGCGTATGCGAAATAGGTGCCTTATCGATTTCATTCACAAAATCCTCTCCGAAATGATTGGCCACATACTGACTATTTCGCTTGGTATAAAACGTATGGTATTTAAACAAATCACCACGACCCGAGGCATCATCAAAGCCAATATCGTTTTGATTCAAATATCTTCACGCTCCAGATGAGCTAGTTCCATCGCATGCTTCGCTCCGTGCTTTTTGCTATCAAAAAACACATGCGCAAAAGTGTAATTTGGTAAAATGAAATAGTCTTCTTTGTTTTCTTCAAAGTGTGCCCGTTTTTCGTCCTCAGTCATCACCACTCGCTCCAGCATCATACCATGTACCAACAACTCCATCTTCTCGATTAACCAAGCGCGTATCACAGAATCCTTCTCGCCCAACTCTCGATGGTTGGCCTCTCTAAACATCACCTCATCCCGCACATAATCTGCCACCAAGTCATCCAGATGCTCCCCATCCAAATGTCCCAAACTATCATTGAAACTATCGTGCTTCGTACCATAGCGAAATAGAGAATGGTAGTACAGCGACTCCTTGTCCACAACGATCGTCTTATCATCAGTCACTTCCTGATGAATAAAAAAGTACATCACAGCAGCACCCAGACAGAGCAGTACAAAATAGAGAAATATATTTTTGACAGAAAACATAGAAGAGTGGGTTTGGTTACAGATTGATTCTATTCAAAACTACTTAACTGATCGGATTAAATAAAAATGATTTGACAATTCTCCTTCATCCTTGACAACTAGAAACTAAAAGCATGCAGTTATCAATATTTCACTATTACCATGTTTTTTCCTACCGATTTACAACAATATGTGAAATAGCAGGCCTTCTATTTAATAAAATCAAAGCATGCTTACCTATATTGCAATCAGACAGAACCGCAACGAGCAGATGACCGATACACTACCTAGTCCTCTTGACCAACTGATGCCCAAAGGGGAGATAGTCATTCGAAAGAAGGGAGACATTCTCAAAAAGCAATTCAGCAAAGTAGATCAATTTTATATCCTACTAGAAGGCACGGTACACTTCGATCAGAGCCTACACAGCAATGACAAAGAGCTGCTAGCCGGCATGAGTCAGTCCAAATATGCCCCCATAGGTATGGATGCTTTCATCGCACCCTACCGAAACGAAACCACTGCACGTGTCGCATCGGATGAGGCTCGACTGATTATGTGGCAAACCAAGGACTTAATCACGTTACTCGATGATGACATAGTACTCTCTATTGCTTTTTATACCTTCCTCAACATACAGTCGCACAAATTCGTCGAGGATACCAGTGAGCTATTTGCCAACACCTCCGCGGCATTACAGTCACTGGCGACAGAAACATCATCCGAAGGCTATCTGGCACAACTCGAACGGGACGAAATCGATAAAGTGATATTGCTGCTACAGTCCCCTTTCTTCGAGGCTTTTGACGAAGAGGACTTGGCTGTACTAGCTCAGTCCATGCAGCGCCGAGAATATCTCGTCAATGATGTCATCATCAAACAGGACGAAGAAAAGAAAGGAATCTATCTACTAGAGTCTGGAGAGGTACAATACTCGCGTATGAACTTCAGTATCGAAACCAATAAACCCTATAAAGTCCCCTTTCGGTCGATCTCTACACCTGGCTACCTCATCAGTTCATCAAGCATGCTAGGCATCAAAAGTGCCATGACCTCTCATGTCACCAAAGACGCTATTGTCCTTTATATCCCAGAGGACAACTTGGAAAAGCACTGTGAGCAGTATCCCAAATTCGCCCTCAGTTTTCAAAAGCGCATCCTCTGGCTGATCAACAACCAGTTGCGTGCAGTTCGCACGCGACTCATTGCTACACAGTTCAACGAAGAGCTGCTAGTCGCCAGCACACTCATCAACAGCAACAGTACCAAACTCATGGTGCACTCTCCGCTCCATGCGGTACCGCTACTGCTAGAGAACAAACTAACCATCCCACACGCCATCGAAATCCTCCACCGTACGGAGCTCAAAGGAATCGGTCCCGAAAAAAACCTAGCATCACTCTGCCTAGATAACCTTCACCAGACACAGCGAGAGTCCAACTTCTACCATGCACTACAGGACATCTATAGTAGTGTAGCCGAAAACACGGAGGGAAAATCAGTAGACCAAATACAGTTAGATTGTGTCAAGGCGAGTAAAAAAGCATTTTCTATCCCATCCATCTACCTGAAAGGGTTAGAGAATATGCCTACGGAACAAGGTTGTATATTTATCTACAACCACCTACTCAACGAGCCCTACTACACACTACCCAACCAGTTTCAGATCACGCTCGACTCTCACTACCTCAGTGCACTCGTCTATGAACAGTATGGAGCACATGCCCAACGCATCGTGAGACTAGGTAAATCTGAGGAATACGCACATGAAAACTACTACGACAACCTCGGGTTCATCAGTGTAAGTACAGCCGATTCGGAGGCACTTGTAGAAACAATAGAAGAAAAAAAGATTCGCCACCAGAAATTCTACCACCAGATCAATGATGCCCTCAATGAAGGGAAAAACATCATCATCAGTCCAGAAGGTAGCTCTCACCCGACAGAGCACTCGCCTAGTCATTTCAAATCAGGCTTCTTCAAAGTACTACAAAAAGTCAAGAAAGAACCCCTGATCGTACCGATCGTCATGGCCAACTTTGACAAACGAATCACTGCTTACAAGTTTGCCTGTGAGATCAAGAAGCCCTTCAAGCTCAGTGAAAAAATGAAGGAGTATGGTTGTACTGAAGTCAAACCCTTTCTACGAAAGTATCAGATGGACTTCAGAAACGACACCCAGCAGCTAACCAACGATATCTCTAACGAAACGAGTGTCGAATTTCTCTTTGAAGATGAAGTCGATGCATTGATAGAAAAACTAACAACACATGACGAGCAAGACTGTATCTCTTTCTATGGTAGCAGCACGATACGGCTATGGGATACTTTGGAAAGTGATCTCGCAGACAAAAAAGCAATTAATCTCGGTTTTGGAGGTTCGTCCTATCAGTGGTGTTTGTTTTACTTCGACCGTTTGTTTGAGAATTTTCGTCCTAAAAACTACGTTCTCTACGGTGGAGACAATGACCTAAGCAATGGGCAATCACCAGAAGATATCCTCATGAATTTTTCTCTCCTAACCGAGAAAATAAAAAATCATAACCCAGCAGCACAGATCACTGTAATCTCCATCAAGCCTAGCCCTAGTCGTGAATACCTACTAAGCAAAATCATCGAAACCAACGAACTTCTACGTACACACACTGAGGTCAATGAACACATGCACTGGATAGAAATCTACGAGCACATGCTGACACCAGACGGCAGACCAAGGACGGATCTATTCGTAGATGACATGCTCCACCTTAACCCTAAAGGATACAAAATTTGGAAACAGCACGTGCGTGATCAACTACCATTCTAATCATCGGAATTTTCATCAAAATACGGCCTCTCTGAAACGACCTTAACAGTGCCTTTAATAGAATCTTCATCCGCTGGCAGCCCGTTCAGAATTTTGAGAAGGTTGGGGGAAAGCACATTGTTGGTCCGAGCAGTTAGCTCAGCTATAGATTCTGCATCTACAGACTCTACTAGAGTTAGACGTTTTTGGTATAATCTCGCTTTATCGGATGGTGTCAGCGGATGCAGGGATAGACTAGCTTGTTTAAGTCCCTCTTTGAAGTCTTCACTCCTGATCGCAGTGATCTTAAACACCTGATCGCCATACTGTATCCAGATAAAGTGTACATGCATCTCCTCTCCATCTACCTGCTCCACAGTAGATATTAGGAATGCATCTCTGTTGTTGACCTGTACCGATTCACTTTTCACTTTTTTGTTCAGGTTGTGCGCTCTTTCGATCACTTCGATACCATGCTGCTCTGGTGATTTGGCAGTGTCTGCTAGCATCAGAAAGAGAAAAGCATCCTTGGTTTCATTCATTGCCCCGACAGCATTATGCTGATTGATATATGTCCATCCTGATGGGAAAACCATGCTAAAATCCATGACGGGATGCAAAAACAGACTATCGAAAAATATTCCCTTATCAGGATTCTCACCGAAGGGCAAGTCTGATAAAACATCCAATATCGACTGCTGATGCATCTCATTTAACTGAACTGTCAAACCTGCTATGGCATCATTCAGGTTCTGAATCCGGTCGGGAGTATAAGGGTGACTACTAAAATAATTCTTCTCCTCCACACGCTCGGTACGAGCCTCCTCCCATTGCGTTATCCTTGCCAAAATCGGGCTAAGGGCATTAGGATCGAAACCTCCACGTGTGGCGAGCTGCACACCCAAATCATCCGCCTCCGTTTCATGCTTTCGACTATACTTCGCCTCAAAAAAACTCGATCCCACAGCGATCGGAGTATTGATAATCTGACCTACATCCTCTCCCGCTACTGCTCCAATCAAAAGCCCTGGTAGCTGTAAAACTGCTGGCCAGAAACCCCTTTTCATCTGCCTCACACTATGCCTGCGATGCACATGGATGATCTCATGACTCATCACACAGGCCAGCTGATCCACATCGTCTATCAATGCTAGCAGCCCACGTGTCACATACACATACCCGCCGGGCAGAGCAAAGGCATTAGGGATGGGCTCGTCTAAGATGAAAAACTGATAGACAAAAGGGTTATTGCTTAGCTGCCTGGTGAGACGATTGCCTACCTCACTGACATAGGCGGTCAACTCTTCCTCCTCATAGAGGCCGATTGTCGTAACAATCTGCTTTGCGCCATCTTCTCCGAGTTTTTGATCATAACTCGGTGGCTGTGCAAAAGTAAGAGTTGTAACACCAATCCAGATCAAGCAGATCAAAATTTGCTTTTTCATTCTTGTATCTCCTTTCTATTTATATCTAAATAAGTGACCTTTATTGATAACTACTTCCTTCATAACCATGAAACTTTCTATCAAACCTCTCATTGTCATTCTATTATTCTCTAGCCACTTATCCTACGCACAGGCAGAAGAAGAAACTGTAGAAACGGAAGAATTCAAACGACATAAACTTACATTATTCGCAGGTACTAGTTGGATACCCGAGGGCAGAAATGTAGAAACAAATCAAAAAGAAACGACGCTGGCGCCTACTTGGGGGTATGCCTACGAGTACTGGTTAGGCGAAAAATGGGCCATCGCCAGTTATGGTGACATAGAACTCGTCAACATCAAAGTAGAGGACAGTGATGCCAACCTCGTCGAACGTGAAAATGTAATTGTGTTCACACTAGGAGCCACCTACGAAATCCTGCCCAAGTGGACAGCCTACCTCGGCGCAGGCTTAGAGACAGACCCACACGAGACCATCGCTGTGGCTCGATTCACTACAGAATATGCACTCATCGAATCTAACGGATGGGAAGCCGCGATTTCAGGAAGTTATCTACTAAAAGATTTTTATGATGTTTTTTCTATTGGTCTGGTGATAGGAAAAAGGTTTTAAGCCAATGGTTAAGTGTTTATCTGCTCTCTATTAATTTTAGCAAATGAAAAAATATGTCTTGCTCCTGCTAGTGCTTTCTATGTGTCAAGGACTAGCCGCACAAAAGATCTTCACCCGACACCAAGGCTGGACAGACCTGACGCTATGGTACAAACTGGGGGAAAACACCAAGGTAGGAGGGGACTTTGGCTACCGAACCTCAATGGGCGACTACAAATTTCATCAAATGTACTACAGACCTACGATCAAGTGGTCCAACAACTCTTTGTACAATATCTGCTTTGCGATTTCTAATTTTCAAACCTTCAATACCGAATCCTCGAACCTCAATGAACTTCGTTTTGCTCAAGAAGCCATGCTCTTTTGGCCCAATACCAAAATCCTGAAATTCAACCACCGCCTACGCTTTGAGGAGCGCTTTTTCTATATCAACGAAAACAAAGAAAACCAAACTCGAATGCGCTACCGTTTGAGTCTAGCCCCACCAAATTTCACCCTCTTCGGCAAAGAAAACTTCTATGCAGAGCTCACATGGGAGACCTTTGTAACCCTCACCAACAGTATACAATACTCGCTAGGGAGCCAGCATCGCTGGGAGGCAGTCTTGGGCAACAAAATCACCAAACGATTTAAAATAGGCCTCCACTACATCTGGCAAACTGTGCGAGTGACAGATTACGACTATGGCCTCAACGACAACATCATACGAATCCGGCTCAGCTATACACTCAACTAGCTTCGTAAAAAATTATCTATAAAAATAGTTTTAAACACTTGTTTAAAACAAACATTCAAATTACGTTTGCTGTCCAATAGATACTATGTCCCAAGAATCACTCGATAGCACCGAAATAAAAATCAAAGAAGCAGCACGTGAGCTATTTTCAGAGCTAGGTATGAAAGGGACAACCATGCGAAAAGTAGCCGAAAAGGCCGAGGTAAACGTCGCCCTTGTCAATTATTATTTCAGAAGCAAAGAGAAGCTATTTCTGTCCATTTTCGAGGAGAAATTCAGATCCTATACCAAAGACGGGCTGAGCATCCTCAACGATACCTCACGCGACTTACTAGACCGAATCAAAACATACATCGATCGGCTCAATCATCAAATCAACCATGATCAGGGCTTACCCATATTCATACTTAGCGAGACACACTATAACCCAAATCTACTCGACATGCTCTCTGACCTCAACAAAGAGCAAGCGGCAATAGAAACACAGCAGCTACAAGCGACCTTAGACTTAGATTATCACAGCGGCAAGATTCGACCAATCAAAGCCATTGACTTTCAGATGGCCCTATTTTCCATGATTGTCTTTCCTATTATCTCCAAAAAAATACTGACGAAAACAGGAAAACTAGCAGCGGCTGGATTTGAAAGCTATGAAAGCTACGAACCACACTGGAAAGCCACCACGCTCAGCATCATGGAAGCATTTTTGAAACCCTTGTCATGATCTAAAAAAATTTATTTCTGAGTTAAACAAACGTTTAAAACAATTAATCAAAATGAAAATCAACATTGCAACATTTATTATGCTACTGACGCCACTGCTAAGTCACGCGCAAAAAGTCTACACACTTGACGAATGTGTAAGCCTTGCTCTGGAGCAAAACCTAGAAATAGGAAACAGCCGCTACGACCAGTTGCTCTATGATGAGCAGGTCAAAGAAGTGAAACGCGCTGCACTACCAAAATTAGGTTTCGGGGCAGAGTATGACCTATATACCCAGCTACCCACCACGGTGATCCCGTCAAGTGCCTTCAGTCCAGGGGCCGAAGGATATGCCGCTGCAAGTTTCGGTACGCCACATCAGTCCACCTACGCACTGCAACTGGAACAGGTAATTTTCAACCCTAGTCTCAACGTTGGCATCAAAGCGGCCCAAACCATCAACGAAATGGGAGAAATCCAATACGTACAGACGAAGGAAAATATCACGTTTCGGGTAGCATCTACCTACTACAATGCACAGGTAGTTGCCAAACAAATCGAAATGCTGGAAGACAACAGTCAATCACTCGATACGCTCATTGCTTCTACGCGCATGATGATGCAGAGCGGACTAGTCAATACGACCGATGTAGATCGACTCGTCATCAACAAGTCCAGCTTGGACAACCATACCGCTACACTACAGGCTGATTACATCTATTTGATCAACTCCCTCAAACTCCTGCTCAATATGGATACCGACGAAGGATTGACGATCGAACATCAGTTGAGCCCAGATTTATCTGCACTCAGTTTTCAGGATGCATTCCAATACGAAAACCGTAGTGAAGTACAACTACTCAACAAACAAAAAGAAGTCCTAGATCTACAAGAGAAGCAGATCAACTCAGGCTACCTGCCACACCTATCGGCTGTCGCATCCTATGGAGTGATGGGCTATGGTGACCAGTCCGAAAACTACTACGAGCACTATGACTTTAGCTACGTGGGGCTCAAACTGAACTGGATGTTATTTGACGGCATGGTCAAGAGCTCTCAAAAAACACAAAAGAAAATAGAAATGAAACAACTCAACGCACAATTGGAAATGACCCAGAGAAGCATTGAAAACGAAAGGATCAATGCCCTCTCTAAGCTCAAAGTCCACCAACGTGAGGTTGCCAATCAAAAACAGTCCATGGAGCTCGCTACCAACATCTACCAAAACATCCAGATGCAGTACAGTGAAGGAGTCGTGGGGGTGCAGGAGATCATCGAATCAGAAAATGAACTCACAGAAGCACAAACCAACTATCTCAATTCATGGGTACGCCTCCAGCAAGCCAAACTAGACCTGGCCAAAGCAGAAGGTCACCTATTAACCCACTACAATTAAGTCTCATCATCAAGTCAATCATATAGAAATGGAAATCCAAAAATCTAAAACAAGCAAAATCATCGTCGCAATAGCGGCAGTCACACTACTCGGAGGGTGGACCATCTATTCGCTACTAGGCAACGCTGAAGAAGTCAAAGCACGCGTGTATACTCGGGATTTCTCGATCAAAGTGCCCGTCAAGGTCGCCAAAGTAGAAGAAACCCAACTGGAAGAAACGAGAAGATACTTGGGAACCTTTGAGGCCAATAGAGCCATCACCATCACCTCTCAAACACAGGGAGAAGTACTGGCCATCTCTGCCCAAGAAGGAGACCAACTGCCCAAAAATGGATTGATCGCTACCGTGGATTCTGAACAAATACGTTTTCAGCTCATCGCAGCAACCGCTGCCTACGAAGATGCCAAACGCGAATACGATAGGTACCAAAAACTAACAGACAACAACGCAGTAGCCAAAATCAATCTGGAGAAAGCAAGCTTACAACTGGCCAGCGCAGAGAGCAATCTCAAATTGCTCAACAAACAACTCCGCAACACCAAAATCAAAGCTCCCTTCGCTGGTACTCTAGCTACGCGCACCTTCGATGTAGGGTCAGTACTCGCGCCGGGCAGATCACTCGGGTCACTCATAGACATCTCCCATCTCAAACTCGTCATCAGTGTACCCGAAGATCAAGTGATGGATTTTGAAAAAGGCAAGCAAGTGACGGTCAAATCCGATGTATACCCTACACACTCCTATACGGGTACCATCACTATGGTCAGTGATCAAGCAGACGAAGCACACAAGTTTGACGTACAAGTCAAAATCCAAAACACAACAGAATACCCAATCAAATCAGGGATGTATGGATGGATAGAGCACACAAGCCATCCTCACGGCACAAGTCACACCATCCCAGCGACAGCCATGATGGGTTCCTCCAAAGACGCCAAAGTCTACAAAATCATAGAAGGCAAAGCCATCCTCCAACCCATCAAAGTCGGCATGACCTCTGAGCAAAAAATAGAAGTCAAAGAAGGCCTCACCCTAGACGACATAGTAGTAACCAACGGTCAAATCAACTTGAGCGATGGTGTCGAAGTATCCTACTAATCATAACTCAAAATACTGAAACATGAATATTGCAGAATTTTCGATCAAAAGACCGTCATTCATCCTCGTGATCTTTTTGCTCACGTCGATCGCGGGGCTTTTGTCATTCAACAAAATCGGCTATGAACTCCTCCCAGAGATGTCTCGCCCTACCTTGACGATCACGACCATCTATCCTGGAGCGGCACCCTCAGAAGTAGAGTCCTCGGTCTCCAAAAAAATAGAAGACGCCATCTCCGAATTGGACAATCTCGATGAGATCAATTCCAAGTCCCTCGAGAGCGCCTCGATCGTGATTGTCAACTTCAAAAGTGGAACAGATCTAGACCTGATGATGCAAGATGCACAACGTGAAATCAACAACGTCATCAGTGATCTACCAGACGATGCAGAGAACCCATCGATCTCCAAAATCTCGCCCAACGATCTGCCCATCTTGCAGATCAGTGCGACTTCCAACATGGACGGCAAGTACTTCTATGCCCAGATGGATGACAAACTCATCCCTCAGCTCCAGCAGCTCAAAGGAGTCGCATCGATAGACATACTAGGAGGAGAGCAGCGCACCATCAGCGTGAGCGTAGATCCCGAAAAACTTACGTACTACAATTTGTCCCTACTGCAGGTCACTCGATCGATCTCTTATGCCAATTTGGATTTCCCTACAGGGAAAGTCAAAGGAAACGGAGAAGCGGTGACGGTACGGATCTCGGGCAAATTCGCCAATGTAGAGGAAATCCGAGAGCTCATCGTCTCGACCACCGAAGACGGCGGAACCGTACGGCTCAAAGACCTCGCAAGAGTCACCGACGACATAGCAGATGCCGAAAGTATCGCCCGACTCAATGGAAAAAGTGCCATCCTACTTCGCATCAAAAAACAAGGAGATGCAAACACGGTAGAAGTATCCGAATCCGTACTCGCCAAACTCGAAGAACTAGAAGCGCATTACGACAAACAGGACCTCCACTTTGCCGTCGCACAAAACGACGCAGAATTCACGCTCGAAGCGGTCAATGCCGTCCTTCACGACTTAGAGATCGCCATTATACTCGTTGCGGTAGTGATGCTACTCTTCTTACACAGTTTTAGAAACGCACTGATCGTCATGATCGCTGTACCTGCGTCCTTACTTGCGACAGTTGCCTTTATGTTCGCCATGGGATACACATTCAACCTCATGACCCTACTCGCCATGTCGCTCGTGATTGGTATCCTCGTGGACGACTCGATTGTAGTGTTGGAAAACATCTACCGGCACATGGAAATGGGCAAGTCTCCCAAAAAAGCCGCCATCGATGGTATCGCAGAGATTGGATTGACAGCAGTGTCTATTACTTTGGTGATTGTCATCGTGTTTATCCCTGTGACCATGGTCGAGTCCTTTGTCGCAGATATTTTCCGTCAGTTTTCGTGGACAATCGTTGTAGCGACCTTGTTCAGTCTCTTGGTCTCTTTCACGTTGATTCCATGGCTGATGTCCAAGTTTTCTAAAATCACTCACCTCAATCCAAAAAACCCATTTCAATGGATCTTGATCCAATTCGAATCAGGACTGACCTGGATCAACGATGGATACAACAATTCCCTGAAATGGATCATGAACAAAAAATGGGTCCTCTTTGCTATCCTCCTCGCTCTATTTGGTATGACAGGATGGATAGGAAGTCTGGGAGTGATCGGATCAGAGACTTTCTCATCTGGAGACAAAGGTGAATTCAAACTCAACCTCGAATACAGCAAAGTCACCAGTATAGAAGCCAATAATCTCCGTACTCGTGAAATTGAAAACTGGATCGCCTCCAAACCAGAGGTCAAGATGATCTTGACCAACGTAGGCGGGCCCTCTTCTGGAATCGGAGGCACAGGACTCGGAGACCCTTACAAGTCTGAGCTCAATGTCATATTGGATCAAGAACAATTCAAAAATGTGAACACTGAGGCATATATGATCGAAACAATGAACCAAATCAGAGCGCAATATGCAGGTGTCAAAGTAGGTGTTTCGTTGGTAGGCATGGTCAACATGGGGACTGCACCAATCGACGTATCTGTCGTAGGCGAAAACTACGACGAAGTGATAGAGGTAGCGCATCGCGTCAAAGATATGATCGAACATACACCAGGAGCCAATGACGTCAATGTATCCGTAGAAACCGGCGTGCCCGAAGTAGAAATCAAAATCGATCGGGACAAACTCTCCATGCTCGGACTAGATGTCGCCACAGTCGGTGCTACACTACAAAATTCGCTTCAAGGCAATGACGACAATGAGTACCGAGAGGACGGTCTAGAATACCCCATCATGGTACAACTCACCAAGTTTGATCGCAAAAATGCCGAGGATGTCAAGCAGATTCCTTTCATCAACACCAAAGGTCAGCTAATCACCCTGAGTCAGTTTGCCGAAGTGAATCAAAGTGCATCAGCCTCTATGCTGGAACGAAAAGATAGAATCAAATCAGTCGGCGTTACAGCCTTTGCACTGGGAGTACCGGTCGGCAATGTCACCCGGTCTATCCAACAACAAATGGCTGCTGCTGATTTTCCTGAGACTGTGAGTTTCGTATGGGGTGGAGATGTCAAAAACCAAGAGGAAAGTTTCGGTGCGTTAGGTGGTGCTTTTGGCATTTCTCTATTGCTGATCTACTTCATCTTAGTCGCACTCTACGACAATTTCGTCTACCCGCTCGTGGTACTACTTTCCATACCTGTAGCCGTGATCGGTGCGATGCTTGCCCTAGGTTTGTCAGTCTCGACGATGAGTATATTCACCATCCTAGGTATGATTATGCTCCTAGGGCTTGTCGCCAAAAATGCTATTCTGATTGTGGACTTTGCCATCAAGCTCAAAGGAGATGGCCTATCCACTCGTGATGCTGTCGTACAAGCAGGCAACGATCGATTGAGGCCAATCTTGATGACAACCATCGCCATGGTGATTGCGATGATTCCCATTGCAATCGCCGCAGGTGCTGGTGCCGAGTGGAAAAACGCCATGGCTTGGGTGCTCATCGGTGGACTGATGTCCTCTCTCTGCCTGACGATCTATCTTGTCCCTGTAGCCTTCGAGATCGCAGACAAAGCCACGGCATGGGTACAATCCAAAACAAAAACAACTACTTCAAGTTCAGTAAAAAGCGTCGAACCCGCTTAACCAGGTTCATTATTTCTTTCACGATAGCATGCGGTAGACGACTGCATGCTATCTATTTCTCTTTTCTCGCTAGAGCAAAAATCATTTAGCCAAACTTATAAAACGGAAGAGAGAAGCCCACCAAAAAGCGCCAACGCTCCCACAGCACATCAACTCTTTCGTCTGGGTTAGAATTATCCCCTGGCAGATTTACAATCTTTCCAATAGACTGAGTTCCTCTGGAATAAGTAGTACCTAGGGTCACCTCTATTTTATTGAAGTTCAGCATAAAACCACCCCCATAGTGGTAGATGTTGGCCGTGAAAACCGAGTTATCAAAATTATCTGTGACTACACCTGATATACCTGTTTCGGGCTGATCCAGCGTAGAATAATCAGACGCTACACTCATAAAACCTTTCAGTCGCTTGACCAAACTCAATTCCAACCCCACGCCCCAGTTGATGACCGAATTTCGCTCATCGTAGAGCCTGTCCTTGACTTCAAGTTTTTCTTCTCCGTCCAACAAGTAATCAGGAACCTTCTGCGCATAAAATGGTGCTGGCACCATGACAGCATAGCGGCTGACCTTGTCAAACCACTCAGCACTCACATGCACCTTGACAGGGCCAAAATCATACGCAGAACCAATACCAATAGAAAATGGCGTTCGGTATTTCACATCCACGTCACTGGTAGTGTTTTTCATCAAACGACCATCATCGTCATATTCTCCGTCCTCATCAAAATCAAACCCACTCAGTACTTCATCATACTCTGTGCCTCCGCTCGTTTTGAATACGAGATAAGGAGACGTGACCGTGATCCCAAGGCTAAAGTTCTTTGTTTCATAATTTCCCGCAGCCTTGAGGACGATACTAGATGCACTAAATTTCTTAATGCGCGTCCTTTCAAAAGACGCTACGGCACTACTATCATTACTCAGTCCATCTTGAAATAAAGTGTATGATCTTTTCTGATTGAACACAGAGTAAAAACCTGAAAAACCAACACTAAATCGATCCGAAATAGCGTAGGCCCAACTACCTCCCATCCAATCATCCTTGACGGTCTTGTTCACATTAAAATCTATGTACAAGGTCTCCTCACCCAGCCATGTATCATTGAACTCATACACCATCTCAGAGCGCGTACCTAAATTGTAATCTACCTGCTGCCTAGACAAAAACGCATAAGCAAATTTATGATTAGGCAAAAACGGCACTTCAAAACTCCCAGCAGCCAACGTCGGCGCATTCCCAAAGGAAGACTCATTGAGGTCAGCCTTTTGTACGCCGTCCTTAACCCCCAGCGTAATTAACTGATACGCCTGCGCACTAATCAAAAAACTCGGATCATCCTGCAATGCTAAGCGAGCAGGGTTATAAAAAGTAGCGCCTAGATCATCGACGCTACCGATGACATTGCCACCGAGTAGCATAGATTTGTTTCCGAATTGTTCCGTCCAGTAGTGAGCATCTTGCCCATAGACAGTCACTATGGCAAGCCACATTACACAGATCGTTAGGTTGATTTTTTTCATAGGTTCTTATCTACGGCCTCTGCTCATACCACCACCAGCAGGCCGAGACCGCTGATAGGTTTGTGCTCTTTGCGTGCCCCGTTGTCTGTTTTGATAACTTTGATTCATTTGTCCATTCGACGGACGTTGCGAAGGTGCTGACCACCCATTGTTGCTACGCTGCTGCCACCCATCACTTGATCTCTTGTACACATTGCCTTTCTTATCGCCATATACATCGTTATTTCCTCTGCCAGCCCCAGTAGTCGCAGGCCGAGTTTCAGGTCTATTGGCTGGTCTAGTAGCTGGGGGTGTCGTTCTACCTGGTTGAGCCGTCGGTCTCGTGCGGTTTCCTGATTGTGCGACATCTTGACGGTGATTATAAAGGTTGTTGCCGCGAGGTACAGTCGCAGGTCTCGTGTCTGGTCGATGCTGTGTTCCTCCTCCTGGTCGATTGCCTCCGCCAGCAGGAGGTCTGTTGCCATGTGGGGGACGCTGATAAGGAGGCCTGTGATGCGGTGGACGATAATATGGCGGCCTATAGTATGGAGGGCCATACCAGCCTCTGCCACCATACCAACCACCGTATCCTACACCAAAACCTACACTCCAACCCGCATAAGTAGAATAGTGTACCGAAAAGCCATAGGTCACAGGACGTGGATAATAGTAGCGCCCATACCAACCAGGATAATAAAAGCCGGTACCATAAATAATAGTAGAACCATACACATAGCAGCCTACATAACCTGGCGTATAGCCCACATAGATTACCTCAGGTGTGCTCTCATAGATATACACATACTTCACATTATAGTTCGGGTTCTCAGATGGCAACTTGTCTATGTCAACGGGCCTCACGTCAGATACGACCCATGGCCCAGTGGCATTTTGTGAATTGAACCAAACGGCATTGTCACAGAGAAAGTAAACATCCTTGGACTTGAAAACTGAACTCGCCGTATTCACTCCATAGGACAAACTCGTTCCCTCTATTTCTTTGAATATCGGATCTCCATCGTACGTCACACTAGCCGTGGCGGTCTTGCGATCAATAGCAGCTGTCTGTGGAATATTCGCATCTAGCACAGCCTCTCGTGCTGCTGCTGTACCAGGTACGCTCGCTAGTACGTCTCCTTTAGATGACTCCTCAGGGATATTTTTGAACTCTTTAGAAATCTGATCCGCTGGCACATAAGCCCATACACCATCCAATGACTCAGTTCTGAACCATCGACCTGAGATCAGTAGATAAAAGTCCTGAGTCTCCACTTCCATAAAAAGATCTGCGGATGTATTATCCACATACATCAGTCCACTACTCGGAATAGGGACCCAATCCATCTCACCTTCGGTCACAATCAATTCAGTAGGAACTGTCACCACGATAATTTCTGGGTCTTGCTTTTTGTCCTCAGATTCAGAGATCGTATCATCTGCAGTTTTATTGTATTTTTTTTCTGTAGCACTGAGGCTCGTCGGTGGATTTTTGATTCTACTCCATTTACCCTTTAACAAATCGTCCGTTTTGTACCAATCATTACCTCCGTAGAGAAAAAATTTCTCCTTCTTTCTGAGGAGAAAAACTGGCGTATTGACCAGTTGATCATAACCCTTTTCCAATTCATTGTATTTGGGATCACCGTCTATCATCACCAGTACGGCGGGTTGAGATCTAAATAAAATAGTAGGGGCTTGATGCTGAAAATCGTCTGTAACCTGTCCCTCCACCTCTTCCAAAGTCGCCAACAAGCCATCCAAAGGGAAGGTCAAATGCCAATTAGGAATCTCTGATTCGAGAAAAGCTTTAAATTTTTGAATCTTAAGAGAATCTACTGCATCTGGAAAACGAACATCTCGTACCTCCGCTGAGGTGAGGGTAACCATTCTTTCTTCTCGGTCAACCTGTAGGTAACTCGTCACCCACATCACCCCAAAGGTCGGTGCAGCAGCTTCGGTGGTCTTAACTGAAAATGCTGCTCTCGACTGGAGCACATCATCTTTTAGGGATTCGGACTGGGGTTGGTAGATGACAATTTTTCCCTTGTCAGTCTCTATCACCTTGGGGAAAAACGAATAATCACTCTCCTGCGCCACAACTGAACCCAGCAAGCCAAAGACTATGGCGATCAAAACGGAATAATTTTTCATAGCAAAATTGTTTAGGAGCAGAGTCCTGCCCGCCTAAAATTAATCATAAGTCTAAGACAACAGTAACCATGCCATAGGGCTTACACCAATTTAGTTTGAATTTGATCGTTTTTCTTTTATCATCGCAGCGATTTACTAGACCTTTTTAGATTCTAACCTTAACCGATCGAAACAGTGAACTCGAGATCATTTACACATGGAGCTGTATTGCTCATACTTTCCCTTGTCAATGCCTGTAGCTCCAATACACCCTCAGCGACACAAAGTGAACAGCACATCGAACAAAAAACAACTGTCACACAACAGCAAGAAAAACCCGAGAACAACCGTAATCTAGGCTCTACTGAGTACCCGCTTAAAATCTATCTAACTCCATCTCGAACCAGTGAGCTCGTAGAAAAAACTGGTGCTACCCTAGTATCTTTCCTAGAAAAAGAAACTGGGCTAAACTTTGCACTACATGTCCCAGAGAGCTACGAGGAGATGATAGATGCTTTTGCCTCCCAATACGGAGATATCGCCATGATGAATTCGGCGAGCTACATCAAAGCCAACCAACTCTATGGCGCTACTGCCAAACTAAGAGCGGTACGATATGGCAAGTCCAATTATTTTGGACAGATAGTCGCGAATACTAATAGTGGTGTTTTGAGTCTATCTGATCTGAACGGAAAATCCATCGCCTATACGGATTCTCTATCTGCATCTGGATACCTCTTTCCAAAACACATCTTAGAGCAGCAGGGTATTTTGCCTGGTCACATGGCTTTTGCTGGGACACATGATCGTGTCATCAAAATGGTATACAAAGGAATCGCAGATGCTGGCGCAACTTTCTACTCTGAACCCTCTAGTGATGGTGAGATTCGTGATGCACGTTCGCGCCTTGTCAAAGAATACCCAGATGTCGCAGACAAAGTAAAAATTATAGAAGTTACCGAGCCAATACCTAATGATCCTGTCGTATTCGGTCAGCACATCAGCAAGGATATTTACTACCCTGTTTCGTTGGGTATTATCAAGTTTTTGGAAACCGAAGAGGGAAAAGCAGCAATGAGTGATTTGTACTCTATAGAAGGGTATGTACGCTGCAAAGACTCAGATTATGATGGCTTGCGAGCGGTTCTGAATTGAACACGCTCACAAGCCTCCAAACCTTAATTGAACCTATTAATTAATCAGGACCTTTTGGACCTGCAGAGTTTCTCCTTTATCCGTTTTGAAGTTCATGAGGTACATTCCTTTTTTGATCGTAGTATGAGTCAGATCTAGTCTAAGTTGCCCTGACTCAAGATCGCTAGACGACACCTCTTCCCTCACTACAAGCTGACCAGAGGTGTTGCGCAACTCTATAGTCAGCGCACTTCGTATAGGCTCTTCCCATTGTAGGTTAATCATTCGATCCGTCACTGGATTAGGATATACCAAAATAGATGACGATACCGTATTCGAGCTAGTTCCTAAAACTTCCTCCGCCTGTATCACCAAATTGTCTATTGCCCAACCCCAGCCATTGACAGACGCGTTGCTATTCAATCGAAAACGGATCAAGACCTCATCTCCAGCCTGAAAATGATCTGTCAACACAATGCTTTGCGCTCTATAGTTATCAACAGTTGGAAAAGAAGTCGTCCCAAACAAACTGTTCCAGGCTTCATCCATAGACGCATCAAACCTCTCTGATATCTCTACCCAAGTCTTGCCATCTAATGAAGCTTCTACTACGGCATAGTCATTAGCAGGTTCAACAATCACAACCTGATCAAACTCGACCTTGTTGAGCTCGGGATCAGACGAGACAATGATTGGGCTACTTAGTGTGTAGACATAGTTAGCATTGTCTTCATAGCCATCTAAAGTCACAATAGACCTACTTCCCAAGCCAAAATTAACAATGGTAAAGCCAACTCCAGAAAAATCACTGGATGTCGTTTCAAAGTCATTCGAATAACTATCAACAGGCTCGCCATAACTCAATACTTCTGGTGTAGAGTATTGAGAAACATATTTTTGACCTCCGCTATAAGCAATCACAGCAATTTCAGAACCTGTAGCCAATGGCTCATCCGACACATATTCATAACTGCCCAAAGTCTTCGCTGCCTTATCCGTGTACACCAGTTCTCCTCCAATAGTTACTTTAACAGAGTCAACATCCATTTCTAGATTATAGTTTACACTAGGACTGCCATCTAACGAGAACCCTACATAAGTAATGACGGGATTGAAACCCTGTGTGGGTAGTTCATCTATGGTCACTGACCATATTCCTCTACCATGCGTCCCGACAACCACTTGGTCATCTATATTTCTCAACTCCCAAACGGATACCGCTGGAATATCACCGTCGAGCATGTGCCAAGATGCACCAGCATCAGTCGATTCGAAGATACCGATTTCAGTTCCTGCCCAAATCGTAGTGGTCACATGCGGCATCACTAGAAGGTCATACACTGCCACATCAGGAAAGCCATTAGTACTCACAGCTCCAGTTCCAAACCCAGATAAATCAACCCAGGTCTGACCCAAATCTTCTGTCTTTAGAATTTTTGGCCCTTTGGCAAAGGAATAAATAACATATGCCGTAGAGTCTTCTGTAGGATGTGTCGCTAGACCTGAAATCTGCCCCAACGTCACTTCATCGTAATTGCTCGTCGCAGCAAAAGTTTCTCCCCTATCTATCGATACATGCAAGCTTTCGCTGTCCGTCATGGCTCCTCCAGCCCAAACGATATTGTTATTGGCTCTAGAGATTTTTACATCCATAAAAGTCCTCAGAGCCCACTGCTCACTAATAGCACTAAGGCTCCATCTTCCTCCAAAATTAGTAGATTTCCATACTCCGCTAGCACCAACTGCATAGACCAAATCTGGGTCTGATTTTACATTTTCAATTTTTGTATTGAATGGGGCGTTCGTCTCATCCGAGTCACTAAGCCCTGTAGTCGCGTTAGAAAAAGTAGCTCCTCCATCACTCGATTTTTCTATTGCATTATAGTAGACAGAAGTCAACAATAAGTCTGCGTTCTTATAATTCCAAGCAACACCGAAACCATCGCCTCCATTTGCTCTTGCATATAAAGACGTAGGACTGCCCTCATCATTTTCTTGTGACATCCAAGATCCGTTATCCTGAGCACCTGCAACGTATCTACTCTCTCCTCCCATCTTATCCACAGCATAGAACTGAGTCGTATTAAAGCCGAGCCCTGAGAAGGTCCAATCTCCCTCTTCAAACCCAGGGTTTGTTCCTACTGCTGTTTTGTACAAGCCACCATCACCTGTCAAGATGATTTGGAACTCTTGGGCAGTAGCATCAGAAATGACAGCAGTCAAACTATGGTTGTCAGGGTGTACCCCTTCGGTAGCCGTAGCTCCTTGTGTCTGTGAAAAACTATTTTTACCACCATTCTCCCCGTATGCATCTGTGATCACATCACGCTTTTTGTATCTCTTGACCAACTGACCATAATAAAGTTCAAAAGTAGAAGTAGGCAAATTCGTATCGTCCCATGTAGCTCCCTCTACCAAGAATGGCCAGAAGAAATACATGTCTTGAAACTCATGGCCACCATTGACCGCAATACTCGAATTAGCAGCAGCCCCATCATAGTTGACTTTGTGTACATAAAGATATTCTCTAGACTGGACTGAAGCATCACCCTCAGAATTTTGTGCTAACAAATTGAATTTTCCGTCTCCCTGTTGATCACGGAACGAAACCATGAGTTGTTGGTCATTGTCCGTGTCCCACACTTCAAATGGTACATCGACATAATCCTGATAACTGTAATCCCCAGCACCCACACCAGATGTTGCACCCTCTGGTACTTCGAATCGGTGAGCCTTTTGACTCAGGCCAGCTCCAAAACGAATCTCTATCGAAACAAACTCAGACGCATCAATAGACCCAAGAGCTATTTTGTTTCCATATACTTGTCCACTATCAAAATTAACCAGTCCCATAAATGCATCCGTGCCGTTTTCATTGGCACCAATAAACTGCGGTTCACCTTCGATCTGCCCGTCTTGGATAGTAAACAAAAACAAATTCACTCCTCCGACATACACTTTGTCCTTATCAAAAGGGTGTGCCAAGACCGTATTGTCATACCATCCCTGCCCACCCAAGAACTCTAAATCTTCACCATCCTTTTCTGTCAATATAGACCAATTGGCTCCTGCATCATCACTTAAATATAAATCAGCTCCTGTCCCTGACACATCACCAACCACCGAAGCAAATAACCTGTTTGGGTCTACAGGGGATACTGCTATCTCGAGACGGCCATTAGGTAAAAGCCCCTTGCTGCTACTGACCCATGTATCTCCTGCATCAAGGGATTTATAAACACCTACTCCTCGTACGGATACATATTGCGTATTAAAATCACTAGGGTCTGCGACGATTTGCTGAGCATATCCTTCAGTGCTGAGTACTTTCGTCCAGTTAGCACCCCCATCCGTAGACTTCAAAACACCTGAATTAAAAAATTTGGCATACAATGGGTCATTGCTGTTCGCAACTAGCAATACATTTTCGTCCTGAGGGTCAACGATCAAACGGTTGACCATTTGAAAATTATCATTGGCAGCAGTGGCTGCTATTTGTTCCCATGTCTCTCCTCTATCAGTGGATTTATAGATCCCACTTCCTTTAATCATTCCTCCAGATGCTCCCCAGCCTTCACCTGTACCTGCGTACAGCACATCGTGATTAGATGGTGCCATGACCATGCATGAGATCGCAAGATTGGTCAAACCTGTAGACTTATTCGTCCAAGACTGTCCTCCATCTATTGTTTTCCAAATACCGCCACCAACAGCTCCAGCGATCCATACGTCCGCATCATCTGGATCTATCACTACCGCTCTTGTTCTACCTGGTACATTGCCCGGCCCTCTCTCATCAAAATCATAACCAGCAACGGCCTTTGTTCTAGCCTTTGACAAAGTTAGGCTGCTCTGTACTTTAGCCTTAGTTAACTCGACCTGCTGATAGTTTGATCCATATCCTGTCGTCGTTTGTCCTTCTCTTGTCATCAACGCATTTTTCAGCAGGATATACTGGCTTGGCTTATCACTTTTTTTGTAGCCTTCTTTTTTATGCTTAGCCACTTTGGCCTCATGTTCCTCCTGCCATTTTTCATGACCCGTTTTGGAATCGCTCTGATCACTACTGACAACTATGGTAGTAACTGGCGCTAGCTTCACAGTCTGCCAAATGCCAATCAGGGCAATAAAAGCAACTATGCTAATTATGGTTATTGTAGAAGTTTTATTCATTGTTATTCGGGTTATATGTTGTTTTAACTTTCTTTTTCAGGTCATACTTATAGGTAAAGTTCGGGTTAGATGCTTCTATAATTCCTGGGGTATCTTTATATACTATCTCATCAGCATTAAGCCACTTGACATAGCCATCCTTGACTGTTCTTTGATAGAGGATGGCCTCTGATTCTTTATCCCAAACTAAAAATGTAGTCATCAAGAGGCCCTCTCTATCTTCTTCTGAAAAAACAAGAATGTAAGTTTCGTCCTGATTAGGGAAAGTTTGAAAATCATCACCCAAGTGTTGTTTAACGACCTCTTGAAAAGTCGATTGATCAGACTTTTGAGCTGGGCGACAGGAAAAAAGAGTCAACAAGAAAAGTGGTAAATAAATGATTGGTTTCATGCTACTAATAGATATAATGAGTTACAAGAAATTCAAAAATAGAATTATTTTAATATAAATACGCTTCGATTAAAATAATTCCACTCTATACCAACACTTTACATTCAATACCACAGAATATTCTGCGCTAGCCCATATCCTCCCAACGTTTGATGATCGAGTAAGTATCCATTTGAGCATTATAGAGGCGCTGACCCTGCTTGACCTTGATTGGGATGTTATTGATGTTTTGGTCTAGCATCACCGCTTTGGTATTGTCCTTTAGCTGTACTCGGAGTAGTTCTTTGACTTGATTTCGGAGCTCTTTGTCCTTGATCGGGAATTTCACCTCTATGCGACCTTTGAGGTTACGCTTCATCCAGTCGGCAGAACCCATGAAGAGTTCATCTTTCCCGTCATTGTGAAACCAAATGATACGCCCGTGCTCCAAAAACCGCCCAACAATTCGGCGAATCGTGATGTTCTCACTCATCCCTGGTACTCCAGGAATGAGGCAGCAGATACTGCGGATGATCATATCAATTTTCACTCCTGCACGGCTCGCTTCGTAAAGCTTGTCTATCATACCTTTTTCTTCGAGATTATTCAGTTTGATGATGATATAAGCTTCTTTACCCTGACGCGCATTCGCTATCTCACGATCGATACGAGAGACAAATCCATCGATGATGTTGAACTGAGACACCAAAAGACTTTTAAACGCTCCCGGATCTTTTCTCTTGTACAGATATTTAAACAAGTCATCAAGCTCTTCACCCATTTCTTTGTCACAGGTGAGCAAACCGTGGTCCGCATACATCGAGGCTGTTTTCTCGTTTAGGTTTCCTGTCCCAAAAAAGCAATAATTCTTGATCATCCCTGTCTCAGTCTTCTTTTTGACCAAAGCGACCTTAGCATGTACTTTCAATCCAGGAATACTGTAGATGATCTTGACACCTGCTTTTTGCATGCGCTCTGCCCACCTTAGGTTATTCTCCTCATCGAATCGCGCTTTAAGTTCCATAAATACAGTGACCTTCTTTTCATTTTTGGCAGCACTCATCAGTGCATTTCCGATCAATGAATCTGATGCCATTCGATAAAAGGTCACTTTGAGTTCACTCACGTGGGGGTCAATCGCCGCTTGATTGAAAAACTGCAAGATGTAATTATAGGTGTGATAGGGGAAATGCAGCATCTGATCCTTCTCATCTATCGCTGAAAAGATCGATCTATGCCTATCTATCCGCACATTACGCAAAGGTGTCATAGGTTCAAACTCAATCGATTTACCAATCGGGTTGGGCAGTTGAAAGAAATCAAACAAACTATGGTAGTGCCCCCCAGGCACGAGATCCTCATCCATTAGATCAAATGCACTTTTGAGATAACTCAATAAATCCGCAGAGGTAGTCGTGTCATATAAGAAACGAGCTGGAACACCTACATTCCTCCGTTCAATTTGCTTCTGAATTTTCTCCACAAGGTCTCCACTAAACTCGTCCTCAATATTCAAGTCTGCATCCTTGTTCATTTTGATGCTCTGACATTCGAGGATGTCATAATCTGGAAACACAAAATCCAGATTCATCCGAATGATGTCGTCCAAGAACATATAATGAAACTGAACATTAGGAGAGGGCAGTTGAAAAAATCTAGCAACCCGATTAGATGGAATATTCAAATAGGCAAAATCAATGTTACCTGAAAATTTGTTTTGAATCCGTAGCGCAAAATACAGCTCACGGTTGTTAAGAAACGGTTCTCGGCTAGAGTAGCCGAATATATAAGGCTGTAAAAACGACAGCACCTTTGTCTTGAAAAAGTAGAGACAAGCAGCTTTTTGGTCTTCATTCAGCAACTCAGGAGCAAGTATGAACACGCCATTTTTCTCCAACTCTACCAATACCTTCTTACGAAGCGTCTCACCAAACTCGATCATCTGATCTTGGACACGCGCATGGATATTGGTTAGAAGTGCCTTTGGGTCATACTCCAGTGCCTTGTTGATCTTTTTCTTATCCAACTTGATATAGTTGCGCAGGTTAGCTACCCGAACACGAAAAAATTCATCTTGGTTAGAGGAATAAATCGCAAGAAATTTGAGCCTCTCAAAAAGAGGAACATCATTGCTCTGCGCTTCTTTGAGCACGCGATAGTTGAATGTCAACCAACTCAAATCTCGGTCAAAGTATTTGTTCGTTACTTCTGTAGTGTCTAAAGTTTGCTCTTCCAAATGATAAGGGATTATAATATTATGGGTGAATTTATCGAAAAGACGATTGATAATAAACAATGCGAGATTATCATTTTATCAAGTTGCCAAACAAGCTTGATTTAATATACTGCTCTTAAAATTAGATGTCGAAACATTAAATTATTTAGTCTTATTCTAAATAAGGCTTTTCATTCTCATTGCTTAAGTTCATATTTGCATCTATTTATAACAAATCTAAATAATTCTGTTTTTGAGACGGTTAAGGATAGCAGTGAGTTGCCTGTGGTTGGTATTGTGTGTAGGGGAGGTCGCTTTAGGGCAAACATCTGATGGATCAATAGTATTTGGCAAGGTGAAATCAGCCGGAGGAGAGGCTCTGCTAGGTGTCACGATCATCATCGATCACGGTACGACCGGGACAATATCTGATGAGGATGGTCGCTTCGAGATCACCAATATTCCCGCTGGTACGCATACCCTGACGGCCCAATTTTTAGGGTTCGACAAGCAAACAAAAACGCTAACACTCAAACCCTCGCAAAAGACAGAAGTCAACTTTACTCTCAAAGAAAACACTGTAGAAATGAGTGCCATCGAAATCGAAGGAAAATCCATGGCACGAGAAATCAACGAACAGGCCTACTCAGTCACTGCCATTTCGGCCAAAGACCTACTCAATACAACTTCTGACGCACAGACCATGCTCAACCGAGTAGGGGGGGTACGCGTGATGCAAGACGGAGGACTTGGCTCTACGCTCAACTTTTCTCTCAATGGCTTTTCGGGTGATCAGGTCAAATTCTTCATGGACGGCATCCCAATGGACAACTTCGGTTCTTCGCTAAGTCTCAACAACATCCCCGTCAACATGATCGAACGCATCGAAGTGTACAAGGGGGTCGTCCCCGTATGGCTCGGTACCGATGCGCTCGGTGGAGCAGTCAACATCATCACCACCAGCAAGCGCAACTACATGGACATGTCCTACACCGTAGGCTCATTCAACACCCACCGGCTATCTCTCAATGGTGCCTATACCAACAAAAACACGGGATTTACAGTCCGTACCAATGTGATCGGCAACTACTCGGACAACAACTACAAAGTCTGGGCTCAAATCGTCGAAAACAACGCCATCATAGATACCACCAATGTAGAGCGCTTTCATGATCGCTACCGATCGGGGACACTCAGAATGGAAGCTGGTTTTGTCAACAAGCCTTACGCAGATCAGCTCCTGATCGGGGCGATCCTCTCTGGCAATGACCAGCAAGTACAGACAGGAACTACTATGGAAACGGTCTATGGCAAGATCATGCGAAACAGTCGGTCGGCTATTGCCACTTTGAAATATGCCAAACAAGATCTATTCGTCAAGGGATTAGACCTGAGTCTATACAGTGCCTACAATCGCACGCACAGTGAAGTCATCGATACACTCAGAGGCTACAATTACAATTGGCTGGGCGAGGCAATCCCTAATCCAGGAAAACTCGGAGAGTCGTCGCTGACCCAAAGCACGCTCGACGACCAAGAGCTATCGAGCCAGCTCAACCTTGGCTATGAGATAGGAGCAAAACAATCCTTGGCTCTCAACTATTCGTTGACACATTTTACACGTGAGACCTTTGACAAGGAAAATCCCAACCGCATTGCCAATCAGTTTCCCAATACCCAAACCAAACAGATCGTAGGGCTAGCTTACAAAATCGACCCAACGAAAAAATGGAGTGCCACGGTATTCGGCAAGTACTTCTTCTTAGGAGTCGAAAGCTCCAAACAGCTCGACTTTGGACTCTCCACACAGCGAACCGAAGCAGTAGAAAGTCACAAAAAGAACTTCGGGTACGGGATCGCATCCTCGTACTACGTACTTCCCAACCTAGAAGCCAAAGCCTCCTATGAACACACCTACCGTATGCCATGGGCCAACGAAATCTTCGGAGACGGGCTATTTGTGCAGCCCAACCCGGACATAGGCCCTGAGCAAAGCGACAATTTCAATTTTGGATTGGGTTATGATTTCAAACTCCGAGAAGTCAACAGGTTTCACTTAGAAAGTAGTTTGATCTATCGAAAATCCAAAGACCTCATCTACCAAGTAGTAAAAGGAGGCAATCCAGAAACCAACTATGCCAACCTCAGCGAAGCACGCAATATTGGGATCGAAGGAGGAGTCAAATACCAATGGAAAAACATCCTAAACCTCGGCGCAAGCATCACCTTCCAAAACATCACGGATCAAGCCGACTCTGTCTACAACGAATCCTACACCAACACGGGTTGGCAAAAAAACTACCAAAAGGGCTTTCGTCTGCCCAATACCCCCTACCTCTTTGGCAATGCCCATGCTGGACTGACCTTCAGTGATTGGATGCCGTCAGGCAGTTCTTTGAGTATCAACTACAACTTCAGCTATGTAGAGCAGTACTTCCTAGACTGGGCGGAGCTCGGGTCCAAGGACAACAAGAAAGTCATCCCAACCCAAACCGCACACAATGCCGAAATATCCTACGGTCTCAAAGAGGGCAAATACAACCTGACTCTAGAATGTCGCAACCTCGCCAACGCCCGATTGTACGATCGGTACTACCTACAAAAACCTGGAAGAGCTTTTTATCTCAAATTGAGATTCGTCCTCTAAACTGAGGGCAAGACGATGTATTAATTTTTAAAAATGAAACGTAATTATATGAATCTGATCAATCGTGCCAGACTACTGTCTTTGGCTATTGCAACATTGGTATCCGCGAGCATACTGAGCTCATGTGACGAAGGAGACGATGTCTCTCCAGCAAAAGGCGACTTTGCCTTGACTCTCTCTATCCAAGGAAGTGAAGGTGGTTTTACCTATTACACCGTTCCTTTTTTGGACGTGATGACCGGTACTCTGAGCGCTCAAAACACTGAAGCGATCGAGCAACCAGGATACTACGACTATACTCAAATCGATCGCACGCTCTATAGCATCGGTGGATTAGGTGCTACAGATGTACACAGCATCATCCAAAACGAAGATGAATCACTAAGCGAAGTAGGTTCCGCTACCTTTGCAAACAGTCTCTCGGATCTCGTGAGAGCCGATGACGACAACTTGCTCGCTGTATCACTCAGTAGCGAATCGGACCAAGTGGTTTTCTACACCATTGATAACAACACGATTTCTGTCAAAGAAACATTCTCTAGCCCTGCCTCCAACTTGACTACAGAGTATGTAGCAGCCTACTCTGGTCTCGCTGTGAGCGGAGACCACGTGTTCCTCAGCTACTACATCAGTGACCGAGACACCTACAACACCCCGTATACGGACAAAGCTCAAGTAGCAGTATATAGTTATCCAGAATTGGAATTCATCAAAGTAATCGAAGATGATCGCGTAGGTCCATTGGGTGGCTTCAATATCAAAGCAGGGCTATTCGCTGACGAAGATGGGAATATATACGGTGTGTCTCACTCTAACCCTGCCAACGGATACAGCCAATCTACCAAGCCCGCTGGTATCTTGAAAATCAACAAAGGAGAGACGGAATTTGATGCAGACTACTTCTTCGACGTGGCAGCTTTGACAGATGGAAAAACCATTTCTCACCTCAAATACCTGGGTGATGGCCGTGCTTTTGCTCAAATCAATCGTGATGAAAGAGCACAACAAGGCCGCTGGTCAGACAGTCCTTTGGAGACAGCAGTTGTCAATCTAGAAACGCCATCCGTAGCCTTCATCAGCGATGTGCCTGAGCACTCTGGAGATGGTCGTAGACTCGCTGTACTACACAACGGAGACTTTGTCTATCAGTGTATTCCAGAAGACACCGGGATCTATGTATACAAAATCGATACAAAAAACTTGACTGCCGAAAAAGGCGCATTGGTTGAAGCCAACTTCGTCGCTGGATTCTTCAGGTTCGATTGATAACAAACTTAGTAAGCCAATAGTCTCTCGACTATTGGCTTACTTTATGACCCTAATTACATTACCCATTGATGACAATCGTCCGATGAAAAACAAAAAAAGCACACTCCGCCAGCTAAATGATTGGTTACACCTCTGGCTAGGACTAGTTTCAGGTTTGGTTGTATTCATTGTCAGCATCACGGGCTGCATCTACGTTTACCACGACGAAATAGAGCGAGCGCTCGGTTCAGAGCCTTGGAAATATGTAGAAGTACAAGACAAAGAGTATATCCCGCCAAGTGTCGTTCTCGAAACCGCCATGGCACAGATGCCTAACAGCAAACCTACAGGGCTCACCTATGCCAATAAAGATGGAGCAGCAGCAGTCGGTTTTAGCAGTTTTACTGATGGTAAGCGCTCATTTACCGCCGTATTCGTCAATCCCTACACAGGCGAATTCATCAAAAAGCAGAAATTCCTCGGCAAGGACCACTTCAATTTCTTTCGCTTCATCCTCGACGGTCACCGTGCCCTATGGCTACCCTATGATATAGGCCGACCTATCGTTGGAGTTTGCACTTTGATCTTTCTCTTCTTGCTGGTCTCTGGTCTCATCATGTGGTGGCCCAAAAACCTAAAAAAATCCAACCTCAACAAAAGCTTCAAAATCAAATGGAAAGGCACGTTCAAACGGGTCAACTATGACCTACACAACGTACTAGGCTTCTACAGTCTATTGTTGGCTTTTGTGATTGCAGTCACAGGACTAGTTTGGAGTTTTGAGTGGTTCGAAGATGGCCTCTACTATGTGACCTCAGCTGGCGACAGCAAGCCAGGACATCACCACCCCCACTCGGACACTACACAGATAGATACTGCCACAGACAGTGTCTCGGTACTAGACTTGGCGTGGTACAAGGTCATGGCAGAAGAAAAAAATCAAATGGCGGGCATGTACATGACTCCTCGTATGGAAGATCCAGATGACGCCATTGAGATCATCGCCTACCAAGACGAAGGATCGTGGTTCAACAGAAACATATACTACTACGACCAGTATACACTGGAGCGCTTTCGGGTACAAGGAGACCGGTTCGATGAGGCCAATTTTGCGGATCAGCTCGATATGCTCAACCTAGACCTCCATATGGGCAGTGCTCTCGGGTTGACAGGCAAAACCATTGCCTTCTTCATCAGTTTGATCTGTGGAAGCTTACCGATCACGGGGTTGATCGTTTGGCTCAACAAAAAGAAAGCACCCGGCAAAAAGAAAAAAGCAAGCAAGGCATCCAAGAAAGGCAAGTTAGAAATTCGCGAAAACCTAAAGGAGCAACTCGTATAATCCATTGCAACAAAAAAACCTCAGACTGTAATCTGAGGTTTCAATTTCTTTAACGAAGAGGACAATTAGTGCTTCTCTTCTTTCTTGTTTGAGTTTCTGAAATCTATCAATGATACAGCCGCACCAAAAGCCGCCAAGCATACTACGATATTCACAAATAAATTTACTCCGTCTGTAACTGCTGGATTAAACATAGCTTTTTCTTTTTAATTACCTCTGCGAAGGTAATCAAGATTGCGCAATTGTCAATTTCATCCTTTCAAAAGTTCATGATAGCGGTAGCAATCCACCGTATGGTCGTTGACCAAACCAGTCGCTTGCATGTGCGCATACATGATCGTACTACCGACGAACTTGAACCCTCGCTTTTTGAGATCCTTGCTCAGTGCGTCAGATTCTGGAGTCGTAGCAGGCACCTCAGAGATCTGCTTCCAGTTGCCCACGATCACTTCCCCCTTGACAAATGACCAAATGTATTGGCTGAAGCTTCCAAATTCCTTTTGAACCTCTATAAACAAACGGGCATTGGTGACCACTGATTTGATCTTGAGTTTGTTTCGGACGATCCCCTCAAAACTGCGAAGCTCCTCCATTTTTTCATCCGTATAGGTAGCCACCTTCTGCACGTCAAAATCTGCAAAAGCTTGACGGTAGCCCTCGCGCTTTTTGATAATCGTACTCCAGCTCAACCCTGCCTGAGCACCCTCCAAAATCAAAAACTCAAAATGCACCTTATCATCATACACAGGTACTCCCCATTCTTCGTCATGGTATCTTTCGTAGGCCTCAAAAGAATCTCTTGCCCATTGGCATCTATTTTTACACATTCTGCTTTATTTAATCCTCTTTTCTATCGGCTAGTTAATCAATTTATCTAATTTTCAATTTGAACTAAAATACTTTGTCTTTGGGTTATATGTCAGAGAATAGGAACAAATTCTTACGGTGGGTCTTCTGCTTGCTTTTGCTTGTCATATATAACCACAGTAGCCAAGCGCAAATGGTCGGAGCGGCTGCCATGGACTTCAAGGAACTGACCTATAGAGACAATCTCCCCAAGTACCTTCTCTCTCGAAAATCCATTGTGCTACTTTCAACTCCTAGATCCGAAGAAGATCCACGGATCCGGTCGGATTGGAAAGAACTCTCTCGGTTTGTCCACAAGTATTTTAGACAAATGAAAATCGATCCTGTTGCCTACTTTTACATCGACGATGTCTTTAGCAACGTGGAAGCCAACCGTATCTTTACTGAACAGCTAGCAGCCCGCGAAATCAAGTATGTCATACTAGTAGATCAGAAACGCATAACCGGAAAACCCGAACCCACATACCAATACAAAATCACTGTGACTCCCTTTGATGACGAAAACACCTTTATTAGCCAAGGGCAAAATGCATGGAAAATTGAAGGTCAAGATTTAACCAAAATTCTCGTAGAGATGAACAAGGAGATTATCAGAGAAGAGATGGAAATGTCCAACTATCTCATTCCAGACTTTCCCGAGTTCTTTGCACAAGCAGATATCATCCAAGGTCGCAGGATACCTAGCTATGCCATGGATCTCAAAATAGAAACCCTCGTCGTACCACGGTTTCAGAAGTTCATCGTTCAGGACAGTAGCACTGTGGATCAGGCCTACCTCCAGCGAGTCGCAAAATTCAATCAGGAAATAGACCGAAAGAATCGAAAACTAGAACAGATTCTCTCTAGTTATAGCCCGCTCAAATACCAACTGACCGATGAGGTCACAGCACTGGCCATCTATAACGACGGTCATCAATTTGCACTCATGAGAGTCGATGGTACAGGCGAGATGATCAAAAAATCGCTGGGGTTCGAAACACAGCCCAAAGAAACAGACTACATCACACTCAAAGCCTCGGCAGTCGGCGCAGAAGTCTACCCACTACCTGTAGATGCAGTCGTGACGAAGTACTACGTCCAGCACGTCTTTACCAAAGATACATACGTCGGTCTCAAATGGGATGCGGATTTGACATGGGAAGAGTCCCTTCAAAACTTCATCTTTCATATGAAAGACGTCCTACGTATCAAGTAATACCCATTTTAAATCCGCCATCCAAATATTCACATAATAACGTATCTTACACCCAATCAGTAACAACATTCGATGAAAGACATTCGCACCCATCTACTCTTAGTATGCCTCATATTCTCCCTGTCGGGAGTGGTAGTGGCCCAAAAAGAATCTTCGAAATTCAAGAAAGGAGATCAAGCACCTAACTTTACGGGAGAGGATCAATTCGAAAAGCCTTTTGACCTTTCCAAGCAATTGAAAAAAGGACCTGTAGTCCTCATGTTTTATAGAGGCTACTGGTGTCCCTATTGCAACAAACAACTCTCACAGATGGAGGACTCGCTTGGCTTCATCTCTGAAAAAGGAGGCAGTGTCATAGCCGTCACTCCCGAAAAACCTGAATACATAGAAAAAACTATTGATAAAACTGATGCTTCCTTCAAAATCATCTATGATAAGGATCTCCAAATCATGAATACCTATGGTGTATCATACCAAATGGAGGAGGCGCTCGTTGGAAAATACAAAAAGAAATACGATCTTGATATGGTTGAGATTAACGGCTCTACTCAACCAAATCTACCCGTCCCCGCCACTTATATCATTGCCAGTGATGGCAGCATACTTTATGCTTTTTATGATCCCGATTACACAAAAAGAGCTACGGTAAAACAGATTCTTGAAAATCTATAATTAAGCAGTTATGTTAAGTCCAATTCAAATTCAGAAACAAACACATTTTTTTAAAGTCCTCGATTTTGATCGTAGCGGCACCATCGAGCGAGAGGATTTTGAGGCGATAGGAGAGAACCTATGCATCGTACGGGATTTCGACATTGATACCGAAGAGTACAATACGGTCATGAAGATGACCGAAACCATCTGGAACAGCTTACTCCCGTTTATAGATGGTGACCATGGTACACTAGAGCAATGGCTCAACTTCATGTCTTCATTGTTAGATCCTAAAAATGAAGAGACCTACAAAAAATATGTCCTCAATTTCACCTCTACGATCTTCAAACTATTTGATCTAAATGATGATGGATACATCTCTCAAAACGAATATATCGATCTATTCATCGGAATGAGAATCGAAGTGCGTTTTGCACCGAAAGCCTTCAAAAGCTTGGATGACAACAAAGACGGCAAAATCTCACACAATGAGATGATCAGATCAGTAGATCAGTTCATGCGAAGTAGCAAACCAGACGCACTTGGCAACTGGCTATTTGGTGGCTGGGATAGAGAAGAATAGTTCGTCAACCACAACCGTATCAAAAAATAACCAAGCATCAAGAGATAAACTTGATGCTTGGTTATTTTTTGTCCAGAAAACAAACTACCCACGAAGAGCTCTAAAGCTTAAAACCCATCATCTTCCTCCTCCTCTTTCTTGACAGGAGGCTCCTCAGATGGTTCCTCTTCCTCATATACCTCTTCGAAAGTATCCGCCGCACCTTCTTCATAGGGTTGCTCTTCAGGACTCGCTTCTTCCTCTATCGTCTCATAGGCATCCTCCTGATGCTCTAAGTGCGCATCGTCAGGGAACTCCAAATTGTAGTCATCATGTATATCGTAATACTTGCCGCGGAAACCATTAATAAAGCCCGTCACTTCAAACTCATCCCCCACTACAGTGGTGTAGGCACCAAAACCCGTTTTAGCTACAGTAGAGTTTTCAGCCACTAGGTTGTTGAAACCGTCATTCGACGAAAACATCATCAAGCGACCGTCCTGGTAGCTAAAGAAATACCACGTTGACGGTGCAAACTGGAAAAACAGATGTAGTATATCTCCTCCTTCATCGTCTTTCTTAATTTCCAAAAAGCCCTCAGCTTCTGCATTAATATCCACGTGATTAAAATTAGAGATACCAATTCGAGAAGTGTTGTACCAAGCCCGATGCTCTGCTGACCATGTCAAATCTACATTAGAGATCAATATGCTCTTCACTAGCTTCTCTGATAACTTGTATAGTGGTTTATAGTCTGCCAAAAGACTGTTTTCATATTCCTTAGTAGATTTATCTCCGATCACGTTGGACAGTTTGATCATCAAATCAAGGCTGTTGTCATGGGCAACATCAGGCCCCAGTCGCTCTATAATGTCCTGTACGTCTACGGTCATCGCACTCATGACATCCTTGTGGAGATCCATGTGGATTCCCATCAAAGCATCCATACTGTACTGGTTGGAATCGGGCCGTGCCTCTCCTAGCATGGAGGTCATCAGGTTAAACTCAGGCTTATTCTTTATCAAATCAATTGGCCCATCGAATTTTAGCTCCTGCGTCTCATCATTAAGCACAAAAGACTTTCCTGCATACCCATTTCGCTTTCGCCTGTTTGGCATCTGTATCCTAAACTCATTGGTGGGTAGATCATAAGATAGAATCCCTTCGGCTTGGAAGAAGTAGTCATCTTCTAACCTCTGCCGGTCTCTCACAAAGGCCATGTAAAGATCAGAAGTCAACTCATCACGCATAATTCCAGCTGTAACTGCGACCCCATCTTCTGTCAAGGACTGTGCTATATCAATCTCCACATCTGCGGTGTCCCCAGGCGTATTGTAGCTGATCCAGTAGTTATACCTTCCCTGACTTTTAGAGTCCAAAGTGATATAACCTTTCTTCTCCAAAGACCGCTGATTGGCGTACATCGTCACGTCACCTTTGAAGAAGAACCCTGGCGAAACACGGAAATTCTGTGTCTCAGGAATCACACCCCCCGATACTGTCATAGAGTCTACTTTTCCACTGGTTAGCGTTGGTACACCCTTCAGCTCAAACTTCTCAAACTTGATCGCGAAAGTATCTTTGACAGCATTAGTGTACTGATAAGTAGCGCTCCCTTCGAACTTCTTACGAGAAATCACGGTTAGATTACCATCATACAAATTATGGTATTGATTGAGCGTATCGATTTGTAGCTTCGCATTATTAAAAGGCTGCAAGACTGAGTTTTCCAATATTGTCGTTTCATTATTATCAGGGATAATCTCAACATCCGCCACACGGATATAGGGAATCCCTTTGATATTGAGATCATACGAATTCATATTATAGATTGCCTCTGTTGCTGAAAAAGCCAAAGAGTCCAAATCTTCTCTCGTCGTATAAAAGTACGAATCCTCAATGTCGATATAATCAGGCTTAGACATCACTACTTTGGCCGAATCGAGATACCAAACCGCATCTGGGATAGAAGTTTTCATCTGAGCAAAAGGAAAACTAATCGCCGCAACACCCTGCTCCTCAGGGTGAAGGTTGGCAATGTTATCTACCAAATCAAAGTGAAGGTCAATGTCTTCACCTGCCATTGCAGGCTTGTCTGGGTTGTCCGTCAAGATTTCAAACTCCGCATGTCTACCTAAGTATTCTGTCTGACTAAATTGAAACTCTTGAGATACTGAACGTGACCCTCTCGAGAGCATTTCTCCCGAACCAAAAACCCCCTTTAGTGTGATATTCGCCTTTCCATCCAGAGATGCCGTGGCATTGTAAAACTGGAAAGGATCTCCCGTGTTTTCAATATACATACTGTCCTTGAGTGGGCGCCATAGCATTTTGAACCCAGCTAAAACCGCTTCTGGGTATGATGCATCGCCGATTTTTCCGTCCCGAATCAATCCCTCTTGACCGACTGCAGAAACAGAATCCATATAAAATATAAAATCATCAGAATTAACAGTCGCAGTTCTAAAGTCTATACGACCATCGGCACGCAATCCATCTGCGTTTAACGTCAAGTCATCATATAGCACACCTTCTCCTTTGTAGAGCTGATAACCCTCCGCAGGTATCTCATGTGAGAAACCAAGAGACTTGTCTGGCATGATGCTCAACTTTTCTTTGATAGGAGGAATAATTCCCCCAGAATAAAATGTCCCTTCAAATCCTATCGTCCCAGCATCACCTCGGTTGATACTGTCCATCTCAAAAGGTGGAACAACAAAATACACCGAGCGGTCATAGGCACCACCGAGTACATCTTTACTATCGAAGTAAACAATTGCCTCAGATTTAGACACGAAATATGGGTATTGAACAAATTTTCTTAACCCCGCTTTATTTTTCGGGTGATTGATATAAAGCGTCCCTGAAGTCATCTCTAGATGATTGTTCAACTGAGTCTTCTCATGATCCTTACTTTCTGCCAATTCTACTTGAATGTTAATCGAATCAATACGAGGCATTTCTACCAAATACTCGTTATAGTTAAGTACCATTTCCTTACCACTGTAACGAAAGTCACCGGCATTGACCATGCCATCAAACAACATCCCCTTATCCTTGGTCAAAGTCAATACACTACTGTCTGGTTCTATAAAAACATCTGTATCAGGCGTGATGTACACACGCTTAACACCACGCACACCCATTTTTCCTTCATCGAAATTCAACGTCGCATTCGATCCTCCCTGAGGCGCAACTGAACTAATCAAAAAGTTGTCATAGTCCTTTTTGCCATTATACGCCAACTGATAATGAAATGCCTTGCGTAAAACCTGTACTTGACCCGATTCCTGATCATAGGTGATGTATTGGTTTTGTTCCAAAAACACTGCTGCTGCCTCTGCCAAAGACAACTCGATCTCATACGCATCGACTAGCTCCAACAGGTTAAATTTCGAATCCTGAACTTTTCTCGCATATTGTACGACCAGCATGATCGGGTGAAAGCCAAAAAGCCCCGTCATCTTCTTGTATCGAATGGGGTTAAAATATTCCTCGGATTCAAAAAGTGCAGGTACTCGATTGGCAGCATTCAAAATAGATACATCGAGCGAACTAGAATCAAGATTCCAGTCCACCATGTCTGCCTGAAATTCAATCTTGAAGAAAGAAGAATAGTAGTACGTATGCCTATAGCCACCATCGTCTTTGATCAGTGTTAGTTTAGGCACGCCCGCATCAAATGTCATACCTACCACAGGGTGATATATCGAATCAGATCGGTGATGAATCACTATCGAAGAACGCTTAGCACTAACCAACGAATCCTCAAAGATGTACTCATAAGACTTGCTCACAAATCGACGATCGCCCGCTCCTGATACTTCAAGTGTAGACAGTTCCTTAGAGATAGACCTGCCATATTTTTTGGCACCTCGCATCGCAAACCCTCCTAGGTATTGTACATTCTTGCCAGGAAGCTTAAGTACCACGTCAGATTTCAAAGACGTGAATACTGGGTAATTCTTCTCCGCTCTTTTATTCCTTTTCCCACTTTTGAAATAAAACTCACCCAGTACAGAGCCATCGAACATCTCTGGATACTTCATCTCCGCTCGCGTAGTTTTTAGTCTTGGAATATTCGTTTTGAATGAGTAACCCTTGAGTTCTACTACAGCACCATCGGTACCCTGTAGATCGTCTGGCCAATCGACCGTCCCGCTCGTCCCTACGAACTCCTGCGTCTTGAGCATAAACGATCCCGACACGTCTTTGATCGTCAATGTATCATAGGGAGTAGCTATTTTGAACTCCATGCCCTCTACCTTGATCACAGGCCCTCCGATGACAGGATCGTAATCGTTGGACTGAGCGAGAGCCACCAAATCTGGTTTTTCGAACGCATAGTTCTTTCGCTCATACACTTTTTCTTCTTTGTAGTCTTGGTCATCTTCTAAGAAGCCATCGTCACTCGGCGAGTCCCAAGACGAATCATCGGCTCCCCACCCATCGTCTGAGCCCCAACCGTCATCATCACCCCATCCATCGTCACTGCCTTCACTACCCCAGTCATCAGATGCCCAACCGTCGTTAGCCGTGTCATCTGCTACTGGTGCTAAGTCTTCCTCCGTGATGAACTCCTCCTCGACAGGCTCCTCGACCAAGTCCTCTTCCGTAGGAATAGCGGAGTTGGTCGCTACAGTCTCTTCCATCAACGCAATAGTAAAACTGCCGCCTGTGCTCATCACCTTGTTGTAGTGAGAGTGGTAGATACTACCCTGGGCAAAGAAGAACGCTAGGTTCTTATAGACCGTGATGATTTCTTCCTTTCCGTACAAGTCTACCGCCTGATGACAGATATCCAACACGCCCGAAAACTGGTCTCCCGTCAACCCTTCTTGCTGATGTGCGTGGGTCATAACACTAAAAAACAGGGTATAATAAGGGCGAGTAGAGAGCCGACGTTCGTCCATTTTTTCACACACCGCGATGATGGATGCCTTTTGCTCGTCATTGATTTGGGAGTCCCAAATGTTGCGAAAATCATAAGCGATCTTGTTGGTCTGCTCTGTATGGAGCCCGCGAAGATTACGTACCACATCTATGGCAAAACTATCTGGTTGTGAGGCAAAACCGAAGTATTGGGCTGTCGCCAGATGCGTGCCTAGGGTACATAGCAGAACAAGAAATAAACACCTGTTTTTGAACATTAAAAATGATTCTGTATGAACTGCTAAAGATAAGTAACGTGTTACGATATTTTTAAAAAATATCAGTATTTGGTCAATTTTAGTGCAGCCCAGTTGTCCTTTACAACTGATTTGTCCAACGAAAGATTATACTCAGCAGCCTTATTTTGGATATCCATGATATCTGCCTCATAGAATCCACTCAAATAAAGTGTCCCCTTGGCTTCCAATAATTTGGCATAACTGGGAATCTCTACCAAAAGCACATTCTTGTTGATGTTCGCTAAAACTACATCATAGGTCGTGCGATTCAACTTGATCTCGTCGATTACTCCTTGATGCACGGCAATGTCACTCATTTCATTGAGACCAAAATTCTCAGTACTGTTTTCGATGCACCAGTCATCGATATCCGTCGCTTCGATATAGCTTGCCCCGAGTTTATCCGCCATGATGGCCAGTACACCCGTTCCAGTACCGATATCGATGACAGACTTACCCTTAAAATCGTTTTCCATCTCCAGCGTCAGCATGTTATAGGTCGTGGCATGATGCCCTGTACCAAAGGACATCTTTGGGATGATGACTATCTCATGCTCGAACTCAGGCTTTGGCTCGTGAAAGACTGCTCTCACACGACATTTCCCTTCTACCTCTATCGGGTGATAGTTTTTCTCCCATTCCTCGTTCCAGTTTTGCTTTTCGATCTCCTGATAAGAATACTTCGCTGGCGCCAAGGTTTTGTAGCGCTGTATGATTTCGCGTACGGCCAACTCTTGAAACAATTCACTGGCGATGTATGCATCTACCGTTGTTTCGTTTTCTTCGAAGGTATCAAAACCAATTTCCGCCAATTCGGCGATAAAAACCTCATTGTACTCAGGAGCACAGGCTATAGATAGTTGTATAAATGTCATCGGTTGCACCCCGCGAAGGATTCAGTTTCTGTATAATAAATGCTAAAATCGGCCAAACTCCTATTTCGTTCCAAATAGATGTAGATATTGGCAAAACCAGGATTGTCAACTCTAGCCCAGTGTCCAGGACGGTCTGCGTATAGCGCGTTCGTCTCTTCATAGACCACTACGTCGGCAAATGACTCAGACTCCTCCACATATACACGGTAGTCTGCACGATTAGGGTCACGCGTTTCGTAGTAGACTTTGCCATATATCTGGCATGGATCATCTTGGTAGGTAGCACATTCGGCATCACCAAAGAACATAATCATAGACAGTAAAACTGTTATCATATTGGGTCGAGTTTTGTCTCCTAAAATTAAAAAGAGCCAAGAACCCTTTGTTTGGATGCTTGGCTCTATAATTTTCTTACGCTTAGAAAGAGTTCACGATCGCTAGGAAGTCGTCTGCGTTCAACGAAGCGCCACCGATCAACCCACCATCTACATCTTCCTGAGCAAATAATTCTTTTGCATTGCCTGGCTTACAGCTACCGCCATAAAGAATAGGGCATGCATCTGCCGCCTCCTGACCAAATTTAGTCGCTAGGTGTGCTCTCAATTCTGCATGCATTTCTTGCGCCTGCTCAGAGCTCGCTGTTTTACCAGTACCGATTGCCCAGATTGGCTCATAGGCGATAGACAATTTAGCAAAACCCTCCGCTGACAAGTGGAAAAGGCTCTCTGTCAACTGCTGCTTGACATAATCATACATACTACCTGCCTCACGGATTTCCAAAGGCTCACCACAACAGAAAATTGGAGTCAAACCATTTGCTAATGCGATATCTACTTTGCTCGCGAGAAGTGCTGCTGACTCGTTGAAGTACTCTCTTCTTTCGCTGTGTCCGAGGATCACATAGTTGGTACCTGTAGACTTGACCATAGATGCCGATATCTCACCTGTATAGGCTCCTGATTCTTTGTCGCTACAGTTTTGCGCTGCGATTTCGATTCCGTTTTTACCGCCTAATGCCTCTACGACTGTAGTCAGATGGATGAAAGGTGCCCCCAAAACGATTTGTGCTTTTTCAGAACCTGTAGATTTTTCCAACACCTCCAAAGCCAACTTTTTACCTGCTTCCAGGTCATTGTTCATTTTCCAGTTTCCTGCTACGATTTTTTGTCTCATTATTATGTGTATTTTAAAGAATCGAAATATTGATTGGACAAAGTTGTAAAAATTATGGCATTAATTGATGAAATTTCATCATTTTAGCGATTGGATTGAATGGCTCGTACTCCCCCTAATTGTCAGTTTAATCATATGATTTTGAAAGGTTTTTTCCCACATTCTAAACATGGAATATATGAGTAGGCACACCTATGATTTCGGAGTAATAGGCAACTGCGCATTCAGCGCGCACATCAAAACTGACACCAACATCTCATGGATGTGCTGGCCTAGGTTTGACAGTTCATTTATCTTCGGTAGGATGATCGACGAAGAAAAGGGAGGCGAGTTTTCTGTACTACCCGTAGACGGCAAATTCAACTCTAAACAGTACTACATCGAAAACACCAACATCCTCTGTACGGAAATGGAATGTGCCTCTGGCAAATACAGAGTCACAGACTATGCGCCGAGATTCGAACAACATGAGCGCCATTACAAGCCTCTAATGCTCATTAGAAAAATCGAACCCATCTCTGGCCACCCCGTCATCAAGGTCAACTGTAACCCTGTCGGTGACTATGGCAAAAACATACCCGAACGCAGCATTGGCAGCAATCACATCCGATACATCGGGCTCGACGCACAGGTCAGACTGACGACCAATATCTCGATGAACTATATCATCAACGACCAAGAGTTTGTCCTCAACGAAACCAAATACTGTGTCCTAACCTACGGCCAGCCTATGGAAGCTGAGCTCAAAGAAACTTGTGAAAATTTTCTCAATCGCACCACACTATATTGGCGAAAATGGGTCAAAACTGCCAGTATAAACCACTTCCAGCAGAAAGCCGCGATTAGATCTGCCCTCATCCTCAAAATACACCAGTACGAAGACACAGGTGCTATAGTAGCAGCACTCACGACGAGTCTACCAGAGGCACCCCAGTCTACCCGAAACTGGGATTACCGATTCTGTTGGATGCGTGACACCTATTACACGCTCAATGCTTTCAACAACATCGGGCACTTCGAAGAACTCGAAAAATACTTCCACTACATCATGAATATCACCAGTGCGGAGACCGAGCGCTACCAGCCACTCGTAGGGATCGGAGGTGAAAAAAAATTGATCGAGATAGAAACCGATCTCAAAGGCTACATGGGCAACAATCAGCCCGTAAGAGTAGGAAACCAAGCCTACGAGCATATCCAGAATGATGTATATGGTCAAGTGCTCGTTTCACTTTTGCCACTATACTACGATCAACGTATCATCTTCACCGAGACTTTCGACAGTGGAGATTTGATTTTCAAAACACTGGGACTGATCGAAAAAACCATGGAGCAAGCAGATGCTGGACTATGGGAATTTAGGAATCTAAAGCAGTACCACTGCTACACTTACTTGTTTCACTGGGCGGGTTGCTTAGCAGCCAAAAAAATCGCTGGTGTAATCAAGGATGAAAAAATGGACAAACTGGCGACCAAACTAGGAAAAATCGCCAAGGACAAAATAGAACAATGTTATAGCCCTACCAAAAAAGGCTACAGCCAAGCCATCGGAACAGAGCGTATGGATGCGAGCTGTCTCCAGCTCATCAACATGGGTTACCTCGATCATGATCCAGAACGTGCCAAAGCACATCTGATCGCTATGGAAAAAGACCTAAAAGCCAGCAATGGCCTATTTTACAGATACAAGCATCAAGATGATTTCGGCGAGCCAGAAACAACTTTTATGATCTGTGCATTCTGGTATGTCGAAGCACTCGCATGCGTCGGCAGACTAGACGAAGCGGTAGATTACTTTGACTACCTCGTGGGTCATGGCAATCACCTCGGACTACTCAGCGAAGATGTCAATGAACACGACGGTAGTATGTGGGGCAACTTCCCACAGGCTTACAGTCACGTTGGGCTACTCAACGCGGCAGAACGGATCGCCAAAAAACTTGATAAACCGGACTTTAACTATTAAAACCTGTGATCGAAAAGCGTATTGTTAGCGGATCGAGCTTCGAAAAAGAAATCGGATATGCCCGTGCGGTAGTGGATACACATTATATTCATGTATCTGGTACCACTGGGTACAACTATAGTAGCATGACTATCTCCGAAGACATCATCGAACAAGCCGAACAATGCCTTGAAAACATCCAACAGGCAATACACGATGCAGGCTCCAGCATGAACAAAATCGTAAGAGTTAGATACATTCTCCCAAACCGGGAAGATTTTGAACCCTGCTGGCCTATACTCAGACAATATTTTGGCAATGCTCAGCCTGCAGCTACGATGATAGTGGCAGGGCTGGCAGATGCCAAAATGAAAATCGAAATAGAGGTAACAGCCCTGCGATAGCAGAAGTTACATTGGTTATAAAAATAACAACCCTACTCACTCCTGTTGCAAGAGGGTTGATGGCAAACTATTATTATATTCGTGGTTGATCCGAATCACACCAAGTCGAAACATGGATAAAATGGAAGAAAAATTAATATACGGCATTCAGCAGATAGGCGTAGGGGTAGACGATGCAGAAAAAGGTTTCCAATGGTACGGCACCCGACTCGGTGCGGATGCATGTATCTTCGATGACAACAATGAAGCCACCTATATGGCCAAGTACATGGGAGGAAAACCACGTGCCAAAAGAGCCATTCTTGCCATGAACCTACAAGGGGGTAGTGGGTACGAAATTTGGCAACACACTGGACGAACACCTCTCAAAATGGAAACGCCACTCGACTATGGCGATCTCGGAATCAATATTGCTAAAATTAAAAGCACGGATGTCCAAAAAAGCTACGATAGGCTCAAAAGCTTTGGCGTCAATTTCCTAACGGAAATCGTCACTGAACCTAGCGGAGAAAAAACCTTTTACATCCAAGATCCATGGGACAACATCCTACAGATCAAAGGATCGGACTCTTGGCATCATGTAGGCAAGCACGATCTCGGAGGGATCTCTGGTGCTACCCTAGGCGTATCAGATATCGACACTACGCTCAAACTCTTCTCTGGATTACTCGGCTATGACCAAGTAATCTACGACAAAACAGGCACCTTCGATGATATTGCTACTTTGTCCAAAGGCACAGAGCGCTTTCGCAGAATACTCCTCACACACAAAAAAGACAGAACGGGTGGGTTCAGCCCACTACTCGGAGATGGTGAGATAGAACTCGTTCAGCGACTAGACTCTACACCCAAAAAATTATTCGAGAACCGTCTTTGGGGAGATATCGGCTTCATTCATCTCTGTTTTGATATCAAAAACATGAAAAAACTGGTGGAAGAATGCACCGAAGCTGGCTTTCCATTTCAGGTCCTCAGCAACGAGAACTTCGATATGGGAGATGCCAATGGACACTGGGGCTATATCGAAGACCCAGACGGCACACTCATCGAATTTGTCGAGACACACAAAGTTCCCTTGATCAAAGCCATCAATTTCAACATCAATCTAAGAAATCGTGACCCACACAAGCCCTTACCCAACTGGATACTAAAGGCCATGCAAATCAAGCGTGTCAAATTCTAAAATATTCTCTAGTTTAGGCAGAGGTATCATCAAAAAACCGAGCTATGCGTCTGCCTTCACTTCTTTACCTCAAGCAAAAAGCCTTTGAGGGGATTCAGAATTTTCCATTTACTATTCTTGCCGCGATAACTGGCAGTAGTATCGCCATATACCTCACCGAATACGAACATGATATAGACAACCTATTCCCCTATATCAACGGCCTGCTCATCTTCGCTCTAGCAATTCCATTGTTTTTCAGCGTATCGATTATGATTCGTCACCTCGAGTTGGACAGAGTTCTCTCCGCTACGGTTTGGGTGGTATCGAGTACCCTACTATTGATCATCTATCTAACCTTGCCCGACAGAGACACGACCCTCAATACCTCGTTGCCCTATATTCGCTATGCGATATTCAATATCATCATTCACCTGCTGGTCTCCTTCGCTCCCTATCTAGGGCGTAACAGACTCAATGGATTCTGGAACTACAATCAACTCCTATTTGTACGCCTAGTCACCTCTTTGCTATATGCTGGGTTTTTGTACGTCGGTTTATGTCTTGCTCTCGTAGCACTAGACGTATTATTCGACGTAGACATCCCCTCGATACGCTACTTCGAACTCTATATTTTGGTACAGGGCGTATTCAACACTTGGTTTTTTGTCTCTGGGATACCCAAAGATCTAAACCACCTAGACAATATAACAGTCTACCCCAGCGGGTTAAAAATATTTACGCAGTTCGTTCTCATGCCTCTATTGGTACTCTATCTGATGATCTTGTATGTCTATGGATTGAAAATAGTCATCACATGGGACTGGCCTGAAGGAGTAGTCGCCTACCTCATTATCTGTGTGGCTGTTTTGGGCCTATTCAACCTACTACTAATGCATCCCTTTAGCAAAAACACCGCAAACAACTGGATCAGCAAATTCTCCAAAATCTATTATGTCGCACTGATCCCTTTGGTCGGGCTTCTATTCGTAGCGATCAGTATCCGCATCGGAGACTATGGCGTGACCATCAACCGCTACCTCATCGTGCTACTAGGAATCTGGCTATCACTGGTTATTATTTATTTCGTGTCTGGACGAGAAAACATCAAGCTAATTCCCATCTCTCTTGCCTGCATACTCATTCTTTGTTCCTTCGGACCATGGGGCATTTTCTCATGGAGTCAAAGGAGTCAAGTGCAGCGACTCGAACAATATCTCGTGTCAAACGGCGTGCTACTGGACGGCAAAATCCAGCGAGAAGTCATCTGGGACTTAGATAGCCTACCCAAATTTTCTTCTCCAAACCTCAACACCAATACCTTACCCGATTCGGTACACAACGAGGTGCTCTCCATCGTAGAATATCTGGATGACTACCACGGCATGCAAGCACTCAGACCTTGGTACACGCAAAATATCGACTCCCTCATTCGCCAATCTGAATCCAAATCCTCAAGATACAGTCTATACGAAGGAGACACCTACCTCAAAACTGCCGGAATCAAGCCCATCTATCAGCGATACAGTGACTATACCTACTACGAATACAGCCGAAACAAAAAAGAGTCTTTTGTCTCCAAAAACTTCGAGCACGCCCTAGCCATTGAATCCAACTTCTTTGACGAAACGAGTATGACAAGAGAAGTTACTCTAAATGGACGAGCCATCGCAGTAACACTTAACCCACAGTCCAGAGTTCTTCAGGTTACTTTCGACGATGAAACGCTGACTATCCCTCTAAGGGACAAACTAATCCATCTCGAAGAGACCTACGGCACTAACGAACAAAACCTATCGACTACAGAAATGCAACTCACCTTTCACGGCGAAAAACATGAAGTGAAACTGATCATCGAACAGCTCCGTATGAACGGACTCCCTGACAAAGTAGATATTAGCTACGTAGATATGCTACTGTTTTTTAGGGATATTTAAACTTAGCAGCGTTGACTAACAAATTCACCCTAAATTCGCGTAACTAAATCATAGAGCCACTTGATCTCGAACTCTCATATCATACTGAAGCATGCCAAGCACTACTTAGGGCTAATGATTCTAAGTCTACTCACTTTGGCTGTATATGCTCAAAATGATAACTATGACGTCCGTGGAGGCATATCAGAAGGACTCATCGCCGTGCGCTCAGAAGAGAAAGGGCTTTGGGGCTTTGTAGATCGCAATGACAAGTTAGTGATTCGGTGCAAATTCGATCAAGTCGAGCCCTTTGAGAAAGGCCGGTCCATTGTACAGTTCAAAGGGTTCTTTGGTGTCATTAATGCTAATGATAGCCTGATCATATCCCCTATATATGACGACCTCAGTTCGTTAGACAATCGCACTTTTGTTGTCCAACTCCGAGAGTTAGAAGGTGCTATCGATCATCTGGGACGTATTATTATCCCGATCGAGTACAAAAAAGTCATCGCAATAGATGAGCAGCTTATAATCGTCAAAAAGGAAGAAAACTGGGCACTCGCAAATGCGCAAGGCGATTTCAAATCTGACTATATCTACAAACAAGTCTACCCTATGCGAGAAGGAATGGTCAAAGTCAAACTCGATAGACACTATGGGTTTGTGGATCATAGCGGAAAACTCCTTATCCCAGCAATATATGACAATCTCAAATATTTTTCGGAAGGCTACTCTCCAGCACAGTCTAACGCACTATGGGGCATGATCAACCGAAAAGGGGAAATTACGATAGACCACCAATATGAAGATATTGACACTTTTCATCAGGGGCGAGCCGATGTAAAGCTTGATGGAAAACATGGTTTGATCAACCCAAATGGAGAGCTCATCCTCCCCATAAACTACCAAAGTATAACACCACTAGGGAAAAATCTGATTATAGCAGAAGATGACCAAGGTCTCCTCCTCTTTGACACAGACGGTACAGCACTATCCTCACTGTACTACGACAAAAAAGAGTCTAATCCAGACCTCTATGAGATTAAAGATCACAAAATACTGGTCAGTCGTGAAGGCCGTTTCGGCTACCTCCATGATGACGGGAGCAAATTTGTCGAGTGTCAGTATGAAGATGCCAAGGCATTTGATGGAGGTGTCGCTCAGGTCGCTCTAGGCAAAAAATGGGGTCTTCTGGATCAGTTAGGCAATTTGATTCTAAAAATCGAGTATGATCATATCTCCGACTTCAAAGGAGAAACAGCTATTGTAAGCCAAGACAGTCTTCTTGGTCTGATCAACAGATCTGGTAGACTACTCACTCGTGTTCAATACCAAGAAATCTCACCGGTGGCAAGCGACTTGTTCATCATCAAACGGGATGAAAAATACGGTATGATGAACCAGTATGGCATCACTACCATCCCAGAAGAATACAGCTATTTCAACAAAAATCTATACAGTACAGGGTATCTCATCGAAAAAGATGGAAAGTGGGGCTACCTAGACAAACAGGGGGCAACTATACTAGAGACCATATATGATCACTTAGAAGTCTATGACAAAGGCCAAAATGTAATCGTGGAGAAAAATGGAAAAGCAGCACTGATGAATATTGATAAAATCTACAAGATTCCATATAACTATGACAGTCTCTCCATCACTCAAGAACGGTATGTTCGCTTGTTCAAAAAAGGTAAAGTAGGACTTGCTACCATCGATGGCATATTACTCCTCAAACCAAAATACGAAGACATACGAAATATAGAAAAGAGTAGTGCTGAGGTATTAAAGCGAAACAAATGGTCAACCATTCATTATTGATTTGTTGTAGTCACATCCACTGGATCTAATAGAAAGCTGATTACTGTTCCTTCATTCTGCACACTCGATATTTCCATCTTTGATTTATGCGCTAATATCAGTGCTCTACATATCTTCAACCCAATCCCAATCCCTTTTTCGTTTCGCGTGCCTAGCTGAGAGGAAAAAGTAGTTCTTAGCTTCTTCATTACTTTTTCGGACATTCCAACCCCCTCATCTATGATCGCAATACTGACTTTACCTTCTACAGATTTACTCTCCAAAGTAATCGTATCACCCGCCGCAGAGAATTTAATAGCATTGCTAATCAAATTTCTAAGTACCGTTTTTATCATATCAGGCTGACCAAAGGCATTATCTTCGAAAAGGTTTACCTGAAAACGGATCTCTTTTTCTTCAAAATCGGCAGCAAACAAGTACTTCAGATCCTCAACAAGACTCGATATATTAAACGCACCTTTCTCGAAATCTGCTCCTTCGGTTTGGCTTTTGATCCAAACCAAAATATCATTAATCAAGAAATTAACCGTAGAGACTTGGTTCTCCACTTTATCAATATAATAGAGTGTTTCTTCTTGTGACAGGCTACCGTCCTTGGCCAGCTGAAGTACTCCTTGTAGGCTTGCCAAGGGAGAACGAACATCATGTGCCAAAATGGCGATGAGGTCCTTGCGCATCACGCTGAGCGAATTGATCCTGAGATAACTCTCTTTGAGCATTCGTTCATCGACGAGAAGAGATTCTGTTTTGTTGAAATTCAGCCTACTTTGTTGCTCTAAGTGATACTTGGTGACCAGCAACCCTGTAATCGTAATCAAATAAATCAAGCAAGTATTAATGATTGAAATAGTGTCAAAATCGAACCAAGTAAACAATGACAATATTAGGCTAATTACAAATACAGGTACAATCAATAACATGTGTTTAAGCAAAATCCCTGAAAATATGAATGACCCAAAGACTGCTATCAGAAAAACACTGTTGATCCCCATGCCATTCGTCCCGTTAAGGTTGAGCATATATAACTGAGAACCTATGGTAAAAAGGCAAAGGAAATTAGCAAGCCAATAAAAATAACGGGTATCCAAAAAATCGGAAAATCGGAAAACCAATACCGTCAAAACCAGGTATACAGGTAAAATCACAAAGAATTGAAAATAGATAGATATAATATCTCGCTCATTCCCTAATAATAAATCTTTCAACCCATACACAAGATTGAATAGAATTAACATGAGCAGGAAATATTTAACAAAATTAGTCTCAGTAGCAATATTCTGCCTCCTGAAACTCTCCTCTACTTCCTCTTCATAAAACTGAAGGTTTCTCGAATTTAAAAACGAATTTGACATGCCATAATAATCAAATGCAAAACAGCCCAAAACTATGGGTGTCTATTCAGTGCACCAATGAGTATAGCTGGCTCATTCTGAAAATGATTCTCCAAAACCCTTGGAGAGTCATTGCTGCGTTTTCAGATTTGCAAGGTAAACCTATTCTACAAGTTGGCGGAGAAGATTACGTACTTTTTCTGGACCTAGTATACTGTACTTAGCTGCTGACTGGTTTCCGCCCACTTTGATCGTATGAGCATTCGCTGGCATAGCCTTGAAGGTATCCTCATCTGTCCAGTCATCTCCTACAGCCATCACAAAGTCCGCATTGTATCGCTTGATCCAGTTGGCGGCTGCACGACCTTTGTTTACTTCCGTACTCTTGATCTCCATCACCATGTCTCCTTCGAGAACTTGGAGGTTCTGGTTGGATGCGAGGTATTTGAGATGACTCATCAATTCTCGCGTTCTGAGTTCTCCCAGTCCCGTTTCTACTTTTCGATAATGCCACACGAGCGAGTAGTCTTTCTCTTCGATAAAAGACCCCGGGGTACGGTTGACATAGCTTTCTAGCACTTCTTTGATATCTGCTTTCCAGGTATCTGTCAAGTGCGTAATGGTTTCCCAAGAACCACCAGACTTTCTCAGCCATACGCCATGCTCAGCGATCAGATCAATTCTCTTGTTGTCAAACCACTTCTGCAGTGTATTCTTATCGCGACCACTGATAATCACAATGTGCGTATTTTCCTCCGCTAATAGATCGTTTAGAATTTCATAAAGCTCCTCATTAGGCACTGCTGCTTGTGGGTCTGGATGAAAACCTGTTAAGGTTCCATCATAATCCAAGAACAACAAACGCTCACTGGCTTTGTTAAAATCCTTCTTGATCTCCTTTATGGTTTTTATATCAATATTCTTAGTCTTCTGTGCAAGTTGCTGATTTTTCACATGGTCAAGACGACTCATGAATAAATCCACCCAGTGATAGATATTGTATCTTTTGAGTGTCTCTTGCATCACTGTCATTCGACTGATCTGCTCCTCCTCACTCATCTCCAGCGCTTCTTTGATCGCACTCACCATTTGCGCTTGATTGTTTGGATTGACGAGAAGTGCCTCGGACAACTCCTTTGAGGCTCCTGCCATTTCACTCAAAATCAATACCCCTTTCTTCTCCAACCTACTTGCAATGAATTCCTTCGCGACTAAGTTCATCCCGTCACGGAGCGGAGAGACAAAACCCACATGCGCCATACGGTAAAACGCTGACAGGGCATTGAGCGGATAAGACCTGAAAAAGTAATGAACAGGTGTCCAACTGAGTCTACCAAAGCGACCATTGATACGACCTACCAGTAAATCTATTTCCTCTTTTAACTCTTTGTATTTGCCCACTTGGTATCGGGATGGCACCACGATCATCACTAGTGATACGTTCTCCTGATACTCTGGATGCTGCTCCAAAAATTTCTCAAAAGCCTTCACCCGTTGTGGGATTCCTTTGGAGTAATCCAACCGGTCGATGGACAACATCATTCGTGGCGAACCAATCGCCGTACGGTACTCTACTTCCTTTTCGATAGTCTCTGGCTGAGAGGCCACATCATTATACTTATCATAGTCGATACCCATCGGTAGCGCATCAGCCATGATTTGTCTATTGTTATAATTGATGATTCCGTGATCTGTTCCTATACCAGCTAGACGGTTGACAGATGACAAAAAATGACGGGTATCGTCATAGGTATGGAAACCCAAAAAATCTGCTCCCAACATTCCCAATAGCAACTCACGTCTAAATGGCAATAGCCTAAATGACTCATAGGATGGAAATGGAATATGAAGGAAAAAACCAATTTTCAAATCTGGCTTTTGCTTTCTCAATAAGGCCGGTACCAATAGCAACTGATAATCATGAATCCAAATGGTGTCTTTCTCATTGGCCTGCGTCAGTACCGCATCGGCAAACTTCTGATTGACTTCCTTATAAGACTCCCACGTGCGGTCATCGAATACTGAATACTGATTAAAATAATGGAAGTTTGGCCATAGCGTTTCGTTCGAAAAGCCCTCATAATACAGCTCTAAATCTTGATCTGTCAAAAACACTGGGTACATACTCTGTGATTGCATGATCTCGAGCGTACTCTCTTCTTCCTCTTTACTATATAACGTAGCACCTGGCCAGCCAATCCAGAGATTATTGCCGCTCTTGTAGATCGAACCCAGTCCAGTGGCTAGGCCTCCTTCTGTGGGTTGAAAATCCATGCCTTCGTCGTTTCTGACGACTTTTACGGGCAGGCGGTTAGATACTATTATAGTCTTAGGATCGGGATTTGATGACATATCGGATTGTTTTCTTTGTCTATAGCTATCGTTTAGCTCTGCCAAAATTAGTGATTAATAGGAAGACGCTTCGGATGAAATTACGACAATAATATGTCTTTTCGCATGTTTGAACATGACTAGTTCAAATATTATTTGGCATTATCCTATGTATACCGAACACTCAGACGGTATGCCAAAACAAAGTTGAACCACATAAAATAGAGAGTAGGAATTGTACCCGTTATAACTTCTCTCTCAGATAGTCCGCTGTATAGTTATTCTCCAACTTGACCATCTCCTCGGGTGTTCCTTCAAAGCAAATTTGCCCCCCCTTATCTCCACCATCAGGACCCAGATCGATGATCCAGTCCGACGATTTGATAATCTCCATATTGTGCTCTATAATGATCGCGGTATTCCCTTGATCCACTAATGCATTGATAGACTTGAGCAATTTCTCGATATCTTTAAAATGAAGTCCCGTTGTGGGCTCATCGAAGATGAACAGAATTTTTTCCTTTTGGGCGGCCTGACCCCTACCTAGGAAAGATGCCAGCTTCACGCGCTGCGCTTCTCCTCCACTCAGAGAGTTTGAGCTTTGACCCAGTTTCACATATCCCAGCCCTACATCATTGAGCGGTTTCAGACGGGATACAATTGCTTTTTGATCCTCAAAAAAGTCCAAGCTTTCCTCGATGCTCATATCTAGAATATCTGAGATATTCTTATCCTTATAGGTGATCGCCAACACCTCCTCCTTAAATCGCTTGCCCTTGCACTCGTCACAGGTCAGGTGTAGGTCAGCCATGAACTGCATTTCGATTTTTACCTGTCCCTCGCCCTGACAAGTCTCGCAGCGTCCCCCTTCCACATTGAAGGAAAAGTGTGCGGGCTTCAAGCCACGCTGCTTGGCGAGTGGCAGTTCTGCGAACAACGCACGAATGGCGTCATAAGCTTTGACATAAGTCACGGGGTTAGATCTAGAACTACGACCGAGTGGATTTTGGTCTATCATCTCCAATTTTTGGATCATTTTGTAATCTCCATCTAGACCAGAGAACTTACCCGTTTCTTCTCCCGTCACGCCGAATATCTTTCCTAGTGCAGGGTATAGTATTTTTCGAATCAGAGTCGACTTACCAGAGCCACTGACTCCTGTCACCACTGTCAATACTTCCAAAGGAATCTTGACATCCAACTCTTGCAGATTATTCTCCCGTGCACCATATAGCGCTATACTATGTCTCCACGGCCTTCTAAACTTGGGCACTGGGATCTGATCCTTGCCGTTCAAGAAACGTGCGGTCAGAGATTTCTCTTCCTTGTGAATAGCGTCCCAGTCACCCTGAAACACCAACTCTCCTCCATGAATACCTGCCGCAGGTCCTATGTCTATGATTTGATCTGCACGACGCATGACCTCTTCCTCATGTTCTACCACGATCACGGTATTCCCCAGATTTCTCAGGGTCGTCAGGACTTTGCCCAGCCTGGCGGTATCTCTCGGGTGTAACCCGATACTCGGTTCGTCGAGAATATACATCGACCCCACCAATGCACTCCCTAAAGAAGTCGCCAGCTTGATACGCTGATATTCCCCTCCTGATAATGTAGAAGTAAGGCGGTTTAGCGTCAAGTAGCCCAAGCCAACTTCCTTCATATATGTCAGGCGATTGGTAATTTCTTTGAGGATACGCTTAGCTACCTCTGCTTGGTATTCGTTTAGCTCGACATTCTGAAAAAACGCAAGACTCTCATCGAGCGGCATCAGTACAAGGTTAGAAATAGACTGCCCGCCGATCTTTACATAATTGGCATCTTTACGCAAGCGAGTTCCTTTACAGTCAGGACATGATGTTTTGCCTCTATATCTGGACAACAAAACCCTGTACTGAATTTTGTGCAACTGAGACTCTATGAATCCAAAGAAGGCATGAATGCCTTCAAATTTGCCTTTTCCATCCCAAAGCAACTGGATTTGTTCCTCGGTCAGTTCTTTGACAGGTCTATGGATCGGAAAATCAATCTCATGCGCCATGTCTAGCAGCGGCTTGAGCCATTTCTTCATTGTCTCGCTGCGCCACGGTACAATCGCATGATCAAATACCGATAGATTCTTGTCAGCAATAACTAGGTCAGGATCTATGCCGAGCACCTTTCCAAACCCTTCACACTTTCGGCAAGCGCCATAAGGGTTGTTGAAACTAAATAAATTGACCGATGGCTCCTCAAATACAACTCCGTCCAACTCGAACTTATCAGAATACCTGACAGTATCCTGGTCTCTAAAATGTACATGACAAGATCCATTACTCTCAAAAAATGCCGTCTGCACAGAGTCCGAGAGTCGGAAATTGGCATCCTCATCACTAGGGTTCACGCTCAATCGATCGATCAATATCTCCACATCCTTAGCCTTGATTTTCTTAGGATCAATCTCTTCTATCTGCTGCACTTCCTCCTTCACCAACACTCTAGTAAAGCCCTTACTCAGCAAAATATTTAACTCCTCCTCCAAACCACGCCCTTCGTGTATAGTCAGTGGTGCAGCTATCATAAATTTCGTTCCCTCCTCCAGAGCATTGATAGCGTTGACAACAGTAGTCACCGTATCACGAGTCACCACGCGTCCGCTAACAGGCGAGATCGTCTCACCGATCCGTGCAAAGAGCAACTTGACATAATCATAGATTTCTGTTGTAGTACCGACGGTAGAGCGGGGATTTCGGGTATTCACCTTCTGCTCTATAGCCACCGCAGGAGAGATTCCTTTGATATAATCCACCTCTGGTTTTTCCATCCTGCCCAAAAACTGACGCGCATAGGAGCTAAGACTCTCCACATATTTTCTTTGCCCTTCGGCAAACAAAGTGTCAAATGCCAAAGACGACTTGCCAGAACCCGACAGCCCCGTGATCACCACGAGCTTGTTCCTAGGTATCGCTACACTCAGATTCTTTAGGTTGTTGACACGAGCACCTTTTACAAGTATAAAATGTTTGGGATCCAGCTGGTCAATGTTATTCTCCGCCATTTGTGATTTGTTTTTGGCCATCCGTCTGAGATGAGATAATTTTGCAAAGCGCAAAAATAGACATACGATTACGATTTTTAGCTGAATGTGAAATAATGAAAAATATTTTCTGCTTTTTGTCACAAAACAGAATCGAGCTTGTCTTAGTAGTAAATCGAACAAGAAAAAAATGGAAATTCTAATATTAATGTTAGTGCTATGGTATGGAGGGTTGTTCTTCCAAACCTTCTTCTTACACAGATATTCAGCACATCAATCTTTCACCATGTCTAAGCTTGGTGAAAAGATAAGTTTTATACTCACATGGGCATTTCAGGGATCTAACTATCTCAGTGCCTATGGATATGGAGTAATGCACAGAATGCACCACGCCTATGCCGACACAGAAAAGGACGTTCACTCTCCAAAGTACGACGCGAACCTCTTCGCCATGATGTGGAGAACCAAAACGACCTACTCTGCGATCACCAACAAGGAGATAGAAATCGAAAGCAGATTTACTGATGGCGTACCTGAGTGGCCTGCTTTTGACAAATTTGCGAGATCATGGTTTTCAAGAATCGCTTGGTCTGTCTTTTATGTAGGTTACTTTTATATGTTCGCTACTGCATGGTGGCAATGGTTGGCTCTTCCAGTAGCTTTCTTGATGGCACCTATCCACGGTGCGATCATCAACTGGTTCGCTCATATCTACGGATATGTCAACTTCAAAGTCGGTGACACCAGCAAGAACATGCTACCAGTAGACTTCCTAATGATGGGCGAAAGCTATCACAACAATCACCACAAGCATGGCAACAGAGCTAACTTTGGCGGAGTGAGATGGCACGAAGTAGACCCTACTTATGTAGTCATGTGGATTCTGGACAAGCTCGGTATGATCCATATCAAAAGACTAGAAGTCTCTGTTAAAAAAGAGGATATCAAGAAAGCAGCTTAAGCAACTGTATTATGAAATATTGGAACCCTGACTCAATGAGTCAGGGTTTTGTTTTTTAGAGCGAAACATAAAGTGCGTCACCCTCCCAGAGTAGCGTATAGCGAATGAGATCTTTGCATCTGTGCTGAGACTCTTCTCCAGACTCTAGATCAAACTTATAGTCATGCCAAGGGCAAACAACTTCTAATTGCGGGTTGATCCGGCCTTTCCCTAGATCGTCACTCATGTGGGGACAAGATTTCTCAAATGCAAAGTACCCTTTATGCGTCCTCGCTAGACAGAACTGCAAGTCATCTATCTGCAGTTTGACGATTTTATTGAGACCGACCGTCTGATCTGCTTTGTCTTTACTATCGAATAGGCGTACTTTCGTCATGGTATTTTACTTCTGATTAAATCTATTAAGATTTTGTCTTTACTACTCCTATAACCCATGAATTGTCAAAAGAATAAATTCCAGCTCAACAAAAAATATGCATACCTAAACTGTGCCTACATGGCTCCACAGCTCAAAAGCGTAGAAAAAGCAGGTCGAAAAGGCCTAGCTAAAAAACGTCAGCCAAATCTCATCACCCCAGATGACTTTTTTCATGACCTAGAGACAATCAAGATTCTATTCTCCCAGCTCGTAAACTGTCCAGACAAAAACCGCATCACCATGATCCCCTCAGCCTCCTATGGGATAGCCAATGTAGTGAATAATCTGCCGCTCAAAAAAACAGACAATATTATCGTCTGCGGAGACCAGTTCCCTAGCAACGTCTACCCATGGATGTCTGCTTGCCAAAAAAGTGATGCAGAGCTCCGCATCATCACCGCTCCAGATACTACCGAAATGAGAGGCAAACTATGGAATGAAAAAATACTAGGAGCCATTGATGAAAAGACACAGGCAGTAGCCCTAGGGCATGTCCACTGGGCAGATGGCACTTTGTTCGATCTATTGAGCCTGCGCCAGCGCTGTGACGAAGTAGACGCAGCACTCATCATCGACGGTACTCAGTCGGTCGGTGCTTTGCCATTCGATATACAGGAAATCAGGCCCGACGCACTCATAGTCGCAGGGTACAAATGGCTACTCGGACCTTACAGCTCAGGTATCGCTTACTATGGCGAAAAGTTTGATAAAGGAACCCCCATCGAACAAAACTGGATCAATAGATTGGATAGTCAAAACTTCTCTGAGTTAGTCAACTACCGAGAGGTGTATCAGCCCGGAGCAGACAGGTATGGCGTGGGAGAGAAGAGCAACTTCATCATGAACCCGATGGTCATCGCAGCACTCAAACAAATACTCAACTGGCAACCCCATCATATTCAAACCTACTGCCACGATCTCATACAGCCTCTGGTATCAGAGGCACAACAGCTCGGTCTGTACATCGAAGATTCTGCGCATCGCTCCAATCATTTGTTTGGGATACAAATCCCCGAGGACAAACAGGACGCGCTACATCAAGCCCTAAAACTACACCGTGTCAGCGCATCTATGCGAGGCTCCTTTCTCAGAGTATCACCCCATGTCTACAATGACAACCGAGACATCAACAAACTGATACGTGTACTCAGAGCCATAGTATAAAGCGCGAATCAATCCACAACTTCCACGCCTTTCCAGAAGGCCACATACCCTTCTATTTGCTTGGCCAGCGCTGAGGCAGATGGATAGTACCATGCCGCATCAGGATTGGTCTTTCCGTTTACTTCCAAAGTATAATAGCTGGCCTGTCCCTTCCATGGACAGGTCGTGTGCGATTGACTCTCCTTAAAAAACTCCTGTTTGATCGAGTCAGCTGGGAAGTAATGATTATTCTCTATCACTAGTGTGTCATTACTCTCGGCAACCACTTCATTATTCCAAATTGCTTTCATAGGTTTTCTTTTTTTACTCAACTGATATAGGGGTAGTTAAGTTCCGATATGTCTTATTAATCGAACGAACATTGCCACTTGTCGAATAGATTTAGAAGACTACATAGCAGATTCTACCTTAACCAAGCAAAACGCAAAGAATCTATTTCGCTATGGAAAAATCAGACAACACAAAAAACACCTGTACTCCCGAAATTCTAAACCAAGCCAAACAATATGATTTAGAACATCACGTTAAAACCACAGGTAAAATGAAAAATAATGTTAGTGTAAGTGATAGCGCACTGATATCACAATACAAAAACGGAAGTGAGGCAGCTTTTGAAGAATTGGTCACTCGTCACAAATCGAGAGTTTTTACCACGATTTATTTGATAGTCAAAGACAAGTATGTCGCAGAGGATTTGCTCCAAGACACTTTTATCAAAGTGATCAAAACAGTCAAATCAGGAAAATACAACGAAGAAGGAAAATTCCTTCCTTGGGTATTGAGAATTGCGCACAACTTGGCCATTGATTTTTTCAGAAAGGACAAGAGATACCCTACTATTGTCATGGAAGATGGCAGTGGTGTTTTCAACACGCTAGATTTTGCCGAAGATTCTGTGGAGTCGTTACAGATTAAAAGTGACACCCACGCACTATTAAAAAACCTAGTTCAAGAACTTCCAGAAACACAAAAGGAAGTTTTGATAATGAGGCATTATATGCAGATGAGTTTTCAAGACATAGCTGACACGACACAGGTAAGCATTAATACTGCTCTTGGAAGAATGCGCTACGCTTTGATTAATTTGCGTAAGAAAATGCAAAAAATGAGTATTGATTATGATCAACATATTTACCGAAACTGACCTGATCCGGTACATCTACGGGGAAACCTCAAAAAACGAAGATCAACAAATCGAAGAAGCAATTTTTTGCAATTCAGAATTAGAAAAACAACTATCTAGGCTCCAACTTGATACTACACTGTTGGATAAGCTATTGCTAAACCCGTCACAACCTAGCATCAAGCATATCATGGAGTATTCTCTTAACTTCGACTCCAACCAAAAAACCATATAACAAGACACCTCTATTCCTCCTCCCGTTCTATTTGATTAATTTCGACCTATGAATAAAAAGGAGAGATATCAGTTTTTCATCGAGCATTTCAGCCAAAACAACCCAGAGGCAGAAACCGAACTACACTACGAAAATCCCTATCAGCTGATCGTAGCAGTTGCGCTAAGTGCTCAATGCACAGACAAGCGTGTCAACATGGTCACGCCAGCCATTTTCGAAACTTTCCCTACCGTCGAGGACTTAGCCCAATCAAACTTTGACGAACTGTTCCCATACATACGATCGATCTCCTACCCAAACAACAAAACCAAACATCTACTAGGCATGGCAAAAATGCTAGTCGAAGATTTCAACTCCGAAATACCCGCAGATCTCAATGATCTACAAAAGCTACCGGGCGTAGGTCGAAAAACTGCCAATGTAATTGCCTCAGTCATTTTTAACCAGCCCACCATGGCAGTCGACACCCATGTGTTTCGTGTATCCAAAAGACTCGGTCTCGTCACCCAAACCGCCAAAACACCACTAGAGGTAGAAAAACAACTGGTCAGACACATCCCTGAAGAACATATCCCCAAAGCGCATCACTGGCTGATCCTACACGGTCGCTACATCTGTCTTGCACGAAAACCCAAATGCAACGAATGCACACTCACACTGATGTGTCGATACTATGAGAAACTAGAAAACAAGAATTAACATTTTAATCACTAAATTAGTCTAAGACACTACCCGTAAATTTTTTAGATTACACTCAGCATTCTTCGACAAAGCATGAAAAAAATTAAGCCCTTTTTATACGGGATCTACATTCTCTTTTTTATAACAGCAGCTTTCATAGCCATCACACACGAAAACCTCGTGCTACACTGGAAGTGGGATTTCATCGACACCTGGGTTGGACTCATGCGTCTCGTCCTCAAGCTCGGAGGTATAGGAACCGTTCTTTTCGCATCCCTACTCATCTTAGAGTACACCCAAGTACGAAAACTTCGAAAAAAAATAGAAGAACAAGAATATGAAATCCAAAAGCTGAAATCCAAGAATCAACCTTAATTCAGCTATATTAGACAAGCGTATCACACGTTTCGGCAGCAAAGAGAACCAACCACACAAGATACATTATGCTAGCAAAAACCTATGGCAGTGCAGTCTACGGTGTAGATGCCCATCAGATCACAATAGAAGTCAATATCATCACAGGTACCAAGTTCTTCATGGTGGGCCTTCCAGACTCAGCTGTCAAAGAAAGCGAACACCGCGTAGAATCGGCTCTTAAACAAAACGGCTATCACATGCCCAGACAGAGGGTCATAGTCAACTTAGCTCCTGCGGATATCAAAAAAGAAGGCTCTGCCTACGATCTACCTATTGCCATCGGTATTCTATGTGCTTCTGATCAAATCACTCTCCCTTCTTTGGATAAATATATGATCATGGGCGAACTAGCACTGGATGGAAAAATACGCCCTGTCAAAGGAGCACTTCCTATTGCTATCGAGGCGCGAAAAAAAGGCTTCAAAGGTCTCATCTTACCCAAAGAAAATGCCTCTGAGGCAGCAATAGTGGACAAAATAGATGTGATTGGTGTAGAGTCCCTAAAAGAAGCCGTCAATCACCTAACTGGTAAAAAGCCCATAGAACCGCTGCACTACGACACCCGTGATATCTTCCAGTCTCACGTCAACGAATATGATGCGGATTTTGCCAACGTCCAAGGCCAAGAAAACATCAAACGATCTCTAGAGATCGCAGCTGCAGGAGGTCACAATGTCATCATGATCGGTCCTCCAGGCGCAGGCAAAACCATGCTCGCCAAAAGACTGCCGTCAATACTCCCTCCATTGACATTGCAAGAATCTCTAGAAACCACCAAAATCCATTCTGTATCTGGACACCTTAGTGAAAATGCTTCGCTCATCGCAACTCGACCTTTTCGCTCTCCACATCATACCATTAGTGACGTAGCATTAGTAGGAGGTGGCGGCATACCTCAGCCAGGAGAAATCTCCCTCGCCAACAATGGTGTACTTTTTCTCGATGAATTGCCAGAGTTCAAACGTACCGTACTGGAAGTCATGCGTCAGCCACTAGAGGAGCGTAAAGTCACGATCTCCAGAGCACGCATCTCAATCGAATTTCCAGCTAACTTTATGCTCATCGCCAGCATGAATCCCTGCCCTTGCGGGTACTACAATCATCCCGAAAAGGACTGCGTCTGCGCACCAGGCGTAGTTCAAAAATACCTAAACAAAGTCAGTGGTCCATTATTGGATCGAATCGATCTGCACGTAGAGGTCACTCCAGTATCTTTTGATCAACTCAGTGCAGACCGAAAAACAGAAAGCAGTGATGAGATTAGAAACCGTGTCATAAAAGCCCGGCTCATTCAAGCAGAACGGTTCAAAGATCACCCTGATATTTTCAACAATGCCATGATGAATTCGCAGATGGTCAAGTCCATGTGCCAAATCAACCAAGCAGGCAGAGCGTTACTCAAAACTGCCATGGAAAAGCTCGGTCTATCCGCCAGAGCCTATGACCGCATCCTAAAAGTAGCTCGCACCATCGCAGACTTAGCGGGCAAAGAAGATATCCAAATCGAACATCTCGCAGAGGCTATCCAATACAGAAGCCTAGACCGAGACGGCTGGGCCAACTAACCCATAGTGAAACAACGAATCAAAACTACTCCGTAACACCACTTCAGTCTGTAAACTCTGGCACACACTATCATAGTGTCGCTTTCCCTTTTTTACATTCTGTAGAAATGTTTACCCAGATCGAGAAAATAAGAAACACCTCGAAGAGGTATTAAGCCCACATAACCCTCCTATCACTCAAAATTGGAGTTGGTATGCTTTTTTCAATCTGTCTCACAACAAATTGGATCAGCTCTGCGATCGGATCAAATGATGATCGGCTCACTAGAAAGCAGCGTTGCATCCATGTATTTTTCACAAAAATCCATACATATGAACAAGCAACTAATGGCATATATCGCCACACTCGTACTTATAATCTCTGCTGGATCGATGGCTCGCGCACAAGAAATAAACGCTGGGGTAAAAGGGGGTATGAATTTCAGTACCCTAATACAAAATGAAATTGATGATCAAGACATGCGTCTCGGCTGGCAAGCTGGTTTCTACTCCAAAATCCGAACTGGAGAACGTTTCTTTGTCATGCCAGAAGTATTGTTTTCTACCAAAGGTGTCAAATACAACTATGATTTTTTAGGTTCCTCTGGAGATATCAAGCTTAACCTATATTACATAGACGTGCCCGTTATGCTCGGTTTTCATCTTACCGAACAATTAGCCATAGAAGTCGGGCCATACGCTTCCTACCTTGTAGATGCTGGCTACAAAGACTCAGGTGACAATGAAGAAGACGAACTAGACAGGGACAATTTCAAGAGCTTTGACTATGGACTGGCTGGAGGGCTGAGCTATAGCCTCGAATCCTTCATGATCGGTGCACGCTACAACTACGGCCTAGCTGAGATCGCCGAAAGTGATGTGGCTGATTTCGCCTTAGAGAACTCACGTAACTCAGTCGCGCAACTTTATGTTGCCTTTCGATTGACTGACTGATACACATAACTCTTATACCCTAAGCGAATCAAAATCAATCTGGTGTAGCATACTCGAACAACGAGTAGCTCGCCAGATTTTTTACTTTATACCTATCCAGTTTTGCTCTATCGATTTAAAAGTTAGGAAATGAACGATACTTAATGCCCCCCTCCTACGTTAAAGAATAACCCGCGTGCTAACGCTCTGTATCCAAGAGAATAAACTTGTTGAAAATTTATTATTTGCACGCCATTTTTGATTTTACTTTTTAGAAGTGTTGAACTAGATTAGCGCAACTGTTCTAGAACGAGAGACCTGATAATTATGAGCAACGGAGAGAAAACAAGATATTCCACTAGCGAATTACAAGAGTTTGAGGAATTGATCAACAACAAGCTAGAAAAGGCTTGGAACGAACTAAACTACATCAAGCAGTCTTTGACCAAAAGCAAAGACTCTGGTACAGATAGCACCTTTGGCAATGTGAAAACACTAGAAGATGGTGCGGACACGGCTGAAAAAGAAAGCTTGAACCAATTGGCAGCAAGGCAACAAAAATTCATTACCAACTTGGAGAATGCCTTGATACGAATCAAAAACGGTACTTACGGAATTTGCAAAGAAAGTGGAAAACTCATCAGCAAGGAAAGATTGAAGGCTGTACCTCACACGACGCTTTCTATTGATTCCAAACTGAAGCAAAACAGCTAATTGGATTTTCTATCCAACCATATAGAGGCACTCATATTTTGCTCGCCTAAACCTATCACGGATAAGGAATTAAAAAATTGCTTGTCCGAGATGTTCGAAGCTGATGTCCCCATGAAGGACATAGAAGAAGCCATCCTGTCTCTCCAACAGAAGTACAGCGACGATAGTTATTCCTTCGAACCTCTCCTCAGTGGCGGTGGGTATCAGTTTCTAACCAAACCAGCCTATCAAGCCAGCATCGGCATACTCCTCAAGCAACAGTCCAAAAAACGACTTTCCAACTCTGCTTTGGAAACCTTATCTATCATCGCCTACAAACAGCCCGTAACCAAAGGCGATCTCGAACAAATCCGTGGTGTCAGCTGTGACTATTCTGTACAAAAACTCCTAGAGAAAGAACTCATCGAGATCAAAGGTAAGTCTGAAGCCGTAGGCCGTCCACTCCTATACGGCACCAGTGAAAACTTCACCGACTACTTCGGCATCAACAGCATCAGCGAACTCCCTACGATTAAAGATTTCGAACAGAAAGACAACGAAATCGGGGATTCACAAGAATAGGTCAAGCGAATAGCGTTTCACCATTCTTATTGCCTAGCTTTGCAGGATAATTTTTGATCATGGAAAGAAAAAATAGGCTTCAGAAAAAGAACACGACCACTTCAGCTCCTAAAAAGAAATCAATAGAATTTCCCGTTAGGATCAACAAGTATATCTCCAATTCTGGTATCTGCTCTCGCCGTGATGCCGACCAACTCATCCTTGATGGAAAAATCGAAATCAATGGCACAGTCGCCAGCGAACTGGGTATGAAAGTCGAAGAAAATGATGAAGTGAAGTACAACGGCAAAGTAATCAAACCTCAGAACTTCGTCTACGTCCTCCTCAACAAACCGAAAGACTACATCAGCACCATGGAAGATCCCGAAAACAGAAAAACCGTAATGGATCTAGTCAAGGCAGCATGTGATGAGCGAATCTACCCTGTAGGTCGTTTGGATAGGAATACAACGGGTCTTCTACTCCTCACCAATGACGGTGCTATGTCTCAGAAACTAACCCACCCGTCCTACAAGATCAAAAAGATCTATCAAGTAGAGCTAGACAAGCCTCTCACCGCCAATCATTTTGAAGATATCGCCAACGGATTTAACCTAGAAGATGGCCCTGTCACCGTCAGCGATATTGCCATCTTGGACCCCAGCAAGAAAAATATCGGAGTGCAAATCCATATCGGAAAGAACCGCATCGTCCGTCGTATCTTTGAAAACTTCGGCTATGAAGTTGTCAAGCTAGACCGAACCATGTACGGGTCTCTCACCAAAAAGGATCTACCAAGAGGTAAATGGAGATTCTTGACCGACAAAGAGGTTATATTATTAAAGAATATGAGCTGATTATTTCAGCTCAGCGAGTATCGTTTTACCCCCTTTAGTCTTCTGATCGAGAGAGACTTTGATCTCAGCATCCAAAGGCAAAAAAACATCCAGACGAGAACCAAATTTGATAAAACCATACTCTTGGCCTTGTACAAGTTTGTCGTTTTCCTTGGTGTACCATTTGATCCGTCGAGCCACAGCGCCAGCAATTTGTCTCACGAGAACTTCTGTACCAGACGGATTCTGTACGACCATTGTGGTACGTTCGTTCTCAGTACTTGACTTAGGGTGCCATGCTACGAGATATTTGCCTGCGTGATATTTAAAGTACTTTACTATACCACCTACTGGCGTGCGACATACGTGTACATTGAGTGGGGACATAAAAATCGAGATTTGCTTTCTCTCGTCTTTAAAGTATTCTCCTTCTACGGTATTTTCAATTACTACGACTTTACCCTCAGCAGGAGCCAGTACCAACTTATCATCAATCTCAATTTGGATACTGGGGTTTCTAAAAAACTGTAATACCAGAAGGTAAACAATCAAACTGGCAATAAGCGTCAACTGGTGCGCAAGTTCTACTTCTGGAAAATAATACTTCACCGCATAGTTGATAGCGAACAAAACGGCGAGAAGTATAAACAGAATCTTTAATCCTTCCTTGTGTATAGTCATTTCTGTAAAGGGAAAAAAGGGTTCTTTAGAACCCTCCTCTATATTTATATGTGTTTGAAACTTTGTCTATCGCTACGATATATGCAGCTATTCTCAAAGATACGTTGTATTGCTGAGATACTTCATATACATGGTTAAATGAGGTCTTCATGATACGGTCAGATCGCCTGTTTACACGCTCTCTCGTCCACTTGTAGCCCAATCTATTTTGTACCCACTCGAAGTATGAAACCGTCACACCCCCAGCATTGGCCAAGATGTCTGGTACAGCCCAAACATCATTTTCTTTCAGTATCGCATCGGCTTTTGCAGAGGTCGGGCCATTCGCTCCTTCTACGATTAGCTTTGCTTTGATCTTACCCGCATTGTCTTGCGTGATCACATCCTCCATCGCGGCAGGGATCAGCACATCTACGTCCAAGAACAACAGTTCATCCCCAGGGATTTGCTCTGCCCCTTCGAAACCTTCGAGGCTTCTATTGTTGGCATCTCTATAAGCTATCGCGTCTGCGATATTGATTCCATTGTCATTGAAGTAGGCACCTGAGATATCACTCACTGCGACTACTTTTACCCCTCTCTCTTCTAGCAGCTTAGCGGCCCATGAGCCAACATTACCAAAACCTTGAATCGCACACTTAGCATTGAACGGGTTAACCTGCCTTTTTTCCATTGCACTGAGTGCAGAGATCATCACGCCACGACCTGTCGCTTCGGTACGCCCAAGTGACCCTCCTAGTACTAGAGGTTTTCCAGTCACGACGGCATTGACCGTCATGCCCTGAGATTTCGAATATTCATCCATCATCCACGCCATCTCTCTCGGCCCTGTACCCATATCTGGCGCAGGAATATCACGATCTGGCCCGAAAACTTCAATCAATGTTTGTGTATAGGTTCTAGTGAGGCGCTCGATCTCGCCAGCAGACATCTCACGTGGATTACATTTGATTCCACCTTTGGCACCCCCATAGGGAATATCCACCACAGCACACTTCCACGTCATCCACGCTGCGAGTGCTTTAACTTCATCTAAGTTGACCCCCATATCAAAACGTACACCGCCTTTGGATGGACCTAAGATATTAGAATGAATCACACGATACCCTTCGAATACACGAATCGATCCGTCATCCATAGTGACTGGTAAAGAAACTATCGCTTGTTTATACGGAGATTTTAAGACGTTGTAAATTTCGTCATCTAGACCCAGTGCCTGAGCGGCCACATTAAATCTAGACATCATAGACTCGAAAGGATTTTCTTTGTCCTTAATTGGAGCAGGCTCTATGTATCCCATTTCTGTGTTTGTTGTTTGTTATGAAACAAATGTAATCATTCAATAAACTAATACGAGCGTTTCCATTCTAATAATATGAGCTAGTATTTCATGCAGAATTTTAGAAATATCACAATGAATGGGACTGACAATAACAACCCATCAAAGCGATCCAAAAACCCTCCATGCCCTGGTAGTTTTCGTCCAGAATCTTTGATCTGCATGCTGCGCTTAAACAGCGACTCGATCAAATCTCCATACGTACCGCAGACGATAATGATTAGGGAAATCACAATCCATTGCCATCTTTCTAAATCATGAAAATAATACGAAACGCCTAAAGCAAAAACCATGGACAGAATAGCTCCTCCGACGCTGCCTTCCCATGACTTTTTGGGAGAGACACGCTCAAATAATTTTCTCTTGCCGAACTGAATACCAGCAAAGTATGCTCCTGTATCACTTGCCCACAGGATCAGAAATAAACCTATAATGATTTGATAACTATAGTGCCCCATCGAAAACGCCGCAACACTGAGTAGAGAGATGGGAAGTGCCACATAAAATATCCCTAAAAAAGTAAAAGCAATATTCGTAAAAGGCTTCTTTTCATCCTTTTTGTAGAGCTTGATGAAGTAAACGCCAGATGTAAGTGGCAGAATGATATAAAACCAATCTGTATCATAAATATGGCCTGAAGACCCTAAAAAGAATAAAGTGAAGATCAAAACACCCATCAAAGTACCATAGGTCTTCAGTGGGATAATGCCATTGGCCTGGATCAACTTGTAAAACTCAAGCTGTGTCATCACCGCCAAAAACAAAAAAGCACCAAAGAAACCCCACTGGTCATAGGCTACCACAAAAATCGTAAATGCAGCACCCAATATTCCAGTCACGAGTCTTTTCGCCAAATCGGCAAATTTATTATTCGAAGTTGATGTCATCCTTTATAATCTTAATCGCTCTCATCACGTAATCAGCCGTCACGTGCACCTCAAACTGTCCCAAATGATACGCAGCGTCTTGCTTATTAACTAACACGGGCTGAAGACCAAGGTCTTCCAACACGGCTACCACGATATTCGCTCGGTATTCGTTTTTGTCAGAATAAACTTTTTGCCATTCGCTCATATTTTTTGTTGGCCTTTAAACTGTTTTGTGAATAGCACAAAAAGCCCAATGCCTATAATAGCGAATATGCCTACGCTTTCCAAAGGAATACTTTCGGTATTTTCAATATCAAAATCTACCCACCCATTTTGATAGAAGTATAGCATCACCACAGTCAATCCGTTATTGACAAAATGAGCCAAAATCGAATAAAGTAGATTGCCAGAATAATAGTAAAAATATCCAAACAAAGCCCCCAACAACATCCGCGGCACGAACCCAAAAAACTGAAAATGAAACGCGCTAAACAACATAGCCGTTACCCAAATCGCAACATGCGGATTTTTAAACCCACGTATTAAGTATTTTTGGATCAAACCTCGAAACAGTAGCTCTTCACCAACAGCTGGCAACACCGCTACCACCAGAAAAATGACGATAAAATAAGAGACAGTATCCATCTCTGTCAAAAACTCCGTCATACGCAGTGCGGCCTCCTCTTTGTCTTTGGCCCAAGACTGAAAAGGCTCAGGAAAAACCAAATCAGCATTCCACTCAATCACAATACTATCTGCCACGATAAAAGATAACATTGTCACTATCACCAATAATACCCCTCGGGTATCCAACTCACTCAGCCTAAAATCATCGAGCATAGGCCGCTTCTCATAATAATAAATATAAAGTAAGGGCGCTGCTATAAATCCACTCGATCCAGTCAAAAAATGAAACAATACTATCGGCCATTTCAGTTCAGGGTATTGATTGATCTGACCCATGGCTGTGAGCAATTCAGCAACATCCATTCCCGTAACAGGGACTAAAAGTAGCAGGGCAAGGAACTGAGCTATAAATAAAGTCGCCAAAACATAGCCCATAATAATCAGGGACTGAAGCAAAGGTTTTTTTTCGGCGGAAAGCAATTCTGACATGGTATTGGGACTAGATGCGAATTACGCCCTCCCGACAATTTCCGCAGGACGACTAACATGCCCATTTGAATCTCCGAGAATACACGTAACTTTGTGGCAAAAATGTTCTGATAAATCGAATAATCAAAAACTATTGTTCGATTGGTCTGTAGATAAAAAACGAATACCCATGGTCAAAATCGGAGATATAGAGATAGGAGAGTTTCCACTGCTACTAGCACCTATGGAAGATGTGAGTGATCCCCCGTTTCGTGCGGTATGCAAGGAGAATGGTGCTGACCTGATGTATACCGAGTTCATCTCCTCCGAAGGGCTGATCCGAGATGCTGCCAAGAGTCTTCAAAAACTAGACATCTACGACTATGAACGGCCGATAGGAATACAGATTTTTGGAGACAAAATCGAATCTATGCGCGAGGCAGCAGCGATCGCCGAAGAAGCCAACCCAGAACTCATCGACATCAACTACGGCTGTCCTGTCAAAAAGGTAGCTTGTAAAGGAGCTGGTGCTGGTATTCTTTTGGACATCCCAAAAATGGAAGAAATGACTGCCGAGATCGTTAAGCGTGTCGAAAAACCCGTAACCGTCAAAACCCGTCTCGGCTGGGATCACGACACCATCCAAATCATCGAAGTAGCCAAACGACTTCAAGGCGTAGGTATACAAGCACTAACCATCCACGGACGTACAAGGGCACAGATGTACAAGGGCGAAGCTGATTGGTCATTGATAGAAGAGGTCAAAAACCACCCAGACATTCACATCCCGATCTTTGGCAATGGTGATATCGACTCGCCAGAGAAGGCCAAACTATACCGAGAGACTTACGGCGTAGATGGCATCATGATCGGCCGAGCTGCTATTGGTTACCCATGGATATTCAACGAGATCAAACACTACTTCGCCACTGGAGAAATTCTACCTCCGCCTACTCTGGAGCAACGCATAGAGACCGTGAAGTCACACCTGAAATTCTCTGTAGAATGGAAGGGAGACAAAAAAGGCATCTTCGAAATGAGAAGACACTACACCAACTATTTCCGCGGGATTCAAGGAATAAAGCCCTATAGAGCGCGACTCGTCGAAACGCCCACTTTCGAAGACACCTTATTGGTTTTGGATGAAATAGGAGAGGTCTTTGGGGCAGTTGGTGTTTAATATGATTTCACTATCATGAATTTATAAACCCGTCATGATCGTAGATATAATCAATTCATGTGAAAAATAATCAAAACAGATTGGCTTGGGTACTCCTCGCACTGATCTCCCTAATCTGGGGTAGTTCATTTATCCTGATCAAAAAAGGACTGGTATTATTCTCTGCTGATGAAGTCGGTACTTTACGAATCTTTATGGCTTCTTTGGTACTGCTCCCTTTTGGGATACGGGCAATGAGTCGAGTACCTCGTAAAAAGCTACCCTATATATTCATGGTCGGGTTTGTGGGCAGCTACATTCCGTCCATGCTTTTTGCGCTAGCGCAAACACGCGTCGATAGTGCGATTACTGGCGTAATCAATTCCTTTACGCCAATTTTCGTTTCGCTATTCGGGGCTTTGTTCTTTCAGCTCCAGATGTCTGGGCGCTCCGTTGCTGGAGTGGTTATCGGTCTGCTCGGCTGTATCTTTATTCTACTCGGGGGTGCCAACTTCCAAATCAGCGGCATCAACTACTATGGCTTCTTGATTCTCGCCGCTACACTCATGTACGGCATCAATGCCAACATCATCAAAAGCTTCCTTCCAGAGGTAAAAGCACTCGATATCACGGCTCTGTCCTTTACACTCATCTTTCCTATCTGTGGAAGCTATCTGTTTTGGGGAACTGGGTTCTCGGACAAAATCAGTACTGACCCTCAATTCCTGAAAGCCTTTGGGTACATCGCAACACTCGGCGTGCTCGGTACAGCATTGGCGATGTTTATCTTTAACAACCTCGTCAAAATCGCCTCGCCTGTGTTTGCAGCATCCTGCACCTACATCATACCCGTCATCGCGATAGGCTGGGGACTGATCGATGGCGAAACATTGAACATTTACCAGTACCTCGGCATTGTGATTGTTTTGACGGGTGTCTATCTTGCCAATCGTAAGTAATCGCATGGTAGAAAAAGAAGAGTTTTCCATAATCAGTCGAGACGGCACACAGTTGGCCGGGTATGAATACCTCGTGGACACACCTAAAGCATTGATCTGCATGATCCATGGTCTGGGCGAACATGCTGGGAGGTATGAGCATGTAGCACAGTTCTTTTGTAATCAACAGGTTGCCTTTTATGTAATCGACATGCGCGGACATGGTGACTCGGAAGGGAAAAGAGGACATGCCGCTAGTCACGAAGCATTGCTAGAGGATGTAGAAGAACTCATGATGTATGCCCGGTCGGAGTTCAACGACCTACCGATGTTCTTGTACGGTCACAGTATGGGCGGTGGGGTAGTGGCCAACTACTGCCTACTGCGCAATACCGGCGAACTATCTGGTGCAATCCTATCATCGCCATGGCTCAGCCTAGTCGATACGCCCCCTGCTTGGAAAATCACTCTAGCAAATAAGGTCGCAAAAGTATGGCCTTCCTTTACTCAGTCCAATGAGCTAAGTCAACACATGCTCACCAATGACCCAGCGGTCAATGAAGCCTACATGCAAGACCCAAAGGTCTTTGGCAAAATCTCGGTAAAGCTATTTAGTGAGGCACAAACTCAAGGCCAATGGGCCATTGAAAATACCGATCGGCTAAAACTCCCTCTATTTGTGTTTCACGGAGAAGACGACCCTATTACCTCCCCAACGGCTTCTAAAGAGTTTTCTGAACAGCGCCCAGAACTCATCACTTACACCACCTACCCTGACACCAAGCACGAGTCTCACAATGACCTCAAAAAAGAAGAGGTCTTAGAAAATGTCATGCGCTGGATGGATGGAATGATGAGATAATTTTTCAAAATAGCGGTCTGTTATTTTAATAGATACGAAATTACAGCATTATTCGAATTGCCTTTTCTAAGTAAGTTTCACTTTAGCTTCTCATTATCCTTATACCTGGTCGCATCACGTTGGGTTTTCTTTTCTAGGTTCTTTTGGAATGCTTCGGTAAGGCTGATTCCCGTTTGGTTAGCAAGACAGATCAGTACCCATAGTACATCTGCCATTTCATCGCCTAGGTCTTTGCCTAAATCAGATTTTTTGAAAGACTGATCCCCATAGGTTCTAGCCATGATCCGCGCCAATTCACCTACCTCCTCGGTCAAGATTGTCATATTGGTGAGCTCACTAAAATAGCGAACGCCATAGGTTTTGATCCAGTCGTCTACCTTTGATTGAGCTTCTTCGATCGTCATTATTGTCTGTTTTTTGAGTCTATGATGATGGTGACAGGGCCGTCATTAACCAATGATACTTTCATGTCCGCACCGAACTCTCCCGTCTCTATTGGTTTTCCTAAATCTGTTTCTAATTGCGCTATCATTTGTTCATAGAGCGGTATGGCTATTTCTGGCTTAGCTGCTTTGATATAGGAGGGACGATTGCCCTTTTTGGTACTGGCATGAAGTGTAAACTGGCTAATCAGCAGTATGTTCCCATCTACCTCTAGAAGGCTTCTATTCATGACACCTGATTCGTCTTCGAATAGGCGCATATTGACTACTTTTCTACTGAGCCACTGTATATCCTCCGTAGTATCCTCATCGGCGATACCTACCAGCAACATCAATCCTACACCTATGCTACCTTTGAGATTGCCTTCAATACTTACAGATGCTTCAAGCGACTTCTGAACGACTACTATCAAATTGGTATTCTTTTTTCTGAGCGATTTTTTTCATCTCCAGCGGTTTATGAATATGAACCCCTGTTTCGCCACTGGTAGCGACATAGTACATCGCATCAGCGACTTGTGACCCCTTAATTGCCCAAAAACGCAGACGAGAACCTATGATGAAAAATGATAAAATGGAAGAGGCTAACTTGGCCATTTCTTCCCACAGCCTAAAGTGAGGTCGATAACCTAATAAAAGAGATGGCTGATAAATATGTAAAGTCTCTAGACCCAGCTCCTTGAGTGCTTCTTCGAGTTGACCTTTTACCGAATTGTAAAATAAGCCTGACTCTGCACTCGCACCGTACGAGGACACAAGGTTAAAAGTCTTGAATTGAGCATCAGATTGGGCGAGTTTAGCTAGCTCCATAGGATAGGTAAAGTCGACTCTGTAAAATGCCTCTTTAGTTTTTGCCTGATCCATCGTTGTACCAATACAGCAATAATAATCTTGCGCCGAGAACTGGCCTTTGAGGTTTTCGAGTTCATCGAAACTGACAAGATGCTCTTCGATTCGATTGTCCTTGACTTCTAGTGACCGCCTACCCAAAATGAGGATTTTTGAATAATAGTCCTTGCTGAGTAAAGTACTTAGCAGTTCTCTACCGACTAATCCAGTAGCTCCCACTATCAATGCTGTTTTACCTCCCATTTATGATTCTAGTTAGAATTGGACTAAAAAATTAGACACTTACCTATCAAGAAGCAAATAATTACACAAGTAATTGAAAAATAACAAGATGGCTGTTTCTAAAAACAAAAAACCCATAGACCAAGATCTATGGGTTTTCTTTAAATTCGTTGATATTGGATCACTTTTCGACGTGTTCAGCCAAGACCAATACCTTATTATTTAGGACTTCAACCACCCCCCCGTCGATCGCCATGTGCGTCTCTTCGGTTTTTTTGTTGTGAGTGATGACCATTTTCAAATCCCCTTTGCCAAGTGAGCTAACCATAGCGGCGTGATCATTCAAAACCTGAAAAGATCCTTTGCTACCAGGAAAGGTCGCATGATCTACTTCTCCTTCGAATATTTTTTCGTCTGGTGTAATGATCTCTAAAAACATATCCTTATGCGTTAGCTTCTGCCATGATTTTCTCACCTTTCGCTACAGCATCTTCGATACCTCCTACGAGGTTAAATGCTGCTTCTGGTAGATGATCATATTTACCTGCCATGATCTCATTGAATCCTTTGATGGTTTCTTTGATATCAACTAGCACGCCTTTCAGTCCTGTAAACTGCTCTGCTACATGGAAAGGCTGGGACAAGAAACGTTGTACTCTTCTTGCTCTGTGTACGACTTGCTTGTCTTCGTCAGACAATTCGTCCATACCGAGAATAGCAATGATATCTTGTAGTTCTTTGTATCTCTGTAAAATCTCGATTACGTTCTGAGCACAGTCATAGTGCTCATCACCTACGATCTCTCTAGAGAGAATTCTAGAGGTAGAATCTAGTGGATCCACCGCTGGGTAGATACCTAGCTCTGAGATTTTTCTAGAAAGTACTGTCGTAGCATCCAAGTGAGCAAATGTGGTCGCTGGCGCAGGGTCAGTCAAATCATCCGCAGGTACATAAACGGCCTGTACTGAAGTAATCGACCCGTTTTTGGTAGAGGTAATTCTCTCCTGCATGGCACCCATCTCAGTCGCGAGTGTAGGCTGGTAACCTACCGCTGATGGCATACGACCTAGAAGAGCCGATACCTCAGATCCCGCTTGAGTAAATCTAAAGATGTTATCTACGAAGAAAAGGATATCTTTTCCTTCACCGTCGCCTTCACCATCTCTAAAATATTCTGCAACTGTCAATCCAGAAAGTGCTACTCTAGCTCTTGCCCCTGGAGGCTCGTTCATCTGACCGAACACGAATGTTGCTTTAGATTCTTGTAATTTTTTCTTATCAACTTTGGATAGATCCCATCCGCCGCTTTCCATAGATTCTAGGAATTCGTCACCGTAAGTTACGATACCAGATTCGATCATCTCTCTGAGCAGGTCATTACCCTCACGAGTTCTTTCACCTACCCCAGCGAATACTGACAAACCACCGTGTCCTTTGGCGATGTTATTGATGAGCTCTTGGATCAAAACCGTTTTACCCACACCAGCACCACCGAATAGACCAATCTTACCTCCTTTGGCATACGGCTCGATCAAGTCGATTACTTTGATACCTGTAAATAGAATTTCAGTAGATGTCGATAGATCTTCAAAAGCAGGAGCTGCTCTATGAATAGGAAGCGACTTTTCTCCTTTGGGCTGCTCGATACCATCGATCGCTTCACCTACTACGTTGAATAGTCGTCCTTTGATATCTTCTCCGATAGGCATAGTGATAGGCGAACCAGTATCGATTACTTCCATACCTCTAGTCATCCCTTCGGTACCTTCCATCGCAATCGTTCTTACTCTATCTTCTCCTAAGTGCTGCTGGCACTCGAGGATTACTTTCTGACCGTTTTCTTTGGTCACGTAGAGCGCATCCAAAATATTTGGAATCTTAGACCCTTCAGCCTCGAAGCTTACGTCCACTACTGGGCCAATAACTTGTGTGATTTTACCACTATTTGCCATTTCTAGATATTTTATTCTATGAAAATTGTGTCCTATTTTTTCAGTGGGCGAAGTTAAGGTAAGTTTGACTAATCCCCAACTATCGTATTTGTTTTTGACTCGATCACGATCTGAGCGAGATTCTGAACGTGGTTCCTTTGCTATCAGAGTGTTTCACATAGATTTTTCCTTTATGGTAAATATCTATAATTCGTTTGACCAAAGTAAGACCTAGCCCCCAGCCACGCTTCTTCGTAGAATAGCCTGGTTGGAAGATTTTCTGAAACATCGATTTGGGAATCCCTTTGCCTGTATCTGATATATCGACTACCACGTGACCTTCGTTTGCTTTCAAGATTTTGATGTTAATCTCTCCATCACCGACCATGGCATCTACTGCGTTTTTGCACAGGTTCTCAATCACCCACTCAAAAAGAGGGATATTCAGATTGGCTTCCAACTCGTTGTTCGGAAAACAACTGATTGTGAAAATGACTTTGGACGAGAGCCTTCTTTTGAGATAAAGCACTGTTTCGTTGATGACATCATATACGTTGGCATTCTCTAGGAGTGGTTCTGATCCGATGTTTGAAAACCGGGAAGTAATCATATTAAGACGCTCGACATCTTTTTCGAGTTCCACAATAATCTCTTTGTCGGTCAGGTTTTCATCTGTTTTGAGGTATTCTACCCACGCCATGAGCGATGAGATCGGGGTGCCTAACTGGTGGGCGGTTTCTTTGGCCATCCCGACCCATACTCTGTTTTGCTCTGCCACTTTGGAGTAATTGAATATCAAAAAGGCGATCATTCCAAATATGCCTATGATGGATAGCTGAACCACAGGGTAATATTTGAGCTGCGCTAGGAGTGAGGAGTTTCGAAAATAGATAAACTGATAGCCTGTAATGCTGCCATCACCGCTGCGAAGCGTCACCAGTAAAGGCTCATGCTGAGACTCCATGATCTCTAACTCTTCTTTCAAAATACTATTGCGTTCCTTGACCGTCTGCGCTCTATCAGCACGTGGGATATTTCGCGAGTCGAGTGGTTTTCCTATCTCATCTGTAACGATGACGGGGATAGACTTATTGGACACAATGATCTCTTCGAAGACAAAATTGATTCCCGAATTACTTGGCTGGTTTGCGAGATATTCTAGGGTATTGGCATATAGGCTGATGGATTTTTCCTCTCGGTTCTTGAGCTGACTCACCAGCATATTGGTATAATATATCGAGACCAAACTAATGATGATCGATACGACCAATACGACCCATTTGAATTTGGATCTATTTCGGTACAATTCTAAAGAGGTATTTGATTTAGATAAAATCGCCATTCATTGCTGTTGTGTTGAGACAAATATAAGGGCAGTTTAATTTGAATATCTGATGATCTTCATAGTTTTGATTTTTTAACGCTATTCTGGACAGGCCATTCATGTATAAGCAAACCATCCTAGTTCTAATATTGTTCCTTGTGACGTCAAAAACACATGCACAGCGCGTGGCTCTCGTACTCAGTGGCGGTGGAGCCAAAGGCCTAGCGCATGCAGGGGTAATTCAGGCTTTGGAAGAAAATAACATTCCCATAGATTATGTCATCGGCACCTCTATGGGTAGTGTGGTCGGTGGTCACTATGTCGCAGGGTATAGTGCTAAGCAAATCTCCGAACTAGCCCAATCTCAGAAAATGCAAAACTGGATCGACGGGATAATGGAAAAGCAATACCAAGTCAACAATATCGACAAAGTGCCAGACCCCTCATGGCTCTCTCTCAAAATCGATTTGGATTCCATCGCTAGGCCTACGCTGGACATGAATATGGACAATGATTTTACACTCAATATTCATTTAGCAGAGCAGTTTGCTGAGGCATCACGAATAGCTGAAGGTAATTTTGACAGCCTATTTGTGCCTTTTCGATCAACTGCATCGAACATCTTTGAAGAAACCCCTGTCACGATAGACAGTGGCAATTTGTACGAAGCAGTCCGTGCTTCTATGTCCATACCATTCATCTACCGACCAGTCAGGATTGACGGTAAGCTGCTCCTAGATGGAGGAATCTATGACAATTTTCCCGTTGACATAGCCAAGTCTGCGTTCAAACCTGATGTCATCATAGGTGTCAATGTCGGGGACAAAGTAGCTGCCGAATATCCCTACGATACCGACGAAAGACAAATGGCCGAATCAGTTGTCTTCCTTTTGTTAAACAAAGCTGACCCGAGGGAACTTTCGGATAAAGACATCTTTCTTGATGTAGATGTCTCCGAATACGGTGCATTAGCGTTTGACATGGCCAAAGAAATCTACCAGCTCGGTTATGAAACCGCTCTAGCACAAATGAGTGAAATAAAAACCAAAATAGAGCGAAGAGTAGATCAAGATGAAATCACCCTGAAGCGAAAAGAGTTTAATTCCCGCAAACAAAAAATTACTTTTGATACCATCACTATAGATGGGTTCAACCCTAAAAAGAGCCAATACATTTCAAAAAGTTTTGACAAAACTCGACCACTCGATTTTGAAGCAATTCAAAAAGGGTATTTCAATTTGATTTCTGACGATTACTTTGCTAATCTTTTTCCTAGTTACACGCTCGGAGATAAAAATTCTTTTGAACTCCGAGGAAACAATGACCCAAAACTTCGGTCTAGAATCGGTGGTAGTATTACCACACGACACATTTCGTATTTCTTTCTAGAATTAAACTTGAAACGCCTTTCGGGCATCATGGAAGATTACTCGATACAGGCCTACCTAGGCCGGTTTTATACCTCACTTGCACTGCGTACTAACTTTAAACTGAGAGGTCAGCGACAGTGGTCTCTTCAAGCTGAATCTATACTAAACCAATGGGATTATCTAAGTGCATCTGACTATCTACTCAAAGGAAATCAGTTAGCTCCTCTCATACGCAATGACCTCAAAATAGGTATGCGCTTAAATACCGTTCTCAATAGAAATTTCAGCCTTAACTACAATGCAGCCTTTATCGCGAATACGGATAAGGTCCACAATGAGCAAAACCCATTGAGTGTTGATTTTGACAACTTTGATCTAGCCGGTATTCGTACTGGCCTTGGGCTCTATCACAACGGACTCAATGATCCCGAATTTCCAACACGAGGAAGCCAGTTGACCGTAAATCTAGATTATTTCTATGCACTAAGTACTTTACGATATGGTCAACAGCAGAGCACAGACCTAGAAGAAACCTTAGAGTGGTCACGCGTCAAAGTTCGAGGAGACAAATATTGGCAATTAACCAATCGCTTAAGTTGGGGAGCCAAAGCAGAAATGGTGCTATCCAACCAACCCACTATGGAGACAGCCCTAACCACATCTATCAACCTACCCGCTTTTTATCCACATCAGGTGAGTCGTACACTCTACCTAAGAAACTTCCGAGGCAGAAACTACCTAGCCATAGGAACCGTCGGCAGCTTATCTTTATACAAAAACCTAAGTTTTCGATTAGAGGGATATGCTTTCCAATCTTTTGATTATTTGGAGGATACACCAGAGCTCACCTTCCAAACGAACAGTTTCAACACTAAGTTTACCGCTTCGTCATCACTAGTTCTCAAAACAATCATTGGACCCGTTAGCTTTCAAGCCAACTATTACGAAGGAGAGATTGATAATTGGGGACTTCTGTTAAGAGTAGGATACTTGCTTTTCAACAAGCAATCCTTAGAATAAAAGATATTTTATCATAAATTCTAGATATTTGAGCCTAAACTAAACAATTGAATGAAAGTCCTACCACCTCAACTTATCACACTGTTGCTATTTATTGCAATATCTACTGCCAGTCTAGCGCAGCAAAATGAAAAGCTCATCCGTATCACTGGCACTGTGATCGACCCGAACTCCAATGAGCCTATCCAAGCCAGTGTATTCTACGAAAAACTACCATACTATGACGATATGGGTATTTCATCTACCAACCAGAGCAATGGTGTCTATGAGTTTAGTCTCATAGAAAATCAAAAATATATCATCACTGTCAAGGCAGATGGCTACAAACCTATCTCTGAAGAGTTCGAGGTAATAGACAAAGGTGTTGGCTTGATAGAAAAGAATTTCAAAATGCAACCAGACGCCATGCATGAAAAAATCAGTCTAGACAACCTCATCTTCTCTAGAGGCAAGGCAGACATCAGTGAAGAATCATATACTGAGCTAGATGATTTTGCGGACTGGTTAGAAAAACGACCCAATGCCGTCGTTCAACTAGAAGGGCATACCGACTTTCAGGGAAATGCTGAAGCCAATATGAGACTCTCCGAAGAGCGCGTTTTAGCAGTCAAAGAGTATTTGACAAAAAAAGGAATTAAGAAAAGCAGAATTAAAACAAAGGCATTCGGTGGCACGGAACCTTTGACACGAGAAAGAACGCCTGAAGCCCGCGCAAAAAACAGGCGAGTTGAGGTCAGAATTATTCAACAATAAAATATTTTGAATACCTTTGAATCCTTCCAGACTATGCTTCAATCACTCTTAACGGACTAACCTGAATGAAAATTTTTAGAATTCTCGTCATCACACTATTGCTGAGCTCGAACGTGTTTGCTCAAGAAACTGTACAATGGGCATCAGAAGTGATGTTTGTTACCTCTGAACTCACCGCTTTGCAATACGCTGCTAGTCAAGCATTGCACTCTCCTAATGTATATCCATCTGGAGGGGAAAGCCCAAATGCCTGGAGACCGGGCAAAACAGACAAGCAAGAATACATAGTTGTCAAATTTGATAAGCCTATCAGAGCACAACAAATTGCCATTGCTGAAACGGAAAACCCCGGTGCGGTCTCTAAAGTCTATGCCTATGACTCACTAGACAATGAATACCTACTTTTCGACCTCAACACTAGGCCTATACCGCTAAAAAGCCGGTTGCTAAATCTATTCTTCGAAAAAACACCCTATAGAATAGCCTATCTACGTGTAGATATCAACGGTGAAAGTGTCCCTGGGTATAACAGTATTGACGCAATCGGCCTTTCCTCATCTAATATTCCGATCAGCGTTCTCATAGAGTTGGCCAGCAATGTCAACAATAACCTGAGTACGACTCAGCTCGGTACCAATGTCAACTCTGAGTATTCGGAACTTGGCCCACTATTATCTCCAGATGGGAAGAAACTCTACTTTAGTAGAATGAGCCACCCTGATAACGTAGGGGGAACGGATGATTACTCAGATATATGGTATTCGGAGCTAGACGAAGAAACCCAAGAATGGCTACCTGCCAAAAATATCGGTAGTCCACTGAACACGCCAGGCCCAAACTACATCTGCTCCATCACCCAAATTGGTGATGAAATAATACTCTTGCTGGGCAACCGCTATGAAAAACGCGGCAGGATGGGCGAGGGTATTTCAATGTCCAAAAGCAATGGAAATGGCAAATGGGACAAACCTGTCAATGTAGACATTGAAAACCCGTACAACTATTCGGAGCAAGCTGATTTTTATATGAGTCAAGATACCGAGATGCTCATCATGTCATTAGAAAGAGACGACACCAATGGTGGCCGAGATTTATATGTCTCCTTCAAAACAGACGTAGAAAACACTTGGTCCGAACCCATGAACTTGGGCTCGGTGATCAATTCAGCTGATGTAGAACATGCCCCTTTTCTAGACAAGGATAATAAAACGCTCTATTTCAGTTCCAAAGGATTCAGGGGGTACGGTGAGTCCGATATTTTTGTGTCCAAAAGACTAGATGATTCTTGGACCAAATGGTCTAAACCAGAAAATATGGGTAGTGGTGTAAATGGGCCAATGGATGACACCTATTTTAACATTCCGTCCACAGGTAGCCATGCCTATTTTTCTAGAGGATCCTCTGACGAAAATACAGATGTATATCAGTTCAGAATCGACGAACTGTTCGTTGAACCGGTTCAAGACGAACCTGTCGAAGAGTTGATTGCTGACAACACTCCTGCAGAAGAAGCACTGGCCGCAGAAGAAGAACCCGTTGCAGCAGCTACACCAGCACCAGTAGTGGCTGCCGCAGCTGCACCTGTTGCTCCTATCACGGATGTAATTGTGACAATAAAAGGGCAAGTCTTCAATACTGATGGAAACAAAGCCATCAGCAGCAAAGTGATAGTAGAGAGACTACCTGACGGAGTAAAAGTTGGGGAAACCTATACTGACGAAAATGGCATTTTTGAATTCAAAGTAAGGTCTGGTGCTCGATATGGTTTTCTCGCAGATAAAGATGGTTTCTTAGCCAAAAGTGAAAATATCGATCTCAATGATATCACAGAAAATGAAACAATCATTCAAGATTTGACACTGAACCCTCTTCAGACTGGAGCAGCTGTTGTGCTAAACAATATCTTTTTTGATTTTGATCAAGATGAGCTAAAAACAGCTTCCTATTCGGAGCTCAACAGAGTCCTAGATCTGCTCAACAAAAATGTGATCAATAAAATCGAAATATCTGGACACACAGATTCGATAGGTGATGATGAGTATAATCAACAATTATCTAAACGAAGAGCAAATTCTGTTTATCAATATTTCAAATCACAAAATATAGACCCGAGCCGAATGATTACAGTGGGTTATGGTGAAACCAAACCAAAATCATCTAACGATTCTTTAGAAAATCGAAGAAAGAATCGACGAGTCGAGTTCAAGATTCTCGAGTAAATACATTAGAATTGGAGACCCAAATATGGGTCTCTTTTTTTATCCTAAATTTCATCATTTGACACTCGTTCAATTAGATTATATCATCTCACTGGACAACTACAGGCACTTCGCTATTGCAGCAGAAAAGTGTTTTGTGACCCAGCCTACACTCAGTATGCAAATCCAAAAACTGGAGGACTCGCTAGGTGTCATCATTTTTGACAGATCTAAACATCCTGTCCAGCCTACTGAAATTGGAAAAAAAATACTCGAACAAGCACGAGTCATCGTCAGTGAATCACAACGTATCCAAGAAATCATAGACGAAGAAAAGCATGACATCAAAGGAAATATACGAATCGGAGTTATTCCCACGCTAGCGCCATACCTAATCCCTTTGTTCATTTCTAGTTTTGTGGAGAAATATCCATTTATCAACCTACAAATATCCGAGCACATGACTGATGAGCTCACAGACCTTCTCAAAAAAGACCAGATTGATATTGCCATCATGGTCACCCCACTGGACAATGATGACCTCAAAGAAATTCCATTGTTCTATGAAGAGTTCTCGGTGTACGCATCGCATCATCACCCGCTTTACAAAGCTGAAAACATTAATGCTAGTGATTTGAATGCTGAAGGCCTTTGGATACTCAATGAAGGACATTGCTTTAGAAATCAAACATTAACGATATGTCGCGCTGATAAAGCAGAAAGGTTCAACAACCGAGTACTCTACGAAAGCGGTTCATTAGAAGCACTCAAAAAACTCGTAGACAAACGTGGAGGATATACTTTGATCCCTGAGCTGTTTACCTATGACCTCAACAAAGACGATAAAAGTAAGATTAGACATTTTTCTGAACCTGTACCTACGAGAGAGGTAGGCTTGGTCGTTAAAAAAAGCTTTGTCAAACACAAATTAATACACGCTCTCAAAGAAGAGATCAACAATACGCTACCTGCTACACTTCTCAGCAAGAAAAACATGAATGTAGTAAAATTGTGATAATAACGAAACTCGTAGGAATAGGGTGACTACTTCTTGTTCAGGTCGGACTTAAGGTTCTCGATCAAACCAGAAAACTCACCGAGGGTGGCATTTTTGAAATCTACAACAGTTGTTTTTAATTTATCCACATCAATACTAAACCTATCCGTTTCTTGAGACAGCCTTAACTGTGCACGACTGAAAATCTGTCTACAGTTGTCTGCCTTCTTCCCAAGAATAGAGGTTAACTCAGCATAATCAAAATTAAACAACTCCTTCAACACAAAAACCGCACGCTCAGCTGGTGCGAGTTTCTTAAAAACCTCAGAAAGAGCATGTGTCACCTCACACTTCAAATCCATGCTAGAAAAATCTGGGGTCATACTAAATGACGCCAATGATGGCTGTACAGTATCGAGAAATTCCTCCTTCTTTTGACGAATAGACTTTAAATAATTCAGGGATTTATTAGTCACAGTCCGTGTTAGGTACGATTTGACATCCTGAATCTTATTGGTATCAACTTTCAACCAGCTGAAAAAAGTATCCTGCACGAGATCTTCTGCTGTAGATCTACAGCCTACTAGATTGGTCGCAACTGCGATCAAAAAAGGACGATATGCATATACTTCTGCCTGTGACATTACAATTACAAAAGTAACTAAATAAATACAATGTTTAAAACAAGTAGGGTTATAGGCACATTTTGTAAAAATTAATTATTCATCATTTATTGAATTATTGGTTTATCTAGACAATAAATTGAATACTTTTGAATTTAAATATTAGTAAAGTAGACTATAGCGACAAAGTAGATTCCAAGCCAGAATTATTGAATATAGATTTTCTTCAATTTTGCATGTGATTTGTTTTGTTAAATTTTGTAGCTATTTTAGGAGTTCGAATAAAATTTGATAATTGTTATGAAGAAATTTATTCCTTTCTTGAACGCTTCGGCGTTTGCACTGGGATTAGGTTTTGCATTAAGCTCTTGTGGTGGAGGTGGCGGACATGCGACTAGTCAGAGCCCTGGTGCGTATAGTTCAGCTACTGGACTAGAGTACAACGAAGAAGGTGCATTTGAAGTCAGTGATTTTAGAGGGCAGCCCGAAGGGCCTAACTTACGATTCATTGAAGGCGGACGTGTCATTCTCGGATCTTTCGAAGAAGATATTATGCATACCAACAACAACCTAGAAAGAACAGTTACTGTTGCTTCATTCTATATGGATGAAACAGAAGTAGCCAACATTCACTGGTTAGAGTATCTGCATTTTGTCAGATTAGACTCTTCGGTTGCGTTCTATAAGTCAGCTTTGCCAGACACTACAGTTTGGTCTAGAGATTTGGCTTATAACGATCCTTATGTAGATCATTACTTAAGATACCCAGGCTTTAGATTCTTCCCAGTCGTGGGTGTGACTTGGAAACAAGCACAAGACTATTGTAACTGGAGATCGATCGTCGTGAATCAAAAACTGGCTGAAGATGCTGGCTACTATGAAGACTATGATGGAGGTGGAGCAGAAGCTGAAGCAGCATCGCCAAACCAAAGAATTCCACTTGAGACAGGCTTTGTATTGCCAAACTACCGACTACCGACAGAAGCGGAATGGGAGTATGCGGCACAAGCTTTGATCGGCACACAATGGCTGGATGAAAACCACACGCACAGAAGACTTTATCCATGGGATGGTCATGCACTAAGAAACCCTTACGGTAAGAAGATTGGTACTTTCATGGCCAACTTCAAAAGAGGTAGAGGTGATTATGCTGGTATCGCTGGTAAACTAAATGATGGTGCAATGATCACTACATATATCTACGATTACCCGCCTAATGATTTCGGTCTATACAACATGGCTGGAAACGTAAACGAATGGGTACAAGATGTATACAGACCATTGTCTTATCAAGATTTTGATGACCTAAACCCTGTCAGAAATGACGGATTCCTAGATGAAGAAGATGGCTATGATGCTGCAAACTTCAATTCTCTAATAAGTAACAGAGTTAGAGTATTTAAAGGAGGATCATGGGCAGATGTAGCTTACTGGATGTCTCCAGGAACAAGAAGATTCCTAGAAGAAGATTCGGCTACTTCTACAATCGGGTTTAGATGTGCAATGATACGGGCAGGTACTAACTACTAGTAGTCCTATAAAACGATACAGTGAAAGGTCAGCTTAACAGTTGACCTTTTTATTTGCCCGTAGCAAGACAAGCTATCGATAGTTTAGCTACTCCACCTACTAATAAAAGTTCACGTGAAACAGCACCAATCGTAGCACCAGTAGTGATCACATCATCCACTAACAAAATGTGCTTTCCTTCTATCATAGCTTTATCTATCACCTTATATTCTGACTGATCGCTATTCAGCCTATCCAAACGGCTCTTTTTCGCCTGTGACTTATACATTCTGATACGTTTAATCACTTCACTAGCTATAGGAATACCAAGCGTCTCCGAAAGGCCTCTTGCTATTTCCATCGATTGATTGTAACCACGTTTTCGAGACCGTGTGCGATGTAGTGGTACGGGAACTATATAATCGATCTGAGAAGCTTCTAGATCAGACTTAAGGTCTCTTGCCATCCATTTGCCTAATATCAAGCCAACCTTCTTGGAACCACCATACTTCAGCTGATGCAATAGCTTCTGTGCTGTTCCTTTCTTATTGTATTTGAGGTAAGCATGTGCCCTGCTTATGGTTATATATCCCGACAGAGCCGTTTCTAAAGGGTTAGGATTAATTAGATGATAATTAGTCAATGGCAAATCTATTCTACAATGTAAACACAAAAACTCTTCCCCCTCTACAAGCGGCCGGTTGCAATCCGCACAAGTGATAGGGAAGACTAATGATACAAATGCTCTCCAATATTTTGTAAAATCCATGTCTATTGATGCTTTCTTCAAGATAAAAATAGATTCCTGTATTGCTGTCAATTATATTTGAAAATAGAAATTTGATTTATGAAAAGAGATCTAGATTTAGATAGAAAGTGGCTCAAATTAAGGGAAGAACTCAAAATAGTAATTGGTAAAAAACCTTCTGATCTCAATGGTATTCTCTTTCTCATCGGCGTACAAGAATTAGGAAAAGGTCAACTTAATTTCTCCAAAGAAGAAAAGCAAGACCTCATACACCTAGGCATATGCAAAGTTCTTAGTTTGTCTGGATATTATAAACTGGAGGGCATTGATCAAGATGGTTGGCCTCACTGGAAAGCAGGAGAGAACCTACCTAACCTGAATCTAATGGAACAAGAAAAACTGTTGAAAATAAATACAATTGATTATTTCGAGCAAGAAATCGGGCTGACTTTTTAAATATGAAAGCTCCCTTAGCATATATCGTCATATTGCTCTCTCTCTGCTGCTGCAAACAACAAAGCACTCCACGTGAAACCAACATACTTGATTCACGTGAAACGCTCACGATAAATTTTAATACTAACCTGTTAAGCCTAGATTCCTCCAAACTAAATAGCCCTGCCGAAAAATTCGTCTATGATTTAGTATTTCATAAGCCAAAGTACACAATTAGTTCTACTAATGATGATATACTATACAGTCTAACTTCGATAGATAGTTTAGCCATAAAAAACATAAATATCCGGTTTTTGAAAAATGAAGAAGCCATTTTAGGCGAATTTGTCGAAGGAAACCTTGATTTGTTCATGACTGATTTTTCTAGCAGAAATAGCCCTAAAATGCATGTATTCGTACAAAATGTACGAAAAAACCCATACAGTAAGTACAATTTAACGCCATCTAACGTCGGATCTGTGGCATATTACGAGTTTTATAATTTTGAGTCACGTATGAGCCTTAGAAATAGCCTTAAAATAGTGGACAGTTTGGCATACATCAGACATTTTGACTCGACTCATGAGGAACGTGATACAACACTAATCGAATTTTCCATTTCTTACTTTTTTGATGAAACAAAAGTTTCAAATCATGACACCTTGAAAAATGAATACCATCAGGTAGTTCAGGTAGAAAATATAGATGATGTATTGTCAAAACCACACATCATATACCGAAAACAAATTGTTCCATTTCTTAGTAATGATTTTGAACAACTAACGAATCGTTTGCAAGCACAGCAAAATCCTATTAGCGATACACTTCTCATCAAACAAATTAACCCTGAGTATTACATAACTAAAACTCGAATAAAGGGTTTAAAAGACTATAGTAAGTTATCGGATCAAATGATGCACATCTACTTCGACACCATACAACGCTATTGAATAAGCACACGCAACATACCGACCCTAAGTTATCGAGTAACCTACTCGCCTACAAACGCAAGCTATTTCTTAATCATCTGATAAGAAAAACACTAATTTTGGTAGGTATATCACTATCTATATACCTGTTTATCAATAGTTTAGAGTACACTTTTAGATTTGATGGTCTAGGGAGAACTTCACTATTCTTTGTACTGATTCTTAGCCTATTGGTGCTGTTGTATTTCTTTTTTATACTCCCGTTGTTACAATTTATTAATCCCAATAAATATCTGAGTAATGAACTCGCAGCTAAACAACTCGGTACACTATTTCCAGAATTGGGGGATAAAATACTTAATACACTTCAGTTACAACAAAATCAAGGAGACAACGCACTGATAAATGCGAGCCTAATACAACGGACACAAGAAATATCACCCTTTTCATTTGACACCAGTATTGACCTCAAACAGAACAGCAAGCATCTCAAATACTTTTTAATTCCATCCATCATTATTGTTGCGCTGTTGCTTCTTATCCCTAGTTTCTTAACAGAGAGTACAACTCGTATTGTTAATTATGACAAAGAATACAATCGGTCTTTGTTTCAAATCGAAGTGATTAGTGAGCTCATAGCATTTAGAAATGAGACATACAATTTACAACTAAATGTAATGGGAGAGGCCATACCCGATCATGCCTTTATACATAGTCAAGGGCAGCAAATCAAAATAGCGACAGACCAACATACACTCAACTATCAATTTGCTAAAGCACAAAACGATTTTAGTTTTTATATCACAGCTGGTAATTATCATAGTAGCACCTACCAAGTAAAAGTCATCTCAAGACCAGAAATCAAGCATTTAACCATTGATTTGGATTATCCTAACTATACTGGACTAGCGAATGTCACAGTGATTAACAACGGTAACTTGACCGTACCTGAAGGAACTCATGGCTCCTGGAATATAAACTCCGTGAGCGCTGAAAAAGTAGAATTTCTATCCTCACAGGATACGACAAACTTTAGCTCTAAAACACCGAACCAATTCAACCTATCAAGGTCTATTCACAAAGAAGGTGATTATCAAATACGATTGACAAATACCCACAGTCAAAATAAAGAACCCATTGTATATCACATAGATATCATAGAGGATCAATATCCATCATTAAAACTGATAACCGTAACAGACACTACTTTGTATCAATATTTGATCTTAGACGGTCAAATCGCTGACGATTATGGTTTTCACAAGATGCAAGTCACTTATGAATGGAACGGAAACAAAACCCGAGAAAAAATATCCATTAACCCATCCGTCACCAATCAAAAAATCTATCATCAAATCAATATCGATTCTCTTCATCTAAATCAAGGAGATGAATTGGCCTACTATGTGAGTATATGGGACAATGATGAAATTCATGGGTTCAAAGCCACTAGATCATCTACTTTCACCTTTAAAATTCCTGAAAAATCAGAAATCAATGCTGATATAGAGAAAACTGCAGCACAGGCCAAAGGAGACATGAATAAGGCACTGGATAAAGCACAGGACATTAGAAAGCAAATAGATGATATACAGGAAGGTATCAAGAAGAAAAACAACAACTGGCAAGAGAAGAAAAAACTAAACTCACTGATCAAAGACAAAGAGTCTTTAGAAAAAGAAATGCAGCAATTGGCTGAAAAACACAAAGAGCTCACTAATAAGCAAAACAAATTTCATCAGCCTAATCCTGAACTACAGAAAAAAGCGGCTCAGCTACAAAAAATCATGGAAGACGTTCTCGATGAAGAGACGAAAAAACTCTATGACGAACTTAAAAAGCTGTTGCAAGAACAAGAAACAGATAAGAACCTTGATGAGCTAATGGAACAAGTAGCACATAAAGAGCAAAACTTGGAAGATGAAATAGAACGTGCGTTGGAAATGTTCAAACGAATGCAGTTCGAATTCAAAATGGATGAAGTAATTCAAGACCTCAACGAACTAGAAAAAGAACAATCTAAACTAGCTAAAGAAAACCTAAACAAGGAAAAGAACTTAGACCAAGTAAAAGAAGAACAATCAGCGCTTGACAAAGAATTTGAACAAATCAAAGAGGAGATGAAAGCCATGGAGGAGCTCAACGAAGAACTAAAACAACCAGAAAACTTAGAGAATCTCTCGCAACAACAAGAATCCATAGATCAGTCGCAAAAAGAAGCACAAGAAGAACTAGACAAAAACAACCGCAAACAATCTAGTGGCAAGCAACAAGATGCTGCAGAACAGATGAAAGAACTCCGTGATAAGATGCTAGGTATGCAAGCCAACATGGAGATGAAAATGATACAAGAGAACATCGACAACCTACGCAACATCCTAGACAACCTAATTACGCTCTCCTTCGACCAAGAAAGAGTCATGGACGATTTTAGAGAAGTTGACCAAAGTGACCCTCGCTTTGTTAGCCTCTCTCAAGAACAACTAAAACTACGTGATGATGCTGTGATCATCGAAGACAGTCTCAAATCACTGGCCAGTCGCGTGTTTCAGATACAAAGTTTTGTCACCCGAGAGCTTAATGAAATGAACAAAAACATTGAATCCAGTCTACAAGGACTCAAGGATCGTAAAAAACCACAAGCACTTTCTAGCCAACAGTACACCATGACTGCTATTAATAACCTGTCTCTACTACTGACAGATGTACTCCAGCAGATGCAGGATCAAATGGCTCAGTCCATGGGCATGCCACAGAAAGGTCAGAAAGGAAAAAAGAAGAACACTCCAGATATGTCTCAGCTACAAGGAGAACTTAACAAAAAGATAGAACAATTAAAAAAGAGTGGGAAATCTGGTCGTCAGTTATCCCAAGAACTAGCAGAACTCGCTGCTGAACAAGAAATGCTCCGTCAACAACTACAGCAAATGCAAAACGGACTCAACCAAGGGGAGGAGGGTCTATCTGACAACTTGGAAGAGATCATCAAAAAAATGGAACAAACGGAAACAGATCTCGTCAACAAGAACATCAAACAAGAGACAATCCGTAGACAACAAGATATACTTACTCGCATGTTACAGTCCGAAGATGCACTGAGAGAAAGAGAACTCGATCAAAAGCGGGAAGCAGAATCCGCAAAAGAGCAAGATCAACTGTCTCAAAAGAAATTCGAAGAGTATATTAAAGCGAAAGAATCAGAACTAGAACTATTACAGACCTTACCACCTAAGATGAACCCTTACTATAAGGAAGAAGTAAATAAATATTTCCAAAGCTTGAATCAACAATAATATATTTGTGAACGATAAACACAACACACTATGGATGCCATAAAAATTCAAATCCCTTCTCTATCCGAAAACATTCGCATAATCGAAAGTTTCATAGACAATGCCAAAGAGAAATTTCAGTTTGATGATGACATCTATGGTAACATTATGATCGCCGTGACCGAGTCTGTCAACAACGCAATAGTCCATGGCAATCAATCCGACAAGGACAAAAACGTAGACCTATCCCTAACACTCGAAGAAAGTCTCATACGCTTCACCATACAAGATGAGGGTAAAGGCTTCAACTACGACAGTCTACCCGATCCTACAGCTCCTGAGAACATAGAAAAGCCCGGTGGTCGCGGCATCTTCCTGATGAAGAATCTTTGTGATGAAGTCAAATTCGAAGATGATGGCAGACGTGTCGAACTTAGCTTTTATCTCGCCTGATGAGTGAAATACAATTCTTCTACGAGAACATAGACTTTGAACTCGCAAACGTTCAAAACATTGAGCAATGGATTACTCATACCATAACAGCCGAAGGGTATAGTTTGGAAGGTATCAATTACATCTTTTGCTCTGATGAATATCTACTTCAAGTCAATATCGACTACCTCAATCACGACTACTACACAGACATCATTACATTTGACAACTCAGAAGAAGAGGGTAAAATAGAGGCCGATATATTCGTGAGCATAGACAGGTGTCGCGACAATGCCCAGATGCAGGACATCCCTTTCGTAGACGAACTGAGGCGAGTCATTATTCATGGCATCCTTCATTTGGTAGGGTACAAAGACAAAAGCGATGAAGACAAAAGCCTCATGAGACAAAAAGAGAATGCTTACTTATCTTTGCCGCAATTTCAATAACTAAGAAATAGAATGCTCCACGTGGAACACTTTACAAACCCTTAGGGTTACAGATGTAACGTTCCACGTGGAACACAATATAGAATACTATGTTTCCAGAATACGACGTAATAGTAGTAGGTGCAGGTCATGCAGGTTGTGAAGCAGCAGCAGCGGCAGCCAATATGGGTTCGAAAGTCATGCTCATCACGATGAACATGAATACCATAGCACAGATGTCATGCAACCCAGCAATGGGCGGAGTTGCCAAAGGTCAGATTGTTCGTGAAATTGATGCATTGGGTGGCTACTCTGGTATCATCTCAGATAAATCAATGATACAATTCCGCATGCTCAACAAATCCAAAGGACCAGCTATGTGGAGTCCACGTACTCAAAACGATCGAATGAGATTCGCAGAAGAATGGAGACTCGCACTAGAACGTACACCCAACGTAGACTTCTGGCAAGAAATGGTTACAGGGTTGCTTGTCAAGGATAACAGAATCCAAGGCGTCAGGACTTCCATGGGGATAGAAATCAAAGGAAAATCAGTCGTGCTTACCAATGGGACATTCCTCAATGGTATCATACACATAGGAGAAAAACGCTTCGGTGGTGGAAGAACAGGGGAGAAGGCTGCAACAGGAATTACTGAACAACTCATAGAACTAGGGTTCGAATCAGGTAGAATGAAAACAGGAACTCCACCACGCGTAGATGGTAGATCACTTAACTGGAAAGTCATGGAAGAACAACCCGGTGATGAAGTACCTGGTAAATTCTCCTACTCAGATACTAAACCGCTCAAAGAACAACGACCCTGTCACATCACTTATACCAATAGTGAGGTACATGAAATCCTCAAGACAGGCTTTGAACAATCACCTATGTTCACTGGTAGAATCAAAGGACTGGGACCAAGATACTGTCCATCCATAGAGGATAAAATTAACCGGTTTGCTGACAGAGAACGTCATCAAATATTCGTAGAACCAGAAGGATGGGATACGGTAGAAATATATGTTAATGGATTCTCCACCAGTTTACCTGAGGATGTACAGTACAAAGCCATCACCAAAATACCAGGGTTCGAAACGGTAAAGATGTTCAGACCCGGCTATGCCATCGAGTATGATTACTTCCCACCTACACAATTAGACGCTACACTGGAGACTAGACTAATATCAGGACTATACTTCGCTGGGCAGATCAATGGTACCACTGGCTATGAAGAAGCAGCTAGTCAAGGATTAATGGCAGGAATCAATGCGCATAATAAGATTCACGAAAAAGACCCTTTCATACTTAATCGATCAGATGCCTATATCGGGGTACTCATTGATGACCTAATTAACAAAGGCACAAATGAACCTTATCGAATGTTTACCTCCAGAGCAGAGTTTAGAATTCTGCTCAGACAAGACAATGCTGATGTAAGGCTCACCCCTTTAGGACATCAGCTCGGTTTAGCATCACAGGATAGATTAGATAAAGTGCATGAAAAGCTATCGCAAACAGAAACTCTTATCAAAGACTTGCAAAATCTAAAGGTCAAACCTGAAGAAGTAAATGGTCTACTCGAAGAAAAGAAATCTGCTAAGATCAAAGAGAAAGCGCCCCTGATCAATTTCATACGAAGACCAGAAATGGAAATCGAAGATCTCATTGATCTCAGTGATGAGTTGAAAGATAAAACCAAAGGTCTATCATCAGAAATACTCCAACAAGCATCCATCCTGATCAAGTATGAAACTTATATAGAGAAAGAAAAAAGTCTCGCTGATAGAATGGGAGATCTGGATAACAAAAAGATTCCCGCAGGTTTCAACTACAAAGAAATACCTGCCCTCTCAGCAGAAGCCAAAGAAAAACTATCAAACATACAACCCGCCAACCTAGGCCAAGCATCACGCATCAGTGGAGTCAATCCCGCAGATATATCCGTGCTCATGGTCTACATGGCTAGATAACTATGTACGAAAAAATTGATTCATGTCCGTCATGTAACTATCAGGAATTTACCAACCACATCATCTGTGACGACCACTCATTGACACACGAGAGTTTCGCCATCATGAAGTGTAAAAACTGTGAACTTTTAATAACAAGTCCACGACCTAGCAAGGGAGCAATTGGCAAATACTACCAGTTTGAAGATTATATATCACACACCAACAAAGCAACCAACCCTATAAACTGGATTTATAAACTAGTTCGTAACCATACCATCAAGACAAAGTTCAAACTAATACAAAGCCTATCTGATAAGGAAACAATACTGGACTATGGATGCGGTACCGCCCAACTGCTCAAATATATCAAAGAGCAGGGCTGGAAAGTAACAGGAATAGAACCGGATCAGAATGCCAGAACTATAGCACAGAAGAATATAGGAGATACAGTATTCGAAAATATCGATAAACTACCTGCTAAAAAATATGGTATCATCTCACTATGGCATGTATTAGAACACGTACATGACATCAATGAAACACTGCAAGCACTCAAACAACATCTATCCAAAAAGAGCCGTTTAATTGTGGCAGTACCAAACTCCGCATCTTATGATCAACGCTTCTATAAGAAGCACTGGGCAGCTTACGATGTACCAAGACATCTCTATCATTTCAATCAAGAGACGATAACGGCACTGATGAAATATAACGGCTATAAGCTCGAAGCAACCCATCCTATGAAATTCGATTCTTTCTATGTGAGCCTTCTGAGTGAAAAGTACAAAACAGGTCAATCAAATTATTTTAAAGCTTTTTGTATCGGATTGTTATCAAACCGATGGGCCAAAAAGAATAACCACAACTACTCCAGTATTATTTACATATTCAAAAAAGTATGAAACATATATTTCCCTTCGTCATTATCCTCATCGCCATATTCGTATATGCCTGTGCTAATCAAGGTACGCCTTCAGGAGGACCTAGGGATACCATACCACCGCTACTTCTAGAAAGTAATCCCACAGACAAGACAATCAATTTCGATGGAAAAGAATTCTCCTTTGAATTCAACGAAAGAATCAATGCGGATAAACTGAAACAAAAATTAATCATCACACCATTCACTGAGAATCCCTACAAATTCAAAGTGAAAAAGAACGACTTATATATTGAATTCGAAGAAAAATTCGAAGACAGTACTACTTATACTTTCAATTTCGCAGATGGGGTAGTGGATGTAACAGAAAAAAATCCCGTAGAAAACTTTAGCATAGCATTCTCAACTGGTCCATTCTTGGATTCTATTAGTATTTCAGGTCACATCACCAACCTGTACACCAATAAGAACATAGACAAAGCCACCATTGCTGTTTACTCAATCAAAGACACGCTGGACATACTAACAGGAAAGCCTCGTTACTTTGCACAAACAGACACTTCAGGAACCTACCGAATCGAAAACATCAAAAATGGCTATTATAAAATTTACGCATTCGAAGATGCCAACAACAATCTCAAATGCGAACCAGATGAAGAGTCACATGGATTTATACAAGATTCTGTAAACCTCAATACGAGCCAGGAGAATTTAGATATCAAAATACAGCTACTCAACATTACTCCCCTCAAAATGGTCAGATCCAAAAAAACAGGCCAGTATTTCGATGTACTCTACAACAAATACATTGAGAATTATAAAATCAAAAAAGCCGATTCTACTAACCAATTAGATATTCCAATCAATAACATAATAAAAGGCAGAACGACACTACGCTTCTACTACGACTCTCTCTATACCTATGATACAGATAGTTTGCAGCTCATCATATCTGCACAGGATACAGTGTACAATCAGATTCAAGACACAGTCTATATACAGTTCTCCGAGAGCAAAAGAAAGCCTGAAAAACTAAACAGCAGTCTATTACCAACAGACAAATCCAATATTGATCCAACATTCAATATGACTTTTAGCTTCACTAAACCTATCACTCAATTCACAATAGATAGTATGACGTATCAATATGATACACTGTATAAATATACATTCGTAGATAGTGTTGCCACATGGAATGAAAACAGAACAGAACTGACCCTAATCAACACGCTAGACAAATACTTCCTACAGCAGCAAGTAGATAGTCTCAGAAACACACTCATTGATACGACACAGCTCGTATCAGACAGCATCGCATTAGACTCTATCACACAGTTCAAAGTCAACTATCTGAATAAGATAAAGACCGAGCAAGTCTACATGAATTTTCCACATGGAACATTCATCACCATAGATCAAGATACCGTCGAACAATTTACCAGATTCTATTCCTTCAAAGATTCAGAAAACTTCGGAAAAGTATCTGGACAAGTCACAACACAAGTGCCACAATACATACTGCAACTAGTCAATGACAAATACAAGGTTATTTCTGAACTACAGAATGCCAAGACTTTCACATTTAGCTACATAAAACCAGGCAAGTACACCTTTCGCATTCTGATAGATGACAATCAGGATGGAGCATGGGAACACGGCAGTATGTTGCAAAATCAACAGGAAGAATCCATTTATTTCTATCCTGAACTATTCGATATACGTGCCAACTGGGAGATTGAAAATATAGAGATCACCTTCTAAAACCTGTGGATAACTCGTGAAACCAGATGATAAAACCTGTGTACAAAAACCAATTAATCTTTCACACTTATGACAGGGTAACAATCCACATGAAACATTGAAAGTTCACTTGATCATATCCACAAAAGTCATCAAACGATCAACATCAGAATAAAGTAATCAACAAACTAACCAAAACTGTGGAAAACGTTATGAAAGACTAAACCTCAATGACTTACGATGTAGATAACATGTCGCTTAACAATGAATATTAAACCAACAATAAACAACACATTCCAAAACGAGCACTTATCCACATATCCACGGAGGTAATAAATAATAATAGTTTATTTATAATCTATTTATATATTGTAAGAGCGCAGAAAAGTGTGGACAAACGCATATGAAAAAATTCTTATCCATATTAGTCTTGATCATTCCGCTCACACTGGTGGCCCAGGATGATCAGAATATCCAACTTGCCAATGAGTATTATCTCAATGGCGATTATGAGAAAGCAAAAGATCTATACGATGAGCTGGCCAAGTCATCGCAGAATATTCCTAATATTCACAACAACTATCTGGATGTACTCCTATCACTCAATGATTACAAGGCTGCAGAGAAATATCTAAAAGTTGCGCTCAAGAGTTACCCATCGAACGTCTACTACCAAATCGATGAAGGAATCCTCTATACCGCTACCGATCGCAACGATCAGGCTGATAAGAAGTACAAGATGTTGATAACTGAGATAAAAGAAAACGGATTTTTGGTGCGGACTGCTGCGCAGTACTTTATCAGCAAACAACTGGCCAATTATGCACTGGATACCTATATCGCTGGGAGACAGAGTTCTCGAAACAAACAGGATTATGCACTAGAGCTGGCCAACACCTATCGTGTGCTTGGCCAAAAGGAAGAGATGCTAAATGAATATCTCGTCTTCGCTTCGCTCAGACCACAAAACCTAAGATACGTCAAGAACATCCTTCAAAACTTACTCCAAAGCGAAGAAGATATTCAGTATTTTCAAAATACTCTACTCGACAACATTCAGAAAAACCCAAGTGACAAAATGTATGCGGATCTTTTGATTTGGGCACATGTGCAACAAAAAGATTTTCATGGTGCGTTCATTCAAGCACGAGCAATCAATAAGCGGATGAACGAAAATGGCTATCGACTCATCAACATCGGTGAGATTGCATTGAAAAATGAAAGCTATGCGGATGCCGAAGAGATATTCACATACATCGTGGATAAGTTACCAGAGAGTCAGTACAACCTCCAAGCCCAAAAAGAACTCATACTTGCTCGACAAGAAAAAGTGAAACGAACTTTCCCTGTTGACAAAACAGCAATCCGTCAGTTAACCCATGACTATCATCATTTGATGACGAGAGTGGGGTTGAATCAAGAAACAATAGAGGCATATCGCCAAAAGGCATTGTTACATGCTTTTTATCTTGATGAAAAAGATTCAGCCATTCAAATTCTCAATGAAATCATAAGTATTCCACGTGTAAACGAAAAAATCAAATCATTGAGTAAGTTGGATTTGGGAGATATTTACCTATTGATAGACCAACCATGGGAGTCTACACTACTCTACGCACAAGTCGAAAAAGCCAACAAATCAAGCAAAATAGGATACGAAGCAAAATTCAAAAATGCTAGGCTAAACTACTATATGGGAAATTTTGAATTGGCGAAGAGTCATTTGGATATTCTCAAAACCGCTACTACCAAAGAAATCGCTAACGATGCGATAGCGTTGAGTTTGCTCATTCAAAACAACACAGCGCTGGATACCTCTGACTTTGTCTTGAAGAAATATGCAGATATTGATCTACTCATGTTCCAACACAAAACCGCTCAGGCCAAAAGGGCCTATCAACAAATGCTCGAGGATTATCCAGCACATTCGTTAGTCGATGAGATTCACTGGCAGCTTGCACAGATTTATTTGAGTTCAGGAGAGTTTGAAAATTCCATTTTGCAACTCGAAGTGATTCAGCTCAATTATGCTACTGATTTGTTCGGTGATGATGCGTCCTTCTTGGAGGGAAAAATTTTAGAAGAATATCTGATGGATAAGGAAGGGGCTATGGAAGTCTACAAAAATTTCTTGATCGACTATCCCGGTAGTATCTATGTATCAGATGCACGAAAGCGTTTTCGAAAGTTGCGCGGCGATAGCGTCTACCAATAACATTTCTTCTTGACAACTAATACCTTAACTAGTATGCGCGCATAACATATTTTATATATCTTTAACATTGTTAGGTAGAAGTGTAAGATATGAAAAAGGAAGAAACGGTTGATTATCACATCAAAGTTGTTTGGCATGCGATTTCAAGAATGTATAATCAGGGAGGACTCGAAAAAGGAATTACAGCCTCATCTGGTTTTGTATTACTCAACATCGATATAGAAGAAGGCACGCCAGCGACCAAAATCGCACCGTTACTCGGGATGGAAGCGCGCAGTCTCACACGTATGTTGAAAAACATGGAACAGACTGGGCTCATCTACCGAGAGAAGGACCCTAACGACAAACGTTCCGTTAGAATCATGCTGACAGAAGAGGGAAAGAAAAAAAGGAGCTTTTCCAAAAAGGCCGTTTTGTATTTCAACGACAGTGTCCGCAAAAAAGTCTCGGACGAAAAACTCTCCGCATTTTTTGACGTGATGTCATCTATAGAAGAAGTCATAGAAGAAAACAGAAACATAGAACAACAAATAATTTTGATCGAAAATGAATAGAGCCATCAAAAAAGTTGCTGTGCTGGGTTCCGGTATCATGGGATCAAGAATAGCATGCCACTTCGCCAACATCGGAGTGGAAGTGCTGCTGCTCGATATAGTTCCACGTGAACTAGACGATGCAGAAAAAGCCAAAGGACTGACACTCGCCGACACGCCTGTCAGAAACCGAATTGTAAACCAAGCGTTTGAATCCACCCTCAAAGCCAAACCTGCCGCGCTGTATGACAGCACCAAAGCAACACTGGTTCAGTTGGGAAATTTTGACGATGATATGTCCAAGATCGCCAACTACGATTGGATCATCGAAGTAGTCGTCGAAAATCTGGATATCAAAAAACAAGTCTTCGAGATGGTAGAGAAATTTAGAAAGCCAGGAACACTCATCACCTCCAATACCTCAGGGATTCCGATACACCTGATGACGGATGGACGTAGTGAGGATTTTAAAAAGCATTTTTGTGGCACGCACTTTTTCAACCCGCCACGTTACCTGAGATTGCTTGAGATCATCCCGACCAAAGATACAGATCCAGAAATCGTCAAATTTTTGATGAACTATGGCGACTTGTTTTTGGGAAAAGAAACTGTGCTTTGCAAAGACACTCCGGCTTTCATCGCCAATCGGATTGGGATCTACGCCATCATGTCGGGCATGCACACGGTCGAAAAAATGGGACTTACCGTCGGCGAAGTGGATCGCATGACAGGACCGATCATCGGTCGTGCCAAATCGGCGACCTTTCGTACGATGGATGTGGTCGGCCTAGATACTACAGTCAAGGTAGCGACTAATCTCTACCAAGGTTTGCCAAAAGACGAATCGCGTGACACATTTCAGCTGCCGCGCATCGTCCAAGAACTCTACGACAAAAAATGGTGGGGAGACAAAACCAAACAGGGTTACTTCAAGAAAACCGTGGATGAAAATGGAAAAAAGGAGATCTTAGAACTGAATCTCAAGACCATGGAATATGGTGAGCGAACCAAAGCATACTATGAGAGCCTCTCTAAGGTCAAAGACATCGAAAACGTCAAAGAACGTCTCCCGATCCTCGTTAACGCTGAGGACAAAGCAGGAGAGTTTTACAGAGCGATGTTCTACGATATGTTCAAGTACTGTTCCTACCGAATCCCTGAGATCGCCGATGAGCTATATAGGATCGATCAGGCGGTCGCCGCAGGCTTTGCTTGGGAGATTGGTCCATTCGAGACCTGGGATGTCTTAGGCGTCAAGGAAACGGCTCAAAAAATGGAGGCCGCTGGAATGAAACCTGCCGATTGGGTAGGAGAGATGATCGCTGCAGGCCATGATCGATTCTACAAATTCGAAAACGGCAAAAAACTCTACTATGATATACCGACCCAATCCTACAAGGTAGTACCTGGTACTGAGGGATTTGTAATTCTGGAAGCCTACAAGGAGAACAACATTGTCTTCCAAAACCCAGGTGCGACAGTCTACGATATCGGGGATGGTATCCTAAATGTCGAGTTCCATACGAAAATGAATGCCATCGGTGGCGAAGTGATCGAGGGAATCAACACGGCCATCTCTATGGCCGAAGAAAATTTCCGCGGCGTGGTGATCGGTAACGAAGCACAACAGTTTTCGGCAGGAGCCAATCTTGCGATGCTGTTCATGTTTGCTTCGGATCAGGAGTATGACGAGATCGATTTGATGATCCGTCAGTTTCAGCAGACGATGACACGTGCACGATTCTCGGACATACCGGTGATCTCTGCGCCATCAGGCTTGGCCTTGGGTGGGGGTTGTGAATTGTCGCTGCATTGTGACGCGATCCAGGCACATGCCGAGACCTACATCGGGTTGGTGGAAGTAGGTGTGGGCCTCATCCCAGGTGGGGGAGGTACCAAAGAGTTTACACTCCGTGCCTCAGACCAGTACGCTACGGGAGATCCAGAGCTCAACGTCCTACAGGAGTATTTCATGAATATCGCTACAGCGAAAGTTGCCACGTCGGCAGCTGAAGCAGCTGGCATGCATATCCTCAAGGATTCGGATCGAATCACCCTCAATCGTTCTCGACTTTTGGCGGATGCCAAAGCACGAGCCATCGAGATGGCCGAAGCAGGCTATACTCGCCCGATAGAGCGCCAAGATATTAAGGTACACGGACGCAGTTCGATGGCGATGTTCGAGGCAGGTGTGACAGGCATGCTCTATGGCAATTATATCTCAGAACATGACGCGAAAATAGCCAAAAAATTGGCCTACGTCATGAGCGGTGGAGATTTGACTTCCAGCACTTTGGTGTCAGAGCAATACTTGCTGGATTTAGAAAGAGAAGCATTCCTCAGTTTGACGGGAGAACCCAAAACTCTGGAACGTATCCACAGCATCTTGTTCAAAGGAAAACCGCTTAGAAACTAGTATTTAGATCCAAGAGCCAAGATTATAGAATTAAGACAACATGCATAACTACAAAGAATTGAAGATATGGAAAGAGTCGATCCAATTGGTGAAAGACTTGTATCCTGTACTCAATTCTTTTCCAGAAGACGAAAAGTACAATTTGATTTCGCAGATAAAAAGATGCTCCGTATCGGTACCTTCCAATATCGCGGAAGGAACCTCACGCAAATCGAATGTAGATTTCAAACGCTTTTTACAAATCGGTTTGTGGTCACTTTTTGAGATGGAAACGCAGTTATACTTGTCTTGTGAACTAGGTTTTATGGCTAGTCAGGATTTTAAGTTGTTTGAAACGAGAATTAATGAATTGCAAAAAATGATCTACGGGTTTTCTAAGAGTCTTGACTCTTGATTCTTGAGATCTCAAAATCTAAACAAATGGAAGCATACATAGTCAAAGGATATAGAACAGCAGTTGGGAAATCAAAAAAAGGTGGATTCAGATTCACCAGACCTGATGATCTCGCTGCAGATGTGATCAAGCACCTCACGGCACAAGTGCCCGAGCTCGATCCGAAAAGAATCGACGATCTCATCGTCGGCAATGCCATTCCCGAAGCGGAGCAAGGCATGCAAATGGGTAGGATGATTTCGTTGCTGGCTCTGCCAGTCGAAGTGCCTGGCCTGATTGTCAACAGATACTGTGGTTCGGGATTGGAAACTATCGCGATGGCTACCGCCAAAATCAAAGCGGGAATGGCCGAGTGTATCATCGCGGGTGGTACCGAGTCCATGTCACTCGTCCCGATGATGGGATACAAAACCGCCCTCAATTGGGAAATTGCCAAGAATAACCCGGAGTACTATTTGTCCATGGGTATGACAGCCGAAGAAATTGCCAAGGATTTCGGGATCACACGTGAAGCAGCTGATCAGTTTGCAGTCAATTCGCACGACAAAGCTCTTGCTGCGATCAAGGACGGAAAATTCAAAGACGAGATCGTACCGATCACCGTCAAAGAAACCTACATCAATGATGAGGGCAAAAAAGCCGAACGTGAATATGTGGTGGATACTGATGAAGGTCCAAGAGCCGGCACTTCTATGGACGGTCTGGCCAAACTCCGCCCTGCTTTCAAAATGGGTGGTCAAGTCACAGCAGGTAATTCGTCGCAGACCTCTGACGGAGCAGCTTTCGTCATGGTGATGTCTGAGAAAATGGTGAAGGAACTCAAACTCGAGCCGATTGCGAGATTGGTGACCTATGCCGCGGCAGGGGTGAACCCACGCATCATGGGTATCGGACCAGTCGAGGCAATTCCGAAGGCATTGAGACAGGCAGGTTTGAAACTCAACGATATTGAGCAAATCGAACTCAACGAAGCATTCGCTGCGCAATCACTCGCCGTGATCCAAGAGGCAGGACTGAACCCAGACATCGTGAATCCAAATGGAGGAGCAGTGGCACTCGGTCACCCGCTCGGGTGTACAGGAGCGAAGCTCTCGATCCAACTGCTCAACGAAATGCGCCGTAGAAAACAAAAATACGGAATGGTCTCCGCCTGCGTCGGCGGTGGACAAGGTGTCGCTGGCATCTACGAGTTTTTGAGCTAAACGAAGATTTCAGCGAAAAACAACAAAGGCTTCTCAATATTGGGAAGCCTTTTTCTTTACCGTCTCCCTCGCTCCGAGCGAGACGGTAAAAAAACGAGAAAAGGTAATTCTTAGGTTTGTCTCTTTACCACAGTGGGTACATGATTTAGTATACATGCTTTATTGCTAATTTCGATGGTATTCACCATTCGAAAAGACTATTTTTGAAAGTCAAATATTAATATACAAATGCAAGACCGTTTCCAAAACTTCCTTTCAAAGCTGGGCTTCTCTGACGAAGATATCTATGCTGGATTGGTTGGGAATGATTTTTCCTATAAAGTCGGGAAGGGTATTGACGTAAATTATTGCTATACACCCACAAGTGATGATGTTTTTAAGCAGCACCAAATTCTATGGAATAAAAATAGGGATGTTGTTTTTATAGCGGTTGGGGAACAAAAATCTCATCTGATCAATGCGAAAGAAAAGCCCGATCAAGAGAAACCACTTAAGAATTCGATACGAATTGATTCTTTTGATTACGGTATAAATACTCTCGGTTTTGAAGACGTAGATTCACTACTAATTTCAAAACTACAGATTGATTCCTCCTACTTCTTTGATTTTGTAAATAAGAATCAACGCAAGGGAAATACAAAAACAGTAGATAAGGATCTCCTTCTCAATCTACTTACGCTAAAGAGTGATTTAATTGATGACAACAATTCTCATATCGTTCATCTTTTGATTCTAAGATGTTTGTTCATTAAATACCTAGAAGACCGTGGTATTTTTGATGAAAACTACCTTTTAGATAAACTCGAAAGTGGGAATGCTGAACAGCTGGCTGATGCTTTTGATCAGGTGGCTAAAATCAACGGAGATGTTTTTAAGTATGATGACCATTTTCAGGTCTCGGATATTAAACGGCATTATCTAAATAAGATAGCCTTATTTTTCAAGAGTGACTATCGGTCAGGTCAACAGTATTTGTTTCCCTATAGGTTTGATCAGATTCCCATTCAGCTCATCAGTCATGTGTATGAGACATTTCTTAAAACAAGTACAAAAAAAGGAGACGGAGTTTATTATACACCAGCATTTCTAGTAGACTTCATTCTGGAACGCTCTTTTGCTACAGCATTAGAGCGAGATATCAATGCCTCGCTTTTAGACCCAGCTGTGGGGTCGGGTGCGTTTTTGGTTCAAGCCTTTAAAATGATCGAAAATTCTCACAAAGGGAATTTGACTTTTGAGGGCAAAAAGAAGATTCTAGAAAATCAGCTTTTTGGTATTGATGTAGATAGGAACGCACTTCAAATCACGGCCTTTAGTCTTTACTTGGCTTTGCTGGATACGGAAGACACAAGTTTCATCAAAACGGAGATAGAAAGAGCTAACCCTATTTTGCCAAGTTTAATAGGAAAGACACTGATTCATGCCAATACGATTATAGACCAAGATATTTTCACAGAAAAAGCTTTCAGCTGTATTGTATCAAACCCACCTTGGGGTTCTGTGCCAAAAAGTTCTGATGACGAAAAGGCAATTGAAACCTACCAAAAGGAGAGAGAAGCCATTGAAAACAAGCAAGGAGCTTATCCCGAATATACTGATGTGGCAGATTATGAACGCTCACAGGCTATTATGGCTCGGGTCTCTCGTTGGGGAGATGAAACGACTATATACTCAATGGTTGTCAAAAACTCTATTTTCTTAAATGACAAAGCCCTCAATTTTAGGAAGTACATTCTGGATCAATATGATATATCGGAATTTTACGAGCTCTCTCATTACAATAAAATTCTATTCAAGAAAACACCTCTTGGGGTTGTTAATGGCCAAAAAATGAAATTGGGTGCTAGTGAGCCCTGTGCAGTACTAACTTTCCAAAACAAAACTAGCAAAGACAATATCCTGAATTACATCTCTCCTAAGCTCACAGATTTTGCATCTAATTTTGAGGTCATTCACTTTACAAGCTCTGATGACTTCAAATTGAATCAATCCGAGTTCTTGAAACATGATTCCTTATGGAAGGTGTTAGTCAATGCAGATTATGAAGCGCATGATTTGATTGTGAATAAGCTTCAGAAACAAAAGGAGTTGAGAGTAGAAGCTAGGGTTGGTTTTCAACCTCAAAAGGAAATGCTTCGTTTAGGTGCTCCTCAGATTATGCCGATAATTGAGCCCTCTGATTTTGTTCAGTTTAATTTGATAAATAAGCATTTAGGTGCTTTCAATTGGAATCAAAAAATTAGAAGAAGACCATCTTTAAAAGTGTTCCAAGGTGACAAGATTATTTTTCCAGTTGGGCCAACTAAAGCAGATAATTTCTTATTAAGAGGAATTTTTTTGCGAGAGGATGTTTTGTTTAAACATAATACTCTTTCAGTCAGACTTCAAAAGGGTGACTCTTATCTGACCCACTATTTGCCCTATTTAGGAATATTCAATTCGCAATTGGTAGGTTTTATAATTTACCAGCTCTCCGTGCAATGGGGAAAGGGAAAAACATGGGTGAACCTGAGAAATGAGGATATTGAAAATCTTCCTTTTAAAGAAATTACGGATCAAGCTATTTTAAGTAACATGACTCAGCTGGTTGAAACAATCCAGCTCAAAAAATCAAATGAGGAGCTGTGTGAAAAGGAAATAGACCAACTCAACGAAATGGTATTCGATCTCTATGGTTTGGTGGACTATGAAAAGGAAATCATTCGTGAGTTTTATAATATAAAGGTTGATAGAGCTGGGGCAAAGGAATCCAAAGTTCGCGTTGACGATATCAAAGCTTATTTTGCTGTATTCCGTGATGCGTATTCACTTATACTTTCTGCTGATCATACGGTCAATGCCTCTTTTCATATTTCAAACAATATGGGAACGGTTATCTGTTTTTCTATTACAGCTAAGTCTAAGGAAGAAGCTTTAAGCCATGATCCAGAACTCAATATTCTTCATTTGGTCAAGCAAAGACAATTGACCAAGACAGAGAGTCAAAAAGTGCTTTTTGAAGAGAAGGTTAAAATCTATGACAAAGAGAGTAGCAAGTTCTACATTGTCAAAAGCAATCAGTTCAAAGACTGGACAGTAAGGCAAGCCATGAAAGATGCCAAAGAGGAAATCGAAGCAGTGATCAAATATCTTCCAGCCAAATGACCTCATCTCAACCTGACTTTATAAAATCGATTATTAGTGGAATAGGGTATAGCTCTAAGCAAGAGATGATCGAAAATCTATTTATACAATCATTGAAAGACAGCTATGAACGAATAGATAAAAATATCGGTCATGAAAATGAGATCAGAGACAGGTTTATGAAGGACTTATATCAGTCTGATTCTGACATCAAAAAGTGGCTGCAATCAAAATACATTGACTTGATTTGGGAAAACTGGGTTTTTACTCCTGACTTTGACTTTGCACGAACAGATATTGCATTCAAAATTACTGGACTTCATTTTATTCTCGAATGCAAAAGAGTGAAAAGCGCAGACAAAGCCTACATTGACGAAGGCTTGGAGCGTTTTATTAGTCTCAAATATGCCAAGGGAGATGAGTATGCTGGAATGATAGGGTTTGTAATATCTGGCGATAAGCATGACATAAGTCAACGACTACAGAAAAAGATAGGGGCACTACCTCATACTTTATCAGTTAAAAAAACACTACCAGAACCATTTTTCAATAGTATTCATCATAGGTCTGATCAGAACCAAATCGAAGTGTATCATCTATTCTTTGATTTTATATTCAGCTAGTACAGTCACCCTCAGAACCCCCGTTCCCATATCAGATCTACCGGCCCCATTAGTCATACCCAAAAACGCATTGTCATCCACTAAAACCCCACCGTCAACCATCCAAAACGCACGGTCATCCATCCAAAACTCATAGTCATCCTCCAAAAACGCACCGTCATCTTCTAAAAACTCATGGTCACCCACTAAAAATCATAGAGAAGCCATTCTACTTTCCTAAGAAACCGTTATCTTAAAAGAATAAATAATTTATTCAACCCCCCACCTGTAGCATACCCGACCAATTCGCTGTGCCAATAGCAAATACCAGCCAACCAATTTGTCAGATATCATGTGGGTCAAACCAATTTAATATTAAACATTATGGGATCAACCACCGGGCTCACAGACGCCCAGACACTCGAACTGTACAGAGTCGCACTTCAAAACGCCGGTAGCAACGCTACCATTTCTGAACTCATGGGAGAGCTCAGTTACGACCAAGCCACTATCGACGAAGGGAAAATCTGGCTAACCAAGGCTAGAGCAGCCTACGATACCAACAACAAGGAAGATGACGAAACCTCCCAAGCGTATCATGACTTTTCCACACTCAGAGGTCAAATTAAAGACCAGTACAGCAAACACCGCAAAAAGGCCAAAGTGGTCTTTCGAAAAGATGCCACTACAGCAGATCTGCTTGACATCAGCGGACTAGTACCCAAGGCATACATCAAATGGCTCGAATCTGTCAAAATATTCTACACCAATGCCAACGATAAGCCCGAAATACTCCAAAAGTTAGCTAGGCTCAAAATTACTGCAGAGGACATCTCTGCTATGGTAGGCCAGATTGAACAACTCGAAGCAGCCCGCAGCAAATACCTCCTAGAAAAAGGAGAATCCCAAGATGCCACCAATGCCAAGGATCAAGCCATGGCAGAGATAGACGATTGGATGAGCGAGTTCTACGCAGTAGCTACCATTGCACTCGAAGACAAACCCCAGTTGCTGGAGGTTTTGGGCAAAGTGGTTAAATAGGCATTTTCTACTTCACTGTCGCCCTCGCTCCGGCTGAGGGAGACGGTGAAAATATACCAACCCATGTTGAAGATTCTAACACTAGCACTGTTGACTCTTTAGCAATACAAGGAATTTTTTCGTCCCTCCCCATTATCTTTGAGTCATGAAAAATCTATTCATATGCCTCATTCTGTTTACGGCCTGTACCACAGACAAAAAAGAGCAATCTCAATCCTCCGATCTCAAAATCGAACAAAACCTCATTGGTACATGGACCAATGTCTCTTTACTGGTAACCATGAAGCGACTGGAGAAGCAAGACTCTGTCCTGCGTGCCAATGAAGGCGAGTGGGAGCAAGTGCTGAAAATAAAACCGATAGAGACGACTTTCCATGCCGATAGCACTTTTGAGTCCGAGTATTATACATTAGATGGTCAGAAGATGAACACTACCTATGGCCAGTGGTGGATTCAAAACGACTCGCTCGTTATGCTGACCGAATCTGGAAAGACATTTTATGATTTCGAATACAATGGAGACAGAGTGCGTTTTCGCTCTACTCTTGATTGGGATGGAGACGGTATTGCCGATGACGAGTATGATGGTGTTCAGATCAGAATGGATTAATCGCCGAGCGATAGTTTCTTGCATCGAGGAACTAACCGATTAGATAAGTAATACCTTGTTGGATTGCCCAAAGGATCATTTATTATTGCCGATAAATTTTTGAACTATGCTGAAAGTAGGAGACCAATACACGACAGATTTTACGATTACTCAAGATCAGATCGCGGCATTCGCCGAATTGTCTGGTGATAAAAACCCACTGCACCTAGATGCAGAATATGCCGCAGAGACACCTTTCAAAAAACCGATCGCACACGGGATATTCTCGGCTTCATTTATTTCCAAAGTACTGGGTATGGATTTTCCCGGAGAAGGCACACTATACTTGTCACAAAACTTGTCGTTCAAACGCCCAGTCTATCCAGACCAAGCCTATGAGGTACGCCTAGAAATCACCGAAACCGTAGAAGGCAAACACACGGGTACGATCAAAACGCAGATTTTCGACAAGGAGAAAAACAAGCTCGTAGTAGATGGCGAAGCACAAGTTCGCCACTTGGATAAGTTGCCTTAGGACTAGTTTAATCGAGATGCTTTTTCTCATGCTCCTCTATTCATCACCGTCATTTACCAAAGTGACGAAGGAGCTATTAGATAATTCGATCAGTCTGCATAACGCTAGGGATACCCCGATCTTACGTCGGGGTATGACGGTAGAAATGAATGTCGGAGTATGAAGGTAGAGATGAAAGTCGAGGCATGAGGTAGTGATGAAGATCGGGTGTGGCGCAGAATCGAGAGCATGAGGTCTAGTATTGTGTACAGGCTCTGATTAATTAGAATTGTTAACTGACCGAGTCCTGTTTCTTTTCCTTCCAGAAATAAACCACAGCAAAAACCACCAACGCCACCGCATAGTAGCTAGCCCAGCCATAGATATACTCAAGGTTAGCATAGTCTACCGCCCAGCGATAATCGATCGCTATGTGATCTAGCCGCAAAGAAACCAAACTCAGTAGCAGTCCAGTGCCTAGTATCCATCGAGATACCCGTGATAGTTCTATGAGTGTCAAAGTCATGATGAAGGGAAACCCCAAAAATAGGATGCGGGTCATGTCCTCACCCGCCAACATCCCAAAGGCACAGTAGCACAGACTCAAAAGAATCAATGTACCGTACTGTTGGTTCTTCAATCTCGAAAACCGAAAACGAAAAAGCACCACGAAAGGCAAAAGCCCAAAAGCAGACCCAAAGGCTGCAAACCAACGAATGATTCGGCTGGGATCGTCCACGACCAATCGACCATGGTAGAGTAACGCCATTAGTGAGGATCGTTGATCCGACTGATCTGGCATCAGTGCCAGCAGGGATTTTTGGATAGCAATCCCGAGGACGAGCGATAGGAGTAAGTGTTTTCCTTCAGGCCAACGGTCGTCTCTTTCCGCGAAAATAAAATGAACGACCGTCAGCAAAACCATCACCGCCAAGAACGATTCCTTTTGCAGTAGCGCTAGAGGAATCAGCCAATAGAAGTGTTTGAACTTACCCTGAAAGAAAAAGAGGAGTGCCATACTCTGAAAAAAATACAGCGGCACATCGACCGTGATGTTGTCGTAGAGATTGTAGCGGATGATACCTGTCCAGTGCAAAATCAGCCAGCCAAAACCCAGATACTGATACAGTGGACGAATCTTCAAATAAGTCCATAACTGAACCAGCATATAAATACTGCCTACGAAAAACAGAAAGTTGACTAAATCAAAAGCAAGCCCCATCTGATCTCCTGGTACAAGGCTCGCTAAGAGAGGAACCAGGGGTCGGTTGTAGAATGGATGATTGATCACACTGACACGCCCCGTTTCAAAATACGAATATAACTTCTCGTACTGATGTGCATCACACAGTTTACAAGATGTATAATCGAGTGAGACATTGACCACATAGAAAAACGTATAAGCTAAAACTACCGTGACTAGAATGATCCAAACGGCAGGTTGATTTTTTCTATCTAAGTCAGTGGTTGCTGTCACGCGGCTAATATTGGGTTTTCAAGCATCAAAATGAACTTTGAATATTGTCAAGCTGTCGAATAGCTACTTCTATTTCCTCTACATCTTTGATGATTAGCATCAATTTACCCTTCATTTCCTTGATTTGGTAATCCTTCGGGTGTTGCTGTATGTAGCCCATCACCAGTCCAAATACAGGAGACGAATAGTATTTTTCATTTTCTTGGGGAGGGAAATAGCACCGCATGCGACCGTTTTTGATCACGATCTTTTCGAAACCAAGATCGATAGCAAGCCAGCGCAGTTTCACTGTTTCGAAGAGTTGAAGTACAGACGTAGGGATTTTGCCAAAACGATCCTCGACTGATTGACCGAATACTGCTAGTTCGCTGTTGGACTCGATGTTGTCGAGCTGTGTGTAGAGGCTGAGTCGTTCGGTGATATTTTTGACATAGTCTTCTGGGATCAAAATCTCCAAATCCGTTTCGATGACACAGTCATTGATCAGCGCTTTCATCAAATCGTCTTTTTGATCCGCAAAGAGTTCTTTGAACTCGTTTTCTTTCAAGTCCTGAACCGCCTCATCCAGTATTTTGTGATACATATCAAAACCTATATCGGTGATGAACCCGCTCTGTTCTCCCCCTAGCAGATTGCCCGCACCACGGATATCGAGATCACGCATCGCAACTTTGAATCCATCGCCCAGATCGCTGAATTCTTCCAGTGCACTGAGTCGTTTGCGTGCATCGGACGATAGTTTGGAGGTAGGTGGGGTAAACATGTAACAAAACGCTTTTTTGTTGGAGCGACCAACACGACCTCTCATCTGGTGTAGATCGGATAGGCCGAAGTTTTGTGCTGAGTTAATGATGATGGTGTTGGCATTGGGGATATCTAGTCCCGATTCGATGATGTTGGTAGAGACGAGGACGTCATATTCTCCTTCGATGAATTTGAGCATGACTTTTTCCAATTTAGGCCCTTCCATCTGGCCATGGGCTACACCGACACGTGCATCGGGTACGAGTCGATGGATCAGGTTGGCGATGCTCTCGATATCACTGACTTTGTTGTGCACGAAAAATACTTGACCACCACGGCGTAGCTCGTAGCTGATAGAGTCACGTGTGACCTCTTCGCTAAATACATGCAGCTCAGTTGTCACGGGCTGGCGGTTAGGTGGTGGCGTAGCGATGATGCTCAGGTCTCGTGCACCCATCAGCGAAAAGTGAAGTGTACGCGGAATAGGTGTCGCACTGAGTGTGAGCGTATCCACATTGACTTTCATCTCTTTGAGTTTGTCTTTGATCTTCACGCCGAATTTTTGTTCTTCGTCGATCACGAGTAGCCCGAGATCTTGGAACTGTACGTCTTTGTTGACGATGCGGTGGGTGCCGATCAGGATATTGACTTTACCTTCTTTGACACGCTGTAGTACGTTTTTGATTTCTTTGGTCGTCCGAAAACGGTTGATGTATTCTACCTCTACTGCGAACCCTTCCAACCTAGACTTGAATGTGTGATAGTGCTGCATCGCGAGTATCGTCGTGGGGACGAGTACTGCGACTTGCTTTCCTTCGATGGCTGCTTTGAACGCAGCGCGTATCGCTACCTCTGTTTTTCCAAACCCAACATCACCACACACGAGCCTGTCCATCGGATGGGCTTTTTGCATGTCGATTTTTAGATCTTCGGTGGCTTTGGCTTGATCTGGGGTGTCTTCGTAGATGAAGGACGTCTCCATCTCTGCCTGATGGTAGGTATCTTCTGAAAACGCAAAACCGGGTGCGGCTTTTCGTTTGGCATAGAGTGCGATTAGCTCCTTGGCGATGTCTTTGACCTTGCTGCGGACTTTTTTCTTTTTGTTTTCCCACTCGGGCGAACCTAGTTTGCTCACTTGGGGCGGGGCACTTTCTTTGCCGCTATATTTGGATATTTTGTGTAGGGAGTGAATACTCAGGTAGAGCAAGTCATCGTCGCGATAGATGATGCGGACGGATTCTTGTTTGTTGCCATTGACCTCTACGATATCTAGTCCTGCGAATCGCCCGATTCCATGGTCGACGTGTACGATGTAGTCTCCAGGATTTAGGGTTCGGAGTTCTTTCAGGGTAAGGGCTTTGGACTTAGAGTGCTTTTGGCGCACCGCGTATTTGTGAAAGCGCTCGAAAAGCTGGTGATCTGTGAAGATGGCTACCTGCTGATTGTTGTCTATAAAGCCTTGGCGAAGACTCAGGATCAAACTATCAAATTTGATAAACGGATTGATCTCTTCGAAGATGGACTGAAGTTGTTGAACGGGTTTTTCTGATTCTGAAGCGATAACAGTCGAGTAGCCTTTTTCTTGATAGCTCTCAAAACTGTCTGCCATGAGTTCGAAGTTCTTCTGAAACGAAGGTTGTCCTGATATCTCAAACTGGAACTCATGACCGCCCTTGCTGTAGTAGCGATTGCCAAATTCGATTTTGGCGTACTTTTCGATCGCGGTACTAAAACTCTCGCTCGTTTCGAACAGCTGATCAGGTTTGAGTACGATGCTCGATTGGTCACTGGCCTCCATGATCGCACCGAAACTGTCGTTGGCTTTTTCGAAATACTTGTCAATGATATCCAGTGTTTGCTGTCCATCTTTCATCCAGATTTTCGAATTGTTGGGGACATAGTCCATGAAGGACTGCCGCTGCTCTTCGAGCAGTTTGGTCTGGATGTTTGGGATGATGTTGACGGTTTTGAGCTTGTCTTTGGAGAGCTGACTCTCGGGATCAAAAGTTCGGATACTTTCGATTTCGTCTCCGAACAATTCGATTCGGTAGGGAAGTTCGCCTGCATAAGAGTACACATCGATGATACCACCACGTATCGCAAATTGTCCTGGTTCGTAGACAAAGTCATCTTTTTCAAATCCATAGGTAATGAGCAGCTCACTCAAAAAATCCGCATCGATAGATTCACCCACCTTGGCAGTCCAAGTGTTTTCTACCAGTGATTTTTTGTTGATTACTTTTTCGGTGAGTGCTTCGGGATAGGTGACGATCAGCTCACCAGTGGATGCTTTGTTGTTGATTCGATTGAGAATTTCGGCACGCATAAGGATGTTTGCGTTCTCCGTTTCTTCGAATTGGTACGGTCTTTTGTAGGAGGATGGAAAAAGCAGAACCTCTTTGTCACCGAGTATATTTTGTAGGTCGTTGTGAAAATAGGCGGCCTCTTCTTTTTCGTGCAGGATGAAAATGTGATTTTGGTGATTGGTCTGGAAAACTGCCGCCGCGACGACTGCATCCATACTGCCGACCAAACCTTTGATTCTCACATGAACGTTTTCGTTTGGCTTGATGCTTTCAGCGATGGCTTTTACCTGGCTGTCAGCTTTATAGATGGTAAGTAGATCTTTGCTCTTCACTCGAAAAAATTTGGGACAAAGGTATGTCCATTTGACGACTAATATGTTTCATTAAACGACCCTTTGGCGATTAATGTCATGTATCTCGAAACCTTATAGGCTCAAATACATATAAGAAGTTAAGTAATAAGTTCTAGTTAGTATTATTGATTTTGTGAGTCAAAAGAGACTCACTGATTAAGGTTAGGTTAGTATAATCAGCACGCTCGCTAGGGCGTGCTGATTTCATTTACGGCTATAAATGATATAGTTTTAGATTTTGGTCATTATTCTTCCATCAATTCCATTCTTTTGAAGAGCCTCAACCGAACTGTATTTTTTCCTCCCATCATTTTGTTAGTGTTCACGGTGCTGCTGAGTCAGCTGTATGGAGACGAATTTGTCTCGACGCTACAGGTCGCTAATCAGTGGATACTCGATCATTTTAGTGGATTATTTTCTTGGACGGCATTATTGATTCTTGGATTGGTCATCGTGGTTTACTTTTCTAAGTTGGGAGGCTGGCGTATAGGCGGTTCTGATGCCAGACCAGTTTTGAGCAAATGGAAGTGGTTTGCTGTGACGATTTGTACGACGATCGCTACGGGCATTTTGTTTTGGGGAGTTGCCGAACCGATTTTTCATTTTTCAACTCCACCTCCGAATTTGGGCATAACCGCTGGATCGAAAGAAGCCATGACCTTTGCTATGTCTTCATTGATGATGCACTGGACACTCACGCCTTATGCGATTTATACTTTGGCAGGTTTAGTTTTCGCAGTGAGCTTTTATAATCTCCGACAGCCATTCAGCTTGGGTTCGATGGTCAGCCCATTGTTTGCTGATCAGATGAACCCAAATGTTTCGAATTTCATTGATATCGTATGTCTATATGGGCTCGTAGCTGGTATGGCAGCTTCATTGGGGGCAGGTTTGCTGAGTGTGATGGGTGGCTTGGATCACTTGTTAGGCTGGAGCAAAACGAGTTGGGGCCTTGCACTGATCACTGGGGCTATCGTGGTAACGTTCATAGTCTCGGCTGTGTCGGGCTTGATGAAGGGGATTCGTATACTATCAGACATCAATATTCGCTTGTTCATTCTATTGGCGCTTTTTGTGTTTTTGGCAGGCCCGACTTGGGCTTTGTTAGAGCTGGGTCTATCTGGTGTGAGCGAATATGCGGCGCATATGGTTTCACGAAGTTTGAATCTAGACAATGTCTTGGGTCAAAAATGGTTTAACAGCTGGACGGTTTTCAACTGGGCCAACTGGCTCGCATGGACGCCCATTACAGCGGTGTTTTTGGGTCGCATTGCTAGAGGATACACAGTGCGGACATTCATCATTTTCAATCTCGTGATTCCTTCCATCTTTGGTGCGGTATGGATGATGATTTTTGGTGGGAGTGCACTGCTCATGGATTTTAATCAAGGAGGGGTACTGAGTGAGTCGCTTCGTGCCAATGGCCCTGAAAGTTTGGTGTATTTAGTATTGGGAGATTTACCATTTGCTATCGTCGTGAGTACGGTTTTCGTCTTGTTAATTTTTCTCTCCTATGTTACCGCAGCGGATTCTAATACTTCGGCGATGAGCGCATTGAGCACGTCTGGGATTTCTCTGGATCAGATAGAGGCACCTGTTCGTATAAAAGTCATCTGGGGTGTTTTGATTGGTATGGTTGCTTGGGTGATGGTTAGTTCTGTCGGCATAGAGGGTATCAAAATGACCTCTATTTTGGGAGGTTTCCCAATCTTATTTTTCATGATTGCGGTGAGTATGTCAGCAGTCGTATTGATGATCAGATCTAGAAAAGTAAAGAACTGACTTAAGTATTTATTAATTTCGCTGGACCGCTTGATCGACCCGTGTAATATTCGAATCTTTATCAAAAAATTATTAACAACATGAAATTTAAAAGCTTCTTAGTAATCGCGCTAATTTTCTCAAACTTGATGGCTTTTGGCTGGGGGAAAACGGGTCACCGTGTCGTGGGCGATATTGCTTACTGGCATCTAGACAGAAAGGCGAAGGGAAAGATACACGAGATACTCAAACATGAGCACCTCAATATGGTGGGTAACTATATGGATTTTGTCCGGTCGGACAAAGACATGGGTTATATGTCGCCATGGCACTATTGTACTGTTCCTGATGGCGAAACCTATAGCGAAGCGCCAGAAGAAGGAGATGCTGTAGAAACCATCAATCGTTTGATTGAGGAACTGAAAACCAAGAAATTCACCTACGGTACCGAGTTAGAAAACTTGAAATACCTTGTACACTTGGTGGCTGACATTCACCAGCCGCTACATGTAGGAAACGGTGAAGACAAAGGAGGCAATGATGTCAAGGTGACTTTCATGTGGGAGGAGTCTAACCTGCACCGCGTGTGGGACAGTGGGTTGATTGACTATCAGCAGCTCAGTTTTACAGAATACTCTAAGTGGGTCAACCACATCAGTGAACAAGAACTGGAAAAAACACAATCTCAAGGGATCGATGTATGGATCGAGGAGTCAATGAATCTTCGCCCAGTGATATATGACATTCCTGAAAACGGCAAACTGTCTTATGAATACAACTACAAGCACATCGCGACAATCAATGATCGACTGTTGAAAGCTGGGGTTCGTTTAGCAGGGATCCTCAATGAGATTTATGGCTAAGCCATAATAGCGTTTATTATATCTGAAGCTGTTCTATAAGTATGGGTATACCCATCTTATAGAACAGCTTTTTTGTTTCTAAGCGCTAGAGAAGATACGCACTAATAGGTATTGATCACTATGAGTAGCTGTACTACCTTGTAGAACGTAATTGATATACGGTATCAAGTAGTCAAGCCCTTTATTAACCTAACCTGAAAAGGAATCCAATATCGGATTCCTTTATTTTTTTAAGGAACGTAGAACCGTATGGGCAAAAAAATAGCAGGGTTAACCTGCTATCACTGTGTTTATGATTTCTTACTTCTAAAAAGGCAACTCATTGAGTTGGACATTACCACCTGTGATGATGATACCTGTCTTCTTCCCAGCGAAAACTTCTTTGTGCTTGATTAAAGCAGCTACTGCTACAGCACTAGATGGCTCAATTACGATTTTCATTCGCTCCCACACCAGTCTCATCGCATCAACGATTTCTTGTTCACTGACACAGTAGATATCGTGTACATATTCTTTGATGATGGCGAAGTTGAGTTCGCCGACAGATACTAATAGTCCATCTGCAATGGATTTAGGATCTTTGACTCCTTCTAGTTTTCCAGATTTGAAGGATTTGTAGGTATCGTTGACAGCTTCTGGTTCTGCCAAGATCATTTTAGTAGTAGGGCTGACATGACCCAGTGTCAAGGCTGACCCGGCAGCTAATCCACCACCACCCACAGGGGTGATCATGAAATCTAGCTCAGGTTGCTCTTCTATGAACTCCTTGGCAGCTGTGGCCTGACCTGCGATGATCCGTGCATCGTGATAGGGGTGTACCTGGATCGCTCCAGTACGTTCGATCACTTTTTTACACGCCTCTGCTCTGGCTTCCTCTGTAGGTTCGCAGATGGTGACTTCTGCGCCGTATCCTTTTACTGCATCGACTTTGACTTGCGGTGCGTTGGAGGGCATGACGATGTAGGCTTTGACCCCAGCGTCTGCTGCTGCTTTGGCTACAGCCTGCGCATGATTACCTGAAGAGTGCGTCGCAAAACCATTGAGTCGCTCTTCCGGACGGTAAGACATGATCACGTTCGTCGCACCTCTCATCTTGAATGCGCCTACTTTTTGAAAATTCTCACATTTGAAAAACACCTCACCGCCGACTATTTCATTGATCGTACTAGAGGTCATGATTTGCGTATTGTATATATACTTGTTGATTCGGGTGTGTGCCCTTTTGATGTCACTTAAGCTTGGAAATTCCATAGTTATTGTATTCTCGTTTTCTCGGCGGCAATTTAGTTAGCAATTACATTTAACACTCTATCTGGGTAGTCAGAAATAATCCCATCTACTCCCCAATGGATTAATTTTTTCATATCCTCTTCTTCATTTACCGTCCATGGGATTACTTTCATTTTCATATCATGAAGCTTATTGATTTTCTCCTGATCCAAAAATGGATGATAGCAGCTGTAGATCTGTGGGGTAAAGCCTAGTTCTTCTAAGTTTTTGTCAATCGATTCGGTGTTTTCTATCAACACTGCTAGCTCAATTTCGGGATAGGTTTCGTGGAAGTAGCGCAGTACTCGAAAATCAAAAGACTGTACATTGACATGCTTAGGGTTCATGTTTTGGATGATGAAATCATAAACCAGTTTGGAAAAGACCTCTGGTGTTGGATGAAATACGTTGTCTCCCATCGGTAGGCATTTGATCTCGATGTTGTACCGGATGACCTTGTTTGGATTTTCGGACTCAAACTGGTTGACAAGTGATACTAGTTCTTCGAGCAGTGGTTTGTGCACCACCATTTTCTGTTGATCAGGAAATCGTTTGACGAATTTGGATCCCACATCGTATTTTTTGATTTGCGTATAGCTCATCTGGTAGATGTTGTGCTTTTGCTCACCTTCTTTAGGTACGCTCTCGCCCAGAGAGTCCAGTGCGATGTAGTGGTTCATGTAGGGCTCGTGTGAAATCAGCAACTGCTGATCCCGCGTCACTGCTAGATCAAGCTCTAGCGTGGTGATGCCTAGCTCCAGCGCTTTCCTAAAAGCGGGTAGCGTATTCTCTGGCATCAGCCCCCTTGCTCCGCGATGACCTTGTATGTCTATCGGTCGATGAGATGTTTCTTCTGGTTTTTCCACTCGGCAGGCTGTTATACTAGTTATAAGAATAAATATAAGGAAGCAATAGTTAACACGAGTCATGGTTTTGAGGTTTAGACAAAGGTGTCGATATCTAATGTCAGTGCCAAAAAAATTGAGCATCAAGGGATTAAGCTTAGGTTAAGTCTGATCTTCCTAGGCGTCTCATTGTAGTGTGATACTCACAGGACAATGGTCTGATTCCATGTAGCTCGGGTGAATTTCTGCTGCAGCCAGCTGAGGGAGCATTGACTCGCTTAGTAAGAAGTAGTCAATTCTCCAGCCAACATTTCGCTCGCGAGCTCCACCTCGATAGCTCCACCATGTATAGGCATCTACGGTGTCTGGGTAGAGATGCCTGAACGAATCTATCAGTCCTGCCCCGACGAAGTTGTCCATACCGTCTATCTCGGTCTGAGTAAAGCCAGCGGATTTGTTATAGTTGGCTTTGGGTCTAGCTAGGTCGACATCTTTGTGCGCGACGTTAAAGTCACCGCAGACAATCACGGGTTTGTTTTTTTCTAAGTTTTTGAGGTAATCTCTGAAGTCTGCGTCCCAGCCTTTGCGGTAGTCCAGACGACTTAGGTCATTTTTGGAGTTGGGTACGTAGACATTCGTCAAGTAATAGTTGTCATACTCCAGTGTCAGGATTCGTCCCTCTTGGTCATGGATATCTATTCCAAATCCTCTTGAGACAGAAATAGGTTCTTTTTTGGAAAGGATGGATGTGCCGCTGTAACCTTTTTTGATAGCGCTGTTGGAGTAGACATGGTAGGGAATCTCACCGAGTGCCTCTAGGATTTGATCGTCTTGGGCTTTGGTTTCTTGTAGACAGATGATGTCTGCGGCCATGGTATCTATGGACTGATGAAAGCCTTTTTTGATGGCGGCTCGGATGCCATTGACATTCCAGGATACGATTTTTTCACTCATATGAATTTTTATTTATCTAGATCAAAAATAAGCAATGTCTTTGGTATGTTATCGATTCTGACGAAAGTGATCCATGATGATCCATTGAAACAAACGCTGGGGTAGAATAGGTTTTAGTTTGGCTGCCAGTAGATCTAGTGGTTTGCCTATGGCGTAGCGTAGTTTGAGTTTTGGTTTTTGGATGATACGGTGGATGAGCTTGGCAACTTTGATGGGGTTGTCACCATTTCGTTCTCCCTTGACGATGACCTCTAGGGCACGGTTGTACCCTGGCTGATATTCGGTACTGTCGTCTGCGATAGACAAAATTCTATTTTGGGATATTTCGGTCATGAAATCTCCTGGCTGGATCAGTGCCACTTGAATGTTAGTCGGGTGCAGTTCCATGCGGAGTGCTTCGGCATAGCCTTCGAGTGCGTGTTTGCTTGCAGCATAGTAGGCCTGATTTGGGATAGCAAATAGGCCCATGACAGAACTAATGTGGATGATTTTTCCAGACTTCTGCTGTCTCATGTGAGGCAGTATGGCGTTGTTTGTATTAACTACACCCCAAAAATTGGTTTCCAATTGTTGACGTGCATCATCGGGATGTGTCAGTTCTGCAGGACCGATGACAGATATACCAGCATTGTTGATCAGGACGTCTATTCGGCCTTCTTTATCAATGACTGTTTGTACAGCCGCAGCGATGCTTTTAGGTTTGGTGACATCCATTTTCAACAGAAAGGGGTTGTCACCACTAGGCCTTCTGCTGGTGCCATAGACACGGTGACCTTTGCCAAAGAGATAGTCAAAGCATGACTGGCCTATGCCTGACGATGCGCCCGTGATGAAAATGACCTGCTGTTGATTCATGACTATAGATATGCAGCGCCAAACACACCTGCCGAATCACCCAATTTGGGTTTTAGGATTTTGGTATGGCATTCGGTGTTGAAGATGTGACGTTTGACAGACTCCAGTCCTTCGGTATATAGTGCGTCAATATTGCCAACACCTCCACCGATCACGATCACGTCGGGATCTATCATGTTGATGATTGTGGAGATGGCTTGACCGTAGTATTGGATCAGTCGATTGTAAGTTTGCTCTGCGACGGGGTCTGAGGATCGATTTTGGATAATGTCAGCTAGACCTAATTTCTTTCCGGATTGTTCGTAATAGTAGCGTTCTAGGTGTGGTCCCGCGATGACGGTTTCTACACAACCTGTTTTGCCACAGTAGCAGGGACCACCGCTCTTGTGGAGGAAGTTGTGACCCCATTCGCCTCCGATTCCGTTGGCACCATTGATGATCTGGCCGTTGACGACTAGTCCGCCACCGACACCTGAGCCCATGATCACCCCGAATACGACTTGTGCATCGGGAGCGGTATCAGGTACACAACCCATTTGCGTCTCTGCCAGTGCAAAGCAGTTGGCATCATTGGCCATGTTGACAGGGATACCCAAAATCTTTTGGAGATCAGCATGGACAGGCTGGCCATTGAGATGGACGGAATTACAATTTTTGAGCAGGCCAGAACTGGGGTCTGTAGATCCAGGGGTACCGATACCGATTTTTTCGGGAGAGAGACCTGACGTGTCTTGGAGTATGTTGACGAGTTTTTGGACTTGGTTCAAAACATGGGGATAGCCCTTGGCTCCCTCAGTAGGAATTCTCTCCCGATACAGTACTTCTTTTGTTTCCGAATCTAGAATAACCCCTTCTATTTTCGTTCCTCCTAAATCTATTCCCCAAAGTTTCATCTATACGTATTGATTTGATCATGAAGACTCCAGTATTATTCGAATACTGTCGCTTCTTTTATTTTTTGATTCAAAACTAATACTTCTTGCTCTTTCTGCGAATCAGACCACCCGAGCAAATTTTGCATTTGATCTGCGACGATTAGATGACTGCTGCGGACACTCTCCAAGTCAAAGAACAAACGTCCAGTTCTGTAGATATAAAAATCAGCGAGGTGATAGACCCATTCATTTGTGATACAGAATGCTACTTCGGCTTCTATAATATTCGTTCCATTATGGGTCGCTTCTATGATGGCGTCTGTCTGTGTCCCGTAGAGATCGACCAAATAGGAAATCTCTATTTTGCTCAGGTGTGAGTTGGTTTTAGCGAGAGACTTTTTGTATTTGGTAATCGCCTTTGGGGATTTGAAGCCATTGCCAGGTAGTTTGTATTTCTTGGTTTTGCATTTGGGGATTTTCTTGCCTGTGTCGTCATGCCGTCTGTCGAGTAGTGTCTCGACAGCCCGTTTTGCCATTTTTCGATAGCCGGTTAGTTTGCCTCCAGCGATGGTGATGAGGCCCTGTTCGGAGATGAAGATTTCGTCTTTTCTCGAAATTTCAGAAGCGGATTTTCCCTCTTCTGCTATCAAAGGTCTAACACCAACCCAAGAAGAAATCACATCTTCAGTTTTCAATCCCAAAGCAGGAAAGTAGCTGTTGGCTGAGTCGAGGAGGTAATGCACATCATCCATGGTCGTACGTAGGTCTTTTAGGTCCTGATCGTAGAAGGTGTCGGTCGTACCGAGATAGGTGATGTCTTTTCGCGGGATCGCAAAAATCATTCGACCATCTGGTACGTCAAAGTAAAGCGACTGCTGGATGGGAAACTTCTCATAAGGAAGTACGAGATGAACGCCTTTGGTCAAATGCAGCTTTTTGCCCGTGACTTCCTCTTGATATTTTCGGATATCATCGGACCAAGGACCCGCTGCGTTGATGACGTAGTCTGCATATATTTTGTATTCGGTATCGAGTAGTTCGTCTTTCACTTCTACGCCAGCGATGACCCCTGCTTTTTGGATGAACCGTGTACAGGCAGTATAGTTGATGACCTTGGCACCTTCGCTTTGTGCTGCTTTGAGTAGTTCGATGACCAAACGAAAATCATCTGTTTGGTATTCGGAGTATAGACCACCCCCCTCGATGTTGTTGTTTGCAAGTAGGGGTTCTAGTACTTTGGTATCTGCTGCGGACAGCATTTTGCGTTGGTCGGCTTTTTCGACATCTGCGAGCACATCGTAGACCATCAGTCCTACCGAGGCGATGATCTTGCCATAGTTGCCATCTTTGGTTAGAGGCAACAGCATTTTTTCGGGACGGACGAGATGTGTGGCTAGTTTGTGGAGAATGGCTCTTTCCTTGCCAACTTCTCGAACCAGCCCAAATTCGAACTGTTTGAGGTAGCGGAGGCCACCGTGGATTAGTTTGGTGGATTTGCTGCTGGTACCAGAGGCAAAATCGTTTTTCTCCACGAGTGCAACTTTGAGCCCTCGTGTCACCGCATCTAGTGCGATACCTGCTCCAGTGATACCCCCTCCGACAATGACCAAGTCAAAGTATTCGTTTTCAAGTGCACTGACAGTTTCGTGCCTTTTCTCCATCTGTAGGGATGCTGACATAGTTAGATAGTTTGGCTGAAATTAATCAATTCTGCGAGTTTGTAATTCGTCGCACGAAATTCTTAACCTAGCGATAATATGATTCAACAATTTAGGGTTAAATCTGATTTGGATGAAATATCGGATGTGTTAAAATCATGTGTATTTTACAGCGTGATGACTGAATTAGAATTATATATACAATCCAGTTTTGGTCTGGAACCTGTGCATACTGCGGAGGTGGGAGAGTTATTCGAATCAGAGATGATCGACAAAGGTTCTTTTTTTACCAAAGAAGGTGCCCTCTGTGGCAAACTCAGTTTTGTCAAGTCTGGGTATTTGCGAGTTTTTAAATACCTGGATGGGAAAGAGGTAACACAGTGGATCTCCTCTCAGGGAGAGTTCGTGGCGGAGCTATCGAGTCTAATGTACGGGACACCGTCTCGGTGGAACATCGAGGCACTGACAGATTGCAAACTGTACACGATCTCTCAATCTAATTATCAAAAGATCGGTCAGATCGTTCCTCATTGGGAAGCGCTTGAAAAACAAATTATTGCTAAATGCTTTGTCAGTCTCGAGGATCGTGTGTTTTCTTTTCTGTCCATGTCAGCGGAGCAGCGGTACCTCAAGCTTTTTGATCAAAACAAGGAATTGATGAACCAGATACCTCTACAGTATCTCGCCTCTATGCTAGGGATGTCTCCCGAAACGATGAGCCGAATCAGAAAAAAACTGAGTTCTTGATTTATGTCAAGCGTCCGCAACGATATAACCACAACTTTTGCCTAACACTAAATAATATAACAATGAAACTAGAAATTAAATCTCAAATAGACATTCATGCCTCTGCAGATAAAATTTGGGAAGTACTCATGGATTTTGATAGCTATCCTGAATGGAACCCATTGGTCAGGGAAATATCGGGAAAAGCTGAAGAGGGACAACGGATCAAGGTTGTGCTGTCCGAGATGACTTTCAAGCCCGATGTATTGGCTGTATCAGAGAAGCGCGAGTTTAGATGGAGAGGAAAACTGGGCGTTCGTGGGCTGTTCGACGGAGAGCATTATTTCGTGTTGGAACCAACGGATAAAAATAATACTCGCCTGATACATGGCGAATCATTCAGTGGCCTGTTGGTCGCTGTGCTCAAGAAAAAACTGGAAACAGGGACCCTTGATGGGTTTAAGGCCATGAATGAAAGTCTCAAAAAACGTGTAGAAGGTTGATGTAATATGAATGGTTAAGCGCAGCTTTTACACTGGCTAGTGAGGCATGGTCTGTCTGTCAGGCTTTGTTATCTTTGTGGTTTCGATCATCAACATATACCCTATGAAATCAATTGTCCCATTTGCAAATGTCACAGATGCGCTAACCTCCTTGGATAACGGTGGACGTTTTTACAACTGGGTCTCAAAGGCTAATGATGGAAAGATATCAACCTCTGAGCTGGCCAAGGCAGCAGGTGTGTTCACCGACAAGGAACGCATGATGCTGTTCCTAGAGATGTCGCTGATGCAATTGTCGGATGATGAAAAACAACAGATTTGGGAGCGGCTTTCTACGGATTTGGTCCAGTCGTTTCAAAAGCATGCGCCACAGCAGATGTTGCCTTCCGAAGCGAGACTTCATGCAAAACCTTCGTCCATGGTCGTGGTGAAGGGCATCACACGTTGGGTAGAATCTAAAGATCAATTTTCGGGTTTTATCATGGTGCCGATTATGATAGACAAGGTGACATCTTTTACCATGATACCGATCGTCGAACAGTATGACCTCTATGAGCTCCGCGATCATGAGAGTGACGAGTATTTTTTGATTGCTCAGGCCAAGGGGTCCGAACGTTTGCCAGACCAAACCATGCAGTTTGGTGGAGTGATCCGTGAGTTGCGCAGCAGGCAGGACAAGAAATCCGAGAGGGGAGTATTCTTAGAAGCGATCTACTATGCGCCCGTTAGTCAGGTTGGCGAGTAGAATGATAGGAACCAAAACCTATGGCTAGGTGTTTCGTCTCAATAGGGAGTAAAGTTATTTTACAGAAATTAGAAACCTGAAAACACCTCACAACTATGCCTACCAAAAAATTAACCTTTCAAAATACTGAAGGTCATGAGCTGTCTGCTCATCTCGAATTGCCTATCGATGCGCACCCGATCGCTTATGCGATTTTTGCCCATTGTTTCACTTGTAACAAGAATTTTCATGCCGTACGACATATCAGTGAAGCCTTGACGCATCAGGGCATAGCTGTACTTAGTTTTGATTTTACGGGATTGGGTCAGAGTGAAGGAGATTTTTCGGATACCAATTTTAGCTCCAATGTTGAGGACTTAGTGGCTGCAGCCAAAGCCTTGACGGATGCGTACGAAGCACCGAGATTGCTGATCGGCCACTCACTCGGCGGAGCAGCGGTGATTTTCGCTGGGCGACAGATCAAGAGTGTGGAAGCGGTCGCGACTGTAGGAGCCCCCTCTTCGCCAGCGCATGTGAGTCACCTGATACAGGGAGATATCGAAAAAATCAAAAACCAAGATGCCGCGGAGGTATCCATAGGCGGCAGAACCTTCAATGTCAAAAAACAATTTCTCGAAGATATAAGCAGTCAAAACATGCCAGAGACAGTGCGTGAGCTCAAAGAGGCGCTCTTGATTATGCATTCTCCTCAGGATGAGATCGTAGACATTAACCACGCGGCTAAGCTGTACGAGTACGCCATGCACCCGAAGAGCTTTGTGTCTCTCGATGGAGCGGATCACTTGCTTACGAGCGAAGGAGACTCACGCTATGCTGGAGATGTGATTGCCACATGGGCCAAGCGCTATCTCCCTAAAGTTGCTCCGATACAGCTCAAAACCAAACAACAGGTTGTAGTACAGATCGGGAGTGAGGGTTATGTATCAGAGATATTGGCAGGCAAGCACAGGTTGAGAGCGGATGAGCCACAAGATGTCGGGGGCAATGATTTTGGGCCGTCTCCTTACGAGCTGCTATTGTCAGGGCTGGGAGCTTGTACTGCGATGACGATTCGTATGTACGCGGATCGAAAGGGTTGGGGTCTAGACAATGTCCATGTGCACCTTAGTCATAAGAAAGACTATGCGAAAGACTGCCAAGAATGTGATGACAAATCCAAAATAGATGTAATTGACCGAACCATTAAGATAGAAGGGGATATGGACGATTTGCAGAAGAAACGATTGCTAGAGATAGCAAACAAGTGTCCAGTGCACCGAACACTCCATAGCCAAGTGGAAGTCAATACCTCGCTGACCGACTGATTAGTCAGCGAGAGATAAAAAAAGCTATAGATTTGAACAGCTAATGTATGTGATGGCAATGTGTATGGCTGAGCAGGGTTGGCAGTTGCTTAACGTACTCCCTTCCCTAATACTTTTACTCGTCTGTGTGATTATCCTTGTCCTTATCTAGCTCTTTAAGGAAATCCTCAAGTGATGTGGTATTCTTTTTTCGTTCCTCATGAGTCATATTCATCCACTGTATTCTTTAGGTCGTCCAACTGATCCTTAATTATCGTCCTGATAAGCACCTAGCTTTACATCCTGATCTGGATATAGAGTCGAGTCAATTCGGGTGCGATGCTTAGCCAGTGATGGTTAATGATGAGTTCCTTTAAAGTCATTTTACTTTATATGTTTATCCCCAAAAACAACCATGAGCATCCTGATCTATTACTTTTAAGAAATCTTCAATGGTTTCTACTTCGGGATTGGGTTCATAGCCATGCCATTTGAGATCTGCTCGCATCCAATAGATTTTCCAAACATTCTGTGATTTAACCCAAGTGGTCTTAGCAATAGGGCTTTCTATTGTTTCCTCTTCATTCTGCCAGTGTGGACGTATCTCAAGAATGATAATACTCTGATTATCGATTTTATAGTTCAGATCAATTTGATGTCTGATGTGCTCTGGTGGTCTGCGCTTGTCGAGGAATATTTCCAGTGCGTTGATTGTTTCGGCTGATTGTAGTGCGTCTAGTGGCATGTGCTTTAGTTTTTGAGGTTAACGAATAGACTGAATTCAGATTTTCTCTACTATGTTAGTTTTCAACCACTCGAAAGCAGCGGCTTGGTCATACTCTACTTCAGGTCGCAATAATGCTTCCATATCACCTGTGAAATCAGTGTCATTTTCTTTCTCTTCTATGTTCAGTAAGAACTCCTTTTGACTCGGAGGTCTTTTGCCAGTAGCAAACTCGGTATATTTCTTAAAGCTCTCAATAATTTGATCAATATTCAAATCCATATTCCTACGGGCATAGTCCAAGTCGAACAGGTCTCTTCCTTTTCTTCGCTGATAGAGTGCTCTTAGCTTTGTACCGAGAAGTTCATTGATGTTGTAGGTACGAATGTTTGTTTGTCCAGAAAACCATTCACTCTCTACTTCAAATGGGAATTCAACCCAATCTATTACATTGAAATGCTCTTTGCAGTTGATTTCTAGTTTAAGACGCATGCGTATTTCGTCATATTCGGAAGTGAAGCGGTAAAAAGCTTTGGCGCCATGACCGCCAACTTTGGTATTTCTATCTTCTTCAAAGAATGTGATCACTTCTCCCAGTCGCTTCATAATTGGCTTGATAGGGCCTTCTTTGATTTGAACCAAGTCAATATCCTCTGAGTATCTTGGAGCAGGATGTAGGTAGAGTTTGTGCAAAGCAGTACCACCTCTGAAAGCGAGGTTTTCTCTTAGAAAATCATCAGAGAAGATTTCGACTAAAGCGCGACTTATGATTAGGTCTTGTTCTACCTGATCGAAATCTTTCCAAGGAGCCTTGTTTTGCCATTCTGCTATGTATGGTTTCGGAATCATAAATCGCTTTCTAGTGTAATGTTGATGTCAACTTTCCATGGGTTATTGACTGCTCCAGCTTTTTGATCCGATTTTGGGGAAAGCAGCACTGGGAAGTATTTACTCTGTTTTAAATAGTAAAGAATAGGACTCGTTAGATTGTCCTCTGCCTCCAATTCTTCTAAGATGAACCCTAGACGCTGTATCGAACTTTTGTGTGGATACCAGCTTAGCAAGGTTTTGATATCCTCTGGAGTAATTTCCTCCATGAGTTCTTCTAGTACGGCTAGCATTCTATTGATTCCTCCCAATTTGGATTGGTGGTGGATTAGGTCAATAGCGGTCAAGGCAGGACTGGATATCTTGAAGTATCCTGCGTCTGATTTTCGTTCTTGGATGTTTTTGTCTGACCAAGTGGATGTTGTGAAAAAACGAGTGTTTAAGTTGTTCTTTTTTATATCTCCTAGTTTGGGTATCTCGGTCATTATGTACTCTTGTTGGCCTTGTTGATGACTGGCGCCATGAAATTTGGCTGCCGAGTATAAGCTTAGGTAGTATTTTCTATCGAGGCTCTTGAAGAGCTTGTTGATATACAGTTGTACGGGGATTTTGCCTTGCATAGAGTATCTCGGCGGTATAATAAGGTAAAAGCCCTTTCTGAGATTAATGATCAGTTTCTTTTCTGTTAGTCGATCGAGCTCCTTTTTGATAGCAACGTCACTATTGTCTGAGATCGAAGATACTTCTTCCAAAGAGAAAGCGTACTGTTCTTGGGTTTGTAGCTGTATGATGTATTCTCGGATCGTCAACTTTAGTGAATTTTTAAGTAAAGTATCTTATTTAAGGGCTTATCTCAAAAATATACTAAAATAATTTTCGGCTAGCCTACGATTTCTGAAAGAGTCTATACAATGACTTGACTAATGAATATTCGTTACAGGTGGTGGTGGGGTCATTTCTCAATAGGCCAATTTGCAGAATTGGCCGGGTATTCCAGAATGCAGAAAACCTTCGTCTAGTTCTGCTCTCTCATGATTTGATCACAGCATGTGCATGTGTTAACAAAGTTAACACGAAAGTCCCAGCGGGTGGAAGTCCCTTACGAGCGGGTTCGTAGCCCGAATCGTTAGCAAGTCGCAAGGTTGGTCTTCCAATTAGTGATATTGACGAGTCCTATAATCCGGTCATTCCAGTTTGCACGGAATTAAACACTCCTGTTGGTCCCTTGGATGTGCTTTTAGTATCTCCCAATCGCGAGACATGATCATACCCCAACTTTTAAACAAAGTAAATACGACTTTTAAACAAAATTGTGCGTTTTGTTTCTCCTGATCTTTGTATCACATAAATTGAAAGAAGAACAGAGATGAACAATAACAATCAATTCGGAAAAGGAGGATGGACACCAGAGAGAATCGGCAACCTCAGTGGTAAAACATTCCTCATTACTGGTACAACAAGCGGAACGGGGTTTGAAGCAGCAAGAATATTACTCTCCAAGGGTGCGAAAGTTGTGATGCTCAATCGCAACCCTGTAAAATCAGAGGATGTCATAACTACCTATAAAAACGAGCTAGGTAATGACATTGAAGTTTCGTATATCACGGTTGATTTAGGTAAAAAAGCTTCTGTACGAAAAGCCGCTGAAGAAGTACAGCAAACGGTAACACGCATTGATGCTTTAATGCTCAATGCAGCTATAGCCCAAGTGCCTAAACAGGTGCTTACAGAGGATGGATTTGAGAGCCAATTAGGAACGAACCACTATGGCAATTTTCTTTTACAAGCCTTGCTGTTTCCACTAATTGAAAAATCCAAAGGGCGTATTGTAACGGTGGGAAGTATGGGATACAACTTAGGCCTTAAAACCATTAAGTTTGACGACATGAATTGGGACAAAGACTATAACGGTAATGCTGCCTATAGCCAAAGTAAATTGGCGCAGATCATGACCGTCTATGAATTACAGAATCGATTGGAAAAAGCAGGTAAATCGGATGTGAAGACTTATGCATGTCATCCAGGGGCGTCCCGAACGTCTTTGATCAGGACAAGTGGTGGGTGGATGACCCGATTCATCTGGCAACTCATGAAGTTGTCTCCACTAGTACAGTCGGCTGAAAAAGGAGCATTTCCCGAACTGATGTGTGCTACAGAAGAAGATTTAGATCAAAAAGGATTTTATGGCCCCACAGGTCGAGGCAATTGGACAGGGCCAGTTGGTGCTCATAAAATAGAACCCCACGCAAAAGATAAAGAAGTTGCAACTAGACTGTGGGACGTTTCTGAAAATACTATTGGGCAAAAATTCAAAGTGTAAATAATCTATGGTACCATCTACAACCCATATAGGCAGGGTATTTTTATCTGGATCGCTAGAGGAAGACTATACGTGGGAACATATTTCGCCACAGCATATCATCGTATTTCTATACTCGGGAGAGATGACTCTAACCTATGGGAAAAGTACGCTGACATTTGTAGCTGGAGACACTGTTTTAGTCCCTAAAAACCAATTATTACGGGTCATTAAAAAACCGATAGATGATCAGCCTTTTAAAGCTGTATCCATGCTTCTTTCTGATGAGGAATTGCGCAGGTTTTATCAAAGTCGTTCTATTTTGGAAAATCGGGATGATAACATAATCAAGCAAAGACCCATAAAAGCACACCCTTTATTAGAGAGCTTTTTTCAATCCTTGTTTTCCTACTTTGATATGCAAGACGAACTTCCAGAATCGCTTGTACCCATCAAAGTACAGGAGGCACTTACCATCATTGATGAAGTAGATAAAAGAGCAAGTTCTATCCTCGGTACATTTAGTGAGATTGGTAAAATAGATTTGGAAAAGTATATGGAAGAGCATTTTATGTATAACCTTCCATTGGAGCGGTTTGCTTTTCTGACAGGCAGAAGCCTCACAACTTTCAAGTCAGACTTTAAAAAGATATTTAAGAAAACGCCTGGAAAATGGCTTACAGAGAAAAGATTGAATTTGGCACATTTCAAACTCACCAACGAAAAGCAAAAAGCAACTGAAGTATACCTTATCGCAGGTTTTGAGAATTTATCTCACTTTTCGTTTGCCTTCAAAAAAGCATTTGGTGTTAGTCCAAGAAATATAAATCAATAGTCAACAGAACGCTAAAATATAAACCAATGGAAATATTAAAAGTCGCCCAAGAATGGGCCAGAGCAGAGGTTTTCTCCACTCGATTCTTCATCATTTTTGCCATTCTATTTTTTGCAGCAAGCGCAGGTTTTTGGCAACTCGGCAAAACCGAATTAGCCAAGGCGTATGTAATTCCATTGCTGGTGGCGGGTGTTTTACTGATGACAATTGGGCTTGGATTATTTTTCACGAACAAGTCAAGAATCAATCAATTTGAGAAGGCGTATCAACGGGATGCGATAGCTTTTTCAACTTCGGAAATTGCTCGAACTGAAAGCACCTTGAAAGAATACACGGTAGTTTTCAAGGTTGTTCCGGTGATTGTTGTTGTAGCAGCGTTATTGATTATTTTCATCAACACCCCGACTTGGCGAGCTATTGGTATAACAACTATCGCCATGATGATAGTTATTTTAATAGTTGATGGTACTGCCCATGCCAGAATGGAAGCTTACGCTAAACAGTTAATAACTTTAGTAAATCAAGATGGTAACTCACAACTTTAATCATGGAACGATAAAACAATACAGCGAACATGCTGTGATCAAATCATGGCGGTTTTGCTGTGAATGTAAGTTCTCTGCTCTGCACTTTGGAAACCCCGCCATATCTCAGATTAGCCACTATAGATTTACGGCCATTTTAGTATGCTATTCTTCAAACCCATCTGTTCTGTAGGGTAGGGATTGAGAACCTTTCTGCTTTTAACTAACTTGAAAGTGCCTCATGCTGAATGTAGAAAAGCGCATTGCAAATGCTTAAAAAAAGCGTCCTCGTTACAAACGAGGACGAGTTGGGGTGAGAGGCGCACTGGCGGTCATTTGAGCGTCAGCCGTCTACTTGATTGTGCTTTCGTACTTTATTTAATCGTTCTAGAGCTCTCAAAAAAGTCTCATTCTTTGTTCTTTGTTTAAATATTTCCTGTAATTCATTCCAGTATTTCTTTGATACCTTATTTGATATTTTTTTACAAATTAGATATGCTAGTTCTTCTTCGAAATCAAACCATTTATCACTTTGAATAATTTCCGTTCTAGCAGAATTTAAATCCAAATCACGGTTTCCGCACACGTCTGCAACAATTACTAATGGGAATGGCCATAATATTTTCACTTGATTGTTCTTTTGAGCCCAATAATCAGGAAACAATGAAGATGGAATTTCAATACCATGCAAAGCAATTACCGACTTTGAGCGTGCAAAATTTCTCGTCGAATCATCCTCTCTAATATCACCATCATCACTAATTGTTATTGATTTTGAAGATTCCTCAATTGAATTCTCTGCAATGTGCATTTCTCTTTCTAGCGTAAAAGTTTCACCTTCAACCTCGACCTCTTTTGAATTTAACTCAATTCTATCTACAGGTTTGCCTTCACTCTCTAAGATTGCAACTGTTGCAGAACCAACAATGCCTTTACTTTCTTGGTTTAACTCTATATTAAATGTCTTAATATTCTCATTTTCATCCCATGAATAATCATATAATGAAGAAGCCTTTAGTTCTTTAAAACTATTTTCATCTCTTTTTTTATTCTGTGATAAAGTATTAATATTTATTGTGAACGGTGGGTTTGGTATTACATTCTCAACACTTCTAATAAATCGTTCCTCTGACATTTTTTGCCATGGATTCCTATTTTTTCTTAAGACTAATTTGGTTGTTGTTCCAGGAACTTTTCTATTGCCATCTTTAATCCAGAAAATACTCTCTTGACCTTCAACCGTTATGTTTATAGGCTCACTCGATTCATGAGGGGCATAAACTCTTTTGGTATCAACAATTAAAACATCTGAAATCATAAAGCAAGACAGAATTCCTATGCCAAATCGAGAAGTTGGATAAAATTCAGCTTTAGACTCTGATTTGAGATTATAAAAGTCTGTTGACTTATAGAATGATGAACCTATTTTTGAGTAATAATTATCTATTATATACTGGTCCATCCCAGTTCCATTATCAAAAACTTCCAAAACATCATTTTCATCTTCTGAGTAATATTTTACTGTAATTTCAGGAGTATAATTATTCCCCCATTCTTTTTCCTGAGCGTCCCTAAGTAGACATGCGTCAATAGAATTCTGCAATAACTCTCGTAGAGCAACTTCAGGGTTTCCATAAAGCTTTGTCCCCATTAATAACTCAATAACTTGGTTTTTACTTAGGTTAAACTTTGTGTCTCTGTATTTATATATTGGTTTATTTCGAATTGATGTTTTGGTTTTAATCTTGGTTCTATTAACCTTAAATGGAATCTTGATTTCCAAATCAAATTCTTGAGCTTTATTGAAATAATTTATTTCAGTAATAATGTTATTGCAAACGCTAAGCTCATGGTCAATTAAATTACAAAATTCATGTATTGATGCTTCAATAGCAGGATGAGTGCATTTTGCACTAAACTTAATTTCATTAGGTTTTATATCCCATGCCTCAATAGCTCTATGCTTATTCCATTCTTTCAATGAAATAGGGTGTCTAACATATAAGTGTGAAAAAAGTATAGAAGGAGTCCTTTTTCCATCAAAATCCAATATGTCTGCTAACCTAAGTATTGTTGCTACTAAAGCTAAGTTTGAGTATGTATCAACTGCACATAGTAGGTTTTTATCCAATTCCAGAACAGACAAAGCTTCTTCATTATGGCTAAAACAAATTTGCGCAAGTTCTACTGTTAAATCAGTATCGCGGAATACAATTTTATTGTTCCAATCCTTCTCGATTACTTCTCTAGCCCTTTCAGCATGAGTTTGTCTGATATATTCCGTAATTAAATATCCCTTTATTGTTTCTGCCTGAGTATTCTTGCCTTGTGAGATAAGGTCAAGTATTAAATCATGTTGGTCAGGTCTAGCTGAATAGAACCTTTTAAAATTGTTATATTCTACCGACTCAGTATCATTCAACTCAGGAACCCTATCCCAAACCTTTTTCCATGCAATAATTTCTTCTTCATTTGGAGCCATTCCTATATCGTGAAAAAAGGCACTAAGAATTAAAAGCATTAGTTCTGGTGAGGATAACTTTTCAATATTATCATCAGTAAGCAGTTTTTCCATCAAGTATAAAACTCTAAACAAATGGTCACTATCATGAAGAGTGAATTCCCCCATGTGTTTAATGATTGTTTTTGTTCTTTGATGAGCGTAGTATACGGATTGGTCAACAAGAGCAATGACTTCATTGTCTTTATTCTTACATTTGGTTTTTAAAGTACTGTATATTTTACTCTTTGCTAACCTTGGTAATATTTCGTCTTTATAGTTATCTGTCATTTTACTTTAACTTAGAAGTACGGTCTCCTTCTGGCATGAAGCACAACACTTCGCTATACGCAATTGCGTATATATACTATTGGTATCAACACTATGTCAGTCATTGATATCCCCAAGAATACCCCTTAGCCTGGATAGATACAAGCAAGCGAGCCTCTAAGATCAAAGTACAGCCTATATATACCTAGATACAGGGGGCTATTCAGTGAAGTGTGTTGGGGTTTTCTCCTGACGTCTCCGAGCCTTTGGATTTGCTCCTGATGCCATCGGGAAGGAAACCGTGATGCTAAATACTGCCCTGTAGGCTGCAGAAAGGGGCTGTTTTTGTCTTTTCAAAAACCCGTGCAGATTCGTCTCAAAGTCTGCACGGGTTTGACCTAAAGTCTGCGCAGATTCGGAGCAAAGTCTGCGCAGGTTTGATCTAAAGTCTGCGCGGGTTCGGAGCAAAATCTGTGCAGATTCGTCTCAAAATCTGCGCAGGTTTGATCTAAAGTCTGCGCGGATTTCTAGCAATGATGCGCGGGTTTTCTAGCAAACCTGTACAGGTTTAGCGTAAAGTCACAGCAGGTTTGTGGCAAAGTATCAGTAGGTTTTTGGTAAAGCCTCAGTAGGTTTGGGACAAAGTCTGCGCAGACGGATCAAAATGAGGCGTATCTATAAAAATCGGAGATAATATTAAACGCTTAGCTAGTCAATGCGATTGGGGAAAACCCATACTTTGATTTCCCGAGAGCGTACTTTATCCACCCATGAACACACTTCAACTTCCCCAACGCATAATTGCATTGAAAAACCCATACTACAGTTGCCCCAGAGCATACTTCAACTTCCCGAGACCGTACTTTGTCTGCCCCAGAGCATACTTTGGAATCGTCCTGAAATAAGTTGACAGGTTATAGATAGATACATACAGATACGGGGAGGTGTGGGTGCAGTACAAAAACACAGACTGCTGTTGATAGCTAGCAAGAGTCCTGTGCATAGAACACTTCATAGCCCTGTGGAGGTTAACCCCTCGCTGACTGACCAGTCAGCGAGGGGTTGTTTTTTAATCTTGTATTAAGCCTGACTTGCTTGTTTTCTTTGCCAGAAAAATATGAATAAGAACACCCCGATCAGGAGCATAGGGATGATGGCGATATTCGCCAGTGTGGCTTGACCAGCTGCGAGCTCTAATGCTTCGCCCGTGAGGCCCTCTGCTGCTTTGGTGGCACGGTGTCCTTCGATCCACCCACCGATGATGGGCTGAAAGATCGATAACCCGAGCATACCCACTCCACCAATTAGCGACATGCCGAGCGCACCTGTTTTGGGCTGGTACTCCGCGATGAAGGAGATCATCGTAGGCCAGAAGTAGCACACGCCGATGGCGAACAAGATCGCTGCGAAATAGACCATACCACCCGTGGCGATACTCATTAGATAGATGGCTACTGATGCGATCACTGCTGATGACAACAGGACGCCCGTGATGTTGAGTCTGTGAATCAGTGGTCCAGCGAAGAACCTACCGACAGCCATCAGTACTGTCACCATGGCTAGCACTAGGAGCGGTTGTGCGCCTGAGTTGGCGAGGATTCTTTCTACCCAGGACTGTGTCCCGAGTTCTGTCGTGGCAGTCAGTGCCATACAGATCAGCATCACCCAGTAGATCGGTGACTTCAGGATGGCTTTGAAATTTTCGGCAGTCGAGCTGCTAGATTCGCTGCGTGTCTCAGGGAATGTTTGTCCACGGAACATCACGAAATAAATGATAGCAGGGATATACATGATCGATAGCTTCAGTTGCCACCCCCAGCCGATGTTGGCAACCAATAGTGCCAAGATAGACCCTATAGCGATCCCGCCAGGAAACCAAACGTGGAATCGGTTGAGCATCGTTGCGCGTTTTTCGGTGTACATCGAGGCGATCATCGGGTTGTAAGCTGCCTCGACCATACCGTTGGCAAAACTGATGAAGAATGTAGAGAAGAATAGTGTGTAGAAGCTATTGGATAGAATCGAAAAGGTGATCCCGATAAAGTGACAGATGAATGCCACATTACCTATTTTTCTTGGCCCGAGCGTGTTGTAGAGCGGCCCGCCGATTAGTGTGGCGATCGGAAAACCGAAGATACCCATGAAGTTGATCCAGCCGAGCTGGCGATCCGTCAGGCTCATGTCAGCGACTAGGTCGTTCATGATCCCAGCGCGAATACCAAAGGCAAAGGCAGTCGTCAGCAGCGCAAAGCAACTGGCTATAAATAATCTGTTCTTGTTTAATTGTGATTGCATAGTCATTTAGTCATGTTTCAATCTTTAATATTATTCAAAATGAATGGGAAATTCATTACGTCTGGATACATGTAGTAGATATGACGTGCTAAAAAGGAACAATTATCCCCTTACCGTTGTGTTTTATGCAGCACTTTTTTCAATGGATTGGTCATTTGTAAGTGTTGGTATATGCCAAGTTTGTTTTCTTATGGACTGTTTTGCGGGGTGCTGGACGTGATGAATTTCGATGAGTAGCCTATGGCCCCTGAGATTGTGGGACTTTTTTGTTCAAAATTTTAAACAAAAAAAAACGGGTCGGAAGCAAACTCTCCCAACCCGAATAGAACTTAGGGCGTCTCCCTAAGCTAACCTATTTAACCTAACCTTATCTTTCGTCGATCAGTGACCTGATTCGATATGTTTTATATTTTAGAGCCTGCAATATATATGTCGTTACATCTATTTTGAAAGACTAGTTCTGGATAATCATTCCGGTTTTTACCTTCTCACAGATACTTCATTACTAAGTCCAATATTTCAGTAGAAACATCATATTTGGATGTTGGGCTTTATAAGTATTTAGGATTACCGATGCTAGTGACGCAACATGCTTGATAGTCGTATACCTCTAGTTGCTATGGTCTTGTTTGGGTATATATCCTATGTCTAGGCGGTTGCGGATTGACTGCTAGTTTTGACATGCCCCGGACGAATCTGATAAAGTGTATACATAAAGGAGTGATAGGTTGACGTTAAGATTCAAACGTAGGTTACGCCTGATCATGCTTTCCATAGTAGGGTCAGGTTTTTTTGTGCCTTATGGATTTTCGGGTATCGAATATTATGGCGTATTTTTATTCTTGATATGTATACAATGACTCTACTTCTCACCGCCTTAGCTACTGAGCTCAATATTATGCTGGGGGTATTTGGTTTAATTCTGATTTTGAGCCTGTTGCTCAAAAGGGCCAATCAACCCTACATTATAGCCTACATTCTGACTGGAATAGTCGTAGGTCCGTCTGGGACGCAGTTGGTGCCGGATACAGAGACTGCAGAGTTCATGGGTGAGTTGGGTTTGATTATCCTGATGTTTTTTATCGGGATGGAAATCTCCCTGCATGATTTTGTGAAGAAGTGGCGTATTGCTGTGTTTGGGACTGGACTGCAGGTGTTTATTAGCGTGATGGCGATGATGACTGTTGGTTTTTTTCTCGGTTGGGATTTTAAACGCATGTTGCTTTTGGGCTTCATTATTTCCTTGAGCAGTTCGGCTGTGGTGATTCGCCTTTTGGAAGACAACAAAATCTTCAAAACCAAAATTGGGCAAAATGTGATTAGTATCCTCATCACTCAGGATATCTTGATCGTACCGATGATCATTGTGATGAGTTTGTTCGACACGGATGGCCTAGACATGGAGAAGATAGGTCTTCAGCTCGTCGGAGCTCTGCTTATCGGAGGCTTGCTTTATTATATGTTTAAACGCCGTTCGTTGCGCGTGCCTTTTATCAAACAACTGAAGAATGATCAAGAACTTCAAGTTTTTGCTGCCTTGATTGTTTGTTTTGGTATGGCGTTGATTACTTCACTCTTTGGCCTGTCGGCGGGTCTGGGTGCATTCGTCGCAGGTCTGCTTGTACATGCTACACCAGCCACGACATGGTTGCACGATAGTTTGCGGTCGTTTAGGATCGTATTGGTCTCGGTGTTTTTTCTGTCCGTAGGTCTGTTGATTGATACGAGTTTTATCTTAGAGCATTGGTTGGTGATTGGGAGTTTGGTGCTGACCGTCTATATCAGTAATATGCTGATCAATGCCTTTCTGCTAAAGCTATTGGGCAATAGCTGGAACGAAAGTTTGTATGGCGGTTCGTTGTTAGCACAGATTGGCGAGTTCAGTTTTGTATTAGCCTCTATTGGTCATCAAGCAGATATTATTTCGACGTTTAGTTATCAGATGACTGTGATCGTGATCTCGGTGACGATTTTTATCAGTCCCATTACAGTGATGTTCGTTCGAAAGGTGCTTAACCTGGACGTATCCTTACTCCGGTAGTACGTTTTTAATCACACCGATATGCATGACTGCATCGCCTTGGTGGAGGATCGGGTTGTTGTTGAGCCCGATGACATATCCTGATGCACTGGATTTGACAGGTACTTTGAATTCGCCGAATGGGTCAGCTATGTACCCTACAACTTGATTTTTCTTCACCTTCTGTCCACTTTTCACCTCAGTGAGGAAAAGCCCTGAGGCTTTGGCGCGTATCCATGAGGAGGACTTGATTAGTACGCTTTCATATTCTTTTTCATAGGCCTCTTCATCTCGCATACCGAGGTGTGCCAATAGACGCATTGTTCCTTTGATACCTTGCTCAATGGCATACTGATCGAACCGTGACGATTCGCCTCCTTCATATACCAAAATCTTTTTGCCAAGTTTAGCGGCTGCCCAGCGGAGAGACCTAGATCGATAGGCAGAGTGCAAGCTAAATGGTGCAGCAAACACTGCTGCCAATTCAGCATTTTTAGGGTCTGACATTACGCACCTGACCTGTGGGTAATTGGTTCTATCCGCACCACCTGTATGAAAATCTAAACCATAGTCTATTTTCGGTATGATTTCTTTCATCAGAAAATAGGCTACCCTAGCTGCTAATGATCCGTTTTTGTTGCCAGGGAACGACCGGTTGACATCTTTTCCATCGGGCACATAGCGAGAGAAATGTATGAAACCGTATACGTTGATAATCGGGATACAAATCGTAGTGCCTTTGATCGGGAGATGTTGATCGTGCTCGATGAGTCGACGTACGATTTCTATTCCGTTGATTTCGTCACCATGAAGTCCACCCATCAAGAGGACGGTTGGCCCATCCTCTAGCGCTCGTGATACCGTGATCGTAATCTCTATCGGCGAGTGCGAGGGCAGTCGCGCGATATTGACGATTACGTTTTTGGTTTCACCGGGTAGTATTTCCTGATTATGGATTTGCATGGGTTATTATCCCTCGAGATTTAGGCGTTTTTCTTTTTGTTGACGCGTTTTTTCTTTGTCGAGTTTTCGATGTATTCTATTATTTTTTCGGCGACATCTATGCCTGTGGCTTTTTCGATTCCTTCTAGTCCTGGTGAGGAGTTTACTTCTAGTACGAGTGGCCCATTTTTAGACTGTAGCATATCTACACCAGCGACTGCTAGTCCCATGCTTTTGGCAGCTTTAAGGGCAGTTGATTTTTCGGCACGGCTCAGCTTGATCACATTGGCCTCACCCCCACGGTGCAGGTTAGACCTAAACTCTCCTTCTTTTCCTTGGCGCTTCATCGCACCGACCACTTCGCCGTTGACGATGAAGGCACGGATGTCTGCTCCGCCTGCCTCTTCGATGAATTCTTGTAGGATGACACGGGTTTTCAGGCTTTCGAATGCCTCGATGACCGAAGTAGCTGCTTTGTTGGTTTCGGCCAGTACCACACCGAGACCTTGAGTCCCTTCGAGGAGCTTGATGACTACTGGTGCTTGGCCGATGTGCTTGAGCACTTTGTTTTCTTTCTTGTTGAAGTTCGTGAAGGCAGTTTTGGGCATGCCGACTCCAGAGCTAGAGAGGATTTGTAAGCTGCGGAGTTTGTCTCGTGATCGTGTGATGGCAATAGAATCGACCACACAGAATACATTCATCATCTCGAACTGTCGTACGACAGCAGTACCGTAGAATGTCACCGAGGCACCGATCCTCGGTATGATCGCGTCGATATCGTTGATTACTTCACCTTCATAATTTATATAAGGCCCTTTATTATCCATGATGATATCACACTTCATGTGATCCAGCACCACTGCTTGGTGTCCACGCTTTTGGATGGCTTCTACTAGCCTGCTGGTGGAGTATAGCTTAGGGTTTCGGGATAATACTGCAATTTTCATGATATGGGTTTCTTTTTAAAAGATAAGTTTTTTAGTTGTACATCTACCAGGTAGTTACCCGACAGAAAGGTGCGACCGAGCAAGATGGGGTTTCTCATGTTGCTGCGATCTGTGAGTGAAAATTCTATTTCGGTCGTTTCGCCAAAAAGGACAATCTCTGTCTTGATCAAGAACCGATGTTCAAGCTCACCGTTTGAGCTTTTGACAGATTTCTCACTGAATTTGCTCGTATAAAATACCTGACCTTCATAGTCAGGATGATCAGGGTCTAAGATTTGAAACGAAAGGGTGTCTACTCCGTTTCGCTTTTCGATTTTGGTATGATGGCAATGAAGTGCATTGCCATAGGCTCCAGTGTCTATTTTAGCATCGATCTCGAATAGTTGAAATTCAGGCAAGTCGATTTTGTCCTTTCGACCAATAGTTTTCATAAGAGTTTGTTCGTAATAATATTAAGGAAGGTCATACATCCTGCTGGTAAAACAAAGCAGGCGCGAATTTATATTCATGTCTGCCATAAATAATCACTTGTGCCCATCTTAATTTATCGATAAAGAGAACTTGAGGATGATGAGAGATAAATAATAGCCTGTTCGCGACTATAGAACCGATTGGTCATTGTTGATGTTTTCGTCGAATGTCGAGACGAAATCCTTGAAGTGATCTTTGGTCATGTCATTGTTGCGCACGACGATATAGAGTTTTCGCTGGAGGCCGTTTTGGCTGATTGGTTTAAAAATCAGGTCTTTGGGTAGGTCAAAAGATTTGAGACACCATTTGGGCACGCACATCACGCCCATATTGGCATGGACCATCTCGATGGCGACCTCTGTCAGTGGGATGTCGGATATTTTGTTTGGGAGGATGTGGTTGGGTTTGAGGAAGTGCTCGTATACAGATACCGTCTCCAGTGGATAGGAATGTATCAGTAGGTGCAAGTCTGCAAAATCCTCTGCCTCTATATAAGATTTTTCGGCCAGGCGGTGTTCTTTGTGCATCAGCATCATCACTTCGTCCTGCATCACTTCTACACAGGACAAACTTTGGACAGAAGACGGAGAGGTCACGATCGCCAAGTCGATTTCCAAAGATAGTAGCTTAGTAATGGGCTGATGGGTCGCATCGAATACGAGTTCGATATCGATGTTGGGATAGACCAAAGACATGTCCTGTAGAAACAGTGGAAACAAACGATAAAACGAATAGCATTCGCAACTCACACGTACTTTTCCTCCTGTCTTTTGTTGGATTTTCTTGATGTGGGTGAGCTTTTCATCGATGGAGGTCAGCACATTGGTGGAGAGTTGATAGAGTTCGGCACCTTCTTCGGTTAGTTTCCATTCGTTTCGCTTTCGCGAAAAAATTTTGAACCCTAGACGTTCTTCGACCTCTTTGAGCTGATGACTGAGTGCAGATTGGGTCAAAAACAGCTTCTGTGATGAGTTAGCAATGTTGCCTTCATCAGCGATTGTTTTGATCAAACGTAGGTGTTTCAATTCCATGGTCGCAAGTTACAGCAAAGCGGAGTTTTGTTGATTGAAAAAAATTAAGCTTCAAGTCAAATTTATCTCAATCAACCCTCGGCGTTGAGGCATGCCAACTACGTAGTTTTGCGACTGCAAATAATCAATAAAGCAGTGAAGAAACGCATACATAGGAAAATCCGACTCGTCAAGTACATTCTATATAGAGAGACCCTGATAGATTTTCGAGAGTATGCCTGTTCGTTTTTGGGGTCATTCATAGGGATAGGCTTGATAGGGTTGCTACAGCATACTTTTCTCAATGTCAACGATAATTTGTTTTTGATCGGGTCATTCGGAGCATCGAGTGTGCTGATCTATGGTGCCATCCAGAGCCCCCTGTCTCAGCCTCGCAATTTGGTCGGAGGTCATGTGGTATCGGCGATAGTAGGTGTGACCGTTCAGTTAGTTTTCCCTCATACGCCCCTGATCGCCGCACCACTGGCTGTGTCTCTGTCCATTATCGGGATGCAAATGACCAAAACGCTACATCCGCCTGGAGGTGCTACTGCATTGATAGCGGTGTTGGGCTCGGCACAGATCAAGGCCATGGGCTATATGTATGTGCTGTCGCCAGTTCTCTCAGGTGTATTGATCCTGCTACTCGTGGCGATCGTGGCAAATAACCTAACCCCTCACCGCCAGTACCCTACGACGCGTGCTTTTACCCGTGTGATCGTCCGTCGAAAATAAGGTGGTTTAGTACAAAACAAATGCATCAATCTTGTTTTGGTTTTTCTCGCTAGGTATAGAATATCCTTTACTTTTATAGGGACGAAAAATTAGAACTGTCCCAGAGGACTAGACCAAACGATAGATGAAAGATTTTGATATCACCAGACCTGACAAACTACTATTTACAGGACTGAAAACCCTAGTGAGCCTACCACTTACACTATATACGGATCAAAAAACCAAGGCGAAGGAAACAGGTAAGGTCGCCTTCATCGGGAAGAAAAAAGTAGAAGAAGTCACCGTACAGCTTTATCAGTATGATGCCAAAATGGTAGACAAAAGAGATGTCGAAGGCCCGATGGATTATGCTGCTGCGTTTTCGAATCAGAAAGTCAGCTGGGTCAATGTTTACGGTCTCCATGATGTTGATATTATCGAAAAGATAGGCAAGAACCTCAAACTCGACCGGATCACACAGCGTCAGATTCTGGATACTACGTTGCGGCCAAAGGTGGATGAGTATGATACTTACTTGTTTTTTAGCATCAAGTCTATCCTAAAGGATGGGGAAGAAAGCCTGAAAGTAGAGCAGTTGTCTTTCGTGCTGGGAAGAGATTATGTCGTTTCGTTTCAGGAGGAAGAGGGAGACCACTTTGATCACATCAGAAATAAAATCGTGGAGAAGTTAGGTCTGATTCGTACCCGAAAGGCAGATTTTCTAGTTTGTCAGTTGCTCGATGCGATTTTGGACAACTACTACGAGACCATCGAGTGGATCAATACCAAGGTAGAGCGGCTCGAAAAGCGGGTCTTTGATAATCCCACGCAGGACATTATCGTAGAGATGGAGCATCTCAAACAGCTCTCCCAAACCATCAAAAAATCATTGACACCATTCAAAGACGCACTTCGTGCAATATCTAGCCGTGAGTCTGTATTCATCGCTAAATCTACGCACAAGTATTACATGGACTTGATGAGTAGCTGTGAAGGCGCTATTGAAGAAATCAGCTCAACGGTCAACTCGCTAGACAGTTTGAGTAATATCTATTTTTCGTCTCTGAGTCAAAAAATGAATGAGACGATGAAGGTACTCACGACTGTGGCAACCATTTTTATCCCGCTGACGTTCATCGCAGGGGTATATGGAATGAACTTCGAATACATGCCTGAGCTGAAATTTCGCTATGGATATCAAGCGGTATGGGGAGTGATGGGATTGACATTTGTCGGTATGTTCATTTATTTCAAACGCAAAAATTGGTTGTAATCAACCGGCAGATCTAAACTATACTTAAAATGGGAAAACAACTCGCGCAGCTTACGCCTGCTTTGGAAGAGTTTATTGCAGCACAAAAAATATTTTTTGTAGGCACAGCTATGGCCGAAGGACGAGTCAATATTTCGCCCAAGGGAATGGATTCGTTTCGCGTCCTGAGCCCATCCAAAATCATTTGGCTCAACCTCACGGGTAGTGGGAATGAAACAGCAACACATCTGCTAGAGCGTGATCGGATGACGATCATGTTTTGCGCCTTTGAGGGGAAGCCTCTGATTCTGCGACTCTATGGTCATGCCAAAATTTTTCATCCCCGAGATGAAGGTTATGGTGCATATATTGGGCAATTCCCTGAGATTAAGGGATCTCGTCAGATCATAGAGATGGAGATCGATCTCGTACAGGCCTCATGTGGCATGGCTGTACCTTTCATGGATTTCAAAGAAGAGCGAACCGAATTGGAGGTGTATTGGCAAAAGCAAGGAGACGAACGCATACATACTTATTGGGAAGAAAAGAATACGACTAGCCTCGATGGTCATGAGACGAAGATACTTGGCTAAAAACCGTAGTTAGTTGCTTTGACATTACGTGAGTATTATGATTTTCTGTCTTTTGACAATTCGTTGGTGAATTTGTGGCGTTGAGACTAATTTCATGGTTTAAACAAGAAACTCATGATACGACACAGTTATTGGTTCATATTTGTAATATTGGTTTTAGGGTGTAAAGAAAATAACCCTCAATCTGATAATGGCTTTGAGGACTCAACGGCTCAGGAATTAACTATATTTTTTGTCAATGACCCTCATGGACAAATAGACAATTTTGCCAAAGTGAAAGCATTGGTAGATGCTGAAAGGAACGAAGGAAATACTTTGCTGCTATGCGGAGGGGATATTTTTTCGGGAAACCCTATCGTGGATCAGCATGTAGAGAAAGGTTCTCCCATGATCGACCTAATGAACCGGTCGGGGTTCAATGCCAGTGTGATTGGCAACCATGAGTTTGACTATGGGCCTGAAGTCCTAAAGGAACGAATGGCACAGGCGGAGTTTGAGTGGGTATGTGCCAACATAGATGTGCAGGATTCTGGGTTGACACAGCCAGACGACTATGTGACCTTCGAGGTGGGAAGTCTCAAAATCACAGTGTTAGGCTTAGTAGAGACTGGGGGAAAACCAGATGGGGTTATACCATCATCTCACCCTTGGAGAGTTGCTGACTTTTCTTTTCAGCACTTTTATGACATTGTAGGAGAGTTTTCGGATTTGAAAACCACCGAGGACGCAGATATGTATATTGCCCTCACGCATCTAGGGTCTAGTTCTGATCGATATTTAGCAGAGAATTTTCCTTATTTTGATTTGATCATTGGAGGACACTCTCACCAGATTATTAATGAAGAGGTGTCGGGCATACCGATTGTGCAAAGTGGGTCCTATTTGGCTAATCTTGGAAGAATAGATCTTACAATCGAGAACAAAACCGTCGTGGAATATGAAGTGTCATTTATCAGTTTAGCGGACGAGCAACCCATTGATGAAGACTTACAAAGTATTATATCGAGTTATAATGAAGCGCCAGATTTAGATGAAGTCGTTGGTTTTTCTGCTGTAGACCATACAGGTACAGAGACAGGGTGTTTTTATACCGATGCGTTGAGAGATTACATGCAGGTTGATTTTTCGATTCAAAACGGTGGTGGTGTACGGTCCACTATTGATAAGGGAGAGATTACTCGTTTAGAAATATTCGAGGTAGACCCGTTCAATAACGGGAGTGTGGTTTTCACTAAATCAGTGGCAGAGATCAAGGAGTTTTTGATCGGTACAGGTGATGGGTTTCACATGAGTGGAATTACTGTGAATGGAGAATGTGAAGGACTATGCATTTATGATGCTGCTGGAGTAGAATTGGAGGATGATGTGATTTTAACCCTCGGAATGAATGATTATATCGCGGCAGTATATGACAGTTACTTTGCCTTAGAGGATGCTGAAGTCCGAGAGCTGACTACCGCAGAGTCTATTTTGGCCTATCTCAAATCATATGAAGGAACCATTGACTATGATGGTTGTAATCAATATCAGTCTGCTGATTAGGATATAAAAAAAGGTCTAAGAACATTGTGTTCTTAGACCTTTTTTGTGGTGTTGATTTATTTTTAAGACTGTCTTGACCGTCTTCTTCTGAATGGTTTTTTGTTACCACCTCCACTGTTGGAATTGTTAGTATTTCCTCCACCACCATTTCCATTTCCACGACGGTTGTGCTGCCCTTTGTTCTGTGGCTTTTTGCTAGCACCTTTTGGTGGTGCTGTTTCGGTGGGCTCGAACCCTTCAATGATTTCTGCTCCTAGGCTTTGGCCAAGCAGTTTTTCGATATCGCGTAGGTATTCGATTTCATCAATACTGACGAGGGAAATAGCCTCACCGTTGGCGCCAGCTCTACCTGTACGTCCGATTCTATGTACATAGTCTTCGGGTACGTTAGGGAGTTCAAAGTTGATGACGTGTGGGAGTAGAGGAATATCCAACCCACGGGCTGCGATATCTGTCGCTACGAGTACTCGGACAGTTCCTTTTTTGAATCCATCGAGAGCCTTGGTACGTGCTCCTTGACTTTTGTTGCCATGTATGGCTGCTGAGCTAATCCCTTTTTTCACGAGTACTTCACTGAGGCGATTGGCTTTGTGTTTTGTTCGGGTGAAAATCAGCACCTGGTGCCAGTCTCCTTCTGTGATCATTTTGATGACTACAGCTGGTTTCTGCTTTTGATCGACACGGTAGGCTTTTTGAATAACTTTTTCTGCTGTAGTATTTTCTGGTGTAGCCTCTACCAAGACAGGGTTGTGTAGCATGGCACTGGCCAGCTTTTTGATCTCCTTGGAGAAGGTAGCTGAGAAAAGCAGGTTTTGTCTACGCTCTGGCAACAAGTTGATTATTTTTTTGATATCCCGAGAGAACCCCATGTCGAGCATGCGGTCTGCTTCGTCGAGTACCATGATCTCTACTTTGTCCAGCGAAAACACCTTCTGGTTGTGTAGATCTAGTAGACGACCTGGTGTTGCGACCAATACATCTACGCCCCTGTTGAGTGTTTTGATCTGAGGACCAGCATTGACCCCACCGAATATAACGGTAGAGCGGAGGTCGGTGTACGTACTGTATTCACGTACATTTTCGTATACCTGAGCAGCTAGCTCACGCGTGGGCGTGAGGATCAATGCACGTACAGGCCGGTTGCGTAGTTGCTGACCTTGGTTTAGAATTTGTAAGAGTGGGAGGGTAAACCCTGCCGTCTTACCTGTACCTGTCTGAGCGGAGGCCAAGACGTCTTTTCTTTCTAGTATTTTTGGAATTGCTTTTTCCTGAATAGGAGATGGGCTCGTATAGCCCTTTTTGGTGATCGCCTCTAATATTTTATCAGAGAGACCTAGTTTTTCAAATGACATATAATCTGTTAATGAAATGACCATTCATTACAAATATCATTTCGTTGTTAAGCTGCAAAGGTACGCTTTAAGTTTCGTATAAAATGATAATGTTTCCATTTCTAGTTGTCATACATTATTTGTGATCGCTGATTCGGATCAAAAGAAATGGTCTTAAATTGCCTTTGATAATAGATAGCCATGAAAGCAGCCACAGTCAGAGAACTCAAACAAGTACTAAAAGAAAAGTCAGAAACCGAACTGATGGAGCTGTGCTTGCAGCTATCTCGCTTCAAAAAGGAGAACAAAGAGCTCCTGACCTACCTCTTGTATGAGGCACAAGATGAGGCATCCTATATCGAAAGTGTGAAGCTGGAGATGGATGAATTGTTTGCCGAAATCAACAACGCTAGTTACTACTATATCAACAAAAGTGCGCGTAAGATTCTGCGGCTAACCAAAAAATATATACGCTATTCGAAGAAAAAGGAGACCGAGGTGGAGTTGTTAACTTACTACTGCCAATCGCTAATTGACTTTGATCCTCCGCTGCAGCGCAATACCACGCTATTCAATATCTATCAACGCCAAATGACAGCTATTCGAAAATCCGTAGCTACGCTACATGAAGACCTTCAGTATGACTACACGGTGATTTTGGACCGAATGGTGTGAAATTGACTGGTGAGCACAATTTGCTTAAATTGCAGCCATATAGTTTAATATTGAAATATCTATGATTGTAGTATTTGTGCTCATGTTGCTTCTATTCGCTGGGATAGGAGTTGGTTCTTCTATTCAAAAACAAAAAAACACCAAAGATTATCTGCTCGCAGGTCAGGATGTGAAACCTTGGCTGGTAGCTCTCTCTGCTGTAGCGACTAACAACAGTGGTTATATGTTTATCGGGATGATAGGCTATACTTATGTGGCAGGACTAGAGTCTGTCTGGTTGATGGTGGGCTGGATATTGGGAGATTTTATGGGTTCGATGCTCGTGTATGGTAAGCTGCGTGACTTGAGCGCCAAGTACAATATTCTGAGTTTTGGAAGTTTAATCGCTAATCATGAGGGTAAGATTATAAAGAGTATACGTCTACTGAGTGGGCTGATCAGTTTTGTGTTTTTGAGCACGTATGCTGCAGCTCAGTTTAGTGCTGGAGGAAAGGCACTGGCGGTGACATTGCACTGGGATCAATGGATTGGCGTGGTTTCGGGGGCTGTTTTGGTGCTATTGTATTGTTTTTCGGGGGGAATACGGGCTTCAATCTGGACGGATGCTGCACAGTCGATCGTGATGTTTATCGCTATGGGGACTTTGCTATACTATGCGGTGGATTATAGTGGAGGCTGGACCGAAACCATTAGTAGCCTGAGAGAAGTCAAAGTAGGCTATATGAGTCTTTTTAATCCCGAAATGACTTTATCAGCCTCACTATTGGTGGCGGTCGGTTGGTTGTTTGCAGGGTTTGGAGTCGTCGGTCAGCCGCACATCATGGTACGCTATATGACGCTCGATAGTACAAAGAATATCAAAAAAGTAAGGATGTATTACTACTCATGGTTTACGGGATTTTATGCCTTGGCCATAGGCGTAGGGCTGTTGTCTCGTATCGTACTGACAGGTGAAGGTGATTTCGATCCTGAGTTAGCACTTCCGATGATGTCGATGCGGTTGCTGCCCGACTATTTAGTGGGGATTATGCTAGCAGGGATATTTGCCGCGACGATTTCTACAGCTGATTCTCTAGTGATCAGTTGTACTTCCTCGTTATCCAATGACATCTTTCCGCAGTTCAAGAACAGTTATCGCATCAGCAAGCTGTTTACGATAGGGATTACGCTATTTGCAGTGGGTATATCATTGTATGGGCATAGCAGTGTCTTTGAGATCGTGATTTATGCTTGGGCGGTATTGGGAACGGTGTTTGGGCCTGTGATCACGATGCGTATGCTCAACAAGCCCGTCAATGCAAATACGACACTGGCGATGATGATCTCGGCTGGGGTAGTTACGCTAGGCTGGAATTTTATTGGTTGGGGAAGTATTGTCTATGAAATGATGCCAGGGATCATCACAGGGTTTGCAGTGTATTTTATCTCTAGAATTGGAGCTAAGAGTCAAGACAACTAGAGCTTAGTATCAAAATTTTTTACGTTGATGCGTGGACTCATCAATCAATTAGAAATGAATAGCCCTGTCAGCGTGTAGCACGCTGACAGGGCTATTTTTTTAGAAGGCTAAAACTTGGCCACCCATGCTTTGATTCCGCTCATGATCATCTCTATGGAGAAGGTACCGATCAACAGTGCAGCGACTCGACCGATGATATCGATGTATTTGAGCAGTAACGCTTCGTTCTTCTTTTTTACTTTGGTGTAAAGTTCTTTGAGGAGGATTACTGTGGTGATGCAGACGACTAATGATACCAATATAATACCAATGGCGGGGGCGTAATCTAGCCTTTGACCTACGATGATACTCGCACTGATGGTGCCAGGCCCTACCATGATAGGCATGACGATACCACCTTGTACATATTTGGGCTCTCCACGGAGGCTTTTGATTGCTTTGTTACCATCGAATACATATTTGATCCCTGTGATTAAAAAGATAATCCCACCGAAAATCTGGAAGGAGGCAAAGTCAGCTTTGAACAGCGTATTAAAGATTTCATTGCCTAGTACAGCGAAAATCACATAACATCCACCACTGATTATACCAGCACGGATTAGTACCGTCGCGAAGGTTTTGGAGTCGAGCTCCTCGATTAGGTCTATGAGATAGACGATAAGCAAGAAGGGGTTGAGCATGAAAAGCATAAGTCCCAAAGAGTCGTAAAATGCGTCGTTGAGCATGTGTCTGTTGTTTAATGATACAAGTGTGAAGTTATAAAAAAAGGTTTACGGAGTGAGTAATGTTCAATCCGTAAACCTTTCGTAAATGTATTCTAGAGCTTGCTATTCGCTTACCTATGTCCAATAAAATCTGGTCGTGGCTTGGTGCCCCCGAATGGCTGCTCTAATCGGTTTGACTCGGCATTGAGTACGAAGAAGATATTTCTCCGTGGCAGTGGCGTGATGTTGCCATTAGAGCCATGTAACGTGTTACAGTCGAACAGAATCAAAGATCCAGGAGGACATTCAGCTACTACGATTCCATTTTCATTATAGCATTTGATGAGGCTTTCCTGATCAGGCACACCGTATTCCTGTTTGCGTAGCGAGTCTTTGTAGTGCTCCTCTGGTGTTTCGCCGATGCAGCTCACGAATCTTTTGTGTGAACCAGGGATCAGCATCAGAGACCCGTTGTAACTTTTGTTTTCTGTCATAGTGATCAGACAACTGATAGCACGCATGCGAGGCATACCATCTTCTACATGCCAAGTCTCGAAATCAGAATGCCAGTAGAATTCTTTCCCTTTGAATCCTGGTTTGGCGTTGATTCTAGCCTGATGTACGTAGGTTTTGTCGTCTAACAAGTACTCTACCTTGTCCTTGATCCGTGGATCGTTGGTCAGTGCTTTGTATTTGTCGCTAAACTTGTGTGCAGCGAATATGGATCGAACGGTTCGGCTTTCTGGTTCTTTGATGAACTCTTGTTTGGCCGACAGGATAGGGTCATTCCCTAGTCGTTCGAACTCTTCGTTGTACTGATCTATTTCCTCTTGAGAGAAAACACTGTTGATGATTAAAAATCCGTCGCGTTCAAAACTGTCGATTTGCTCTCTTGTTAATGCATCGGTTCTTTTGTCCTTGGCATATACGACAGGATCTTGTCTGTCTATCCACCGAGCTGTTGCCTGGGTACGTGACGGATACAAGTCTTCTATTACCATAGTTGTTTTTAATTTAAAACCTCATCTTCCTCGACGATCGAGTAGCTGCCATCGGGGTTATGTTTTTCTTGCCCAGTGACGGGAGGATTGAACACACACATGACGGTCATTTCGGAGATTCCTTCTAAAATATGTTTGTCATTTTCGTTGAGGGCATACATGGTGCCAGGTTTGATATCCCAAGACTCGCCACTGGCAAGTGCTGTGATTTTGCCTTCTCCCTTGACACAGTACACTGCTTCAAAATGATTTTTATAATGCATTTCGAGTTTGGCACCTTCCTCGATGATGGTCTCATGAAATGAAAAACCCATCTTATCTTTTTTCAAAAGATACCTTCTACTCGTCCAGCCATCAGATTTCACCTCATTGCCTGATGCTTGGATTTCCTCTAATGTTCTTACTATCATACTAATTCTACTTTATTTATGCTTTGTACAGCTTGTTCAAAAATTTTAATTCCTTCGTTGAGATAATTGTCATGAATGTTTAGCGGAGGCAAAAATTTGATAATGTTGCCATTAGAGCCACAGGTTTCGATGATCAGTCCATTGTCAAATGCCTCAGCAGTAATACTACTGGCTGTTTCTGCATCGGTACACTCTACCGCAGCGATGAGCCCCTTACCTCTGACATCTGTGATGATCTCTTTATGGTCTTCACCTATTTGCTTCAATATTCTGAGCAGTTTGCTCGACTTGGCTAGTGTTTCTTTGGTGAATTCATCGTCCTTCCAGTACTTGATGATGGCCTCTGCCGCTGTGACAAATGCGAGGTTGTTTCCTCTAAATGTCCCTGTGTGCTGACCAGGCTTCCAATCATCGATCTCTGGTTTGATCAGTAGCAGTGACATAGGTAGTCCGTACCCACTCAGTGATTTAGACAGTGTCACCATGTCTGGGTAGATACCGGCATCTTCGAAACTGAAGAAGTTACCTGTACGACCACAACCTACCTGAATATCATCTACGATCATCAAGATGTCATGTTTTTCGGTGATTCTTCTGAGCTTTTGAAGCCATTCTTTTGGAGCAATGTTCACACCGCCCTCTCCCTGGATAGTCTCCAGAATGATTGCCGCTGGAATATCTGTACCACTACCTGAGTCACTTAGGATTTTGTCCAAATAGTCTGCCGAGTCAAAATCTCCATCTAAGAAGCCATAGTATGGGATAAAGGTCGTGAACTGGTTAAGTTCATTTTCCAATCCTTTTCTATAATGTGCATTGGCCGTTAGCCTCAGTGCACCCTTGCTATGACCATGGTAGCCATTGGTGAAGGTAATGATGTTGGTACGGCCCGTTACGATCTGAGCTAGTTTGATGGCTGCTTCTACCGTATTGGTACCTGTTGGCCCTGTGAATTGCATCTTGTACTTCAATTCTCTGGGTTCGAGGATGTATTTGTTGAAGATGTTGATGAAATGCTCTTTGGCCTCTGTTGAAAGGTCCAGTCCATGGGTTACACCATTTTTGTCGATGTAATCCATTAGTTTCATTTTGAAGAACGGGTTATTGTGACCGTAGTTCAGTGCGCCAGCTCCTGCCAAGAAATCAATATACTGCTTGTGATCCGTATCGTGAATAACTGCACCGTTGGCGCTAGTGAATGTAACGGGAAAGCTTCTGCTGTACCCTCTTACATTTGATTCGTGTTTTTTTACCTGTTCCATTATTTTTTAATAGTTCAATTTCCCGATGTTGTATATGTATTCTGACTCATGACTGTCGTTGAAGTCATCAGCCGCTATGTACATTTCTTTGTCAATAGATGCCCCGTAGGACTTGGCTATTGATTTGAAAAGTGCTTGCGACCCCAGATTGTCGTCTGAAATGGTCGCCTGTAAGTATTCGAATTTTTTGTCTTGATTGTCTAGGACGAATTGTAGCATCTTTTTGGCCATCCCTCTTTTTTGTATCAAGGGGTCAGTACATATCTGCCAAGCGAATAGTGTATTGGCTTGATCTTGACGAGGCAGACAAGAGGCAAATCCTAAAATACCAGAATGATCCGGTGAGGTAATGATCGCACAATGATCCTGATAGAGATCTGCTAGCATAAAGTAGCAGTACTCTGAGTTGAGGTCTAGATTACCTGTGCGTTTGATAAGTTTCCAAATTTCTTTTCCATCTGTAATTTGAGGTTTCCCAATTTTTAGATTCATGAATGTTTCGGCTTGAATTCTCCGTCTTGATTAATTGTGATTTCTGGTTCGCCTACCACATTTTCACCACTAGCTAAGATAGGACTAGAGTCCACATCCTCTGCCTCGATCGCTGTGATCAACAGCCCTAACGAATCGAGAATTTTTTTTCGCTCGTCTGGTGAAAGGTCTGATAAGTTGTTTTCCAGTTTTTTATGTAAAAACATGGGTGAGTTGGAGAGTATCTCTTCTCCCATTTTGGTCATTTCTATCTTGATAATACGTCGATCTTTGTCAGACCTGACACGTTCTACCATGAGCCGGGACTCTAGCTGATCTATGATATTGGTTAGCATGCTCGGCGATAGATTCAGCATCTTGCCCAGATCCGAAATCGATCGAGGCCCGTATTCGCTCAAATAGTTGAGGCAGGTCAACTGTGAGGAATTGAGTCCGATTTGCTCTTTCAATCTGTTAGAGTAAATGTCAACGGCTCGTATGATTTTTCTGATGCTTGCGATAATTTCTTGTTCGATCTTCACTGTGTTTTTAAATTGGTGTATGTTTTACTATGCAAAATAGTACACCACTGAAACTTTTGCAAAGGTAAAAGATTCAGTACAATTAAAAATATTTTAGTTGTGAAATATTAATTGTTGAATTTTATAATGCTGATTGAATATTTCAAATCAAAGAAATAAGAGAGATAGCCGTGATTTGGTGAAAAAAGTTTTTTTGCTGTGATTTTGGAGCAGTTGCTGCGAATAATGGTATGTCAGCTGAATCTTCGTTTCTTGAAAAGAAAAATAAGAATGTCCAGCGACTGTATTATACTAAGTCAAACTATATGAAATCAGATAGAGAAGCTTTTTTGGAGATGCTCGAATCTCATAAACGGATCATCTTTAAGATATGCCATAGCTACTGTAGAGATTCAGAGGATCAAAAGGACCTTGTACAAGAAGTGATCGTCCAATTATGGAATAGTTATCACAAGTATGATGATAGGTTCAAGCGATCTACTTGGGTCTACCGCATTGCGTTAAACGTGGCAATCTCTGCTTATCGAAAAAAAATCACAAGAAACAAGCATTTTGACCGAATGGAAGAGGCTTCATTCGTGGATATAAAGACTACAGATGAAGATGAGCAGGACGAAAATATTCTGCGTCTCAATCAGTTTATCGCTGAACTGGATGAGCTAAATCGCGCACTGATGATCCTCTACCTAGATGATCACAGTCATGATGAAATCGCTAGTATACTCAACATCAGTGTGAGTAATGTAGGCACTAAAATCAATCGCATAAAACAAAAAATCAAACGAGAATGGACGCAAAGATAGAATTGGAAAATTTGAAATCGACTTGGGCTACTGTAGAAGCCAAATTGGACAGAAACTGGAAGCTTAACCTCAAGGTGATTCGAGAGGGTAATTTGGAGAAGGTCAGGGATAAAATGAAAAACCTACTTAGAGTCAAGGTGATAACTTTCACTTTTTACTTAATCGGAGGGCTTTGTTTTGCTGGGTTTGGTATCCAGCATGCAGCGCAGTGGTATATGGCACTAACAGGCGGGGTGTTCACTTTGTGGGCGGTATTAGTTTGTTTTACTTCGGTTAGAGAAATTGAGTTGATTATGAAGCTTGATTATACGGCTCCAGTGATAGAATTACAAAGACAATTGGCCACCCTGCGGACGACTATTATTCGGTATTTTCGAGTAGGTGTTTGGGTCTTTCCTCTCTATATGGGTTGGGTTATCATGGCTTTTCAGGTATTTTTTGGGGTTGATATCATTGCGGTAGCTGACCAGACATGGCTCTATAGTCAGCTTGGTTTTACCGTCGTTTTTATGTTTCCACTAGCCCTATGGATGCATAGCAAATTGATTCCTGAAAATGCAGACAAGAAATGGATGCAGAGACTTCTCCAAGGCAACGGGAGTCAGGTGGCTGGTGCACAGGCTTTTTTGGGTGAGATCAGGGAGTTTGAGGAGGAGGAGCAATAGACTTTGTTTTATTTCCTAGCAGACTAACCTATGGATATTTCATTGAAGCAATGGGAAAATGAACGACTAGCCGTTATTTTACATTGAATCTAAATAACGGCTGGCCATGACCCAAACCAAAAAGACAGATACGCAAGCCAAGAGGAAAGTATGGATGGTGTTTTTGATTTCCGCACTGATTACGGGCTGTATCTGCTATGTGAGCTACGAGAGCTTTGTGACGCTGACAGGATCGATTGATCAGTTGAGTAAACCAGATCAGCGAGTGGAACTGATCAATGAGACGTTTCAGGAGATTGTAGAGGCAGAGAACAATATTCAGTCTTTCATCCTCAGTAACGATCCGAAACTCGAAAAACAATATTTGTTGCATAGCCGAGCGGCCAAACAGAAAATCAGAAGTTTAAAGGTTCGTCTACAATCTGATAGTGTACAATATGCCCGAGTGGACTCTTTAGAAACACTCTTCGATACCAAGATGCTCAATCTAGAGGCTTTCCTCAAAATAAAGAACAGACGCCAACAGGCCATCTATACCGGAGAGGCTTTGGATGAGATTCAAAAGCAACTCAAAGACTCTACATTATCTGAGCGTCAACTGCTGCGACAGGAGTTGTTTGATGGGGAGTTCGTACCTGTCGAGCGTCAGCATATTGAGATCGTGGAGGAAGAGACAAAGGGGCTGAAGGGTTTTTTTCGAAAGATAGTAGGCGCAGAAAATACTCGAGTGGATACTGTCACGACGGTGGAAGAGGAACTACGGTTGGCCAAAATTATTCGTGTAGACACGAGTATTGTTAAAGACAACCGTGCCGATACTACCCTACAAGAAGTCAAAACCATTCTCAACGAAGTGCTCAAAAAAGAAAAAAGAGTAAAGCGTCAGATGTCGTCTCAAGAACTGGCAATGCTCCGTCAGGACATGGTTTTCATTTCTAGTATTCGATCCATCATCGGCGAGCTCAAAGAGAAAGAAAAGAAAGAGTCTGCTATTAGCAACGAAAAAGCAACGGAGTCCGCAGCACGTTCTACTTTGTTTATCATTTCTACAGGTTTTGTAGGATTAATGATGAGCGCTGCTTTTTTATTCTTAATCCTAAAGGATATTACGGGCTCATTTTTCTATCGAAATCAGTTAGAGAAGGAAAAAAACAGAGCGGAAAAATTAGCACAGGCCAAGGAGGATTTTCTCTCCAATATGAGTCACGAAATCCGCACACCGCTACAGAGTATCAAGGGTTTTTCGGAGCTTATCGCCCAGACGAACTTGGATGACAAACAAGCGAAGTTTCTCAAGGCAATCCGATATTCGAATGATTACCTCTCCGAGTTGATCAGTGACGTATTGGATCAGGCAAAGATCGAAGCAGGCATGTTAGAATTAGACAAACGGCCCTTCGATATGCAGCTCATCATGGAGGAGCTGGAGACGATCTATGGCAAGGTGTGCGAACAAAAGGGAATAGCACTGAAGGGGAGTATATCTGGACTGCAGGGGGTCAAGCTGTTAGGAGATGCTGTTCGTCTCAAACAAGTACTGATCAACCTACTTAGTAATGCCATCAAGTTTACCAAAGAAGGTACGATCGATCTAGAGGTAGCCGGGACGGAAAAAGGAAATATGATGGATTTGTCCATTATAGTACGAGATACAGGAGCGGGGATATCCAAAGAAATGCAGCAAGTGATATTTGACCAGTTTACACAGGAGGTCAATGCAGAATCTCAAAACTATCGAGGAACTGGACTGGGGCTGTCAATTGCCAAAAATCTGATAGAGGCTATGGGAGGCGAAGTAGGTTTGATCAGCGAACTGGGGGAGGGTTCCACCTTTACGTTATCACTGAGTTTACCCTACTTAGAAGAGGAGGAGTCACAGCTCTCTTTGGTTTCGGATGACCAAATGGCGTCTCGGTTTGCAGTGAAAGTTATGGTTGTGGAGGATGACGATTGGAACGGTACGTTGTTGCGTGAAATATTACTGCAGCATGTAGAAGAGGTTTTCTTGTTTCAACAAGCGGCAGAGGCTTTGGTGTTTTTGCAATCACGGTCGCAGGAGGTGAATCTCATCTTTTCAGATATTAAAATGGCTGGAATGGATGGCGTGGCTTTTCTGTCCCAGTTACGAACAGAGCAGATCCATATCCCAGTGATTGCGCTGACTGCTCATGTGCAGATGGATAAATTGGAGGCGCTAAAAGCCGAGGGGTTTGATCAGGTATTTAGCAAACCCTACGATGCAGCGGATATTCAAAGCATTTTGAGTAACTACTTTGAATTATCAGACCGTGAGGAGGAAAGCACTGTTGTCTTGGAAACGAAAAAAGACAAGGTATCAAGGTTTGACTATTCCATCATTAGGAAATTTGCTGGAGGAAATGAAGAAACCTTTCAGCGACTACTCGCCTCATTGCTCACGAATAATGAGCGTCAACTAGTCGACTATCAGGTCTATCTGGATGCAGCTGATGCGACCCAACTCGGAGAGTTAGCCCATCAGATGAAAACGACATACGACAATCTAGGTCTACCACTGATCAGTGAATCTCTAGCAAGTATCGAGTTGCATGAGCAGCTCGGCCAGACGGATCGTGCTGTGACGAGTGCTCGTGAGCTACAGGCAGAGTTGGCGACTGTCCTAGATGAGCTACGTCAGGATCTTAAATCTCAATTTGATATTTCGTGAGTTTATTGTAGAGTGTTTTTCTATCAATATTTAGCAGTTTGGCTGTTTTACTCTTGTTGTATTTGGTTTTTTCTAGTGTTTCTAAGATGAGCTGCTTTTCATTTTTTTCTTGCAGTGCCTTCAGATCCGTACCTGTAGTTCCGTTGATGGCGTTTTGGATAGAAGCTGCATTGTCAGCTATTGTATCAGTCGTTGAAAGGACCTCTTCATTGGCCAGTTCGTGTGGTAACTGTGCTGGCGTGATTAATTCGCCAGTACTGAGTAGAACGGCACGCTTGATGACATTTTTCAATTCTCGGAGATTGCCCGGCCAGGAGTAGTGTTGCACGATCGATTGTGCCTCAGCGTCTAGGCCAGTCACCTCTCGTTCTAGTTCGTTACAGGCTTGCCGGAGGAACAACCCGATGTATTCATTGAGGTCTTCTTTTCGCTCGCGTAACGCTGGGATTTTCAGTTCAAATTCGTTTAGCCGATGGAATAGGTCAGTACGAAACTCACTTTGGCTACCAGACACAGCGATGTTTTCGTTGGTGGCAGCAATGATACGAACATCCACGTCTACTTCTTTTTCACTCCCGACACGACGCACTTTTCGCTCCTGTATCACACGCAGTAGCTGCACTTGTACTTCGTAGGGTAGATTGCCGATTTCATCGAGAAAGATGGTGCCTCCATTGGCATTTTCAAAGGCTCCTTTTTTATCCTGTACTGCCCCAGTAAAAGCACCTTTGATGTGTCCAAATAATTCACTTGCGGCGAGTTCCTTGGATAGCACTCCACAGTCCAGTGCGACGAAAGGTGCTTTGGCACGCTTGCTTTTTTCATGGATCATTTTCGCAGCATATTCTTTTCCTGTACCGCTCTCACCGAGGATGAGAACGGTCATTTTAGTAGGAGCGACTAGCTGTAGGTGTTGCCATAGATCGAGCGATTGCGGACTGGTGCCGATTACATATTCGGGTGAGCCAGAGGCTTTTTTGATGGTCTTAGGTTTTGCGGCAGTTGATGTAGTTTTTTCCTGTAATGCTTGACCTATGGTCAGCAGCATTTCGTCGGGGTTCACTGGCTTGGTGATGAACTCAAATGCCCCGAGCTGTATCGAAGTAACGGCTGTCCTGACGTCTGAGTAGTTGGTGATGAGGATTACGGGCATGTCTGGTTTTTCATCCTTGATGATACGAATCAGCTCTAGGCCATCCATATCGGGGAGTTTAAAATCAGTCAAAATCAGATCGATGGATTTGGTCTTGAATGCTGCGAGCGCGGACTGAGAAGAGAAGGCTTGCTCTATCTCGTGATCTTGCCGGCGCAAGTAAGAAGAGAGCATTTCGTTGAATGAAGGATCATCGTCGACAACTAGGATTTTCGCCATAAAATTTTATAACAGGTTTCTTGTCACCAAATATAGAAAAAAGCAGCTGTTCGCTCACTAAATAATCGTGATATGGTGTGGAGAGACAAATAGATAAAAATGGGCTAAATATGGCATATTGAACCGAGAATTCTCTTCAGGGATGGCTAGTCTTTTGTCAAGAAAACGCAAGCTTCTGAATATCTTTTTCTCTGTAATCCGCGCGCCATAGCGCTGCTAAGTGCTGCCTAACCCTCGCTTCGGATTCTTAGTTGTACGCCATGATTATAAGATTACATGTAAATCGGTGTGAGGAATGTTATCTTCCAAATACTCTTCCGAACACACAGTCAGGCCAAAAGATTCGTAATACTGAATCAAATGTGATTGCCCTTGCACATAGATTTCTTTGGCACCTTCGGTGGCTTGGATGCGCGCCTTGGCTTGGCGAATGAGGTTTCCTGCTAGTCCCTTTCCTCGGTATCGTACATCTGTCACGATACGACCAATGCCATATACGCCTGGTTCTCGTTCGTAGGTTCGAAGATATGCTGCCAGCTCTTCTCCGTCATAGAGCATGTAATGATCGGAGACTTGATCCTTTTCGCTCAACTCAGGGTATGGGCAATTTTGCTCAACGACAAAAACATCTACGCGAAGTTTGAGCAGACGGTAGAGGCTGTGAATATCTAACTGGTCGAAGGGTTTAATCTGTATCTGAAATTTCATAGTCTAGCCCCCAGCACGACGGTTTCTTTGATCACACTTTTGTTGCCACTGGGATCGTAAATCTCAGCAAAAACGATGTAGTATCCAATGGGTGCCAAATCTCCCGCATCTGTAGAACCGTCCCAAGTCACAAATCCTGAAGTAGAAAGTAACTGGTTTTCGGCGAGGGATTTGACCGAATGGCCATGTGTATCAAACACATAAATATTAGCAAAACCACCCGCCTGATTCAGAGAATAGCTGATCGTAGTGAAATCATCCTGACCGACCGTATTCGGCATGAAAATCTTTGGCTCGACCACCAACTGACCCTTACCCGTACCTGTTTCTGTATATTGAGAGTTTTGCAAACCAGGTGTGGCATAGAAGGCCGTACTGGCTGCCGAGTGCCAACTGTTGGGGTCATTCGTAGCTATATCATAAGCTATTCGCTCCAGACTCACGCCTTCCTCACTGTCCAGTAAGCTCGAATGATAATCCTCTGAGTACTCAAAATAATCCATGACCTGATTTTTGGAATCTATCAAGCCCACCTCACCATGGCTATCATTATAGGGAGGAAAACTAGCCATACCGAAATAGGTAGATTCATCTCCCAAAGGATACTGTGCATCGAGAATTGCGGGATCTGCCGTCAACACAACAAAACTGAATGGCTCAACCAATCGATGATTTGCCGTAATCATCTTGAAGGAAGAATTATCACCAGAGCCGCTCACCAACATCCAATTTTGTAAGTCGATCACCTTGTCTGAATGATTGTAAATCTCGACAAAGTCCACCCCTCCCGTTTCGGGGTTAAACAAAATTTCGTTGATCAAAATGTCTAAGCTATCAGCTTGTTCGGGTACTTGAACCACTACCTGTCCAGATTCTAATGAGACAGGGTTGCCGACACAGTCCGTTACGTCAGACACTGTCATTACATATTGCTGCCGAGGTGCCAGTTCGTCCAATACCTGTATCATCATGCTATTACTTTCGGGCAGGAGTAGCTCTGCAGATGCTATAACAATACTGGGGTCGAACGCGATTTGATTTAACAAAGCATCAGTAGGAAAGAGCTTTTCATTCCACGTGACCAAAAGTTGCTGATTGTGTTCTAGCACCGCCGATATGATCTCGGGAGTTTTGTGATCTGGGTTTTCAGTCGATTGGAAATTGGCAGCCCCTGGCGTTCCCCCTATAATCTGAGATCCTGTCCAGTTCTTTTGCTCCCCACAAAAATTAGTCACGTCTAACATCTCCAAACTCCGTCCCACGTGATCCTCCAGACCATACCAATCGTCCGTATAACTCGTCGAAAACACCAACTGCTCTTCAGTATAAATGGAAAGTGTCTCTCCTCCGTTGTTTAGCGTCAACCATGAGGAAAGTCTCCCCGTATTTTGGTCAGGAAAAACAGACTCATTGGCTGATATGACGATGTATTCACTTGGCTCAATCGCTCCAGAAACGAACGCCGTCTCGTCATTACCATCTTTCCAAACCAAGCCTTTCAACTCCAGTCGTTGATCAGAAGCATTATACAGTTCTACATATTCGACCTGATCCTCTATCGGTGCAGCCATAATCTCGGTGATGATCAACTCCCCATAGTTTGGTAGATAGGGCGCTTCGTATGTGAAAAATAGTGTCGTATCATTGATTTGATTTTCGACTAAATCATGTACCGAATGAACCCGCAGCGTATATTCTTTCTCTGCTAGCGCAGTACTCCATGACAACATCACCAATGTATCCTCCACCATATAAGTCGCCTGATCTATCGCCAAGCCATCTGCCTCATAATAACCCAAAAACTCTGCGACCTGTTTGTCCATCGGTTCAGAAAACTGAACCGAGACCGTCTGCGCATCTAATAGGTCAACTGCCACTACAGTTGGGCTGGTACGATCCAAATGCACTTCCATGCTATACCCTGGAATGTTGTTTCCAAACTCATTTTCCAATGCTGACCAATTGATCGTATAAATCTGATCCGAGTCAAAACCATCCGCAAAAATCAATTGCACAACGTGTCCATCTTCGGAACTCACCACGGATGCAATAGGCTGCGTACTGTCTCCGAGCCAAAAATTACCCTCTTGTACAGCAGAAAATGTAGTCTCAAACATAAGCTCAATGGTTTGATCATTTTTTATATACGCATTTTCTAATCTTGAATCAAATACAAAATCATAGTATACCGTATGTAACTCCTGAGCTTTGGTACTTACCAAATCAAAAAATCTCAAAGTGTATGATTCTCCGTTTACCATATTATGAGTCAAACTGATCGTTACAAATCTGTCCGAAGATTCTACACGTTGCACCTCCAAATTTTCCATCTGAAAGTTCGTAGGGCCAAACCCTTCTCCCAAGGCATGATTGAACTCTAATTGAATCTTATCTGCTGCTAATATTTCTACTCCGCTCAATCGAAATTCAGTATCATCTAACTTAACCGTTTCAGGCTCGGTCACCCTATTGCCTCGCTGATCTGCCAATCCTTCTACTTCCAGTAAATAGTGCTGACCATCGAAAGTTCCTTCATCAAAACGCAGCGTGACTTGCCGCTGAAATTCGCGCTCTACAACGACTTCTTCAGGTTCCAAATCGAGAGAGATCAGATAATAATGAGTCGTAGATGCTGCGATCATACTGTCTAATGGCTCATGAAAAAACAGCACCGCTTCTGACGGAGACTTGATATACGCACTGTCCAGCCTCGGTGGTATGTCATCATAGACAAATGACTCGCGAATTCTAGTTTTGATGGGATTGCCAAACAAATCCGCAACTTCATTGACCAAAAGAACATAGGTCATCTCTGGCTCAAACGCATTATCAAACTCCAACCTCACCGTTTTTTCATCTGTATCCAATGCCGCATAAACAGGGTAAAAGTCTTCGTATTCATAGTGATCCAGAGTCTCAGCACTCTTCTGTTCCACAACTTCAGTAAACATGCATAGCAAAGTCTGATGATCCAGAACCTGTAAAGTATCGATTTTGGGAGGTGCCGTATCGTATATGAAAGTCATTGATGCGCGAGGTAATCTTTCGCCCTCTTCATCAGCTAACCCTTCAGCATAAAGGTTTAATGGTTTGTTGTCATCGAAATCTTCTTGAAAAATCAAGTTGACCTCCAAAGGATTACTCTTATTTTCAAAAACAGAAATCGGTACAGCTTTTGGAGCTCCCAAAAAATAGTTTTCAGGGTTTAGCATCGTTTCTCTCTGGATAGGAAACTGAAAAGTCAATAACAAATGATGCCCGCTCATTACCAAAACAGTATCAAGGCTAGACAGATAGGAAAAAGCAAATTCATAAGGATCTGGTGAAATGTTACCATATTGATCTGACAGGTTTGTACTTATAATTTTATAATTCCATTCAGGAATAAAAGGAATGTCAAAATGCAGATTGATCAGATAAGGAGAGCTTTTGTCTTGACTAAAAGCTGATGGGCTACCCATGTCTGGTGTCACCACAAAGTCATCCTCGGAAAGGCTTTCCAAATCAACTGGTTCATCAAAAAACAACTGCAATTCCGTATTAGACACCACTATCACTTCCTCCATAACAGGCGCTTCAATATCATAGATCACACTGCTCGTATTGACAGTCAAAGCATTCCCAGCACAATCAGTAGCACCAGTAATTGTCAGGTTGTAAATAGTCCCGCTAACAAAATCAGGCGTCACGTCTAAAGTCACACCAAAGTAAGATGGGGTGATACTGCTGACCACTAACTCTTGATCCAAGGTGTAAGTTGCCACTGACAAAGCGCCTTCATCCATCGGTTCATCGAAAGTTAATTCGAAAGTGTTCGCATCTGCCACCTCAAAAGAAACCAGGTTAGGGCCCGTTTCATCTGGACGGTCGTCAAAAGCTGAATTTTGCTGCCCGGGTGTTCCTCCGTCAGCATCAGTCGAGGCGATCCAGTTGGCGGAGTAGTTACATGCTCTTTCAGGATTGATTTGTTCTAGAGTAAAACCGCCATCATCCTTTTCTTCATCTTGGTACCAACTGGTGGAGTAGATCAAAGAATCCACCACATTTCCCAGATTGTCAGCGAGCGTGAGTTTCATGCCGCCATTGGTTAAGGCTGGAAAAGATGTCATCGTCACTACATCGCCAAATTCCTCAAACTCTGTCAAGTTTGAATCATCTGTCACGATTACATAAGCCCCCGATTCGAGGGTAAAGTCTTCCAAAGCATTTCCATTCAAAGTGAAGTTTTCAACTTTAATCGCTTGATCTGATGTATTCAACAATTCGATGAATTCTTCGTCTGGCAGTCCTGTCGCCGAAGGATTAAAATCCGCATAAATCTCGTTGATGACAATATCTCGAAAAGCTGTGGCAGTCTCGATGCTGATAGGCTGCTCTACTTCGCTCAAGGTCTCGTCTTGATCTGCATTGTTGATATTATTTAGCGTGAGGATATAGTCGTTGTTGCTGAAATCATCGGCGAAGGAGAGTAGCACTTGATCGGGGTTATCCAGATCTAAAGTGGCAGAAGTCGGGTTGCCATAGCCGTTGTTTAGACTGTAGTTGGTGAGGGTTTGAGCAGTATTCACTTCCAAATCCTGATTGAAAGACAATCGAAGCGTATTAGCAGATTCTTGACTCAACTCTACTACAGCAAATGGCTCATAATAAGTAAAGCTCTGCGCTAAGGAAACAGTCAATGCATTGCCGTATACATCTGACATTGCACTGACTGTCAAAAAATTTTCCGTTCCATCAGTAAAAGCCGTTTCAAAAGTCAATGTGACCTGCGTAGGGGTTTCTTCATCACGAGTTGCAAGGTTCGGTACTCCGATGGCATTGTCCACAGAGTAATTGTCCTCGTCTTCTGCCATCGTCTCATCAAGCTCCTCATCAAAGACCAACAAAAGTTCAGTCCCTGAAACAACCATCACTTCCTCCAAAACAGGCGCTTCAATATCATAGATCACACTGCTCGTATTGACAGTCAAAGTATTCCCAGCACAATCAGTAGCACCAGTAATTGTCAGGTTGTAAATAGTCCCACTAACTAAATCAGGCGTCACGTCTAAAGTCACACCAAAGTAAGATGGGGTGATACTGCTGACCACTAACTCTTGATCCAAAGTATAAGTCGCCATTGACAAAGCTTCTTCATCCATCGGTTCATCGAACGTCAATTCGAGAGTGTTCGCATCTACGATCTCAAAAGAAATTAAATTAGGATTAGCCGTATCTGGATGGTCGTCAAAAGCCGAATTTTGCTGCCCAGGCGTTCCTCCATTGGGATCAGTCGAGGCGATCCAGTTGGCGGAGTAGTTACATGCTCTTTCGGGATTGATTTGTTCCAAAGTAAAACCGCCATCATCCTTTTCTTCATCTTGGTACCAAACCGTAGAATAGGTCAAAGAATCCACCACATTTCCCAGATTGTCAGCGAGCGTGAGTTTCATGCCGCCATTGGTTAAGGCTGGAAAAGATGTCATCGTTACTACATCGCCAAACTCCTCAAACTCTGTCAAATTTGAATCATTTGTCACGATTACATAAGCCCCCGATTCGAGGGTGAAATCACTCAGGGTATTTCCATTTAAAGTGAAGTTCTCAACTTTAATCGCTTGATCTGATGTATTCAACAATTCGATGAATTCTTCGTCTGGTAGTCCTGTCGCTGAAGGGTTAAAATCCCCATAAATCTCGTTGATGACAATATCTCGAAAAGCTGTGGCAGTCTCGATGCTGATAGGCTGCTCTACTTCGCTCAAGGTCTCATCTTGATCTGCATTGTTGATATTATTTAGCGTCAGGATATAGTCGTTGTTGCTGAAGTTATCGGCGAAGGTGAGTAGCACTTGATCGGGGTTATCCAGATCTAAAGTGGCAGAAGTCGGGTTGCCATAGCCGTTGTTTAGACTGTAGTTAGTGAGGGTTTGAGCAGTATTCACTTCTAAATTCTGATTGAAAGACAATCGAAGCGTATTAGCAGATTCATGGCTGAGGTCAATCACTGCAAATGGCTCATAATAAGTAAAGGTCTGCGCTAAGGAAACAGTCAACGCATTGCCGTATACATCTGACATTGCACTGACTGTCAAAGAATTTTCCGTTCCATCAGTAAAAGCCGTTTCAAAAGTCAATGTAACCTGCATTGGGTTTTCTTCATCACGAGTCGCTAGGGTTGGTGCAACTTCGTTATCAATCGAATAGTTGTTTTCATCTTCTGCCATCGTCTCATCAAGCTCCTCATCAAAGACCAACAAAAGTTCAGTCCCTGAAACAACCATCACTTCCTCCAAAACAGGCGCCTCAATATCATAGATCAGACTCCTCTTATTGATACCCAAAGCATTCCCAGCACAATCAGTAGCACCAGTAATTGTCAGATTATAAATAGTCCCGCTAACTAAATCAGGCGTCACGTCTAAAGTCACACCAAAGTAAGATGGGGTGATACTGCTGACCACTAACTCTTGATCCAAGGTGTAAGTCGCCACTGACAAAGCGCCTTCATCCATCGGTTCATCGAATGTTAGTTCGAAAGTGCTTGCGTTAATGACTTCAAAAGAAATCAGGTTAGGGCCCGTTTCATCTGGACTGTCGTTAAAAACTGAATTTTGCTGCCCGGGTGTTCCTCTGTCAGCATCAGTCGAGGCGATCCAGTTGGCGGAGTAGTTACATGCCAAATTCGGATTGATTTGTTCTAGAGTAAAACCACCATCATCCTTTTCTTCATCCTGATACCAACTGGTGGAGTAGGTCAAAGAATCCACCACATTTCCCAGATTGTCAGCGAGCGTGAGTTTCATACCACCATTGGTTAAGGCTGGAAAAGATGTCATCGTCACTACATCACCAAACTCCTCAAACTCTGTCAAGTTCGAATCATCTGTCACGATTACATAAGCTCCTGATTCAAGGGTGAAATCAGTCACGGTATTTCCATTCAAAGTGAAGTTCTCAACTTTAATCGCTTGATCTGATGTATTCAACAATTCGATGAATTCTTCGTCTGGAAGTCCCGTCGCTGAAGGATTAAAATCCGCATAAATCTCGTTGATGACAATATCTCGAAAAGCTGTGGCAGTCTCGATGCTGATAGGCTGCTCTACTTCGTTCAAGGTCTCGTCTTGATCTGCATTGTTGATATTATTTAGCGTGAGGATATAGTCGTTGTTGCTGAAATCATCGGCGAAGGTGAGTAGCACTTGATCGGGATTACTGGCATCCATGAGGGCTGATGATGGGGTAGCATACCCGTTGCTCAACGTGTAGTTGCTAACCGATTCCGCAGAAGTCGCATCCAAACCCTGCGTGAAATGCAGTCTTAGGGACTGACTACCCTCGACATCTACACCAGCCAATCCAAAAGGCGGATCAAATGCCGCTACACTTACGTCATCAAAGTAAAAGTTGTATTTGTTGGTCTTGGTATGAAAAGCCACAAAACCAAAGTAGGAGGTGGAAGTATGGGTGTTGTCTACAAAATCATCTCCTTCGGAAGCGAACGCTACTCCGCCTGTTGGGTCAGCAAAAATGGACCAAGTACCCAAAGCGTCACGGGTGACTTTGACCCGTACAATTACATCACCAGTAAATTGAGTTGTGCCTGTGAAAAGCAAGCTGGATGAAGCTGCAGTTTGCCTATAAAAATCGATTTCGTCATTTCCACTTTGACCGATTTGAATGTAGTACCCGTTGAGGTTTCCTTCGAGGTTCGCTGCATCGGACACCAAGTAGGTTCTAGTTTTGTTGCTCCCTGATGGGGCAAATCGCATATCCACGAGAAACGTCCATTCGGTATAGTTTATCAAAGAATTGGGAGTGGATAAGTGGAGTGTTTCTGTAATATCTGGGCCGTTGGAGTTGAGCTGACCGCTCTCGATCTCAAACGCTGTGATGTCACCTGACCAAGCAGGGTTGTTGGTAAAATCTCCGTCAGTAAAATCCTCTGTGATTTGCGAAAACGCGTGCAAACTCATCACGAGTAAGCACATGAGTAGGGTTGGTCTCATTGTCTTGTGGGTTGGTTATGAACTCGTTGGTACTACAAAATACGAAATTCACGATCAATACACAATGATTTAGGGTATGAGTTAAAACTCACTAGTTCCAGTCCTATTCCAAACTAAACTTGATGCGCAAGGTGATGACATCCTCGACAGATTGGTTGTCCCGAATCGATGGCTTCCACGATGGACCTTCCGTAATCAGGCGAATGGACTCCTCATCACAGCCATGGCCTAAGCCTTTTTTGATCACAATATCGGATACATTACCATAGCTGTCTACCGTAAACCGTACGGTGACTTTTCCTTCAATTTGCTGCGTGCGTGCCTCGGCAGGGTAGCGTAGGTTTTCCTTTATATATCTTTTGTATTTCAAAAAACCATCAACGGGAGTTGCACCTGCGTCGGGCTTAGGGGGAGACTCACCATAGCCAATCACCACTACTTCATCGAGAGCGGCCATGTCGGTTTCCATGACTGCAAGGATTGTGTCATTCGCTCCTATCCTGATCTGTTCGCTCGAGTAGCCAATAAAGTTCACCTCCAGCGTCTCCCCTTCATGGGCATTCGACACTTCAAACCGTCCTTCGATATCCGTGACTGTTCCTTCGCCGGTTTCTTTAATCCAAACTGTCGCACCCGGAATATCCTCTCCGTCGGATCCTACGACCTTGCCATAAACCGTTTTGCTACTGTAGCTCCCATCAGACGTAGCGACGGATTGTCGCTTTTTCATTCGCGCAGCTAAGGCTGGCTGAGAACTCATCGCCATAGGTTCTTCTGCTGCCTGATTGATTGGTACTACGTCCTCTTCGACAGAATACACGGTTTCTGCCAATTCTTCATCAGCCAAAGAAGGGCTCTCTTCTTGTTCTGGCATGGGTTGATCCTCTGTTTCTACAGCTATCTCTAGCATGTCCTGCTTAGGTGTTTCCTTTGGAGGAGAAACCTTATGCTTAGGAGTTGGGGCTACTATTTTCTTACTCGGCTCAACTGCTTCTATTTCTTCGGTCACAGGTTTCGAGAGAGGTGGTTGGGCTTGTTCCTTTTCTGGTTTCACTGGAGTATCTTCCTTCATGACGATAGTGTCTTCCTCCCTGAGCGTATCCATCACCGTCCATATCGAAAACGACCCCATGAGCAACAACGCCACTGCAGCAGCTATCCGCATAGGATTTTTCCATATCGGCACAACCTTGGCGTCTGACTTGGCCATTGCCAAACGCTCAACCAGGGCCGCTACATCCTTTTCCATCTCTACGGACACAGATTCATAGCCTCTCATGGCCTCCGCCTCAAAGGGATGATCCAGCAGATAGCGCTCTACTGCATGTCGCATCTCTGGTGAGAGCTCGTCGCGTAGATATTGTTGCATCAGTGCAGGTGTCAGTTCTGACAGAGGTTCGATATGTGGACGGTCTTTATTCACTTTCTTCCATGCATAGTTTCAAATTTCGCTTTCCGTTTTGGATGTAACTCTTTACTTTTTTGATCCCAAAACCAGTCTTTAATTCCACCTCTTGGTAGCACTTTCTTTCGAGGAAAAACAAACGAACGCAAGTCTGCTGCTCTTCTTTCAGCTTATCTATACAGCTTTCTAATTTTACGAGATTCTCTTCGAGTCTGGTTTCGTCATCATGATGCAAATCTTCACTCGATTCCATAACTGCCTCCGACAATTCTGACGATTGGCCTTTGGTTTTTTGTCTTCGCAGCTGCATCAAACAATGGTTTCTTGTCAAGACATAGAGCCAACTCTTGAAATTGTCCACCTCGTGACCGGGCAACTTGACGACCAGTTCTTCGAATATATTGTGTACGGCATCCTGTGCCTCTTCCTTGTTTTTGAAATACTTCAACGCCACCCCATAGACCAAGTGCATGTAGCGCTGGTATAACCTGCCGAGTACCGCTATGTCTCCATGCTGTTGGTACTGCTGCAAAATAAAATGGTCGCTATCAGTCGTGGAGTTTGTCAAATACGGGTTCTTTTTCTCGGATGAGAGATCAATCTATTCACTTTTTTCAAAAACTTTTATGGAATCCCAATCGAGGCTGCATCCTATGGTCAAATGTTTTACCAAAAAGTTAAAATCATGAGACAAATAGCCATTATCCTTTTCGCCCTATTGGTAGGTACAGCTGCCCAATCCCCCACAACGAACCGTACAATCCAAGGTCGCGTCACTGACGCTGCTGACGGCCAACCGATCGCAGGGGTCACAGTCATCATCAAGGGTAGTTCTACCGGAACCATCACCGACATAGACGGCCTTTATGCTATCTCTGTCCCTTCGGACAAAAACTTCTTGACTTTCTCTTTCATCGGGTATGAGACACAAGAGGTTGAAATCAAAAATCAAAACACCATCCATGTCAACTTGCACATGGACTCGTCTCAGTTGGAAGAGTGTGTCGTCATAGGCTATGGCACAGCCAAGTCTCGCTTGTTCAACAGCCGCACCAAAAAAGCCATGGCTGCCCCCATGTACTTTTCTGATAGAGAAGCCAACATACAACACAACACGGAGGACTATGATGCCATCGAAGAAAACATCTTTCATATGGCGCAAAACAAACCGCTCTCGACTTTCTCCATCGATGTGGATGCTGCGTCCTACAGCAACATGCGTCGCTTCATCAACAACGGTCAAAAACCACCAAAAGACGCCGTGCGAATCGAAGAAATGATCAACTACTTCAACTACGACTATGCCGAACCGATAGGTTCTGATCCTTTCTCAGTCAACACCGAAATCTCCACTGCCCCATGGAACGAACAGCATCAACTGGTGCACATCGGCCTGCAAGGAAAAAACATCCCTACAGACGATCTACCCGCTTCCAACTTGGTATTCCTACTAGATGTATCTGGTTCGATGAGCGACCCAAACAAGCTGCCTTTGTTGAAATCAGGCTTCAAACTACTCGTGCAGCAACTACGCCCACAGGATAGAGTCGCCATAGTCGTCTATGCAGGTGCCGCTGGGGTGGTACTGCCCTCTACGCCTGGCGATGACAAAGAAACCATCATTCGTGCCCTAGACAATCTAGAAGCAGGTGGCTCTACAGCTGGTGGAGCAGGGATCAACCTCGCCTACAAAATCGCCCAGGACCACTACAAAGAGCACGGCAACAACCGCATCATACTTGCAACCGACGGAGATTTCAATGTCGGAGAATCCAGCGATGCAGGTATGCAGCGACTCATTGAGCAAAAGCGAGAAGAAGGTGTATTTCTCACCGTACTTGGTTTCGGGATGGGCAACTACAAGGATGCCAAAATGGAAACCCTCGCAGACAAGGGAAACGGCAACTATGCCTACATCGACAATATCTTGGAAGCCAAAAAAGTCCTCGTCAACGAATTTGGCGGCACACTATTCACCATCGCCAAGGATGTCAAAATCCAAGTAGAATTCAACCCCGCCAAAGTCCAAGCCTACCGGTTGATAGGCTATGAAAATCGTGCCCTAGCAGACGAGGACTTCAACAACGACAAGAAAGATGCAGGCGAACTCGGAGCGGGTCATACCGTCACGGCTCTCTATGAAATCATCCCTGTAGGTATCAAAAGTGAATTTAGTCCCGTAGACCAATTGAAATATCAAACCGTAGAAACAACACCTGCCGCACAGCAAACCGACGAGCTCATGACTGTCAAGTTACGCTACAAAGCCCCCAAAGGCAATAAGAGCCTCTTGATCGAACACCCGCTACTTGATCATGCCATCTCATGGGAACAAAACTCGGACAATTTCAGGTGGTCAGCCAGCGTAGCGGCATTTGGCATGATCCTCCGCGACTCAGAGTTCAAAGGAGGCGCTACGAGCCAGCAAGTACTCTCATGGGCCAAGGCCTCCAAGGGCAAAGACGAAAACGGCTACCGCAGTGAATTCATCAACCTAGTGAAGAGCTATCACCTGATGGTGATGTAAAGCTATGCCTAAAGAAGACCTAGGCATTTCACCTATTTTAACATTCATGTTCTGACTTTGGCACAGGGCTTGCCTATTACCTATCGAGTTTAGATTAATAAAATTTCATAGTTTATGGTCCAGCCGGGACCGATAGATTAGTTGATTGGTTATGTTTTGAGTTTGGCCTTAGCGATGGTTTCGCTAAGGCTTTTTTTGTGTCTCGTACTTACTATCCATGTATCATCACGGCATTCTCCAAACTACCCAATACCCACAATCCATTTATTATGAAGTGGTTACCCACACAGACTTTTTTCTCCTCAACAGTTATTGGTCATGGTTTAGTTTTTCTCTGTAAAAAATGATAAATTAATCTATTCTATATAGGTAAAATAGACTGATATTTGACAATATGAAGCAATATGTACTGGCATTGGATCAGGGAACCACGAGTACGAGGGCTGCTATTTTCGATCAAAAAGCAAAAATGATCGGGGTGTCTCAAAAGGAACTCAAGCAAGTGTATCCCAAACCAGATTGGGTGGAGCATGATCCCAAATTGATGATGAAAGATCTCGAAGAGGTCATTTTTGAGGTGCTCAAAAAAACCAAAGTCAGTATCACACAGGTAGCCACTATTGGCATTACCAATCAACGTGAATCGGTCGTTGTTTGGGACAAGAAAAACGGAAAACCAATCTACAATTGTATTTCATGGCAAGACACTCGTACTGCGCAGCAGTGTCGTGAAATGAAAGATGAAGAGGAAGGACTCGATGCTTATATTAAAGAAACTACAGGTCTCAGACTTGACTCGTATTTCTCGGCGACTAAGCTGCAATGGATACTGAACAACGTCTCTGGAGCTAGACGAAAGGCCGAAAACGGAGAACTCCTTTTCGGCACTATAGATTCATGGATTATTTGGAATCTGACTCAAGGAGAATCTCATATCACAGATTTCACCAATGCTTCTCGCACCATGCTCTTCAATATAGTGGAGCTCAAGTGGGACGATGAGCTACTAGGTAAATTTACCATCCCTCGAGAAATGCTTCCTGACGTGACGCATTCAGGGTATTTCTTTGGACTAGCCAAACTGTACGGACAAGAAATTCAGATCACAGGAGTCGCTGGAGACCAGCAGGCGGCCTTATTTGGACAGGGCTGTGTCGAGCCAGGACAGGCCAAAAACACCTATGGTACGGGCTGCTTCATCCTGATGAATACAGGTGAAAACATCCAATACTCGACCAACGGTCTGCTTTCTACCATCGCACTGGGATTTGATGGCAAAATCGACTATGCTCTAGAGGGAAGCGTCTTTATGGCAGGTGCTGCGGTAGACTGGCTCAGAGACGGACTCAAACTCATCACCTCTGCGGACGAAACGGAAGCCATCGCTAAGAAAGCTGACCCAGATTCGGGGGTGTACGTCGTACCAGCCTTTGCGGGACTAGGTGCACCTTTTTGGGATATGTATGCACGCGGTGGGATTTTTGGCCTCACGAGAGATTCAGGGCAACAAGATTTGATTAAAGCCACTTTGGATTCTATGGCATATCAAACCAGAGACGTATTGCAGGCCATGGCAGCTGACTCAGGACTCAAAATCACCGAACTAAAAGTTGATGGTGGTGCCTCAGCCAACAACTACCTCATGCAGTTTCAGGCCAACATCATGGGGATACCTGTCGAGCGTCCATCGGACATAGAGTCAACAGCACTAGGAGCGGCGTATCTCGCAGGCATCACTGCAGGTATATGGAACAAGGATACGATCTTCAAAAAGCGATCGGTAGATAAAACCTTCAAGCCCAAGATGGACGACTATACGCGAAATAAACTCTACGAAGGCTGGCACAATGCCGTCAAACGCTGCATGAACTGGGCTAGATAGCCACTACGAAATATCAATTTTGTATTTGCTGAGCAAACCGATTGCTCCTTCCTTTGAAAATTTAGCACCTTTGATGGCATTGATATCTGGATCGAGCGCATAACCATAGGCTGTTCTAAAATCACACTTCTCCAAACCACTGCGATCAAATACTGCCTGAGACAGGTTGCACTCTTTGAACAGTGACTGAGTCAAGTCCGTCTGCGTAAAATCAACCTTCTCCATCTTGCAATTTTCAAACCTTGTCTTCTTGATATTCAATCGAAAAAAGGAAGAAAAATCCAACACACAACCTTCGAAAACAAAGTCCAACAAAAACGGATTGCAATCATCAAAGTGCAACCCCATCAATTTGCAATCTTTGAAATGAACTTCCTTGAATGAGGTATGAGCCAGTTTTGACATGCTCAGATCACACCCTATGAATTCTGTAGTGGCAAAAGTATCACCTGACAAATCCAGTCCTGACATGTTACAGTTCTTGAAAGTACAGTCGACATACTCTCCGCTTTCCCATGATTCAGCTCCAAAATCAACCGTTGTATAAATCTGTTCATCAAAATATCCGTCACTCATTCTTACTAGTCATTTAAGAGGTAAATATGCGGTCATTCATCAAAACATAAAAATCGAGTTCCGCTTTGAATTTTCAAGTTTTAACGTCTTTTTACTAATAAAAAAGTCTTTCATTTCGCCTACAACATATTCTATTCACGAAAACCACCTTCTGAAGAAGACAATTTAAACTCAACTAACCCGAACCTTTTTTTCATAATATTGTTAGAAAGCATACCTTCATGTGATATGCACCTAGAATACAAAGAAAGACAACTCAGTGCCTACTTTAGACTCAGCAATCAGCTGGATTTGATGACAGAAAACCTTGTGATGACAAAAGGTCTCAACCACTTGTTTTGGAATCAGTCTACCAGTACCATTGAACTTGAAATCAATCATAGAGAGGTCAAACTAGCTCCTAATCACATTACCACTGCGACTGAGCTTCAAAATGTAACTTTCAATACCCGAGATGTACAGATCACTTGCCTTTCTTTCAATAGGGAATTCTATTGTATCAAAGACCACCAGGAAGAAGTATCCTGCAATGGCGTCATATTCTACGGCACACAGGACATCCCGCTGATCCATCTAGATGAGAGCGAAAGCCAAAAGATGCAAAGCCTATTCGAGGTATTCGAAGAGGAGTTCGACACAAAAGACGTCATTCAGGGAGAAATGCTTCAGCTACTACTCACTCGACTCATTATCAAATGTACTAGGCTTGCCAAGGCACAGCTTATCATAAAGCCTAATATTCAAGACGCCTCCGATATCATTCGTGCCTATACTGCCTTGGTCGACAAACATTTTCGTGAGATGAAAAACATAGCAGACTATGCTGATCTATTACACAAATCTCCCAAAACACTATCAAATGCATTTTCCAAACACAGTGACAAGACTCCTCTTCGAGTCATTCACGACCGGGTGATTCAAGAGGCTCAGTACCAACTGTTGAATAGCAACAAAACGGCCAAGGAGGTCTCGCACAGTCTGGGGTTCGAGGACGCATCTGCTTTCAACAAGCTTTTCAAAAAAATCACAGGCTGTGCCCCCATAGATTACAAAAAATCGAAGAAAAAGCTCACTTAGGGAAATATTGACCATTCGTCGGGAAAACATCACCATGACCTAATCGGTGATTCGCTGTTTATATACTCAGAAACAATTTTTTGAAACACTAAACACATAAGACAATGGCTAATTTAAATCCAAAAACAAGAGAAGAAGTATCAGCAAGCAATCAAGCAATTTTTGATCAACTGAAAGGGGCTCTTGGTTTCGTACCAAACCTATATGCGTCCTACCCACATGCTGAGGGAGCACTCGGCGACTACCTCACTCTGAGCAATAGAAAAACGTCTCTATCCAATAAAGAAAAAGAAGTAGTGAATCTAGTTGTCAGCCAGGTCAACAACTGTGATTACTGTCTAGCAGCACACACAGCAGTATCTAAAATGAATGGGTTCTCAGATGAGCAGATTTTAGAGATTAGAACAGGTCGCGCAACATTTGACGGCAAATTTGATGCCCTAGCTCAGTTGGTGAAAAATGCATCTATCAACCGCAGCAAAGCAGATCAAAGTGTAATAGACGCTTTTTTTGCAGCAGGATACACCAAAGAAAACCTAGTAGATACGATCATCCTCATCGGTGACAAAACCATCAGCAACTACCTACACGGTTTCGGTCAGTTCGAAGTTGATTTTCCTGCAGCGCCGGTATTTGAGGCTGCTACGGTTTAACTCTTATAATCATACAGTCACCTTGATCATAATCAATAGGTGACTGTATTTGAAATAATTTAATTTTTTCCCGTCACAAATAGAACCTCTGCCTCTGATTCATTACCCAATAAATCAACTGCCCTGATGTATAGTATTTGCTTTTGGTTCTTCTGTACGAATTTAACCTTGCCCACATACACTCTTTCTTTCCCATCATCTACCCTATAGTATAGCTCTTTTAGGCCTACATGATCATCCTGTGCTGCCAGATATATGGCTGTTCCGTTGGTATAAAACTCACCTTCGGGTGATGTGGCGTATGGTTTGCTACTAAAGTAATAAAAGATTTTGGGCCCTTGATTGTCCACGAACATATCCATATGATTCACATTGCGATTGTTGACATTGTCATAGCCATAAAAATCAACGGCATGATATCCTGACTCTACAAAATTTAACCCTTCGATAAAATCAAACTCCTCTGCTGACCCCTCTAAACTGTATGTAATTTTTTGCATCCCAGATTCATTGTCTGTTGCTTGTAAGATTACTTTTGTAGAAGAGTTCACAAACACAGTATCTCTCGTTTCAATCAGATCTCCTGTAAAAGAATAACTCAAATCAGGACCTGTTAAATCTACATACACCTTGGTCGCTTGATGTTCATACTCATGAAATGAGCGGGCTGATTTTGCATCGTTGGTTTTGTTACCAAATCTATCAATGGCAAAATATTTGATCACATGAGTACCTGCAGCGCTAGGAAGATAAAAGGGCTGATCATAGTCTAAAAACGGCTGGCTATCAATACTGTATTTAATATGCTCTATGCCTGCTTTATTGTCCACTGCCGTAAACTTCATTTTCGTTCGACCCGAAAAATAAATCTGATCTCCTACTATAAATCTATCTCCCAAGATATCAGCGGCCATTAATGGTGCTGCAGTGTCAAAATAAAATTCATAAGTATTAACTGGTTCCGTATTACCAACATAGTCAACGGCATAGTACTGGAGCGTATGATATCCATTGGTCAAAAAATCCAACAACAAGTTACGACCTGAATACAACTGATATTCTCCAGAATCTAGCTGATAATATATCGCTTTGATTCCCGATAGGCTATCCATGGACTCTAATACCAATGAAGCTCCTTGAGAATAAGCTTCTTGAATCTGGATCCCGTCAATACGATGCGTGCTCACTGGTGAATTTAAGTCCACCATTATGCTTTGTTCGTGTAGCGTCTCAACATTGCCCACATGATCCACTGCATAATATCTGAGATGGTTCAAGCCCGATTCTCTCAATTCGATCTCTGTAGTATAGGGAGCAAACCCATCCTCATTGAGTGAATAATAAATTTGTTCCACGCCAGACATAGCATCACTACTATGAAGAAACACCACAGCGCCACTACCAGTATATTCGATATTAGCATTTGAATAAACATTCGTCGTGACGATCTCTAACTGTGTTCGTGGACTGAGTCCATCGGCATATACTGGTAGCAGAACTTCCTGATGCGGAACAGCTACTGTCTTAGTCTGATTATCTATCGCATGACGGGTTCTGATATAATTGATACCTTCAGTATCAAAATATATTGGGCTAGTATACTGCGGTTGCTCATCATTTTTTAGCAGTACTCCCTTATCATCTGGCGAACTTGCTAGACGTAGATAAACTGGCTGTGATTTGTTCCAGTATACTCTTCCCTCAGTATCTGTATGTGGTTTCGGGGTGTGATTACCTTGAGCCAACACCACGATTACTGAGCAAAGCAGTATTACAATTATACTTGTAGCTCTCCTATATAGATTCAAAGCCCTATTGTTCACTAGTTTCAATTTGATTGGTCACGGACTCATTGAGAGTCAAACTTTCATTTGATGCTTTAATCACCTCATCAAGTTCGTCGATACTTGTTTTCAACAAAGCAAATAACTCCAAGTCACTTTCTTGAAAATTTCCTTTTCTCGTCTCGATTAAGCTTAAAATCCCTATGATGTTAGCTACAGGTCTGCGGATCACATGACTATTAGAAAAAATATACTCCTTTAACTTTTCATTAGCGAGTCGCAGTGTTTTTGTTCTTTCATCTACCTTGACTTGAAGGTTTTCATTTAGGTCTGTAATTTGTCTTCTACTCTCTTTGAGGTAACCTGCTACTTTCCTTGCCTTTCTATAGCCCCTTGCAATAAATATTGTTGTGATGATCATAGTCATCAAACAGAGAATCACAATATCTCTAATTCGTCTTTGTTTTTCATTTTCCAGGTTTTGTTCTTGAATAGCACGCTCAGATTCCAATTCTTTAATTGTAAACTCTTTCTGTATCACCTCTATTTGCAACTCCTTCTGTGTTAAGTTCTCATATAAAGCAGCATTGACACTATCATACTGGCTGAGTTTCACATCAAGACTCCTTCTTTTCTCCTCTATCTCTCTAATTCGACTTTGTTTTGCGGCAAGTTCTTCTTGGCCTCTTCTGTTTTCTTCTTCTAATTTTTGCTTAAGCAATCTCTCCTCAGAGTAATCCTCCATGATTTTATCCATTTTGTCATCCTGAGCCATTTGAGTAAAGGTCTTGTAGAGATCAAAATAATAAATTGATTGTTTGGCGTTGCCTGCTTTTTCATAGGTTTCTGACAGCATTCCATAACAACTTTTCATTTGGTCTACATCATTTTTTTCCCTTGCTAGGTTAAGTGCTTCCAGCAAAAATGTTACTGATTGATCATACTCTTTCAAGTTATTAAGTACTACTGATAAGTTAATGAGCGCGGATATCATGCCTAGCTTTTCATTCTTTGATCGCCTAGCTGCTAAAGTCTTCATAAAATAATCACGGGACTGACTAAAATCTTCTATATCAGAATAAAGCATTCCCAAATTATTATTAAGCATAGCTATACCATTCTCATTTTCAATCTGTCTATTAAGCTCGAGTGATTTGTGGTAATATTTGATAGCCTCTTCATAATGGTTGTGCTCCCAATACACGTAAGCAATCTGATTGAGAAAATATGAAGCATCTTTGAAATTTCCCTTTTCATCTAGACTCTGTTCATAATTCGCTAGGTTTTTTATAACCACCGCCGAATCGTGCTTTGACAAAGGGTATTGTTGCGCATTAAGTGAGGTCTGTAGCAAACTGCATAGCACTATACATAATAGTGTTTTCATGGGTTTTTCCATAAGTATTTAAAGCATATTATCTCTGTGCTAACAGTTAGAACAAAAATAAATAAAATACTGGCATTCAAAAAGTTATTTACTCACCTAAGGATAACCCTAACCTTAGAATCATGGCACTGTTGCTGTTCAAGTAAAAAGGACTACTACCGTGTTCGATTAAAATTTTAACAAAAAAGGCGTTTGAAATATTTCAAACGCCTTTTCTCTAATGTGGAAACAAGTCTATTATACCTGACTCAAACCTCCGTCTATTTCTAGTTCTACTCCTGTGATGAATGAAGCTTCGTCAGACGCCAAAAACAAAACTGACTTAGCGATCTCTTCAGACGAACCGAACCTGCCTAGTGGCACTTGCTGTGCAAAACCCTGTCCCATTTGGTTCAGCTGCTCTTCGGACATGTCCATTTTACCGTAGATCGGGGTATCTATCGGACCTGGTGCCACACTCACCGCACGGATTTTTTTAGCACTTAGTTCATTAGTCAGCACTCTGGATAGCAGTCTCAAAGCACCTTTGGTCGCGGAATAAACCGCAGAACCTGGGAAACCTTTTTGGTGTACAATCGAAGTATTCCCGATGATGACGCCTCCCTCATTAAGATGTGGTATTGCAGCCTTGATTGTAAAGAAGGGGCTCTTCACATTGGTATTGAAATGATCATCAAAGTGCTCTTCGGTGATATCACTCATCGGCATAAAATGAGCTATACCCGCATTCAAGAACAGAATATCAATATTACCATAGGCCGCTACTGCTTTTTGCACAGCTGCTTGACTAGCGGCTATATCTTTAGCATCTGCCAGAACCGCAGTTACATCTCCCCCGATTTCTTTAACTGCAGCATCGAGTGCTTCTTGTCTACGACCCGTGATCACGACCTTAGCTCCTTCTTTTACGAAAAGTTTGGCAGTTGCCAAACCGATACCACTGTTTCCTCCAGTGATGAATGCTACTTTGTTTTCTAATCTACTCATGATTTTGTTTTGGTTATTTGAAACGATTGGTTCAGATAACGGATCATTTGAAACGAACGTTTCAGATTTGAACAAAAAAATTATAGATTTTCTAAAATCCTTTCGACCAGCGCATCCAAATCTCTCTGGTCAGACATCAATATCGCCGTGACCTGTAGACCCTGTAGGCTTGTGAACAGGTAAAGCGCCGAGAGGCGAACATTTTTATCTAGAGCTATTTCTCCCGCATTCTGTGCTGCAACCAACTTCTGCTCAAACAGTCCCACCATCGCATCCTTGTTCGCAATGAGCAATCCTTGGATATTGACATCTGATTTGCCTAGCTCCGTAGTGCAGTTGGAGAGAAAACAGCCTCTTCGTTCTTTGTCCTCTTTGATACTCGCTAGTATGGAGAGAAAAAAATCATGTATTGACTCTAGAGGAGAAAGGCTTTTATAAAAAGATTGTAAAACCGTCTCAGACTGGCCGTTTTGATAATGTCGAATGGACGCTTCGAAAAGTTGATATTTATCCCCAAAGGTATTGTAGATACTCGATCTATTGAGACCTGTAGCATCCACCAAATCCTGCATAGAGGTCGCATGAAACCCCTTCCTCCAGAATAGTTTCGTGACTTGGTCTATGACCTGGGCTCTATCAAATGATACTGATTTGGGCATGTGATTTGTTCAACGCACCAAATTTACAGAAAGTTTCGGAGTAGCTCTAGCCACGTTTCTCTAATACATATACAGCCTATTTTCCAATGGACTTCATTATCCTATCTTCTTGGATTAAAACATCGCGCATAAGTAAATTATGGGGTAAAGATTTATGTTTAGAGACTTTTAAACCTTCCAATATTTTCGTTAATGACTTAGCGGTAATCAATGATAAATTCAACTCGTAATCCAAACCACACTCTTTGACAAAGTCGTCTGAAAACTCAGGCGCAATAAGTAGTGATTTAATGACCTTATAGCCATTCTTTTCAGCCAAACCTATATAAGATTTCAACTGTCGAGAGACAGAACTAAATTTATTGTACCCACTTTCCTTGACAGACTTACATTCAAGTAATATTATATCTTGCTCAGAAATCGAAATAACCATATCCATCTTATCCTTAGAGGTATTTAGTTTCTTCCTTAAATCTTCATTTACCGTAAAGCCCAATTTTGTGAAAATCGTTTTAGTAAGATCCTCAAATAAGATTCCTAATTCACTTTCCTTAACTATTATTCCATTCTCCTTGAGAGTAGCTAGATCCCGATACCCTACACTTGCATAATTTTCAAGGTATAGATTTTCAGCATCCTTATAATTCTCTAAAATGTTAGCCAACAAATCACCACGGGTTTTTATGGCTACCTTTTCACAAAAGATCTCCAAATCTGTTTCTGGAATCACTTCCAATACATCTCTCGGTTTGATGTTGTAGTCTAAAAGATAGGCGCTCTTCATTATGTTTTCTTCTTGGAGCTCAAACTCATTTTTAAGGATGATCTTAGTTTTAGGCAAAATTTCACTTAACTCAAGTAGCATTTTCTCATATCCTTCTATTGAAATACCTACTTTATCATCCGCTTCAACCTCTTCAAAAAATCTGATTACACTCTCTAGTTTTTCATCCACGGTTGCTCCTTTCAAAGCATTGTTCAACTTTAGCTTACTATCACATAGCTCATTGATGAATTTTTTCTTTTCTGTAACTAGAACTCCCTCTTTAAAAATATCATTTGATAAAACACCTGTAAATGAAATTCCCTCATTTATGATTTCTTTGATTTTCAAATCTACGGTTTGCTTCCAGTCTATATTATGTTTCTTACAAATCATGTTGATTTGAGGTTCACGAATTTGTCTTAGAACTCTCCTAAAGTATTTGTCAGCAACCTCTTTTCCTTTTAGTTTACGAACAAGTGTCACAATTTCATCTGCGATATAAACCATGTTCGTTTTCCTAGAAAAGAACAAAACACCTAAATTTTTCATTTCGCTGATCACCGAGTCTATTTCCAACTGTACTAAAGGAACCACCATGTAGTTGATCAGTTTTATCTCTTCGTTGGATAGTTCCAATTTGCTTGACAAAGTGTTTAGGATAGTCTGCTCATCAAAGGTTATTTTCCTTTCTTGGTTGTTTAGATCATCATTCGTAAATGCAGTATTTACACAAGCCCGAAACGTGATATAATCACGCTTTCTTAAAGCTTCAATTGTTGATTTTTCATTTTCTATTTCAGCCTTAAAAACGCCTATCTTTTTCTTTAATTGCTTCAATTCTGTTTCATAAAGCCGGCATAACCAGTCTTGTTTCATGATGCAATTTCCATCACGGATCAGTATGTCTGACAAAATATCTATTTGGGATGTGGAAACTAGAAACTCATGCTTTAGATAGTCCGAAAACTCATCTTTGAGCAATTCGAACACTTCTGATATATTGATACTATCCATTGCCTTTAGATCGCCACTAGCATTATTCAATATTTTATCGATCTGTTTTGACTTTTTAGGCTTCTGAGCAATAATGGTATCAATTATTTTCAGAAATGAATTTTTCTCAAAGGAGTTGAGATGGTCGAGGATTTTTTCGAGTTTCATGCAAAAATTAGTTTATATGGTATTTTACTGTCTTCACAGAAGACGGCTCTTAATATAACTTCTAATTTTCTCGATGTTGCTAATTGATAGTTTGCCCGTTCCGACGAAAAAAATCGTTTATTAACGCACTACCAACTGTAATATAACAAGGATAAGGGAATATCTTCTTTTCTATTTGAAATCCGAATTATCTATCGGACGGATGACCTGAGCAGGGTTTCCTGCGACGAGTACATCATCTGGTACATCTTTGGTGACGACTGATCCTGCACCTACTACAACGCGGTTTCCAATAGTGACTCCAGGGCAGATGATGGCTCCTCCGCCTATCCAAACATCATTGCCGATGGTGACGGGTTTGGCATTCTCTAGCCACTCAGATCGTGTCTTGGCATCCAAAGGGTGAGAGGCTGTGTAGACATGCACGTTGGGTGCGAAGAGGACATTGTTCCCTATATTAACCTCCATCACGTCGAGTATGCAACAGTTGAAGTTCATGAAGACTTTCTTTCCCAACTTGATATTATAACCATAGTCGCAGTAGAATGATGGCTCTATCCAGAGGCCTTCTCCTGCCGACCCAAATAGCTTATAGAATAGTTCGTTGCGTTGCTCTTTGTGTTCGTCACCTGTCCTGTTGATCTCTTGAAACAACAACCTCGCTTGATGGCGCTCCTGGACTAACTCTGCATCTGATGCATCGTATAGTTGACCAGAGAGCATTTTTTCTTTTTCTGTCATCTTAGCTTTTTCTTCGGTACACACCATGAAACACGGTAGTTACGGGACGCTCATTGGCATCTAGTATTTGCCAGACTTGACTCACAGTATTGTCATCTATCTTGGTGTAGGTGATGCGGTCATAGTACCATGAGATTTTCTTGCCACGGGTAAGCCCACTCTGCAAGACCATGCTATCGTCTGATTGTTCGCCTTTTAGCTTTAGATTGGATCCACCGCTATCGAGCCAGAGTTGATTCCATTTGGAATCTGACGGATCGAAATAGTTGAAACTACGACCAGTGACTCCCGACTCTCCGTGCCACTCCTCTTGAATCACACAGTCCTTTTCTAGTTTAGATACGGTGCTTTCCCCGAGCTTTTCATTTTCTATGGTATAAACTTCCCAGTCTCCTACCCAAAAATCAAACGCTTCGTGGCTGGTAGTACAGCAAGCACAATTGCTTTGCGCTTGAACAGCTACTGTTGAAAGGAGCAACAGGACTCCTAATAAAATCAATCTCATGCTACAGGTTTTATGTTTGTCTCAAAATACTAAAAGGTGTCTAGTATCGCAAAACAATACGACGAGTAACATGAGATTGTAGGATTAACCTTTATTGAGCTTAGACTAAACAGGCATCTCTTCTGCTTGCTCAACATGTTTCTTTTTCTTCTTGACGAACGGGCGAATGATCAGTCGTGTCCCGCGATCATAGGTGAAGTAGTTCCATACCCAGTTGGACATGATGACGAGCTTGTTTCTAAACTCAACGATGAGCACTAGGTGAACAAACATCCAAGTCAACCACGCCAAGAAACCACCGTACTTCAGTTTTCCGAAAATCTCGGTTACTGCTTTGTTTCTCCCCACGGTTGCCATGGTTCCTTTATCGACATATTTGAAGGCTTTCCAATTGGTCTTTTCCATCCCCTTATTCAGGTTTTTGGCTAATAAGCCCGCTTGCTGTGTGGCTACAGGCGCAAGCATGGGGTGACCTCTTTTAAGCTCCTCACTTTGCATAGAGGCTACATCACCCACAGCATATACTTCATCAAAACCTTTGACCTGGCTGTATTCGTCTACTTGGTAGCGGTTGTCACGGGTCAATGTGGTGTCCATGCCTGTCAAAGCATTGCCATTGACACCTGCTGCCCAGATGAGCGTTTCGCTTGGGATACGCATCCCGTCGTTGAGCACGACCGTTTCTCCATCGAAAGACTCGACGATCTTGCCTACATAGAGGTTGACATCAAATTTTTTGAGATAACCAAAGGCCTTTTCACTAGATTTTTGGGACATCCCACCCAGAAGCCTGTCCTGTCCCTCGATCAAGTAGATCTGCATTTTATTGAGGTTCAGTTCTGGGAAATCCTTGGGGAGTACTTGTTTCTTTAGCTCTCCTAGCGCTCCTGCCACTTCGACTCCAGTAGGTCCTCCGCCTACGATCACGTAGTTCATGAGACGCTGCACTTCATTTTCGTCGTTTTTAAGGACTGCCTTTTCGAAGTTTTGCAGAATCTGCGAGCGTAGGTTCAGCGCATGAGGCAACTGTTTGAGTGGAAATGCACGCTGTTCGAACTCTTCGTTGTTAAAGAAGTTAGTAATCGATCCACATGCCAACACCAAATGATCATAACTCAACTGACCTATATTGGTCTCGATGATTTTATCCACTGGATTTACGTTTTTGGCGGATGCCATACGGAAGTAAAAATTCTTCTTGTGATGAAAAGTCTTTCGCAATGGGCCAGCAATCGAATCGGGCTCTAAACCTGCCGTAGCGACTTGATAGAGCAGCGGCTGAAATGTGTGGTAGTTGTAGCGGTCAAGGAGTACGACTTGGTACTTTTTAGAATCAATATTTTTGACAAACCGTAATCCCGCAAATCCTCCTCCTATAATGACGATTCGTGGTAATTCTGATTTAGGAATGTTGATTTTTTCGAGTTGGTCTGTTTGGACAGTAGACATAATGTGTGATGGATATTCGTAAATGATTTTACGAATGCGAAGATAGCTAGTTCATCAAATTAACATTTAAATAACCACGGAATACTACCATATAAAACTGCAATATTTACGCTTAGAAGAAAGTCACACTGGCAGATGATAAATCAAATCTTTGTCTCAGGACAAAAGCGCTAAAAATTGCCTTATGATTGATACATCTACCACACGATTCTGATACTCCGCATCGGGTATCGCACCCATTTTGACTCGATGGTTTCGGTAGTTCATCTGGCTATCTATAGTTTGTCGAGCACTGATATGAATCTCTCGAACCCCCGTCTGTTCTACCAGCGATTTGATATTGTCGACACGGACTCCTCCTCCAGCTAAAATCACAATCCGATCTCCGGCTTGTTGGACTAGTGCTGTCAACTGAGCGGCACCTTCTACCACATTGGCCTCCAGCCCCGAAGTGAGTACTCGGTCTACTCCTATAGAAATCAAATCCTCCAATGCACGACTGGCGTCTGATACCATGTCAAAGGCACGATGAAATGTCACTTCCATCGGTCGAGCCAACTCGATCAGTTGCTGGGTTCTCTCTCGGTCTATGTTTCCATCTGACATCAAAAGGCCGAATACCACGCCATCTGCTCCCAGAGATTTAGCTTGTCGTACATCCTCTTGCATCACGCGAAACTCATCTTCGTCATACAAAAAATCTCCGCCTCTGGGGCGAATCATAACTTGAAGTCCAATACTCACCTGCTCACGGATGGTTTTGATCATACCGGCGCTCGGTGTGGTTCCTCCTTCGACCAGATTGTCACACAACTCCACACGATCTGCTCCACCTGCCAGAGCATTGCGCGCTGAGGTCACTGAATCTACACATACTTCGATTGTCGTTTTTCTACCTGTGAGCATGCTACAAACATAATGGAGAATATATAGTTGTATCAAAAAGCTCCGTAGTAAAGCTTCGTGAGGACACGAAACTCGCTGGAGGCAGATTAGACAAACAAAAAAGTCGATGAAGCATACCTCCACCGACTTTCCAAAACAATATTTACCAAACAATCAAAGTGCTACGCTAACACGACGACTTCTTCTCTTAGCTTCTTTGCAGCATTCACGAGGTGTAAAAGTGCCTGCTTGGTCTCTGGCCATTGTCTGGTTTTGAGTCCACAGTCTGGATTGACCCAAATGTTGCCAATAGGCAACAGTTCACTTGCTCGCTGAAGTAGTTTTTCGATTTCTTCCTGACTCGGTACGCGCGGTGAGTGAATGTCATAGACACCTGGCCCGATTTCGTTAGGGTACTTAAACTCCACGAAGGCGTCCAAAAGCTCCATTTCAGATCTGGAGGTTTCGATCGTGATCACATCGGCATCCATGTCTGCTATGCTATCGATAATGTCATTGAACTCAGAATAGCACATGTGTGTGTGAATCTGTGTGCCGTCCTGCACACCACTTGCTGATATTCTAAACGCCTCTACGGCCCAGTCCAAATAGGTTTTCCAATCCTCTCGACGAAGGGGCAAGCCCTCCCGAATCGCTGGTTCGTCTATCTGAATCACTGCTAGGCCAGATGCCTCTAAGTCACACACTTCGTCTCGTATGGCCAGTGCGATCTGCTGACAGGTCGTAGCTCTCGGCTGATCGTTTCGGACGAAAGACCACTGTAGGATCGTGACTGGCCCAGTCAGCATTCCTTTAACAGGACGATCAGTCAAAGACTGTGCATAGCTAGACCACTTGACTGTCATCGGCTGTCTCCTATATACATCCCCAAAAATAATCGGAGGCTTGACACAGCGACTCCCATAACTCTGTACCCACCCAAACTGCGTGAATACAAAACCTTCGAGTTTTTCCCCGAAATACTCGACCATGTCATTGCGCTCGAACTCACCATGCACCAAGACGTCTAAGCCTATCTCTTCTTGAAAACGAATCGTTGCTTCGGTTTCCTTTTTGAGCAACTGGTCATATTGTCCCTGAGTCAGGCCTCCCTTCTTGAACTTGGCACGCCAACTTCTCACCTCTGGGGTCTGTGGGAAGGAACCTATAGTGGTCGTCGGGTAAAGTGGAAGCTTCAAAGTCTCGCGCTGGGTAGTTTGGCGCACAGAGAAGGCAGAGATGCGTTGGCTATGAGAAGGTGCCAATCTCTCGACACGACGCTTCACTTTCGGGTCATGGATGAAACCTGAGGTTCGTCTATCATCATTAGCCTTTTTGTTCTCGACTAATTCTTCGACCAATGCCTCAGACTTCACCTCTACAGCCAAAGCCTTCAGTGTGACTACTTCACTCACTTTTTGTTTGGCGAATGCCAACCAGTTTTTGACAGTATCTGGTAACTGTGCGTTGTTCTCCTCCAGATCCAAGTCGCAGGGACTATGGAGCAGCGAACATGAGCTCGCGACCCATACGCGTTCATCTCCCAGTTTTTTGACAGCACGCTGAATGACTTCTAGAGAGGATTGAAAATCGTTTTTCCAGACATTGCGACCATCGACTAGTCCGAGAGAAAGAATCAGTTGATCGTTTAGTTTTGAGGATCCCAAAATATCATCCAACTGCGAAGAACAACGAACCAAATCCAAGTGTAAAGAGTGGATAGGCAACTCCAATACCCTATCGAGATGGTCTCCATAGCAATCAAAATAGCTGGTCAAGGCGATCTCTAAAGTAGGGAACCTGTGTGCCAGCTGTGTATAGGTCTGTGTGATGGCTGATTGTGCAGATGTATCTAGATTCAGTGCTAGACATGGCTCATCGAACTGGATCTGAGTAGCCCCGAGATCAATCAGCTGATCGATCAGCTCAAAATATACTGGCAATAGCTGATCCAGTAAATCAAGGCGGTTGAACCCCGCCTCCTTCTCTTTCCCCAAAAGCAAAAAGGTCACAGGAGCGATCAAGACAGGCTTGGTCTGTAGCCCTAGTTGGAGTGCTTCTTTGTATTCCCCCACGATTTTGGTTGCGTCTAGCTCGAAAGTCTGATTCTGAACAAACTCAGGGACGATATAATGATAGTTGGTGTCGAACCATTTGGTCATCTCCATGGCGGTGACATCATAGCCGTCACGTTGAATCCCACGTGCCATCGCGAAATATAGATCAAGACGTGAAGACTCTGCTTTGACCTGCTGATAGCGCTGTGGAATACACCCCAGTGTCAGCGTCATATCCAAGACCTGATCGTAAAGCGAAAAATCATTGGATGGAATGTAGTCTACTCCTGCCTTCTGTTGAAGTGCCCAATTTTGTCTCCTGATGGTTTTGGCTGTGGTCAGCAATTCTTCCGCATCAATCTCTTGTTTCCAATACTTCTCTGATGCTCTCTTTAGTTCACGTTGGCTGCCTATTCTGGGATAGCCCAATATGCTGGTTTTCATAGTTTGTTTAGATTTATTTTCTCCACAAAACTATATATCAAGTGTAATGATCCGAATTATAAAATATATTTGGTTATTAAATCTTAATATGTATTATATCAAAGATTATTAATTTATCAACACATGATTTCGGACGCCAAAACAGAAAAATTTTCTACCCCAAAACTCGACGAAGTAGACCTTAAACTACTCGACCTCCTTCAGACTCAGTCTAACTTGACGACCAAAGAGCTCGCCAAACGAGTCAATCTTTCAGCTACTCCCGTATTCGAACGAATCAAGAGGTTGGAAAAAAATGGCTTTATCAAAAAGTACATTGCGGTGCTAGATGCTGACAAATTGGACAGGGGGTTGATCGTGTTTTGTAACATCACGCTCAAGCAACACACCAAAGCTATCGGCAATCAGTTCGTCGAAGAGATCACTGCCCTCAAGGAGGTCACCGAGTGCTACAACATCTCGGGTGACTATGATTTTCTGCTGAAAGTTCTCGTCAAAGACATGAAGCACTATCAGGACTTTGTATTCAACAGCCTCGGATCGGTCAGCAACATCGGCAGTGCACAGAGCACCTTTGTGATGGGCGAGATCAAGCAGACCCATGCCGTGCCTATTGGGGTATAAAAAAAGTCCATGAACGATAGCGTTCATGGACTTTTATCAAACTTGATTGAGATGCTCTATTATTTCTTAGCAGGGATGGTTACTTGAACCGTCACATCAGGCCACAGTTTAGATACGCCATCCGATCCTTTGTGTAGCAGTTCGCACACACTGTTGAGTGAGTCGATCGCCGCGCCACCGTTCCAGTTGGTCACGTCTATAGAAGCCGTCAAGATCAAAGTTGAGTCGTTGGTGATGTAGCTAAACGGTACAGCACTCGTCGTGTCATTCATCATGAGTGACAGTTCGCCACTACCTGCGTCTGCGGAAACGATTTTTCCTTCGATCGCTGGGGTATTGAATGTGCCAAAGAAAGACTCTTTGATTTTTGGGTCTCTCGTCGCTTCGTTAGAGTTAACGCTTGATGTATTGATGCTAAAGCTACCATCTGTCAATACACTTTCGACAGCACCCTCACCGCCAGCGATCACAGCTACCTCGTCGAAGGTACCCGATACACCGACTCTTTCGGTCAGCTTAAAAGCCGTCCATTTGATCTGCGCGGCAGCTACGTCATAGACGATTTCTTTGGTCGCCTCTTCTGATTTTTCTTCTTGTGCCTTCTTAGGAGTACAAGCGTACATCGAGAATAGGGCAACTATCACAGGGATATAATTTTTGGTTTTCATACGATTGTTTTTGAATGTAGACCAAATTTAACACAATGGTAGAGCCATACAATAGCTTAACAAAAGAATCGAAACTTACTCAATGCCAAAGATTCCAGATTAGTCGATTCAGCCTCTCCCTAACACACCGGATGACGAATGATCGTTCTCAACTTTTCTTCCGCAGTTCGCCTTGGATCATTCAGGTAGATTTCAGTGTGATACCCATTCGGTTTGAGACACTGCTCTTGCATCAGACTCAATATTTTATCTATTGTTGGTTTTTCTTCCTGATACGAACCTACGTGCAAGCACTGCACACATTCTCCCAGATTGATCACTTCATACTGTACGTCTGTTACATCTAGTGATTTGTCCCTAGACACAGCAGCTGCTACGCCCGCTTCGAAAACACCCTCACTCACCGAGATTGGCATACGCATGAGTAGCCGCCAGTGCCATTGGTCCTGAGGAGTACTCTCTAACAGGTGCTGCTGCTCATAACCGCCCGCTATCCACCACTGCCCCTCCATTTTGGGGATTTTAAAATCCAAATCCTCCGCCTTCTGCATAAACTTGATGGTGTAGGCTACCTTGTAGAGCTTTTCTATTGCGGAGAGAAACCGCTCTGCGTCTGGCGCGGACTGTCCGGAGATCGTGAGGTAGGGGTAAGTCCCCAAATCTACAACCTCTGCTTTCTTCTTGGCGGTATAGTACACCTTGTCCGACTTGGTCAAATCTAGTTTTTCTGCTACCATGGTTTAGTTTTTAAAGTGGCCCGAAAATTTCATATCCTCCACGTATTGCATCAACAATGCGAACTGTGGATGTTTCTCCAACTCCTGTTGTGCATTTTTGGCGTGGGCTAGCGTCTCCCAGCCGACCCAGTCCATCAGCTGATTGTCCTGACCACAGGATCTGTAGCTCTGCACCCCGAGATAGCCCGGCATTTCTTCTAGACATGCTTTGACGATATGCTGCACTTTTTGGTATTCCATTTTCAGCTCTTCCTTGACCGTATAGATCACTAGCTCTTTGATTTCTGTATTCATCTGTTGATTTTGTTTTGTTCGAATACAAAGAAACTCGCGTGAGTGACAGCCCTATGTCACTGCATTTTTTGAATCAAAAAAATTATTGATACTGGTCAAAAATCTCTTGGCTGAGGGTTTTGGCAATCTTCTTCAAAGATGACGGTGCTAGAATGCGTCCATACTTGCCATACATCATCATCCATCGCGCAAAGTAGTACTGGTCTGGAATCATAAATTTCATTTCGCTCCATTCTCCTTTCTTTACCTCACTGACGAAACCATACTGGTACTTACTATCGACTATGTATTTGATTATACTACTATGTAGCTCGACGGTGACCTCTTCCAGTACGAAACGTGACCTTTGTTCCTCAATAAAATCATCATAATTGGGGTAGTCTTTTGGGTCGAACGTCCGTGGAGTCAGTTCTAGGTTTCGGATGCGGGTCGTCCTAAAATCACGAATCTGCTCCCGCAGAAAACAATAACCAATCAAATGCCAGTTGTCATTGTAGTAGATCAACCCTAATGGTGCCACCTGCCGATTGGAGACGGTCTCGTTATAATTGGAAAAGTACTCCATGTCTACCACTAGATGCTCCGCTACTGCCTGTTGCACATCTGGGAAAAACTGATCCTGAAAATCATCATGATTAGCACTATTTCTCTGAAGCACACTTACTTTTTCTTCTAGCGTCTGGAGATAGTCTTTGTCAGAGTAGCGGAGTACTGCTTTGATTTTCATCAATGCTTCCTCAAAAGCCCGAACTGTTTTCTTGTCTGATCTTGGCGCGAGTAGCTTTCCGCCGAGCAGTAGAGCAGCGGCCTCTTGCTTGTCAAACACCACTGGAGGCAAATGGTAGCCCTCGACGATGAAGTACCCCTGAGCAGCATCGCCTCCTATCGGTACGCCCGCCTCGATCAATGCACGGATATCACGAAAGACTGTGCGCCTGCCGATCTCAAATCTATCTTCGATCTCCACCAATGGTATTCTTTTTTTGCTCTGCAGCTGTACCATGATAGCAGACAGGCGGTCAATACGGTTCATGGAGTTAAAATTAGGACTAATTCTGAATGCATACCAGTACGTCCCGCACCAAAGGACGCTGTTTTTGTAGAGAGATTCTACAGTCTGGGGTGATGCTAATCAAAGTGTTTCTGGATTTGGCATGGGCTAAAAGAATACAAACTAACTGTAAATCAGCTATTTAAGTTTTTTATTTTGCCTTGGCACGGCTTTGTCTATATGACTATCAAACAAAATTAAAAATTCACTTAAAATTTTATACCTATGAAAATTGCAAGAAAATTAATCGCGTCATTGATGTTGTCATTCGTAGTAGCAGGTGCTGCTTTTGCTCAAACTGTAGATCCAAATGCTCCTACTGATGAAGCCATGGAACAAGAGATGCAGTCTGAAAAAACAGCCATCGCTATGGAAGAAGTTCCTGCTGAAGTACAAGATGGCCTTCAAGAAACCAACATCCAAACTGCTGAAGTAGAAGAGGTATACAAACTAGATTTGACTGACGAGACACTCTATGAGTTCGTCGTGACCTCTGAAGGTGTGAAATGGGCTATACAGTTCGATACCGAAGGGAATTACGTGAACAAAAAAGCTTTAAGTTAATCTGCACTCTTTTATTTATATATCATTCCCCCTTTTGAAAAGGAGCCGTGTATGCGGCTCCTTTTTTTGTGCAGAAAAATGAATTTTGTTCAGCTTATTGCTCCACAGGTTAGCTCACCACATCAATCTCGGGATAGCTAATGCGGGTAGTAAGCTATTTTAAGACAGTTTTTGCTTTCATAAGGTTAGACATTGGCACAGATATATGTACTTTTATATCAGATCTACACCATTATGAAAAACTTGTTAAGAGTGCTCAGTATTGGACTGATTGTGACTCAAGTTGGTTATGCACAAAGCAACGAGTATGTTGTTTTTACCAAAGCGAAAAAATTACCCCAACCTATTTTTGGAATGTCTTATGCCGCAAACGGGCAAAAAGCAATACTTGCTGGAGGGCGTTCTTTTTCGGCTAATTCGGACGAGATATATGTATATGATAGTGCCATTGATGAGTGGTTGAACTTGTCCTCGTCTAGTCCGTTGAAACCAACACTTTTTGGAGGGGCGGTATACCTTGAGGATTATGGTAGCGTGCTTTTCGCTGGAGGCACGACGCAGACACGTGATCATGTGTTGCTGATTGACAACATTCAGTATTACGATATGAAGACGTTTCAGTCTTCGGATTTAGGCGAAAACCCTATTGCAGCGAAGAATCAAGGTTTGGCTTATGCAAATGATAAAGTTTACATCTTTGGTGGCTCGACAGGGAGAAAGGCAGATAAAGAAGGTGTTGAGTTCGAATTTAACAAACGCATGTATGTCTATAACCTTAAAACGGGACTCATGCAGCAGCTATCTGATATGCCAGAGGGCAAAGAAACCAAAGGTTGTATTGTAGCAGGAACGCTGTATACACTAGGTGGGTATGGAGAGAAGGCCAGTGATCAGATCCATGCCTATGATATTCAAAAAGACAAGTGGAGTAAAATAGGTCGATTGAAAAACCCCTGTTCTGCCTATGCTCTTGTTCAGTATCAACAGTACATTTTTCTTATAGGGGATTATAAGTTTATGGATCAAATGGTCGTTTTTGATACTAAAAGCTTAAAGACAAAAACCTTTAAGATGAACTTCCGCGGACGACACATGGGAGCAGCAGTATTAGAGGGTGAGCTACATGTCTTTGGAGGCTTTGATCCAGAAAAAAGCCGAAGCTCTGGATCCGCTCAACATTGGAAATTAGATCTAGATCAATTTTTTAAATACAACTATTGATATTAAAAGTATGATAATCAGGCTATTTAGTCTTTGATAGAACCTTTCAAATAATAGGTGGTTTTTGTTTGAGCATGATTGCATAGATTTATTCATTCATCAAAACAACAACTTCATGAGAGTATTAACCCTAGTCGTGCTGATTTCATCTATTTCTTGGATGTCGTTCGCACAAGACAAAACTTGGCAAGGAAAGTTCGAGCCAATCGATCGGATGATTGATCCACCGAGTACCTATCGTACTGCCTCTGGTGCCCCAGGCGCAGACTACTGGCAGCAGCGTGCTGATTACAAAATCAAAGCGTCTTTGGACGAGAAAACCCGAGTACTGTCGGGCGAAGAGACCATTACTTATTATAACAATTCTCCGGATGAATTGCCATACCTCTGGCTACAGTTAGAGCAAAATGTCAATCGTAAGGAGAATGAAGGCTTTGGTGGTATCTTTAGTGTCAAGGACTCGATGACTTCTCAGCGTATGCAGTATCTGCTACGACCGATTGAGTTTGAGGCAGGGTACACTATCTCGTATATCAAGGATGCTTCGGGTAAGACCTTGAAATCCCTCGTCAACAATACGATGATGAAAGTGATGCTACCAGAACCGCTGCAGCCGAACACGTCGGTGACTTTCTCCGTTGGTTGGTCTTACCCTGTGACGGACCGATCCAATTTTCTGCTGTCTCGGGAGGGCTATGAGTATTTTCCAGAGGATGATAACTGTGTTTTTTTAATCGCACACTGGTTTCCTCGCATGGCGGTGTACAACGATACCGAGGGCTGGCAAAACCAACAGTTTCAGAAGCTGGGGGAGTTTGCGCTAGAGTTTGGCAACTATGATGTGGAGATCACTGTGCCAGCTGATCACCTCGTCGCGGCGACTGGGGAGTTACAAAACGATAAGGACATCCTGTCTTCGGACCAAAAAAAGCGAATGACGAAAGCCAGAAAATCATTTGACGAACCTATTATGATTGTGACCCCAGAGGAGGCTGCCGCCAATGAAAAAACAAAAAGCACCGATACCAAGACGTGGAAGTTCCATGCAGAAAATGTGCGTGACTTTGCCTTTGCGAGTTCGCGAAAATTCATCTGGGATGCACAGGCTGTCAAGTTGCCCAACCGTATCACGATGGCCATGTCTTTCTATCCCAAAGAAGGACTGCCCGTTTGGAGTGAGGAGTCCACTCAGGCAGTCGTCCATGCGCTAGAGGTGTACTCGGAGGCTACTTTCAACTATCCCTATCCAGTAGCGATATCGGTTAATACGTCTAATATCGGGATGGAATTTCCGATGATCAGCTTCAACGGCGGACGACCAATCGATGGAGAAATGAGTCACAATGCCAAAGAAGGTATGATCCGAACTATTGTGCACGAGGTGGGGCACAACTGGTTTCCAATGATCGTGAGCTCCGACGAACGCAAATGGATGTGGATGGACGAGGGGTTGAATACTTACCTAGACCAAAAAACTATGGCGGAGCGTTATCCACAGTTTCATAGTTTGACACCAAAGGATATGATCCCCTACATGGATGGAGATCAAAATGTCATGCGTCCGATCATGGTGACATCTGATGTTGAGTCATTGTATAGCATAGGAGCCAACTTCTATGACAAGCCGACGGCTGGCTTTCAGATTTTGAGAGAGTCAGTGATGGGGCCAGAGTTGTTTGATGCGGCGTTCAAAGAGTATGCCATACGATGGATGTACAAACATCCGAACCCAGCGGATCTGTTTCGTACGCTAGAAGATGCTTCTGCCGTGGATTTGGATTGGTTTTGGCGAGGGTGGTACTTTACCACAGACAAGGTCGACATCAATCTGACGGAAGTCAAATGGTTTCAGATGAGTGAAGAAGAGGTAGTGATTGAAAACAAAGGCAAGAAAGTAAAATCAAAAATCAGCGGGAAAGATGAAAAGGCAGAAATGACAAAGGATTTTTCTGCTGGCCCACAACCCTTCAATATGATTAACACACCTGACAAAAGCTATGGTGGGTTCCTCAGTAGAATAGATGAGACAGCTATGCGTGATCAAGTTTCAGGGAAAAACATCTATGAGCTAACCCTCAAAAATGAAGGAGGGCTCATCATGCCAGTCATCATCGAGTGGACGTATACAGACGGTAGTACTGAGATTGATAGGTTGCCAGCCGAGGTGTGGCGGCTCAATGAAGTGCAGATCAAAAAGACTTTCTTAAAAGAGAAAGAGGTGGCTAGTATCACTATTGATCCGCGACAAGAGCTACCCGATGTGAACATGGAGAACAATACTTTTCCTCGCATAGAGGTCAAGTCCGAGTTTGACGCATTTAAGGAGTAAAAGATCAGAAATCAAATAAGGTGTAGGGGGATTTCTACACCTTATTTTACATTATAATCTACTATTTCAGGCGTAGGGTATTGTACCAGCGGTGTAAAGTTCTCTTTCCAAAAATCTAGGTCTAGTAGCTTACCTTCTTTGTCTTTGGTCAGTGAGAGCACAACTTTCACACCATCAGTGTCCACATATTTGCACTGTACGAGATCTCCGTCATAGAGGTCAGGGCGATCATTGTCAAAATTAATGCTGCCCATATAGGGGTCACCATACTGTGTGACTGTCTCAGATACAGGAAATTGATCAGTGTTAGCAGCGATATGCGAGAGCATTGCTGTTACGATGGCTTTTTCTTGGGATGTGATTGCTCTTGATTTATTCATGGATAATCGCTCTTTCATTTAAATATTCGAGCGCAATATTATTTATTCTATGCCATTTGTGCATATTTTGCAGCTCGATCAAAATGCGATATGACGAAGATTTCATTTGACCTATGGGGATTGCAATTATTGGAGCCCATGGGATTTTTGCTTAACATGGTGATGTGCCTACTCTCCATGTTCCTTTATTTTAGACTGAAGGACGAAGAGATCAGTGACTTTAAAAAGTACTGGATCAATTTCTATTGGCTCTTTGCTTTGTCTACTTTCTTCGGAGGCTTTTCGCATTTGATGTTTAATTATTTCGGGATGATGGGCAAAATACCTGGTTGGTTAGCTGGTGTTTTGGCAATTTCTAGTATCGAAATGGCCGTAGCGACCCAGTACGAAGGCCGTCAAAATACACTAAAGAATCTCGTCCGAGCCAAAGCCGTCATTATACTCCTGCTACTATCTGTCAACCTCCAGTTCACATGGGTGATGATACACACTGCGATTGGCCTTTTGTTTATCCTAGGCGCATCTTCTATCCATCAAGTACGCATGGGAGCGTCTCACTATTATTTATTTCTCTATTCGATTGGTTTGATGATTTTGACACTCCCGTTTCGTTTGGGAGGAATAGATTTACACCTTTGGTTTAACAGAGATGATGTCAGCCATGTTTTTATGATCCTGTCTTTGATTTTGTTTTATAAAGGGGTCAAGCACAGAGAGCTGGTGTTCAAAGAAGCTATTTGAAACGCATCATCCTGAGTGCCACTGTAGGTGCAAGACGGTGAAGAAGTCGGAGTAGTTTTACCTTTCCGATATTGATTTCATACATGTCCTTTTTGAGACCTCTCATAAACTCATCTACCAGTGTCTCTGGTGATATTTTCATCCCCTCATTGTCTTCTGTCATGGCCGTATCTACTAGACTGGGTATGAGCTCGAATACTTTCATCCGATCTTCTAGTTGATAACGTAGCACCTGCGTGTAGGTGTGCAGACCAGACTTGGTCACGGCATAGATGGGCGCGGATTGTTTCGGTACAAAAGCCAAGGCCGAGGTGACGTTGACTATGGCACAGTTGGGGTTACGCTCCAGTACAGGCAGTAGTCCATTGGTCAAGAGGATGGGAGCGATCAGATTGGTTTCCATTTCTTCGTATACCCAGTGTGTGACGTTGGGTTGCTCTGGGATGTGATAGTTGAACTGTACACCTGCGTTGTTGATGAGGATATTCAGGTCAGAGTGCTGATGTTGTATATGCCTGATGAGCGCTTGGATGTCATCTGTTTTGGTGAGGTCACACAGGTAGACTTCTAGCGCAGGTAGTTGTTTGGCGAGACTATTCAGTGCAAAGGCGTTTCGACCTGTGACGATTACTTGATTGCCCATTTGTAAAAAACGCTCTGCCATAGCTAGACCTATGCCTCGGCTACCACCTGTGATTAGTATTTTATTTCCTGTTAGTTTCATGGTTTTTGTATTGGAATAAATGAGCCTGAGATCAAAAGTTGATTCGGTAGAGTACGTCTGGAAAGAAGCCTGTTTGTTCTACTATGTTGATGTCGTCAGTGACCTCATTGTAGCGACGTACAAATTCATTTTTTCGATTGGTGACATTTTGGAAATCAATGTAGAACTGGTGTGACACATTGCGTTTGGTGCTGTTGAGCCGGACACCTAGTTTGACATCCCAACGGAGATAGTTGGCCAACTGATCTTCAAACGCCTGATTCTCGTAGCGTACTTCTTCGCCATTGTTTTGTCGTGTGGCGGCTAGGTCAATGGGCGTATAGCGCTGGCCGCCAGCGGTTGTGAATTTGGTATCAAATGTCCATGCATGTTGGCTCTGGCTACCGAACTTCCACTCTTTCCCGAAGAGTGTATTGAAAACAAACTGGTTGTTGAATGCGGTATTGCGCATCAGGCCATCACTGCCTTTGTACTCTGAGTTGTAGATGGAAGTTGTCATGAGGAGATAGTAGCCTTGACTAAAGAATTTTTCTAAAGTCAGCTCTATACCATAGTTACGTCCAGTTCCTTCATTGACAAGTGAGCCTTTGTTGTCGAAGACAAAGTCGGCTCCCTCGTTGACCACCGAGTAACTGCTGGGTAAAGATTCTACTGGGACATCAAAGAGGTACTGATAGTATAGTTCTGACTTGAGTCGCCAGTCCGTGCCTAGGCTGCGGTTGTATCCCAAAACAAAGTGGTGACTTCTCGTAAAGCCAAGATCCTCGTTGGTACGTTCGTAAACCCCAGGGCTGGTTTCTTCTTCGTAGAAGAGCACTGGGCTAGGAATGGCCTGTGCATGTAGTCCGTAGGCGAAACTTATGCGCTGATAGCTGTTTAGCTCATAACTCACGGCAGCCCGTGGCTCTAAAGCCTTGGATTCGGTATGGGAGTGGTAGAGAGCGTGGAGACCATAGGTGATACTGAGACGGTCAGATGCATTGTACATTGCCTGAGCGAAGAGCTGACTGACAGCGTAGCGGTCATCAAAATCTCTAGCCAGTATATAATAGTCAGGAATGCCATCTCCATTATTGTCCGGGATGTCGGCTTGGTTGTCTCGACTTTCTGTGAAAAAGTTAGGGAGATACATTTCACTCAAAAAGCCTGTACGCAACGACCATCGTGCATTAAACTTCTTGTTGAGCGCAGAGGTGAGTGATATACGGCTTTCACGGTTGTTGACATTGACTGCTCGGTATTTGTTAGTGATGTCATCATTGGCATCTCTGACGAAATTGTCCTGAAAGAACTGATTGCTATAGGTGGATGCACCAACGGTCGATTTGATATAAGCTGTTTTGCCCAATCGGCCTGTATGGCTTAGTCCCAAAAGGCCAAGGTCATTGTCTACAAAGGCATCTTCGTCGGGATTGGCAAAGAGATCATTCTCGTCAATGTCTTCTCCGAAAAAATCAATGCTACTCAGTCCTCCCATACCAAAGAGTTCAAAACGACCCAATGGGCTGGTGCCAAAGTTTAGTTTGAAAGATAAGTCTTGATAGATAGGTACAGCACTCGTCCCAGTAGCAGCCATCTGGGCCAGCCCGTAGCGGTAGGATGTCAAGAATGAAGAGCCGTTTTTCTTACTGAGAGGCCCTTCTGCCATAGCTTCTAGACCAGAGAAGATGCTCATTTGACCTGTGAACTCATATTGGTCTGAGTTGCCATTGCGAAAGTTGACATCAAAAACCGCTGCGTTGGCATTGCCATATTCTGCTGGGAAAGCCCCCGTTAGGAAGTCAGAGCTACGGAGCATGTTGGTATTGAGTGCGCTGACTGGGCCTCCTGTCGTCCCGAGTGTGGCGAAGTGATTGGTAGTGGCGATGGGGAGGCCGTTGAGTCGCCAGAGTAGGCCTGTGGGTGAGTTGCCACGCACGACGATATCGTTTCGAGAGTCATTGGGAGCACTCACCCCTGCAAAAGAAGCCGCCAGTCGTGCCACATCATTTCTCCCTCCAGAAAAACGAGTGACATCATCAGGGCTAAAAGTCCGGGCACTGACTTTGGCGAGTTCATTGATGGGTAGGTCTCTATCAGCATCCGCAGAGATCACGACTTCACTGAGTTGCTCGACAGATTCTTCTAGTTTGATCCGCAGCATGACTTCTTTTCCAGCTGTTACGAGGATATTGGGTAGAGTGATACTTTTGTATCCTATGTAGCTGATCTGTAGAGATTGTCGTCCAGTGGGTACATTTTCTAGACTGAAAAGTCCATTTATGTCACTGAGGCCACCGATTATGGAGCTGGATCCGACTAGTTGTATGGATGCACCGATGAGTGGGTATTCGGATTGGGCATCTATGATGCTTCCTTTTACTGTTTGCACTTGGGCTTGGCTGATACTAATCAGGGCGAGTAGGATACCCAATAGAATGGTAATGGTCTTCTTCATTTGTTTATTGGTTTTCGACGAAAGTAGGGGAGTGCTTTTTTTTAGAAAATGAAAGCAAGGTGAATAGGGCATTATTCGATCTGAACCGTCATTTTAGTCTATTGAATCATTTTTAGTTACTCATTCCAGTTCACTATTTACTTTTCCCGTTTGACTGGCAGCTATTCCTGCTTCGTCTGGGAATAGTTATTTTTGATTCAAAATCAAGCTAGCCTTGTTCATGCGTAAAATCAAAGAGGTACATATTCGGTGGGTTGGGATTCCTATTCTGAGTTTCATCATGACGTTTCTTATCGATGACGATGTGCATGATCGGATGTCACTTCTTGAGGAGTTTTTCGTATCCGTGATTTTCACTGCCATTCTATGGAATGGTGTGTTTATGATTATCAAGTGGATGCGTAGACGTTTTGATGCAGTCAACCAAACGGCCAAGCGACTTGTCTTAACGTTTTTCTATTCTGCCCTTTTTTTAACCATCGGGTCAAATATGATAGGGGTTAGTTTAGGATTGTGTTCGTTTTCTAGTCTTCAGTCTCCTGAGTTTTTCTTTAGACATGCACATCTCAATTTCATTTCTGCCTTCATGATTGCATCTATCTATGAGGCGACCTATTTCTTTCAGAAGTGGAGAGAGTCTGTCATCCAAAATGAAGCACTCAAAAGCCAACAGATCCGTACTCAATATGGCGTACTACAGAACCAGATGAGTCCGCACTTTCTTTTCAATAGCCTCAATACGCTGACGACACTCATTACTGAAGATAAAAAAACAGCCATTGATTTTACCCAAACACTCTCAGAGGTCTACCGCTACATCCTCCAAAACAAGGAACGGGAATTGGTAAGGCTCGATGAGGAGATCGAGTTTTGCGAAGGGTACATCTTTTTGTTGAAGAAGCGCTTTCCCGAAAACTTTCATGTCAGGATAGATGTAGATGCTGCTAAACGGCAGCTTTACATCGCGCCGCTGACCATTCAGATGCTGATCGAAAACGCCATCAAGCACAACATTGTTTCTAAAAACCAGCCACTAGTTGTAGATATCCACATAGACGAGACCAACCGTATCACCGTATCCAACAACCTACAAATCAAAACGTCACTAGAGAAGTCCACTAAACTCGGGCTGGACAACATCAAAAAGCGATATGAACTACTCGGTCAGCGAGAAATATGTGTTAGCCAGAGTGATGAACAGTTTATCGTTAAAGTACCTCTGATCGAATTGATCTCCGAAGTAGAACACCTCAAATCCGCTGTATAATTATGAAAGTACTCATCATAGAGGATGAAGCGCCTGCCTTTAGACGGTTGCAAAAACTTCTCACAGAAATCGACCCCTCCATAGAAATCGTCGAGGTACTAGATGGCGTGAAGGATACGGTGCAGTGGCTGAATGCACATGAAACACCCGATCTGATCTTCATGGACATCCAGCTCAATGACGGCATCAGTTTTGAAATCTTCGATCAAGCGGAAGTTAAAAAACCCGTGATATTCACCACGGCCTTTGACGAGTACATGCTCAAGGCTTTTCGGGTCAACAGCATCGACTATCTCCTCAAGCCAATCAAGCAGTCCGAACTTCAGCGGAGTTTGGACAAATACCGAACACTCAAGGCACAGCTCAGCAATGAGCCTCTATCACAACCCAATATTCAAGAGCTGGTCAAAAATATTCAGTTTGGCCAAATCAAGTACAAATCACGTTTTCTCGTCAAAATGGGCGAGAAAATGATGTCCGTCGAGACAGAGCACATTGCTTGTTTTCAGGCGAACAACGGGTTGGTCTATTTGGTGAGTCAGTCTGCTAAACGCTATGTGATAGACATGACATTGGATGAAATCATGAAAGAATTGGATCCCGAAAAATTCTACCGCGTCAACCGCCAATTTGTACTATGCTATCACTGTATCGCCGCAGTACACAAATATGGGAAGAGTCAACTTCTCGTCGAAGCATGTCTGCCGATAGAAGAGCAGATTATTGTTAGTAGCGAAAAAGCCAGTGCATTTAAACAATGGTTGGGCTAGAGAGGGATTACTGAAAGTTTAAATTATTAACAAATAATTGTGATTTTGATAAAAATAAACCTAATGGATGTCATTTAGGGCAAATAAACGACCCTTTTATAAAAAAGCGCCCTATCTTTGAACCCCATTTAAGTGTAGTGCGTTAAGCATGAACCTAAGGGATAAGACAATGAAAATTAACACATTATATACCTCAAGAATGATGGGCTGTTGTCAGCCGTGTTGTTGCTGTGCAGTCACGAGCACCAGTGGAGATATATTTTAGTGCGTTATTAGATAGAAGTTAACCGATAACAATAAGACATTAAAAAAAGCCTCTCCCGCTCTACAGGAGAGGCTTTTTTTAGATTAAAACGAAAAGCATACTATGCAAAGTTTCAGAACAGAACTCGAAAATCTAGACAACCCAGTCGTTGAACAAGACATTATTGATTTGGCGGCTAAGATCGAAAAATTCCATGGAGGAGATATCGATCCTGACAAATTCAGAAGTTTAAGACTCGCTAGAGGGGTGTACGGCCAGCGTCAGCCTGGCAATCAAATGGTCAGAATCAAGATCCCGTTTGGTAAGATGACCATCCAGCAGATGCGACGTATCGCTGATATCTCTACAGAATATGGTGGAGGTAACTTGCATGCGACGACCCGTCAAGACATTCAGATTCACTACGTGAGCCTAGACCGTACCCCAGAATTATGGGCCAAACTAGAGCAAGATGATATCACTTTGCGTGAAGCCTGTGGAAACACGGTGAGAAACGTAACGGGATCACCGATCGCAGGGGTCGATCCAAACGAACCTTTTGATGTATCTCCCTACGCTCAGGCAGTTTTCAAATACTTCCTGCGTAACCCAATCTGTCAGGCCATGGGTAGAAAGTTCAAGATTTCTTTCTCATCAAGCGAAAAGGACACAGGGATTTCTTTCATCCATGATATTGGTTACATCCCAAAAATCAAAATGGTGGATGGCAAAGAAGTTCGTGGGTTCAAAGTAATGATCGGTGGTGGACTCGGTGCGCAGCCTGCTGCTGCGGTCAAAGCCTACGATTTCCTCGAAGAGGATCAAATCATTCCGTTCGCAGAGGCGCTATTGAGAGTATTCGATAGATACGGTGAGCGCAAGAGAAGAGTAAAAGCAAGATTCAAATTCTTGTTGGCGGATATCGGACTGGAAGAAGTGATGAAACTCATCCAAGAAGAGTGGAAATCGCTCAGCACGAAAAGCTACAAAATAGATACGAATGCAGTGCCTAAGCCTGCTTTGCCAGCGACAATTGCATTTTCTGACAAGGCATTGATCAACCCAGAGCGATTTGCGCTATGGAAAGAGACCAATGTTCATCCGCAGAAGCAAGAAGGCTACTACTATGTAGAAATCAAAGTGCCTAATGGTGATATTGGCGCAGCAAAGGCTCACAAGTTTGCAGATATCATAGGCAAATACGCCGCAGATGACATTCGTGTGACGGTCAACCAAGGCTACATCCTCAGATATGTCAAAGAGGATAGTTTGAAATCGCTCTTTACAGAGCTAGACGACTTGAATTTGGCAAACCCAGGATTCGACAGTACTGCCGACATCATCGCTTGTGCAGGTACGGATACCTGTAACCTTGGGATCTCCAACAGTACACGTGTCGCTTTGGAACTCGAAAACGTGATCGAAAGAGAGTTTCCAGAGTTGATCAAAAACAACGACATCAAGATCAAGATCAGTGGGTGTCCTAACTCATGTGGTCACCACGGGATTGCTTCCATCGGTTTCCACGGTTCGTCTTTGAAAAACAAAGCCAACAAAAAGGTCTTGCCAGCTGTGCAAGTGCTACTCGGTGGAGGTATCGACAAAGACGGAGATGGATACATCGCTGAGAAAGTCATCAAAGTGCCGAGTAAGAAAGCACCAGATGTATTGAGAGTCTTGTTCAACGACTATGATGACAATGCAGAAGAGGGTGAGTACTACGCGACGTACTTCAGAAGACAAGGCAAAGATTACTTCTACCAATTGCTGAAATTCTTGGCAGACACGGACAATCTCGTAGACTCTGACTATGTGGACTGGGGCAAAGACCAGCAGTTCAAAGTAGAGACAGAGGTAGGAGAATGTGCGGGCGTGATCATCGATTTGTTCGCGACACTGATGTTCGAGGCAGAAGAGAAAGCAGAGTGGGCCAAACAAGCCTATGAGCTCGACCACTATGCTGATTCGATCTATCACGCATACAACGTCTTCATCAACGGAGCGAAGGCACTATTGGTAGACAGAGGTGTCTCTGTCAATACCCAAGCAGGCATCATGCAGAGCTTTGACGAAGAGTTCGGTTCTGATTTCGAAGGAGTTGTGGGATCATCCTACACAGATTTTGTTTTGAGAATCAAGCAAAACGAACCGACGAAAGAATGGGCGGAGAAATACATCGCAGAGGCAGACGCATATTTGGCGAGAGTCAAAGAAGTACAAGCTGCTGAAGCAGAAACCGTATAAGTCACAGACACAAAACGAATCACACCCTTCTGTATCCCTCACTGAGGACGCTATGGAAGGGTGTTTTTTTATTTCCTATTCAGGAAAGATTGAATTAGTGTATTGAATAACCAAGTGCGTTTCCAATCCGCTAATTAGCATAAATTTACCGTATGGCACGCAAAGCAAAACTCACACTCGTAGGTGCTGGTCCCGGAGATCCGGATTTGATCACGCTCAAAGGCATCAAAGCACTCGAAGATGCAGATGTCGTACTCTACGACGCGCTGGCCAATGAGAGTCTACTCGACTATTGTAAAGAGGGAGTCATCAAGACTTTCGTCGGTAAGCGGGCAGGCTTCCACGTGTATCAGCAAGACAAAATCAACGAAACAATCGTCAGTGAGGCCTTGGCTCATGGGCATGTCGTTCGTCTCAAAGGGGGAGACCCTTACGTCTTTGGTAGAGGACACGAAGAACTAGAGCATGCCGAAGCGAATGGAGTAGAGGTAGAGATCGTGCCAGGTGTGACGAGTGCCATCTCGGTGCCTGCCCTCAACCAGATCCCCCTCACCCGTCGTGGGCTCAACGAGAGTTTTTGGGTGATGACAGCCGTCAAAAGCGATGGTAGTCTGGCTGCAGACATAGAGCTGGCCACACAATCCACCGCCACCGTCGTGATCCTGATGGGGATGAAACGACTCGAAGAAATCATGGCTGTGTTCGTCAAGCATGGGAAACAAGATACGCCGGCCGCAGTGATCCAAAACGGTTCAAGAGAAGACCAACAGATCGTTATCGGTACCGTAGAGAACTTGGTGCAGCTCGTGTTGGAAAAAGACCTCCAAGCACCCGCCATCATCGTCGTAGGGCAGACCGTCCAACTCGGTCAGGCCAAACTCAACAAGGAAATCAACAAGCTCAATATATAATCTATCTCAACTAGCGCACACATGACTGACACAGGCAACAATCTCTTTCCAGTATTTTTCAAACTCGAAGACATGAACCTACTCCTTGTAGGTGGAGGCTATGTAGGGTGTGAAAAGCTGGGTGCAGTACTCAAAAACAGCCCGAAAGCGACCATCAGGATAGTCGCCACTGAGATGAGTGCCGAAATCAAAGCAATGGCGGAGGGCTACCCAAATATTTCGTTGGTCGAAAAGCCATTCGAACCTTCAGACCTAGCGGGAATCAACCTAGCCATCGTCGGTATAGATGATCCAGAGACCAGCGCCAGTATCCAAGTCATCTGCCGTCAGCAAAACATCCTCGTCAATGTAGCAGACAAACCGGCACTGTGTGACTTCTACCTCGGATCAGTGGTCAAGAAAGGTGATCTCAAAATCGCCATCTCCACCAATGGCAAGTCGCCTACAGTCGCCAAACGCATGCGCGAGATGCTCACCGAGGTGATCCCCGAGACGATAGATGATGTCCTCGGCCAAATGGCCAAAGTCCGTGACAAACTCAAAGGTGACTTTGACTACAAAATCAAAAAGCTCGACGAGATCACAAAGGATTGGAAGGAGTAGTGTTGTTTGGGGTTTCTTTTAAGGAATAATAAAGTATCCAATCTTCGTAATAATTTTAGTTGAGGGGTCGTAATCAACATAGAACAGCTCAGTACTAAGAGGGTCATCGACATACAGGATTGATTTTTTTTCATTTTTACCTATATTTTTAACCGTATTTCCTAAACGTTTAATATTATCTCCGATTTTTATCGTTACCTCATTGATCGTGACAGTACGATTTGGTGCGTCGATCATTAGGTTGGTCAGTGTTATAGCTGTTTCGTGTTGGCTTACTTGCTTATCATCATACCATAAGTGCATTCCCAAATACTCGAAAGTGGCTGTCCAAGGCATTTGGTTTGGAGGGCTTATCGTCATGCTTTCGGCAGAGCCAAACATAGCCTCTACCTTGTTCACATCTGCTTTTGCGTCTCTGATTTGCTTGAGCGTTTTTCCATTAACTTTTATGTTCTCAAATTGAGTTTTACTTAAGACATTGACTTGTGCGAAACTCTCAAGAGTTGCAAAAGTCAGCAAAGTGTATATTAGTATCTTTTTCATATTTAATTAACTTACAGTTATCTTTCCAAACGGTATGACCCTCATAGTCGCCAAACGCATGCGCGAAATGCTCACCGAAGTGATCCCTGAGACCATCGATGATGTCTCGACCAAATGGCCAAAGTCCGTGACAAACTCAAAGGTGAATTTGACTACAAGATCAAAAAGCTCGACGAGATCACGAAGGATTGGAAGCGTTCGTAAGGAGGAAGCTTAATATGCTACTTCCTTGTAGTAGTGTGTCAATGTTGGAAGAAAAAACAAAAGAGACTAACCCTTTGGGAGTACTCTCTTTTGTTTTCTGATTTACGGAATAATAAAGTAGCCTATTTTTGTGATTTTTTTTGTTTTTGAGTCAAAGTGAACATAGAAGAGCTCAGTACTAAGAGGGTCATCCACATATATTATGGATTTCAAATTTTCTTTTTTTGTATCCTTGACTATTATATTACTTAAATTTAGAATTTTATCACCAACCTTTACAGATCTTCCATTGATCGTGACAGTACGATTTGGTGCGTCGATCGTTAGGTTGGTCAGTGTTATGGCTGTTTCGGTATCGCTTATTTGCATGTTGTCATACCACAAGAGCATTCCTAAATATTCGAAAGAGGCTGTCCAAGGCATTTGGTTTGGAAGGCTTATCGTCATACTTTCGGCAGAGCCAAACAGAGCCTCTACCTTGGTCACATCTGCTTTTGCATCTCTGATTTGCTTGAGCGTTTTTCCATTAACTTTTATGTTCTCAAATTGAGTTTTACTTAAGACATTGACTTGTGCGAAACTCTCGAGAGTTGCAAAAATCAGAAAAGTGTATATTAGTATCTTTTTCATTTTTTCTTTATTTAATCACATTCAACATTTTCCTCTTTAGACCCGTCGGCATTTAGCTTGGTGCCGAGGTATTCGTTCGGATCTACATTTTCAAAATTATCCCCACCATATCCAGTAGACCCATCATGTTCGGCAATCTCTAAATGTAGGTGGGAATCAACGGTTTCGTCTAAGATGGCACCAGCTAGATTTCCAGAGTCTCCTTGGTAGCCTATAATGTCCCCAGCCGAAATAGTCCCTTCAGAAACTCTACCGTCTTTTTGAAGGTGACAGTAGCGGGTTAATATGGTTTGTCCATTTACTTGACTTTGAATCTGGACAATATAACCTAAACGACCTCCTGATGTAGCATTGTATACAAAACCATCAAAAGCAGCATAAATAGGTGAGCCATAGGAGCTAAGGAAGTCTATCCCTCCATGATACTGTGTGCCACTAGATCGGGTGTTGCCAAAGGTAGCTCCTTCCAATCCTGACACTTTTTGTGGGGCTAGTTCGGGATTTTTAACTGTATCGCCAGGACATGGCTTGTCTTCATCGTCAGTCTCTTCGCACTTACCAATGTCTGTAGGCAAATAACCGTCTCGGCAGGCAGTTCGAATTTTGTCCTCTGGTAGTACTTGACCTCCTGTGCCTGATCCACCCATATGAGCGGTATCGTTAGAGTCTGGTATATAGCCGTTACCTGAGTAGTCCATAGTCGGGGTCCCAGCAATATCACAATACTCATCATAGCCTACTATCGTACATTCCCTAATATTATAGTCTTGAACCGTAACACAACTCCAGTAGGTTACGGTAAAGCAATTGAGCGTGTACCTAGCTTGACTATCTAAATTAGTGGGCTCTGTTTCTTCCCTTAATTGCCCGTTGATGTACTCGTATTTGCGCTTTATGTTTCCAAACCAATCTTCCACAAGTACAGAACCCGAGAATGGTAATGTTGGGTCACTATATTTGTATGGAAACTCACTTACTATTTCTAGTACAAATTTGTGACTCGTGGGATTTTGATACATGAGTGCATAAGAGGATTGTTTAAGAGAGATAGCCGAACTACCTCCTTGATAAAACAACTCTTCTTCGTAGACTATTGGGATTTTTAGTGCTCGACCTATTGATAACTGTTTGAAACGGGCTTCTTCCCATTTCAAGTTTTCAATATTTTGGAGGCGAATACTTCTGGATCTGGCCTGATTATTCTGTTGATTGTTAGCCAGTATCTCTTCTTCGAAATAACAAATGGCTGAGGCCACTTCTTCGGTTAGCTCACTGTCTGAGGAAGGGTTTAATATTGTGTTTCCTCTTGACATGAAGTCAACACCACCCATACCCTTATGAGAAGTATAGGAGGTGGGTACAAAAAACATTTCTAGATTTCATAAAAATCAATTTTTAAGTGTAGCGCACTCTAAAATTGAGTGCTTAAATAGTACAACTAATAATTGACTTTTCCCTTTTACTGCGTATAACGGTATAAATGTAAGAAATAAATTGTAAAAAAGGGGTGATTTTCCGAAAGGATAGTTTGCAGAGCCAATAAATCTTGTATAAGAAGGTAAAGAACGCTTTCAGTTCAAATAGAACGTTTTTTGTGCGATATGGTGATCTCAAAATCGCCATCTCCACCAATGGCAAGTCGCCTACAGTAGCCAAACGCATGCGCGAGATGCTCACCGAGGTGATCCCCGAGACGATAGATGATGTCCTCGACCAAATGGCCAAAGTCCGTGACAAACTCAAAGGTGACTTTGACTACAAAATCAAAAAGCTCGACGAGATCACGAAGGATTGGAAGGAGTAGTGTCGTTTGGGGTTTCTTTTAAGGAATAATATAGTCCCCTACTTAAAGCGAACATAGAAAAGCGCTGCACTAAGCGGGTTATCGACATAGAATATGGTTTTCAGATTTTTATGGTTACACCTCTTTTGATCCGCCTGCGCAGACTTTGTCCAAAACCTACTGTGGCTTTACCAAAAACCTACTGATACTTTGCCACAAACCTGCTGTGACTTTACACTAAACCTGTACAGGTTTGCTAGAAAACCCGTGCAACATTGCTAGAAATCCGCGCAGACTTTAGGTCAAACCCGTGCAGACTTTGCTCCGAACCTGCGCAGACTTAAGGTCAAACCCGCGCAGACTTTGCTCCGAATCTGCGCAGACTTAAGGTCAAACCCGCGCAGATTTAGAACCGAACCTGCGCGGGTTTTTGAAAAGACAAAACCAGCCCCTTTCAGCAGCCTGCAGGACAGTATTTAGCCTTCCCGATGACGTCAGGAGCAAATCCTGTACACTTCAAGCCCCCCTGAATCTAGGTATATACAGGCTGTACTTTGATCTTAGAGGCTCGCTTGCTTGTATCTATCAGGGCTAAGGAGTATTCTTGGGGAAATCAATGACTGACGTAGTGTTGATACCAACAGTATATATACGCAATTGCGTATAGCGAAATGTTAGAGGTAATGGTGAGATAATTAAAAAGCAGCCGACCAAATATGAATAAAAAAAAGCTAGAGAAGGAGATTGAATCTGCTTCCAAACGAATTCAAGAAAGGCAATTACACATAGAAACTGAAATCAATGAATTAAGTTCCAACATTAAAAAATACACAAACTGGGCTTGGATCTTCGTTTGGATTGGAGCTGCTGTATCTCTCTTCGCCTTACTATTCTATTTGTGCAAGAATACAGAGTCTGGATTTGGACTTAATTTATTGGGGGACTTTATGGCTGGAACAGTCGCTTCTATTTGGTCTTTAGCAGGACTTTTTTTCATTTATGTTGCCTTCTTGGGACAGAAACAACAGCTCTTAAACCAGCAACTTGAAATAATGTATAGTCAATTAGAAGTCAAATATACCCGACTTGAGCTAGCTGGCCAGAAAGAAGAAATGGCTATTCAAAATTCAACATTAAAGCAACAAAAGACAGAAAACACATTTTTTCAATTATTAGCTAATCATAATTCCATTGTAAATTCTTTAGACCTATTAAGTACTGGGTCGAATGGGCGTGAAGTACTCGCACAAGGGAGAGACTGTTTTGTACAATTTCATAAACGTTTTGAACGCAAATTTTCTCAAAAAAAGAGCCTTTATGGTATAGAGGAAGTTCTAATGAAATATAATGAATTCTTTAATGAGAATGTTTCCGATTTGGGTCACTACTTTAGAAATTTATATCACATAATAAAATTCATCGATCAGTCTGATATAGAAAATAAGAAACGATATACAAATTTTGTTAGAGCTCAACTGTCTTCAGGAGAGTTAGCTATTATTTTTTACAACTGCCTTTCTGATTACGGAAACAAGAAATTTAAGCCACTAATTGAGAGGTATTCATTACTTAAAAATAGAGACCAAGGATTATTATTGAATGTAGATCATGAAGGTGAATATGAGAAAGAAGCATTTGAATAATACCGCTAACATTCTGTGATCAAATCATGGCGGTTCAGCAGTAAATGAAAGTGCTCTGCATTCTGGAAACTCCGCCATATCTCAGATTAGCACTATGGAATCAAAAGGGATAGCGCAAATCAGAGATTTGGCTATCTTGTCGCCGAAACTTAAACTAAATCACTCGCCACGATTGATACAGTGGCGTTGGCGTGCATGCAAAAAACGACACTGGAATTCAATAAACGAAAAAGTAAATAATGGACATTGAGAAATTTAAAAACACAATCCAAGACTGCAACCTGAATTTCCTTGTAGGTTCAGGTCTTTCTGTTCCTTACTTTTCGACACTTGGAAATATTGAAGTTTTATTAACAGAACTTGATAGAAACACAACTCTCACCCAAGATGAAAAAACTATTATTAGAGCTTCAATTTTAGGAAAATACTTCAAGACTGTAATTAGCAAAAATCCGCAAATTATTGACGAGACAATTCCAGATGTTAGTAGAGATGAGGTTTTAGCTAACTATAAAAATTTCTTAGCTTACTTAAACACAATTGTTCTAAAAAGGAAAAGCACCATCCTTAATAAACAAGTAAATATTTTCACAACAAACATTGATGTGTTTTTCGAAAAGGCTCTAGAAACCAGTCAATTGGAATATAACGATGGTTTTTACGGACGATTTAACCCTATTTTCAATCTAACTAATTTTAAGAATTCTTTATTCAAAAAAAGCCTTCATTACGATAATACCTCAGAAATTCCTGTTTTCAATTTGTTGAAAGTTCATGGTTCTTTGACTTGGGAAACAGATAGAGATAATATAGTTTATTCAAATTTGCGAGCAATTGATGCTGTCCAAGTGAAATTTGATGCTGTTGAATCAGATCTGATTGATTTTGATACATCAGATGCTATCGATACTCATTTTATTACAGAAGTCAAAAGCAAAACAATTTCACCAAACTATTCCGATTTTTTAGAGGAGTATAAAAAATTTGCTGTCGTAAATCCTACAAAAGAAAAGTTTCAAGACACAATTTTGAATCTACAGTATTATGAGCTTCTTAGATTATTTTCAAATGAGTTGGAAAAAGAAAACACAATCCTTATTGTATTTGGGTTTTCAATGGCAGACGAACATATTAGAGAAATTGTGACAAGAGCGGCTAACTCTAACCCAACTTTAATTATTAAAATATTCGCATATGATAATAATGCAAAACTTGAAATAGAGGCAAATTTAAAAAAAGGAAGTGCTGCTATCCGCTACGATAACATTGAAGCAATAGAAATAGATGATACATCTAAACATTTTGACTTTAAAACTTTCAATGAGGAATTCTTAAAAGCAATCTTAGACAAAATTGATTAAAGAATGTCAAACGAAATTATAGTCGAAGATTCAATATTTAGAGTAGGTAGAGTAATTTCTGTTGATGGTCGGTCAATTAGGGTGTCAGTTGACAAAGCAAAAAACTCTTCACATATAGTGTATAAGGGTGACTTGATTAAAAATGTATCCGTAGGCAGCTACATCAAAATAATAAAAGGATTCACAATAATCATAGGCAAGATTGAAGGTGAGTTCACATACGAAGACAAAATTGCTTCTACAAAAGAGTATAGCAGTGACAAGGAAAAAATAAATAGGTCGCTAAGTGTAAGCCTTCTTGGTTTTTTTAACAAGAAGGAATTTGAGCGAGGGATTAAGGAAATGCCGTTAGTAGATAACGAATGTTATCTTTTAGACAGAAAAGAGTTTAACCAAGTACATGATTTCATTCGAAAAACGGATGAACCTCTAGTAATTGGGACACTTACATTAGAAAAGGGACAAACCATCACTGTTGGAATTGACAGTCTATTTGCCAGCCACATAGGAATTTTTGGAAATACTGGAAGTGGAAAGTCATACACGCTAGCAAAACTTTATTTTGAGCTTTTTAAAATCTACAAGGACAATCAGAAATTCAAACAAAATTCAAATTTCTTCTTGTTAGATTTTAATGGGGAATATGTTACAGAATCAGAAAATGTAATTATTCCTAAAGATTATAAAAACATTTATAGGTTAACCACAAAAAGTAATGATGGTCAAAAGTATCCTATTTCAAAAGAAACTCTTTACGACCATTCATTTTGGGCAATTGTACTTGAAGCAACTGAGAAAACTCAAACACCCTTCTTAAGACGTGCAATAAACAATGATTTCCTTGCAGAAAGAATCAAACAACCAGACAACCTCAAAGAACTTATCATAAAAGAATTTTTACTTGGTATTGCTAAGAATGATAAAGAATTAGGTCTAAAGGTTATTGTTGAATTTTTGTCTGAATTACATTTTTCTATTCCAAATTCAAATCTACTAGAAATCCGAGATAACCTTAGGGAAAGGGTGCAATATCATAATAATACATATCAGTTTATGTTTGTGTCGTCAGGTGGCACTAAATATTACGATGAGGATATGGTAAGTCGTATCACAGATGAACTCGAAGGCATTGTTATACCACAAGTTGCTTTGAACGATTTGGATGTTCTAAAGCTACAAATCATATTTCAATACTATGATGAAATTATTAAGGGATTTGCAAACATTGAACATTTAGCACCTTTAATAAAACGCTTAGGTAAGAATTTTAGCGATATCCGGAAAGTAATTGAAGCGAAAGATGATGTTTCAACTTCTAAAAATTTCACAATAGTTTCTCTTAAAGATGTCAATATTCACATGCGTAAGATATTGCCATTGTTGTTATGTAAACAACTTTATGAAGAACAGAAGACTAAAAATGATGAGACCTCTCATTTAAATATCATTATTGACGAAGCACACAATATTCTTTCAAGAGATTCCAACAGAGAGAGCGAACAATGGAAAGATTATAGACTTGAAACCTTTGAAGAAATAATAAAAGAAGGTCGGAAATTTGGTGTTTTTCTAACCTTGGCTAGTCAAAGACCTTCAGACATATCACCAACTATAATATCACAATTGCACAACTATTTCCTGCATAGATTAATAAACAACAATGATATTATTGCTGTAGAAAAAACCATCTCATATCTTGACAAACTATCTTTTGAGTATTTACCAATACTACCAACAGGTACATGTATTTTAGCAGGACTTTCAGCCCAAGTTCCTGTTGTTATTGATATTGGAGCTATTGACCAAGAATTTGAACCAAACAACAAAACTAGAAGCTTGATTGAAAATTGGAAAGAATAAAACACGACACGCCAACGACCCATACATGGGTCGTTGGACGCAACATTAGAAATCTCCTATGAAAATTAAAAAGTAATTATCCATAAATACAAGTCGTTCGAAACAGTAACCCCCACTGGTCTTAGTATCCACTAAGACCCAAAATATAGAAGGGCGCCTGCCTGTCCGGCGAGGCAGATCCGCCCGGTGCTGGAGTTATGCAGGGTGAGATGATCTGCCTGTCATGACAGGGTCGTAGCGGATGCTACAACCAGAGGTAGATTGATGGTAGAGCAACTACCGTAGTCCTCGCTCTCAGCGAGAACCACGATCATCCCCCAACCGTCCTCGTCCGTGACGATGCTGCTGTGGTAGCGCATATGCATTTATCGTATCTGCCAAAGAGGGCTATATTTTGTCTGACACCATCAGAGATTTCAAGAAGTTCACAGCCAAAGCCATCATAGCAGGTATAACTACGAGCCAGAAACCCTACCGTCTTTGAAGTGGATAGTCGCGCTACCTTATGGTGTGATGGGGTCGTCTCGTGCTGGACAGGGGGTCGGTCTCGCTCGTGACGGAGTGTCGGTCTCGTACGTGACCGAAGGTCGGTCCCAGTAATTATCATTTTTCTGTAGCAGAATGATGTTTTCCCTCAGTATAGTCCATGCTTTCTCGTGTGATGTGTTCATTTTAGAACGCTTTAGTGTTCGCTATTACCCCCTTTTTTCGCGTTCAAAACCGTAAGTGTCTGATTAACAGTGGTTGTTTTGTTTTGGCATGAGTTTGGTCAATATAGAATCAGACATTAAAAACTTAAATTATAAAGCCATGAAAAATACAATCAAAACAATCACATTCGTAGTAGCAGCAGTCTTGTTCATGAACACCTCTTCTTTTGCCTCAGGAGCGAAAGAAAAGGCTGTTGAAAAAGCAGTAAGTGTAGTCGAGAACGGTGCGCCAGATGACTGGATGCTATTGGCAGAACAAGCAGATTATTTGATAAAGAAGAACGCGGGCATCGCCAATGCGAAAGGTTGGATACAAGAATCGCTTAGCATTAAGGAGGCTCCATATAACTTAGAAATAATGGGTGACTACTACAGCAAGTGTAACTTGAATAAGCAAGCGATGGAGTACTATATCAAGTCTATGGACGCGATGAAAGTAGAGAATGCCAATGTGAACACCTCTCACATTCAGGACAAAATAGCGGCATTGAGATAGATATAGGAATAAGTAGAATTAGGTCAAAACAGAGCAGGCATCCATACAATGGATGCCTGCTCTGTTTTATGTCGTAGTAGCGTTACAGCAGTTGCTTCAACTCTAGAGTCACAGTTTTTTCAGCACCGTCTTGGAGGATGACGAGCTCGACGGTTTTGCCATCAGTCTTTAAGATTTCTTTGACTTCTGCCATATCCATTTCGCTCATAGACATGCCGTTCAGTTTGAGTAACTCGTCGTTTTGCTGGATGCCAGCAGCCTCTGCAGGGCTGTTTTCGAATACTTGGTGGATGAGGACTTTCTGCTTGTCAGGAGACAGCTGTACATCTAGTCCACTACAGTTGATACGAAAGGGTTTGTCGTAGTTGCCATTTTTCTCAATGTAGATCATCTTGGCAGGCATGTCAAACTCGAGGTTGTAACGCATCAGGATTTCGTTTCCGATGATGCCAGCGATTTTCTTGTCAGCTTGTACACCAGTGGTTGCTTCGCTGATCCCTACGGGGATGTTATCAAATTTTTCTCCTCCGAACGAGAAAGATTGTACCCGTCCTTCATAGTGTTTGGTCTCCTTGTTCGAGATGCTTTTGACCATATAGGAGTAGTGGTCGCCCGTCTTGTGCGCTACGTCATATTGCAGGGCATAAGGAGAGTTGAAATCCATGGTCGTACCAGCTCCTGTCATCACGAAAAAGCTACCTGGGTGTGTTTCGCCATTGTTTAAAATCACGTTTCCTTCTACAGTAGGGATGCCAGCATGTAGTTTGAAGGGGATGGCTTTGCCGACTTTAGGGTGTTCACCGTGGTTGTACACTTCGAATATTTTGTTCTCATAGTCGATTCGTACCGCGTGGTGCATCATTAGGTCGTATCCTATAATCCCATCAAAATCTCTCCCTAGACTGATCTCCAGATGATCTAAGTCCGTGGCGTATACTTTGATGTTTTTCTCTAACAAGAAATCACCGATGGCTAGCGTGTTGTGTTTGATCAATGAACCTCTAACAGTACCATTGTTGATGGTGGCATCATGCTTTTCCAAACCGAGGGCCTCTGCAACATCTTGGTCAATGACCGTCAGTCCATCGCCAGAGTCAAAGATGAAATCCAAGGGTTCAGAACCATCTACATTGAGCTGAATGATGATGTGATCTCCAAATAGCTCGAAAGGGATACTCTTGACAGGCGTCTGGCCGACCGCCAAAAAAGAAGTGCATACAAAGGCTAAAATGACTAATAATCTCATAGCTATGATTAGTTTAATTTGAGGGCATAATTTAGGAAGTCTTTTGACGAAAAAAAACTTTTAGCTGCTCCTTGCAGAGAAAACGCATTTAAACCAGAACTCCTGATAGTCTGCCAGACGTGAGGGATACCCCGATCAAGTCGGGGCATGACGGTAGTGGTGAGGTCGGGGTATGAAGGTGGTGGTGAAGTCGTGGTATGACGGGGGTGATGAAGATGGCGTATGAGAAGTTAACACACATAGAGCCCTGACTGGATTCTTAAATGCGCTTGTACTTACAAATCTAATCAAGGAACTATTTCGTAGGTAGTATAGGTTATTGCACTACAAAATGAAAACAGCATGAAATATATAAGCATTATCTCCCTAGTCCTGATCACTGCCTGTGCGACACAGGGCCAAAACAAGAAGGATAAATCTAGCGGTAGCTATACCATCAATAAAACTGATGCAGAGTGGAAGTCCGAATTGAGTGATTTGGAGTATTATATTCTTAGAGAGAAAGGAACCGAACGTCCTGGTACAGGAAAATATGATGACCATGACGAAATTGGTCTCTATGTCTGTGCAGCCTGTGGCAATCCGTTATTTAACTCCGACACTAAGTTTGACGCACACTGTGGATGGCCGAGTTACTTCCAGTATGCTACTGACAGTAGTGTTGTAGAGTTGCAAGACAATTCGCACGGCATGCGACGGACTGAAATACAATGTGCGCGATGTGGTGGACACCTAGGGCACGTCTTCAATGATGGACCTCCTCCTACAGGCTTGCGTTATTGCATTAACTCCGTGTCTTTGGATTTTATAAAAGAGGAGTAGCTTAAGACGCTGTGTTTTTCATTCTATGTACAGCGTATCGGCCACTCGTGTGACGATGATCTGGAGGATACGCTTGTTGTATTCGGTATAATGCAGGTGGTAGCCTGTTAGCTCCTCTATTGTCATCATGGCGATGACGACCCCCAGCAGTTGATTTTTGATCTTTGGACGCTTTTGGAGCCAGATGCCGGCGAGATTTCTGTATTCGGATTTGTTTTTGGCTTGGAGTACGCCGAGTTCAAAGGTCTTTTCTTTTTGGACCAGTGCGATGATTAGTTCGTGCTGTAGTTTGATGATGGGGCGAATGATGCCGTTTTGGAATCGCTCGACCTCTCCACTGCGCCCAGTGGTAGCTTGTGGTAGTTCGGGACGTAGGTCTACTATATCTTGATCTGGACGTGTCATGGCTAGAAACAAAAAACGAGGATCAATTTTGATCCTCGTTTTTTGTTGTTTTTATCGTTATCAAACCTCTTCGTAATCGACGTAATCGCCTCCTTTGAAATCTGATTTGTTTGCTGCTTTAGTTCCCTTTTTAGGGACAAAATCAATATGTACATTGCCATCCTGTGGCTGTCTCTGCTGATGCTGCTGTGCAGACTGTTGCCTGTTTTGATTGACCATGTTGCCCAAGAACATCCTCATAAAGAAGCCGCCCAGCTTGAACACAATCCAAAAGAACAGAATAAATAATACTAAAAACTTCAACATAGACTTATATGTACTTATCGACTCAAATAAAGGTTGCGTTCACTGTATAGTTTTAGGAAGTAATCGTCCATCAAATCGTCAATGAAGTAGATCGCTTCACCGGTAGACTTCATTTCTGGTCCGAGTTCCTTGTTTACGTTCGGGAACTTGTTGAACGAGAATACGGGTTCTTTGATCGCATATCCTTTTTTCTTCGGATTGAATTTAAAGTCAGTGACTTTAGCTCCCAGCATTACTTTTGTCGCATAGTTCACATACGGCTCATCATAAGCCTTGCATATAAACGGTACTGTACGTGATGCTCTTGGGTTAGCCTCGATGATGTAGACCTGATCATCTTTGATCGCGAACTGGATGTTGATCAAACCAACAGTGTTCAGTGCCAAAGCGATTTTTTTGGTGTAGTCCTCGATCTTTCTAATGACTAGGTCTCCCAAGTTGTACGGAGGCAAGACAGCAAACGAATCCCCTGAGTGGATCCCTGCTGGTTCGATGTGTTGCATGATCCCGATGATGTAGACGTTCTCTCCATCGCAGATGGCATCTGCTTCGGCTTCTTGTGCATTCTCTAGGAAGTGATCGAGCAGTACTCTGTTGCCTGGTATGGTTCTAAATATCTCTACTACGTGTTCTTCGAGCTCTTCCTCGTTGATCACGATCTTCATACCCTGACCGCCTAGTACATAGGATGGTCTCACGAGCATAGGGAAGCCAATAGTTTTGGATAACTCGAGTGCTTCGTCAGCATTCTCGATTACACCGAACTCTGGGTAAGGGATGTCGTTTTCTTTTAGTAGATCAGAGAATGAACCTCTATCCTCTGCCAAATCAAGTGCTTCGTAGCTTGTGCCTATGATTTTGATACCATACTTGGATAGTTTCTCTGCTAGCTTGAGTGCTGTCTGTCCACCGAGTTGTACGATGACGCCTTCTGGTTTTTCTAGCAAGATGATCTCGTAGATATGCTCCCAGAATACGGGTTCAAAGTAAAGCTTGTCTGCGATATCAAAATCAGTAGAAACCGTCTCAGGGTTACAGTTGATCATGATCGTTTCGTATCCAGACTCTTTCGCTGCGAGGATACCGTGTACACAGGAGTAGTCAAATTCGATTCCCTGACCGATGCGGTTAGGACCTGAACCTAGTACGATTATTTTCTTTTTATCCGATGGGATGGACTCGTTTTCTTCTTCGAATGTAGAGTAGAAGTACGGTGTCTGCGCTTCGAACTCTGCCGCACAAGTATCTACCATCTTGTAGGTACGCTTGATACCCATCTCTTGTCGCTTGGCGAAGACCTCACTTTCGAGACTGCCCATTAAGTGACCCAGCTGTCTGTCGGCATAGCCTTTTTTCTTGGCCGTCATCATGAGCTTCTTAGGGATGTCAGCTAGCGTATGCTTTTCGATTTCGTTTTCTAGCGCGATCATCTCCTCGATCTGGTATAGAAACCATGGATCGATTTTAGTGAGATTTCTTACCGTCTTGTACGGGATGCCCAATTTGAAAGCATCATAGATATGAAACAGTCTGTTCCAGCTAGGGTTCTTGAGGCTATCGAGTAGCTGATCATGGCTTTTGAGCTCACGGCCATCTGCGCCAAGCCCATTTCTTTTGATCTCTAGTGACTGACAGGCTTTTTGTAGGGCTTCTTGGAAGTTGCGACCGATACCCATGGCTTCTCCTACTGATTTCATCTGTAGGCCTAGGTGTCTATCAGCTCCCTTGAACTTGTCGAAGTTCCAGCGTGGTACTTTGACGATTACATAATCAATCGATGGTTCGAAGAACGCAGAAGTATTTTTAGTGATCTGGTTGTTGAGCTCGTCTAGGTTGTAACCGATAGCGAGTTTAGCAGCGATCTTGGCGACTGGATATCCAGTGGCTTTAGATGCCAGTGCTGAAGATCGAGAGACCCTTGGGTTGATCTCGATCCCGATGATTTCTTTGTTGTCTGGGCTGACAGAGAACTGTACGTTACATCCCCCTGCGAACTGACCGATAGAGTTGATCATTTCTATGGCATGGTTTCGCATTCTTTGGTAGACTGTATCAGGTAGCGTCATCGCAGGTGCTACTGTGATAGAATCACCAGTATGTACCCCCATAGGGTCGAAGTTTTCGATCGAACAGATGACGATGAAGTTGCCTATGCTGTCGCGCATGATTTCCAACTCGTACTCTTTCCATCCTAGGATACTCTGCTCGATGAGTACCTCATGAATAGGAGAGGCGTGTAATCCATCGTTTAGCGCTTTGTCGAAATCCTCAGGTGTTTCTACAAATCCACCTCCTGCACCACCTAGCGTGTATGAAGAACGGATGATCAATGGGAAACCAATTTCTTGTGCAATCTCTTTTCCCTCTAGGAATGAAGTCGCTGTACGTCCTTTACAGACACTTACGCCGATTTCTTCCATTTTGAGTCTGAATTTCTCTCTGTCCTCGGTCGTTTCGATCGCATCGAAGTTAGATCCAATTACTCGCACGTTGTATTTGTCCCAGATGCCTGCTTTGTCACAGTCCATGGCTAGGTTGAGTGCGGTCTGACCTCCCATGGTAGGGAGTACAGCGTCTATATCATGTTTTTCTAGGATTTCCCTGATCGATGCTTTGGTGAGAGGCTTGAGATAGACATTGTCAGCGGTTACCTTGTCGGTCATAATGGTCGCTGGGTTCGAGTTGATCAGCGTCACTTCGATTCCTTCTTCCCTTAGTGACCTAGCAGCCTGTGATCCTGAATAATCAAACTCACATGCTTGACCGATGACGATGGGTCCACTTCCTATTATTAAAACCGATTTGATACTTTTATCCTTTGGCATTTTGCGACGACTTTTGTTTTTTTAAGGGGTATAAAATTCTGCAAATCTAGGTTCAAATGCGCGTAATAAAAAGGATATCCAGAGTGGATATGGTTTTTTTCGAACAAACTCTGAATTACCTTACGGCATAATAAATACTACAAAAACACACGTAAAATGACAGCTAATTTTAATCAATCGGCAATTGCAACCTTTGTGCTCTTTTTTGTGCTCGTTTTGTCATCATGCGAATCAGGTAAGGAAAAGAAGCAAAGTCTAGTCGGTAATTGGGACGTTCAGTGGGTAACCTACCCAGACAATGAAGCTCCTATGGACCCTAGCATTAACCTCACCATGAATGGAAAAATGGACATTAAGCCTGATGGGAAAATCACGATTAGTGCGTTTGGTTATGAGAACTGTATCTTTGGCAAGGATACTTTGGTTCATAGTCTAGAGTGGGAGATGCTCGGTGACACACTCAATGTCAAGAACAAAGGAGATGAGTTCGGGATGCCTTACAAAATCCTAGAAGCGAGTGATAGTAAGGTCAAACTACAGCTCGTAGAGGATGTCTATCTTTTCCTAACCAAGTGATTTGGGTAATAGATAGTGTTCCTTAGCAATTAATCCTAAATTAGATATTCATACCAAAACGTAAAAACTGATGAAAAAGCTCCTAATTATTTTGGGGTCTATCGTAGCGCTCGTCGTTGCACTTCTTATTTTGATCCCGATTATTTTCAAAGATGACATACAAAAGGCGGTCGATGATGCGATAGCCAAAAATATCAATGCGACGGTCTATTATGATAGAGGAGGTTTTTCACTCTCTTTGATTAAAAGCTTCCCCAATTTTAGTTTGGCGATAGATGATTTCGGTATCGTGGGTAAAGCACCTTTCGAAGAGGATACGCTTTTGTCGGTCGCTTCTTTTGGATTTGAAATTGACCTGATGTCTGTCATCAATGGAGGGCAGATCAAAGTCAATTCCATCCTGCTGGATCAGCCAGAGATCACGGTGCTGGTTTTGGAGAACGGCAAAGCAAACTATGACATAGCCGTGGCGAGCGAAGAAGTAGCCGAGGAAGATACGACTGCTAGTACTACGGCATTCTCTGTTGCGATCAAAAGCTGGGAGATCCGTAACGCCAACCTTATCTACTATGATGAGTCGATGAAGTTCTATACGACGATTTTGGGTTTGAACCACAGCGGGACGGGTGACTTTACGCAAGATATATTTGACCTCACCACTCAGACAACGGTCGATGGTTTGACTGTCAACATGGATGGAGTCGAGTATCTGAGCAACAAAACGCTGACCGCTGACCTCACACTCAATATGGACTTGCCCCATGCCAAGTACACATTCAAAGAGAACAAGATTGCGCTCAATGATTTCGGGATAGGTTTTGACGGGTATGTTGCCATGCCTACCGAGGATATCGACATGGATTTGAATTTTTCGGGATCCGATATTTCTATCAAGAGTATTTTATCTCTGATTCCAGGCGTATATCAGGAATACCTTGCTGGCGTAGAGACGAGTGGTAGCATTTCGTTTTCGGGGACGGCCAAAGGTGTCTACAACGAAAACCGCCTACCTGATGTGACGGCTAAACTGGATGTAGACAATGGGAAAATCAAATATGCAGAGTATCCAATTCCTATCGAGAAACTGACCATACGTACCGCACTCAATGTCCCAGGCGAGAATATGGACAACATGACCTTTAACATGCCGACCTTCTCGATGCTCCTAGATGGTGAGACTGTCTCTGCTAATTTGGCCTTTAGCAATCTACAGAACTATACGTGGGACTTTGGACTACATGGCAATCTCGACCTAGAGAAGCTGCTAAAAGTCGTCCCTGTAGAGGGAATGAATCTCAAAGGACTCATGACAGCTGACCTGAGTACCTCGGGTAATATGAAACTCATAGAGGAGGAGCGCTATGCGGAGATACCCGCAGCGGGTTCACTGTCACTGACGGGTTTTGAGATGGTTAGCGAAGACCTACCTCAGGGCTTTAGCATCAAAAAGACGAGCATGACATTCACCCCAAAACAAGTTGCCTTGAAAGAGTTCGATGCGATGCTGGGCAAGAGCGATATACAGCTCGACGGTGTGGTGTCTAATTTCATAGGTTTTGCTCTGTCGGAGAACGAAACACTAGTCGGCAAGCTCAACCTACGCTCCAATTCGTTTGATCTGGATGAGTGGATGACGGAGGAAACAGAAGAAGTCGACACGACTGCTGCTCCTTTAGAGGTGATTCGTGTTCCGACCAACATTGATTTTGCGTTTATGTCCACGATCAATACCATACACTACGACGGTATGGAGATCAAAGATTTGGACGGACTGATTACAGTCAAAGAAGGAATCGCCCGTCTCAACAACATAGACTTTAATCTCCTCGATGGAGCGTTTGTGATGAATGGCACCTATAATTCTGTAGTCGAAGAACCTGCGTTTGATTTCGGGTTTGACATCAGCGACCTTTCTATCCCGAAGGCATACGAGACGTTCAATACTGTCCAGAAATTAGCACCTGTGGCGAAGAATGTTACAGGAGATTTTTCTGCACTACTGCAACTCTCAGGTAACCTCGGAGCGGATATGATGCCCATCTATGAGCATCTATATGGCACAGGCGTGATACAAATCGATGATGCTGCGCTCAAAGGAGACAAGCTGATGAAAACCATCTCCGCGGTATCTAAGTTCAGTGGCGAAGAGGTGACGGTGAAGGATGTCAAACTCCAAGTAGAGATCAAAGAAGGGCGTATCTATGTTGATCCATTCGACGTGTCGATGAAAGGGCAGAAAGCCACCATCTATGGCTCGAATGGCATAGATGGCTCTCTGGATTATAAAATCAGTACAGTCGTAAAGACGGGAAAAGTAGGCAGTGCGGTCAATGCTGTGTTGGCCACCTACACTGGCGGTGCGAAAGTTATCGATGAGACCATGTTGGTCAAATTAAAAGTATCCGGCACCTATGAGGATCCGAAGGTAGGAATCGCCAGTGCTGAATCTGCGGGAGGACAATCACCCGCTGCATCTGTCAAGGCTGCCGCTAAAGCAGAAATCGATAAGCAGCTCAAAGCTGCCGAGGACAAAGCTAAGGCCGAGCTAGACAAACAGAAAAAAGCTGCCGAGGCTAAGGCCAAAGCGGAGTTAGCGAAGAAACAGGCAGAACTAGAAAAGGAGGCTGAGGAGCAAGCTAAAAAAGCAGCAGAGGAGGCCAAGAAAAAAGCCAAAGATGCCCTGAAAAAAATGTTCTAAACCTATGCCCATGATCAAAAAGCAATTGACGGCCTTAGTGAATCTCGCTAAGAGTGATGATAACATCGATGAGCGCGAACGCTCTTTGATCTTCAAAATAGGTAGCGCTCATGGCCTCTCTGATGAGTCCATTCAAGAGATAGTAGACCACCCCGGTGAACTTACCGGGGTGGCTAATTTGGACCCTGACGAGAAGTTCGAATTCCTCTATAGCATCATCCAACTCATGAAGGTAGATGACGAGATCTTCAACGAGGAGGTTGAATACTGCAACATGATCGCTGACAAACTGGGCTATAGCTATGGTGCTGTGATGGAGATGTATCCCTTGGTGCACAAGAATCTCGTGATCAAAAGCGAAAAGTTGTCGCTTAAGAAAAAATTAAACGCCTTTTTAAAATAGATTTTCTTCTATACATCATTTCGTCGTTAGTTTGCATTAGACTGTAGTAGACTACTATGCGACGAATCATTTTATTATCGATACTTTTTATGACCCAGTCGGGTATGGCTATCTGCCAAGACATCTTGGTAAGAGGTGCTGTGATGGACAGTGAGACAGCGGATGTACTCCGGGATGTTCAGGTTTATACGCACATCCACTCGGGTACGTATAGCGATATCGATGGCAACTTCGTGGTAAAAGTGCTGTCAGGGGATACGCTACACTTTTCCTTGCTGGGCTACAAGGAGCAGCAGTATGTGGTCACCGACTCGATTCGCTATCAAAACATCATGATCAGCATGAAGAAAACTACCATCGTGTTAGAGGATGTGCAGGTCAGTAGTATGTATCAGGCGAATACCATCATCCGAAACCCACGTCTCGAATCAGTGCATGTTAATGGAGTCTATGCAGCCCCCAAAACGGAAGCGGACGATTATAGATTAGGGGCAATGGGTGCAGTCGCTAGTCCTGCCACGGCGGTCTACCGTATGGTAAGCAAGCAGTACAAACAAGAGAAACGTGTCTACAATGAATCGCTGGCTCGTGAGGCGGAGGGTGAAACCTTTGATGTGGCGAAAGAAAAAATGGAGGAGATCTTAGAGATCATGGGACAGCGACTAGATGAATATTACTACATCGATTTTATTCACTATGCAGGGATGGACTTACAGTCCTTTGCGAGGAGGGAAGTCTACGAGCTTGTACAGATCTTACCTAAAAACCTAGACGGTTACTATGATTACCTAGATGAGAAACTCAAAGAAGAAGAGCGAATCAAATCAGGTGCGAAGCAAAACCCTACGTTTCATTAATTTTAGTACCCTGTATGGCCTTGTGGATTTGACGCTTCGTACACAGTAGTTTTACTTTTTTTAGGGATGAAACATGGAAGAGAGTACAGTCTGATCCTTTCTAAGAAATCACTTTAACCCTTAAGACGGCCTCCTGCTTGCGCTAGCTAAGTGTTATGCTTGCGCAAGGATGACGGTCTGCTTGCGCAGCCTCAAGCCCATGCTTGCACAACCGTTTTATGTTTCAAAAGTCCACCCTCTGCGGTCTTGCTTTATGGTTATATGGTTTTGTGAACTCGTATCAAGGATAGCACAAAGTCATGGCATTTTTATTTACCTCTTTAGGCACAAAAAAACCTGACGGAGACCGCCAGGTTTTTAGTTATTCTCCTTTTGGGAGAGAAATTCTTATTATGGCTGAACCAATACTTCGATTTCTAAATAAGCATCATTATCATATCCATTGCCACTTTGACCTTTGTAAATCTCAGTTACTTTGATTGCGCCTATTTTTGACCCACCTTCTTTGCCAGCATCAGTACTGAAAAGGATGATTTGTCCTTCAGTTAGATCTTCTACTGTACCAATCTCATCAGAGGTATTGTCAGCATATGCAGTAGCTAGTGCAGCAGAAGTAGATAGTGCCATGTATTCTTCAGAAGACAAAGTCGTTTCTTTGAACATTGTAGCATTTAAAGTTCCCCAACCTTGACCATCTGCTGACAAGTCATAAACTGAAGAAGGGTATGTCGCTGGTGATCCTAAATTAGCTTCACTGAAGTAATAGTATCCAAAATCAACATCTGCAGAGCTAGCAGTACTAGCAACGACTTCACCAGAACTAATAGTTTCTCCTAAGTTAGTAGAGAAAAATGTATGAGAGTCTCTTGTCTGAGTAGGCGCATACAATAGTTTTTCTGTATATGAGATTGCTGGGATAGATGTGATATCTAGATCTATAGAAACGGATGCAGTTGCATTTTGATCATCTACGGCAGTCACTGTGAAAGTCAAAGTTTGACCTGCGTAAGCTTCAGGAATTGTAACCAAAATGTTATCAGATGTAAAGCTAGTTTCTGTAGCACCTGGTTCTTTAGAGGCAGTGTATGCTGTTGTCACGTCTGCACCGTCAGCATCTTCGATAGTTGCAGTAGTCGTGTTGAAAACGCCTGGAGCATCTACTGTATAGCTGAATGTAACTTCTTCGCCAGCGGTGATCTCAGTAACTGAAGACGAAGGGCTAGTAATCGTAATGACTGGTGCATCGAATGTTTCTTCATCATCGGTGCTACATGCCACGGCAAATACCAATAAGCTTAGGCACATTAATCTTGTTAGGTTCTTAATAATTTTCATAGACTTAGATTTTAATTGTTTGAAATTGTGTTAAATATTTACTTCCACTGACATGACAAAAGTCATACCTAAAAACGATAAGGTTGATAAAAAAACATTGTATTTCGATCAACACGGTTTATTTCTCTATGGGATCGTTTTAATCGGGGGGAATTAAACGGTCGAGTTTTTTTACTAAAGATGTCACTAGCAATAGATTGAATGACCTTTGTTTAGTTTCATGTTTGTAAGAGTTGGTTATAAATTAAAGTTAGTCATTTGATAGAATATATCATACTACTATAGTTAAGTGTCAATTTTATCTTGAGGCCAAGATGCCACATTTGGGGATTAGTTACGTCAAACTATTTCCCCAAGTTACTATAGAAACCTGCTTTCGATTTTAATAAAAGTTAAAATCGTTTATGAAATGCATCAATTGTACTTTGTCTTCAAGCCAGACAGTGTAATTTTCAAAAACCTTGAATTAAGAAGATGATTTATATCCTTTATTAATCGAACTCAGGTTAGTAAGGCTTTAGTGGCGAAAATATTTTACGGCTAGTGTTCTACTGTTCGGTAGGATATTCGTACCCGTATAGTTTGGTGATTTTCTTTTTCGAGAGTTTTTCTACTTCCATGGTGACGTATAGATCTTCTATGGGTTTGTCTCCTCTGGCTGTTTTTACAGCAGCTACTTGGTCGATGATCTCTAGTCCTTCTACCACCCGGCCAAACACGGTGTATTCATTGTCTAGGTGTGGAGAGCCACCTACAGTAGTATAGGTTTCCTTTTGTTGGGCAGTGAGTGTGATTGGCTCGAAGCTGCCCTCTATCTCCGTCATCACGATTGCTATCAGCGAATCAAATGCTTCGGGGTTGTTCTCTTGTCTATAGGCTTGTAGTTTTTCGAGCTGTGGTTTGTTTTCAGATTTGGTGATGTATTCGTTGAAGAGTTGGTTTTTGGTTCCCATATTCATTTGCTCTTCGTACTGATCGATCTCTTCTGCCGTATAGGTTTTGCCCTGTACGATGTAGAACTGGCACCAGCTAGAAGCCTTTTTAGGATTGATATTGTCGCCTTGTCTTGCTGCAGCCAGTGCTCCTTTTTCATGGATATAGCCTTTGCTGAGTTCGGCAGGGATGGTTTTTTTATTTCTTGTCCCTTCTTTCGCATCTATGTCACCTGCCTGGATCATAAAATCCTGGATCACTCGGTGAAAGGTCGTGCTGTCATAGTCACCAGACTCGGCGAGCTCGATGAAATTGGCTTTGTGTAGCGGGGTCTCATCATACAGGAGGACTTTCATATCCCCAAATGAAGTGTGTATGGTGACGATGTAGTCTTTTCGGTCTTTGGCACATGAGACCAAGATGACCATTGATAGTACGAGTAGCGAGAGTTGTTTTTTCATCTGTTTAATCTTCTGCTTGTTGTTTTCTGATTTCTGCTAAAATTTCTTTTCCTCCATGATCGAGGACGTATTGCGCGAGTTTTTTTCCTGTCTCAGGCCCTTCGTTTGGTGATGAAGTATAGGTCTGTGAGACTTGTTCGCGACCATCTAGGCTGATGATGCCACCTGTGAGGGTGAGTTGGCCATTTTCTAATCTGGCACGTCCGTAGACGGGGATGCTACAGCCGCCATTCATGATCTGTAGGTAACTGCGTTCGGCGAGGAGGCATTGTTCCGTTTCGGGGTGATTGGTGGCTTTTCGGATCAAGGCTTTCTTTTCGTCTGAGATACCACGGTAGACTTCTATGGTGACACTGCCTTGGCCTACGGCAGGCACGAACTCGTTTTCGTCAAAGTGATGTACCATCATATCGTCAAATCCCATGCGGTGCGCGCCGGCATAGGCGAGCCACAGTGCATCGCAGACACCACTTTTCATTTTTTTGATTCGTGTTTGTAGGTTGCCACGAACGGCTACCGTTTTCACATGAGGAAAATGCTTGTTGAGGAAGGCAATGCGGCGAGTGGATGAAGTCCCTAGTACTAAGTCTGGTTGATTAAAATCAATGGTCTTGTGGCTGATGAGCACGTCGTGTGCTTGCTCTCGTTCGCTAAACGCAATGAGCTCAAAGCCTTCAGGTAATGTGGAGGGCATGTCTTTGGCACTATGTACGGCGATATCGATAGCGCCGGATTTTAACTGCTCTTCGATCTCCTCAGTGAATACACCTTTGCTGCCGATCTTGGAGATGGTTACGTCTAGTCGCTTGTCTCCAGTGGTTTCGATCGTGATGATTTCACTCTCTACGCCTTCTTTGGCGAGCCGGTCTTGTACGAAGTAGGCTTGCCAGAGAGCAAGTTTGCTGCCGCGCGTTCCTATTTTTATTTTCATTTGGCTGTCATGATGCGACCTATCGTTAGGGAGAGGTCCATGAATAATATTTTGACGTTGGCATTGCGCTCTAGATGGTAGGCGGCTTGGTTCAGTTCCTTGCTGATGCGTTCTAGTTTATCCGTGCTTAGCGCTTTGCCAAAGTTGGTCACGAATCCTTGCTCGTCGGTGTTGAGTTTTAGTTTTTCATCAGGCATATAGACAGAGACGAGTGAGTGACGAATCATATTGACTGCATACTGCAGGTACATCTTCTGTGCAGTTTTGTTCATTTTGAAGAAGGTGTCATTGGCACCTGATATTGCCGTATAGTCTTTGGTCCAGCACTGGCGCATCCAGTCTCTGAACATGACATGGGAGTCTTCTTCTGCACTGACGACATTTTCTACAGCGGCTTTTATACTGCCCTCGGCGAGTGCAGCGATTTTCTTGGCGTTGCCTTCCTCTAGCCCTTTGGTGTTGACCAAGTAGCGGGTGATCTCCTCATGAGAAAAGCTGGGTACTTTGAATAACTGACATCTAGACAGGATGGTTGTGAGTAGTTTCTCATAATCATTTGTGACTAGGAGAAACAAGGTCTTCTCTGGCGGTTCTTCGAGGATTTTGAGGATACCATTGGCAGCAGAGACGTGCATGTTCTCGGGCAGCCAGATGATGAGTATCTTGTACTCCGCTTCGAAGGATTTGAGAGAGAGCGATTTGATGATATTTCTACTTTCCTCTTTGGAGATATTGGCATTTTTGTTCTCCGCACCGTAGTGACCGCTCCAGTCTTCTAGCGAGCCATATTTGTTGTTGGTGAGATAGCTGCGCCATTCTTTGAGATAGCTAGAGCTCACTACATTTTTACCCGTTACACTTTTGGTAGAGCTGACGGGATAGACGAACTGTAGGTCGGGATGAACCAGTTTATCGATTTTGGTGCAGTTGCTACAGACTCCACAGGAGTCTGTCTCTGATTTGTCTTTGCAGTTGATGTAGGCTGAGTATGCTAGTGCCAAGGCCATATTACCTGAACCCTGCTGTCCATAAAACAATTGCGCATGTGCGACATGGTTGTTTTGGATCGCTTGGATCAGTTGGTCTTTGGTGTCTTGCAGTCCAGGTATATCGGCGAATCTCATGAAGCTTTGCTGTTCGTATTGTAGATATGTAGGAGCATGTCTTTGTCTTTGGTATTAAATTTTTTTCCCTTTCTTTCCATCACGATGGAGGCAGTCTCCATGGCCTTGTCAAAGTCATAGGTGATCATTGCTCTGTCGCCTCCCCAGGAGAATGAAGGGATTCTTTTCCTTGGAAATCCTGCTCCGAAGATATTGGCACACACGCCTACAGTTGTGCCTGTATTGAACATTGTGTTGATGGCTGCTTTGGAGTGATCCCCCATCACCAATCCACAAAATTGAAGCTCCGTATCGATGTAGTTGCCAGTGAGTTCGTCCCACATCTCGACGTGGGTGTAGTTGTTTTTGAGATTGGAGTTGTTGGTGTCTGCGCCAAGGTTGCACCACTCGCCGAGGACGGAGTTGCCCAGGAACCCGTCGTGTGCTTTGTTGGAGTTGCCGTAGAGGATGGAGTTGGAGAGCTCTCCGCCGATTTTGCAACCAGGCCCTACAGTGCTGCCTTCTCGTATTTTGGCGTTCATGTTGATGCGTGATCCTTCGCCTAGCGAAAACGGTCCACGGATCGTGGCACCTTCTTGAATCTCTGCTCCTTTGGCGAGATAAATGGGGCCATTTTCGGCATTGAGTATGGCTGCTTTGATTTTTACACCTTCTTCTAGGAATATGTTTTCTTCACCATAGACGATGGTGTGTGGATCAGCTATCGGTGCTGAGATTTTTCCTTCGGTGAGCAAATCAAAATCCTGTTGGATTTCGTGGGCATTGTTGAGGAATAGACTCCATGTACGATCGATGTAGATCAGTTCGCCTTCATAGGCTGTTTTGGGTAGTGCTAGCAGCAGCGCTGCTTCGTCTCGTGTCGCAAAACTTCCCTTCGTAGCGATCCAGAGGTCGTCTTGGTAGAGGGCTTGATTTTCTTCTAGGTTGGTGATGCGGTCTATCAGCGTAGCATTGGGGCAGACGGCACTGTTGATGGCGAGATCGAAGTGATCCCTTTTGGAAGGGAAAAGTGTAGATAGGCTGTCATCTGTCAGAAACGAAACCTCTTGGTTGAGCCTTTTTTCCCACTTTTCACGAATAGTGAGGATGCCGATACGGAGGTCCGCGATGGGTCGGGTGAAGGTAAGAGGAAGGAGTTTCGATCGGTGAATATCCAGATCGACGAGTGCTATATTCATAGGGGTAAAAATAAAAAAGTCTCCAAGAACTAAATCTTGAAGACCCCGATATTTTGAATGCAAAAAGGGATTATTTCTTTTTGTATCTTTTGTTGAATTTCTCAACTCTACCAGCAGTATCCACGAATAGTTTCTTGCCTGTGTAGAATGGGTGTGAAGCAGAGCTAACTTCTATTTTAACTACTGGGTATTCTTTACCATCTTCCCACTCGATTGTTTCGCTTGAGTTCATAGTAGACTTAGTCATAAACTTGAAGTCACTAGATGTGTCAAAGAAGATCACATCTCTGTACTCTGGATGAATGTCTTTTTTCATTTTATTATAGTTTTAATTGCGCTCATGGTTTTTGCCATGAATTTGATTTTTCGTTTTTCCAGTTCCTTTCTAAGAAAAGGATGGCAAAATTATGCATAGAGCATTGAAAAACAAACATGTTTTCTCAAATACTTTTCTGTCTATCAGGCTTTTATTGATCATAAGCCTAAGTGGTTGACTTAGAAACGACTCCATGTAGAATAGGTCATTTGGTTTGGATCTTGTCATGACAGGAATTAATCCCTATCATTGTTTCTTAAATTTTTGGTCTATGATGAGAAGTGTTTTGTTGCTAGGGATCGTGGTGGGTATGTGGAGTACAGTCTTGGGACAAAGTGTCTATGCGCCGTTGAATCAGGATTATTACCACTTGATAGATCGTGAAGAGGTGCTCAACAAGACCGTCAGTCCTAGTCTCCATACGAGCTACAAGCCCTATCGCCGGGTAGATGTCGTCACGCATATCGATAGCCTGTCGACCAATGAAAACAACCAACATTACTTACTCAATGATAACTGGGAGTTTGTGAGTGAGGGGGAGGTTTATGCTGCGAGCAAAAAACCTTTTTTAAAATGGTTTTATAGAACCAAACCAGACTTTTTGCATGTTAATCAAGAGTCCTTCCAGTTGAAGGTTAGCCCAGTACTGTACCTCGGGCTGGGGATCGATGACAATGCTGGTGCGAGACCTTTCACTAACACACGGGGGGTGGAACTACGCGGGAGCATTGATGATAAGGTGGGTTTCTACTCATACGTGGGCGAGAATCAGGCCTTGTTTCCGCAGTATGTGCAGGACTATACGAGTACCTACGGAGTGGTGCCCAACGAGGCTTTTTGGAAGAAGTTTGGAGAGGATGGAGCGGTCGATTTTTTCACAGCAAGAGGATATTTTACCTTTCAGGCGACCAAGCACATCGGGATACAATTCGGTCATGACAAGAATTTTATTGGCAATGGGTATCGATCGATGTTGTTGTCGGACTTTAGTGCGCCGAGTACTTTCCTAAAAATACAGACCAAAGTATGGAGATTGCAGTACACCAATTTATTTACAGAACTAGTGGCTGATGCACCATATACGACTTTTGGTTCTAATGGGACAGAGGTGTTTCCGAAGAAGTTTATGACAGCCCATCATTTGAGTTTCAATGTAACGGACAATTTTAATGTGGGAGTCTTCGAAGCGATCATTTTTCATCGTGGAGACAGTACGAGCTCCGCGTTTGAGTGGAACTACCTGAACCCAATTATTTTTTATCGCTCGATCGAGCAATTTACAGGGAGTCCAGACAATGCACTTTTTGGGATGGACTTCAAATGGAACATTGTCAAAAGTGTACAGCTTTATGGTCAGGGTCTCCTAGACGAACTGGTGGTGAGTGAGCTCAAAGCAGGCAATGGGTGGTGGGGCAATAAATACTCGCTTCAGCTTGGGGGGAAATACTACAATGTATTGGGTGTGAAAAATCTGGATCTACAGGCGGAGTATAATCTCTCAAGGCCATTTACCTATTCGCACGAATCGATATTTACTAACTATGCGCATTATCGTCAGCCGCTAGCCCACCCGTTAGGAGCGAATTTCAAGGAGCTGGTTTTGATCGCACGCTATCAGCCTATCAAATATCTATTTTTGACTGCCAAGGCGATAGCTTCGGACTATGGTACAGACCCGATTGGGCAAGATTTCGGAGGGGACGTGCTCAAGGACTACAATGAGCGTTCTGGTGATTATAACTATGATATAGGAGGTGGGGTTGGTAATCAAGTACTCTATATAGATCTCCTGGCTAGCTACATGTTGCGCCACAATTTGTTCATCGATTTGCGTCATATTTATCGAAATCAAGATAGTGACGATATGTCTTTGGATCAAACAACCCATTTCACCTCGATAGCCATTCGACTAAACATAGCAGCGAGAGACCATAGTTTCTAATTGCAGGGCGATAGTTTGTTGTTTTAACCCTCCTTCGTGTTCTGCTACGGTAGACGAGTTTCCGACCTTTTCAGTGCAGAGTCGCTTGGTGAACTTATTTTTTTGATCAAAAAAGCCACGAGGAAATCCCCGTGGCGCAATGTTTTTGTTTTGAAAAACAACCTACTTACTATCTGCAGTTTCTTTTACTACTTCGAGGAAGGGACGGCCAGAGATTTTACTTTCTAACCAGCTCATGATGTCAAAGTACAGCAAAGGCTTTGATTCGAACTTGTCTTCTCTCAGCGGCTCTAGGCTCAGCCTTAAGTTTTTCAGTTCACCTTTTAGGTCTAGAGGCATAATGTCCTCCGATCTTTTAATGAACTGCAAGATGATGTGGTGGAACTTACCTAGAATATTGCGCTGTCTGAGGTAGACGAAGGCACGCTTTCTGATTTTCTCCAGCTTTTTGTAATCACGCATTTCGTAGAGAGCGATCACATATATAATGTAAGAGAAGCTTTTTAGGTCTTCGCGCAAGTGTTCGTCATGATCCTTTAGAATTCTATCCAGATAGCTGATACACTTGTCATATTCCTGAAGACCAAAGTACAGTATCGCTGATTTATAGAAGATCACCAGCTGGTTGTTTCTATCTATGTAGTCCATGCTGTCCTCAATCTTGTGCAGGTATCTACCTAGACTATGCTCGTACTTTTTGAATTCCCCTTCCATGAAACACTTGTTCAGCGTCTGGATGGTGAGACATCTTAGGAGTAGTTGTTTGCTATTCGAGTCGATGGCTTTCATGTACAGCTTTTCAAATTCAATTAGCTCTTCATAGTACATGTTGAATCTGTCTCGGTCGTTGATTCGGAACAGTGACTGCAGCAGCCTGTTGAGTCCTCTCAGGAACTCGGCATGGCGTAGGTGTGTCAAATTGTTCTCTTTGAAAATACTGACCCATATCTCCGTGTACTTGACACAAGAATCAAAATCTTGAATCAAATAGGAGTACCAGTAGTAGGCGCGACACATATTATACTGTTCGCTAAACGAAAGGTGTGCTTTGTCGTATTCTGGCAAACTGGAGTAAAACAGCTTGTTGATTTTTTCGAGCTCATCTTCACTTCTGGCCATCCCTCCTTTGAGGAATTGTGCCTTCATGCGGAGCGCCACTGAGAAGAATGACTGGGCGACATTGATCTTGTTGAGGATGCTCTTGGTCTCTCGGTCTAGACGCAGTGTGGTCGTGGTGTCTAGGGTTAGCATTTGCTGGTTTTCTATGTTCTTTTCATAGTTGAGCAGAGCCAGTTTGAAAATATTTTTTTTGTAGTTATTGGCCGTCAATTTGATCTTGTTGAGCAGCTTCATACTCTCATCATAAAGCCCTTTTTTGTACAATAAACGCACATAATCAAGGTTTTCACGGAGCTGAATGTCTACGTCAGATTTCAGGTGACTGATCCGTAGGACGAGTAGTACTTGTTTGTACAGGTGAGATTTGAGATTAGCCAGTTGTGCTTTGCTAATATTTGACATCTTCTTGATGATGATTTTTTCATCGTATTCATCTAATTTGTCAAGGATATCAAAGAGCGTAATGAACTTGACATCTGCCTCATCATTGATCCGGCTGACATAAAGCTTGAAACTTCGCTTTTCAGACTTGGTCAGGGACTTTATGAGGTGGAAGAGTGGCTGTGCGCTAGAAATTTTGGACATGATATTAATGGTGCTATTTTTATTGATTTAATAAATTGAAAATCAGAAAGTTAAATGATTTTTGGGGTGTTTTGGGAATGTTATGTTATTGCTAATCTATTAAAATATTTGAAAATTAAAAATTTAGATTTGTAAACTCGAAAATGATCTGTGCTGACCGACAACTCTCAATTTAGGAGAGATCTACATCAAGGCACAGCGAAAGCAACATTTATTTATTGGATATGTCTATGAAGCAAACTATAAAAAATACAGGATTGTACTCTCCGGAGTTTGAGAGGGATTCTTGCGGGATTGGATTTATTGCTCAGATTAAAAATAAGCCTTCCCATAAGATCGTGTCAGACGGTCTGATCATGCTTGAGAAAATGGAACACCGAGGGGGTGTAGCTGCCGATGGTGAAACTGGCGATGGGGCTGGTATCATGACCCAGGTTCCTTATGCATTTTTCGAAGCAGTAGCCAAAGAAGAGAAGATAACGCTTCCTAAAAAAGAGCAATATGGTGTGGGCGTTCTGTTCGTGCCTAAAAATCTAGAAGAAGAACAAGGTCACCTAGATATCGTCTCTCAGGCGATCGAGGAATTAGGGTTCGACAACCTATGGTTGAGAAAAGTACCCGTCAATGATAAGAAGTTAGGTAAGATTGCCAAGCAATCTGAACCGACGATTTACCACGTTTTTGTCAAAAAGGATAATCTAAAAGGACTTGATCTGAACAGATCACTGTATGTCCTCAGAAAATCGATCGAGCACAAAGTGAAAAGCGTTTACCCAGTGAGCGATTTTTACATGCCGTCATTTTCGTCAACGACCATTATCTTCAAAGGAGAGTTGAGAACTTGGCAGATCCCTGAGTTCTACACGGATTTGAGAGATGATAGATACAAATCAGCCATTGCACTGGTTCACTCTAGATTCTCTACCAATACATTCCCAGAGTGGAGATTGGCACAGCCGTTTAGGTTCCTCGCGCACAATGGAGAGATCAACACGATCAAAGGTAACATCAACAAGATGTCCGCTCGTGAGGCACTATTGACCTCTACGAACTTTACCGATCAGGAGCTGGAGGTATTGTCTCCTATTTGTAATGGTAGATTCTCTGATTCGGCGAACCTAGATGCCATCTTAGAGTTGATGGTGATGGGGGGTACCAATATCCAGCACGCTATGGCGATGCTCGTGCCAGAGGCATGGCAAGAGGAGACCGTGATCAGCCCAGAGAAAAAAGCATTTTACGAATTTCACTCGACGATCTTTGAGCCATGGGATGGTCCTGCTTCACTCGTGTACACGGATGGTTATACGATAGGAGCCTCTTTGGATAGAAACGGCCTGAGACCTTCGCGTATCGTATTCACCAAAGATGATAGACTCGTACTCAGTTCTGAAGTAGGAGTGGTAGATATCGCACCAGAGAACGTAGCAAAGAACGAAAGACTAGGGCCAGGAGAAATGGTCATGGTGGATCTCCAATCAGGAAAGATTTCTTACAACAAGGAAATAAAAGAGTTTTTGGCGAATGCCCAGCCGTATCAAGAATGGGTAGATAAGAACCTCGTGAGAATCAACGAGCAGGTGAAGACACAGACATTTGCACGTGAACTCAAAGAAGATGAGCTCACGCAAAAGCAAATCGCTTACGGGTTTACCAACGAAGACGTGAAGTTCATCCTAGAGCCTATGCTGAAGGTCGGTACTGAGCCGCTCGGCTCGATGGGTAACGATACCGCGTTAGCAGTGTTTAGAGAACATAGTACGCACATCAGTCAGTATGTCAAACAGTTGTTTGCTCAGGTATCTAACCCTGCGATCGATCCGATCAGAGAGAAAGCGGTGATGTCCTTGGTCAACTACCTCGGTACTTCGTACAACGTACTAGACCATATCCCAGAGCACGCACACAAATTGAGAATAGAAAGCCCGATGCTTTCGACCGCTGAGTTTGAGTACATCAAAAATATCAATCTAGAGGGATTCAAGTCTGTTGTCGTTGATTCGACCTACGATAGCAGCCAAAAGAACCTAAAACAAGCACTCGAAGACTTATCAGCCGAGGTAGAAGCGCAGATCAATGGGGGAGCAAGTATCGTCATCATCTCTAACAGAGCAGTTGCCGCAGACAAGGTAAGAATACCTTCTTTGCTAGCGACTGGTGCGGTGCACAATCACTTGTTAGGCACGAAGCAAAGAGCAAAAGCGAGTTTGGTCATCGAAGGAGGTGATATCATCGAGACGCATCACTTTGCCACCTTGACTGGTTTTGGAGCTACAGCGATTTATCCGTTTATGGCGATCGAGACGATGCTTAGCGAAGGAGATACTTTAGGTGAGTCAGATCCTGCCAAATTGTTCGAGCAGTACAGAAAAGCAGTAGGCTATGGATTGAGAAAAATCCTTTCCAAGATGGGTATCTCTACGATACAGTCTTATGAATCTGCACAGATTTTCGAAATCCTAGGCTTGGATATTGAGGTGTCTGATATGTGTTTCAGAGGGACGCCATCTAGAATCTCAGGAAAGGGATTCGAGCAATTGGAAAAAGAGATTCTCGAGGATCACAACATAGCATTCAAATCAGTCAACGAATCTCCAGCACTGAGCACGGGAGGGTTGTACCAGTGGAAAAGAGATGGCGTACGTCACCTTTTCTCTCCAGAGGTCATCCACGCGCTACAGAAGTCGACGAGACTCGGCGACTATGAGCTGTTCAAGACCTATCAAAAGGAAGTGGACAACCAAGCGAAGCGCAACATCACGCTGCGTAGTATGTTCAACTTCAACTCGAAGGGAGCTATCAACATAGACGAAGTAGAGCCGATAGAGAATATTTTGCCACGATTTGCGACAGGAGCGATGTCTTTCGGGTCGATCTCTGAGGAGGCACATACGACAATCGCCAAGGCGATGAATAAGATCGGCGCAAAATCCAACAGTGGAGAAGGTGGAGAGGACGCCATTCGGTACGAGCCAAACCCAGACGGTACCTTGTCTAGGTCAGCGATCAAGCAGGTTGCTTCGGGACGATTCGGTGTGACAGCTCATTACCTCGTCAACGCAGATGAAATACAAATTAAAGTTGCGCAAGGAGCGAAACCAGGAGAGGGTGGACAGCTGCCGGGCAAGAAAGTCGATGAGACCATCGGTCGTATCAGACACAGTACACCGGGTGTATCCTTGATCTCACCGCCTCCTCACCATGATATTTACTCTATCGAGGATTTGGCGCAGTTGATTTATGATTTGAAGAACACCAACCAGCAGGCAGACATCAACGTCAAGTTGGTTTCTGAATCTGGTGTAGGGACGATTGCAGCAGGTGTGGCCAAAGCAAAGGCAGACAATATCCTCATCGCTGGACACGATGGCGGTACAGGAGCATCACCGATCAGTTCGGTACACCATGCGGGCATTCCTTGGGAGATTGGTCTAGCGGAGACGCACCAGACTCTGGAAAAGAACGGCCTCAGAAAGAAAGTGAAGCTACAGACAGATGGTCAGTTGAGATCAGCACGTGATTTGGCCATTGCGGCTATCCTCGGTGCAGAGGAGTGGGGTATCTCTACTGCAGTACTCGTCGTAGAGGGCTGTATCATGATGAGAAAATGTCACTTGAACACTTGCCCAGTGGGAGTCGCGACGCAGAACCCTGCCTTGAGACAATTGTTCTCTGGTCAGGTCGATCACATTGTCAATTTCTTCCAGTTCTTGGCGCAGGGACTCAGAGAGGTGATGGCAGAGTTGGGTGTCAAATCAGTGGATGAACTGATCGGACGTACGGATTTGTTGACTTTCGATCGTTCGTTGGCAGCAGAGCATGCGGGCAACATCGATTTGGAAGCCTTGCTTCAGAATCCATTCCACTCAGCAGAAGATGGCCTGTCTTGCAAAACAGAAAACCAAGATCACGAATTGGATATCGTGATTGACAATACACTGATCAAAGATGCTGCACCAGCCTTGGACAACAAGGAGAAGGTGAAACTAGAGTATCCGATCAACAACCAAAACAGAACGACAGGTGCAATGCTCTCAGGCCAATTGGCTCGTCTGCATGGACCCAACGGACTGGCAGAAGATACCATCAAGGTGAAGTTCGTCGGATCGGCAGGACAGAGTTTTGGTGCTTTCCTCGCACACGGGATTACCTTCAATCTCGAAGGGGAAGCCAATGACTATGTAGGAAAAGGCTTGTCAGGTGGACGAATCATCGTCTCACCAAATAAGAAGTCTGATCTCGTGGCAGCAGACAACATCATCGTGGGTAACGTGAACCTATACGGAGCGACCTCTGGTGAACTCTATGCCAACGGTAAGGCCGGAGAAAGATTCGCTGTGAGAAACTCAGGCGCGACAGCCATCACCGAAGGGCTCGGAGATCACGGGTGTGAGTACATGACTGGCGGTCGTGTGATCGTACTCGGTGAGACGGGCAAAAACTTCGCTGCAGGTATGAGTGGAGGGATTGCTTACATCTATGTAGACAATTTTGACTTTGCGTCAAGATGCAACATGGAGATGGTGGAGCTAGAAACGCCAAGTGCGGAGGATTTTGATTTCATCCATGAGATGATCAACAAGCACCAGAGATTTACAGACAGCAAAGTAGCCTTTGGACTACTGGACAACTGGGAATCAGCCAAAGGCAAATTTGTCAAGGTGATCCCGACAGAGTACAAAGCAGTACTAGAGAAACAAAAGTTAGCTAAAAAAGAGATCGCATAAGGATGGGACAAGTAGACGGATTTTTGACATACGACCGACACGCATTGCAATACGAAGAGGTCGACGAGAGAACGAAGCATTACAAGGAGTTTGTGAAGCCTGTCTCTGAGCAAGAGACCAACGAGCAAGCGGCACGTTGCATGGATTGTGGGATTCCTTTTTGCCATAGTGGGTGTCCTTTAGGTAATAAAATTCCTGATTTCAACGATGCGGTGTACCGCAAGGACTTCAAGGAAGCTTGGGGGATTTTGAAAAGCACCAACAACTTTCCAGAGTTTACAGGACGTATCTGTCCCGCTCCATGTGAGGGGTCATGTGTCCTTGGGATCAACAAAGACCCTGTTAGTATCGAGCACATCGAGAAGACTATCGCAGAGGAGGCTTTCGCCAATGGCTGGGAAACACCACACGAGATTATGGTCAAGTCAGGAAAGTCTGTGGCCGTGATTGGTTCAGGACCTGCTGGATTGGCTGCTGCCGAGCAGTTGTGCAAGCAAGGCCATGACGTGACAGTGTTCGAGCGTGATACACAGCCTGGTGGATTGTTGAGGTTTGGTATTCCAGATTTCAAATTGGACAAGAAAGTAGTCGAGAGACGTGTTGACCTGATGAAAGCCTCTGGTGTGAAGTTCGAGTGTGGTGTGGAGATTGGCAAAGACATAGATGCCAAAGAGATCGAGGAGAAATTTGACGCAATCACGATCACGACGGGTAGTACCGTAGCGAGAGATCTACCGATACCTGGGAGAGAGCTAGAGGGGATTCATCTGGCGATGAAGTTCTTAAAGAACTCCAATAAAGTGGTGTCTGGTGAGGACGCGAAGATCGTAGACGAGATGAATGCCAAAGATGCACACGTCATCGTGATCGGTGGCGGTGATACGGGCTCTGATTGTGTGGGTACGTCCATCAGACAAGGCGCACAAACAGTGACACAAATTGAGCTACTTGATAAGCCCTCTGAGAGCAGAGAAGCGACCAATCCTTGGCCAGAGTGGCCTTTGGTACTCAGAACATCGACTTCTCAGAAGGAAGGTGCGGAGCGAAACTGGTCTATCCTCACCAAGGAGTTTATCGGAAACGAGCAAGGGCAGGTCACAGGACTCAAAGTCGTAGACGTAGAGTGGACGGACAAGTCTAAGTTCCAGTTCAACGAAGTGGCTGGCTCGGAGCGTATCCTACCATGTGATAGAGCATATCTAGCGATCGGGTTTATGCACCCGCAGAAAGAGGGCTTGCTGGAGCAACTCGGTATCGAGACCAATGAGCGAGGCAATATCAAAGACGAAATGTACCGAACGAATAAGGAAAATATCTTTGCAGCAGGAGACTGTCGTAGAGGGCAATCGCTCGTCGTATGGGCGATCAGCGAAGGCCGAAAGGCTGCCTATTCGGTCAACAAATATTTGATGGCTTAACGTTCGGTTAGGGCATTGACGCATTGAATTGTTATTACAAATAATCACTGCATTTTGACCCAAATTACAATATTTGTCTCCGTAGCAGTTGGAGATAGGAAGACAAGTAGTTTTCTCATATTGTAGTTGGAAAGGACTTCAACTTGTTTGCCTTTGGCAGGCTAAGATTTGGAAGTTGTCTGTTGAAAACCCCGATGACATATGTCATCGGGGTTTTTCTTTTTTAGTATCTTGGAGTAAAAAGACTAGACAAGACGGCTTCTGTGGATGATGTTTTTGTTGCTCATTCTTAAAATCGAACTCAGAGTAGCGTCCTTTTCTGTCCCAAGAATAACAAATGTAAAATGATAAAACCAATAGATATAAGTGGGCATTCCCCAGCTCTATGGATTGGCTGGAGAGAACTTTCCACCAGCATTTAGAGCTTGTTGGATGTGAGCGAGATGGTGCTCGGAGTGCCAAGCATAGGTGCCTATGGTCTCTTCCAAAGTAAATCGCTTACCATGCTCTGGGTGCACAAACTCACGCTGCAAATCTGTTTTGCTGAGATTTTTGATCACGCTGACCAGTCGGTAGTGTAGCCCTTCGAGGAGCATGAGGGTGTAGGACAAATCATCATCCTGTGAATCGATTAGTTGTGCCCAGCGGTCTTCATGGTAGGGTCTAATCTCGGGAGAATCTTCTGTCAATGCGAGTTTGAAACGCATGAGGCTATTCATGTGGCTATCGGCGCAGTGGTGTACGACTTGTTTGATCGTCCAGCCATCAGGTCGGTAGGGCCAGTTGAGCTGCACTATGGATAGACCATCGGTTAGTTGTTTGATGCCCTCTGGAAAAGACTGAATCGAATTGATCCACATCTCTCGTTGCGTAGTTGTGATAGAGCTAGGCTTTTCAAATTCGCCTATGGGGTATTTTAGTTTGTATAAGGTTTTTTCGTCCATAGTCTAAAATACAATGTTCAGATGGAAGACAAGCCCAATTATACTAAGATTTCTTTTCTGGATTACAAGACTATTTTACCTAGTCGCTCTAGTACCTCAACCTTGTAGTTTCGACCTACGGGTATACTTTGTTCGGTCATCTCTATTTCGCAGGCAGAGTAGCTTTCTATCTTAGGGATGTTGACGATGAACGATCGATGTACTCTGATGAAATCTGTAGCAGGCAGTTTACGCTCTAGCTCACTGATTTTGTGATGTGTGACGACCTCTTTGTCTTCCGTTAGAATTTTGACATAGTCTTTGATGCTTTCGATGTAGAGGACGTCTTTTAGACAGATTTTGATGTTCTTTTTGTCGGATTTGAAGAAGATAAAAGAGTCATCACTCTCTGGAGGAGCGGTGAGTTCGTTGGACTCTCGTGGGTATTTTGAGACTGCTTTCATGAAGCGCTCGAAGGATATCGGTTTGAGGAGATAGTCCAATACTTCTAGTTCGAAACCTTCTAGTGCATATTCGCGATAGGCAGTGGTGAGGATGACTTTAGGTTTGTTTTGAATTGTTTTGAGGAAGTCAATCCCTGTGAGTTTGGGCATTTGGATATCCAAAAAGATGAGATCCACTTCCGCGCCACTTTGCAAAAAATCAAAAGCTTTGATGGCATTTCGAAACTGACCGACGAGCTCGAGGCAGTCCATGCGGTCTATATAGGATTCGATGATTTCTAATGCCAGTGGTTCATCGTCTACAGTTATACATTTGATTTTCATTTCTCTAGGTTTAAGTTGATGGAAAGGGATACAGTATAGGAGCGCTGTTCGTCATGGATCTCTAGGCTGTAGCCTTTTTTGTACAGGAGGTCTAGGCGGCGTTTTACATTCGTGAGACCGATTCCTTGGTTCGATTCGATGAGGTGTTGTGTTTCACTTTTGCTATTGGCGAGTTTGAGTACTAGCTGCTCATCCGTCACAGTGAGATCAAAATCGATCCAAGACTTATTCAGTTCTTCATTGATACCGTGCTTGAAACTGTTTTCTATAAAAGGCAGTAGGATCATTGGAGCGATATACACATTAGCACTGTCACCATTGATCATGGCCTTGATATCTAAGTCATCTCCGTGACGCATACGTTCGATTTCTATATAGTTTTTGATGAAGTTGAGTTCATTATCGAGGAGTACTTTATGGGCATTGCATTCATAGAGCATGTAATTGATCATTTCAGACAGTTTTAGCACTACTTCTGGGGCATAGTCGGATTTTTTAAGCGTTAGCGCATAGAGGTTGTTGAGGGTGTTGAATAGAAAGTGTGGGTTTATCTGAGTCTTGAGGAATTTTAGTTCAGCTTCTAGTTTTTCATGCGCCAAGATTTGTTTGTCCTGCTGGTTGACATACCAGTATTTGAGAAGCTTGATCACGAGTGCTAGGAATACAACGATGTATATGTCCATGATGCCCTTGATGATTTTGTAGAAATTGAGCGGGTCTCCATCGATGTATTGCGGAAAGTAAAGCGGGTACTCTATGTAGTATGCGATCAGTCGATACAGTGCGCCCCCAGTGAATGCTGATGCGATGAGAAGAAACACAAAGGGTAGCCAACGACCTTTGAGGATGTATTTGGGGAGTAGGATGTAGAGGGTATAGTAGGTCAGTAGCATCTTGACGGGTACGAACATGAGCTGGATCGCGAAGCTGCCAACATAATCATCGTCATAGCTGCCCCACAGTAGAGTATAAAACAAAACATAGGAGCCCCAAAAGAAGATATGGCTCACGACCCTGCTTTGAAAGAGGTACTTGACGATCATTTCTATTTTTCCCATCCTAACAAATATACCTCTAGCGTAAACAAAACACTATAACCGTAGACCAGACAGCAGGTTGCCCATACCCAACTACCCATGGGAATAGTATGAGACAACTATTATTGTCAACATAGCATTATTATTATACCTTCCTTATGTTCTTTGTGATTCACAAAGGCGACCTAGCTTTGTTGATTCTAAAATATTTTTTATAAGCTTGAGCTAAAATTTTTACGCATGAAAAAGCATCTGTTCACTTTAGTACTACTAACCTTCTTTTTTGCCACACAGGCACAAGATCAAATCATCACTGCCAAGATGGACACCCTAGTCGGGAAAGTCCTCATCCAAACGGGTGGTGAGTATCAGGCGGATCGCGTATCGGTCAAAGTAGGGAAGAAAAAGCACCGTTTCGGTGCGGCAGAGGTCAGGGAGATACAAAAGAAGGATCAGAAGTATGTGACGGTTAAATTTCGTGGGAGATACCAGTTTATGGAAGTGGAACAAGAGGGCAGTTACTTGAATCTCTATCGCTATGCGGATCCAAAAACCAATACTTCTGACTATGCGGGTCAACTGCTCGTGACTGCTGATGGTCGTCAACATATTGTCAGTAATATTGGTTTCAAAAAGAGACTTTTGGAGTTCCTGACCGAATGTGAAGACGTATCGGCCAAGCTGGAGTCTGGGGAGTACAATAAGTCAGACTTAGATCAAACCATCATCGATTATAATGCTTGTATCGATCAAAAATCTGATGCGAAAGAGCAAGCACTTGTAGCCAAGAAGGACGCTTCTAAAATCAGTACATTGATAGAGCTGGTGGACGAATTGGATCGTGATGATCAGCAGGAGTTGCTAGACATGCTCGGTGATGTAGAGTCAAAATTAGAAGCTGGAGACCAAATACCAAGCTACCTGCAATCAGCAATCCGTGAGAAGCTCGCAGGAGAAAAGTCTCTACTAGCGTTGTTTAATGAGGCGGTAAAGTAAACAGATTGTTTCACTACGTCAACGGAACTATTGACTACCACTCCGGATTGTTTCACTATGTCAACGGAACTATTGGCTACCGCTCCGGATTGTTTCACTATGTCAACGGAACTATTGGCTACCGCTCCAGATTGTTTCACTAGGAATAAATCAAACCCGACTACAGACTAGCACTTTAGGATTGCCGTCCATCAGTGTGGTAGCAAATAGATATACAGAACCTCCGTCTTTGATGGAGGTTTTTTTTCGTATCTCTTGTATGGTATTGGGGTAGTTTCGGACGGTGATATTGGCTTTGTTGGCTGGAAGATAGGTTTTCAGCTTTTTTTTGTTGAGAACAGTTAATGCTTCTATCTTGAAGCTTCGCCCAGAGAAGTTAGGTACAAGTTCGTCAGAAGTGTACAAGTGAGAGTTTCGATGAAGTTTGCTGAGAGCGTATTTTTTCGCGACAGCTTTGAACCCTCCAGCTTTCATGATCGAGGCATTCGGTTCGTAGAGGTAGTGTAGTGGTAGGTTGTAGTTTATTTCATCGCTTTCCTCCGAATAGCAAAATTTCAAAATTTCATCACCTTGTTTGGTCAGATTTACTGCATGGATGATTGGTTCGGTGCTGTGATTAGGGATGACTCGGAGGAGAAGCTCTTTGCATTCATTTTGCACAGAGACTACATGTACCTCTGCTACGTGGGCGATTTTTTCTAGTGCCTGATGAATGTCTAGAAGCGGTGACAACTTGATCCACACTTCTGCTTTTCTCTCCATGAGAGCGGGTAGGATGTGTAGGAGGTTGGGCTGACAGTCTTCGATGAGATGGAGCCTATGATTGACATCATCACGTCTCGCGGGATCTATAAAGTAGAGGTCAGTAGGGTTCTTTTCCGTACTAAGATAAGTCTCTGCCTCTGTCTGGTGATAAGTGATGTTTTTCACTCCGAGTACGTCCCAGTTGTGGTTGACGATGGGAATTAAGTCTGGATTGCGCTCTAGAGCGATGACTGTCTCGATATGCTGAGAGAGGTAGTAGGTGTCTATCCCAAAGCCTGCCGTTAGGTCTGTCACGGAATTACCTTGAATCAATCGTGCTTTGTATTGTGCAGTAGCTTCGGACGAACTCTGCTCCAGTGAGATTCCTGGAGGGTAGATGATGATTGATTTTTCTGCGAATGCAGGAATCTTACTTTTTGCCTTCTGGTAGCATTTGATCTGGTGCGCTACCCACTGCATAGGGATGTCTGGATATTTTCTGGCCTGCAGTGCGAGTTGCGCTGGATCATCGTCTCTGTGTTCTTGGATGAACTGCTGTATTGCGGGGGTCAGAAGTGCTTCGGTCATAAACAAAAAAAGGCTGATCCAAATTTATACAAATCCGAACCAGCCTTCGCTAAAATAGGAATGTCTTACAACACCAAGTTGTTTTCGGTGACGTACTGTGCGATCTGAACGGCATTGGTAGCAGCTCCTTTTCTGAGGTTGTCCGCTACGATCCAGAGGTTGAGTGCATTTTCTTTAGACTCGTCCTTTCTGATACGGCCGACGAATACCTCGTCCTTCTTGTGAGCCGTCAATGGCATTGGGTATACGTTGTTAGCCACATCGTCTTGGATTACTAGACCGGGTACTTTAGATAGAATAGATTTCACTTCTTCTAAGTCATATGGATTGTCAAACTCGATATTGACCGCTTCTGAGTGACCGCCCATGGTTGGGATTCTCACACATGTAGCGGATACTTTTACTTTTTCGTCTCTGAGGATTTTGACCGTTTCGTTGGTCATTTTCATTTCCTCTTTGGTATAGCCATTGTCTTGGAACACGTCGATGTGTGGCAGTACGTTCATGTCGATTTTGTGTGGGTACACCATCTCTGGTGTTTCGCCAGCACGCTCAGCCATCATTTGGTCTACAGCTCCTTTTCCTGATCCAGTCACAGACTGGTAGGTCGATACGATCACACGGTTGATCCCGTATTTTTGGTGCAAAGGCCCTAATACCAATACCATCTGAATGGTAGAGCAGTTAGGGTTGGCGATGATGCGGTCATCGATGGTGATGGCATCTCCGTTGATTTCTGGTACGACTAATTTTTTGGTAGGATCCATTCTCCATGCAGAAGAGTTGTCGATGACGATCGTGCCTACTTCGGCAAACTTAGGTGCCCAGTCTAGGGAAGTGCCCCCTCCAGCTGAGAAGATGGCGATGTCTGGCTTGGCTGCTACAGCATCTTCCAAACCAATCACGGTATAGGTCTTGCCTTGGTACTCGATCTGCTTACCCGCTGAGCGAGCAGATGCGACCAATAACAATTCGTCATATTCAAAATTTCTTTCCTTCAACACCTCTAGTATTTCTGTCCCTACTAGTCCTGTTGCTCCTACTACTGCAAGTTTCATTATGATGTTCCTTTTAGTTGTGTTCTAATTTCGAAGGGCAAAACTAGCTCAAATCCGACAAGAAGCAATTGATATAGAGGGGCATCCTTAAGAATTGTCAAGGAATGGGCGGTTCTGTTAATATTTTAACTTCTTAGCTAGGGAGTCTCAAGATTCTAACAGATAAATTTCAAATGCTGCTATGGCTAACTATTTATCGTCTTTATTAGTTTTGGTCTGGTATGAACGCCATCCTTACTTATATTCATAGCAAGCCTGCGGCACAGTCGGCTCTGCTACAGCATCTGCACCAGATTATCTCGCAGCACCCAAAGATTCAAGGGAAGATCAGCTACAGCTTGCCCTGCTACAAAATAAAAAGCCCCGTTTGCCACTTGAACCCTTTCAAGGATGGGTCGGTTGAAATAGTGTTCTGGCGAGCCAGAGAGCTATCCAATGAGTCGGGCGTCTTGGATTTCAAAGACAGAAAGAGAATGGCTGGAATCACCTATTCATCCATCGAAGAAGTAGATGAAGAAGTCTTGAATCAAGTGCTGCATGAAGCCTATCTACTAGATGAGACCGTGGAGCACAAGCCGATGAAGCTGGGGTAATAAACCTATCTACTTGCCCAAGAAGGGCTTGTTAACCTTTCGTCTCTGGGTAACATGGGGGGGGGAGCTGCTTGCTATAGCTGGGGTACATTCTTATTGATTTCTATAGCTAATTTTAATCTGTCAAAGAGACTTCAAAAACTTGTCCTGTCATGCTGAGGGGCTCGAAGCACAGAGAGGCAGCACCGAAGCTTCAAGACAAAAAAGCCAGCTCTTTCGAACTGGCTTTTCACTTATTGCTACTTGACTTCTTTCTCTATTTCGACCTCATCGAGATTGATAAACTCGATCTCCCTGTCGTCATTGAGTGTGATACCAATTACCGCCTCATTGCTGATCTTGCCTGCGAGTATCTGTTTGGATAGCTCGTTGAGAATCTGCTTTTGGATGACACGCTTGAGCGGTCTAGCCCCATACTGCGGGTCATACCCCAGCTCTCCCAATCGATCCAGTACCTCGGGCGAAGCTTCAAGCTTCACGCCGTTTTCAGCCAGACGCCTTTTGATTAGTCTAAACTGTATCTCGACGATTTTTCGGATATTGGCACGATCCAGTGGTCTAAAGACGATGGTCTCATCGACCCGGTTCAAGAACTCCGGTCTCACCGACTTCTTGAGCATCTCCATTACTTCGCGTTTGGTCTTATCGATGATCTCGTCCTCATTGTCAAAGTCCATTTGTGCAAAGTTGTCTTGAATCAACCCCGCTCCAATGTTGGTTGTCATGATGATAATCGTGTTCTTGAAGTTGGCGATTCGGCCCTTGTTGTCCGTCAATCGCCCATCATCTAACACCTGCAACAAAACGTTGAAGGCATCTGGGTGAGCTTTTTCAATCTCATCGAGAAGCACCACAGAGTAGGGTTTTCTTCGCACCGCCTCAGTCAACTGACCTCCTTCATCGTATCCCACATACCCAGGAGGTGCTCCGATGAGTCTACTCACCGCATGACTCTCTTGGTACTCGGACATGTCGATCCGTACCATGGCATTTTCGTCATTGAAGAGGTAGTCCGCGAGGGCTTTGGCCAACTCTGTCTTACCCACACCCGTCGTACCGAGGAAGATAAACGAACCAATCGGGCGCTGTGGATCGTGCAAGCCTGCTCTGCTGCGACGCACCGCATCAGAGATACTCTCGATGGCTTCCTCCTGTCCTGCGACGCGTTTTCCCAACTCCTCTTCTAGGTGCAGAAGCTTTTCTCTATCGCTTTGCAGCATCTTTTGTACCGGCACCCCAGTCCATTTGGCAACTACCTCTGCGATATCTTCAGCTCCTACTTCTTCTTTGAGCAGGGTGCTTTCGCCCTGCATCTCTACGAGTTTGACCTTCAGTTCTTCGAGTTTCTTTTCGCTCTCCTGAATCTTGCCGTAGCGTATTTCCGCCACACGCCCAAAGTCTCCTGCACGCTCCGCTTGCTCCGCTTCGATTTTGAACTTATCGATGTTCTCTTTCTCTTGCTGGATACCGGTGATCACAGATTTTTCATTCTGCCACTTGGCCTTGAGGTCATCACGGCGTACGGACAGGTCCGAGATTTCTCGTGAGAGTACTTTTTCTCTTTCTTTGTTTTTCTCCCGACGGATCGCCTCACGTTCGATTTCCAACTGCATGATCTTGCGGTTGAGTTCGTCCAGCTCCTCGGGCATGGAGTCGATCTCGATCCGCATTTTGGCGGCAGCCTCATCCATCAGGTCGATCGCCTTGTCTGGCAAATAGCGATCAGAGATATAGCGACTCGACAACTCCACTGCTGAGATGACTGCATCGTCTTTGATGCGTACACCGTGATGCAACTCGTATTTGTCTTTGATCCCACGCAGGATAGAAATAGCATCTGCTTCGTTGGGCTCATCGACGATCACGGTCTGGAATCGACGTTCAAGCGCCTTGTCTTTCTCGATGTATTTCTGATACTCTTTGAGTGTGGTCGCACCGATCGTATGTAGTTCGCCACGTGCCAAGGCTGGTTTCAGCAAGTTGGCCGCATCCATGGCACCTTCTCCGCCACCCGCACCGACGAGGGTGTGTATCTCATCGATGAACAGGATGATCTCTCCCGCAGAATCTTGCACCTCCTTGATGACGGCTTTGAGCCGCTCCTCAAACTCCCCTTTGTATTTGGCACCCGCGACGAGCATTCCCATGTCCAAGGAAATCAAGGTCTTTGATTTCAAGTTTTCGGGTACGTCCCCGTCGACGATACGCTGCGCCATGCCTTCTACGATGGCAGTCTTACCGACTCCTGGTTCTCCGATCAGCATAGGGTTGTTTTTGGTCCTACGAGACAAAATCTGCAAGACACGTCGGATCTCTTCGTCGCGACCAATCACCGGATCAATCTTGCCGTCCTTGGCCAGTTGATTCAGGTTCTTGGAGTATCGCTCGAGTGATTGATAGTTGGACTCTGCACTTTGACTATTCACGTTGTTTCCTCCTCTTAGTTCGTGTATCGCCGCTTCTAAATCTTTCTGGTTGAATCCCAATTCTTTGAGTAGCGCAGCGGCTTTATCTTTTCCAGCCAAGACACCTAGAATCAAGTGTTCGATGGCTATAAATTCATCTTTTTGCTTCTTCGCAATAGCTTCTGCTTTTTGCAAAGCAGCGGCGGATTCATTGGATAGGTAGGGCTGTCCACCACTGACCTTGGCATAACTCGCCGTGACCTCATCTATCCTGATGCTAAGCTGTTCCTTGTTGATGCCCAGCTTTTTGACAATGAATCCTATGACATTCTCATCGGTCTCCACGATGGCTTTGAGGATATGCGCAGGCTCGATGGCTTGCTGGCCATGCGCCAATACAATCTCCCCAGCCTTGTTGATGACCTCCTGTGATTTGACTGTGTATTGATTAAAATTCATTTTCTTCTTTGTTTATGTTGGTACTCATCCCTTCGATGTGAATGGCGATAGGGTTTCATCAATTCTTATTCCATTTTGATTTTTGACTCAAATCAAGTCATTGTGTCCGATATCGGACGTGTCTAACACAAAAACAAGTCAGGATGACAGATATGTAGCTCCCTGTCATCACGCATAGTGGTGGATACTTTAGAAAGTTAGAAAAAATGACCCGAGAACTAATAGGGCTTTTTCTTTATCTTCGATCCATTAATCGCATGATATGTCAGAACAGAATAGACGAAAATTCATCAAGGCAGGGAGTTTAGCCTTGGCGGCAGGAGTGACGGGTGCATTCGCATCCTGTACCACCGAGAAATCCCCCATCGAAACCCCAAACATCAATTTCAACAATAACTACCAATGGAAGATGGTCACGACATGGCCACCTAATTTTCCTGTACTGGGAGAAGGCTGTAAGCTCCTCGCCAAATGGGTGGAACAAATGAGTGGAGGTCGCCTCAAAATCGAGGTGTATGGAGGGGGAGAATTGATTCCATCCTTGGAGTGCTTTGATGCCGTGAGTCATGGTGCGGTAGAGATGATGAGTGGATCGGGCTACTATTGGGCTGGCAAGATTCCCGCAGCAGCATTTTTTTCGTCTATCCCTTTTGGGGTGTCTGCTCAGCAGATGAACACCTGGATACTCAATGCTGGCGGACAAAAACTCTGGGAAGAAATCTACGCGCCCTTCAACCTTATCCCACTACCTGGAGGCAACACTGGCCAGCAAGCAGGTGGCTGGTACAACAAAGAAATCAACACCATCGAGGACTACAAAGGCCTCAAAATCCGAATGCCTGGTATTGGAGGCAAGGTCATCAACAAGGTCGGAGGCACCTCAGTCCTCGTGGCTGGAGGAGAGTTGTTCACCAACCTAGAGCGTGGTGTGATCGATGCGACAGAATGGATCGGCCCTTATCATGACTACAAGATGGGGTTTCATCGGGTCGCCAAGCACTACTACTTCCCTGGCTGGCACGAACCCGGTACGGTATTAGAAATGGCCATGAACAAGGACAAGTACAACGAGCTACCCAAAGACCTTCAAGAAATCCTCTATGCAGCTATCATGCGCCTCAATCAATGGATGCTCCTGGAGTTCGATGCTCAAAACGCGATTTATCTCCAAAAAATGATCGACGAAGGTGTCGATATTCGTGCCTTTTCGCCCGAAGTACTGGCGCCCCTGCGCCAAGCCTCCAAAGAGGTGATCACCGAGATGATCGATACGGACCCCCAAAGCAAGAAGGTCTATGAGCATTTTCAAGCCTACCGCAAGAAAGCGGAGGTGTGGAGCAAGGTGAGTGAGGGGAAGGGAGCAAGTAGTTTTAAAGTGTAATTGAAGTCATCGCTTTAAGCGATGACTTCAATATTATATAGGGAATAAGGTTTATAAACAAAGAAGGCTCATCAATTGATGAGCCTTCTTTGTTGGTGTTTTGTGAATTTTAGTCCTCGATTTTTTCGGTCACGATTTCTTTGATATCCATCATGATTTTTTTGGCGAGTACCTCGGCGGTGTTTTTGGACTCGGACTCAGAGTAGATGCGGATGATGGGTTCTGTGTTTGACTTTCTCAAGTGCACCCATTCGCTATCAAAATCTATCTTCACACCGTCCACGGTGTTGATCGGGTGTTTTTCGTACTTTTTCTGAATCTGTGCCAGTACATCATCCACGTCAATATCCTTGGTAAGGTCTATCTTGTTTTTGGAGATGTGGTAGTTAGGGTAGGTCGCTCTCATGAAAGAAGATGACTTACCAAACTTTGCTAGAGCGGTCAAAAATAGCGCAATACCCACGAGCGCGTCACGTCCATAGTGGAGCTCTGGGTAGATGATGCCGCCGTTGCCTTCTCCTCCGATGATGGCGTTGGTTTCTTTCATTTTGGTCACGACGTTCACCTCGCCTACCGCAGATGCTTCGTAGCTACCACCGTTTTTCAAGGTGACATCTTTGAGTGCGCGTGTAGAAGACATGTTAGACACTGTATTGCCCGGAGTGTTTTTCAGGACATAATCAGCGATCATGACGAGTGAGTATTCTTCGCCGAATGGCTCGCCACTGTCCGAGACGAATGCCAAGCGATCCACATCTGGGTCTACTACGATCCCAAGATTGTAGCGATTGTTTTCTACCTCATTGCAGATGTGTGTGATGTTCTCTGGAAGTGGTTCTGGGTTGTGTGGAAACAATCCGTTTGGTTCATCAAATAGTATTTTGTAATCCTGAACGCCTAATTTATCTAGCAACTTAGGAATCGCAATTGCGCCTGTAGAATTGACGGCATCTACTGCGATCTTCATGTTGGCAGCCTGTATTGCCTCGACATCTACGAGTCCTAGTTCTAGAATTCTATCGATATGAAAATCGATGTAGGTGTCATTGCTCTCGAAAGAGCCAAGATCCTTAGACTGTACATATTCGATTTCACCTTGTTCGGCGATTTCTAGTACGCGTTGACCTTGGACGTCTGAGATGAATTCTCCGTCTTTGTTTAGGAGTTTCAGAGCATTCCAGCCGTTAGGGTTGTGGCTTGCTGTGATGATGATACCGCCAGAGGCTTGTTCTGTGGGTACAGCCATTTCGACTGTAGGAGTGGTAGAGAGACCTAGATCGACTACATCTATGCCGAGGCTTTGTAGGGTGCCAGATACCATCTTGGTAATCAAATCACCTGATGGTCTTGCATCTCTACCAATGACAATTTTATTGCTGTCACTGTTTTCCTTGGTCCATTGGCCAAACGCTGCTGCATATTTTACAACATCATTTGGTGTCAGAGCCTCACCTTCCTTGCCACCAATTGTTCCCCGTATTCCAGAGATTGATTTTATTAACGTCATCTACGCGTGTAGTTTTTTTGGGAGCGCAAAGGTATTCAAAGCTTTCAAAGCACAAAGTGAAATGTAACTTAGTAATACTGATGCAACTAGTCCCCGGTTAGTTTCTAGGTTAGTTATTTGAAGTTTTTCATGACCTTATCCACCTCGTTGTCTGGGTTGCCACAAGATTCGCCAGGTGTCATAGTCTTGCCACAGTAGCCACATGGCTCACCTGTTTTGTTCAAGTAAGGGTTCTGCGAAGCACACGTCCCTTTAAATTCCCCGTTTTTCAAGAAAATGAGCCTTACACTCATGAAAATGAAAAACACCGCTATAAACCCGATTCCTAAAAGTACTGTTGTCATAATTTCGAATACTTGCTGCAAATTTATACATTAAAGCGAATAGCTTTGTTGAATCTGGGTCGAAAAGAATCCAAGATCCTTATCTAATGTCAACAACTATCACCTTCAAATAATTCATTATGTCAGAATCAAGAAGTAAGCCAGATGTGAAGCGTCCTGAAAAATTGGCAGCATTTGATCGACTATTGACCGTCATGGATGAGCTGCGAGAGAACTGCCCGTGGGACAAAAAGCAGACTTGGGAGACACTTCGATACTTGACTATCGAGGAGACTTACGAGCTATCAGACGCGATCTTAGAAAGTGACGGTGAGGAGGTGAAAAAGGAATTGGGAGATTTGATGCTTCATCTCGTGTTTTACGCTCGGATCGCACAGGAGAAGGGAGACTTTGACGTGGCAGATGTGCTGCATGCCATCTGTGACAAATTGATCTACAGACACCCACACATCTATGGTGATACCAAAGCTGACGATGAGGAGCAGGTCAAGGCCAACTGGGAGAAACTCAAGCTCAAAGAAAAAGGCAATAGGTCTGTATTAGGAGGAGTGCCTAAATCGCTCCCCGCGATGGTAAAAGCCATGCGTATTCAGGAAAAAGCACGTGGAGTGGGTTTTGACTGGGATGATCAGGAACAAGTCTGGGGCAAAGTTCAAGAGGAGCTGGAGGAGTTCAAAGTAGAAATCGATCAGGGCAACAAGGAGGAAGCACTCAGCGAGTTTGGCGATATTCTGTTTTCTATGGTCAACTATGCACGCTTCGTTGGTATAGATCCCGAAGAGGCCCTAGAGCGTACTAATAAGAAGTTCATCAAGCGTTTTCAGTACCTAGAGATAGAAAGCAAGAAGGACGGCAAGCAAATGGGCGAAATGAGCCTAGAAGAGATGGACGCCTACTGGGAAAAAGCAAAGTCGCTGTAGTCAGTTGTCCTGTGACTATTCTTGATCTCAAAATATTCGACAGGCTCCGTCGCATCGTCCAAAGTGAGGATAGAATAGAGGCGTTTGATTTTGTCAGGAGTATGGCGGCATTGTCTGTCATCGTGACGCATTTCGAAATTTTAGAGACTTACAGCATTGATATCGATGCTTTTTTTATCCTCTCAGGATATTTAGTGGTACAGATGCTGAGTCGAGAGGAACCCATGGTCAATCAGCGATACTTCGTCAGCAGATGGACGAAAATTATTCCTTCCTATTTTTTCTTTCTAGTTGCGGCATTCTTGATCGGGAAACTATTTTTTGCAGAGATTTATGGAGAGAACCTACCCAAGCTGAGTGAATGGAAGCAGTATTTTCTTTTCTATCGCAATTATGCGGGCCTTCCACATAGATGGGCATTTGAGCATGTTTGGACGCTTTGTGTTGAGGAGCATTTTTATGTTTTGATATGGATTGTATCTTTAGCTGCGGTGAGTAGGGTTTCATTTCGGAGGTATGCCGTTTGGTTTTCATGTTTCGTGATTGTTTGTTGTGTCATAGCTAAGGTGCAGGCGATGTACACCGATATTGCGGAGTACCCGACCTACACACACAACCGTCTCGATGCATTCTGTTATGGGGCTTTGATTTTTCTATTCCGAGATCAAATTCGAAACCTGAAGTTTTTTCAAAGTGGCTTTTTCTGCCTTATCGCTGGGGGAATGTTGCTGCTGATCACGCAGATAGATCAGACGACATATCAGCTGGGTTTGAGAATCACTTCGCCGCTGCTGCTGGCTTATGTATTGGTGTATTTGACTCAGTTTCGATTTCACCGTGTGTTTAGAATTCTGGCGTATTATAGCTACAATGCCTATCTGTGGCACTTTTTTATTTTGATTCCCATTGTGCATTATTGGGGCTATAGTGTGGTTGGTTTCGTGATTTACTTTGGAGGAACGGTGGTATTGGCTTTTTTATCAACACATTTTGTGGAGGATATTTTCATCCAAAGAAGGACTCAATTATTTGAATTTTTGTTCAAAAACAAGCGGGTTTGATGGGGGTTGGCGGGCAGACTGCCTTTATTTACATTTAGAAACGAAGAGATTGATTAGGATATGAAACCAAATATAAGAGTAGGTTATGGCTATGATGTCCACCAGCTGGCAGAGGGAGAGGAGTTTTGGCTAGGAGGTATTTTGGTGCCACATACACATGGTGCAGTGGGACACTCTGATGCCGATGTGTTGATACATGTTATCTGCGACGCACTGCTAGGTGCAGCGAATATGAGAGATATTGGCTATCACTTTGCGGACACAGACCCCAAATTCAAAGGGATAGATAGCAAGATCTTGCTAACAGAAGTAATGAATCTGATCAGGGAGGCAGGTTATGAAGTTGGAAATATAGATTCTACGATCTGTCTACAACGGCCTAAGGTTAACCCACATATCAGCGAGATGAAACGAGTCTTGGCAGAAGTGATGGAAATGGAAGTTGAAGATGTGTCTATCAAAGCAACTACTACAGAGAAGCTCGGTTTTGTGGGCAAAGAAGAGGGGGTATCTGCGCATGCGACGGTTTTAATCTATAGAAATGCCTAAAGTAGAAATTTTCGAGACTAAAGACGGTTCTCATTCGCTGCTCTTGCCAGAGATGAACGAAACCTATCACTCTACTCATGGAGCGATCACCGAAGCGCAGTATGTGTTTTTGGAGAAGGGACTGGCGCACTATCGTGAGATGAATCCTGATCAACAGGTGATTCGGGTACTAGAGATCGGGTTTGGCACAGGGCTCAACGCTTGGCTGACAGCTTTAGAAACCAATAAATCTATGGAATCGCTGGTGTACACGTCCCTAGAAAAATATCCATTGGCCAAAGAGGTGACCGATCAGCTGAACTATGTAGGGCAGCTGGGAGATGAAAAGGGGCAAGAGGTTTTTGATCTCGTACACGCAGCGGCGTGGAATGAGCAGCAAAAGATCACGGAGCTATTCTCCCTGATCAAGGTAGAAACGGATGTTTTCCAGTTTGAAGTAGAGGAGGCCGTTTATGATTTGATCTTTTTTGATGCCTTTGCCCCCTCAAAGCAACCAGAGATGTGGAGCCCAGAGGTGTTGGCTAAAATGTATCAGGGACTGGCGCAAAATGGTGTGTTGGTTACTTATTGTGCACAAGGGCAATTTAAAAGAGATATCAAGTCGGCAGGCTTTGAAATTGAAGAATTACCAGGGCCTCCAGGAAAAAAGGAAATGACAAGGGCGACAAAGCGGTAGAGTTTTAGCACTTTTGGCGGTTCAACTATTAGATAGGAAGGAACCATTGGTAAGTGGATTAAATTATATTTGTTCTAATCAATGAATACTTTGAGAATTCAATGAGAATAGTAATAGCAGGCGCGGGAGATGTAGGCTTTCATTTGGCAAAACTTTTGGCATATGAAGCACACGATATTAACATCATTGATACGGATGATGATCGATTACAGTATATCTCTAATCATCTAGACGTACACACGACGAAAGGCAATTCGACCTCCTACAAGGTCCTGGAAGATGCACAGGTCGCCAAGGCAGACTTACTTATCGCTGTGACAGAGTCTGAGACAACTAACATCACCACCTCCATCATTGGGAAGAATCTCGGAGCGCGAAAGACCATTGCTCGTGTCACCAATACCGAATACATACAGCGGAAAGATATTTTGGATCTCAAAACGATAGGGATCGATGAGGTTATATCCCCTGAGTCACTAGCGGCCAAGGAGATCAAGCGGCTCCTTAAAGAAAATGCTCTGACAGATAATTTTGATTTCGAAAAAGGATGTCTATCTCTCGTAGGCATATTGATCGATGAGGAGTCAGAGCTCAAGGATAAAACGCTAGTCGAAACAGCCTATCTCAATCCTGATTATTCCTTTATCACGGTAGCGATACTGAGAGGTGAGGAGACGATTATTCCTCATGGGGATAACAAGTTTCAGGTCAATGATCATGCATACTTTATCTGTCAGCCTGATGGTGTGGATCGTGTGCTGGATCTAGCTGGTAAACAAAGGGAGTCTATCAAGAATGTGATGATCCTCGGTGGGAGCAAAATAGGCATACAAGCCGCTAGACAGCTAAGCAAAAAATACAACATCAAGTTAATCGAGCAGGATAGGGACAAGTGCTTTGATCTAGCCGATGAGCTCCCCAACACCATGATCATCAATGGTGACGGTAGAGATGTCGAACTACTCAAGGAAGAAGGAATCGACGATATGGATGCCTTCATCGCAGTGACTGGTAACTCTGAGACCAATATGATCTCTTCGCTAGTCGCCAAAAATCATAATGTGCCCAAAACTATCTCGCTCGTCGAGAACATGGACTACATCCACCTCTCTCAAAACATAGGTGTGGACACGATGATCAATAAGAAACTAATCGCGGCGAGTTTTATCTTCCGTTATATCCGAAAGGGACAGGTCGTCAACATGACAACCATCCATGGAGTAGATGCTGAGATCGTAGAGTTCGAGGTGAAAGAGGGGTCTAAGATATTGGAGGCTGAGCTTCGAAATCTTAATTTTCCTCAATCGGCGTTGATCGGAGGAGTGATCCGAGGCGATCGTGGCATTACGGCGAGAGGAAATTTCACCTTTGAGCCCAAAGACCGTGTTGTAGTGCTTTCCAAACCAGAGTGTATTCGAAAAGTAGAAGGCTTTTTCAAATGAGATTTAACTACAAAGTCATCCTGAATGTACTGAGCCTGCTCATCTTGCTCAATGGCGCCTTTATGATGACTTGTATCCCGTTCAGTTGGTATTTCGGAGGCAAAGACATGAATGCCTTGTTAATATCAGGCGTATCAGCGATGGTGATTGGCTATGTGGTATTTGTGATCACACGACGTAATCGCTCCAAAGAACTAAAAAAGAAGGATGGCTACTTGATTGTAACGTTGGGCTGGTTGTCCATGTCTTTGTTTGGTACGCTTCCATATTTGCTGAGCGGTGCGATCCCTAGTTTTACAGATGCATTTTTTGAGACCGTATCCGGGTTTACTACTACAGGAGCTACGGTCCTGACGGACATAGAGGCGCTAGACAAGGGCATCTTGTTTTGGCGTAGTTTGACGCAGTGGATTGGAGGGATGGGTATCATCGTGTTGGCGGTGGCCATATTGCCGCTATTGGGTATTGGAGGTATGCAGCTGTTCGTGGCGGAGGCGCCAGGGATATCTCCTGACAAGCTAAAGCCTCGAATCACTGAGACGGCAAAACGACTATGGTTCATCTATGTCGCATTGACCCTAACCGAAATGACTCTTCTGTGGGCAGGAGGAATGACCTTCTACGATGCGATCAACCATGCCCTGACGACTATGGCAACTGGTGGATTCTCTACCAAAAATGCTAGTGTAGCACACTTCAATTCCCCCTTTATTCAATATGTCATTATTGTCTTCATGTTTTTGGCAGGGACTAACTTTACGGTTACCTATTTTGCACTGCATGGCAAGATGAAGACTGTATTTAAGAATGAGGAGTTTCGCTTTTATGTGTTGTTGACGGTACTCGTGACGGTTTTGATCACGATAGGGATATACCAAACACAGGGAACGTCTATAGAGCTGTCGATACGCGAAGGGCTTTTTCAGGTGGTCTCTATCATGACAACTACGGGATATGTCAGTGCCGATTATACACAGTGGCCGTATGAAATTGTGCTGTTACTTTTCGTCCTCATGTTTGTAGGAGCTAGTGCCGGTAGTACCGCTGGAGGAGTTAAGATCGTACGTCATTTGATCTTGGTAAAAAACAGTGTACTAGAATTGAAACGGCAATTGCATCCTTCTGCGATTTTGCCCGTTCGCTTCAATGGCAAAGCGGTGCACAAGGATATCACTTTTAACATCCTAGCCTTTATCATGATCTATGTGAGCATCTTTGCGCTAGGGTCTATCCTGATGGCGTTTTTAGGGCTTGATTTTATGACCGCTATTAGCTCAGTGGCAACCTGTCTGGGTAATATTGGTCCTGGATTGGGTGATGTGGGACCTGTCGATCATTTTGGCAATATACCTATGGTAGGTAAGTGGGTGCTGTGTATGCTGATGCTGCTTGGGAGATTAGAGCTGTTTACTGTATTGATTTTGTTCACTCCATATTTTTGGAGAAAAATATAAAAGAGACCTATGACATTATTTGAGATGATTATTTGGAGTCCAAGCCCAGAAATTTTCACGATTCCTGGTTTGGGACATCCCGTTAGATGGTATGGATTGTTGTTCGCTTTGGGATTTATCCTTGCACAGCAAGTAATGTATTGGATTTTTAAATCTGAAAACAAGAATGTAAAGGACGTAGATCAGCTGACGATGTATCTCGTGATAGCAGTAGTTGTCGGCGCACGCTTGGGTCATTGCTTATTTTACAACCCGGGATACTATCTATCCAACCCTTTTGAGATTATCAAAATATGGGAAGGCGGACTAGCGAGCCATGGAGGTGCGATAGGTATGCTCGTGGCGTTGTATCTCTACAGTCGAAAACATGCAGACCAAAGTTATATGTGGATACTGGACCGTGTAGCGATTGTCACGGTACTCGTAGGGGCTTGTATTCGAATAGGTAACTTCATGAACTCAGAGATCATAGGACTGCCTACGGGGTCTGAGAATGGGATTGTGTTTGCGAGAAGCATAGAAGATATGTTTACCCGACTGGATCCACGGATCGAAGAGGTCTCTTTCGAGAAAGGTGGAGAAGCTACAAGTACATCATCGGGTGAGATACCGATGCAAATCGAGCTCGTCTACAAGCGTGGTGTGGAGCTACAGGAGGACAATACCAAGTTGTTTTTTGAGACAACTATCCCACGGGCGATAGATCGCTACTACGGGGTAGCGGAGCATATGACACTGCCAGTAGATCAGCCAGCGCACTATGAGGCCTACATGTCAAGAGGGGAGCAGCATGTTAAGTTTTCTGTTTTGGGTATCCCGAGACATCCTGGACAGCTCTATGAGGCTATCGCCTGTATATTCATGTTCCTGATTCTTGCGCACATTTGGTATCATCACAGGACGCAGATCAAGACAGGTTTTCTGTTTGGCCTGTTCATGGTGATGCTATGGTCCGAGCGGTTCACCGTGGAGTTCTTCAAAGAGAATCAAGAAGCTTGGGAAGCGTCTATTCCGCTCAACATGGGGCAGTGGCTCAGTGTACCGATGTTCCTCATCGGAGTAGTTGTATTGGTCAAGTCATGGGGATTTACCCAAAAGAAGGAGATGTAATTTTTTATGAGCGACCTCAGGTTTTGTATTATCTACTCTTGTAGACTATAACGCCTGTTTTGATCTGTTTTTTTGTAGCAGTTTTTAAAGGTGGTGTCGGTTGTATGTGTGGTTAGTTATGGATATGCTTCAAAAATGAGGTATATTAGTATTAATAGCTCTAGAGCATAAACTTGATCGAACCAACTGTCAACTAGCATGAAAAGGGATAGGCATCATCGTGTAGCTTACCGAATAGGATATTTGATTGTATTTCTAGGGGCAGTATATGGTGTCTTCTCATTTGTGTATTTCAATGCCTATTTAGCCGTATTCCCGATTGTTGCAGGTTTTTTGGGCTTGCTATCGATAGGGTTGCTCAGACTCAACTTTTCTACCGTTCCTAGAGCCATTCTTTCACTCATACCTCTTGCTCTCAATGCGGGTTATCATGCTTCTCTGGTGGCTCCTAGCGATCCGTTGATCATTTCATTGTACATCTCAGAGTTCGGGATGATGCTTATCCCTTGGGTCATTTTTGACTACCGTGAAAAATATACTCTTTGGACTTGTACGGGTTTAGGGTTGCTGATCATACTAGGACAGTACAAGTTGGGGAGTCTTTTGCCAGATAGGAAGGACATGGGACAGGTATTCGTCGATAGTTATTTAGACTATGTGACCTATGGCTTTGGCACTTTGTTGTTGTTTTTGGTCATGTATGCTTTTCTCTATGAGTTGTATCTGCAAGCGCAGCGCGAACAACGACTCATGAATAAGCTAAAGAGCTATCAGCGTAAAATTTTCAATGACAACAAAACACTGTACGAGAGCCAATCCAAAGTCACCGAGATCAATGAATATTTGACATTGGAAGTGAGAGAGCGAGCCCAGAAGCTAGAGCAGCAAAACAAGATATTGGCAGAGCAGTCTTTTATCAACTCACACTTGCTGCGTGCACCACTGTGTAGAGTGATGGCCTTAGTCAATCTACTGTCTTCAGAAGAAAGAGAGCCTGAAAAACAAGAGATGCTCAAGATGATTGATGATTCTTTGGACGAAATGAATGAGCTCACCAAACGAATCTCTTCCAGTCTAGAACAGCGTGGTTATTTTGATCAATACGAGACGAATTTTAAACATATAGAAGAGACGCTGCATGAGACAGATGTGAAACTGGAGAATTTGATTTCGGACGACTAGATTTTATTTGAAAACATACATTACCATCATCAGATAGTGGAGAATACTCCCTGCCATCACAAATAGATGCCAGATGAAGTGGGCAAATTTCATTCGGTAGTCAATAATATAAAAGACGATCCCTATGGTATAGCTGAACCCTCCAGCAGCGAGCAACCAAAAGCCAGGTTCTGGGAGGATTGATTTGACCAGTTCCAATTTGAATACAATAATCCATCCCATCATTGCATAGAGCATAGTTGAGAGGAGGTTGTAGCGTCCTGTAAAGAAAATCTTTAGGATGATTCCGATGAGAGCCATCCCCCATTGTATCCCGAAAAACACCCAGCCTGTCACTCCTCCGATGCTGATGAGCATGACGGGAGTATAGGTGCCTGCGATCAGCAAAAATATACCGCAGTGATCAAGTATGTTGAAGACGCGTTTCGCCTTGACATGTGTCAAACTGTGATAAAACGTAGAAAACACATAGAGAGCAACCAAACTACTGCCATAGAATAAGGCACTAAATAGACTCCACTTTTGATCACTCTGAACACCATATATGATGAGTATTACGAAACCTGCAATAGCTGTCAGTGCAGTGATGCCATGGGTGATGGCATTAGATATTTCTTCTCCACGTGTCTGGTGCTTGTCGATTCGTTTGCTCATGGCTATGATAGTATAGTGTTAATAAATCTGATATTATTTATGGGCTGTCCCCAATCTGAGGTACGAGAAAATACCCTCCTGTGGGTATAAGATACGCTACTAATATCTCTTTATTTTGGGTCTATACCATCTAGGACTTAGATAAAGAAACTAAACAGAGAATCATGGATAAGAAAACATCAACAGGGCCTATAGTAGTTTATACGATCGTACTGGCGTTAGCAGGTGCTGCGCTTCTGGGCGGAGGGATGGCAGTAGCGTTGGGTGTACGCCAGACATGGCTCATGGCGGTAGTGGTTTTTGGTGTGTTGGGTATTCCCATTGCCATCAAATTATTGTCGGGGGCGATGCGTCAGCGCGGAGTAGCAGTCTCTGATCAAGTGCGTCAGAACGCGGCGGGAATCATCGAGCAGTGGTCACTGTCTGGGACTGACTGGAGTGACTATCTCGCTACGAGCCGCAGTGAGATGAATCAGGATCAAGTCGCCAAGCCGATTGGTATAGCTGTGATCGTCATGGGTGTAGCGATATGGCAGTTGTTGCCAGAGTATGATTGGCTGCATAGTGTATTGTATGGTTTGGCTGTGGCTGTACCCGTGGCTGTCATCGTTTGGTATTGTTATGGGGTGTTTATTCGGTCTCGAATGCAACTCTTGGAGAGTGCTCGTGAGGGCAAGGTGATTTTTACAGAGGATAAAGTACTGGTGAATGATCTGCTGATCGAACTGACCGGAATGAAGCGATTCGTGTCGGTTGCCAAAATAGATGAGGAAAAGAAGCCTATGACGATGGCTCTAACAGTTTCGTCCAAAGCGGGAGACAGAGAAACCAATCAAACCTACCGCATACCAGTTGCGGAGGGCAAGGAGGCGCGCGCGTACTATCTAGTAAACAAGTACTATGAGGATGCTGCCGAGCTGAGAGAAAGGATGGAGCGAATCGGTGATTTAGCAGATATAGCAGATTAAATTTTAGACGGATGGAAACTCTAGCGTTAACCTCAGAAGATGTCAAGTCGCTCAAGAAGCAACTGATACGAGCCTTTATTTTTTCCCTCTTCGTTGTGGGCATATTTACAGCGATGTATACGTTTGTACTGTCCCACATGCATGATGACATAGTGATCTATGTGTTTGCAGGCTTTGGGATGATTTTTATGGGCATTATCGCTTATATGGCTTGGACAGTTGTCAAGGACATTAAAGGAGGTCTGAAACATCGAATTTCGGGTAAAATGACTGATAAGCGATTGGATATCCATACCTCAAATACTGGGTCATCATCAAAGGGGAAGAGTAGCACCCGAACGACTAGAAATTATTACATCTATCTTGATGGCGAGGAGTACAAAGTGGATTATCGTCATTATGCCAAAGCCAGAGTTGGAGATTTGGTTGTGATGGATCGTGCGCCTAAGTCTAAGCATGTGCTCATGTTTGAGGTTCGGGCCACAGCAGCGTCTCATGATATTGTCACGAGAGAGCCCGCGATGGACCTGAGCCAGCTCGAAGAGATCGAGTTGCCTCTTCATGAAGATGACAGAGTGGTCATGAAGCAGAATTTTTGGAAACAATTTCGATCAAAGTTGATTTGGATGACGCCTTTTCTATTCATTATATATGGACTGCTGTCTTCTGATATGTGGGGTGTTTTGGTATTCATGTTTCCCCTCGTGATCATTCCAAGCGTTCAGTTTTTTAGGCTGTGTCATTCGGTGTTTTTATATATGAGAAGTCAGTCCTACGGTCAGAAAGTGGGCATGGCTGCCATCGTTTTGGACAAAAGTACCATTACATCTAATCGATCCAGTACGCTGCAACGGATACACACCACGTGGAGATCGATCGATGTGAATCCGATACTATATGATCGTCTGTCAGAGAAGGATAAGATTATCGTGTTTAGACCTAAATATGGGAAGAAACCATTTAGTTTGACGACCGCAGATGACCAGATGTTTTATTTGGGATAGCTTGAGTGACTATTTGACCTTCTCGAACTTCTGTGCGCAACCTTCTATACAGAAATAATAGACGATCAGGTTGCCATTTTCGAGTTTATAGGGCAGTCCGTTTTCTGATAGCCATTCATTATCTTCGCATCCCGCTGGATGGAGACTTAGTTTTTCGGTGTTGTAGGTACCCGTCCCTGCATTTTGGGGATCCCCAAAAACAGAACACAGTGAATTTGTGGAAGTATAGCTGCCGTTGGTGCGGAAGGTTAATCGCAAATCATTTTCTGTCGGGTGAAATACGCCACTCCCATCTCCTGGATCCGCGAGTTGTTCGATGAGCTGCCAGGTGCCTACTATGCCCGTAGTGTCTTCTGGTTCGTTGGTGCTGTCGTCTTTGGAGCAGGCTAATAATATGCCACTAGTGGCCAGTAGAAGTATAAAAGGTATTTTCATCATCAGGAATTTAGTTCATCATCAAGACCCTTGATTCTTAGGTTTGGTTGTAAGTGCTAATTTTTTCGTCAGATTCTTTTAAATTTGATGTACCTATCTGCCATAACCCTGTGTAATACAACTTAAACTTAGCGTATGAAATTAATAGCCTTTCCTCAGGTAGGATTACTCATTTGGTTAGTAATACTGGGGTCTAATTCAAGCCTCATGGGGCAAGACACACTTGTGTTGAAGAGCGGAAAGCGTATTCCGTTCACACGTATGGTTACCTATGAGGATGTAGTCCAAGTCAAAGACTACAACATAAAGGAGATGATCGATGTGCTACCTGATTCTATCATCGGTTATAGTCAGGCTAAAAAGGATGAGGATTATTTTATGATTTTTCCTCCAGAGACGGGTAGTTACCTTTTTGTAGAGCGACTGATGACTGGTAGTATCACGCTGTATCTGGATCAGTATGGAGGGTATGTACTGTATGCCAAGAAGAATGATGAGTTGTTCGAACTATACGATGCACATGACAACAAGCGTGAGCGGGAAGAGAAGCTTAAAACCCTAAAGACGCTGGTGGCGGATGATGCCGAGTCCTATGGCTATGTTTCTGCTCCAGGGTTCAAATTGAAAAACAAAGAAATTCAAAAGGTCTTGTATCACTATAACGAGCGTAATTATGTCGAGCGAACGCCTACTGCAGATGATGTGGTGGGCACGGTTTATCTCTATCGTACACAGTTTCAAAAGACCAAAAACCGAGTGCGTGTCGTGCTATTTGGCGAGACGCATGATCTTTATATCCGAGACTATATTCAGCTCAACATTCCCATTGAGTATGCGAGTCGAATGCTGATCTATGATCGAGACATCAAGAGTGATCTCTTGATCACGGGCGAGCTGGAGGATCAGTACTACGAGCTGTTATATGATGGACAGAAAGACGAGTTTGTCTTGGAACCAAAAAACGGAACAGAGCAACACTATGAATTCTATGGAATCAAAGAGCAAGTCGGGGAGAAAATGAGTGGCGATTAGCGGGTGTTTCTAATTTTAGGTTAGAGGTTTTTGCAGAGCTGCGAAACCAACTGCTCTAGGTATTGTTGGTCTATTTCGTCAAAACTGGCGAATTGATCACTGTCTATGTCTAGTACGCCGATGATCTCCCCAGCCTTGAATAACGGCACGACAATTTCAGATTTGGATGCGGAACTGCAGGCAATATGACCCGGGAATTCGTCTACATTGTCTACTACTAGAGTCAAGCCTTCGTGCCATGCTGTACCACAGACTCCTTTTCCTTTTGAGATGCGGGTACAGGCTATTGGGCCTTGAAATGGGCCGAGCACTAATTGATCTTTTTTAACGAGATAGAACCCAACCCATAGAAAACCAAAGGCTTCTTTCAGCGCAGCGGAGGTATTGGCAAGATTGGCAATCAAGTCTGTTTCTCCACTGTTAAGTGCTTCGATCTGAGGGAGCAGTGTTGTGTAGATATCTTGTTTACTAAGTGTTTTGTCTAGCGTAAGTTCTTCTGCCATGATAGAGGATTTTTCTGATGCAATTTTACGAGCAAGTCTTCTAATAGTTGATGATTATCTGTGATATTTAGGCATGCTAGATGTGATTATCGTTGGAGGAGGGTTGGCTGGTTTGATTAATTCAATTTTGCTCTCTAGGGCTGGGCTGTCGGTCTGTTTGATGGAGAAAGGGCGTTATCCCTTTCATCGGGTGTGTGGAGAATATATTTCTAATGAGGTAAAACCCTTTTTGCTCCAGCATGATTTGTACCCGTCGGAGCTAGAACCTAGTCAAATTAGTCAGTTTCGATTGAGTGCCATTAGTGGCAAGACTGTTCGCAGCGCATTGGGTATGGGAGGTTTTGGAATTAGTCGTTATGATCTGGACTTGTACCTGTCGCAGAAGGCCAAAGCATCTGGTGTAGACCTAAGGGAAGGGATGAAAGTGAGTGATATCAGTTGGGATGGAGATCATTTTGAAGTCACTGCGTCTAACCAACGATACCCATCCAAATTGGTCATCGGAGCATTTGGCAAGAGGAGTCAGCTGGATGTACGTCTGCAGAGAGCTTTCATGGCCAAACGATCACCATATATCGGCATCAAATACCATATCAAAACAGATTTTGCCAAAGATGTGATCGCATTGCACAACTTCAAGGATGGCTACTGTGGACTGAGTAGCGTGGGTGGAGATGTGTACAACCTTTGCTACCTGAGCCATCGAGACAATCTCAAAAGTAGAACGATAGAAGAAATGGAAAGGGAAGTACTGTTTCGTAATCCTCACCTTAAGGCCATTTGGGACGACTCAGATTTTCTATTCGATAAGCCTGTAGTGATCAATGAAATTTCCTTCGAGAAGAAAAGAGCGGTAGAAAATCATATTCTGATGTCAGGAGACTCTGCAGGCATGATTACCCCGCTGTGTGGTAATGGCATGGCGATGGCGATCCGCTCGGCATGGCTACTCAGCGGGTTGATTACCGAGCATTGGAACGGTGGTACTATGGACCATACCGCCTTAGAATCTACGTATCAAAAGTGCTGGAAGGATCAGTTTGCTTTTCGCCTCTGGGCAGGCAGGCAGTTTCAACGCATGTTTGGGAGCCCGGTCTTGTCAGAGCTGTCTGTAGAGCTGATGAGAATACCGCCTGTTGCTGATCATTTGATAGGGTTGAGCCACGGTCGTTCGTTTGAATAAAACAAAGAGACCAACGAGTGGGCAGTACTCGCTGGTCTTTTGAAATGGAAAAGTATCGGTCCCGACGTTGGTCGTTAATGTGTTTTTTAAGCCGCCAATTTCTCTTTGGCTTGTAGCTCTTTCTCGAACTCTTCTAATTTCTTTTGTTCTGCTACGGCGGCATCTTCGTCTGCTTGGCTAAACTTGATACCAAGACCGAGCATACTGATGGCGACCACCGCGATACCGAAGTACATGAAACTGTTTTCGAGTGAGGCGCCACTTCTTAGCAGGAATTGTGCGTAGATCACCGCACCGACGTTACCGCCTGCACCGACGATACCGGCCACTGCGCCTAGAGATTTCTTGTTGATAAATGGTACGACAGAGTAGGTTGCTCCCTCGGCCATTTGCACGAAAAGTGAGAAAAGAATCATGGTACCGATGGCTAGGCCTAGCATGTCCATTCTCGAGAACAATATGAGTGCAAATCCTTCTACGAAGAGCACCATCACGAGCCACTTGACTCTACCAGATAGCCCGCCGGCTTTGGAAAATCGGTCACCTAACCATCCGCCCATCGAGCGTGCGAATAGGTTCATCAGGCCGAATAGTGCTGCAATCATCCCAGCAGTGGTTTCGTTGAGGCTAAATTTGGTTTGATAGTAGGTTGCTGCACGTCCATTGACGAATAACTCTAGCCCGAAACATGCACCATAGATGGCAAACAGTATCCAAACCCTACGGTCTTTGACAGCAGACATAAATAGGCCTGATTCGCCTTCTAGTTTTTTTGGCTGTAGGTCTGGGTTTTCAGAGAAGTTTCCTTTTGGGTCATCTTTGGTATAAGTCCAGTAGAGGTAAGCAACGCCCAACATGATGAGAGCAGGAACGAACATGGCTGGTCTCCATTTGGACAGTTCTGAGTTGGCTAGGCCTACTGCGAGCATGCCTGATGCGATCAATGGCATCAAAGCTTGCGTCACGCCTCCACCGAGATTCCCCCAACCTGCGGTGGTGGCGTTAGCAATTCCTACGACATTCGGAGCGAACATTTTGGTCGTGTGGTACTGTGTGATCACAAAGGAAGCTCCAATCACACCAATCGCCATTCTAGAGAGGAGATAGGTCTCCCAGTTGTAGGCAAAAGATGAGCTGGCTACCACGACCGCTCCGAATAATAATAAATATGTGTAGCTCTTTCTTGGTCCGATCTTATCACACAAGTTACCGATGATGAGTCGCGCAATAATGGTGATACCAACCGAGGCAATAAAGGCTGTAATTTTTTGTGCTTTGCTCAGGTCTAAGTCTGGCCCGATGGTAGAGTTCATCAGAGGAGCATGCGCAAACCAGCCAAAGAAGCAAAGAAAGAATGCGATCCAACTCAGGTGAAAGGTGCGCATCTGGAGAGAGCTAAAGTCAAGCAAGTTGATTCTAGTCGCTTTTTCTAGTGAAGGTGTATTTGTTTTCATCGTTTTGTCAAGTCTAATTGTCTACGTAGTTGTCGGTTACTACTTAATTACATGACAAAAGTATGATGAATGATCTGCCTAAAAAATGGTTAATCAGTGGTCTAGAAAAGGTTTATTTACATGATAAAAGCTGATATAACACAGTTATTTATATTATATCAGCTTTTAAAGTCCGTATAGCTGTTTTTTGTTATAATACGTATTAGTACGTATTTATCTTAATTTTAAGCCTACTACCAAAACATCGTCTGTTTGTTCGGCGGCTCCTTGCCATTCATGTAGATCATCGAGCAGTATGTTTTGCTGGGTATCGATATCCATTTTATGGGCTTGTTTTAGCTGAGCTTTGAAGCTATCGATTCCTAGGCTATTGCCACTTTCATTGACTTGATTGTAGTAGCCATTGGTGTATAGATAGATGGACTCACCAGGCAGATAAGAGATCACTTCTCGGGTAAATATTGCCTTGTCGTCATCGGGAGTTTGTCCGACGGGCCATTTGCTTCCTTGGTATTCGGATAGACCTGAGGCAGTAAAGTGCAGCAGACCATTGTTGGCACCAGAGAAATAGATCTTTTGTTTCAGTTCGTCCACGATAATGATAGAGACATCCATGGCATCTTTTAGTTTGGCACTGAGTGTTCGAGTACGAAGTGCGTGATCAAACTTTTTGTCTAGCAACTTGAGAACCTTATCTGGGTAGAGCAGTTTGTTGTTGCTGAAGATTTCCTTGATGAGTGATATACCTAGCATACCTAGAAACCCACCAGAAACACCCATGCCTGTGCAGTTGGAGACGATCAATATTTTGTATTCAGAGATTTGTTTGAACCAGTAAAAGTCTCCGCTTACTTTTTTGCGCGGTTTAAAGATCAAAAATGCTTCACCAAAGAGGTCTTTGAGTCCAGATTCATCTTCGAGCATGGCGCTTTGTAAGGAGCTGACATGCTGGAGCGAACTATCATATTCTGTTTGTTTGTTGCGTAGCTCATCCCTTTCGGCTGTGGCTTCATCTTTCATGCTATCGAGCATCATACCTAACTGGCGAACGGCCACTAGTGGTGGGATGATACCCCCCGATTCGTCCATGTATTTGATGCGGTCCTCTGCGACCATTTTTTTGCGTCGCTCTTGACTGATCGATAGATATTCTATGACGCTGTAGATGTTGTAGCCTTTATCACTGATACGGATGGAAACCTGAGATACGGTCTGATCATCTACTTCATTGATGCCTACTTCGAGATCATAGTTGCCTACGAATGAACCTTTTTTCTCTTCGATAGGAGACACCCGGAGACCGATGGTTTTTTTGATCACGGTGAATATGACATAAGATACGGCCGTGGTGAATAGAAAGCAGGTGGCTACTCCCATAAACTGAATCCCGAGCTGCATCCAGCGGGAGTGCATGAGGAGTTCTTCCTGACCAAATAGTGCGACACTCATCGTACCGAATACGCCACCGATTCCATGTACTGCGATGGCGCCTACAGGGTCATCTAGTTTCCATTTTTCGCTAATTACTACATAGAAAATATTGTGAATAACGCCTGCTAATGCACCTATCATCAAACTGGAAATTGGCGTGACGACATTACAGCAAGCGGTAATGGCGACCAGCCCAGTCAAACTGCCCCCTGCGATTTTTTCGATTACGTCTTTCTTGTTTTGAAACAAATAGGCGTGGAAGAAGCCCGTGAAACAAGCTGCTGCACCAGCTAGGTTGGTGTTGAGGATGATTTTGACGACATCTTCGTTGAAGGCGAGCGTGCTACCACCATTGAACCCCCACCAGCCGAGCCATAGGATCATTACACCCAATATGCTGTAGGCATAGTCTGATGCTTTGGTCGGTTGGATGCGACCATAGGCGTCATAGCGTCCAAGCCGAGGCCCTACCATGTAGATGCCCATTACAGCTACCCAAGCCCCAGTGGAGTGTACCACTGTCGACCCTGCAAAATCCATAAAGCCCATGGATGCCAGCCAAGGTTGATTGTCGGGATTCCAGAGATTGCCCCAGGCCCAGTGCCCAAATACTGGATAGATAAGTGTAGCGGTAATTAGAGACACGATGAAGTAAGCCACTACGCCTGTACGACCAGACATGGCACCAGAAACGATAGTCAGTGCCGTCCCTGCAAAGGCAAGTTGAAAGAGGAAGAAGATGAGGATTTTCCCAGAGTCGAGACCCTGACCAAAGAAGTAGTCTAGCCCGAGAAATCCATCAATACTATCCCCAAACATAAAAGCAAACCCAACTAAGAAAAAGGCGATACTACCTGCCACCCAGTCCAGTAGGTTTTTAGCCCCAATGCTGGATCGATGTTCTTTTTTGACCATACCAGTTTCTAGAACTTTGAAACCTGCCTGCATAAAAAATACGAGTGCGGCGGCTACTAAGACCCAGAGGTCATCGATGTTGAGACGTACGAAACCTGCGCCTTCGGGAGGAGTGGAGACTAGACCCAAAAGGGCCAAATTAGAGTTTGGATGCATAAAAATGAGTTGATATAGCGTTAATTGAACTCGTTTTTAGGCTAATGCTGCTTTGGGTTTTTTCGTGAAGAAATGCGATACAGCCGCTTAGGTGGAGATGGTTAGGAAAAGCTCGTAGCTGATGAAAACATTATTTTCTCGAAAATCCAATGATAGTTTATTCTTTGACTCATTAAAATGCCTCTTGGCACGTGAGTTCCTGTTTTTACTACACATATGTAGAGGGCGCAAACGCACACAGCCGCTCTCTGCTGGGCAAAGGAGCGGCTGTTACACATACTTAATTGTCAGTGGCTAGATTACTCTTCGTTGGTAATGGTCTGTGCTTTTTTGAGGTTTTTGACTTTTGTTTTCAGTCTACTGTTTTCACTTTTGAGCTTTTTGATGGTTTCATTGGCTTCATTGATGAGGGTCTCGCCTTCCTGACTTTTACCTAAGTAGGAAATGGACTGTTGAACATATTCATGCAGATCCGAAATTTCTGATTCCTTTTTCTTGGCAGACTTAAACATAGGCCGAAAAATAAAGAATGCTTCCAGCATGATTAATACCAGTGCTACAGCCAGTAAGTAGTATTCAGAGGTGGAAAGCTCTTCTACTTTTTGATGAGCCAGCCTGTCATGCTCAAAGGTGATGTCGTTCATTAGCTGCAGAAAGTTTGCCTCATTGTCCGAGATTGTTTTGATGCTTTTCACTAGGGTATCTTTTTCAGAACCTCTAATACTACTAGAAAACCCTAGTGTCCTAATATTTCCTACCGCTCCGATGATAGAGTCATAGTAAGGTTGAATATTTGAAAACAAACTGATAAGTATCGGAGAAGCATTCATTTCTGAGACATCTATATTCGAATTGCCATGCTGTAAGGCATCATGAGACTCAGCCCATAGATCGGCAGCAGTGGTCAGTTCTAGTTTGACCGCATAGAAGTCTTCCCGTGTTTTGCAACTTTGTAATTTGAGCGCTGCTTTGGTGATTTTTTGACTGAGCATTCGCTGCCTTCCCGATATATTGATAATTCGAGAATCGGTTTTGCTGTCAGCGATGGCTTTTTGAATTAGTATTTGGCTCGCAACGATCGCGACAGTTAGTACACCCAAAAAGAGCAAATACTGCACGGATAGTTTTTTCATAATCGATTAATGGTTTAAAAAGTTCATCAAATAGCTCCTGTAGTCATAGTAGTCATCGTGCTCTAATACATGCACGCGATCTCTAGGTCTTTCGAATGGGATTCTCAGCTCATCTCCGATCTTGGCATAGGGGCCACTGGTCATCATGATGACACGGTCTGCCAAAAATATGGATTCATCCACGTCATGCGTGACCATGAGTGCGGTGATTTGTTCTTTTTGCCATACTTCTAGCAGGACATCTTGTAGCTCGCCTCTCGTGAGAGAATCCAGCATTCCAAAAGGTTCGTCAAGTAACAAAACTTTGGGTTTAAGTGCAAATGCTCGTGCTATACCGACTCGTTGTTGCATTCCCTGAGACAGTTCTATTGCTCTTTTATTCAGGTCATTGCCGAGCCCTACTTTGTCTAGGTAGTATTTACAAATATCTAATTTTTGTTTTTTGCTCGCATGAGGAAAAACTTGTTTCACGCCTATAAGTACATTTTGTAGTGCGGTCAGCCATGGGAATAGACTCGGGGACTGAAAAACGACCGCTCGGTCAGGTCCAGCTCCTCGAATTTCCTCTTGATCCACGAGGACTTTGCCAGCGCTGATCTCGTTGAGCCCAGCGATCATAGATAGTAGGGTGGATTTTCCACAGCCTGAGTGTCCGATGATGGATATGAATTCTCCTTTTTTGACGGTGAGTTGAAGGTCTGCGAGTACGGTGTAATCTCCCTTAGGCGTAGGGTAGATTTTGGTGATGTCCTGACAGACGAGCATGTCTGGTCGGAGGTCTTTGCCTTGACTATTCGCTTTTTGCTGTATTTTGTTTTTTTCTAAAACTTCCATGTGTACGTAGGTTTAGTCTGATAGTATCAGATATTCGATTTTTGTATGTGTGTAGTGAATCCGGCTATTAAAAGTACTTGACCTTTTCTTTCTCTTTCTTCTTGCCCCACTGTAGTCTGCCGGGCATGATGGGTTGCAGATCGGGGAGTTCTAGATCGACATGAGTTGTGGATTTTCGATTTGCTCCTACTTTGATGAGGTATTCGATCACCTCGTTTCGAAGATGTTTGTAAGCAGGATCTTTGTTGATCTCAGTAATGACTCGTGGTCTTTCGAAATCCACTTTGAACTCGGGCCCTAATGTAGCTTTCGGGCCAGGTTTTAGAGGAATGATGCGGTCGGCCATGACGATTCCTTCATCTACATCGTTGGTGATGAGCAGACAGGTTTTTTGGTCTTGACTCCATATATTAACGATTTCTTCCTGCAGTGTGCCACGCGTCAGGGCATCTAAAGCCGATAGTGGCTCATCCATGAGTAGCATGTCTGGGTTCATCGCTAGTGCTCGTGCGACGGAGACTCTCTGTCTCATCCCTCCAGATAGTTCGGCTGGTTTTTTGTCAATCGCATGGGAGAGGTGTACCATCTCTACATACTTCTCGATGCGTTCTTTCTTTTCGGCTCTGCTGGCGCTAGGGTAAGCCTCATCGATGGCCAGTTTGACGTTGTCTCGGACGCTGAGCCATGGGAGGAGAGAGTAGTTCTGGAATACTACTCCGCGATCTGGACCAGGCCCGAGTATGGGTTTTCCATTTAGGAGGACTTCTCCTTCATCAGGAAATAGGAGACCATTGACGAGGTTGATGAGGGTGGTTTTTCCACTGCCGGTGAACCCGACGATAGCTACGAACTCGCCCTCTTCTATGTGTAAGTTGATGTCTTTGAGTACTTCGACTTTGTCTTTGCCAGTGCCATAGGACTTACTGACGTTGTTTAGTTCTAAGAATGCCATGTCTGTTTTAGTTAATGGTTAAAAGAAAATAGTTAAGAGTGCTATCCAGTCGTAGTAGTGTATGTCTACTACCTTTTGCTGATTATTAACCAATTATGCGACTTCAGATTTGTCAAAGGACATGAACTTCTGGATGGTAAGCATGATTCGGTCCAGAGCAAACCCGATGATGCCGATGACGAACATCGCTACGATGATTTTGGCATTGGAGTCATTGGCGCCATTTTGGAATTCTTCCCAAACGAAGGAACCAAGACCAGGACTCTGAGCGAGTAGTTCAATCGCGATCAGTACCATCCATGCTACGGATAATGTGATTCTAAGACCTGTGAAAATCAGGGGGAAAGAAGCAGGTAAGATAACTTTGAAAATGTTTTTGCCTACCGATAGACGTAGGACTTTAGATACGTTCATAAAGTCTTTGTCTACGGTAGCGACTCCCATACTTGTATTGACCAAAGTGGCCCACATGGCACATAGCCCCACACTAATAAAGGAGATCATAAAGGATTTGTCAAGGTCTGGATCTGTGATAAGTGTTTTGATGATCATAAATACTAAAAGTAACCACACCACTGGAGAGACAGGTTTGAATATCTGTATCAGCCAGTTGAAGGAGGAGCGTAGGGTGCTGCTAAGTCCGATGATGATACCAATCGGAATCGCTATGAAGGCGGCAAGTAGAAAGCCTGCAAATACGGTCTTGATACTCGTTTTGATTTGATCTAAAAACGAAGGACGACCTGTGTACTGTATAGGGTCTTCACCTTTTTCAGCTCTTTTGGCATTGATTTTTTGTGTTTTTGCAGCGAACTCGTCTTTTTTGGCCGAGATGGCTCTGTGATCGTCGAGAAGGGAGAGATAGGCGCCCCATACTTGGGCAGGAGACGGGAGTGTGTTAGGTTGGCAGCTGACACTGCCCGCCTTGATGCATGCTTGCATAGCGATGGCTGCTTCTTCGCCTTGATCTTCTCTGGCTTTTTCTATTTTTCTAGTGGCTTCTTTGTTGAATAGGTAGTTCGCTCCACTGTGCCATATCCCTATGAATAGAATAATAGAGAACACCGGGAAGAGGGCTTTTTTGACAAAGTTGGTTGCGTTTTTTTTCGGTTCTTCGCCATTGATAAGGCGAATGAGTGGCTCTAGGAATCCAAGGCCGCAGAATCGGACTATTTTGATGAGCTTATCTTTCATGATGTAAAATTTAAGTATGTGTGTGCAATGGGTTGAATAGCGACAAAGGAGGTCGCGGGTGTCTAGGGATTATTGGGAGGAAAGAAAACCATGCGGTTTCCTTTCCGTCCGAATAACCTTTAAATCAAACTTTAATCTTTGTTGCCAATTTCGAAGCTATTGATATAACCGATTGGGTCTTTGCCGTCATAGCTGATGCCATCGATGAAGTCCGTGGTGGCAGGTTTGTAGCCATCTGTTTCGGGGATTTCTTCTTCAGTCAAGTAGCCCTCCTTGAGGAGGAGTTGTGCGGCTTGATTCCAGATGTCGGGCCTGTAGATGTCTTGGATCGTTTCGGAGTACCAGTTGGCAGGTTTTGATTCTGGAATCTGTCCCCATCTTCTCATTTGTGTCAAGAACCACGTTCCGTCAGAGTAGTATGGATAGGTGGCGTGGTATCTAAAGAAGACGTTGAAATCAGGCATAGAGCGTTTGTCTCCTTTTTCGAATTCAAACGTGCCCGTCATAGAGTTGGCGATCACGACCGAGTCTGCACCGACATACTCAGGCATGGATAAGATACCCACAGCCTCGGGTCTGTTTCCGGGTGTGTCGAGCCATTTGCCAGCTCTGATCAGTGCTTTGGTCACAGCGATGGCAGTATTCGGATACTTTTCGGTGAACTCTTTGGTCATCACGAACACTTTTTCTGGGTTGTTTTTCCAGATGTCTAGGTTGGTGGTGACAGGCACGCCGATTCCTTTGAATACTGCCTGTTGGTTCCACGGTTCGCCTACACAGTAGCCGTAGATGGTGCCTGCCTCGAGTGTAGCTGGCATCTGCGGTGGAGGTGTTACCGATAGCAATACGTCTGCATCTACCTGTCCTTGAATGTTGTCGGCAGTATAGTAGCCGGGCTTGATACCTGCAGCGGCCAACCAGTAGCGAATCTCATAATTGTGCGTCGATACGGGGAATACCATACCCATTTTGAAGGCTTTCCCATCCTTTTTGTATTCATCGATGACGGGAGCCAGAGCATCCGCTTTGATCGGGTGAATGGGTTTTCCTTCTGCATCGGCAGGGACATTGGCTTTCATTTTGGACCAGACATCATTGGATACTGTGATGCCGTTCCCGTTGAGATCCATCGAAAATGCTGTGACTAACTCTGCCTGACGGCCAAATCCAGCGCCTGCTGCGATGGGTTGACCAGCTAGCATATGTGAGCCATCTAACTGCCCGTCAATGACTCTGTCGAGTACATTTTTCCAGTTGGACTGTGCCTCGATCGTGACGAATAGTCCTTCATCTTCAAAATAGCCTAGTTCTTTGGCGATGGCCAATGGTGCCATGTCAGTGAGTTTGATAAAACCAAAGGTGAGTTCTGGCTTTTCTATGTCCAGCTGTACAGTTTGTGTGGTAGCGTCTGAGAATTGCTCAGTAGTCGTTTCAGTTTTTTTGCTTCCGCATTGACTCAGTAAGAACATGAGTGCCCCGAATGCACTGAGTCTAATGAAGAAGTTGTTGTATAGATTTTTCATGGTATGTCAGTTGTGATATGTTATATGAATTTTGGTTTGAAAATGAGTTGAACCCAAGCCCAGTTATTGATAGAAGCGGTTTCAGAGGTGATGCCTTTGACGGTTTCCATAGAGTCGGTGGCAAACATTTGCGAGTATCCAACTTTGAGCGTGCCTGATGCGCCAAGTTTTCGAACGTAGACGAGATCGACTTCTGTGCCGAGTCCTTTATCTATAGTCGCTCCTGCTCCGTCCATCACGTCAGCAGCAGTGAGGAAGTAGTGCAAGTGTCCGAGTAGTGCGCCTTTCCCAACTTTGAATTTGGTCTTTAAGTATATGTCTTGTAGTCCGCCGAGGTGGCCGTTGCCTACGTAGAAGTAGTCCATAAAACCGTATAGTGCGTGGTTGGTACCGAATAGTGGAGCGAATGCTGTTGTTTTTTCGCTACCGGTATCTTGCCCTGATAAATAGTCATAGCCTATCGTCAATGGTGTGATTGATGTTTTGGCTGTACCAGATAGGGAGAACATGTAAGCACTGAGGTCGCTTAGTCCCATTTTTCCGCCTTGATAGAATCCTTCTGCATTCAAGGTGAGGCCACCTAGTTTTTTCATCGCCATTAGTCCGTATGACTGTCTGTTGGCAACAGAATCTTCCAGTCCGTACTGACGAGCGTCGTTGATGAGGTAAAGCGAGAGACTTGCTGCGCTGAATTTCTTATTGAGGTAGGCATACTCCATGTGCTTGTAGTTACCTGTAGCGTGGTAGGGGCCATTGCCTGTGAATGATGGGTAATAAGTCCCCGTTAGTCGTACAGGTTCACCTCCAGTAGTTGGGTTTTGGTTGAATGCTCCACCTACGTGGATTTTGAGACCAAGCGTGTCTTCGTACATGAACAGGAGTGCGTCATGTCTTAACCCTTGCATGGCCCACTCTAATCCTCCGAACATTCGCTGGTTGTCGTAGGAGATGATCTGGCGTCCCATTTTCATGGATAGATTGGAGGTCATGTAGTAGCGTGCCCAGGCCTGAGAGATACCAAAGGATCCGCTGTAGTCTTTGTCTACGATCCCGTCCTCTCCCCACATCCGAACGTCCTGTAGGTCGACTTGTACTTCGAGATCTTCCATTTTGTAGTTGGCATATAGTCTTGTTCTTTGCTCTATGAAGAAGGCCGGGTCTTGCGATTCTAGGATGGGTCGTTTAAATCCATTTCTGTATTCTCCTCTAGCGTTGACTTCTCCAGAAAGGGAGAATTGAGCCTTAGCAGAAAAGCAACTGATGACCAGTGCTGTGATGATGAGGTATGCGTTTTTCATATTGGTTATGGTAATTTTCGTTTTGACTAAATTTTAACTGAACTAAGTATTAATACGTATTATTTTTACTTACTATGCAGCAAACATAGACTGAGAGTTTTCGCTGGGAAATGGGATATGACAGCCGAGAAAATATTTTTTATCCATGAAATGACATGCTATAAATCATTTATTTAAGGAAAATCGTCAAATAGAGCAAACTGGTTACATTTCGTTTCAAAATCTGAAGATTACGTAGAATTTGTATTTTTTAGGCTATATTTTCTAGAATTGCACATTAATAAGTAGTGATACGTAGATAAAATATGACGATTAAAGAGCATTTAAGTACGGTGATCAAGAGCATGAGTGACTTCTCTAGACAGACAAATATGGTTGCTATCAATGCTGCGATTCACGCAGGTAGGTTGGGAGGATCCGAAGGAGCTCCGTTCAGGGTTTTGGCAGGAGAGATACAAAATATGAGTGCACGATCGATCGATAAATTAGAGGAGCTGGATCGATTGGTTCATGATATCGGAGAGATGTCTGGCTTGATCAATCGTGCGGGACGTCAGAGGATGTTGTTGATGAAACTGCTCAATGCGCAACTGATGGAGAACGAAAAGATGACCAGAGAAACGGTCACTGCTTTTGAGGGTAACATTGAAGTCATTAGAAACTCGCGAATCAATTCAGCGCAATGTTTGCCAGTGTTGGATCGAGTGGATGCGTTGTGGCGTGACATGTTGGTTAGCTTGTCCGATCGCTCTGCTGAAATGTTGGCGAATCAGGTGGATAAGCTGATTGATCAAATCAATAAATTATTGTCCTACTACGAGGCGTTTTCTGGACAATAAAAAGGCCACTAGTCTTCTACCAGTGGCCTTGAATTTGAATAAGTAAAATTTAGTTTTTTGTTCTGTCAAAATCGGTGGACAACTGTGGTACTGCTTTGTCGGTCATCTTTTGAATCACACGGTGCATCCAGATTAGGCAGATCGCTGACAGTGCCAGCATCAGTATCCAACAACTCGACCAGAGTCCTGTCCATTCTAGCAGATAGCCAAAGATGATGGGACAGCAGAACCCACCGAGACCACCTAGTACCCCGACCATACCGCCGACTACCCCGACCTCATCAGGGAAGTAGTCCGGGATGTGCTTGTAGACCGCTGCTTTGCCTATTCCCCAGATAGACCCTAGCAGTATCGCTAGGCTGGCAAATATCCAAACGTTAGCCGTGAAAGTAGATGTGTGTTTTTCCTTCGGCGAGTAATTCTTTTTTGGCAATCTTATCGCCTACTTGTACGATAGGTTCTTGCCATGTTTCTTTTACAGGCCAAAAGTGAAATTCTTTCTCGGCATCTTTTAGTTTGTTTGTTTTTTTTTCTAGGTCATAGGTTTGTCCATCTATGGCTATGGACTGGCTGGATACTGCTGTGATGGTGCCGGATTTTTTAGCAGGAACACCTTTCCCTGTGGAGTAGATATCCATTTTGGGAAGTAGCAATGCTAGAGAGAGTATAAGTGTCCCGCCGAGTACACGATACATGATCGTACGTGCGCCGAATTTGTCAGAAAGCCATCCGCCAAAGGCTCGAATAATACCAGAAGGAAGACTAAAACAGGAAGCCAAAAAACCAGCCATAGCCAGGTCAAAGCCATAGACATTGGTATAATAGGGGACTAGCCAGCCAGCAAAAGATACAAAGCATCCGAAAACCAAAAAGTAGTATAAGCCAAATCTCCAAACACGGATGCTTTTGAGTGGTCGTAACAGTTCTCCGACGGATTTGGGACCAGCATTTGGTTTCTTGTTTTTCGTGGAGAGGAAAAATATGATTGCCATGATGATAAGACCCGCAGCGTATAGCTGGGGCATCACTCTCCATCCTTCTAGGTTGGTTTTGTCATCGGTGAGGTAGTCTAGGATATTAGGGCCAACCATCGTAGTGACTGCTGCGCCTGCATTTCCTGCTCCGAATATGCCTAGTGCGGTTCCTTGTTTTTCTTTTGGAAACCAAACCGAGCTATACGCAATCCCAATTGCGAAACTAGTACCTGCGAGACCAAAGCCTAAACTGCATAGTGCATAAGACCAAAAATCGTCAGCATAGGATAGTGAGAATAATGGGACGGCACAAACGAGTAGAAGTGTTGTGAATACGGGTTTGCCACCGAATTTATCTGTGAGTATGCCGGCAGGAAGTCTGAAAATTGCACCTGTTAATACTGGAATGCCTATTAACCATCCGATTTGTATTGCAGCGAATAGTTGATTGTCAACAAGGAATGTAACCAAGATACCATTGAGAAGCCAGGCGGCAAAACAAAAAGTAAAGGCCAGCGTGTTTAGAAAAAGTGTTTTGTTCGCTTGAGTGGATTGAAATTGTGACATTTAATATATACGTATTATTACGTGCAAATTAAATGCGTAATAGCTTTATATAATATGGTTTAAGACAAGCTAAAACATGTTAAATAACATGTTTTAGCTATCCAAGAAGAAGTTATGTTCTGATATTTCTTTTCGTAGCTGGTCTAAGTCTATGATACCAAGCCTTTTACCGCTTGCTCTTAGCAGATTCTCCTTTTTGAGGCTGGAGATTACGCGTATGACTTGTTCATCAGTAGTTCCTGCAAAATCTGCTATTTCTTTTCTAGAAAGCTGAATATTTAAGTAGTCGTTGCTCTGCCCGAATTTTCTATATATATATAGGAATGCATCAATAACTTTCTCCCTTACAGTCATTTGAGCAAATTTTCTGACTTTAGTTTCACTTCGATTGAGTTCTTCAGCATAGAACATCATAAAGTCGTAGGTCAGGTTGGGTAGCTTGTGGAGCATGTCCTGTAGCACGTCATTGGTAAAGTTGCAAAGGACCGTGTCCTCTAGTGCTACTGCATTGATCTGATAGGATTGACCAATACCAAAGCCTCTATGACCGATGATTTCTCCGTCTTTGGCGAAGCGAACAATCTGCTCACGCCCCTGAAAGCCTGTTTTAGCTACTTTTACCTTGCCATTGTAAACAAAGTACAGCCCGTGTACAGGAGCTCCTTCCAAGATAAACTGCTGTCCTTTTTTGCACTGTATAGTATGTTTTTGGGCAAGGTAATCTTCTATCCCTTCTCCATAGCTATTCCTTTTAATAATACAATCTAGGTTTTGGCACGTTTTACATGGTTCGTTCTTCATCGCTATTTAATTACGTATAACTACGTACAAATTAATATAAATACTGAGTCATCTGCAACTCTCTCGAACAAATGAGTAGAATATATTGCAGGAAATTACAAGGTCTCAGCCCAGAAAACATCCTGCAAAGTGTGATAGATTAAAGCAAAGGCCGTTTTTTAAGAAATTCGTTCATGCGTGAAAAATGATAGATAAGAGACTGACTTTATGAGATGTGACATTTACGGCTTGGTCTACTAATACTAAAGGGGGGGAAGAGCAAAAATACGCACTATGTGGTATTGCTACTTTAAATAAAACCGTAGAATTTTGTGAATAGATGTACTTAACGGGGCGTCTCAGCAGTATTTGATTCGACTAATATACCTAATACGTGGTATTGACTTAGGCTATAAATAGGTAGTCTTTTGAACCATGAATTATTGTGATTTTAATCTTTAACCAGAATCAATGCATTATGACTGTTCATAAAAAAGACCAAAGGAGTTACGGCAAGTTAATCTTGGTGCTAAGCATGTATATAATATTAATGGGAGTTCTAAAGTCGAATGTACTAGAAAAGCCAAAGAGTGCTATGGACAACCGTCTTACGGCATTGGATAGCAATTGGCAGACGGTAAGGTTTTGGTAGTTCTCATAGAGAAAGATAACCTTTTAACCTAACCGCCTATCTTAGTTTGAAGCACGAATGATAGGAGGTTTATGCCTGACTCTGATGAGTCAGGCTTTTTTGTGCTCAATTTTTAGGTCAATTCCGTCATCTGCGCAGCATCTATTTTGAATATTTTTAAGGTCTCAAATTTTTTTATGAGGAGATCCCTGGTTCGTTCTTCTCGTGCGTCGGTGATAAATATCTGACCAAACTTGTCTGAGGAAATGATATCTAGCAGTTTTTGAATTCGCTGATCATCCAGTTTATCAAATATGTCGTCTAGAAGAAGGATGGGGGTCAAATTCAGGTGGGCTTTGATAAATTCGAATTGTGCCAGTTTGAGTGAGATCAACGTAGATTTTTGTTGCCCTTGAGATCCAAATTTTTTGAGTGGCTTTCCGTTAATTTTTAAAATGAATTCATCACGGTGTGTGCCGACCAGTGTACGTAACATGATACGATCTTTGTCACGGCTCTCCATGAAGAGTTCTTTGAAATTTACTTCTAACGCCTTTGAACTATAGTCTATCGTGACATTTTCTTTTTGGTCGGCGAGTTCGTCATAGTTGTTTTGGAAATAGGGCTGATACTGTAGCAAGAAAGCTTTACGTTTTTCAGCGATCACTTTGCCAGCTTGGATTAATACAGCGTCATAGTTGTCGAGTAGCGTCGCATTGAACTGCCTAGTCTCTTTGAACTGCTTTAGAGCAGCGTTCCGCTGTTTTAGATGGTGGTTGTATTTGATGAGTACTTGTAGGTACTCCCGGTCGTACTGTGAGATAATACTGTCAAAGAACCGACGTCTCACCTCGTTGCTTTCACGGATCAGTTCATCATCGTTAGGCGCGATCATGACCACTGGATATTTGCCCATGTGCTGACTGAGCTTATCATATTCCTGCCCATCGACTTTAAAGGTTTTCTTCTCCTGAGCTTTTAGGCTACACTGTATTATGCTGAATTTGTTGTTGATTTTGAATTCCCCTTTGATGAGGAAGAAAGACTCTTCATGTCTTATGTTTTGACTATCTATGGTGTTGAAAGCGGACTTGGTCAACGATAAGTAGTAGATCGCGTCGAGAAGGTTGGTCTTTCCACTGCCATTGAGTCCGACGAAGCAATTGACATGTTCGCAAAAAACGGCCTCTTCTGCTAAATAGTTTTTAAAATTGCTGAGTTTGAGTGATTGAAGAAACATATATTCTTTGCTGAAGTGACGAAAATAACTAATTTCGCACTTCGCTAACCTAGTGTTTAAGTCTAACCTTGAAAATATTGCGTGTTTACGCTTTAAACCTTATTTAGAAATGGCAAGTGTAAAAGAAAAAAAGAATACCAGAGCAAAATCCAAAAGTGATTTTCCAAAGGAAACCTACATGGAGTGGTACGAGTCCATGTTGTTGATGAGAAAGTTTGAAGAGAAGGCGGGTCAGTTATATGGTCAGCAGAAAATCAAAGGTTTTTGTCACCTGTATATCGGCCAAGAGGCATGTGTAGCTGGAGCTGTTTCTGCATTAGAAAAAGGCGACAAGTATATCACTGCTTATCGAGACCACGCTCATCCTATGGCCTTAGGTTCTGATCCTAAAGCGATCATGGCGGAGCTATATGGCAAGGCGACAGGAATATCCAAAGGTAAAGGTGGATCTATGCACATGTTTGACAAAGAGAATGGATTCTTTGGTGGCCATGGTATCGTAGGTGGACAAGTGCCACTAGGAGCAGGGATCGCATTTGCCGAGCAGTACAATAACACTGGCAAACTATGTATGACCTACATGGGTGATGGCGCGGTTAGACAAGGTGCATTTCACGAAGCACTAAACATGGCAATGACTATGAAGCTGCCAGTTGTATTCTGTATCGAGAACAACGGGTATGCAATGGGTACTTCTGTAGCTAGAACGTCTAACGTAACAGGTCTAGATCAATTAGGTGCTTCATATGAGATGCCTTCTGAATCAGTAGACGGGATGTCAGTGATCGATGTGCACCATGCAGTAGATAGAGCTGCTAAGAGAGCTAGAGCAGGCGAAGGCCCAACATTGCTAGAGTTCAGAACCTATAGATATAAAGGACACTCAATGTCTGATCCTGCTAAGTACAGAACAAAAGAAGAGGTAGAGCAATACAAGCAGAGAGATCCAATTGAGCAGATTAGACAAGAGATTTTGGATCAAAAAATTGCAACAGAGAAAGATCTCGCAGCGATTGGTGACAAGATCAAGGAGATTGTGGCTGAGGCGGTTAAATTTGCCGAAGAGTCTGAGTACCCAACGGCAGAAAATGCTTATACGGATGTATATGCAGATGCTTCTTATCCATTCGTGGAGGTTTAATTAGACTTGAAAGACTAAACATGGCGGTAAATCAAATTCTTTACTAGATTTACTGCCTTGAATTTTAAATAAAGATGACAAAAAAGAGAAAAGACGCTGAGTCACACGGAAATGATTTGCTAGAGAGCCCAGAGGCACTTGCTGCGCAATTATCCAGAACTGAGCATTTCATAGAGAAGAATAAAACGCTCGTTTCTGTACTAGGAGGAGTGGTTGCTGTGATTATTATAGGTTTTCTTTTTGGACGTTACTATATAGAGAACCAAAATGAAAATGCACAGCGCGACATGTTTCAAGCGGTGTATTATTTCGAGGCAGATAGCTTAGGCTTGGCACTCAATGGTGATGGTAACAACTATGGTTTCTTGGAGATCATGGATTCCTACGGAATGACCGATGCGGCTAACTTGGCTAGCTACTATACAGGAGCGACGTATCTTAAGTTAGGGGATTATGACAATGCTTTGAAATACCTTAAAGAATTCAGTGCAGATGATTACCTGATTCAGTCTAGAGCGTATGCTTTGACAGGAGACGCTTACATGGAGCTAGGGAAGTTCTCAGATGCTGCAGGATTATACGAAAGAGCAGCGAACTATCAGGCCAACGATCAGTTTAGCCCTGTATATTTAGTCAAAGCAGCGATTGCCAATGAGAAAGCAGGTAGCAAATCTGATGCACTAGCTAACTATGAGACTATCGTTGAAAAGTATAGCGCCTCTACAGTATACCAAGATGCTGTGAAGCATGTGGCAAGACTAGAAGGTCTGCAAAACTAATAATAGAAAGATATTTTGAAGGAAAAGGGATGGATATTGATTCATCCCTTTTTTCTTTGCAAAAAAGTAAGAACCCATGGCGAGTGCACAAAAAAATCTAAGCGATTATAGTACCAATAACCTTATTGATATCAGTGACAAAGTATTTGCGATCATTGTTTCTGAATGGAATGAGGAGGTGACAGGTTCATTATACAATGGAGCAGTACAGACGCTACTGAGTCATGGCGCAAAACAAGAACATATCGTAAAAGTAGATGTGCCAGGGAGTTTTGAGCTTAGTCTAGGTGCGCAGAAACTCGCGCAGCGAGATGATGTAGATGCGGTGATTTGTTTAGGATGTGTGATTCAAGGAGAAACCAGGCATTTTGATTTTATCTGTGATGCTGTAGCACAGGGAGTGACTAACGTTTCGCTCAAGTATGACAAGCCCGTTATATTCGGCGTATTGACACCAGAGACACAAAAACAAGCCATGGATCGTGCTGGTGGTAAGCACGGCAACAAAGGAGATGAAGCAGCCATAACTGCTGTCAAGATGTTGGCGCTGTAGGCTTTTTTCGGGGCTAGTATAAAAAAGGGATGCAATATTTGATTGCATCCCTTTTTTGATTTTCTGAACTTATAATATCCCCCAATAAAAGAAGACTAACCATACCAAAAGGAACAGAGGTAGTAGAATCGGAATGGAGAATCTAATGATGTAGCCGAAGAATGAAGGCATTTTGATACCGACCTGTTCTGCGATTGATTTGACCATGAAGTTTGGTCCATTGCCTATATAGGTCATTGAGCCAAAGAAAACTGCCGCGACGGATATGGCCTTTAGGGATAGGATAGAATTAGTGAAAGCTGCACCGCCTTGAGAAAAATCTATGACCTGTGCAAGGCTATTGATAGATGCTCCCTGAGAAGCCATGGCCGCTGTTAAGAAGTTGATATAGGTAGGTGCATTGTCCAAGAATCCTGATAAAAGACCTGTTCCCCAAAATAAGGTGTTAGGAGTGATCATTGCTGCCCCTGCATCTGATTGAGCAAAGTTGCCGACCAGTTCTAGTGCAGGCATCATCGTCCCAAATATGCCTACAAAAATAAAGGCAACCTCACGGATCGGTTCAAAATTAAACTCATTGCCATCTATTGCTTTTCGGTCTGCAAATTTGAAAGACAAATAGCCGGACAACAGCATAATAATCTCCCTAACGAAGGAAAATTTCTGGCCTTCATAAGTGATCGCAGGGACCCAATCTAGCACGTTTGGGTCTAAGAATACTGAGCCTACGATTACCGCTAGCCAAGCGAAATTTTTAGTTCCAGTGAAAGTTATCTTATTCGTCGGAGTAGCTTGCTCTTCTCCAAAGCTGTAGTCTGCTTTGTTTTTCTTATCCACAAAGAAGAAAACAATAGCTAATATAGATGAGGCAAAGAGCCAAGGGATCAAATTGTGTTCTAGTGTCCAGAAGAAAGGCACCCCCTTTAAGAACCCGAGAAACAGAGGAGGGTCTCCAATAGGTGTCAATGAACCTCCGATATTACTCACCATGAAGATGAAGAATATGATATGGTAGGGCTTGATTCTGTTTTTGTTTAGTCTGATGAACGGGCGAATGAGCAACATTGATGCACCTGTCGTACCGATGATGTTGGCTACTAATGCGCCAATCAAAAGGATCATCACGTTGGTCATAGGTTTGGCCTCCTTATCCACCTCTATCATGATGCCTCCTGATGCGATGAACAGACCGCTCAAGAGAGCAATAAATTGCACATACTCAGCCAATGCATGGACGGGGCTATGATGATTGTGTAGTATAAAGAGGTAATAGAGAACTACGATGGCTGCTAATACACATGCTACGATGGGGTAGTTTTTGTGCCAGAAATGTTCATAGAACAAAGGCCCCGTAGCGATCATCAGTAGTAGCAACACGAAAGGGATGACCGTCCACGCTGGGGCATGATGATGCGCTTCTTCTGCATCAGACTGGACTGAATCTAACCCAACCGTAGTTTCCGTATGGTTGGAGTTTAGGTCGGTTTCTGATGTTTTGGCAACACTTAGTTGTGCTGTATTAAGTAATAAAAATAGAATAAAAAACTTCCGCATGAGGACATAAATATGGTATGGCAATAATATATAAATGCGCTGAACTCGTCTATCCAATAATTACATTATTTCACTCCTTTAGCCGACTAATGCCAGCATTGTGTGAATAAATATAGCGAGGTGGGGGGCATTTTTGGGTGATCCGGCATATTTATTTTGGAATAGCTTATAAATTCCGGTCTGATTAATTTTATGTTAATTTATTGATAAAATGAAGGCGGTTGCAATCGATATAGGCAATACGAAGATTAAGGTAGGTAGTTTTGATAGCGGCACACAAATAGAGATTTTGGAGGTCTCGGATTTGCCTAGTCTACAGAAGGTGCTGACTCGATTGGCACCAGATCGTGTGATTTCTTGTTCGGTAGCCTACTCTGTTACGGAGCAGGAGGCTTATCTGTCAAACCATGACGTGCTTTATATGTCTCACGATACGCCACTCCCTCTCCAGAATTTGTACAGTACTAAGGAGACCTTAGGTCTGGACCGTCTCGCTGCAGTGGTAGGAGCACAGACGGTAGGCAACCTTTGTGGTCGTTTGGTCATTGACATAGGGACATGTATTACCTATGATTTTTTGGATAGGGATAACAACTATCACGGAGGAGCAATATCTCCAGGTATCGCGCTGAGGTTTAAAGCGATGCACGACTATACCAAGAGGCTGCCTTTGATAGAGGAATATGATGAAGTTGACTTGATAGGACATTCGACACGCTCAGCTATGACGAGTGGAGTCATCCATGGGATATCTGCCGAAATAGACGGTATTATCTCACGGTACAAACAAAAATGGCCTGATATACAGGTGATTCTATGTGGTGGCGGTGCAAAACGTTTTGAATCTAAATTAAAAGAATCCATCTTTGCGTCCCCTGAATTAGTGCTGGTAGGTTTGAATAGGATTTTGGAGTATAATGAAGATAAAAAATAGTATAGCCCTTGTAGCTACCTGTCTTTGCGGCTATCTCGCTCAAGCACAGATTACTTTTTCCCCGTATTCGGTTTTTGGTATTGGTGATATACAGAGTAGAGCCATGTCTCACCAAGAGGCCATGGGTGGAGTGGGTATCGGTACGCCGAGTTTTTATCACATCAACAATATGAACCCGGCACTCTTGACTTATAATGTCCTCAGTGCATTTGAAATAGGGTTGCAAGGAGAGTCACGTACAGCAGCAAGCGAGTTTGACAATCAGACCACAGGTACTGGGGGATTCAAATACCTCAGTTTTGCTTTTCCAGTACTCTATAACCGCATGACGACCAATATTGGCGTTAGACCCTATAGCTCTGTTAATTTTGATTTTCTTACCTCAGGTCAGGTCATTGGTAATGATGATGTGATCTCCATTACCGAGAATCAAGGAGAGGGGGGTATATCAGAAGTCTATTGGTCTAATGGTATCAAAATCATAGATAATTTATCCGTCGGCGTAAGGAGTTCTTTTCTATTTGGGTTTATAGAGGACGAAACTAAAATCTATCTCTATAGCGAAGATGTTTTGGCTCAAGTACCTACGGGTCTAAAAGAAAAGACGAATTACAAAGGGTTTACTTTTGGGTTTGGGGCTTCCTACGAAATAGATATCGCAAAGGACAAAAGAATAAATATAGGGGCGACCTATGACCTGGCGCATAGTTTGGAAGGGGATAGGCTGACGCGTCAGGTGACTTTCGTTAATGACAATTCCATACCAGGAGATACGTTGACCAACCGAACCTATAGCAATGCCTTTGATTTGCCGGCTGAATATGGAATAGGTGTTTCGTTTGAGCACCTCAACAGATTCATCATAGGAATAGATGTAGCACGAGCAGAATGGAAAGAGGATGCTGCCTTTGGAGATTTTTCTGAGCAGAAAATGAGGGATTCTTACAGAGCAGGGTTAGGTGTAGAAATAATACCCAAGTATAACGATGTAGACAGCTATTTGAGCCGTGTGAGATACCGTTTTGGTGTGAGCTATGAGCAAGTACCCTACCTAGCTGGTACGACGAAGATCGATGACTTTGGCATTAATTTTGGCTGGTCACTTCCTGTAAAGTCTGTTTCATCGCTCGATATGGCGTTCAAATATGGGCAGAGAGGTACTAAGAGTGACGGGTTAGTCAAAGAGACATATATCAAGTTTGTCTTAGGTGCAACACTGAATGATCGGTGGTTTGTTAGAAGAAAATATAATTAATAGTTGGGCATTAGTTGAGAAAGTGGACAGTTCATCATAATTTTTCACTTTTTTAAGAACTCAACGGTCAAAACATAAATTCGATTAAAATGAAGAAGCTACTATTGATAGGGTTAGTTGTTGGATTAAATGCCGCAGCAATCGCTCAGCCAGGATGGAACTGGCCAGAAGATGTAGATAAAGCCAAGGAAAAGAACGCACTATATGTAGACGCTGTTAAAAGTGATCAGTTTGCTAGAGCAGTAGAGCCACACCAATGGCTACTAGATAACTGCCCAGATCTCAACGAATCACTTTATATCAATGGTGCTAAAATCTACGAGGGTTTAGAAGAAAAAGAAACTGATCCTGCTAAACAACTCGCTTACCAAGAGAAAGCGCTTCAGATGTATGACGATCGTATCAAGTATTTTGGTGATGAACCAAATGTGTTGAATAGAAAAGCGTTCAGAGCATATAAATTCTACAAAGGAAATCGTGACAAGTATCAGGAGTTGATGGATTTGTTTGACAAAACTTTCGAGATGAATGGTGTCAATACACTTGATAACAATCTAGTGGCCTATATGGATGTGGTCAGAAGATATAAGCTAGGTGGGGGATCTATCACAGACGAAGAGGTAATAGACAAGTATGGGAAAATATCGGATGTGATTTCTGAAAAGGAAGCACAAAAGAGCAATCCCAAATACGAGCGATACCAAGAGAACGTAGACAAGCTATTGACAGCTACTGTAGATGTTAACTGTGAGTTTATCGAAGGGAAACTCGTTCCTAAAATGAATGAGACTCAAGACCCCAAGATGGCCAAAAAGGTATTTCAGTTGATGTTGTCAGCGAAGTGTACAGATAGCCCAGCATTTGTAGAAGCGGGAGAGTTGGTCTATAAGAGCGAGCCATCGTACGGTATGGCAAAAGTGTTAGGGATCAAATTGGCCTCTGCTGGAGAAACAGACAAAGCAGCTGAGTACTATGATGCTGCAATCGAGATGTCTGATGACAACTTGCAAAAAGCAGAAATTTATATGAATAAAGCTCAAATGTTCGCAAGCAAGGGGCAAAAATCAGCTGCCAGAACAAATGCAAGAAAGGCATTGTCATACGATCCATCTATGAGCGATGCATATACTATGATTGGAAACCTTTATATGCAGAGTTACAATGACTGTAGAGAAGGGGTGAGCAAAGTAGCGGATAGATTGGTGTTCATCGCAGCATATAATCAATACCAAAAGGCTGGGAATGCAGATGGAATGGCAAAAGCCAAAGAGCAGTTCCCTTCTATCTCGGAGATCTTTGAACTTGGGTTGACCGAGGGACAGTCTATGACTGTAGGATGTTGGATCAACGAAACAGTCGTTCTCGAAAGAAGACCAAACTAGTAGATAAAAAAGAATTGATGAAAAGCACCTAACTGTTCAAGTAAGGTGCTTTTTTTGCTTTGTATGAAATACTTACTTCCCATATTAATGATTGGCCTATTGCTAGCATGTGAAAGCAAGAATGCTGTTTTGGAGAAGGAAACCTATGATGGGCCATCGGTAACTTTGGACAACATAGATGTCTTGGTGTCTGACTCAGCGGTAACCAAACTGAGACTGGTAGCAGCCAAACAGTTGGTTTATGAAAACGAAGACAGGGATTTTCCCGAAGGGATATACCTTGAGTTTTACAATGCCATGGGACAATTATCATCTACCTTACGTGCCAATACTGGATATTATTTTGCCAAGGAGGACTATTACAAAGCTGAAGGAGATGTACAGATGAAAAGTCTAGCCAAAGGAGATGAACTGCATTCTGAACTTCTCAATTGGGACCCAAAAGAAGAAAGAATATATACTGACAAATTTGTGACCATTAAGGCAGATGGAGAGGTACTGAAGGGAGAAGGCTTAGAAGCCAGTGAGGATTTTGATCAGTATACGATTTTGAACCCTACAGGCGTGATGACGCTAAACCCGACCAAGGGTAGTGTGGACGAAGAGTCGGGCTTTGATGAAGATTTGGTCTTCGAGGAAGACACGACCAGTTACGATGATGAGCCCGAAGAAATAATGGAAGAGTAGATGAATTCAGTTTTTCAAATCATAATATTTACACTGGCAGCGGGCTTTTTTTTAATTGGCCTACACCAGACGATGACATACGGCTTTTCGCATTCATATTGGATTTTTATGTTAAGTGTATCTCTCTTACTTTTATATCAATTTAAAAAGAACAAGAAATAGCTCTTCTATAATCTATGGACACATTCCTCACAGTGGGCATCCTGACATCTATATTTTTTTCAGCGCTATTTTCAGGTATAGAGATTGCTTTTATCCGGACGGACAAGTTGCACATCGCCTTACAAGGGAAACAAGGAGGTCTGTCTGCTCGTATCCTTACCAAATTTTCTAACAACCCTTCTAACTTCATCGCCACGACACTTATCGGAAACAACCTGACACTGGTGATTTATGGTATATTCATGTCTATGTTGCTGGATCCTTGGTTGGTCTCGGTGCTACCGCAGAGTTTGAACAATGACATCATTGTTCTACTCCTTCAGACGATTATCTCTACGATTATTGTATTGTTCACCGCCGAGTATGTACCCAAAAGTATCTTTTTGACTAACCCCTATCGGTTTTTGTCTGTGTTGTCCGTGCCGATTTTATTGATCTATTATGTACTCAGTCCTGTAGTATACGTGATCGTGGCTGGCAGCAAGTTCCTCCTGAAAAGCGTACTAAGACTCGACTATTCGGATGATAAACCAGTATATGGACTGACTGATCTCAACAACTACCTCAAAATCATCATGGAAGGTGACAAGGAGGAGAATGATCAGGATGTGGATACCAAATATTTCAACAATGCGCTAGATTTCAAGACAGTCAAAGTTCGTGAATGTATGATCCCACGTACGGAGATCAAGGCAGTGGATGTCAATGATACCATTGATAATTTGCGAGATCAGTTTGTGGCAACAGGCCACTCCAAAATAATAGTGTACAATGACTCTATTGACGATGTGATAGGATACTGTCATTCTTTAGAGTTGTTCAAAAAACCCCAGGATGTAGCGAGTATCTTGACGAAGATCATTATTGCACCAGAAACCATGGCTGCTAACGAACTGATGGTTCAGCTCATTACGGATCGTAAAAGTATTGCGCTGGTCGTCGACGAGTATGGTGGGACCTCAGGTATCGTGACTTTGGAGGACATCATCGAAGAGATCTTTGGAGAGATCAGAGACGAACATGATGATGATGATCTTGTCGAACTTAAAATCAATGACAGTGAATTTATATTCAGTGCGAGACAAGAGGTTGACTATATCAATGAGAGTCAAAGTCTAAACTTACCGACAGGTGAATACGATACGTTGGGAGGCCTGATCCTTACCATCAATGAGAATCTACCAGAGTTAGGAGAGGTGATTTTGATTCCTGGATACAGTTTTGAGATCATGCTCATGGAGGAGGCTAGAATCGAAAAAATTAAGCTCCGTGTTTTGGATCAAGAATAGCCTCATAAACAAGGATTTAACTAAGAGAAGAAAATTTTGATATTAACGGGAGGCTTTCTTATTTTGCGCTTCTTTTTAACATAGATAGACATGGCATTAATAAATACATTAAGGAATAAAGGAGGGAAGATTATTGTCGGACTCATTGGGTTTTCGATCGTTGCTTTTGTAGGCGCGGATCTTTTGGGACCTAACTCAAGGATATTCGGTGGGTCTAATGATATCGGGGAGATAGCAGGGCAGTCTATTTCTTATCAGGACTTTTTGGACAAGCAGGAGGAAATGACCTACAACTTTCAGCTGAATCAGGGAAGAAGCCCTTCTGTCTCTGAGCAGGAGTATATCCGCAACCAAACTTGGGATGCCTTGATTAGCAAATATGCATTCGAAAATCAGTTCCAGGCTTTGGGATTGAAGATCTCAAAAGAAGAAATTGTAGATATGGTTCAGGGTGATAACATTAGCCCACAGATCAGACAGGCATTTACTAATCCAGAAACAGGACAGTTCGAAAAAGAAAATGTGATTGCATTTTTACAGAGCTTAAATGAGCAGACGCCACAGCAGCGGGCTTCATGGTACAATTTTGAAAACAGTTTAGCTCCGACACGTCAGCGTACGAAATACAACAACCTCATACTTAAAACGAACTACGCTACAGAGGCTGAGGCCAAGTATGAGTACACTAATGCTAACAATACAGCAGAAGTTAACTACATCTACGTGCCATTTAGTTCAGTAGAGGATAGTTTAGTGTCTGTGTCAGAGAGTGAGTTGAAGGCTTACTTGTCTGATCACGAAGATGAGTATAAAAGAGATGCTTCTAAGGCTATCAATTATGTAGTGATAGATGTAGTACCATCTGCGGCAGATACTTTAGAGGTGAAGACACAAATCGATAAATTAGCTACAGAGTTAGCTAATGCAGAAAATGATTCATTGTTTGCTACTGTTAATTCAGACTCAAATGATCCATATAACAGCTATGCCGCTGACAAGCTACCTAGCGCAGTACAAGACGCTGTAGTTGGTGATGTAGTGGGGCCAGTAATCGAGAGTGGAAGCTATGTGGTTTACAAAGTCTCTGGTAAAGAGGCGGGAGCAGAGTACTCTGCGAGAGCAAGTCATATTTTGTTCAAAGCGGATGACGATACTGATGCTGCGAAAGCAACGGCTAAGAGTGAGGCAAGAAAAGTGTTGAAGCAAATCAAGAACGGTGCTGACTTTGCCGAAATGGCAAGAGAACATGGTACGGATGGTACAGCGTCTAAGGGTGGTGATCTTGGTTGGTTCGGCGAAGGAAGAATGGTTGCTCCGTTCCAAGAAGCAGTGTTCAATGCGAAGAAGACCGGTTTGTTATCTGATGTAATAGAAACACAGTTCGGATACCATATCATTGATGTGACTGCACTTAAGACGAACGAAAAGCTGAAAGTAGCTAAGGTTGCATTGGAGTTATTCGTAAGTGACGACACGCGTAATGAGTACTATAGAAATGCAGAGAGCTTTGCATTCGATACCAATTCTTCATCGGATTTCAAGGAAAATGCGAGAGCTGCAGGCATGAGCGTAAAATCAGCTGGCAAGTTAGGAGCAAATGATAAAAGATTGCCAGGCTTAGCCGAAGCTAGAACGATTGTCTACTGGGCGTACAACAAAGCGAGTGTAGGAGATGTGTCTGATGTCTTCGAAATAGACAACCAGTATGTAGTGGCTACCCTTGAGTCTGAGCAAGAAGAAGGCGTTGCTAACCTATCGTCTGTTAGAAATGAAGTGACGAAGAAAGTAACAGATGCTAAAAAGGCAAAAGTCATTACGGATAAGCTAAACAGCATTGATGAGCCAGTATTGGCAAATAGAATCATCGCTTATGATGGCAATAACGTGAAGTATTACTCGATGGATGATTTGAAATTGAGTAGTAACTCTCTCAAAAGCGTAGGTCTAGCTCCTAAAGCGGTAGGCGTAGCATTTTCGTTGGAACCAGGAGAGGTAACAGCTCCATTTGCAGTAGAAAACGGTGTAGTTCAGTTGGAGTTAATCAACAAGCATGAAGCGCCGGAAATCTCTGACTATGAAGTTTACAGAAACCAAGCCGCTTCTAAGCAGCAGTCTAGGTTGTCGTATAACATAGATCAAGCAGTAAGAGAACTCGCAGACATCAAAGACGAGAGATATAAGTTTTTCTAGTAGAGAAACAAAAGATAACTTTGAGTCCTGACCTAAATAGTCAGGACTTTTTTTATTTATGGACTATTCATCACAATCATTCAAAGACAAGCTAGAGAGCGTACATTCGTTTCCTACCTTGTACATGTTTAAGTTTATCGTACCCGAGGCTCAGGTCGGGGCAGTCAATGCTTTATTCCCAAAGCATGATGTAAAACTAAAGCCCTCCAAGAATGGTAAATATGTGAGTGCTACGATCCAGGTGATGGCAGGTAGTAGTGATCAGGTGATTGAGGTTTATGAAAGCGCCAAAAACATCGAAGGCATCATCTCGCTATAAATTCACCTTTACCGTTCGCTATCTATAGATATTTGAATTATCATTGAAATGATGTTAAGCTCTTCAGTCATACGGTTTCTTTTTGCTTTGGTAGTCACTGTGCTATTGAGTGGTGGAGCATGGGCTCAGGAAGTAACAGAAGAGGAGCTTCCCACAAGAAAGGTGGATCGAAAAGTCAAAGAAGACACCCGACGAAATCAGCCAGACAAAAAGGAGATTAGTTATATCTATGTTAAGGATGGTAGAAAGTTGCTCTATGGAAACCGATGCGCTATAGAAGTGACGCATAACATGGGTTTTGAGTATGTCCTAGAGCATCGTCCAGGTCAGTCTGTTAAAACAGGTTGGAGACGGTTCAAAAATAACCTTTGGGTTAAGACCAAACTGGTATTCACCAAAGGGCCATGGTGGAAAGCTACAGTCAACAAGAGACTAAAAGAATGCGCTCGTGCGAGTGGTGACTTCAGGGGATAAAACAACCTAGCCCTGTTTGTGTCTTCACAAAACAACATCACTATCCAATGGCACATAAAAAAGCAGGAACCTCAACGAAATAGCTCCGCTTTGATTCCTGCTTTGTATCAAATGATTTTTGTTATTCTTACTTCAGCGGGTTGATTCCCGTGTAGTTGAATGGAGTGATTTTTTTCATTTGCGCTTTGACTGCGTCACTGATTTCCAGTCCATCTATGAAGACCTTGAGGCTTTCTTGAGTGATCTCTTGGTTGCCTCTAGTAAGCGCTTTGAGTGCCTCGTATGGCTCTGGGTACGCTTCGCGTCTGAGGATAGTCTGAATGGCCTCCGAAACGACCGCCCAGTTTTGATCGAGATCATACTCGATATTGGCTTGATTGAGCTCTAATTTCCCTATCCCTTTTTCGAGAGACTTGAGCGCGATGAAACCATGACCAACTGGGACACCGACATTGCGGAGTACAGTAGAGTCTGTCAGATCTCGTTGTAGGCGTGAGATCGGTAGCTTTGCAGAGAGATATTCGTAGAGCGCATTGGCGATACCGAGGTTGCCTTCGGCATTTTCAAAGTCAATCGGATTGACTTTGTGAGGCATAGCCGATGATCCGACCTCTCCTTTTACGATCTTTTGTTTAAAGTAGCCCATTGAGATGTATTGCCAGATGTCACGGGCAAAATCGATGAGGATGGTGTTGATTCTTTTGAGGTTGTCAAACAGGGCAGCCATGTCGTCGTAGTGTTCGATCTGAGTGGTGGGGTAGCTGCGTCTGAGTCCGAGGGTGTTGTCTACGAAATTGTTGGCAAACTTGATCCAATCGATTTCGGGATAGGCGATGTGGTGCGCGTTCATATTGCCCGTCGCTCCGCCAAATTTGGCACCATAGCGCACTGAATCGAGCATGTTGACCTGCTGGGTCAGTCGCTCATGAAACACGAGGATTTCTTTGCCTAGCAAAGTAGGGGAAGCGGGCTGACCGTGTGTTTTGGCGAGCATAGGGATGTCTTTCCATGCTTCGGCCATGTCCATGAGCAGTGCTTCGATTTGATTGAGCGCTGGGATGTACTCGCTCTCGATGGCGTGCTTGAGTTGTAGTGGGATCGCCGTGTTGTTGATGTCCTGAGAGGTCAATCCAAAGTGGATGAATTCCTTGTAAGGCTCTAGTCCGAGTGTGTCGAATCTTTTTTTGATGAAGTACTCTACGGCTTTGACGTCATGATTGGTAGTGCTTTCAATCTTTTTGATCTCTAGTGCATCTGCTTCAGAAAACTCCACGACGATCTGGCGAAGCTTGCCATATACGCTTGCGTCTACACTCTCCAATTGTGGCAATGGGTGCTGACATAGCGCGATGAAATATTCGATCTCTACGTGTACTCTGTATTTGATCAACCCAAACTCGGAGAAAAACTCGGCAAGGTCTGCGGTGTGTCTTCTGTATCGGCCGTCTACTGGCGAAATAGCTGTCAATGCATTCAATTCCATCGTCTATGTATCTATTTGTGAGGCGCAAAATTAGCCAATATATGCTACTTATGCATCCGTGCGACCAAGATTATTGGGTAGGCCAAAGTGTCTTGGAGGTCTGTCATTCGGCAAAATACAAAGAGCGATGAAGGGATCGCTGTGTTATCTCATCGAATTGTGTAATTTCGTTCCCTATTGATTTGAAAAATTATTATCATTCTCCATGCATAGGTTATTAGGGTTGATGTTGCTGTTGGTGGTTTCGAATGGTGTCTTTGCCGCAAAGCTAGACTCACTGCTCGATGTGCTCGATCAGGAGCTCGCCAAACGACCACTCTATGAGGAGCGCCGGGAGCTGAAGATCAACAGCATCAAAAGCCTCATGGATGACCCTACACTCACCGAAGCAGACCGCTACCACATCGATGTGCAGTTGATTCGGGAGTATGCCGCGTACAATTTTGACTCGGCACTCGCCTATATCAAAAGGAATTTAGAGATCGGTAGTCGTCTGCACAATGCTGCCTTCGAGGGGCAATCCGAGCTATATCTTGCCAAACTACTCGCACATTCGGGCAGCTATATGGAGGCGATTGAGATCCTGCAAAAAGTAGCTCCTGACAAACTGGATGAGTATTCGCTCAAAATGTATTATGTCGTCTACCGAAAAGTGTATGAGGATCTCCATTTCTACTCGCGCATCGAGTCCAACATCGTCATGTACCGTGAAAAGCTTGACAGTTATACGGATTCGTTGCTTAGGCATGTGGACGAGGGGTCGGATTTGTATTTAGACATTCAAGAAAAGGAATACCGTGATTCCCGTCAAATGGAGAAGTGCTTAGAAATCAACACGCGCCGAATGCAAATGGTAGAGATGGCGACTGCTGGATACTCGTTGGTGGCGTTTCAGCGCTCACTGATCCATCAGATCAACGGCAATCGCGAGGAGCAGAAGGTTTATTTGGCGCTATCGGCGATCTCAGATATACGTGCTGCGATCAAAGACAATGCTTCGCTGACTCAGTTGGCACAGTTGCTCTATGAAGATCACCAGATCGAGCGCGCCTATCGATACATCAAGTTCTCGTTTCAGGATGCGGAATTTTTCAACTCAAGACTGCGCTTTATTGAGATTTCTAACATTTTCCCGTTGATTACGGCGGCCTATCAAAAGCGCATTGATCAGCAGAATACTAAGCTTCGTTACATGTTATTGCTGATCAGTTTGCTCTCGGTGGGATTAGCCGTGATGGTGTTCATGATTTTCAGACAGGTCAAAAAGGTGCGTAAAGGCCGCAATGACCTGAGCAGAGCCAACCTCAGTCTCCAAAAGCTCAACGACGAACTCAAGTATGCAAATGATCAGCTCAATAGCCTCAACGGTCAACTTGTCGAGACCGATAGTATCAAGGAGCAATACATCGCCAACTTCCTCAACATCTGTTCGGACTTCATCGACAAGTTGGACAACTACCGCCGCATGGTGCGCAAGATGATCACCAGTCGAAAATTTGAGGAGCTGCTCCAGACGACCAGTTCGCCTGAGCTGATAGACCGAGAACTCAAGCAATTTTATGCGACTTTCGACAGTACCTTTCTCAATATCTACCCGGATTTTGTCAACCGTGTCAACGAACTCCTGCTGGAGGATGAGCGCATCGAGCTCAAATCGGGAGAGCTCCTCAACACCGAACTGCGGATCTTCGCTTTGATTAGGTTGGGGATTCATGATAGTTCGCAGATCTCCAAATTGCTACGCTACTCTGTCAACACCATCTACAACTACCGTGTCAAAGTCAAAAACAAATCGGCGGGTCCCCGAGAGGAGTTCGAAGAGCAGATCATGAAGATCAGCGCACTCGTCCGTGGTGCGGGGAGCGAAAACAATTGATTCAATTTAGAGGTAGACTGGGCGTTCCTAGTATTATCGTTGCTTTTCTTTCACGGAGGGTTCTCCATATCTATCCACTTTTTTGACGGCACTGATTTTTTTTAACCATTTGGTAATCAAACTATAAGTGGTTTTGTAGACTTCATTTCGTCCACTTCTTTACTACTCGCCTTGGCGATTGGTTCTGGATCTTTCTTGGTTTACATATTCCTAAAAATGGGAACATGATTATTTCAAAAGACGAATGAACAACGCATGAAACACATTGACAAGATTAGATTATATGCTTGCGTGTTGGTAGTATTTCTACTGACACAAAGCGTCGCGATGGCACAGCAGAGTACTGTGGTGGGCCAAGTGACAGATGAATTTGCAGAGCCGATACCGGGCGCGACGATTCAGCTCGTCGGGACTACTACAGGAGCGGTGACGGACATAGACGGGAGGTTTTCGATCACCTATGATTTTTCCCCGACGGATCAGCTGGTGGTGAGCTCTTTGGGCTACTTGAGTCAGACTGTATCAGTGGGCAATCAATCCAGTTTCCAATTTGCGCTGGTAGAAGATGTCGTCAGTTTAGAGGAGATCGTGGTGGTAGGCTATGGGACGCAGGAGAAAAAAGACGTGACAGGATCCATCGCTGTAGTGGGTGACGAAGACATGAGCCTACGCCCCAACTCTCAGATCGGATCACTCATCCAAGGAAAAGCAGCGGGTGTGCAAGTGATGTCCAGTAGCGGGAAACCCTCTCAAGGGCTCAACCTTAGAATCCGTGGAACCAACTCCATCAATGCGGGCAGTGAACCTCTTTACGTGGTGGACGGAGTACCCACGACTGACACCCGTTCGATCAATCCTGCAGATGTAGAATCTATTTCGATCCTAAAGGACGCTTCGTCGGCAGCCATATATGGGGCGCAAGGAGCAAATGGGGTAGTACTGATCACGACCAAACGAGGTACAACTGACAATGCACAAATCAATTTCAATGCCTACGGTGGCTTTGCCCAAGTATGGAAAAAAATGGATGTGCTGGGCAGCAGAGATTACATCGAGCTGATGCAGGAGATGGGCCAAAATACGGATTGGTCACAGTATACCGAAAACACGGACTGGCAGGATGAGGTATTCCAGCGCGGGGTATCACAGAACTATCAATTGTCGATATCTGGCAAGGACGAAAAGACGAACTACTATATCTCGGGTGGATGGACGGATCAAAAAGGAGCCGTACGTACTTCGGAGATGAGTCGAACCAATTTCAAAGTCAACTTAGACCATGAGGTGAGTGATTGGCTCAAGGTCGGAACACGTGTAGCCTATACCCTCTACTCCGATGTAGATGTGACTGACAACCAAGCCGTGAATTCGGGGGGAGTATTGCTTGGGGCATTGTCGACTCCATCGATCATTGGGATTTACAACCCAGACGGCAGCTTCACGAGCAACCCGTTCCAGAACTGGGAAAACCCACTTGCGAGTACCGATGGATCGGATAGAAAATACCGCAACCAACGTTTGATTGGAAATACCTATGCGGAGATCTCTTTTCTCAAAAACTTTAAGTTCAGGAGCAACATCGGTCTGGATCATAACAATGACATCTACGACTACTTTTTGAATCCTTATTTGACGAGCTATGGACGAGCCTTGAATGGCCGTGCCGAAAACAACACGAACAAAAATCAGTATTACATTCTCGACAATACGCTATCCTATACCAAAGACATCGGGAAGAGCAGAGTGGAAGTACTGGTCGGAGCGGTACAGCAAAAATTCACTTGGGAATACAACAAGGTGGTGACTCAGAATTTTTCGAGCGATGGAATACAAACACCCAATGTGGGTTCGCAGATCATCGAGGCTACCGCGACCAAGTCGGAGAAGGCCAATCAGTCTTACCTCAGTAGAGTACACTACGAGTACAATGACAAGTATTTGTTGACAGCCAATTTTCGGGTCGATGGATCTAGTGTTTTTGGCCCTGAGAATCGCTGGGGATATTTCCCATCGGTATCAGGGGGATGGAGAATCTCCGAGGAGAGCTTTCTCGAAGGGATTTCTACCATCAGTGATTTGAAAATCCGTGCAGGATGGGGTATCGTAGGAAACGACCAGCTAAGTGGCGACAATCGCTACTCTTATCTTGGGTTGATTGGAGGAGGTGCCAACTATCCCATCGGAGGAGTGACTCAGCCAGGGACTTATCCAGCCTCGATCAGTAACAATACGCTCAAATGGGAGGAGTCGCAGCAGACCAATATCGGTGTGGATCTAGGCTTGTGGAACAACCGAGTGACGTTGACGGCAGATGCTTACCGCAAGACCACCACTGATCTATTGCTCAATGCTCCGCTGCCCCGATCCACGGGTTTTGACAATGCCATCCAAAACATCGGAGAACTGCAAAACCAAGGGTTAGAGTTTGTTGTCAGTACAGTTAATCTTGACAAAGACTTCAAATGGAATACGGATTTCAACATTTCATTCAATCAAAACAAAGTAATCGATATCGTTGGGCAAGAGATTTTTGACGGGGCTGTTGCAGGTCGTGGTGAAGCCAGTTTGGTTCGTGAAGGGGAGTCACTCGGTACTTTGTATGGTTATGTGTATGGAGGGGTGGATCCACAGACAGGGGATGCTTACTACCTAGATCAGAATGGAGAGAGCACTTTCACACCTACGGCGGACGACCGTCGTATCATTGGACATGCCAATCCAGACTTCCTCTACGGGATGACCAATACACTGAGCTACAAGGGTTTCACCTTGCTCGTGTTCTTGCAAGGATCCTATGGCAATGACATCCTGAATGCATCGCGCATTGATATCGAGGGCATGACCGATCCTAAGAATCAATCCACGGCAGTACTGGATCGATGGAGGCAGCCAGGAGATGTGACGGATATTCCGAGAGCAACTTGGGGCAATACCGATAACTCGCGAATCTCTACTCGATTCATCGAAGATGCATCATACCTGAGAGTCAAAACCGTGACGCTAGGCTATGATTTGCCATCGTCACTCTTGTCCAAGGCCAACATCAAAGGACTGAAGGTTTATGTCACAGGTGAAAACCTCTTCACATTCACGGGTTATTCAGGTTTTGATCCAGAGGTCAATGCCTTTGGGTATAGCAACACCGCCCAGGGAATCGACTATGGTACCTATCCACAGACCCGCAATTTCATCGCTGGACTTAACCTCACTTTCTAAAATCGCTACCCATGAAAAAAATAAATGTAAAGATAAATATAGCCCTAAGCATGGCACTTGGTCTGTGCTTGGTGGCCTGTGATGATTTTTTGGATTTGGAACCGATCTCTCAGGAGACGACCGAAGTAGGCTATGACAATGCTGGCCAGATCGAGGCGGTTTTGGTAGGCGCGTACGAGTCCTTTCAGTCTTCAGATTATTATGCTTGGGACAAGATCTTGTTTCAAGATGTGCGCTCCGACAATCATTACGCAGGAGGAGACAACCCAGAGATTTTTCAATTGGACTGGTTGACGGTGACGCCTACTAACTCACGTCTGTTGACCAACTGGTCCAACATCTACAATGCCATTGCGAAAGCAAATGTGGTACTCGAAAGAGCACCTTTGGTAGAAGACCCACAGCTGACAGAGGAGCGCAGAGAGCAGATACTCGGGGAGGCGTATTTCTTACGTGCATATCATTATTACACACTAGTCACGACTTGGGGACAGGTACCGCTGGTGACGGAATTTGTCAAATCTACGGACCCTGATGTCATTCGTCCGGAGAAGTCTACAGAGGATGAAGTCTACGACCAAATCTTGTCAGATCTCACAATGGCGATCTCAATGCTGCCGGATACCTATGGCTCAGATGCGAGTGTCAACAAGGCACGAGCGACTGCTGGTGCTGCCAATGCCTTAGCCGCCAAGGCGGCATTGCAACGTCCGACGCCTGATTATCAAGCGGCACTGGATTATATCCTAGCGGTGGAGAGCAGTTCAGCCAATTACACATTGATTGACTATGCAGACTTGTTTGATGGGGCACACTACAACAATGCCGAGTCCATCCTGGAGGTGCAATATATCGGAGCACCTGAGGCGACTTGGGGACCACAGATGCATTTGCCTCCATCGATATCGGGAGATACTTGGAGGAAATTTACTACGCCTTCGCACAACCTCATCGATGCTTATGCTGCTGAGGGCGATGTGATTCGTAGAGATGCGACTGTACTGTTTGAGTCTGTCAATTGGGTGGATGAGTACTGGGGCAATGCCGTGGGCAGCTCGATTCCATTCGCTTACAAGTGGAAGCATGCCGATGGTTGGGCGAGTACAGACCGTCTGCACTTGCTCCGTCTAGGGGATGTGGTTTTGCTCAAAGCAGAGGCGCTCACAGGACTCAATCGACTGGGTGATGCAGCAACTGAGGTCAACCGCATTCGGTCGAGGGTAAACTTACCAAATCTGACGGTCGCAGATCAGGCGAGTCAAGCTAGCATGAGACAGGCGATATTGGACGAAAGAAGGTTGGAGTTGGCACAAGAAGGTCAGCGCTGGGATGATCTCGTGCGCTTTGATCAGGTCGTATCGGTGATGAATAACCTGGTGGAAATCGATTTGCGTACGGGGCAGCCAGTTGAGTACAACATGGATGAGAGCAAGATTTTCGTACCGATTCCACAGGAAGAATTGGATAGAAATCCAAACCTGACACCCAACGAATAATCAAAATACCTCTGTCCAGATTGATAGCATGAAAGTCGGGATGGAAAACATAGGGGAAAGCCCGTGTGCGGACCCATGGTACATTTTATCAAATCAATTTTTAACAACTATAATTATGAAAAGACTATTTAGAAATTACAGCTATTTGGCGGCACTTCTCGTAGCGCCTGTGATTCTCAGCTCATGCGGAGAGGATAGCAAAGAAGACAAAACTGTGGATGCGCCTTTGGCGGGCTTCACACTCGAAGTGAACGAAGAGAATACGATGATGATCTCTGTGACCAATACGTCCATAGGAGGAGAAAGCTATGCTTGGGATTTTGGAGATGATTCAGACATTGTTACTTCTGCCAATGCTGAGCATACCTATACAGAGAGTGGTACCTATACAGTCACCTTGACAACTACCAATGAGGGAGGCAGTGATGATGCGACCCAAGAAGTGAAAGTGTCAGGGTTCGGCCCCAATCTCGTAGCAAGTGGAGACATGTCTGATGCGTCAGCATGGACATCCGCAGCACTGTGGACAGCTGATGACAACATCACGGAAGCGGCGTTTGTTGATGAGACTTTCATGTTCAAAAACGCGACGGATGATATGGACAAGGTTTACCAGTATTCGAACCATATCTTGTATCAGAAGGTGGCCTTGACAGCAGACAAAACCTATAAGTTCTCTGCCAATATCAGCAGTACGACAGGCAATGACGGCACGTGGTTCGAGGTATATTTCCTACACGAATCACCTGACTCAGAAGATATCATCAATAAGCCAGGGTCGCAAGTTGCACTCAAAGCCTACGGAGAAGGCGAAGATTGTCTCAAAGGTGCTTTTGATGGAGACATCATGGAAATCGCACAGGGGTGTACTGCTGCGAATGCTTACACTCAGTCGTTGGATGCTAGTGGTGAGTTTACTCTGCCCGCAGACAGTTTGACGGAGGATGGCTCGATCTATTTGCTTTTCAAAGCTGGTTCGGGATGGGCCTCAGATGAAGAAGTCTCTCCATTTGGTGAGGGCATGCACCTCGACAATGTGGAGATCAAGGAAGTATTATAATAAACAGGTTGAAAGCCGTTTGATCGGTTAGTGAATAAGTACAACATGAGCAGGTGAATTAGATTCACCTGCTCATCACTCCTGAATCGTAGGGTTCAGCAAATAACTCAATGATGAATAGAAAAGTATGGATAGCAGTGCTGTGGGGAATGTGTTTGTGTTTACTCAATTGCGCAGAAAGTGACGAGACTGTCGCACCACCTCCTCCAGTAGTCGAGCCTCCAGAGACAAACCTGCCCGAGGTGATGGTGTATTTGACCAAGGCCAATGAGTCGGTCAAGTTTGCTCAACAAGAGGGTTTAGTCGGAGCGGCAGTAGCCAATGCAAGTATCAACTTGACGATTAATCCAGAGATTGGCTACCAAGACATCGATGGTTTTGGGTTTGCCCTGACAGGTGGTAGTGCACAGCACATCAGCCAAATGAGTGATGCGGCACAGGATGACTTGCTCCAAGAGCTATTTGGAACAGAAGGGGATGGGATTGGCATCTCATATTTGCGCATTAGCATTGGAGCATCGGATTTGGATGCTTCTGTGTTTTCTTACAATGATCTCCCGCAGGGAGAAACAGACATGGATCAGCTGCAATTTTCGATCGAACCAGATCGAGCGGTTTTGATCCCGCTGCTCAAAAAAATATTGGAGATCAAACCAGACCTCAAGTTGATGGCGACCCCTTGGTCTCCTCCTGTGTGGATGAAAACCAATGGCGCATCCAAAGGCGGTCGGTTGCTTACCGAATACTATGATTCGTACGCGCTTTATTTGGTCAAGTATCTACAGGCTATGGAGGCAGAAGGGATCACGATAGAGACGATATCCATTCAAAATGAACCCCTACATGGCGGCAACAACCCGAGCATGGAGATGTCTGCGGAAGAGCAAAACGAGTTCATCAAAAGTAGCTTGGGGCCCCTCTTTGCTGCACATGATATTTCGACGAAAGTCGTTCTCTACGATCACAATGCAGACATGACGAGTTATCCGATCTCGATACTCGATGACGAAGAAACACGACAATATGTCGATGGTTCAGGGTTTCACCTCTATGCAGGTGATATCTCTGCCCTATCTTCAGTGCACAATAGTCATCCGGACAAGAACATATATTTCACCGAACAGTGGTTCGGTGCGCCAGGCAATTTCTCAGGAGACTTGCAGTGGCACATACGAGAGATCATCATCGGAGCGACGCGCAACTGGAGCCGCAACGTGATCGAGTGGAATCTATCGTCAGCGCCCAACCTACAGCCGCACACCGATGGGGGATGTACGGCATGCTTGGGAGGGATAGAAATCAGCGGCAATACAGTGTCGCGCAAAGCGGGTTACTATGTGATTGCCCATGCGTCGAAGTTTGTCGTGCCAGGATCGACACGTATCTCGTCCAATTATACTGGTGAGATTCCTAACGTGAGTTTTCTAACGCCTGAAGGGCAGATAGTCCTACTCGCTCTCAACAATACCGACGCTTACAAAACTTTCAATATGACTCAGGGCGAGCTGTCCTTTTCTGCTTCGTTGGATGCGGGGGCTGTGGCGACATTCGTCTGGGATCCAAACCAAACGATAGAATAATGAATCGAGTACTTACCTATTGCTGTGGTCTGATGCTAGCGGCGTGTGGAGCCAAAGACAGCCAAGAGATCTCAGATAATCAGACACAATCTCTTCATGTAGAACCCGTCGTACAAGTGTACGTGACTGATGCGAGTCGAGAGCGCCAGTTGGAAGAGTCCTCGGATTTGCTAGGCGAACCACGACTCGATGCTGATGTGCATGTGTTCGTAGAGCCAACACAAATGTATCAGCAGATGGAGGGGTTTGGCTTTGCGTTGACGGGAGGGAGTGTCTATCACCTCAGTCAGATGAACGAACAGGCACAGTCAGATTTGCTACAGGAGCTGTTTGGTGTCGGTACCAATGACATAGGCGTGTCGTATCTACGCATCAGTATTGCCGCATCGGACTTGGATGCAGAGGTGTACTCGTACAACGACCTGCCAGAAGGCGAAACGGATCTGATGCAGGAAAATTTCTCGATAGAGCGAGAGAGAGAACTGTTGATCCCTATGCTCAAAAAAATATTAGCGATCAATCCTAATATCAAAATCATGGCAAGTCCATGGTCACCTCCTGTCTGGATGAAAACCAATGGATCGAGTATTGGAGGCCATCTAAAGGAAGAATATTACGATTCCTATGCACTTTATTTGACTAAATACTTTCAAGCCATGGAGGCGGAAGGAATCACCATCGAGACGATGACCATCCAAAACGAACCCTTGCACCCTGGCAACAATCCGAGCATGAGCATGGAGCCAGAGGAGCAGGCCAATTTCATCGAGCGGAGTCTCGGACCTGCATTCGCAGAAAAGGGGATCAAGACCAAGATTGTTTTGTATGATCACAATGCGGATCGACCGGATTATCCGATTTCAATTTTGGATCGTCCCGAGGTGCGAAAGTATGTAGCAGGGTCGGCGTTTCATATGTATGGTGGGAGTATAGCGGCACTGTCTGATGTACATAGTGCGCATCCAGACAAGGGACTCTACTTCACTGAGCAGTGGTTTGGCGCGCCCGGCAATTTCCCTGAAGATCTGAAATGGCATGTCCGTGAATTGATGATTGGTGCTCCGCGCAATTGGAGTCGTAGTGTCATCGAGTGGAACCTATCGTCTGCTCCTGATCTACAGCCACATACTGACGGAGGGTGTAGCCAATGTCTCGGAGGGATCACCATCGATGGCGATGAGGTGACCCGCAACGCGGGCTACTACTCGATTGGACATGCCTCGAAGTTCGTCCGACCAGGAGCGAAGCGCATCGCGTCCAACGCACCCGATGAGTTGCCAAATGTGGCGTTCTTGACTCCTGAGAATCAAATTGTGTTGTTGGCGATCAACAATACCGATACGAAACAAATATGTAACATCACCCAAGGAGAACAATCCTTCTCGGCAGTCTTGGAGGCTGGGAGTACGGCGACTTTCATTTGGGACAATTAGAAATTTATGATTCAGAATAAAATAGCATTCGTTGCATGGGGGCTAGGGCTGCTGGTGAGCTGCAGTGCCCCACAGTCTCCTGTAGAAGAAGCAGTTCCCGAAACAATACAACCAATAAAAGAGCTGAGTACAGCGACGATCTACACGACGGCCCGAGGTACAGACTTGAGACTGGCGCAGACCGGTACGAAGACTTTTGGTCCGGGAGAGCAACCTTTGGAGACACAGATATCTGTTTTTGTCAATCCCGACAAGACCTTTCAGGAGTTGGTAGGGATAGGAGGAGCAGTGACGGATGCTTCGGCGGAGGTTTTCGCAGGACTCTCAGCGGACAAGCAGGAGGAGTTGCTGTCTGCGTACTATTCCCAAGAGGGTATTGGATACAGTTTGCTTCGTACGACGATTCATAGCAGTGATTTTGGATCTGGATCGTACACCTACATCGAAGAGGGAGACACGGCTCTTGCGACTTTTTCGATAGAGCATGACCGAGCCTACCGTCTGCCGATGATCAAAAGAGCGATTACAGAAGCGGGAGGTTCATTGCTGACCTATGTGAGTCCATGGAGCCCTCCAGCATTCATGAAGACCACTGGACGTATGCTTCAAGGAGGCTCGCTACTTCCTGAGTTTGCTCCTGCTTGGGCGAGATATTATGCCAAGTTCATCAAAGCATATGAGGTGGAAGAAGTGCCGATCTGGGGCCTGACGATACAAAACGAGCCCATGGCTACTCAAACCTGGGAATCGTGTATCTATACAGCAGAGCAAGAGCGTGACTTCTTGAAGAATCACCTCGGGCCGACCTTGGCGAGCGAAGGGCTGGGGGACAAGAATATCATCGTATGGGATCACAATCGTGACCTCATCACGCAGCGAGCCAATACTATTTTTGGCGATCCCGAAGCGGCCAAGTATGCTTGGGGTATAGGGTTTCACTGGTACGAGACATGGACAGGTAGCGAGCCCAACTTCGAGAATTTGAGACGAGTCAAGGAGTCCTACCCAGACAAACAGCTGATGTTCACCGAAGGCTGCAACGAAAAATTCGATCCTGCGAAGTACCAGTATTGGCCAAATGCCGAGCGATACGGCAAGTCAATGATCAACGACTTCAACCGTGGCACAGCGGGTTGGACAGATTGGAATATTCTGCTGGATGATAAAGGAGGGCCGAACCACGTGGGTAATTTCTGTTTTGCGCCGATACATGCAGACAGCCAAACGGGCGACTTGATCTATACGCCGTCCTACTACTATATTGGGCACTTTTCGAAGTATATCAAGCCAGGGGCTAAGCGGGTGAGCACAGTAGCGAGTCGCACCTCGCTCATGGCGACCACCTTTGTCAACGAAGATGGGAGCTACGCGACCGTAGTGATGAACGAGACGGACGAGGCGATAGACTATCAGTGCTTCGTAGGGACGCAAGTGATTGAGGCGAGTATTCCTGCGCGAGCAATTCAGACCTTGAGGTACTGAGTGCGAGAGTAGTTGCGAAGCAAAAAGAGCCGCTACCTAAGATCAGTCTTGGGTAGCGGCTCTTTGCGTATCTGCTCGGTTGATATTAGTAACTAAAGCTATTGAGGAACTCGATCATTTGGTCTTTGAAGGACTCCTCTTCTCCGTATGGAATGTATTGCTTCAACTTCTGTTCAGCACTGACCAGCTGTTGGTTGTAGTTGTTTTGCTGATTGATGAACAGGAATTCGAGTTCTGGCTTGAGTTCTTTCAGTACATCGACGATATCGAGTACGGACATGTTGCGTTCGGACACGTTGTAGGTATCTGCTGGGATGTCAGTCACCGCGATTTGCTCCAGTATATCAGCGATCGAACTGATGTGGATGAAGGCACGCTGTTGGTTGCCGCTACCGTGGATCGAAAGTCTACCATCAAAGTTCGCCTCGAAGACAAATCGATTGATCACCGCATCGAATCGCATGCTGCGGCTGTAGCCATAGACGTTTCCACATCGGAGGATGATCGGATTATGTGCTTTGTTGAGGCGCTTGACGTGCTCTTCGCCGCGCTGCTTAGAGATCGCGTAGAAGGAGGCAGGGTTTACATCATGCTTTTCGGTGATTGGCTCATCCGAAAATCCATACACACCCATGCTACTGAGGTAGACGAATTTTTTCACGTCACTTTCTTCGATCGCATAGGTCAGCTCGGCAGTGCCCCAGTTGTTGATCTGCTCGTAGAAGTGTAAGTTGACATTGGCAAAGGGAGAAGTAGCCTTGGCAGCCAAGTGGAATACAACGTCCACGCCTTTGAGTGCGTTTTTGAGCGTGCGCGAATCCAACAGGTCTCCTTTGATGAATTCGATCGATTCTCCATGGATGAATTTGTCTCCCAAGAAGAGGTTGTAATTGCCACGCATCAGGTTGTCATAGACGATGATTTTGTCTATCTGTTTGTTGGCGCTCAATTTTTTGATCAATCTGGTGCCGATATATCCCGCACCTCCAGTTACTAATACTTTCATCTCAGTGTATGTCCAGTTCTCTCTGGATTATATGATTAAATAGCGCAGCACGCTTGCCGTGCTGCGTTGGATTATTTACTTACTAGTTCGGTGTGGAGTCCACATTCCGTTTTGTTCATGCCGTACCACCGTGCTTCACGCTCCATCATTTCGAGGCTTGGCTTGCGGGTACAAGGTTCACAACCGATACTGCTGTAGCCTACCGCATCGAGCGGATGGCGCGGCAAATCATGCTCTTTGATGTAGTCAAAGATCATCTTGTTGGTCCACTCCAGCATGGGATGAAAACGCACGGTGTTCATCTTGGAGGGTTCTTCGACACGCATCTTGGCACGGTTGGCATTTTGATCACGACGGATGCCGTTGATCCAGATGTCATAGTCCGAGAGGAGCTTGTCCATAGGCTGTACCTTGTTGTAGTAGCAACATCTGTCTGGATCCGAAGCGAACAGCAGTTTGCCTTCTGCATCTTTTTGGATGCTCTTGGGCACGTCGGGTTTGATGTCTTTGATGGTGATACCAAAGGCATCCGCTAGCTGGTCCTTGTACTCAATCGTTTCAGGAAACAAGAATCCTGTATTCAGACAGTATACTGGTATCGATTTGTCAATTCTACTCAACAAGTGGAGCAAAACGATACTGTGTGTCTGAAACGAGGAGGTGGTAAAGAGCTTTCGCCCGTCTTCCTGATACTTGATTATGCTACTTTTGATCTCTTCAAAATCCATATATTGCAGGACAATTTATTAAAAAACGAAGTTAGTACAGTTTGGATAAACTGATCTTATAAAAGTCTCGTTAACGCAGAATAATCTGATTTAGATGAAGATTATTGAATTTTTCTACTGAAGAATTGTTTAGAAAGTAAGATCAGTATTGAATTGTCGTCAGATTTGCAAAAATTTGTCAGTTCAATCCAAACGCCAAAATTTCCAAATCACGTAGCATGAAAACAGCTGTCATTCGAGAAGAACATTTTAATGCAGCGCATCGTTTGCATAATCCAGCCTGGTCGGATCAGCAAAACCAAGAGGTCTTTGGGAAGTGCAATAATCCGAACTACCATGGGCACAATTATGAACTGCACGTGAAACTGATCGGAGAGATCGATCCTGAGACAGGCTATGTCTACGACATCAAGATCCTCAGCGACATGATCAAACGTCTCGTTGTAGATCGTTTTGATCACAAAAATTTGAATTTGGATGTAGCGGAGTTCAAGGACTTGAACCCGACGGCCGAAAATATTGTAGTTGTCATTTATGATTTGTTGAGAGAGGAGATTGACGAAAAGTATGACATAAAAATTCAATTGTATGAAACAAAAAGAAACTATGTCGAATACCCCGCTTGACAATGATGATATACTAGACGATCACGTTGCATCGTCTTACGATACGCCACTCAGACCAGATGCTTTCGAGATGGACGATGAGCTCAAAAAGGAGCTGATCGCAAAGCATTTCAAAGAAATCATGCAAATCCTCGGGATGGACCTGACAGACGACAGTCTAGCAGGTACACCGCGTCGAGTGGCCAAGATGTATGTCGAGGAGGTTTTCAGTGGGTTGAATCCCAAAAACAAGCCCAAAGCGCGTCTGTTCGAAAATAAGTTTGGTTACAACCAAATGCTAGTAGAAAAGGATATCACGTTCTACTCACATTGTGAGCACCATTTTGTGCCAATCTATGGCAAGGCGCACGTGGCGTATATCTCCAGTGGTGAGGTGATTGGCTTGTCCAAGATCAACCGCATCGTGCAGTACTACTCCAAGCGCCCACAGGTGCAGGAGCGACTCACTGTACAGATCGCCAACGAACTCCGCAAGGTGCTCAAAACCGAGGATGTCGGGGTGGTGATAGATGCCAACCACATGTGCGTGTCTTCGAGGGGAGTAGGCGACACCAACAGCAAGACGGGTACCGCCCACTTTAGTGGGAAGTTCCTAGAGGAGAAGTACAAAAACGAATTTCTCAACTACATCAATTCACCAGGAAACGGAATGGTATGAGTACGAGTATAGAGACAATGAAAGAAGTGTTTGCTCTGAACTTCGATAGACTAGAGACAGAGCTCAAAGCATACGAGAATGAATCTGACCTTTGGCTCTTGAAGCCTGGTATTGGCAATTCGGCGGGTACTTTGGCGCTGCACCTCTGTGGCAATGCCCAGCATTTTTTCGGAGCGATGATTGGCGAGACGGGTTATGTCCGTGACCGAGAGGCTGAGTTTGCTCGGCGGAATGTTCCTCTCAAGGAGATTCTAGAAGAGATCAAAGCGGCGGAAAAGGCATTTGAGGCAGGGATGTCAAAATTGACGGAGGAGCAGCTAAGTCGGCCCTTTCCTGTCGAAGTATTTGGACATCCCATGACCTATACGTTTTTCTTGCTACGACTTCTTGGTCACTTCGATTATCACCTTGGTCAGATCAACTACCATAGGCGGTTGATATAAAGGAGGGCGATGGTTTTGATAAATTATTACTTCAACATATTATAATCTAGGATGAAGCGGAGCATTTCTTCGGCGGCTTCTTCGACGGGTTTGTAGTAGACGCCTAATTCATTTTTGCTCCTAGTATTGTCTATTTTGAGCGGTTTCCCCACATTTTCCATTACGTATTTTCTAGAAAGCCCTTTGGTGAAGCCAAAGAAGTACAGCATACGACTAGAGAGCTCTTTTCTAGGGAAGTCAAATTCTTCACCAAACTTCTTGTGCAGGAACTTGGCGAGCTGAAGTAGGGACATTACTTCGTTGACTAGAAGGAATCTACCCGTAGCATATTCGTCTTGTGCAGCAAATATATGTGCATGAGCGACATCCCTGACATCCACTAGCCCATGCTGGAGATCAGGAACTCCAGAGGCAAAGGTGCCATCAGCTAGTTGACGGATGAAATCAAAACTACCTGACTGACTATAGTTGGTTAGCGAAGGGCCAAGGCACAGTGATGGGTTGAGTGTTGCCATTTTCCAGCGAGATTGTGCATCATGGATACGCCATGCCTCGCGCTCGGCTACTGTCTTTGCAAAGCCTAATGGTTGGTATTTGAGGTTGGAGCTTTTGTTCCAGTGGGCTTCATTGAAGGATTCTTCCTCTAGCCCGTCAATATCGGTGGCGTCCCCGTAGATAGCAGAGATGGCGCTCGTAAAAATGACTTTTTTGACCGAATGGGCCTTATTTACCGCTTCTAGTACATTTCTAGTGCCTTCTAGAGAGGGATCAATCAATTCTTTTTGTGGGTTTTTAATCCCGGTTATTTTGTATGGAGAAGCGGTATGAAAGACGACGTTGCACCCAGTCATGCAACCTTTGAATGCATCAGGATCTAATAGATCTGCTTCGAAAATTTCTAAACTCCCCTTGGATCGCTCTGCTATTTTGGTCAGATGTCTGTAGCGATCCTCATTGTGCATGTCTCGTACAGTTACGCGAATTTTGTAGCCATCATCGAGGAGGTATTTGACGAGCCATGATGCCATGAAACCAGCTCCTCCAGTGACCAAGACGGGGAAGTCTCTACACAGTATGTTAGGGTTAGGTTCATTGAGGTCTAGGTTATTCGTCATAGAATTCTAAAAATAATGATGAATGATGGAAATCAAAGCTTCCAATGAAAAAACATGCCTATTAACTTCATCTTGCGGTTAGATCGCAGTAGAATAATTGGTAAGGATCTGTAAATTTGAGTTTATGAAAAATTATTGGCTTGGACTTATCTTTTTGGTTTCGTGTTCTGCTTTGGAAGGAGAACAAAAAACCAACGTGAATGAGATTATTAAAACACAGGAAATTCGTCAGCTCAATGAGGCAGAGGTGATTATTGCGGCAGAGCAATTTGGTGTGCGACTTTATGGCTCGCTTGATAGCCTGTTGCATATCAAATCGGATTGCCAGAGCATATTGGCAAGAGAAGAGCTAATAGTTGATTCATTGAGCACTGTCATTTCTGGACAAATCAAACTGGGCTTCTCTGAGGGAGATTTTGTGTCTAGACAAGAGAAAGACCTGTATGCCGCATATCAGTATAATAATGAGAACGGTGTAAGTAGCCAACCCGCTATACAACGGATGGATGATAAGTATGCGCTCTATACCGTACCTTATGATGTAGCGGATAGGTTCTATGCGGACTGTGTTCCTGACTCTGCGGCTGTGGGCATGTGGAGCCTGGTGATCCCGATCAAGTCGGTGATCAATAGCTTGGATTAAAACTAGCCAATTAGTTCGATTCCCCCGAAGAGTACGATCCCTTTGACCGTGAGTACATTGCCAAAGTATTCTGTGGGTTTGTGGATGCGTTTATCTTTGAAACCACCGAATACAGTAGTCGCTTCGTAATTGATTACCCAGTCGTTCGGGACGAAAAGTTTGACAGAACCAAAAGTCGTGAAGGAGTCAAGGATGGCTTTTCCTTCGGCGAGGGATGATTGCCTTAGGTCTACCTCTACGCCTCCAAAGATGGTGGTGATTTTTCCCCCAGCGAAGTTTTTGCTACTCACGGTCTGGTTCGTGCCGCCGAGTATCGCTAGGTGGTCTATGGTGTCAGACTCAGTCTGGTGGAGTTTTCCGGTTCGACTTTTGAAAAAAAAACTGAGCCCCAGTGCGATCAAGAATACAGGCCAGTAGTCTTTAAAGCTTACATCAAAATAATCAGGAATCCAGAAGATCACGCCGAGAGTAATGAGTAGTACTCCACCACGCTGGTTGCCCGTAGCGAACTGGAAAATACCGATTACGACCAATATCATCTGCCAAGTAAATAGGTAACGGGGTACGGAAAAGGATATGATGTTGAAATTGTCAAGTAGGAATAAAATCCCGATGACGATCATGACTATGCCTAACGATGCTCTTCTGTTGGTGTGATTCATGGTTTTGTATTTTGAAGCATCTAAAGTAACTAAATACGGATATTAAATAAGGATAGAACACAAAAAAACCCTAGCGAGGATCGTTAGGGTTTTGGAATTTCCAGTCTAATCGAAATTATTTTACTGTGACTAGTGTCACGATCAATTTGAATTCGTCAGAGATAGCTTTATCTCCTAGGTTGTCAAAAAAGCTGCTTGAACCATATTTTACACCATATTTGGTTCTGTTAAGTGTGATGGTCGCATTGGTAGTTACTTTGTCTCCTTCTGCTGTAACAGTAGCTGGGAAAGTGATGCTTTCTGTGGTTCCTTTGATGGTTATGTCACCAGTTACATTGTATTTCCCTTCGGCAGTTTTCTGTACTTTGGTGATTTTGAAAGTAGATGTAGGGTAAGTAGCTACACCGAAGAAGTCATCATTTTTCAGGTGACCATCGAGTTTATCTTTCCACTCACCCTCTAGGTCAGTCGATGAGATAGTCGTCATATCTACGGTGAACGAACCGCCTTTTAGTTCAGTTCCTTTTAGTTTGAGATCTGCTTCTTTGACAACTACTGTGCCTTCATGTCCACCACCTACTACTTTGGTTGCTTTCCAGATGACAGTACTTTCGGTGACGTTCGCTTGTACATCATTGGTGTTTTCAGTACCTGTGAGCGTAAAAAATGTAACGATTACTAATATTGTATTTAACATGGTCTAATAATTTAATATGATTTTAGTTCTTTTTGTATCAACATTATATGTTGCAACAAATATAACGGAAGCTTTAGAAAAGGGTTCAGAAAAAGTGAAAATAAATCATTTAAGATCAAGCCACCGTGGTATTAATTTTCTAATCGATCAAATACTTCGACCCAGTTATCGTCCTCTGATTAGTTTATCCGCCATGGAGGATTGAGTCTGTTGTCACCAGCGTGGTATAGAATGATACGATTACCATCTGGATCGGATAGTGCTACTTCACGCCACAACCAAGTTTGGTCTGTTGGTACTGTGTCAAAGATGACTCCCTCGGCAGTGAGACGGTCGTATTCTTGATCCAGATGTTTACACTCAAAATAGATAACAACTCCAGCGCCCGTAGCAAGGTCATCGACGAGATGAAGAGACAGGGAACTATTACCGTCGGGACATTGAAACCTAGCGTATCTCGGTGAAGCATCTACAATCAGCTGTAGCCCGAGCTTTAGATAAAACGGGATTGATTTATCTAGTGATAGAGAAGGAAGTGTGACCTGGTTTAAATCCATGATTACCCATACGTAATATCCTGAGAAAGGGATCGCAAAGCATGGGAAATAGGGAGAGATCATATTTTGGTATCAGATAAACTAGTCATACTGGGTGTGTACTCAGTTTTACATTCCTCCAAGTATTTTATAGTGCCCGATCGATCTTGAATCTATTTACATATCTTTGCTTTTGTATTGTTATACAATAAAGTTAAAGAATATTATGACACATTCAATATTGGCATTTGGTATGCCGGGAGGTTGGGAGCTAGTCATCATCGTACTAGTTGTTGTGCTGTTGTTTGGAGCAAAGAAAATACCTGAGTTGGCCAAAGGTTTGGGTAAAGGAATCCGTGAATTCAAGGATGCATCCAAAGAAATCAAAGATGAAATAGAAGACGGAATCAAAGAAGAGAAAAAGTAAGTTTTGAAGAGTTACCATTCACTGTCTCAGGTCCGATCCGACATAGCATCTGGGACCATCACTTGCGTAGAGTTAGTACAAGGCTATTTGTCTAACATCACGTCAAAAAATACCGACCTCAATGCATTGTCAGAAGTGTACGAAGAGGAGGCGTTAGTGCAAGCGGCCGAGGTTCAAGAGAAAATCAACAATGGCTCTGCAGGTCGCCTCGCTGGAATGGTAATTACCATCAAGGACGTGTACTGTCACAATGGGCATACGCTACAGAGTGCCAGCAAAATCCTAGATGGATTCAAGTCTCAGTTCACAGCGACCCCCATTCAGCGACTCCTCGACGAAGATGCCATCATCATCGGGAGGAATAACTGTGATGAGTTCGCTATGGGCTCATCTAATGAGAACTCAGTGTATGGGCCTGTTAAGAATGCTGTAGGGAAAAACAAAGTACCAGGAGGCTCATCGGGAGGCTCTGCTGTAGCAGTTCAGGCCGAGATGTGTTTGGTCTCAATAGGGTCAGACACTGGTGGGTCAGTACGACAACCTGCGTCATTTTGTGGTGTGATAGGTTTTAAGCCCACCTATGGTAGAATCTCAAGGCATGGACTCACAGCTTATGCGAGTTCTTTTGACTGTGTGGGTGTATTGGCACATTCGGTAGAGGATACTGCGCTCGTGCTAGAGATCGCTGCAGGGCCCGACGAGTATGATCACACAGTGAGCACCACCAATGTACCCGCCTATTCGAAAGCTCCTGAGTGGGCAGAAAAATTTAGCGTAGTTTCCTTCGAAAACATCAACTCGCATGAGGCTATAGATTCTGCTGTTAAGCAATCCGTAGATCGTGTTTTTGATAAGATTGAGACTTTGGGGAATCGTATTCATAAGGTGGATTTTACCTATCTCAATTATGTGCTTCCTACCTATTATATTTTGACAACTGCTGAGGCGAGTGCAAACCTTTCGCGTTTTGATGGTGTTAAATATGGTTATAGGACTGAAAATGCTAAGGACTTGGATTCCATGTATAGAAAAACACGGACAGAGGGTTTTGGTGAAGAAGTCGTGAAACGAATATTGTTAGGAACCTATGTGCTGAGCGAAGGGTTCTATGATGCATATTATACCAAAGCGCAAAAAGTTCGACGATTGATTCGTGACGAGATGAAGTCTCTGCTAGAGAACAATGATTTTATCATCATGCCCACAGCACCTACACCAGCGTTTGATTTGAATAGTCACGACAGAAATCCGCTGGAGATGTACCTCGAAGATATTTTTACAGTACAGGCATCTTTGGCAGGATTGCCATGTGTTTCCATCCCTAATGGTACTGATGAGAATGGTCTTCCAATAGGCATACAGGTCATTTGTAATTCGTTCGAGGAGGAAAAATTATTATCTTTCTCCAAATATTTGAAAGAACACATTTTATGATCCGTAGGTTTTTTATAGCGTTTTTGACTGGTTCGATGGTTTGGACGAATGTCGCTCTTGCACAGCAAGAGATCGATGTTTTGCCAGATGTGAGTTATGAACTCGTCGCGGATCGCATGTCATGCCTACAGCAATCACTTCCTCTCGAATTTAATGAGCGGGTGTATTCTTTTATTGATTATTTCACGGTGCGCAATCGTGATTATACCCGTGGAGTACTGGAGAAGAAAAACCTTTATTTTCCGATCTTCGAACAGGTTTTGGCAGACAAAGGAATGCCTGATGAGCTTAAATATCTTGCGATCATCGAGTCTGGTCTCAATCCTAATGCGGTATCGAGAGTAGGCGCAGGCGGACTGTGGCAGTTCATGCCCTATACAGGAAAAGCCTATAAGCTCGATCAATCTTGGTATATCGACGAACGAATGAACCCATGGGAGTCTACCATGTCAGCTGCCCGATACCTCAAAGTGCTTTACAGCATGTTTGATGACTGGGAGTTGGCACTAGCAGCATACAATACAGGTCCTGGTAATGTCAGAAAAGCAATCCGTCGCTCAGGATACAAACAAGGGTTTTGGGAGATTTATCCTTATTTACCAAGAGAAACACGGTCGTATGTGCCGCAGCTGGTCGCCATGATCTATGTTGTCAATTATGCTGAGGAGCATAACCTGATAGACAATCAATCTGATCTCAAACACATGATGGCCTATGATACGGTACATGTGAGTAACTATGTCCACATGGAGACTTTAGCGACTCAGTTAAATTTGTGTTTGGACGAGCTTTTGACCCTCAACCCTCAGATACTTCGTGGAGCTATCCCAGAGGGCATGACCAATTACCCACTGAAAGTACCTGCTGATCTGGCTGACACATTTAGAATACAAAGGTTGGCTTTGTTGGATTCTGCATCCAAAGTCGGTAAGAAAGAGATAGAATATCTATCTAGAAACACTCCTGGTGCTACCTACGGCAGAACCCGACAGGTGTATCGTGTACGCAGCGGTGATGTACTCGGGACCATCGCCGAGCGACACAATGTCCGCGTGTCGGATCTCAAACGATGGAATAACCTGAACAGTAACATGATACGTGTCGGTCAGCGGCTAGATGTTTGGGTGATGCCCTACTACAATCAGTCGACCAAAGATGTCTATGCGGTCAAGACGCCAAGTGCTCCAGTGCAAGAGCAAAAAACAATACCCGGAGGAAAATATCATTTGGTGCAGTCAGGAGATTCTCTATGGAGTATATCCAAGCAGTATGACAATCTATCGATAGAGAAAATTAAAAAATTAAATAACCTAACCTCTTCGAGTATTAAACCAGGCCAAAAGTTATTGATCAACATGTAAATTGCTGATCTTCGGGCTGGCCGTACCGTCGTTTCATATACCTAAAATCTCCCAAGCCTATGTCCAAGTTGCTATGTATCTTGACGCTGTTGACGAGTATGTCTTTACTCGTGGCATGTTCTAATTCTTCTGACCAGTCTATTTCGTCCAAGAAGGATTCAGACAAAACTTATTTGCCAAAGGCGGGCGGAGAGCCGAATGCTGTTTTGGTGGTGATGGATACGACAGATTGGTCTGGGGAGATCGGCGAATCATTGCGAGATATATTTTCAGCCTATGTGCCAGGCTTACCACAGGATGAACCATATTTCAAGGTTCGAAATATCAACCCTCTCAAGTTTAACAGTATCATTAAGCGTGCGACGAATGTGATATTCGTGCATACGCTCGATAGTCGAGGCAGACAGAGTTATCAGATGTCCAAGTATTACTCCGACGCGACAGTGGAGCGAATCAAAAAAGACAGTAGTATTTTCATGCTGCCACAGACAGATGTGTATGCAAAGGAGCAGAATGTACTCCACCTTTTTGGTCAGACCAAAACACAGTTGATCAAGCATATCCAGGACAACCAATCGACACTCCGAAATCATTTTTTGAAGATTGAGAATGATCGCGTTGCAAGTAAAATTTTTAAAGTCCGAGAAAAGCAAATAGAGAAGCGTCTCGAAGAAGATCATGACTTTACATTGAACATCCCTTATGGTTATGAGTTAGCTAAAAACCTCAAGGATTTCGTTTGGATTCGCCAATTAGACACGCAGTGGGAGAAGGATATATTTGTTTATTTCCGTCCCTATGATAACCAAGAGCCATTTGAGGATGTGATGGCTTATCGTGAGTCTATCACGAGTATGTACATGCGGGACATCCAAAAACCAGAGATATACATGACGCTACAGGACACCTTAGGATATGTCAAGGAGGTGAACTTCAAAGGTCGTTATGCTAAAGAGGCTCGCGGACTGTGGAAGTATAGCGACATATCAGCAGGAGGTCCCTTTGTCAGTTATACATTCGTAGATGAGGAGCAGAAGCGAATATACTACCTTGAGGGGTATGTGTTCAACCCAGGAGAGGACAAGCGCGTCCCTATGCAGGAAATGGAAGTAATCTTACAATCATTTACCTCCAATTTGAGCCTATAGTTTAGGCTTTCAGATCAAAAGACTTAAAACAATTATCCCCATAATTATGAGTAAAATAAGAAAAAAGGATGCCTTGGACTTTCATGAATTCCCAACCCCTGGGAAGATCGAGGTACGTCCTACCAAAACGTTATCCACTCAGCACGATCTAGCGCTGGCCTATTCTCCGGGTGTAGCAGAACCATGTTTGGCTATCGCTGAAAATAAAGAGGATGTTTACAAATACACTTCTAAAGGCAATCTCGTAGGGGTAATCTCGAATGGTACTGCGGTATTAGGTCTGGGAAATATTGGCCCAGAAGCTTCTAAACCTGTCATGGAAGGGAAAGGTGTGCTGTTCAAGAAATTTGCTGGTATTGATGTGTTCGATATAGAGATTGACGAAACGGATCCTGATGAGTTTATCAAGATTGTCAAGTCTCTCGAACCGACTTTTGGTGGAATAAATCTAGAAGATATCAAAGCTCCAGAGAGTTTCAAAATCGAAACTGAACTCAAAGAAAAGATGAATATCCCTGTCATGCACGATGATCAGCATGGTACGGCGATTATTTCGAGTGCGGCATTGCTCAATGCTCTGGAGGTAGTAGGTAAGAAGATCGAAGAAATTAAGATCGTCGTGAGTGGTGCTGGTGGTGCAGCGATAGCGTGTACAGACCTGTACGTCAAGATGGGCGCACGAAAGGAGAATATCCTAATGCTTGACAGTAGAGGCGTCATCACCAAAGACCGAGAAAACCTCGATCCGATGAAGGCACAGTATGCAGCGGATACCAAACTGAAGACTTTGTCAGAAGCAATCAAAGGAGCGGATATGTTCCTTGGGCTCTCTATGGGCAACATCATGAATGCTGATGATTTGCTATCCATGGCAGACAACCCTATCGTATTTGCACTCTCTAACCCTGACCCAGAGATTCCTTACGATCTAGCAATGAGAACCCGAGAGGATGTGGTCATGGCTACTGGACGGTCGGATCATCCTAACCAGGTTAATAATGTTTTGGGCTTCCCTTATATATTTAGAGGAGCACTGGATGTAAGAGCCACAGGTATCAATGAAGAAATGAAATTGGCAGCAGTGCGTGCTTTGGCAGAGATGACTAAGCTACCTGTTCCAGACGCAGTGACCAAAGCGTATGGTTCGGAAAGTATCAAGTTTGGCAAGGATTATTTGATTCCAAAACCACTCGATCCTAGGTTGATCGCGAGTATATCATCGGCTGTAGCGAAAGCAGCTATCGACTCAGGTGTGGCTCGTGCGACGATCAGTGACTGGGATGAGTATAAGATGAAATTAGAGGAGCGTCTCGGAATGGGACAGCGAATTATTTCACGTTTGGCTTCTCGGGCGAAAAAAGATTTACAGCGTTTAGTATTTGCAGAGGGAGATAGATTATCTATCCTCAAAGCGGCGCAGTTGGTGATAGACGAAGGAGTGGCTATTCCGATACTTTTGGGTAACAAAGAGAAAATTCAGGAGCTTATCAAAGAGAATGAATTGGATTTAGACTGTGAGATCATCGACACCTATCATCAGCGTGAAAAGCGTATGGTCTATGCGGATACTTTGTTCCAAAAAAGACAGCGTAAAGGCATGACGCTAAGGGAGGCACAGCGTCTCATGATCGATCGCAACTACTATGGAGCCATGATGGTCGAGCTGGGAGATGCAGATGCTTTGATTTCAGGATTGTCTAATGATTATCCGAACACGATTAAGCCAGCACTTCAGATTATTGGCATGGAGCCAGGGCTGAGTCGTGTGGCGGGTATGTATATCATTCGTAATCAGAAGGGAACTTACTTCTTGGCAGACACGACGGTAAATGTTAACCCTGATAAGGAGGCATTGTTGAACATCATCGAGCTCACTCATAGAGCTGTTAGATTTTTTGATTTCGAACCTAGAATGGCGATGCTGTCTTATTCGAGTTTTGGTTCAGCGAAGGGAGAGCTGCCGACTAAAGCAGCTGAAGCAGTCGCAATGGCGAAGGATAAATGGCCAGAGATGATCATCGATGGAGAGATGCAGGCTAATGTGGCTCTCAATCCTGAACTGATGGCGAAGAGCTACCCGTTCAGTGAGTTGAATGGCAAAGCGGTCAATACTTTGATATTCCCGAATCTAGCCTCTGGCAACATCGCTTATAAATTACTGATGGAGATCGGGTCTAGTGAAGCCATCGGCCCTGTACTGATGGGAATGAACAAGCCTGTCCATGTGCTACAGCGAGGCAGTTCGGTACGAGAGATATTTAATATGGCGACTATCGCGGCAGTAGATGCGATACAGTCTAAAAGTAGAAAAGCTATATGATCGCATATATAGAAGGAAAATTAGTCGAGATCGATCCGACTTACATTATTATAGATACGGGAGGTATTGGCTATCATGTCAATATCTCCCTTCTTACTTTTGGTCAGATTAAGAACCTGACACAGGCGAGAATCTTTACGCACTTCCATGTGAAAGAAGATGCCCAGACGTTGTATGGTTTTTTTGATCAGGACGAGAAAAAAAGATTTCAACAGCTGATCTCCATATCCGGAGTAGGCCCCTCCACTGGATTGATGATTTTGTCATCTCTCTCATCCCAAGAACTACACTCTGCCATCGTCAATAGCGATGTAAAAACGATCAGTAGTGTAAAGGGTATAGGACAAAAAACAGCACAGAGAATCATACTAGAACTCAAGGACAAAATGTCCAAAGAAGAACTGGAAAGCAATGTGCCAATCCTGTCCCTCAAGAAGGAGCAGAGTATTAAATCTGAGGCTTTGGCAGCACTGACGACTCTAGGAATATCTAAGTCGGTAGCAGAAAAGACCTTAGATAAAATATTGAAAAGTTCTGAGGAAGATATTGGTCTGGAGGATTTAATTAAATTAGCGTTGAAAAGACCGTAAATACAAAACTAAACTTGTAAACTCCGAGTTTGATTAGAGTCAAATTCTTTGTACGCTTTTACTCATTTCTCCTGACTAGTGTGATAATGAGCCTATCGGTATATGCCCAACAGCAGATGCCGAATCAGACGGATAGTGCCCAAAACGCAGAGGAGTATGAGCCGAGTTTTAGACCTTCTTTTAGGGCAGAAGATCGCTACGGAGATCCCTTCTCTAATACGGAAAGCCAGTCCCCATTGTTGCTGGACAACCCCTCTAATATGTCTATCGAAGTAGAGATGGATACGGGGATGAACTACACAATATATGAGCGTGTAGGTGCATTGAATTATCGTCCACGTTCCACGATGACTTTTGAGCAGTTTCAGGCTTATCAAGATGCACAGATCAAAAAGCAGTATTGGAAAGATCGATCGGCTGGACTAGATGGAGAGAGTGCCGTGAGTGGTCGACGACTGATCCCCAAAATCTACATTAGCCCGATGTTTGACCGAATTTTTGGTGGCAACTATGTGGATATTCAACCCAATGGTTTCGTCAATATGGATTTTGGTGGACGATGGCAGACCGTAGAGAATCCTGCCGTCCCTGTTCGAAACCAGAGAACGGGAGGATTCAACTACAACCAGCAAATCTCCATGAATGTCAAAGGAAATGTAGGGGAGAAGCTAACGGTCACGGCTAATTTTGACAACAACAACTCTTTCGATTTTCAGAACAATATGAAAGTCGAGTACACAGGCTATGAAGAGGAGATCATCCAAAAAATAGAAATTGGAAATGTAAGTATGCCTGTTGCAAATACCCTCATGACGGGAGGACAAAGCCTGTTTGGGGTTAAAACCCAGTTGCAGTTCGGTAAGTTGTCTGTGACAGCACTTGCTTCGCAGCAGCAAGGTAGCGCCAAGACCAAGTCCTTTAGCAATGGAACGGAGGGGACTCCATTTAGCATCCGTGCCTCGGACTATGATCAGTACCGTCACTTTTTCTTAGGGCACTTTTTTAGAGACAACTACGAGCGTTGGTTGAGGAATCTGCCACAGGTCGTGTCAGGAGTGAAGGTGTCGAGGGTGGAAGTCTATGTGGTCAAGCAGCAGACTGAGACGACAGGTTTACGTGGGATCATTGCTTTGGCAGATCTGGGGGAGCCAGTTCGCTTCGGGAATTCTACGGGTATCGTACCTGTTCCTAGCTCACCCAATGACAATGAAGCCAACAACATCTACAACACTATCTCTAATGACAATGCAATCCGAGATATCTCTACCGTAGCAGACTATTTGGGAAGTAGCCAGTTTCAGATGGTAGAAGGTCGAGATTTTGAGGCGCGACCCAGTGTGCGTAGGCTAGATCAGTCCGAGTATCATATCAATGATAAGTTTGGTTATATCTCGTTGAACAGCAGACTGAGAGAGGGAGAAGTGTTAGCAGTGTCTTATGAGTACACCTATAGTGGTAGTTCTGAGCCGCATCAGGTGGGGGAGTTGGCAGAGAACTACCAAGGCCGACCAGACGAAGAACTCATCGTGTTGAAGCTTTTACTCCCTGCTAAAAACACGAGCACAGATCTCCCTATATGGGATCTTGCGATGAAAAACATCTATAACCTGGGAGGGTCACGGATCAATCAAGAAGGGTTTGATCTTAAGATTAATTACCGAGATGATGTCAACAACTATGATGCGCCTAACCTGAACGAAGGACAAAACACGAACAATACCCCGCTGATCGAAGTGCTGAAGTTGGATCAACTGAACATGAATGGGGACAATCAGCCAGATGGTAATTTTGATTTCATCACTGGGATCACCTTTGACGAAGACTATGGCAATGTTATTTTTCCAGTATTAGAACCTTTCGGTACGACCCTGGAAAATGCCTTCACTACGAATGAGCAAAATCTGAAAGACAAATATGTCTACCACGAGTTATATGATCGCACCAAGACACTAGCGGAACAGGTGTCGGCAAAAAATAAATTTCGCCTTACCGGTACTTATTCTTCTAATGCCAAGAATGTCTATAATCTGGATGGGTTCAATATTGCCGAGGGTTCGGTACGGGTCACGGCTGGGAGCACACTATTGACAGAGGGATTGGACTATGAGGTGAGCTATCTGGGCTCTGGTCAAGTGACCATCATCAATGACGGGGTGCTCAATTCGGGTAAGACGATCAATATCACCTACGAAGTGGATGATTTGTTTAGTTTTCAATCTAAGTGGTTGACAGGTACCCGTCTCGATTATCAGTTTAGTGACAAAATCAACGTGGGAGCGACCTTACTTCATCTAAGTGAGCGCACCGGAGGAGTGTCTCGCTATAGCATGGGTAATGAGCCGATCAAAAACACCAAATATGGTTTTGATGTGAACTATCAGGAGGACTCGCGAATGTTGACTAAGATTATAGATGCGATCCCACTCATCAGTACCAAGGAGACTTCTACTATTACCTTCAGTGGGGAGTTTGCGCAGCTGATACCTGGGACGAGTAATCAAGTCAATGGTGAGAGCACCTCCTATATAGACGATTTTGAAAGTGCTGCAACTCCATTCAATCTAGGAGGGGGCAACCAAGCATGGAGCCTAGGGGCAACACCATCTGGATTCGGTGAGTCAGGCTCGCTGGGCCAGGGATTTCGTAGGGCAAGGTTGGCATGGTATATCATTGACAATACCCTGTATACCAATGCTCGACCAGGAAACATAGAAGACGATGATTTGAAAAACATCTATGTCAAGCCAGTTTATCCGCAGGATATTTTTAAGCAGCAGGACACCAATACACCAGGGTTGAATACTCCGCTGAGAACCTTTGATTTGGCTTACTATCCGAGCGAAAGAGGTCCTTATAATTACAACACGAATAAGCTAGATCAGGATGGTCGCTTGGAAGACCCTCAGGAGAACTTTGCGAGTATTACCAGAGCGGTGCCTTCTAGCGTTGATTTCACAAAAAACAATATTGAGTATATAGAGTTTTGGTTGATGAATCCATTTCAGGCACCAGTGATAGATGGCAATGGCAATGCAGTGGTCAATAATGACACGAATGGAAAACTAATTCTCCAGTTGGGAGACGTGTCAGAAGACGTCATGCAAGACAAAAAGCATGCATTCGAAAACGGTCTATCAGCCAATGGTAGTGATGATAATACTGAAACCAATGAATGGGGACGTGTTACTACACAGCAATTCCTGACACAGTTTTTTGATGCTTCGGGAAGTGCTAGAACCAATCAGGATGTAGGTTTAGATGGTTTTAACAGTGATAGCGAACTCAATCATTACACTGATTTTCGAAACTATGTAGAGACCAATGTGTCAGGAGCCTCTGGCAATCAGATTTTGTCGGATATCTCTGCGGATGATTTTAAGCATTATCTGAGCCCAGACTATGATGCTGCAGGAGCTCAAATTCTAGAGCGATACAAACTGTACAATGGTTTGGAAGGAAACTCCCCTGTCAATGCAGGAGGCTTGTCTGCTACTACGATACCAGACAATGAAGATTTGAATCAAGATAATTATGTTAATCAGACGGAATCCTATTTTGAGTATGAAATCGATGTGAACCCTAGCGCTTTGGTTCCAGGAAGAGGGTATGTCGTAGACCAAGTGACTGACATCAGTGGGGATGCTGAGTGGTACCTCTTTAGGATACCGATCTCTAGTGGTACTGCAGTTAATGATCCGAATTTGCAATTTCTCCGATATATGAGGATGACTTTGACGGGATGGACGACCCCAGTGGTGATGCGGATGGCGAGATATCAGATGGTAGCGAGTCAGTGGAGACAGTACACGCAGGATCTGTCTGCCCCTGGACTAGGAGAGTTACCCGAGTCTGTCCTCTCGGATTTCGAATTATCCGTAGTGGGGGTGGAAGAGAATGGCTCCCCTGCTGGAGACAAACCGCCGTATATTGTACCGCCGGGGATCAGTCGTGATTTGGACAACACTACTGCAGTAACACGCCGTATCAATGAGCAGTCGCTCAAACTATGTGTAGATGACCTAGAGGATGGTGATGCTAGAGCAGCGTATAAAAACTCACTGAACCTAGATATGATCAACTACGGTACGCTAAAGATGTTCTTTCATGCGGAGGCCAATGAGGGAGAAATGATTCTCGATGACGAAGTAAGCGCTTTTATTCGATTAGGTTTTGATCAGACCAACAACTATTATGAAATAGAGGTGCCACTCAAAATCACTCCTGATGGACTTGGATCATATAGTGCTGAAGACATTTGGCCGGAGGAAAACAATATTGATTTGGCTCTCAATGAACTTTATACTGTGAAGTCCGCTAGAAATGCGGATAATTATGACGTCAACAGTCGCTATACGCGCGCCTCACTCAATGGGAAATATCAAATAACCATCATCGGAAACCCGAAACTAAGCGGCGTGACAGACATGATGATCGGGATTAGAAACCCGACGACTGAGGATAAGGACAGTAAGTCCGTTTGTATCTGGGCCAATGAAATGAGATTAACGGATTTCGATACAGAAAAAGGGTGGGCGGCTAATGCTCAATTGAATATGAAGTTGGCGGATTTTGCGACGATTAATGCTGCCACACGATATACATCGGTAGGCTTTGGAGGCATACAGCAGCGAATTTCAGAGCGCACCCGGTCAGAGACTTTTGAGTATGACCTGTCTGCCAATGTTAACTTGGACAAGCTCATACCTGCTGAGACGGGGATCAAACTGCCTATGTTCGTGAGTACGTCTCAGTCTACAGAAACCCCACGGTACGATCCGTTGGATGATGATATTCCGCTAGAAGCATCGTTAGACAAGTTTGATACACAAGAAGAAAAGGACGAGTATCGAAAGAAAGTCATCTCACAGACGACCAACAAGAGCATCAATTTTATCAATGTGCGTAAGGAAAAGGTAAAGCCAGATGCGAAGAGTCATATATACGATATTGAGAACTTCTCTTTCAATTATTCCTACTCCGAACAAAAGTCATCCAATGTCAATACCGCCGAGAGGTTAAACAAACAGTATTCGGGAGGGGTTGCGTATGACTACACCATGAAATCGCCGAGTATTGAGCCGTTTAAGAATGTGAAGGCTTTTTCTAGTCCTTACCTTCAGTTGATCAAGGATATCAATTTCTCCCCCTTACCGAATAGTTTTTCGGTCAGAGCGTCTATGGATAGGCAATTTCAGAGGACTCAATTGCGCAATGTGGACTTGACTACTGATGGTATAGATGCAAATTATGAAAAGTTATTCAGTTTTGACCGTACCTATAATCTGCGGTGGAGTTTGTTCAAAAACCTTAGCTTGAATTACAATGCGACTGCTCGTGCGATTATAGATGAGCCAGAGGGAGATATAGATACACAGGCCAAACGTGATTCTATTATGGCGAATATTAAACGTCTAGGGCGTATGAAGAATTATAACCAGAGTTTGAGTTTGAACTACCGACTGCCACTGGACAAGCTGCCATTGACAGACTGGGTGAGTGCGGACTATCGTTATTCGGTTGATTTCGGATGGATAGGGGGCAATATCGATCAGGTAGAGGAATATGGTAACGTCGTAGAGAATCAGCGCACACAGGATATGACTGGGAAGATGGATTTTACCAGATTATATAACAAATCGAAATATCTCAGCAGTATCAATAAGCCGCCGAGCCGCTCACGTACTTCACGCTATGATACCGCTCAAGCTTCGGGAGGAGCAGGGGCATTTAAGGGAATTCTACGTCTGGTGATGGCGCTACGTTCGATCAATGTGACCTATGGGTTGCGAGAAGGGACTTCTTTGCCAGGTATGTTGCCGTCTCCTTATATGTTTGGCATGGATAGAGATTTTGCAGCACCAGGTTGGGATTTTGTATTGGGTAGCCAGGATCCTAATATCAGGATACGTGCCGCCAAGGAAGAATGGCTCGTGAAGAACGGATTGTTTACCGTGCCTTTTGTACAGAGTCGTACCGAGGATATCAATATGCGCGCATCGATAGAGCCCTTCAAGGATTTTAGAATACAGGTCGATGCAAAGCGGAGTAATCGTGCGGAATACGAAGAGTATTACAAATGGGACAGTACGACCGTCAATACTTTTGTCTCAGAGACCCCATTACGATCTGGGAGTTACACGGTTAGTTTCTTGCCGATCAAAACGAGTTTTACCAAGGACAATGGAGACAATATATCTCCTGTTTTTGAACAGTTCGTGGAAAATCGTGATATCATCTGGGACCGGTGGAGAGCCCAGGGTCAGGAATATGACACCACTTCTCAGGACGTATTGATACCCGCATTTATTGCGGCATATACTGATCAGAATGCTTCAGAGATCAATCTTTTGCCATTTCCGAAAACGCCTATGCCTAACTGGCGAGTGGACTATGCAGGGTTGAGTAAACTCCCAGGACTCAAGGAAGTATTTTCTTCGATCAATTTGACGCATGCTTATACTTCTAGTTTTAGTATTTCCAATTACACTAATTCGTTGAAATATAACGATGTTGATTTGCTTGATCTAACTAATGATATTTTGGACTACCCAAAAGCCACAGTTAAGGACAATGGAAGCCTGGTGCCCGTTTATATTATTAGTCAGGTAGATGTAGTAGAACGTTTTTCTCCGTTGATCGGAATTAGTGTCAGGACCAAAGGGATGTTCACTGCTAAGGTGGATTATGCGAGGGAGCGTAATTTGCGATTCGATCTTTTCAATACTCAGATTACGGAGATGCGCAGCAGTAATGTGTCTTTCGATATTGGTGTTACACGTGACACATGGAAATTTCCTTTCAAAATTAAAGGACGAACAGTTACAGTAGATAATCAGTTGCAGTTTAGGATGGGATTCACTGTACGAGATACAGAGACTGTTCAGCGCAAGGTCGAAGATGTGAGCACGATTACAGATGGTAATATCAACTATCAGGTGAGACCGACCCTCAGCTATGTAGCCAATCAAAAATTAAATATCACGATGTACTATGAAAAGAACATCAACGAACCAAAAATTTCTAGTTCCTACAACCGGTCGTCTTCTGCTTTTGGTGTTCAGGTACGCTTCAGTCTAGCGCAGTAGGTTAGGAGCTATCTCTTCACGAACGATTATCCTTTTTCTGAGATCATTATTTTGGAATTAAACCGTATTTTTGGACTCGAAAATATTATTCAACAAAACAATTCAAAAATGAATATTCCAGATCATTTGAAATATACTGCTGATCACGAATGGGTGAGTATAGAAGGCGATGTGGCTACTGTAGGGATCACGGATTTTGCTCAGGGCGAATTAGGTGATATCGTTTATGTGGAGATCGAAACCGAAGGCGAAACCATCCAGAAAGGCGAGCTTTTTGGCACGATAGAGGCAGTCAAAACGGTTTCGGACTTGTTTATGCCTGTGTCAGGAGAGGTGCTAGAGTTCAACGAAGAGTTGGAAAGCGAACCAGAGTTGGTCAACTCTGCTGCCTACGAGGATGGCTGGATGATCAAGATCAAAATAGCAGACATGGCAGAGGCAAATGAGTTGTTGTCAGCGGATGCGTACAAAGAGCTGATCGGGAAGTAATTGGTTGCTATTAGTCAAAACCTGTATAAGTATATTTTTTTAGGATGGACTTTATCCATCCTTTTCTTATTGCTAAAGCCTAGCACTGGCGAACCAAGTTTTTTGGGTCAAATCCCACACTTGGACAAGGTGGTTCATTTTACTTTGTTTTGTGTTTGGGGAAGTCTGGGCTATCGTGCTTTTGGTGCAAGCCAGTCTACGGTTAAGTTGTGGTCTGTGGCAGTCGTAGCGATCGTATGTTTGGCAGCAGGTACCGAGTGGCTACAGCGTTATGTAGAAGGGCGTCAGGATGATGTTTTGGACTTTGTGGCAGATATGTCAGGAGGGTTACTCGGAGTGTGTTTGACAAAGTATTGGAAAATAAATTAATAAATGTGGAATTGTATTTCAGTTTAGTATATTTGAAGTTACTAATGGTTACTGAAGTAAGAGAAAATAAATATAAAGGAGCATGGAGTTAAAGAAAAACCCGAAAATCTCCCTTGAAAGAAAGGCTGGTATGTTTTTTAACATCGGTCTTGCTGTCAGCTTATTGCTCATCACTACTGCTTTTGAGTGGAAATTTTATGATGAAGGAGAGTTGGTAGATCTTGGACAGATTGATGATGATTTTGAAGATATTATGGAGATTCCTCCTACGGAGCAGCCACCTCCACCCCCACCGAAGATTGAGCTTCCTAAGATTATAGAAGTTCCAGATGAAGAGGAAATCGAGGAAGAAATCGAAGTAGAACTTGACGTGGAAATCACTGAGGAGACAGTTATCGAAGATATCGTTTTCGAGGAGGAGCCAGAAGAAGAAGTTGCGGATGAGATTTTTGACATTGTAGAGGATCAGCCAGCACCTCCAGGGGGTATGGCAGCATTCTATAAGTATGTTGGTAAATCTATGAAATACCCTAACCAAGCCCGTAGAATGGGTGTAGAAGGTAGAGTGTTTGTTCAGTTCGTAGTAGACAAAGATGGCTCGATCACAGAGGTAAGAGCGATCAAAGGTATTGGAGCTGGATGTGATGAAGAAGCGGTAAGAGTACTACAGGGTGCTCCTAAGTGGAAGCCAGGAAAGCAAAGAGGTAGAGCAGTGAAGGTAAGAATGATTTTACCGATCACATTCAAATTGAGCTAAGTCTCGTTTCATACCAAAGACATAAAAAAAGCACTGAGGATATCCTCAGTGCTTTTTTTATGTCTTATGAACCTTGTGCTTGCTTAGATGATGTTGAGTACTTGCTCTTTTATTTTTTCTAGCTCGTCTTTCATTTCTACGACTAGTTTTTGGATGTCAGCGTTGTTGGCTTTGGAGCCAATTGTGTTGATCTCTCTTCCCATTTCTTGACTGATGAAACCAAGCTTCTTGCCTTGAGATTCTGTCTCTGCTAGTGTAGTGTTAAAGAAGCGCATGTGGTTTTCTAGTCTGACAACTTCTTCAGCTATATCTAGTTTTTCGATGTAGTAGATCAGTTCTTGCTCAAAGCGGTTTGGATCAGACATGTCTGCGGCATTTAGTTCTTTTAGACTCTCGTTGATTCTGTTTTTGACGTGCTGAATGCGCTCAGGGTCTTTGACTTTGATGGCTTCTAGACTTTGTGTGATATTGTGTGCGAATGATCGGAGTGCAGTGTCTACGGACGCACCTTCTTGTGCGCGAAAGGCATCACACTTGTCGAGTGCTTCATTGATGAGCGAAACCATGGTCGCTCTGTCTACTAGGTCACGTTTGCTGGCAGGGTGCTCGAATACGTCACCCGTTTTCAGAATACTGTTGAGGATATCAGCATCTGCTAGCTGCATATTGCCAGTTACTTGTTCAAACTGATTTTTGTAGTGCTGAAATAACTCAGGATTGATTCTTAAAGCCTGATCAGTACCTGATTTGATAGTGAACTCTACACTAAAGTTGACTTTTCCTCGGATGAGTCTGTCAGAGATGATTTTTCGAAGGTCAGTTTCCATGGCCGAAATCTCCTTGGGAACTTTGCTGTTGATGTCTAAGAACTTAGAGTTTAGCGTTTTGATTTCTACTTGAATGCCTATTTGATCATTTTCAAACGTGGCATTGCCATAACCTGTCATCGATTTTGTCATGCGCAAAAGTCAGGAATAATTCGGATTATAAAAAATACAGTTTCAGTCCGTTTAGAAATCATACCCGATGGAGAGATAGTATTTCATTTCCCCTCTGCGATAGTCCTCTATAGGTCGGGCTGCATCGAAACGTAAGTAATAGCCAAGTAATACGGTTCGCATACCAAATCCATAGCTCTGTAGCCATGGGTTTCGACTTGTTTTGATGATGGCTTCAAAAGGAGATCCTGGGGTTTTAACAATTTTGGTGTCGACAGTATTGTCTTCGTTGAAGGGGGATAGCCCTGTCCAAGCCGATCCTATGTCATAGAATCCAATGAACTGAAGATTGCGAAGGAAGTTAGATTTGATGGTGCCACGGGTGAAGTATTTGATGACTGGAAACCTCAGTTCTGCGTTTGCTGCTAAGACATTTTCGCCATTGAAACGATTGTAGTTGAAGCCACGGAGGTTTACGAACTCCGTAAATAAGATGTCTGTATTGTCCATGAAATTACTAAAATAGAGTGGTGAGTTGATCTGGTCTTCATTGTCTTTCTTGTTGAAGAGCCAGTTGTCCATGCCGCCGAGCATATATGTTTTTGGGCGATTGCCAAAGGAAGCTCCGTAGTAAACGCGGGTAGCGAGTACGAGTTCACGATGAATTTTTTGATATCGTCGCATGTCGATGTTGAAATTACTGAAGCTACGGCTGGCGTCATCCAATGCTTGATTGTGTTCGAATGATATTTTGCCACGCATTCCTTCGAATAGATTGAGCCCATTGACGAGGGTATTGTCAAACACCCATGCCGCCTTGAAGCCAGCATAGGTATGCTTGGAATCTTCGATGGCACCTGAGACTGTACCCGCGATGACATCTCTGTTTAGGTTATAGTAGTTGGTAAAGCGCATGAAACCATCTATTTCGAAACGAGCAGAAACGGATACAGGTAGGGCGGCACCTAGAGCGACGGTGTTCATTTGGTATTTTTGGAGATGCTCGCGTTCTGTAAAATCACGTTGTGTGTCAAAGTCATTTTGTATAATGACGTTTCGGTCATACCTGACGCGGAGGTCAATCGTGTTTTTGAGATATTCGTACTGCGCAAAGAAATCACCACTCTTGAAGTCGCTGATAGCGAGAAACCCACCGTTGAATTTGTGGTTTTCAAGTGCATCGGTCATTTGTGTCTCAACCAAAACGCCAAAGCCTCTCATCTGGTCGAATACGAATGAGGTCACAAGGTTGTCAGCCGTAAAGCTGGTTTCGTATGGTAGGGGGCCTGTAACTGTAGGCTCTTTCTGGATTTTTTGGTAGATAGATAGGAAGGAAAAACGCTGGTCATTGTCTGGGCTATCCTTATCTACTTCCTCATCCTCAAAGGTGTAGTTGTCTGTATCTATGAAGCCTTCGTCTACTAAGAGCTGGGTCGTGTCTGCCTGTTGGATAGAGTCGAGCAATGCTGTTTCTTCTTCTGAGCGCTTTTTCTGTTCGAGTAGTTCCTGGGTGGCTCGTTCTTCACGTTTTTTTCGGATGTACTCCACTTGCTGAACCTGATGACGAAGTGTAGGAGGAGTGAACAGACGTTGGTCTAGGTTGTAATCCTCATTGTAATAGAGCCGGGTCTTGCCCTCGTGCAGCATGAGGAAAGCGAGATCCCCAGAGTAGGGATTGAGGTCGTATTGTTTGAGACTGGTGCGAAAATTAGAAACTTGATGATAGAGGCTATCGCTAAAACTATAAGTGTAGATGTTGTTGATCCCTTTTAGATCACTCAAAAAGTAGATGTGATCTTTATCTACAGGGACAGGATAGGTTTCGTTGCTGATGGTGTTGGTCATCCGATGGAGGACATTGGTAGTCGTGTCTAGATCATAGGCGAACAGGTTGAGCAGGCTCGGCATGTGATTGATGTCTGGTGTAGTGATATTGAGCGTGTCTGTCGTACGGTTGGAGCTAAACACAAAGGCATCTGTGCCAGGAATAAACTGTGGATATAGATCATCCCAGCTGTCCTTGGTGAGCCTTTTAATGGCATTTCGTCGCATACTGATTAGGTAGAGGTCTGTTTGTCCTTTGACGTCTGCGCTGATGATGGCGAGTTTTCCGTTTTCGTTAAAGTCTATGTCATTGACTTGGTTGAATCTGACGAGTGATTTTTTTTGCTTAGACCGTGTGGGGATGTCGTAGGTCACAAGGAAATTTTTGCCGTAGCTGTTTTGGACAATCCCGAGTTGTGACTCGCTGATCCAGTCTATGATGGGTAGTTTATAGGATACCTCTTGGTCGATCGAGTGGTAGCCCCCTTTGAGTGCGACACGTTCTTTTCCTTTTTCTATGTTCCTAATGATGATTTTGTACTTGCCTTTGTAGTTCTGTATGTAAGCGATTTGAGTGCCTTGTGGGCTTATTTTCAGGCCAGTGAGTTTGGTTATTTTTCCTGTGACATTAATGAGCTTTTCATCCTTTGTGGGAGCGATATAACTGTCGTCTAATTGTTCGTTAGGTACGCCGTAGTACTCCGCCCATTCGTACATAAACTGTCGAAAAGACATCCCTAGCGTACTGGCTACACTATGTTCTGTATTTCGGATGATACGGGTGAGGTTGAGGATGTTGCTTAGATTGCTTTTGCCATATTTGATAGCGATGAAGTTCCACACTGACTGGCCTATTAGTGCTGCTTCTTCTCCTTCTAGTTTGTTGAATTTTTTAATTTTCTTATCCGTGAGGTAGTCTCTTACATAATCATCCATAGTCACGTCCCATCCTTTGGCTATATAGTTGACGGCTCCTTCGATGAACCACTCGGGGAGATTGAGCAGGTAGTTGCTCTGGAACATCTCTGTGAGACTCCCGCCGAACATCATGTCTTCGAGCAGCATCTTGGAGACTTTGAATCTTAGTTCTTTTTTGAAATCTACCATATTGCCAGGATAAGCAATCTCCACTTGTAGTTTGACGAATTTGGTTTCCCCGGCTACAGAGAAGGTAGCAGCCCCTACGCCAATATTGCTTTGAAGTAGGTCTGTGTGTGAGTTGTAGATGAAAATTTCACTTTTAGAAAAAGGAGCATACCCGATCATGTCGGTGATTTTCTCGAACTCATCCTGTAGAAAATCTACTGTGACGTCAGCATACTCTTCGCCCTGACTATAGAAGTGGACGTCATACTCTTCTGTACCATAGTAGTACCAGTCAAACTCCTTGTATTGCACCCTGTTTTGACCAAAAGTCTGAGGCTTGTATTGCCCTATGGCACTGGAGGTAGCAAGGAGGAATAGACATGCTATGACTAATCGGTTCTTCATGCAGTGATACAGTTCATTATTTTGATGGGTACGCTTTGTAGTATCTAGTGATATTGACCTCTTCCATTAGTGGGGTTTCGTCAGATAGATAAGTTAAGAATTTATCAGTGAAAAACGGAATCAAAGAGACGCCTTTAGATCCGAAACCATTGAAAAGATAAATATGTTCATATTCAGGGTGTTTTCCAATGATTGGTCGACGGTCTTTTGTCGCAGGACGCACCCCGGCTACACTATCTACGATTTCGATGGGTTCGTGCAGGAGACTTTCTAGTTTTCGCGTGATTTCTTCTTGACCTTTGTTGCTGGGAAGGATGTCCTCAAAATGATGTTGATAGTTGGAGCCTACGCGGACGAGACCCGTATCTGTGGGTAGGATGAAAACACCACGGTTGAGGATGGTCTTGAGTGGCTTGTCTAATTTGCCACGGAGGATTTCTCCTTTAACAGGTCGTAGCGGTACCCACCCAAAAAGGTTCGTGTTTAGTGCCCGTGTTCCGTTCGCATAGATAAGTTTGCGATAGGTCTCGCCGTTGTATTCGACGTGGTTACTAGCAACGACGAGTCGTGTTTCGTCATATTCTTCTTCCAGATAGCTTGCTTGATGAAGGAGCTTTTCTTTGCTGCTCTGAAGTAGTTTTGGAATCTGTAAAAAACCCGCAGGTTTTAGTTGGATGCCTCCGAATGGATCGTCTAGTTGATACTCGGGATGATGTTTTTTTCGGATGAACGAAATAAAAGGACTGAATTTTTCATCAGACTGTTTGATGTCCCAGTCGTTTTGCTCCTCCTGATTGACAAAGGGGCGATAGATCCCTATAGCCTGTAGAAATATAGCATCGAGATGTTGTTCTAACTTACGATAGAAAGGCTCTAGCATACTGAAAATTTCATCTGCTAGCCAGGTTTTGACCATTTGACGACCAGTGATAGGGTTGTAAAGTCCTGCCGCTACAGTAGAGGAGTGGTTTTCATTTGGCTGATCAATTACCATCACCGAGTGATTTTTTTCAGTCAATGAATGCGCCAGTACAGCTCCTGCTAGTCCATGTCCGATGATGAGGTAGTCCTTCAATGTTAAAGTGTTTTGCTATTGATCAATATTAGGTCAAATTTGCAGATATATTCCTAATTAATATGATCCAGATACACAATTTCGTTTTTAATCCATTTTATGAAAACACCTACGTCGTATACGATGAAAGCAAGGAAGCTTTGATCATAGATCCTGGGTGCTATGAGGATACTGAAAGGCAAGAACTGACGGAGTTTATAGAGAACGAAGGACTCAAAGTTACCAAACTAATCAACACACACTGTCATGTAGATCACGTGCTGGGCAATGCTTTTGTGAAAAAGAAATACGGAGTGGAACTATACGTACACCCTGAGGACGAAGCTACATTAAGATCCGTCGAGGTGTATGCACCGGCCTATGGTTTTTCGGATTATACCAAAACAGAGCCTGATCAATGGATGAACGAGGGAGATGTAGTCACCTTTGGCACCTCTTCTTTTGAGGTGTTCTTCACACCAGGGCATGCACCTGGTCACGTCGTACTGGTGAATAAGGAACAAAAAATCTGTATCGGTGGCGATGTGTTGTTCGATGGGAGTATTGGTAGAACTGATTTGCCAGGAGGGGACTTTGATACCCTAATTCAAAGCATCAATGAAAAACTTTTTGTTTTGGATGATGAGACCGTGGTGTACTGTGGTCATGGTGGTAGTACGACGATCGGTAAGGAGAAGGCGAGTAATCCATTTTGTGCGGTGAAGAAATGAGACTAAGAAATTTCGTACCCAACTTCCTGACCTGTCTCAATCTCATCTTTGGCTGTCTGGCCTTGATCGAAATATTTGATGGACACTATGATCGTGCAATCTACTATGTGTTTCTATCGGGTGTAGCAGATTTTTTTGATGGGTTTGCGGCGAGGTTGCTCAAGGCGACTTCTAATATCGGAAAAGACTTGGATTCTTTGGCAGACATGGTGTCTTTTGGGGTGGTACCAGCCTTTGTGATGTTCAAGATGATAGAGGAGAATGCAGAGCAGGATTATTTGCCTTATGTTGCATTAATTATTGTAGCATTTTCTGCGCTGCGACTGGCTAAGTTTAACAATGACGAACGACAGAGCGATTCGTTTCATGGCCTGCCTGTTCCTGCCAATGCTTTGTTTTTGTGTGCTTTGCCTTTTTTAGCAAGTGCAGAAGTGTTCCAGAGTACTTTATCTAATCCTTGGGTTTTGGTAGTGATTAGTATCGTCATGGCGAGTTTGCTGGTTACAGACGTGAAACTCTTGGCGTTGAAATTCAAGCATTTTGGCTGGAAGGGCAATGAAGCACGATATTTAATTCTTGGTCTTTCTCTGGTGGGTTTAGCGACATTTCAGGTGATGGCTTTACCTTTTGTGATTGTATTTTACTTCATTGGGTCTATTTTTGTCAATGCAGCTGCGCCCGAAGGGCACTGATTTACAATCATTTGTTGATTATTCCGTTCTGTTTTTTTTAGATCCAAAACTTGATTAAACGTCTTCTTCATATCACTTTTTATCTCCTGACTATGGGAGGCGCATATATGGCTGTAGGCCAGACTCAGTCTGTATTGCGAGCGGGCGATTGGTACAAAATTGCCATCATGCAAGACGGAGCGTATCGAATAGATGCGAATGTCCTCAAAAAACTAGGTATCGATCGATCATCAATCAATCCAGCCAACTTAGCAGTCTATGGCAATGCCGTGAATGGTATTCTGCCACAAGCGAACAGTGCGGATAGACCAGTAGATCTAATCGAAAATGCTACGATGGCTGTAGGGTTAGAGGATGGTAGTTTTGACAAGGACGACTATTTATTGTTTTATGGCAAATCACCACATAGGGTTGATTTTGATCCTGTAACTAGAGATTTTCTTTTCGAAAAAAACATTTATAGTGATAGTTCTTTTTACTTCGTCACAGAGAAAAAGCAAGCGGCCAAGCGTATGGCAACACGACCTGTTGGAACAACGACTGGTACGGTCACCACTGATTATTGGAGAACATCCATTTTCGAAGAAGATTTGGTTAACATTCTGTCCTCTGGGCGAGAATGGTTCGGAGAACGGCTTTCGAATGGGGTGCCTCAAACCACGATTAAACATGACCCGACAGGGTATGTCACTGGCAGCCCGTTGACAGTCTATGTAGGAGTAGTATCCGAAGCGGTTGTGCCGTCAGCTTTTCATTGTGCTCTAGGAGGGGAGACATTGGGGACGATCAATATGACACCTATGTCTGGTGATCAATATGAAACACAGGCGGACATTAGATATGAACGCTACGAGATAGCCAGTCATGTGGAGGATAAATTGGATCTCACTATTGGTTTTGAAATCTCATCTGGCAATGCCAAGGGCTATATAGATTACGGTCATCTGGTGTCTCGACATGTGCTCAACCTAGACCATGGTGTAATGTCTATTTATCCTGAAAACGAGGTGTTGGCAATCTCAGGAGGTGAAACCAACCGCTACGTTTGGGATATTACAGATCCCACTGCTGTACAAGTCCAACAAGCGTTAATAGAAAATGAGAGTCTACGCTTCGAGGCAGTAGCAGGAGTACAGTATTGGGCATTCGACGAATCCCATATAGAAAAGCCGATTGTGGTAGGAGAAGTACCCAATCAAAACTTACATGGGCTAGCTTCGGCCGAAGTACTTTATATAACGAATAGCTCTTTTGAGAAGCAGGCACAACGCTTGGCAGATTTCAGAGCAAGCCACGATGGGCTAGCGACGCAGGTGGTGACGGTAGGGGATATCTACAATGAGTTTTCGTCAGGGCGTCAAGATTTGACTGCCTTACGAGATTTCATCAAGCATCAGTACGATAGCTATGGCACATTAAAGTATGTGACACTACTGGGAGACTGCTCGTATGATTACAAAGATAGAATATCAGATAAAACCAATTGGGTACCTGTCTATGAAGCACGAAACTCTGTACACCCCTTGTATAGTTATTCGTCGGATGATTTTTTGGGATTTATGGAGGATGATGAAGGTGAATGGATCGAAACCTCAGCAGGAGACCATACCCTCGAGCTCGGTATCGGCCGTGTCCCTGTCCGTACGCCGACGGAGCTAGCGCAATATGTAGATAAGGTGATACGCTATGAGACGAGCCGATTTATGTATGGCAACTGGAAAAACAAAGTGGTGTTTTTTGCGGATGATGAAGATGGTAAACGACATCAGCGAGATGCAGACCGTTTAGCAACATTGGTCGATACATCACGGCGAGAGTTCAATATTCGACGAATTTTTCTGGACAGTTATGAGCAGGTTGGAGCGATGGGGGAGCTGGATCAGCGTTCGCCACGGGCTAGCGATGCGTTTCTAGAGGCTTTGACCAAGGGATCGCTGATACTGAACTATGTAGGCCATGGCAATGAACGGGTACTGGCTACAGAGCAGGTATTTACAGTGGACATGGTTGAAAAATTAAGCAACCGACACTTACTGCCCTTTGTCGTCACTGCTACTTGTGCTTTTGGTAACTATGACAACCCAGAAGTTGTGTCTGGTGGAGAGCAAATTCTTTTAGCTCCAGAGGGTGGGGCGATTGCGATGCTAACTTCGACAAGAGATGTATATGCGGATACCAATTACGAGATAAATAAGGCTTTCTATGAAGCACTGAGCCAGAAAGATGGGCAGTATTTCAAACGATTGGGAGACCTGATGAAGGAAACTAAAAACAACAGCTTGGTCGGGTTTGGCAATAGAAACTATGGTTTACTAGGCGATGCGAGCATGCGTTTGGCCTTCCCAGAGTCAGCAGTGGAACTCACTCATATCAACGGTCAGGCATTGGATGACCTAGATAGCCTGAAAGCACTAGGCAATTACACCCTGTCAGGTCAGATAATGACTGCTACCGGTGACCGAGACGAGTTTTTTGAAGGGAAAGTGACGGTGACTTTGTTCGATAAACCTGCACCGTTTACCACGTTGGGAGACGAAGGAGACCCTGCGACCTATCAGGATAGGGATGTGATTTTGTTTCAAGGAGATGCCACGGTGACGAATGGAGCTTTTACGATCGAAACCATTGTCTCTAAAAATATCGATTATGATTTCGGGGAAGGGAAAGTCAGCTTTTATGCGCAGGACTCATTGCGCGCTACCGATGCTCATGGCTATTATAGTGAAGTCATAGTAGGAGGAATTGCGACCGACCCGATAGTTGATCAAGGCGCCCCTGTTATGCACTTGTATATGGGAGACACGGGATTTAAAACTGGTGACCAAGTTGGTGAGAATACGATACTATTGGCGCGTCTCCAAGACATCAGTGGGATCAATACTTCTCGACTAGGGGCTGATGCCAATATCATGATGTACCTGGACGATGAGGAAGGAGTAACACTTAACGCTTATTATACAAGTAGCCTAGATACTTACCAAGAAGGCTGGGTTTTGTATCCGATGAACAACCTCAGTGATGGCAAACATAGCCTCAGGCTAGTGGCTTATGATAATCAAAATAACAAATCAGAAAGCACTGTGACTTTTCAAGTTTCTGATGAGTTAAAAATTTTATTATCGGAGGTTAAAAATTTTCCAAACCCGATGCAGGATCAAACAACATTCAGCTTTTTGCACGATAGATTGGGGGAAGATTTGGATATATCCCTGTCCATCACCAATTTGCAAGGCCAGCAGGTATTGAGGATAGACTATGAGGTGCGAGAAGCACCTACTTTGGTCGAGGACATTGAATGGGATGGCAGTGATGCCAATGGGAATAAAGTGAAAAAAGGAATCTATATTTATAAATTAGTAGTGCAAAGCAATGTAGATGGTGCTAAATCGCAGGTCTACAACAAGATCATTGTTTTGTAATAACCTCAACTGGAATGAAAAATATTAAGATTAATGGAGTAATAATGCTGGTAGGGCTGATGGCTATGCAGTTCCAACTATTTGCACAGTCTGGTGTAGTCAATGGGCAGGATACTACGCGCAGAGTGATCACAACTGCAGTGCCATTTATCGGGTTTGCTCCTGACTCTCGTGCCTCTGGTATGGGAGATGTAGGCGTAGCGACGAGTGCAGATGCCAATAGCGTGCACTGGAACAACGGTAAACTAGCATTTGTAGATAGAAAATTCGGTGCATCAATCTCCTATTCTCCATGGCTGGCGACTATTACCAACGACATGGCGCTGTACTATCTCTCGGGTTACTACAAGATAGATCGTGTACAAGCAGTCGCTGTGTCTATGAGATACTTTGACCTGGGGAGTATTCAGCTGACTGGGGAGTTCGGCGAACCGCTCGGAGTAGATAACCCACGAGAAGGCGCGGTAGATGCTACTTACTCTAGAAAATTGAGTGAAAATCTAGGTATCGGAGTGACAGCTAGATATATCTGGTCCAACCTTATCGGTAGTATCTCAGGAGTGAGTCAAAAAGGATCGAGTGTGGCTGTAGATATCGGGACCTACTACAACAAGGACATTCACCTCGGGAGTACCAATGCCAACTGGGCACTGGGAGCGCATGTGTCTAACATTGGCCAGAAAGTAACCTACAGTACCGATGAGTTCAAAGATTTTATCCCAATCAATCTAAGACTTGGTACAGCTCTGAAGCTAGAGTTAGACCCATTCAATAGCCTGACTTTTGCCGTAGATTTCAACAAACTACTGGTACCTACTCCTCCTGTATATGAATTTGATGAGGATGGTGATCCTGTATATAATGCTGATGGTACCCGAAAATTAAAAAGTGGTAAAGATCCGAATAGAAACTTGATTAGCGGGATGTTTGGTTCTTTCTCAGATGCACCTGAGCCTACCTTTGAGGAAGAGATGCAGGAGATCATGATCTCTTTCGGAGCGGAGTATTGGTACAAAGAGCTGTTCGCGGCACGTACGGGCTATTTCTATGAGAATGATGCCAAGGGAGGACGAAAATATTTTACATTGGGTGTTGGCTTTAGGTATCAGAAATTTGGGATAGATTTCTCTTATTTGATTCCAGGTAAGCAAGATCACCCATTGGCAGAGACGATTAGATTCTCGCTGTTGTTCAATTTTGACAAAGAAGATAGCAAAGAGGATCTCAATTAATGCTCGATCGATCAATAGCCCCACAAGCGGGCGAAATACGCTACTCTCCGATACAAGAAGCGGAAGAGTCGCGTTTAAAAAACAACATTCCATTATTTACCATCAATGCAGGTCTGCAACCCGTTTTCAAACTGGAGCTGCAGGTACTCGCAGGGATTTGGTATGAGCCCAAGCAGGCGATCTCTTGGCTCACTGCTAAGATGTTGCTGGAGGGCACTAAGATACGGTCAGGCCGAGATATTTCTTCGTCTTTTGATCGGTTAGGCGCTTTTATCGAGGTGTCAGCTGGCTTTGACGATATTTCTATCGCAGTTTTTGGCGTCACCAAAACCTTTGACGAAGTGGTCGCGCTGTTGATGGAGGTGCTGTACGAATCAGTATTCCCTCAGGAATCTATCGATAGATTGAAATCTCTGAGGAAAGATCAACTCCGACTCAACGATCAAAAGAATGACATGTACGCTTCTAAAAAGATGCGTGAGGTTCTTTATGGACTCGATTATCCTTATGGTCGTGCATTGCAGATGGAGCAGATCGATGCTTTGACGAGGGAGGATGTGGTGGATTACTACGAGAACTATTTGTTTAATCAGCCGCGTATTTATCTATCAGGTCAGATCGATTCGTCGATGTTGGCTGCTGTAAAAGCTAATTTCTCCAATATCAAAACCTTAGATCGAGGCGAGCTGCGATATGAACGAAAAAGCACGCAGCATGACTGCTATGTCGAGCGCCCAGATAGCTTACAGACTTCTATTCGTCTAGCGTGGGATATCCCAAACAAAGGGACGGATGGCTACTTTGATTATCTGCTGGCTAACACCTTTTTGGGGGGCTATTTTGGGTCTCGCCTGATGAAAAATATCCGTGAAGAAAAAGGTTATACCTATGGGATCAGTTCCTACCCCATTCATTTAGATCATGGTTCTTTCGGGGTGATTTCTACGGATGTGAAAGCAGAACATGCGCAGGATACCTTAGACGAAATCAAAAAGGAAATCGATGCACTACAGCAACATGGGGTAAGTGATGAGGAGATCGAAGCAGTAAGCAACTATCTCGCAGGTACTTTTCTAGCAGGGATCAATACCCCGTTCCAGTTGATGAAGATGTTTCAAAAGGTGAGTGATTTTGGACTTGGGTATGATTACTACGAATCTTACTTTGAGGCCTTGAAAGCTATCCAGTCAGAGGATATTCGGGCAGCAGTGGGGCGTTACTTTGACATGGACAAGGTATATACTGCCATTGTTGGGTTGAAAAAATAATCTACTTCACGATTTTCTTGCAGACATATTGTCCATATTTCAATTCGTAGATTTCATCGTACTTTAGAGGAATTGTATAAAGTCCATTGGTATTCATCAGCCCTGCTTTTGCTCTACGCGATACGATGAAATAGCCATCACTACTCTCTGAGATCAGGTCATAGGAAGGGCTAAGTATTTTGTTTCCATGACTGTCATATAAGCCATATTTTTGATTTGACGCTACGATGAACATACCACGAGGAGTCTTTGTGATTTGGTCATAGTTGATGTCTATGGCTATCTCACCATCTATACCGTACGCGCCATATTTTTCATCTCTTTTTACAATAGCCATGTGATCAACAAAGTGAGAGACACTGTCCAGGTTAGGCTGTATGATTAGCTCTTCTTTTTTGTCTACATAGCCCCAGTGACCGTGTAACCGGACAGGGCATAAGCCCTCCTGAAAATGCCCAACACTGTCATAGCGATTGGCGATGCGCAGTTGCTGATCAAAATCAATAAAACCGTATTGATTGTCTTTTTGGATAGAGAGAAAACCTTCTGAGATGTCTGAGATAGCTTGGTAGTCGTCTGTGAAAGGGATCAAAAAAGACCCGTCTTTGAAAGAAACGGCTATTTGGTTCCGCTTTTGAATAATGATAAAACGGTCTCTGATGAGTGGCGAAATCATGTCATATTTTGGGTAGAATAGTATACGGCCATTGTGATCGATAAGGCCGACTTGCCCTGATTCGGTTTTTTCCAGATAGCCCAGTTGGTGAGGTGTCAGTTGATTGTAGGTTTGGAAGAGTGCCGCACCATTCTTGTTGAGGATGTCTGTTCTGGAGCGTTGTTTGACGCGCGCAGTATTGTCGTGATTTATCCAGATGGAATCATAAGAGGCTTCTCCCACGACTTCTCCGAATTGATTGATGACGTTGTTGTAACCTAAGTAGTTGACCGCAGCTATTTCTTGGAAGAATGGGCTGACAGCTTCATACTTGTAGTTGATGGCTACCTCACCAGATAAGTCCAGATAGCCCCAGTAGCCATTTCTTTTGACAGGAATCAGGTTGTTGCTTTCGGTCTGAATACCATCATAGCTTTTGCCATTGAGTTCACGACCAAAGGAATTGTAGACCTTCCAATGCTTGTCGGTATATCCATAGAGATAATGTTTGTCAATTTTGACACTGTCAAAATTGACAGTTCTAAAGACAGTTTTTCCGGATGGAATCAATGTAGTCGTCTTATAATTGGTGATGACTAGGTGGCTTTTGAAAGCGTCAATTTTCGTAGGAAGAAGCCCACGGTAAACTGTCTCTTTGTTTTGATTGATGATCTCAGCCCAGCCATTGGTACAGATGGCTAAGAACCGATCTCTAATCATAAAAATAGAGTCCGCAGACCAGCTGCCGTTTAGTTGGTCTTCTGATGTTTTGATGTCGAATTGATCGAAGGGTATTGTCGTCTGGTCGCTGGTTATTGCTTTGTATTTGGGCTGATGGATGTACTGGCCTTGAGCGGAAATTAATCCGACTTTTCCGGTCTTGTACACGAGGGCATAGTCTCCAGAATAGGGCGCGATGCTATCGAGGCTTGGTGTGAGTACAATTTCCCCCGTCGTACGTACAAGCCCGTGCTGGTTTAGCGTATCTGTGAACTGAAACATACCATGGTCTAGGTATTGTATCGTTCGATAACTTTTGGGGAGGATTTCTTTATTGGTTTGGGTGTACAGGCCGCTGTAGCGTTTGTGTTTGATTTTTTCTGAGACTATGATGTGATCATGGTCTAGTTTGATCGTTTGGTTTTTGAAGCTGATGATTGTCTGCCCGTTGGCGTTGATTGTTCCGTATAGGAGGAGGTTAGAGAACTTTCCTTTGATAGATGCGATGATCAGGCTACCATGCACGGCTTCTAGGCTGTAGTATTTTGGAGTGGTGACGACTTTTCCTTTGACTGTGACTAGTCCCCATGCTGTACCGTCGTAGTAGCCAATGACACCTTTGACGGGATATTGAAAGCCTGATGACCAACCAAGCTTTTGATACTTTGGTGTGATGAGGGTTTCTCCATTTTTATCTTTGAGCCCCACACGTTCATTTTCTTCAAAATAGGAATAATTGCCCTGAGCGAATGAGGGTAAAGTGTAGGTTAGAAGAAAACATAGCAATAGAGTGGTAGCACTACCACTGCGAATCAGTTTCCTCACGCTTACTTTTTAAGTTGTTCTTCTTGTTTCTCGAGGTTGAATAGGTCGTTGAGCACTTCGATCAATGAATCGGCCTCTCCTCTTTTGCATGCGGCTTTGAGTTGAAGGACTGGGAGTTTGATGATTTTTTGCATCATGCTCTTGGTTACCTTATCTACCAATTCAGATTCTTCTGGACTGATTTTTTTGAGGTGACGAGCGATTTCGTTTTTGCGAATATCTTCTAATGCGTTTTTTAATTTATTGATCACGGGAGAAACTTCCATCTCTTGTGTCCAACTGCCAAACTCAGTGATGGCTTCATTGATAATGCTTTTTACATCCGGGATAGCCGCAATTCGTTTTTCTAGGGCCTTGGATGCTTTCGCTTGTATGTTGTCAATGTTGTAGAGCAAAAGCCCATTGACAGATTCGATATCTTTTTCGATGCTTCTCGGTACCGAGAGATCAAATAGATATTTGTGACTCATTACTTTGTTGGTTGCAAAGAGAGACTTGTGAATGATGGGTTCATCAGTAGTGACGGAAGAGATGATAATATCGGCTTCAGCCACAGCACTTTTATATTGCGCAAAGTCAATCACTTGATAGCCGAGTTCGTCAGCGAGTGCTTGTGCTTTTTCGATGCTTCTGTTGCAGACGAAGACTTCTTTGCTGGCAATGTTCTCGAGGTTTCTCGCGACATCTTCTCCGATCTCACCGAGACCGAGTACGAGTATTTTAGGGGTTTGAATGCCCGTGGTGAGCTCACTGATCAGGTCTACTGTAGCATAAGATACAGAAGCTGCTCCATCTCTAAAGGCAGTTTCTTGCACGACTCTCTTATTGGTAAAGAAGATGGTGTGCAGCAATCTATGGATGAACGGGCCTGCCATGTTTTCGTCCGCAGACCATTGATAGGCATTCTTGACCTGATTGATGATTTGGAGATCCCCAATCACCTGTGCTTCTAGTCCAATGGATACATTGAACAAATGAAGGACAGCATCTTCATGTTTTGCGAAACTAAAAAAGTACTGGGCGTAGTTTTGTGTCTCTTCTATGCCCTTGGCTATGCCGATGAGCTTGAGAATTGTATCAAATTGGTCAGTAGGTGAGGAGTAGAAAATCTCCGTACGATTGCACGTCGACAGGACAATGGCTTCTGAAATCTCCGAATAGTCATTCAAAAGATTCAAGAAGGCCTTGATTGCCTTTTGATCCATAGAAAATAACTCCCGCGTCTCTAAGGGGGTTTTCTTATAAGATAATCCTACTGCTTTAAATTGATTGTGCATATATCACTCACTCTCCAAGAGGCAAAATTAAGTCAAAATGATAATTATTAATGTCAAAGAGCTGTCACGACTATTATTTATAATCATTACAAATTGATTATTGTGGGTATTGGAATTTATTCCATGTTTTTATTGAAAATATTGTGAAGAAGGTGATGAAAATCATGCTTTAGACCATAGTTTTGCACGGCAAATAAAAACACTTATTTGCCCATGCATTTCGACAGTTCTAAACTCGTTTTCGAGGCGCTCACATATGATGATGTGCTTCTTCTCCCAGGATATTCGGAGGTCTTACCAAGAGATACTGATACTAGTACTTATTTGACGAAGAATATCAAATTAAACATTCCTTTAGTGTCTGCCGCGATGGATACTGTCACGGATTCCGCTTTGGCTATTTCGATGGCTTTAGAAGGCGGTATTGGTATCATTCACAAAAACATGACGATTGAGCAACAGGCTGCTCAGGTGCGCAAGGTCAAGCGATCGCAGAGTGGTATGATCCTCGATCCAGTCACTTTACCAGAGACTGCTACGATCGGTGATGCATTGGCTTGTATGAAAGAATACAAAATCGGTGGGATTCCTGTTATTGATACAGATCGTAAATTGATCGGAATCGTGACCAACCGTGATTTGCGTTTCCAAAAGAACCCAAAGCTCAGCGTGAGAGAGGTTATGACCAGTGAAAATGTCATCACTGCCAATGACGGAGTGGGGCTTAAAGGAGCTGAGGCTATCCTGCAAGAGCACAAAATCGAAAAATTACCTATCGTCAATGACAAAGGGGTCTTAACAGGACTTATTACTTACAAGGATATACTGAAGAACATCGACAAGCCAATGGCTTGTAAGGATGAGTTTGGTAGACTGAGAGTAGGTGCAGCGGTAGGTGTCACGCCAGATATCGAACAAAGAGTAGAGAAGCTGCTCGAAGCAGGCGTAGATGTAGTATCGATCGATACTGCACATGGACACTCGAAAGGAGTGATTGATACCTGTAAACGTATCAAAAGTAAATTTCCAAAACTAGACGTGATCGTGGGTAATATTGCCACTGCAGAGGCGGCAGTCGCGCTAGCAGATGCTGGAGCAGATGCTATCAAAGTGGGGGTAGGACCAGGTAGTATCTGTACCACGCGTATCATCGCAGGAGTAGGAATGCCACAGTTATCAGCGGTCTATGAAGCAGCCAAAGCACTCGAAGGAAGAGATGTGCCGATCATCGCTGATGGCGGTATCAGATTCTCTGGAGATTTTGTCAAGGCGATCGCAGCAGGAGCCAACTGTATTATGATTGGTTCGTTGCTAGGAGGTACTGAAGAGGCACCAGGAGAAGTAATCATCTACGAAGGAAGAAAATTCAAGACCTACAGAGGTATGGGGTCTGTCGAGGCGATGGAGGATGGTTCTAAGGATCGTTATTTCCAAGATGCTGAAGATGATATTAAGAAATTAGTCCCAGAAGGGATCGTAGGACGAGTGCCATACAAAGGCATGGTAGCTGAGGTGCTTTATCAACTTACAGGAGGTTTGAAAGCAGGTATGGGTTACTGTGGAGCAGGCAATGTCGAGGCGCTTAAAGCAGCGCGCTTTGTGAAAGTGACAGGTGCTGGGATGGCTGAGTCTCATCCACATGATATTCAAATCACGCGAGAAGCACCTAACTATTCTCGATAGGAAGAAGATGCGTTAACAATTTTTTTGAAGGCCTTGTTAGATCATATCTATCAAGGCCTTTGTTGTTTTAGGCAGGGCGAGAATTTCACTTTTATTGCTAAATTGCCCCGAATTGATAAAAAGCGTATATGCTATCCCAAAAAGGCATAATTAGACTTAGTGTAATATTCGGATCTGTCTTTTGGTCGCTATTGACAATAGTCGACATGATGACGCTATTCAGTCAGGAGAACAATATTGAGTTTGGATTGCCAGGTTTTGTGGCCAATCTGCTACTGACTTTTTTTATCATATCAGTACTGACCTTCTACCGTTATAATATAGGGAAAGCCGAGAGTGTAAACTTCGTGGAGTTACTCTGGCGGGTTTTTGTTTTTGGTCTGATTGCTACCTTGGTCACTCTGATGATAGAGTTTTTCTTCTCTATATTCGGCGCGCATAAATTCGCACAGAACCTGCTTATCATCAACCTATTCTATCATGTGATTCTAGGCTTGGTCATTGGGTTTTTGATCTCTACCTATGTGGTGTGGAAGCGTCTGATTCTGTATCAGAAATCCAAATCTCTACTGGCGGCATGGCAGATATTCGAATATGCGCTGATGATGACGTTGATCTTTGATTTGTTTTCGCATGACTATCAGGATACTTCGTTTTTAGTGCTGTATTCTATCTTGGCGTTGATTGGCATTGTGCTTTCTTTTAATCTGAAGTGGATCGCTTATCTCAACTTTAAACAGAAGTGGAGGAGCTTGCTTTTCATTTTTTTGGTGGTAATCTATATCTGGTATTTCTTCAAATCCCTGATGTCTTATTCTGAGCAGACAGTACTGGTGAGGGACTTGCTAGACAGTGTTTACATCCTAGCCGTGATCACTTTCATAGTAGTATATTCATTGATTTCATTTTTAGTGATCCTGTTCAACTTACCGACTACTTCTGTTTTTGAACGAAAGATCAAGGAGGCTGTCAATTTTCAGCGACTCAGCCAGTCTATACCTGCTGGTGAGAGCGAAGAGAAAGTATATGAAATCTTGCTGGATAGTGCGGTGAGCGCGGTGTTCTCTGATGCTGCTTGGTTGGAGATACATGATGAGGAAGACGATGTAGAGTTGACGCTCACCTACAATCTTCAAAAGAAGGAAATCAAAGACATAGAAAAGGCATTTGAAAAGAGTCGATTCAAGAAAGTGCTGAACTCGGAGTTTGAAAAAAACACCGTTTACCCCAAGATCTCTGCTAATATTAAGAACACCCTGAGCCGATCGGTTCTATATTTTCCTGTTTTGATCAAAAATAGGAAAATAGGCAGTCTCGTCCTGCTCAAGCAGGTGGATGATGGGTTTAACAAGGAGATGGTAGATATCATCGACACTTTTGTGAACCAAGCGAGCATTTCGATCGAGAATTTCAGGTTGCTCAATGAGGCCATCGTGACAGAGCGTTACAAAGAAGAGTTGGATATTGCTAACCGAGTGCAGAGCAAGTTGCTCCCAGGTGATCTGGTGTCTACCGAGGCATTTGATATACATGCCTTCACGGTAGCTGCTGATGAGGTGGGAGGTGATTATTACGACTATTTCCAGCTGGACGACCACCGCACTGCGTTGATCATTGGTGACGTGTCGGGGAAGGGGACCTCTGCTGCTTTTAACATGGCACAGATGAAGGGGATTTTTCAAAGTTTGGTGCAGTTGGATTTAGACCCGAAGGATTTTTTGATCCATGCCAATAGCGCACTGAGTCGCTGCTTGGAGACTACTTCCTTTATTACAGTCTCATATTTTGTGATCGATAGTAATGAGCAGCGGATCAATTTTGCTCGTGCAGGACATTGCCCCTCATTGTTCTATAGAACCGACACCCAGACGTCAGATTTTTTCAAGAACAAAGGCTTGGGACTGGGTATATTAAGAAACTCTAATTTTCATAAATACGTACAAGTCAATGATTTCGAGTATCAACCGGACGATGTACTGGTGCTCTACACTGATGGTGTGACGGAAGCTTGCAATGCCAGCAAAGAACAGTTTGGTATGGATAGATTGCTTGCGGCGTTGACACGATATGCAGACCAACAACCTCAAGAAATACAGAAAGGAATAATAGATGAGCTATACGAGTTCTGCGGCAAGCGTTCGTTGGACGATGATTATACGTTGGTGATTCTAAAATTTAAATGATATGGTAAATATAGAGAAGCAGATAGATGAGCAGACGGGACACTATGAGATCATAGTGACAGGAGAGGTGGATGCTTCTTCGTCCATTCATTTGGATGAGGCGCTCACCACGGCTATGACTGAGAGCAAACACATCTTAGTCGATCTACGAGGTTTGGATTATATTTCGTCGGCAGGCTTAGGCGTATTTATGTCTAACATTCAAGAGATAGAAGCTGAAGGGATTCGTTTCGTGTTGTTTGGAATGAAAGAAAAAGTATTCGAAGTGTTTGAGATACTTGGTTTGGATCAATTGTTAGTGATTAAAAAAGATAAAGAAGAAGCCTTGGAGGCGGTTAAATAATGCACCAGTTCAAGACATCATGTGCTAAGGAGAAACTCAAAGAGATCCGTGCTTTCGTAGCGGAGACGCTGGGCAATATGGGGGTTTCCGAAAATGAATGCCACAAGATTATTTTGGCGGTAGATGAGGTCTGTGCCAACCTCATTATACATTCAAACCAATGCGATGCATCCGAAAAGCTGGAGCTTTTTGTAGAGGATCATGGAGACCACTGTGTGATATTTGAGATCATAGACCATGGCAAAGGCTTTGTCTATGACAGCTACAAAGAGCCAGATTTAGAGGAGATTATTCGTTCTCGAAAGAAGGGAGGGTTAGGGATCATGCTCGTTAGAAATATAATGGACAAAGTGGAGTTCAAAATAGAAAAGAATCGTAACATTTGTCGAATGATGAAGAAATTCTAAAATGACAATGAAGTTAAAATCTGTAATTACCCTTTTACTCTCCCTTACCTTTTTTTATACCCAAGCCCAGACCGATAGCAATCTGCTGTCCAAAGACCTGTTTCGTCTCGGTGATCAAAACTATGATCTGGGAACTTTCGAGTATTATTTTTTGAAAAATGCTGAACCACCTAGCGCGGATAGTGCAGAGTACAAGGTGGAGGAGTATTTGGATCTCTATGTCAAATTTAGACTGAAAGTACAGGAAGCTCAAGGGCTCGGTATGGATCAGAGCCCAGCCTTCATACAAGAACTCGAAGGATACAAAAAGCAGTTGGTAGAACCCTACTTGATTGCTACCCAATACAACCAAAATCTATTAGAAGAAGCATACGATCGGTTGCAGTCAGAGGTGTCAGCTGCTCACATTCTGCTCAAAGTAGACGAAAATGCATTGCCATCCGATACTTTAGCGGTCTACAACCGCCTTTTAGGGATTAAGGCAGAGATCGCAGCGGGTGCGGACTTTGCAACTATGGCAACCAAGTATTCCGAAGATCCCAGTGCAAAGATGAATCAGGGCAACTTGGGTTATTTTTCTGTGCTACAGATGGTTTATCCATTCGAAAATGCTGCTTATAACAACCCGGTAGGCACAGTCGTGGGGCCAATCAAAACCCAGTTTGGGTATCACTTACTAGAGGTCATCGACAAGCGTCCTGCTAGAGGGCAAGTCAAAGTAGCGCATATTATGATTCGTCATCAGCAGGATAGTGCATCGGATAGGGCAGAGCGAAAGATCGACTCGATCTATGAGAATCTAAAGGAAGGAAAGGACTGGAATGAGCAGTGCAAGATGTACTCCGAGGACAAGAGTTCAGCTAACAATAATGGTGAGATGCGATGGTTCGGGACGGGGGCTTTGGTGCCGGAGTTTGAGGATGCGGCATTTGCGTTACAGAACCCAGGAGACATGAGTGAGCCAGTGGAGACGCGGTTTGGGTGGCATATCATAATGCTGCTGGAGAAAAAGCCTGTTGGGAGTTTCGAGGACATGCAGGCAGAATTAGAGCAGCGTGTCAAGCGGGATAGCAGATCAAAAGCGACACAATCTGTGGTGATCACTACGCTCAAAAAAGAACATACCTATCAGTTGGATTCAGTGGTTTGGCGGGAGGCGCTATCTGCTATGGATTCTACTGTGAAGATGGGACAGTGGAGTTACGACACGACGAGTACAACGCTTGCCAATGCGCTCTTTACGCTGGAAGATCAGGAATACACTGTTGGAGACTTTTATGCTTTTGCGGAGGAGAATCAACGAAACAGACAGTCTGCAGATTTGGAAGCGTATAAGCGACAGCTCTACCAACGCTTCGAGACCAAACATATTTTGGATGCAGAGATGCTTTTTGTCGAGCAGAACAATGTGGAGTATCAGCGGATTTTGGATGAATACAGGAGCGGTATTTTGCTGTTTAACCTGATGGAGAAGGAGGTCTGGCAAAAAGCATTGACGGATAGTGTAGGGCTACAGGACTATTATGAATTCAACAAGGATGCCTATGTATCGGAGGAGTTTCTACAGGTACGGAAATTGACCGCAGAGGACAAAGCGGTTTTGGATAGTGCGAGCAGTTACCTGAGCTTTTCAAATTCCCAGTTGGATAGTCTATTCAATTCCCAAGAAGCTTTAGCTTTGCAAATTGATGATTTGAAAATTAAGAAAGGAGAAGTTGATTTCCTTGATCAAAACTGGACGGTGGGCAATCACCACCAATCTACGGAGGATTATCACATCCTATGGGTGGTCAGCAAAGTGATTCCTGCTGCACAGCGACCATTGGACAGTGTGAGAGGTCTCGTGATTTCAGATTATCAAATGGAACTAGAGCAAGTATGGATTGCGCAATTGCGCAAAAAGTACCCATATAAGCTGAACAAAAAAGTACTGAAGAGTTTTGTTAAAACATTCAATTAATATTGCCCTATTGCTGAGTCTAGTCTTATCTGGCTGTGAGAAACTCTATGCTCCGTTAGAACCAGTTGTCGAAGAGGACAAGAAGGCCATAGCTCGCGTCAATGAGGTGTACCTGTATGAAGATGATATCGAAGGGTTGACAGGCTCAGGGAGTACTGATAGTGCTCAGATCATTCAGAAGTACGTTGATTCGTGGATTAGAAAGCAATTAACAATTTCACGCGCTTCGCAAGAGATCGATTTTGATGAGGCGAATATCGAACGCAAAGTACTAGACTATCGCTATGCACTGATGGTTCATGAGTTTGAAAAGTACTACGTGAACCAGCGTTTGGAGAAGAACATCTCAGAAGATGAAATCAAGACCTATTACGACGATAAGTTTGAAAATTTTATTCTCCGACAAAACATCATCAGGTGCCTTTATGCGGTAGTACCTGCCGAAGCGCCTCAGATGGATAATTTTCGCAAGCTGATTCGCTCCTACCCTAATTCTGACCTAGAAGAGATCCAATCTTATTGTTATCGGTTTGCCTCTCAGTCTTCGCTGGAGACGGAGCTGTGGCTCAATTTCGATGAAGTGATCGCTAGCACACCCTTTGCCAATGTGCAGGACAAAGTCACCTTTTTAAAAAACAATAGCTACATAGAGAGCTCGGATGAATCCAACTATTACTTCATACGCTTGCTTGATTATAAAATTTCCAATCAAATTTCTCCATTGGAATACATCCATGATAACATAGAAAGCATTCTAATCAATAAGAAGAAGGTCGAACTGAGGAGACAGCTAGAGGAGGACCTATTAAAGAACGCAAAAGAGAACAATGAATTCGAAATATATTAAGGCAAGTCTGATCGTGTTGCTACTGACCTGTTCGGTAGCGATGGGACAAAAGGCAGACAAGGGAGTAGTGATAGACAAGATCATCGCCAAGGTGGATGATTATATTGTGCTCAAGTCTGAGTTGGAAAAAGGCTATATGGAGTTCATGTCCAGAGGGGAGATTACCCAGGGAGATGTGAAGTGTCAGATATTAGAGAGCCTCGTGATCAATAAACTCATGGTAGCCAAAGCGGAACTCGATTCGGTGGAGGTGATGGACATACAGGTAGAGCAGAATCTGGATCAGCGGATGTCTTATTTTATCCAGCAGATCGGTTCCGAAGAAAAGCTAGAAGAAGTCTACGGTAAGACAGTGGCTCAGTTTAGAGAGGAACTCTTTGATCAGATCAAAGAGCAGATGATTGTACAAAAGATGCAGGGTCTCATCAGTGCGGATGTCAGTATTACTCCTTCGGAGGTTAAGAGTTTCTTTAAGAAGATCCCATCGGATAGTTTGCCGTATTTTTCTACCGAAGTGACGATTGGCCACTTGGTTAAAATCCCTGAGCCTAATGACAAGGTGAAAGATCAAATCCGACTGGAACTTCTAGAGTTCAAGGATCAAATTGAAAATGGGATGGATTTTGGGGTACTGGCAAGTAAGTACTCGATGGACCCAGGGTCGGCGCGTCAGGGAGGCGAGTTAGGTTTCTTTAACCGTGGCGAACTCGCGCCAGAGTTCGAAGCAGCAGCTTTAGGCATGAAGCCAGGAGAAATTTCCGAGCCAGTAGAGACCCAGTTTGGGTTTCACTTGATTCAGCTCATCGAGCGCCGAGGAAATCGGTACAACTCCAGACACATTTTGCTGATCCCCAAAGCAACACAGTCAGATATTCAGGAGAGCAAGGACTTTTTGGATAGCTTGAGAACGAGTATTGTCAGAGACAGTATGCGATTCGATATATTGGCCAAGGAGCACTCAGATGACAAGCAGACCAGTGGTAACGGGGGGTATTTTAGTGATGCAGATGGTGCCATGCGTATCTCTGTGGAGGAGCTAGATCCTACGATGTTTTTCACCATCGACACGATGAAAGTCGGCGAGGTGTCCAAACCTTTCGAGTATAAGATGCCTGATGGCAAAGCTGCCGTTAGAATTGTATATTACAGAGCAAAAATACCACCCCACCAAGCGAATCTTTTGGATGACTATCAGAAGATCAGGTCGGCAGCACTTGCTAACAAGCGCAACGGTATCATGTCTGACTGGTTCAAAGGTGCGCAAGGCGAGGTATACATCAACATAGACGAAGAGTACGATTATTGTCGTATCCTGCTAGATTAAGAAATCATATGACCGAATTCAAAAATGAAGTAGAAGCAGCGGACGCCTTGCACAAGGCTTACACTGATCTCAAAGCGGAAATTTCTAAAGTAATCATCGGACAAGATGATGTCGTGAAACTACTGTTGACGGCTATATTCTGTCAGGGGCACTCTTTGTTGGTAGGGGTGCCAGGACTGGCCAAAACGCTTTTGATCAAAACGATTTCTTCGGCACTTCATTTAGATTTTAGTCGTATTCAGTTCACACCTGACCTAATGCCGTCGGATATTTTGGGAGCGGAGACTTTGGACAAAGACCGAAACTTTAAATTTATCAAAGGGCCTATCTTCTCGAATATCGTGCTCGCTGATGAGATCAACCGTACGCCACCTAAGACGCAGGCGGCATTGCTGGAGTCGATGCAAGAGTATTCGGCGACTGTCGGAGGAAAGAAATGGGAATTAGAAAAACCATTTTTTGTACTCGCGACACAGAACCCAATAGAGCAAGAGGGGACTTATCCGCTACCCGAAGCGCAGCTTGATCGATTCATGTTCATGGTGACGCTAGATTATCCGTCTTTTGCGTCCGAAGTAGATATCGTCAAGCAAAAGATAAATGTGTCGGAAGGAGTGAAACCAGTATTGAATGGAGAGCAAATCATCGCTTTTCAGCAGTTGGTGAACGACGTGCCTGTGGCAGACAATGTGGTAGAGTATGCCGTAGACCTAGTGCATAAGACACGTCCTACCTCTGATCGTGCTACAGATGTGACCAAATCTTATCTAGAGTGGGGAGCTGGACCTAGAGCATCACAGTTCCTCATCAAAGCTGCCAAATGCAATGCGCTACTAAGTGGTAAATATTCACCGGATATCGAAGATGTCAAGGCTATCGCCGAACCTGTGCTGCGTCACCGTATTGTGCGCAACTTCAAAGCGGAGGCAGAAGGCATGTCCATGACCAAAATCATACAAGCGTTATTATAGGTCGCATTTAGATGATCTTTGATAGGAGTCTTCGTTTTTAATTGCTCCTCGCTTTCTGATTTTTTATCTTTGGTAGACGCTATTACTCAATAACCCTATGGAGAACAAATCAATAGAAAGCTTAATCAACGAGAATTTTGTCTATGCCAAAGTGCTGGATTTTTTTGGGGTTGAGTTTTATGAATCCAGAAACAAAACCTTGAAAGAGGTGTGTGCTGAACACAATCTCTCCTCGGAGCAATTGTCTGCCGTGCTAGAAAACAGCAGAAGCGAACGGGCGATGGATTTTTTAGCTTTAAGAAAATGTCCAGTAGAGTTGGTGATCGCTTATCTTAAGCATTCACATCAGGTATTTATCAAAGATGCGCTACCCTTTCTGCTCAAGACTGTCAACCGACTCAATGGAGGAACGACTTCTGTATTAAAGGAAGATTTGAAAATGATCTTACCGATGTTTGTAGAGGATTTTATCAAACATATCTACGAAGAGGAGGATAAGTTTTTTGCGTACATTCTCGATCTTGATAGCTACTTAACCGAACCGAATTCTCGTAACCCACTCTTGGATCGAGATGATTTTTCTATTCAAGAATTTGCACTCCACCACCACGACTCTGACGATGAGATGGCGGGTATTCGTGGGATTACCAATAGCTATAGCTTGGTAGATTTGCAGGATGTCCAGCTCAAGGTTATCCTGCAGGAGCTGAAGGCCTTTGATGACAAGCTACAGGTGCATGCGCGTATAGAGAACGATATTTTGTTTCCAAAAGCCATGGAACTAGAGAAAAGGGCTAAGGCACTTTTCAGAACCAAAGTAATCCAAAACTAATGGGGAGAGTGCTCGCCATAGACTATGGCAAAAAGAGAACAGGGCTAGCAGTGACCGACCCATTGCAGATCATCGCATCACCTTTAGATACTGTGCCAACATATCAGGCGCTGGACTACTTAGCCAAGTATCACGAGACCGAGGGGATTGAGACGATTGTGATCGGGATGCCCAAGGATTTGATGAATAAGGATACAGATAGTACCGCATCTGTAAGGCATTTTATAACTTTGCTCCAGAAAAAATTTCCAACGCACCAAATTCATACCGTTGACGAGCGTTTTACCAGCAAGATGGCTAAAAAAGCGATGCTAGATGGCGGGATGAAAAAAAGTGACCGAAGGAAAAAAGAGAACGTCGACAAATTGAGTGCGACGATTATTTTACAGTCGTTTTTAGAGTCTAGTATATGATTTATCCGATCGTGGTATATGGAGATCCTGTTTTGAAGAAAGAAGCTCAGGATATAGAAGAAGGAAGTATTGATGTAAAGAAGCTCGCTGAGGATATGTTCGAGACCATGGCGAGTGCCAGTGGGATCGGTCTAGCAGCACCACAGATTGGTATGTCGATACGTATGTTCGTCGTGGATGGTAGCCCCCTAGACGATGAGGAGGGTGAAGAGGATATGTCCGACTTTCGAAAAGTATTCATCAACCCAGAGATACTCTGGGAAGATGGAGAGGAATGGGTTTTTACCGAAGGCTGTTTGAGTATCCCTGGCATACGCGAAGATGTGAGCCGACCAGAACGTCTGCGAATCAACTATCTAGACGAGAATTTCAAAGAACACGAAGAGGAATTTGACGGGATGAAAGCCCGTATTATTCAGCACGAGTACGACCATATTGAAGGAGTCTTGTTCACGGATTACCTGACGCCTTTTAAAAAGCGCATTCTCAAAGGAAAACTCGCCAACATCACCAAGGGTAAGTGTGATGCAGATTATAAAATAAAACTCCCTAAGAAAAAGTAGTAAAATGAAGGACCTCAAGATTGCCATCATACAAGCAGAACTCCACTGGGAAAATGCCGATGGGAATCTGGCGATGTTCGAGGAGAAAATCTGGACTATCCATGAGGAGGTAGATTTGATTTTGCTCCCTGAGATGTTCAGTACGGGGTTTTCTATGAACCCCGCAGAGCTCGCTGAGGTGTCAGGCCTCAAGACGCAAAAGTGGATGCTACAGATGGCTGTCCAGCGCGATGCATTAGTTGGAGGTAGCTACATCGTGCGTCAAGGGGAGCACTTTTACAACCGTTTTGTATTTGCTTTTCCTGACGGTACGATTCAGTTCTATGACAAACGGCACTTGTTTTCGTTGGCCAAGGAGGAGGATTACTTCACTGCAGGACAGGAGCGTCTGGTAGTGACTTATAAAGGCTGGCGTATATGTCCGATGGTATGCTATGATTTGCGTTTTCCAGTATGGGCACGTAATCATGTGACGCTGGACGGAGACTATGGCTATGACCTGCTGTTATATGTCGCCAACTGGCCCAAAGTACGGATTAAGGCTTGGGACACCTTGCTGCCTGCACGTGCGATCGAGAATCTGGCGTATGTGGCAGGCGTCAACCGGACAGGCTTGGATGGTAACGAGCATCTATATGATGGGCACAGTGCAGTGTATGATGCACTAGGAGAGCAGATGACACGTCCCCTGATAGGTGAAGAAGGGATACTAATCCAAAAAGTAGATAAACTGGCTCTGGATATGGTACGACAAAAGTTTGCTTTCTTGCGTGATGCGGATGCGTTTGATATCCGTTAAAACTCAATCAACAATAATTTTCTGAGAAGCTTTAGCATTTCCAGACTGGATGTAGGCGATGTAAACCCCCTTCCTTAGTGTAGAGAAGTCTAAGGTCTGAGGTTGTCCAGCTCGTAAGGACACGCCTTTGAGAACGAGATGTCCAGCGGTGGTGAGGAGGTAGAGCGTAGCATCTTGGTTTGAGCGAAATGTTGCTTGACGATCCGCTCCAGTAGGGTTAGGGTAGGCGAGCAATGTTAGGTCTGGTGCATCTGAAGAGGAGGCTTGATATAGCCATAGCCCCCCTTGTATGCTACCTGCTGCGACGACTGTTTTGCCGAAAAGCTGACCGATTATAGGTTTGGTGTAGCGACCTAGTCGGGTGGTGTGCCGAGAGGTATTGGGTTCGTATTGCACTTGCAGGCTGTAGGGCTGGCCTAGCTGGTTTGGGAAGTCGTTGTACACCGTCATTTGGCCTGAACGGTCGGTGGTCAGTAGGTCGTTCGAGCCGTTACTGTCCAAGTCTCCTATAGTTATCGATAGATTGGTAGGTGCGCCCTTTTCTGCATCGAGTAGATTAAAGGTCTCGATGACGAAGTTCATTTCGCCAGTGTTGCGGTAGTAGTCTAGCTCGCCATAGCTCCGAGCGATAAGTGCATCGAGTATTCCATCATCGTCCATATCGTATAGCAATACGTCATCACCCGAGGTGTAGCTAATGGTGATTTCTGTCAGCTGGCTTAGATTAAAAGTCATCTCTTCGCCACTGCCTAGATTGAGTAGGTAGTGCATTTTGTTTCTAAACCTTTCGTCTACAGACGTAAATACCAAGTCGAGTCTATGGTCACCGTTGATGTCTACGAATTGTGGTTTGATGTCGGTGTGTCCCAAACTCCCAAGCCCAAACTGATCCGAGTTATGGAATGAAAAACTGCCATCGGCTTGACCGAGGTATATCGTTAGCGTGCTGACGTATTGGTCATGGAGCAATGAGCCTTTGTTGCCAAGTACGAGATCGTTGATGCCGTCTCCATTGATGTCTGCGATGCTGGGATAGGCCCATTCACCTACGTCTATCATTTCCTGTTGTAGGAATGCTCGTGAGCTAGTAAAACTATTAGCGCCTTGATTGGGATAAACCAAACTGGATTGTTGGAAGTTGATATTCCGCTGGGAGTTGTCTCTCACATTTGGAGAGATGAGCAGATCTTTTTGACCATCAAAGGTCACGTCCTCGTAGAAGCTTGCTGGAAAAAGTGTAAAATCGAGTGGTTCGTTTTCGGAGGGGAAATCAGGAGAGAAGGAGTTGAAAAGTGCCATTCCGCTATTGCCTTGGTTGGCTAGATAGTTGAGTTCTGGACAATCTTCTTCACTGATGATTAAGTCCATTAGCCCGTCTTGGTTTTGGTCTATAGAGAGTATGGCTTTTCCGGCGAGGTGTTTGAGCCGACCGCCAGCCGAGCAGTCACCTGCGAACTGATAGTTGTCACAGTCGCATACCTGAAGTCCCCCATAGTTGTCAGAGGCATGGGTGTAGATCAGATCACATGTCTTATTGAGATCCATGGAGAGATTTTCATGAAAGTCGATGGTGATACCCGTCGCAAAGTCGAATACCAGAATGTCTATATCTCCGTCACCATCTAGGTCTTCTATAGATGGGATATCCGTAGTGTTGAGAAAGATGTTGATGGGATTGGTGTTGATATTGGTGAGTAGTGGGTTGGCGACTTCTTCCCAGCTAATGGAGAAGTCATCCGAGGTGTTTTGATAGACATGAATACCGAGTTGCGAGGAGGTGAATAGGTCTTTACGTCCATCGCAGTTATAATCTTTGAGTATCATCCAGTTTTGAATCCCTGACGGAAACAGATGTTCGAACTCGGGGTGGTATGTATAGTGGTCTTGTTGGTTTTCGTAGCAGTTGATTTTGTCCGACGATCGATCAAAAACAATCAAATCCAGGTCTCCATCATGATCCAAATCCATCGTTTGATATTGGGCACTATTGATGCCGCCAGCGAAGGGGAAATGGATTTGTTCCTGATGGTAGACGACAGGTGTGTAGGGAGAAAGCGTGGTTTGTGCTTTGGTCGCCCCGTGGAGGGTGAGCGTAGATAATATGACTATTTTTAGAAGACTTTTCATCTTAGCGTGTTGATACCTCCATTATACGCCAATACTTTGGATTGTTTATTGAATGACCCATAAATAAATTTTACCTTACGACGGCAAAAGACAAAAATATTGAAAGAATTCATTTCTAGTTTATACGATAAGTTTTTAAGCAGTACTGGTGTAAATACCGATACACGATCTATTGAAAAGGGACAGCTCTTTTTTGCCCTCCGTGGCGACAATTTTGATGGAAACCAATACGCACAGCAAGCCATAGCATCCGGAGCTTCTTATGCTGTGGTCGATGACCCTGCTATAGTGAAGGATGACCGCTGTATTTTGGTGGATAGTGTGCTACAGTCTCTACAGTTGCTCGCTAATCATCACCGCAGACAATTTACCTTTCCCTTCCTAGCGATCACAGGGTCTAACGGCAAAACGACAACCAAAGAACTGACTGCACGCGTACTCGGTGAGCGATACAAAGTGCACTATACTAGGGGTAATCTTAACAATCATATCGGGGTGCCGCTGACCTTATTAGGGATCAATAGTGAGGTCGATTTTGCGATCATCGAGATGGGAGCGAATCACCTTGGAGATATTTCGTTGCTCTGCCGTATCGCAGAGCCGACGCATGGTCTGATTACCAATATAGGTACGGCACATATCGGAGAGTTTGGCGGGCGAGACAATATCATTCGAGCCAAAAGTGAACTGTTCGATTACTTACGAAAGACAGATGGGCTCCCCTTCATCAACAAGCTAGATTCTGTACTGGTCAATATGTCCAAGCGTTTTGAAAAATCGGTTGATTATCCGAACGACAGTTGTAAGCTGATCGAAGCAAAACCCTATGTAAACTATCTCGATGACCAAGATCACGAGCATAGTACGGAAATCATAGGTGAGTATAATTATATGAATATAGCGGCAGCTGTCACGGTTGCAAAGCATTTTGAAGTGGACTATCCGTATAATGCCATAGATACCTACCAACCAGATAACAATCGATCACAGATCGTGGAAATCGGTTCCAATACGATCATTCTGGATGCCTATAATGCAAATCCAGATTCTATGAAGGCTGCATTGAGAAATCTCGCAAATATGAATGTGGGAAAGAAAATAGCCATGCTCGGTGAGATGAAGGAACTCGGAGACTATACGATGGTAGAGCATGAGCGTATCGTCTCTGAAGCGGAGGAGTTAGGGATTAAGAATCTTTACTTAGTCGGAAATGAGTTTAAGAAAGCTTCTGAGTTTGTGCATGTATTGCTCGACGTGGATAGACTCATAGATTATCTAAGGGAAGATAAAATCTCGGGAGCTACAGTTTTGATCAAAGGATCAAGGAGTATGCAAATGGAACGCCTCATTCAAAACAAAGAGATATGGGATTGAAACCAGTTGTAGATTTTTTGAAGGAGCTCAGCAAGAATAATAATAAGGAATGGTTTGATGAGCACCGCACAGCCTATCAAGGTCACCGTGTGGAGTTCTTGGGCTTAGTCCAGGTGCTCATTGACGGTATCGCGATGTTCGATCCATCGCTCACAGGAGTAGATCCCAAAAAATGTGTTTTCCGAATCAATCGAGACATTCGTTTTAGCAAAGATAAGACGCCATATAAAACCAATTTTGGCGCACTGATGGGAGGTCAAGGAAAAAAATCTGAAGGGACAGGGTTTTATGTGCACTTGGCACCAGGACATAATTTCGTAGGAGGAGGGATGTATAAGCCTCTGCCTGATATGCTAGCGAAGATACGGCAAGAGATAGATTATAATCCTAAGGATTTAATGGCTGTGATAGATACGGAGGATTTCAAATCCACCTTTGGCAAGATTCAAGGTGAGCAACTCAAGACAGCCCCAAAAGGCTATCCAAAGGATCATCCTTTTATCGATCTACTTCGGTACAAAAGTTTCTATGTGCTTAAAGAGTTTTCGGATGAGGAGGTAGCTGCTCAAGGTTTTGTAGAGGAGGCACTAGTCGTGTGTCAAAAGGCCGCCAAGTTCAATGAATTCCTACGAAATGCAATTAATTGAAAATTTATCCTCGTAATGTTTGCAATAATGAATTTGGTTTCTATTTTTGCACTCCCAAATCAACGGATTTAGGAACAAGTAGTGAAAAAATACACACTTGGGCGCTTAGCTCAGCTGGTTCAGAGCACCTCGTTTACACCGAGGGGGTCGGGGGTTCGAATCCCTCAGCGCCCACACTAAGACAGTCATTTACGGCTGTCTTTTTTTGTGTCTATACTTTTCGTGTTATGTAAAATACGGATCAATCCGTATTTCTGGGGAGAGATCGAGGATTACTTCGTGATTCAAGATTCATTATTGTTTTTCGTGAATAACCAGCTACTATGAGCCTTTGAGGTAATATGTAAATGATTGGAGTAATGATTATTGAATGCTCAATGTCGAATATTGATTCCTACCCCTAGGAATACGGAGTGATCCAGCTTCACCAAAATGACCTCATCAGAAAACCTTAACTTTTACTCTTGTGAATGGCTAAAAACCTGTCAGGTTTAGGGCTCCTCTCATTCGTTGAAGCGACGAGGGGCTTATCGATCTGTATCCGGTTGATAGATTCCTCCAAGAAATTACTTTTGGCGATTGTGTCGGATTGTTTTCGCTTCTGTGTTGGGGTCAGCTTTTAGGGATCACCTCTTAGCAATTGCATTAAATAGCGTGTCGGTGAATTGCTCTGTACCTTTGAGTGGTTTGGTGATGAAGGCGTCTACGCCGTGTTTTGCGGCGGTGTCTGCGTGCTCCCAGTGTGAGGTGATCATGATCACGATAGGGTTGTAATCTAGCGCGTCTATGAACGTGAACCCATTGATCTCGGGTAGGTCTATGTCTATAAAAATGATGTCAGGCTTGGATTGATCGACTTCATTAAGGGCAAGCATAGGGTTGGTGAAGATGGCTTCCAGTTTTAGGAAGTCAAGATTTTTGATGTACTTGGAAAGGATTTCCAGAAATAGTCTGTCATCGTCTATACAGACACAACTATAGGTTTCTTTTTTCATAGCTTTTTGGCAAGCGTGATTTGTTGATGAAATAAAAGTCTAAGTTGTGATTTGCGCGAAGATAAGTTAAATGCTCCTTATTTTTGTCCGATGAAAGTATATCTCGATAATTCTGCTACTACACCTGTTGATCCTGAAGTTTTGGAAGAAATGATGCCCTATTTTTCCGAAATTTTTGGGAATCCCTCCTCTATACATGCGCATGGTAGAGCGGCACGTTCTGTGGTAGAGCGGTCACGTAAAAAGATAGCAGAATTGCTCAACACTTCGCCCGCAGAGATATTTTTCACCTCTGGTGGCACAGAGGCTGACAACATGGTGTTGCGATCCGCTGTAGAGACGCTAGGGCTGCAGGTGGTTATCACGTCGGTACTAGAGCATCATGCGGTCTTGCATACTCTGGAAGCAATGGAGCGACAGGGTGTGATCTGCGTGAGGTATGTTCGATTGCTCGATGGAGGAGCACTTGATGTGGAGCACCTTGAGGTGTTGCTACAGGAAAATCCTGGTGCAATGGTGTCGCTCATGCATGCCAACAATGAGCTGGGTAATCTAAATGATGTCTTGGCTATTGCAGGGTTGTCTAAAGCGTATGGTGCTTTATACCACAGCGATACGGTGCAGGCGATGGGGAAATATGTTCATTCGCTAGCGGATAGTCAACTTGATTTCGTGGTAGGGTCTGGTCATAAGTTCCATGGGCCTAAGGGGGTTGGTTTTGTGTATATTAATCATGAGACGAAAATTCACCCTTTTGTCTATGGCGGTGCGCAGGAACGAAATATGCGCGGAGGTACAGAGAATCTAGCGGGTATAGTAGGAATAGCTAAGGCTCTGGAGATATCCTACAGAGATATGGCAACTAACCGTACGCATATAGAGGGGTTAAAAAGGCTCATGATCACGGAATTGAATGAGAAAGTGAAGGGGGTATCCTACAATGGTCTTTCGGCCGATATGGATAGGAGCCTGTATTCTGTTCTCAATATTGGTGTACCAGAGTCCGAAGAGAACGATATGCTGCTTTTTAATTTAGACATCAAGGGGATCTCCGTCTCTGGCGGTAGCGCTTGTGCGAGTGGTTCGAGCATTGGTTCTCATGTGTTGGAGGCGATACACTCTGACCCTATGCGTGGAGCGATTCGTTTTTCGCTCTCCAAATATACGACACGAGAAGAAGTGATCTACGCTGTAGATTCTTTGGCTGAGATTGTTAATAATCGCTAAGGGTCATTAATCTCTTGCCATATCAGTTACACAGTCGATCCAGGTCTCTTCTACGTTGAGACTGGGTACTAAATCCCACTGTTGTCCGCCTGCTGCGATGAATTCTTCTTGGTAGGTCTCTCCTACCTCTAGTGTAGTTTCTAGGCAGTCCGCCACGAATGCGGGAGAGAAAACCAGAACCTTTTTGATTCCGTTTTTTGCGAGTTCTTGGAGGTGAACATCCGTGTAGGGTTGTATCCACGGAGTTTTTCCTAATCGGGATTGAAAAGTAGTGGCAATTCGGTCAGCTGGGATATTTAGTTTTTGGGCTAATAATCTGGTGGTTTCGAAGCATTGCGCGCGGTAGCAGTATCTATTGGCATCACCAAAATGTTCACAACAGCTTCCAAGTTGACATTTCTTGATTTCAGCTTTCATGATCTGTCGTTCGGGTAGTCCGTGGTAGCTGAATAGGAAATGATCATAATCCGTAGTAGCCATGAATTTTTGCGCATTAGCGACGATGGTGTCTAGGAATTTTTCATTCTCGATGAACTGACTCACAAAGTCAAGCTTAGGAATGACTTGCCAGTTTGAAACAACTCGCATGACCTCTTCTATCACAGACCCCGTACTGGCAGAGGCGTATTGTGGAAACAGTGGAATGATTTTGAGAGAAGAAACGTTAGTTTTTTTGAGAGAAGCAAGTGCCGAGGCTATGGAGGGAGACTGGTAGCGCATTGCTAGCTCTACTTGATAGTTGTTCCCTAGTTTGTCTTGTACAAGATCTCTTAAATCTTCGCTGTAGAATTTGAGAGGAGAGCCACGGTCTTCCCAGAGTCTTTGGTATTCTTTGGCGGATTTGGGTCCACGAAATGGTGCAATGATCAAATTGATCAAAAACCATCTGGATATATATGGTATATCGATGACCCGTCCGTCCATGAGAAATTCACGCAAATACTTTCTGACATTAGGAACACTAGGGCTATCTGGTGTGCCGAGGTTGACCAACAAAACTCCTTTTTTCATAGACTGCAAATCTACAGTGTCTGTGGTAAATGTACCGAGGAGTAGGGGGATAAAAAAAGCTCCAGAACGGGAATTCTGGAGCCAGCAGCATTTGAGAAAAATTAATTATTATGTACTTGCTAAATAACGCTTGTCTGATTTTATCATCCTGCCATATGTCTTTATAATCATGACAAAGTGATGGTTTTGGGATGATATTTTTTCGAGTATTGATTTTTTACACCAATTCTAAGAGGGGATAAATAAGGAGCGGCTCTCACCGCTCCCTGAAGATAGTTTTGAAACCTTATACCTAGGCTATCTTCGTATCACTAATCTAGTTGTTGTAGTTATATCTTGGTTTGTGATTTTCATGAGGTAGACACCCGATTGGAGGCTATGTACTGATAGCCGCTGATCTTCCATGATTATTTCAGTCATGATGTGTGTTCCTCGAAGGTTGAAAACTTGAATCTGGGCTTCATTTGATTGTATTCCGCTTACACTGACCCAATCCGTAGCGGGGTTAGGGTAGTACTGAATCTTGACCTCAGGGGCAACAGCTGTCACGGTAGATTCTTCAGTCACGTCAAAGCTAATAACTGACTCTGCGGAGTGGTAGTTGTCATCTCCTGCTTGACTAACCGTGACAGTCACAGTTCCTGCTATTCCATCCAAAGTAATCGAAGCATCGTTGATGGTTGCTGGACCACTGACAGCATAGCTTAGGGTCAAACCTGATGTAGTACTTGCTACTATCTCTACGGGTTCTCCATCGGTGGTTTGATTTTCGATTGCTTCTATGGTGATGACCTGATCAGCTTTCTCAACGGTGAATGTTTGTGTGACTTGACTCGCTGCGTTGAAAGTTTCATCTCCCGACTGATCTGCTGCGATGACTATTTCACCTGCTCCCGTGATGGTCACGGTACTGCCTGCGATAGTCGCTGGCCCACTTACTACGCTGAAGGTAACATCTAAGCTAGAACTGGCCGTAGCGTTTAGATCAAAATCAGCATCCCCGAAGACTTTGTCGGCCAGTGCGCCGAAAGAGATCGTTTGATCTGTTTTGTCAGGATCGGTGACGTTAAAAGTCACTTGCTCACTAGCAGCGTTGTAATTGTCATCTCCAGCTTGACTGACCGTGACTGTCACCAGTCCAGCAGTTCCAGTCAGGGTAACTGTAGTGCCTGAAAGTGTTGCAGAGCCAGATACTTGGTAGGTCAAGCTGAGCCCAGAGGTAGTACTTGCTACTATCTCTAGGGGTTCTCCACCGGTGGTTTGATTTTCGATTGCTTCTATGGTGATTACCTGATCAGCTTTCTCAACGGTGAATGTTTGTGTGACTTGACTCGCTGCGTTGAAAGTTTCATCTCCCGACTGATTTGCTGCGATGACTATTTTACCTGCTCCCGTGATGGTCACGGTGTTTCCTGCGATAGTCGCTGGCCCACTTACTACGCTGAAGGTAACATCTAAGCTAGAACTGGCCGAAGCGTTTAGATCAAAATCAGCATCTCCGAAGACTTTGTCGGCCAGTGCGTCGAAAGAGATCGTTTGATCTGTTTTTTCTACTGTGATGATAAATGTATCACTCACTGATTCGCCATCGCTATCCTCCACTGTCACCGTGATAGTAGATATCCCGACGTTTCCTTCAGTGATTTGCAGTACATTGTTGTTGGATACTGCTACCGTTACCACTTCCGTATCGCTGCTACTGACGCTATAATTCAAAAGATCTCCATCCACATCTGTGAAGACGTCATTTAGGTCAATATCTATCGTTGCAAAACCTGCAGCCTGTGTTAGGTCTGCTAATGCATTGGTGAGAGTAGGCGCTGCATTGTCTTCTAGATCATTGATCGTGATCGTAAAAACTTGCTGATACGTTCCCCCATTATTATCGTCTACCTGTAGACGAATCGAATAACTGGTTTTGGTTTCGAAATCAAATACTTCGTTAGACCTCAAATGAAGACCATTGACGGAGAATGAGGCATTGTCTGTATCTCCATCACCTGCTACCAAGCTGTAGGTTGGTTCATCGTACAAGTTCACATCTGTTCTACTCATTAGCGCGATGATCGTACCGACGGGGAGATTTTCATCTATGGACATATTATCCAGCATGATTGCGGTTGGTGCTGCTTGGGCTACAAAATTCACCGTGAAGTTGAACGTAGCATCGGTCGTTCCACCATTGCCATCATCAGCTGTGACAGTAATCACCGCCGTGCCTAAGCCTACTTCGGACACGGTTAAAATACCATCTTCATCAATAGCAGTTGTAACGATCATTTCGTCACTGCTAGATACTGTTAGTATGATATTATCACCATCCACATCTGTGAAAGCGCCTGACAAATCTCTGGTGGAGAGGTCAAACCCATTGATATCCGTATGATCAGCGATTACATCCACCAGAGCAGGAGGCGTGTTCGCAATACTAACGGTCACCACCCAATCCTGTGTCGTGACACCATTCTCAGCAGTTACAGTATAGGTAAAAGAGTTTGTGAAATCCTGTGCGCCATCTGGTGTGATCATAGCACCGTCTGATAGGGTAATCGTTGGTGTAAGGTTGGATATCTCAGTGTCTGGCTCTACTTCTATACTGATGGAATGATTGCCCGCATTGATAGTTGCGGCATCTGATTGCTCGTCTAGAACGAAGCTCACTATGTCCGACGCACTGTTAGGAGCCTCCGACAGGGTCACAACCCATTCCTCTGTAAATGTTGGCTCCTCTGCAGTGACTGTGTAGGTCACTGGAGTGCTAAAATCCTGTGCACCGAGAGGAGAAATATCCGCCCCTGCTGATACTGTGATCGTGGGTATCAAACTCGTCATATCAGTACCATAGGCAACTTCTAGAGATATGGTATTGGTCTCATTATCGACGACAGCAGTACCCGTTTGTTCTAGCAATACAAAAGTCAGGATATTTGTATCCGTGGATTCTGCCTCATCATCTATCGAGATGGTAAAGGTTCTTTCTAAAGAGTACCCATTGCCATCATCAGTACTGACTCGAATAGCATAGGAGCTTTTTACCTCGTAGTTGAAACTTTCGGTCGTGAAGATTTCGTCATCAATGACTTCAAAAGAACTGTTGTCATCGCTACCTGTACCCGTCACCAGTTCATACGTGAAACTCCCGGACAAATCTTCTCCAGCCGTTGATAAAGCACCTACTAGCGTGCCTGCGTCAGCATTTTCTACGACAGTAGTATTATCCAAATCGATAGAGGTGATAGATGCAGCTAGGTCATTGACAGAAATCGTAAATGATTCTTCATAAATCCCACCATTACCGTCATTTGTCTGTACGAGAATTGAATAGCTGGTTTGTGATTCATAATCTAAAACCTCGGTAGTCACTAATTGATCTCCGGAGATTGCAAATGAGGCATTGCCTTCATCGCCTGTACCTGAGACCAAGGTGTAGGTATGGGTTTGCCCTTCGTCTTCGTCGGTCGTACTGAAGGAGCCAATCACAGTACCTACTGGGTTGCTTTCATTAATCTCCAAGCTAGACAACTCCAGATCAGTGGGTGTTTCATTCACATCGTTGATGTTGATGATGAACTGTTCGACGTATAGCCCACCGTTTCCATCATCGGTTTGCACTCTGATCGAATAGGCACTTTTCGTTTCGTGATCAAATATGGTATTGGCTTGCAGCTCATTGCCGTCAATGGTGAAAGAAGCATTGTCTGCGTCTCCTGTACCACTAGCCAGTGTGTAGGTGTGACTATCTGCGAAACTTGCATCTACTGTAGATAAAGTGCCAACCAAATCACTGACGGCATTATTTTCGTCAATAGTAGACTCAGAGATCGATATGTCGGTAGGGCTGGCCAGAGCCTCCGTTACGCTTACAGTTATAGCATTAGAAGTCGCGTCCTCTGCTGTGACGGTATAGACTACTGGAGAAGTAAAGTCTTGTTCAATGCCACTCTCTGGAGAAACCGTCGCACCGTCCGACACGGTGACCGTAGGAGTCAAAGCAGATATATCTGTACCTGCGACCACCTCTATGGACACTGTGCTGCCCTCACCATTGTCAATGGTCGCTGCGCCTGTTTGCTCTGAAAGAGTAAACGACAATATTTCGTCATCTGAATTGGCTAGAAAATCGATTCCTGCATTGATGCTATGATTCGTCGCATTTGCGACTTCAGATGCCTCATAGTTAGTAAAAGCTGCATCGGTAAAGTTAAAAATCAAGTTGCTGAGATCGTCGGTATCTTTGTGATCAACCGCACTGCCAGTCAATGTCACAGTAGCTGTATAACCATCCGAAGAGACAGACATTAAAGACGTCAGCCCTGTAGGTAAATTCGTAATACTGTAGGCAGTCAACACCCCACCAGGGTTGGTAAAAGTGTCGTCGGTCAGAGATATACTAAGTTCACCTTCGACAGCTCCGTTATTTACACCCGTTTCGGTGAATCCTCCAAAATCCATTTCAAACTGATGAATGCTAGCCCCAGTACCTTCATTAATATCAATTATAAAAACGCGACTGCCATCGGGTTGAATCGCAATACTATGGGCATAGTCAATTTCACCATCTATCTCTAAAGGTGTACCATTGATCGCAATACCATTTGATATATCGAATGGTGTATTGAGAATATAGCTTACCGCATATCCACTCGACAGCATAAGAAAATAACGCCCATCAGGAGAAATTACTCCACCTGAGAGCCCCTCTAGCTCAGGTTCATAAGTCGCCTCGAAGGTGGCATTGGTAAGGTCAAATGGTGTAGAAAGACCAAACTGATGTATACCATCTCCCATTAGGTACATTTTCGTGCCATCAGGACTCATTGTCATCGCTGATCCACTGCTGTAAGTGTTTACACCCAAAGAGTTGCCACTATAAGTGGCTCCTGTTGTGATCTCGAAAGGAGTGCTTAGGTTATACTCATAGATGACATAGCTGTCATCACCCAGTACGTACATTTTTGAACCATCTTCAGAAAAAACGATGTCTTCTGGGTGTTCATCTTCCATGCTCACATCAAACGACCCATTAAAACTAACCCCAGAGGTAATTTGATAAGGAATGGACAGGCTGTACTGATGAATAGCTGAGTTATCTCCACCTGCGGTGAACATTTTTGTTCCGTCATGGCTAAATACAATTCCAGCAGGGTAGGTTTCTTCACTATACACATCTAGTGGGTTACCCGCATTCGTGGCGTATTCCATATTCAAGCCATTGCCATAAAAAAGCATAGGATGGTTGTCTCTAAAATCAACTGACCGACCGCTAGAGCCTGCTACAGCATTAGCTACTACGGAAGCGTCATTACCGACAAATGCCGAATTATTGAAGGTAAATTGAAGGTCATCCACATCATGTATATCCTGATGATGTTCACTTTTATCTGTCAGTGTCAAAGTAGCAGATAACCCATCTTCAGCTACATCCAATGTAGCTGTTAAACCTGTCGGAAGGTTGTCGATCGTATAGTCAGAACCATACGTCAAAATACTTCCTGCTGAAGTGAATCGCTCATCATCGATCTCTATAAATAGAGAGCCAGCCACATCTCCATCATTTTTGTCCACTTCCATAAATCCATCGACTGGCAATGCCAACTGCAAGATTTCTTGGTTATTGGCCAGTACCCAAAGGAATTTTCCGTTTGGACTGATGCGCGCATCTCCGGCATGGTTGGTCAATTCAAACAGACTTTTACCACCGATGCTCGTCACGCCGCTGCTCAGGTCATTTGCGATATTCATTTGATATTGCCGAATCGACGTTTGTCCTGGATACGAAGTGTTGATCAGATAAATCTCTCTGCCATTGTCCGAAAGCAAAATCCCGGCATAATTGTATCCAGGGACACTGTACGAAACGTCATCATAGTCTACAGTACCTGTCAGGTCAAAAGGTGTTTCTAACGTGTACTCATATATTTTATCCGTATGCGACCCGATCATGTACATTTTTTTGCCATCACGGCTAAAGGTGATACCACTTGGCTGAACATCGTTGCCCATATCGTATGACCCCTCGTAACTCACACCACCAGACAGGTCAAAAGGTGTAGTCAAGTGATATTGAAGTATGTCGTCGGAGCTGATCTGTACATACATTTTGACTCCATCGTGACTAAAATCAACATCCCCAGGCGATACCCCTTCATTAGAAACATCAAAGGATACAGAAGCATATGCTGCTCCATCTGATAGGTCAAAAGGCGTGGTGAGATCATACTGATAAATGGCATTTTCTTCCCAGCTGGAAACAAATATCTTCATGCCATCCTGACTGACGGCAAAGCTAGATCCTGCATTCTCGTTAGCGACACTGAATTTGGCTACCTGGTTCCAGTTAAACTGCTCAGTAAAGTCAAGTTTGTTGCCATACATGATCCTGCGATCATTTTCATCAAAGTCAATTTTTCCTCCTGAACCGTGTGCTGTCGAATTGAAAACTACATCTGCGTCATAGGTAGTAAAGGCAGAATTTTCGAATGTAAAGATAAGGTCATCCATATCATCTGTATCCTGATGATGAGTAGCTGTACCGCTGAATGTGAGTGTTGCATTCAAGCCATTGGCTGCCACTGAAAGGTTTGGTATTAATCCATCAGGAATATCTGCGATCGTATAATCTTCCCCTTCAGTAAGTGTACCTCCTGCATTGGTAAATGTGTCATTCATTATATGAAGACCCATTGCCCCCGTTAGTTCTCCTTCATTTTGATAGGTTTCTGAAAAAATCCGGGCATTATAGTTAATGGTAGCATTGTCCAGAAAATCAAAATCCAGTAGAAACGCAAGTGTTGAATTTTGGATACTAGCTGCATCACCCGAGTCAAAAGACCCATCTAGCAGCGACAAGCTGATTTCGGCTGTAAGATCATCAGCATCCTGATGTGCTTCAGCATTGCCAGTCACAGTCAATGTAATCGACAATCCATCGGCTGCAACATTCAATGCTTCTGATAGTCCTGCAGGCAGTCCGCTCAGTGTATAGTCTGTACCAGCTTCTAAGACATCACCAGCCTTGGCAAATGCTTCGCCATTGATTTGAATCTCAAACGACCCAGAAACTTCCCCATTATTGGCCGCTAATTCACTAAATACTGCCTTGTGCATGCTTTCATACTGGAGAATTACATCACCTACCCCTCCAGATACCAAAAATTTCGTACCATCACTGCTAATGACAAAACCTAGTGGGGCAGAGTCATCCGGTCGGACATAGATACTCTCACTCGTACTTTCGGCTGTGGTTATATCAAACCCTTGGGAAAGATTGAACTGATAAATCACATCTGAGTTACTATTGATAATAAATAACTCCTCCCCACTGGGGGAAAACCTAGGGGAATAATTACCAGCAGAGACTGTTCCCGTTAGCGTTACCGTGCCTGTGATGTCAAACGGTGTTTCCAAAGCATATTGTTTCAGTGTGGAGCTCGACAAAGAGGTCGTGTACATCTGAGTCCCGTCTACACTGAAGGTGAGCCCAACACCTTGTGTGACAGCATATTCTCCCTCATGCGTCACGGTACTGTTGATGTCAAATGCTGTAGAGAGATCAAACTGATGGATTTTGTCACTGGCATAGCCGATGATGAACATCGTATGTCCATCGGTACTAAAGGCGATATCAAAGGCTCCAGTTTCATATTCAGATATGTCCAAAGGCGCACCATCCAATACGGCACCTTCGGCGATTTCATAAGGTGTAGTCAGCGTATATTGATTGACCGTTGCATTAGTAGAGGCTAACATAAACAACTTGGTGCCATCTGGGTTAAATGCTAAGCCTGATGGATTGGAGGCTTGTTCTGACACGTCAAAAGTCGTTTCGTTCACTGCCATATTAGTTACCTGAAAACCATTGTCTGCATAAATTACTCCTTCGATTTCTCTGAAGGTGATACCACACCCACTACTGGCGCTTGCGGCATTTGTTACATTACTTGCGTCACCATTACCGAAGGCACTGTTGCTAAACGTGAATACCAAATCGGACACATTATCTGTTTTTTCGTTATCGGTTGCTTTCCCTGCAAAAGTTAAAAGAGCAGACCAACCATCTGCTGCTACGGTGAGCACTGGCGTCAATCCAGCGGGTATAGGGCTGATTGTATAGTCATCGCCATAGCTAAGTGTTTCTCCAGCATTGTTGAAAGAATCATCAGTAACAGTCACTGTGAACTCTCCGAGCACCGAACCGTCGTCCGCATAGGATTCGTTAAAGCTGGTGAAGGTTTCGTTTTCATAAGTAATAGATGCTGTACCGTCTCTGAAATCTATGTCGATACCTGAATTAGCAGATGTAGTATTTAGTATAGCTGAGGCATCACCACCCGAAAATGCCGAATTATTAAAAGTAAATATCAAGCTACTGATGTCATCTGAGTCTGAATTATTGGTGGCATTACCCGTAAATGAAAGTGTTGCACTCGTCCCACTGTTAGCTACCTCTAATACAGGTGTCAGACCGGCTGGTAGGTTAGCAATCGTGTAGTCACTACCGTGAGCAAGTGTGCTTCCCTGATTGGTAAAAGTTTCTCCTTTCAATAAAAAACCCTGAACGGTAGTCAATATCGACCCATTGTTAGAGTTACTTTCTACAAAACCAGCACTGACCAGTTCATATTGTGTCACTTGATCACCCCACCCCGTCATAAACAATCTGTTGCCTGCAGGTGAAAACACCATGCCTTGTGCCTGGCTATGTATAGGTTCAGTACTGAAAATATTTTCTCCCTTTATCATGGTTGAAGTCAAATCAAAAGCACTGCTCAAAAAGTAAGTCTCTAGTTGATTGTCTCCAGTCAATACCACAAGATTTTTTCCATCTGCACTAAGATCAAAATCATATATGTTGCCCAATTCCACAGTCGAGTGAACAAATGTTGTCGTGGAGGTAATGTCGTAAGCACTTGTCAATTGATATTTGTGGATTTTCATGCTAGTGACCCCTCCTATATACATCGTCATGCCATCATCACTAAATTTCATGCTGTATGGGTTGATTTCTTGAGCAGTGGCATTAAATGACCCTTCGGGCGTGACAGTAGAGGTAATGTCAAAATTGACCGAAAGGCCAAACTGATGTACCTGTCGAGAACCTGTGCCTAATACAAATAACTTTGACCCATCGTCATTGAAAGTCATAGTTCGTGGGTAAGAATCCCCACTGGTTATTGATCCTTCGTGTGTTAAACCAGCTCTGAGGTCATACGCCGACACTAACCCATATTGGTTGATTAAGTCTCCCTCGCTACCAATCACAAATAACTTTAATCCATCATGGCTGAACACCAGGTCATTGGCATAATTCTCCTCATCACCTATGTAGTGTGATGTCTGAATAGTAGCACCTCCTGTTAGGTCAAAAATAGATCCATATGTGAGTGAGCCTCCATCATCGATAAAATCAACCCCAATGCCACTATTGGCACTGATAGCATTGGTTACAATAGATGCATCATCTAGTTCGAAAGCTTGATCAGCGAAAGTAAAAACAAGCGCCTCCAGGTCGTTGATGTTTTGGTGATTCGTAGCTTTACCCGAAAAAGTAACAATACCAGACTGACCATCAGCAGCCACAGAAAAGGAAGGAGTTAGTCCAGCGGGGAGATTATCAATGGTATAGTCAGCACCGTGGGTAAGGCTTCCTCCTGCATAACTGAATTGATCGTCTGATATTTTGATTGAAAATGAACCAATCAGACTACCATCGCTTGATCCATCACCTGCTACCGCTTCTATAAGTATTTGAGGGTTCGAAATCTGAAAGTGATTTACCACCTCGTCGTAATATCCCACGGTAAACAAGGAACTACCCGTCGCATTGAAACAGAATCCATTTGGAAAGGCGTCAACCGCTCCCATATAAAAAGTATTAGTGACAAAAGTTACACCTTCTGTAATGTCAAATGGCCTCTCTAATGAATAAATATTGATATCTCTACCTGCTCCGCCTAAGATATACATTTCAGTACCTGTACCGTTGAATGCTATATCCATAGGGTTGTAATCTTCGGACAATACACTGAATGGACTCTCGTCAAATGTCACACCAGTCGTAAGATCAAATGCGTTGGACAATGAGTACTGATTGACTTCATCTCCACTAGTCCCCACTATAAACATCTTGGTGCCATCGGGGCTAAAAGTCACACCTGTGGCTGCCCCCTCCTGTGAAGCCACTAAATGAGTGACGGTATGCGAAACAGTTCCCGTCAAATCCCATGGCGAATTGACGCTGTATTGATTTACAGCTCCTCCATGGTCTATAACGAACATTCTAGTTCCATCGGGGCTAAAAGTAATATCATGGGGCGCATTGACCTGACTAGAAACATCCATGGCAATATCCAAACTATATCCAGCTCTGGGGGCGAATGGTTTGGCTAATGAATATTGATTTACTTTATCAGCTGCATCACCCGTAATGTACATTTTTAGTCCATTGGTGCTAAATGTCACGCCACGTGCATCGGGCTCTTCAGAAGAGATGCTGTAAGACCCAAGTAGTTGGGGGACAGCCGCATCAAGGTTGAAGCCATCACCATATGCAACCACTGGCCTGTTTTGTTTAAAATCAATTGATATACCACTACTGGCAGATATAGCATTCTCTACTGCCGAAGCATCTCCACCAGTAAAAGCAGAATTGGCAAATGTGAAGAGCAAACTGGACACATCATCAGCGTCTTGGTGTGATATGCTAGTTCCCGTTAAGGTCAGTTCGGCTGATAAACCATCCGCTGCTACAGTCAATACTGGTGTCAAGCCTTTGGGTATGCCTGACACTCCATAATCAGTTTTGTATATCAATGTACCACCAGCATGGGTGAATGTATCTCCACTGATATGAATTTTAGCGGAGTTTTCAATACCACCTTTGTTATCTCCATTTTCGTTAAAGATGCCCGGATTGAGGTCATACTGAGAAATATCTTTGCCGTTATTGCCTAGTACCATCAGTGCAGTCCCTTGCTTGTTGAACAAAACCCCTCTTGAAGTGAGCTCCTCTCCAGATATATCTACTTCAAAATTCGTCTTCGTAAAACCATCGGTGATGTCATAAGGGGTGTTCATGATATATTCACATACCACGTCCTGATTGGGAGTGACCGAATACAATTTGGTGCCATCAGTATTAAATGCTATTCCCATGCTTTGATAGGCCCAGCCATAGGGAGTTCCTGGACCATCTGATATGACGTTTGTACTTATATCGAAAGGGTTGGCTAGAGAATACTGATGAGAGGCATAAGGGGAGCCTGAGGTCGTTACGTACATGATCATACCATCTGGTTTGAATGTTAAATCAGTAAGTGCTGAAAGCCCAGTATCATAAGATACTTCGTCATACTCGACTGTTGAGGACAAGTCAAATGCTGTACTCACAGAATACTGGTAAATAACACCGAGATTGTCCAAGACAAACATCTTTTCACCAGTGGCATTAAAGGCTATACCAGCTTGAAGAGCCAACTCATCTGATAGGTCTACTTCAGCCTCATCGTATGACCCGCCACCAGAGATTTCGTAAGGGGTTTCCAATGAATACTGAAATATAGACGTGCCGTACTCTACAACATACAGCTTGGTACCATCGGCACTCATGGTCATATTATTTGGCTGAATCATCTGTCCGATGACCGAAAAATTGTCATTATAAGTCGCTCCATTCGAAAGGTCAAACGATGAATTATAAGAAATCGACTGTGCCTGAGACTGATCGATTGCCATGAGGCTAATCATCATCAGACACCATAAATGGATAAGGTTAAGTGAATTTTTCATGGTATAAGATTTAAGTTTCAATACCGTGAAATTCTTCACTTCCTAACAGGATCAGCCTACACCATAGGGATAGTTCTGTACCTATCCCATGGGATAGTTTTTTATAAAACACCCCATACGGCTCTTAAAGAGCTATTTCAATTTAACCACATATTTGAGTGCTTCTTTGCGATTGGACACGCCTAGTTTTTGATAGACGTTCTTGAGATGAAACTTGACGGTGCTCAGTGTGACGAATAGCGCATCCGCGACCTCTTGATTGGTCTTACCTGTCATACTACTTTGCAGCACTTCGTACTCACGATCGGTTAGTGGATTGACCAGCTTGGCATTGAACATGTCTAGGGCAATATCCAAATCAATTTTGGCTGGGCCACTGAGGAGTTCTACATATCTACGCTGCAACTCTTCCATTCTTAACTTCTGCTCGAGCTTATCTGACTGTGCTTTTTTTGCTTTGATCCAAAACAATAATCCCCCAATCAGAAGAACCATCAGTACCCCACCAATCAAAACAGCGATTTGCCAGCGTGCCTGTGTTAGACTCGCCAGTTTCAATTCGTTTTCTAATGTGAGCTTTTCTATTTTAGACTCCTTGAGAGAGGTTTCATACTTGGCTTGAAGATCATTGATCTGAAGCGACTTTTCGGTATTGAATATCTTTTGTTGCAGTTCATATTGCTGCTTCTGATATTGGTAGGCTTGTCGATAGTCTTGTTTGGATTCGTACACCTTCTTCATCAGCTCATAGAGGTAGATTTCGTCCTGTTCAAAATGATGATCCATCACGAGTGCAAGTGCACGTCGAGAGATCGCCAAACTTTTTTCATTTTGCCCCTCCAGATGATAGTTCTCCGCAAGGTTCAAGTAGGCGTGTATCACACCAGAGGTATAACCGATCTCCTTAAAAATCCCCAGAGCCTGCCGGTAATTTGTCTCAGCTAGTTCATACTTACCTAGCATCGAATAGACCGTACTGGTATTGAGCAGCGTGTTGGCATAACCTTCTTTTTCACCTATATGCTTAAATAAACCAGCCGCTTGATCATAGCGATCAAGTTCCTCATCGGTTTTGTTTTCATATCCATCGAGCATCCCGAGATTATTGAGTGCATGCGCCCAGCGGAGGGTATCTCTATAGCTCTTGGCTAGAGATTCCAGTTGCATGTAGTAGGTTCTTGAGGTGACATAATCCTCCTGATACATGAAATCAATCCCCAGATTGTTATACCCATCCATAATACAGATTGTATCCTTATTGGATCGTGCCAAATCTAGTGCTCTGATGGAGTAGGCTACTGAGCTATCATATTGTGCTTTGTAGCTGTAGGCTATCGACCGTAGGTTATAGACCCATGCCTTTAAGGAATCGTTTGGATGCAAGTCGAGCGTTTTCATGATTTGATCTGAAACAATCAGTGCTGAATCAGGTTTCGACTCGGTTAACTGTTTTCCTATTTGGAGGAGTATGATACTATACGCCCCACTTTCAGATTCATAGTTAGTAAGAATGCTTCGCAGGGAATCTAAATCAGAATATCCTCTGCTAGTCAATGAGGTCATCGACAGGTACAAGAGCATCATGCAAGTACATAATCTCGCCATAATGGTTTAGCTAGGTTTCAAGGTTTCTTACTTCGAAATTAACCCAAAAGCACACATATCCCTAGTGGACAGGTACAAAAGCCTACAGGTTGAAAGTGTATTCAAATACAAACGGGGTTGAAATACCCTCTGAATGACATGAATTTTGTGATTACTTCATGGGTATGAAATGCTGCAAGTTTTATGCATTATTTTGACTGTTTTGCATGTATAGATTCCGGCTAATATCATATTTTTGCGACCATGAAAAATGCACTGGGGAAATTGGCGAATACGCTAAAAGGGGATTTGTTTGTAGATGAGACGTTGCGTACGCTGTATGCTACGGATGCGTCGGCGTATCGTGAGCTTCCTCTCGCAGTAGCTATGCCTATCGACAAGGAGGATATTCGTCTCCTGATTCAGTTTGCCAATGAACACAACACCTCGCTGATTCCTCGTACGGCTGGTACTTCTCTGGCAGGACAGGTGGTCGGAAATGGTATCGTAGTGGATGTGTCTAAGCATTTTAATCAAGTGCTGGAAGTCAATCCAGAAGGAAACTGGGTGAGACTTCATCCAGGTGTAATCCGCGACGACCTCAACCGTCACTTGAAGCCCTTTGGGATGTTCTACGGGCCAGAAACCTCTACCGCCAATCGTGCGATGGTCGGAGGCATGGTTGGTAACAATTCCTGTGGATCGAACTCTGTGGTCTACGGTAGTGCCCGTGAACATTTGTTAGAAGTAACGGGCTTTTTGTCAGACGGTAGTGAGGTGACCTTTGGGGCGGTGAGTCAGGAAGGTTTTACAGCGAAAGCAGCGGAGGATTCTCTAGAAGGACAAATCTACCGTGAGATTAATTCTCTTTTGGAGCCTGCGGAGGTACGCGAAGAGATCGCCAAGGAATTTCCCAAACCGAGTATTCCTAGAAGAAATACAGGCTATGCAGTGGATTTATTGGCTATTAACCAACCGTTCGAAAGTACAGGTGAGCCATTTAACTTCTGTAAACTGATCGCGGGTTCTGAGGGGACTTTGATGTTTATCACAGAACTGAAGCTCAATACCCTGCCTTTGCCTCCCAAGAACAAAGCCTTGGTATGTATCCACTGCAACGACATCAATGAGTCGCTATTGGCCAACTTGGTCGGACTAAAATATGAGCCTCACGCCAGTGAGCTGATCGATGACATCATCCTTCAGTGTACCAAAGAAAATATAGAACAGCAGAAGAATCGCTTTTTTGTCCAAGGTGATCCAGGTGCGATACTCGTAGTAGAGCTAGCTGCAGAAAATGACGAGATGCTAGACCAAAAGTGTGAAGCGATGATCGCTGAACTCAAAAAGGATGGACTCGGTTATCATTATCCTATTTTGAAAGGCGGAGATATAGGCAAAGTCTGGAATCTCAGAAAAGCAGGACTTGGTCTCTTAGCCAATATCCCTGGAGATGCTAAGGCTCAGCCTGTGATCGAAGATACGGCGGTGGACGTGCAAGACTTACCAGAGTATATTCGTGAGTTTAATGAGACTTTGGCTCAGTATAATCTGAACTGTGTGCACTATGCACATGCTGGGTCTGGGGAGCTGCACCTGCGTCCAGTACTCAACATGAAGACCGAAGAAGGTCACCGGATGTTCAGGGTAGTGGCGGAAGAAATTTCTCGTTTGGTCAAAAAATATCGAGGCTCTCTCAGTGGGGAGCATGGAGACGGCCGTCTTAGAGGGGAGTTTATCCGGGAGCAGATAGGAGAAAAAAATTATCAATTGATCAGAGCGGTCAAGAAATCTTGGGATCCAAAAGGGATTTTTAATCCTGGGAAGATAACTGACACGGCAAAGATGGACGAGTTCCTAAGGTATGAGCCGAACCAGCCAGACCCAGAGATCAAGACTTATTTTAACTGGGACAAAAGCAAAGGAATCCTACGTGCAGCAGAGCTGTGCAATGGTTCAGGTGATTGTCGAAAATCTGAAGGGAGTGGAGGCACGATGTGTCCTAGTTTCATGGCTACCCGAAACGAAAAAGATACGACTCGTGCCCGTGCCAATATGCTGCGAGAAGTACTCACTCATTCTGATAAACTCAACAAGTTTGACAGTGTGCAGATCAAAGAGGTGATGGATTTGTGCCTGTCATGTAAGGGATGTAAATCGGAGTGTCCTTCTAATGTGGACATGGCTAGACTCAAGGCGGAATTTGAGCAGCAGTACTATGATGCTAACGGGATGCCACTAGCCAAACGCATGATGGGTGAATACGACCTCAGTATGAAAATGGCCTCTTTGGTGCCATGGGCATACAATGCGGTTTTTAAAAACGCATTGACTGGAAAACTGGGGAAAGCCCTTATGGGTGTACATGAGGACAGGTCTATGCCTCTCATGCCAAAGAGGACTATGAGTGCTTGGTTTAAGAAGAATAGATCAAAACTCAAGAGCCAGCAGTCTGATAAGAAGTTGTACCTATTCTTTGATGAGTTTACAAACTATCTGGATGCAGAAATCGGAATCACCGCGATACAGCTCTTGGACGAGCTGGGCTTTAATGTTATGCAGTTAGATCATGACCAGTCTGGGCGTGCGTTGATCTCCAAGGGTATGGTGCGAAAGGCAAAAAAAGTAGCCAACAAGAATGTCAATATACTTCATGGTAAAATCTCTTCGGAGACTCCTTTCGTCGGGATAGAGCCTTCTACGATTTTGACATTACGGGATGAGTATCCAGATCTCTGTGATGTAGAGTTGAAGCAAAAAGCGACCGAAGTAGCAGACGCTTGTTTGACCATCGAGGAGTTTTTGTCACGTGAGTTTAGGAGAGGAAATATTGATGCTTCGCATTTTACCACGGAGAGTAAGCAGCTCAAAGTACATGGGCATTGTCATCAGAAGGCCTTGTCGTCAGTGATTACACTAAAAGACACTTTGTCCATTCCTGCCAACTTTGAGGTAGAAGTCATTCAGTCAGGTTGCTGTGGAATGGCGGGATCGTTCGGGTACGAAAAGGAACATTATGAAACCTCTATGAAGGTCGGTGAATTGGTGTTATTCCCCGCTGTGCGCACGGCTACTGAGGAGACGATCATCTCTGCGCCAGGGACGAGCTGTCGTCATCAGATCAAAGATGGTACAGGCAAAGTGGCACTTCACCCTGTGGAGGTGCTTTATCAGGCATTGAATCGCTAGAAGTTCATCTCATAGGTGATGCCAAAATGCTGCTGGAGTAGTGAGCAGAATTCATCGTGATTTAGAATGTCCTGCTCCTGTTTTTCGCCTAGTCGTTGTGTGATCAATTTTTTATCTGTTAGTATGATTCGACCATCTGGTTTGGCCTGAGAGATGATGTTTTGTTTGGTGAAATGCGACTTTGGGTTGGTCTGATGATAATGGCACATATCGATGAATTCTACCAATTGATATGCTTTTTTGCTAAACACATATTGCGGATCAAACTGTAGCGAATCTTCAGACTTAGAGAGTGTGTAGTCTTCATCAGCGTTTTTATCTATCCTGAAGTAGCGGGTATAGTCCATTTGTAGTTCTCCGGGGTGTATGACCTTCGGAGAACTAAAGGAATCGCCAAACCCAACGTCACAGAGGTAGATATTGTCATCTAAGTAGACTAGCAGTGCGGCATGATCTAGCACTGAGCCTAAGTTGCCCTGCCGGTCGTAGACTTGCGCTCCTATTAGATGTACCTCGAACCCTAGTGATTGTAGCAAGCAATAGAAAAAACCATTGAGCTCATAACAGAACCCCCCACGTCTTTTGATTAGAATCTTTTCATTCAGGTGTTTGATGTCCAATATGATTTCCCTTCGCATAGAAATGTCAAGATTCTCGAAAGGAATATTCATTAGATGATTTCGGTGGAGCAGTCTGAGATACCTCAGGGATGGTTTGAGTTCGCGAGGAGTTCGTATTCGAGCGAGGTATTGGCTAATCTCTTGTTCGCTTAGTTTGGGCTTTTGTCTTTTTAGATAACCTGTCGACATTTTTTTAGATAATTTTCGAGCAACTAGAATCCTTTGTCCGAACAAGAATAGCTTTTCCCTATCAAAGATTTTACTCCTCGGCTTGTTTTATTTGGTTCGGAAAATGCCCGACTAAATAGGGTTGGGAACTCCTTTTTAGTATCCTATAATGATATTTTATCTAAGTTTACATTCGTAAATTTATCTAAGTATACAGAAGAAAATCTAGAGGATGAAAGTATTGATAACAGGTGCAAATGGGCTTTTGGGACAGAAGTTGGTCAAACTCCTCTTGGACAAAGGAGAAGAGGTCATCGCCACTTCGCACGGAAAGAGTCGGTTGGACTACCTAGAGCAGTCATTCGAGTATGCACGGATGGATATTACGCAGCAGGCCGAGGTGCTAGAGGTGATTCAGTACTATCAGCCAGATGTAGTGGTCAATACAGCTGCTATGACTAATGTTGATCAGTGTGAGACTGCCCGCGAAGAATGTCGTCAACTCAATGTGGATGCGGTGCAGTACTTGGTAGATGCGTGTCGTTTATCGGGTAGTTTTTTGGTGCACTTGTCCACGGACTTTATTTTTGATGGAGAGGCGGGGCCTTATACGGAGAATGATCCAGCTAAACCATTGAGCTACTATGGGCAGAGCAAATTGGATGCGGAGACTATCGTGCAGGATAGCGGTATTGACTGGTCTATACTTCGGACAGTATTGGTCTATGGGATTACTCCTGGGATGAGTCGCTCCAATATCGTGCTTTGGGTCAAGAGCAGCCTAGAAGAAGGCAAAGAACTAAAGATTGTAGATGATCAGTGGCGTACGCCGACCTTGGCGGAGGATCTAGCGATGGGCTGTTATCTATCAGCAACCAAAAGAGCGCAGGGCATTTTTAATATCTCAGGAAAAGACATGCTGACTCCCTACGACATGGCAATGAAAACCTGTGACTATTTCGAGTTGGATAAGGCTAAGATTACGAAAGTAGACGGTTCTACCTTTACACAAACAGCAAAGAGACCACCCAAGACAGGGTTTGTGATCGAAAAGGCTCGACTGGTGCTGGGCTATGAACCCGTTAGCTTTGACGAAGGAATACAGATTTTGGATACTCAGGTACGTGATTTGGCGGTCTAACCGCGCTGATATTGTTCCTACATGAGTTAGTGTGAGTTTTTCTCTATTGAGTCAAATGATTTTTTTGAGTAAAAATCCTCTTGTCAAAATCCGTTGGCGTTACTTCTTTTAATGTGAAATAGAATAAATTTGGTGGATTCATCTAAAAGTAATTATTCATGCAAAAATTAGGATTAATACAATTCCTCGGTCAGAAACTGTCGCCGCAACAGATACAGTTCATCAAGCTGCTACAGGTGCCTACTGCTGAGTTGGAGGCAAGAATAAAAGAAGAAATGGAGGTCAACCCTGCGTTAGAGGAAGGCAAGGATGATGACGAGGAAGTGAGTAACGAAGAAGAACGTGCTGAGAACACCGATAGCGATGAGCTCAATGTCGATGACTACCTCAATGAGGATGATTATGCAGGATATAAAATGCAAGGTGATGGCAATCACCAAGAGGAAGAACGAGAGATGCCCATCTCCTCAGGGACTTCTCTTCAGGATCAACTGATTGTACAGTTGGGTTTTTTGAAGTTAGATGAGACCCAAGAAATCATAGGACGACAGCTTATTGGTAGCATAGAGTCCGATGGCTATATTCGACGTGATCTTGAAGCGATTATGAACGATCTGGCTTTCTCTCAAAATATTGAAACAAGCTTGGAGGAGTTGGAAGAGATTCTAACCAAGATACAAGGGTTTGACCCAGCGGGCATAGCTGCGCGATCACTCCAAGAGTGTCTGATGATACAGTTGGAGAAAAAAGAAGTGCATGGTGATGAGGTTGATCTAGCACTAAAAATAGTGGGGAGCTGTTTTGAGGAGTTTACTAAAAAGCACTATGATAAAATCATCAAAAAACTAGATATCACGGATGAGGCACTCAAAGATGCCATTCATATGATCACAAAGCTCAACCCAAAACCTGGTGGGACGAACGATAGTTTGGTGAGAATACAGTACCTGCTGCCAGATTTTATATTGACGAACGATGACGGCAAGTTGGAGTTGACTTTGAACTCTAAGAATGCCCCAGAGCTCAAAGTTAGCCGCTCATATTCGGACATGTTTCAGTCCTATCACAAGAGTGACAAGAAGGACAAGAAACTCAAAGAGACGGTGTCTTTCGTGAAGCAAAAGCTAGATGCGGCCAAGTGGTTTATTGACGCTGTGAAGCAGCGTCAGCAGACTTTGCTCAACACCATGAATGCGATCATCAAATATCAATATGATTTCTTTTTGGATGGAGATGAGTCTAAGCTGCGACCGATGATATTGAAGGATATCGCCGAGATCATTGGGATGGATATTTCGACGATTTCTCGTGTAGCGAATAGCAAATCTATCCAGACGGAGTTTGGGATTTTCCCACTCAAATATTTCTTCTCTGAAGGAATCGCTACGGACTCTGGCGAAGATGTAAGTAGCAGAGAAGTCAAGTTAAAACTGAAGACTTTTATCGAGAACGAGGACAAGTCTAAGCCTTTGTCGGATGACAAATTAGAAAAACTCCTGAAGGCTGAGGGGTACAATATTGCGCGCCGTACGGTAGCGAAGTACAGAGAACAGCTCAATTTGCCAGTAGCAAGATTACGAAAGGAGTTATAGTGAGAGATAAGGTTAGCCAAATCGTCTCTCATTTGTTTCATCCATTGCTGATGCCGACGCTGACTTTTTGTTTGTTGTTTGCATTTGCTCCACACTTGATACAACCTATCTCGTTGATGACACTCCCGTTTTTGTTCGTCACGACATTTGTGATCCCGATGATTAGTATTTCTATTCTTAAAGTTTCGGGATCGATCAAAAGTCTACGAATGGAGGACAGAGAAGAGCGCATGGTGCCCTTTGTTTTTATCACCTTGTTTTTTATGATGACGACCTATTTGTTTATCTATAAAGTAGGCGTCAACCAGATCGTGGGGGTGATTTTTTTGTCTACTACACTATTACTCATCTTGTTGACTTTAGTGACTTCTCGTTACAAAATCAGTATTCATGCTGCAGCGTTAAGTGGTGTGTGTGGTTATTTGCTTGCGCTGTGCTGGAGGTACCCGAACGGTATGTTGGTCTATCCTTTGATTGTGACGCTGATTGTCGCAGGAGGGGTGATGAGTGCTCGGCTTCAGCTCAATGCTCACCGAGCGCATGAGGTCTTAGCAGGCAGCCTACTAGGGCTATTGACCTGCTTTGCTGCTCTTTATTGGTTTATTTAGAAACCAGAGATAGAGACACCGATTGTGGAGTAGGTGATATCCTCTCCATCCAAAGGACCTCTGCTCGTAAATACAGGAGTGAAATACTGCTTGTAGAAGATACTAAAGCTACCCCAGCCTATTCTAGCCTGTGCTCCAAGTCTTAGTTTTGAAGTCCCTTGATCACCTTTTTCTTTGATTTTTCTGGTTTTTCCATCTAAATCATACTTTACTTTCGTTTTTTGATCGAAGATGATACCAGCCATACCTCCTACGGAGATGAAAGGGCTCGCTTTGTGGTCGTTACCTGTGATGTTGAACCTAAACTCCATAGGGATCTCGGCATAGTTGAGACTGTACTGAGCCTTGGTATAGCTCCAATCATCATCAACGTCTTCATATTTGTCTCCTAAGAAGTCGCCATTTTTTGATCCTAGTTTGTCTAGGCTTACGCCAATCCCAGGCCTAAATTCTATTTTCTTACTGAGTTCAAAAGGTTTTACGAAGTATATAGCAACCGATTTAGATCTCCACCAGTGGGTATCGCTCCAGTAGCCTGGTTTACCGGTCATAAGGTTGAATCCAAAATCCACCATCAATTCACCAGGTAGTTCAGGTGTTTTTTTGGTCACTTCTTCGCTCAACTGAGCATTTGCTTCTATATGTAAAGTAAGGAGAAGTGTGAGTGCTCCTAGGATAACTGTGATTCTATTCTTCATTTGCTTGATTTAAAGCCTTTCGATTTTCGACTGGCAAAGATAGATGAATTTTGAAATTATAAGTTTTCAGCGGTGTTTATCTATGCCTAGTATTACAATGAGTTGTTGAGTAGTGAAAGTTGCCCTGCCTTCTTGAAATATTTTGTTTTCATGGCCTTTTGATAATTGGCTAGGTGTTGATCATGGTGGATATCAGATCCGATGAAGTGTACTTGCCCTTGTTTGACAAGGTGCTCAGCTGTTTTTTTTGCTTCTTTGGAGTAATAACCAATGAAGGAGCTGGAATTGATTTGTAGTTTGACACCCATATCGATGATGGGTTGGATCAGACTGTAGTTTTCTTGGAGGTACTGATATCGCTCTGGATGAGCTAGGATAGGGGTGAACCCCTTTGCTCGTAGTTTAAAAAACACCTCTTCTAATTGCAGAGGTTTGTTCATAAAAGCTGTTTCTACCAGTATGTATTGGTTGCCAAAGGTGAGTAATTCTGTGTCGTCATCAATCGCTGCGATGAACCAATCGTCTATATAGTATTCTGCTCCTGCTATTACTTTAGCCTTAATATCGGCCTCTGTGAGCCGCTGATTTAACTCTTCTACTCCAGCTAAGATTGTCTCAGGCTTATTGGGATAGTAGTCGTTGATGATGTGTGGTGTCGTTATGATTTTGTTAACACCTAATGCATAGAGCCCTTGAATAATATTTAATGATTGCTCCCAAGATTTTACTCCATCATCGATCCCTGGGATGAGGTGTGAATGGAGATCTGTATGAATTGAGACTTGTGGTTTTCGATGGTTAAACCAATTGATCATTATGATTTTTTTCTAAAGAAGCTTCTTTTTTTAGATTTAACGGTTTCTTCATAGTAGCCTGATGTGCCACCTGAGCCGTATCCATAGCCATAGGTTCCTTTGTTACTAGCGGAGTTGAATATGACGGACATGTTATGAAATTTGTTGTTTCTAATCAGTCCGTGTACAGACTTAAGGTAGGATCGTTTAGAATAGTTGGCACGAACTACATAGAGCGGAAGGTCACTTTTCTTCATCACAAGTATACCATCGGTCACTAGTCCTACTGGTGGTGTGTCTAACATGATGATGTCAAACTTTTCTTTTAGTTCAGATATAAATTCATCGTACCGTTTGCCGAGCAATAGTTCTGAGGGGTTCGGAGGTGTCGGGCCAGCACTGATATAGTGCAGATCTTCTACTTCGGTCGTATTGAGACATTCATCAACCGTGTTTTTGCCGATGAGAATGGTACTAACACCTTTGCTCGTTTCTTGTTTTCCGAAAGCCAAGTGAACCTTAGGCTTACGCATATCTAGATCGATGACTACCACTTTGAGTCCTGAATAAGCAAATATGGCTGCTAGATTGACCGTGATAAAAGTTTTCCCTTCTCCACTAACTGTAGAAGTGATGGAGATGATTTTCCGGCCATTGCCAGAGGACATGAACTCCATGTTGGTACGGATAGATCGCAGTGCCTCACTCATAGATGACTTAGGGTTGTTAGATACCACAAGTCTAGTCGTAGGGAGTTTTTCTGCCCTATACTTTGGCACTACGCCGAGTAGTGGAGCCATTAGGTGTTTTTCGAGCTCGCGCGAGTTTGAAATTTTGTCATCACTGATGTAAGCTATCGCGCCAAATAGAAAACAAATCACTAAACTGATGATTGCGCCAGCACCATAGATGATTAATTTTTTTGGCTTTATTGGTTCGTTGGGCATGGAGGCTGGAGAGAGAATAACAAAGTTGGTGACAGTACCTGCCTTGGCAATCTCTAGCTCTATCTTGCTGTGGATGAGAGAGAAATAAAATTCTTCTTGTAAGGAATGAAGCCTGCGGTTTTTGTTGTAGGAGGTTCCCATAGAAGGGAGTTCTGCAAAGTTACTTTCAAGGAATTTGCGTTTTTCGGCCAGCTCTTTTTGCGTCGAGATTAGGTTGTCCAGATAAGAGGTAAGTCTAAATTTTGCAGAATTTTGGCTGATTTCTAACCTTTGATTTAAACGTTGTATGACTTGTGTGTTCTCGTTGTAACTTTCGAGTTTTAGCATTCTTTCATTTTTCAGCTTGTTGTAGTCGACCAACAACTGCATGATTTCTTTGGGCATGTCTACTGGGCTGATAGGGGTGCCCTCCTCTAGTTGCTCGGAGGCTAGTTCGATGGCAGTGATTTGATTTCGGATTTTGAAACGCTGCGAGTCGAGTTGATTAAGTAACTGAATGGTATTGTTCAGGTCTCTGGACAAGTCTGTGGTTCGGTTTTGGATGGTGAACTTCTCAAAGTAGTCTTCATATTGTTCTAATTCGACTTGTGTTTTTTTCATCTGTCGATCAAGGAAAGAGATTTTTTGCTCTACTGCCAGATTTTTGGCCGCCTTAGTGAAGTTCAGATATATCGTGTCTATTGCTTGGAGTAGACTTTTTGCTTTGTATTTGTTAGGGTCAGAGAGGGCTATTTTTATGGTGTTTGCGTTGAAGTTAATAGGCTCTACGACGATGTTTTTTTGAAAATAATTAATCAGAGCATCTTCACTATTGATGATGAAATAGAACTCTACAAGGTTCTTTTGTGATGCAAAATTGCTGGTCTTTTGGATGGTGAGTTCTCCAAGTCTGTGGGAGATCATTTCTCCAAACTTGTATTTGGGCCTCCCTTCTGTCTGATCATGATCTAGGCTGAGATAAAAATGGTTGTCCCCTACAAATTCTATGTAGATACGGCGGTCTAGTAGCTCTGGGCTCAGTTCATTGTACAATACCTGAAATGGAGAGTTGCCGTAACGCTCATCTGAGAGGTGGCTTCTTCCTGGGCGGAAATAAGACACATCCATGCCCACGGCATTAACTACTTGACTAGCAAATAATCTAGATTTCAGAATTTCTATTTCCCCAGAAAGTCCTTTGATGTCTTGATCCATTGGGTTTTGTATCCCCAATATGCCAGCCTCACTTTTGATGTCGAGTTTTAGAATAGACTCGGAGCTATAGATGGGCTTGGTATAGCGGACATAGAGTACGGTACTGGCGTTGATGAGTAATAGAATGAGTAGCATCCAGATGACGTTTTTGACAAAAACCTGCTTGATTTTGTCAAAATCCAAATCATCAAGTGGTGAGCCACTACTATCAGCGTTCTGATTGTTGGTTTGGTTGAGGACGTTATGTTCTGGCGAAAAATTCAATTATTTTAGGTTTTGAAGTACCAATACGAGTGCTAGGGTACTACTGAGCAAGCTTAGAACAGGTGCAATGTCTTTGGTAGCCTGTAGCCATGGTCTTCTCCATGGTTCGATATATATGACATCTCCAGGTTCCATGTTGATCATGGTGTCGGTCATTCCATGGATAGTGCTCAGGTTGATTTGGTACACTTCGGGCTTGTTGAGAGCACCTCTGATTATTTTAATGTTTTGCGCTTTCGCTCCTAACTCTAGACCTCCCGCGAGTGCTAAAACCTCGAGTAAACTCATATTTTCATTGGTGAGAGGGATGAGTTGACCACCTACAGCACCGAGAACGATGACTCTTTTATTGCTGTAGCTTAGCTTGACAAAAGCGTCTTTATAGTACTCGTCGAAACGTTCTTCTAGAAGTTTTTCCGCTTGGTTGAGGGTTAGGCTATCTAGGTGTATTTGTCCGACAATGGGTATCTTGACTGTGCCATCTTTTTGTACGAGATAGGAAAGCTCTTCACGCATACGCTGGTTGTTGCCCGTCATGCCTTGTTGCAGTTCGTTGTTAGGATCAATGAGTCGCTCACCTTTGTTGGTGTATACATCTATCTCTAAGTAGTCGTTGGTTTGGATGACGTAGTTGCGCTCAGCATGGAGTATGGCTGTTGATAGTTGAGCTTCGGAAAATTTCGAATCCAGCTTGAACATAATGTCTTGCTTGTATGCCTTGCAGGAGCATAAAAAGGCGAGTAAGATCAATGTTATGGTTTTGTTCAAGTACGTGTCAATTTTGTAGTGTGCAATTTTATTAAATGCCCTGAAGTACAGCAAATAAAAGGAGTAATATACCTGAGAATAGCTACTTCTTTTCTCTTCTTAGGAGAGAATCTTGTATGTCTCGGTTAGATAATGATTTATAATGATCGATTCATCAAATTTTTTCTCCACCAGTTTTCGGCCTGCTTCCCCCATTTCTACGAGTGTGTCATGGTCTAGGGAGAGCATTTTTTCTAGCTTTTTTTGTAGATCTGTAGTGTTTTTGACCATGCACAAATATCCGTTTTGTCCATCGATGATGACTTCTCTGCATCCAGGTACATCCGTCGTGACGATAGGCTTACTCATGGCGGAGGCTTCTAGTAGTGTCTTTGGGGTCCCTTCTCGGTATGAGGGGAGTACGACACAGCTGCAGGGCTCTATGGTCGCCTTGACTTGATCACTGGTGCCTAGGTAGCTTACAGATCCATCGTCTATGTAAGTCTGAAGAGTACTGGCACTGAGGCCTCTAGCATGACCTTCATCGAGTTGCCCCAGTAGCTGGAAGGTGACTTCAGGGTGTGTTTTTTTGAGTTCCCGAGCAGCATCTAGGTATTCAATGATTCCTTTGTCTAAGATTAGACGTGCAATCATGAGGAAGGTAAATGGGGTAGTAACCAGCTCCTGTTCAGATTTGAATTCGGATAGATTAATACCCGACCCTGGTAGTAGTTTTGTTTTGAGTCTAGGTAGCTTAATTTGATCGGTAAAATCCTTTCTGTCGTCTTGATTTTGAAAGAAAACTAATTCGACTTTTTGGAAGGCTTGTCTATAGAGAAGCTTGGCTATACGAGGGGTGATTCCTTTGTTTAGAAATACAGTACCTAAACCGCTAACATTGTTGATGACTGGGATGCTGAGTGATTTAGCAGCCATTGATCCATAGATGTTTGGTTTGACGGTGTACTGGTAGATGATGTCAGGTTTTTCTTCTCGATAGATTGTCTTGAGTTGAGTGTATAGTTTTAGGTCTTTGATGGGGTTAGAACCCGTATTGTTCATGGTGACGTCTCGGTAGATGCACCCCATGTCGATGAGTCGTTGGGAGAATTCATCTTTAGGTGCCACGGCAATGATTGTATGACCTTGTGCCAAGAGTACTCTGATCAGTCCTGACCTAAAGTTGTATATATTCCAAGACGTATTGACGGTAATGGCAATTCTCATGAATGGATTCTTCAAGGATTTGATGTAAAACTATACTAAATCCAGATAATTGATGAATTTTGTAAAAAAATCAAAGAATGGGAGATTATTATCTAACAGAGAAGGAGACAGAACGAGCGGTGTTAGTGGCATTGTCACCACAGAAACAATCTGAGGAGAAAACACAAGAGTATTTAGACGAGCTGGAATTCCTAGCAAGTACGCTGGGTATAGAGACTTCTAAGACCTTCGTGCAAAAGTTAGATAAGCCAGACATTCGGAGTTTTGTAGGGAAAGGTAAGTTGGAGGAGATTCATGCCTATGTGGTAGATCGTGAGATTAATATTGTGATCTTCGATGATGACTTGACGCCATCGCAGTTGCGTAATTTGGAGCGTGATCTTGAGGTTAAGATTTATGATCGTAGTTTGTTGATTCTTGATATTTTTCTCAAAAGAGCAAAAACGGCTCAGGCAAAGACTCAAGTGGAACTAGCGAGATATCAATACCTCATGCCTCGATTGACTAGAATGTGGACGCACCTAGAGCGTCAGCGTGGAGGGACTGGTACCAGAGGTGGAGCAGGCGAAAAGGAGATAGAGACGGACAGAAGGATGATTCGGGATCAAATTGCCGTTTTGAAAAAGAAGCTGGAGAAAATAGATAAGCAAGGAGAGACTAGGAGAAAATCTAGAGAGGGTGTAGTACGCGTAGCATTGGTGGGGTATACCAACGTGGGTAAGTCTACTATTATGAAGATGCTCTGCAAGGAAGAAGAAATATACGCCAAGGATGAGCTTTTTGCGACGGTAGATTCTACGGTCAGAAAAATAGTGATCAATACCGTGCCTTTCTTGTTGTCAGATACGGTTGGGTTCATTAGAAAACTACCTCATAACCTGATAGAATCGTTTAAGTCTACCTTGGAGGAAGTGAGAGAAGCAGATATTCTCCTACACGTAGTTGATATTTCTCATCCATCATTCGAAGAACAAATGACGGTGGTGAATGATACCTTGACTGAGCTAGGTGCTGGGGATAAAGAGATGATCGTGGTTTATAACAAGATAGATCAACTTGGATCTCCTGAAGAAGGAGGCTTTGATTTTTCGTCTGGTATAGACACGACCTCTACGAGTAAAACCAATATATTTATATCGGCAGTGAAAAAACAGAATGTAGCGGAGTTTAGAAGGGTGCTCTTTGAGAAAGTCAAAAAGCACCACTTACAGATATATCCTAATTACTTAGCACCAGACTACTATTAGTAGTCCTTTACGCATCTACAGCTGTTCATATTACGCGCACTGATTACATCGTGTGATACTTCGTCATAGTCAGCATAAAGCGATATCAAACCTGCAGTCCTTTTATCACCGAGTTCTGCATCCCAGAGATGGGCAGTTTTGCTGATGTCACTAAACTGACCCTCTACGTTTGAGAAGCCCCCCATAATGATGCCTAGATTGCTGGAACCACCCTCTTTGAGGTGCTTTCCTGCAGTCTTGTATCCGCCATAGGCGATCATGAGTTCTTGCCATTCGAGCTGAGTAGAGAGATGCCAGTTTTCTGGACATGCAGATTTAGCATCTACCCAGTTGTACAAACGACCGAACTTGCCACAGTAGGCGGGGTAGTTCTTGTAACAGACCGAATTTTCCATTTCAAAATTCAGGTTTTCGGCCATCCATTCTCTTTCGATAAAAATCCCACCTTCTAGTTCGATTTGTAGTTTCACAGTCTTATACACTTTTCCGTCACGAGCATCGGTCATCGTACTCATCTCTTGGCCGTAGGAGCTTAGTGTGGTTGTGAAAATTATCAGCAACAGTAATAATTTTTTCATAGGATTTAATTGAGTTCTCTTATTTAGGTATAATTCCAGTTCTTAATAATTTGAATTATGCTAAGTATAGTTTTACGTAGCACGCCCAAAAATATAAAATTTTCTAGCAATCTGTGGTGATTTTGTGCTTTCTTGGGTTCTAGCTTAAATTTAAGCGATAAAATAGCACATTTCGAAGTGTATTTTCACCTTAAGCTATGCTAAATTGCATGGATCGATGAACTACACACCATTGACGACCAAAAAAACATAGCTGATGACAGACGAAAGTTCAAGCTCTCATAACCCTATAATTACCTTGGTTGTAATTACACTGTCCATCGTTGCGCTTCACCTTTCGGTAATTAATACGCATACGGAAGAAAAGGTGACCCACCAACGTGTAATTATAGACGAGGAGGGGAATGTGCAGCCTATAGAAAATTACAGTTTATTCATAGACAGCGGAAAGACAATTAACCAGCCTCACAAGGTTAAAATACTCAAGACCAAACCTGAGGCAAAGCTCAAACCTGTGAAGGATCTGAATACAGATTCTTTGTTTTATGCAGAACTGATGCGACAATCTCCAGAGTACGGCTCTCCCGTCAAAAAGACAATCATTCGGTACTATGTTAAAGATAAAGACGCAGACAAGGTGTATGGATTGGAAAAGTATGGGTTTTATATCCATGAGAGGCCTTCTCCTTTGCGAGCGAGCGATCAATCCAACGCCATGTACGTGGGAGACTCTGTGAGTAATGCCGATGTGTTACTCGTCGGTTACACTCTGATTCGTGCGGGTTTGGAGATTAAGACCATTTCTTTTTCGAGAGCGCACGCTGGATGGAAGTCGAATTCAATAGAAATAGGTACAGATACTACCGCTACGGATTTGCCTCCACTGACCTTGAGCGACCTCAAGCAGGACTGGGGCAATATGTAGGATATATATGCCAATCAAATCTCATTTTAGATTACTAATCGATGCGCTCAAACTGAGCCGTGTCAATAATCTTTTCATCATCGGATGCACGCAGTACGCTGGAGCGGTGTTTGTGCTCGGGCGCAATCAAAATCCATTCGACCTATTGATGGATGCTCGATTGCTCGGATTGGTAGTAGCGACTATGATTGTAGCGGCCAGCGGATACTTTATCAATGACTACTACGATATTAAAATAGACCTCATCAATAAGCCCAATAAAGTGATCGTTGGGAAAAATATCAAGCGAAGACCTGTAATGCTGGCTCACCTTGGTATGAATACCACTGGTATATTACTAGGTGTATGGGTGTCGGTATGGGTGGGGTTGGTTAATTTGGTCTGTGCGGTATTGCTATGGTGGTATTCGAATCAGTTGAAAAGACTACCTTTTGTGGGGAATTTTGTCGTGGCACTGATGACCGCAGCGACATTGCTGGTATTAGGCGTGTTTTACCAGCGGTTTGATTTGTTGCTTTTTGTGTATGCCTTTTTTGCCTTTGGGATTACATTGATTCGTGAGGTGATCAAGGATATAGAAGATATGGAGGGAGACGAACGATTCGGTGGTGCAACATTACCTATAGTCATAGGTATGAGGAAAACAAAATATGTGTTATATGTACTCATGGTGGCTTTCTTTTTTGCGCTGTGTTACTTTTTGTATCGTTTGGCCAGTTTGGAAATGACCATTTATTTTTCAATCATGGGGTTGTTTTATGTTCACTTTATTGGACTACTGGTACGCGCGGATACAAAAATTGCCTTCACGCGTTTGAGTAATTATTGTAAGTGGCTTATTGTTGCAGGCATATTCAGCATGGCTATTCTTTATATATAATATGGGCAAGATAAAAATCGCAATATTCGCATCTGGTAGTGGTTCTAACGCCGAGCAAATCACAAATTATTTCTCAGGTCATGACCTGATAGAGGTCGTGCTCATCTTGTCTAATAAACCTACTGCCTATGTGCTAGAGCGAGCTGCCAAACTGAGGGTTCCTTCACAGGTTTTCGATCGTCCGACATTTTATCAAAGCGAGAACGTGTTAGATAGTTTACGTACGCATGAGGTAGACTACATCGTGCTGGCGGGTTTTCTTTGGTTAGTTCCCCAATATTTGATAGAAGCCTACCGTGAGAAGATGATCAACATTCATCCGGCTCTCTTGCCTAAGTATGGAGGGAAAGGTATGTATGGAGATCGGGTGCACCGTGCAGTGATAGCGGATCAGGAGACCGAAAGTGGGATCACGATTCATCTCGTAGATGAGGTGTATGACAATGGCCGGATACTGTGTCAGGAGCGTGTCAGTTTAGTAGCAGATGACACGCCTGATAGCCTTGCCGAAAAAATTCACGAATTAGAATACGCTTATTTTCCTAAAGCTATCGAGTCTTATCTTCTAGAACATAAAGGCTAGGGAATCTTTAGAGAGAACACTATGCGTCTGTCAATTAAATAAGTAGCTTTGCAGCTTATTTTTTAAGCAGAGAAAATGGGTTCTAAAAAAATCAAATCCGCACTTATTTCAGTCTTTCACAAAGACAATTTAGATCAGTTGGTTAAAGTTTTGGCTGACAATAATGTTCAGCTTTATTCTACAGGAGGTACGCAAAAGTTCATCGAAGATTTGGGTATAGCCGTGACACCTGTCGAAGAGATCACAGACTATCCGTCTATATTTTCTGGTCGTGTCAAAACACTTCATCCTAAAATTTTCGGAGGTATTCTAAATCGTCGAGACAATGAAAGTGACAAAGAAGAGAAAGCGACGCATAGCATTCCAGATATTGATTTGGTCGTAGTGGATTTGTACCCATTCGAAGCTACAGTGGCTAGCGGAGCACCCGAAGCAGAGATTATAGAGAAGATAGATATCGGAGGGATTTCGCTCATTAGAGGTGCGGCTAAGAATTTTAATGACGTACTGATCGTTTCGTCAATGGAGCAGTATGCAGAAACAGTTGATATACTTTCTGCTCAAAACGGAGAGACAACTTTAGAACAGAGGAAGAGATTTGCTACCAAAGCATTTGATATCTCATCTCACTACGATAGTGCGATATTCAATTACTTTAATCAGGGAGGCCAAGAGGATGTTTTCAAAGAAAGTATTCGTCAGGCATCTCCATTGAGATATGGAGAAAACCCTCATCAGCAGGGTGCTTTCTTTGGGGATTTGAATGAACTGTTTGACAAACTGAACGGTAAGGAGCTTTCTTACAACAATCTCGTCGATGTAGACGCTGCGGTTAACCTCATTAGAGAATTTGAAGGAGAGACAGCGTTTGCAATCATCAAGCATACTAACGCTTGTGGTGTTGCCAAAGGGACATCAGTAAAGGAGGCCTATCTTAGGGCATTATCATCTGATAATATTTCGGCCTTTGGTGGAGTGCTTGTTACCAATGCGAAAGTAGACATGGCTGCTGCAGAAGAAATTAACAAGTTGTTTTGTGAGGTGCTTATCGCTCCAGAGTATGACGAAGAGGCCGTAACGCTTTTGAAGTCTAAAAAGAATAGAATTATCCTCAAGATCAAGCCTGTTGCTACGAACAAGAAGCAATTCAAGACGCTTCTTAATGGTGTGATCATGCAAGATGCAGATCTGAAAACCGATGTAGCGGAAGATCTGAAAACAGTAACTAAAACAGCACCTACGCAGGAGCAAGTGGAGGCCATGCTTTTTGCATCTAAAGTCTGTAAGCATACCAAGTCTAATACGGTGGTGTTTGCGAACAAGGACATGATGCTATCGAGTGGGACTGGTCAGACCTCTAGAGTCGATGCACTCAACCAAGCGGTAGAAAAAGCGGCAACTTTCGGGATGGAGCTAAAAGGAGCTGTGATGGCATCCGATGCATTTTTCCCATTCCCAGACTGTGTTGAATTTGCAGACAATGCAGGAGTAGTAGCGGTGATTCAGCCTGGTGGATCGATTAAGGATCAACTGTCAATCGACTACTGTGACGAGCACGGAATGGCGATGGTCATGACAGGTACGAGGCACTTTAAGCATTAAGGAATACAAATAATATATTCGTAGTTGTATAATGTTGATTGAGAGTTAAATTGTGCGTAATTTGTCACAATCCACTCAATATAAAATTTTTGATTAAGCTATCAGTATGGGATTTTTAGATTTGTTTTCGAGCGACATTGCCATTGACTTGGGTACCGCTAACACGTTGATTATTAGTAGAGGACAAGTGGTTGTAGACGAACCTTCAATTATTGCTATCGATAAAGCTAAAAATAAGGTGTTGGCTATCGGGCGTGAGGCCATGCAGATGCATGAAAAAACGCATGAAAGCATAAAGACCATACGTCCTCTCAAAGACGGTGTGATCGCAGATTTTCAGGCAGCTGAATCTATGATCCGTGGTATGATCAAAATGATCGACAAGGACAAAAGAAGATTGTTTCCTGTTTCACATCGAATGATTGTCTGTATCCCATCAGGTATTACCGAAGTGGAAAAAAGAGCAGTAAGAGACTCGTGTGAGCATGCAGGCGCCAAAGAAGTATATATGATCCATGAGCCAATCGCCGCGGCGATTGGGATAGGGATAGATATTGAAAGACCTGTTGGTAGTATGATTGTAGATATTGGAGGGGGGACGACAGAGATTGCGGTGATTGCCCTGTCGGGTATCGTATGTGATCAATCGATCCGTGTAGCGGGAGATGCTTTCAATAAGGATATTTTGGATTACATGAGACGTCAGCATAACCTGCTCATCGGTGAGCGAACTGCTGAGAAAGTGAAAATCAATGTGGGTTCAGCTCTAACAGAGTTGGATGAGGGACCTGAGGATTTTGATATCCGAGGTAGAGATTTGATGACAGGGATTCCTAAAGTGATCAAATTATCTTATTCAGAAGTGGCGTTTGCAATTGACAAATCGGTTTCTAAAATAGAAGAGGCTGTGCTCAAAGCACTAGAGATAGCACCACCAGAGTTGTCGGCAGATATCTATGACAATGGGATCTACCTAACGGGCGGAGGAGCTTTGCTCAGAGGGCTAGACAAGCGTCTGGGACTGAAAACAAAACTGCCGATACACATCGCAGAAGACCCGCTAAAGGCCGTCGTAAGAGGTACTGGTGAGGCGCTTAAAAACATCGAAGCTTTCAAGGCTGTATTAATGTCATAGTAAATGAACAGACTCCTTCAGTTTCTATTCAAGTATAGAACACTACTGGTGTTCATTGTCTTGGAGGGAATCTGTTTTTTCGTGATTGTTAAAAGCAACAGCTACCATAGTGCGACGTATTTTACTTCGTCAAATCAGGTGGCTGCATCCTTATATAAAACGTCTTCGTCGGTCACCAATTATTTTTCTCTCCTAGAGCGAAACAATGAATTAATAGCAGAGAATGCTATGCTTCGTCAGCAGCTATTGGATTTTGGAGATACTTCGACCTTGCCTTTGATTACTGCCGTGACAGATACTTTGGATAGCAGTATGGTTACTCAAACTCCCGCGCTACATGCACGTGTGATAGACAACTCCGTTTTCTTCCGAAACAACTACTTGACGATTGACCGAGGGCTGGCTGATGGCGTGAAAGAACGCATGGGCGTGATCAGTTCTAATGGTATCGTGGGCCAGGTTAAATATGTCTCGGAGCACTATGCGACCGTGGTGTCGTTGTTACATGGACGGGCGATGATTTCTGCCAAACATGGCTTGTCCAATGGGCTCTGTACGATTTCATGGAGTGGCGAAGATCCAGAGTATGCCGATATAGAATATTTCCCAAGGCACATTGCGCTTAATGTGGGGGACTCTATTGTGACTTCTGGGTACAATTCGATCTTTCCAGAAGGGGAGTTGATAGGTACAGTGAGTGAAGTGCACTTAGAAGACCAAGCGACTTTTTATGATGCACAGATTAAGCTAGCTACTGATTTTTACAGACTGAAACATGTCTATTTGCTGTCTTTGCCAGACAAAATGGAAATAGATTCTTTGATCCAAATAACGACTCGAGAGGATGGGTAGATTTAGAGTTTTCGAGGGGTTACTGGGTGTTTTCTTGCTCTTACTAGGGCAGGTATTGTTGTTCAAGAACATGGTGCTCTTTGACGTAGCTTTTTGTTTTGGTTATTTGATGATCTTGCTGTTGATCCCTGTAGACACTGGAGCTATTATTCAGCTCATATTGGCATTCATCGTGGGTATGATTGTCGATGTTTTTTATAATACGCTAGGTATGCATGCTGCGGCTTGTTTGGGTTTGGTGTATCTAAAAATGTACTGGTCTCGAGTGATGACACCTAGTGGAGGCTATGATGCGGGAGCCAAAATCAATATCCGAAATCAAGGTTTTCGATGGTTTGTGATGTTTGCCTACCCTTTGATATTGATTCATAGTTTACTGATATTCTTTATAGAGGCAGCAGGGTTTTCGATGTTTTGGAAGACACTTAGTACTGCATTTTATACCTCTCTGTTTACGTTAGCCATGATATTGATTATTCAGTATTTGTTTTATCGAAAGATCAAATAGGGATGCATGATGATAGAAAATATATCGTCAGGATCTTCATCGTACTGATCGCTGCGACCTTTTTGGTCAAGTTATTTTTTATTCAGATTTTGGATGAAAATTATAAAGCAGCAGCAGAAAACAACATCATCCACAAGGTCGTCGAATATCCCTATCGCGGGTTGATCTATGATAGAAATAACCAGCTCGTCGTACACAATGAGCCAATATTCGACCTGATGGTCATTCCCAAAGAGGTCTTTATTCCCGACACTTTGGCATTTTGTAAGTTGTTTAGGATCACCCGAGAGGATTTTGATGCGACGATGAACAAGGCCAAGAGGTACTCTTATATTCAGCCTTCACAGTTTGCTAAGCAAATTTCTAGTGAGTGGTTTGCCTCTATTTCGGATCAAATGACGGGTGTAAAGGGATTCTACCCCGAAGCACGGACGATTCGCGGTTACAGTTTTGACAACCTCAGTAATGTTCTCGGGTACATCGGGGAGATCAACCAGAGGCAATTACGAGCGGACACAACGAACTACTATCGACAGGGAGATTATCTTGGTATCACGGGTATAGAGTCTTCTTACGAGAATGAGTTACGTGGTAAACGTGGTGTAGAGTACAAAATGGTGAACGTTCGAGGCGTGGATCAAGGCTCATTCAAAGATGGAGAATTGGATACCCTTTCTATACCTGGCGATGATTTATTATTATCAATAGATTTGGATTTACAGCGATATGCCGAGAAGCTGATGGAGGGGAAGACTGGTAGTGTGGTAGCGATCGAACCCTCGACAGGAGAGATATTGGCTTTTGTTTCTGCACCGACTTATAAACCCAGTTTACTAAGTGGCCGTGAGTTTAGTAGCAACTATGGAAAGCTAACTCAGGACAGTCTGAAGCCACTTTTTAACCGCCCATTAATGGCGATGTATCCACCAGGGTCTATTTTTAAAGTAGTGCAAGGGCTCATAGCCCTAGAGGAAGGTGTGGTCACTGCCAACGAACAAATTTACTGTGACAACAGCTTGATAGGGGATCATGCTCCTCCTGGGTACTACGATATGCGAAAGGGAATCATGTATTCGTCTAACAATTATTTTCTCAAAGTGTTTAGAAGGATCATCAATCAGCATCCAGAACTGAGTCAATTCGAACAGGCTCCTATTGGATTGAAGAATTGGAAAGAGCAGATGCACAAATTTGGTTTGGGAACTCCCCTAGGTGTGGATCTCCCTAACGAAAAGGCGGGACAAGTGCCAGGTCCACAGCTGTACAATAGGATTTATGGAACTGGGAGATGGAAGGTGTCGAATCTGAGTTCGCTTAGTATTGGCCAAGGAGAAACGTTACTCAACCCGATTCAGATGGCTAATCTAGCAGCGATTATGGCCAATCGGGGGCATTACTATAGACCTCATGTGGTCAAGTCGGTAGGTTCTACGAAATATTTGGATCCCTATTATTCTGAGAAAATCGAAACGGGGATTAAGCCAGAGCATTTTCAAGTAGTGATAGAGGGAATGCAACGGGCACTAAGTGGTACAGCAGGCCGTGCTATTATCAAAGATATTGAGATATGTGGCAAGACAGGGACGGTTCAGAACCCACATGGCGAGGATCATTCTACCTTCATGGCGTTTGCACCTATGGAGCAACCGAAGATTGCTATATCGGTATATGTAGAAAATGCCGGCTGGGGAGGTAGGGCTGCAGCCTCGATTTCGAGTTTGATGATAGAGTCCTACATCAAGGGAGAAATAACCCGCCAGTGGCTTGAGGATTTTGTATTAAAAGGGGACTTTTTGTATTGAGAGGAGATAGCGTATTAGATCGAATTGATTGGACAGTGGTCCTACTATACTTTGCCATGGTGATACTAGGCTGGGTGAATATCTATGCAGCAGTCTATGAAGAAGAGCTGGCATCTAGTATGTTCTCTTTGTCTTTCAATCCCGGTAAGCAGCTGGTATGGATAGGTACTTCTATTCTGCTGATCATTGGTGTGATTAGTCTGGACTACAAATTTTTTGACTCCTTTGGTTATATAATCTATGGTGTGATGGTGTTTTTGCTTATCGCGGTACTCTTGTTTGGACGTGAAGTCGCTGGATCTACGTCATGGTTTCAGATCGGTGGCTTCAGGTTTCAGCCATCTGAGTTTAGCAAGTTCGCCACAGCTTTGGCATTAGCGAAATACCTAGGTGATATTCATGTCAAGATGACGAATGTCAAGACACAACTGATTGCTGCGGGTATTATGTTTTTGCCTATGGTACTAATCGTCATGCAGGGGGATACTGGTTCTGCTATGGTATTTGCTGCGTTTGCTATTATACTGTTTAGAGAAGGGCTCTCCCCGATTTATTTTATACTGGCGATTGGATTAGTTGTCTTGTTTGTGCTGACACTTTTGGTGAGCAAAACTGTAATCTTTATTACGGCAGGTGTACTTTGTTTGGTGATAATCGGAGCATCGGTGAAGCATCCGAAACGCATTTTGATCACTGTGGTAGTAGGTTTTGGAATTTTTGCAACGGTGACGAGTGTAGACTTTATTATGAAAAATGTTCTGAAACCTCATCAGCGTAGTAGGGTCGTATCATTGATCAATCCTGACGCAGACCCCTTAGGTGCTGGATGGAATGTGACACAGTCCAAAATTGCGATAGGATCGGGTGGATTTTTTGGGAAAGGATTTTTACAAGGAACTCAGACCAAGTTTGATTTTGTGCCAGAGCAAAGTACAGATTTTATCTTCTGTACGCTGGGAGAAGAATGGGGCTGGATGGGTAGCTTGGTGATGGTTGTTTTATTTGTGACCCTACTGATACGAATTTCAATTATCGCCGAACGACAAAAGACACAATTTGCTCGTGTATATGGCTATGGCGTGTTGGCCGTTATTTTCTTTCACTTCGCTGTGAACATAGCCATGACCATAGGTTTGTTTCCGGTAATTGGTATTCCCCTCCCATTTTTTAGCTACGGGGGGTCGTCCCTCTGGTCATTTACTGTTTTGCTTTTTATCCTACTTGCTTTAGATGCCAATAGGATGCAGGTACTAGTGAGATAGCGTATTTATCTAAAGCGTTTAAAGATCACTTTTAGCAGCTCTTTCACCTCATCAGAGTTCATGTCCCAAGCGTATTTTTTAGCATAGCTTTGAACGAGCAGTTCTACTGATGCATCAAAAGACTTGCTTGTCTCCATTTGGTAAAGAGCCTTTTCATAGTCTTTTTCGTTTCCTTCGAATAGATCTTTGATGAACAGGTAACGCTGATTGATACTGATAGAGCTGACCAATTCTGGCGTAGGTTTGGACTCATGGGATGAGGCGATCGTTGCTTGCTCTCCTGATTCTTCGTAGCGCTGGTGTAGTGTACGTATGTCTTGTGGAGCAAACTGCTCGTTCAAGTTAGGCTTAGATGAAGTGCCTTTTTTCTTAGGTTTTTCTTCTACAGGAGTTTCAGGTTCAAATGTGGTTGGTGCAACCTCTGGCTCGAACTCCTCTACCATCGAGTCTTCTTCATAGATTGGACTAGGCCTTTCTTCAGGTGCTGTGATGAGTTCCTCTTTTTGCGGCTCTGGTTCTATAGGTGCTGGTGAGACATGAACGGGTTCTTCGGGTAGTTCTTCTAGCGTATCAAAGAAATTTACTTCTTCTGCTGTCTCAGGCTCGGAGGCTACTGGCTCTACAGGCGTTTCTTTTTCTAAGAGATCAAAAGGAGTCACGGTACTGAAGAGTACCTCTATTTCCTGTTGCTCTTCTTGATTGAGCGCGTAATTTTCTACCCCGTTTTTAATTACACTTTTTAGAACAGGTGCATCTGTTGACATGCCCTTTTCCAGATTCTGTATGATCGCATCGTACAGGTCTTTATAGAGCTTGATATATTTTCCTAGATTTTTTAACTCTTGGATTAGATCAGTAGAATTCAGTTTGGTAGCTTCCTGTAGCAGATAATCACTCGGCGTATAGAGGTAGTCTATGGTTTCTGTGACAGCCCGCTCTAGTAGAGGTCTTAGATCTTCCTTTTGGATATGAATGTGCTTGGATAGCGTGTTGACCAAGGTGTGAAGGGCATGACTCACCTCTTCGTTTTGGTAGTTAAAATATGGGCTTTTGAATTTTTTGGTCTCCTCCTGCCATTCCTCAAAAAGTACCTTTAAAATAAAGAAGTTAACTTGTTTGATGGAAGTGAGAGAAATGATTTGTTGCCCGCTGATTGCTTCGTTTTGTCCGAAAAAATCGTCCAATATGAGCTGGCTATAATCGTGAATGAAGGAGTGTTTGGCTTGGGGATTTAATTTGCTACCGTGCATAATAATTGCTTCTTTTGTAAAGTTATAGAATATGCTGAGAATCGTTATACAAAACCTTCACAAGAAGGAAATTTTCACCAACGACGAAGATAAAAACCTTTTAGAACTGATCCATCAAAACCATGTGGATTGGATGTTTGCCTGTGGAGGCAAAGGTCGGTGTACGACCTGTCGTGCTATCGTGCTACAAGGTTCAGACCAGCTTTCGGAATTATCCCCTGTGGAAGAAAAATTTAGGGCTAATAGTCGCCTTCAGCCTAACGAAAGGCTAGCATGTCAATGCTCCGTGCTCGGAGATGTTGTGATCAAGGTGGCGGAAGAAAATAAATTTATGCATCTCGAATATTCGGAAGATTAAGCTATGTTCATAGAACCAGGGATTGATCAGGGAGGTGCTATGGGTGCCAAGTCATCAGGTTGGATAGAGGTGATTTGTGGGTCTATGTTTTCAGGCAAAACAGAGGAACTGATTCGTAGGCTCAACCGTGCCGTGATTGCCAATCAAAAGGTTGAGATTTTCAAACCTGCTATAGATACGAGATATCATGATACGAATGTGGTGTCGCATAATGAAAACTCCATACGATCGACCCCAGTGCAGTTTGCCGATGATATCCTGCTGTTGACAGGTAACTCAGATGTGGTGGGGATAGACGAAGCGCAGTTTTTTGACAAGGAGCTTGTAGCAGTATCACGTAAGCTGGCCAACTCAGGTAAGCGCGTAATCATAGCTGGTTTGGATATGGACTTTGAGGGAGAGCCATTTGGGCCTATTCCAGCACTAATGGGCATAGCTGAGTATGTCACCAAAGTCCGAGCGATTTGTATGAAGTGCGGGAGTGTCGCTTCGTTTTCGTATCGGCTGTCAGCGACCAAGGACAAGGTGATGTTGGGGGAGAAGAATGTGTACGAAGCGAGATGTAGAAAATGTTTCTATGAGGATTTTGATCCCAAAGAAAAATTATGAGCTGTATGATCGCGTGTCAGTTGCTGAATTGGAATTTCGCTAAGTCAAATTTTTAGCACATGCTACATAAGACGAAAGGAATAGTCCTCAACTATATCAAATACCGCGAAAGTTCGATCATCGCACGCATCTATACTGACGAATTCGGTTTACAATCCTATATCATCAATGGGGTGAGAAGCCAGAGATCGAAGAAGGGCCTGGCGCTGCTACAGCCTCTTACACTATTGGATATGGTAGTCTATCACAAGGACAACAAGGTCGATCAGCTGCAGCGAATATCAGAGTACAAGTCTGCCTATACGCTTTCGAGTATCCCATTTGAGGTCAAGAAGTCGTCTATCGCTCTCTTTGTGACGGAGCTGCTGCACAAAGTCCTCAGGGAGGAAGATCAACGGGGAATAGTCTTCGAATTTTTATGTCATTTTATCATGCTGCTGGATCAGAGAACCAATGGATATGAAAGTATGCATGTGTATTTGATGGTCCACCTGACCCATTTTATTGGTTTTGGGATCCACCAAAAATCAGAACTCGAAAAGGACAACATACTCCAGCGTGTCAATACAGATTTTAATCAGATTTATGATAGTATATTGTATATGAACAATCATGATCTTAATGCTCCGCTAGTATTGGACAATAGGCTGAGGAAGGACTGTCTTAGTTATATGGTCAACTATTATGGTCAGCACATTGAAGGGTTTGGGGAATTAAAATCAATGACGGTGCTGTCACAATTGTTTAAGTAGTCTCCCTCAATCTGGTGAACATATATTAATTTAACAGTCGAAATGAACAACAACTACTTCAAATCAAAATGACATGAGTGAGCATCTATATGACGAGATACCGTCACTGGATTTGGCAGATTTTTTATCCACAGATCCAGACATTAAAGCCCATTTCGTAGCTGAACTGGGTCGTGCCTATACCAACATTGGTTTCGTGGCAATAAAAAATCATGGACTATCCGATGCCTTGGTTCAAAATCTATATCAATGTGTGCAGGATTTTTTTTTCCTGCCGACGGAGGTCAAAGAAAAGTACGAAGTGCCAGAGTTGTTTGGTCAGAGAGGATACATCGGCAAGGGCAAGGAGCACGCGAAAGGTAGAAAGACAGGGGATTTAAAAGAATTTTATCACGTTGGACAAATAGTAGAGGATGATGATCCTATCAAGGAACAGTATCCAGATAATATATGGCCTGCCGAAGTGGTCGCATTTGAGAATGTAGCGTCAGAGGCCTACAAAACCTTAGAATCGACGGGTAAAAATATGCTGCGAGCAATTGCGCTGTATCTTGATTTGGAAGAGGACTATTTCGAAAGTCGTGTACATAATGGCAACAGTATCCTGCGTCCGATTCACTATTTCCCAATAGACAACCCTGAGGAGATACCAGCAGATGCAGTACGTGCTGCGGAGCATGGTGATATTAATTTGATCACGCTACTGATGGGGGCTAGTGCGGATGGACTCCAGGTCAAGCGTAGAGATGACAAGTGGATACCTATTACCGCCCTGCCTGAGCAGATCATTGTGAATGTAGGAGATATGCTGGCTCGGCACACCAATGATGAATTGAAATCAACAATACATCGGGTGGTCAATCCACCAAGAGAACTGATGAGGACATCTCGTTTTTCTATTCCGTTCTTTATGCACCCAAGATCGGAAATGGACTTGACCTGTTTGCCGGGGTGTGTAGATGACGAACATCCAAAAAAATACGAAGATATCACTGCGGGAGAGTTTTTGCATCAGCGTCTCGCTGAGATTGGGTTGAAAAAATGACCATTAAGAAAGTTCGATATTATATTTTTTTGAGAGATGTGATCATCTTAGCTGTGACTGCATTCGGTGGCCCACAGGCTCATTTTGCTATGATGCTAGATATGATGGTCAAGAAGAGACGATATCTCGACGAGAAGGATTTTATAGAGCTCCATGCGCTTTGTCAATTTTTGCCAGGTCCTACCTCCACTCAGACACTTACCGCGATAGGCTTCAAGGTAGGAGGGCCAAATTTGGCATATTTAACACTCTTAGTTTGGATCATCCCTGCGTTTATCATTATGTCTACGGCTGGTGTGTTGATTTCGTCTTTGGAGGAGCATGATATATCGTTGAGTTTCACGAGGTATATACAGCCAACGGCGGTAGGGATCGTTAGCTACTCGGCATATATAATCATTAGAAAAGTGATTCACACTAGGTTGGCGATTGGCCTGATGATCGCTGCTGCTGTTAGTAGTTTTCTCATCCGTACACCCTATGTTTTTCCCGCTTTGATTTTAATCGGAGGGGCAATTACAGGTGTCAATTACAAACGTCAGCAAAAGGAAGAGAAGGAGGGGATCAATATAGAATGGGCTAATTTCTTTCTTTGGGGAGCTGTGTTATTAGGAGCTGCAGGTTTAGGTGCTGTGACACATTGGAGAGGAATAGATCTTTTTGAGAATTTCTATCGAATTGGTAGTTTGATATTTGGTGGGGGGCAAGTGCTCGTACCGTTCCTGTTTACGGAGTTTGTAGAGTTCAAGGGGTATTTGTCATCAGAAGAGTTTTTGTCTGGCTATGCCTTGGTACAGGCAGTGCCTGGTCCCGTATTTTCTTTTGCTGGTTTTGTAGGGTCTGTATCTATGAGGGAGTATGGTGTTTTAGGTCAATATTTAGGCGGCTTTCTGTCTGCCGTGGGCGTATTTCTACCAGGTGCATTTTTGATCTTCTTTGTGATTCGTTTTTGGGATGAATTAAAGAAATTTAGAATTGTAAAGGCCTCCTTAGATGGAGTCAATGCAGTAAGTGCGGGTATGATTTTAGCAGCTGCTTTGTTATTGCTTTTACCACTGATAGATTTTTCTTTCCCTGGGTATGAGAGCTATCTTAACATTGGTATTGTCTTGTCTACCATTTTGGTTCTCATCTATACTAAGATCCCTGCACCTGTTTTGATTGGACTTGGATTGATTCTAGGGATATTACTATAGTAATAAATTAGGAGATTGTCTTTGGCTAATACTATCACATTTGTTGTCTTGTACCAGTTGCGATTGTTTTGGATCAATCAATTATGCTAGAGTGAAATTCAATACCTGTTTAATTTGTTAGAGGGTGCGTGAGTGTTTGATATTCTCTATTGTTGCTCATGGAAACGCTATCTCTATACTGCATAGAAAAAGTATTTGAATAATGAAGCAATTCTCAGGAATATAGACTGCACTATTGCTTTGTTGGAAACGTAGCACAGAAAAAAGGCCTTGTCTAACATCTGTTAAACAAGGCCCTAAAAACGTTTTGTAGCTTCTGATTAGTTACCTGCTCCGCCAGTAGTAGGAGGAGTGATGCCTAATTTCTTGAAAATTAAATCTGATACGTCAAATTTCTCATCAGCATCCAATAAAATATCAACGCCTGGTACACCTGTGCTGAATATAGCATCGAACCCTTGCTCAGTTCTAACAGCCTTAATAGCTGTTCCTATTTCCTCAAAAAGTGGCGCATACAGCTCGTTTTGCTTTTTTTGTAATGACACTTGCGCATCTTGTTGGAATTTTTCCAATCGCGCTTGTAGATTTTGCAATTCAGACTCTTTGTCAGCTCTCATGATGTCAGTCATTGTAGCAGCTCCTTGCTGATACTCTTGCAGTTTAGTTTGGAATTCTTGTCCTTTTGACTGCAATTGGTTTTGAAGCTGAGACTCGTAGGTTTTGTACTCAGAGTCTACTTGTTTAGCTTTTGGCATTTGGCTCAATATATATTCTACATTGGTGTATCCAAATTTGAAAGAGGTTGCCTGAGCTTGAACCCCAAGCGATACAGATACCAATACCAATACTGCGATTAATGATTTGATCTTCATATTTCTATCCTAATTAGTTATTACTTATTACATCGTTTTTATCACCCAACCCTAATTCTTCTAACACATAATCCGTGTAGTCATGCACAGGGTCGGTATATATCATGACTAGATCACCAGATTTGTCAAAAACAATCTGCAATCTATGAACTTTTGCTACTTTTTCTACTGATTCGAAAACTTTGTCTTGAACAGGTTTGATGAGTTCTTTCTTTTTGAGAAAAAACAAGCCTTCAAATCCGAATATCTTATTCTGATACTCTTTTACTTCGTTCCATTTTCGATCGATTTCCTTGTAACGATCATCTTTCATTTCCTTAGTTAGCAAGACTTCTTCTGCTTTTAAGGATGTCTCCAGCGCTTGGATTTCCTTGTACATTTCTTGTATTTCGGCTTCCCATGCTTTGGATAATTTTGCAATCTCTGCATTAGCTTCTTTGTATTCAGACATCTGACTTAGCACGTAATCCGTGTCTACGTAACCAAATTTTTGTGCCAAAAGCGCATTTGACTGACATAGAAGCAGTATTACAAGAATCGAACCGAAATTAATTATATTCTTCATTTTGCGCATCATAGGATTTAAAATTAGTCCATTGTTTGCTAATGATTTGTTCATTCTTGCTTTTTATTCTAGCGTAGGGTTTGGCCGATTGAGAAGTGAATCTGACCACCACTAGCTGACCCGTTCGGGTTGCTTGGGTCTGGATCGAAACCATAGCCCCAGTCAATGCCTAAGAGACCAAATGCGGGCATGAATATCCTGACACCAGCACCTGCCGAGGTGTAGAGGTTGTTAGGATTGTACTCTGTAAAGTCGAGCCAGTTGTTACCCGCTTCTGCAAAACTCAATACATATATGGTTGCCGATGGGTTCAATGACACTGGATATCTCAGTTCGAAAACGAACTTGTTGTACAAAGTACCTCCTCTGATCACGTTACCATTGACTGTTTCGGTAGGAGTGATCGAGTTGTTGTCATACCCTCTGAGTCCAATGATATCATTACCCAAGAGGAAGTTAGAGCCTGTGAGACCGTCACCCCCGAGTTGAAACCTCTCGAATGGACCTATTCCTGTAGTACTTTGATATGATCCTAAATATCCCATGTGTGCTCGTGCAGATAGGACTAGGTTACCAGCCAGCTGCATGTAGTATTTGGCGTCAAACATCCATTTGTGATATTCTACCCATTTGTATCGATCGTTGTTAGATGCTGATTGATAATCTATATCGTTGAACAAAGAATACGGAGGGGTTAGTGCTAAACTCAAGCTGATTGATGACCCATTTCTAGGGTACATCGGACTGTCGACACTATTCCTTGATAGCGTAGTAGTGAAGGTAAAGTTGTTCGCTATACCAGTTCCTTCATCAAAACCTAGGCTCTGCCCAAATCGGTAAAGGTTGTAGTTTGTGTAAGATACAGCGTTACTCAGTGTGAAATAGTCATCAGGCCACTTGAGTCGTTGTCCCAAACTAACTGTCACACCTGTTACCTGCATTGACCCTAGTATTTCTCTTCTGTTGTAGGGGTTGAGACTGCGTTGTACAGAATAGTTGTAGCTCACGCCGAAAGATTTCGGTTTTTTACCGCCTAACCAAGGTTCAGAGAAGCTAATAGAGTAACTCTGGAATTGACGACCATTGGCTTGCAATCTAAGAGACAGCTTTTGACCATCACCTACGGGGAGAGGTCTCCATTTGTCAAAGTGAGTCAAGTTTCTCAAAGAGAAATTGTTGAAAGTCAGTCCTAAGGTTCCTACAAACCCGAAAGATCCACCCCATCCACCGGATAGCTCGATTTGATCACTTGGTCTTTCTTCTAGTGACCATTCTATATCCACGGTCTCGTCTACAGGATTTGGTATCGGATTAGGTGATACTGTTTCGGGGTTGAAGTAGCCAAGTTGAGATAGTTCGCGCTGTGTCCTGATAAGCTCCGATCTGCTGAATTTTTGTCCAGGGAGTGTTCTGAGTTCACGCATGATCACATGGTCGTTGGTACGGTCGTTACCTGTTACGTACACTTTACGTATAGTTGCTTGTGCCCCTTCGTAGATTCTCATTTCCACATCAATGGAGTCTCCTTCAATTTTGACCTCCACTGGATTGACGGAGAAGAATAGATACCCATTGTCCATGTATAGCGAACTGATGTCTGGGCCGTTCGGGTTATAATTTAGTTTCTTGTCCAGAGATTCCATATTGTAGATGTCACCTCGCTCTACACCCAAAATTTGATCAAGTGTTCTGTCATCATGGATAAAGTTACCCGTCCATGTGATCTCTCTAAAAAAGTACTGTTGACCAGGAACGATGCGTATGTCTATGTCAACAGAGTTCTCGTCTATGGTGACAATGGTGTCTTCTGCGATGTAGGCATCACGATACCCTTTGGAGTTGTAAAATGCAATAAGTGCCTCTTTGTCCTCTTTGTACTTTTCTTCTACGAATTTGGAAGATTTGAAAACGTTTAGTTTAACGTTTTCAATCACTAAGTTTATCAGTGGTTTAGTGAGACTGTACCATGCAGTATCTTCTTCGTCTTTGATTTTTACACGTTTGTCTTTGGGCTTTAAGGCATTGATACCCGTCGCGATTAATGCTCCTGCGATTTTGAATCTTGGTCTTTCTCCAGTATTCTTCATTTTCCCTTTTAGTTTCATCTCAGGGAAGTTCTCATTGCCAACGAAATTGACGTTTCTGATTTTAACTTTTCTATTTTTTTCGATATCAATGTCTAACATGACACTATTGCTGATAATAGAGTCTTGGCTGTATCTGATATCTACTTGTGTGTTTAGAAATCCTTTTTCATAGAAGTACTTTTTGACAGTGAGTTCGCTGTTTTTGATAATAGCGTCTGTCATCACACGTCCTCGGATAAGGTTAATTTTCTCCCGTAGGTCAGACTCTTCACTTTTGGTAATACCATGAAAGTTGAATCGACTAAGCCTTGGACGTTCGGTTAGTTCAATAGTGAGGTAAATATTAGAGCCTTCTACTTTGGTGGCATAGATTTCTACATTACCGATTAGTCCTTGTTTCCAAAGTTTTTTGATGGCCTGAGTGATGTCATCACCAGGGATTTTCACTTTGTCACCGACTTTGAGCCCAGAGATGGATGTCAGCGCGATATGGTCGAGGTATTCGGCACCTACTACTTGGATTTCAGCGATAGTGTATTCTTTAGGGTTGGAATAGTTGATACGTACGGTGTTTTCCGATTTGGTTCTACCGTAGTTGCCATACCTAATCTGCCCAAAAGCACCTGTGCATGTTATAAGAAGTATAAATAATAACTTGATTTTCATTGTATATGTGCCGACGCTCCTGCCGTTATTATTGCGTTAGTTGTTCACTGGTTTTGCCGTATCTTCTTTCCCTATTTTGGAAGTCAATTACAGCCTCGAAGAGATCATTTTTCCTAAAGTCAGGCCAAAGTTTGTCGGTAAAGTATAACTCAGCATAGGCGAGTTGCCATAGCAAAAAATTGCTTACTCTATGTTCTCCACTGGTCCTGATCATTAGTTCCACGTCAGGAGTACTGTGTTCGCTGATATAGCTATTGATATATGAGTTGTCGATTTGATCAATGTCAATTTTGTTATCCTTGATGTTTTGTAACAGTTTATTCACACTTTTTCCAATTTCCCATCGGCCACTGTAGTTCAGAGCTAAGGAGAGAATCATGCCATCGTTTTTGCTAGTTTCTAATATCCCTTGCTCGAGGTTCTTTTGTGCCTCCTTTGGTAAATGCGAGATGTCCCCGATTGGTTGCAACCGGATATTGTTTTTCATCAAAGTTGGTATCTCTTTTTTGATAGTAGAGACGAGTAGGTTCATTAAGCCATCTACTTCGACTTTGGGTCTGTTCCAGTTTTCAGTGGAAAAAGCATAGAGTGTCAATCGTCCTACCCCTATCTCGGCACAGCCTTCTGTTGTGTCTCGAACAGCTTTAATGGCATTCCTGTGACCAAACAGGCGAGTAGCACCGCGTTGCTTGGCCCACCGCCCATTGCCGTCCATGATAACTGCTACGTGTTTTGGGATATTTGTTGAATCAATCTTCTCCTTCATGCCGAATTGCTCTGGCTTTTATCTCTAAATAACCCGCAAAGTTGTACTTTTTTTTACTGAAAATGAACTCTAGAGAGGGATTTCCTTAGCGGTACAGTGTTTTGTTTGGTTGATACTTATAGGTACATGGTACTTTGAAAATCACGTAGGATACAGACACGCCTACGAAGTAATACCAGTCTTTGTCTTCAGGATTGCCAAATTGAAAAGTTGGTTTTTCAAATAGTTCATTATCGGATATCCCATCGAATTGATCGGTAAAGGTTTTTCTGGCGCCAAACTCAAGCCCGACATTGAATTTTCTACCTATGAGATGCTTTACCCCTCCTCCGAACGGGATGACAGGCTGAATGCCGCTGATATCCTCTGATCCAGTATCAAAAATCTTCATTACTCCCACACCTCCAAATATATATGGAGACCATTTAATGAGGGATTTTGGATTCTTGTAATCTAAGAAATGAAATTCTATTGTAGCACTTCCTTCTAGTACTCTTCGTTCAAAACTCGCATTTCTAACCTCTCCGAGAGCGTCGAATGGGTGTTCGTCACTTCCAGATACTTTTCCATAAAGTGCTGAAAATCTGAAGCTGACATCTTTGTCATAATTCACTCGGTATAGAAGTTGTGCACCGAGGTTTTGGTTCAGTACATCATAGCCTCTATAGAGGTCTCCCGAGTAGCTCATGCCACCGATTCCTATGCCGACTTCTGTACGTTGTGCAAAAGCGAATTGTCCCAAAAAAAGAAATGCCGACAGAATCGGCAAAATTTTATATTTCATAACAGCGTATGCTAAGATGTCTTAAACTTATCTGAACTTACCTCTAGCCATTCCTTTTTTATCTAGGACATAGACTAATCTAATCTGAGTTGTCACCAAGAAGTCTTTATTACTAGCGTCTGCCCTGTCCGTGCCAGGAATATAGTTCCACCCATGGGTGTAGGAGGAACTTGCATTAGGATCCCACTGTAGACTAGGGTCGTTAACGTTTAAGTTAGTATTTGTACTGGTTGTAGGTACATCATGTGGCTTGTTTTCCATTAGAGCTACACCCTCGCCACCACGCTCCGAAAGCGCTCTAGCTAAATGGTCACTGCCGAAGTAGTCTAGGTTCGCATATTTGCCCCCTATGTCATCTAAGTAATCTGTAAATAGGTATCTAAAACCAACTTCGAAATTGAGGTCAAAGTTTCTGGCCAATTTGATTTTTACTCCTAAACCTAGAGGTATTGCAAATTGAAATTTACTGTATGGTTTTAGGTTTAGTGAGTCTGAATACTGTCCTTCTGTACCGATTTTTTGGAGATCTATCCATTCTCCTCCATGACCTGTAGGGTTGCCTGCTTGGTCCGTTTCAGGAGCTTTGGCCTTAGGGGCATGGTGAAATACAGCTGCTCCTAGATACATATATGGATTGATTGGAAAACGGTTTTTTGCGCCACCTTTCGTTGGGAAGAAGTCTATTTCTAAGCCTAGGGAGAGCTCTTTAATAGAGTTTTTGAAATGGTAGTTTCGTTGGTATCTTCCGTAATCATTAGGATCACCATCTGGATCACTACTACCCGTACTGTAGTCAGATGCTTTGATAGTACCATAGTTGAAGCCTGCTCTAGCGAATATGCCAGGATATAGTGATTTGGATGCAGTAATCCCGAATCCATCAGGGATGAACTTGTAGTCAGTACTGAACCTGCCATTGTTATTGGAAATGTCACCAAAGTAGTTGTTCATATTAGCGCTAATTCCAATCGTGGCATATTTGGAGTTGCCACCATTTGTGTACCCTACTTTACCCCCTCGGTAGTTAGAATACTTCTTGCTATTGTTCTTTTTTTGGTAACTATACCTTGGTTTACGTCTTCTTTGTGCCTCTGCATCATGGATGCAAGACATAAATAAAGCCAGTAAAAGCGTGACTATTAGTGTGTTCTTCATTACAAAATTCATACAACCTGTTGCTACAAAACTACATAAATGTAGTAATAAAAATATTTATCTCGCGAAAACTAATTTCTTATATCTAGTCCCCAGTTAAGTTTAACTCTCAAGGTATCGAAAAAATTGTATCCTTTGAGCTTGATTAGTTTAGCGGCGAATGATTCTTTTCTAATGGATAGTTTGACCGAGTTGTCAACTTTATAGGACCTGGAATCTAAGGAGGTCAAAAAGGAACGCCCTTTGCCTTCTATCTCGAAAGAGATGATACTCGTGCCTGAGACGATTAGAGGTCTTACGTTCAGGTTGTGCGGACTCACGGGGGTGATGATAAAGCTGTCAGACTGAGGAAGAACCAAAGGTCCTCCAGCACTAAGTGAGTAACCTGTAGAACCTGTAGGGGTAGCGACCATGATTCCGTCTGCCCAGTATGTATTGACAAATTCACCATCGATGTAGCAGTGAACAATGATCATGGATGAGGTGTCACGTTTGAGTATTGCTACTTCATTGAGCGCGAAGTTTTGTCCATTAAATATTTTATTGTTGCTGTCGAGATGGATGAGCATTCGCTCGTCAAAAGAAAATTCTTTTGCAAAGAACCCGTTAAGTGCCTCTTTGATGTCTTTTTTATTGATGGTGGCAAGGAAGCCTAATTTGCCGAGATTGATGCCAAGAATGGGAGTTTCTAGACAGCCGACTTTGGAGACCGTTTCTAATAATGTACCATCACCACCAAGGCTAAAGAAATAGTCTACTGAGGCGAGATCAAATTTGGAATCGATGATTTCGAAACGGTTGGTATTAAAGTGACCTTTGGTAGATATATGTAGTTCTTCTGTGAAGATGACTTCAGAGTTGTTTTCTTCTATCTCGCTGATGATTTGCTCGAGATAGTGAATAGAGTCTTCTCTATTGATTCTGCCATGTAGGGCTATACGCATGAGTTTAGATTTCTTCTTTTTAGACTTTGAGGTAGTGCAAGAGGGTGTCTAAACGTTCTTGGTCTATTTGATGCTCTTGGCCTTTGCCAAACACGGATGCAATGTTATATCCGAACCGTTGAAATGATGAGACGATACTAGATGCATTTTCTAAATTAACTTTTAGCGTCAGTCGTATGTTTTCGGTCTGGTCAGCATGCTCTATAAAGCTGCTGAGTATTTTACCTCCTTCTGACTCCACGATACGACTGATTTCTGCCATAGAGTAATCCATCATGCTCATAGAGATGACGATAATACTGCCGGGGCTATTGATAGAAGACATTTTGGAAAAGGCTTCTACGACATCTTGAATGGTAATGCTGCCAATATAGTCTTTGTCCTCGTTGAGGACTGCGACAAGGTTTGAACTTGCTTCATAGGCTTTTTTGAGTACTTCGTAGTAGTGCTCATTCTGATCGACATAGAGGTGCGCACTGAGGAGATGAAACTCCTGAATGAGTTCTGCATCCTCGACTTGGTCGAATATGAGATTCTCATTGAAGATTCCGATGAACTTGCCATTGTCCACTACTGGGAGTTCGTGAACATGAAATTCACTCATCCAGTTTTGTGCCTTTGAAATGTTGTCAGTAGGCTTTAGCGGTGGAATGGTATAGTTGATCAGATCTCGAGCTATCATGCGCTTTTTCTTTCGTTCAAAAATTCTTCTAGAATTATATTGTATTCATCAGGCCGCTCCATCATCGGGGCGTGACAGCATTTGTCAATGAACCGCAACGTAGAGTTTTTTAGAAGTCTGTTAAATTCATGTCCTACACGTGGAGGAGTGATCGTGTCGTTCAATCCCCATATCAATAACGTCTCGTTTTCGATTTTGTGCAGTTCTGTGGCTAAATTATTTCTTTGAGCAGATTTGGCTATCCCTACGATGCGCAGACACATAGGCATGCTTTGCATCGTGTTGAAAATTTCGTCAATGTATTCTTTGGTAGCAGTATTAGGGTCGTAGAAGGTGTATCTAACTTTTTCTTCAATGAAACTATAGTTACCACGCTTAGGAAAGGAGCTACCCATGGCATTTTCGAAGAGTCCTGAACTACCTGTCAAAATCAGTCGGTCCACTTTTTTGGGGTGTTTTAAAATATACATGAGTGCCATGTGTCCCCCTAGTGAGTTACCCATGAGATCAAAATTATCTAGGTTTTTGTGAGCAATGAAGTCTTCAAGGTACTCAATCAATTTGGGTAGACCAGCTTCCCGAACTGGCAACTCGTAGATGGGTAGCATCGGGATGATGATTCGATGATCTGCCGAGAATTTTTCTATCACACTTTCCCAGTTGCTCAATGCGCCAAATAGACCATGGAGCAGGAGCATCACTTTTCCTTCACCTTGTTCTATGAATTTGAATTCTCCTTCTTGTTTTAAATTTGCTACCTCCAGCATGTCTTCAGTGAATAATTTTTATAAGTATATCTATAATATATTAATTTCCGATCAATCAAACATTAACTTCTTGTTGATTTAACATCTCTTTGGAGTGATCGAAGAACTCCATAAAGTAAGGAAATAGACCTGAGAACAAGTCAAACAGGGTTGGTGCTAACGAAGCGATAGGTTGATACAGAAAGCTCGTTTCGGTTCGCTCTTCATCTATCGTACCTCCAAAGGAGTCGAATATCCAAAAGAATATGCTAATGAATAACCCCCACTTTAGTATCCCGAGCAAGCTCCCTGCAATATCATCGAGGCTGCCTAGCAAGGTCAAATCTAGAATCTTTTTTAGTGCTTTGCCGAGTAAATGCAATGAGACAATGATGGCGACAAAGATGATGGTAAACGCAATGATGGGGAGCAGGTTGTCATACCCTTCTATGTAGTCTGCTAAAACCATAATGCCCCAGTCAAGCAGCTTGATGCCTAATATAATGGCTAAGAAAAAGGCTCCTATGGAAATAATTTCCATGAGTAGCCCCTTTCGGAATCCGGTCACTGCACCTATGAGTAGGAACACCAATATGACTATATCGATGACGTTCACTGTACTAGCTCAATAGAGATTTGACCATGGCAGAGATTGTCTTGCCGTCTGCTTTGCCACCGATTGCTTTGGTCGCAGCGCCCATTACCTTCCCCATGTCCTGCGGGCCTGTAGCACCTACTTGATCGATTATTTTCTGAACCTCTGCTTTTAATTCATCTTCTGTGAGTTGCTTTGGGAGGTAATTGCTAATGATGTCTAGCTCACCCTGCTCCTTGTCAGCTAGGTCTTCTCGACCTTGCTCTCTAAATAGGTCTGCAGAATCTTTTCTTTGTTTAGCCGCTTTCATAAGGAGTTTCATTTCAGCATCTTCAGAGATTTCTTCTACCGCACCTTTTTCCGTTTCGGCTAAAAGGATCATAGATTTTATGGCTCTCAGAGCGGTTAATTTCTCTTTTTCTTTGGCCAGCATAGCGGCTTTTATATCTGCATTGATTTGATCTTTGAGGCTCATTATCTCTGTTTTTTAATCTCTTAAAATGTGTAATTTTGGTGCAAATTAATTTAGAAACAGTTCTAAGCCAATTCGCGGCTCAATATACTTTAGCTCATCAGATTCTCATGACGAAACTTAGTGTAAACGTAAATAAAATTGCCACGCTTCGGAATGCCCGGGGTGGAAACAATCCCAATTTAGTACAGGTTGTTCGTGATTGCGAGCGCTTCGGTGCGCAGGGGATCACAGTGCATCCTCGTCCCGATGAACGACATATCACGACTGAGGACGTGTATCGGATCAATGAGGTTTGCACGACTGAGTTTAACATTGAGGGCTATCCTGATGCGAGGTACCTAAAATTCATCGAAGAAGTGCGTCCCGCGCAGGCAACGCTAGTGCCTGACCCACCAGAGGCAATCACCTCCAATGCTGGCTGGGATACGGTCAAAAACGAGACCATGCTACGTGATATCGTGCAGCAGATCAAGTCGTACGGTGTGCGTGTTTCGATCTTTGCTGATCCCAGTGAAGTGATCATCGAAGGCGCTAAAAAAGTGGGTACGGATCGAATTGAGTTATACACTGAGCCTTTTGCTACGGGGTATGCTAGTGACCCGGCCGCTGCTGTGGCAGATTACGTCACGGCGGGTAAGCTGGCCAAAGAGCTGGGGCTGGGTATCAATGCTGGGCATGACTTGGATTTAAATAATTTGAAATATCTGAAAGAGAAGCTGCCCTTTATGGATGAGGTGTCGATCGGTCATGCACTGGTCTGTGATGCGCTTTATATGGGGTTAGAAAATACGATTCAGATGTACCTAAAGCAATTGAAATAATGGAGTTGTTGAATTATAAGACATTCGGAGAGGGACAGCCACTCATTATCATACACGGTCTATTGGGGTCTTTGGACAATTGGTTGACATTAGGCAAACGATTTAGCGAACAATATCAAGTATACCTCATTGATCAGCGTAACCATGGAAAATCGTTTCACTCCGACGAGTGGAGCTATGACCGTATGGTGGAAGATTTGGAATATTTTATTGATGAGTTGGGGATTGAAAACCCAATTTTGCTCGGGCACTCGATGGGAGGGAAGACCGTGATGCAGTTCACCGCTTTTCACCCTGATAAAGTGGATAAACTCATTGTTGCGGATATTGGTCCTAAGTTTTACCCTCCTCACCACAAACAGATATTTGCTGGACTGGATGCTGTGCCGATAGGTGATATTACCAGTCGGCAGCAGGCAGACGATATACTAAAAGAATATGTCGCTGACCTAGGGACACGTACGTTTCTGATGAAAAATCTCACTCGATCTGGCGAAGGTTTTGCCTGGAAGATGAATCTGCCGGTGATCAAAGCCAATATTGAAAATGTAGGAGAGGCGTTGAGTTATCACCTACCGATAGAGACGGAGACGCTTTTCGTACGTGGGGGGAAATCAGATTATATATTGGATGATGACTGGGATGAGATCGAGGAGATATTTCCCAATGCGACGCTAGAGACGGTCGATAATGCGGGGCACTGGCTACATGCGGAGCAACCAGAAGATTTTTATAACAAGGTAATGCAGTTCATAGGATGAGCGGAAAACTATATTTGATCCCAACAGTCATTGCTGATGATACAGAGGAAAAGGTGCTCTCACCGCAGATCAAAGAAGTGATTCAAGGATTGGATTATTTTTTGGTAGAGAATGTGCGGACGGCACGCAGATACATCAGCAAGCTAAAACTGGGGTTGGTGATCGAGGATTTGCAATTCGAATTACTAGATAAGAAAACCAAACGTCCTCAGATCGAGCAGTATTTGGCTGCCGTGCAGCGTGGACGTGATGTCGGGATTATCTCTGAATCTGGCTGCCCAGGAGTCGCCGATCCAGGATCAGAGGCGGTGGTGGTGGCACATCAGCTGGGGATTCAGGTCGTGCCGCTGGTCGGGCCATCTTCGATACTCATGGCGCTGATGGCTTCTGGGTTCAACGGTCAGTCGTTCACGTTTCATGGTTACATTCCGATAGACAAGAAAGACCTAACTGCTAAAATCAAAGCCATGGAAACGGCTACCGTCCAACAGCGGCAGACACAGTTGTTTATGGATACGCCTTACCGAAACATGAAACTGTTCGAAGAATTACTAAAGACCTGCAACGGTGATACCTATTTGTGCGTTGCGAAGGGGGTCACTGGGAGTGACGAATACATCAAAACGAAAAAAATCAAAGACTGGAAAAGAGAAAGGGTTGATTTGCATAAGGTTCCAGTAATATTTTCGATTTACTCTTAAATCAATTGTGTACAATTGCCCTAAATTTGCCGACTTTAAAAAGAACTAAGAATAATTATGCCATATCTATTTACATCAGAATCAGTATCTGAGGGACACCCAGACAAAGTTGCGGATCAAATTTCAGATTCACTGTTAGATCATTTTTTGGCTTTTGACAATCAGTCAAAGGTAGCTTGTGAAACTTTGGTGACCACTGGCTTGACTGTATTGAGTGGCGAGGTGAAAACCCAGTCCTATGTGGACGTGCAGCAGGTAGCGCGTGACGTGATCAACAAAATCGGCTATACCAAAGGAGAGTACCAATTCGACGGCAACAGCTGTGGTGTGATCTCTGCGATTCACGAGCAATCTCCAGACATCAACCAAGGTGTAGTGCGTGCCTCTGAGGAAGAGCAAGGCGCTGGTGATCAAGGGATGATGTTTGGCTATGCCACCAATGAGACCGAAAATTTTATGCCACTGGCATTGGACCTGTCTCACATGTTGCTCAAAGAGCTTTCTAAAATCAGAAGAGAGAATACAGATATCAATTATCTACGACCAGACGCTAAGTCGCAGGTAACTATTGAATATAGTGATGACAACAAACCTGTCCGTATAGATGCTATCGTGGTGTCGACACAGCATGACGATTTTGGTCCAGAGGCAGAGATGCTAGAGAAAATCAAAAAGGACATCAAAGAGATTTTGATACCAAGAGTAATCGCTCAGTTGAAACCAGAGATCGCTGCATTGTTCAATGACAGCATCAAGTACCATATCAACCCAACTGGGAAGTTCGTGATCGGTGGACCTCATGGTGATACAGGACTGACGGGAAGAAAAATCATCGTCGATACTTACGGAGGAAAAGGAGCACATGGTGGAGGAGCATTCTCTGGCAAGGATCCTTCTAAGGTGGATAGATCTGCAGCCTATGCGACACGTCATATTGCGAAAAATCTCGTGGCTGCAGGCGTAGCGGATGAGATATTGGTGCAGGTGTCTTACGCCATCGGTGTGGCAGAGCCTATGGGGATTTTTGTCAATACGTATGGTAGTGCAAAAGTAGACCTCAATGATGGCCAGATTGCCAAGAAAATCACAGAGCTGTTCGATATGAAACCTTCTGCGCTCATCAAGAGACTGAAACTGATGAACCCGATTTATTCTGAGACGGCAGCTTATGGTCACATGGGTAGAACGCCAGAGGTGAAGACCGTGGAGTTCAATACACCAGGCGGTAACAGCAAGATGGAAGTAGAGACTTTCACTTGGGAAAAACTGGATTATGTCGATCAAGTAAAAGCGGCATTTGGATTATAAATTTCCTTGTCGGAAACTTTTTCCGCTTATTTGCGATTAGTAGGCTTATAGCAATCACTAGTATGAAGAAATTAATCGCATTTATAGTTACAATATTATTATTACAAAGTGTCCAAGGACTGGCGCAGATTCTCAAACCTGCCAAGTGGTCTTTGGACATTTCTGTTTCTGATCCTAAAAAGGGAGATCAGTTGGATTTGATTTTCGATGTGAAAATCGATGACCAGTGGTACCTCTATTCCTCTGATTTTGATCCTGACCTTGGCCCCATGGTCACCACTTTTGAGTTCACGCCAGATGCGAGCTATGAACTGGTAGGTGAGTTGACTCCAGTCGATCCCAAGAAAAAATATGACTCTCTATGGGAGGGCGAGTACACTTACTTTAAGAAAACAGCACAGTTTAGACAGACGATCAAACTACTTACGGATGAGCCAGCTGTAGCAGGTTCTTATTATTATCAAGTCTGTACCGATGTGGACGGTAAGTGCATTCCCTTTGATGAGGAGTTTGATTTTGACAAACTCTTGGGGGGTAAGAAGGAGTCGAAAGGGGCTATGGTAGCCACAGGCGATACACAAGAGTCCACATCAGAAAAGGGGCTGCTTTCGCAGCGCAGTAGCAACGATCCCTATAGTCTGTGGGGTTTTATGATAGCGGCTTTCTTGGCAGGGCTTGCAGCAATCTTTACACCGTGCGTGTTTCCGATGATTCCGATGACGGTATCGTTTTTTACAGGAGGCTCGGGTGCCAAATGGAAAGGCGTATTTTACGGCCTGTCCATCATCGTGATCTATACCGTGATCGGTTCGGTGATCGCTCCATTCATGGGAGCCGAGACCGCCAATGAACTCGCCACCAACTGGATCCCCAATGTGATATTTTTTGCGGTCTTTGTTTTGTTTGCGCTTTCCTTTTTGGGGCTATTTGAGATCACATTACCTAATAAATTTGTTAACAACATCGACAAGCAGTCTGATAAAGGCGGTTTGATCGGTATTTTCTTTATGGCTTTCACACTCGTGGTGGTGTCATTCTCCTGTACTGGCCCTCTAGTGGGGACGATCCTCGTGGAGTCGGCAGGTGGTCAAATCCTCAAACCGATATTGGGCATGTTTGCCTTTTCTCTGGCCTTTGCATTGCCGTTTACGGTTTTTGCTTTGTTTCCTAGCTTGCTCAACAATCTGCCTAAGTCTGGCGGTTGGTTGAACAGTGTCAAAGTTGTACTTGGACTGCTGGAACTTGCATTTGCTTTCAAATTCCTGAGTATAGCGGATCAAGCTTATCATTGGCATATTCTGGATCGAGAGATATACTTAGCCATTTGGATTGTGATCTTTACCATACTTGGCTTTTATCTACTGGGCAAGATTCGGTTTCCGCACGACTCACCCTCTGACAAGACCTCTATCAGTAGATTGGTGTTGGCGATTGCCACGTTTACTTTTGTGGTTTATTTGATCCCAGGGATGTTTGGTGCTCCACTCAAGGCCTTGGCGGGTTATCTCCCACCGCAGAGTTCACAGGATTTTAACCTCAGTGCGCAGGTCGGTTCGGATGTGGAGAATACGATCTGCGAAACCCCAAAGTATGCTGACTTTCTACACCTGCCTCATGGCATACAGGGCTACTTTGATTATGACCAAGCATTGGCATGTGCCAAAAAGCAAAACAAGCCACTCTTTATTGATTTTACGGGGCATGGTTGTGTCAACTGTCGAGAGATGGAAGCCCGTGTTTGGTCTGATCCCAAAGTGCTCCAGCGTCTCAAAGAAGAATTCGTAGTAGTAGCTCTCTATGTGGATGACAAGACCGATTTACCCGAGTCAGCGTGGGTCAAGTCTAGTTATGACGGGAAAATGAAGAAGTCCATAGGTAAGAAAAATGCGGATTTTCAGATCACAAGGTTCAACAACAATGCGCAACCCTACTATGTCATCTTGGATACGGATGGTGAATTATTGGTCGCGCCCAAAGGCTATGACTTAAATGTTGCTAGCTTTGTGGAGTTTTTAGATCAAAGTAAGCAAGCTTTTGAGAAGCGGGCTGATTAGTAGTAGTTTATATGTCAAAGAAGAAAGGGAGAAAGAGGTTGTTTTCTGCCGGAGTATTGTCCGTCATTTTCATTGGAGTTTATTTTCTCGTATTAGAGCAGGATCAAGATCAGGTGGAGCAAGCTGTGGTCATGAAGCAAGATACGATCCAGACAGAGGTGCCGATTTACGTCCCTAATTATTACTATGGAATCGTCGTGGATTCTCTACATGTATTCGAAGGAGAGATTCAGCGCAATGAGACCTTGGCCGATATCCTGTCTGCTTATAATGTGCCTTATGAGAAAATTCACCAGCTAGCCTCTAGCTCCAAGTCGGTGTTTGATGTCCGAAAGATTGGGGTGAGAAAGCCTTACTCTGTGCTCTATCAAGGAGATAGCATCAAGCACGCGACGCATTTCATCTACAAACCGAACTCCATCGACTATGTGGTTTATGACATCAAGGACTCGGTCAATATCTACAAGAATTCTCGTGAGATTAGCTATAGAGAACAAGAGTTAGCGGGCGATATCCAAACCTCGCTATACATAGATATGTTGAATCAGGGAGGGGATGTCGATTTGGTCAATAACCTCGTGGATGTATTTGGCTGGCAAGTAGATTTCTTTGGGATACAAAAAGGAGACCACTACAAAATCATCTATGACGAAAAGTATGTAGACGATGAGTATATCGGTTCGGGTAAGATCAAAGCGGCTTATTTCAATCACATCAACGAACCCTACTACGGGATATATTTCGATCAGGGTGATGGTCAAGATTATTTTGCGCTCAATGGCGAAAGCCTAAGACGGGAGTTTTTGAAGGCACCGTTGACGTTTACGCGAATCAGTTCGCGTTATTCGGGGAGACGCTATCACCCCGTGCAGAAGCGGTTCAAGGCGCACCTTGGGACGGACTATGCTGCACCAAGGGGGACGCCTATTTTTGCAGCGGCAGATGGTACGATTACCGATGCGAGGTATAAGTCCAACAATGGCAACTATGTCAAGATCAAGCACAACGGGAATATCTCGACCCAGTACCTACACATGTCCAAAATCGCCACAGGGATGAGACCGGGCAAGAAAGTAAAACGTGGCGAAACGATAGGTTTTGTAGGGTCTACTGGCCTAGCGACAGGCCCACATCTATGCTACCGTTTTTGGAAGAATGGCGTACAGGTGGATGCGCTCAAAGTGGACTTGCCTCCATCAGAACCCATCGATTCGCTGTACAGAGCGGAGTTTGATTCGCTTTCGCAGATGTATCTTGTGCGACTGGATCAAATCCAAATGCCAGTGGATAGTGTACAAGAAGAAAGGATGACCGCAGAGGTTGTCCAATAAATTAAACTGTAGCCATATGAAATTCGATGCTGCCGAGGTAAGCAAATTGCTTCAAAACAGGAGGTCTATATTCCCGAAACAATATTCGGGAGAGCGTGTGTCTGACGAGATCATCGCTGAGATGCTCGAAAATGCCAACTGGGCACCGACTTACAAAAAGACAGAACCGTGGCGCTTTCAAGTCTTCTGTGATGAGGGATTGAAAACGCTGGGTGACCTGCAAGTAGCAGCGGTCGAAAAAGCAGAAGGCAAGAAAGTCGATAAAGACAAAATAAAGAAGCTGAGAAACAAACCCCTCGAATGCTCACATGTGATTGCCATCGGGATGAAGCGCAACAAATCCATCCGAAAGGTAGAAGAAATATGTGCCGTAGCGGCTGCTGTCCAAAACATGCATCTTACCGCGACAGCACACGGGGTAGGTTGCTACTGGTCGACTGGAGGAGTGACTTTCCTCGAAGAGGCAAAACCGTTTTTTGATCTGGGTAAAAAAGATTTGCTGCTTGGGTTTCTATACATTGGGATGCCTGCCAAAGACAAATGGCCAACCAGCAAACGAAAGCCCATTGAAAAAAAAGTAGACTGGATCAGGGAGTAATTCTTATGTAAAGAAAATGGCAAAATCTTTACATACGTGAGGCCTTATGTAAAGAAAACGCAAATGTTTTTACCTAGCGAGGGGATCACCCCTTCCAAATAATGACCTCCCAACGAAAAGCCCATTTCCATTTGAGCGTGTAATTCTTGATGCCTGCTTGGTGTAGGTAGCTTTTTAGTTCTCGACGCGTGAACGAACGGGCGACTGATAGCACACTGTCGTAGCGCACCATCTCGGAGCGTGACCAGGCGGTGAGCAGCCATTTGGTGAAGTAGTAAGAGATCGGGTGACGGTGCAGATCATTGATGACTATGCCGGTGCTCACTTGATCGTATAGTTGCCGGATGAGCTGGACGAACTCCTGCTCACGAAAGTGGTGCAAAAACAAACTACAGTGTGCGATATCATAGTCTCTTGATTTGAAAGCTTCACTAAATACATCCTCAGAAAGAAAAGAGATATTCGGAAAAGCGTTGGTGTTTTGGATGGCGTAGGAGATGATGTTGGGGTTGGCGTCTACGCCAGTGAGCGTTAGATCGATGTTTTTTTTCTGTCCCCAGTTGGCAAATAGCTTTAACGTATCTCCGCCTCCACAGCCAAGGTCTACTATACGGTAGTTCTCTTTAGGAGAAGAGCGAATGAGTTTTTTGATTCCATGCAGGGAGATATTTGTGCCGCCTAGATAGGAATTGATCGCATGTAGTTCACGTAGCGTTTGGTTGACGACTTCTCCCTCACAGGCAAAATCATCCATCATTTCTTCCTCTTCGGATCGGTGATGTAGGAAGTCAAACATTCGTATGGGATTTGAACAGGATACTCTCCATCGTCAAGCCAGGGCCAAAGGCGAAGGACAGAATGTTCTGATCATCTCGCTGCTCGGACAGTACGCGTTTGAGCACGAATAGGATCGTGGGCGAGGACATATTGCCATAGTGTTTGAGCACCTCGTAGGCGTGATGGTTGTCTGCTTTGGTCAACCCCAGCTCGGCCTCTATCGATTCTAAAATCCGTTTGCCTCCAGGATGAATCGCATAGCCGTCTATATCGGTGAGATCCATGTCTGTCTGCTCCAAAAGCTGCCGGGTGAGGTCATGGATTCCGCTTTTGATGATGTCGGGGACGTAGGAGGTCAGTGCCATCTCGAACCCGAAATCCCCGATTTGCCATGCCATGTCATTTTTGCCGCTGATGGCGAGATAGCTGGAGCTGGATTTTATTTCTAGGCAATTGTCACTCGGTTGAGAGCTTACGACCACTGCTGCAGCACCGTCGGCGAAGAGCGAGTGCGCGAGGAGATTGTCTTCATTCTTGGTAGACTGTAGGTGTAGTGTACATAGTTCCACACTCACGATCAGTACTTTGGCGTTCTGGTTTTGGCAGATTTGTTTGGCTAGACCGAGGGCATTCATCGCGGCATAGCAGCCCATGAAGTTGATGCTGGTGCGGTTGATACTGGGGCTTAGGTTCAGTGTTTTGATCAGGTCTACATCCAACCCTGGCGCGTACATGCCTGTGCAGCTCACCGTGATTAGGTGCGTAAATGATGCCAAGGAACTCCCGTTGATACAATTGGTGATGGCCGATATGGCGAGCGGTACCGCCTGTTCGCGGTAGAGTTTCATTCGGACGCTGGTGCTCGGAAAGGGCTGTAGATCTGGACTGTTTTTGAAGAATTTGAAATCCCCGTTTTTGCGTTTGTAGTCATCCAAGATCGAATAGCGCTCCTCGATTCCCGTGGCGCGATAGAGTATCCGAAGCTTTCGTTTTTCTTCGTCGCTCTGTGCGAGATTGTCACACATGAAGTTGGCTATGTCTTCTTGTTTGTAACGGTTGTCTGGATTGGCAGTGCCGATGGAGGTGATGTATGCGCTCATAGATTTGAAACTTTAAAGTAGACATAAAATCAGGATTTTTCTATGTATCGGTTGTGATATAAGTCATTATCTTCGAGGGATGACCAAATCGACGTTTCTACATCTTCGTTTTCCGTTTTCTTTCTTTTTGTTGCCTGTGTTTTTGTTTGCCCTGGCGGTGACTCGGAGCGATCAGACTTTTGAAGTGATTTGGATTTTCTTCATCCTACATTTTTTGATCTATCCCGCGAGCAATGGGTACAATTCCTATTTTGACAAGGACGAAAAAAGCATAGGAGGCCTCAAAGAGCCACCCAAAACGACGCTAGAACTCTACTGGTGGGCGATGGCTTTGGATGGACTGGCGCTGGTGATGGGTTGGGTGATTTCATGGCAGTTTGGTGTGATGCTATTGATCTACGGCTTGGTTTCCAAAGCCTACAGTCATCCTGCTATTCGGCTCAAGAAAATGCCAGTTATAGGTTGGCTCGCCGCAGGGATTTTTCAGGGTTACTTCACCTTTCTGACGGTGGTCTTGGGATTAAATGATTTGGGAATCGGAGGACTGTGGGAGATGCAGTGGCAAATCCCAGCGGTACTAAGCTCACTCTTGCTGATGGGTAGCTATCCGATGACGCAGATCTACCAGCATGAGGAGGACAGTGCCCGAGGAGACCGTACGATCAGCCTAAGGCTTGGTATATTGGGGACTTTTCACTTCACCGGAGTGTTCTTCTTTTTTTCGAACATGGGTTTCTTGACCTATTTCTACTGCTATTTTGACTGGATTACTGCTGTGGCCTTTCAGGTCAGTCTGCTCCCTGTCATGGGCTATTTCCTCAGTTGGTATCTCAAAGTCAGACAGGATGAGCACCAAGCCAACTTCGAACACACCATGCGCCTGAACCTCATCTCTTCGCTATTACTCAATGTGTTCTTTTTGGGGTGGTATGTTTTGGGAGAAGGGTAACCGTGACTTCAAAAGGTTAAGACTCTGTTTCAAATGCCCATAGTGGCACTTGAAACAGAGGAGAGGCTTTTCAATATCTTAAAATCTTACCAGAGCTAGAATAACCAGAGCTCACGAATTTTACTACAAACGTACCCGAGTGGTGATTGCTCAAAACGTCATTGATTAGTATTAAGGCTTGCTGCGGTGAAACCCCTGTTAACTGAAGCAAGAGACTGCCTGTGATATCAACCAGCAAAACACTGTAAAGCCCTTCTGGCAAACCATCGATTACGATTTCTTGACTTGATGGATTTGGGTAAATATTTAGATGTTTTAGAGGGGTTTCTGCTCTGGATTTAATTGTGTGGACGGTCCGGCTAAAATCATACTTCCCATCAAAATCCACTTGTTTCAATCTATAGTAGGCAGAGCTTCCAAATTCAAAATCGACAAATTGATAGCTGCTGACGCTATTGATGTTTCCATGACCTTTTACAAATCCGATCTCATCAAAATTTTGTCCATCTATGCTTTTTTCAACGTAGAAACCATCGTTTGAAATCTCTGAGGCCGTAAGCCATTTGAGTAGAACATCTTTTTCATCATTATAAAGTGATGCGGTAAAAGAAACCCAACTTACTGGAAGGGACACTTCGGTCGCATTGATAGCCCCTCCATTTTCGATTACCACATTGTCTGGTAGATCATCGAGATTTTCTGGGGTGTCATTGTCAATAGATTCCGTATTTATTTGTCCACCATCTACGATCAGGGAACCAGAAGAAGTCTCTCCGATATCGATGTTGTTGCCCACTTCGAGCACTCCATTTACTATTACAGTACCAGCCTCATCTATTCTGAGCTCATCATCTATGACAAATGTGCCTCCATCCAGGATAGTAAGGGTAGACCCAGTCATTACATCAGCACCGCCATCTTCTACTATGACTGTGCCGCCCACTACTGTAAACGTCACGCCCGTCTCTAGATCAAACTCTCCATCTTGTCCATCTCCATCCAGCGTAAGGGTGCCACTGACCCAGCAGACATCTGCATCTATTCTCACTGTATTGCCTATGTCGAGATAGCAATCTCCACAAAAGGTGCCTCCGTTTCTCAGGTCGTTTTCGTTGATAGGGCAGCTGTTTTCGGTACATACGGTGGACTCGTCACAACTATCGTCTGCTACCGCCTCGCAAGTGTCCCCTCCAGCACAATCTGAAAATGTCCCTCCATCTCCGTCATCAAAATCTCCATCTACGTTGATGGTACCTGTACCTGTGATGGTGCTGCTAGGATTAGAATCCTCAAAGTCGACATCATCATCTACATTGAGGGTGCCGTCTACGATCACCGTGGCAGGCCCGTCATTTTCTAGGTCTCCTCCGTTGATGATGTTGACAGTGCCGCCCTCTTGTACGACCAATACGGCTCCATCTGACATGTCTATGTCTTGCCCAGATGTAAGCGTGCCGCCATCCCTCACGACGACTGTTCCTTCATCTATTTCTACCCCTGTGCCACCGTTGCTGCCGGTGGTTACAGTCCCACTGATGTCTACCTTGCCATCTGCGTCTACTACCAATTCTTCGTCCACTTCGAAGGTCGCCCCGGCCAGTACCAGTAGCGTGCCCTCCTGCACTTCCACATCTCCGTCCTCTATGGCGATAGAGCCTCCTACGACGGTCAGCGTGGCTTCATCGACTATATTGAGATCTCCGTCTTCTATGACTAGATTGCCACTGACCCAGCAGACATCGTTTTCTATAGAAATATCATCGTCTATCGTACAATTGCCGCAAAATACACCACCGGCCTCCAATTCAGCCGCTGTAGGGCATCCACTCGGCGTACATGCTGTGCCTTCGCCACAGGTATAGGCGGGCTCTTCTGCTTCGCAGGCCCCCCCACTTCCGTCACAATTTGAGAATTCCCCATTTTCCTCATCTGTAAAATCATTCTCCACGGTGATGGTCCCCGAACCTGTCAAAATGCTTGAGGGGTCAGTATCCTCTATGACTACATCGTCAGCTACTGTCAGTGTACCATTGACAATGATGGTGGCCTGTGCCCCGTCATCATTGTCCTCGTTATCGTTTCCATCATTATTGCTCAAATCCCTATTTGCATCGGCACTACCTCCCTCGTCAATCCTGAGTACACCATCGCCATATACATCGATGTTGTCTCCAGATTCTAGGCTGCCGCCATTCTTTACTACGACTCTCCCTCCGTCTATTTCTATATCATCACCTGTCACAAAGTCCCCAGATATCGATACATCGCCAGTATCTTCTATGTAGGCAAAGTCGGCTACCTCCATAGAAGAGCCGGCTTCTAATTCTAAATCACCAAATACAAAAATGTCGCGACCATTGTCAAGGACCTCTACCGCACCGCCGGACTCTACGGTGAGTGTGCCTCCATCTTCTATATAAAGATCTCCGTCATCCAGATCCAGTGTTGCCCCGTCTTGGATGGTGATGCTGCCATTATTCTCAATAATCACATCTCCGTCACCTCCATTGATGGTCAGCCTTCCGCTCGTCCAAAATACCGCACCGGTAATCTCTATCTCATCACCGATGTTTACCGTGCAGTTCCCACTAAAAACACCCCCATTGGCCAAATCGTTTTCCGTGGGGCACTGAGCAAACAGGGCGCTGGATGTCAAGCAGATAAAACAAATCAAGCTGATCGTATGCCTGAAGAAAGAAAAGAATGAAATTCTCATAGTTATGTTGGGTATAAATTTATTTAGCCTATTCAGCCTCTTGGCATGCATAGTATTGGTTCAAATTTGCTTAGCACAATGGATCAACCACCCACCAATGTATGGGCGATAGTAGACACTTTACGTCCCTTACTGAGGGGCATTGGCTAGTCTTCAAATCCAGTAAAATTTTCTAATAAAAACAATGATTGAATGCAACGGTGGAAGGGGAAGCATCTTAATCGAATTATTCGAATACGGGAGCGTAAATATAGGGTTTCTTCTAGAAGTTTGGGTCATGTATAATATGCTTTTAACGCATAGTGGGAGGTAACGCACATAAATCTCTCTTGCCGTCGAGATGATATGATAGGCTAGCCTTGATCCTAGCGAATATATTGTTGAAGGGAATAGGAGGTTTCGTGGCAAGTAATTCCTCTTCTTGACAGTCTGCTGACAGTCCGAAAACACCACCGTCACTCCGACAGAGTAGACGGGACGTGAGTCCTGCGCTACGACGAGGAGTCTCATGTTCTGTTGGCAGAGTGGATTGGAAAGTGCAGTGCTAGCCGAGCGGGATTTCTCGTCGCGTGCTTGCCCATGGGGCAATCATACTCTGTCGAAATGACGCGGGTACTTTGTTCGATTTGCCATTCTCGATATCTTTCATGGATGATTCATGGAGGGGCAGTTTATTTTACGACCAATTCGCGCCACACTGTACTGTACATAGGTGTGACATCAAATCTGATTGCTCGGGTACAGGAGCACAGAGGCAAGCTTTATCCCAAGAGCTTTACTGCTCGGTACAATGCTTTTAAATTGGTCTATTTCGAGGGCTTTCATAGCATAGAGGAGGCCATCGCTCGCGAAAAACAAATCAAGAAATACCGCAGAGAAAAGAAGGAAGCTTTAGTCAACGAAATGAACCCTGAGTGGAAGGATTTGTTCGATGCTTTAGAATAATCTTTTCATCACAGCCCGAAAATACCACCGTCACTCCGACAGAGTAGAGAGGACGTGAGTCCTGCGCTACGACGAGGAGTCTCATGTTCTGGTGGCAGAGTGGATTGGAAAGTGCAGTGCTACCCGAGCGGGATTTCTCGTCGCGTGCTTGCCCATGGGGCAATCATGCTCTGTCGAAATGACGCGGGTACTTTGTTCGATCTGCCATTCTCAATATCTTTCATGGATGATTCATGGAGGGGCAGTTTATTTTATGACCAATTCGCGCCACACTGTACTGTACATAGGTGTGACATCAAATCTGATTGCTCGGGTACAGGAGCACAGAGGCAAGCTTTATCCCAAGAGCTTCACTGCTCGGTACAATGCTTTTAAATTGGTCTATTTCGAGGGCTTTCATAGCATAGAGGAAGCCATCGCTCGTGAAAAACAAATCAAGAAATACCGCAGAGAAAAGAAGGATGCTTTAGTCAACGAAATGAACCCTGAGTGGAAGGATTTGTTTGATGCGTTAGAATAATCTTTTCATCACAGTCCGAAAATACCACCGTCACTCCGACAGAGTAGACGGGACGTGAGTCCTGCGTTACGACGAGGAGTCTCGTGTTCTGATGGCAGAGTGGATTGGAAAGGGCAGTGCTAGCCGAGCGGGATTTCTCGTCGCGTGCTTGCCATGGGGCAATCATGCTCTGTCGAAATGACGAGGGTACTTTGTTCGATTTGCCATTCTCGATATCTTTCATGCATGATTCATGGAGGGGCAGTTTATTTTATGACCAATTCGCGCCACACTGTACTGTACATAGGTGTGACATCAAATCTGATTGCTCGGGTACAGGAGCACAGAGGCAAGCTTTATCCCAAGAGCTTCACCGCTCGGTACAATGTCTTTAAATTGGTCTATTTCGAGGGCTTTCATAGCATAGAGGAGGCCATCGCTCGTGAAAAACAAGTCAAGAAATACCGCAGAGAAAAGAAGGAAGCTTTAGTCAACGAAATGAACCCTGAGTGGAAGGATTTGTTCGATGCGTTAGAATAATCTTTTCATCACAGCCCGAAAATACCACCGTCACTCCGACAGAGTAGACGGGACGTGAGTCCTGCGTTACGACGAGGAGTCTCGTGTTCTGATGGCAGAGTGGATTGGAAAGGGCAGTGCTAGCCGAGCGGGATTTCTCGTCGCACGCTTGCCATGGGCAATCATGCTCTGTCGAAATGACGAGGGCACTTTGTTCGATTTGCCATTCTCGATATCTTTCATGGATGATTCATGGAGGGGCAGTTTATTTTATGACCAATTCGCGCCACACTGTACTGTACATAGGTGTGACATCAAATTTGATTGCTAGGGTACAGGAGCACAGAGGCAAGCTTTATCCCAAGAGCTTCACCGCTCGGTACAATGCCTTTAAATTGGTCTATTTCGAGGGCTTTCATAGCATAGAGGAGGCCATCGCTCGCGAAAAACAAGTCAAGAAATACCGCAGAGAAAAGAAGGATGCTTTAGTCAACGAAATGAACCCTGAGTGGAAGGATTTGTTCGATGCGTTAGAATAATCTTTTCATCACAGTCCGAAAATACCACCGTCACTCCTGCGCTACGACGAGGAGTCTCATGCTCTGTTGGCAGAGTGGATTGGAAAGGGCAGTACTATCCGAGCCGGATTTCTCGTCGCGTGCTTGCCCATGGGACAATCATGCTCTGTCGAAATGACGCGGGTAACGCTTGCGGCGTATCGGATTACGGAGTGGGCTTAGGAAGTTTAGTAGAGATAGACTAGTTTGGGAAAAACAAGCAGGTCTCAGTAGGTTGTTTCCTGTACCAACTTGATTTTGAATCCACTTATTTTTACAAGAATGGAAACAATAGGCAAAGAACAATTTAAAGACTTGAATAGATATGCTTTCGATACGGCCTATCCCTTCATTAACTATCTCAATAAAGACGGTGAAAAGTTAGAGCGTAAATCCGACACAACCCAAATTCGTGTTCTAGAAATAGGCGGTGAGGTATGTGTAGCAGCAGATTCGCCTAACCTTGGGGCACTTGATTCTAAAATTATAAAAGTGGTTTTCAACGAGGGAGTTGTTTTTAAGGCTGAATTGGTTTGCAATGCCAATAGTCGTATTCAAGAGATCGAGTTTAATGGTGGAGATTTCATGGGCTCTTCTCTTACTATAGAGAGTCATGTTAAGGTGGCTTTTAGAGGAGGGAAGTTTAAAGAGATCAAGCTTAGTGGTGTAAAACCGACTCTAATCTTTCAAAACACAGAAGTTGATCATCTATCGATCTCTGGAATGATCAAGGGTAATGTTGCTGAAACTGATAGTCCTTTTAATATAGATGTGAACTCTTGTTCTATTAAGCACTTCCTTATCGTTGATTTCAAAAGAATTAAAACAATCAAAGTGCATGGAGGTAGTAAAATAACTAATCATCTAACCCTAAAAAAGATAGGACACATCGATACGATAGAAGGCTTTGATAATTGTAAAATTTCTCAGCTCTGCCTTGATGAAGTATCAATTGATTGCTTTCCTGCCCTAAAGGATTCGAATGCTGAAATTGGTAAGTTATCCTTTTGTAAAGGAACGTGTAAATCACTTTGTCTTGGTTTAAGATTGAAGTTAGAGAGAATTGTATTTTTAGGAGGTGACTTTAATAATGTATCTATTCAAGCTGATTTCATTACCTTGGAATTGATCAAGGGCTCGTTTGATTTAATTTCAATTTCTGCCACTCAGTTCAACAATATTTTATTGCAGGGAGGAGAAGTTAGTGAGTCCATTTATATCGCGTCTATACCACTAGGAAAAATCATCAAGGGGGAATTAATAGAAGTAAAACATTCTTATCCAAAACTCATTATTGATTCGGTAAATCTGGATAAACTTCAGCTTTCCCAATATAATATTGGCTCTTCACACTCTTTGCGTATTCAAGAAAGTAACATCGAGAGCATCGAAATTGGAGGTGTAACAAACCTAGGAAGGGTTGAACTATTCGATATATCAAACAGAGGATTTACTGACAAAGCAAATTTCAAGATCACAAATTCGGACTTAGGCAAAATCTCTCTCAATGCGTGTGACTTTAGCCATTACCAAGTGACTGTGGATAATTCCAATTTGACAGGAATGTTTTATACAGGGAACGCATTTCCCAAATCCTTTTCTTCCAATAAAACGGGGAAAGAGAGAAACAAACAACTTCAGGATACATACAGTCAAATGGAGACTGTTTCTCAAAGAAACGGCCAGTATATAGATGCGTTGAATTGGCGAAAGTTATCAAACAATGCTCACTTCTGGTACTTGTTGAAAACCAAGTCGCCAATAGTGTTAATTAAAAGAATTCAAGATGTTTTGGTATTAGGCTTTTCGTGGCTTTTTGGTATTTATGGCACTAGTGTCTTTCTAAGTTTATTCATGCTTGCAGTTACCTCGATTGTGTGCTTTGCTGCGGCAAGTTATTACGCAGGTGAGAGTATTCAAATGTTTGGCAGTCCTAGTCAATTCATCCTCAATGATGATAGGTATATTGACGCTTACTTTCAGTTCCTTAATCCTACTCACAAGTACAACTTGCTGGGTGTCGAGTATTCAAAGATGAAAAGTGTTTTTTGGTATTATGTGTTTGATTTCCTTGGAAGAGCATCTGTGGGTTATTCCTTGTTTCAGTTTATTAAGGCCACTCGAAAGTTTAGCGGGAAGTGATTTTCCTCTCTAGATTTACGATCTCAAAGCACCTCATAAAGCGACATCAAATAGCCCTCAAAACAAACACGTGTGTTCGGTCTTCCAATCACGTGTGTTCGACCTTCCAATCACGTGTGTTTGGAGCTTGGAACACGTGTGTTTGATCGAGCAAACACACGTGTTTGAAAAAGGGGGTATAAAAACTGCCTTCAGGTCTTGTAAAGAGGGTTTTTGCTGAGCTGAAATTCTCGTCCGAGGCTTGCTGATAGAGCAACTATGCTTTGTCTAAGTGACGAGACTGGTCAAGCAAAAAACCAATAATCCTTCACTGGTTTTTTGCCCCAAGCGTTCAATATCTCCTTGATTTCTTTTTTGCCGTCAGGCGAAGACACGACGATCATAATTTGGGGATTGTCGAGGGAGGGGATCACGTCGTAGTGCTCCATGCGCACCTCGTAGACGTCCTTGCCGATCTTGCGTTCATTGTCACACACCCAGTGAAAAGTGTCCTGATGTTGGATCAATATCTTGGCCATGTCCTTGCCGTTGCGTCCTGCACCCCAGAGCACGAGTGGACGTGACGGGTCTCTGTCTAGTTCGTAGAAGTAGCGGGTCTTGAGGTCGAAGTAGCGGTTGTCTTTGTACTCGTCCCATGTCCGTGAGATGCGGTTGGAGCGGTCTCGCCAGTGGTGGAGTACCACATCGATCCCGATGACTTTGAGTTTGGCACGGTAGAAGCGAAAGCACAGGTCATAGTCCTCTGGGTAGACGATAGGGTCAAATGCTCCTACGTGATCAAAGTCGTCTCGGTGGATGATCCAGGAGTGGGAGGGGATCACACATTCTTTGTAGATCTCTTCGTAGTGCGCAGAGCGACGGGCGATATCGTTGAGCCAGCGTTCGTAGCGACGAAAACCATCTCCGACTTCTCCCTCGTCTACGAAGTGCTCCGTGCCCCCGCCGATGACGTGCCCCTTGCCGTATTTGTTCCATTCTTGGACGAGTACGTCTAGTTTGTAGTCGGGCATCTTGTCGTCCGAGTCCATGCGGTTGATCAGCGAGCCTTTGGCCTGAGCGTATGCGACTTGGAGGGTGGGGATCAGCTTGGGTCTGTCGCTATCGAATACACGGATGCGGCTGTCTTGTGCTGCGTAGGCTTGTAGTATCGCGGGTGTGTCGTCGGTGCTGTGGTCGTTGACGGCTATGAGTTCCCAGTGGGGGTAGGTCTGGGCGATGATCGAGTCGATGCAGGCGTGGAGGTAGGGAGCGGTGTCTTTGACCGCCATGATGATGCTGACGAGGGGCGTATCGTTTGGATGCATAGGAGTGATGTTCTTCTAGAGACAAAAAAATGAGGGTGAGATTACTTTCTACAATAGTCTCACCCTCATCGAATGTAATGTTTGTTGCTGTTATATCGGCACGTTGACGTGACGTTCAGCGTGGTACGATGATCTGACCAATGGCCCTGACTCGACATATTTCAATCCACGTTTCAACCCTTCTTCTCTGTACTTGTCAAACTGATCTGGGTGGATGAACTCTGCCACTTCGATGTGCATCTTGGTAGGCTGTAGGTACTGACCGAGTGTCAGGATATGCAGCCCGTGTGCGACGAGATCGTCCATGGCTTTGTAGATTTCATCTTCGGTCTCTCCTAGACCGAGCATGATGCCTGACTTGGTCCGTTTGCCGTATTCGTTGGTCAGTTTGATCTGATCCAAACTCCGCTGGTACTTGGCCTGAGGTCTGACACGGCGGTAGAGTCTTTCGACAGTTTCCATGTTGTGTGAGACGACCTCTTGCCCGCCATCGATCATGCGGTAGAGGGCATCCCAGTTGCCTTTGGTGTCTGGGATCAGCGTTTCTATCGTTGTTTCTGGCGCAAGACGCTTGGTCTCTACCACAGTCTGGTACCAGATCTCTGCGCCACGGTCTTTGAGTTCGTCACGGTTGACTGAGGTAAGCACGGCATGTTTTACGCCCATGGTTTTGATGGCTTCCGCTACACGGATCGGTTCTTTTTCGTCGTACTCTGGCGGTCTACCCGTGGCGACTGCACAGAAGGTACAGCTGCGGGTACAGACATTGCCTAGGATCATGAATGTGGCAGTACCTTCTCCCCAGCATTCGCCCATGTTTGGGCAGTTGCCACTTTCGCATATCGTGTGAAGTTTGTTTTCATCGACGATTTTTCTCACATTGGCATAGGCTTGACCTACTGGGAGTTTTACTCTGAGCCAGTTCGGTTTCTGTCTTTTTTTTGCCTTTTCAGCTTCTATTACCGGTAGTTCGATCATGATCTAATTCGTTTGTGCAAAGAAACACACTCTGCCTTTACTTTCATAGTCCTAGGTGTCTCTATTGGACTTTACCTTCTTGTTCCGTAGAAAATGGTGATGTATCCAGAGAAGAATACAGCTCGGTTGTCTTCATGAGGCATGAGTTCGATGACTTTAGGGAAAGCCTCTACCAATGTACCAATCTCAAAACCGGTGACGTTGCTTTTGAAGGTTCCCATCTCGAATAGTAATCCCGCTCGGGCGTTGATCCCGACGGTCAATTTGGATTGACCCAATCCCTCGAATAGATAACCCGTACGTGCTATTTGTGCCCACTGGCCATAGTCGTCAAAGTTGAACTGTCCACTATTTCCGTCCCAGTCCTCTACATAGTAGGGAGCAATCACGCCTATCGTCGGGCCGATGGAATAGTTGAAGTTGATTTGAACTCCTTTGTTGGGTGCTTTTTTGAAAAGCAAATGATCAAATCCGTACTGCGCGCGAATGCTATAGAGGTAATTTGATTTGCCATAGATGAATTGGCTCTGACCATTGGTGATGCGTGATTCCTTGGGGTGTTTCACATTCATGAACTCGAACCCGATGTTTCGAAATTTCTTTTCTCCCCGTGCGCTAGACCACCTAAACATAAAGCCTCCAATAAGCCCGCCGTTGGTGTTTTTGTTGATCCCCCAGATAAATTCTTTGGTGTATTCATAGTTGCCATCGGTCTGTGCTGAGGCAGTCAAGCACATTCCTGTCAGAATCATTGCGGCAATTATTTTTTTCATCAAGTATAAAACTAGGGATTTAAAGAGGGTAAATATAATCGAACCGATTGACTAACGAGGTGTTTGTTCATGCCTGATTGCGTCCAGTGACAACATTTGTACACGAAAAATGAGTGGACTGAGGGTGTCAATCTTAAGGGAGATACTCATCATGAAAGTCATTAGAGATAATTTTAGGAGCATAACTTTTTTCATTGGACTCGTATAAGCAATTTTGCACATTCATTTTGTAAAAGCTTTTCGATGCTCAAGGACTTAAGAATCAACAACTCACTTTCAGGTAAAAAAGAACTATTCGAGCCAATACATGCGCCATTCGTTGGGATGTATGTCTGTGGCCCTACGGTATACAGTGACGTGCACTTGGGCAATGTTCGTACGTTTGTCAGTTTCGATATTATCTATCGCTACCTGCTACACCTAGGCTACAAAGTGAGATATGTCAGGAATATCACCGATGTAGGACACTTGGTCAATGATGCAGATGCGGGTGAAGATAAAATAGCCAAGAAGGCAAAGCTCGAAAATATAGAGCCGATGGAAGTAGTTCAGCGATATACGCAGGATTTTCACAGAGTGATGGATCAGTTCAATGCCCTCCCTCCGAGCATAGAACCGAGTGCAACGGGACATATTCTAGAGCAGATCGAGTTGATTGAATTGTTGATCGAAAAGGGATTGGCCTATGAGGTGAATGGTTCGGTATACTTTGATGTCAAGGCTTATCAAAAAGACCACAACTACGGCAAACTATCTGGTCGAAAGATAGAAGACCTACTGTCTAACACACGTGCATTGGATGGACAGGATGAAAAACGTGAATCTGTAGATTTTGCGCTTTGGAAGTCCGCAGTAGGTACGGATCACATCATGCGATGGAAGTCTCCCTGGAGTGATGGTTTTCCTGGCTGGCACCTAGAATGTACCGTGATGGGGACCAAGTACCTTGGCAAAACATTTGATATTCACGGAGGAGGTATGGATCTAAAATTTCCTCATCATGAGTGCGAGTTGGCGCAATCTGTCGGAGCACATGGACACGACCCTGTGAAATATTGGCTACACACCAATATGCTCACCGTGAATGGTCAGAAGATGAGCAAGTCTCTCAACAATTCTTTTTTGCCGCATGAGTTGTTTAGCGGAGATCACGAATTGTTGGAGCGACCTTATAGCCCGATGACAGTGAGGTTTTTCATGTTACAGTCGCACTATGCGAGTACACTGGACTTCTCTAATGATGCCTTGCTGGCTGCACAAAAAGGCTATCGAAAACTTATGAATGGTCTCAAGACACTTCGCAATCTTCACGTAAATGAAGGAGAGGATGCTACGCCAAACGAAAAGGCTACTGCTCAAATCAATCAGATCTGCGACAACTGCTATCGTGCCATGAACGATGATTTTAACACGGCACTCACGTTGGGACACTTGTTCAATCTGCTGAAAAAAATCAATAATCTGCACACGCAGAACCTAACGATCTCTCAGATCGGTCAAGAAGCTTTTGATCGAATGAAGTCCACCTATGAGACTTTCGTTTTAGAGATATTAGGATTGAAAGAGGAATCAAATTTGGACATAGATGGCTTGATGGATATTGTGATCAAAGAATACGCTGCAGCCAAAGAAGCCAAGAACTACGATAAAGTAGATGTCCTGCGAAGCAGCTTGAAAAGTCAAGGCATTGTGCTCAAGGATATGAAATCAGGGATTGACTGGGCGTACGAGGAGTAAGCTTAGTCAATCAATAATGATCAAACTTTAGCTGCATCGCATCTAGGCTTTCAGTAGAACCGACGAAAGTCACTACATCTCCCACTCTCAGTCTTGTAAATCCATGAGAGATAATCATCTGCCCCGCTCGATGAATGGACAGGATCAATACATCGGATGGCAACCTCAGATCACGTAGTGTTAGCCCATGTAGGCTTGGGTCTTGTAGCTCCATGTCTCGGGTGTCTTGCCCTGGCTGCATACCTAGCAGTAGAGAGGTAGCTTGAGGTGAGCGTACATAATGGTCGAGTAGACTGACGATAGCAGTCGACGGATCTACTACTCTCGCCCCTAGCGCTAGGAATTTGTCATAGTAGGAACGGTCGCCTAGTCGTACGATCATGTCCGGCGTACCAAAATGTTTGTATGCGAGTTCACACGCTTCTAGGTTTCGGCGATCAGACATGAGACAGACGATGGCTTCAGACTTGTCGGCATGCATGGCCTTGAGAGTGGATAAATCTACGCACTCAATATGCTTCAATATGATGTCATCTGGCACCTCGATTTCTTCTGGTTTTTTTCGGGTAGCGATCTGTACTTTCCAGCCACTCTTCATGAGCTGCTGCGCCAAAGAGACACTTTGGGATTCGTATCCAAAAATGATAGCATCTCGCACACCGTCAAATTTGAAAGAGCCTTTGTTCCTATTTTCACCTGCTTTGGTGATGGCGTATTTGAATAGGGGTGGTCCTACGATTTCATTGATCACCACGATGGCAATGATGAAGGCGGCAAAGTCTGGCCCGAAGGTGGGGAATTCATTGGATACTACAGCGGTCAGCCCTAGGGCAACTCCTGCTTGGGTCACATAGGGCATCCAACTTAGGTGAATCTGTGGCCAAGGGTCTTCTGCCATTGCTCCCCCGAAGTAGTTGCCCGCTATGATCGCAAACAATCGCACTACAAAAAATAAAAGTGCAACCAACGAGGCATCTAGTAGTGCATACAGAGATAAGGATGCTCCCGTGAGCGTAAAGAAGGCTGCATAAATCAGCGGAAATGTTTTGTCTAAGATGGAAAGAAATTCTGGTCTGTTTTTCGTGTAGTTAGCCACGTAGAAACTAGCGATGATACATATGATCAGTGGTTCGATAGTGAACGGATGCTCCATGAAACCATCCGTCAAGTCTTGAATATAGAACTTGAGCAAGTAAACCATGTAGCCTAGCCCAATAATTAGAACGGATTTGGCATAACGTCGAATGCGAAAAGAGATGACAAAGTTGAGGACCTTGCCTAGTAGGAAACCAATACCCAACGACACGGCAATTTCAACTATTAAGATCAAAATACTGATGTAATTGAAGCTGCTGCCACTGGTGAGGCTAACAGCAAATGACATACATACAGCAAAGAGAATAATGACGAAGAAGTCAGTCAATACGATGACACCTAGGACGGTCTGAGTCAAAGGCCCTTTGGCACGCAGCTCACTGATGATGGCAATGGCACTCGTAGGTGACCGTGCCACGAATATAGCACCGATGAGGAGTGAGATACTCAGCTTCGTACTGAAGTCCACCCCTTGGGTGAACGGCAATAGATCAGACAAGAAAAAGGCAGAAAGGGCACCAAAACCGAAGGTAAAAACCAACTGGCTGATTGTGTTCCATTTGATGCTTCGAATGCGTGCATGCAATTCACGAAGGTATAATTCGGACCCTGCAGCAAAGGCAATGAAGGCTAAGGCTATTTCGTTGATGAAGTTGAGCTGCTGGGTAGACTCTTTAGGAATTAGGCCTAGGAGATACGGCCCAGCCAATACACCCGTTGCTAAAAAACCGGTGATGATGGGTAGGTTTACTTTTTGAAAAACAGGAGCAATACGAGATGCAGCGATACAGATGACTGCAAACCCTAGACCAAGGATGATTAGCTGTTGATAAGACTCCAGAGTTATATTCATGCACTCATAATTTGATTTAGATCAATTGTTAAAATAGTGAATAACTTTAATAATGCATCTCGTTAAACAATTTATATTAACTTAAATGTTTAAATCTAAAACCCATGACAATTCTAATTACTGGAGGTACTGGTCTAGTCGCATCTCATCTAACGGCATTGCTCGCCTCTAAAGGGCATACTGTCAGACTGTTGAGTAGAACTCGGTTTCAGCATTTGTCAGCCGAGGTGTTCGAATGGGACATCAAAAAGGGATATATCGAGACTGGAGCATTTGATGATGTAGAGGTAGTTTTTCATCTTGCTGGCGCAGGTGTGGCTGACAAAAAATGGTCTGCGAATCGCAAAAAAGTTATTTACGACAGTCGTATTCAGTCTACACGTTTGCTTCATCAAAAAATGGCTGATTTAACCCAAAAACCAAAAGCGTTTATTTGCGCATCTGCCATCGGATATTATGGATACCGGGATTTTGATCATTGGTCTACAGAGGAGGATACTACTGGGACAGATTTTCTAGCAGAGGTGACTTTGGACTGGGAAAAGGAAGCGGATAAAATCGCAGATCTTGGTATGCGCCTTGTCAAGCCACGCATAGGCATGGTGCTCTCAGATAGAGGTGGTGCTTTGCAAAAAATGGCGCAACCTGTGCGCATGTTGGTCGGGGCTCCTTTAGGCTCTGGTAGACAGATATGCAACTGGATACATGTCGATGATCTGGTACACATGATGGAGCATTTTATGTTAGATCCGAAAACAAGTGGTGCATACAATGCCGTCGGCCCTAACCCCATCACCAATGCTCACCTTACAGAAGTTATTGCTAAGGCGATGAGGCGACCACTTTGGTTGCCGAACGTACCTGCATTTGTCCTGAAATGGATACTCGGCGAGATGTCCATCATCGTGCTCGAAGGTCACCATGTATCAAATCAAAAAGTCTTGGATAGCGGATTCAGCTTTAAATATCAGCAGGCCGATCAGGCGGTAGAGGATATTCTCTCAATAGGATAAGGCTTGAGCGCTAGAATGTATAAATTTGCGGCTTGTTTACCAGCAAAAGCTAAATACTAAACCCATAATCCAATGTCAGAAAAGCCCATCAGTAAAGAGACTGAAAAAAGAATTAGACGCGCTTTTAAAAAGAAAGATTGGCACGAAATCAAGAGTATAGATTCGTGGGTTATCTTCAAGGTCATGTCCGAAATGGTCGAAGGCTTTGAAAAACTCGCCAGAATAGGTCCCTGTGTCTCGATTTTCGGGTCAGCGCGGACACCCGCAGACAATGTCTACTATAAGATGGCAGAAGAGATTGGTGCTAAATTGGTGCGACATGGCTATGGTGTGATCACCGGTGGTGGCCCAGGTATCATGGAGGCAGGTAACAAGGGGGCGCATAGTGAGTCGGGTAAATCTGTTGGGCTCAATATCGATCTGCCCTTCGAGCAAAATGGCAATATCTATATCGACAAGGATAAGTTTATCAACTTTGATTATTTCTTTGTGCGCAAGGTCATGTTTGTCCGCTATTCGCAGGGCTTCATCGTTATGCCAGGAGGGTTCGGAACATTGGATGAGCTGTTCGAGGCTCTTACCTTGATCCAAACCGAGAAAATCGGGAAGTTCCCTATCGTATTAGTTGGATCAGAATTTTGGTCGGGTCTGATGGATTGGATTCATACCGTGTTGTTGGATAAATTTGGTAACATCAGTGCCAAGGATTTGGAATTGTTTCATATCGTGGACAATGCTACCGAGGCAGTGGATGTGATCGATGAGTTCTATAACAAATACAATCTCTCACCGAATTTCTTGTTTTAATTTATGCCAAAAGAACTGAGATATTTATTGATAGGGCTGGTACTAGGAGGCGTGATTATTTATTGGGTCAATCCCAGTGGAGAAGGACAAAAAGAAGTAACTGCTGACACAGAGCCAGAACGAGTAGAGTCAGGAGTTCCCACGGAGCTAGAGACGCAGATCAACAACGGGACAATTGCTGGCTATGCCTTGCCTGAGGAATTCTCCTTTGCAGGGGAACTGGTGCCGTTGCATCGTGCTGATGTGAAAGAACGGCTAGACCGAGAGGTACAGGTCAATGCTTTTTGGCACTCCAACGCCATCCTGATCATTAAACGGGCCAACAAATGGCTACCGACGATAGACTCGATACTTCAGGCCAATGAAGTGCCCACGGATTTCAAATATCTAGCAGTAGCAGAGAGCGGATTACAAAATGTGATTTCACCATCCAATGCCGTAGGGTTTTGGCAGTTTCTCAAAGGGACAGCCAAGGATTTTGGGTTGACGGTAAATAGTGAAGTAGATGAACGTTATGACCCAGTCCTCTCGACGGTAGCTGCGAGCAAATACCTCAAAAAGGCACACCAAAAATTCGGTAACTGGACATTCGTAGCGGCTTCCTACAACATGGGGATGCGAGCAGCATCCGAAGTGATTCGAAAACAAAATGCAGAGACCTACTATGACATGATCATGAGTGAGGAGCCTTCACGTTATGTGTTTAGAATCATCGCTCTCAAAAATTTGTTAGAGGATCCTACAGCCTTTAGTTTTCAGGTGGATGAAAAAGACCTATATCAGTTGCCTGAGACGAAGCAAATCATCGTGACACAATCCATCTCGGATTGGAATGAGTTTGCCCAAAAACATGGTATGACTTTCTATCAGTTGAAGCAACTTAACCCTTGGATTAGGGATTATAAACTAACCGTCAGGTCGGGACAAAAATATACCGTAGAGGTAACCATATAATAGATATATGCAGGTAAAAGAAGGCATAAAGAACGAGGAGACAGTATTGGAGCAGGAGCACACCGAGTACCTGGAGGTCTATGGTGCCAGAGAGCACAACCTCAAAAATATAGATGTACGGTTCAAGCGGGATCAGCTTGTCGTGATCACAGGGATCAGTGGTAGTGGGAAGTCTTCATTGGCCTTTGATACGATCTATGCCGAGGGACAACGTCGTTATATGGAGAGTTTTTCGGCATACGCCAGGAGCTTTCTCGGAGATATGGAACGGCCTGATGTCGACAAGATCAACGGGCTATCACCAGTCATCTCGATTGAGCAAAAGACGACCTCAAAGAATCCACGTTCTACTGTAGGGACGGTGACAGAGGTCTATGATTTTATGCGCTTACTCTTTGCGAGAGCAGGGATCGCCTACTCCTATGTGACAGGAGAAAAGATGGAGAAGCAGACCGAAGAGCAGATTCTCCATCACGTCATGTCACATTTTGATGGTCAAAAGATTTCTATCCTCGCTCCTGTAGTCAAAGGCCGAAAAGGGCACTACCGTGAGCTATTTGTGCAGGTCGCAAAGATGGGATTTACCAAAGTTCGTATCGATGGTGAAATCGAAGACTTAGTACCCAAGATGCAGGTAGATCGTTACAAAACGCACGATATAGAGATCGTCGTTGATAGACTACTGGTCGGAGAAAAGGATCAAGTACGGATCAATGGATCGATCAAAGCGGCACTACAGCAGGGTAAAGGAATCGCGATGGTGATCGATCAGAATGGAAAAGATCATCATTTTTCGAAGCATCTGATGGATGCTAAATCTGGTCTGGCGTATGACGATCCAGCACCTAATATGTTCTCCTTTAATTCTCCCTACGGTGCATGTCACGAGTGTAATGGATTGGGACTAATCGAGACGATTGAGGAAATCAACATTATTCCTGACGCCTCCTTGAGTATCAGTCAGGGAGGGTTTGCTCCGCTGGGAGACTACCGAGATATTTGGATTTTCAAGAAGGTAGACGCTATCCTCAAGCAGCATAACTATAAGCTGACCACTCCTATCAAAAGCATCAAGCGTGAAGTGCTGGATATCCTATTGTATGGATCAGATGAGCCTGTCGCGGTGAGCTCAAAAAAATACCCCGGCACAGACTGGAACACAGCGTTCGAAGGGATTGTTAATTTTCTAGAGAAGCAAAAGGAGAGCGGGACGGAAAAAATCCAGAAATGGATCAAAGACTTTACTTCCAGTACGACTTGTCCAAGTTGTGAAGGTGCGCGATTAAAAAAAGAATCACTCCACTTTAAGATAGACGAAAAGAATATTTCTGAGCTTGCTTCACTCAATATCGAAGAGTTAGGCCGGTGGTTCGAGGGGTTGGAGTCTCGACTGAACGAGCGTCAAAATATCATCGCGGCAGAGATTCTCAAGGAGATTAGAAAGCGTCTTGGGTTCTTGCTGGATGTGGGGTTGAGTTATCTTGAACTCAATCGCCCATTAAGGACACTTTCAGGAGGAGAGGCACAGCGTATCAGACTGGCAACTCAGATCGGTACGCAGCTTGTTGGCGTACTGTACATCCTCGACGAACCGAGTATCGGTCTTCATCAGCGTGACAATGTCAAACTGATCAAAGCACTTAAAGACCTGCGAGACTTGGGCAATACGGTGATAGTCGTGGAGCATGACAAGGATATGATGCTTGATGCGGACTATATTATAGATATTGGCCCTGGAGCTGGTAGACATGGTGGGCAAATCGTAGCGCAGGGTAATCCAGAGGAATTTGTCAAGTTTCCTACCACGACAGCAGGCTATCTAAAAGGAGATATCAAAATAGAAGTGCCAAAGGAGCGTCGTGCAGGAAATGAGAAAGCCATCGTACTGAGTGGAGCTACGGGGCATAACCTTAAGAATGTGACGCTGACGCTTCCGCTAGGCAAGATGATCGCCGTGACGGGTGTGTCAGGAAGTGGCAAGTCGTCTCTGATACATGAGACTTTTGTGCCGATCCTGAATCGTAAATTTTACCGATCCAAAAAGGAACCGCTACCCTATGAATCTATCGAAGGGATAGAACACGTCGACAAAATTATCGAAGTAGATCAGTCGCCGATTGGGCGAACGCCACGATCTAATCCAGCGACTTATACAGGTGTTTTTTCGGATATCCGAACGCTGTACACACAACTGCCAGAGGCGAAAATTAGAGGCTATAAGCCAGGGCGTTTTTCGTTTAATGTCAAAGGAGGACGATGTGAAAACTGCGAAGGAGCTGGAATGAAACTGGTCGAAATGGACTTCTTGCCTGACGTGCATGTGCCATGTGAAACCTGTAAAGGAAAACGCTACAATCGAGAAACGCTAGAAGTGCGATTCAAAGGCAAATCCATCGCAGATGTACTGGATATGACCGTGGAGCAAGCTGTTGAGTTTTTTGATCATCAGCCCAAAATCGTTAGAAAAATTAAAACACTCAGCGATGTAGGACTGGGGTATTTGACATTAGGGCAGCATGCTACGACGCTATCTGGCGGTGAAGCGCAGCGTGTTAAACTCGCAACAGAACTGTCCAAGCGTGATACAGGTCAGACATTCTACGTGTTGGATGAGCCTACGACAGGTTTGCATTTTCAGGATATCAAACTGCTGCTAGATGTACTCAATATCTTGGTAGAGAAAGGAAACACGGTCATGATCATTGAACACAACCTAGATGTGATTAAAGTAGCCGATCATATCGTCGACTTGGGACCCGAAGGAGGCGTAGGCGGAGGGACCATAGTGGCCGAAGGGACTCCAGAAGAAGTCGTTACATTAAATAATTGTTACACGTCCAAATTTTTGGCGATCGAGCTAGAGCAGTCTTAACAATTTGGCTTGATTTGCAGCTCATAATACACTGAACTCGTGGAGAATATAGATACTAGGGAAGAGAAGTACAACAAAAATTGGGTGCCCTACCAATGGCCTTGGAAGAATAGGTACGGAGAAAACATGACTTCTTTTAAGGAGTGGTTGTGGTCTCGAAAGTTTAGCATTGGCTACTTGATTATCGTTTGGGTTCTGTTGGGCATATTTGGTTTTGCGGCACGTCGCAACTGTGACGGGCCATGGGAGATACAGTTCATGTGTGAGATGACCATGTGGATGGGGCAGTTCAAATCCGATTTTTGGCACTTCATGCTGACTTGTTTTACCACGCCATGGTTTCATAATGATTTTGTACATATTCTATTTGTGACGATTTTCGGATTCTTTTTTCCAGTACAGTCTTACGAAGAGCAGCATGGGACATGGAGCACTATCAAGATATATTTTGCTTCTTATGTTTTCATAGGCTTGTTCACAGGGTCGTTGTTTAATACGCTATTGGTTTACTTCCCCGATGTAGTGTTTATCACCAAAGGATTTACCAGAGCTTGGATGGGAGGATCAGTGGGTGTTTTTGCCATCATAGGGGCATTGTCCTACTATAGTAGTAAAAAGTGGTTTCTGTGGTCCATGGTTTTTGTGTTTGAAATCTTCAACATGTCTGTTTTGGGTAACAATTCACATATTTCGTTTATTCATATTTCTTGTGCCACATTTGGTTGGGTTTATACTTGGGTAGGGGATCGATATGGATTCAAATCGCCACGCAACGCTATGAGACTCTAGTTCGATTAGTTTATGACCAGCGTTCGTATACGTCCGAGGTTCCAAATCCAGAGAGGAGATTAGAGAGCGACTGCAGTCGGAGAAAGAGTCTGGTATGTGTCCATGTAGTGTGACTTTTGCTCACAACATGATACATATTAAGATACCGAACCAGGAACAGCATTTTTGGTCTCCACAGCTCGACCTGAGCCTAGAGGAGGAGGAAGGGCAGACTGTCGTTCGTGGATACTATGGACCAAAACCAACGGTGTGGACTGTGTTTGCTTTTATGTATGCGGCGGTTGGAATATTGGGGTTGTTTGCACTGATCTATGGTTTTGTACAGTTGACCTTTGGGACTAGTCCATGGGCACTGTGGGCTTTAGTTGCTCTTTCTTTGCTTGCAGTGGGTTTGTATTTTTCATCTCAAGCAGGACAAAAATTAGGTGCTGAGGACACATTTCGTATTCATATTTTTATAGAGCACATTTTCGAATCGAAAATTCACATCCATTAATTTTAGTAAATCACCCCCTTCGACCATTCATCAAAAAGAGAATAGGGTGATATGTCCCTATGCTTAATTCTATTACCTTGGTATCATGACGAAACGTGCCGTATATATATGGTGTCAGTGGCTGGGATGGTCACTTTATGGATTGCTCAATTTTGGGATATATTTCATACAGAGCGGTGCTTTTAGTAATAAGGAACTCGTTATCGCCATTTGGCAAATCTTGTTCTATATCCTGTCCTCTCACACCCTACGGTGGGTAATCAAGCGACAGGGCTGGGTCGGTTACCCCATCGTGAAACTCCTGCCGACTATTCTGGGAAGTACCCTTGTACTGGGCATGATCAATTACTTGCTGTTGCTGACGGTAACTTGGTTGATGATGGGTACGGTGGTTTGGTCGATAGAGCTCCGGACTGTCAATATGATTTTTGGTGTGCTGGGTCCAGCGATGATGTACTGTCTCTGGTCTCTAATCTATTTTACCTACCATTTTTTCGAGCAGTACAACAAGTCACTGCAGTATGAAGCGGCTATCCGTGAGGCAGAGCTACAGCACCTTCGTTCGCAGTTGAACCCTCACTTTATTTTCAATGCCCTCAATAGCATCAAGGCACTTGTGGATGAAAACCCTATCAAATCGAAACAAGCGATTACCCAGCTATCCAGTATTTTTCGCAACACTTTGAACTCTGAAAAAAAGAAGCTCGTACGTCTAGAAGAAGAAATGGAGACAGTCAGGGCTTATTTGGGGTTAGAGTCCATTCGGTTCGAGGAGAGGCTAGAAGTGACGCTGGAGGTAGCGGATGAAACTCTGCTGTGTCAGATACCGCCTATGATGATACAGACCTTGGTCGAGAATGGTGTCAAGCATGGGATATCCAAATTAAAAAATGGAGGTACTGTGAGTCTCCTATCTCAGGTTAAAGGGGAGAATCTTGTCATTCAGATTCGCAATAGTGGTAAGTACAAAATAGAGGAGGTTCATGAGGATGGTCATGGACGGGGCTTGCAAAACACGAAGGATAGACTATATTTAATCTACGGAGACCGTGCGAACCTGACGATTGACAATGAAGATGATACGACCGTTTTGACCAAAATAACATTACCCAAAGAATACTGACCATGAAAGCAATCCTGATAGATGACGAGCGATTGGCGCGCAAAGAATTACAGTCACTCCTCAAGGTACACAGCGAGATAGAGATCGTCGGCGAAGCTGCCAATGCAGACGAAGCACTGGAGCTGATCGATCAGCTCAACCCTGATTTGATATTCCTAGACATACAGATGCCCGAAAAATCTGGGTTTGATCTACTGTCAGAGCTGGATAAGTCTCCGTTGGTGGTTTTTACTACTGCATATGATCAATATGCTATCAAAGCTTTTGAGGTCAACGCTTTTGATTATTTACTCAAACCCATCGAGCCGGACAGGCTCTCTCGGGTTATTCAAAAGTTGATGGATCAAAAGAGAAAAGAGGTGTTGGTAGCCAGTGGAGCCAAACAAAAGCTCAGTTATGGTGATCAGGTGTTTGTCAAGGACGGAGAGAAATGCTGGTTTGTCAAACTAGAGAAAGTTCGGATGTTCGAATCGGATGGCAACTATATCAAAGTGTTCTTTGATAAGGTGCGCCCTATGATACACAAGTCACTCAATGCACTGGATGAAAAGTTAGATGACAAGTCCTTTTTTCGAGCGAGCCGAAAGCACATCATCAACCTCAGTTGGGTAGAAAAAATCGAACCTTGGTTCAATGGCGGGCTGATGGTAGAACTGCGCGGAGGAGATAAAGTGGAAGTGAGCCGCAGACAAGCCTCCAAGTTCAAAGAACGGATGAGTTTGTAGGGGATCGTAGTAGATTGTAATTATTACAACACCTCTTCCTACTTTTCCTTCAGTTAGTTGTCCGTGATTTATTATGGTAGAGTTATAGTTTTTTCGAGTTAAAAGGTATTATTTAGCGAAACAATTGTATTTTGTTGTTAGTGTTTTATGATTGTCGTGTATTCACTTGTACTTTCAATTAGAATACAAACGATGTATTAAACTAGCTATGACCAACCTTTTTTCGATGTTTCTTATACTTCCCCAACTGGGTTTGGGCTCAAGTCTTTCTGCTTTTCGACGGGCTCTTGCGTGGTATTACCTAGTGTTCAAACAGAACAATCGTTCTGAGCATTTCCTTTTTCAATCAAAAAATATTTCGAGGGAATTAAATCCATTGGACGTCAACAGTTTCATGTCTGTAATCGCCCGTGCCTATAAAATCTTTATTACTGATCGTATTTTACCAAATCAAAATTGAACTTATGTTACTGAGTAAAATTTTTATCAATCCTGATTCAGGGGCTTATTTAAGAAGAAAATTCTTTGGAGTCTTGTTTTTGTTTTTCATTTCACCATCTATATATGGTCAGGTGACTTTGCCGTATGAGCAGAGTTTTGAAGAAGTAGCTGATGCGACCTATTCGGCCAATCAGAGTGCTATTCCGGAAATGGAAGAGTGGAGCTATGAACAGACTACTGAGAATGGTATTCTGTCAATAGGAAAATATATTGGTAATACTACCCAAGCATTGGCACTGGGACGTTCATCTTCTACAACGACATCTAATTATGCTACATTGACTTTGGATATGAGTGGCTATGATGAGTCTACTGATGCTGTATTACTTGACTTCAACTTTTCTTATCTGTATTCTGTTGATTACGCACACGACAGGGTATATGTGCGAGGTTCAGATACTGATGACTGGATTGAGGTGTACAATTGGGTTGAAAATAAAGGAGAGAACAATGAATGGATACATGTAAACACACTTGCTTTGTCAAGTGCTTTGGTAGCCAATAGTCAAAGTTTCTCATCGACCTTTCAGGTTCGTTTTGGTGAACGAGAAACTTATAATTCACGGTTTTTTTACTTGGATGATGTGAGTGTGTATATGGCACCTGAGCATGACATTAAGGTGTCAGGTCTAATCGTCCCAGAAGCCTCTGCGACATTGGGAACAGAAGAAAGTTTGACTGTTCAGTTTGAAAATATAGGGTCGAGTACTGAAACTAGTATTCCATTCACAGTATGGGTAGATGGCCCCAATGGTAGACAGGAATTTAGTGAAACAGCAACTACCTCTTTGGTGAGTGGTGACAATTCTACCTATTCGTTCGCAACGGGTTTGGATTTATCTGCTGTGGGTAATTATGAAGTGACGGTATTTAGTACATTGACTGGAGATGAGAGACAGTCTAATGATACGTTACGTGCTAATACGGCTAAGCAATCAGTTTACAGTGCGGGTTTACCTTATTTCGAAGATTTTGAAGCCACAACAGATACGGTGTATGTTGGTTCTCAGGGAGGGCTTGTAGGTCTTGCTGGTTGGAGTTTTTTGCCAGACACTGAGAATGGGAACTTATCTATGGGTACGTATTCAGGTAACGAAACTCGTGCGATGAAGCTTGCTCGTGAAGAGTCTATTTATAAGTTGAACACTAATAATGCCATCCTGACTTTGGATTTGAGTGACAAGGCTGTTGCAACTGATGATCTAATACTTGACTTTGATTTTTCTCAGTACAGTGCCTATTTTTTTTATGAAGAGAATAAAGTTTATGTGAGAGGCAGTGAGTCAGATGACTGGATAGTGCTGTATGATTGGTATGCCAATGCTGGTAATAATTATGAATGGATAGTTGTTAATTCTTTAGCGATTAGCGATACCCTAGCTGTCAATGAGCAGGATTTTTCATCAACCTTTCAGTTGCGTTTTGGAGAAAAGGAAGATTATGCATCAGATGCCTTTTTGTTGGACAATGTTCATGTTTACGAACGTCCAGCCCACGAACTAGCGGCAGTAGCTTTGGAAGTGCCAGCATCATCAGTGCTACTTGGAGGAGCAGGACAAACTACAGTTCAGTATCTAAATTTGGGTTCATCAATAGAGACTAGCGTCCCGTTAACGGTTTGGATCGATGGTCCTAGCGGCCGACAAGAGGTAAGCGAAACTGCTACGACCTCTTTGGCTACAGGAGATACTTTGACTTATACTTTCACGGCGGAGATGGATTTTTCTGAAGTAGGTAATTATGATCTGACAGTATTTAGTGAATTGTCTGGTGATTTGGTGGAGTCTAATGATACGCTTCGTGCAAGAACTACTAAGCAATCGGTTTACAGTGCTGGATTGCCTTATTTTGAAGACTTTGAATCAATAACTGATACGGTGTATGTTGGTTCTCAGGGTGAGCTTGAAGGTCTCTCGGGTTGGAGTTTTGTACCAGACACTGATAACGGGAATCTATCTATTGGGACATATTCAGGTAATGAAACTCGGGCAATGAAGCTTGCTCGAGAAGAGTCTATTTATGAGTTTACGGTCAATTTAGCGGTACTTACTTTGGACTTGAGTGACAAATCTGTTGCCTCGGATGATCTTTTACTTGACTTTGATTTTTCTCATAATAGTGCTTACTCTTATGCTGAGAATAAAGTTTATGTGAGAGGCAGTGAGTCGGATGATTGGATAATTCTTTATGACTGGTATGCCAATGTTGGTAATAGTTATGAATGGATAGTTGTTAACTCTTTAGCGGTTAGTGATACACTTGCCGCCAATGATCAGGATTTTTCAGCGACTTTTCAGTTGCGTTTTGGAGAAAAGGAAGATTATGTATCAGACGCCTTTTTGTTGGATAATGTTCATGTATACGAACGTCCTGCACACGACCTAGCGGCAGTCGATTTGGAAATTCCCGCATCATCACCGTTACTCGGAGCGACAGAACAAATTACTGTACAGTATGTGAATCAAGGAGTAAGTACGGAGACCAGTGTGCCGTTGACGGTTTGGATCGATGGCCCTAGTGGTCGCCAAGAGGTAAGCGAAACCGCTACGGCTTCTTTGGCTACAGGGGATACTTTGACCTATACGTTTGTCTCAGGGTTGGATTTCTCGGCAGTGGGTAATTATGAACTGACAGGGTTCAGTACGCTAGATACAGATTTGAATTATGTTAATGATACGTTGCGTAGTACCACGCGAAAAGTATCTAGCTACACTGATGGTTTACCCTACCTTGTTGATTTTAACAATGTATCAGATACGGTTTATACCGGTGAGCAAGCAGCGTTAGTTGATTTGGAGGGCTGGAGTTACAGCTCCAATGCGGACAATGGTAGATTGACACTGGGAGCGTCTACCAACAGCTCAGGAGTGGCGATGGCTTTAGGCAGGTCTAGTAGCTATGGCAATGCTACCAACCACGCTATATTGACTATAGATATGAATGAATATAGTGCTGTGGATGA
>NZ_MIER01000015.1:0-1172997 GCF_003590315.1 Reichenbachiella sp. MSK19-1 | reverse complement strand
CTCATCAGTACCAACTACACCAACAGTAGTAAGTCAAACAACCTCAGACACAACACCAGTGATCACAGGTACAACAGGCACAGGCGGAGCATTGCTATCTGGTGAAACGATGACAGTAACTATAAACGGCGCAACGTATGCAGTCACTCCTGACGCAAGTGGTAACTGGAGTGTAGATACAGAGACTGCTACGCCAGCGAGTGGTACTTTGGGAACATTCACAGATGGTAACACTTACCAAGTTGTAGCGACTGTGACTGATGTAGCAGGCAATACTGCAACAGATGCGAGCACCGATGAGTTAGTGATAATGATTGGCTCTAATGAAAATCCAATAGCAGTTGACGATAATATTTCCACACCTGAAGATGTAGCAGTGACAGTGGATGTACTGGCTAATGATTCTGACCCTGATGCAGATCTACTTACTGTTTCGAGTGCATCTTCGGAGACAGGAACTGTAGTCATCAACACTGATGGTACCCTTACTGTAACTCCCCCGGCTGACTTCATCGGAGAGATTGTGGTTACTTATGAAGTGTCTGACGGTCGAGGAGGAACAGCCACAGCAACAGTTACAGTTACTGTAGAAGAAGACAGGTCACTTGATATTTCTATGGAAGAGTTGTGTATCAACGATGTACCGTATGTAGACTATGAAGTGACTGCAATAGGGTTTGATCCAACAGGTTTGGTGGCATTGGTAGAATGGGTAGATGTGAATGGTAACGTAGTTCAAACCCAAAGTAACCAACCTTTGAGTGGTAGACTACTATGGCCAGGGGCAGAAGTTGATGCCAATGGAAATGGGGTTAATTGGCCAGGATGGGATTTTGTGGATGGTACGTGGATACAAGTAGAAGATGGTTTGAGAAATAACATGAGTGTTAGAATCTCAGTGAATCCTGAAAATACATTGAGTGTAAGTTACCCTCCAGCGACCCCTGCATGTGCTGCACAGCCTAATAATCCATTTGATGAGATGGACACAGATGGAGATGGTATTGTCGATTTGGATGAAGATATTAATGGTGATGGAAATCCTGACAATGACGATACCGATAGTGACGGTGTTCCTGATTATTTGGATGAAGATGATGATGGAGACGGATTGCTCTCGATCGATGAAGACACGAATGAGGATGGAGATTTTACGAATGATGATTGTGATGAAGATGGTGTTCCCAATTATCTAGATGCGGATCAATGTGAGTTTCCAGCCAAGGTGCTCAACAATGTAATCTCGTCTTCTAGTCCTGCACCATATAACAGTCTGCAAATTGAAAATATCGAAGACTTCCCGAATAATTCAGTGCAAGTGTTCAACCGGTGGGGAAATAAAGTATGGGAAACCAAAGGTTATGATAACAACGACAATGCCTTCTTTGGTTTAGCTGATGGCTCTGGTATACTTGGTACTAGCGGAAGTTTACCAGTAGGAACATATTTCTACATTGTCGATTTGGGGACTGGTGAAAAGTTACTCAAAGGATTTGTAAGAGTGGAATAAGAAACTAAACAATAGATGTAAAGCCCTGCTTATCAAGTCGTTTGATGCGATGCGAGAGCAGGGCTTTTTTTGTGGTCATATTCATTTGGTCAAATACAGATAGTTCACCGAGAAAAGCCTGTGCTTCAACGAGTCGTCTCATATGCGAGGTATGAATCCAATAATATTGAGCATAGAAAAAATCCATGTAGGATTTGATACTTGAAGAAAATAACCTGAAGATGAAAAACATAAAGATCATAATAATTGTCATGGGGCTCTTGTCGGTTTCTCAGGGACTAAGGGCTCAACAACAGGTCATGTTTACACAATACATGTTTAATCAGCTTGCGATCAATCCGGCTTATGCAGGTATTCATAATGGTATTAGTACTAGTTTCCTTGCTCGTCACCAGTGGGCGGGATTTGATGGGGCACCTAGGACACAGACGTTTTCTATTCATAGCCCTGTCAAGTATCGTCCCATTGCTTTGGGAGCAGTAGTGATTCATGATGAAATAGGACTGACAGATCAGTTTGGCGCTTATTTTAGTACAGCGTATAGAATCAGTTTCTCCAATAGATCCAAACTGTCATTTGGACTTCAGGCCAGTTTCAATCAATATAAAGTGGATTATTCGGAAAATGTATACAACGATCCAAATCTTGCGAGTCAAAATATTAGTGATATATCGCCTAATGCAGGTGCAGGGTTGATGTGGCACTCGGATAAATTTTACTTGGGTTTTTCTGTCCCTCAATTGATTAACTATTCATTGAATTCAGTTGGGGAGAATTCCACTGATCCAGATGCTAAGTTAATCAGGCACTATTTCGTCAGTGCTGGTTATGTTTTTGAACTTAGTCGTGATTTAAAATTGAAGCCTAATCTGCTCTTTAAGTGGGTACAAGGAGCACCGTTCGAAATAGATATAAATGCCAATTTTCTTATCAAAGAGTTAATTTGGCTTGGTATATCTTATCGGTCGCTAGATAGCTTTGATGCTTTATTTCAGATACAAGTGACGCCACAGTTTCAGTTAGGATACTCATATGACTTCCTTACTACTACGGACCTGAGTAGAGTGAATAGCGGTTCGCATGAGATCATGATCAACTACGTGTTCAACGTGAAACGTGATAAAATTGTAACCCCTCGATATTTTTAAACCACCTATCATGAGCAAAATAAAAAAGATAATTGTAATACTAATTCTTCTCATCCTTTCTGTGGCTCTGTTTGAAACGACCGCCAAAACGGTATACGGTATTGAGAAAACTGGAATAGGACCTTTGAAGCAAAAGTCATATGAACGCACAAAAGAACGTGCAGCTTCCTGTTATGATAATTTTGCTTATGCCAAAGGTATAGAAGTGTATAAAAAAGCCTTGAAGAAAATGCCTTCGGATGATACATTGAAGGTGGCTATTGCAGATGGTTTCTTTCATATTCAAGAATTAGATAGCGCCGAATATTGGTACAAGAATGTGATCGATCAGGAAGGGCTAGTTTCAGAGGACAAACATTACATTCAATACGCTGAGGCACTCATTCATCAAGAGAGATATGAAGAGGCTAAAGTCTGGTTTGAAAAATTTGAGACTGAAAATCCTAAGGATAGCCGAATAAAAGCTCGTCTGGAAGGACTCGATAAGCAGTTGAGCTTTTATGGAGATTCAGTGTTATTTGAAATATCGAATGTTACTTTCAATACTGCTGGATATGATTTTAGTCCGACTTTTTATAAGAATGGGTTGATGATTGTTTCGTCAAGAGAAACTGCTCCAGTCACTCAATTCTTAAAACCTAAATACAAGTGGGATCATTCTTATTTTTTAAACCTGTTCGAAGTAGATGCGAACAATGAAGTGACGGAATTTGATAAGAGATTAAAGACGAGTTATCATGAAGGACCTGTGGCATTTTATGATCAGGGCAAAAAAATAATCTTTACCAGAAATAGTTACGAAAAAGGGGAACTTCGAGTGAATAAAAGCAAGGTGCATATACAAAGTTCACAAGTGTCCGAAAGTAACACTGGAGCTGTAAAACTCAAGCTTTTCTATTCAGAACTGATGGAGAATGGAAAGTGGACTACTCCTGAGCCTCTTTCGTTCAATGATGCCAATGTGTCTTTAGGTCACCCTACGGTGAGCGTTGATGGACAGAAGCTTTATTTTGCTTCGGATAGAGAAGGTGGATACGGAGGTACGGATTTGTATGTATCTACACTAACCGAAGGTGAATGGGGAGAGCCTGTTAATATGGGTGATAGCATCAATACTGAAGGCGATGAAATGTTTCCTTACATTGACGAGGAAGGTCTTTTTTACTTTGCATCGAATGGACATATAGGATTAGGAGGCTTAGATATTTTTCGGGTTGACTTGAATCGGATGAGTACTAAAGTCGAAAATATGGGGTATCCAATGAATACGGTAAGCGATGATTTTGGGTTAGTCATCAAAGCCGATGGAACAGATCAAACAGGATATTTTTCGTCCAACCGTCCTGGAGGAAAGGGGCTGGATGATATTTATAAGTTTCATTATACGAGAAGAAGAGCACAGTCAGGGAGAGTGGTGGATCTAATTACTGGTTTGCCGCTAGAAGGGGCAGAAGTAGTCGCACAGACTGATGCAGGAGATACGCTTGGTCGAATGGTTACTGGGATAGACGGCACCTTTAGTTTCCCCTACGAATGGAATAGTTCCTATACAGTTACTAGTACCAAGGATCAATATTCGAATGACCGTTTGCAGTTTACGCCGTCTGATTTATCAAAAGGAGAGATATTAGAACTAAGAATCACCAAAGAATTATTGGTGATCAAAGGAGTGGCATATCGTGAGCAAAATGGGCAAGAGCTTGAATCTGTGAAAGTAATTGTGAAAAATGAAAAAACAGGAGCGGTATTCGGGATGATAACAGAGGCTGATGGTGCTTATTCTTTTCTAGCAGAGCCTAACACGAAGTATTCCTTTCTAATGGAAAAATACAGGTACCTCTCTTATGCTAATTCGCTGACAACTGGTGCAGACAAGTCTGGTGAAATCATCAACGATGGATCATTGATGGAAATAGTGATAGGAAGGCCGATCGAACTGAATGAAATACATTTTGATGTAGCGAAGTGGGATATTCGTGAAGATGCTGCGAAGGAGTTAGATAAGTTCACTCAAAAACTAATGGATAACCCGTCTATCATAGTTGAGTTGAGTACGCATACAGATAGTCGTGGTGGAGATAGATACAACTTGGATTTGTCTGATAAGAGAGCTAAATCTTCGGCTGATTACGTAATCAATCATGGCATCCCTGCCGAACGGTTGGTAGGTAGAGGCTATGGGGAATCTCGATTACTCAATGAGTGTGGCAATGGCGTGAAGTGTACCAAAGAACAACATCAAAAGAACAGACGTGCTGAATTCAAGGTTACAGGGTTTTTGCCAGAAGAAGTAATTGAGGAAGAATTAGATATACTATGGATATCTCCAAACTATAAATCTGTTAGGTTGTCAATAGAAGAAAGAGAAACATTGGCAAAGACGCATAGGCAATCATTGACTCAGCAGGATATAGAACCAAAAAGGAACAGTTTGTAAATAGGACGATAAGAATATAGGTAGTTAAATTTGGTAGAAGAGCCGTGGTGTAGTGTATCCACGGCTCTGTTTTTTTATGACCGAAAGCCACATATACCGATAAGATTATCGGTATATGTGGCTTTTTAAGCCTGACTCAGAAGCGTTAATTCTTGATCACTTTAATTACTTCAGACTGAGTATCCGTGTTGATTTTGACGAGATAGATTCCTGATGCCAATGATTGTATGTTGATGTAATTTTGATTGACCGCTTTATGTTTTTTGTTTCCAGAGAGGGTGTATACCTCTATTCGATTAATTTTTTGAGTAGTCTCTATAGTCAACAGTCCAGTGGTAGGATTAGGGCTGACTGAGATTATACTACCAGAGAGGTAGTCAATAGATATTGTTTTCGAGTACTCGAACGAGCCGTCATAGTCTACTGCTTTGAGACGATAGTAGTAGGTGGCAGCAGAGAGGGGATAGTCTTTTAAATGATAACGATTGATTTCGTTAGACTGATGATGAGAGGAGACTTTACCTATCGATTGAAAGTTTGTACCGTCTGTGCTCCGTTCTATCGAGAAATAATCGGAGTTGATTTCGGATGCCGTTTCCCAACTCAATTGGACATGATCAACTTCAGCATAGGCACTGAAATCGGTTAGTTCTACAGGTAATGGTTCGTCTTCCTGAGCGGCAGTCCAATCCGAAAATGATGTGGTAGTAGAACTAATGATTCTAGGATCCATGGCGCTTACATCATAATCTCCAGAAAATTTGCCCCAACCGGCTCCTCCATCTTTGAAGAGACTGATTTGGGTGAGGTCCTTGCTGTTGTCATGGTTTGGTATCCAGCAGAAAGAGACATTTCGTCCACTGGCAGGTTGATTGTCCGTGTCTATCTCCCAGTAACAGGAAATGGAAGTATTGCCATAGGTATCTATGATGCCGTCAGTACCAGTGGTTCGTGCGATGGTGACGTTGCCTAGGTCGTCAGTACCTGCGTCTATAGTGGTGCAAAACATTGTGATACTAGCTGTACCGACAGCTCGTGGCAATGTAGAGATACGGCCTAAAATGTGACTGTCAGCCGTTTCGCTAATGTCATTGGCACTGTTGCCAAAAGTCATTGTGCCAGATGACTGATGTACAATGCCATCGGTTAGAGTTACTCCGTCGTTTATTAGGACATCTCCTGCCAACGTGAGTGTTTTGCCAGTACCATTCATAATTATGCCTCCTATTGTAGTAGCACTACCGATGTTGACGGTGAGGTCTTTGGTGATTGTGTGTGTCCCTGTGTAGGAACCACTATTTAATGTGAGTTGGCCACCGTCGATTGCTACATCGTGCGCTTCTTGCTTGCGCAGTGTGCCCCCTGTTTGTACTCCCAAAAGAGTAATGTAATAGTGACTATCGTCGGGTTGGAATCCATCTGTGTCAGTCTCCGTATCAGTGCCATCTGCTAGATAGGGGGTGAAATCATTGTTGCTACCTACCCAGCCTTCTATTTCTGTTTCATCTATAGAGTTGAAATAGTTGGTAGACAAGTCTATACCAGAGCTAATGGCTAGGTTACCATTCCCATTTTGATCAAAGTAAGAGTTCGAAACGGTCAGGTCACAATTTGCATCTTGTTTCCCTAATCCTTCGAATCCAAAAGCTCCAGCCTGTGTGGCTGGATTGATTAGGTTCGATTCATTTACTTGGCATGAGGCATAGGATCGAACCTGTATGTTGTATCCATTGTTCCCACCTGTACCATATGGATCAGAACCATTGTTGGTGAAATCTGTTCGGGATATCGTCAAGTCTGCATTGTTTCCTCTTACATACACGGCACGGTTGAGGTTGTCATGGAGGTTGCTATTGGAGAGTGTTGCTGTGATGCCTATTTCATCATCATCAGAACCATCAAAAGGCCCTGTTTGTTGAAAATCAGCAAGATAAATAGCGGAAAAATCACCGCTGCTACTCAGTCCTGCTCCATTGCTAACCCCTGATATATCTACTGAGTCTATGTTTACAAAAAGATCATCGGTGATATCAGCACTGGCATCCCCTTTGGCAAACAGGTATATTCCAGCCTGTGTATCGGGCTGTACCAGTCCGTCACTTTCTGACACCCCAGAGAAGGCACTCATCGTGATGTGTTCAATTTGTACTTCGCTAGGTTCGAAATTAGTAAGATCTGTATTGCTGATTTCTATTCCTTTGGTGCATCCTGTCATGGTACTATTGCTCAGAAGTAGATTGTCGGCAGTGTTGTAAGCGTTGTAAACCCAAATACCATAGGATGCTCCGATAATATCATTGTTAGTAGCTTCAGCGTCCACAGTTCCATTTAGCCCATAGAGAAACAAACCATAGCTGGGATTGGTGAGATTGGTTTGGTCTTCAAAATCTAACATTTCTATATCATTGTACGAGATGTCCACAATTCCGCTGGATACATTGGCTAAATTGACTCCAGCACTATTGGCATAGATGATATTATTTAGGACTGAAAAATCAGCGTAAGAATCATTGGCAATGCCAGTAGTTGCGTTAGAGGCGGTACTGTTCGTGCCGATCTGAAAGCCATTTATGGTCACATCTGTAGCGGCCACTGTAATCGCCACCGCGTTGCTTGCTGGTTCGATGATAGATTCTGGATTTCGAGGGTCATTGGCGGGGATACCAGTATTGGCACCATTTAGTGTGGTGGGTTTGGAGATTGTTAAGGATTCGTTGTAGGTACCTTCTTCCACAGTGACTGTTCCTCCGGAGGAGACTAAGTCCAAACCATCTTGAATGCTGCCGCCATCACCGACGGTCACTTCATCTGCTGTGAAGCCAGTCACTGTAATGTCTGCATACAAAGAGATAGCCGTTGCATTAGGATCTCCTGTTCCAGTTAGGGTTATATCATTGTGTATTTCGATAGATTCATCATAGGTGCCTGCAGCTATATTGAGAGTTGATCCACCACCGACTTGGCTAAGAGCGTATGCAGATGCGAGGGTCTTTTTAGGAGAAGCCAGTGTGCCTAAATTGGTATCCAAGCCTAACGTTGCATCGACATAGATGGTGAGCAACTCTGTGAAGTTAGTGCCTCCTGCCATTGCACCATAAGTGAATGAACCTAAATAGGTCTGTATCGGGTTGAGTAATGGGAATCCCGAGTAGCCCAATAGTCCACCAAGGTTAATCCAGTAGTTAACCGCGGCTATTGTCTGTAGCTGGGCGACTTGCAGGTTATTGGGGTCTGAGACTTGGTCTGTGCTGTTGTAGGAGAGTAGGACGCGATCGACTTGTGTGATGTTTCCAGGGGTAGAAGGAGTGACCGTCCAATAATTTTCACTGATCATACGGTCTAAAAGCCCAGTCAGAGCAAATAGTGTACTAAGATTTGACGGGTCAGCTTCTATGAAATCTGCGTTATACAATACATCGTTTGTTTGGTCGATCCCTTCGATTGTCATGGGGTGATAATCTGTTTCCCCGATAGGAAAAAATAGTTTGTTTCCAGTATGTGCTCCTAATACCTGATGAATAAACTCTCCAATGACGTATGCATTTGTGTTGCCGGGGAGAGCTGTGTTTCCCTTGAAGATAAGACTAGAACCAGTTGCATCCACTAGTCCTTTTTCTAACAGTAGGTAGTTGGTACTCATCGGGGTAGATAGCGTGGTGGTTCCGTTACGATTCAGTACTACCCGTTCGAATGTACCCGTGGTAGTCAAGCTGCCAATGTCTCCAGTTCCCCATAGGTAGAGACCACCTGTAGTGCTGCCATCTATGCGACCCGTGCTAGATATACTACCCGAGATCATAATGTTGTAGTCATCTATATCTACTCCATCAGATGCATCCATACTGAGTACCCCTGAGATGTTGATATCCCCTCCAAGGGTTAAGTTCTCCCCACTGAGGGTTAGGTTTTCGAATGTAGTGCGATAGGTGTCATCGAGTAGACCAGCGCCTGGCGCTACGAGTGTTAGTTCTTTGTCGAGAATAGTTGTTCCGCTGATGGTGCCAGCAGGTAGGTTTTGGATGGTAGCAGAGGAGGATGCGTTCAGTATGGCTGCAGCCAAATTGGAGTAGCTATTGTCTGCATCATCTACGATTTCATGAGTAAGTGCATCGGACTGAGAGGTGGCAGCCCCTGAACCGTAATTGCTGATACTGACTGCTGATTCTCCCCAGTAGTTATGGGTTAGGGTGAGCGTATTGGTGTTTTCTTCATTAACCAATGCGTACACATCATCATTAGCAAAAGAGCAGTGAGAGATAGATACACTTGACATGTCTATGCCAGTGTTGTCTGTTTTTCCCATCTCACCAAACCGCAGGTCGCCTACTAGTCCATCGATGATTACACCATCTAAGGTGACATTGTTCAGTGAAGCGGGAGAGCCACTGTATGAGCCTGCATCAGTACGTGCTTTGATGGTCACTGCCGTAGTACGTCGGTTTTCGGGTGCAGTATCTATGTCATTTGGGCCAATAGCTCCACAGTCCATGATACGTGAGTTTCGAATAGTGATATCCGAATAGGTTTGCCATTTTAGATTGATATCTATTCCGTTGTTGTAAGCATTGTCGGATCTAGTGCCACTGTTGATGATAGAGATATTTTCGAATGTCGCATGATCTAGGTTTTCACAATAAACCCCTTTGTCAGTATTGTTGCTAAAGCTACAGTTCCTGAAAAGGACATTGGTTAAGTAATTTCCCACATTCGTATTCGTCCCCATCTGTGAATAGAACCCAAACCGACTATCATCCATAGAAGTGTTGAGTACGGTCAGGCCATCTACTGCAGAGCCTACCCCGTTTATGTTGACTAGTAGCCCTGTACCAGTAGCGTTGTTGAGATTACAGTTGTTGATGGTGATGTTGCTAACACTGGATGTGTTTTGGATTTGTACATTCCTGCTGTATCCGTTAGCAGTAATGTTTTCAATATGGACATAAGAGGTCTGGATATCAATTCCGGGAGAACTTCCTCCTGAAATTACTAAATTTTCGATTGTCAAAAGGTCAGTGCCACTGGTTGCGGCAGAGAGGTCTAAAGTTTGGACGATGGTACCACTACCCATACCACTAAGAGTAACTCTGGTACTGATGTCTGCAGCAGCAAATGTCCCTTCCGAGAGGTTAATGATGTCGTTGGTGCTCGATTGGCCTACAGCGTGGTTGATAGTAGCACAAGGAGCGTTTGGGTCGGAACAGTCATTTGCAGTATCAGACCCTGTGCCGTCTACATATCGGTTGCTTTGAGCAAAGGAGACATGGGTAAGAAACGTAAAGAGAAGTATGCAGAGAAGTTTAGGTTTTAGGATCATAAGGTTGATTTAAATTGGTTTCTTAGAAGGAAGTTATGAAAAATTGGGATGTTTTCATAGTGTTTTCTCCTATTAACGGTAAGTAAATCAACCTATTGCGTATACTAGCTACGGGGATGGTGATCTAGCATGACTTGTTTGAGATAGTCACGATCTAGATGGGTGTAGATTTCGGTAGTGGTGATGGACTCGTGACCGAGCATCTCTTGCACTGCACGTAGGTCAGCCCCACCTTCGATTAGGTGGGTTGCAAAAGAGTGGCGAAAGGTATGCGGGCTGATCTTTTTGGTCATCCCGATAGTCGTCGCTAGGTTTTTGATGATTGTAAAAATCATCACGCGGGTCAACTGGGCCCCACGTCGGTTGAGAAAGATGTAGCTTTCATGTCCTGGTTTGATATCCAAGTGACACCTGTAGTGGTCTATATAAAGCCTAATATGCTTCATGGCCTCTCGCCCGACTGGGACGAGTCGCTCTTTGTTGCCTTTGCCTACCACTCTGAAAAAGTTGATTTCTTCCAAAATGGAATTGAGTTTGAGGTTGATCAGTTCTGAGACACGTAGGCCAGAGCTATACAGTGTCTCCAGCATGGCGCGGTTGCGCTGACCTTCAGGTTTAGAAAGGTCTATGGCTGCTAGCAGTTGCTCTATTTCTTCTAAGTTTAGAGTGTCGGGGAGTTTTCTGCCCAACTTGGGCGCTTCGATGAGTTCTGAGGGATCGTGATCCATGTCTCCTTCATACAGGAGGTATTTGAAGAAAGCTTTGATCCCCGAGACTATTCTAGCCTGAGAGTAGGCGGACATTTCCAGCTCCATGATGTACTCCAGTAGGTCGCGGATATCCGTATCGGTGACGGATAGTGGGTCTTTGTCGGGATCACGCAGTGAGAGAAACTGCTCCAATTTTTTCACATCCTGAATATAGGCCTCTATGGAGTTAGGCGAGAGCGAACGCTCCAGCTGTAGGTAGGCTTTGAATTGCTTGATATGAGAAGTCCAGGACATGGTCGCGAAATTAATCTCTATAAATTAATACCGATAATTATAGCCAGTAAACTAATTTTGAAAGACTTCTAAATAATAGATAACCCAGATATGAAAATACTTATTTTGAATGGACCGAACCTGAACTTATTGGGCAAGCGTGAACCAGAGATATATGGCACGAAGACTTTTGAGGAATATTTTGAGGAGATGAAAACGGCTTTTCCTGCGGTTGATTTGGTTTATTTTCAGAGTAATCACGAAGGGGCTTTGATTGACAAAATCCACGAAGTAGGATTCTCTTATGACGGGATCGTGTTCAACGCTGGAGGGTACACACATACTTCAGTTGCTTTGGCGGATGCTGTGTCAGGTGTGACTACTCCAGTTGTAGAGGTACATATCTCCAACATCATGGAGAGAGAAGCATTCAGGCATCACAGTTATTTGACACCTGTCTGTGTGGCGCACTTCATAGGTCATGGTCTGCCAGGATACAACAGCGCGGTGGACTACTTGATACAAAAATGATAACCCTTACAACATTACCCCTATGCTGAATTTTAAAGAAATTATCTCGGTATCTCTCATCCTTTTCTCCATCATAGATATTTTGGGGAGCGTGCCGATTATCATCGATCTACGCAAAAAATCTGGGCACATCCAGAGTGCCAAAGCTACTATCGTGGCGGGAGTGATCATGGTGGTGTTTTTGTTTTTGGGATCTAAAATTCTTGGATTGTTTGGGATAGACGTGGGGTCTTTCGCCATTACAGGAGCCTTAATTATGTTTTTTATAGGGATGGAAATGACCCTAGGGATACAGTTGTTCAAACCCGATACCGATGAGAGCAACAGTAGTTCTATCGTTCCGCTGGCTTTTCCGTTGATCGCTGGCCCAGGCACGATGACTGCCTTGATCTCCCTGCGAGCGGAGTTCGAACTGTGGAACATCCTAGTGGGTATTATCCTCAACTTGCTGTTCATCTATATCGTACTCAAGTCCTCAGGTTGGCTAGAGAAAAAGATAGGACAGGCTGGTTTTAATATCCTTAGAAAGGTGTTTGGCATTATTCTACTTGCGATAGCCATCAAGCTATTCAAGAATGCTTTGGTCATGTGGTAGTTAGGGCTGAAAACGAAAAGTATAAACCGAATAGTAGTAGGACTGCCTGAAAACTTTTTACTTTGAACTTTCAAACTTTGAACGCACTCCATGATTATCATTTATACAGACGGCTCTTCACGAGGCAATCCAGGACCGGGAGGGTACGGTACCGTACTCCTCGCCAAAGGACACCGCAAAGAACTCTCTGAGGGTTTTCGCAAGACGACAAATAACCGGATGGAGTTGCTCGCTGTAATCAAAGGGCTTGAAGCACTCAAGGTGATTAATGCAGATGTACTCATCTACTCTGACTCTAAATATGTCGTCGATGCGGTCGAAAAGGGCTGGCTCTGGGGCTGGGTCAAAAAGAACTTTAAAGACAAAAAGAACCGAGACCTATGGGAGCGTTTTATTCCAGTCTATAAGCGCAACAAGGTCAAGTTCAAATGGGTCAAAGGCCATGCGGGTAATCCTGAAAATGAGCGCTGTGATACGCTAGCAGTGGATGCTGCAATGGGGTCCAATTTACCAGCGGATGTTGCATTTGAGTCAGGTATCAATGATTTTTAGTTAGAAACAGCCAGTGGCGAATACCTATTTTCAGTTCAAACAATTTACCGTTCATCAAGAGCACTGTGCGATGAAGGTCAGCACGGAGGCGTGTATTCTGGGAGCATGGGTGTCGAAGCATTCGGCTAAACGCATCTTAGATATCGGAGCTGGTACAGGACTGGTTTCGCTGATGTTGGCGCAGCGATTGGGTGGGCAGATAGATGCGGTAGAGATAGATACAGATGCTGCACGCCAGACGGCAGAGAATTTTGCAGCTTCTCCATGGGATGACAGGTTAAGTCTGATTCAAGAGGATGTCTTTACCTATGCTGCTGAGGCTACAGTGTCTTATGATTTGATCGTATCTAATCCTCCATTTTTTACCTCTAGTCTAAAATCTCCCGAGCGCAGAAACAATCTGGCGAAGCACGATACAGGGCAGTTTAGCAAAGTGAAGTTTGTGCAATGTCTAGCGAGTTTGCTATCGGAGGATGGTGAGGGATACGTGTTATACCCAGAGAAAGAAGCGAAAGAGTTTCAGAAAGAACTGAGGACTGTGGGATTATATAGTTACCCCGCTTTGATCATCCGAAACCAACCTAACAAAGAGGTGTTTCGTGTCATTGTATGTGTCTCTCGGCAGGAGATTATTGTTTCACCCCGAGAGCTCTATATTAGATCTGGGCAGGAACACACCACTGAGTTCATCTACTTACTCAAGGATTACTATTTGAAGTATTGATGCTTTGAATCAAAAGAGGGTTTCGAATGTGTCCGAAACCCTCTTTTGATTTTACAATTTTCACAGTGATGTCTATTCTTTCGTGGTGGCTGCCAATGTGTCTTTCTTCACAGCTTCTTCACTTACTTTTCCTTTGCAGCAGGCTTTGGTGCATCCTGGCTTGCAGGTTTTTCCTTCGGTTGCCATGCCTTCTTTTTGGCAGCATGCTTTTTTACAATCCGCTTTACAAGTTTTGCTTTCTGAACTTATGGCATGACATTTTGCAGTACATGGACCATCGTGACTGCACATCATCATGCCAGACTGGTGTATATCTTCGTGGGCATGACCTGCGGTACCATTGGTCTCTCCTAAAATAGGAGCGATCACGAGTCCTACGAGACAAGTCAATTTGATCAGAATGTTCATCGATGGACCCGAGGTGTCTTTGAATGGATCACCGACGGTATCACCTGTGACGGCTGCTTTATGTGCATCAGAACCTTTGTAGGTCATTTCTCCATTGATCATGACACCTGCTTCGAACGATTTTTTAGCATTGTCCCATGCGCCACCGGCGTTGTTTTGGAAGATCGCCCACATCACGCCAGATACGGCCACACCGGCCATGTAAGAGCCAAGTGCCTCTGGCCCCATTATAAATCCGATAATGATCGGGGTGATGATAGTCAAGGCGCCAGGTAGCATCATTTCTCTCAAGGCAGCTTTGGTAGAAATCTCGACACACCGCGCATAGTCAGGTCTGCCCGTTCCTTCGAGGATGCCTGGTATTTCTTTGAATTGTCTACGGACTTCCATCACCATTTCCATGGCAGCTTTTCCAACAGATTTCATCGCGAGAGCGGAGAATACGACCGGGATCATTCCGCCGATGAATAGTGCCGCAAGTACATCCGCTTTGAAGATGTTGATTCCGTCGATCCCAGTGAAGGTCACATAGGCTGCAAACAATGCCAAGGCAGTCAGGGCTGCTGATGCGATAGCAAACCCCTTACCTACAGCAGCTGTTGTATTGCCTACCGAGTCTAGTATGTCTGTTCTTTCTCTTACCTCTTTAGGAAGCTCACTCATCTCAGCTACTCCACCTGCATTGTCAGCGATAGGGCCGAAAGCATCGATGGCTAGTTGCATCGCAGTTGTTGCCATCATCGATGATGCAGCGATCGCTACACCATAGAATCCCGCCAGCTCGTACGACCCCCAGATCGCAACGGCAAATAGGATCACAGACGAAAAAGTAGAGATCATACCTGTTGCTAAACCTGCGATGATGTTGGTCGCGGCACCTGTGGAGGAATTGGTCACGATATCCATCACAGGCTTTTTGCCCAGTGCGGTGTAGTATTCTGTAAAAGAGGAGATCAAGTAGCCAACTCCTAGTCCTACTAAAGTAGCATAGAAGACGTTTTGGCTAGGAATATCAATAGCCCCTTCTCCGAAGAATTTCATCCCTACAATGGCCTCAGGTAGCATCCAGTCAATTAGAAACCAGCCTGCGACTGCTGTGAGTGCCAGAGAGGTGATGTTACCTACATTTAGTGCTTTTTGAACTTCATTTTCTTTGGCAGAATTGTCTTTTATCTTGATGAAAAATGTACCGATGATCGAAGAGACTATCCCCACACCTGCTATCATGATAGGGAGGAGGATAGCTCCCATACCGTCGAAGGTGTCGTGTACTACACCTGCATCAGCCATGTCTTTGATGATGTAGTTACCTAGTACCATAGAGGCGAGTACTGTGGCTACATACGACCCGAATAGATCAGCCCCCATACCAGCAACATCCCCTACATTGTCTCCTACGTTATCGGCAATCGTAGCAGGGTTGCGAGGGTCATCTTCTGGGATCCCCGCCTCTACTTTTCCTACTAGGTCAGCGCCTACATCTGCAGCTTTGGTGTAGATGCCCCCCCCTACACGAGCGAATAGTGCGATGGATTCAGCACCCAGCGAGAATCCAGCGAGTGCTTCTAGTACGATGGTCATTTCGTGGTAGAACGTGCCGCCATTGCCTAGGAATATTTTGATGAATATCAGGAAGAATAAACTGAGACCTAAAACTGCTAGGCCAGCTACGCCAAGTCCCATGACAGTTCCTCCACCAAAGGATACCTTTAGTGCTTTGGGTAGACTGGTACGCGCCGCTTCGGTGGTACGGGCATTCGCTTCTGTAGCGATTCTCATACCGATGTTCCCTGCAAGAGCAGAAAACAAGGCACCAATCACAAAGGCCGGGACGATCATCCAGCTGGTTGTTTCTACCATCATGGATATTCCGAACAGTGCCACCGATGCAATTACTACGAATATGGCCAGTAGCCTATATTCCGCGGACAAAAACGCCAAAGCTCCTTCTTTGATGTTTTTGGAAATCTCTTTCATTTTGTCAGTCCCAGCATCTTGTTTCTTGACCCATGATCTCTTGATCATCATGAATACCAGCCCTAGAACGGCCAAGCCAATTGGCACGTAAATTAAGTTACTCATCTCTTCTCCTAGATTAATTGAAAATTTGTTTGTGATCACTATAAACGCATTGCATTACATTTATAGTGATCACAAATATATGCGATCAGTCCAGAAATAAAAATATTCCACATCCTCTTGAAAATCAGGTTAAATCAGTCCTTATTTAGAAGAGTGAAGAATTGCTAAAATCCCACTCATAGTCCTTCTACTAGTATTTTTTTATGTACTTTAGGGTTCTGATATTGAAAGAATAAACGAAACAATACAATCACCCCGCCATGCTGAATAAACCTTTCTTTTTTGCGTTCATTTTTATCGGTTCGACATTGTTTGGACTTCACATTTATGATAAAAATCATAAAGTGGATTTGACGATTGAACAAGCTATGGAACCTGTACAACATCTATCTAATGCGAGACAGGCCATAGTGCATGAGCAGTTTGATAAGAGTATCATGGAGTTGGACGAAGCGATTATAGATATGCGTAGGATTGAAAAGATAGCGGACAGTTCTGCGAGTGCCTATGTGGAGAAAGCGATTGCTGATTTAGCATTAGTAGAGGCGGAGATTCGTAATGATACCATCTTACTGGATGACCTGAATCATGCTTTTTTCAATGCGCTCAATTCGATCGCTTATGCTAACTTGACGATTTCTGAACAGAACTTGGACAAAGGGGATAAGTATAAGGCGATCCGTTTTATGAATGCCACTTTCAAGGAAATGGTGAGTTCCTTAGAGTTCGCTACTAGTGAAAGAGATAAGGAAAAAGAGAGAAAGGTGATCGAAGACATCAAGACTATTCTAGAGAATATGCAAAAGCCAGGTGATCAATATAATTTTAACTATGATACGCTAAATAGGGAATTCGAAGAACTGATAGAAATTCACGACTAAACTTTTTCGCTGCAGGGCTATTCCTATATTTGCAGCCTAAATCGGATTTCAGTGAAGCAGCTCATTAGTTTATTTCTTAAAAAAGTACCGCGTAAGTATCTCCAGCTTTTTAGCCATTTTGCTCTCAAGATTGTAGCGGTATTTTATCGTGGAGATCAAGTGGAATGCCCAGTGTGTACCCATCATTTTGCTAAGTTCGTGCCTTATGGACGTGTTGCTAGAGCCAATGCCCTTTGTCCTAATTGTTTAGCCCTAGAGCGTCATCGATTGATGTGGCTTTACCTCAAAGAGAAAACAGACTTTTTCACTCCAGGCAAGGATATATTACACATCGCACCAGAGATTTGCTTTATCAAGCGATTTGAAGTCATGCATGGGGATAGATACATCACTGCAGATTTGGAATCTCCTTTGGCCAAAGTGAAAATGGATATTCATGAGATGCCTTTTGAAGATAATCATTTTGATGTAGCGTTTTGTAATCACGTCATGGAGCATGTAGCGGATGATATTCAATCCATGAAGGAAATCTACCGGGTACTAAAACCTGGCGGATGGGCAATCATCCAAATCCCAATTTTCGAGCCTTGGGCTGACACGACATTCGAAGATGATAGCATCACGGATCCAAAGGAACGTGAACGCATTTTTGGACAAGATGACCATGTCAGGCTCTACGGTAGAGACTATCCTGAGCGTCTGCATTCAGCAGGTTTTGAAGTGGTAGAGGATGATTATGTGATGACTTTGAGTGAAGAGGTCGTTGCTCGCTATGCCTTGCCAAAGGATGAAATCATCTATCTTTGTAGAAAGAAGTAAGAATTTGGAGTCAAGAACCAAGACTTGCTCCTTTGATAGAACGTGATCGAACTAGTCTTTTAACCCCAATTTCTCATTGATGAGGTAATCGTCTTTTTTGGGAGAGACCTGTATCATCATCTCACCGATGAAGCCTGTGAGGAATAGTTGTACTCCTATGATGATGGCTACAAGTGCCAAAAAGAATAGAGGCTGTGCGACGATGTCTCTGGCGGGAAGGTTGAAATGGATTTCGTATAGTTTTCGAGCGACCACCCAGACGGTGATGATACTGCCAAAAAGAAAAGATAGTGTACCTAGTGATCCAAAAAAGTGCATCGGGCTTTTTCGAAATTTAGATACAAATGAGATCGATAGTAGATCTAAGAACCCGAAGATGAATCGCTCTAGCCCGAATTTGGTTGTTCCATATTTTCTAGCTTGGTGTTGGACGATTTTTTCGCCGATTTTACTAAACCCTTGGCCTTTGGCAATGAAGGGGATGTAGCGGTGCATCTCTCCATATACATCAATGGATTTGACCACCTTGTTTTTATAAGCTTTCAACCCACAGTTGAAGTCGTGCAGTTTGACTCCTGAAAAAGCCCTTGCGACTCTGTTGAAGAGCTTAGAAGGAATGGTTTTCATGAGCGGATCAAAGCGTTTTCTTTTCCATCCAGAAACCAAATCATAGTCTTCTTCCATGACCATGCGGTAGAGTTCAGGGATTTCGTCAGGACTGTCTTGCAGATCTGCGTCCATGGTGATGACTACATCGCCTGAGACTTCTTTGAATCCTATATCTAGCGCAGCAGACTTGCCGTAGTTTCTGTTAAACTGTATGCCTTTGAGATTGGCGTTTTGCGCTTTCAGATCGAGGATAGTTGCCCATGAGTTATCCGTACTGCCATCATCTATCAACAGTACTTCGTAGCTAAAACTATGCTCGTCCATCACACGGGCGATCCAACTGCATAGTTCTGGTAGAGATTCTTCTTCGTTGAGAAGGGGGACGATGACGGATATATTTGGGTTTGGACTCATTTAATCTTCGGCTTCAAACAGTGGCTTAGATTTACGTAGGAATAGAGCCGCAATCAAAGCGGCCACCATGGCTTGCATGAGAATCTGCCAGCTATTCGCTATCAGCGAAAAGGGCTTGAAACTGTTGCGTACCTGACGTTCGATTTCACTAATACTTTCGTCTACTTTACTCATGTCTTTTTCAAAAAGAAGGAGCATTTGTTCGGTTGATTCTATGCTTTTTTGGATAAAAATATCCTGTAGGTCTGGATTGAGGACATTGAAAACAAAGATGTAGAATACCTCATTGAAATAGATCATGATGAAAAATGCAATCCCGCTATACCAATATGCCTCAGCGTAGGTAAGGTGTCCTTCGTGGTTTTTACTTCTTTCTTTCCGTCCTAGATAGATGAGAAGACCAAAGGAAACGATCATGAGGGTGATGCTACGCCACGAGAAATAGGCGTCACTGCTAATCAAGTATGCGACCAGTGAGATGCCAATCCCAACTAGGCCGATGATGGCTCCATGTAGAAGCCCTTTTTTATTCAAATCGTAATTCAATGTTTTTGTAGATTTTAGTCCAATTAGTAATTACTTCTTGGTAATGGGTAGTTGTTTTCTTTTCAATACTACAGATGCCACACTGGTTATCAAAAAACCAATGATGATTTTTTTGACCAAACTATCCAAAATGACATCAGAGGCTGTGGTGGCTTTTACTTTTTCATAGGACTCGATGTAGGAGTTGGCTCCCATTTCTTCTACGATCTTTGTCTGTGTGTCTTCTAAGCCTTTAAGCATAATCGCTACATGCTCGGAGATCAAGTCCGTATCAAACTGGATGAAAACGTACATGAATAGAGCGGTTACGAACCCTATAGTGAGATAGACAATGGAGCCAGCAGTCATGCCTTGCCAGTACTGGAGAAGGTGACCGTTGTATCTGTCTCTGTATTCTTTCAGTCCAAAGAAAATGAAGATAGGGATGATAAAGAGGTCAAACATCTGTAGCTCCTGTAGCGGGTTTTCTCCTGAGAAGTAAAACACCATAAACATGATGAAAATCAATGCTGATCCGATCAGTCCATAACGGAGTGATATTCTGAATAAGTCTCTCATGATGGGGTTTGGTATACTTTTTCGCCGTTGAGTGTTGCACTCACTTGTCCAGTTAGTTCTTTGCCATAGTAGGGACTGTTGACGGATTTGGAGAGGTTCGATTTTTGGTCATACTTCCATTTCTTCTTCGGATCGATGAGTGTCACATTGGCTTTTTCTGATTCGGCTATGGTGACAGGAGCGAGTTTTAGAATAGCTCTTGGGCGGCTTGTGATTTTGTCTATCCACTCGCTAGGATCGAGTTCTTCGTCGAGAGATAGGAGAGAAGGGATCATGGTCTGTAGTCCTAAGATGCCATCTTCTGCTCTGTCAAATTCTAGTTTTTTACTTTCCTCGTCTTGCGGACTATGTGCGCTGACTATGGCATCAATAGTACCATCTTTTAGTCCCTTGAGCAGTGCTTTTCGGTCTCTGTTTTCTCTCAGTGGAGGATTGATTTTATAATTGGCATCATACCCGACGATTGCTTGGTCGGTATGGAGTAGATGATGAATGCTCACGTCACAGGTGATTTTGAGACCATTTTTCTTGGCCTTTTTGATGAGTTTTACACTCTCGGTCGATGAGATATTGGAGAAGTGTAGGCGTCCGCCGCTATAGGCTAGAATGTCCAGATCTCGCTTGATCATCAGGTGTTCTGCCAGTGCTGGCATGCCTTTGAGTCCCAGTCCTGTACTGACTATCCCTTCGTTCATTGTTCCAAAGCGTGTCAATAATTTGTCCTCTGGGAGGTTGATGAGTAGTCCGTCAAATTTCTGTAGATAGATCAGGGATTTGAGCATGATGTCGGTGTGCCACATGGGCTGGTTGCCATCGGTGAAGGCAATCGCTCCCGCTTCGTGCAGGTCTATCATCTCGGTGAGGTCTTCGCCCAGTGCATCGATGGTCACAGCAGCCATTGGGTATATATCTGTCAGGCAGTCTCTGCTTTTAGATTTGAGGTATTCGATATGGCTTTTGGCCTGTACTACTGGAGCGGTATTCGGGAGTGTTGCTACTCCTGTGTAGCCAGATGCCGCAGCGAGTTGACATCCACTGTAGATGTCTTCCCGATGCTCGAAACCAGGGTCGCAAAAATTGGCTTTAAGATCGAACAGTCCTGGTGTCAGGAACTGACCTTTGGCTTCTATAGTCGTGTCTGCCTGATGTTCTTTGTTGTCAATAGATGTGATCACGCCCTCTTTTATCAAAACATTGACACGTTTGAGATGGTGAGGGGACTGAGGATCCAGGACTTTAACTTCCCTTATAAATAGGCTCATTTACAAAAATCTTAGTAGCATGGATTCGGCTATCAAAAATAGCACGGACAAAAGTAAAGCATATTTCCATAACTCTATGCTGTGGTATTTTTCTTTCAGCGTATGGCTAAAGTTCTTACTGTCGACCTGATCAAATAGGGTGAGCGACTGGACATCCGATAGGAGCGAAAGGTATTCTTCTTTTTCCATGATCTCTAGTTCGGACTCTAGTTTGCTGGGGTTGAAAGCGACATAGTCTAGTATTTGTTGGTCGGAGAAGAGCTGATAGTTGCCAGGTGTTAGAAGGTACTTCGGGAAATCCATGGCTAGTTGGTTTTGGATCAGTCGCTGTGAAGGGATTAGCTCTTGGTTTGTGTTGATGTTGTGGCGGAGTTTGTAGAGCTTTTGGTTGTCGATCGTATCGAGAAGGAGCGTGACGTGGCTGTTGTCTGCGCTGTAGTAAAGCGGGTTGGCACTGCTAGCACTGAGCTCTGCGATGCGCTGCATGACTGGCACGAAAAAGGCATGACGCTGAAAATTGGTGAACTCATCTGTCAGTGGAGACGATAGCACATAGAGGTTGCCTTGTTGTGACACCTTGGAGAGAAAAGGAGAACCTGTTTTGAGACTGAGTAGGGGGTGATGTAGTCCGGATAGTTTTATGATGGGATTAGCCTGGGGTAGCTGCGTCTTGCGGTCGAGTGATTCGAATATACCATCAAAGAATGGGTTGGTCAGGTCGGGTGCTTGTATATCTGTTTTTTGGGTATCCCCAGTCGCCTTGTATTGGAGGGATATAGAGGTTTTTAGGTCACTTAGTTTGGTGTTGGTGTTTGGGATCAGGAGTACGGATTTTCCAGATGTTAGACGAAGTTTGATTTGAGACTGAATGCTAGGGTTGATCTGACCGAGGCTGTGAATGATGAGAAGATCGGATTGTTCCAAGACCTGATAGTTGATGTCTCCAGTCGTGTAGCTATGGAAATCGAATAGTTCATTGCTGCCAAATACGTTTTGCATGTATGGTGTGCGCTGGGTATCGGTGATTTCGGTGATACGAATCGTTGGAGCTAGGTTGAATGAGAAATAGAACTCATTGTCGAAGGTGACAGGGAAGTCTTGAAATTCGATTCGTCCTGCGTTGTACTTGTTTAGGTTCTTGCCCAGCTCAAAGTCAATTTTTTTAGTACTGTTGGCTTCTAGGCTGATGGCTACACTGGCAGATTGTCTGTCATTGATCTGTAGTTTGACGATCAGATCTTCTACAGCTTGCGTACTGGAGTTTTTGATTTTAGCGGTTAGCGTGTTTTTTTTATGTGCGAGAATGAAAGGCTGGTCAAGGTAGACCGAATCGACATAGAGGTTGTTTTGCTGGGCAGTAGCGATGGGGATCAGGTAGTGATGGTGGATGGTGTCCGCGTACGCAGAGATCTGTCCAAGTGTACTACGCTGCATGTCACTCAGTATGAATATATCTGAATGATCATCATTTGACGTGAGGGTTTGGATACGATCGAGCACCTCTTGTCCTGATCTACTGACTGATGAGTAGTCCAGAGTATTTAGGTATTCACGGATTTTATCTGCTGATTTATAATGGTTGGCAGATGGAGCAAAATCATTATCGAGCAGTTTGAAGGTCGTGGTGCTCGGGTAGAGATCGACGATCTGATGAGCCATGGATTTGGCTGTCACTAGGCTCTCGTTGTTCTCTGAGCTTAGGTTAGTCATGCTCCCTGAGTTGTCTAGGTAGATGATAACCGTGTTTTCGTTGAGACCATTCTCTTGCCCTGGGATGAAGGGTTGGGCAAAGGCCAAAACCAGAAAAGTAATAAAGGCCAGTCTGCAGAGTAGGACGAGCAGTTGTTTGAGCTGTAGCTTGGAAGAGGACTTCTTTTTGACTTGATTCAAAAATTTAACATTTGAGAATCGGATTAGCTTCGCCTTTCGAAAATTGAATAAATGAACAATTATCGGGATACTTAGGGCGATCAGCCCCCATAAGAATGTCGGATTGGCAAAGTTCATCGCAGCAAATCTAATCCAAAATGTAGGGTAGAAAAGTTCCGATGAATTAAAAATTAGTTAGTAGTCGTTTTATCGCGTTTTGCTAAAAAATCATCGATCTCAATACCCCTATTTTTATTTGGTTTTTAAAATCCTTATATTCGAATTGTTGTTGTGGATTAAGATTTGATTAGTCCTTTTTATTTTGAGTTTTTGACCTTGGGGTTCAAGTTAAGTCTTGAACCCTATTTTTTTGCTCCTTCCTGAACGGGTGCAGGAGGTCAAAAACAGAGATCAATCCGTATTTCTGGGGGAGAGGTAGTAGATCACTTCGTGATTCAAGATTCATTGTTCGATATTCATTATTGTTTTTCGTGAATAACCATCTCTTATAAGTCCTTGAGGTTAAAATGAATAATTGGAATAAAAAATATCGAACTTGTCTACCGAGTTTATCCCTCCAACTTTACAGACTGACCCAAAAACTGTTTTGTATTCGTGGAATGTTTCTGTCAATTCAATCACAGTAGGTTTAGACGCTAAACAACTGAATAGTTTTACTCCCCTCTAAAACTAATATCGCATACTTAATTAGCTTTTCGTGACTGAACGATACCGTACACTAGTGTCTCATACCTGAACATTTTTCTGAATATTGGACGATTCTTTATTGTTGTAAAGTGCAGTTAATCAGTGTTTTGTGTGTGTGGCACTTTTATTGGCATGTCTTGGTCAATATCGAAATAGACATTGACTCAGTGGACAGAATAATACCTAAAAAGAAGTGGACAAAAAGCAAGCTATTATCCATAGCCGTAGGAGTGGTACTCTTGAGCTTTGTGATATACAGAGTAGTGTTCGCCGATGGAGGAGTTAAGCTTAAAGTTGATAGGGATAAGATTAAGATCGCTACCGTAGCTATGGGGCAGTTTAGGGAATTTATACCCGTTGATGGGACGGTGCTACCTATCAAAACGATTAGACTGGATGCAATAGAAGGCGGGATAGTGGAGCGTCGCTATTTAGAAGGGGGGGTATTGGTCGAGCAGGGTGACACTATACTGAAGTTAGCTAACAATAATCTAGTGCAAAGTTTTATTCGAGAAGAGACGCAGGCTTTTATATTGGTTAACAATCTGGAGAATACCAAACTGAACCTCCAACGGACTCAGTTCGAGCTCAAACGTAGATTGATCGATCTGGATTATGATATAGCGGACGCAAAGGATACTTATGATAGAGCGGTAAAGCTTAAAACTGAAAAGATAATTTCCGATCAAGAATTTCAAAGAATCAAGCGGGGGTATGATAGACTCGTCGATACGAGAGAGATTGAAATCGAATCTCAAGCATTTGATACTAAAAATGCCAGAATACAGATCCGGCAGACAGAAGAGACATTGATTCGAACGCACAGTAATTTAGAATTGATCAAGGCCAATTTGGAGAACCTATATGTCAAAGCACCCATCGCAGGTAGATTATCTTCGGTTAGTGCGGAGGTAGGAGAATCGATACAGATGGGACAAAATATTGGTCAGATAGATGATATGAATGGGTTTAAAATCCGAGCTGCTATAGACGAGCATTATATTTCTAGAATCTATGAAGGGTTGAAGGGTAGTACAGATTTAACAGATGGTAGGCATAGCCTAGAGATTACAAAAATATACCCTGAAGTGAGTAACGGAATCTTCTCAGTTGATATGAAATTCTCCCAGGAACTACAAAAAGGTGTGCGTAGAGGACAGACTTTGCAGATCAATCTACAACTCAGTGAGAATATCGAAGCGCTACAAATACCTAGAGGTAGCTTTTATCAAACAACAGGAGGGAGCTGGGTTTTTGTTGTGACGTCTGAAGGGGGAGCTGCGGTGAGACGACAGATTAAACTCGGAAAACAAAACCCGAGGTACTATGAAGTGCTGGAGGGGCTGGATCCCGGAGAACAAGTAGTGATCTCCTCTTACAATGGGTATGAAGATAAGGATAGACTGATATTTAACTAAAAGGGAGTAAAACAAAGAGGAACAATGGAAAATACGACTTCACTAATCAAAACAGTAGGTCTGAAGAAGGTCTATCATACAGATGAAATAGAGACTACCGCATTAGGTGGGGTCAATTTGGATATCAAAAACGGAGAGTTCGTTGCGATTATGGGGCCATCTGGGTGTGGTAAATCTACTCTGCTCAATATCCTCGGGTTATTAGATAATCCTTCTCAGGGTGAATTTTACTTTGATAACCAGGAGATTTCCCAATACGGCGAACGCAAAAGAGCCGATCTTAGAAAGGAGAATATTGGGTTTGTGTTTCAGAATTTTAATCTCATCGATGAATTGACGGTTTTTGAAAATATCGAGTTGCCGTTGATCTATCTTAAGTATTCTGCCTCCGAAAGGAGGAAAAGAGTGGAAGAGGTGATGGAGCAGATGAAAATCATGCACCGCAGGAATCATTTTCCTCAGCAGTTGTCAGGCGGGCAGCAGCAGCGAGCGGCGATTTCTCGAGCGGTTATAGCTAAGCCAAATATGATCTTGGCAGATGAGCCAACAGGTAATTTGGATTCGGTGAATGGGCAAGAAGTGATGAGTCTCCTCAGCGAACTCAATGACAAAGGCACGACCGTGGTGATGGTGACGCACTCCCCGATAGACGCAGAGTATGCCCATCGTATAATCAACCTATTCGATGGGCAAGTTGTCTCAGAAAATATCAATCCCTCGAACAAAACCTTGGTGTAAACGACAGTAATAAGTTTTCTCAATAATTAGTAAAATCCTCAATGGGTGTCCGTGATAGATGGGCATCCACTTGGGAACTAAATAATAACACGATGAAAGGTATATTGATAATAATAATGATGATGGTAGGCTATTGGCTATGTGCCCATGAGCAAGCACCCGTTCATCAGTCTGAACAAGTGCTTACGCTGGATGCTTCTAGGTAATGCATGCGGTGTTTATCCTAGTGCGATCACATTGATTTCTGGGATTTCTAGCCATTGTGCTTCTTTCATTTTTTGACGTGAGATGTAGCCGATCCAGTAGTTGCCATAGCGACTAGAATACTTTTCCAATACTTCCGTAAAATCTGCTTCGTCTGGTTGCTGATCAGCGAACCTTACGTAAACCCTCATTTGGAAGTCTTCATGGAGTTCGATCTTTTCCTTTGACTTAGCAGATTTTTTATATTCGTAGCGGTAGCCATAGCCTAGCGCCGATATATCTGATAGTACTGCTGATCCAGTTGGTTTGTCGCCAGCTCCCTTTCCATACAAGAATTGACTTTCTGAGAATGCGCTTTCTAATATGACTGCATTGTATTCGTTTTTGGTCTGAGCCAAAATAGAAGACTTGTCTACAAAAGTCGGTAGGACGGTTGCGTCAATTTGACTGCCAATTTTCTTTGCTTTTGCGATGAGCTTGATTTCAAAATTATTTTTCTGTGCAAATTCGATATCGAAGGTGTTGATTTTGGTGATCCCGAGCGTGAAAAGCGTATGTGGGTCTGTGATCAACCCAAAGGCGTGATAGAGTAGGATGCAAAGCTTGTATCTAGCATCGATCCCTTCCACATCTAGCGTCGGGTCAGATTCTGCGAACCCCAGATCTTGTGCTTCTTTGAGTACATCTTCGTAAGGAGCACTCTCATTGATCATTTTAGTGAGGATGAAATTGGTCGAACCGTTGAATATCCCCTCGATGGAAGTCAGAAGGTCGTTATCGTAGTATTCTTCCAAGTTGCGGATGATCGGAATACTCGCGCAGCATGAGCCTTCGTAGAGGAAGGATACTTTGTTTTGCTTTTGTAGTGCAAGAAGTTCTTCGAGATGCTCTGCGATCATTTTTTTGTTGGCTGAGACGACGTGCTTGCCGCTGTTCATGGCAGTCTTGACGATCTCAAAAGCTGCTTCTGCATCATCTATCAGCTCCACGATCACGTCGATCTCTGGATTGTCCAAGAGCTCGGTTTTGTCATCGGTAAACAAAGTCGCATCGAGGCTTCTTGGTTTAGTGATGTTCTTAATGCAAAATTTGGCAATCTCTGCTTGTATGGTGTTGGATTGCTGTAGCACGTGATACAAGCCCTGTCCAACCACACCAAATCCGAATATTCCTAGTTTCATACGTCTAATTATTTTCGTTTTTCAATCATCTTTGTAGAAGACTTTCAAGGACTTTTGTCTGGAAAAGGGCATAAAAAAATCCCTTCCAGACAAGCTAGAAGGGATGATATATTTTTTGAAATTGTATCTCGTGCCTCTCGCTTATCTTTTCCGATTGCTCGGAACTGGAATTAGCACCCTTCCGTCTCGCGGGGGTTGCTAAGGTTTCGCAGGGCCAAATCCCTCCACCTTTCTTGATAAGTCATTCAATAAAAATAGAACTGTCGCAAATGTAAAGAAGAGAACTTCTACGAAACAAGTATTTAATTTATTCTTTTAATAAATACTCACTACTCACTACCTCATTTCATATACACTACCTTATTGCCATTGTTGTCCATGACGAAAGCCTTGGTTTTGGCAGTGCCTATTTTGAAGGAGACTTGTTCGATTTGGGCTAGATCCCGTTCTAGAGGCATGAACTCTGTCGTCTCTACTGATTCGTAGGGTAGATGGATGAGTTCGAGAATGATACCGTCTTTGGTGAGGTAGTTTTGAAAGTGGAGGTTGGTGTCATCTACGATCTCGATCTCCTCAAAGCCCATCTGTGTCGTATACCACTTGAGTGTATTGATGTAGTCGGAGGATTGGATCGTGAAGTAGCAGGGGTCGATTTCATAGAGCTGAGAGTTGTTGGGGTGATTAAAAAATTGGATTTTGTTTCCGTCAGGATCTATAGCGATAAAACTTTCAATGGGTAAATTGGGGTCGGTATAGGTGTCTTTGAATAGTTTTTGTTCGTAATGCGCCAAATAGAGGTGAAGGCTGTCAAAACGGTTTGTTTTGAAGCCAATCTTATCAATACCGTTAATGTATTTCTTTCCTTCCTTGAATCGAATTTGACTTTTGAGCAAGGTGCCACTTCCTTGCCTTAGCGTGAGATGGAACTCGTCATTGCGCATTTTGACGTGCTGGTTGGGGCGGTACTCTTCAATACTAAATTGCAGGAACTTACGGTACCAACCTGCCGATACCTTGAGATCTTTGACGATCAATGTAGCACCAGTCATGCGTAGTTCGGAAATGCTCTTTTGAGAAAAGACTGGCTTAGGGTGAAACATCATCACCACATAAACGATTAACAATAGGAGAGGGGCGAAGTTTTGATTTTTGATCATGGGGTATCACTCAAATTGGAAGATCAAATGTAAGTAGTTCGAGCGCTTTATCAATTCCCTTTATGAGATAGTAGAAAAAAATTATCCGCTCAGAACTAACATCCTGTCAGAAAGGTAGTAATTTTGCATTTATTTAAAGTGAGTCTAAATAATTCGTAGCGAATGAGCAATGACGATCAAATATTAGAGGAATTTACCTCAAAAGAATACGAACACGGTTGGTCTGTGGATTTGGATGCTGATGAAGCACCCGCAGGATTGAGTGAGGAGATAGTTCGTTTTATTTCAGCCAAAAAAGAAGAGCCAGAGTGGATGCTAGAGTGGCGATTGAGCGCGTATGAGCGATGGAAAAACATGGAGGAGCCGGATTGGTCCAACGTGAAGTATCCTAAAATCGACTACCAAGCGATCAAATACTATTCTGCACCTAAGCAGAAGAAAGCTGTCGGTAGCCTCGATGAGGTCGACCCTGAGTTGATCGAGACTTTCGAGAAGCTAGGCATCTCTTTGAACGAGCAAAAGCGATTGACGGGAGTGGCTGTAGATGCGGTAATTGACTCGGTGTCTGTTGCGACGACTTTCAAAGAGACCCTTGGTGAGCGCGGAATCATATTCTGCTCGTTTAGCGAAGCGGTCAAAGAGCATCCAGAGTTGGTGAGAAAGCATCTCGGGTCTGTAGTGCCGGTTTCGGACAACTACTTCTCTGCCCTCAATTCGGCTGTGTTTTCAGACGGTTCGTTCTGTTATATCCCCAAAGGCGTCAGATGTCCGATGGAGTTATCGACTTACTTTAGAATCAATGCAGCCAATACGGGGCAGTTCGAGAGAACGCTCATCGTAGCAGACGAAGGATCATATGTGAGTTACCTCGAAGGATGTACAGCTCCACAGCGTGACGAAAACCAACTGCACGCTGCAGTGGTAGAAATCATCGCTGAGAAAGATGCGGAGGTTAAATATTCGACTGTTCAGAACTGGTACCCAGGCGACAAGAACGGCAAGGGAGGTATATACAACTTCGTGACCAAACGCGGTATCTGTGCGGGTGATCATGCGAAGATTTCGTGGACACAAGTCGAGACGGGGTCTGCTGTGACATGGAAGTACCCTTCATGTATTTTGAAAGGAGATTATTCGATCGGTGAGTTCTATTCGGTAGCAGTGACTAATAATCACCAGCAAGCGGATACTGGAACCAAGATGATTCATATAGGTAAAAACACCAAGTCAAGAATCGTATCTAAAGGGATTTCTGCGGGATATTCGCAAAACTCATACAGAGGGCAAGTGCAAGTGATGAAGCGTGCAGAGAAATCACGTAACTTCTCACAGTGTGACTCACTATTGATCGGTGATCAGTGTGGAGCGCATACGTTTCCCTACATTGATATAGAGAACTCAACTGCACAAGTGGAGCACGAAGCGACTACTTCGAAGATCGGGGAGGACCAGATATTCTACTGTACGCAGCGAGGGATTGACGAAGAAAATGCAGTAGCACTCATCGTCAATGGGTATGCCAAAGAAGTCTTGAACAAGCTCCCGATGGAGTTCGCAGTAGAAGCGCAGAAATTACTTGCGTTGACGCTCGAAGGATCGGTTGGTTGATTTCGTAGTTCTATATTCAAGCTTGAAGAAGGGTGGGAATTCAGCCTTTTGAGGGTTTGCTAAGCGCAGGTAGTTATTCAGTGTCGTTTTCAGGAAGTGGGTTCATTCTCTATTCCTATGAAGTGCTGCTTTCAACTGAGGACGACAGGTTAGGGAGTTTCTTGCATTATTAAGTATTTAAAGAATTCAGAATTCAAAGGAACTAAGTATCACTCAAGTTGATCTTGAACTTTGAATAATAAATTTTGAACATAGATTATGTTAAAAATAACAAATTTACAAGCTAGAGTAGAGGAGAAGGAAATCCTCAAAGGGATCAACTTAGAAGTGAAGCCTGGAGAAGTACATGCGATCATGGGACCGAATGGTTCGGGCAAGAGTACTTTGGCCAATGTCTTGGCGGGTAGAGAGGATTACGAAGTGACCGGTGGGTCTGTAGAGTATCTCGGTCAAGATTTGTTAGACTTGGCAGCCGAAGAGCGTGCGAGAGAAGGTATCTTCTTGGCGTTTCAGTATCCTGTAGAAATACCAGGTGTGACCACTACCAACTTCATGAAAACAGCACTGAATCAAATTAGAGAGCACAAAGGACAAGAGCCTTTGGATGCTGTGGGATTCTTGAAGCGTATGAAGGAGAAAATGGCGCTTGTAGAGATCGATCAGTCGCTATTGAGCCGTTCGCTCAACGAAGGTTTCTCTGGAGGGGAAAAGAAAAGAAACGAAATCTTCCAGATGGCGATGCTAGAGCCTAAGTTGGCACTCCTAGACGAGACGGATTCTGGACTAGATATCGATGCATTGAGAATCGTCGCAAATGGCGTCAATGCACTCAAAAACAAAGACAATGCGACCATCGTGGTGACGCATTACCAAAGATTGCTTGATTACATCGTGCCTGATTTTGTACATGTACTGTACAAAGGTCGTATCGTGAAGTCTGGTACCAAGGATTTGGCATTGGAGCTCGAGGAGAGAGGATACGATTGGATTATCAAGGATTTAGAAGGAGCAGAAGCATAAGAAGCGCATGAGTACAAAGAAAATATTTGGTCAAGAACTGATCGATCAGGCGGAGCAGTATGTTTCTAATTTGAACGGAAATGCGATCGCTCACCTGAAAGACAACAGGACGCAAGGCCTAGCATATCTGAAAGAAAATGGGTTTCCTGGTCCTAAGGCGGAGGAGTACAAGTTTACTCGTCTGACCAAGGCGATTTCTGGGAAGTTTGATTTCGCAACACCTATTGCACAGGGGGATTTGCCGATGGACAAGATCGCTGATATCAAGAAGCGACATGCAGGAGCGAATATCCTGTTTTTCATCAATGGCGTGTACAATGCCGAGCAGTCGGAGATCGTCTCTACTGTAGAGGAGCTGAGAATTGATTCTCTAGCAGATCGTGCAGATGCACATGAATTAATCGCAGAGAATAGTGATCCGTTTCAAGCTCAAAACAACGTCTATGTCAATAGCGGTGTAGTGATCGAGGTGCCAAAGAATAAGAAAGTGGCTCAGCCTGTGTTGTGCTACTACATCTCGGTAGACAATGGGGTCAACTATGGCTTTGTGAAAAATATTTATTTGGCCAACGAAAGTAGCCAAGCAGACTTTGTTCACTTCCATTTCTCGGAAGGAAATGCCAAGACTTTCGTCAATGAGACCAAAAACTATTTGGTCAAGGCGAACGCAAATGTGAAGCTGTATAAAGTACAGGAAGAGTCAGAAAATGCGGTATACGTAGGGAATACCAATGTGTACCAAGAGAAAGACAGTGTCTTTTCTTCGTTTGTGTTCACGTTCGATGGAGAGGTGGTTCGAAACAACCTGAACATCCGTGTCGATGGTCAGGGATGCGAAAGCAATATGTATGGACTGTATCTAGCCAAAGGCAAGACACACATCGACAACCACACGCTCGTGGATCATATCCAGCCCAACTGTAACAGCAACGAGCTGTACAAAGGGATCATTGCGGATCAGGCGAAAGGAGTCTTTAACGGAAAGATATTTGTGCGACAAGCGGCACAGAAAACGAATGCATTCCAGTCCAATGGCAATATTTTGTTGTCAGATAACGCAACCATCCATACCAAACCTCAGTTGGAGATTTGGGCAGACGATGTGAAGTGTTCGCACGGATGTACGACAGGGCAGCTAGATGAGGAAGCGATTTTTTATCTACGAGCCAGAGGCATAGACAAAGACAAGGCAAAATCAATGATTTTGCTGGCCAATGCCGGGGAAGTGATCGAACATATCGGCCTAGGATGGTTGAAGATGGAGATTGCGGACAAAGTGATGGAAAGATTACAAGTGGACTAAACAGTACAATGGTCGAGACACAATTGAATATTGAAAAAATAAGAAAGGATTTTCCTATCCTCCATCAGGAGGTCAACGGGAAACCATTGGTGTATTTTGACAATGCGGCTACCTCGCAGAAGCCTCAGTGTGTGATCGATGCGTTGACCCACTACTACAATACAGACAATGCCAACATCCACCGAGGGATTCATACCTTGGCGGAGCGGTCTACGACGGCTTTTGAAGCTACACGCAAGACCGTGGGTAAGTTTCTGAATGCTGCGGAGGCAGAGGAGATTATCTTCACCAAAGGCACGACGGAGGGAATCAACTTGGTCGCGGCGACTTTTGGACGAAAGTTTATTGGTGAGGGAGATGAAATCATCATCTCGGCGCTGGAACATCACTCGAATATCGTGCCGTGGCAGATTCTCTGTGAAGAGAAGAAATGTGTACTCAAGGTCATTCCTGTCAATGAGAAAGGCGAATTGATCTTGGCAGAGTATGACAAGCTTTTGTCCGAAAGGACGAAACTCGTCTCAGTCAACTATATCTCCAATGCACTCGGTACGATCAATCCGGTGCAGGAGATCATCGACAAGGCGCATGCAGTGGGAGCCAAAGTGCTGATCGATGCGGCGCAAGCGACTCCTCATGCTAGAGTAGATGTGCAAGCGATGGGTTGTGACTTTTTGGCCTTCTCAGCACACAAAGTGTACGGCCCTACAGGTGTAGGCGCCTTGTACGGTAAGCGCGCCTTGCTAGAGGCTATGCCGCCTTACCAAGGGGGAGGGGAAATGATCAAAGATGTGAGTTTCTCAGGGACAACCTATAACGACATCCCGTACAAATTTGAGGCGGGGACGCCCAACATCGGTGAGGTGATTGCTTTCAAGGCAGCACTGGACTATGTCAATGAGATCGGGTTGGAGAATATCGCGGCGTACGAGCACGAGTTGCTGGAGTATGCCAACGAGCTGCTGGCGGATGTAGAAGGCTTTCGGCCTATCGGTACGGCGGATCAAAAGGCAAGTGTGGTGTCGTTTTTGATCGATGGAGTGCATCCATTTGATCTCGGTCAGATACTGGATGCTAAAGGAATCGCTGTTCGGACGGGACACCACTGTGCACAGCCACTCATGGAGATATTCAACATCGAGGGAACTGTCAGGGCGTCTTTTTCTGTTTACAATACCAAAGAAGAAATCAAATATTTTGTGGAGGCGCTGAAGTCTTCCATTAAAATGTTCAAAAAATAATATGGCAACAATCAATTCTGTACAACAATCAATCATTGAGAATTTTGGGATGTTGGATGGCGACATGGAAATGACCATTGGTTATATCATGGAGTTGGGAGCGAAGTTGCCGGAGTTTCCAGAGGAGCACAGGACGGACGAAAATATCGTCAAGGGCTGCCAGTCAAAGGTGTGGCTCTATGCTCATCTAGAGGGGGACAAAGTAATCTATCAAGCGGACAGCAATACGGCCATCACCAAAGGGCTGGTGAGTATGCTGACGGAGATATTGTCTGGGCAGACGCCTGACGATATATTGAGTGCAGATCTGTTTTTTCAAGAGCGAATCGGGATGAACAGATTTATCGGTACACAAAGGTCGAATGGCTTTGGTGCCATGATTAAGCAGATGCAGATTTATGCATTGGCATTGAAATCTAAAATAGGAGCTTAAGATGGAAGATTTGAAAGAAAAGGTCGTAGAGGCCATCAAAAAAGTATACGATCCAGAGATTCCTGTGGATGTCTACGAGTTGGGATTGATCTATGAGATCAGTATCCATCCGGTCAATAGTGTCTACGTGTTGATGACGCTGACTTCTCCAGCTTGCCCGTCTGCGGAAGCGATTCCAGACGAAATGAAGCAGAGGATTCAAGAAATCGAAGGGGTAGGGGAGGTCAATGTGGAAGTGACTTTTGATCCTCCATACGAGACTGATATGATGTCCGAGGCAGCCAAGTTGGAACTCGGGTTTATGTAATAAAGAATTAGTCAGGCGATTGCAGATAGGATTTAGTCAGTGATCGTTTGATAGGGAAATTAAATAATAAAGAAATGTATCCAGAAGAATTAGTAGCCCCAATGAGAGCAGATTTGACCTCTGCGGGATTTGAAGAATTGAAAACAGCAGATGCTGTGACTGAGCACTTGACAGACCATAGTGGTACGACCCTTTTGGTAGTCAACTCGGTATGTGGCTGTGCAGCAGGTGCTGCTAGACCCGGTGTGAAAATGGCTGTCGCCAATGGCGCTAAAAAACCCTCACATTTGACAACTGTATTTGCAGGAGTAGATGCTGACGCGGTGCAGAAGGCGAGAGAGTTTACGTTGCCTTACCCTCCATCATCTCCATCGATCGCGCTGTTCAAGGACGGTGAGTTGGTGCACTTTGTCGAGAGACATCACATCGAAGGACGTAGCGCTGAGATGATCGCTGACCACTTGGTGAGTGTATTCGACGAGTACTGCTAAGCCAGTCTTAACATATTAGAAAATAGACATTAGAGAATCGAGTATCTGATGTCTATTTTTGTTTTACTCCATTTTGAGTTCTAATTATTAACCCCAAAACCATGGCCAGAACCGAATCCAATATGATGCCGCTAGGCACTGTCGCTCCCAAGTTTAACCTACCCGATACCGTATCTGGAAAGAAGCTTTCTTTTGATGCTATCAAGTCTGACAAAGGAACTGTGGTGATGTTCATCTGCAATCACTGCCCCTATGTGATACATGTCCAGGAAGAAATCGTCCGCATGGCCAAGGAATATGGCGAGCAAGGACTGTCCTTCGTGGCAATCAGCGCCAATGATGTGGTCAATTATCCAGAAGATGCGCCAGACAAGATGACGGAGCATGCCCGAAAATATAATTTTGATTTTCCCTACCTCTATGATGAGTCTCAGGAGGTCGCGAAGGCATATCAAGCGGCTTGTACACCTGATGTTTTCGTCTTTGATGGACAAGACAAGTGTGTCTACCGTGGTAGAATGGACTCTTCGACACCAGGCAATGGGCAAGTCGTAACAGGCGAAGAGCTTCGGATGGCATTGGATGATTTGGTCAAAAATCTCCCTATCGATAGAGAACAGCATCCGAGCATAGGCTGTGGGATCAAATGGAAGGCTTAATACACGTAGTTTGAACGTGTGAGGATGGCAAAGAGACCCGATTGTGTAATCTGGTTTTAACCTTTTATTTGTTCGGTATCAAATAAACTTTCAACTTTACGACTTTTAACATTGAACAACGGCCATGTCTGTACACAAACCCAATATCAAGCGCGTCACGACGCATCAACTACAAGAGATGAAAAATCGTGGAGAGAAAATCTCCATGCTTACGGCCTATGATTTTTCGATGGCGCGGATCTTGGATCAAGCAGGGATCGATGTGCTACTTGTCGGAGACTCAGCGTCTAACGTCATGGCGGGTAACGAAACTACCCTGCCGATCACACTGGATCAGATGATCTATCATGCGCAGGGAGTCGTTAGAGCGATCAACAGAGCTTTTGTGGTGGTGGATTTGCCATTCGGTAGCTATCAAGGCAATTCTCGTCAGGCACTCGAATCAGCGATCCGAATCATGAAAGAATCTGGTGCGCACAGTGTCAAACTTGAAGGAGGAGCGGAGGTACGAGAGAGCATTCAGCGCGTATTGACGGCAGGTGTGCCTGTGATGGGACACTTGGGACTGACACCACAGTCGATCTACAAGTTCGGGACCTATAGCGTGAGAGCCAAGGAGGAAGAGGAGGCCGAGAAGCTGATTTCAGATGCCAAGGTGCTCGAAGAATGTGGTTGCTATGCGATCGTTTTAGAGAAAATACCGAGCAAACTGGCCAAGCGAGTAGCAGAGACAGTGTCCATTCCGATCATAGGGATAGGGGCTGGGCCTGATGTAGACGGGCAGGTACTGGTCGTGCACGACATGCTAGGGATCACACAGGAGTTTCAGCCAAGGTTTCTACGCCAATATGCTGACATCAGCAAAGCCATGCGTGAGGCCACCGAAAACTATATCAAAGACGTCAAAGCCAAGAGTTTCCCCAATGAAAAGGAGAGTTATTGATTTAGCTTGTTTCTGTTTTCTTAGTTAGAATGTCTTATGACAGGAGTTAAATAAGGTGTAAATGATCAACTCAAATGAGTCTGTGCAATGCCTGCTGAAGAGAAACTGGATGTAGAGGTTGTAGAATTAGGGTGAGCTAACACATTGAGCCAGGATGATACAAGTCTGAAGACTTGTCTTACATAGACTCTTTCAAGTCTCGCTTCACTCTAAGACTTGAAAGAGCAGGGGTATCTTATGACAGGAGGAGCTGGTTTTTCGAGAGATTCCCAAAATTCATCTAGGAGTAATCGTTCTCTATTGAAGGGGAGTGGGCTATATAAGAGTTTTGATAAGTCGTACATATCAGATTATATCATTTCTCGGAAACCAAGGATATTCAAAGAAGCAACACCTGAGTATTTGGCTGAGCTCCATGTCAAACTCGCCGCTCGTCGCAAAAAGGAAATCAAGCGAAAAATCAAAGCCATGGTTCTGTCTTTATTGATCGTCAGCTTGATAGTGTTGTGGCTTTTTCTTTCGTGACCACAGTGGAGAGGTAGTGGCGTTAGAGATGTTTTTACAGAAATGTTAGACCTATGCGTTTGTTTAAGCCTTTTTCGAAAATCCTTATAAGGGTAGAAAGCTGGATATTTCCTTTTGCATTTTCAATTTTTGAAATGTAGCTTTTTTTAGTTCCAGCCCGTTCTGCCAATTGTTCTTGCGTCATGTTTGCCGCTTTACGGGCATCTTTGAGCATTTCACTCACAATAAACATTTGAGCACCTTCTTCATATTCGTTCCTTGAATCAGTACCAATTGAACCATGTTCTACTTCTAGTAGCTCATCGAATGTTGTAACTTTTGAGTAATCCTTCATGATCTAATGTTTTTTGATTGAAAGTATTCGTTTTTAAGTCGCACTGCTTTTTCAATTTCATTCTTCGGTGTCTTTTGAGACTTTTTCTGAAAGCCGTTAAAGAGAATAACAATTTGACCTTCATCAAAACAGCAAAATATTCTGTAGATATTTGATTGATATTCTACCCGTATTTCAAATAATCCATCATGTACCGTCATTGGAGCTAAGAATTTCTTAGGAACCATATCTACTTGCTTGATGAGTTCAAAAACGTATTGAATTTTTCTTTTAACACCATCAGGTAATTTAGAGTAGAACTTGATGAAATGACTTTCGTGAAAAATTATACGTCTTGTCATGCTGTAAAGTTATCTTAAAAGATAACATAAGGAGCGGTGCTAAAGCAATATTATTAGGAATAAAGGAGATGTATGAGTGTTTTTGTCCATAAATGGTCGGTTTTTGGTCAGTGAGGGTTATTTTTTCTGTCCTTTCAACCAATAGCCCAAGTAGAAACTGCGAATCATTAGGGCTAAGACGAGGGGGATGAAAGCTTCGTGTAGTTGCTGGGGGAGTGCACCACTGAGGATGACCTGTAGCATGAGCACGAACCCGTATAGGTTGAAATAGTATTTGAGCCATGGTGCTTTCTTTTTTCGGAGTAGGAGGATGAGTGCGGTCAGGTTGAGCGGTGTGCACCAGATGAGGTTGTAGTTGTGCTGGGAGAGGTGATCCGTGCCAAACCAAAGGAGTAGTAGACTGATGCCGAGCACACCCGTGCTGCCGAAGAGGATCACATCGACGAAACGGTAGTTGGCCTGATATTTCAGACTGCGGTGCGTGACCAGTCCTATAAAGAAAAATACCAATACGAAGATCAAAAATGGACGAATAGGACTTGCCATGCTGGGTTGGTCGGCTGCTTTGTTGACTATCTTTTTGGTTTTGACGAGCGGTTGAGTGGTCGAGTCATTGGAGAGCTGGGCACCATCTAGGGCGATCTCGAGGTACTCGGGCATGTACATGTAGGCTGCGCCATCGGCACGTCTGTCAATCTCCGACCCGAGACAAAAGTCTATCCCTAGGTCTCCCCATGGTTGCTCTCCCAGATATTGGTCCATGAGGTCTCTGTAGCTGAGGGAGTCGTTGGCATAGCTGTAGTTGAACTGGACGCGTCCGTCTAGTGATTGTTCGATGACGTCTCGGATTTTGGTCGCGCAGTTGTTGTAGCAGTAGTTGTAGTAGTAGTCGGCGTTTTCGGGTTTGGCGTTTTCCGTTAGGAAGTCGAAGATCTCCTGTTTTTCGGTTGGGCTTAGGTTGAGGGTTTGTTCGGTGATGGTGCGGTTGATACTCATGTAGTAGCGCAGAAAACGCGAGTAGTGTGCCGTGCCGAGCTTGTAGAGTAGTTTTCCTTTGGTGAAGTTGAGGTAGAAATTGGGCTGATCAAAGTCGAAGATACCGTAGTTGAACACGATATCGAGGCGGTTGAGATCGTCACGTACACGGACGGCACTGTGTCCAAAAGCCGAATAGAGCTCCTCCTGTCCGGGGCTCATGGTCATGACGATGATCTCTGCCTGACCCGACAGCTGCGTGCGTTGGGCGAGGGTAGCGTGAGCGATGAGGGATAGGAAAACGAGCGTTAGGAGTGTTTTGAAGCCTTGCATGTGTCAGAGTGTATTGAGCGAGTAAATTAACCTGTCGCTTTTTTTGAATCAAATTTTAGATGGACTAAAATGCAGCCTTTCTCCCAAAGGTGACACAACTACACGATCATATCAATCTACTCTCGAAACTGGATGTGCGCAAAGTGCGCAACGCCTATCAAGTGTGGAAAAGCTATCGCCGGAGTAAGGGGAGTGGCGGTTATGTCGCGCCGGGTTTGCCACTGAGTATCGCGATCGAACCGACGACTTCTTGCAACTTGCGGTGTCCCGAATGTCCGAGTGGTTTGCGGTCGTTTACCCGACCGACGGGGATGCTGGAGCAGCGCTTGTTTGAGCGGTCGATTGAGCAGATGAAGGCACATTTGATTTACTTGACGTTTTATTTTCAAGGAGAGCCCTACTTGCATCGACAGTTTTTGGATATGGTGCGCTATGCCAGTGATCGCCGCATCTACACCGCCACGAGTACCAATGCGCATTATTTGGATGACCGACAGGCCGAGGCTACTGTGCGATCGGGTCTCGATCGGCTGATTATCTCCGTAGATGGGACGACACAGGAGACCTATCAGAACTACCGTGTGGGTGGTTCGCTGGACAAGGTGCTGGCAGGTGCGCGAAACATGGTCAAATGGAAGCGGGAGCTCAAAAGCAAGACACCTCATTTGATTTTTCAGTTTTTGGTCGTAGGACCCAATGAACATCAAATCGACGAAGCAAAACAACTCGCCAAGGATATTGGCGTCAATGAAATACAGTTCAAGACGGCTCAGATCTATGACTACCAAAACGGGTCTGATCTGATCCCTGAGAACCCTCAGTATTCGCGCTACCGCAAAAATGCCTTGGGCAAATTCGAGTTGAAGAATCCACTGCTCAATGAGTGCTGGAAGATGTGGCAGGGCTGTGTGGTGACCTGGGATGGCAAGGTCGTGCCTTGCTGCTTTGACAAGGATGCCAAGCATCAGCTCGGAGATCTCAACGAACAACCCATGGCTGAGATTTGGTACAGTGACAAATACACGAATTTCAGAAAAAGCATCTTACAGTCTCGCTCCAATATTGATATTTGTCAAAACTGTAGTGAGGGCTTAAAAGTGTCGCTAACCGATGGCTAAAAAGAATCTATATTTCGTGGCAATCGTGCCAGAGGAATCTGTGCGAGAGCAGGTGCACCAGTTCAAATGCGAAGCGGCTGATCGCTACGGCTCGAAGGCTGCGTTGAAATCCCCACCGCACATCACGCTGCATATGCCGTTTCAGTGGAGAGACGACCGAGAGGATCAGCTGCTGGAGGTGATGCGTTCTTTTTCGTTTGATCGCTATCCGATAGAGCTGACGCTCGATGGGTTTGACTTTTTCCCGCCTAGGGTGGTCTACATCAAAGTGGAGGAAAACGAGGCATTGCGCGAATTGCAGAAGGATCTATGCGATCACATCCGTCGCGAGCTCAACATATTCAATGCGACCTACAAAGACATGGGGTTTCATCCACACATGACGATTGCATTCAGAGATTTAAAGAAGACGCTTTTCCCTCAAGTGATGGAGGATTATTCGCAGCGGAACTTCCAAACCAAAATGACTGTAGCAGGCTTTACACTGTTGAAAAACGAGTCTAAGCAATGGCAGGAGGTGCTGTATACGGGGTAGTGTGATAGAAAAGGTGTGTGCCACAGGCCGAGGATCAGAATAGTTACAATCCCTCCAAGGGCTGAGTTTTAATAAAGCAGCGCACGATCGACAGTCTTGATGTTATGGGGCTAAACCCTTGGAGGGTTTTCTGCTCTAAGGTTCGACTCTGACTTAATAGACCAGTTGATCGACGGGTTGTTTGGTGTCCAGTTTTAGACTTTTGTTGCCCTCTGGCGTTTTGACATGGACGAGATTGATCTGGTCAGCGAAGAGTTCGAAGAGTACGGTGTTTTTGACGGATAGCGATTTGAGTTTTTTGACCTTGGGTACTTCGATGAAGCAGATCAAAACATCCCCTTCTACTTTCGACCCGAGATAGTCGAGTGTGACTTGTTTTTCATTCACGGATATGACAAAATGCTCCAGCATGTAGGCCTCTATCAGAGGGTTGAGTTCGGTGAAGTCTTCTGTAGTGGAGATGTTGTATGCATGATCCGTATCGAATCTGGTGAGCGCCTGTTCTAGGTCATCGATGAAGATACGTTGGCTGATTTCTAAGGCTTGAGACTCGGTATCATGCTCTAGTTTGGTAACTGACACATGGAAATCATGGAGCATCATACCGCTCATATAATTTATTAGCAACACAAAAGAATAGATCGTCATGAAGTCTGATTTTAAAACTATGTTTACAATATACGTACCCACAAAAGTAAGGAAACTTACGAGAGAGGTGTTGGATATTATACAAACGGCGAGCGAATAGCGATGACAGATTTTCAGTTGTATTTTGAATTAGGGAGAGAGCATATCATGGACATCACAGCCTATGATCACATCTTGTTTGTGATGGCGCTGTGTACGATCTATCAGGTAGCTGAGTGGAAGAAAGTCTTGATTTTGGTGACGGCTTTCACGATTGGGCACTCATTGACATTGGCACTGGTGACTTTGGATTTGATCGCAGTGAACTCGGCGGTGGTTGAGTTTTTGATTCCCGTGACGATCCTGATTACGGCCTTGGGCAATATCGGAAAGCGCAACGTGGATTTTCATCAGCGCGCCTCTCGAACCAATTACTTCTTTGCTTTGTTCTTTGGTCTGATCCATGGTTTGGGTTTTTCCAATTACCTCAAAGCCTTGTTGGGTACGGATACAGATATTATTGGTCAGCTTTTTGCCTTCAACGTAGGGCTTGAGGTTGGTCAAGTTTTGATCGTATTGATTTTTATGGGGATAGCAGCGGTACTACATTTTTTCTTTCATATCGCGAGGAGAGATTGGATACTAGCCGTCTCCTCAGCCATCGCAGGTATCGCGGTGATGCTGATGGTCGAGACTAAATTTTGGTAATAGATTATTAACTAATAGGTGCGTTAGCACCGAGGATTCTACTTAAATAAATTTCACACTATGAAGAGAATAATGATGTTCGCTCTTGCTTTGATGCCGCTATTGTCGCAGGCGCAGGGTGTATGGGAGCAGAAATTTGAGCAATTGGGCACTACCCTGCCCACACCGAACCAATACAGAACGGCATCTGGTGCTCCAGGAGTAGACTACTGGCAGCAGAAAGTGGATTATACCATCGATGTAGAGCTCAATCAGGCAAACCATGAGGTGACAGGTAGTGAGGAGATTACTTACACGAACAATTCACCAGATCAACTCTCGTATCTATGGGTGCAGTTGGATCAAAACATGAGAGCTAAGGATTCGGATACACCACTCGTAGAGGCGAATGAAGTCAAAAAAGAAATGACAGGAAAGTCACTGCAAAAGTTGACCAATGGGTTTGATTATGATGGAGGATTCAAAATCAAATCTGTGACAGATGCCAAAGACGCGGGGCTGCCCTACACGATCAACAAGACGATGATGAGAGTAGATCTTCCTGAAGTTTTGAAAACAGGTGAGAGCGTTACGTTCAACATCGCATGGTCATATACTGTGCAGGACAGACTCAATATGGGAGGTCGTTCGGGATATGAGTATTTCCCAGCGGATGACAACTACCTCTATACTATCGCGCAGTGGTTTCCACGTCTAGCGGTGTATGATGATGTAGAAGGCTGGCAAAACAAGCAATTCCTCGGTAGAGGGGAGTTTGCGTTGGAGTTCGGGGATTATGAAGTTAACCTGACCGTCCCTGCGGACTTCATCGTGGCATCTACAGGTACGCTGCAAAACCCTAAAGATGTTTTAACGGCCAAAGAATTGGCTCGTTTTGAGAAAGCCAAAACGTCTTTTGATGCGCCTGTTATCATCGTGACAGAAGAAGAAGTCATCGAGAAAGAAAAGACTAAATCAACGGCAAAGAAGACTTGGAGCTACAAAGCTGAAAATGTAAGAGATTTTGCTTTTGCTGCATCAAGAAAATTTATCTGGGATGCACAGGCAGTTAAATTGGGTGATAAAACACCACTGGCAATGTCTTACTACCCTAAAGAAGGAAACCCGCTATGGGAAGATGAGTCTACCAAAGCAGTAGTCAATACACTCATCACGTACTCAAAACACACGGTAGAATATCCATATCCAGTAGCGATTTCGGTGCATACCGCAGCGATAGGGATGGAATATCCGATGATTTGTTTCAACTATGGACGTCCTGACGAAAATGGAGAGTTTTCTGATCGATTGAAATGGGGAATGATTGGTGTGATTATCCACGAAGTAGGGCATAACTTCTTCCCGATGATCATCAACTCTGATGAGAGACAGTGGACATGGATGGACGAAGGGTTGAATACATTCGTACAGTCACTGACCGAAAAGGCATATTATCCAGAGAAGCCTTTGAGAAGAGGCGAAGCGAAATTGATCGTCGATTACATGAAGGGAGACAAGATGTTTATCCGTCCGATCATGACGAATTCAGAGCAGATCATTCAGTTTGGAAACAACGCCTACGGGAAGCCAGCAGCAGCGCTTAGCGTATTGAGAGAGACGATCATGGGGCCAGAATTGTTTGACTATGCATTCAAGACGTACTCAGAGCGTTGGGCGTTCAAACACCCGAGCCCAGCGGACTTTTTCCGTACAATGGAGGATGCTTCGGCGGTAGATTTGGATTGGTTCTGGAAAGGATGGTTTTATTCAACAGATCACGTAGACGTATCGCTAGACAAAGTGACTTGGTACAAAATGGGCGTACCAGAAGAAACCGTAGAGAACAAGCCTAAGAAAGGTAAAAAGGACAAGAAAGTCTCTGAAAGTACTGAGGATGAGAAGGTGCTTGATTTTGCAGAAGAAGCAGAGATTTTCGAGTTTAAGGATACCGAAGACAAGAGCTACTTTGAGTTCTTGAACAGAGTAGACGATGCAGCTGTCAAACTGGCCAACGAGAACAAAAACTTCTATGAGCTGACGTTCTCTAACCAAGGAGGTCTAGTGACGCCATTGATCGTCGAGTGGACGTATGAGGATGGTAGTTCTGAGACGGAGTACATCCCTGCTGAGATCTGGAGAATGAATGAAAACGAAGTGAAAAAGGTCTTCGTGAAGGATAAGAAAGTCACCAATATCGTGATCGACCCTAAGGAAGAAACGGCTGACACCAATGTAGAAGACAATGTCTTCCCACGTGTAGAAAAGCCATCTGACTTTGATGAGTTCAAGTCGGACAAGAAATAAGGTCAATTAGAATTAGAATCGAAACCTCTGGGAATTATCTCAGAGGTTTCTTTGTTTAGAGGGCTATAACAAATCAAAAACTATGGAATCTTTCGAATATGTGGTGGTTTTAACTTCCTTGATTCTTGGCCTAGCGATGGCTCAGATTTTAAATGGTGTCTCTGATATGGTGGCACATTACAGCAAGATCAAATTCAGCTTTGCGCATACGATTCTCATCGTCATCATATTTTTTGTTACGATTCAGGATTGGTTTTACAGTTACCAGTACTCTAAACAGATAGAGGAGTGGACTATGCCGACCGTCTTGTCGATATTGAGTTTTCCGATTTTATTGTTTATCGAAGCACGAATCTTATTCCCAACAGGTACCAGAAGCAAGGAGGTGGATATGGATGTGTATTTCTATGACAACTGGAAGTGGCTCTATACGCTTTTCACGATGACCATCATTGTGAGTATCCTCCAAAACATCTTCTTCTCTGGGTTTACGATTATCGAACAAGTACCATTGATGCTTTATGCAGGGGTTTATTTGCTGTTTATTTTTGGAGACTTCAAAAACAAGCTCTACCATGATATATTCATGGTAGCACAGTTATTTGTGTGGTTGAGCTTCTTTATTTTAGAAAAATCTACGCTGTAGTCTTTGTGAACTTTTCGTGATCTTTTTGCCGTTTCTTTACGAGTGACTAATTCCTGATGCTTGACCATGGACAAAAAAGTACTGATCATAGAAGACGACGAGAGTATCGTAGAGCTGTTGACGATACATCTACGAGATTTACACTGCGAGGTAAGTAGCGCCTATCGGGGCAATGAAGGTGCTACTATGGCGATGACGGGAGATTATGACCTGATCGTCTTAGATATCAATCTCCCTGAGAAAGATGGTTTGGATGTATGTCGTGAGCTACGTGCCGCTACCGTACTGACGCCTATCCTGATGCTCACCGCACGCTCCGAGGAGATAGATAAGATACTGGGACTGGAAACTGGGGCTGACGACTACCTTACCAAACCTTTTAGCATTCGAGAGTTTACAGCTAGGGTTAAAGCTATTTTTCGTAGATCCGATATGTCTCGACCTCAAAATCAGAAAGAGGAGCTGGCTACCATCGTATTAGGTTCGCTATCCATAGATCAGGAAAAACGCAAAGTCCTCAAGTACAATGAACGTATCGAACTGACGCCCAAAGAATTTGATTTGCTAATCTTGCTAGCGCAGCACCCAGGCCGTAGCTACAGTCGCGAACGATTACTCTCACTGGTGTGGGGGTATGAATTTAACGGATATGAACATACCGTCAACTCTCACATCAATCGCCTGCGTGCCAAGATAGAAGATAACATGAATGCACCTCACTACATCCTCACCACATGGGGAGTAGGTTACCGATTCAACGACGAACTAACATAAATTATGGCTTCACCATCCAATTACTCGACGGGTTTGTTTCTCAAACTGGCAGGGATTTTTCTCCTTCTTTTATTGTCTGTTTCTGCGCTGTACTTTTACTTTTCCCTGACGGTGGCTGACAAGCATTTTCAGGAGAAGAATCAAAAACTGAATGCCGATGTGGCCAAGCATATCGGTACGGAGCTGAAACCGTTTTTGGACGGGAAACTTAATGAACAGGCTACGGACGATATTATGCACCACATGATGGCGATCAATCCCGCCATAGAAGTGTACCTGCTCGATACCACAGGGGCTATTCTCAACTATGTCGCACCTTACAAAAAGGTGGTTTTGGATCGTGTGGGTCTCCAGCCGATAGCAGAGTTTTTGAATCCGAGTTGTGAGGCGATGATCCTAGGTGATGACCCTCGAAAAGAGGGACGAAGCAAGGTCTTTTCTGCGGCTAAAATCGAGGAGGATGGACAAGCACTAGGCTATGTCTATGTGATCTTGGCAAGTGAAGAGTATGATAGTATCGGCGAGCAGCTGTTTGATAGTTATATACTGAGATTAGGGTCTGTATATGGGTTGATTGCGGTGCTGGCAGCGTTAGTGATCGGGGTGTTGGCTATTTATTTCATTACACGAAATCTGAGTACGGTGATTGATACCGTTCGCCGTTTTCAAAACGGGGAGATGAGTGCTAGGATCGAAGTGACGAAAGGGGGCGAAATCAATGAGCTCGCAGAGTCATTCAATGAGATGGCAGATACAATCGTCGGTAACATTGAAAACATGAAATCGATGGAGAACCTACGTCGAGAATTGGTCGGGAATGTGTCTCATGATTTGCGAACTCCTCTCGCGGTGATCCATGGATTTATCGAGACACTGATCATCAAAGAAAAGGGGTTGAGTGATGAGGAAAAGAGAAAATACCTGTCTAGAGCACTAGATGGAACCGAGCGTCTCAAAAAGCTAGTCGAAGAATTATTCGAGCTATCCAAGCTGGAGGCAAAACAAGTTATACCCAACAAGGAAGCGTTTTTTATCAATGAACTGATAGATGATATCACTCAAAAATATGCTGTGTTGTTAGAAGAGAGAAAGCTGACCATGATACCAGTGCATGAAAACCACCCGTTTATGGTGTATGCTGATATAGGACTGATCGAGCGAGTCCTTCAAAACCTAATAGATAATGCCATCAAGTATACACCAGAGAATGGAGAAATTCGCCTAGAAATCAATGCGGTCAAGGAGCAGGTTGAGATCAAAGTCACCGACACAGGTAAGGGGATTCCTGAGGATCAGATACCCTTTGTGTTTGATCGCTATCATATCGGAGACAAACGTATATCACTAGACCAAAACAGTACTGGGCTGGGGCTGGCCATTGTTAAGCGTATTTTGGAAATCCATGATTCGTCGATTCGGCTGACTAGCGCAATGGGGCGTGGGACGACGTTTTCCTTTGATCTACCACAGTACACGGCTTAGGTTTGAAGGTTTTATGATGTCTTCGTGATAGTTCTGTGACATTCAAAAAGGATCTTTGGATAGAACAAAAACTAAAACAATGAAGAAACTAATATTATCTCTAACCCTGTGTGCAGTGTTATTCACTGCTTGTAAAGAAGACGAAGGATCAGCTATGGGAGTCTTAAGCTTAGATATATCTGGTCTAGGTGATCTGGGCGATGACTATGTGTACGAAGGCTGGATTATTGTTGATGGCAGCCCCGTATCTACGGGTGTTTTTTCAGTAAATGATGCCGGAGTGTTGGATCAAACGAGTTTCGAAGTAGACGAAGCGATCTTGGCCTCTGCGACTACTTTCGTGCTGTCTATAGAACCAGAAATGGATAGCGATCCAGCCCCTTCAGCCACGAAGATTCTCGGCGGTGATTTTTCTGGAGATGCTGCAACAGTGATGATTAGCCATACTGCTGCACTAGGGACTAGTTTTACTGAAGTCGGAGGTAGTTACATCCTCAAAACTCCTACGACGACTACAGATTCGGATGACCTGAGTGGTGTATGGTTTTTAGACCCAGCGACTGGGACACCAGCATTGACCAATTTGCCAGACCTGACGAGTAAGACAGGCTGGGTGTACGAAGGCTGGGCTGTAATCGACGGCCAGCCTGTATCGACAGGTAGATTCAACATGGATACAGGTGCGGACCAAAGTAGTGTGTTTAGTGGTCCTGAGTCTGGGCCAGGATTTCCTGGAGAGGATTTTATAACCAATGCGCCGAGTGGACTGACTTTTCCTACAGACCTAACGGATGGTGGAGTGATCGTGCTTAGTATAGAGCCAGAGCCAGACAATAGCCCTAATCCTTTCGAACTGAAACCTTTGCGTGGTGCAGTGCCCTCTGGTTTAGCTCCAGGGACTTTGCAGGCCATGGAAAATATAGCTGCGAGTACTTATGCCAGTGGTACCGTTAGTAGATGATTTTTTTAAAAAAAAGTGTAAATAGAAAATAGCCCTTATCTCTAAGGGCTATTTTTTTGATCAAACGCGATAGCTCTTTGGGGTTAATCTTTCTTCACGTTTCGCTATGGCAGTTGAGTTTGTCGTCTTTGAGTTAAAGAAATTGACCGATTTGAGAGGGTATATTTTGAACGATTGTCAGTGGGGTAGTTATTTAAATTGTTCTCAGGTTCAGTCCATACTGTTCGTTGAATCCTGCGATACCTTGCAATCCACCTGTGTGTACCGCGACGATGGTTTTTCCTTCTTCGATTTTTCCTTTTTTGATTTGATCAAAAAGTCCGTACATCATTTTTCCTGTATAGATGGGGTCTAAAGGAATGCCGTGTTGATCGTAGAAGTTTTGGATGAACTCGATGAGCTTAGGCGTATGCTTGGCATAGCCGCCAAAGTCATAGTCATGTACGATAGCTTGCCGCTCGTGAAACTCTGGGGCGAGTAGTTGTCCAACTAGTTTTTCGAGGTAGTCTTCTCCTGCTAGTGAAGCGAACCCCAAAGCTTTCTGATGAGCCTGCAGTCCAGATGCTAGTCCTGCCAAGGTGCCTCCTGTACCTACTGGACATGTGATATAGTCAAAGGGTGTATCTATTTCGCTTAGGATTTCTTTAATACCCTGTAGCGCGAGGTGATTGCTACCTCCTTCTGGGATGATGAAGGCAGAGTATTCCTGCTGGTGCATGGTGAGCCAGTGTGGACTCGTCCGAAACATGTAGTCAGCTCTGCTCACGAACAGTAACTGCATTCCGTCTTCGTGCGCTTTTTGTAACGTAGGATTAGAGTTCTCGTTGAGTTCCTCGCCTCTGATTACCCCGATCGCTTGAAAGCCAAAGCGTTTGGCTGCTGCTGCGGTCGCTGCAATGTGGTTAGAATACGCTCCCCCGAAAGTGAGGATGATCTCTTTGTCCTGTTCTTTGGCTTTGATCAGGTTGTACTTCAGCTTTCGCCATTTGTTGCCTGAGATGTCTGGATCGATAAGATCTTCTCTTTTGAGGAAAAGTTTAATGTTCTTTTCTTCAAGCAATTCGTCATGAATGGGTACAAGTGGTGTTGGAGCTGATTTTTCAAACATGTCCAAATCTATGAAGGAGCGAGCAAATTAACCAACAATTCTAGCTAGATAATAGATCAGCTATTCGATCAGGTCATTGGCGTAGGCAAATTTTATTAGTCCAACTAGAGAATTTGTTTTGGTTTTCCTAAAGATGTTTTTGCGATGTGTCTCGACGGTTCGTTCGCTGATGAATAATTCATCTGCTATTTTTTTGTTGGTGTATTCTTTCGCGATCAGTTCGAGAATTTCTCGTTCTCGCTGCGATAGGAGTTTTGGCGTGGTGATATTGAGATTGTCAATCAATATACGATTAATGTCTTGGCTGACATATGACTTACCGGCAAGCACGGTTTTGATTCCTGTCACGAGCTCGTGTTGAGAATCCTTTTTGAGGATGTATCCGTCAACCCCTGATTTTAGGATTTCCTTGACGAGATGTGCCTCGTCATGCATGCTCAGAACGAGCGTTTTAGCAGAGGAGTTAGCAGCCTTTAGGTGTTTGATGAGGGTAAGGCCATCACCATCTGGGAGGTTGTAGTCTGTCACGATGATGTCATAGTCTTTTCGGGCAGTTAAGTCTTTGGCTCCTTGTAGGGTGGTGGCCTGGGCTATGGAGATGTTATCAAACTCTCGGTGGAGTAGTTGTTCTATACCATCTAGCATCATCTGATGGTCGTCTACGATTAGGAAATACACGCTTCTGTATGTTTTAGTTCAGAAATGTAGGGGCGATGTTGTTTTGGTTTGTGGGCTATTAAATTATGCGATTTCTTTAAGTATATCAGTGGTAATATCCATGACATCTGATACATCAAAAATCGGCATTTCTTTGTTTTTGAAATAGTTGCTATGGAGTTGAGCGACATAGGCTTCTGTGAATGTATCGTCCCACATAAAGTCCTTAGCCAACTGTGGAAACCTCGTGAGAATAATAGAATCTGAAATGTCCAGCATAGTACGTAGTACTCTCAGAAATTTCACTTCGTCCTCCCTTACCTCTAGGTCGGCGTATATGACATCCACGGCTACCTGAATGAGTTGTAGCTGTTGTTCTTCGGTCAAGTTTGATTTGCTCACCTTTCTGAAGTAGTCTTTGAGGTACTCGGTGCCTCTCAGATTGATTTTCTTTAGCATAACTTCTAGCTCTTCGTCGATGGTGATGTCTCCGAAAATATTGTTGCTCTGCCCCATGCGCATGATGGATACAATTTCTTTCTTGTCGATGTGACCATCGCAGGTCATGAACGAAAATGCTGTGCGTAAGAGTAGGTGGGGGAATGTTGACTTGGACATAATGTGATTAGGATATTTGAGGGATAAATTTAATCATTTTGATCAAATACCTTTTGTGCGATTTGATTAATACTATCTAGAGCCAATTGAAGTTGTTGGATTATTCCCTAATATTGAATTGGAAAGTAAGTAGTGATTCGATCGCAATGACTCACTGCTTGATGAGGGTATTAGACGATGAGTAGTTTGGACAAGAGAACATTTCAGTTTTTACAATTAGGGTTGGCAATATTGGTTATGAGTTCGTCAGGGACTTTAGGTAGGTTCGTTGGGATTCAGCCAGAGCAGACGATATGGGCTCGCTGTGTAGTAGGAGCGATTGTTCTTTTTGCTTATCTCAAATTTTCGAATACTCCTACCTATTTGGGATGGGGGCGGTCGTTTAGAACCGTCAGTATTAGTGCTTTATTCTTAGGAGTGCACTGGGTGACTTACTTCTATGCTTTGAAGTATACCTCTGTGGCTATCGGTATGCTATCTCTCTTTACCTACCCGGTGATTACTGCAGTACTAGAACCCTGTATTCTTGGTTACAAGCACAAGCTCGCCGACGTGCTGGTTGCTTTGTTGGCATTCACAGGAGTGTTTTTTTTGGTGCCAGCTTATACCTTTGGCAACCAGGTGACGCTGGGGATTGCTTTTGGAGTAGTGTCAGCTATACTTTATTCGGTTCGAAATATACTACTCAAAAAAGATATTGGAGAACATTCTGGAATTACACTCATGTACTATCAGTTGGCAATTCTCAGCATTGTCATGTTTCCTGTGATCTATCTGGGAGATGTTGGTTCAAACCTACATGGGATTGGAGGCAATTGGCAGCCCCTGTTGATACTAGGTGTATTGACTACTGCTGTGGGCCATACACTATTTGTATCTAGTTTTAGATATTTTTCCATTACCACTATTAGCATTATCAGTAGTCTAACACCACTTTTTGGAATAGGTCTAGGACTGTTGTTTCTTGGGGAGATCCCACAGCCTAAGGTTTTAATTGGTGGAGGTATTATTCTGAGCTCAGTAATCGTCGAGAGTATTCGTTCGACCAAGCGTTAATAGTTCTATATGCACCTGTCATATCTATAGCTTAAGGCCAAAAATGTTCCTAGCGTCTGACAGACTAGGTTGATAGTTTTTCCATATACCAAAGGCGGATTTCCTGATAGCTCCTTTGCCAAATGACGATCACATGTTGAGTTTTACAAATACTACCCATCCAGTTGGTTGAAGAACTCTAAATGCGTCTATTTTCTTAATTTTAGTTGCAAAAGTAGACTTTTAAGAGGGTGAAATTGAACCAAAAGGACACTGCTAAGAGAGCGTAAACCGTTCATTTATAGTGTAATAATAGGATGATTTCAATATCTGTTTGCTGTATACCAATAGAATTTAAATACCAACTTTTGAGTATTCGTTTAGACGCAATTAATTGATATTTTTGACCGTTGCATAATATGTCTGGTTTACGGGAAGGGAATGATTCAGTTGCAGGCATTTACATAACTTATTTAACTAACGATAGAGTTGCTATGGGGAAAACTTACTTACGAACGTTGTTTGTATTCGTATTTGTGATGGTTGGATTATCCAAAGTTCAGGCACAGAGCATCAACAATGTACAAGTGCAGGTCGATGGAGATGATATCAATATATCATTTGATCTTAAATTCAAATCCAGTATTCAAGAAAAGTACGACATAGAGATATTCTCTTCTCGGGACAATTACGCTACGCCACTTGCAGTCAAAGATGGCAAGCTAAAAGATGTAGCAGCAGTGAATGCTCGGTTGACATATGTAGTGGACGGAGCTATAGTATTCGAGGAGTTCAAAGGAGATGTCAATTTTCAGATAGTAGCGACAATGGTGTATGCACCAATCGTAATCGATACACCTAGCAAGCCGAGTAAGCACAAGAAAGGTAGTATGGTGCAGGTCAAATGGCATGGTGGAATAGAGGATGAAAAGTTCTCTGTTGATTTATACAAGAATGGTGTAAAGCAAGAGACCTTAGATGCCAACAATGAATACGGTACCTATAGCTGGGTCATGCCACGAAAACAAAAGAAGGGAAAATACAAATTAGCTATTCAGTCAGATAGCAATAGCTCTAATCGGGCATTTTCACCAGAGTTTAAAATAAAAAGTAAAGTTCCATTTATTGTCAAAGTACTGCCTGTATTAGCGGCGGGTGCTGCTGCCTACTATTTCTTAGAGGTACAAGGAGGAGAGTCCGTAACACCTCCGGGGGGAGGAGAATCCTTACCTAATCCACCTGAACTACCATGATTCGGATCAATCTAATAATGATGAGAAAATTAGAACTTTACTTAGCTATGCGAAACATTACTAAAAATAGAAACCTGCCTAATAGACGATCTGTTTTTACATTAACGTTATTAATTTTCACCCTACTTCTATCGGAGTTTAGCGCCTCTGCACAGTGGAGTACAGATACGCTTTCTGATGCCCGTAGAATTTTGAGTGCGTCTAGTGTCGGAGATAAAGTTTTATTTGCTGGAGGGTTTGACGGCACTAATTATTCTTCGGTAGTTGACATCTATGATAGCAACACTGAGCTATGGAGTACAGCAGCACTTTCCCAAGCCCGAGGTGAAATGGTTGCTGTGAATGTCGGAGATAAAGTTTTATTTGCTGGAGGAGGCACTAGCTCTTCTTCTTCGGTAGTTGATATCTATGACAACAATACAGGTACATGGAGTACAGGAACACTTTCTGAAGCACGTACTTGGTTAAGTGGAACGAGTGTTGGAGATAAAGCTTTTTTTGCAGGAGGGTTTAATTCTGCTGTATCTTCAGTTGTTGATATCTACGACAACAGTACAGATACATGGAGTACAGCAACGCTTTCTGAAGCACGTCGCTATTTGAGTGCTACGAGTGTTGGGAATAAAGTTTTTTTTGCTGGAGGGATAAATGCTTCTGAAGCTTCTTCGGTAGTTGATATCTACGACAACAGTACAGATACATGGAGTACAGAGGTGCTTTCTGTAGCACGATCTCTAATGAGTGCCACGAGTGTTGGTGACAAAGTTTTTTTTGCTGGAGGATTAGATGATGTGGGCTCTTCTTCAGTTGTTGATATATATGATAATAGTACAGATACGTGGAGTACCGCAACACTTTCTCAGGCACGTTATTTCCTAGTTGCTACGAGTGTCGGAGATAAAGTTTTTTTTGCTGGAGGGTTTAATTCTGCTGTATCTTCAGTTGTTGATATCTATGACAACAGTACTGATACATGGAGTACAACAACGCTTTCTGAAGCACGTCGCTATTTGAGCGCCACGAGTGTTGGTGACAAAGTTTTTTTTGCGGGGGGGGATACAGGTTCAGAGTCTTCTAATGTAGTAGATATCTATACCCTTGAGGAAGAAACTGAAACAGCTACCTACACAGGTGCTTTCAGTCTAGAGACTCTTTCGGGGTTGACTACTCCCCAGGATGTAGTGTTCGTAGATATAAACAATGATGGACTCAAGGATTTGATTGTTACTGATCAGATAGGTAGTGGGGCTTCTGTGCTTAGAGTTTATGAAAACACTTCTAGCGGAGGTGTCTTCAGTTATAATGAGCTGGCTAGCATATCAGTCAACGATACCCCAGTAGTACTAGCCACAGGTGACCTAAATCAGGATGGTCTAGTAGATATTATCTGTGGTAATAGCGACAATACTTTTACTCTCCATCGCAATACTGGTTCTGGAAGCTTTGCAGCCAGCCAGAGTGTGTCCTACGGAACAGAAGTAAGTGACATAGAGATAGGAGATATCGATACCGATGGCGTGGTGGATATCGTAGTGTCTAGCTACGATGGAGAGAAATTCTCAGTGTATCTCAATAATACAGCTGCCGAAGCAACGAGCTTTGGTTTTGATGCTGCTGTAGAAGAAACAGGTATAATAGGAGCGAAAGGATTGGCCCTGGGAGATATTGACCAAAATGGGGTGCTGGATGTAGTAGTTGCTAGTCAGGATGCTAACCTGTTTCGTGTTTATCAAAACAGCTCGACGGACGGAACTGTATCTTTTGGCAGTACAGGTAGTATTGCTCAGTACAGTGTTACTACTCCTCACGACGTAGTGCTACAGGATTTAAATGAAGACAATTACCCAGAGCTGATTGCCACGACAGGTACGGGTAATGTGGTGACTCTATATGAAAATGTAGGTTCAGGGTCAGGATCTTTTATTTTTTCGAACAGGCAAAATTTATTAACAGGAGGAACGACTCCCTATGCTTTGCAAGTAGTAGATGTTGATGGAGATTACTTGGCGGATCTAGTCATGTCTAATAGTGGTTCTGATGAGGTTTCCATTTTCCTCAATGAATATGAAGGGAGCGGTATAGCACTAGGAAGCCCTGAATTATACTCTGTAGGTACAGGAGGTATGGGAATAACTGTAGCAGATTTGACAGGGGACGGCTTGCCTGAGATCGCAGTAGCCAATGAACAAAGCAATACGGTTAGTGTATTGCTAAATGCTGGGGAAGAAAGTTCTGAAAGTAATGATTTAATCGCGCAATATTTATTTGAAGGTGATGCTACTGACAGTTCGGGCAATGCTAATGATGGTGTTTTGGGTGATGGTGTCACTAGTACCACTTTCCCTACGCTCACGACAGATAGGGATGGCAATGCAGATGCAGCTTATTCCTTCGATGGAGGCGATTATATTGCAGTACCGCATGATGAAGGGTTCGACTGGGGTACAGATGTGGATGTGACCGCTATGTGCTGGTTCAATACTACGTCAACAGAACTGAGCGCCCTGCTTTTCAAAGAGGATGGATTTAATGGTTTGATCGTTTACCTAAGCGATGGTTCTATATCTCTCTATGGTGGAGAGTTTTTGGAGAGTAATACAACTGATCTCAATGACGGTACATGGCACCATGTAGCGGTTACTTTAGATAGGGATCAGGGTATGTCCATATATATAGATGGTGTTTTGGATGCTAGCAATACTGTCGCTACATCTTTATATGATTTCACTGACACAAGAGATTTTTTGATTGGATCGGCTCAGACAACTGGCAGTGTTAAGAATAGTTTCTTTGTTGGGGCGATAGACCAAGTGCATGTTTATAATCAAAGCCTAACGTTGTCAGAAATTCAGAATGTTTTCGTCATGGAAGGTGACGAAACTGCTGCCTCAGATCGTGATGCGCTTATGGCTCTTTACAATGCCACCGATGGTGCCAATTGGACTAATGTTTGGGACTTAAATGCTGAAATGAGTACTTGGTATGGTGTTGGTCTTGACGAAAACGGACGTGTGGATTCGCTCAACCTTGCTGAAAACAATCTGACAGGTAGCTTGCCAGCTGAGGTAGGAGAGTTGACAGCATTGAGACATCTCATTATTCACAATAATCAAATAGGGGGAGTTCTTCCTTCAGAGTTAGGTGATTTGGAAGGACTTGAGATTTTGAGCTTGAGTATCAATGATTTTGAAGGTGAAATCCCAGCTGAGATAGGCGCTTTGTCTAATCTGTACGAGCTCTATTTAAATCAAAATGATTTAGTTGGCAGTATCCCTGTTAGTTTAGGAAGTCTGTCTGGTTTAAATAAGTTATATCTATATGGCAATGATTTGACAGGAGACATGCCGATAGAGTTGGGTAGTCTAACATCTTTAGAGATACTGGATTTAAGTAGTAATAAGTTGTCGGGTAGTGTTCCTGCCGAATTCGGTAATCTGACTTTACTGAAAGATTTACGTCTTCAATTCAATGAGTTGAGTGGTGAGTTACCTGTCGAGATAGGTAGTCTTACTTCTTTGTCTACATTGGCATTTCATGGAAATAATATCACAGGGATTCCAGATTTGACGGCATTGTCTCTTGATGCATTTGGGTTATATGTTTATGGTAATAGCATTGGATTCGGTGATATTTATGCGAATATCTCTTTGCACGAAGAAGGGGTGAATTTTTTCTACAGTCCCCAAACCATAGAGGAAGAAGAATTCTTGGAAGTTAGTGATGGACAGACTTTAAATCTTACAACGAGTGAGTCATTTACAGGAACAGTTTATCAGTGGTTTGTGAATGGTGATAGTATTCCAAATGCTACCACTAATACATATTCTTTTGTATATGCTGATGGAGACGAAGGAGTCTATACTGTTAAAATGACAAATGAGTTTGTGCCAGAGTTGATCATCTCTCGCGCGAATTATCTAGTGAGCGACGGGGTGAATGAAGCACCAAGTAAGATTAGTCTTTCAGATACTACTGTATTCGAAACAGATGCTGTGGGAACTATTGTTGCGAATTTATCAGCGACTGATGATCCTGGGGATAGTCATTCCTTTGCGTTGATTGCAGGAGATGGAGATACAGATAACGACCATTTTTCTATCAATGAGGCCAATCAATTGGTACTGGAGGAGGTAGTTGATTTTGCTACAAATGAGGTGTTATATATCAGACTACAGGCTACAGACCAGTTTGATGTTACGTATAGTGAAAATTTTGAACTTCAAATTATCCCAGATATTGTTTGTCAGAGTGACGTACTGACTGAAAGTGAAGGGGTATTTGATGACGGTAGTGCAGAGTTTAATTATGAAAATAATTTTAACTGTTCGTGGCTCATAGAAGGAGGTGTAGGAGAGCAAGTAACATTAGGTTTCAATGCATTCGATGTAGAGTTAGATTACGATTTTGTTCGCATCTATGATGGGAGTGACACGAGTGCCCCGTTATTGGCGGAGCTGACTGGTCAAATTACGCTTCCAAATGAAATTAATTCTACCTCAACTAGTCTTCTTGTGGTTTTCGAGACTGATGGAGGAGTAGTCGCTACGGGTTGGGAGGCTTATTATTCAATAGGTAGTGAAGTACTAAGCTCTATCAACGGGTATGGTGAAGCAGATGGTAGAGGAGGATTTAATGCGTCCAGTTTCTCTGACCAAGTTTCAACAGAAATGACGATTGAGTTTTTACTGAATGTAGATCAATTCCCAGAAGCAGGTGTATATAGTCAGATTTTTCAAATTGAGAATACAAATATTCAATACATTGAAAGTCTAGAAGGAGGCGATAGAAATGTAGAATTTTATACTGGGGATGGCATCAGCTCTGGTGCGTCTGATAGTTGGCTTGGTTTAAACCCAACAGAAATGGGAGGTTTTGAATCAAACAAATGGTATCACTTTGCTTTTGTTTATGCTAACGGGACGAAATCTATCTATTTGAATGGGAGTTTTGTTAAGGATGAGGCTTTCGAATGGTTGAATGCAGGCAATGTCTCAGATTTAGGGGTAATACCAAATTTTGATGCAAAGATTGATGAGGTTCGTTTTTGGAATATTGCTCGAACAGACATAGAAATACGAGATAATATGCAGACTGAGCTGGTAGGGAATGAGACTGGGTTGGTAGGCTATTGGCCATTTAATAGCTATACGGATCAAGGGGATGACAGTAGTATTACGCCAGATCTGACTACTAATCAAAAAGATTTGAGCTTTTCTAATGCCAATGCCCAAATCATAGGAAACTTGCAATCACCTGTTTTGAGTGAGGCCACAGAGGTTTCTTCTACAGGGTTTACGATCAATTGGGAGACAGTAGAATCAGCAACAGCTTACGATTTACTCATTGATGACAATGATGATTTTAGCTCGCCAGAGTTTACTGAGAATTTTGATGGTAGTACGATTACATTCACTGCAACAGGATTAAATCAAGAGACAGTTTATTACATTAAGTTGACTGCATCGATAGATGATGTTACCTCTGAGCCAGCCTATGGCACAGTATCAACTTTGGGTTTAGTATCTGTCTACTTTCCCTTCAATGGAAATACTAATGACGAGTCAGGAAATGGGTTTAATGGTGTGCTAGGAGACGGAACTGCTGGAACCATGCCTGTATTGACTAGTGACAAGTTTGGTAATGCCAATCAAGCCTATTGGTTCGATGCATCTAGCGACTATATCAAAACGGATTTTACCCCTGAAGCAGGTGACCTGAGTATATCTGTATGGGTATATTGGGAAGAGAATTTGAATGATTACCGTGAGATACTTGGTTTTACGTCAGAGGATAATTCGGTGATCAACTATTTAGGAGTTAATGCTGAAGGCAATATCAGGTTCAAGGAAGATATAGATGTCGCTATGCCAGTACAGCAGTGGACGCATATTGTGGTGACTTATGACGGGACTAATACATCACTATATATGAATGGTGAGCTAAAAGCAACGCAGTTTGCGGAGGGATATACGTTTGGCCCACTTACTATTGGAGCTTTTGACCGAAACGGGGGAGAGTCTTGGAATGGAGCGATTGATGAGTTAAAAATCTATTCTCAGGTCATAGAGGGATCGACAATTATGAGCTTATACCATGAGGGTTGGGAAGGTCTGTCTGACGAAGTGGATTTCTTGTCTTTTGAACTTAGTGATCAGATCGGTGTAGCGAAGATAGAGGAGGATAGTCATGAGATTACTCATAAAATCGCAGGTTCCGCTGATATTACTTCCCAGACACTGACCTATATTTTGTCATCAGGAGCTTCACTTTACGCCAATGATGTAGAACTGGTTAGCGGAAGCAGTACAATAGACTTCACGAATCCAGTTTCATTCGAAGTAATTGCATCAAATGGTTTTAGTAAATCCCAATGGACTGCTAATGTGACTAAAGAAGTTGGGCTTGCTGCATATTATTCATTTACTGCAGGTAGCCTTACTGATGGTACAGGGTTTGGCAATGATCTGATACTGGGCAATGGAGTAGAGGTCGGGTATAACCCCGTCACTATAGCTGATCGCTATGATAATGCGGGTAATGCATACATGTTTGATGGAGTGGATGACTTCATGAGTATTAATAGTGGAGCGGGCGTATCAATATCAGGAGATCTTACCTTCAACGTTTGGATCTACGTTACTCAAATTGACAATAGTGGGCCATTTATTCTTTATACGCTAGGGGATGTAGAATACATGGATTTTAGGCTGACTAGTGAGGGCTTGCTTGCATATAGTGCTTCTAATAGTGAGAACGTGTATTCGGAAGACCCTGTAAGGATGGAAACTTGGACGATGGCGACTGTAGCGAGAGTAGGTACTACTGTGAATCTTTATATCGATGGAGAACTATCCACAACTGGAGTTACGACGCAAACAGGTGGTTTTTCTGTGACCAGTATAGGAGGTAGTACAGATGCTGTTGCTTTTGGAGGTGCGATGGATGATATGCGCTTGTATGATCGTGGATTATCTGATGATGAAGTCCGTAGAATATATGAGTCAGAAAAGGTTAACGTACAGATTAGTTTATCGGCGAACGCTATAGATGAAAATTTAGAATCGGGACATGAAATCGGCTCATTCAGCGATGAAAATGGAACGTACTCTATTTTATCTTCTGGTACTGAATTTACAATTGACGGATTTAAACTGCTTGCCAACCGTTCTTTTAATTATGAAGAGCAATCTGTATATCCGATTACCGTAGGTTATGATAAAGGGAATGGGGCGGTTATAGAACAGGATTTTGAGATCACAATCAACAATGTTGAAGAGGTACCAGTGTTTTCAAATCCCACATTTAATAGTACGATTGACTTGAATATAGTGGAATCTACTGATGTTTCGATTGAGGTGTTTGACCCAGAGGGAGAAACGCTAACGGTAACTGTTAAGTATGTCAATGCTACTGAGAACCCTGAGTCGCCTAATACTCAAGCTGCTATTGTATATTTGGATGGGGTTTTTGGTTATACATTCGACGCTACTGATTTTGATCAGACCAGTTTGTCTTACGTTTTTGTAGCGAGCGATGGGATATCAGAATCGACTTCTGACACATTTAATATTGCTCCCGTTTTACCTAGTGGAGCGTTCAGCGTATCTGTTAATACAGGTTCTACTGAGAGCGATTACCGTATTGTCAGTTTACCCTTCCAAAGCGTATCTGTGACTGAGCTGTTTAGTGACTTGGTAGGTAAGGACAAAGATGAATGGAGACTTTTGCACTATAACGGTTCTAGTTATACTGAGTATCCAAGTTTGAAAACATTGGAAGCGGGTAAAGGGTATTGGTTTTTGAATACCGTCAGTTTTGATTTTGAAGTACCGAGTGCTACTGTAGTGCGTGCTACTGAAAACAGGCCTTTCGAGATTAGTGTAAGACAGGGACAAAACCAAATTGGTAACCCGTATCTCACGAATATCAATTGGAATGAGGTCATTAGTCATAATGGACTTTCAGGTACTTTGTATACCTACCAGAATGGTACTTGGAGTTCAGCTTCGTCGACTTTGCGTGCTTTTGAAGGTGCTTTTTATAGTAATTCTGATGCATCTTTAACTGAGATAGAAATACCACTGAGTGCTGTCCGTAATGCATCTGCGAGAACTACTGATGCTCCCAAATTGATGACAAGTCAAGGGGTTTTTGGATCGGACGATTGGAGTTTTGGTTTTAATATCAATAGTGGAAACAAAGGGTATTATGTATCAGCTGTAGGAATGAAGCCTGAAGCTGCCATTGGGCTGGATAGGTTTGACGCACTTCCTCTTCCTAGGTTTTCTGAATATTTGGATGTTGTGTTTACACAGCATGGTGTGACTAAGGATATCGTCTCTCCATCGGATAGTTATAGTTGGAGTTTTGACGTAAACAGTGCGAGTGAAAAGCAGGTTACAATAAACTGGGATAATAGCACCATGCAAAACAGTGATTTTGGCATGTATTTGATAGATGTCTCTAATCAAATGATCATCGATGTATCTAATAAGAGTTCATACACTTTTAAGCCTATTGCAGTTAGTACAAGTTTCGAGCTTATATATGGTAGAAAGGTAGATTTGAAAGAACAAATATCAACGATCACAGACTTAATGATAGATCCATACCCTAATCCATTTGCTGATCAGCTGGTGTTGCCTATCGCGACGACTGCTGAGTCATCTACGGTTTCTGTTATGATGTTGGATTTGTCGGGTAGAGCAGTGTATCAGATAAGTGAAGTGGGTGTGACGTCAGGCTATCATGAGTATATGCTAGAAGCGGGGCAATTGACAGATGGGGTTTTAAGGTCTGGTACCTATTTGATCCAAGTCAAAATTCAAAGCGCAAATCACCAATCAATTTTCAATAAGAGAGTGGTGTACATAAGATAATTATATAACTATGAAAAAGTTACTACTACTAATCACTATCACTTTAACAGCTATTACGGCGGGATACAGTCAGACTGTATCTGCAAAAAGTGGAACTGTGTCGTTGAACTATGTTACTAACTCACCGACATATTTGGAGTTGAGGAGCCCTGAGTATTTGGCTGAATATGATAAATCAAGAGGTTTTATTCAGAAAGTAGAGGTTGAATACATAACTATTGAAGGAGTGATCGCTGATGATGATGGTGTCAAAGGTTTATGGTTGAATAACTATGAAGTAGATATCTCAGAGAGAACGGGTAGTTTCTCTTACGATTTGCCCCTGCAGGTAGGAGACAATACGCTCACCTTTGAAGCTATTGATGAGAAGGGGAATACATTTAGCCGATCATATCAGGTAGAAAGAGAGAAGCCAATACCTGTGGAAGTAGAAGAGCCAGGGAAATACTATGCTTTGATTATCGGGATACAAGATTATGATGACCCATCGATCACAGATCTAGACAACCCAATCAAGGACGCTAAGGCGTTATACAAAATGCTGACAGAGCAATATACCTTTGACGTAGAGTATGCAACGCTTTTGGAGAACCCTACGAGGGATCAGATTTATGACAAACTTGATGGACTTAGTGCTCAGGTGACGACTAAGGATAATTTATTGATTTTCTATGCAGGACATGGGTATTGGGATGAGCAAGCACAAAATGGTTATTGGTTGCCTCGTGATGCAGAAGAAGATAAGAAGCGGGACTGGATGCGAAATAGTGCAGTGACAGAGTATGTGCGTGAGATCAATTCTAAGCATACTTTATTGATCACGGATGCGTGTTTCGGAGGGTCTATCTTTAAGACGAGAAAGGCTTTTAAAGACGCAAGTATGGGTATCAATAAGCTATATGAATTGCCAAGTAGGAAGGCGATGACCAGCGGGACTTTGACGGAGGTGCCAGACAAGAGTGTGTTTATGAAATACCTATTGAAGAACCTAGAGAGAAATGAAGAGAAGTATGTGGCTTCTGAGCAGTTGTTTTATCAGCTGAAACCAGCGGTATTGAACAATAGTCCGAATACACCGCAGTTTGGTGAGATCAGAAACACAGGAGATGAAGGAGGAGACTTTATCTTCCAGAGAAGAATAATTGAGACGTATTAAGAATAGAAATGTCTAATACAGTTTTGTGAAATAAGAAAAAGCCCGATTTTGATCGGGCTTTTTCTATTAAGTAGAATCCTCATACTGCGTGTATGACAGGTTATATGCTGTCAGTGTCAGTGAAGGCAAATTAAAAGGAACTCAGTAAAACAAGGGGTGTTTTAGAAGAATATTTGGATTGAGGTGTTAATTATTGTATTTGTTGCAATTATTGTAAAGAAGAGTCTTGTTTTGCCTAATGAAATCATACTTTGAGTAGATGGAATGTAACGGAAATGATAGTTTGTTGAAAATCTTACTTTTCATTCTATATTTAGCTTACTTTGCTTCACTCGATCAATATTGATACACTATGCCAACGATTAAAATTAATAGGATACAATGCACCGTTCCTGATGAAATAGATAAGGATGAAATGTTCTTGAAATTTAAGGGAGAGAAGGTATGGCCTGTAGGGAATTTGTACTTTAGAATAGATACTGGTGATAAAGTTGATGTGGATCTAAAGCTAGAAGTAGACTTAGGCTGGGTGGATGTAGAACTATGGGACTTTGATTTTCTAAGCTTCAACGACCATCTCGGTACATTTACTTTCAATGTGGATGATACACCTGGAGAGTACTCCACGAGTATGAAGCTACTGGAGAAGAACAGTACGGCCAGTTACATTATGCATTGGGAAATTTTGTGATATTAATGCAGTGATCTCTCTGACTCGGTCGCCGAATCAGAGAGCTAGACTTTCTTATTGAGCAGGGAAGTATTTTGGGACTAAATCTATGATTTTGTCTAAGGTGTCTGCTACTGATAACTTACTCATGCCGCCAGCTGCGTTGGCATGACCACCACCATCGAAGTGTTCTGCAGCCAATACGTTGACAGGGTTTTCTTCTCCTTTTGATCGAAATGAAATTTTCATCATCCCATCACGTTCCGTGAAAACGATGGCGGCTTTCATCCCTTTGATAGATAGGGCTTGATTTGCTAGGCCGTCTGTATCACCTTTTTGGTAATCGTATTGTTCTAGTTCTTCCTTGGATAGAGAGATGATGGATACATGGTAGTCTTCCATGATCACTAGTTTTTGGCTCATAGCATAGCCCTGAAGGCGCAATCGGCTAGCCGTGTTGTTGTCATTAAGTACTTCATGGACGAGATGATGTTTGACACCTGCGGCTAATAATTTGGCAAGTAATTCATGCGTACGTGGCAATACTGATGGGAAACGGAAGCTACCTGTATCAGTTAGAATGCCAAGGTACAGTGGTGTGCCGATATGTTCGTCTAGTAGGTTTTCATGCCCTGACTGTTCGATCAGTTCTACAATCAGTTGAGCAGTAGAGGAAGCTGAAGTGTCAGATACTGCGAGGTTAGGAAAATCCTGAGGGTTGAGATGGTGATCAATCATGATTTTTTTGCAAGTAGCAGATTCTAGTAGAGCTTGCATATCAGGACCGATACGATCCGTACCGTTATAGTCTAGGCAAAAGATGAGGTCTGCTTTTTGAAATGCTGCTGTCACTTCTTGTGGTTGATCCGTCATCAGCAAGATTTGAGAAGTATCTAGCCAGAACAGGAATTCTGGTGCAATATCAGGGTGACAGATGACTGCACTTTTTCCGAGTTTTTCTATGAATCGTTGCAGTCCCAAAGAACTACCTACAGAATCTCCATCAGGTGACTTGTGAGAGGTGATGACGATATGCGAAGCATTCAGTATTTCGGATTTTATCTGTTTATAAATGTTCATTGTGGCTGTGATATTAGATAATCAAATGTAGTAAGGAGGAGGTAAGTTTGTCTGATTGTAAACAAAAAAGCCGATTCAAATCCAGTTTGAATCGGCTTGCAGTTTTATATGTTTGTCTTACAAGTGAATTGCTTCACCATATGCATCCTCTACGGCATCTTTGATTGCTTCAGACATGGTAGGGTGTGGATGTATAGCTTTCATGATTTCGTGACCTGTTGTCTCTAGTTTTCTAGCAACAACCGCTTCAGCGATCATATCCGTGACGCCAGCACCGATTAGGTGACATCCGAGCCACTCGCCATATTTTGCGTCAAAGATCACTTTTACAAATCCTTCAGCATTGCCCCCAGCTTGTGCTTTTCCAGAAGCAGAGAATGGGAATTTACCGACTTTGATGTCGTATCCAGCTTCTTTAGCTGCTTTTTCGGTCATACCTACAGATGCGATCTCCGGCGTACAGTAAGTACAGCCTGGGATGTTTTCATAGTCTAGAGCTTCAGGATTCTCTCCGAATATTTTTTCGACACAGATGATAGCTTCTGCTGACGATACGTGCGCAAGCGCTGGCCCGTGTACGATATCACCGATGGCGTAGATTCCGGGCAGATTAGTTTTGTAGAAATCATCTACGACAATTTTGCCTTTATCGGTCATGACGCCTACATCTTCTAGCCCTATGCCTTCGATGTTGGTAGAGATGCCCACAGCTGAGAGCACGATATCACAGTCGATTTGCTCCTCGCCTTTTTTCGTTTTGACAGTCACTTTACATCCCGAACCTTTGGTGTCTACAGAAGTCACCTCTGCACTGGTCATGATGTTCATACCTTGTTTTTTGAACGATCTAGCGAGTTGCTTCGATACGTCTTCGTCCTCTACAGGCACGATGTTGGGTAGGTACTCTACGATGGTTACTTCCGTGCCAATCGAGTTGTAGAAGTAAGCAAATTCAACCCCAATAGCTCCTGACCCGACAATCACCATTTTCTTAGGCTGTTTAGCGAGAGACATCGCTTCTCTGTAGCCGATGATTTTTTTGCCGTCTATCGGTAGATTTGGTAGCTCTCTCGATCTACCGCCTGTAGCGATGATGATATGATCTGCGCTATAGGTTTCGGTCTTGTCATCTGCATCGGTTACTGTTACAGTTTTATTTGCTGCTACTTTTCCGAATCCTAGGAGTTGATCGATTTTATTCTTTTTGAGTAGAAATTGGACACCTTTACTCATCGTGTCTGCGACACCACGACTTCTTTTGACCATTCCACCAAAATCTGCTTTTGAGTCTTTTACGGTGATTCCGTAATTTTCCGCATGAGAGATGTACTCGAATACACTAGCACTTTTGAGTAGCGCTTTGGTAGGTATACAGCCCCAGTTCAGGCAGATACCACCGATTTCTGCTTTTTCTACTACTGCTACTTTTTTCCCCAATTGAGATGCTCTGATAGCCGCAACGTATCCACCTGGACCGCTACCTATCACTATTACGTCATATTTGTTTGCCATAATTTCTTTGTACTGAATAAGATGAGACCTTGTTTAGTTCAGGCCGTTAAAGAGCTGCAAATTTAACCGCTTTGCCTTGAGAAAAAAAGATAATGTTCAAGCATAAAGCTTAAACCTATAATTTTAGCATTGTGACAATGCTATCTGATTCATTGTTGATAGAAAGAGGAAAGTCAACCCTGAATAGGAGGGGCTAGAGGGATTTTTTGAGGAAAAAACATCGGGATAGATTGAAAGAGTGTATTTTTGATTCAAATTTCGAAAGAAATTATTTTAAGGAAACAATCAAACGAAATGTGCAAAAGTAGTGTCGTATCGACTCGTGTCGGTAGCGAGCATTGCGGATGCGGGAGGTCCGTCTGCAGTCAGTAGACGTGATATCATAAAATCAATGACACACATGAAATTATTGGAAGGAAAAACGGCATTAGTGACAGGCGCTTCTAAAGGTATCGGGAGAGCTATAGCGATTAAATATGCAGAACAGGGAGCCAACGTGGCTTTTACTTATTTGTCAAGTGTAGAAAAGGGCGAGGCACTCGTCGCGGAACTCGAAGCGTTCGGCGTGAAGGCGAAAGGTTATAGATCTGATGCGTCCAAGTTTGATGCGGCAGAAGAACTAATCGCTAATGTAGTGGCTGACTTTGGTCAACTTGATGTGTTGATCAACAATGCTGGGATTACCAAAGACAACCTTCTCATGAGAATGACTGAAGAAGCATGGGATGATGTGATCAATGTCAATCTAAAGTCTTGCTTTAATACTGTCAAAGCAGCTACTCGTACTTTCATGAAGCAGAAAGCAGGCTCTATCATTAATGTATCTTCTGTAGTAGGTGTCAAGGGAAATGCTGGACAGTCTAATTATGCAGCTTCTAAAGCAGGTATCATTGGGTTCACCAAGTCTATAGCGCTAGAGTTAGGCTCTAGGAATATTCGATGCAATGCCATCGCTCCAGGGTTTATCGAGACGGAGATGACGGATGTGCTGGATGAAAAAGTAGTGCAGGGATGGAGAGATGCGATCCCTATGAAACGTGGAGGAAAGCCTGAAGAAGTAGCTGATGCTTGTGTCTACCTCGGTTCAGATATGTCTACCTATGTTTCGGGACAGGTTCTTAATATCTGTGGAGCAATGCTCACCTAAAGTTTAGTCTTTCAATACTACGGTAAAAAAAAGGATCAAATCCATTGGGTTTGATCCTTTTTTGTCTTTTATATTCTTAGTATGTCACCTTTTTGTGAGGGTAAAATACAAACATAAATCGCTATCAGCCCAAAGACTCACAACGATCTATGTAGGTGACATAACATTGTAGATTCTATTTAGAAATAAAAATTAGCAGTTACTTGCCCTCCAACGTTCCCGATGCCTGCATTGATTGTATAACCGCTGTTCGAAGCATTGGTGTATTCTACTACACTGTTAGATTGGGAGTCCCAAGCCTCGTAAGTATTGCTGCTAGCACCGCTGTCCGAGTAGCTGACACCCCACGTAAACTTACCTCCTAATGAGAATTTAGGAAACAAAAATGCTTCTACTCCAATGAAACCGTATGCACCAGCACCCCAGTTTGTTGAGTTTTTGGTTTGGCTAGGGCGATATCCTTGAGAAGGTATGGTAGTGCCTCCAACTGGAAACGATGGGGCTCCAGTAGAGGGAGCTTGATTAGTTTCCGTGATTTCATTGCCATAGGTGTATTTATATGAAGTGCTTGCGCTAAAGTTTACAAATACATCTGCACCATATACACCTTGAATGCGACCGCTACCTTTTCGCTTTTCAATCCCAGCCAACAAAGTGACACTAGAGTTGGTTCGCGAAAGTTTGTCCTGAACGTAATCGTCAGGGCTGCTGCCATTGTCATCCATCACGTCATAGTAGGATACATTGTTGTAGAAGTTCAAGTTGAAACCGATTTTGTACGCTGTAGTACCCGAAACCATGTATTTTCCTTGAATTACAATTGGGCTTGTTGAGCTTTGATATTGCCACCAGTCGGCATTGTTATTAGTGCCGCCAGTGAAGATGTTTCCAACATAAGTAAGTGCTGTAGATGCACCTATCCCAACAGACCAATCACCTTGCTGAGGCAGTACTTCTTGACCATGTTTGTTCTTAAACGAGGGCTCACTATCTGTGCCTGTTTGTTGAGAACTCGTTGTTTCTTCTTGAGCATAAGCACATAAAGGTAGTACCAGTGCCCATATTAAAATATATTTAATCATAAGAAGTCTAGTTTAAAATTCTGATGTGAATGTGTAGTCGATTATTACATACTTCGTCTCGCCTTCTGTTAGAGAGATGGTTTGAGGATTTGCAGAATAGAACCCTGTTTTTGTTTCTTCATCGAAATCTTCATCGTACCCTGTGTATTCTGTCAGAAAGTCTAGTCCACTTACCGTGTAGGATACATCATTAGAAATGGCAGGTACTTCTACAGTGAAGCGTCCCTCATCATCTACAGTTACATCGATCACTTTAGTGACATCTACACCATTTGGCTGAGAGAAAGATAGATCATGGGAACTGTATGATATTTTGATCTTTGCTCCTTCTGCAGCGACCATTATGTCTTCACTGTCGGTCAGGTCATCGTCAAACTGTACTTTGCCTTCTATGATAGCTATACCAACACTCGTTTCAAAAGGGTTTTCCTCTGGGCTACAAGACACCATTACAAAAATCACTAAACTCAAAAGTGATAAACTTACTTTTTTCATATTCTTTTTTTTAGATAGATAATTAAGGCACAAATGTATATATTTTTAGTACTAAACTATGTTTTATTTGTATTATTATAATTTCTATTTATTTATATTATTTGGCTTGATCATAGACTCTTTCGTGTTTTTGATGGAATTGAATTATAGATTTGTGCCTATTGAAGAAGTGGAATGCTTTTAGTCAGAAGACATTTTTTGGGACAACTTTTTTATTCCTATCTTTCGAGCCTACTTCATTTACATAGAAATTTATACACTATTGCCTGTCATTCAATTTCAATATTCGATTTGGCTTCTGCCACTGTATTTGCTGATTGCTCTGGCTTTCACCTATCTACTTTATGCTAAAAGTGGGCCATGGAATCAGCAGACCAATCGGTTACTTTTCGCGCTACGATTTGCTTTGTGGAGTGTCCTATCGATACTCCTGCTCAATCCGATGATCAATCAATACCTCGAGCAGTTAGAAAGCCCCAGGGTAGTATTAGCGGTAGATAATTCGGCTTCTATCCGAAATACTATGGATTCGACACAGATCACACTACTCCATGATCAAATGTCCAAATTATCTGAGAAATTGGAAGGTCGAGGGTACGAGGTGATCAAGATGGGATTGGGTAGGGGATTTGAATCATGGGATGATATGACATTCGTCGAACCCACCACTGATCTGAGTGAGATGATGAGTAGTATCACTGCTAGTTTTGAGAATACTAATTTGGCATCCGTGTTTTTAATGTCGGATGGAAAATTTAATAGAGGCGTGTCTCCGCTTTATCAGCCGTATCAGTTTCATTTGAATACGATAGGTGTAGGAGATACAACTCAGCAACTGGATCTGGAGTTGGATAATATTCTGTTCAATAAGATCGCCTATCAGGGGAATCGTTATCCTGTTGTAGTAGAAGTGAAAAATTATGGGTTCAAAGGACGTAAAACCAAACTGAGTATCAGACGTGAAGGAAAAGTCTTGGAGACTAAGGAGGTTAATTTTGACTCAGAGCAAGGCGTGACACGTGTGGTTTTTGAAGTAAAAGCAACTCATGATGGTTTGCAGTCTTTGGATGTGGTGCTTGCGCCCTTGGATGAAGAGGTGATTCAACAGAATAATTCCCAACGCATCTATGTAGATGTGATTGACGGGAAGCAAAATATATTAATCGCGGCACCCGCTCCGCATCCAGATTTGAAGGCTTTAAAAGCTGTGATAGAGAATAATCAAAATTTTGAAGTCACAGTGTATATAACAGGAGTTGGGGATTACCCTGAAGAAAAATATGACTTAGCGATAGTTCATAATGTCTATGATGGCGCTAATCGTACTAGGTCAATATTGGCTAAGCTTGAAAAGCAGAAGGTGCCCCTTTTTTATATAGTGGGATCTCAAACTAATTTTAGAACACTCTCTCGTGAGAATAAAGTGCTACAGGTCGTGCAGAAACGAAACCAACGAGACCGAGTGATCGCCTCGCTCAATCCGGAGATGGACTTGTTTATACTAGACTCAGAGCTAAATGAACGGTGGCAAGAGTTCGTGCCACTCTCTGTGCCTTATGGAGATATTAATATCCCAGCAAATGCCAAAGTGTTGTTGAACCAGAAAATAGGATCAGTAACTGTGAATAAGCCATTACTCTTTACAGTAGCTGCCGATGATGTAAAGCAGGCTTATCTGCTGGCCGATGGTATCTGGCAATGGAGGATGCAAGAGTATGGTCTTTATGAAGATACACAGAGTTTTGATGAGTTCTTTCTGAAATTAGTGCAGTACTTGAGCACGAAGAATGACAAGCGGAAATTTAAATTCTACCCTACAGATACGGAGTATAATACCAATGAACCCGTACATTTTCAGGCAGAGCTCTACAATGATGTCTATGAGCGAATTTACGGGCAAGAAATCAAGATCTCTGTGGGAGAAGTAGGAAAGGAAACCAAAGAGTATTCATTTGTGCCTGCTTCACAATATGCTAAGCTGGAGTTAGCTAATCTAGAACCTGCCAACTACCGTTATGAGGCTTCTACCTTAGTGGATGGGAAATCAGAAAAGGTTTCAGGTAGTTTTGTGGTGAAGGAACAGCAACTGGAACAGTTAGATCAGGTTGCTGATTTTGGATTGTTGCAACAGCTAGCGATCCAGAACCAAGGCCAGTTTTATACGCTTGCCGATTGGGATGAAATGCTGGGTGATGTTGAATCGTATGATTTCAAGCCCCGTGTGCATTTCCAAGAAGAAATCTTTCCTTTGGTGAATTTGATATGGGTTTTATTCGTACTCCTAGTACTGGTATCTTCGGAGTGGCTACTCAGAAAATATTCTGGAGGGTATTAAAAAAAAAGAGTAGGCTCTGGGCCTACTCTTTTTTCTCTTTCTTAGAATTCTTTTTCTTCTTGACTGATATACTCAGCGTTTCTTCTTTTTCTATATGATCTCCTAACAGCGTATCCCCTTCCTGAACATCTCCAGTTAGGATAAACTCTGCTACTTGATCTTCCAAGTATTTTTGGATAGCTCTGTTCAGAGGTCTTGCTCCGTATGCAGGGTCATATCCTTTCTCTGCTAAGAAATCTTTAGCTTTATCAGTTAGCTCTACATTGTAACCTAGTTCGATCACACGCTCTAGCAATTTGTCTAGCGTGATATCGATGATTTTATGTACATCTTCTCTTTCTAGAGAGTTGAATACAATCACATCATCTAATCTATTGAGAAACTCTGGTGAGAAAGTTTTCTTCAGTGCGTTTTGAATCGTAGACTTCATGATGTCATCTAGATTCTCTTTCTTGTTCTGATTCATGAACCCGATCCCAGTACCAAAGTCCTTGAGGTCTCTAGCACCGATGTTAGAAGTCATGATAATCACTGTGTTTCTAAAGTCCACTTTTCTACCAAGGCCATCTGTCAATATACCATCATCCAATACTTGTAGTAGGATGTTGAATACGTCTGGGTGCGCCTTTTCGATTTCATCTAGGAGAACTACGCTGTATGGTTTTCTTCTCACTTTTTCTGTGAGCTGTCCACCTTCTTCATAACCTACATACCCAGGAGGTGCTCCTACCAGTCTAGATACGGAGAATTTTTCCATGTATTCACTCATGTCGATTCTCACCAAAGCATCGTCTTTATCAAACATGTATTTGGACAATACTTTCGCCAATTCGGTTTTTCCTACTCCAGTTGGACCTAGAAAGACGAAAGAGCCAATTGGTTTTTTCGGGTCTTTCAGACCTACACGAGTTCGTTGTATCGCTTTTGATAGTTTAACGATAACTTCATCTTGACCGATCACTTGCTTTTTCAAGTCATCTTTCATCGTGAGTAGTTTCTTGCTTTCCTTCTGTGCTACCCTTTTTACTGGGACACCAGTCATCATTGCGATTACTTCGGCTACACTATCTTCGTCAACTACATAGCGTTGCGATTTGGTTTCTTCTTCCCACTTCGCTTTGGCTAGTTCGAGTTGCTCTATGAGCTTCTTTTCTTTGTCTCTGAGCTGAGCTGCTTCTTCGTATTTTTGGCTTTTTACAACCTGATTTTTTTCTACTTTGACATCTTCAATAGAGTCCTCAAGACTGATGATCTCGTCTGGTACATATATATTGTTGATATGTACTCTAGAACCTGCCTCATCCATGACGTCAATAGCCTTGTCTGGCAAGAATCTATCGCTGATGTATCTGTCAGATAGTGCTACACACGCTTTGATTGCCTCTTCTGTATAGTTGACGTTGTGGTGATCCTCGTACTTGTCTTTGATGTTATTTAGGATTTGCACGGTTTCATCTACAGTTGTAGCATCCACCATCACCATTTGGAATCTACGGGCGAGCGCACCGTCTTTTTCGATGTACTGTCTGTATTCGTCCAAAGTAGTTGCCCCGATGCATTGAATTTCTCCACGGGCTAGTGCTGGTTTAAACATGTTAGACGCATCTAGCGATCCAGACGCTCCACCAGCTCCTACTATGGTGTGTAATTCGTCAATGAAAAGGATCACTTCAGGAGATTTTTCAATCTCATTCATGACAGCCTTCATTCTTTCTTCGAATTGCCCTCTATATTTTGTCCCTGCTACTAAAGATGCCAAATCAAGTGTTACCACTCGCTTGCCAAACAATACTCTAGATACTTTCTTTTGAATGATTCTCAGTGCTAGGCCTTCTGCGATAGCAGTTTTACCCACACCAGGCTCACCGATTAGAATAGGGTTGTTTTTCTTTCTTCTACTTAGGATTTGTGCAACACGCTCAATCTCTTTGTCGCGACCTACGATAGGGTCGAGTTTGTCACTCTCTGCTAGCTTGGTCAGGTCTCTACCGAAATTGTCAAGAACAGGAGTTCTTGATTTTTCTCCGCCTTTGCCTGATGGATCCTTACTTGAAGAACCGCCTGTGCCACCAGAGCCAAATAGACGAGAGTCGTCTTCGGGTTCGTCTGTATCAGAAGACGAAGACATCGGGTGCTCTGTTTGATATTCTAGCAATTCTTTGACGACATCATAGGCTACATCGAACTTATCGAGGATTTGAGTCCCTATATTGTCTTCATCTCTTAGGATAGAAAGCAATAGATGTTCAGTGCCTATGAGTTGGCTTTTGAATATTTTAGCTTCTAAGTATGTGATTTTTAGAACTTTTTCTGACTGTCTCGTCAGAGGAATGTTCGCTAGGTTCTTAACATTGTTAGTAGCAGACCCTTTGGTGGCTTTTTCTATGGAAGCTCTGAGTTCGTCTAGCGAGACCCCTAGTTTCTTTAGTAAGCTAATGGCTACACCTTCTCCCTCGCGAATCATACCGAGTATGAGGTGTTCCGTACCTATATAGTCGTGTCCAAGTCGGAGTGCTTCCTCACGACTCAATGAAATTACCTCTTTTACTCTATTCGAAAACTTTGCTTCCATGTGCTACTTCGTTGTAGTAAAAATAATTTTTAATCTAACAAAAACTAAACATTAAGATAAAAACGATCTATTCATGTAATCGTTGTAATCAGGCTTTAGTTTTTACAAATAGTTGTCGGATTCTGGCCCAGTATTACTGAGCAAATCCAGTACGCTCAAGTTGGCTGCAAATTCTTTACCAAACAGCTGTGGGTACGGGATGGGATCAAAGATCTTTGAACAAATATAATCTTTTTTGGGGTGAATCATGGACCTCATGTCTTCTAATTGACCTTCTGTATTGGATTCGTATTGTTCAGTGAAATTGATTTTTGCGCCAATATTGAGGACTTTGAGACAGAATGACAGTATCTCAGTGTTGAGATCGATGAGCCGCTCGTGTTTTGCGAATAAGATGTCGTGAATGTATGGCTCGTAAAATTCGAAGTAGGGGGACTTATTGTATGCGGAGATAATCGCCCGCCAGTGATCATTGAGCCACCGGTGTTTGTACTCGATTTTAATGTCCGAAATTTTGATTTTTTTGTTCCCGCCAATCATTGGTATGGCCAGTGGTAGGACTTGGTTAGAGCCTAAGATGTAGCAGCGATTTCTATAGGTTTGTTTGACGAAATGTTCCTGAGTTTCTATCCATACTTCCTCTTTAGATTTGAGGAAGGAAAAGTAAGCTACACACGGAAAATACTGACTGTCAATGATGGTTTTCATATAAAATCAGACAAGTCTCCCATACCTTCCCTGACGATTTCTGCTTCGCCCTCAGTGCAGTCCACAACTGTACTGGCGACATTGTTTCCATATCCTCCGTCTATGATCAAATCCACCTTGCCGTTATACTTTTCATAGATGAGTTCTGGATCGGTAGAGTATTCGAGTACTTCATCATCATGGTGTATGGAGGTGGTGATGATGGGGTTTTCTAGTTCTCTGACGATGTCTCTCGGAATGTTGTTGTCTGGGACTCGGATGCCTATTGTTTTTTTAGAAGTGTGTAGCATCTTAGGGACCTTGGTACTTGCATTGAGTATGAAAGTGAAGGGGCCAGGAAGGGCTTTTTTCATCAACTTGAAAGTCGAAGTGTCCAGAGACTTGGTGTACTCTGAGATATGACTTAGGTCATAGCAGATGAAAGAGAAGTCGACACGTTTGCTTTTGATTTCCTTGAGCTGCTTGATTCTTTCTATGGCTTTGGTATTGAATATATCACAGCCCATCCCATAAATGGTGTCCGTAGGGTAGATGATGACACCTCCTTTTCTTAGGACTTGAACAATTTGACTAATTTTTCTAGGGTCTGGGTTCTCTTCGTACAGTTTGATGAACTCTGTTTTCATAGGATTCAAATTTAATCAAATGTCCGGTTTATAAATAGCAAAACATTATTAGTTCAAGTCGGATGCCGAAATGACTAATTGCTTATTTTTGCCGCCTTATGAATAAGAAAAAAGTGATTTTGGGAGCTGTTATCGTTTCATTCTCAGTGATGCTCTCCTCATTTGGGTTTTATTTTCATCAGGTCGTTTACGCCCCGAATTTTTTGTATGAAAAGCAACCTAAACCTTTGATCATTCCTACAGGATCTGATTTTAAGTATGTTCAAAAAGAACTTTCTAAAGGCGGGTTTTTGGACGAGGTGATTAGTTTTAGTTTTCTCTCCAAAACGATGGGGTATGATGAAAGCGTAAAGCCAGGTCTCTACCTGATAGAGCCAGGGATGAGTAACCTGGAAGTGATTAGAATGCTTCGGTTGGGCAGTCAGACTCCCGTCAACGTAACATTCAATAATGTACGCTTGGTGTCGGACTTAGCTGAGAAAATCACGAAAAACCTAGAAATATCAGAAGCGGATTTTATGGGTGTTTTGCGAAATGACTCTTTGATTCGTGCCAATGGCTTTGATAGTTTGACGATTATTTCGATGTTTATCCCCAATACCTATCAGGCCTATTGGACTACTTCTCCTGAGTCGCTTTTTGCGAAGATGAAGCGGGAGTATGACAAGTTCTGGAATGAGGAGCGATTGGCAAAGGCAAAAGCACTGGGTTTGTCGACCAAGGAGGTTTCAGTGCTGGCATCTATCGTACAGGCAGAAACAATCATGTCGGATGAAAGACCGATTGTGGCTGGCTTATACCTCAATCGCCTCGAAAGAGGAATCCCGCTACAGGCAGACCCTACCTTGGTTTTTGCTGCGCAGGATTTTGAAATCAAACGTGTATTGACCAAACATACTTTGATAGACTCCCCATTCAATACCTACAAGTATGCTGGACTGCCTCCTGGACCGATCAACATGCCGAGTATCAAATCTATAGACGCAGTATTGAACCATCAGGACAATAAATTCATCTATATGTGTGCGAAAGAAGATTTTTCGGGCTATCACAATTTTGCCACGAACCTCCGTGATCACAATAATAATGCGATTCGATACCAAAGAGCACTTAACAAAGCTGGACTCTACCGCTAATGGCCAAGCAATACAGTTTTTTCGAGGATGTTTATGAAGTGGTCAAGTTGATCCCAAAAGGACGAGCGACTAGTTATGGTCTGATCGCTAACTATCTCGGAACGAAACTGAGCGCGCGCATGGTAGGTTGGGCGATGAATGCAGCGCATGGATTGCCAGACGTACCTGCCCATCGAGTAGTCAACCGAGAGGGGCTATTGACTGGTAAGGTGCATTTTGGGTCTCCCACGTGCATGCAGGAACTACTGGAGGCGGAAGGCTTGACAGTTGTAAAAGATAAGATTCAGCATTTCAAAGAGATCGTTTGGGATCCGATGAAAGAACTGGAGAATTAACTTTTTCGGCTAATGATCGCTAGTCCGACGAAACTCAGAAGTCCGTTGAGCAGTAAAAGCTCAAACCCGAATTGATATCCTCCGAACCATGTGGCAGAATAAGAGTTGATTACGTAGGTCAATATCGGAGTGACTAGGCATACCACAGGAACGAGCTCATCTTTGACAGCTCGTTTGGTAAACAGCCCGAACGAATATAGTCCTAAAAGTGGTCCGTAAGTGTAACCTGCTACTTTGAAAACCTGATTGATCACACTGTCGTCGTTGATGGCCTTGAAGATTAAAATGACTACTAGTATCAGTACTGAGAATCCAAGGTGGATCCAGCGTCGCTGGTGTGTGGCGGATTCGTTGGGGTCTTTCCCCAAGAAGTCTATATAAAAGGAAGTCGTCAGTGCAGTGAGTGCTGAGTCAGCACTAGAGTAGGCAGCTGCAGTGATGCCGAGTAAGAAAATAACCCCTCCCAATAATCCAAAATGATTGATGGCTAGGTATGGAAAGAGTGCATCGGTGGTTTGGGTAAGGTCAATGTTTTTGACTTCTACAAAGTGATAAAGTAGTGTCCCTAGCCCCAAAAAGAACAGGTTGACAAATACGAGGACGATGCTAAACCAAAGCATGTTTTTTTGCGCGTCCTTAAGGGATCGGCACGTGAGATTTTTTTGCATCATGTCCTGATCCAGTCCAGTCATCACGATAGCAATGAATGCTCCGGCAAAGAACTGCTTGAAGAAGTTTCGTGGAGCTTGCCAGTCCCAGACAAACATCTCAGAGGTAGAACTATTACTGATGATGTCTATGATTTGGCCCGGGGAGTAGTTGAGGTCAGAGGCGATGATCCAGATGCTGATGCCGACGGCTAGTAGCATAAAAAGTGTCTGCAGAGTGTCTGTCCAGACAATCGTTTTGATGCCTCCCTTGAACGTGTAGAGCCAAATGAGAGCGATGGTCACAAATACGGACACAGCAAAAGGGATGTCAAATGCATCGAAAAATGCGACTTGTAGTACGGTAGCAACTAGGAATAATCTAAAAGCAGCACCGATAACTCTAGATATGAGGAAGAAAAAAGCACCTGTTTTGTAAGATTTTTTTCCGAATCTGGAGTCTAAATATTGATAGATGGATACCAAGTTCATCTTATAATATAGAGGAAGAAGTACACTGCCTATCACCCAATAACCCAGAAGGTAGCCCAAGACAATTTGGAAGTAAGACCAGTGACTACTCCCTACTTCACCAGGGACAGAGATAAAGGTGACACCAGACAAAGAAGCACCGATCATTCCAAAAGCAACCAAATACCAAGGGGACTGTCGATTACCTGTAAAGAAGCTTTCGGCAGTAGAACCACGACTGGTGAGTTTAGCGATCAGCATCAATACAGCAAAATATCCAGCGATGATAAGGAAGACGAGTAGTGGGCTCATAGAGAATCGAATGTTGAATGTTGCCGCAAACATATTAAATTTTGTCGGCTATTTTGGTCTAGCTTTGATTGATGGTGTTAATAGGGGGTGGGATTAGTAAGTGAGCATTATTCCTGTTATTTTTGCCGCCTATGCAAGAGAGAGCTACCGCGGAGAAGGTATCATTCAATCATGAAGATGCTACTTCGAAACAATTCGTTCAGACATTGAACAAACGAGTGAACGAATACTTCCAGTCAAAGGGGATTTCCAAACATGGGAATGTGACCTTGTACATCAAGACCGTAGTGATGCTGTCTATGTTTATTGTGCCCTACTTTGTGGTCATTCTGATGGAGCCACAAGGTCTCGTAGCTTTAGGTCTGATGATCATCATGGGGATGGGGATGGCTGGAATCGGATTGTCGATCATGCATGATGCGATTCATGGGGCGTATTCTTCTAACCGTACGGTCAACAAAATCCTCGGCTATACACTCAATCTCGTAGGAGGCAATGCCATCAACTGGCGTATCCAGCACAATGTCAAGCACCACACCTATACCAATATCGAAGAGCATGATGAAGATATAGAGCCGAAGGCTATTTTGAGATTTTCTCCAGGGACGAAGTTGAAGCCTATTCATAAGTACCAGTATTTGTATGCATGGTTTTTCTACGGGTTGGGGACTTTCTTTTGGGTGACGTTCAAGGATTTTGCTAAGATCACGCGATACAACAAGGAAGGCTTGTTGGCCAAAAACACGAAGAGTATTGCAGGAGAGTATGTGATATTGATCCTAACGAAGGTCGTCTATTATATCTATGCGATCGGTGTGCCGGTCTATTTCACTTCGTATACGGGATGGCAGATTTTCGGTGGGTTTATCCTCATGCACTTTGTGGCAGGTATGGGCTTGGCGGTGATTTTTCAGCCTGCACACCTGATGAATAAAGTGGATTTTCCAGCACCAGACAAGGACGGTAACATGGAGTATTCGTGGACAGTACATCAACTGTACACCACCGTGAATTTCGGGAATCAAAACCGAATATTGGATTGGTACGCTGGTGGGTTGAATTTCCAGATCGAGCACCATTTGTTTCCGCATATATGCCATGTGCACTACAAGCATCTGGCTAAGATTGTCAAAGAAACTGCTGCGGAGTACAATTATCCTTACTACGCAGAGCCGACATTTAGATCGGCACTATTGGCACATGGGCGCATGCTCAAAGCCTTAGGTTTGCCTGCAAAGGCTGCAGCGTAGCGCTAGCGGGATGTCCAAAGATCAGAATCTCTGGAGGTGTGATATGAGATTTTTAATGGTTCTGTTTGTAAGAATTCGAGTTGTCTAAAAACTAGGTACCAATATCTCTACTTACTTACACTTTGCGAAAGCAATGTCTAGGTCCGTTTGGATGTCTTCGATGTGTTCTAACCCTACGGAGAGACGAATCAAGTTGGCGGTGATGCCGGTTGCTTCACGCTCTTCATCGGTGAGTTTGGCATGAGTCGTCGAGGCAGGGTGCGTTACGATGGTACGCGTGTCACCCAGATTGGCACTGAGCGAGCACATCTCTACGCCTTCCAAGAAAGTCTTGCCTGCTTCTAAGCCTCCTTTGATCCCAAACGAAACCATACCGCCGCCCGTATTCATCTGTTTTTTGGCAATTTCGTGCTGCGGATGTGAAGGAAGGAAAGGATAACGTACCCATTCTACCTGCGGATGTGCTTCTAGATATTCAGCCAGTTTGAGCGCGTTTTCGCTGTGTCGATCCATACGTACTGCGAGGGTTTCCAAGCTCTTGGATAGAATCCATGCGTTGAAAGGAGACAAGGAAGGTCCGGTACTTCTCGAAAAAGTAAAAATGTCTGCGATCAAGTCTTTGCGACCGAGTACCATGCCACCCATCACGCGACCTTGACCATCGATGTACTTGGTGGCAGAGTGGATGACCAAATCTGCCCCAAACTCGATTGGACGCTGAATATATGGTGTAGCAAAACAATTGTCTACGATCAATATTAGATCATGCTTTTTGCAAAACGCGCTCGCAAAATCTAGGTCGATCAATTCAATCCCAGGATTAGTAGGTGTCTCTAGGTATAGCAACTTAGAGTTAGGTTTGACAGCTGCGTCCCAGCTACTGGTGTCGTTGAGGTCGATATAGTCACTGCTGATGTTGTACTTGGGCAGAAACTTGCTGAAAATCGTATGCGTCGAGCCGAAGATCGATCGGACGGAGAGCATGTGATCCCCCGCTGACAATATCGTCATGAAGGTGGTGAAGATCGCCGACATCCCAGTAGCGGTAGCGAATCCCGCCTCTGCTTTTTCCAACTTGCACATCTTATCGATGAGTTCGCTGGTGTTGGGGTTGGTAAATCGGCTGTAGGTATTGCGATCGATTTCGTTGGCAAAAGTCGCGCGCATTTCTTCCACATCGTCAAACAAAAAGCTTGACGTCAAGTACATCGGCGTAGAGTGCTCCTTTTCTGGAGTTGTTTCTATCTGTGTCCTAATGGCTTCTGTTTCGAAATGCTTATTGACTTTACTCATCTTCTATCTAATCAATTGACGAATTGCCCTGTTTTGAGCAAGGTGCAAATATGGCTTTTTCTTCCCTGAAATTGAAGGAAGAGCGATGACTATTATCATACATTTACTTAGGTTTGCGGTCGCGTAAATTTATGAGTGACAAGCCACAAATACTGAAGATTGAAAAAACCTTTCCGCTAGAGCGGGGAGGGGAGTTGCCTGCTTTGGAGATTGCCTACCATACGTGGGGTGAACTCAATGAGGCCAAGGACAATGTGGTCTGGGTATTTCATGCGCTTACTGCCAATTCCAATTTGGCAGATTGGTGGGGCGATATCCTCACGGACGAATCAGCCCTCAGTCCTCAGAAGTATTTCATTGTATGTGCCAACATCCTCGGATCACCCTACGGGACCTCTAGTCCGCTGACCATCAACCCAGAGACGGGTGCACCATATTATTCGGATTTTCCGATGTACACGATACGTGACATGATCGCTGCGCACCAGTTGCTGAGGGATCATCTCGGGATCAAAAAAGTAGCCATTGGGCTCGGTGGTTCGATGGGTGGTTTTCAGGCCTACGAATGGGCGGTACAAGAACCAGAGTTCTTCGAAAAACTGATCCTAGTAGTGACTGGGCCGAAGGAGTCGCCATGGAGACTGGCTGTACACAGTGCGCAACGCATTGCCATAGAGGCTGATCCGACTTGGAGAGACCACGACATGCGTGCGGGTGAACATGGAGTCGCTGCGGCGCGTGCCATTGGGATGTTGTCTTATCGCAACCATACGATCTTTAATCAGACTCAAGCTGACGAGATATCCAAGATGGATGGTTTTCGGGCAGACTCTTATATGAGGTACCAGGGCAAGAAGCTGATCGATCGCAAGTTTCAAGGCTATCTCCTTTGGTCGATGACCAAGGGAATGGACTCGCATGATATCGGCCGTGATCGCGGTGGGGTAGAATCGGCACTGCAACTGATCCAAGCGGAGGTGCTCCAGATTTCTATAGACTCTGATATCCTATTCGCCTGCGACGAACAAGAGTGGATCGCCTCACACATCCCTAAGGTCACTTACCGTGAAATCAAATCTCTCTATGGACACGATGGTTTCCTGACCGAATTCGGTAAGATCAACGTCCTGATGAAGGAGTTTTTAGGCTAGTAGTTAGATGCTGGTATTTAGATTTTAGTATCTAGATCAAAAAAAGAAACCTTTTCTGCCCAATTTCTAGTGTCTAGCGACCTAAGGTCTTGATTCGTTAATGTAGAGATTTTATTCTCCACTTAATCTATAGTGCTTTCTGTATATAGTCGTTTAAGTCCCTCTTCTTTGTTAATTTTCTGTACTTGTAACTATTGTTACAATCCCAAGATGATCAGAGCCGTACATTTGTTGTATAGTTTAAATGAAGAACTTTAAAAACATTGACTCATGAAGATAGAACAGATATATACTGGGTGTTTGGCGCAGGGAGCGTACTACATCGAGAGCAAGGGAGAGGCAGCCATCATTGATCCGCTGCGTGAAGTAGACTCGTACATCGCTAAGGCGAAAGAAGACGGTGCTACCATCAAATATATTTTTGAAACACACTTTCATGCAGATTTCGTGTCTGGGCATGTGGATCTTGCTCAGAAGACTGGTGGGCAGATCGTCTATGGTCCGAATGCAGAGACGGCTTTTGAGAGTCACATCGGTACGGATGGTGAGGTTTTTGAGCTTGGAGATGTTAGGATCAAACTCCTGCATACCCCAGGGCACACGATGGAGAGCAGTACCTATTTGCTCTACGATGAGTCGGGTAGGGAGCATGCGATATTCTCGGGGGACACTTTGTTTATCGGGGATGTCGGACGACCAGACTTGGCAGTGAAGACGGATTTGACACGTAATGATTTGGCGAGCCATTTGTTCGATAGTTTGAGAGACAAAATCATGACTTTGCCAGACGAGGTGATAGTCTATCCAGCGCATGGTGCTGGGTCGGCCTGTGGCAAGAACATGTCCAAGGAGACGTGGGATACGCTGGGCAACCAGAAGGAAGTAAACTACGCACTCAGAGCAGACATGACGCGCGAGGAGTTCATCAAAGAGGTGACTTCTGGGATTTTGCCTCCTCCACAGTACTTTGCCAAGAATGCCATGATGAATAAGTCAGGCTATGACAGCATCGATGAGGTAATGGCCAAAGGAAATGTAGCCTTGGATGTAGATGTTTTCGAAGCGATGGCCAACCACGAAGGTGCATTGGTGTTGGATACGCGTAGCAAGACGGATTTTGTGGCGTCACACATTCCTAATGCTATATTCATCGGGATCGATGGGAGTTTTGCGCCATGGGTAGGTGCTTTGATTACGGACTTGAAACAACCGATCGTATTGGTGGCTGATGAGGGGCGTGAAGAGGAAGTCCTCACCAGACTTTCCCGCGTAGGGTATGACAACACGCTCGGATACCTCAAGGGAGGAATGACGGCTTGGAAACAAGCGGGTAAGGATACCGACAGTATCGAATCGGTCACTGCTGAGGAGCTAGGACAGCGGATGGCTAGCGAGTCCATGACTGTGATGGATGTGCGCAAGCCTGGAGAGTACAGTTCTGAACATGTCGATGGGGCTTTGTTTTTCCCATTGGACTTCATCAATGACAATATGGATGGGTTAGACAAAAGTGAAAAATACTACATTCACTGTGCGAGTGGCTATCGGTCTGTCATCGCCAGCTCGATTCTCAAATCACGTGGTTTTCACAATATCGCAGACGTGGCAGGTGGATTTAAAGCCATACAGGAGACAGGAATCAAAAAGTCAGATTATGTTTGCCCTTCGACATTAAAGTAGGATCAATCAAAAGTTATTTACCATGTACGAAAATATTGATGAAGAAGAATTTGCTGAGAAATTGGCCGCTGATGACAATGCTGTCTTGTTGGACGTAAGAACGCAGCAGGAATGGGATTCGGGCTATATCAAAGATGCGATCTTGTTGGACTTTTTCAATCCAGAATTTCCTAAGGAAGTAGAGAAGCTAGACAAAGCCAAAAACTACTACATCTACTGCCGCAGTGGCAACCGCAGTGGGCAGGCCTGTGGCCTCATGGAAGGCATGGGATTCACCGGAGAACTATACAATCTAGAAGGTGGTGTGATGGCATGGACTGGCGATCTCGAAGAGTAATGCCTCAGCGTCTCCTTTGATAGAAAAGGATAAGCGTTAGATAGCACCTAGATTTCTGGGTGCTATTTTTTTTGTCTCACCGTCGGGCTGTACCTGATTACTCCAAGTAGCCGGGGTACTTGGTTTTTCGATCCATTGATTTCTGATTTGATCTCCTGATGAACGCATGGTTATGGCTGGGTATTGAGCCAATGAAGATCGCGAACTAGGATTAAGCAAGTCTGGAGACTTGCCCTGTATAGATGCTTTCAAGTCTCGCTTTGCGCTAAGACTTAAAAGAGCGGGGTTCGTTCTGCCGAAGCTTGCTAAATGCTCAGTTCGCACATGCATCTATACGCCATGTTACAGACCGTATTTTTCGATCTGTTCAGTTAAGAGTTGCCTAAGCAGGTTAGCATCTTCACGTACCCTCCAAATAACAACAAATAGTTGAGCAGTAAATACTATTGGTAGGTAGATCAACCAATCATTCTGATGTTCAAGGTAAAAGTAGATAGATAACGGCCACCAAATAACGATTCCAAAAATCAGAAGGTTTCTAAGGCCTTTCTTCACTTGTACTGTTAAGTTGATGGAGATAGCATCTTCGATTGGTTCGTATTCACCCGTTACGACACTAAACCACATTTCGAAGAAGTTGCCCATTGAATAGTTCTCCTTCTTTTGAAACCAGAATGCTTTGTTCTCGCAGCTTCCCATCAAAAGTTGGTTGGTTGCAGCAAATTGATTTCCTAAGTTGTTAGAGTCAGCCACAGACGTTCGAAACCAATGGATGAATTGACTTTCAGCCGCTTTAACTTTAAAATCTATCTGTTTGCTGAAGATTGGCATATTCGTTCTGGCATGGTCTGTAACGATCAGCTAAGCACAGTCGGCTGAGCCTTTCAGATATCTCAAATGTATCCGATTCAAATGCCCTTTGCAAGTACCTAAGTCTGCCGATTGGGCTTAGCGTCTGTTACCAGCTTTAATTTGCAAGTATCGCTTTAGTTTCAAAGAGTTGCTGTCCACGTTGTTCCATGAGTTCGTTAATGTTGCCAACGAAGAGATCGTTAAGCACTTCCTTGTCACTTGCGTTCATACTTCCGTTCCCATTTTTGTCAAGGTTAGTAACAATATTGAGGTTGCCAATGAGTTCAAAGTTGTCTCTAAAACTCATAAATTCTTTCCTCCAAATTGTTAGGCCGTAACTACCTAGAAAGTTAGGTTTTATCTCAGGATGAACAGACCACATATTCTCAAGTTGGTCACTCGGATATTTGAAGTATTCATCTCGTCTATTCCCGATTCCATAAAATTTGGTGTGGATTATGGATTCAGTTGTTGGTTTGTTCGTGTCACTGTAGTTGGTTGCCGCAAATGTGAAGTTATGAGGGCTTGCTTGTTTGAATACACTTGTGCAAAAAAACAATTTGAAATGATTGTCAGATGCCTTAAAAGTTAAAAAGTCGCCTTGGTTAAGTTGAGTTATCTTTTTCGTCATGAAGGTATTGCTGGTAACATTTGTGTAAAGTGCACAGTGCACTTTATATCTGCTATGTCTTTTATACTGTTCTTTATTTTTCTACGTAGTGACAGCTCTCAATAGGGCGAATAGCTCACAGGGTAGAGATAGCTGCACACTTCGAAGATAGTGATAGTCTAGTGACCAAACAACAATCCTAGGTTGATACCTACTTGCTCCAAAAACCTACAGAAGGGCTATTCGGATTCCGAGTAATGCCTCAGGCGAAGGGTTCAAAGCTTATTTCGCGCTTCCCTTGATTGTGTACTTATTTCTCGAACTTATGCTACAGGAAGCCGACTGCTGATCGACTTGGTGAGGCCAAACTAGTATTTCCTGTCGATATTCCCCAAGGCTACAGGCAGATCCCTTCGAATATCACAAAACGCGATGAGGTGGGTGCTGTATTTTGGATTGGGAGGGGAGTGAGACCTGACCTGTCCAACCTAAGCTTAGTTCGGCTCCCATGTTGCCTTACCTCAGGGTCAAGGTAAGCTTAGTTTCACCCTGTAGTAAGCTTAGGTTGGGACTCTGGTAAGCTTACCTTCAGGCTCAGGTAAGCTAAGCTTTTGTCCAAAGCGCATAAAGCCTGCTCAAAAGCCTTTTTTGAAGGTTTTTGAGTGATGAATAACCCCCTGCTGGTTTCTGATTTGATACCCTGATGGACGCATGGTTATCGCTGGGTATTGAGCCAATGAAGATCGCCAATTAGAACTAGGCAAGTATGGAGACTTGTCCTGTATAGATGCTTTCAAGTCTCGCTTTGTGCTAAGGCTTAAAAGAGCGGGGAATCCTACGATCTGAGAGGCTGACAAGTAAGTAATAATGTCGAATAGCTCTAGAGGAAAGAGTCTCGAAAGGTCAGTTCGAACTCACCCAATACTGGAACAGGGGCTGATAATGTTTCATTGGTAAGCAATAAATCAAAAGCACCACAAACATGCATCTCAAAATCATTGCCATGCGCCCCATAAATATGAAAAAAATTAGAATTAACATCGCCATAGTAAACTAGCCATTCTGAGGATCCATTAATAATAATGGTAAACTTAGATCCCAATCCTCCATTTGGAATGTTTTCACTGATTAAATAGGATCCGGGCTTGATAAGCTTTGATAGCTCATTTTCTTCTGACTGACTCAACAACTGAAATTGGTATGTGGTTATTTTTTCTATATTATCTCCTGATAGTTTATACTCACTCAACCCCGCACCTACTCCTCGTAAACCATATTCCTCATATAGTTTGATTTGATTCATAGTGTCAGATATATAAAGTACACTATCAGGGAATGTTAACTTTACGAATGATATTTTTTCATCCGAGCAACTCTGATTGTCGAATAGCTCTAGCATGTAGTTTGGTACTATGGGCTCTTCCTGATGACAAGCGTTAAAGACTATGATTGAAGTAAGCAATAGGAAATGATTTCTCATAGCTATTTGGGTTGGGGTAATAAAAAATATAATGCTTAAACTAGGTAAACCAAGACCTGCCAACAATGAAACAGTGTTATTTTTTTATCTTATTATTTTTAGTGTTTTACAGCAGCCAAGCCCAGCTTGTAGATCTATAAAAAACAAACTTCCACCAAGCCTTTTCTTCTGCATACAGCCGTCGGGTAAAAACATCTACCCATTCTACGACTGCAAATGTGATGAAATAAATCCCCTACTGATTTCTGATTTGATACCCTGATGGTTATGGCTGGGTATTGAGCCAATGAAGATCGCCAATTAGGACTAAACAAGTCTGAAGACTAGCCCTGTAATATAGGCTTTCAAGTCTTGCTTTGCGCTAAGACTTAAAAGAGCGGGGGTAAAGGCAGGTTTGTTGTAGTCTCTTCTAGTCATAAAAAAAGCCCAAACCATGTTTGAGCTTTATTAGAATTTTATAGTGCAGTCCACAAGTCCTGCCATGTCGTGCACTGATGATACAAATGTATCAACTTAATGTCAGAACGACAAAAATCCCGCTTTTGTTTCAATGATATCTGTGAGTGCGGCATTCGATTTATGAACTTGCAATAAAGAAAGCACCTTCGCACTAAATTCATTTTCTCTATCAGAAGAAATTTTTGAGAGGTAGTATTTTATTAGCTTAAAAACACCATAGAGGTTGTTTTTCTCTTTGCCTGTGAATTTTAAACCATAGATGTCTGTATTGGCTTTTGCCAGTTGTAAGTCGAAAAGTTGTCCGCCGTGTGCGCAAATGTTTCTTACTGCAATAAGGTTTCTGATATGGTTGTCGAAATAGTGCTGATTTCTTAAATCGTAGTGCTTACAAATCTTCTTTTGAAGCTCCTCACTTTTCAAATTCTTATAGATGGTAAGGATAGAGCCAAATGGCATGAATTCTAAGGCTTTCCATGCAGGGGCGTAGATTTGATTGATGTATTTCTTGTGATGATTCTTTAATGCTGTGTTGTTGTTTTTGAATCGCTCATCATAATACTTAGGAAGTTGATTAATGAAACCCTTTTTCATGATACTGGGGTCGGCAAACCACGTAGGTTTGGCCTGGTAGTGATTAGAAGCCTCGTAAATCAGTTTGGTTTTGAAGTTGACCTCAATTCTGTTTAGGAATTTGATAAAAACATGCCTCAAATCCGAATCGAGATAGTAGAGATCCAGTGCATCTGAGAACTTTGCACCTTCTTTGAAGTGGTGATCCTTATTCTGTTCAAGAGGATTCCAGTAGAAACCCATACGGTAATACCCAATATCGAAGAGTACTTCTTTGGCTTTGTCTTCTCCGAGGTTTAAGTGCATGCCTCGGTCTTTAAGTTTTTGAACTTGTTCCGATATTGTTGTTGCTCTCTTTCCCATATTATTTTATCAGTACCGGTTGTTCTATGTAAAACGGTTTACAGCCTTGTGCTCTGATTATGTTTTGGTGATAAGTGTTGTTTTCTAAGTTCTGATACTTCAACACTGCCTGATAGGGCGGGATATCCTTTGTCTGTTGTATTTTCTTCGCCGAATTTCCTTCTAGCGTAATTGGCACCTCTGTTTTCACCTCTCTCTTTACATCTGGTTTTAAGAATTCGCCAAGTGGGTCTTCCAACTCAATAGATTTGGTCATACTTCCTTTATTGATAAAGTATAGCGTCCATTCATTTCCATTGGTCTTCGTTTCTGAGGAGTACTCTTCAAAGCGTGGTTGGATTGACTGTAAATCATTCGATATTTTCTGTTTCTTAGACCCCCTACGATCTTTTAGATAATTAAAAAACTTCCAAATGGGGATTATTAAACCAATTGATAGCCATTTGAATTGTTTTAATATTTCAATTAACTCATTTTTCATTTTAAAGTGCTTTTTACAATCTCAATATTAGGTCGGTTAGGCTTAACCTTTAGTAGGCTTTGTCGATGGATTTCCTAGGTTTGAGTTTATTTACAATCATTAAGAGTTGTTGGTCATTAAAAGATCGATCAATATAGTCACTTAGCTTATTATTCGCACCTGAGCGTGGGGTGATTTTAGCTCTTTTGGTTTTTTTAGGGAGGCGTTGGCAAAAACCAAATGTGCTAAAATGTGCGGTGGTTTTTTTTCGCTGCGCTTATGGCATACAACATTTGTATAAAGTGCACTTTACTCGCACTGCATCAATCCAAAGCTAACTGATTTGCGCTCCTCGTCAAATCCATTTTGCCTTCAAATCTCCAATCTCAAGTCAATACTTTTCAACAATAAAATCCATATTTGCAGCCGTATGGATAGAAATGCACCCATTGGGATATTTGATAGTGGTACGGGCGGACTGACAGTCGCGAGAGCGGTCAAGGATATGCTGCCGGACGAGGACATGATCTACTTCGGAGATTCGGCACACTTGCCCTATGGTGACAAGTCAGCCACGACGATTCAGTCCTACTCCATCAAAATCACCAACGCCCTGCTGGAGCGTGGGTGCAAGGTCATTCTCATCGCCTGCAACTCAGCTTCTGCCGCTGCCTACGAACTGGTCAAGGAATATGTCGGCAGCAGAGCAAAAGTGTACAATGTAATCGATCCTGTGATAGACCTACTGGCCCAAAGATTCGTAGACAAGAAAGTCGGACTGATCGGGACCAAACAGACGGTCAACTCTCAGGTGTTTGATCAGAAGATCAAACAACGACAGATAGAGGTGTCGCTGGTGTCGCTGGCTACTCCGCTACTCGTGCCGATGATCGAGGAGGGATTCATCAACAACTCGATCAGTCATGAGATCATCGCCCAGTATTTGGGAGACGAACGTTTCGAAGGGATCGAGGCATTGATTCTAGGGTGTACGCACTATCCGATTATCAAAGATGCCCTAAAAGATTTCTACAAAAACGAGGTAGAGTTGATCGATTCGGCTAATATTGTGGCTCAGAACCTCAAACAACAGTTAATAACCCAAGACTTAACTAGAGAGAAAAACAAAGGCAATGACCAGTTTCTTGTATCTGATATTACCCCTGCTTTCGAAAAGGCCGCCAGTCTTTTCTTCAATCAAGATATTCATCTTGAGAAGTACCCGCTATGGGAGTAATTGCTGTTGTTGTTGATTGATTGACACCCCCTCGAAAACAAGCCAAATTCTTGCGCTGTTTTCCCTTGTTATTTTTTTAAATTACGATTTTTAAAATCAATCAATGATAGCGTTTCTCATCTATCTTCCTTTTCTACTCGTCTTTGTCATTTTCGCGGTATACGCGGAGAGGAAAGTGTCTGCGTTCATGCAGGACAGGATAGGGCCTATGGAGACGGGCAAGTTCGGGATACTGCAGTCCTTTGCCGATGTACTCAAGATGATGCAAAAGGAGGATATCATCGCACTGGCTGCCGACCGCAAGCTCTTCTTGATGGCTCCCCTCGTGATATTTGTCTCGGTATTTACCGGATATGCCGTGCTGCCCTTGTCTGCGGATATACAGGGGGCTGCTGCAGAGACGGGGATCTACTTTCTCCTGGCGGTGATCTCGCTCGACGTGATCGGGATACTGATGGCTGGCTGGGGCTCGAATAGCAAGTTTTCGCTCTTTGGTGCGATGCGCTCCGTGGCGCAAATCGTATCCTATGAAATCCCGCTTGGGCTAGCCATCCTCTGCGTGATCATGCTGATGCAGACGCTGAGTCTACAAGAAATTTCGCTCCAGCAGGTAGGAGGCCTAGGCTTCATCCACTGGAACATCATCCAATATCCCTTTCTCATCGTGCCATTCGTGATATACTTCATCGCGTCGTTGGCTGAGTCCAACCGGACACCTTTTGATTTGCCCGAGGCAGAGTCAGAGTTGATCGGCGGGTTTCATACGGAATACTCCGGGTTTCGATGGGCGGTGATCATGCTGTCGGAGTACGGGATGATGCTACTCGTGTCGCTCATCGCGGTGATCCTGTTCTTTGGGAGCTGGAATACCCCACTGCCCAATCTAGGACCTGTGCGCTTGGCAGACTGGACTTCAGGGACGGTCGGACAACTGTCCGCCGATTTATGGGGGACGTTTTGGATCCTGTCCAAGGCGATGTTGATGATTTTTGTGCAAATGTGGGTGCGGTGGACTTATCCAAGAATTCGTGTCGATCAGATGATGTCACTGAGTTGGAAATACCTCACGCCGATAGGTTTGTTTATGGTTTTTGTGTCGGGATTTTGGAAACTTTGGATGTAAGCTGTGAAGACCTATTTTAAAAATATCATCAAAACAACTGGCGGGCTGCTCTATGGCTTGAAGATTACCTTTAGGCACTTCTTGAAGGCGCGCACTTCGCGCAAGCCGATAGGCGTGGCGGACAAGGATTACTTCGAGCACAAGGAGGGCATCTTTACTCTCAAGTACCCCCAAGAGGAGTTTCCCGTACCGGACAATGGCCGCTACCAGCTGCACAATGAGATCGACGACTGTATCGTCTGTGACAAGTGTGCCAAGGTCTGCCCGGTCAACTGTATCGATATCGAACCCGTACGAGCGACCGAGGAGATCGGCAAGACCTCCGACGGGACATCCAAAAAAATCTATCCAGCGAAGTTTGACATAGACATGTCCAAATGTTGCTTCTGTGGTCTCTGTACGACGGTATGTCCTACCGAGTGTCTGACGATGACCAAGGAGTACGACTTCAGTGTGTTTGATTTGAAGGCGCACAATTTTGAGTTCTCGGACATGACGGCTGATGCGGTGGAAGAGAAGAAGAAGGAGTTGGAAATATTCAATGCGGAGAAAGAAAAGGCCAAGGCAGCCGCCGCAGCAGCGAAAGCCAGTACGGCGAAACCTGCAGCCGCCAAGCCGTCTTTCAAGCCGCGTGTGAAGCCTGCCGCTACGGAGGGAGAAGCTACGCCAGAGAAGAAACCCGCTGCGAGACCCGCTTTCAAACCGAAGGTGAAGAAGGTAGATTCGGAGAGTCAAGAACCGAATGTAGATACTGAGAACCAAGAGCCAAAGGCCAAGAGTGCAAAGCCAGTGTTCAGGCCGAAGATCAAAAAGTCAGGAGACGATGGTCAGGAGTCGAGAGAGACAAAAGCGGATGAGGCAGCGGGGAAACCGAAAGCTGCAAAGCCGGTGTTCCGTCCGAAGATTAAGAAGGTAGATTCGGAGAGTCAAGAGCCGAATGTAGATACCGAAAGCAAAGAGCCAAAAGCGAAAAGCCCTAAGCCAGTCTTTCGGCCTAAAATAAAGAAAAAGAAAACAGATGACGGGGAGTCGTCTACCCAGAGCGAAGAATAGTGGAAGAGATCAATTTCAACATATTGGCATTTTATGGCTTTGCGGGGCTAGCGGTGATATCGGCGCTGATGATTTTGATGTCCAAAAACATCATCCATTCGGTGTTTATGTTGGTGCTGGTATTCTTGTCAGTAGCGGCGATATATATCATCACCAATGCGGAGTTTGTCGGTGTGACGCAGATTATGGTTTACATCGGAGGGATATTGATCCTGATGATGTTTGGCGTGATGCTCACCAATCGCATCGATGGAGGCAAGATGCTCACCGAACATAGGCGCATCATACCTGCGGTACTTTTGGGCTTAGGTTTGGCATTTGTATTCTACAGTACGCTACAAACGAAGTTTCCTTTGGCGGAGTTTGGTCCGCAATCCGAGCTGGACAAATCGGTGACCGAGACGATCGGGATCAATTTCATGACGCATCAGTTGGTCGCGCTAGAGTTGACCGCTGTTTTGCTACTGATGGCACTGATCGGAGCGGCCTTCCTTGCAGGATCTAAATTCGAAGACAAGAAATGATACCGATAGAACACTATATCGTCTTGAGTGCAGCGCTGTTGATCATCGGTCTGATGATCATCATCATCAAGCGAAACGCCATCATGGTGTTGGTAGGGGTGGAGCTGATCCTCAATGCCGCCAATATCAATTTGGTCGCTTTCGCGAAAAGCGACCCACTGCTCACTGGGCAGATGATGTCGCTCTTTGTGATCGTGATTGCGGTAGCAGAGTCTGCCGTAGCACTGGCGATCATCTATCAGGTGTACAGACACCAACAAGTATCCAACATAGACGAACTAGACGAATTGAATGGTTGATTTGAATTCCATATTGATGCTCACTATTCTCTTGCTGCCCTTGGTCGGAGGTTTGTTGGCCTACATGGCGGGCAACCGAGGAGGAGGCGTGACGATCGCGACGGTCTTTGCTGCGGTGCTCGGGATAGCCGTTTGGTCGTTTTTGACCATCCCTGCAGGAACCAACCTGCAGGCAGACTGGATTCGCTTGGGTCAATATAGTTTTGCCGTGGGGCTGTGGTATGATCAGTTGACAGGGATCATGGTGATGGTCGTGGCACTGATAGCACTACTGGTGGCGGTGTTCTCGATGGAGTACATGAAGCATGACGAGAGTCGTGCACGATATTTTGGCTTGCTGGGGCTGTTTGCTTTCTCGATGTACGGGATCGTCCTGTCTTCCAATTTGCTGTTGACCTTTGTGTTTTGGGAATTGGTAGGATTCTCTTCGTATCTATTGATTGGATTTTGGTTTGATCAGGTCAAGCCACCGCTTTCATCCTTCAAGGCCTTCGTGATGAACAAGGTAGGGGATGCAGGATTCCTCTTGGGTATATTTGTACTGTACGCCTATTTCAAGACGTTGAATATCGCGGAGCTATTGGTACTGGCGGAGGCTGGGCTGGATATCCCTGATGCGATGTTATTCATGGCGGGCTTGGGGTTGTTTTTGGCAGCCGTGGGCAAGTCTGCACAGTTTCCGTTGCAGACCTGGTTGCCCGATGCGATGACAGGGCCTACACCCGTCTCTGCGTTGATCCATGCCGCGACGATGGTAGCCGCTGGGGTGTATCTATTGGTGCGTGTATTCCCATTGCTGTCGCCAGACGTACTGCAGTTGATCGGAGTGATTGGCGGGGTTACAGCCTTTACAGGTGCTTTTGCCGCATTCGCGCAAAACGATATCAAAAAGATTTTGGCCTACTCCACGGTATCCCAGTTGGGATACATGGTGATGGCGATAGGTGCTGGGTTTCCAGTAGCGGCATTTTTCCACCTTGTGACCCATGCTTTCTTCAAGGCGGGCTTGTTCCTCTGTGCAGGGAGTATTATCCACTATTTTCACGAGACCAATCATAATCATGCTTTTGACGGTCAGGACATCCGCAACATGGGTGGTTTGCGCACGGTGCTCCCAGTGACTTTCGTGGCATTCACGATTTGTACGCTTTCCTTGGCGGGCATACCGCTGTTCTCGGGTTTCTTGTCCAAGGAGCTAGTTCTTGGAGGTGTTTTATCTTCGGGGCTGCCGATGATTGTTTCGATATTTGCATTGGTGTCCGTGTTTATGACAGCTGCTTATATGGCTCGACTGTATTTCAAAGTGTTCTTTGGGGAGAAGGTAGAGAGTACTTTCATGGAACATATCAGAGTGAAGTTGCCACTGATCGTATTGACTGCTTTGTCGTTTTGGATTGCTTTTACACTCAACCCCTTTGGATCGCATACGGGGGTGACGGATGCTTTAGCGCAAATCATTGCCAATCCCGAACCAGGACATTATGCTTGGCTGCCGATGCTGTCTGTCGTACTGGCGGTCTCTGGAATTTTGGTGGCTTACCTCTATGTAGAGAAAGGAATGTTGGTCAAACCGGTCAGCGCATCTAAGAAGATATGGGGCGGGTTGTCTGCCAATAATTTTTACCTCGATCACTTTCATCGAAAGATCGTGGCTGGAGGTGCCATGAAGGGCGCCTCGTTCTTGTTTTTCTTTGACAAGAAGATATTGGATCGTTTGATTGATCTATTGGCGAAAGCCGAAGTAGTCTTTGCACATTTTGTGGGATTGATTGACAAGCACGTCGTGGATGGGCTGGTCAAGTTGCTGGCTTGGACGGCACGTTTTGCGGGTGGTCGCACCCGAAAACTACAGAGTGGTAATGTGCAGATGTATTTTGTGTGGGCTTTGTTTGGCCTATTGATCATTATTTATTTTTTGACTTAATTATCTAGGTATATGCTCCTTGATCACCTATTGTCATGGTTAATATTCGTTCCTTTGATCGCTGGAGGAATCATGCTTTTCGTCCCCAGTGACAAAGAGCAGGCATTCAAAGTCATCGCTTTGGTGGCTATGCTTGTCGAGTTCGTGCTGACGATGGTACTGATGTGCTCGTTTGATCGTTCGCTTGCGGGCTATGGCGCATCGAGCCTGCAGTTTGCCCAAAAGCTTGAATGGATCAATTTGAATATCGGATCGTTTGGGAGTATCCTTATACAATATTATGTAGCAGTAGATGGCGTGAGTATCCTGATGGTGCTGTTGACAGCCATCGTGATGCTGGTCGGTGTGATCTCCTCTTGGAACATCAAGAAGAGTGTCAAGGGTTATTTTGTGCTGTACATGGTTTTGACGACCAGTGTGTTTGGCTGTTTTGTGTCCATAGACATGTTCTTGTTCTATCTCTTTTTCGAGTTTATGCTGCTGCCGATGTATTTCTTGATAGGCATCTGGGGTGGCAAACGTAGAGAATATGCATCGATGAAATTCTTCATTTACACCTTGGTGGGATCGTTGTTCATTCTCATGGTGATGATCGGGCTCAACCTGTCAGTGGTCGAGGCACCAGGTAGTTCGGTACATACCTTTGATATCATGAAGATGATGGACCCGTCCAATTATCTTGGCGAGGCTATGTTGGGGTTCAGTACACAGTGGATGGGAGTCAGTGTCAGAGTATGGGCTTTCTTGTTTCTGATGATTGGCTTTGCCATCAAATTGCCAGCTGTACCCGTACATACGTGGTTGCCTGATGCACACGTGGAAGCGCCGACACCTATATCGGTAGTGCTCGCAGGGGTCTTGTTGAAGATCGGGGGCTATGGTTTTTACCGCATTGCTTATTCGATCTTCCCAGAGTCAGCGGTGGCGTATGGGTGGTACATTGCACTTGCAGGTGTGATTGCCATCATCTATGCTGCATTGGTGGCGATGGCACAGTCTGATCTTAAGAAATTGATCGCATACTCTTCTGTTTCGCACATGGGCTTTGTGCTGTTGGGCTTGGCTTCTTTGACGATCGAAGGAGCGTCTGGAGCGATGTTTCAGATGTTTAGTCACGGGGTGATCTCCGCGTTGCTCTTCATTTTGGTAGGTGTACTTTACGATCGTACCGGCAACCGTGAGATAGCCAACTTCAGTGGATTGGCGACCAAGATGCCGTATTATTCTGCTGCCGTATTGGTTGGGTTCTTTGCTGCGCTGGGCTTGCCTGGATTCTCTGGATTCATTGCGGAGTTTTTGGTGTTGATTGGTGCGTTCGACGGAGCGGTCAATGGTAGCATACTCAGTACATGGATGCCGATAGTGGGACTGGTAGGATTGGTGCTGGGTGCTGCGTACTTTTTGTGGACGCTACAGCGGATGTTCTTTGGCAAGTTTTGGGTCAAAGACGAGTCGTGGCAATTGCCCGATCTTAACCGCAGAGAGTGGCTGATGATTTTGCCACTTGTGGTGTTGGCGGTGCTCTTCGGTATTTTTCCCAACATCCTACTCGATTATTCTAACGAAACGATCATTGGCTTTGTGGATTATATCCAATCGCAGAGTGAAGCCAATACCATACTAATCCAAGCAGGGAATTGAAGCAGTCAGAATTCATAGCGTACATCACCACACTGATTGGGGAGTTTGGGTATTTGTTGCCAGAGATGACCCTGATAGCAGGGAGCTTGTTTCTAGTGGTACTTGACCTGCTGTACAAAGGGACAGCTGCAGCGACGGTTAGGACGCTCGCGACGTTGGTTGTTTTAGCAGCCACTTCGTTGGCGATTGATGCGGCACCTATCGAAGGGGCGTACCTCAATGGTGTCTTGGCGCAGACGGCCGTTACACCTACTTTAAAATATTTCTTTGTCCTGATGACAGCTGCCGTTTTGCTGTACCCCAACAGTCGAGTACAGCGTAGGACGGGCGAATATCAGTACTTGATCCTGATGGTGTTGTTGGGTACATTCTTTTTGATTCAAGCACAGAATTTACTCTTGTTTTATGTGGCGTTGGAGCTCGTATCGATTACTTCTTATGTATTGATTGCCTTCTCTTTTCAGAGAAAAGGGTTCGAAGCAGGAATCAAGTACCTGCTATTTGGCGCCATGTCCTCTGGTTTGATGCTCTATGGTCTGTCGTTGATATATGGACTGTCTGGGAGTTTGGATCTCGCGGTGATCCCGCAAATGGTGGCTCAGAGCAGTGACCCTGCCTGGCTCAATCTCGCGCTGATGCTGTTCTTCGTTGGGATCTTTTTCAAGCTGGCCTTGGTGCCGTTTCATATTTGGTCTCCAGATGCCTATGAGGCTGGGCCTACGGCTGCCATTGCTTTGATCTCTGTCTTGCCCAAAGTCGCCATTTTGGTGTTTTTCTATCAGTTTACTCAGCTGTTGGATACAACTGATGTGGAGCTATTCAATTGGCAATATGCACTTAGCATCTTGGCGATAGGGTCGATGTTCGTGGGCAATCTCTCTGCACTGCGGCAAAACAATGCCAAGCGTATGATGGCTTATTCTTCGATTGCGCATGCGGGGACATTGCTGATCGGTGTGATCGTAGGGACAGCGTTTGGGTACGAAGCGATGCTGTTTTATGCAGTCGTCTATGGCGTCATGAATGTAGGGGTGTTCTATTTCATCGATTGGATGGAAAAAAATGAATTGGAAAATATCTCAGATCTTGCGGGTCTGGGGCGGCAGTTCCCAGCTGCCGGTGTGTGTATGACCGTCCTGCTGGTGTCGCTTGTAGGATTGCCACCTACAGGTGGTTTTTCGGCCAAGCTGTTGGTCTTTTCTTCGCTGTGGGATGTGTACCTGCAGTCTGCGGATAGCTACCTGCTGTGGCTCTTTGCACTAGGAATTCTCAATTCCGCTATCTCTTTGTTCTATTACCTCAAAATACCATACTACCTATTTCTCAAAACAACGAACTCTACGCAGCGCTATCGTGTTGGTGCAGTGAGTGTAGTCTTTTTGGCATGTACTGCTTTGTTGGTTTTGGCAACCTTCTTTATGGCAGACCTTTTGTTAGAAATGCTATTCTAGCATAAGCTATTTGGAGGAGGTTTAATCTATAGACTCCCTCTATTTAGGTGTTCAATAAGTTGAATTATCACATGGAATCCATGTAACTTTGTATTTTGAAACTGAGCAATGAGTGACCCTATCAAGCATGAATGTGGTATAGCCCACATTCGACTAAGAAAACCTCTCCAATTTTACATTGACAAATATGGTACGCCTCTTTATGGAGCCAACAAGCTGTTGTTGCTCATGAAGAAGATGCAGAACCGTGGACAAGATGGAGCGGGTATCGCCAATATCAAATTGGGACTAGAGCCTGGATACCGATACATCAGCCGCTACCGGTCGATCGATCCCAATCCCCTCAATAAGATTTTTGAGAAGGTAGGAAAGAAATTTGGCAAAGCCCGCAAAGAAGGAACGGATGAGCAGTTTCACTCTGAGGAGTGGCTCAAGAAGAATTATGGATTTACGGGTGAAGTATGGTTGGGACACTTGCGCTATGGCACACATGGTAAGAATGGCCTAGAGAGTTGCCACCCGTTTTTGCGTCAAAACAACTGGCGCAGTAGGAATTTGGTCGTAGCGGGTAACTTCAACATGACCAATGTGGACGAACTGTTTGATATCTTGGTTCAGTTGGGGCAAAACCCTAAAGAAAAGACTGATACCGTCACCGTGATGGAAAAGGTGGGACATTTTCTAGACGAAGAAAATCAGTTGTTGTTTGATGGGAACAAAGACGAGTATAATAATCTTGAGATTACTCAAAAGATAGAAGAAGAATTGAAAGTGATCAATATCCTCAAGAAGTCTTTCAAGGATTTTGATGGAGGGTATGCGATGTGCGGAATGATGGGACATGGAGCCTCGTTCGTGGCACGTGATCCTGCGGGGATTCGTCCTGCCTACTACTACGCTGATGACGAAGTGATCATGGTAGCTTCTGAGAAGCCTGCGATCAAGACGGCTATCAATTGTAATTATGATCAGATCAAAGAGGTCAAACCAGGTCATGCCCTGATTATCGATAAGGATGGAGACTGGACAGAGGAGCAGTTTGTAGACAATATTCTACCTAAGAAGTCCTGTACCTTCGAGCGAATTTACTTTTCTCGTAGTTCGGATCCAGATATCTACCGTGAGCGTAAGAAACTCGGGGAGTTACTTGTACCAAAGGTGCTCAAAGCAGTCAATTTTGATCTGAAGAATACGATATTTTCATATATACCTAACTCGGCAGAGACTTCTTATCTCGGTCTGATGAACGGGATTGATGAGTATTTGATCCAAAAGCGTAAGGAGATCATCATAGATGGCAAGCCGAGCACAGATGATTTGGATGCATTGTTATCCTTTCGCCCTAGAGTCGAGAAGCTGGTGATCAAGGACGCGAAGCTGCGTACGTTTATCACAGGTGATGCCGAACGTGACGAGTTGGTAGCCAATGTGTATGACACAACCTACGAAGTAGTAAACAAGGGTAAAGATAACCTTGTGATCATCGATGATTCTATCGTGCGTGGTACTACACTAGAGAAGAGCATTTTGACCCTACTCGACAAGCTAGATCCAAAGAAGGTAGTGATCGTCTCCTCTGCCCCGCAGATACGATATCCGGATTGCTATGGGATAGATATGAGTAAGATGAAGGATTTTATTGCTTTTAGAGCTGTACTTGCGCTTCTTAAAGATCACGGTAAACTGAACTTACTCGATGAAGTGATGGCGAAGTGTGTGGAGAAAGGTAGTGATAAAGATGCCCCGAACTATGTCAAGGAGATTTATGCACCCTTCACGCAAGAGGAGATCTCAGCGAAAATCACGGAAATCGTGAGACCCAAAGGAATGAAAGCTGATCTAGAAATACTGTTCCAAACGGTGGATAATCTACATGTAGCTTGTCCTAACCATGAAGGAGACTGGTATTTTACTGGAGACTTCCCAACACCTGGAGGAAATAGAGTAGTGAACAAGGCGTTCGTGAATTTCATGAAAGGTACGACGGGTAGAGCGTACTAGATAGAAAACATAAGACACAAAAAAAGCACTGAAGATATTCCTCAGTGCTTTTTTTGTGTCTTATGTAAGCTTAGTTAGCTGATTTTTCTAAATCAAATGTCCAAGTACCATTTACAGAGTTAGTTCTAGCTGCTCCTGTAGTTACTTCGAAACTCAATTCTAAATCTGCACCAGTTGAGCTTTGTGTTGCGTCCATGTCAATTGAACCATCTCGTGTGATTTCAAGGCTACCGTCTGCTGCTACAGAAAATGCTAATTCACCACTTGCTGGCCATACTGCTTCGTAACCAGCAGGAACACCTGTTGCTGCATAATCAGCACCACTTGCAGTTGCGCCTGATATAGTTAGGACAAAAGAATCCCAGTCTCCTGCGTCACCAGGTTGTGTAACACTAGTAGCGGTGTAGTCACCGTTAATCAATTCAGCTACTTCACCAAGGTTGATTCCACCATCACCGTCTCCATTACCATCACCATCGCTATCATCTCCGCCGCAGCTTGATAATACTGCTAGTGATAAAAACAATGCTGCCGTTAAATAATTTAAATACTTCTTCATGTTGTTGTTGTTGAGTAAAAATTAAAAATTTGATCTGTATCAAAAATATATTTTTTTGATCACTCTACCTAATTTTAGTAGGAGGTAAACGTGTCACTTCCCTAACGGCACGGATAGGTCTATTATTCTATTGCAGCTTTGGTATTCTTCTTTCTGATTGGAAGCGATGATGGTGATGGTCTGAGAAGGGAGTGCGTCAAGTTGCTGTAGGTACCAGTTAAAACCAGTTTGGTCTAGATTAGAGCCAGGTTCGTCCAGTAGTACTACTGATGCTTCTGTATGAAACGCTAGAGCAAGTTTGAGTCGTTGCTTCATTCCACTGGAGAAGTTTTTGATTAGTTTATTTTCGTGTCCCTCGAAATACATCAGACGGATTAGTTCCTTATGGCTGATTTGTTTTCGGATGGGTTTGAATTTGAAATGAAAGGACAGCATTTCCATCAGCGTGAAATCCTCTATGAGCTCTAGGTATGGACTGGCAAAGGTAATGTGTCTAATGAGCTCGTCTTCATGAATGGAAGTGTCCTTGTCTAGGTAGTGCACGTGCCCCGAAGAGGGAAGCGACATGCCTCCTATGGTACGCAGTAGTGTGGATTTTCCGCTACCATTATTGCCTATGATAGCAATGCGCTCTCCCGTCTCAAAAGTGTAGGAGAGGTCTTTGAAAATCCATTCTTTATTGGAATATCGCTTACTAAGATGTTCTAGGCGGATTTCCATAAAGAATGGATTGAAATGTTATTGATCCTTGCGAACGATGCTGGCAGTCATACTTCCTTCAGAAGCCAATTTGCCATTTACATGAGCAGTACCTTTCATTTTGGCAATGCCTCTTTTGATCGGTTGTAGGAGCTCGCATTTGATATCAAGTGTATCGCCTGGCATGACCATTTTTCTGAATTTGAAGCCTTCGACTCCTAAAAAGTAGGTCCAGTAGTTTTCTGGATCAGGTACAGAGTTGAGTACAAGGATACCACCGATTTGTGCCATTGCTTCGATTTGTAATACGCCTGGCATGACAGGGTTTTCAGGGAAGTGACCTTGGAAGAAGGGTTCGTTGAAGGTGACATTTTTAATACCAGCTACGTGAACCTCATCCAGGTGATATATTCTGTCGATCAACAAAAATGGATACCTATGGGGTAGGATTTTAGCGATTTGGTTGATGTCATATACTGGTGGTTTGCTCGGGTCGTATGGCGGTACCACAGGTGTGTCTTTCTCCATTTTCTGAATTTTTAACTTAGGTATTTTTATTCGAAGACCGCAAATTTAGCCTTTTTTGCTAAAGACAATTGTTTCGCTCACGAAAATTGCATTTGTGCGTCAATTGAAGTTGTCTAACGGTGACCAGCAGAAAAAGTGCTTGGTGACGATTTTGCTCATGGCTTTGATGTTCGGTAAGTCGGTAGCGACTTCTATATCTTGTAACTCGCCTCTTTTGTCCAGAATTCTAATCTTTTGATTGCTTTTGATGTAGGCAGCATTGCTGATCTTGCCTGTGCAGGAGAAGTAGCTCAGTTCATCGTTGCTCAACTGAGTATGCTCACGCATTTTGTCTTTCGTTTGGTCAACGAATGTTTTGCTGGGTTCTTCATTGTCCAAGATGATCTTGAATATCTCTCGGTTCAGTAGATTCTTGCTTAGAGTGGATAGTACTACGTCAGGATGTTCTCTCCAAAATTTCATAGAACCCCATATATCACTGTCATCTAAGAGTGCGAACCGTTCAATAAGACCCGCATCTTTGGTGAAATCGTCTTTTGTGATCGTATGCTCTAGAAAAAAAGTTAATGCAGGTGTAGCGATAATTTTTTGTCCTCGGTGTGTCAGGTTTTTTGCTCTACGAATTAGTTGGATGAGCATTTCTTCTGCACTCACAGAGGTTTTGTGCAGATAGACTTGCCAGTACATGAGTCTGCGTGAGCTTAGGAAATTCTCGACGCTGTAGATTCCTTTGGCTTCCACGACGATTTGGTCGTCCTTGACATTGAGCATGTTGATGATGCGTTCGGAACCGATGCTGCCCTCCGAAACTCCAGTAAAAAAGCTGTCTCGCTTTAGATAATCTAAGCGGTCAATGTCCAACTGGCTGGAAACCAGTTGGTGGAAGAATTTTCGCTCGTACTGGTCAGAAAATATGTCTAACCCCAGACTCAGTGCGCCGTTAAAATGCCTGTTGAGATGCTCGAAGAACATCAGAGAGATATCTTCATGGTTGATAGAGCCCATCAGGTTAAATTCTAAGGTGTGCGAAAAGGGACCGTGACCAATGTCGTGGAGGAGGATTGCAATGAGCGAACCTTCTAATTCTTTTTCTGAGATTTCTACCCCTTTGGCGCGTAGGTTATGCAACGTCTGCTGCATGAGATACATTGAGCCTATAGCGTGATGAAACCTTGTGTGAAGCGCACCAGGGTAGACGAGATTAGTTAGTCCCAGTTGTTTGATCCGTCTCAATCGTTGAAAATAGGGATGCTCTATAATCTCAAATATCAGGTCGTTAGGAATCGTGATGAAACCATAGACAGGATCATTGATGATTTTGTTTTTGTTAGTCGTCAAAATGAACTGGGATTAAATAGGTAGAGTGCCTTGATTTTTCTTATTTTGAAATTCTTTAAGCATTGGCTGAATGGTCGATCAAATCTAAATAAATATTATGCGTAATTATAAAATATTGTGGGCCGATGACGAAATCGATTTGTTGAAACCGCATATTATTTTCCTCAATAATAAAGACTATGATGTGACCCCCGTCAATAGCGGTTCGGATGCTTTAGATACACTGACCAAGGAGGGTTTTGACATTATATTTTTGGATGAAAATATGCCAGGTCTTACGGGGTTAGAGACGCTCTCGCAGATCAAAGAAAACTATCCGAGTATTCCTGTCGTGATGATTACGAAGAGTGAGGAAGAGCAAATCATGGAGGAGGCGATCGGTGCTAAAATTGCGGATTATTTGATCAAGCCATTGAATCCAAACCAGATTTTACTCTCGGTAAAAAAGATACTCGATAACAAAAGACTGGTCTCGGAGCAGACCAATATGAGTTATCAACAGGAGTTTCGTAGCATCAGCATGGAGATCAATGAGAATCTTGATTTTCAGGAGTGGATTGATATCTACAAAAAAATGGTCTATTGGGAGTTGCGTATAGATGAGACCGAAGAAAAGGATATGGCCGAGGTGCTCAACATGCAAAAGGATGAGGCCAACGCTGAGTTTGGAGATTTTGTAATGGAAAGCTATGAGGATTGGCTCAATAACCCGAATGAGGAAAAGCCACTCATGTCGCATCGTGTGATGAAGGAGCAGGTGTTTCCATTGCTAGGGCAGGGAGAACCTGTATTTGTTTTCATCATCGATAATCTGCGTTACGATCAGTGGAATCTGATGGAGCCTATTATCTCTGAGTTTTATAATATCGAGAAGGAAGTGCCTTTTTATTCCATCCTGCCGACTACTACGGCTTACGCACGTAATGCTATCTTTAGTGGGATGCTACCAGACGAAATGGCTAAAAAGCACAGCGATATCTGGGTAGGTGAGGACGAGGATGAAGGAAAAAACAACAACGAACAGGAGTTTTTGCAGCGTAATCTGAAAAGGAATAATTTGGATATTTCGGTCTCCTACCATAAAATATTACAGAAGAATCAGGGCAGACAGCTGGTCAATAATGTGAATAATCTCATGACCAATGATCTGAATACGATTGTTTACAATTTTGTAGATGTGCTATCGCATGCACGTACAGATATGAAAATGATCCGTGAGCTGGCACCTGATGAGTCGGCGTATCGTTCTCTTACTATGTCGTGGTTTCAGCACTCTACGTTGCTAGAGTTGCTGCGTATCTTATCTGAGAAGAAAGTTAAGGTAGTCATCACGACGGATCATGGTACGATACGTGTCAAAAAGCCAATCAAGATCATCGGGGATAGGAATACCAATTCGAACCTGCGATACAAAGTAGGTAAGAATCTAAAAGTAGACACCAAGGATGTTTATAGCAGCAATGATCCTGACGCGCTGCATCTTCCGCGTCCGAATGTATCGAGCTCTTATGTGTTTGCGCAGAAGAACGACTTTTTGGCCTACCCCAATAATTTCAATTACTATGTGAATTACTACAAGGATACTTTTCAGCATGGTGGGATTTCGCTGGAAGAAATGATCGTACCCTTGATTCATCTAAAACCTAAGAATTAAAGTATGGAACTGAAGTTGAGCTCGCTGGATGAGATTTCGGAAGTAGCTGCTGCGGTCATTGCCTACGCTGGCGATCGTAGGGTGTGGTTGTTTGAGGGACAAATGGGGGCTGGAAAGACGACACTAATCAAGGCGATCTGCGAGCAACTAGGGATCATCGATGAGACGAGTAGCCCGACTTTTTCGTTGGTCAATGTGTATGTTGATGCAGCGGGGGAAGAGTATTATCACTTTGATTTCTATCGCCTCAATAAGGAGGAGGAAGCCCTTGATATTGGATGTGATGAGTATTTCTATTCGGGCAATCATTGTTTTCTAGAGTGGAGTGAAAAAATCCCTTCATTGATCCCCACTCAAAACCTGAAAATAAATATTAACTTGAACGCAGATACTACGAGAACCATCAGCTTGAGCAAAGATGACTGAAGAAATGCATGAAAGCGTAACCACTCTGATAGAGGAAACGAGAATTTATCCTCAGGAGAAATTAGCACCTATCAAGAAGGGCGCACAGCAGCTCAATATCGGGATACCCAAAGAAACATCGACCTACGAAAATCGAGTGCCTCTCACACCGAAGGCTGTAGGTGCCTTGACGGCCAATGGACACAGGGTGATCATAGAGTCAGGTACAGGCGTAGCAGCTAATTTTTCGGATGAGGAATATACCGAAGCGGGTGCAAATCTCGCTTCAGGAGCCAAAGAAGTCTTTAAGTCAGACATGATCGTCAAGGTAGAGTTTCCTACTGCGGAGGAGATAGACTGGATGACGAACAAACAGACGATTATCTCTACCATACATGCGGAGGAGCAAGATATCAAGAGTCGCTTAGAGTTGCTCAATCAGAAAAAGGCGATAGCGATAGGGTATGAATTTATCGAGGATAAAGTCGGAGGGCTACCCATCGTACGAGCAATGAGCGAGATCGCTGGCGTATCGGTGATTCCCATCGCGGCAGAGTACATGTCTGCCGATAAGAAGGGAGCAGGAGCGATATTAGGAGGGATCACAGGTGTACCTCCTACCAATGTGGTCATCATCGGAGCGGGAACTGTGACTGAATATGCTTCACGTACAGCGATCGCATTGGGTGCATCGGTGAAGATATTTGATCGACACCTCTATAAGCTGCACCGTCTCAAACATATCTTGTCCGCATCGGTGTTCACTTCGACAATAGATCAGGTTGCTTTGCGAAAGGCTCTGCTTGAAGCAGATGTGGTGATATGTGCCGTACGTACTGAGAAGGGACAAGTGGAGAAGATTATCACCGAAGAGATGGTGATGGGCATGAAAAAAGGAACTGTAATCGTCGATGTGAGTATTGATGAAGGTGGTTGTGTGGCGACCTCCGTACCGACTAATCTCAAGAAACCAGTCTTTACCAAGCATGGAGTGATACACTATTGTGTACCGAATATTGCCTCACGCTACCCTAGAACCTCTACCAAGGCATTAAGCAATATTTTTACGCCGATCCTGAACGGAATATCTAACCATGGAGGTGTAGATCAGATGATCTTTGAGAATAAATGGTTTATGAAAGGCGTATATTCTTACAAGGGTTTTATGACCAATTATCACCTCGCCAATAAATTTAATTTGCGCTTCAAGGATTTGAACCTGTTGATGGCCGCTCGGTTTTAACCGCATGGCAATAGCCTGTTGGGGTTAACACTCCTTCACGTCCACTACAGCGGACGATTCTCCCGGCCCTTGGTCAAATTGCACTAGACTACATTTTGGACTGTGTGGCACAGGTCAAGGAGAAACTAAATCTAGAGCTAGTTTATAAAAAAACAAGGTGTATCGTTTGCATGAAAAAGCCCTCTGGTGAATCAACATCAGAGGGCTTTTTTGTATGCTGTATATCGGCCTTCATGGTCTGTAGCACACAGATCATGGAGGCGGATGATTTGGAATTATAACTTTGCTTCTAGCATGGCTATTTTAGCTTGTGCATCTGCTTTTTTCTTTTGTTCCATGGCTACTACTTGCTCAGGGGCATTGTTGACGAATTTTTCGTTGCTGAGCTTTTTGTCTATACCGAAGATGAATCCTTTGAGTCGTTTGATCTCTGCTTCTACTTCTTCTTTTTGATCATCAGCATTGGCATGATCACCAAGGAGGACAAAATACTCGTCTCTGTCTATGATGAAGCTTTCCGCATTGTCTTCCTTCGTAGAGGTTTCGTCAATAGATGAAACGTTAGCGAGTTTAGTGATCACCGCAAATTCGTTTTCGAGGGCGGAGTAGTCCGTCGATTTGATCTTAAGTGCGAGTGCTTCCTTAGGAGATATGCCATAGGTGTTTCGGGTATTTCGGACGTTCGAAATCGCATCGAATACATTGGCGATTTGTTTGATATAGTCCGTATCGAAAGATTCTACTTTAGGCCACTCTGCTACGATGAGGTAGTCATTTTCCTCTCTCTCTTTGATGTTGTGCCAGATTTCTTCTGATAGAAATGGCATGAAAGGATGAATGATTCGCATCATTTTTTCGATATGACCGATGGCTTCATCATAAGATTGTTGATCTATGGCCTCACCATATTTTGGTTTGATCATCTCTAGATACCACGAGCAGAAATCATCCCAGATCAACTTGTAGGTGCTCATGAGAGCTTCAGATAATCTGAATTTCGTAAAGAGATCATCGAGCTCTTCTAGTACCTGATTTACTCGATTGTTGAACCATTTGTTGGCAGTAGCAGCACTGGCCTCTTGGGGTTGATCTTTGATCTCCCAAGATTTGATCAGACGAAAGGCATTCCAGATTTTGTTAGAGAAATTTCTTCCCTGCTCGCATAGCTTCTCATCGAAGAGTAGATCGTTGCCTGCTGCTGCACTGAGCAACATACCAACGCGCACGCCATCCGCACCATACTGATCGATCAGTCCGAGTGCATCTGGAGAGTTGCCTAGTGACTTAGACATCTTTCTTCGTTTCAAATCCCGCACCATACCCGTGAAGTACACTTTCTCGAAAGGTTTGTCTTTACCAAACTCATAGCCAGATAGGATCATGCGTGCGACCCAGAAGAAAATGATGTCCCATCCTGTCACCAGTACTTGGGTAGGGTAGTAGTATTTGTATTCCTCGTTGTCTGGATTCTCAAAACCATCGAATACAGAGATAGGAAGTAAAGCACTGCTAAACCATGTGTCTACCACATCTTCATCTTGTCGGAGGTCGTCTAGTGTCAAGGCAGCGTTTCCAGTGTCTTTGATGGCCATGGCGAGCGCCTCTTCTTTGGTTTTGCCCACCGCTACACCGTCTTCTCCATAGTAGTACGCAGGGATCTGTTGTCCCCACCATAGCTGTCTAGAGATAGGCCAGTCTTTGATGTTTTCTAACCAGTGCTTGTAGGTGTTCTTGAACTTGTCTGGGAAGAACTGAATGTTGTCATTCATGACATTGTCGAGTGCTGGCCCGACTAATTTTTGCATATCTACAAACCACTGCAGGGATAGCTTGGGTTCGATGACTGTATCAGGATTTCGCTCCGAGAAACCTACATTGTGACGTAGACTTTCTGTTTTGACAAGGGAGCCTTCTTCCTTTAGTTGCTTGGTGATGTTTTTTCTGGCTTCCTCTCTGGATTGTCCTACGAAGAATTGCGCCGCTTCATTGAGGGTTGCGTCATCGTTGAGGATGTCGATGGTCTCTAGGTTGTGTTTTTGGCCTAGGTCATAATCGTTGGTATCGTGAGCGGGTGTCACTTTCAGGCAGCCCGTACCAAATTCGATATCGACATACTCGTCTTCGATGATAGGAATAGAACGATTGACCAAAGGTACAATAGCTCTTTTGCCTTTGAGATGTGTGTATCGTTCGTCTTCTGGGTTGATACAGATCGCACTATCACCGAGGATCGTCTCTGGTCGAGTGGTTGCGATGGTGATTTTTTCGTCCGAGCCTTCTACTTGATATTCTACATAGTAGAGCGCTGCATCTACGTCTTTGTAAATAACTTCTTCGTTCGAAATGGTAGTTTGAGCCTGAGGATCCCAGTTCACCATTTTGTAGTCACGGTAGATATATCCTTTGTTGAAGTAGCTGATAAATACATCGACGACAGCCTTGGAGTTTTTTTCGTCCATGGTAAAGAAGGTCCTATCCCAGTCGCATGAAGCACCCAGTCTCTGGAGCTGGTTTAGGATAATACCGCCGTATTTTTCTTTCCACTCAAAGGCATGTGCTAAGAACTCTTCACGTGTTAGGTCTGCTTTGGTGATGCCTTTTTCGCGCAGTAGGTTGACTACTTTTGCTTCGGTGGCGATAGATGCATGGTCAGTACCGGGAACCCAGCAAGCCTCCTTGCCTTCCATACGTGCCTTTCGGATGAGCACATCTTGTATGGTGTTGTTAAGCATGTGTCCCATGTGGAGAACCCCCGTGACATTGGGTGGTGGGATTAGAATGGTGTATGGCTCTTTTTCTGGATTGGGTTTGGAGCTAAAGAAGCCCTTGTCCATCCATTCCTTGTATCTTTTATTTTCTACCTCTGATGGGTCATACTTTGCAGATATCGACATGCCTGATTTATTTGGATTTTTTCGAATCGCAAAATTATAAAATTATGTCTCAGATAGATTGGTAGAGAGACTTTATTATCTAACGATGATCAAATAAGGTGTGGTGAAACGAAAAGAGCAAGACGTGATGTCTTGCTCTTTTACATAATGGTGGTTATAAGCTTTTAGGTTTAAGCTTCGGTTTCTTCTTCTACTCCTTTTCCGCTGATTTTGCCTTTGATCCCTGTTTCTAATTCTTCCATTAGTTCAGGGTTATCTAGGAGTAAGTTTTTGACAGCATCTCTACCTTGGCCTAGTTTGTTGCCTTTGTAGGAGAACCAAGATCCAGCTTTTTTGATGATTTCTAGTTCTACACCTATGTCGATGATTTCGCCTACTTTGGAAATTCCTTCCCCATACATAATGTCGAATTCTATCACTTTGAACGGAGGTGCTACTTTGTTTTTGACGACTTTGACACGAGTTCTGTTGCCAAGAATGTTGTCAGCACTTTCTTTGATCTGACCGATTCTACGGATGTCTAGTCTGACCGAAGCGTAGAATTTGAGGGCGTTACCACCTGTAGTGGTCTCAGGGTTGCCGAACATCACGCCGATTTTTTCTCTGAGCTGGTTGATAAAGATACAAGTACAGCCTGTTTTGTGGATTGCCCCAGTTAGTTTTCTCAAGGCCTGGCTCATGAGTCGTGCCTGAAGCCCCATTTTACTATCTCCCATTTCTCCTTCTAGCTCGGCTTTAGGTACCAGCGCCGCGACAGAGTCAATCACGATGATATCAATCGCACCAGAACGAATGAGGTGTTCGGCGATTTCTAAGGCTTGCTCACCGTTGTCTGGTTGTGAGATGAGGAGGTTTTCGGTATCGATCCCTAGTTTTTCGGCGTATAACTTATCGAATGCATGTTCAGCATCGATAAAGGCCGCCATCCCTCCTTGTTTTTGAGCCTCTGCGATACAGTGCATGCTGAGGGTCGTTTTACCAGATGATTCGGGTCCATATATTTCAACAACTCGTCCTCTAGGGATACCTCCGACACCTAAGGCGATATCTAAACTGACAGAGCCAGTAGGGATGGATGGTATGTCCATGATGCTTTCGTCAGAGAGCTTCATGACCGTGCCTTTGCCGTAGGTCTTTTCTAATTTATCTAGTGTGAGTTGAAGTGCTTTTTGTTTTTCAGCGTTTTCGCTCATGTTTGTGTCGTTTATGAAGTGGGAATATGAGAGCAATTTAGGTCTATTTTGATAAACTGCGCTCGGTTTCCTTTTGTATCAGGAGTAAATATTTTAGCAATTATAGTGATGGGTTTCCGTATTTGAAACAAAATAGCTAAAAAAATTAGTATTCTGGTTGTGATAGAATACAGCTGCACATCGTTGGGGATAAAAGTAGCGGATTAGGCTGGAGATACTGCCTGTTTTATTTAGAACCAAGGGGAGCGTTTTATCTTTGTTTCTGTATTGCTGAGTGCTGGGATGATCTAATTATTGTGCGGTGATGAGGTGGTTTCAGTACGTTTTGAAGACTAAGTTGGTACCGAAGCATGGTGTCTGCCAATAGGCATTATATAAGAAATACCAAGAAGGCTTTCCTACCTAATCATAAAGGTCTCCACTAGCGACTGCTGGTGGAGACCTTTTTTATGCGCTGCAAAGAGTGCTAAGGGGTTGGGAGGTCTTGTTGATAGGTGTGTGCGTTACAGATCTTGGGACGGAGATGGGGTTGGTTTGTCACTTTTGGTCTATTACCCTATTTTGCCTTCTACTACAGTTCAAAGCATACTTTACATCAGACTCAATGATAAGGATGCTTTGAAAAGAAAACGAATTAAAAGACATAATGCGGATAGGTGGCATGATGTCACGTGTTCGGTTGTTAGCTGTAATGATACACCGCACGACAACACATTAATAAGAAAAATAACAGACCTTACATTAGCCTACAACAAACATATATTTGACTACAAACGTCCTTCTGTTTCTGCGGAATTTTGTTAAGCAATTTTGCAAAGCACATAAAAACAGAAAAGATGAAAGTTACACTTGCAGGTTCACTAGGCCATATAGGTAGACCTCCCGCTGTTCGACTTTTGTAAAGTCGAACCCTTATCGTAGGACTTGTAGTCCGAGTGCTCGGAAAGCTTCCCAATGATCAGTAGTGTCTCTGACATGGTGGGTCTAGAATCCAGTCCAAGATTGATTCCTCACCCCACCGCTCAAATCAGATTTTTTTCAATTGCCATTTTGACGAGCTGAGCACTGTTGGTGACATTGAGTACAAGCAATAGCGGTTTGGGTGTTAACCTGAACCGCTTTTCCATTAAGTAAAAGTATATTGTTATTTGAAAAGCAGTTGCACAAAATCCGCTACTGCTCATACACAAGACCTTTAGCGGTAATAAGACAAAAACTCAACCATAATATTGAATTTGAATACGTTTAGCCTTGATTTGAAAACTTTATTCATCTAAGTGTCCGATAGTTTTGTATAAAACAAAAAAATATGAGTACACAGAAAATTTGGTTTATTACAGGGGCCTCTAAAGGGATGGGACTTGAAATCACAAAAGCAGCTTTAGATAATGGAGATAAGGTAATTGCAACTTCTCGAAATACGGACACGCTTTTAGAAAAAATTGAAGATCACGAGGGTAATTTACTCCCCATTAAATTGGACATCACCAATGAAAAAGAGATTAAAAAAGCTATTTTAAAAAGCATAGATGAATTTGGACAAATAGATGTTGTGGTCAATAATGCAGGGTATAACCTATTGGGTAATATCGAAGAAATAAGTGATGCCGAGTTTAGAAAAACAATGGATGTTAATGTTTTTGCAATGACCCATATCATCAGAAATGTACTGCCACACCTACGCAATCAAAAATCGGGGCACATTATTAATATCGCATCTATGATGGGCTATATGAGTTATCCTGCTAACGGAAGCTATAGCGCTTCAAAATATGCGGTTATAGGTCTATCAGAAGCGCTAGCTCAAGAAATTGCACCTTTTGGCGTAAAAGTAACTATCCTTGCTCCGGGAACATTTCGTACAAATTTTATGAATGAGGACACACTCAATGTGGCGCAACATAAAATTGATGCCTATAATTTAGATAAACAGGTAGCACAGTTTACAGGGTTTGATGGTAAGCAATTAGGAAATCCTAAAAAATTAGCAGCCCTAGTACTTAAACTTGCAGAAATGCCGAATCCTCCCTTGCATCTTCCTTTAGGTTCTGATAGTTACAATGCCATTTTGGAAGTTCGCAAAAACGAAAAGGAAGAAATGGAACAATGGAAAGCTTTATCTTTATCTACTGATTTTGAACAAGAATAGTGTGAAAAAAGCTGCTCCATATAAAATTGAATCAATATCTGAACTTCATAGATTATTCAATTTGCCAAAACCAAATCATCCTTTAATAAGCGTGATTGATTTTGAGCATTTGAAATTCGATTCTAATGAGATATGGAGCAGCTTTTATTATGATTTCTATTGCGTAGCGATTAAAAAAGGGGCTTCAGGCAAATTTCGGTACGGACAAGGTCAATATGATTTTGATGAAGGTGTAATGAGTTTTACAAAGCCTGGTCAAATCTTTTCTGTCACAAACCCTGTGGATGACCATGTGTCAGGATATATGATGGTTTTTAAACCTGACCTAATACGGTATTATGAATTAGGAAAGCATATTGGTAATTATGGATTTTTCTCCTATTCAACCGCAGAAGCACTTCACCTTTCCGAAAAAGAGGACCATATCATTATGTCCCTGATGCATCAAATACAGGATGAACTAAAAAATAACATTGACCATTACAGTCAAGATTTAATAGTATCGCACATTGACTTGCTTCTCAATTACGCAAAGCGTTTTCACAATAGGCAGTTTTTGACACGAAGTTCTGTAAATAATGACATTGTAGTAAAAATGGAAGAATTAATGGATGTGTACCTAAAAAGTGATGCTACACTATTGGGTGTTCCAACGGTCAATTTTTTTGCGGAAAAGCTCAATGTTTCTCCTAATTATTTGAGTGATTTATTAAAAAATACTACCGGCAGAAATGCGCAAACCCATATTCAAGAATCCATAGTTGAAAGAGCGAAAGAACTACTTTCCACAACTAATCTTAGCATAAAGGAAATCGCTTATGATTTAGGGTTTGAATACCCTCAATCATTCAGTACTATGTTTAAAAAAAACACACAACAATCACCATTGCAATTCAGGGCATCATTTAATTGAAAAAAATTCTACTGCTTGCAACAGATTTAAAAAACAGCGGTTTTAGTTCTTAAATGAAAGAAAAAGAACTGACCTTACATTAGCCTACAACAAACATATATTTGACTACAAACGTCCTTCTGTTTCTGCGGAATTTTGTTAAGCAATTTTGCAATGAACATAAAAACAGAAAAGATGAAAGTTACACTTGCAGGTTCATTAGGCCATATAGGTAGACCGCTAACGCAGGAGTTGGTACAAAAAGGATATTCGGTAACAGTGATAAGCAGTAACGCTGAACGGCAAAAAGACATTGAAGCTATGGGAGCGACAGCAGCCATTGGCTCTATAGAAGATGTTGATTTTATTACTTCAGCATTTACAGGTGCGGATGCTGTATTTTGTATGGTGCCACCGGCAAACTATTTTGACCATGACCTTGATTTACTTGCCTATTATAAAGACCTGGGGAACAACTACGCACAAGCCATAACACAAAGCGGAGTGAAAAAAGTCGTTAATCTAAGTAGCATCGGAGCTCATATGAAAGAAGGTAACGGCATACTTCAGGACACTTTTTATGTTGAAAGCATACTCAATGCATTACCTTCGGATGTTGCTATGACTCACGTTCGTCCTACCGAATTTTATTACAATTTGCTGCCGCAGGTTCATTCGGCGAAGGCTCATGGGTTTATAGCATCTAATATCGGAGGTGAGGTTGTAAATGCGTGGGTATCACCCTCGGATATTGCTAGCGTCATTGCCGAGGAGATTACCTCACCACTTGCTGGCCAAACAGTACGGTATGTGACAAGTGATGAACTTACTTACAATGAATTGGCAGCTATTTTAGGTGAAGCGATAGGAAACCCAGATTTGAAATGGGTAACCATAACGGATGAACAGATGAGAGAAGGTCTGGCAGCTGCGGGCATGCAACCTGCCATTGCGGAGGGTATGATGGAAATGTATGCAGCTATAAACAGTGGTTTATTGTACGAACATTACAACGAACATAAACCCAAGAAGATGGGCAAGGTCAAAATGAAAGATTTTGCTCAAGACTTTGCTGAAGCGTATAATCAACTGTAGCCATAGATTATGAAAAACATATCGCCTCATCATATCAAAACAATTAGCGAATACCATCGATTCCGAGGCTTACCTAAACCAGAACACCCATTGATGAGTGTGATAAATTTGGATGAAGTAAGGAATCTTTCAACTGATGAGCAAACCAGTTGGGTATTTGATTTTTACTCTATTGCGTTAAAAAAAAATATTGATTCTACGGTAAAATACAAATATGGTCAGCAAACCTACGATTTTGATGAAGGCGTCATGTTTTTCATTGCTCCCAAACAGGTTTTTTCAGTCGAAACAGAAGGGGATTATAAGCTTTCGGGATGGATGCTGCTCATTCATCCCGATTTTTTATGGCAAAACCCATTGGCAAAATCTATAAAACAATACGACTTTTTTAGTTATTCGGCCAATGAAGCCTTACACCTTTCAGATAAAGAAGAGACCACAATTATCAATATTTTTCAAAGTATTAAACAGGAATATCTTTCTAATATTGACAAGTTTAGTCAACCCCTGATCATTGCCCAATTAGAAGTGTTACTCAATTATTCAGACAGATTTTATCATCGCCAATTCATAACCAGAAAAATATTCAACCATAAAATATTAAATCGTCTGGAAGAAATACTGAAAGAATATTTCAATCAGGATAGTTTGATAGAAAGTGGATTGCCTACTGTTCAAAATATTGCTAAAGAACTAAATGTATCACCTAACTATTTAAGTGGTTTACTGAAAACCTTGACGGGCCAAAGCACACAACAACATATCCACGAAAAATTGATTGAGAAAGCAAAAGAGAAATTGTCAACTACCAACTTGTCCGTAAGTGAAATTGCTTATACATTAGGCTTTGAACATTCACAGTCGTTCAGTAAGTTATTCAAAACAAAAACAAGCTTGAGACTTCTTACGGTTTTTCGATAGGCTACCATTGGAATATCATTAAAGATGATTATATCACAATTTACCGACATCACGGAGGGATTTTCGGAATGCAAAATTGGTTTATGGTCTATCCAAAATCCAATATGGGAATTTCTATTTTGAGTAACGCTAGTTTCGACGATACTGGAGATATTTTGGAAGAGGTTGCAGAAAATATAGCTAACGAAATAAAGGACCTAAAAAAAAACGAAAAATAAAAAACGGCTCATAACAATGGCTATAATTAATACGGGTTTTGGTGCTTAAACCTGAGTTTGGGTATATTTAGAAAGTCCGCCAAATCTTTTGATTTGGCTTTATAACAAATAAGATAAAACAAAATAAATAGTCAACCCTATTAAAGTGTCTTAATGCTTTAATGGGTGGATTTGAGGGGTTAAAGTGAGTTTAATTTGGTATATTTAATGACAAGAAAATGTGTTTATGAGCATTAAAATCTTGTCAAATGCAGCCAAAAAAGTCGACTAACAACCAGCTTAATTTTTTATCTCCTACTTTAAGAGAACAGCTCAATGCTAAGCAAGAACTTTATCTATTAAGTCATAAGGTACAATGGTCTTATTTTGAAGAAGAATTTGGCTTCCTTTACTCTACTGAAGGCCGCCCAGCTTACCCAATACGTTTGATGGTATCTCTTCTGATATTAAATCCATGTACAACTTATCAGATGAAGTGTTGGTAGAACAACAGTGGGAAATGAAGCCATACTTTCAATATTTTGGAGGTTTTGAAGTGATGCAAAGGGTCAGTAGTATTGACACAAAACACGGGCATTATCGTGGGGGCGATGACTTTTGAAGAGAATATTTACGATGGACATACCCTTGAAACGGTGTTGAATCAAACACAAATACTAACGGGCAACTATCCTAAGACTGCCACAGTAGACAGAGGCTATAAAGGAACTAGCAAGGTAAAAAGCACCACCATTATCCGTCCCTCAAAACCACTAAAACGAGACAGCACCTATCAAAAACAGAAGAAGAGAAAGCACTGTAGACGCAGAGCTGCCATTGAGCCGATCATTGGACACATAAAGAAGGATCATAGAGCAGTCATCAATTATCTCAAAGGAAAAACGGGAGATAAAATCAACTTCATTATGTCTGCAAGTGGATTTAATTACAAGAAATTGATGAAAAAACTAAGAGCAATAGCTCTTTGGCTCTACACTAAATTGCAAAACAAACCGCAACTACAAATTGAACTGATCAGGCATCTGCAATATCGACATGTCCAAAGCTTCAATGTGACTTTTTAAGGGACGACTAAAAAGTTTTGGCTAAGTGCTTAATCGGGAATTAATTACTTTTAATTCCCGTACTAACCATAGTCGAGACGTTAGCAAATATTAGAGAAAAACTGTAACACAAAAGAAATCAATTAGTCTAAATAATAAACATCAATCGAATAAATCAAAATGACTAAAATTATGACCAAAATCTTTCTGCTAAGCCTAATTATTTCTCTTTTTAGTTGCAAGAATAATGAGAATATCGATACTTATTTAAACGACCTTCATGAAAAAGGACAACTTAACGGAAATGTATTGGTAACGAAAGACGGAAAAACTCTCTACGAAAAGTCATTTGGTTATACAGATGGCTCAAAAAACACAAAATTGACTATGGAATATCGATTTAATATTGGTTCAATATACAAGGAATTTCCAGCAGTTTCAATAATGCAACTACAAGAGAAAAATCTAATAAATTTAGACGACAAAATTTCCAAATATATTCTTGAATTACCAAATTGGTCTGAAGAGGTATCTGTTCAAAATTTATTACAATATTCAAGTGGATTGCCAACAATTGGTTGGGACGTTTATTTTAGCAAAGGAATTAATGTAAATGATAATGATATACTAGAAGAGCTGAAATCTATTAAAAACCTTGAATTTGAGCCAGGTTCAGATTATTTATATTCAAATAGTAATCCCATTTTGTTGATTAAAATAGTGGAGAACATAACCAAAACCACGTTTAATAGATATTTGCAAGAAAATATATTCAATGTTTATGGGATGGAAAATACAATCATTAAAGAACAATATCCATATAAGGATAGAACATTAATGGCAATTCCTTTCAATGCAGATTTTAAAGAAGATGATTACAAACTATCAACAAAAAGTCTTTTATTCAGTTCGACCGCCAGAAATATGACAAATTGGTTTGAAGAATTAGGAAATTTTCAGGTTATCAATAAAAAATCTGTGAAAAAACTATCCGAACAAGCTAAAAAAGGTGATAATATTCAATCGCCTCTTGGATATACCGCATGGGAAAATGATAAGATTATCGAGCATTCTCATCACGGTTCAACTGCGAGTTACGAATGTGTTGCACGAAGATTTAAACAAGACAGGATTACCATTGTGGTCTTAACAAACCAAAAGCACCAAAATGTTTTTGAAATATCAGATAAGATTTATGAAATTATAAAAAAAGATAAATAACATTTGCCAATCGAGTAGACGGCTGACGGTCAAATGACCGCCAGTGCACCTCTCACACCACCCAGCTCTTTTAAGTCTTAGCGCAAAGCGAGACTTGAAAGCATATACACAGGACAAGTCTTCAGACTTGCTTAATCCTAGTTGGCGATCTTCATTGGCTCAATACCCAGCCATAACCATGCGTTCATCAGGGGATCAAATCAGAAACTAGCAGGGGGTATTTCATCACTCAAAAACCTTCAAAACAAGCTTTTGAGCAGGCTTTATGTGCTTTGAACAAAAGCTAAGCTTACCTGAGCCTGAAGGTAAGCTTACCAGAGCCCCAACCTAAGCTTACTACAGGGTGAAACTAAGCTTACCTTGACCCTGAGGTAAGGCAACATGGGAGCCGAACTAAGCTTAGTTCGGACAGGTCAGGTCTCATTCCCCTCCCAACCCAAAATATAGCACCCATCTCATAGCGTATTGTGATATACCAAGGGATTTGCCTGTAGCCTTGGGAAATATCGACAGGAAATACTAGCTTGGCTTTACCAAGTCGATCAGCAGTCGGCTTCCTGCAGCATCATTCGAGAAGAGAAAATTTTTTATAAACGTTTGAAGCAGTGCGCATATAGTACACTGTGTACTTTACACGAATGTTGGCATCTATTCACAAATCGCATGGGAACTTTAAAACTGTTTTACGAACTTGATGCAGACCATTTTATACAGTCAAAATATGAACACATCAAACGGGTAGTTGATGGTGAACAAGAAGACTATATTCTGAAGGTTGAAGCTTCTGAATATGCCGACCATCTAAAAAATCAATTCATAGTCGATTTTCCAGAAATTCATAGGGACAAAACGTACGTAGATAGCGGAGAAATGGACGTTCCGGGTAATCGCTTCCCACCTGTTTTTTTTACAGAGCCAAGCAAGACATATAGACGTGATACTGTAATTTTTTATGTGCCATATTCAGGCGACATAAGTCTTCTAGGGCTAAAGCCTAGTACTTATATGATGAACATTGAGTCAACAGTGGAATTCGATGAGAATGAAGGAGCCTTAATATTTAAATTCATAAACTTCCACAATGATCCAGAATTAATTAAACGAGAATTTGAGGGGCATTTGAATCGAATTTTTGGAACCTATGACCATCTCCAAGAAATGATTAACAACTATAACGATAGTTTAGCTTCAGTAATCGAATCTGAGGTTGACCGACGAAAACAGAAGCTCAAATCGACTAAGAGCTTTTTGTCTGGCCTTGGAGTTCCAATAAAGAAGAGAAATGATACCGCAGAGACTTTTGCAATTCCAAAACCTAAGACGAGAAGAAAAATACAGGTTGCCAAACCCACTGTTTCAAGAGGAGCATTTAAACCTGAGCCAACTCTTGACGACAAAAACTATTATGAAATCCTTAAAATAGTTAATGACGTTGGAAAAAATTTTGAAAGGTTACCCTCGGTTTATGCTGGTAAAAATGAAGAAGACCTAAGAGATCATATTCTTATGGTATTGGATCCTAACTTTGAATACGGTAGCGCTTCAGGTGAAACCTTTAATAAATCAGGAAAGACTGACATACAACTACGGCATGATAGTTCAGTTGTATTCGTTGCAGAGTGTAAATTTTGGTCAGGAGAAAAAGGATTTCACGAAACTATCGACCAACTACTTGGATATTTAACTTGGAGGGACTCCAAAACTTCGACAATTATATTTGTTGCTAACAAGAATTTTAGCTCCGTTTTAGATACTGTCACCAATTCAATTAGTAAGCATTTAAATTTTGAGAGCCGACAGGAAGATTCTGATAGTTCATGGTTCAACTTCACTTTTTCACTTCCAATTGATACCGACAAAAGGATCAAATTGGCTGTGCAACTCTATCACCTGCCTGAATAAAACAGATGCCAACAAATACTATCATCCATAAGCTAACTGGGCTATTTTCCAACTCGTCCTCGTTTGTAACGAGGACGCTTTTTTTTAAGCATTTGCAATGCGCTTTTCTACATTCAGTAAGAGGCACTTTCAGGTTAGTTAAAAGCAGAGAGATAGCGAGCCGACTCCAAGAAAGCTAATCCAAAAGTCATCTACGAAAGGTTTGAACGCACATTTTTCGCTTAACTATCCAACGAGATTCATCTTTAAAAAATGCTCATAATCGAGCAGACAGCTGACGGTCAAATGACCGCCAGTGCGCCTCTCACACCACCAGGATCTTTCTTCGTCAGAACAGGCCAAGCAGTTCTCAATCCCTACCCTACAGGTCGGCTCCTCGCTAAAAACATCTAACAGATATTTTCTTTACGCTCCGCCCCGTATAAAAAAGTCCCCGCACCGAGACAATTATATCTGGATGCGGGGACTTTTGATTTCGTGTCTGAGGGCGATTAGCCTAGCCAGTTGGGCAAGAACATCGTGATGCTCGGAAAGAAGGTGACGAGCATCAGTACGGCGATCATCGCGATGAAGAGCGGGATCAGCGGTTTGATAACTTTCTCTAGTGGGATGCCTGCTACGCCTATGCCGACGAAGAGTACCGAGCCTACAGGCGGGGTGCAGAGTCCGATGCAGAGGTTCATGACCATGATGATCCCGAAGTGGACTGGATCGATCCCGATGGTCTCTACTACGGGTAGGAAGATCGGTGTGAAGATCAATACCGCTGGGGTCATGTCCATGAATATCCCTACGGCGAGCAAGATGATGTTGATCAGCAGTAGGATGACGATGGGGTTGTCAGAGACGCTGAGGATCCCATCGGTGACGGCCTGTGGGATGTTTTGGTAGGCCATGATCCATGACATACTCATCGAGCAGGCGATCAGTAGGGTCACCACTGCGGTGGTACTCACCGAACTGATGGCGATCTGACGGATTTTGTCCATGGTCAGTTCGCGGTAGATCAGCGAGAGTACGAAGGTATAGAGTACTGCGATCCCAGACGCTTCGGTCGCGGTGAATATCCCTACGACGATACCGCCGATCACGACGACCAGCATCATGAGGCTAGGCAGTGCATCGACGAAGGTCCGTAGGACATTGCCTATCGATGATTTTGCGCCTCGCGGATAGTTCTTGATTTTGGCATAGACCGCTGCGATGATCATCAGGGTCAGTCCCATCAGTATGCCCGGCACATAGCCTGCTAGAAACAGTGCGGCGATCGATACTCCGCCACTGGCGAGTGAGTAGACGATCAGGATATTGGAAGGTGGTATGACGAGTCCAGTCGTCGATGAGACGATGTTGACTGCCGCGCCGTATGATTTTTCATAGCCTTCTTTCTCCATCTGTGGCCCGAGAGTCCCGCCGATGGCGGATACGGCTGCCATGGCAGACCCAGAGATCGCGCCGAAGAGCATCGCGCCGATGATGTTGACATAGGCTAGTCCTCCGGGGAGTGAGCCGACGAGTGCTTTCGCGAATGCAATGAGACGCTGGGCGATCCCTCCTTGGTTCATGATCTGTCCGGCAAGGATGAAAAAGGGGATAGCCAAAAGTGAAAAGCTATCCAGTCCAGTCCCCATGCGCTGTGCGATGGTCGTGAAGGCTGGCATGGTGTCGATGTTGACCAAGATGGTCAGTAGCGACGAGAGCCCTACGCTGTATGCGACGGGCACACCGAGTAGGAGGAAAAGAATGAAACTGATAACAAGCGTGTATATTTCTAAATGCTCCATGGCTTAGTCGATGTTCAAAAGGTCACAAATCGTATAATAGCAGATCAACAGGCCACTCAGTGGCAAGGCCAGATAGATATAGCCCAGTGATACCTGCATGGCAGAGGAGGTCTGCCCGAGGATGAAGGTGATGTACACCAGTCGTGTCCCTCCTAGGATCAATACAAAGATTGCAAAGCACAGGATGATGAATCGGATCAGTCGAAAATGTACAGCTTGTTGTTTTTCGTTGAGCTTGCGGGTGATGAGGTCTATCGACACGTGCATGCGTTTGCCTGTGGCATAGGCTGCACCGAGTAAGCCTACCCATATCAGCAGGTAGCGGGCGAGTTCGTCAGTGAAGGCACTGGGGTCATTGAGTAGAAACCGTGAGGCGACTTGCCACAGTACGTTGAGCACCATCAAGCCTAGTAGTAGGCTTAGGGCTATTTCAAGGTACGAATCTAGTTTTTGTCTTATCGTCATGCTTGTATTCTTATTTGCCTAGATTTTGAATTTCTGATATGAGTTGTTTGAGCTCAGGGTCTGTCTCAAAGGCTTGGTAGAGCCCTTGTACTTTGGCCTGAAAGGGTGACTTTTCGGGATGAAAAATCTCCACACCCGCTGCCTGTACTTTGGTGAGAGACTCCTGTACCGAGGCAGCCCATACTTTCTTTTGATAGTTGACGGACTGGTCGGCAGCCTCTTGTAGCCACTTGCGCTCTTGTTCCGAGAGGCTTTCCCATAGGTAGGTGCTCACAATCAGTGCATCGGGTATCGTAGAGTGCTCGTCTATCGAGTAGTACTTGCACACTTCGTAGTGTCGGGAGGTGAAAAAACTCGGCGCATTGTTTTCTGCGCCATCTACCACTCCCTGTTGCAGTGCGGTGTAGAGTTCCCCAAATGATACTGGTGTAGGAGAGCCACCCAGTGCATTGACCATGTCGAATGCCGATTGGCTGTTCATGACACGGACTTTCATCCCTGCGAGATCACTAGGTGATAGGATGGGTTTGGCTTTGGAGTAGAAACTACGACTGCCTGCATCGTAGAAACAGAGTCCTCTGAGCCAGTACTTGCTACCTTTTTCTAGTAGTTGTTTACCGATAGGACCTTGGAGTACGCTCCAGGTGTGGGCAGAGTCTCTGAATATGTAGGGGAGTGTGAGAACTTTCATCTCAGGGACGAAGTTTTCTAATGCACCGACAGATACTTTGGTCATGTCGAGACTACCGATCTGTAGGAGTTCGAGTAGATCACGTTCCTGACCGAGTTGGCCGTTGGCGTAGATCTCCATGGTCATTTTGCCATCCGAGATTTCGTCGAGAATTCGTCCCATTTCCAACATGCCAAGATGTACAGGGTGTTGGGCATTGAGACTATGTGCTAGTTTCAGGTTTCTGGTGTCGCTTTGCTGGGAACAGGACCACAGCAGGCAAACGGTCAGTAGCAATAGCAAGTGATTTTTGATGTTCATGCTCACTTATTTTTATTTAGTTCGATATTCATGCGCTTTCTCTTTCTCTGCATACCACCTTCAGTATGTAGTTTCATTTGGTTTCGGTTTGGCAAGCTGCGGGTTGGTGCAGCAGGGAGTTAGTTGATTTAAAGGCATGCTTGTCGCCGAAACCCAACGACAAGCATGCTGCAATTTAAAGTGAAAAGGTGTATAAGATACAATCGATTGTATTTTATTGTTTCCACTTTTTCACATCTTCTATTCATTCATAGGTTTTGCTGGAATTTTGAAGCTAAAACCCTTCGAGCTATGGATGTCAGATGTATTAAGCTTTGTCAAAACCAAAGTAAGTATTGGCATTGTTGTAGGAGATGTTTTCTATCATCTGTCCCAGTAGATCCATGTCGTGAGGAATCTCGCCATTGACAACATCCTGTCCGATGAGATCACATAGAATACGACGGAAGTACTCGTGTCTCGGGAACGAAAGGAAACTACGAGAGTCTGTCAGCATCCCGATGAATCGGCTGAGCAGTCCCATGTTGGAGAGGGCATTCATTTGGTTGATCATTCCCGTCTTTTGATCCAAAAACCACCATCCTGTACCGAACTGCATCTTGCCGATGATCTGACCGTCGTTGAAGTTGCCGACCATGGTAGCAAAGAGTTCATTGTCACTCGGGTTTAGGTTGTATAGGATGGTTTTGGCGAGCTGATTGGAGTCATCTAGTTTGTTGAGGAATGTCGATAGCGATTCGGCTTGTTTGAAATCCCCCATAGAATCATAGCCAGTGTCAGGTCCGAGTTCGCGGAGTGCACGGGCGTTGTTGTTGCGGAGTGCGCCTAGGTGAAACTGTTGTGCCCAGCCTTTGGCGTGGTACATCTTGCAGAGTTCGAGCAGGATATAGGCCTGTAGGGATTCCGCTTTGTCCTCGGACAAAGATTGTCCAGCTCTGACAGTCTCGAAGTAGCTCTCATAGCTTGTTTCTTTTCTGTTGTACATCGGGATGGTATTGAATCCCAGATCTGACAGTTTGCAGCCTAGACTGTCGAAGTAGTCTACGCGGTTTTGGAGAGCAGAGAGTAAATCACTGAGCGATTTGATTGCTGTGCTAGTCGCGTTAGCCAGTTGGTCGAGGTAGCTGTTGTAGCTTTTTGGATCAGAGACGTTGAGTGCTTTGTCCGGTCTGAAAGTCGGTAGCACTTTCAGAGGAATGTTTGCCGCTGCGATAGCTTTGTGGTATTCTAGACTGTCGATCGGGTCATCTGTGGTACAGACTACTTTTACCTGCTGACCGATGAGGAGGCCTTGGCAGCCCATGTTGTCCTGCTGTAGTTGCTCAGAGGTAGATTGGTAGATCGCATCTCCAGATTGACTGTTGAGCAATTGGTTCTCTCCAAAATAGCGCTGTAGCTCTAGGTGCGTCCAGTGGTAGAGGGGGTTGCGTAGGGTATAGGGTACTGTCTCTGCCCATTTGGAGAACTTTTCTTTCGGGTCAGCATCTCCAGTGATGAAATTTTCGTCGATCCCATTGCCACGCATGGCTCTCCACTTGTAATGATCTCCTTCGAGCCACGCTTCGGTGATGTTTTTGTAGTGCCTATCGTTGGCAATATCCTCAGGCGAAAGGTGGTTGTGGTAGTCAATGATGGGCATTTTTGCCGCATGGTTGTGGTAGAGTTCGGCTGCCACGTCGTTGGTAAGTAGAAAATCTGTGTCTAAGAATTTTTTCATCACACTATATTTATTAATTGTTTGCTTCACTAAAGTAGCAAGAACTTAATTGTCCTTGCTGCGTCTGATTCCGAGTTCTAGTCCCCTCAGTTCGGCAAGACCTCTCAGTCTACCGATGGCGGAGTAACCCGGATTGGTTTTTTTGGTCAAATCATCGATCATTTTATGTCCATGATCTGGTCTAAACGGCATACGAATGTCTTGTCGCCCTTGTGCCACACGCTTCGCTTGCTCCTCGACGAGTGCTTTCATCACTGCATACATGTCGACATCTCCGTCCAAATGATCCGCTTCGTGGAAGTTGCCTTCCGCATCGCGTTTCGTCGCTCTTAGGTGGATGAAGTGTATCCGGTGTCCGAGGCGCTCGACCATGCCTGCGAGATCATTGTCCGCGCGCACGCCGAAGGATCCTGTGCAGTAGGTCAGGCCATTGTGCGGGCTGTCTACCGCTGCATAGAGGTCAAGTACATCTTGCTCTGTACTGACTACTCTCGGGAGACCCAAAATCGGGAATGGAGGATCGTCAGGATGGATGCAAAGTAACACGCCCGCTGACTCAGCAGCAGGTACGATGGCTGCTAGAAACTGAAACAAGTTCGATTTCAAAGTCGCTGCATCGATGTTATCGTAGGAGGATAGCACGGCTTGGAACTGATCGAGGGTGTAGCCTTCTTCAGCGCCGGGTAGCCCCGCGATGATGTTGCCGACGAGTTTCATTTTGTCCGTTTCGCTCATTGCCTCGTGGTAGGTCTTGGCTTTCGCTATTTGGTCAGGAGTGTAGGCCGCTTCTGCACCGGGTCGTTTGAGCAAGAACAGCTCAAAGGCCGCAAAGGCAGTCACGTCAAAGCGCAGTGCTGTAGAGCCATCTCCGAAGGCATACTCTAGATCGGTACGTGTCCAGTCCAGTACGGGCATGAAGTTGTAGCATACGGTATCGATACCGCATTGGCCGAGGTTGATTAGGGACTGTCGGTAGTTCTCGATATAGTTCTCGAAATTGCCGCTGCGTTTTTTGATGTCTTCGTGTACTGGGACGCTTTCTACCACGCTCCACGTGAGCCCTGCAGCTTCTATTTCTTCTTTTCGTTTTTGAATCTCAGTGATTGTCCATACTTCTCCGTTGGGGATGTGATGTAGTGCTGAGACGATGCCTGTCGCACCGGCTTGTCGGATGTCGGAGAGGCTGACGCCATCATTGGGTCCGTACCATCTCCAGGTTTGTTCTAATTTCATTTTAGTCTCTTTCATTGTTAAACACCACTAAAAGCACTGAAGCCTCCATCAATAGGAATAGTCACACCCGTCACGAATGCCGAACCGTCCCCACAGAGCCATTCCAAAGTTCCTAATAAATCCTCGGGTGTCCCAAAGCGAGACATCGGCGTGTGATCGATGATGGTGTTGCCACGTGCCGTGAGGTCACCACTTTCTTCGGTGAGGAGTCTGCGGTTTTGCTCCGTGAGGAAAAAACCGGGTGCCATGGCATTGACACGGATGCCGACTTTGGAGAAATGCACGGCGAGCCACTGGGTGAAATTAGAAATGGCGGCTTTTGCTCCACTATAGGCTGGGATCTTGGTGAGCGGCGTGAAGGCATTCATCGACGAGATGTTGATGATGTTGCCACCTTGACTGGAGACCATGTCCTTGGCAAATATCTGACAGGGTAGGAGTGTCCCGATGAAGTTGAGGTCAAAGACGAACTTGATTCCCTCTGGATCGAGATCGAAAAATGTCGTGAGTTCTTCTGTAGCGTCTAAATCTGCTGGCTCGAAGTAGGGCTTAGAGGTGGTGCCTTTGGGGTGATTGCCTCCAGCGCCATTGATGAGGGTGTCACATTTACCTAGCTGCCTGTGCACTTCAGCTTGTGCTGCAAGTAGGCTGTTTTTGTCTAGGACATTGGCTGCTAGACCGATGGCATTTCCACCTGATTGGCGAATGCTTTCTGCTACTTGTTCAGCATTTTCCTGCTTTAAGTCGAGAATGGCGACCTTGGCACCTAATGCTGCAAGTTTGCTAGCCATCGTGCCGCAGAGCACACCGCCACCGCCAGTGATGACGACTACTTTGTTTTGAATAGATTCCATGTATGTGTTTGTTTGTAAAGTCTGTGTGTACGTTACCGCATTTCGCTTTTAAAAAACACTCGTCTAGGAGTGTTGTTAGTGCGTGTACGTTAACATTGTTTTGACAAATGTAGTATATTGCATCTGAATTCAAAATGTTTTTTACAACTTTAGATTCGATATGAAACCGAGAATTACTATAAAGGAGATTGCCAAACAGGCAGATGTATCCATAGGGACAGTTGATCGTGTGCTACACGATAGAGGACGTGTTTCGCCAGAGACCAAGGAAAGAGTCCTCAGAATCGCTAAGGAAGGGAATTATTCTTCTAACGTCTATGCACGCAATCTCAAGTTGAATAAGACTTATCATCTTGCGGTGATTTTGCCAGAGAAAAACTCCTATTGGGTGAAACACCGACAGGGCGTAGAGAAAGCTGTGGCGGAGTATGATTTCTTGCAAGTCGATATGCATGCCTATAGTCTAGCGGTGGAGTCACAGACAGAGATAGAAGGGATCATCCAAGAGGTCGTGGCAGCCAAGCCGGACGGTATTGTGCTGGCACCTATATTTCTGAATGAGAACAGTCCTGCAGTTGAGCGGTTGAAAAAAAGTCAGATTCCGGTGATCTTAGTGGATTCTAAAATCCCATTGCCTAACTGTCTATCATACATTGGTCAGGATGCGTTTCAGAGTGGTCGCATGTCTGGAGGGTTGCTCCACGAAGGGTATTCTGAGAATTATGATTTGTACGTGATTACTTTCCAAATGGCAGATTTGTACAATAAAACCATTGCAGCGCGGATAGAAGGGTTGGAAAATTACTTTGAAGAAGTGAACAACAGTCCTCAGGTTATCAAAATAAACATGGAGCAGGAAGCGATGGGCTACAGTGAACTAATAGAGCGTATGCTGATCAGAAAGAAACCGGTTCGTGTTTTCGTCCCCAACTCTCGATCTTATTTTTTGGCCACAGAGATGAACGAAGTGAAGCAAGAACTAAAACTTCGCATGGTCGGTTATGACCTGATCGAGGAGAATAAAATGTATCTCGAAGATGGAACGATCAACTATCTCATTCATCAGCAACCGAAGCAACAGGGCTTTAAGGCGATTCAAGCCTTACACCAGCATTTACTGCTCAATATGGAAGTAGAGCAACAACAGTTTCTTCCTTTGGATATCATCACTAAGGAGAACTTAATGTACTGTGAACATTAGGGGTAGAGACTAGATCTATAGAACCAAGACTAAAGAGACAAGATGCTGTTAGTCTGTTTTTAGAGAGGATTGTCTGATGATGATCTCGGAGGGGATGATGGTATTGTGGACGGGTAGCTGTGTTCCGTTGATTTGATCGAGAAGCAGCTCTGCCGTTTTTTGTCCCATGAGATTCGGGTTTTGATTGACCGTACTGAGTGCGGGAGAGGTGTAGGCCGAAATCGGTTCGCCACTGAAACCAAACACTTTGATCTCTTCGGGTATTCGGATGCCTGCTTTTTGGAGCACTTCCATCGCTGCGATAGCAGCTACGTCATTGGCAGAGAAGATGGCGTCAGGCATTTTATCCTTAGTGAGCAATTGCTGCGCGATTTCTTGACCATCTAGCTGTTTGAGTCGGCTCTTGAAGACCCAATCCTCCTGAAATTCGATGTTATTTTTCTCCAGTGCATCTTTATACCCTCTTAGCCTGTCTTGATAGATACTTGCTTCGCTGTTGCCACCGAGGTGGACAATATGACGACAGCCGTTTTGGATCAAGCTGTCTGTCAACTCATAAGCTCTCGAAAAATCATCGATGAGCACATTGTGACCTTGGATGGTTTTACATTCACGATCAAAAAACACCACCGGCTTCCCACTTGCTTCGATGCGTTGTATATGACTCCCGTCGCTCTGCTCGGTAGCGATCGACAAGATGATGCCATCGACTTGATTGGCCAGTAGGGTGTCAACGAGCTGTGCTTCGCGTTCTGCACTATCATGTGATTGGCAAATGATCAGATTGTAACCTTGTTCTGAGACGATTTCTTCCATGCCGCCTATCACAGTAGAGAAGAAGTGTCGTGAAATATTGGGGACGATAACACCTATAGTATGTGTGCGCTGTGTACGTAGGTTAGAAGCCAAGTGATTGCGCGAATACCCCATTTCAGCGGCCTTTTCTTGGATCAGTTTTTTGGTCTTTTCTTTGACCCGAGGGCTATCGGCTAGAGCCCTAGATACCGTGCTGGCGTTGATGTTGAGCTCGCGGGCTATGTCGTGTATGGTGGCCTTCTTTTTCATTGGAGTGGCGAAGATAAAATAAAAAAGCAACACAAAATACAATCGATTGTATTTTTAATATTTACCTTTGAAGCCAAAGGAATTTATAAATCAAAAAAGAAATAGCTCATGAGTGTTTCGTACGAAGTAAGATATGCATCGAGTCCAGATGCGGTAAAAAAATTGGACACCAAAGAACTAAGAAATGAGTTCTTGATTGACAATCTAATGAAGCCGGATGAGGTCGTCTTGGTCTATACACACTATGACCGATACATTGCTGGATCTGCAGTGCCTGCTTCTAAGAAATTGACCTTGGAAACCATCGATCCGTTGAAGTCGGAGACTTTCCTAGCAAGGAGAGAGCTCGGTGTGATCAATGTCGGAGGGGACGGTACGGTATACGTAGATGGAGAAGCCTTCGAATTGACCTACAAGGATGCACTATACGTAGGTATGGGAGCCAAAGAAGTGATCTTCGAAAGCAAAGACGCGTCTGCTCCAGCGAAGTTCTACTTGAACTCAGCACCAGCGCACCATTCATTCCCTAACAAGAAAGTCACTAAAGCAGAGGCGAAAAAGCTAGAGCTAGGAACGCTCGAAACCGCCAATGCTAGAACAGTAAACCAAATGCTCATAGGCGGTGTGGTAGATACATGCCAACTACAGATGGGGATGACCGAGCTCAAGACAGGTAGTGTATGGAACACCCTTCCATCGCATGTACATGATCGCCGTATGGAGGTTTATATGTACATCGAAGTGCCTCCTGAGCAGTCTGTGTGTCACTTCATGGGACAGACTGATGAGACGAGACACATCTGGATGCAAAATGAGCAAGCGGTGATCTCTCCCCCTTGGTCAATCCACTCAGGTGCAGGTACGTCTAACTATACGTTCATCTGGGGTATGGCTGGTGAGAATCTAGACTATACAGACATGGATGTTTGTCCAATCAACGAATTAAGATAAAAAGCATGGATTTATTTAATTTAAAAGGAAAAGTAGCGCTCGTGACGGGTGCTACACATGGCCTAGGGATGGCCATGGCGATGGGACTCGGCAAAGCAGGAGCTACCGTAGTGATCAACGGAAATTCGTCGCAAGAGAAGATCGACAATGCCATCAAAGAATACGAAAAAGAAGGCATCAAGGTCAGCGGCTATAAGTTTGACGTGACGGACGAAGAGGCAGTCAAAGCAGCTGTCGCTAAAATCCAATCGGAAGTAGGTGATATCGATATCTTGGTCAACAACGCTGGGATCATCAAGCGTGTACCGCTCGAAGAGATGGAAGTAGCGGAGTTTGAGCAGGTGATCAAGGTAGACCTAGTGAGTCCGTTCATCGTATCAAAGCATGTGGTAAAAGGTATGATTGCACGCAAGAGCGGTAAAATCATCAACATCTGCTCCATGATGAGTGAGCTTGGTCGTAGCACCGTAGGAGCCTATGCAGCAGCCAAAGGTGGATTGAAAATGCTGACGCAAAATATGGCGACAGAGTGGGCAAAGCACAACATCCAGACCAACGGAATCGGCCCTGGGTATTTTGCGACGAGCCAAACTGCTCCGATTCGAGTCGATGGACATCCGTTCAATGACTTCATCGTGGGACGTACGCCTGCCGGCAAATGGGGAGACCCGTCTGACTTGGAAGGTGCAGCGGTCTTCTTGAGTTCAAAGGCCAGTGATTTCGTTAATGGCCAAGTGATTTATGTCGATGGAGGTATTCTCGCGACTATTGGAAAACCTAGCAACGAAGACTAATGAAGCAGTTAGGAATAATAGCACTATCACTACTGGGACTGGCAGCATGTCAGCCCCCAGCAGTGACTGTGATACTTAAAAACCAATTGTCACAGGATATCGCTGAGATGCCTGTCGTGATTGAGAGAGTAGTGATCGAGCAGAAATTAGGTGTTTTAGAAGCGGGCACATTTCCGTTACTCAAGGATCAAGGATCTGTCGTGCCACAGCAGTTGGATGATCTAGATGGTGACGGTAACTGGGATCAAATTGCCATTTTGGTGGCTTTGACAGCCAGTACAGACAAGGTGCTCGATCTGAGCAAGACGAGTGTCTATCCGACATTTACACAACGTACCAGCGTGTATCTTGGCGTGGATTATGACCGGTCAGATGCTTTTGTAGAGAAAGATCAGGAAGTCAGACATGCTGACAATATTGCGATGCAGTATCCGATGATGTATCAGATGGAAGGCCCTGCTTGGGAAAACGACAAAGTAGGTTTTAGACTCTATTTTGACTCTCGAAACGGAAAGGATATCTACGGTAAGACGACCGATAAAATGACGCTTCACTTAGCAGGGGTCAAAGGTCAGAACTATCACAAGCAAGATGACTGGGGTATGGACGTGCTCAAGGTTGGGAACAGTCTCGGGGCTGGTGCTGTGGCGATGATGTATGAGGATTCGCTGGTGAAGTTAGGAGATACAGAAGCAGGAGAGTATGCTACGATTGTAGAAGGGCCTGTTCGTACGATTTTTGAGGTAAGGCATCAGGGTTGGAATACACCTGTAGGCGATCTATCAGTTACCGAGCGTATCACGATCTGGGCTGGTCAGTATGGCTACCAAGAAGAGTTGATCTGTGACCAAAAGGATGTCACCTGGGTGACTGGAATTGTTAACAAATATGCTGATAAAATGTACACGGGAGAGACTCCTCAGAGTCGGTATATCTATACGTTTGACCAGCAGTCTGAGAACAAGGATAACCTAGGGATGGCAGTGGTGGTCACTAGTGATTCGTTCGTAGATGCTGGAGAGACTGCTAACGAAGGGGACGGTGTTATCGAGACGTATTATGTAGCGTTCAAGAGCAATGAGACACCGAAGTACTACTTTGTAGCGGGCTGGGAACCTACTGATGCTCAGTTTTCGACTGCCGAAGGTTTTGGAGAGACAGTGGCACAGCAAGCATTGGTTTTTAGCGCTGCAGTAGTCATAGAGTAATATACCTCTAGTGTTCTCTTAGAAGGGTTTGTACGAATTTACCCCTTTATTTGTACGATTTTATGCTACAACTTAGCCAAATTTAGGCTTGGAATGGCGACTGCTTTCCCGTGAAGTAGTCGCCATTTTTTATTCTGAGAGACAAAATTAGAAGTAAGCAGGCGTGAGAGGAATGAAGCAATGCATAGCGGTGTGTGTACTGATGTTGTACACTTGGTGGAGTGTGGCTGATGAAGGTAAACTCGCCTTTAAGCATTTTCATTCTGCGGAGGGACTGTCTCAAAGTGCCGTGATCGCGATCGCTCAGGATGATTTTGGGATGATGTGGTTTGGAACCCGTGATGGACTAAACCGCTACGATGGGCGGAGTTTTCAAGTCTTCAGAACCAACCCCACAGATTCTACCAGTTTATCCAACAACGACATATTAGAGATCAAAGTCGATGCAAAAGGAGATCTTTGGATCGGTACTTATAATGGTCTGAATCATTACATCCAGCGTAGTGAGCGATTCGAACGCTATCTTGCCAGCGATGCGGGCGAAAACGTCTTATCCAATCACACCATACGTACGCTGGAGGTCGTCTCCGAAGATCAAATATGGGTAGGCACACAAGAAGGTCTCAATATCATCAATCCTAAAACCCATGAGATCAGAACCATCCGTCATGATACCAATAGGTCGAATAGTTTGGCTGGTGATTACATCTTAGATATCTATCAAGATAGCCGTGGAGCGGTATGGATCGCGACCTCTAATGGTCTGTGTGTGACGAGAAACCCCGAAGCTACATTGCTCATCTTTGAGGATGTTCCACTTGGAGACTCAGCAGATTTACAGACCAGTTTTGTACAAGAAGTTTTGGAAGACCCTAAAGGCAATATGTGGGTTGGTACGCGGGATTGGGGGTTGTTTCTGGTCGACCCAGATGGTCAGACGGTAGCACACTATGATACGAATACTACGCCCGCTATGGTGCATGACAATATCCGTTCGCTTGAGTACGGTCTGGATGGTTCGCTCTGGATAGGTACCTATACGGGATTAAATAGATTGATGCCAAATGGAGAGATGATCGCTAGCCTTGTTGACCCTCGGGATCAGGACGGGCTGTCTGAAAATAAAATCAAAAAGGTCTACTGCAGTGACAATGGAGCGATATGGGTAGGCACTTATTTTGGTGGACTCAATATGTGGCATGAGGTTAATTTTAATTTTAATAACCTGAGTCAGGAACCGGATGGAGGAGGTCTGAGCAACAATGTCGTCAGTGCAGTCCTGCAAGATGATGAAACCTACTATCTAGGTACCGAAGGAGGAGGACTAAATATATACAATAGAAGGCGTGGGACATTTGACTATGTGAGCAGTAGCGATGGTGCTATACCTAGTAGTAATGTGAAATACCTCAACTGGGAAACCAAAGGAGAACGAATCTGGATTTGTACTTTTGATGCAGGGATTGTATTGTGGGATCTTCGAAACAAGAAGCAAGTTTTGAGACTGTCTACCAAAGAGGGATTGAGTCACAATAGCGTCTATGATGTGGTACAGGATCAGGTGGGGCATTGGGTGATCGGTACTTTTGGAGGAGGTTTAAACCTCTATGACCCAGTGTCTGGTGACCTTCGATGGATACAGCAGCAGGAAGATCGAGCGATGGGTTTGTCTGACAATCAGGTGCGGTCACTGATGGTAGACCGAGCAGGCAACCTCTGGATAGCCACTCAAAATGGACTCAATTTGTCTACTGTGGACGCAGAGAATCCTTACGAATCTTTTCAGCATTACTTCTACGATGAAGCACTAGAGAACGGACAGGACGTTTTGTTTATCGAGCAATCACGAGATGGGACGATCTGGACGGCCACCAAAGAACAGGGACTGTATCGTATGGTGGATGGAGCGTTTCAATTTGTCGATATTTTTGGGGAGGTACCTAACTCTAGCCAGATCATTCATGCAATAGAGGAGGACGCTAAGGGGTATTTTTGGGTGAGCTCTAACAACGGAATCGCACGTTTCGACCCTAATACTGAGGAAATTAAATTGTTTACCGAATCGGACGGGTTGAACTCCAACGAGTACAATAACAAATCATCGCTGGCGAGCGAAGAGGGGCTTATGTTTTTTGGGTCTCCCAGAGGGGTTACTTGGTTTGATCCCTCACAGTTGAAATCTAACCCATTCACTACACAGGTAGTCCTCAGCCAGTTGACGGTCAACAACTCTCAGATAATCCCGAATGATTCGACTAATATACTGGCGCAGACACTGGCACTGACGGAGGCGATAGCGTTAGATTATGATCAGTCTAATTTTTCCATTGATTTTGCGCTACCCAGCTATGTCAACTCTAAAAAAAATCAGTTTCAGTACCGGTTGAAGGGTTTGGAAAGCGAGTGGAGACAATCGATGATTCCTTCGGTGAGTTATGCGATCCAGAACCCTGGAGATTACCTGTTTCAGATTCGAGGAGCTAACAATGACGGTTTGTGGTCCGACCAATGGACTGAACTCCAAATTAAGGTTCATCCAGCGCCGTGGAGGTCGGTATGGGCATTTGTGATTTATGGATTTGCGATTGCTGTGGCCTTGCTAGTACTGTTTAGAAGTATACGGTCACGTACCCAGCTACAATATGAGCTGGATCTGGAGCTAGAGTTGCACAAAAAGGAGCAAGAGCTCACTACGTCCAAGTTGCAATTTTTTACCAATATATCTCATGAGTTTAGAACACCGCTGACGCTGATACTCGGTCCCTTAGAACAGATCCTTCGTGATTATCAAGGGAGTAGTGCAATCTATAAGCAGATGAAAATCATGCAACACAATGCGGGCCAACTGCTCAAACTCATCAATCAGCTGATGGATTTTCGCAAGATGGAAAATAAGCAAGCACCGCTCGAAACAGCGGAAGGTAATTTGGTAAAGTTCGTTCGTGAGATTTATCTATCCTTTAAGACTTATGCGCGAAACGGAAAGTATACCTATGACTTTCTATCCGAGGAGGAGGAGGTATTGGTGTTTTTTGATCGGGACAAGTTGGAACGGGTCATGTACAACCTACTCTCCAATGCCTTTAAATATACCCAAGAGAATGGAACAATTCGAGTAGAGGTTCATCGTCGGGGAACGGAAGTGGAGATCCGGGTGATCGATACAGGGCAGGGAATACCTGCTGAGACACAGGACAAAATTTTCGACCGGTTCTTTCAGTTTCCGATGGATACGGCTCAGAGCGAATCTCAGCGTGGTACTGGGATAGGTCTCGCTTTGACTAAGAGTATCGTCGATCTGCATCAGGGCAAAGTAACGGTCACGAGTCAGGTAGGGCAGGGTAGTACCTTTAGTGTTTGGCTACCGCTAGGCAGTGATCATTTGTTGCCTAATCAGGTGATTAGTAACTTCAAGGGAAGCGATGCGCTGGAGAATTACCAGCCAGAAGTAGTCACAGATTGGTCTGAGGTTATTCAAAATGCTGTCATACAGCCTAAAAATGCAGACGCTAAAACTGTATTGGTCGTAGAGGACAACTCTGATGTTCGTCGATTTATCATTGATATACTGTCGGCAGAGTATAATATCCTAGAGGCAGAGAATGGTAAGCTGGGGTTGCGTGTAGCGATTCGTGAGGTGCCAGATCTGATTATTAGTGACGTGATGATGCCAGAGATGGATGGCATTGAATTTTGTACGCAGGTCAAAGCCAACTTGAAGACGAGTCATACACCGTTCATCTTGCTGACGGCACGTACTTCGTTGATTTTCAAATACGAAGGGTTAGAGTCTGGTGCAGATGAATATATCAATAAGCCTTTCAATACCAAAGAACTGCAGCTCAAGGTTAGAAACCTACTGCGTTTCGTAGATAACCTGAAAGACCGATTTCAGTCCAATGCCGAGATCGCTCCGAGCGAACTGACGATATCATCTGTAGACGAAGAGATGCTACAGCGTGCCATTGAGATCGTGGATCAAAACATCGACAACCAGTTTTTTGATGTCTCGCTGTTCTGTACGGAGCTCGGAGTGAGCCGCACGATGTTGTTTACGAAAGTCAAGGCATGGACGAATCTAACCCCCAATGAATTCATCCATTCGATGCGGATGAAGCGTGCAGCGAACCTGCTAGAGCAAGGGAAGATCACAGTAAGTCAGATCAGTTTCAAGGTCGGGTTCAAGAACCCCAAATACTTTAGCAAGTGCTTTCAAAAATACCACGGTAGCACCCCGAGTCAGTATGCTGATAAATTCAACACTCCACCTGAGTCTAAGACTTAAAATCATCAAATAAATCCCCTGAGTGGATATAAATGTACAATAGTGTACCTGTTCTGTACTTTTGGTTTGTTAAACGAAAGTAGAATTGTCATGTAAATTTTTAGAAAGCATGAATCTAAAAAAGCATTGGCAAGAGTGGATATTAGGTGTTTTCATCGTCATGATGTCCCTCATCATAATTTATTTCATTTAACAAAAAACAATCTTATGAAAGAAGATTTACTAAAACGCTTTAAGCTTGTGATCGCTATCCTAGTGATAGCAGCGGCCTCATCAGCCGCACAAGCTCAGAGTAACAAAGTACAAGGTGTCGTGACCTCATTTAACGATGAATCTGGGATACCAGGAGCAGCCGTTTTGATAGAGGGGACGAGTATAGGTACAGTTACGGATTTTGATGGTGCATTTACAATAGAAGCATCACCTGATGCGGTATTGGTGATATCCTTTGTGGGATACAAAACAGTCAAAGTACCAGTCAATAACCAATCACAGATAGATGTCCAATTAGAAGAAGACTACACCTCACTAGAGGAAGTCGTCGTGGTAGGATATGGTACAGTCAAAAAGAGTGACCTGTCAGGATCAGTCTCCTCGGTGAAGTCCGCAGATATTGCAGCGTTCCCAGCACTCTCAGCTACGCAGACGCTACAGGGGCGAGCTGCTGGTGTACAGATCAACTCTAACAATGGTGGTCAGCCGGGCGCGAGCTTCAATGTCAAAATCAGAGGTGGAACTTCTATCAACGCCAGTAGTGATCCGATTACGGTTGTAGATGGATTTGTGGGAGCAGAGATGCCTCCACCAGAAGATATCGCTTCTATCGAAGTGCTCAAAGATGCTTCGGCTACCGCGATCTATGGTTCTAGAGGAGCCAATGGTGTCATCATGGTGACGACCAAAAAGGGATCTAAAGGGAAAATAAAAATCGATTTTAATTCATCATATAGTACCCAGTCTCCAACCAAACAGCTGGATCTGCTCAATGCGGCGGAGTTTACGGATTATATGAACGAGTTCGCTCCTTATACTAATCTCGGATCGGATACCAACTGGCAGGACGAAATTTACCAAACAGGTATCATCTCGAACAATCAGCTCTCAGTGAGTGGAGGAGCAGAGAATGTGACCTATTACTTGTCAGGTACCTACTTTGATCAGCAGGGAGTAGTTGTCGGATCGGAGTACAAGCGATATTCACTTAACGGAAACGTAAACGTAGAAGCAACCAAATTTCTTAAGCTAGGCATGAGCATGTATGGTCGCCGAGGTACGAATGTCGGTGTACGTACCCAAGAGGGGTCTGGTGGAGCTGGACAAGCAGGCGTGACGAGTACTGCCTTTAGGTTTAACCCCGATTTAGGGATCTATGATGCCAATGGTATGTACACGCGATCCACCATAGGGGATCAACTAGACAATCCCGTAGCGATGGCTACTCAGTATGACAGAGAACGTGTCACGGATCGTTTTCAGAGCAATGTTTATGCGGATTTGAAATTCACCGATTGGTTGAGTTTCAAAACTACCTTAGGAATAGGCTCTACCAACTGGAGAGATGGCGAGTACTGGCCAACTACGCTGATCAGGGGTCAAGGAGCTGATGGTCTCGGTGGAATCGAGTCACGCAAACAGTCTTCGGTCATTAGTGAGAACTACTTTACCGTGGACAAAGAATACGGTCCACATCGTTTGACATGGGTGACTGGGTATTCTTTTCAGAAAAACACATCAGAAGCATGGAAGGCTTCTAGCCAAGGTTTTATTACCGATGCAGGTCGTTTCTGGTCATTGGATCAGGGAGCTGTACCTAATACACCTACTTCTAGTCTAACAGAGTCGACTATCAAGTCGTTCTATTCGAGAGCTAACTATTCTTTACAAAACAAGTATGTGTTGACTTTTACGGGTAGATACGATGGCGCATCTAATTTTGCGGCGAACAACAAGTGGGCATTTTTTCCATCAGGAGCAGTTGCATGGGATATCAAAGGCGAGAGCTTTATGGATGACCTGAACTTCTTGACACAACTGAAGCTGAGAGGTAGCTACGGACTCACTGGAAATCAAGCGATTGGCCCTTACCAATCATTGGCCAGTCTAGAGCCGACTTACTCCATCGTACCAGGTGGTAATGCCCTCGCGGTAGGTACACTTGCTAACCCTGACTTGACGTGGGAGACGACTAGCCAGGTCGATGTAGGGTTGGATATAGGACTATTCGAGGGGCGTGTCAACGTAGTGATGGACTACTATGAGAAGATCACGAGCGACCTGCTGTTTCAGAGACAATTACCATCTTATGTAGGTGTAGGGACACAGCTACAAAACATCGGAAAGGTGAGTAACAAAGGGTTTGAGTTTATGCTGAGTACCAAAAATTTGGTAGGAGAGTTTACATGGAATTCAGATTTCATCATCTCTGCCAACCGAAATGAGGTGCTAGAGTTGCCTGATTCGGTAGAGTTCTATGGGCAAGAGCCAGGTCACTTTTTGTTAGATGGCTCATCACAACTGCTCTTAGAAGGTCAGCCAGTGGGCGTATTCTATGGGTATGATTATCAGGGGATTTATCAAACAGGAGATGCGTTCATTCCTGGGTCTGGTTTTGAGCAAGAGGCAGGAGGCGAGAGCTATGCCGATATCTCTGGGCCTGATGGTGAGCCAGATGGACTCCTTTCAGGAGAGGATAGAAAAATCATTGGCAATCCCCACCCAGATTTTGTGTGGTCATTTAACAACAGTTTCGGTTACAAGAATTTCGATCTCAATATTTTCATCCAAGGCGTACATGGCAATGACATGCTCAGCTTTACGAACATGGAGTTAGAAACCATGTCAGGCAAGAGTAACGTGCTATCATCAGCATTGGATAGATGGACGCCTACAGATCCTAATACGGATGTGCCAAAGGCCTCTTCTACGAGAGCATTTAGGGTGTCTGACAAGTATGTGTATGACGCCAGCTATGTACGGTTGAAAAATGTGACTTTAGGGTATACTTTCCCAAAGACCATTTTGGACAAGACTTTCATCAGGTCGCTGCGTCTCTATGTCAGTGGGCAGAACCTGCTCACGATGACAGATTATCCAGGGCTAGACCCAGAGGTCGGTTATCAAAACTCAGGCAGTGGAGCGGATGGCAACCGAAACATAGGCTTGGATTATGCGAGTTATCCTAATGTCCGTGCATACACTTTTGGAATCAACTTAGGACTTTAAAATTGAAGAAAATGAAGAATATAAAATATACAGTGATAGCATGTCTATCGATGCTCGTATTAGGTACATATTCATGCGGTACACTAGACGAAGAGCCTGTAGGGTTATTGGCACCTGAGGCGGTTTATAAGACACCACAGGATGTAGCCAATGGCGTTAGTGGAGGATACTCTCTGCTGGCACATGAGAACTTCATGGGGAGAAAAATATCTCTTTCACTAATCCTGAGAGGGGATATGGTCACGATCGGTGATATGACTACATCTTCTGCACGTATCGAGGTGGATCAGATGGCTATGAGTGCGAACAGTGGGATGGTCGGTAGCTTTTGGCCTATGGGGTACCAGATATTGGCAGCAGTCAATTACGCCATTGAAGGAGGAGAAGGCTTGGATGCGCCAGAGGATCAGATCAATCCAGTGATAGCCGAAGGACGCTTTTTGCGGGCCTATGTTCATTACAATTTTGTTCGTCTATTTGGAGAGATTCCTTACATTGATTTTGCTTTTTCGGATGCTGATTTAGCCTATACATTGCCTCAGAGTGCTGAGTCAGATGTGTATGAAGGAATCATAGAGGATCTAGAGTATGCCAAACAATGGTTGCCTGATGTCCCGACGATGAGGTCTAGACCTGGCAAAGGTACTGCTGCGGGTTTTTTGGCTTCTGTGCATTTGACGCGAGGCGATTGGTCTGATGCTTATGATGAAGCTAAATACGTGATAGACAACAGTGGCAAGTTTATGTACAATCTGGAAGCAGATTATGCAGCACTATATGACCCGTCATTGCCTAATGCATCTAACGAAGTGATGTTCGAAGTGAATTTTGTAGGGAATGATGCTGCTGGTAACCCGGGTTCTCTAGGGGGAGCCAATGCTGCCACCGACTACTTGGCTTCTGTCACAGGACCGAGAGGTGATGAGCGCTTTTCGACAGGAGAAGGCTGGAGTGTGGCTGTGCCTGCTTTAAATGTATTCGAGGACTGGGATGCACAGGACTACCGTCGTGCTGTGAGTTTTGATACTTTACTGATTTATCAAGGGGTATCAACTCCTTATACCTCATGGGAGAATATTGCTCGAAACGTATCTAGACCACATATCGCAAAATATTTTCGTGCATCTGGTGAGGCAGGTACTTTGTCTGGCAATAATGGTAGAGATTCTGACGTAGATTTTCCTGTGATGCGCTATGCTGAGGTGCTGTTGATAGCTGCCGAAGCGTTGAACGAGATGAATTCAGGAGCTAATGCTGAAGCGGAAGGTTATATCAATGACATACGGATGAGAGCGCGTAGAGAGTTGGATGGTGATGTGTCTAATGATAGTGCTGTACCAGCCAATGTAGCGACAGGGATGTCTGTTGACGCATTTCGAGACGAAGTATTGGAGGAGCGTAGATTGGAGCTAGCATTCGAAGGAGGTAGATGGTATGACATTCAGAGAAGGCAGTTGGGAGCAGAGGTATTTGGTGCTACTGGACGAGAACCACAGAATTTTAATCCAGCAAAAGATTATTTATTTCCTAAATATCAAGCGGATGTGGATAGAAACCCGAACTTGGATCAAAACGATAATTACTAATGATAAAAACAAGAATTTTATTTGTACTGATTTTAGCGATTGCCCTAGGGTGTGAGGAAAATACCCAGCAGGATAGCAAAGAAAAAGATGAGACAACAAATTCTTTAATAGTGAAACCGAGCTTAAGTGCTCGGTTTCACTATCTACTCAACTATGAAGTGGATTCTACGAAGTTTCCTAGGAGTTTAGAGGAGAATAAAGAAGTGAGAGGTGTAGGATCCTCGGATTGGACGAGCGGTTTTTTTCCTGGCTCGATGATTTATTTGTATCATTTGACGGGAGAGAAAAAATATCTCGATCGCGCAGAGCAGTGGATTCCTTTCATGGAAAGGGAGCAATGGAATGGCCGTACCCATGATATGGGGTTCAAGGTCTACAGTAGTATTGGTAAGGCGTATGAGATTACCCAAAACGAGCATTACAAAGCAGTACTGATCCAAAGTGCCAAGACACTGATGACCCGTTTTGATCCTAAGGTTGGATGTATCAAATCATGGGATTTTGGCCAAGATAGATGGCAGTATCCTGTGATCATTGACAACATGCTCAACTTAGAGCTGCTTTTTCAAGCCACACGACTGACTGGAGACAGTAGCTATCATCAGGCCGCCGTATCACATGCGACGCTGACGATGGAGAATCATTTCCGCTCAGACAACAGTAGCTACCATGTAGTGGACTATGATGTAGAGACAGGACAACCTGTACAGAAGATCACCCACCAAGGCTTGAACGATGAGTCGGTCTGGTCGAGAGGTCAGGGTTGGGGACTCTATGGGTTTGTGATGGCTTATCGATATACTCAAAATCCAGCATTCTTAGCGCAAGCGGAACAAATCGCGGATTACCTCATGACCTTGGGCAATTTGCCAGAGGATAAAATTTTCTACTGGGATATGAAAGATCCGAGTATTCCAGATGCACCGAGAGATGCTTCGGCAGCAGCGGTCATTGCTTCTGCATTATTGGAGCTAGACGAGAACACTACGGACGAGCGATATGCACCTTTTGCATTGGCTATTTTGGATGCATTGGATTCGGAGGCTTATATACTACCTGCAGGTTTGACCGTGCCATTTTTGCTAGGTCATAGCACGGGCAACTACCCAAAGGATGATGAGATAGATCAGCCGATCGCCTATGCAGATTATTACTTTTTGGAGGCACTCTATCGGTCGATGCGTTCGGGACAGTAGTATAGTGTAGTTGTTTGTCCGAGAGAGATTAATGAATAATTATCCTGAAAGGCGTATTTCGGGAGTAAAATCAATGAAATGAAGAGAATATTAGGAATTATGCTTGGCGTACTGATCGCATACGGAGGCTGGGCAATGGAGAGAGAGAAAAGCAAGTTTAATTCCGATTGGGACTATCTGGAGCAGCCTGTATCTACATGGGTAGAAGCGAATCAGCAGGCAGGATGGGAGCGGATCGACCTCCCTCATACTTGGAATGCTACTGACGTGATGGATCAGGCTCCTGGATACAGACGAAATGCTAGCTGGTACAAAAAGTCGTTTGAGGTAGAGCGTTTGTCTGAGGGTGATAGGTATTTCCTTTATTTCGAAGGAGCGAATATTACTACGGAGGTATACATCAATGGCAACTTGGCAACTACTCATATCGGCGGATATATAGGCTTTGAGGCAGAGATGACGACTTATTTGGTAGAAGGGGTTAATACCGTGAGCGTACGAGTAGACAACAGCTATGATCGCCAAATCATCCCTTCTCAGAAATCTGATTTCTTCATCTATGGTGGCATCACACGTGATGTCTGGCTGGTCAAGACCCACAAGACACGGGTATCTTCTGTGCAGGTTTCCACACCAGCAGTGAGCGAAAGTAGTGCATCTACTCTGATAGATGTCACATTAGATGGAACTGAAACGACTGCTTATACAGTCAGAACGAGAGTCACTGATCCAAAAGGGAAAGTGGTCTATGACCAAGAGACAGCAGCCAAAGCGACACAGTCTATTGATTTTGAGATCAGAAAACCAAAACTATGGGACGTGAACAATCCGCAACTGTACCAAGTGCAAGTAGAGTTGATCAAGGATGGAAAAGTGGTCGATACAGTCGATGACCGCTACGGCTATCGCTGGTTCGAATTTACCCAAAATGGCCCTTTTTATCTCAATGGTAAACGGCTCTTGCTGCGTGGTACGCATCGCCATGAGGAGTCTGCTGGGATCGGTGCAGCTCTTCCTAATGAAATGCACCGTCAGGATATGGAGATGATCAAAGGCATGGGGGCAAATTTCGTTCGCTTGGCACACTATCCACAAGATCCAGAAATCTACAAAGCCTGTGATGAGCTAGGTATTCTAGTCTGGGATGAATTGCCGTGGTGTCGCGGAGGGGTAGGAGACGATACGTGGAAAACCAATACGAAGAATCTACTCACTGAAATGATCGATCAGAATTACAATCACCCAAGTGTGATTCTGTGGTCATTGGGCAATGAAATCTATTGGCTGCCAGATTTTGAAAACGGAGATGACGAGGAGGAGATCAATGCGTTTCTATCCGAGCTCAATGACCTATCGCATGAACTTGACCCTAGCAGAAAGACTTCCATTCGCAAGTATTACGCAGGTGCTGATATCGTCGATGTGTTCAGTCCGTCGATTTGGTCTGGTTGGTACTCTGGTACATACAAGGGCTATGAAAATGCGCTCGAAAAGTCACTGGCCAAATATGATCATTTCCTACACATGGAGTATGGAGGGTCAAGTTTCGTCGGTCGACATAGCGAAAATCCGATCACTGGAGATGGTGAGATCAGTGCTGGAGATTGGGAAGAACCCATCAATCAGGTGGAGTATCCCAATATTGCTAATGATGGTGACTGGAGCGAAAACTACATCGTAGATTTATTTGATTGGTATTTATCCATTTCTGAATCTTATGACCAGTTCGCAGGGTCGGCACAGTGGGCTTTCAAGGATTTCGGGACGCCACTTAGGCCTGAAAATGACATTCCCTATCTTAACGAAAAGGGACTCGCCGACCGGTCGGGAAAGCCCAAAGATGCCTATTATGTATTCAAGAGCTACTGGTCAGATGAGCCTTTTGTTTACATCGAATCCCACACGTGGACTGAGCGATCTGGTCCAGAAGGGAAAACTAAAAATATATCTGTATTCAGCAACAACGAGACGGTAGAGTTGATATTGAATGGCAAGAGCCTCGGCAAGAAAACAAGAGACATGGGCCAGTATCCAGCCTGTGGGCTCAATTGGGATGTGGAATTTCAGGAGGGGGAGAATGTCTTCGAGGCGATAGGATACAAGGGTAGAAAAGTGATTGCTGCCGATTCTTTGGTAGTCAGCTATAGTTTCGAGCAGGCTGGCGCACCTGATCAGATTGTGTTAGCAGCCGAGCGTCTAGACAATGGACACTATCTCGTCAGTGCCAGAGCTATAGACAAGAAAGGGTTGCGTTGTTTGGACTATGAGGATAGAGCCTACTTTCAATGTTTGGCTGGAGGAGAACTTGTCAAAGATCAGGGGACACCTACAGGTAGCGAAGTGATCAATATGGCCAATGGACGAGCTGCGATAGAGGTAATCCCTGATCCGAAGAGCAAGAAACTGGTGATGGGCGTCTACAACCAGAACTTCAAAGGGACTTATTTAGAAATAGACCTTAAGGATATTAATCCTTAAGTCTTCTAGATATACTAGAGCCACCTGTGCCGACCAAACCGATTCATTATTCAACCTCCCGAATAAGTCACTAGATTCATTCGAGAACAAAGAGATAGCAGATGAAAAGACTAATACTATTATGTGTAGCGACTTGGTGTGTCCTCAGTGTACAGGCTCAAGTCGCCCCGATATGGGAAAATTACCTCAGTGATCGGGCTGCGGGGATTACGCCGGAGTTGTATGACTACTCCTATGCAGGGTATCATTTTTCTGAAAAGGAAATACCTGATGTATCAGCTTGGACGCAGTTCGATGTGACAGACTATGGTGCTGATGGCACTGATGAGGATTATGATGATGAATCCATACAAGCCGCGATAGATGCCGCACAGCTGCATGACGGCCCAGCGGTAGTATATTTCCCGTCTGGGAGATTCATCGTGAGTCCTGACAATGATGTCAATCAATTTTTGCGCATCACGAGGGACTCTATCGTGCTCAAAGGAAGTGGTAGTGGAGATGGAGGGACAGAGATTTTTATGGATCAAATGCGTGTCAAAAATGGTCACTGGCAGTTTCGTTTCGAACCCAGCGATATACAAGCGACTTTCTTGACGGTACTAGATGCGCCAGCTAGCCGAGGGGACAGGAGTGTGGTCGTGGCGGATGCTAGTTCCTTAGAACCTGGGATGGCGATTTATCTCAGTCATAAGAGTGAAGCGTTTGCTCGTGCGCACTTTGACCCGCTGGAGCTGTCGGATGATTGGACGCGTTTGTTTGGGGTGACAGGTGGGATGACGCTACAAGAGCCACACCTCATCGCATCGATCAGTGGCAACCGAGTGACTTTTCAAAACCCTTTACAAATCGACTTGCCCACACTGGAGGAGGACTATCAGGTACGAAGCTTACCCGTGATCAAAGAAGTAGGAATTGAAGGTATTTTGTTTGTCTCCGATTGGGAAAACTATGAAGAGGAGTTTGTGCATCACAAAGACGATATCCATGACTATGCATGGAACGCCATTCAATTCAATAACACGCAGAATGGATGGTTGCGCAATTGCGAATTTAGAAGTTGGAATCAAGTCGTCGATGTACGACAGTCCATCGGAGTGACGATAGAGAATGTGACGATTTCGGGCAAGAAGGGACACGCGTCGTTCCTAACCCGTCGTGGGTATGGATTACTTGTCAAAGACTGTGTTGACGAGGCAAGTCAACACCATGGCCCTGGGACGGGCTACTCGGGTGTCAATACGGTCTATCTTAGATGTCAAATGCAGACGGATCAGTCCTTTGATAGTCACAGTGGGCAGCCTTATGCTACGCTGGTAGACAATGTCACTGGAGGTGTATTCAACAAGAATGGCGGACCACATGAGAGTTATCCGCATCACGCCAGAGGCTTAACTTTTTGGAATTTCAAGCACAATGCCTCGGGCAACATCGGTTATGATTTTTGGAGTCTTTCGCGCAATGGCAATACTTATGCGGATCCTTATTTCGTAGGTTTCCAGCCCAATACGGATGTGAACCTGACAGATACAGGTCTCAACCAACTCGAAGGACAGCAAGTAGAACCCGCCTCGTTATTTGATGCGCAGTTACAGTTGAGGCTAGAGGAGCAAGCGACCTTGCCTCAGGTGTATTTTGTTTCTCTAGGATACGGAGATCATCTAGATATCGGGTCGGATCAGGTGGTGACAGTGACTGCCGAAGATCCCGATGGTAGCATTGCAGCGGTTAGACTTTTTGTCAACGGCGTAGCATTGCGCACCATCGATACGGCACCTTATGTATGGGGTGAAGACGAAGCGTTGGATCCAGCATTGTTTGATCTGGATGCAGGAGCGCTGGAGCTCAAAGTAGAGGCTGAGGACGATGATGGAAATATAGTTACCGAAACAATAGATGTGTCAGTAGGATACGTCCCAGAGGTGCAGATCGTGAAGCCTGATTCGGATGAAATCATAGGGTTAGGAGCACCTGTCGTCGTGGAGGCAAGCGCCAGCGACGAAGATGGTACGGTCGAGTCAGTGACGCTATACCTAGATGGGGAGATGGTCAGTAGCCTGACGACTGCACCCTATGTCTGGTCGGAGATCGATGCACTTGACCAACTCGAAGGAGGAAAGCATGTACTCAAAGTAGAGGCTGTCGATAGCGACGGGTTAACGGCCGTGGTAGAGCAAATGCTTGTCATCAATGCGCTACCAGAAGTGAGTTTTGTTACACCAGCAGCGGACGCGGTGTTGCCAGTGGGTAGCAGTGTCCAAGTAGAAATCAATGCTACAGATACCGATGGTACGATAGCTAGGGTTGATTTATACTTGGACGGAACGTTTTACAGAGAGGAAATCAATCCCCCTTTCATCTGGGGGGAGCGTATTGATTTGGATCCAGAATTGTTCGGTATGGCTGCTGGGGTCTATGAACTAATGGCAGTAGCTACGGATGATATAGGGAGTACATCCAGTGCTACGATCAGTGTAGCGGTAGAGGCAGAGGTATTGTCTGCTAAAAGTGATTTAGATGCTGTTTTGGTCTATCCCAATCCTGTAACTGACCTATTGACACTGGACACGAGTACTACGATACAGCAGGTCAAAATGATGGATGCCACAGGAAGGTTGCAGACGCTAATTATATCAGATGCTACTACGTCTCGACACCTAGCGATCGATACCAAGCAGATGGACCGAGGCGTGTATTTCCTCCAAGTCAAAACAGCAACAGATCAGCAGGTCGTTAAAGTGATCAAACAATAGGAAATATGATGAATAAAGAGACGAGAGCACTAGTTTTTTTAGGATGTGTAATGATTTTTTGCCAGTCTGTTTCCGCTCAGCAGCTGCCAGAGATATTGACGGACCATGCCTTGCAAGAGGAGGTGTACCTGCCTGATTACTCTTATGCGGGCTACCATTTTGGAGAAGATGCCGTTGCGACTGATGCTAGCGATGTAGTGTTGCATGTTACGGACTTTGGTGCTGTGGCGGATGATGGTATGGATGATAGTCAAGCGGTACGGCGTGCAATGGATGCAGCGAATCAAACGGATGAATCTGTCACGATTCAGTTTCCAGCAGGGCGTTTTATCTTGAGCGATATTCTTTATATCACACGAAGCAATCTCCAACTCAAGGGGGCGGGTAGTGCTATGGGTGGTACGACGCTATATTACCCACGCCCGATGCGCTACTTTGATGATCCTGAGCCACTCACAGAGCTACGTGAGTACTTGGTGGAGCTGGACAAACGTCAGCGCGAACCTGAGAATAATTTGGACCTCCCGTTCTCACAGTATGCCTGGTCTGGCGGCATGATATGGGTAGCAGCGCCAGGCGCACGGGTCAAATCATATCTAGACAAGTACGACCAGAAACCTAAAGTACTTGCTAAGCTTTTGGAAGGAAAACGAGGGGAACACCAAATTAAGGTGGCGTCTGCAAATAAACTGGCTGTGGGGGATGTCGTTCAGATCGAATGGTACAATAAGGAAGGCAAAGAAGGATCGCTGATTCGGTCTATGTACGACTCGGTACAACTGAAGGTTGGTTCGCACCATTGGAATTACCCCAGTCACGCGCTAGTCATGCAACAGGTGCAAATCACGGCGATTCGTGGTGATCAAGTCACGATCAAAGCCCCCTTGCTTCACGATCTGAGACCAGCATGGCAGCCTGTGATGGTGGAGTGGCAGCACCTGGAAGAAGTCGGGATCGCACACTTCAATATCGAGTTTCCTATGGCTCCCAATATCGCCCACCATGTGGAGGATGGATACAACGCCATCTACCTCACCAACCTGTTCAATGGCTGGGTTCGGGATGTAAAAATCAAGAATGCGGATAGTGGAATCCTGACAGAGCAAATCTCCAATGTAACCATCGAATCGATCGAAACCACGGGAGACAAGAAAGCACACTACAGTGTAGCGATGGGCAGCGTGCACAACGTGCTGGTGCGTGACCTGACTGTGCGCAATCGCGTAATGCATCCGCTGAGTTTCAATACTCACGCCACCAAGAGCGTCTATACCCATTGTACGGTATATCGCGATCCAGTATTGGATCAGCATTCGGGAGCCAATCACCAAAATCTATTTGATGACATCACGGTCTATGTTGATTTGGATCAGGACGAGTATCCGCTTTTTGCAGGCGGAGGAGCGGGTTATTGGAAGCCTTCTCATGGTGCATATACCACTTTTTGGAATATCGATGTGCGTTTTGGCAATGGGATGGACCGTAAACAACCCGTACTGCTCAATGGCATGAAAGATGGTCCGTCTGTGCGATTGATCGGAGTGCATGGCAATCGTGACCTCACGATCAACTACCAGCCCAACCCCTATATCGCAGCGACCAACGATCCTATGATTTTGGTGCCATCATTGTACAACTATCAACTCCAGCAGAGAACGAGGTAAGAACTAAGGGCTACCTATTCAGTAAATAACAGTTAGGGTTGTTGGTCTTAGGATCGACAACCCTTTTTGATGCTCTGCTGTCTCTTGTGTCAGTATTTCTACTCCGGTGATTGGCTAGTATGCCAGTGATATTCCTGTATCAAGCAAGTGAAATGGCTAGGCTTTGTTTCCCATTTCCTTGATCATCTTGATGGAAACTAGAGCGAGTACAACTCCCACTAGTCCGATGATGCTCCATATCAAATATATGTTTTCGAAGAGGCTAACGGACTTCTGAGCAGTTGGGCTATTGTCTGAGATATGATGAATCGGCGATAAGTGAGCGAGTGCTAGGTCGCTAGGGATTTGGTCTTTAAAAGCCGCCAGATCATAGATCGGTGCATAGAGGTTCTGATCTCCAAATTTGATGAGGTAAGAGTGGTCCGGAGAGAGTTTGGCAATAGCGTATTGATTCAAAAAGGAAGCAGTCACCTGTTCGACTTGCAGTGGCTGATTGTCCTGGTTGTCGATTTGTATTTGTAGCTCTTTGGCTTGCGTACTGCCTAGGTTGATGCTATTGTCGCTTGACGAATTAAACTCCGTGTTACCGATTTGATGTAACGTGTAGCGTGTTTCATTTTTGCTGTTCGTTCTGCTCTTTTTGATCAATATTCGAGCATCTCGCGCGTAATACTCGGCTCCTTTGATGTTGACATGTAGGTTCTCTAGATAAACCTCTCTAGGCATAGCCAGTGTGATATAGGAGTGGTTCGCACTGTCTAGTTGGCTCTTGATGGGGAAGTCAAAACGCGTAGAGAGTCCTTGTTTTACCTCGGTGGCGTAGTATCCTACTTTCAAGATATGTATTGGATCCTTTAGGTTGTCATCAATTTCTAACTTGAAGTAGGGGTAATTGCTGAGTGGAAAACGAAGGACATTCGAATCTGTCGTATGGTCAGTGCTATGCATGGCCTGTAGCAAGTAGTCGTTTTTGATGGCAAACCAATCCTTTTGATTGTGACTACCACTCAATCTAGCTCGTTTTTTTACCTCTGTGTTTTCGACGATGATGTGGACCTCATGGATAGACTCTTGGGGGTTGTTTTTGAATATGAGGTACGAGGTACTGTCTTCTTCATGTTCTCGTTCTATAATTTGATAAGCACGGAATTCTTGATGTGAAGATCGAGCAGACTCCCTTTGGATGAAGTAGGGTTGTTGTACTCCCGCTTCATCATATATTCTTAGATCAGATAGATTGCTATTTGCCATTCCGAGTAGTTCGGGAGACAAGAGTATCTTATGATATCCGTCTGTCGAAACGGGCTCTATCTCTGTCGTATGTGTAAAGTCCTGTGCATAGATCACTGAAGACCAAAGCAAGCAGATTGCCCAACTAATCTTTCTTTTCATCATCTTGAATTATGAATTTTAGTTTCTGATATAGAAATGAAACCAATAATAGAATCACTCCTAAGAGTATGAATGATATGATCTTTCCAGTAGAATTCCCAGCTAGATCGTAGAAGAACAATTTGATCGTCGTGATCGAGAATATAACCAATGAAGCCAGGCGGAGTGTCTTGAGTTTGAATTTCATTCCCAGTATCATCAGCGCCAAGGCAGAAATTGCCCAGACGATAGGGTAGGCATGTTTGACAGCATGTGTGTAGGCGATAGCCTCTTCGGTATTGCCGATGTTGCCTTGGCTGAGGACTGAGATGTGACCTACTTCGATCGAGCAAACGAAAAGGCAAATGAATGCTAGTAGCCATAGGGCGATGCTTCCATTCTTGGATTTGAATCCAAATTCAACATAAATCTCTCTGTATAGGTTGATCAGTATCAAGATGAATAGTACGAGCAAAACATAATGTGCAAAATACCCCGTAGATGTAGCATCTTGATTGCTTATATATAGATCTCTGGCGAACGAAATATAATGAAGGTAAGCGGTCAAGTATGAGATTACCACGGCGATGGACAAGCCAGCGATTACTTTGCGCTGTAAATCACTTGGCTTGAAGTACTGGTAGATCATCAGTCCAAGCACAAAGGAAAAGTTGTATATACCTAGCAAGATCATTCTATAGGTATAGGCTAATTCGAACTGAATAAATTGGTAGTCTAGTTCAAGAAAGAACCCACCATAGACTATTAAGATGAAAAGTACTTTGACGTATAGAGGTCTCCATACCAATTGTGTTTTTGGGAATACAAAGTCTTGCTGTCTTTTCATCAAGCCGAGTGTGGCGAAAAGTGCCCCCATGGATATGAAGGATGTGATGAAAACTTTATTCAGAAACACCCGCATGGATGAGTCTGAGTACATGATGTAGTTTTGTTGCCAATCTATCAGTAAGCTTATAGTCATGAGTAGCGAGATAAGGATAGAGGCTAAGTTCATGAGTTTGATCTGGGATTTTTGGGCAAGCCATAGCAATAGAACGCTTTCGAGTGCCCAAAACAGCGTGATGAAATTCCCTTTGAGTTGGATTGGAGCGACTAGAGTCAAAAATGTAAGGACAAGTCCGATCAATAGATAGATGAGGTTTTTGTCTATTTCTTTTCGCTTATACAATACATAGGCAAACCCAAAATTGAATAGCGCAACGAGCCCTGTGAACAATCCGCTGTACAACCCACCTTTGTAGCCCTGTGTCAGGGCTATCCCAAATCCAAAATAGATAGAAGAGTTACTCAATAGCATTCCAATTTCTGGCCACTTGAATGCTCTTTTGTTCTTCACATTGTAGACAATGCTCATGACAAAGAAGATCAGATAAAAGGCAGTGAGAAACAGGAATAGTTCGCCATTCGCTGTGGTGATATAGTTTAACTCATTGTTGATATAAACACCCGAGAATAGAATATAGGTGAACCCATAGGTGAGATAATTGACGATGTTCCACTTTTTGAAGTAAACCAAAGTCAACATACCGATATCAAGGATCAATATATAGGCGAATAGCGTGACAATATCACCCGAACCTGTGCTGATAAAAAACGGAGTGCCAAAGCCACCAATGAGTGCCAAGACAGCCAATGATTTGCGATCGTAGGAGACTGACAGGAGAACGCCAAATGCAGTAATTAGCACCATGATGATGAAAGCAGCAACCTGTGGCAATAGTCCGTATTCGTGAAAGGCCAAGGCAATTGTGAAGTATAAAACCGCCAAAGCACCACCTATAAGTATGGAACTGAATTTGGAAAAGGAATGTCGTAAATAATGTGCTAAACCGATCATCGCTCCACCGATCAAAACACCGATAGCTACTCGTAGACCTTCGGTGATTACACCGCTATCGATCCCAAGCTTGACAAGGAATCCCATGCCTATTACGAATATCACAATACCGATTTTGCTCAATAGATTTTCTCCAATGAAACGCTCTAGGTCAGGGTTTCGCTCCATGAACGAAGGCTTAGGAGGACGCGGAGGTGTTGTAGGTTTGATGATTGGTGATGCCGCTGCTATAGGAGTAGACTGTTTATGGACTATTTCCGGGGCTACTGGTTCTTCGACTGCTTCGGGTTTTTTCTCCTCTGTGTCGTCGGCTTTCTCTGGAGCAGGCTTTTTGAGGTTGATCTCGTCTTCTATCGCCGCGATGATGTCACGGGAGTCTACTGGAGGTTTTTTTGGTTTGTCAACATTGCCCGAAGAAGGGTCGTTTTCCAATTGACTCTTCAGTTCATCTAGTTTTTGGTCTATGCTGTTTACCTGCCCTTTGAGTTTGTAAATCATCACTGTCAATACAAACAATATCAATACAGCTATTATTTCCATAGTTTTTAGGTCAATTAAGGTTTGTTTGAATTTGCAGGGTGTTTACGCCGTGCAAATAACTGTTGTTTAGTTGGTTGCTCATGGGTGATTTGATCCCCTACGAACCTTTTGAGTTTTTGTAGCTACAGTCTTAGTGATTTACGGTACTGTTTTCCCAGAATAACCGTGATCAACTTCAAAGGCAGGACTTTCATGAAGGCAAAGGCCACTCGGTTCATGAAGCCCGGTACATAGTTGTGTTTTCCTGTTATGAAGCAATGGATGGCTTCTCGTGTCGCTGTTTGTACAGGCATGAGCCATTTTTGTAGGTCTTTGAAACCGTCCGCAGTGGTCATGTCTGTAGCGATTCCTCCTGGGCTGAATACACTGAGTGTCAGTTGTGGGTTTCGGATTTCTAGCGCTACGCTGTTGATGAAGTTGGTAATGAAGCCTTTGGTGCCTGAGTATAGCGCTTGGTAGGGGGTAGGGTAGTGCGCTGCAAGGCTGGAGATGACCATGATTTTGCCGGGCTTTTGCGTTTGTTCGAAGTGACGGACAAAGTGGCTGGCGAGTTTGGTGGTACTGATCACATTCAGGTTGAGGATCTGAGCGATTTGTGACTCTTCTAGTTGGGCGTGTTCACCGAGGTAGGTCATGCCTGCATTGAGTATTGCGCCATGAAATCCTTCTTTGGCGATGCATTGTTCTGCTACACGGTGCGTCTCCTCTGGGTTGGTCAGGTCTGCAGTGATTGTATCAACAGAAACCTCGGATGAGGCTAAAATATTTTCCTTCAATGAGGCAAGTCGATCAGCACGACGAGCGACTAAGATCAAATTGGCTTGGTGTTTAGTCGCGAGGTATTTGGCCATTTCGAACCCTAAACCTGAGGAGGCTCCAGTGATCAAGATCCATTTGTGAGTGAGTGCTGTCATAGGGTTGTACATTTGGATAGGCTAAGATGAAATAAAAAGGCGCACATTACAAGTGTGCGCCTTTTCTGTGTTTTGACTATTTACGTTTAACCATTCTTTTTGGCCCAGTTGTCTCGTAGCGTCACCGTACGATTGATCGTTGGCTTGCTGGCCTCCGAGTCTTTATCGATGATGAAGTAGCCCATGCGCTCGAACTGAAACTGTGTACCAGGAGCCATGTCTTGGACTGATGGTTCAGCGATTGCATGAGGCATGATAGTCAGGGACTCTGGGTTCAGATGGTTGCGGTAGTCGTCCTCGATTGTGTTCAAGTTTTCGGTCTTGAACAGTCGGTCGTAGAGTCGTACTTCTGTCTGTATGCCTTTGGCAGCATCTACCCATCCTAGCGTTCCTTTGACTTTTTTGCCTGTATTATCTTGCCCGCTTTTGGTAGCAGGGTCGTACTCACAGTAGACTTCTTCGATCTCACCAGCTTCGTTTTTCTTGAAGCCCGTGCACTTCACGATGTAAGCGTATTTGAGGCGAACCTCTCTGTCTGGTCCTAGACGGAAAAACTTCTTTGGTGGCTCTTCCATGAAATCACCACGCTCGATGTAGATCTCACTTGAGAATGGAATCTTACGTTTGCCTGCTGATTCGTCTTCTGGATTGTTGACTGCATCGAGTTCTTCGGTTTGTCCCTCAGGGTAGTTGGTGATGATCAGTTTGATCGGATCCAATACGCCGAGTACACGGTTGGCTTTCTTGTTTAAGTCCTCGCGCACGCTGAACTCCAGCAAGGCTACATCACTGATGCCGTTACGTTTGGCTACCCCGATCTTGTCTGCGAAGCTGCGGATAGATTCTGGGGTATAGCCACGTCTTCGGATGCCAGAGATGGTAGGCATGCGGGGATCGTCCCAGCCATCTACATGGCCTTCCTCGACGAGTTCGCGAAGTTTTCTTTTGCTGACGATGGTGTAGCCTAGGTTGAGTCGGGCAAACTCCGTCTGCTCAGATTTGTATATGCCTAGGTTTTCGATGAACCAATCGTACAGCGGTCTGTGTGCTGCAAACTCCAGCGTACAGAGTGAGTGCGTGATCTTCTCCAACGAATCAGATTGCCCGTGAGCAAAATCATAGGTAGGGTAGATGCACCATTTGTCACCGGTACGGTGGTGTGCCATTTTTTTGATGCGGTAGATGACTGGGTCACGCATCTGCATGATCGATGAGGACATGTCGATGTTGGCACGGAGTACGTGCGATCCTTCGTCACATTTGCCGGCCTTCATGTCTTCGAATATTTGAAGATTTTCTTCCACCGATCTGCTTCTGAAGGGGCTCGGTTGACCCGGTTGGTTAGGTGTGCCTCGTTGTGCACTGATCTCTTCAGCAGACTGATCGTCGATGTAGGCTTTGCCTTCCTTGATCAACTGTACGGCGAAGGCATACAGCTGGTCGAAGTAGTCCGAAGCGTAGTATTCTCTATCGCCCCAGTCATAGCCGAGCCATTTGATGTCTTCTTTGATTGAGTCTACATATTCTGTGTCCTCTTTCTCAGGGTTGGTGTCGTCGAATCGTAGGTTACAAAGCCCGTTGTATTTTTCGGCCAGACCGAAATTCAAACAGATAGACTTGGCATGCCCGATGTGGAGGTATCCATTCGGCTCGGGAGGGAAGCGCGTATGCACGCGTGATTCGTTTTTTCCTTCCTTGATATCTTTTTCGATCATTTGCTCAATGAAATTGAGCGTTTCCTTTTCGGTACTCATGTTACTAGTATTGAACCTTGGGCCGTGGCTTTATCAGTTAATGGGAAATAGAAAAACGGTGTGCGAGAGGAAGGGTGTTCCTGCCTATTTAGTCACATCCATTTTTCAAAGAATTTTATGTAATCTAGATACTTTTCATCTGACGAATCGTGGCTTTCGGGTCGGGCGTATTGTATATCCCAGACCCAGAGACGATGATGTCAGTACCTGCGTCTATGACTTGTTTGATGTTGTCTAGTTTGACCCCTCCATCGATTTCTATCTCGATGTGTTCTAGGTGTTTTTGGATCAGTAGATCCTTGAGTCGAGCGATTTTGTCTAGTGAAGACGGTATTAGACTTTGCCCCCCAAACCCAGGGTTGACAGACATGATCAGTACAAAATCCACGTCTGGGAGAATGTCTTCGATCGCCGAGAGTGGTGTGTGTGGGTTGAGGACGACACCAGCTCTTTTGCCTAGACCTTTGATGAGCTGTATGCTGCGGTGTAGGTGTGGGCACGCCTCTACATGCACACTGATCCAATCTGCACCGGCCTCAGCAAATGCCGGGATGTAATTGTCTGCATTTTTGATCATCAAATGCACATCGATCGGTAGTTGGGTACACTTTCGGATGCTGTTGAGTACGAGAGGTCCTATGGTGATATTAGGGACGAAATGACCGTCCATGACGTCATAGTGGATTACATCGGCACCTCCTTCGTCTACCATGACGATGTCTGCACCTAGTTTAGAAAAGTCAGCAGAGAGGATGGAGGGAGCTATTTGAATCTGTTTTTGCATGGGCTTAATTTTGTGCAAATATATACGTGGCTCACCTTTTCTCATTTATTAAAATTCACTTTCTTCTATTCACCCATTATTTAGTTAATTTGCGCTCTCAAAGGGATGAATCGAAATGTTCATCCTTTTTATTGTAACTATATGAAGTCCTTGGGAATAAAAAGAAAGACTAAGACAAAGTACAAGCCAATCCTCAAAAACAATAAGACTTGGCCTGTCATGCAAATGGCAAAAAAGAGGAAGGAGTTTGTTCATCTGGTAACGGAGGAGAGCTTTGACAATCTTTTGGAGTTGAGAAGAGGGAAATCGCTCAAGGAGGAGTTAGAGATGACGATCTTTCGGGAGAGACAGCGCGTCAAAAACAACCCGTGGAAAGTTGATCCCGATGATGACTACTCCTACTGGGAAGGGCAAAATGAGAAACTCGTGGGAGTGGATGCATTGCCGGAAGAAGAGCAAGAACCACGACTCAAAGAAATTCTCAGAGATGTAGTCGATAGATATAGCAACGAAATAGCGGGGCATTTTAACCCCTCTCACTATAACGTCACTCGTACGCTGGTGACCATCGGTTTTGGTAGATTGCTCAATGCAGCACGTGTCAAAGGTCCTTGGTCGGTATTTAGCAATCAACTCGACCTAGATGACAAAATTCATGTCAAGGGCAAGCTGGACGAACTCCGAAAGTTGGCTAAAATAGGTACTGTCGTGATGGTGCCTACCCACTACAGCAACTTGGATTCGGTATTGATCGGCTGGGTGATACAGCATTTGGGTCTCCCGCCATTCATCTATGGCGCAGGACTAAACCTGTTCAATCTCAAGATATTCGCTTATTTCATGAATAGCGTCGGGGCATATAAGGTGGACAGGCGCAAGAAAAACCCACTCTATCTCGAAACACTCAAATCCTACTCGACCATAGCGATTCGTGAGGGATGCCACAGTTTGTTCTTCCCAGGAGGGACTCGCTCTAGAAGTGGCAAGATCGAAAAATCACTAAAGCTTGGACTACTCGGTACGGCCATCGAGGCGCAGCGTCAAGTATTTCAAAGTGAGGACGAGGATCAAAATAAAGTCTTTGTGGTTCCTGTTGCCATCAACTATCACTTTGTGCTAGAAGCACCGAGTTTGATCAATGACTACCTGAAGAGGAAAGGGCAGCAGCGCTACTATGAGGAAAATGATGAGTTCACGACCTCTTATAAGATATCAAAGTTCTTGCTCAAGTTCTTTACCAAAGGATCGGATATCTCTGTGTCGATAGGAGATGCACTGGATGTATTGGGCAACCATGTAGACGCAAAGGGCAATAGCCTCGACAAGCAGGGAGAGGTGATTGATATCAAGGACTATTTCAAGTCCAACGGGGAGGTCACCGAAAACCATCAGCGCGAGCAGGAGTACAACCGTATCCTAGGAAAGAAAATCGTAGAGGAGTACCACAAGCATAACCGCGTGTTCTCTAGTCATCTGGTGGCCTATGTGGCATTTAGGATGCTGGGTAGAATACACCAACATCTCGATCTCTATGGCCTACTCAGACTGCAGGACGATGATTTGGTGATCGATTATGAAGTGTTCAAAAAGCAGTTTGTAGTCATCCTCGACGAGCTGAAAAAGCTCAATGCACAGAATGAGGTTGGCCTTGCGGATCATCTGTTAGGAGACATAGATGGTGTGATTACGCATGGATTGAAAAATCTAGGCATGTACCATGCCGTGATCCCTGTGGTCAAAAACAAGAAAGGAAATATCAAAGTACAGAGCATGAACTTGTTGTACTACTACCATAACAAACTACAAGGCTATGATCTCGAAAAGTTCTTCTAGGCGGCTGGTAGGAGTGATAGGCGCGGGTAGTTTCGGTACTGCGATAGCCAATATTTTGGCAGAAAAGAGTGATGTGCTTCTCTATGTCCGAGACAAAGAAAAAGCCAAAGCGATCATGACGGATCGTGTCAGCTCGTCTCAGCAGTTGGAAGAGAATATTACCATTGTCACGAGTTTAGAGGAGATAGGCAACAGCTGTGAGATCATCTTTCCGATCGTCCCCTCGGCGAATTTTCGGTCGATGATTCGCGACTTGGCACCTTACCTCAAACCCTATCATGTATTGATACATGGGACCAAGGGGCTCGATCTCAATATCCCAGAAGGAACTGTCATCACCAAAGAAAACCCGCTCTCTCGAAAGCATGTGCGGACGATGAGTGAGGTGATACTAGAAGAGACCTCTGTACTGCGTGTAGGGTGTCTGGCTGGGCCCAATCTGGCCAAAGAAATAGAACAACGCCAACCTGCAGCGACTGTCGTAGCGAGTCACTTTGAGGAAGTGATCGACGAAGGGCAAAAGCTCCTCAAGAACGATCGGTTCATGATCTATGGCAGCAATGATCTCATCGGTATCGAACTTTGTGGAGTGCTAAAAAACATCATTGCGATAGGCTCAGGAGCGGTGAGTGGTATGGGACTGGGCGAGAATGCCCGTTCGCTGTTGATCAGTCGTGGACTGGTCGAAATGATCCATATCGGCAATGCCCTCGGAGGCAATACCAAAGCTTTCATTGGGTTGGCAGGCGTAGGAGATTTGATCGCTACCTGTACCTCTAGTCTCAGTAGAAACTACACAGTAGGTTATCGTCTGGCAAAGGGCGAAACCATCGATCAGATCAAAGGCTCTATGGAAGAAGTCGCCGAAGGGATCAATACGATACAGATCATCAAAGAACTAGCGGATAGCCTCAATATCCGTGTCCCCATCACAGAGACCCTACACAAAATCATCCACGGCAAGATGACAGTGGCCGAGTCACACACCTACTTTATGAAGTTTCCCTTCCGTGCGGAGATTGATTTTATTTGAGTCGTAGCGTCTGCTAGGTGTGGGGTAGGATTATCTGATTTACAGGCCTTCAATGAGAAAGGGTTTGTCAATTCGTTTTTCGACAAAGTGTATTAGTTCACACATAGACTAAAAAGTAGATGAAATGGTATTGTTAAGAATTTATTAAATAGTTGTAGAGGACTTGATAATACTTTACGTAGGGCTTACTTTGGTTGTGTAGTTTTATATATTAAATACTAAACAATCCATGAAGACCAACCTATTTGATAGGCACGTAGTTTGCCTTTTGTTATCAATTTTTATTTTTTCTTGTCAAGAACCAGGAATAGATCCAATAGTATCATTAAACACTGCTGATTTATCATATCAAGTGAGAGCTGATGACGTGGAAAGTCTTACCAAAGCAGCTGTGTATACTGCAATGGATAGTAAAAGTAGACGGCTTGACAATATACGTGTTTCTGAGGTGATAGTAATTCCTGATGAAATTGGGAATCCCTCTTTATATGTTTCAAAATTTGATAGTATCGGATATTTAATCCTTTCTGCATCAAAAAAGGAAGCTCCTATTCTTGGTTACTCGTTTGAAAGTAACTTTAACATGGAGAGTCTTACTGGAGGTATGAGAGAATGGTTTTTAGATAGAGTTTATAGAATTCAAAGTTTAAATAAAGATGATGATTATCAGGTTCCTGAAGAAATAAATTTAAAATGGAAAACCCTATATGATCAGAATGTATTGGCTAATTCTAGACAACACCCTGAGGGAGGAATCTATCAAATTGTCGAAATTGAAATATTAGAAGAATACGGGCCGCTATTATCAACAAGGTGGGCGCAGAGATCACCATATAATGCACTTGTCCCCCTCAATTGTCCCTCACATGATTCAGGGAAGGCGCCAACGGGCTGTGTAGCAACTGCTATTGCTCAAATAGCGAGATATCATGAGTACCCTTCGAATAAGTACAATTGGCAAATAATGCCTGATTGGCCAACAACTATAGAAGATATCGATGCAGCTAATTTGGAAATTGCTCGGTTGATGAGGGATGTTGGCGTTTGGGTTGGGATGAATTATGGGTGTGGTGAATCAAGTGCTGGTACTGGTGATATTGTTAATGTCTTTAAGAATAAGTTCAATTACTTAAGTGGTGGGATCCATGAGGCCAGATCTTTGGAAGAGGCCGAACCGTTGGTTAAAGCAGATTTGAAAAAAGGTCTACCTGTTATAATGGCTGGTCATGAGCATTATACTACGTGGTCTTGGTTGTTTTGGGAAGAAACTTTTTATCAAGATGGTCATGTTTGGGTTTGTGATGGATATGCAAAAGATAGAGTTAGGATGATAAATCATAACAATAAACAGTTTTACTTTTTTTTATATGAATTTTACCACATGAACTGGGGGTGGGGCTATTCTGGAATGGGTAGTGCAGATAACAATGGTTGGTTTAGTTTCGAAGATATAGAGTTAAATAATGGAGTGAATTTTCAATACAATAGAAGATATATTACAAATATTAGACCGTACTAAGATGAGAAAACTTGTTGTTTTATTTGTGTGCTTTATTTTGGCTGTAAGTTGTGATTCTGAGAGTGCTTTAGAAAGTGACTCTCAAGCCACAGGCCCTGATTCAACGTTTGAATTTTCTTTCAGAAACAAGGAAGAAGCAGATTTATTGAATCCTAATACTGATGGATATTATTCTCATGAGCAGGTCAGAGTTTATTTAGACCCAGAAAGGTCACAGGATATTACTACACAATTTACAGGGGATTGGGACTTTGTTATACCTCCAGAAACATCAGGTTCACAATGGTACTGGGTTTATCTTGACGCAAGTTTGAATGGGAATGTTGGAGATGTTAGTTACTACCTTCAATTAAGTGCCATCGATGTTGATACTATAGTTGCTAAAACAAGAGAGCGAAACGCTTGGCCTGAAATTTATTATTTGGAATACAATGGAGTAATTCTCTTTGATGATTTAGAGAGTAAAAGGTTATGGGACGGTGTTATTTACAAATAGAGGAGAGATTGGGGAGTTTATATGGGAAGGACGAAATGATGCGTACCCCAATCATCCCTTGGTCGTAGTGTCCGCTAAGACCCAATCGTCCTCGTCTGTGAAGAGGATGCTGTGGTAGAACATTTGCAATGCAACTAATATCTCAACACTTTGTCTTCGAAATAGTGATATTCAATTGAGTAGATATTAATACGCTAAAGTTAGCGTATTAATATTCGAATAGTTGGGGGGATATACTAGTACTTCTTCGTCGCAAGACCCCATAAATACTATCATACAATTTGAGCCTGTCAAGCCATCTCAGAATATGACATCTACCGCACCAAAATCATAGCTACCATGTCATAAGTGACAGCTACCACTCAAAAACGGCATCTACCGGGTAAAAAGTCACATCTACCGCTTGAAAATCGCAGCTACGGGGTAATATATTAAAGCAACCTGTATGACTGGACTGGTATGCGTGACTAGTTGGTGTCAGGTGATGCCAAATCAAAGCGTGTAGATAATTGGCGCAATCTACTCCGCTACTATCCGCCGCACCCCTCTGGTCTTAGTGGACACTAAGACCTAAAATATAGAAGGGCGTCCCCGATGTATGAGTGATGCAATAAGAGATGATCAGCCTGTGATGAAGATCGTAGCGGGCGCTACGAACAGAGGAGGAATAGGTCTTTGCCATTCTGAAAGGGTTTGTGTTTAGATTTCTCCTAAATCGTCCCAAACCCTTCTTGAAAATGCTGTTTACAAAGCCTGGAGAGGGTTTTTATCCTCCTTTTTTAAACACGTGTGTTTGCTCGATCAAACACATGTGTTTCGAGCGTCAAACACATGTGTTTCGAGCGTCAAACACATGTGTTTCGAGCGCCAAACACGTGTGTTTCGACGGCCAAACACGTGTGTTTGTTTTGACGAGTATTTGTAGTCCTTTCATCCCCAACTTTTAGGGTCTCCCATAGCTGCTTTCGCTCGGCCGTAACATCCGCTAAGATCTAAAATGTGAAGGGTTTGTACTTAAACCATAAGACTGGGTCTGGATTATTGCCAGAGCGTACGCTGGGAATTAAATGACATTGAGGGGAGCTGTTTGTGATCGAGCGGACGCTCTTCTGATGGATAGGTCTTAGTAGGTGCTACGACCAGAGGGCTTTGTACTTCTTGATATTGTAAGCTTCCCCTCAAAAAAGAGGAAGCTTACTGAAGTATAATGTTAATTATAAACACAAGTAGCCTCAACAAAAGCGATAGACCCTTTACTTTCCCAATTCTCTAACCAATAACTATTAATGTCATCTTTATTTGCTGTTATGGTTTTCGTTATTGTCCCTCCACTATTAAACTCTTGAACAGTCATATAACTTGAGCTTTCATCTCCACGGAAATAAATGTCAATTCCTTTGTAAGAAAAATCGGAATCAATCCCCCCATTAGCAGGTTCTATAGTAGCCTCTACAGTTATAGATGTTGAAGTTTCGTTAATTATACAAGCTTTTTGTCTTATCCCTGCTGATGAAATATCACCACTAACTCCACTGTTACCCAAGCATTCGGTTAGGTAGTAATGCCAATCAGTACAGTCTTCCGAATTATCATCATCATCATCGTCATCATCATCATCATCATCTTTCTCTTTGTAGATTCCTACATCTTCAAAAGAATCCTCTCTAGGGGCCCATTCGTACCTTCTATTGTTTTCAAATGTTACCGTTTTCTTAAACCCAACGGCTTTTACATCTTCATTATTGGCTAACTTAGATAAAGCATCCCACTCATCTTCCCCTTCAGCGTAAGTATATATATATGAAATAATAACAGGTTTATTAGGGGAAACCTTACCAGAAAAGTTAGACCAATACAATAGTGCTGTATTAAGACTTGTACTTATATAAACTTCTTCACCTCCTTCATTAGACAAGTATAAATCTCCTTCATCAAAGTCTTTAAAGGCAATGATGTTGTCAGGATTTTCCTTTTGAATATCTGCAGTAGAAATTTCAGGGTTGATGATTTCCAAATAGTTAACCTTATCTATAAGATCATCCTCTTCATTATTACACGATATTAAAAAGACTGACAGGGCAATAAACAGAGTTGTTAGTTTTATTGTTTTTTTCATAGTTGTTTTAATGTGTTAATAAGCCCAAAATTGCCGCTCCTTTTTATGAAGAGGAATACCGAATATTTAGTATTTTTCCTTAAGCAAAATAATGTTACCCCAACCGTCCTCGTCTGTGACGAGGGTGCTGTGGTAGAGCATTTGCAACGCGATCAAAAGCAGGGGTAAGGAGATTCGCATTTTTGATTAGCTTTTATAGATGCCTAGAGATAGATACATAATCGCAGATCAACAAGCCATATACTTTTTGACATTTACTGTGGTGGATTGGGTTGCTGTTTTTACCCGAAAGGGACATAGCTTGAAAATAGTAGAAAGCCTATCCTACTGCCAATTACACAAGTATTGATTCTATCAAGTTTTACTCTAAAATCACCAGAGACATTCCCGTAAGTAAGCCTTACCCTCAAATTACGCTACCTTTTCCATCGCTTCTATCCGCTGCTGTAGGCTGGGGTGTGAGTAGTTCACGAAGACATAGGCTGGGTGTGGAGTCAGGTTGCCTAGATTGGTGGCGGTGAGCTTTTTGAGGGCGCTGATGAGTGGTTTACGGTCGTAGGTGCGTACGGCATATTCGTCTGCTTCGTACTCATTTTTCCTGCTCAGTAGGTTCATCAAGATACCGATGACGGTTGAGACTGGCGAGAACAGCATGCCGAATGCCAGTACGTTGATGTGCATGCTGGTGGAGTTAGCGCCTAGTGCCCAGGACACTTCGGAGCTAGAGATCAACAGCGAAAGCAACCAGAGCATGAATCCGATTTGAGCCACACTCAGGACCATAGACCAGACGATGTGTTTCTTCTTGTAGTGTCCTACTTCGTGGGCGAGTACAGCGACTAGTTCTTCTTCGCTGTGTTGATCGATGAGCGTATCGTAGAGTACTACTTTTTTCTTTTTGCCTAGCCCGCTAAAGAAAGCATTGGCTTTGGAGGATCTTTTGGAGCCATCGATCACGAAGATATTGTTGAGCGAGAAGCCAACTTTTTGGCTGTAGTGCGTGATGGCATCTTTGAGAGTCCCATCGCCCAGAGGAGTGAGTTTGTTGAACAGCGGGATGATTAGTGAAGTGTAGAACATGTTGATGAACACCATCAGTACGGCTGTTACGATCCAGAAATAAATCCAGAACGTCTGTGGGAATAGCGCGACGAGCGCAATGAAGACACCCACGATTATACCACCGACGATGACGGTCATGAGCCAGCCTTTGAGTTTGTCTAGGACGAAAGTCTTAGCTGTGGTTTTGTTGAATCCGAATTTTTCTTCAATCACAAAAGTGCCATAGATGTCGAAAGGGAGTCCCAAAATATCCGAAGCAAAGTACAAGATGCCAAAGAAGTAGAGTGACGATAGGTATTCGACTGGGGCAATGGCGCGAACTTGCGCATCCAGCCAGCCAAATATGCCAAACCAGAGCATGGCGAGCATCACGAAGAAACTCAACGTACTGCTAATCGCAGAGAACTTGAACACAGCAGTTTGGTAGCGCTGTGACTCGGCGTACTTTTCTTCATCGTAGATTCCTGTCAGTGATGCAGGGATCGGTTTTTTGCGACTCTTGTTGTTGAGGATGCCGAGGACTTTGTTGAAGACAAAGTCAAAAATGGTGATGCCGATGATCAGGTATAGAATCGTTTCGCTAGTCATACTTTCGTGTTTGTGGCAAAACTAAGAAAATACAGCGAAGGATTAATTCTTCGGTAGTATCCATTCGTTGTGTCCCCAGTAGTTCCATTTGGCCTGAGCCAGATCTACAGTCGGATCGATGAATGGCGCATATTCTCCTCGGTTGATTCTCACTTTGCTACCGATGAAATAAACCTCTGGGTGTGCTATACCTTTGGTTTGATAGTCCGCTTTGAGTATTTGAGCGAATTGCCAAGCGAAATCAGGGAAAGCACTGACGCTGTAGCGTTGCTTGGTACTGAGATAGTCACGTTGACGGATGCTGTAGTTTTTTCCTGTATCGGGATCATGCACTTGAAAGAGCCCTTGACCATAGCGAGACCTTAGCATCATGCGCCAGCTGAGTCTATGACCTTCTTCGGTCCATAGCACATCGCCCGGGATGTGATGATGTCGCAGCGGGAGATAGATCTGCCATAGAAAATACCCTACGAAACAGTACATGATCCAGCGGTTCGACTGATGAGACTGTGTATTGAGGGTAGGGCTGGTAGCAAAGAAAGTTGTCTGGATTTGCTTGGGATCAAAAAAGAATATGGCCAACGCCACGACCATGTAGGGAAATATCCCGATCTGAAACACTGCGGAGTTGAAGAGATTAAAAGATATTAGACCTACAAAAGCCATCTTTCTAGTTCTCTTCCAGAGCAATAGAGGGCAGATTAGTGCATCGAACAATATCCCCGAGTAGGTCACAAACGCCTGAAACCAAGGTTTGATGAGTAGTGGACCGATGAGGAAATAATCTCCTTTGGAGGCGAACTTCATCGTGATGAAATCTCCTGATATCCAGCTGTCAGAGAATTTGGCAACTGCTGCATAACTAAACATGACAAAGAGCTGTACGATAAAAAACAATCGATACCAATTGGGAGCATCGTATCGTGTGATACCACTAAGCCTACTGTCTAGTGATTTGCGCTGGTGTGGGTTGATCAATGCCATGAACCAGCAGAGTAGGACTGCTAGATAATAGTGGTTGTTGTAGCTAGACTTTTGCATGAAGTAGCACCCCGTCCAGAGTAGCGCAAGCGCTAGAGAACTCCAGCGGTATTGGTAGCCTGCCGCGACCATCAGACTAGCGATTCCCATCACGACGAAATAATAATACATGCCATCTCCGGGTAGTGGGTGCAACCAGTCTACCCAGATGAATGGAAAATGATGTTCAGGGTCTATAAAGACTTTTTTGATCCAGCCTGTACCAATCGCACCAAAGGATTCGGTAGCCATGAGTAAACCAAAGAGTATCCTGAATAAGACGATCTGGCTGTTGTCAATAGGTCTGAAAAATTCAGTCCGAAACTTGGCGAGCATCTGCTAGAAGATTACAGGGACGGGACATTTGAGCTCTCTCACATCGCGAGAGGGCTTGCGAGGATCCCCCAGTCTAAAGGTGTATATAATCGATACTTCGTGCGCTCCACCCGTGTTGATGCCGAGGCTAGATAGGGTGTAGTCAAAACTATAGCCGAAGGTGAGACTTTTTTGGGTGACCCCAAACATGAAGATGAGTGATTCACTGTTAGTGCCACTGCCCTCTGGGGTTTTGATTGGAATCCCTCGATACCATAGACCGAAGATGACAGGCTGTAATGTGAAGTACATCCCTAAGTCTAGTTGGTCAAATTCACCTTGGCTTCTATAGTTGAACGTAGGAGAGATGCTTCTTTCCATGCCTTTGGCTGTTTCACCTCTTTTGTATCCCGTCTGGAGCGGGATTTTGTATCCCCCATGAAACGATAATTTGCGAGGCAGTGGACTACCATCTCCTAGGAACGATTGGTCAGGTTCTCGGATATGGTGCATCGCTGCGCCAAACCAGATCCTCTCCGAATAGACGAGACCACCTAGCCCCATGTCAAAATAGCTTACTTTGCCTGCTCCATCAAACTGCTCCGCAGTTGGGTTGCCATTGAGGCCATTGTTGTCCAACTGATCGCCAAAGGTCAGGCGGTTGAAATTCAAATCTCGTAGCGTGTAGGATGCTTGGATGGCTGGACGAAAAGTCCATTTGTAGTTGACATTGACCTGATAGGCGTATTGTAGGGCGATCTCTGTAGAGGTTAGTCCTGCGATTCCTTCACGATCTGAGGTGATGAGGAGCCCGACGCTGCTGTTTTTTTCGTCAAAGTTATTGTCAACGTAAGCCGAGAAAGTCTCGAAACTTGCGTCGATCGAGGGCCATTGGTTGCGGTAGTTGACTCCTGCCCGCCCGATCTGATTGACTCCTGCCAAAGCGGGGTTTAGATACAATGGAGCTGCATAGTACTGCGAAAACTGCGGGTCTTGACCGTAGCTGTCTACTGAAATCAGTAAAGTTGAAACCAAAAAAAAGACGAGGACTTTCCTGAGCATAGGGTTAAATTTCGAGACTATACCGTGTAATAATAGAATCGTTGCAAAATAGAAAATATTGTAGCAATAAAGAAACGATTTATTTTTTGTTGACATCTATAGCATAGAAATGTCATTTCGTCTCGGAACTTAATTGAATTGCCTTATTTTTAGGGAAAATTTAATTATTTGAACAATAGATAATAACCGTTTTTTGGGACAGAAAAGCATCATCAGAATCAGACCAAACCAGCTCGTATTATGGCAATGCTTTGTGATGGCAGTGCTCAGTATGGTACATTTTGGGTCTCATGCACAGGATCAAAACTATTCTGAGTACAATTGGTTATTTGGTAACTCCACCGCTGGCATCACATTCAATAAGTCAGACGCTAGAGCACAACTAGACAATATCCAACAAATCCCATACGGGATAGGTGGAGGTGCTGTGATCACTAATCCAGTGACTGGAGACCTTATCTTCTACTCGGACGGTGAGCGTGTCTTTGACATCAATCATAACCCTCTTCCTGGTAATCCATTGTTGAATGGCAACCCTGCCATCAATCGATCTGCCGTGGTTTTTCCTCTTCCTTATAGTACGGGGCAGTACTACCTCTTTACCAACTCAGGGAGTGCGGGAGTCAACGAAATTCAATACAGCATCCTAGATAGAACACTGACTGGCAATGCTGTTGCGGGAGAGCCAGTCCTAGGAGATGTGAGTAGCCTCAACAATGGGACAGGTTTGGTAGATCCCTCAGAAGCCATGATCGTCATCAAGCAAGATGCAGATAACTATTGGCTAATTTCTCAGAACCGAACCACGCTAGAGTACCGAGTCACAGCGCTCAGCAGTGCCACGGGAGTGGGAGTCACGACTACTTTTGCGATAGGAACGGTTACTGACCCTGCTTATGAAGCGGCTAGTTTCGCCTATGACGAAATCAACGGACGTTTGGCGATCGCACCGAAGGAGGAAAATCGAAATGTCTATGTCATGGATTTGGATATAGCCACTGGTACCTTGGTTTTCAATCGAGCTATTCGCAATACAGGTTTTAGTGATGGAACTGGCGAAGCGGTCTATGATCTAGAATGGTCTGCATCAGGGGATCAATTGTATATTTCTCGCTTTGGTAGTTCCGCAGAGGAGGGAGATTTGTACCAGTTTGATTTTAACGATACGGTAGAGACGGTTAATTCTATTTTGTTTCAGCCTGTCTTTAGAAGTTATGGGATACAAAGAGGACCAGATCAGAACATCTATCACCTCTATCAGCAGACCAGTGGTGATGCGATAGAGATCGGACGAATCACCGAGGCGGATAGTACTTATCACGAGGATAGCTTGTTTTTCAATGTGGGCTATGACAGTTTGGCTTTTGCCCCGTCCAATATCAATGGGCGTCAGTTTCCTGCTTTTGCCGCTCCACATTTCGAGATGTTCGATACGGTGTCTTTTTTCTTACTCGATACCTGTACTTCACAGTCTACCAAATTCTTTTCGATGGTAGAGCCCACGCCAGAAAGTTACGTTTGGGATTTTGGGACTGGAGACTCTTTGTCAGGTCCAGCGCCAGTTTATACTTTCCCAGCCGCAGGCACTTATTCCGTATCGCTGACTGTCACACTCAATGGAATCGAAGAATCATATACCCGAGTGGTGTCTATTACCGAAAATGACTTGGTGATCGATCTCGGTATGGATACGGTGAGATGTCCTGGCGAAGTGTTTACCTATGATGCGGGAGACGGAGGACTGACCTACGCATGGAATACGGGAGAGACGACCCAGACGATAGATGTAGATACTACGGGGATCTTTTCGGTGGCGGTAGAGACTGCTGCAGGCTGTCGTAGTTATGGCTATGTGCAGGTCGTCACCTATGAGGACGAGTCACAGTTTCGTAACCAATGGTACTTTGGAGAGAATGCAGGGATAGATTTTAATGATCCTAATGGTACGGTGGCTATTACTGATGCCAACCTCATGACTTCACCGCAGGCGGCATCTTCGGTTTCCGATCTCAACGGAGACCTGCTTTTTTATACGAATGGTGTGACAGTCTGGAACAAAGAACATCAAATTATGGTCAACGGCACCAATATAGGTGGAGACAGTACGTCGATGCAGGGGGCGATGATTATGCCTTTTCCTGGAGATAGTACGACTTTTTATGTCTTTACGAGTGATCCAGTCTATGGGGATAATACCTACAATATGCGGTATAGCATCGTTGATATGAAACAGGATGTGATGCGTGGCGCAGTGGTACAAAAGAACCTGCCATTCTTTACGAACAGTACTGAGCGGATGACTGGAGTGGGGCTGGGGCAGGGTTTATCTTGGTTGATCACGCATGAGTTTGGTAACAATCAATTCAAATCTTATCCCGTGACAGCTACTGGTATAGGCGAACCGTTGACTTCTGCTGCGGGGAGTGTACTGCGGTTAGATGAAGAGAAGAATGCAACTGCTGAGATGCAAGTCGCTCAGGCAGGTAACTACATCGCGATGGCGATTCAGGACACCAACGAAAATTACATAGAACTATTCGAAATCGATACTTTTGGTGTGGTGAGTCAAATCGCCAAGATAGATGTAGAGGAACCATTACCGGCACTGATCTATGGGGTAGAGTTTTCTTCTGGAGCTGAAAAGCTATATGTCACGACCCATTCAAACGGGTCAAAACTTCTGCAATATGACTTAGACAGTATCCAAGCGCCCACCGCCGAAGCAGACATCATGGCGACCAAGTATGAGCTAGGAGCTAGTGCAAGCTTGGAGTTTGGAGCATTGCAGACGGGAGCGGATGCTGTGATCTATATGGCCATCGAAGGACAGACGACTATCGGTACGATCAATAGCCCTGCAGCAGATGATGACTTGGCAGGGTTTGTCGTAGATGGATTTGATCTCGAAGGGCGCACAAGTAGGTTGGGACTACCCAATTTTGCGCAGACCGTACCTTTGACAGCCATGCAACCAGGAGCACTGGTCACTAATGCCTGTCTGGGACAAGAGACTATTTTTGATGGGTCAGGGACTTCTATTATAGATAATTATTTATGGACTTTTGATGACGGGACTTCTGCCGCAGTAGAGGATACGACACACTTATACAATCTAACGGGTATTTATAACGTGTCACTACAGGTGACGAATCGATGTGGTTTGGATACCACATTTTTGCAACCCGTGGAGGTTTTTGCCATACCGACCGCACCGACGGTAGAAGATGCTGTCACGCTCTGTAATGGACCAGTGATGCTAGAAGCATGGCCTATCGATACAGCGGCATTTTCATATACTTGGTCTACAGGAGATACCACACGCCAAATAACAGTAACGCAGGCTTCCATTGTTTCAGTCTTTATCACAGACACCACGGGTTGTCAGTCAGATCCTAGAGAGTCTTTTGTAGACGATACCAGTCCAATTGTCAATTTGGGGCCAGATCAGATGATTTGTCAGGATGTAGTATTTGCTCCTTTGGATGCACAAAATCCAGGGTCGGCGTACACTTGGAGTTTGAATGCTACTCCAAATGGAAACACACTGAGCCAGCAAGAGGTAGATACTAGTGTGCCAGGAGTCTATTTGTACGAGGTGGAGGTTGTGGACATATTCAACTGTAGTACGATTGATGATATAGAACTCACAGTACAGCCTACACCTAATTATACTTTCACGCCGACTCCTACTACTGGCTGTGGCGCTACGGATGGTGCACTGAATATCGACATCACGGATGCGGGTAGCTTTACCTATGGATTGTCAGGGCCTGTATCGGTTACATCTACAGCAATCGCAGGGCCATCTGGGGATACCCAAATCGCTAATAATCTGAGTGGTGGTGGATATACCATCACAGTGACTAATACCGTTTCGGGGTGTGCCAACCCACAGCTTGCTACGGTAGCTGATGGAGGAACATTTACGCTGAGTGTAACACCAGTACGAGGCTGCCCTGGTGATGGAGAGTTAGAAGTCACAGTGAATGCACCCGTTACTGCTAATGTAGATTATGAGCTTTTCGATGAAGTAGGTAATTCGATATTTGCATCAAGTGCTACTTTAGATGCAGCCAATCAATTTGCGATTACCAATCTAGATTCTGGTACTTATTCTCTCGTGGTAGAGGGAGTTGATGGATTAGGGAATGTATGCGTCGGTACACTTGACGATATTCAGCTGGACGGGAACGAAAGAGCGGACTTCAGTGTCGATCCACAGTACATTTGTGGTACAGAGGGGCAGGTAGGGATTTTGCCCGTGACCGTCAATGCTGCCGATCCAGTGTTGTACTCTTGGACAGGACCCAATATCATAGGTTCGGCACAGGGAGACTCTGTTGTAGTCGGGACGGCAGGTAGTTATTTTGTGACCTCATCGAGTACAGGTTATTGTGATTATACCCAAGAGGTCATAGTGACGCAAAATGATTTACCAGAAGTTCAGATAGACGTGACGGGTAACGAGTGTGATGGGTCACTACTACTAGAGGCGAACATTACCAGTACGCTAGTGGGTAATCCGGCCTACGAATGGGATAATGGAAACCTAACTTCTCAACGCAATGTAACCAATACAGGTACCTATACTGTGAGCGTGTTGGATCAAGGGACTGGTTGTGTCAATACCGTGGACAGGACAGTAGATGTTTTTGATGAGCTCACTGTCTTTATAGCCGCAGATCCTAACTGTGACGATAATTCAGAAGTGTTTTTGAGTGCCTATGCCAGTATCTCTGAGGATGTGACTTTTACCTGGACAGACTTGAATGGTGAAGTGTTGTCTGAGACGGGTGCAGAGATATCTATAAGCGAGAGTGGTAGCTACTCGGTCAATGTGGCTTCTGATGTGAGTGTATGCCAAGCTGACGCGAGTATAGATGTAGCAGTGACTCCAATCGATGAAGACCAACTGACGATGTCTCCAAACGAGTCTTTTTGTAGTCAAGATCCAGATCCTCAGAATAGTGAAGTAGCGTTAGACCCAGGTGCATTTACATCCTATGTATGGACAATCATTAATGATACGGATGTCTTGGGTACGGATCGCATATTAGTTGTCAATACGCCAGGTGTTTATGAGGTAACTATAGGCAATGGGTTTAGCTGTATCAGAGATATTGTAGAGGTGTTTGACAATTGTGCTCCTATCATTCATGCGCCGAATGCCTTTGCTCCGAATGGAACGAATGATCAGTTTTTTGTTTATCCTAACGACTATGTCTTCAATTTTAGCATCAAGATTTATTCGAGATGGGGGGAGTTGGTGTACTATTCTGAAAATATCAACTTTAGATGGGATGGGTATTATCGTGGACAATTGCTACAAATGGGGACGTACGCCTACATTATGACATTTGAAAGTTCGCTCCAGCCCGAGAGAGGGCAAATCCAACAACGAGGAGGAGTGATGATTGTGCGCTAAAACTTTATGGTTCAGTTAATTAAAAATATTTGGCATGGTTCATGAAAGAGTGAGAGCGAATCAATTAAGAATATGGATGGAAAAGTATTTTTCAAAAAGTGTTTTATGGATTTTGATTTTTTTACTCTCTGCGTCTTTTCAGCCGGCAGAGTTGAGGTTTTTGCCTACTAAGTTAAAAATCACGGTACTCAATGAATTGGGTAATCCTGTAGAGGGAGCAGAGGTAACGGTTTTCGCGACGAAGGATGACTACAGAGCGGAAACGAATGCAGTGTTACCCACGGACAAGACGGATGAAAACGGACAGGTATTGTTCAAAGGACTCGATCCCATTCCGTATTACATTCATGCTGACAACAGTGGTCAGAGCAATATTGGTGCAGGGGTATTGACCTCTGAACTCAAAGAAGGAAGAATCAATAAAGTAAATACAGTCATTGGATAGAAAGGAATTAATCAGGCAGATTGAATCATATCAATCTGCTTACATAGAGGAATTAGCATATAAAAGGAGGTTTTTGGACCTCCTTTCTTTTGATAACTGTTTTGAGCGCAGCCTGTCATTTGGGCACATCACCGCGTCCGCATGGGTACTGAACCCGAACCGCGATGCTGTCATGCTCTTGCATCACAAGAAACTAGATCGATGGCTACAGCCTGGTGGTCATGCGGATGGTGATGAAGATGTCGTGCGTGTTGCACAAAAGGAGCTGTCGGAAGAGACCGGGTTGACGCAAGTGAAGTTGTTGAAGGACGGTATATTCGATCTGGATATCCATGCTATCCCTGCCCGTAAGGCTGATCTTGCACATGAGCATTATGATGTACGTTTTGTATTCGTAGCATTACAGCCCGACGAAATGAAAAAGAATGAGGAGTCCAATGATTTGGCTTGGATTCCGTTAGAGCAACTCGACGATTATGTAGCGGGCGAAGCGTCTATCTTGCGTATGTTAGAAAAATCCAAGCACTTATAAGTCAGAGCAATAGGTGAAAGCACTATTGTTCCCTACCAATCGGGCTTGTCGCTACTCTGGTTGTTGGTAGGTCTTCTGCGGTTTTGCTGGATGTATTGTATCTCGCTGTTTTTGAGTGCTTCTAGGATCATTTTTGCCTTTTCTTCGGAGATATTCATTTCTTTTAGCTTATCAGAGGTGCTAGGAGGGGCTTGTCCTTCTTGCCCTTCTTGTGAATCAGTATTTTGCTGATCTTGCTGTTCTTCTTGATCGCCCTCTTGGCCTTCTTGGTTCTGCTGCTGTTCTTGCTCTTGGTCGTTTTCTCCTTCTTGCTGGTTTTCTTGGTTTTGATCTTGCTCACCATCTTCTCCTTCTTGGTCTTCGGATGATTGCTCATTTTGATCTTCGGACTCTCGGTTCTCACCGTCTTCGTTCTCTCCTTCTTGGTCGCCTTCTTGGTTTTCTTGATCTTGTTTCTCTTGATCCTTCTGATTTTCGTTTTCCTGTTGGTCGTCCTTGTTTTCTTGGTCTTGATCCTGATCCTGCTGTTCCGTTAGTTTTTTCTTGATCAGTTCATAGTTGTAGCGTGCATCTTCATTGCGAGGATTGGCTTTGAGTGCTGATTTGAAAAAAGACAGTGCTTTTTGGAGTGTTTTGGGGTCGTTAGATAGCGCGCCGAGCTGCTGATAGGCAATTGATTTGAGTTCCTCGTTCTCGGAAAGAATGAGTTTCATATATTGGTTTTGTGCCTCTTCATTTTTTCCTAATTGGAAGTAACTGTGACCTAGGTTGAGGACTGCATTTTCATCATCGATATTCATCGAGTCTATGAGGTAGGAGAACTTCTCAGCTGCGAGTGTATAGTTACCCGCTTTGAATGCCTTTTCGCCTTCTTTTTTGAGACCATTGACTTTGGCAACATCACTGCCATCTATCGTCCATGTCATCAGGAAAATGAAAACTAGCTTGATCATATCGTCATGGTTTTAGTTCTAACGAGTACGTCGAAAAGCAAAAGGACGATCGCGAGTGCTAGAAAGTAAAAGTACTTATTGGCCGATACATCGACTTGTTTGGCATCTCGTAGTTCCCCCTCTATGTCTCCTATGGTATTGATGAGTTTTTTGACATCATTTTGCTTGTCATTAATCTCGAAATAAATTCCGTTGGTTGACTTAGCTAGTTTTTTTAGAGAGGTCGCGTTGAGTTTTGAGATGACTTCTTGTCCTTGGTTGTCTTTCTTGAAACCGTTTCGGGTCATAATTTTACTACCTCGTGAGGTGCCGATTCCTAGTGTGAAAAGCTTGATTCCTTCATCTTCTACTTTTTTGGCGATTGATTCGGTGTTTTCCCCGAAATCTTCCCCGTCACTGATGAGGATGATGATTTTTGATTTTTGTCTGCTGACGGTGTTTTCTTCGTCCGTGATTTTTTCTAGGGCCATACCCAGAGGAGGCCCAAAATCTGTACCCGTATTGGGTACTAGAGAGGTGTTCAGTGTTTCGATAAAGAGACCCAAGGCACTCTTGTCATAAGTCAGAGGGCACTGTACATAAGCTTCATTTGAGAACATGATCAAACCGATGCGATCCGAGCTAAATGCCTGAACGATCTCATTCAGTTCAAATTTTATTTTTTCTAACCGAGAAGGCTGGATGTCAAAGGCGTTCATGGACTGGGATAAATCCACACAGATGAAGATGTCTTTGCCTACAGATTTGATCTCTTTCTGGCTGTGACCAAATGAGGGACCCATCAAAGCAACGATAAATAGTGAGAAATAGAGGGTACGTAGTACTACTTTGTAAAACACCCTACGGTAGCTACTCTGGAGTGCACGAGCAGCATTGACCGCTCTCACGATGTAGGCGATGTATAACAATCCGAAGAGTAAGATGAAGACAATCTCCAAGGTACCGAGTGTACCATTCCAAACCATATGCTGACGCTGTTTTTAGATTCTGACAAATATAATTATCGGCTCAGCAAGCCCAAATCATTCCGTGCGCTATTTAACAATTTTTAGCATTTGATTGTCTGAGAGGAAGAAATGACCGTACTAGTATACGCTACAGCTTCACACCGAATTTTGCTCCTAGTTCGTTTAGATCCGCGATGACCGCATCCAATACAGGGATGCCGTTTTTCAAACGTTCTGCCTCCATACCTCGCTCATAGTCTCCAGGGATTTGGACTGGTACATTAGGATCGATAGGCGTAGTTTGTCGGAACCTTGCGACCCATTGGTCCATGTGCCGAAGGAATTCTTCCTTAGGTCTAAAAGCATCTACGCGCATGGCTCCAAAGAAGTGTCCAAGTCCTTCGCCTACAGGATCAGCAACTGGGTCGATGAAACTCACGAAAGGAGGTACCCACGGGCCATAGTTGGCACCCGACAGTACTGCCGAAAAAATATCAACAATAGAACCTAGAATGTATCCCTTGTGAGAGGCATGTTCACGATCTCCGCCGAGAGGTAGCAGTGCGCCCCCCTCTTTGACCCCATGCGCATTTGAGGTAGGTGTACCGTCTCCGTCTTGGATCCAGCCGAGAGGAGCATCTTCTTTTTTGCGTTGTAAAACTTCTAGTTTGCCATTGGCTGCTGTCGTAGTTGCCATATCCGCGATGAAAGGCGTCTCGTTGAGCGTAGGGATTGCTACAGAGATTGGGTTGGTACCCAACATACGTTCTTTTCCAAAAGTAGGAGCGACGAGGGGGCTTGCATTGGTGAGCGATATACCGATCATGTCCTCTTCGAGAGCCATCATGGAGTGAAATCCTGCGATTCCGTAGTGGTTTGAATTCTTGACACTGACCCATCCCGTGCCGACTTGTTTAGCTTTGTCTATGGCCACCTGCATCGCACGCGGACCTGCCACGAGCCCTAGTGCAGCATCTGCATCGATCGTCGCGGTAGAAGGGGTTTCATGTACGATTTGGATGTTAGGCTTGGCATTGATGCGGTCTACTTCCCATAACCTGACGTATCCTTTGAGTCGAGCAATTCCATGAGAATCGACTCCTCTGATATCCGCACTGATGAGCACGTCGGCAGCACTGGCAGCGAGTTCTTCGGTGTGACCGATAGCAATGAATATTTTTTTGGCGAATGTATGTAGTTGTTCGTAGCTATACATGTTTACTTGATTTTAGTCGGGAGTCCGTGATAGAGTACGCCTTCCTTGAGGGCAAATGGGGAGATTTTGATTTGATCAAACCCGCAGTTATCGAGTACGTTATGCGTGACGATGGATGCACCGACAATCATATCAACTCTCAATTCTATCATGCCCGGTATGGCTAAACGCTCTTGTTTGTTTTTAGCGATCAGCTCTTGGTGAATGGACTCAAAAAGTTCTTTGCTTAAGGTTGGTTTTTTGGTAAGGTTGGGCTGTGTTTTTTTTGATTGGATGTCCCAAAAAGTGTCAAAAGAGCCGGAGGACCCGATGAGGTATTGGGCATTAAATTTTTCACTCATAGAGAAAACTTCCTGCAAGGTCTCTGTAATGAATGCGTCGAGATCATCGGCTTCTTGTGTTGTGATAGGGTCCGATTTGTGAAATTGATCGATGAGTCGCTGACCACCGATCTCGTAGCTCCTGAGCCAGAGTATGTCGTGCGCATCGGCTAGGATAAATTCGATACTCCCACCACCGATATCCATGATGAGAGCAGGTTCTTGGATGTCAATAAATTCTTTGACGCCTTGATAGATCAAAAAGGCCTCTTCATCTCCTGACAGGACTTGGATTTCTATCCCAGTTGTTTCTCTGATAGCATCGATGAATTCCTGTTTGTTTTCCGCATTTCGAACCGCGCTGGTGGCTGTAGCGGTGGTTTCGGATACTTCGTATTCTTTGAGTTTTGTACGAAAACGTGATAGCGTTTCTATGGCTCTTTCCATAGCATCATCAGATATGAACCCCTTGCTGATTCCGTTTTTTCCTATGCGAACGGCTACTTTCTCCTTATGTAGTATTTTGTTGTTGTTTGACCGATCTACGATCAGCAAGTGGAACGTATTGGTTCCGATATCTATGACCCCTTCTCTCATGTTCTTCAAAAATTCGGGCTAATTTATGAAATAAATTGATCTTAGAGATGGACTGAGGGAGACTTGTTGCGGCATGGGAGAAATGTTTGTCGGACTACTTATATTTGATAGAAGACTAAACCCAAACAGCATGAATCTAAAGACCGAAGAAGAAAAAATCGATTATCTCGAAAAGCTGAATCGAGAGGCAGAATTAGGTGGAGGAGAGAAACGTATCGCGGCGCAGCATGCCAAAGGAAAGTTGACGGCCAGAGAACGTGTAGAGCTACTGTTGGATGACGGTACTTTTCAGGAGATTGGCAAATTGGTGATTCATAGAGCAGCTGATTTTGGTCTCGATAAACAGAAGATATTAGGGGATGGTGTGGTGACTGGCTATGGCAATGTCAATGGACGTTTGGTCTATATATACAGTCAAGATTTCACTGTGTTTGGTGGGGCTCTATCTGAAACTCATGCGGAGAAGATTGTCAAGATCATGGATTTAGCTCTCCAAAACGGTGCCCCCATCATTGGTCTCAATGACTCAGGAGGCGCTAGGATACAGGAGGGGGTAGACTCCCTAGGGGGCTATGCAGATATTTTCTTTAAGAATACGATGGCTTCTGGCGTGGTGCCTCAGATTTCTGCAATCATGGGGCCTTGTGCTGGGGGAGCGGTGTACTCGCCAGCCATTACGGATTTTGTATTTATGGTGGAGCATAGTTCTTACATGTTCGTAACAGGACCTAATGTGGTAAAAACAGTGACGCAAGAAGTCATGACGGCTGAAGAACTCGGTGGTGCATCCGCGCATAGTGTCAAGAGTGGTGTGACGCATTTTGCCAGTACAAATGAAGTGGAGTGTTTGAGGAGTATCAAACGACTACTGAGTTTTATTCCGCAGAATTGTGAGGAGTCGGTAGGGGAAGTACCCTACGTGATCTCCGAAGAGCAACGTCCCAGGTTGAATCAAATCATCCCTGCTAACCCTAATCAGCCCTATGATATTAAGGAGGTGATCACGGAGGTGGTGGATGACCATGATTTTTTTGAAGTACATCAGAACTATGCTGAAAACATTGTTGTTGGGTTTGGGAGAGTGGCGGGACGGAGCATAGGGGTAGTCGCAAATCAGCCGCAGAGTTTGGCAGGTGTACTAGATATAGACGCAAGTAAGAAAGCGGCACGATTCGTCCGGTTTTGTGATTGTTTTAACATCCCGTTGGTTGTATTCGAAGATGTGCCGGGCTTTTTGCCTGGTACGGATCAAGAATGGAACGGCATCATTAGCAACGGTGCTAAGTTGCTGTTTGCGTTTTGTGAAGCGACTGTACCACGGATTACAGTTATCACGCGAAAGGCTTATGGAGGAGCCTATGATGTGATGAACTCGAAGCATATCGGGGCAGACCTGAATTTTGCATGGCCGACTGCTGAAATAGCTGTGATGGGCGCAAAAGGTGCTTCGGAGATTATTTTCAAATCCGAAATCAAATCTGCTTCTGATCCTGAGGCTAAGTTGAATGAGAAAGTAGAGGAGTACACAGACAAGTTTGCCAATCCCTATATCGCTGCGAGTCGGGGCTTTATCGATGAGGTGATTGTTCCTGAGAATACGCGACTAAAATTGATCGCAGGCCTACGCATGTTAGAAAATAAAGTGGCTACTTTGCCCAAGAAAAAACACGGAAATATACCCTTGTAAGATATGAATGAGAATAGTAAGAAGTTTTTGTACAAATATTTAGATAATCCTTCACCTACTGGTTTTGAATCTTCTGGACAGAAGATCTGGTTGGAATATATGAAGGCATATACCGATGATTATATCACGGATACCTATGGTTCGGTAGCGGCGATCATCAACCCTGAGGCCAAATACAAGGTAGTCATAGAAGCACATGCCGATGAAATCTCTTGGTTCGTCAACTATATCACAGATGAAGGGTACATCTATGTGGTGAGGAATGGCGGGTCGGATCATCAAATCGCACCTTCTAAGCGAGTCAATATCTTCACAGACAAAGGAATTGTCAAAGGTGTATTTGGGTGGCCTGCCATCCACGTGCGCAAAGATAAAAACGAGAAGAATCCTGCGATGGATAATATCTTCATCGATGTAGGATGTGAGAGCAAAAAGGAAGTTGATGAGCTAGGAATCAAAGTGGGCAATGTCATTACATTCGATGATGAACTGATGGAACTCAATGGTAAATATCTATGTGGAAGAGCTTTGGACAACCGCATAGGAGGGTTTATGATTGCCGAGGTAGCACGTAAGCTCAAAGAGAACAAAGTAGAGTTGCCATTTGGGCTTTATATCGTCAATGCGGTGCAGGAAGAAATCGGCCTCAGAGGAGCTGAAATGATGGCCGCTCGAATCAAACCTAATGTAGCGATCATCACCGACGTGTGTCATGATACGCACTCACCGATGTACGACAAGAAGCTCGATGGAGATCAGAAAGCTGGAAAAGGCCCCGTCTTGTCCTTTGGTCCTGCTGTTCAGAATAACTTACTGAAGATGATCATGGACGTGTCCGAGTCTAAGGAGATACCTTATCAGCGTGCGGCTTCTTCACGATCTACTGGAACGGATACGGACGCCTTTGCTTACAGTGGAGAGGGGATTGCTTCGGCATTGATCTCATTGCCGATCAAGTATATGCATACGACGGTAGAAACGGCTCATCTTGATGATGTGGAGCATGTCATCAACCTGATGTACGAGTTCTTGGTGCAGTTATCCGAGGGACATGATTTTAGCTATTTAAAATAGAGCTGTCAAGGGTTTGGGCAGTAGCCAAAACCTAAAAGAGCCGATGAATGTGAGTTCATCGGCTCTTTTAGATTAAATAGTTGTTTTGCGTGAGACTGACTTAGTCTTCTAGTTTGATGAAACTAAACTCGCGTAGAAATTTTTGTGCTTCTTGGAGGTTTTGGAATTCGTAGTTCTTGATCTCTCCTTCGTTGCTATGAAGTACGAGCTTTACTAGTACTACTTTTTTCTTGCCTGTCAAGTCTATGAACTGCGTATGTTCGTCGATGTTGAAATCATCTTCGGATTTTTCAGTAGACAGCTTGACGGTTTTACGTTTGACACGTTTGCAGTAGGAGCATTTATAGTGCTTGATCAATTCCCCGTCTTCTTCGTTAGAGGCTTCCTTAGAGATCTCTTCTTTTTCCAATTTGAGAGTCTGGAAACCACAGCGATCACACTCCATGGCACTGAGTCGACCTTCATATTTTTCAATTTGGGTATCCCCAGTTTCAGTATCGATCCATACGTCATAGTCTACAGAGAAAACGTCTTCCTCTGCCTGCATACCTTCGTCCAAGTAGGCATCCTCTTCTTCTTCGCTGAGAAGTTTCATTTCATTGCCGTTCTTTGGATTGATACGGTGGGTGTATCTGTATTTTTTGAGCTTTTTGGCTTGAACGCTGGGGTAGTAGTATTTGAGCATCAGTTGCGCTACATAGCCATACAATACGCCAAAACACGCGGAGATAAAGAAGCGAATAAAAAACCATACAAAGCTCAATAGAACCGTTTCTTGTTTGTAGGTATTACAAATGAAAAATACGCCCAAACCGATTGCAGCATGCGTGATGAATAGATAGTTGTATTCATACTTACTGACGAAATCGTATTTGGCTTTGAAAGCTTTTTTGCTAGAGAGTCTTAGTCTGTAGAAAGTATAGATGAGCACCCCTAAGAGAACCGATGAGGGCGCTAAAATGTACATAATTCTTTGCCACTCGGTAATAAAATTAATTAGGCCTTCACTCATGGTATTCGTTTTTCAGTTGATTTTAAAATTTGTATGCTATTTATTCTAATAAATATAGAGGAGAATGCGTTATTGGAGAACCATTGTTTGAAAAAGTAGTTTAACTATTTTAAATAAAGGCACACTTTTTGAATCTGTCGTAAAGAATCCTTGAATTCTGCTAGATTAGTTGTATTCATGCCTTGTTTTTGATACTATATCTTCAATATCCTTACGTTATTGATAAATTGAAAGAGTATCTTTTGGTAAAGAATCCATCAACAATTGAATAATTTTATTTTATGAGAAGCACTTGTTTATTTCTGGTACTGGCTATGCTGTTCTTACAGTCTTGTTTGAAGATTGAGAGTACGAGCTCTAGCGACCATGAAATAGATAGTGTGTCAGTAGATAATATGGTGACTGGCCTAGCTGCGCAACAAGACCAAGGCTATACTTCCCTGACGGGTAAAAGGCTACTCAGTCCTGAACTCGATCGATGGTCTCTCATGAAACGAGAAAATGAATTGGAAGAAGCTTATCAAAACTATCTGAGTTATCCAGATAGTCTGCCAATGATATACTGGTATGGTCGTCGGTTGTCTTACCTGTACCGATACCACGAGTCGATCCAAGTGTACACTGCGGGTTTGTCTAAGTTCCCAGAGTCTTACGACTTATATCGGCATAGAGGTCACCGATATCTAACCGTTCGTGATATAGACCATGCGATAGATGATCTAGAGAAGGCCGTGTTTTATGTCCGGGATTTACCGACTATCATGGAAGATGATGTGGTGCAAAACGAAAGAAATATTCCGCGCAGTTCTGTTCAGTTCAATATCTGGTATCACTTGGGTTTAGCATATTACATCAAAGGGAACTTTGATAAGGCGGTCTCGGCTTATAAGAAATGCATGTTAGTGGCGGATAACCATGATATGCTCGTCTCAGCGACGCATTGGTTGTATATGACGTATCAGAAAATAGGGAATACTCCCGCTGCAGAAAGGTTGCTAGAACCTATTACTCCGAAGATGAACATTGTGGACAATGAGAGTTATCATCAACTGCTGCTGATGTACAAGGGGCTATATGAACCCGAAGAAATCTATAATGTTCAAGATACCAATGGCGAAATCTCTCAGCTCACTCTGGGCTATGGTGTGGGTAATTGGTATTACAATCACGGCAAGCCCGAACAAGCGATAGAGGTATTCGAGAAGATGATGGAAAGCCCGTATTGGCAGGCTTTCGGGTATCTGGCAGCCGAGGTAGAGTTAGCGAACCATACCGCTGTAGCAGGCTAGCCTATCGTTACTTCTATATCGTTGGATTTGGCATGGCTGACACATAGCAGGACGTATCCTTCTTCTTTTTCACTATCAGTCAGACCATCTGCATTACCTTTATCAATCTCCCCTTTGACTAATTTCCCTCTACAGGCAGTACATAGTCCACTTTGACATGAATATGGCATGTCTATCCCGTCATCTAGTCCTGCTTCCAAGATAGACTTAGAGTTAGGAACCATCACTTGGTGTGACTCACCGTCTAGATTGATGGTGACGAGTTTGTCCGCAGAGTCATCGATCACCACCTCAGTAGCACTAGCTGGTGTGAAACTCTCCTTGTGTATGATCTCTTGAGGGATATTGAGTCCTTCCAATGATTCCAATACGATATTCATCATAGGCTCTGGTCCGCAGGTCATGTATTGGATATTGGTGTATTGCTCATCCTGTGACTGGTTCAAGACTTCTTTGATGATGTCCTTGGTTAGGTATCCACTGTATCCGTTCCAGTCAGTAGGTGCAGTCTCTAGGCAGTGAATGACCTGTAGTCGGTCTCCATGCTCCGCTTTTAGTGCTTCGAGTTTGGATTTAAAAATAATGCTTTCCTCATCTCTATTGGCGTAGAGTAGGGTTATTTTGCTGTCCGGTTCGAGTTTTAAGGTTGTTTTGGCGATAGACATCAAAGGCGTGATACCGCTACCTCCTCCGAATAGGAACAAATGCTTTTTGCCTTCTGGTTTGATTTCAATCACAAAACTGCCCATAGGTGCCATGACCTCTATGGTGTCACCTGCTTTGAATGTGTCACTGACGTGGTTGGACATGCGTCCACCTTCTACACGTTTGATCGTGACGGTAGGGGATTCATTGTACGCGGAGCTACTGGATAGCGAATAGGCTCTACGGATTTTTTTACCATCTATAGTTGATATCAATGTGAGGTATTGTCCAGGTTGATATTGGATAGCGCCAGAAGCAGGTTCTTCAAAAACGACGCTCACTGCGTCTTTGGTTTCTTTCACGACTTCTTTGATCGTGAGTTGAAGATTCGTCGAATCTATAGTACTTTTTGTTTTCTTCTTGAATAAACCGAACATGCGTATTTGTTATGGTGATATAGATAGGGCAAAAGTAAGCACGGAATGCTAGAAATCAAGTGCTTTGTTTGTTCTGTGCCGTGTCACATTTGTCACAGCCTCCTGCACACCCAGCAGATGCATCTGATTTGAGAATGAACTTCTTGACCAGAAACCAAAGAGCTCCTAAGAATAAAGCCAGAACGATGAGATTTTGGATCATAATAGTACTACCAGTTTTTATTGATAACGGCCAATAGTTCGTTATGGATGTGTCCAGTGGCGACTATTTCCCTCTTGAACAGAAAGTCTTTTCCTCCAGCGAAGTTCGTGACTTGACCTCCCGCTTCTTGTACAATTAGTGCTCCTGCGGCTACATCGTAGGAGTTTAGGTTGTACTCAAAAAATGCTTCGTATCGACCGATGGCTGTGTACACCAAATCTATCGCAGCACTACCCATTCGTCGCAGACCATGCGACTCTTGCATCAAGTGGCGCAAGATGCTGATATAGCTATCCATTTTTTCAAAATTGTAATAGGGAAAGCCTGTAGCAATCAAGCTATTAGCGATCAGATTAGTAGGAGAGACCTGTATGGGCTGACCGTCTTGGTATGCACCACCACCCTGATAGGCATGAAAGCATTCTCCCTGACCTATGTCATAAACCACACCAATCAGCAACTCTTCGCCTCGTGCAAGTGCGATACTGGTAGAGTAACAAGGCAATCCATGAATGAAGTTGGTCGTGCCATCTAGCGGGTCTATGATCCATTTGAGTTCTCGATCGTCCTCTTCTATGGTGTTTTCTTCAGTGATGAACCCAGCGTCAGGCAAAATATCTTTGAGGCCTGTGACAATCATTTTTTCGGCTTCTTTGTCTACATAGGATACCAAATCATTTTTGCCTTTTTCTTCGATTTTGGAGGTGTCAAAGCTCTCACCTTCTTTTTTGATGAATGCACCTGTGGCGATGGATAGTTTGACTACTTCTTGGGTGATGTGTTTTAGATTCATTTTCCTGCTACGACGATGACGATTTCTCCTTTTACTTTTTTCTCTCCAAAGTGTTCCATGATCTCAGTTAGCGTTCCTCGGACGGTTTCTTCGTGGATTTTGGTGATCTCTCTGCTGACCGATGCCTGACGATCAGCGCCCAATACTTCGGCTAATTGGCCCAGTGCTTTGACGATACGGTGAGGAGATTCATAAAATATCATCGTACGGGTCTCCTCTGCCAATGCATCCAGTCTCGTTTTTCGTCCTTTCTTCTGTGGTAAAAAGCCTTCGAATACAAAGCGATCAGCGGGCAATCCAGAATTGACCAACGCTGGCACGAAAGCCGTCGGGCCAGGTAGGCACTCTACGCGCAGATCCTCTTGGATGCAAGCTCGCACAAGTAGAAAACCAGGATCACTGATAGCAGGTGTACCCGCATCAGAGATTAAAGCCATCTTTTGTCCATTCTTCATCGCATCGGTGAGCTGCTGTAGCATGTTGTGCTCATTGTGAATGTGGTAGCTTTTGAGTGGCTTTTTGATCTCAAAATGCTTCAAAAGAACTCCACTAGTTCTCGTGTCTTCGGCCAGAATTACATCGACCGTTTTGAGTGTTTCAAGCGCACGGAGGGTGATGTCCTGTAGGTTGCCAATCGGCGTAGGGACCAAATAAAGGGAGGAATCGAAGTTCATAGTTATTATAATTGATCGATAGCGTCTGCTAGCGCTTTGTCTTTGTCGGTGATGGTGCTACCCGCATCGTGCGTACAGAGTCGGATGGTCACTTTGTTGTAGACATTGGACCACTCTGGGTGATGCTCCATTTTTTCTGCAACGATAGCGACTTTGGTCATGAAGCCAAAAGCCTCCGTGAAGTTTTTGAAAGTGAATATTTTGACGAGTTTGTTGTCTTCTTCGTACCACATAGCGTTGTTTTTTATTTGTTCAAATTAGGAAGAAAGGATATTAGTTCTGGGAATAATATCACTAACCCCAATAAAACTACTTGAATAATTACAAAAGGGATAATTCCTCGGTAGAGCTGTCCTGTTCGGATTTCTGGTGGGGCGACTCCTTTCAGATAAAATAACGAAAACCCAAAGGGTGGGGTTAGGAAGGAGGTCTGTAGATTGAGTGCAATCAATATTCCGATCCAGATCAAATCAATCCCCATCGCACTGAATATCGGTGCAGCGACAGGTACGATGATAAAGATGATCTCGATAAAATCGATGAAGAACCCTGCAATAAAAACCACGAGCAATACCGTCAATAGAAACAGGTTAGGGGATAGCCCGGCTTGCGTGATGGCGTCTGCGAGAATTTTGTCTCCTCCCATGGCGCGAAACACCAGAGAAAAGGAGGTAGCACCGATCAGTATCATGAATACCATGCAGGTCAGAAAGGTGGTGTCTCGCATGACTTCTTTTAAAATCCCGAAGTTTAGTTTCTTTTGTGAAGCGGTCAGAGCGATAGCGCCTAGTGCTCCTACAGCGGCGGCTTCAGTAGGAGAGGCGATTCCTAGAAAGATAGACCCAAGCACGAGTAGTATCAGTGTAAAGGGAAGCACGAAAGCGTGAATCACTTTTTTGGTACTTCCAGTAGACCAAAATGCTGCGCTCTCTTCGGCAGTGATCGCAGGTGCGGAGGCGGGGTTTAGGTGGGCAATCACGAGGATGTACCCGATATACATTCCTACGAGTAGTATACCAGGGACTAATGCAGCAGTGAATAGATCACCGACTGATACGTTGAGTACACTACCGAGTAGTACGAGTACTACAGATGGCGGTATGATCTGACCGAGTGTGCCCGAGCTAGCAATCGTGCCAGTGGCGAGTTCTGGCGAATAGCCCTTCTTGAGCATAGTAGGTAGGCTGATGAGTCCCATGGTGATGACTGTCGCACCGACGATCCCTGTAGAGGCTGCGAGCATGCCGCCTACGATGACAACCGAGATGGCGAGCCCTCCTTTGAGTCTCCCAAATAGGTGTGACATGGTTTCGAGTAGACTCTCGGCTAGCCCTGATTTTTCGAGCATGATCCCCATGAATACAAATAGCGGTACGGCTACCAATACGAAGTTGTGCATCGTGCCAAAAATCCGTAATGATAGGAGGTAGAAGAAGTCTATGTCATAGAGTATCAGTCCTGCGATGACGGAGAGACCGCCGAGCGTGAAGGCCACGGGATAGCCAAATAGAATAAGGATAAAGACCAGTGCAAACAGGAATAAAGGGAGGTAATCTAAGATCATGATGCGGTCGGGTTAAGTATCGTGCTGAGGTTGTCAAGCGTGATCGCTACGCCTTGGAGTAACAGAAGTATAGCACTGATCGGAATGGTTGACTTGACCAAAAACCGGTGTGAGAGTCCGCCAGGTTCTGGACTGGATTCATTGATGTTCCAAGCATCGATCACGAAAGGCACCGAAGTATAGAGTACTGCCCAACAAAAGGACATGAGAAATATTAATGTTCCCAGGAGGTTGACCCAAGCTTTGGTTTTGATGGAGAATCGGGAGTAGAATAGATCGACACGTACATGTCTGTCATGACGCAGCGTGTAGGCTGCTCCTAGAAGAAACAGCGCTGCGAAGAGGTGCCATTCTAGTTCTTGGTTGGCCGAACTAGTCCAGCTAAAAAGGTAACGCAGAACGACATCTATCGCGATGAGTACGACCAAAATCACGCTGATGTATGAAACCAAAGAGCCTGTCTTGTCGGTGAACAGGTTGATCCAGTTTACGATTTTATTCATTTCGGCAAATTAGACAGAATCACCAGTAAAAAGAAACGCTATTTGATTCTCAAAAACTGTGACTGACTTGCGGCACGAAGAGAGGGCTGTACACCCGCCAGAAAGGTGATCAGAATGATACTGATCGAAGTGTATACAAAATCTGAAGCGATGATTTTGATAGGATAGGCTTGCATGACGGCCGACTCCACGCCCATCGATATGATACCGAAACTCTCCTGTAACCATGCGATGCTAAACCCCAAGATCAAACCACAACCCGAACCGATAAAGGCGATGATGGCTCCTTCTGTCAGGAATATTTTTCGGATCATGGATCGGGTAGCCCCCATGGCAAAGAGTAGACTGATGTCGGCTTTCTTTTCGGTCACGAGCATAGACAGTGAGAAGAAGATGTTGATCGATGCGATGGCGACTATCAGAGAGAAGACAATGAAGACAAACAGCTTTTCGATTTTCAATATCTTGTAGAGGTCTTCATGTTGTTGATCGGCATTTCGGACGATATAGTCTGAACCCAGAGAGGCTTGCAGTGCTTCTTGAATCCTAGCTGTCGACTCGGGGGAGTCTATGCTGATTTCTAATGCGGTACGCTTGCCCTGATAGTCTAGGAGTTTCTCTGCGAAAGTGATGGGGACGAAGACATAGTTGTCGTCATAGTGCTGTTCTAGTGCAAATACTCCTCCTGGTGAGATGATGGCATGACTATAGTATTTGGATGGGTTAAGCGAGCCTGGCTTTACGTTTTTCGGGTAGTAGAATTCCATGAAGGTGAATTCGTTTCGTAGGGATATCCCGAGATTAAACTGTATACCTCTGCCTACGATGGCTAGGGGGCGTTTTCCGTCTTGTAATGCAAATTCACCATGTTTGATGGCGTTTTTCATTCTCCCCTGTTCGATGAAGTCTTCACTCAGTCCTTTGATTTTGACGACCATCTCCGAGTTGTTATACTTTAGTAAGGCATTGTCCTCGATGACTTCTGTAATTCCCATCACACCATCTATGGAGTTGATTTTGAATTTGAGATCATCGGTGTATTGAAAAGACTTTCCTTGGGCCGGCATCACTTGCATCGCTGTATCAAACTGCCCATATATCGATCGCAGTAGATCCTCCATGCCGTTGAACACGGAGAGGACTATGATGAGCGCGGCGGTACCGATAGCCACCACGAGCATCGAAATGATCGCAATGATATTGATGAAGTTTTTCTTCTTTTTGGAGAAGAAATATCTACGAGATATAAACAGGGGAAGGCGCATGTAGGAGATTTATTCTTCTGACTCTCCTTTATCCTCTTTGGGGATATTGAGTCGGGATAGAATGTTGTCCATTTTTTGTGCATGATCCTGAGATTCGTCTAGGACGAAATGCAGCTCGGGTACGATGCGGACTTGTTTGCCTATTTTGAGTCCCAGTGCTTTACGGATTTCTGGTTTCTTCTCTGCCATTTTCTCTATGAATGCCTCTCGATCGTCTATCATCATCAGACTGATAAACACTTTGGCAAAACTGAGGTCGGGACTGACGTTCACTTCTGTAACAGTGATGAAGGCATTGCCAAACCAATGACGGCTATCTTTTTGGAATATCTCGCTCAGGTCTTTTTGAATCAACCCTGCGTATTTTAGTTGTCGTGTACTGCTCATATTTTGATGCAAATATCCCTATTAATTTAAATTATACTTAATAAAACGGTATTTTCGTTTTTCGATAGACGACAGAATAAACCGCTACAGAATTGCTTTCCTACTTCAAAGCCAATGACCCCTATAGATTACTCGGGGTATTCCTCATACTGATTATCATTAGAGTGGCTGTGCTCCTCAGTGGTGTGCCGCTTATACTACCAGAGCTGAAATGGCTACTGCTCGGTGAACGACTGGGCGGTGAGGGCATGATTATGTACCGAGATGTATGGGATTATACTGCGCCACTCTCTGTACTCGTCTACAAGTGGCTCGATATCCTATTCGGTAAACACCAATTGGTCTATCAGATCGTCTCGATGATATTGGTAGGGTTTCAAGCCGCGATATTCAACAATGTAATGCTTAAGAACAAAGCATACAACAGCCCGAGTTATGTCCCCGCCATCGTGTATGTACTCATGATGAATCTTTGTTTTGATTTCCTGACTCTGTCGCCTGTCCTGATGAGCATGACTTTTATTCTATTGGCTTTGAACAACCTGTTCAAACGGATGGATAATCATACGCAGGACGAGCTTTTCGTGTATACGGGGATTTATCTAGGGATTGCCGTGTTGTTTTATCTACCAGCGATATTTTATGTGCTGGTGACTTTAATCTCCCTGTTCTTGTACACAGGGTCAATTTTTAGGAGGATACTGTTGTTGATTGTTGGTTTTCTGTTGGTGTTGATTTTTAGTGGCTTATTTTTTTATTGGAATGATAGCTTTTTGGTCTACAACCATCATTTGTTTATGTCTATCTGGGCTGTGGATCCGAGTTACTTTTTGAGTGGAAAAGGGATGGTAATAATGGTTCTAGTGCCATTTTCGATATTTCTATATAGCATCTATAGGACGTTTAAGATCGGGAAATACGTTAATTTCCAGAGTAAAATTCAGAGTGTCATGCTCATGTTTTTTGTCTCAGGGATATTGGCATTTTTTATGGTGAAGGAGCGATCTACTTATCAGTTTATTTATCTAGTGCCTGTGATGGCTTTTTTTGTAGCACATCATTTGTTGGTGATTAAAAACTGGATATTGGCTGAGGCTACATTCCTGTTGATTTTTGTTGCCATTATACTTAATCTGCTTTTTCCGCTTCGGGGATGGTTGTTTGTGGATCAACTGGTAGGTGTAGAGCGTCTGCTAGTGCAACCGAGCCCCTATGCGGAGCTGACAGAGGGTAAGGACATATTGGTGATAGGAGAAGGCATAGAACACTACAAAGGAGCGAGTCTCGCGACTCCTTACCTAGATTGGCAGTTGTCTCAGATTCACCTTCAGCATCTCAATTATTTTGACAATAGTGCAGAGGTGTTTCTCAATTTTACTTCGGACATGCCAGAGGTGATCATAGACGAGCAAGAGGTGGTGCCTGAGCTGTTTCGCATGATGCCGACGATCGCTGCGCAGTATAGGGAGCATGTCACGTATGCTGGCGTGTATGTTTTAATGGATTAAAATCGATCTAAAAAAAGGCGATAAAAAAGCGCAACAAACTGCTGCGCTTTCTTCTAAAGTCTACTGTTTCAGCATTGGCTCAAACACAACGAATCTTATCGACTCTGGTCTGGTGTCTGCCCCCTTCGAACTCCGTGGTGACGAATTTGTCTACCATTGCGAGGGCTTTGTCTAGCGAGACAAAACGAGCGGGGAGACAGATGATATTGGCATCATTGTGCTGACGAATGAGTTCAGCTACTTCTACTTCCCAGCAGAGGCCTGCGCGGATACCTTGGTGCTTGTTGGCGGTCATAGCTACTCCATTGGCACTGCCACAGATCAAGATGCCTAGCTCGTTTTTGCCACCTTCGATGGAGTCAGCTACAGGGTGCACATGATCGGGGTAGTCTACCGAATCGGCAGTGTTTGGTCCGAAATCCTCTACCTCATGCCCTAACTTTTGTAAGTGAGAGATGATGTCTCTTTTGTATTCAAATCCGGCATGATCACCGCCTATTGCTATTTTCATCTTGCTGTTATTTACAATTTGATTAATTCTTTTTCTCTGTTCTTATACGCTCTCTTGGATACTGTGATACTGATCTGATAGAGCCCGATGAGGGGTATAGCTATCAGTATCTGACTAAACGGGTCTGGTGGGGTCAGCAAAGCTCCCAAAAAGAATATGACCACTATGCCATGCTTGCGGTAGGCTTTCATGATTGCAGGAGTGATGATCCCTGCTTTGGTGAGGAAGAGTACCACCATCGGGAGTTGAAACAACAATCCACAAGCCAATACCAGTGTGGTCACTGTCGATACATATGAGATGATGTCAAACTCGTTGAGAATCGAGGGATCGATCTGGTAGTTGGATAGGAAATTGACACTGAGAGGTGTCAAGATCAGATAGCCAAAGGCCACACCTATCATGAAAAGAAAGCTAACCCAAAAGACTGCTCCGCGCGCTACTTTCTTTTCGTTGATATAGAGTCCTGGGCTGATAAATCTCCAGATTTCCCAAAAGGCATACGGAAATGCACAGATCAGTCCTATCGCAAAGGAGGACGCGATGTGCATCGTAAACTGCCCCGTCATCTGTCTGCTTTGCAGGATAAAAGGGAGTGTATCTATGCAAATAGCTTGCGTCTGTAGGAGGTCACCCAACTGACAGAGCCAGCGATAGGTCCAGAAGTCCGTTTTGGATGGCCCTAGAATGATGGTGCCGAAAACCAGCTCCTTGGACGCAAATGCTCCGACGGTGAATGCAGTGATCGCAATAAATGCTCTGATGATGTGCCACCGGAGTTCTTCCAGATGATCAAGAAACGACATTTCATTTGTTTCGTGTTCGTCTGGATCCATTTGATCCAAGGGGAGGTTACTCATAGTTTATACCAAAGAAGCAAGTTGTGTGTAAAGTGGGAAGTCTTTCATCCATGTGTTTACATCGTTTTTCACTTCGTTGATTTTAGCGTCATTGTCGAGGTTCATCAAAACGGTATCCATCAACTCAACCACGCGATCCATGTCGCCATCTTTCATGTGGCGTGAAGTGATAGCGGCAGTACCTACACGGATACCTGAGGTGACGAACGGAGAACGCTCATCAAATGGCACCATGTTTTTGTTGACCGTGATTTCAGCTCTAACGAGCCCGTTTTCAGCATCCTTTCCTGTGATGCCTTTTGAACCGAGATCGATCAGCATGAGGTGGTTGTCTGTGCCACCAGAGATCAGGTTGTAGCCTCTTTTGACGAAAGACTCAGCCATTACCTCTGCGTTTTTCTTGACCTGGAGTGCGTAGTGCATGTAATCATCCGTTAGCGCTTCGCCAAATGCAATGGCTTTTGCTGCGATGATATGCTCTAGCGGTCCTCCTTGTGTACCTGGGAATACACCCGAATCCAAAACAGACGACATCATGCGAGTGATGCCTTTTGGTGTTTTCAATCCCCATGGGTTTTCAAAGTCTTCGCCCATCAAAATCATCCCACCTCTTGGTCCTCTGAGTGTTTTGTGGGTGGTGGTGGTCACAATGTGACAGTGCGGCATAGGATCCTCCAAGAGACCTTTGGCGATCAGTCCAGACGGGTGAGAGATATCAGCCAATAGCAAAGCGCCGACCGAATCAGCGATCGCTCTGAATCGTGCGTAATCCCAATCTCTAGAATAAGCAGATGCTCCGCAGATGATTAATTTAGGTTTTACAGCTTTGGCTTTCTCCTCGACTTTGTCCATGTCGATGAGTCCTGTTTCTTTTTCTACGCCGTAGAAGTTGGCGTCAAAGTATTTTCCTGAGATATTGACGGGCGAACCGTGCGAGAGGTGACCGCCGTGCGACAAGTCAAAACCTAATACTGCATCCCCTGGTTTCAAACATGCCAAGAATACCGCTGCATTCGCTTGTGCACCTGAGTGTGGCTGCACGTTGACCCATTCTGCACCGAACAGTTCTTTGGCTCTGTTTCTAGCGATGTCTTCGATTTGATCGACGACTTCACAGCCACCATAGTATCTTTTGCCTGGTAGACCTTCAGCGTATTTGTTGGTGAGTACCGTTCCAGCGGCCTCCATCACTTGCGGTGATACAAAGTTCTCAGAAGCAATAAGTTCTATTCCACTTTCTTGTCTTTCTCTTTCTTTTTCGATTAGGTTGAATACGTCAAGATCTCTCTGCATGATATAATGGTTTCTATGAGGCGCAAATTTAGAAGATGCCCTCTTATTAAGCAAAGAATGCTGGTGATGGAAATTAAAAATAATGGGATAAAATATTTGAATGTAAAATTGTGAATCTGTGAATTATGGCTTAGTCTTAAGGCTGATTTCTAAGGAATCAAGTAGCACTATTTACGAATTGGAGAAAAGTTGATCAGCTATGACTATTTCGGAATCTACTCATGTATGTGAAAGCAAAATGGTTTAATTGATTTATTTTCGTCTCATACATGACTCCCATTGATACCAAACAAGGTTTACTGAAGATTGTAAAAGATCCCATTCTACGCATAGATTGGAGTGGCAGGGTATTGGAGTGTCATTGTCACCCTAGCAGTGATCCAGCTATTTTGGAGTTGGATTTGTACAACAATCGGAATATTAAGGATTTTGAGTTTTTAGGAGAGGTGTACAAAGCGGTTCGTGATTGTATCGAGTCTCAAGAATCACAATCTGCATATTTCTCATTAGGGAGGCTGGGGAGCAGGACGCACTACGAAGTGCTAGTAGAGCCCAATGATACAGACGAGGTTCTGGCGATCATCAAAGAAATTACGAAAAAAAGGCAGCGTGAAAACGAACTCATAGAATATTATGATTTGCTTCAGAATATCTATGAAGCGACATCTTCTTGGACGGGCACTGATTATTTGGACCAACTGACGCTACAGCTGTCCAAAGCGCTCAAGGCCGATTATACTGCGATATGTTTAATAGATGATAGACAAGATCTTTTGGAGACTGTCTCTGTTAACTTTATAGGAGGGAAAATTGAGAATGTTGAGTGGGAGATAGAAGGCTCACCCTTCGAAGAGGTCGTTACTCATTCTTATTTTGAGATTGGTCATGGTTTCAAAAATAAATTCCCTCATTTTGAACTCAATCAATACCATGTTTTCAATGGTTTTGTAGGTATTCCTCTTTATTACAATGAATTGTATAGCAAGCCAATAGGGTTCATTTTTGCACTTTACGAAAGACCATTGGTGTCCAGTAAGCATACCGAAAAAATCTTGCAAATATTCTCGACACGTGCAGCTGCGGAGCTACAGCGTATTGAATACCAAAAGAAAATTGAAGATAGCGAAAACCGGTTCAAGGCTCTTTATAATAATACACCAGCTTATTTCTCCTCTACCAATAAGTCTGGCGTGGTGATAGAAGTGGGGGATTACTTCCTAGAGAAGACTGGCTATGCTAGAAAAGACGTGATTGGTAGACGAGCGATGCATTTTCTGACATCACGGTCTAGAAAGGATGCCGTCAAGATGTTGCCTGATTTTTTGCAAAATGGTTACTGTAAAGATGTGGCTCTGCAGTTCATCAAGAAGAATGGTGATATCATGGAGGTCATGTTCTCTGCTACCACCATCAGAGATGAGCATGGTAGATTTGTTAAGAATATTATGAGCTTGAATGATGTGACATTGTTGCGTCAGGTGGAAAGAGATCTACGTCTCAGTGAGGAGCGAGTAATAGAGGAAGCCAATCGTTTTCAGTTGCTTTTTGATAACTCTCCAGTTGGCATCATTATACATAGCAATGGTGTGATCAAACACGTAAATACCGAGACGGTTCGTTTAGCACGAGGAAATAGCATCTATGATTTTGTAGGGAAGCAAGCCATGAGTTTTGTCCATCCCGAATCTAAAGAAATCGCCCAAGCAAGAGTAGATAAGATATATAAAACCAAAAAGGCACATCGCAACGAACAGAAGTTTCTATGTGTGGATGGGTCAGTAATAGAAGTGGAGGCTATGGGCACCTTGATAGATTATCAAGGAGAAGAGTCTGTGCAAATTGCATTTTATGATATATCAGATCGTAAAGAAGCGGAACGTCATATTCTAGTTAGAGACCAAGAATTGGAAGTGCTTAACGAAAATCTCGCTCGCCAAAACAATCAGTTGGAGGAGTTTGCTCACATCGCGTCCCATAATTTGAGAGCACCGATTACCAATATGCTATCTCTGATTAAGATTAGAGAAGCGGACCCGTCAGAAGCCACACAGGCGTTCGTGTGGGAGAATGTAGGAAAGACGGTCCGTAACCTAGACGAGACCATTATTGAGCTCAATGATGTCGTGAAGACTTCTTGGGAGCTAGATAAACAGAGGAAAATTTTGCATTTTGAGGAGGTGTTAGAGAAAATACTAAACAGTATTGTTGACCAAATTGCTAAGGCAGATGCGGAGTTTGTGGTTAACTTTGACATGCCTTCAATTTTTTATCCCAAAATCTATTTGGAGAGTATCTTGCAGAACCTAGTGACCAATGCGATAAAGTATCGGAGGTCTAATGAGAAGGCACTGATTAAGCTGCGAAGTTGGGAACAAAACGGTAGAGGGTATCTTTCGATTGAGGACAATGGTCTGGGGATAGATCTGGAAAAGCATGGTGACAAACTGTTTGGATTGCGAAAGACATTTCATGCACACCAAGATGCGCGGGGCGTAGGGCTATTTATCACTAGAGCACAGATAGAATCCCTAGGTGGCTTGATTTCGGTAGAAAGTAAAGAAGGAAAAGGGACTAAGTTTATTGTCGATTTTGGAACATTAAAGTTGATAAGTACAGACCATTAATATAAATTAGATTTCACATTATGGGTAAGATAAGAAAGGTAGCAGTTATAGATGATGATCAGGTGTTTCAGTTGATTATCAAGAAGCAAATCGAGATGAAAAATTTCGAATGTGAAATTCTCAGTTTTTTTAATGGGCAAGAGGCGTACGATTTTTTTAAAGAGAATGTAGATCAAGCCGATGTACTTCCAGACTTGGTTATGCTGGATGTGAATATGCCTGTTAAAAATGGTTGGGATTTTCTACAGGACTATCAGACGCTGCCTTCAGAGATGAGATCTAAGATAAAGCTATACATGGTCACTTCTTCAGTGATTCAATCTGATATTGATAAAGCCAATGACAATGAAAATATCATTTCATTTGTCAGTAAGCCTATCACCAACGAAAAACTAGAAGAGGTCTTTAGTTAAAATTCTTTTGTAGGAATCCCTAATGTTCTTCGTGAAAGTATAAAGTGTAGTAGTTGAGTTTTCGCTCATTGTCGTACCCGCGTGTAATTTGTTCTTTGTTGCCATGTACATAGACATGAAAATTTTTATCTAGCTTGATGATCGAACGGATGAATCTCTTGGTGTTCTTAATGGCTGGTTTGGATATATCGAATTGATTGGTGTCTAGGTCTGGTTCTTCTTCTTGTTTTTTTATTTGAAAGTTCTCGAATTGATCAATCAGTTCTGGTGATTGTAATACCTTTTCTTGATAATCCTCTTTGTTGAAAAATTCGTTGTTTTTTAAGTAATCAATGGATTCATTGACAAAGGAAAGCTTCTCTGGCTTTTCATTTTGTTCGAAAGCCCCTTGAGCAAATTCCTGAATGTTATTGATGAGGTTTTGTGTTTGATAATATTCGTCTACCGTTTTTTCTAGTCCCAAAAAATCATTTTGCCAGTATTGCGCACTATTTGATTTGTTTGTTATATCTACGAGCAAAACTTGATATCCACTTTCTCTACTTGTATTGAAGATAAGTACGCCTTTGTCGAGTTTATTGATGCTTATACCTTCGTCGGAGATAATATTGAAATCGTTTCCTTGCCCCATGATTTTGATGTAGGTCTCTTTGTTTTCTACTTTGAACAACCCGATCACATCTGTAACTTCATCGTCGATTACGCAATCTTCAAAGTGACACACCAAGAAGTCTCCTTCTTTAATGTTTTGGTTTTGAGAAAGAGCAGAGAGGTGTGAGGCTAGTACTAATGAGTGATCGTAAAGAGATTCAGGGTTGTCAAAAATCTGACTAACCACTTCAAAAGTTTTAGGATCAATCTCCTCATTGTCGATCGCAAAATGGTATCGCTCTTCTTCCTTGAAAGACTTGAAGAAATAATTAACCAACAGTTTATTAAGGTCTTCGTCTAGCGCGTCGATACTACCAGTAGAGGTGATGAGACCTTCTTCTGCCAGTTTGTGAATGACCAATTGGTTGAGCCGAACTTCTGATGATATAACCATGAGTGATTGTGTTAAAGTCTACGAAGATAAATTAAACGACTATTTTCTGTATGCACCAGATTTAATATTGTCTAACCAAGGTTGATTGGCGAGATACCAGTCTACTGTTTTTGTGAGTCCTTCTTCGAACTGTACCGATGGCTTCCAGTTGAGTTCGTTGGATATCTTGGTAGAGTCGATCGCATACCTCATGTCGTGTCCAGCCCTATCGGTTACGAAGGTGATAAGCTGAGCAGAATACCCTTCTGGACGGCCTAGTTTGTTGTCCATGATTTTACACAGGAGTTTGACTAGGTCTATGTTTTTCCATTCGTTGAAGCCACCTATATTGTAGGTTTCTCCAATTTTTCCTTTGTGAAAAACTGCATCAATGGCCGTGACATGATCTACTACAAATAGCCAATCACGTACGTTGACACCTGCCCCATATATGGGTAGCGGCTTTTCTTCAATGATTTTTTCGACACATACTGGAATCAATTTCTCAGGAAATTGATTAGGACCATAGTTATTGGAACAATTAGAGATTACTATAGGTAGGTTATAGGTGTTTTGATAGGCTCTTACAAAATGATCCGAACTAGCTTTTGAAGCAGAGTAGGGAGATTGAGGATCGTATGAGGTCGTTTCTAAGAAGAACTCTCCATCTTTTAGTGACCCATAGACTTCATCAGTAGAAACGTGATAAAAGAGCTTATTGTCAAAATCTCCATTCCATTGTTTCTTCGCAGCATTGAGTAGGTTTACCGTGCCAATTATATTGGTATTGACAAAGGAAAGTGGGTCTTCAATGGAACGATCCACATGTGATTCTGCTGCCAGGTGGATGACGGCATCAATGGACTCTGAAGCGAACAACTTCTCTATGAAGTTTGCCTCGCAGATATCTCCTTTTAAGAATTTGTAATTACTATTTGTGACGTCTGTTAGGTTTTCTAGATTTCCTGCATAGGTTAGTTTATCTAGATTTATGATTTGATAATCAGGGTATTGGTTGACAAAATATCGTACAACATGCGAACCGATAAACCCTGCTCCACCAGTGATAAGTATTGATCTTTTCATTTGTTCTAATGCTTTACTATTTCGATTTGAAACTTGTGGGTTGTCAATTATACAGATAGCCTTACCTATACAAAAAGACCGAGGCATGAATGTATAATTCACACCTCGGTCTTGTATTGTTATTCAATCTTACTTTACAATCGCTCTACCGATGCTGTAATAAGTAATTCCTAATTCGGCCATCGTCTCAGTATTATAGAGATTTCTACCATCGAAAATGACATTGTCCTTGAGCGTAGACTTGATTTTGTCAAAGTCAGGTGTCCTGAATACTGGCCACTCCGTCATGATGAGAAGAGCATCTGCATCTTCTGCTGCGTCGTATTCATCTTTGCAGAACGTAATAGAATCACCGAGAAGTTCTTTGACGTTATCCATCGCTTCTGGATCGTAAGTCTTGATTTTAACACCAGCTTCTAACAATGCCTTGATATTAACAAGAGCAGGGGCTTCTCTAATGTCATCGGTATAAGGTTTGAAGGCAAGCCCCCATACTGCAACCGTTTTTCCTTTGAGATCAGAACCATAGTGGTCTTTGAGCCTGTCTATTAACTTGGTCTTTTGCTCTTTGTTTTTAGCCATTACTGCATTAAGAATCTCAAAATTATAGTTGACCTCTTTTGCAGATTTGGCTAGAGCTTGTACGTCTTTAGGAAAGCAACTACCTCCATATCCGATTCCAGCAAATAGGAATCTTTTTCCGATTCTAGAGTCAGTTCCTACTCCTTTTCTTACCATATCTACGTCAGCACCGACGAGTTCACACATGTTGGCGATTTCGTTCATGAACGTGATTTTAGTAGCCAAGAAAGAGTTGGCAGCATACTTAGTCAGCTCCGCAGACTTCTCATCCATGGTGATGATAGGATTGCCCTGTCTAACTAATGGTGCATAAAGCTCTTCCATGATTTTTTGTGCCTTAGTAGATGATGTACCAATGACTACACGGTCGGGCTTCATGAAATCTTCTACGGCAACCCCTTCCCTCAAGAATTCTGGATTAGATACTACACTGAATTCTACCTTAGCGTTTTCAGCAATCTTTGCAGTAACCTTGTCTGCTGTGCCAACAGGTACTGTGCTTTTGTCTACGATGACAGTGTATTGATCCAGTAATGGGCCTAAATCTTCAGCTACACCAAGGATGTAACTTAGATCAGCTGATCCGTCTTCGCCTGGAGGTGTTGGAAGTGCTAAAAAGATGATTTTAGCACCTTTGATCCCTTCCTTCAGATTAGTCGTAAAGTCTAATCTGCCTTGTTTGATGTTTCTATCAAAAAGGACTTCTAACCCAGGTTCGTATATAGGGATTATCTTGTTTTTAAGTTTTTCAACTTTTTTCTCGTCAATGTCTATACATGTAACATGGTTGCCTGTTTCGGCAAAACATGTACCAGTTACCAAACCTACGTAACCAGTTCCAACTACAGCTATTTTCATATTTTTCAATTCATTTGGAGTGGTGCAAATCTAATGGTTGAATTGTTAAAATGGGAGTGTTTTGATATGAAATGAAGTGATTTTAAGTCGTAACTTAAAAATCTCACATGCGTATTTTTATTATTGCGGATAATGTTTTAATAATTGTGTTTAACAACTGATAATCAATTAAATAAAATGATAAAAAATAGCGAAAATACGCAAAACATCTCTATTCAAAACTGTGAGTTGATTGCAGATATGATTAAAAATTTTGCTGAAAAGGAGATTAAACCGCAGTTCATGCAATGGGATGAGACTCAGGAGTTCCCTATTGACTTGTTTAGGAAGCTAGGTGAAATGGGTATGATGGGGGTTCTTGTACCAGAAGAGTATGGAGGTTCAGGTTTTGGTTATCATGAGTATGTGACAGTGGTTTCGGAGATAGCAAAGATTGACGGTTCTATTGGTTTATCCGTTGCTGCACATAATTCGCTTTGTACGGGGCATATCTTACAGTTTGGGAGTGAGGGACAAAAGCAACGATGGTTGCCCAAACTTGCGTCAGGAGAATGGATAGGTGCATGGGGCTTGACAGAGCCTAATACAGGTTCTGATGCAGGTAATATGAAGACAGTTGCGAGAAAGGATGGCGACCATTGGGTGATCAATGGTACGAAAAATTTTATCACCCATGGGATTAGTGGTGATTTGGCAGTAGTGATGACAAGGACTGGTGAAGCTGGTGATTCACATGGTATGACAGCCTTTGTGGTGGAGCGAGGGACGCCTGGCTTTTCTGGAGGTAAAAAAGAGAATAAATTGGGGATGCGAGCATCAGAGACTGCTGAAATGATTTTTGATGATTGTAGAGTGCCTGAGGAGAATATATTGGGAGAAGTTGGAGAAGGGTTTGTGCAAGCTTTGAAGATTCTTGATGGGGGGCGTGTTTCTATTGCAGCATTAGGGCTTGGGATAGCTCAGGGGGCATTAGACGCGGCTGTTGCATATGCACAGGAGCGGAAGCAGTTCAATCAAGAGATTGCTAAGTTTCAGGGGGTTTCGTTTAAGATAGCGGACATGGCGACTCAGGTGATGGCGTCAAGACTATTGATCAAGCAGGCTGCTGAACTGAAAAACCAAGGCAAAAGTGTAAATAGAGAATCTGCGATGGCAAAGCTTCATTCGTCAGAAACTGCTGTTTCTGTAGCCAATGACGCTGTTCAGATTTTTGGAGGCTATGGTTATGTTAAAGATTTTCCAGTCGAAAAATTCTACAGAGATGCTAAATTGTGTACGATAGGGGAGGGGACTTCAGAGATTCAGAAGTTAGTGATATCTCGTACTTTGTTTGATAAAATTTAATTAATACTAGAGGGAGTCTTGGTAAAGTCTGAATTGAATCATAAATTTGCGCTCCTTTAGAAAACAAGATATTATGTTAATTATAAACGTTAAAGAGAACGAATCAATTGATAAGGCTTTGAAAAGATTCAAAAAGAAGTTTGAAAAAACGGGTGTTTTGAAAGAATTGAGGTCTAGAGCATACTTTGAAAAGCCTTCTATTACAGAGAGAACGCAAAAGATCAGAGCTGCTTACAAGCAGAAAATGTTCGCTGACGAAAACTACTAGTCTTTGTAGTTTTTCTGGATGGTTTTTGATAAGTTAGTATAACCTTCATGTCAAGGTTATACTAATGATAGAACCTTTTATAAAACACCTTCTTAACGAAAAGCGGTACAGCATTCATACTGTACAATCATATGAAATTGACATCAATCAATTTCATGCTTTTTTAGAAGATCTTAACGAAACGCTAGAAACTGCTAATCCAAAGCTTTTGCGAACTTGGATAGTTTCTCTCATTGAAGCTGATATTAAGCCCCGATCAGTTAACAGGAAGATTGCATCCCTGCGAACTTTCTATAAATTCCTTATAAAACGAGAAGTAGTTGCCCAGAATCCTGTAGTAGGGATACGTCCGCTCAAAATACCTAAGCCTCTACCAGAGTTTATTCAAAAAATTGAAATGAATAACATGTTGGATCAGATGGTGTTTGAAGATAACTTCTCAGGCCAAAGAGACCGTTTGGTACTTGAGTTACTTTATGGTACCGGTATTAGATTGTCCGAATTGATAGGCTTAAAGGTTGCGGATGTTAATTTGTATGTTGCTACCATTAAGGTTTTAGGAAAAAGAAATAAAGAGCGTATTATTCCTCTGTCAGTTGACAACACCTCTATCATCAAAACGTATAATAAGCATAAGCAAGAAGCTGGTTTTGATAGTCCATTTTTGTTAGTGACAGATGCTGGTAAGCCATGCTATCCTATGTTGATCAATAGGATAGTGAAGCGATACCTCGGGTTGATATCAAAAACAAATAAGAAAAGCCCTCATGTGCTAAGACATACTTTTGCGACGCATATGTTAGATAATGGGGCAGACTTGAATGCGGTCAAGGATTTGCTGGGACATGCAAGTCTTGCTGCTACTCAAGTCTATACTCATAACTCTTTGGAGAAGCTAAAATCGACCTTCGATCAGGCGCATCCAAAGGCATAAATCAATTGTTTAATTAAAATTTAATCTTATGAAATTACAGATGCATTCCATTCATTTTGACGCAGATCAAAAATTGGTAAACTTCATCCAAAAGAAGGCTGACAAGTTGGAAACATTTTATGACCGTATCATTGATGGTGAGGTTATCATGAAAGTGGAGAACGCAGATTCGAGAGATAATAAGACAATAGAGATTAAGGTTAATATACCTGGGACACAGTTATTTGCTAAGAGACAATCTAAGTCTTTTGAGGCAGGGACAGATGAGGTGATAGAATCACTGAGACGTCAACTGAAAAAGAGAAAGGAAAAGATGGCGGCTCACTAAGTCGTATTACATATTAAGAATATAAAAAAAGCCGAAGTGAGAACTTCGGCTTTTTTTATATCTAATCAATTGGGCGATTTATAGTTCTCCATCGTTATTATTGTTTTGACTGTTGTCTTGCTTATCTTCTCTGCTTTTCTTCTGATTAAGACGGTAGGTAAAGCTGAGAATAAACTGTCTCGATCTCCATTGAAACACCGAGCTGGACTCAAAACCTGTATCGGCAGACTCGTTTCGGTACTTTCTAGTGTTGAACAAGTCTTGTACACTGGCTGTGAGTGTGGCTTTGCCATCGAAGAAGTCACGAGTAGCGCCTAAGTCAACGGTGTAGAATGCCAGTCTCTTTCCCTGAGTGGTGTTCTGCGGTCCTCTGTAGTTCAGGTTGGCCTGAAAATCAATATCTTGAGGAAGGTCAAACTTTGTGTTGACCCGGGCACTGTAGGAGCGAGCATCTGCATCGAATGACTCGCCTCTCGCTTCCCCTGCTGTGATTCGCCTGAAAAAATTGAAGTCACCATTCATTGTCCACCAATCGGTGAAGTCCTGCGATACATTGATCTCAAAACCATAGGCATCTTCAGTCGCTAGATTGTAGAGCTTAGAGTGCATCACGCCATCGTCATCCGGATTGGGGCTGGGGAAAGTCAAACGATCAATCTCATCGGTTGTATGATTGTAGTATATCCCTCCATAGAAAGAACCCGTTTCCCAATTATGGAGATACCCTAGTTCATAGGAGTCTGTCAATTCAGGGTTTAAGTCAGGGTTTCCAAAGCGTAGGTTTCTATAGTCGCTAAACCCACTAATAGGATTAAGGTTGCGGAAACTGGGTCTACGTAGACGCCGTGAGTAACTCAATTGTACATTTTGATTTTCGTTCATTTCGTAGGTGAAATGCCCGGAGGGGAAATAGTTGACATATTTTTTTGTGTTCGTGTCATCAAGTATTTCAGATTCAAGTGTTGTCTCAATGTTGGTGGCTTCTACCCGTAAGCCGAGTTGATAAGAAATCTTGCCGAATTTATTGCCATAAATAGCGTAGGCGGCATAGATGTTTTCTTGGTATTCAAAATCGTTGGACAAACTATCTTCTCTGACCCATATTTCGTTTTCTAGACTTTCGATTAGATAGTCATTTCGGATGTTTCTTAGTGAAGTTCGAATGCCGAGCTCAAATTTTCCGGTTTCTGAAAAGGGATGAATATAGTCTACCTGTGCTAGTTGAGTTTTCTCCCCTTCGTCGTTTCTCACCTTTTGGATCACATCGCTATCTGGTTTAGTCGATACCTGATCGATGTCTGACTGCTCTAATTCGCTATTGTCACGGTATTGTAGATATGCTGTTAGTTTATGATCCTCGTGATCAGAGAAAGTTTTTTCATAATTAAGGGAGGTTTCGATTAGACTTTCGTCTTCTTGCTCAGTATCATCCCTATTCGTAATGTAGCGTAGCGAATCGTAGACGTCAAAATCATGGTAGATTAGTGTAGTATTATTGGTTTCGTCTCCTACATTATAAATTCCTGTGAGGGTGAGCTTGTTATTGTCGTTGATGAAATAATCTGCACCCACTCTATAGTTTTGAGAGATGCCTCCCCGATCATGGTCGCGACGGCTATCGGTAGCGTAAGTGGTGTCTGTCTCATAGTAAGTCGTGTATGATTCTCCATAGCCGTTGTAGCGGCGGTAGCTGAGGCCTGCTCCGGCGAAGAAGTTGAACTTGCCTGACCGGTAGTTGATACTGGCATTGGGTCTGATCAGGTCAGGGTATCCAGCGTCTAGTCCGAATGTCCCGTTCAGGCCTTTTTGTGCATCTTCTTTTAGTACTATATTGATGATGCCGCCCGTGCCTTCTGCATCGTAGCGTGCCGATGGATTGGTGATCACTTCTACTCGTTCGATCATATTGCCTTGTAGCATGCGGAGTGCATCTTGACTACTCATGCCAGCCATGCCTGAGGGCTTTCCATTGATTAGGATGTTGACATTGTCATTGCCCCGGAGAGAAACGTTGCCTTCTACATCTACTTGTACAGAAGGGAGATTGTCCAGTATGTCGGAAGCATTTTTTCCGATATTACTTATATTTTCATTTACATTAAAGGTCTTTTTATCGAGTGAAAATTCGACTTGTTCTTTCCTGCCTTGAACTACTACTTCTTCCAATTCTTGGCTGTCGACTGTCAGCATAATGTCTCCTAGGTTGATATCTGAGTTGCTGACTATGAAATTGATGTTTTTGGTTTCGTAGGAGATGAATTTTACTTCCAAATAATAAGAACCAGGTTTTACTTGAAGCTGGAAGGTACCTGATTCTTGTGTGATTTGTCCATCGACTAACTCGTTAGTGGTTTTGTCATGAATAGAAGCAGTAGCATATGCCAAAGGTTCTTTTGATGAAGCATCAATTATTTTGCCTCTGACTTGGTACTCAGTGGCAGCAATGGACCAGTTCGGGATAGAAAATAAGATGGTGGTGAATACAGCAAGGAATAATGCTTTCATGTGTTCGATAATCGTACGTTTTAAATGTTTTCATCACAAAGATAGAATGCAAATCTGTGTAGAATTTGAAGTTTTACATGAGTGGGTAGACAGCCTTGGATACAAACGAAAGACTCCCAGTCATGTATATAAGATAGTGAATAGGGTGATTAGGATAGCTCAATGGTGATTTCGTGTTGTTTTAGACTCTGATCAAAGGAATAATCAAATCCATAGTTAGATAAATCACAGATCTTTTTGATGATAGATAGACCTAAACCGATAGAATCGTTGTTAGAGCTGTCTTTTTTGAACCGTTGCATGAGTATCTCTGTCGTGGCGTGTAGATCGTATCCTGAGTTGGCTATTTTGAGTTTAGTATGGCTTAGCGATATCGTGATATTGCCGGCAGTTGATAGGTTGTGTTTGATGGCATTTTGGAGAAGGTTGGTGAGTAGGATTTCGATTAGTACAGGGTCGTTTTGGATGACTGTGTCAGTTGCTAATTCTGTTTCGATATGGATGTGTCGTAGTTCAAATATGTCGGCGTTTTCTTCACAGATATGTCGGATCATATGACTGAGCTGGATGTCTGCAATATGGTTGAACTCCTTGTTTTCTATCCGGCTAAGAGTGACCAGAGATTGTTGAATCTTAGAGACCTTGTTAAGCGCCTTTTGGGACTGAATTGTCCAATCGATTTGTTGTTCGGACAGCTCACTGTTTTGCATCAGGAGGTCGAGTTTTCCTGATGCAATAGCGAGTGGTGTACGGATCTCGTGTGCTATATTTTCGGAGAATTCTTTGAGGTTATTATAGTCTGTGACTGTTCGGTGCGTCATGTTCTCTATGAAGTCATTGAGTTTTTTGAACTCTGAAGTGCTGGCGGGTTCAGTTACGATTGGTGTAGAGGTTTGGACATTGAAGTTCTGAATAAGTTTTAGTGCTTTGTGAAAGGGTTGAAGGAGCCATTTAGATACGAAAAAGCTGTAAATCAGGGAGAATAGAATTAATGCTATAGATACGACTAGCGTAGCTTTGAAAGTTCCATAAAAGGTGTCGAGCGGTTCGATTACTGATTCGTAGATTTGGAAATGGTACCAGTTTTGGTTGATTTGAACTGTTTTTTTGATCTTTCGGTGGTGAATTATTGCCTTGGAAGGCCCGTGATAGGCTGTGGTGTCCTTGAATGCTCTCGAATGGTGCATGTCTGCACTGTCTACTATGAGTGAAATTTGTACGCGCTGATCGGTAAGGGAATCATAAGGGATTCCTTTTTCAATGAATTTGGAGAGTCTGCCTACTTCTCCATTGAGCTCATAATCGGTTTCTTTATCAATTAACTGGGTGAAGGTAATATAGTAGAAGACCCCTCCCAGAGAAAGAACAACTAAACTAAGTAGCAAGTAGAATAGCGTAAGTTTTTGAACGAGTTTCATGCGTCAATTGCGTATTTATATCCAGAGCCATAGACTGTCTGTATGAAGTCATTGCCACCTGCGGAGATGATTTTTTTTCGAAGATTTTTGATGTGTTGATAGACAAAGTCCAAAGAACCTAGCGTGTCTGTGAAATCTCCCCAAAGATGCTCGGCGATCGCTAGTTTGGTTATGATTCGGTTCTTGTTGGCATAGATGTAGAGTAGTAGGTCATATTCCTTCTTTGTTAGTGGGATTAGGGTGTTGTTGATACAGACTTCTTGTTTGTCTGTGTCTATGGTGATGTTACCGATCTGTAGTTTTTGATTGCCGCCCAGCGTGTTTCGTCTGTAGAGTGCTTTGAGTCGAGCGATTAACTCTGTCATGAAATATGGCTTAGTAATGTAGTCATCTGCACCAAGGTTGAGCCCTTCTACTTTGTCATCCAACTCATTTTTGGCGGATGCAATGAGGATGCTGATGTTGATATTTCTCGACTTGACAAACTGGATAATCTCAATACCATCTCCATCTGGTAACATTCTGTCTAGAATTAGAATGTCGTATTCGAATGCAACGAGCCGGTCTTGACAGGCTTGAATAGACGTAGCACACTCACAGAGAATACCTTCATTTTGGAGGTAGGTGAGGATGTTGTTTTGCAAATCAACGTTGTCTTCGGTCAGAAGTACTTTCATTCAAATAGAGGGTTGATGAAGGACAAATAAAACATTAGATTTTGAATTTTGTCTGAAGCTAATCAATAATGGAGATTTTATCACTTGATAAGTCGGGTGGGGAGCGACGAGTAGTGAAGTGCATAATGGGTGTAGCAAAAGATACTGATATTGGTTAATTTAGTGCCATAAAAGATAATGCCCATGAAACAACACATCAAGGTTACCAAGAACTTTTACTTCATCGTCACGGTGGTTTTTCTGGTATGGATGCTGTTTTTTGATTCCAATGATTTTTATTCCCAATATCAACTAAAAAGTAAGGTCGAAGAACTCGAAGATCAAAAAGCTTACTATCAGAAGAAGATTGAGCGTACGGAAGCAGACCGTGAGGCACTCCTCAATGATGATGAACTGTTGGAGAAGTTTGCTCGTGAAAAGTATTTCATGAAGAAGGATGGAGAGGATGTTTTCGTAGTAATAGAAGAGTGATGTTACAAGTAATAGATATGAAGAAATTAGTAGTGGTCAGCCTGTTTTTCGCTTTGATGACTGGTGTGGCAATGGGGCAATCACGCAATGGCTATACGATAGAAGGGGATAAACGTGGTAACCAAAACCGTGAGTGGATGGATAAAGTCTATGTTGGTGGAGGTATAGGGTCGCTGTTTTTTAGTGATCGTGAGACAAATGTAGGCGTGTCTGTATTGACGGGGTATAGGTGGACCGAAAAACTCAATACTGGTGTAGGTTTGACCTATCAATATTATAAATGGAAGCCAACTAATACGAATTACAATGACTATGGAGTCAATGTGTTTGCTCAGTACGCGATCTACCCGCCATTCTTTCTGATGGCGCAGTATGAATACCTAAATCTAGATTATGTCGAAGAGCGAAGAGGATATGATGCTTTTTTTGTGGGAGGAGGGTATTCTCAGAATATTGGTGGGAAAGCGGCTATTAATTTTTACGCACTCTATAATGTGACCTATCGTACGGGTCGAGACAATGGACGCTATGCTTCTCCCTGGTCTATAGGGATGAATATCATGGTAGGCTTCTAATAAATTGACCACTGGTTTGTGCCAGCAGTCAATTTGTTTTTCGTATCCTTATATTTTTGTCAAATCCAGGAATAGCAGTCCTTCTGGTTTTTTGCCCTGTGCTTTTGCTTTTTTGCGTTGCTGCTGTGTTTTCTTTTTGATGTAGTTTAGACTCTTGTATTTGCTATAGTAACTCTTGAAGTTTAGCTTGTCTTGCACCATCCACTGTTCATAGGTGGATAGGTTGTCTCTAAACTCTTTGTTTTCCAGGTTGGGGCTGTTAGGTCCATCGATGCGGTACTCATTGAGTAGTGCTAGTATGTACATGAGTTTTTGCTGGAGGATAAATGTTTGCTCACGGATCGACCCGAATTTGGGTAGGTCGTTGAATCCAAATGCGTTGATACCAGTGGTGATAGCAGCCATGATACCGACGAAGGGCACTAACTCACTGGCTGTAGATCCGTCATCAAAGACGTTACCACTAGCGGTATAAACAGCCAAAAACATAGAAGTCACGGATAAACCTTTTTTGAGGCTCTGGACTTTGTTTTCTCTGTCTTCCATTTCGTTGTTGATTTGAGAGAGTAGCTCTATCAATTGCACTGCATCGTCTCTGTAGTCTAGATAGGTTTCGTAGGTTACTTCGGTGTTTTCTCGGTGCTCTACAGTGATGGTAAATGCTTTCTGATCTACATAGCCATGTGGGTCTCTAACCACTAGTAGCATGTCGAATTTTTTGGGTTGCATCTCTACTCCTACCACTTCAAAACCAGGAGTCCATTGAATGGATAATAGGTTGTTTTCAAAATCCCATACCATGTTTTCGGGAGCACCGATGATGTCTATTTCCAATTCAGAAAACTGATCATTTCCATCTTGAATAAAGACTTTCTTGTTTAGAGTAATACCTTCTCTGATCTGTTCGTTTTGCAGGTTTAGGATTTTTGGGGGCTCGTTTCGGATACTTTTTCTGATGAGAAATGTCTTGGAGATGGTGTTTGGGTTTTCAGGCCCTTTCTCTGTTACTTCTACCGTTACTTTCATAGGGAAGAAGCTTCTCAGTCTTCGGATTTCGTCCCCGTTGATTTTCCATGTGAATAGCCCTTTTTCAGACAATCTCGGATTACCGATTTTGCTGGGGATGATTAGCTCATAGAGTAGTGAGTCATGATCCATATCATCTGCTGATAGATCTATCGACAGGGCCTCATTTTCTGCGACGTAGTATTCATCCAAAACAGGGAATTTGAAATAGGGCAGGTGATTGTTGCTACTTAGGGCAAACATGAGCACTTCCTTGGTGACGTTATGGTATTCGTCAGTAGCGATCAGTGTGAGACGATAGTATTTCTGTTGGATTTGCAGTGCATCTGGAGACCACTCTATGTTGAGGTGATGTCCTTGGCTCTTGATGACGACATTGTCGAGAGACTTTAGCTCAGGATTTTCATTGAAATAATAGTCTAATACGGCGCCAGTAGAGTCTGCACTATAGGGTAGATAGGCCGAAGCATATAGGTGGAAATCCGAGGCGGGGTTGATTTTGTAGACGCCATTTTGGAGAACAGCATTGCTTTTGATCGTAATCTGCGGAGCAGAAGAGGGCTGAGTGATAATGATGAATATGGACTGTGCATCTACCAATCTCTCTTCGAGATATAGATGTACTTCGACGATGGCGTTGTTTTTAGCATAATGATTTGGGATGTCCCAAAAAAAGTTGCCAGACTGGTCGAGTGTAGCACCTTCGGGCGCTTTGATCAATCTGATACGACCATAGTCAAGTGTTTTCCCTATTTGGAACTTTATTTTTTCTCCTCTTTGTGCTTGAATGAAGCTCTGGTCTATCGAGAGTTTGAGACTGTCATTGGCTTGACCAAAAGAGAATTGAGAGAATAGGCACAGGGAGAGAAGGACGAGTAATCTAGTTCTTAACATATATGTCGCAAATGATGTTTTTAGCTATATTTAGTTGCTTTCGAGATCGTGACAAGAAAAAAGTATGCCATTTTCAGTACTACAGGTGTGTTTTTTTAGTTGGGGTTGATTGTAGAATTAGGTTAGATAGATCGTGGTATATGATTAGGTGTTGAGCCATTTCCAGAATTTTTGAAGTGCATTTCCTTCTACTTTTTCTGGTTTATGTTTCTTGATTTTTGCTTTCTTTTTGGCTGGAGTATTGGTAGGGCTGGTTTTGACTTGGGATTGGTAGTATTGTTTTTTTGCTTCTTTTTCTTGCCGCAATTGACGCGCCTTTTTTCTTTGCTCTTCTTTCTCTTTGCGTCTTCTTTCTGCTTCTACTTTGTTGACAGGGTTGGGTTTGTGCGATTTTTTGTTTCGGCGAGGGTTGTGTTTTTGGGTTCTTTCACGTTTTGGCCCGCTGGTGTACACGATGGCATTAGGATCTAGCGGTTTAGATTCTTTCTCTTTTTTCTCTTGAGCTTTTTGCTCGGGCGTTTTGGGTTGTGGTAGATCGATTTTTCCCTTGATGGTGAGCCCTTGGAGCGTTTGAGCTTTTGGAGCCTTGATGATTTTGACAGATTTGTCCAATGCCAGTAGCTCGGCTCTGGCTTCTATTAATGTACCATCCTCAGCTTCTATGGGTTGATATTCTGGCTCTGGCTCTGCCGAAACTGACTCTTCTGTGATTGGGTCTATTGCTTCTTCTGGCTGTGTGTCGGGTTCATCGATCGCTTCTTTCGCTTGGACTTCTTCCACATCTGCGGTCGTAGTAGATTCGTCCATTTCGTCAGGTATTTCTTCTGCTTCCAGTACTGTTTCGGTGGGCAATATTTCGTCCTCTAGTTCCATTTCTACTTCATTGACCGTAGAACTATCGGTTTCAGGAGCGACAGCTTCTTCCAGGATGATTGTTTCGGTCGTATCTACAGGAGATTCTTCTAGGACAGGCTCTTCTTCTGTAATAGGGGCTTCTTCAGGTTCTTGGTAGTCAAATGCCTCTTGGACTAGCTCGATGGTTTCGTCCGTTAGCTTAGAATTAGTCCCCTGAGGTGTGTCAATCGATCTTTCGGATAGGAAATCCGCCAATTGATTGGGGGTGATTTTGATCTTTCTAGCTAAGGAACTCAGTCTCATACTTTAATACTTAGGCGTGTTTAGGTCGCAAATATAATGGTCAGAAAAAAAAATCAAGTGAATTATGTTAAGTAGTATCAAAAGATGATAAAAAAGTGGGATGTTTTTTTAGGTGTTTTAGCTGATTTGTCGTCAGCTGGTTAGGTTTTACGATAATCGAAATGGGAATTGCCTTTTGGAGTTTGCTGATTAGACCCTTGTTGATGTTGTTGATTTGCTTTGTTAGGTCGGATTTGTCATCGACTAAAAACATAGCAGTATAAAGCCCGAATCGAGCGAGTAAGGTTTCGATGAGTTGTATTAGATATTGCTCATTATCATCTGGACTGTAGATATAGTCTACTGCAAGGAACCGAAATTGTTGATTGAGTAACCGGTTGAAGACCGGGATTCTACTACCAATATTGAGCAGAATTTTGCCCAATGAACTAGGTAAGCTGTGAATCTTCCATTGTTCTGGGTTGGCTTGTAGTCCAGCCAATATCTTTCCGTCCGAATCCCGTAGGACAAAGTAGTTGTCTTGATAGAAAAGATTGTCTTCCGTGTAGAAGTTATAGTTCTGATAGTGAGTGCTGAGTAGTTTTCGTAGCAGTGGCTGAGTCTCGGGAGTCACTTGCTCTGGTAAGCATCGCTCTCGGGGGAAGAGTCTTCCTATCATTTGGGTCCGAAAGCTACCTATTGTCTCAAAACCAAACTCCTCGCAGAGTAGCGCCGACCTTGCATTGTTGGGGTCTACATAGGCATAGAATAGGTTGGGCGTATGACTGGCGTGAGCAAATGCCGTCCCGGTTAGTAATTCGTGTACTTCTTGTTTGAGTAGGCTGTTCTTTTTGCGTCCATTGGGCAGTCTTTTGGCGACTCTGAGTTGATCTAGGAATGAAAAGTAGCGAACATAGTAGCTAGTGAGTGGTGTTTGGTCTATCCTCGTTTCGCGTTCACAAAAACAACATACGCCCAGTAGACGATCTCCTTTTACCAGTTCAGCAAAGTGGGGTCGAGGAAGTTGACTGAGTTTTTGATCAGTGGAGAGCTGCTGGTAGACAGGTGACTGTCCCGCTGTGCCGATCACATTGGTACTGAGCATCTGTCTGATGCGTGGGCTGACTGCTTTGCTTAGATATAAAATCGACATTTTCATAGGTCGTCTGTTCGACAAATCTAAGGCAAGTCGAAAGGAGGAGAAGAAATCATGCTCAATAAGTTTGTGTAAATCGATAATGTATTCTAATATCGCTATATGGGAACAACAAAGACCGAAGGTTTCGAATCACGCATCACTGAGATGGCAGATATACTCAAGGCACTGGGGCATCCTGCTAGACTGGCCATCATGGAGTATCTAGCTAAGAGTCCTTCATGCATATGTAATGATATCGTCGGGGAGTTGCCGCTGGCACAGCCTACGATCTCTCGACACTTGTCAGAGTTGAAAAGGGTTGGATTGATCAAAGGGAGCATTGAGGGAAAGAATATTTGCTACTGTATCGATGAGCAGACGTGGATGCGTGTCAAGGGAGCTTTGGCAGAGATATCAGAGATATTGACTGTAAATAAAAACTGCTGTTAAAATTTTTTGTTTAACCCTATTCTAATATTGCAATATAAAAAGCTATAAATATGAAACTATCAGAAATGAAATTAGCATTGAAGGGACTGGATCAAGTCGTATTCAAATTGCCAAACGGTGAGATAGTGCCAGAGCACTTTCATGTGACAGAAGTAGGAGGGATTCATAAGAAATTCATTGACTGTGGAGGGACGATTAGAGAAGAGCAGGTGGTCAACTTCCAACTGTGGCATGCTGACGACCATGACCACAGGTTGAGCGCTTCTAAACTCGTGAATATTATATCCTTGTCAGAGGAGAAGCTAGGAATAGAAGACTGGGAGATAGAGGTAGAGTATCAGTCAGATAGCATCGGTAAGTATGGCCTGAGCGTAGTAGATGGCGAATTTGTCCTCACGACCAAGCAAACCGCTTGCCTTGCAGAGGATGCATGTGGTATTCCTGCCCAAAAGCCGAGGATAAAAATGTCAACACTACAATCAGAAAACGAAAACAGCTGCGCTCCTGGATCAGGATGTTGCTAATATTATTCAAATCATGAATCAACAAGAAACGAACAATTGGTATCCTGCCCTAGCCAAAGCTGTTGAACAAATAGATCAACGGTCTGTGTCTGAGGAGAGGAGAGAGGTTTTGCAGGTACTCATCGATTATATTCAGAAGAAAGTGGATGAGGGACAGCCCATTCATCTCAATTTCATCTGTACGCACAATTCACGTAGGAGCCAGTTTTCACAGGTTTGGGCACAGACAGCGGCAGACCGCTATGGGGTATCGGCACACTGCTACTCTGGTGGGGTAGAGGTGACGGCATTTAACGAGCGTGCGGTGGCCTCTATCGAACGCAGTGGTTTTCAGGTGAGTTCGGTGGGAGAGGAAAACCCCAAATACACCATCACGCACTCGGAAAGCGGAAACCAAATATTGGCTTTCTCAAAACTGTTTGACGATCCTGTCAACACTGCAGACCAGTTCGCGGCGATCATGACCTGCTCACATGCGGATGACAACTGTCCTTTCATCCCTGGTACAGAGCAGCGAATCCCCGTACGCTATGAAGACCCTAAGGCTTTCGATGACACGCCTAAGGAAGTAGAGATGTACGATGAGCGATCGCATCAGATTGCTTCAGAGATGTTTTATGTTTTCTCTCAAATAAAATCATGACCATGGGGAGTTCAAAAAAATTAAGTTTTCTCGATCAGCATCTGACATGGTGGATATTCTTGGCCATGGCTGTGGGGGTTTCTATAGGATATTTGGTGCCATCCACAGCTGGTTTTATCAATTCGTTTAGTCATGGATCGACCAATGTACCCATCGCGATAGGGCTGATTTTGATGATGTATCCACCGCTGGCCAAGGTCAATTATAGGCTACTCCCGGCGGTATTTAAGAACGTCAAAGTGCTATCCGTATCGCTGTTGCTCAACTGGATTATTGGTCCTGTATTGATGTTTGTATTGGCCATCTTGTTTTTGAGTGACTACCCTGAGTATATGGTAGGACTGATTCTAATCGGACTGGCCAGATGCATCGCGATGGTGCTCGTCTGGAATGATCTGGCAGAAGGCAGTACCGAGTATGGTGCGGGTTTGGTAGCCCTCAATAGTGTTTTTCAGGTGTTCGGTTATAGCTTTTATGCATGGTTGTTTATCACTGTGCTGCCTCCATATTTTGGGTTTGAGGGAGCCATCGTTGACATATCCATAGGGACTATTGCTGAGAGTGTGGCATTGTATCTGGGCTTGCCCTTTTTGATGGGGATTTTGAGTCGAGTGATTTTGGTTAGGGTCAAAGGTGAAGACTGGTACAACAACCGTTTTATCCCAGCCATTTCGCCGATGACACTGATTGCGCTTTTGTTTACCATAGTGGTGATGTTTTCGCTCAAGGGAGAATTGATCGTAGAGATCCCGATGGATGTGGTGCGGATAGCGATTCCTTTGTTGGTTTATTTCTTTATCATGTTCTTGATTGGGTTTTTCATCAGCAAAGCAGTCGGAGCGGACTACAGTCAGAATGCCTCCATTGCTTTCACAGCTGCGGGCAACAACTTCGAATTGGCCATTGCAGTAGCTATCGCCGTGTTTGGTTTGAACTCCGGACAAGCCTTTGCTGGCGTGATTGGACCTTTGGTAGAGGTGCCTGCCCTGATACTGCTGGTACGTGTGGCGTTTTGGCTCAAAGCCAAGTATTATGGACAACCTCGCACATCATAACATCAAAAAAGGCGAGTCGACCGACTCGCCTTTTACAAGCAATGGATAAACATGACAGAGCACGGAGGATTCTTCGCTGCTCAGGCGAGCGACTACTCCTCGTTGTTATTTCCTTTTTTGGTGGATCTGGATCTAGCGGGTACTTCTACCTCCATGATGATTTGGTCTATCTGGGTATTGAGTGCTGCGATACCCGCGATGTTGGCCATCTCTAGCCCATTGAGCAAGTGGCAGAGCGTGGTGAGTGGACTTGCAACAAAAAAGTGGACAAATAGCTAAGCTTACCTGAGCCTGAAGGTAAGCTTACCAGAGCCCCAACCTAAGCTTACTACAGGGTGGAACTAAGCTTACCTTGACCCTGAGGTAAGGCAACATGGGAGCCGAACTAAGCTTAGTTTGGACAGATCAGGTCTCACCTCCCCTCCCAATCCAAAATATAGCACCCACCTCATAGCGTTTTGTGCTATTCGAAGGGACCCGCTCGGTCGCATGTCCTAATGCGACTGAAAACTTTAGAGGCATTTGAAATACCCAGAAGAAGCGATCGCAGTGCAATTGCGATCGCGCTGAACGTCAGGAGTAAATCCCGTCACACTTCACTGAATAGCCCCCTGTATCTAGGTATATATAGGTCGTACTTTGATCTTAGAGACCCGCTTGCTTGTATCTATCAGGGCTAAGGGGTATTCTTGGGGATATCAATGACTGTCGTAGTGTTGATACCAATACTATATATACGCAATTGCGTATAGCGAAATGTTAGCGAGAACTATATATGAGACGATTAATCATAGCTAAAACACTACTAGCCTTAGCTTTTTCTGTTACAACTCTGAACACCTTTGGGCAGGAACTCCCTACATGGGCGCAGCATCGATTCTCTAATATTAATAACATCTTTGAAGTATCTGATCAACTTAAACCTCAAACGATTGCAGCTGATTTTGATGGAGATGGAACTACTGATATAGCTGTATTTGTCAACAACAAAAAACGCAACAAAGTCGGAATCATGATTCTTTTAAACAATGAACTCGAACAATACTTTGTAGCAGGAGCAGGCAATTCATTTGGCGCTGGTGGTGACGATTTTAGCTGGGCTGGTATATGGCTGAGATATGAAAAACCAGAAGCTTATGAGACTACCTTTAAACCCAGCGGAGATATCGAAGGTGAGAAAACTATCCAATTAATCAACTCAGCGATAAGTATCAGAGAAATAGAGGGTTCAGGAGGGCTCATATATTTCAATGGAACTAAGTTTGTATGGATACGTCAAGGTGGGTAAATCTCGCTAACATGGTGTAGGCACGAATGCCCGCTCATTCGCATTTCCTAATGCGACTGAAAACTTTAGAGGCATTTAAAATGCCCAGAAGAAGCGATCGCAGTGCAATTGCGATCGTGCTGAACGTCAGGAGTAAATCCCGTCACACTTCACTGAATAGCCCCCTGTATCTAGGTATATATAGGTCGTACTTTGATCTTAGAGACCCGCTTGCTTGTATCTATCAGGGCTAAGGGGTATTCTTGGGGATATCAATGACTCTCGTATTGTTGATACCAATACTATATATATACGTAATTGCGTATAGCGAAATGTTAACTGCAATATCAAAACTCAGAATATGGACTGCATAATTTGCGACAATATAGCGGATGAAATTGGCTCTCATTTAATTCCAGCAAGTCTAATAAAAAGCTGTGTTGGTAATCGATATTCTGAAGAATCCTATAACATAGATTCAAAAACCGCTAATGTAGATGTCTATTTCGGAAGAGATAATTTAAAGAATAAATCCACTAAACAAAAACAAAATCATTACACGAGAGATAATGTTTTATGTAAAACTTGTGAAAAAAAGTTAGCCGATTTAGAATCAAAATTTGCTCGAGAATTTCTTAATAAATTTCGAATCGAAAAATACAACAACAATTTCGAAATTTATTATTCAAAGATTGGACACGAAATTTTCAAGCCTAAAAAATTAACAAACGAAGAGATTTTAGCATATTTCTATTCTATAGTATATAGATTCTGCAAAGTTTATGAAATCGAGGATAATTATAGTTATTTAGATTCTAACGATTTGTTGGTTGTAAAAAAATTCTTGAAAAGCTTTTTATATCAAGATTTTCAAGAAGACTGCTTAGAAGATATTCAAGAATTTAAAATTTTAATCAATTTCAATAAATATTCCGACAAGGGTAAGTTTATAGCAACTTCAAATGAATTGAAAGACCCACATATATTTTATTTTTGTGAAGCTATAGTTATCTTATTTACAAAAAAAACAGATGAAAAAGCTGAAGAGCTGTTTGGTGAAATCTTAAATACAATTAAACAAGAGTCTACGAAAATTGTTGTTGGTCCTGAAATGCTCTATGAAAGTATGTCTGATAAAATTGCACGTATTTTAGCAAATGACTTTATAACTAATGCTGTTAATATTATTACAGATTTAAATAAAAAACCTTACGAATTAAACTTAATTGAGTTTAATACTCTATTTTCAAAATATAATGATGGAATTGATACTTCTGCATTAACAAAAGCATTTGATGAATTGAAAAAGAAATACAGCAGTTAACACTATATATAGCAAATAGGGCAATGAGTGTTTAATCGAAAGGTCGTTGTCTATTTGTAAAGTCGCCAAATCTTTTGATTTGGTATTAAATGAGAAAAATTAAAACAAAATACAAAAGATTTGGCTTGTTGCTAAACCGAAAGTAATTACTTGTTTTCTGCCAACTTGCCATATATTTAACGTTGGCGAGAACTATATATGAGACGATTAATCATAGCTAAAACACTACTAGCCTTAGCTTTTGCTGTTACAACTCTGAACACCTTTGGGCAGGAACTCCCTACATGGGCGCAGCATCGATTCTCTAATATTAATAACATCTTTGAAGTATCTGATCAACTTAAACCTCAAACGATTGCAGCTGATTTTGATGGAGATGGAACTACTGATATAGCTGTATTTGTCAACAACAAAAAACGCAACAAAGTCGGAATCATGATTCTTTTAAACAATGAACTCGAACAATACTTTGTAGCAGGAGCAGGCAATTCATTTGGCGCTGGTGGTGACGATTTTAGCTGGGCTGGTATATGGCTGAAATATGAAAAACCAGAAGCTTATGAGACTACCTTTAAACTCAGCGGAGATATCGAAGGTGAGAAAACTATCCAACTAATCAACTCAGCGATAAGTATCAGAGAAATAGAGGGTTCAGGAGGGCTCATATATTTCAATGGAACTAAGTTTGTATGGATACATCAAGGTGGGTAAATCTCGCTAACATGGTGTAGGCACGAATGCCCGCTCGGTCGCATTTCTTAATGCGACTGAAAACTTTAGAGGCATTTGAAATACCCAGAAGAAGCGATCGCAGTGCAATTGCGATCGAGCTGAATTGGTGCTCCGTCAGGTTTTTGGAGCAAGTAGGTATCAACCTAGGGTTGTTGTTTGATCACTAGACTATCACTATCTTCGAAGTATGCAGCTATCTCTATCCTGTGGGCGATTCGCCCTATTGAGAGCTGTCACTACGTAGAAAAATAAAAAAACAGTAATAAAAGACATAGCAGACATATAGTGCATGGTGCGCTTTATATGGTTGTTGGCGTGCATGATCTGCAGAACTTTAAATCCTAACATGAATAAATATATTATCCTCTTTGCCGCTTCACTTCTCATTGGCTGTTCGACTTCAACCAAGCATGAAGAAAGAGACGAAACGCAGGTTTCTGAGACAAAAGTAGAATTTCGAGTTAACGAAAAATATACCGCTGAATCTGCAAGAAAATTAGATAGCTCGGAACTCCGAATTAAACGCAACGAAATATTCGCACAGTACGGATACAAGTTCAAATCGGAAGAACTATCGTCTTACTTTTCTACTAAAAAATGGTATGAAGCGAAGCATAGTAATGTTGATTCTTTCCTAACTCAACTTGACAAGGATAACATCAAAATACTATTGGCTAAAGAAGCTGAACGAATAGCTCAGAGTAACTTTAATTGCGAAAATTTTTCAGATAATCTACCCAACTTTTCATTCAGCTCTTCTATTCGAACGGCAGTTGATTCTCTTGGAAATCCAGATAGGACTTTTATTCACGAAGATATAACATGCCCGATCGGTCAACTGCATTATTGGAACGACAACATCAAGAACCAACAACTTGTAATACTTGGAGATGACTACAGCGGAACTGAAAATTTCTCGGCCAAAAGCAGATACTATGCAATTCAATCACTCAATACATCTAAACCGAGTGAATTTTATTTCAACGGAATCAAACTTGGTGATACCGAAGAATCCGTCAAGCAAAAAATTGACTGCATATTAACAAAGAACTCGAACTTTGAACTCAGTGAGAATAGTGGTCAGTCCATAGTTGAGGTTCACTTTGTTGAGAACCAACAGAAGCAATATGTAATCTCTAAATCAGGTTTGCTTATTCGATTCATTATTGACTCAAGTGAACGACTGAAATGTATTGTCCTCACTTCATTTAACGATCATATAGCGTGTTAAACGACACGCCAACAAATGCTATGAATGAATGGGGTTTTATCGGTCAGGATATTTTCGTGGGGATTGGAAAGTCCGCTACAAGTATTAAATTTAAATCAAGGCGTGGCTATGTGCGAGCCGAGAGGTTAGTGTTTTCTACTCCGCTCGGTCGCATTTCTTAATGCGACTGAAAACTTTAGAGGCATTTAAAATGCCCAGAAGAAGCGATCGCAGTGCAATTGCGATCGAGCTGAAATCAGCTCCTCGTTCGTCTTGTCACTTTTGATCTATTACCCTATTTTACTTTCTCAATTACAGTTCAAAGCATACTTCATCTCCGGTTGTTAGACGTAATGGCAAAAGACTGTACAAACATTAACGGGAAGAAACATTTGATAAAATAAATGCTTGCAGAAATTTTAAAAAAGTCATTTGAAAGATACTTCAATGCACCTATTGAAGTATGGAAAGAATTTGCTGACTTATGCGAACCAATTCATTTTGCAAAGGACGAAATAATTAAACATCAACATAAAGCGGAAAAGTATTTTTATTTTATAATTAAAGGGAGTGCAGGGATTTTTTTGTGGAAAGAAAACAATTTTGTTTGTCTTGACTTTGCATTTGATAACAATTTTTGTGGGGACTATATGTCTCTGTTAACTCAAAAACCCACAGAATTGGAAGTAGTAGCCCTTGAAAAATCTGAAATGGTTAGAATTTCAAGGAATGATTTTTACATGTTAAGTCAGAAATCGGTTGGGCAGGTCATAATGCAGAAGTCGGCAGAGTCTTCTTTTGTTGAAAAACAGCAACAGCAAATTGAGCTGTTAACTAAAACAGCTGAAGAGCGATATCGGATTTTACAAACCAAATTTCCGAACATTCATCAGCGAATTGCACAAAAACACATTGCATCATATCTTGGGATTACACCGCAAAGTTTGAGTAGAATAAGAAATCCAGCAGGTTGATTTTTTACCATATGGTAACGGCTTTCAAACAGACAGTTTTGACCTTTGCATCTTAACAATTTTAAAAATGAAAAGATGCGTGGAATTTTGATTCTTACCTTAACAGTTATGGCAAATTACACATTTGCACAAACTAATTTAGACAAGAAACCAGTTGAACGAAAAGGCTTTGTAATTGGCTTAGGACTTGGTGCAGGTGTATTATCACTCAATACAAACGACACTACCGAGATAGCGTTTTCGACGACTTTACCAAACATAAAAGTGGGGTATATGCTCAATAATCGACTTGCCTTACTGGCTCTGCTGCCAGGAGCCAACTACAAATACAATGGTAAGGACAGAGGATTTGAAGGGGTAATAATCGCAGGACAATATTGGCTAAAAGAAAATTGGTGGGTATTGGGTGGTGCAGGTTTGACATTTGATGCTCCTGCATTTTACACAGTTAAAGATCCTAAAACAGCAGGTTTTTACACTGGATTTCCAGCATTTACGTTTGCAACAGGTTATGAAATTTGGCACAAGGGGCGTTTTGCGTTGGACTTGCAATACAGAATATTTCTTGGGAAATCTAATCTTTCTAATAATGGACAAAGAGAAGGAGTTTCAAGTATGTTCATCATTGGATTCAATTGGTATTAATATGATAACTTTTTCTCAATACGGTCTAATAATTATTCTATCATTTTTTTTAGTTCTACATGTCTGCATTTTAACTAAAATGATTCCGTACAAAAATGTTTGGGGTGGACGACTAAATTCCGATAAGGAAATGTATCAGTTTGAAATGGTATCCATTTTAATCAATCTATTTTTTCTGTTTATTATATTAGTTCAATCCGAATTCTTGTCCATTCACTTTCCAAAAAGTATGATGACAATCTTGTTGTGGGTTATGACGGTTCTATTTCTTATTAATACTTATGGTAATATTATTTCAAAAAGCAAAATAGAGCTATGGGTGTTTACTCCTATCACCATTATTCTCGCTGTATTTTCACTAATTCTAGCTTTGACAATTTGATAGAAAATAGTGCAAATCCGAGTGGAAAACGGAGGCCATCACGTACCTGAGCACGAAATTGAATCTCGATATCAACTTGGATTCCAGAACCTCAACGAATATTGGAAGTATTTTGACGAATTGTACTTGTTCGAAACGAGTGCTTTCAAGCAAGAGGTCACGCCAGCACTAACTTTTACTTATCCATATTAATGCTCCTCTATTGGCAAGTTGAAAAAAAATCCCATCAGCCCGAGGGATTTTGAAATCACTAGCGTCTATACCAAAGAGGCGAGAAAAATTCATTTCGACTCATAATGAAAAAGAATTTGTTTTATCAAAATCACAACTATGATTAATATAAAAGAGCGTATTCTTCTGCATGTCACAAAAGCCATGCTATTCGTGTTGAGTTTATCCTTTTTGGCTGCATGTAATAGCGAAGAAGGGATATCTACTGATGAAGAAGAAAAAGAGGTCGTAATAGTACTAGACGATACGGAATTTGAAGCCACGGACTGGACTACAGAAACGCACAGCAAAGATGCCGATCCTAATTTTGCCGAAGTGTTTGAAGACAATGCCGTAAAGAGGCTTGATATCGTAATTTCAGAATCTCGTTGGGAAAGCATGCTAGATGATATGACCAACATGTACGGCACTTTTGGTAGGGGTAGAGGTTCATTTTCTAGCGACGATGAAGATCCTATTTTCGTTCCAGCAGAGGTTTTTTATGAAGGAATTGAGTGGTATAGAGTGGGGGTGCGTTTTAAAGGAAACTCCAGTTTGGCTTCCTCATGGGCCAGCGGCATTTTGAAACTTTCTTTCAAATTGGATTTTGATGAGTTTGAGGATGACTACCCACAGATCGACAATCAACGCTTTTATGGATTCAAGAAACTGAGCCTTAAAAACAATTACAATGACGACTCGATGCTTCGTGAGAAGGTATCGAGTGAGGTGTTTAGAGATGCGGGTTTGGTGGTTTCGCATACGGCGTTTTATACCGTTTATGTAGATCATGGTGATGGGCCTACCTATTTTGGGTTGTACACCTTGGTAGAGGAAGTAGACGATACGGTTTTGGATGAGCAGTTTTCAGACAATGACGGCAACTTGTACAAGCCAGATGGCGATGCGGCTAGTTTCGCATTGGGCACATACGATGAAGATGAGTATGTAAAGAAGACGAATGAGGATGACGCAGATTTCACGGATGTAGGAAGCTTGCTGACCATCCTTCATGACGCTACGCGCACGAGCGATGCGGCTGCATGGAGAGCTGATCTAGAAGCAGTTTTTGACACAGATGTGTTTTTGAAATACCTAGCGGTAAATACGGTAATCCAAAACTGGGATACCTATGGCAGAATGACCCACAACTATTACCTATACAACAATCCCGATACGGAAAAGTTGACATGGATACCGTGGGACAACAATGAAGCCTTGCAACAAGGTAATATGGGAGGTTCTTTGGCACTGAATTTTTCAGATTTAAGTACTTCCTCATGGCCACTGATTGGCTATCTCTACCAAGATGATGTTTATAAGGCGAAGTATGATGCCTATGTACAAGAGGTTGTAGATGGTCCTTTCAGTGTGAGTACCATCCAGGCTACTTATTCAAAATATTCCACTTTGGTAGAGGAATATGCGACCTCCGAGCTCGATGGATATACTTTTCTAAATTCTAGTTCAAGTTTTCAGTCTGCAATTAGCGAACTGAATGCACATGTGGTGCAGCGCAACTCAGCTGTGGACAGTTATTTGGATGAATAAATTCCTGTTTGAATGCTAGAGTAGGGGCTGAAACGCGGGAGTTCTTTAGCCCCTTTTTTGTGATTGGAGTTGATCTACTTGCTCGACCTGATCATTGATGTACTGAGTAGCGCCTTTTGAACTAACCGCTTTGGTTTAAAGTGAGAGTAGGTGGTTTCATATTTTCTGATGTTGGTTTATCTTACTGAGATATACAAGTATGTTTCATAAGGGTGTGCATACTTGATTGTTCGCAACAATTAAAAACAATTAGCCTATTCTGAAACTTTATCACCCCATTCTGCAATAGACTCAATTATTGGAATTAAAGTCTTCCCAAAATCAGTTAAAGTATATTCTACTTTCAATGGCGGTTTTTTATTGTATACTTTCCGAATGACTAGTCCATCTTCTTCTAATGCCTTTAATTGTAGACTTAACGTACGCTCAGTTACTGTAGGCATCGTTTTCCTCAATTCATTATACCTCAACTTACCTGACATTAAATGGTAGAGAATTACGGTTTTCCATTTACCGCCTATTATACCCATCGTAAGACTCGCACAACAAGGGTATTCTTTCCCTTTAAATTGTATTACTTTCTTTTCTTGCCCCTCCATTATTTCATACTATCATTTGTGACCGTTATTGTAAAGGTAGTTAACTATAATTAATATTGTTGCTATAATAATTATAGTAACAAAAAAGAGTCATGAAAACACCCAGCATACAAAAAGAAGAGATTTTAAATGCATTTCAATTTCGTCACGCTTGCAAAGAATTTGATTCGACTAAAAAAATAACTGATGAAAACATCAAATTCATTTTAGAAACAGCACACCTGTCCCCTAGTTCGTTTGGTTTTGAACCTTGGCACTTTATTGTTGTGCAAGATAAAGAGTTAAGAGAGTTACTTAAACCTGTAGCATGGGGCGCTCCATTAAAATTAGATACAGCAAGTCATTTCGTATTGGGCTTAAGCATGAAAGCTCCCTTGACACATCACAAATCTGACTACATAAAACACATGTTGGAAGAGGTAAAGAAAATGCCTGAAGATGTAATTGAAGTTTACAGCAAATTTTATCGCGAATTTCAAGAAAGTGATTTTAAGCTTGATGACGATAAAAAATTATTCGATTGGGCATCTAAGCAAACATATATTGCCTTGGCAAACATGATGTCTTCTGCCGCTTTAGTTGGTATTGATTCATGTCCTATTGAAGGGTTCCACCAAGAAAAAGCAGAGAAAGTGTTACAAGAAAAATTTGATGTAGACACTACCAAATACGGTCTATCATTCATGGTTGCATTTGGATACAGAAAAGAAGACCCTATTCACGCAAAATCAAGAAGAGCGTTTGACGATATCATAACTTGGAAATAATAATAGTATGAAAAACTTAACCCACACATTCCTTTTCGCTTGCTTATTAGTTTCATGTTCTACTCCAACAGAAGAAACCAACAGCACTATAACCAATCATAAAATTGTGTTGAGTTCAGATATTAAATGGGAAAAACTCAATCCAGCACGTGGAGACAAAAGCCCACAAGCAGGCACGATATGGGGAGATAGAAAAGGCGAAGTTGCAACTGGTTTTCTGGCAAAATTTGTTGATGGATTTTCGTCGCCTCCACACATCCATAATGTTACATACAGAGCAATTGTTCTTAAAGGCTTAATTCATAATGATGACCCTGAGGCAAAAACTATGTGGATGAAACCTGGGTCTTTTTGGACTCAACCAAAAGGTGAATCACACATTACATCAGCCAAAGGAGGCGAAACTATTGCTTATGTTGAAATAGACCAAGGTCCTTACCTTGTTGAACCAATTAACGAAGCTTTTGACAATGGAGAACGACCAATCAACATTGATGTTTCTAACTTAGTTTGGTTAGGCTTTGACCAAACCAATTGGATTGAACAAAACACCAATGCAGAGCTCTGTTATTTATGGGGAAGTCAGAATGACGATAATTTAAAAGGCCTATTTATAAAATTACCAAGCGGTTTTAAAGGCAATATTAGAAGCAATGGAGACATATTCCATAGTGTAGTTGTACAAGGAAAACTAGGTTATTCTACTACTACAAATAGTATTCTTGATGTCGGCAGTTATTTCAGTTCTACAAGTGCCACTAATCATAGCATTGCTAATGACAGCAATAAGGAAACAGTACTCTATATAAGAACAAACGGGTCAATTAAAATCCAATAAGCCATGAAGACAATTGTAATAACTGGAAGCACCGATGGTATAGGAAAACTTGCTGCTACTCAACTTGCTTCAGAAGGACACCAAGTAATACTACACGGTCGAAACCCTGAAAAATTAAACGCTGTCAAAAAAGAAATCATCAACACCACTGGCAACCAAAACATACTGGCTTTTAATGCTGACCTATCAAATCTAAACGAGGTAAACGATTTGGCAAAAGATATTAGCCAAACAAGCTCTTCGATTGATGTATTAATTAATAATGCTGGAGTATTTAAAAGTAACAGACCTACAAACAAAGAAGGATTAGACTTACGTTTTGTGGTTAATTATCTAGCTCCTGTAGCATTTACAAATATGCTAATGCCTTTGCTCACTAAAGGCGACTCTCGAATAATAAACTTAAGCTCAGCTGCGCAAGCTCCGGTGTCAATTAGTGCCTTGTGTGGAACAGAAACCATCGACTCACAAAATTCATATGCTCAGAGTAAACTTGCTCTTACTATGTGGAGTTTTTATCTAGCAGCAAAACATCCTTCAATAACTACAATTGCTGTTAACCCAGGCTCTTTATTAAACACGAAAATGGTGCAAGAAGCATATGGCCAATATTGGAACTCCGCTGATAAAGGAGCTTCTATCCTGTGTCAATTAGCTATTAAAGAAAAGCACCTCACAGACTCAGGAAAGTACTTTGACAATGACAAAGGAAGTTTTTCTACTGCTCACCCTGATGCTTATAATCAAGAAAAAATAAATCACTTGATTTCTGAAACAAACAAAATATTAAAAGTATGACAACCATTAACGCTCTGACAAAAGCTCGTGCACTCACCTTACCTTCTCGCGAAGCATCACTTCAACGTGATATATCAGTCTCTCATTTTTGGAATAACAATAGAAATTTACTCGAAAATGCATGGGCAGAATGGGAAATCGAAAACAAAGACAATTTATTAGTTCCAGACGAAACACTCCTTGCACCAAACTTGCGACAAGCTGTTAACGAAGCATGGAAAAACCCGGAAAAAGAAAATGCTGTTGCTGATTTATGGGAAGAAATCATTCCGAATGTTTATTCTGCACAGTTTTTTGACCCTGAACGACTAGCGGATTTCCGTAATTATTTAGAAGCTGTAGTAAACTCACAAATCCCTAAACGTGCACCTTATGGTATTCAATTAAATCGTTATGGAATGATGCTTGATCCTCGATCAGAAGGGTTTCTTGCGGCACCTAATTTTCAGAATTTTTACCATGATATTATGAACCGCTACATGCGACCGATTGCGCGTTTATTATTAGGGACTTATGGGTATGATAGCCAAACATTTGGTTTTTCTATTCAGTACAACCCCGACAAGGACAAAGATTTAAAACCACACACAGATGCTTCTGCAGCCACTTTAAATATCAACATTAACTTACCCGATGAAGAGTTTACAGGCTCACAAGTTGATTTTCACGACAATACTACAGGACTAACTGTGCAAACGACTTTTGGATCAGGTAAAGCAATTATTCACACAGGGAATGTTCCCCACGCTACGCATCCAATAATTAGTGGGCAACGCAGTAACTTAGTAGTATGGTTATATGGAGACCGTATGCAAATTCCACGAGGTGGTTCAAGTAGCTATGGTATTTTTAATAATTCTTCCACATCTATTGATACACGAGAAAACGTTACTGCTCATCAACGATGGAGTATTCCCAACAATCCTAAAGACAATTCTGCACCATTCTAATACAATTATATATTCATCGTGTATTTAGAAAGTAATAAAAAATAGTTGCCAATCTATACAGGTACTGATTCTTTCAGCATGGCAAAGTTCCCTCCTCCGTCGGGATGACACAATGGAACGTATGCATTTAACTTAACGACATGGGGTGCGAGTTTGCAGCTCGTACCTCCACGTCTGATACAATCTATCTCAAACATTCTCTGTGGAGTGGTTAGACACAAGCTGCAAATTTGCAGCGCGGTGACTATGCGATTGATGACATCAAAAAAGGCGAGTCAACCGACCCGCCTTTCACAAACAATTAATTTCCTAGCTAAAGCCTTAGAACGATGCTGGGCCTCCTACAGAGATACTGGCATTGTCATAGCTCAATGAGTAGAAGATCGCATCTGGGTCAGATGATAGAGGGAGTGTAGTACCCCCCCCGTAGGCTCTTCTGACAGATAGTCCATAGCGGTTCATGTCTCCAAAGTTAAACTCTTCTAACCCTGCTCTGTCTACGAACAGTGAAGCAGGGACAGAGACATTCTGCCATCCATTTTCATCCGGAGCAAACCCCATGTCTAGCAATTCTTTCATCGTAGCGTTGTATTCATAATAGTCGCTAGAGAATCTAAATCTAAATCCAACGACCATTTGTCCGTCGTCTTCATCGCCTGTATAGCCCTCTGGTAGGTCACCTACATTCATTTGGATGTTGAAATAGATGTTTTCTGGTAGTGCTGTCCCAAAGAAGTCAGAGAAAGTCCCTACCTCTTGTTCGGCTGTACCCACATAGCAGATGTAGCTGCCTGAGTACTCCGTGCTGCTGTATCCTTCCATGTGGAAGAAAGTCCCATCAATGGCTGATGGTAGTGCGTCCGCCACGTCTGCTACGTTCGTGACATCATCACTGCGACCAAATGCTGTAGACTCTTCGGTATCTGGACTACCCGAAAAGGCCAATTCCACATCATCATTGTCAAATGTCATTCGGTATTTTTCGTCGATCATTTTGATGACGTAGAATGCATTTTGTTCCGTAGAGGTAGTGGCCGTTCCGCCTTCGTTGATGATAGTGAGCGAGCTGAGTCCTAGTGCCGAGCCATCTCCTACAGTGATCGTGGCAGTAGTTTCGGTTGTACTGACTACCGTTGCATCGACCTCACCGATTTTGACAGAGGAGATAGTCGCCATATCCGTACCTGTGATGATTACAGTCTCTCCCGCCTGAGCAGACATAGGGCTAATATCTGAAATGACGGCAGCTCCTACGATGATGACGTTGAAGTCACCGGCGCTTTCTGCTACGCCACCTTCAGTGGTTACTCTGATTTTGCCTGTCACGGCATCTTCGGGAATAGTCGCTACGATCTCAGTAGAGGTATTGGATACGATGGAAGCATTGGCTCCACCGAATGCAACCGTCAGCGCTTCGTCTAGGTCCGTACCTGTGATCGTGATGTCGTCACCAGGCTCTCCACTCTCTGCACTGACAGCAGTAATGGTAGGAATGGGTGCCGATTTGCCTCCTTCATCTTCGCTACAGGAGATCAAAACTGTCGTGAATAGCAGAATGGCTCCCGCCACCCATGTGCTTTTGAGGTGTACTCTTTTAGATAAGTTTTTATACATAGTATATACATTTAGTTTTCTAAGCTCATAGTTAGATGGATTCAAAAAACTAAAAATCCAGAAATGGGGGTGTAATCGTACAAATGCGGTTCAATGACCTATTCGAGGAGGGTGAGTGCTTTAAACCTGCCAAAGGAGAGATTCTTAGTACCGAACTCAGGTTGTTTGCACTGATCAGAATAGGTATCAGAGATAGTGATCGACTTGCTGGTATTTTGGGCTATTCGGTCAATACCATCTACGCTTATAAGAATCGGATCAAGAATCAATCGTTGATCCCCAACAATGAGTTTGAAGCGGAGGTGATGAAAATTCAATCTAATTAGAGCTTGATTCCTTTTTCTGTCGCGTATTTAGGGGTTAGTGATTTAAGGTCGTAATTCGGTCATGTAGGGTATTTCATTTTCTCTAAACCTAAGCTGTTTTTAGTCTGTGGAGGTATGGTGGCTAACTTGAGAGTAAAGCATTAGGAATCAATGTGGCGCAGTTCTTGGATAAATCTGATCTGTAACGTAGCAGTTTGAAAACGACATAGCTTATCATTGCTGCTACGATAGCATTGGGTTGTATTAGGACTGTATGTCGATAGGGAAGAACTACAAGATTTTAAAGGGTATAGGCTGGGCCATTTCGGGGATTTTCATCCTCTTTGTGGGGATTGTACTCCTCATTCGCAGTGCGTGGGGACAAGGTCTCATTGTGACCAAAGCCCTTGATTTTGTAGCCCAGAAGACAGACACACGTGTCGAGTTGGATAGGCTGTTCATCACCTTTACGGGCAATGTCTACCTAGAAGGACTCTACGTCGAAGATCAACAACAGGACACGCTGCTCTACTCAGACAATCTGGAAGTCTCCGTTGCATTGCTCCCCATTCTCATGGATCGAACCATTGACGTGGACAAAGTCTCATGGTCTGGTCTGACCGCTCGCGTCCAACGAGCGGATAGTACGGGAGCTTTCAATTTTGATTTTCTCATCGATGCATTTGCCTCACAAGATACCGCACAGACTGATCCTCCTAGCGAACCATACCAGTTTGCTATTGGGGTGATTACCTTTCGAGATTTTGACCTGTTATATGATGATCAGTATGCTGGGATGTATAGTACGCTGCAGCTCGGTGAGTTGAGGCTAGATGTAGATCGTATGGATCTGGAGACGCTGACTTTCGAAGTAGACGAACTCAATATCGCCCATACTCAAGTCGTCTACGAACAGACCAAAGCAACCGCAGAGAACGGCAGTAGTTCGAGTGATGATGCGAGTGCTTTGCCTTTTTTTCGGGTAGGGGATTTGGAGCTGGAGGACGTTACGGTGCGTTATGCCGCGAGACCAGATACTATGTCGTTGGATGCTGTGATTGGCTACTTGCTGTTGGAAGATCCTGTTTTGGATTTGACACAGCAGTATATTCAAGGAAAGAAGCTACAGTTGGATGACTCGGATATTGCTTGGCATAGCATGGCTATGGAGGAGCAAGAGAGTGACACGCTGACACAGTCATCAGCATCATTCGAATGGCCAGACTGGCAAGTACAGGTGGATGATATTAGTCTGGAGCGAAACCATTTGTCCTATACTACTGGTAGCAATACCCCAACGGTTGGAGCCTTTAATCCTCAGGCAATGGAGTACCGAGATTTGACGCTCAAAGCGGAGGATATCAGTCTGCAAGATCAACAAGCTCATTTGATACTAAACCAGTTAACATTTGCTGAGGCAAGTGGATTTACATTGAGCGAACTCGCTTTTGAACTGACAGTGGATGAGCAATCTGCCGCGTTGACGGATTTCGTTTTGGCGACTGCCCAGAATAAGCTAAAGGCTGACATACATGCCGAATATGCATCCATCGATCAGTTGATCGAAAACCCCAAACAGACGAAAGTAGCCTTACAATTAAACGACATGGTGCTACAGATGCAGGAGGCTTACATATTTGCCCCTGATTTAGCACAAAACGCTACAGTCGCTGTATTTGGTGAGGAGGTTCTGTCAGGTAGGATTGACCTAGAAGCATCTCAGGCAGCGGTGACACTGCGCCATACGGAGCTACACTGGGGCGATCAGACACACATTACGTTAGATGGAGAAATTCTGAACCCTTTGGATAGCAATCTACTGAGTTTTGACATGCAGACGGTAAAGCTCCGTACAAGAAGGGCAGATGTAGACCGACTGTTAGGAGCACAGGCCTCTGGTATTCAGTATCCTGATTCGATACGGGTGACAGCAGCTGTGGTAGGCGACCTGAGTCAGGTCAAGGTCAATACAGCTGTGAATACTACGGATGGTGATGTGCGTTTGGATGGGCGGTTTTCGAAGAACAAAATGATGTCTTTCGATGCTGACCTAGCAGTGGATCAGTTGGCGATGGGCAAATGGCTACAGAATCCTGCACTAGGAGAAATGAGCTTTACGGCTACAGCCAAAGGCAAAGGGAATGATCTCCAGTCTCTTAATGCAGACCTCAAGACACACTTTACGGCTTTTCAAATCAAAGAAAAAGACTACTCTGATCTTACGCTCAAGGGAGAAATGAAGAACGGGAAGGCAATGGTAGATCTGATCATCGATGATGAAAATATCAAGTTGGCGCTCAACGGTCAGCTGCATCTGATCGAGGAGCGCAAAGAGATACAATTGGCTCTGGATCTAAAAGGAATAGACCTGTATGCACTGGGATTGACACAGGACGATATTCGAGCGAGAATGAAACTAGAGCTTTCGGCTGTTTTAGATTCTGCGGATAGCAGATTGCATGCGGTGATTTCAGAAGGGCAGGTGGTCTATGACAAGGAGCCGTATTCGCTGGGGGCTTTTTCGGTCGATGGTCTGCGTGATGAAGACTCGACGAAATTAGAGATTTCGAGCCAAGTACTCAACGCCAAGCTACTGTCCAATGCCGCTCCTGAGGTGATGATTGCTGCGATAGAGCGGCACTTGTCTAGTTATTTGGAGGATACGACGGAGAGGAATATGGACAGCCCTGTGGGGATGACGCTGGATATGACCATTACCGAAACGCCCATGCTACTAGAGGTGGTTTTGGCAGATTTGGAGGAACTCGATCCAGTCAATCTACATGTGGATTTTAGCGAAGAAAAACGACTGCTGGATTTGCAGTTTTCAGCTCCTTATACCCAATACAACGGAACAGTCGTAGACAGTTTGGAGATGCATGTCCATGCAGATTCTGCTCAGTTAGCCTTTGATATGGGGTGGTATGAGATCGCGATGGATCCAGTACTGATCGAGCGTACGCGTCTGTCAGGGACGGTGGCTGAGGATCAATTGGTATTCGACCTGGATGCCTACCGAGGAGAGGATGTGCTCGTGCATGTGCAGTCTGATGTGCATAGCATTGGCGATACGATAGTCTATCATATGCGCCCAGAGGGGTTGGTCTTGAATGGGCAGTCATGGCAAGTAGACCCTGACAATGAAATCAAACTAGCCCAGTCATTTGTGAATTTTTCAGATTTTGTATTGAGTTATCAGCAGCAGCGGGTGGAACTTGACTGTGGTTTTGCGCAGGTGGATGAGCCGCACATCGGTTTGCGTTTGGCGAATTTTAGTATTGGTTCGGTGACTAGTTACCTGTCGGGAGGTGAGCCGCTGGCTGATGGAGTTATGGGTGGGGATGTGGTTTTGGCCAATCCCTTTGCTGACAAAGCGCTCCTCGCTGACCTGACAGTAAAAAACCTTCAGGCCATGGGAGCGCAGCTGGGTACACTGACCTTGTACGGTGAATCGAAAACAGCTAAAAATTATGATTTTGATCTAGGACTGAAAGGAGAATACATTGATCTGGGACTGAAAGGAGACTATCATGCGTCGGCGGATAGAGCGGCGATGAATCTTGATTTGGACCTGAGACAGTTTCAGGCGGATTTGCTAGATAGTCTCTCTGGAGGGCAGCTCTCAGGTGCTTCAGGTGTGATTACGGGCAAGGCCAAGGTCAGTGGTACGACGCTAAAACCGGAATACAAAGGAAACTTAGCATTTGATCAGGTAGGTTTTCGTGTGGATGCTTTGGATGCCAAGTTTATGCTGGCAGAGGAGCAAATCAGCTTTGATACGAAACAGGTCATACTTAACCAATTTACGGTCCTCGATGAGAAGCAAAATAGCATCGAAATTGATGGGCTGATCAATACGGTAGATAGACTGAACCCGAAGTTTGATATCCGTCTTCGGGCGAAGAATTTTCATGCACTCAATTCTGACAAGAGTGACCAAGAGTTGTTTTACGGGAAAGTCAACTTGGATGCGGACATGAAAGTAGGTGGAGATTTGAAAATTCCTATCATCCGTGGCAAGATCAACATCAACGAGGGGACGAACCTGACAGTTGTGATTCCAGAGTCTGAAGTGGAAGTCAAAGAAAGAGATGGCGTGGTGCTATTCGTGAACAAGCAAAACCCAGACGATATCCTCACCAGAGGCAATGAGGAAGAGCTCTCTGCTATGACACTCAAAGGCTATGATGTCAATGCCACTGTCTCGATCAACGAAAAATCAACTTTCAAAATCGTAGTAAATGAAAACACGAATGACAATTTAGAGATATCCGGTAAAGGAGATTTTAACCTTGGGTTAGAGCCGAATGGACGTACGTCCTTTAACGGTAGGTATGAGATCAGCAAAGGACACTACAAAGCCAGTCTTTATAATTTGGTCACGAAGGAGTTTGATATAGCGTCTGGTAGTCGTATTGTGTGGAAAGGTGACCCGTTGGATGCCGATGTGGATGTTCGTGCGATCTATAAAGTAACGACATCTGCCGCACCACTGATGGCTAATAAGACCTCTGGTTTAACGAGCGATGCAGCCAGTATCTATAACCGACGCTTGCCGTTTTTGGTTTATCTCAATGTGAAAGACCAGTTGCTGAAACCACAAATCTCATTCGAGCTAGATATGAAACCAGAGGATCAGAGTACCCTTGGTGGAGAGGTATATGGACAGATCAAGCAGCTCAACGAGCAAGAAGAGGAACTTAATAAGCAGGTGTTTTCACTGTTGGTGTTGGATCGTTTCTTCCCACAGGCGGGTAGTGACGGTAGTAGTGGAGGTACAGCCGCTATCGCACGAGACAATGTCTCTAAGGTGCTGTCAAGTCAACTCAATCAGGTGTCGGACAAGGTGACGGGCAATTCAGGATTGGAACTGAATTTTAATGTAGACAGCTATACGTATGATCAGGGCGAAGGGGCTGAGACGCGCACGCAGCTCGGAATCGATGCAAGGAAGAAATTTGCGGATGATCGCGTGATTGTGAAGGTCGGGAGTGATGTCAATATCCAAGGCAAAGAGCAGGAGGGACAAGGTTCGCCATTGATCGGTGACGCGAGTGTCGAGTATTTGTTGACCAAAAACGGCCGATACCGTGTCAAAGGATTTGGCAAGGATGAGTTCGATACGGTGATCGATGGGCAGTATTTCGTGACGGGTATAGCTTTTATATACAACCGCGAGTTCAACGAGTTTAGTGATCTATGGAAGAAGGCCGCCAAAGAAGCAGGGATAGATTTAGACTCAAAAAAGCAAAAGAGTTCGAAGAAAGAAGAGCAACAAACCAAGACCGACAAGAAGAAATAATATGACGACAAAGCTCAAAACATATAGCTATTTACTCTTCATCTTACTCATCATAGAAGGATGTACAGTGATGCGTTATGTGCCAGAGAATGAGCGGTTGTATACAGGAGGATCGATTGCTCTCAAGGCGCCTGATGGCGAGAAAAACAAGCGAGCACTGGACAGAGAACTCGAAGAACTATTGAGGCCAAAACCCAATAAGAAGATTCTTGGGCGTAGGGTCGGTCTGATGGCGCATTATCTGGTAGAAAATGATAAAGATGATTTTGTCGTTCGTTTCATCAATAAAAAAATAGGAGAGGAGCCAGTCTATCTCTCCGATGTGAAAACAAACCGAACCGAAGAATTGATAGAAAACCGTCTCGAAAACCGAGGGTACTTCAAAAACTACATCAAGAGTGAAGAGAAAATAGGTCGCCACACTGCTCAGGTGAAATATAGCGTCGAGATGCAAACGCCATATAAGTTGCGCGAATACATTCTCAGTGCTGACAGCCTCCCAATATATAAGGTGATCGCCGAATCCATGGAGAAAACGTTGCTCGACTCAGGTTCACGTTTTGATCTGTATGCACTGACTACCGAGCGGGAGCGTATCGACACCTACCTAAAGTCTCAGGGGTATTATAACTTTAGTCAGAAGCTGCTCATCTTCGAAGCAGACACCAATCAGATCGGAGACAAGAATTTCAATCTCTATCTGCGACTGAAAAAGGATGTGCCTCATGCATCCATTATTCCCTATGAGATTAGTAGTCTGACAGTCTATCCGAACTATTCGGTAGACGAGGATGCGGTAGAAGATACCGTCATGCTCGATAGTACAGCGTATGTACAGGAGGGGATTTTCTTTAAGCCCAATCGGCTGTCCGATCACATCGTATTAGCACAAGGGCAGGGGTATGACCCGACCAATGCCAAATTCACCAGCCGTAGACTCTCCTCGCTCAATACCTACAAGTATGTCAATATTGATTTTGAAGAGCAGCCCATTGATAGTACTTCTCAGCAAGGGTTTTTAGATACCAAAATCTACCTTTCACCGCTGAGCAAACGTGCGGTGCGGGCCGAATTGCAAGCGGTCATGCAGTCCAATAACTTCACGGGTCCAGCTTTGTCTCTGACCTATAGCGACCGCAATCTTTTCGCAGGGGGAGAGAAAATCAATGTCTCGGCAAAGGTGGGCTATGAAGCGCAAGTGCTCAATGGGAGTAACGAAGGGTTGACGAGTACTCAGTTAGGGGGTAATGTGGAGCTGATTTTTCCAAGACTCATCTTTCCTGGGCGATATACTGGACGGTTCAAATATTCGATTCCTAAGACGAAAGTGGCTATGGGTATGGATTTTCTGGATAGGAGTAGCTATTACCGACTGATCTCATATCTCGGGACTTTTGGCTATGCTTGGCAAGGCAACAGACGGGTGTTTCACCAGATTAATCCGATTAGCATCAACTATGTGAACCTGACCCATGTGACGAGTAGGTTTCAAGACATCCTAGATGAAAACACCTTTCTCAAGACCAGTTTTGAGCAGCAGTTTATTGCAGGGCTGACCTATACCTTCGTGTACAATGAGCTGGTAGACTCCAAGAAACCCAACGCACTGCTGATGAAAGTGAATGTAGACATAGCAGGCAACATGGTAGATCTCTTCGCTGGACAGGAGGATGGTGGAAGTAGTGATTTTTTAGGGTTAGCGTATGCGCAGTATGCTAAAATCGATATGGATATTCAGAATCATTATCGTTTTGGGCGATCCCAGGTGCTCGTTGGACGGGTGTTTGGGGGCGTGGGTTATGCCTATGGCAACTCGGTCACTATGCCATATTCCAAGCAGTTCTTTTCGGGAGGGCCTTATAGTGTGCGAGCCTTTCGCATACGGTCTTTGGGACCAGGAACGACCAGTCCTGACGATGCTCAGACCGATAGTTTTTTCGATCAGTCAGGAGATATCCGCATAGAGGCCAATGTCGAGCATCGCTTCCCATTGATTTCATTTTTGAAAGGGGCGTGGTTCGTGGATGCAGGGAACGTTTGGTTGATTAAAGAGAATGATGAATTGCCAGGAGGACGTTTTTCGTCACAGTTCCTGAGTGAACTGGCTGTGGGAGCAGGGGTCGGTCTGAGGGTCGATCTACAAGGTTTTGTGATCCGCCTTGATCTCGCTACCCCACTCAAAAACCCAAGTCTGCCTGCTGGTGAACGACTCACATTTGATCTCCGAGATTCTATCCTCAACTTTGCCATAGGGTACTCGTTTTGATTGTTCTCATGAGAGGATATTGGTATGCTGGGGTTGAATTTTGTGGGCTAGCTAAATGCTTTAGGTTTGCGCTTTTGCCCTGCACTTTCTACGATATCTGTGATTCTTTTTTGTCGAGTCTCAGGTCTTTTGGCTAAGATGACCCATTGCAATAGACTTTTTCTCGCTGATTTACTTAGACTTAGAAAGTAGTCCATGGCGCCAGTTGTCTTTTTTAGTTCTTGGTCTAAGTCTTTGGGTATGGCGAGATTTTCTACTTCATCTAGGATCGTCCATGACCCATTTTGTTTGGCTATCTCGATACACTGAAGCCCTGCATCTGTCATTAGACCTTCCTTGATCAAGAGTTCTACTTTGTCCTTGTTGATCTTTGACCAGATACTGTTGGCTTTTCGTTTGCTAAAGTACTGTATGTATTTTGTCTCGTCGATGGTTTTTTTTACGCTATCTATCCAGCCAAAGCATAGTGCCTCATCTACTGATTGGCTCCAAGTAATGGTAGGGATTTGCGCTTTTTTCTTATAGAAGATGAGCCATACTGCGTCTTTGTCCACATGGTTGGTTTGGAGCCATTGTCGCCATTCTTGTTGATTGGAGGGGCAAAACTCCTCGATTGTTTTCTCTTTCATGTAGGGGTATTATCAGTGCGATCTGAATAGTGTCTATGATGCTAATTTATCCTGAATTGTATAATTCAGGAGTTAAACGTTAAAAAGAAGGTAGTTTAAAGGTCGTAATCAATGTGCTAAATAGCATTTTACTAAGTGTAAGCGTTTAACCCATCGGGTTAAGCTACAACTGACGTTCAGTTCCGAAAAAAACAAACGCGGTTAACATTGGCCGGTAGGGATAGATAAATCCTTTTGGAGGGGATGTTAGATATGTATCAAAACAAATAGTGCAAGGCTTGGAGTAGCCTTGCACTGTGTTTTTTCATTAGAGTAGTGAGTCCATCTTAGCGATGGAGGTTTTTGTTAATGTCCTTGATCGCTGCGAGCGTCGGGATCATGTTACCTTCTACATCCAGAAATTTGATCTTCTTTTGTGAGACCAATTGTACCCGTTCTATGGGACGGATTTCGCGGTATTTTTCTACACTGATCAGGTCGTATCCTGATTTTATTTTGATTGATATTTGGTGTACGGTCATATCGTGATTTTTTCTCGGTTCTACTTATTTCATCAATTGGAGCAACTCTTCTTCGCTCATTTCCATCTCTTCCTCTTCTTCGCCCATATTGGCCTCACCTCCGATGATGATACCATACTTTTCCTCATCAGGAGAGACACGCAGACCTATGGTTTTCTTGAGTAGCGTGAACATGACATAGGAAACCGTGATGGTAAAAACAAAAGCGACTGATACACCTAGTGCTTGTATGCCCAGCTGTGTTAGTCTGGAAGTTTCTGGACCGAATTGCCCGAACAAAGCCACACACAGCGTACCCCACACGCCACAGAATCCATGGACTGGAATGGCGCCTACTGGGTCGTCCAGTTTTAGCTTATAGAGGATGAGGTCATAGCCATAGTTGTGGACGAGTCCAGCCGTGAGACCGACTGCTAATGCGCCGAAGTGGTTGACATTGGCACAGCAAGCTGTGATGGCAACTAACCCACCTATGATTCCTCCGAGAAACTTAGGGTACAGGTCTTTTCTATTCTGAAACCAATAGCAATGAAAGAAGGCAACCAGACCAGCCGCCGCTCCTGCGATGTTGGTATTGAGGATGATGTCGCCTACTGCTCCATCTAGCGCCAACTGGCTACCGCCGTTGAAACCCCACCATCCGAGCCATAGGATGAGTAGTCCTAGGACACTGTAGGAGTAGTTGGCGGGCTTGAACTCCTTAGGGTTTCCGTGGCTATCGAACCTGCCGAGCCGTGGACCGATGATCCATATACCCACTAGTCCTACCCATGCACCTATCGAGTGCACGACGGTCGATCCAGCAAAATCGATAAAGCCTAAGTCGGCTAGCCAAGCGGGATTGTCTTCATAAAACAGATTGCCCCACACCCAGTGTCCAAAGACCGGATAGATGACCACAGCTACGATCGCTGAGGCAGTCATGTAGGGGATAAAACCCGTACGCTCTGACATGGCTCCTGATACGATCGTCAGGGCGGTGGTCGCAAAGGCGATCTGGAATAGGAAAAAGATGGTGCCTAGGCCTGACCCTTCAGGGTTGTCCTGTACACCGATCCCAAAAAACAAATCAGTACCTATGAGCCCATAGGAAGATTTGCCAAACATAATTCCAAACCCGATAAACAGGAAGATCAGACTACCGATGATCCAGTCGATGAGGTTTTTGATGGCAACTGCATTGCCATGCTCGGCTCTGACCATTCCGACCTCAAAAGCCTTGAAGCCCGCTTGCATGAAAAATACCAGCGCGGCGGACAGCAATACCCAGATGTGATCGATGTTGAAACTAACTGTTGGGGGGGAGGCATCGGGCATAGCCCATACCTCAGACATTGTTGCATACGAAATCAGCAACAATGTTGTCATAATTTTTCTCTTCATAAATGATTTTAATGAGTGATTCTACCTACTACTAATTGCGAATATTACTAATAAGTAGTGTGTTTAAAAGCAATCAGAGCACTATATAGTAAAATATGTGAAGAGATAGTTTTCAATATGTCTAATGACCATAAAATAAGGTAATAACTAACGGTTTTAGTGTGGGGGAGTGTCAGGTATTAGTTGCATGCCCTACTCATGTATGAGTCAGGCTATGACTCAAATTGGCTATACAACGGTCGGGTTTACTGACCAATGTAAATTCTTGATTCGGAGAATAAGTCATAGACTGCTACGAGAGATTCTCTGCCTGTCGAGTTGTCGTAGGGTTCGTATTGAGAGATGCTGTTTCGGTCTTCGGTATATACTGGCGAATAGCTCGACTCGAACTCATCCCAGACAATGAGGAGGTATTGATAAGAGATTTTGCTCAAACGGCCCTCTTCTAACCAAGTATTGAAAAGCATTTCGTCTAGTGGTCTCGGGTAATCAGAACTATCAAACATAATTTATGGGATGCAAATCGTTTCTTTCAATAAGGTAGACCGTCTACGAATGTCTGTGCAAATCTAGAAAGTAGTTGGGGCAATTTGGTATTCGTGTGATGCTAATTTAGGCAGGTATTCATCTCCTCAAATCGTTTAATAATTTTCATAGCCGTAAATTGCTCAGTAGACTTTAGCTGGTTGACTACCGATATACTCGATTCGTCATAGTGTAGATAGTCATTTTTTAGGTCTACCCGTTGTCCCATTTTTAGGCGTTTTTCTTCGGTATTGTACCACAAGTAAATCATTTCTTATTGGACTTTAGCTGTTTGATGTTTCAAATCTGCCGTGATCTAGATCTAAAATGAAATTGTTTCGATAGAGGCCTCTAATGAGACGATGAATGAGGGGGGTGATGCTTTATATGTATGATATAGGTGGTGCCAAAGTACATTGACCAGCTTTTTTGCCTTTTGTCTAAGGCCAAAGGCAGGAATTGTAAATTCGGTTTTAACTTGCCATTGAATTATTATGCGTATTACATGATCACGATTATTAGCGGTACTAACAGAAGAAACTCTGTATCGAAGAAAATAGCACATATCTATCAATCTATCCTGAGAGACAAAGGGCAAGAAGCGGAAGTGATTTATTTGGAAGATTTGCCAACGGACTTTGTCACGACGGCACTCTACGAAAACGCTGGAAAGAATAAGCTCTTCAACCCTTTTCGTGAGCTGATCATACAGTCACAAAAAATGATCTTCGTCGTACCTGAGTACAACGGTTCTTTCCCTGGTGTACTCAAAGCCTTCATCGACGGGATGAAATACCCTGATGCATTTCGAGGTAAGAAAGCCGCTCTCGTAGGTTTGTCTTCAGGGATACAAGGGGCAGGTCTAGCGCTGAGTCACCTTACGGATATATTCAACTACTGTGGCATGCACGTACTCGCCCAAAAGCCCAAACTATACCATATCGAAAAGAACCTGACCGAAAACAAACTGTCAACGCTGTATCATGGTCTACTCGAAGAGCAGGTCGATGCGTTGCTGACATTCTGATGAGCGCTTGCTGAGAAACGTCGGGAGACTTAAAACCATACAATACTTCTTTCTGACATGCTTTTGGTATCTAGCTTAGTTCTGTCTCTTGTTGCTCTCAGGTATGCATGTGGTATCGAAAATAGCTAACCCTGCACAGCTGGAGGTGTAGTGAGCTGTGTGATCATCCCTTTAAAGATGAATCCATGAAAGGGGAGTACTGCATACCAGTACAGTCGTCCTAGTACACCTAAGGGTCTAAAAGTAGCGGTCTGTATGAGTTGATCGTCCACTATCTTGAACTCAAGCCAAGCTTCGCCGGGTAGTTTCATCTCAGCAAATAAGAGTAACCGCCCTTCGGTTTTGTTGGCGTACAAGGTGCGCCAAAAATCGATCGTGTCACCGACATTGATAGATGAGGGATTGGTTCGTCCTCGTCTTAGTCCGACACCCCCGGAGAGTTTGTCGATAAAGCCCCTTAGGCTCCATAGCCAGTCGCCATAGTACCACCCTGTCTCTCCACCTAGACTCCATATTTTGTGAATGCATGCGGTTCGGTCTTTGATGGTACGGGTTCTTACATCTTTGAAACATCCGTAGGAAGGGACTTGAATAAAGTCCGATATGTTAAAGCTAAGTCCGCTACTCGAATAGGCATCTTTCCAACTGGACAGGATTTCGTTGCTTTCGATTTTGTGAAAGGCTTTGGCCAAGGATTCTTGATAGCTGATAGGCTTGATCCCTAGGATGTCAGCGAGCTGATGGTCACGGCAGATCACTTCTATTTTCATACTGTTGACGAGGGATATGGCCAGTTTGTAGGAGGTGGAGGTGACGAAGTATAGCCAGTAGGAGGAGAGTTTTGGGGTCATCACGGGCACAGTGATGATGGTACGCTTAAGGTTTCGTGCTTGGCCAAACTCCAGCAGCATGCTTTTGTATGACAATACATCTGGCCCACCGATATCAAAGTTTTGGTTATAGGTTTTTGGGTTGAAGAGTGACTTGGAGAGAAAACCAAGGACATCCGAGATGCCTATGGGTTGACACTTGGTGTTGAGCCACTTGGGGGTGATCATGACAGGTAGTTTTTCTACCAGGTCACGTATGATTTCGAAGGAGGCACTGCCCGAGCCAATAATGATCCCTGCTCGTAATGCAGTGAAACTGTAGTCCCCTTTGCTCAGTTCTATTTCTACATTTTTTCGAGAACTGAGGTGTTTCGAGAGCTCTGATTCGTTGACTATCCCGCTGAGATAGATGACATGCTGGACACGGGTTCTATTCAGTGCCTGTCTGAAATGGATGGCGGATGTCTCTTCGAGGGACTGATAGTCGGCTGACGCGGACATGGAGTGTACCAGATAATATGCGGCATCTATGTCCTCGGGGATATGTGCTAGTGATGCCTCATCCAGTAGGTCTAGTTGTAGTACGGAGATATTGCCATGCAGTGACGCAGGGGGATTGAATCTTTTAGGGTCTCTGACACAGCAAATGACCTCATGGCCAGCTTCCACGAGAATGGGAAGCAGTCGTTTGCCAATGTATCCTGTAGCTCCTGTTAGTAGTATTTTCATAGGGTAGGGTTGTACTCCATTGCTACAGCGGTAGCCTTGGGTTTAGGTGAAGATAAAGGATCGGTTGGCCAATAACCAAAATGTGGCTAGAGGTTCCCTACCGATAGACAATGGAAATGCGATCGAACGTGGGGAGAACTTTTTCCAAAATGCTATCTTTTATTGTCCTGAAAAGTTCAATTCTTTTGAAACGGCTATTCGATTGTCTCATCGTCAGGCAACCCGTTTACTTGGTTTTTCGACTCGCTGATTTCTGGTTTTATACCCCGATGGCCGCTTGGTTTGGGTTGTATATTGCAGTGATGGGAGCATACTCAAAAAGGTAAGCTTACTAGGAGTATAAGGTAAGGCAACACACACCTCAACTAAAGCTTACTTGGAGCCCATGGTAAGGCAAGCTTTGGGTCTTGTATAGTCCAGTATTGAAAAACGGTCAATGTACCTTGGGTTTATCGTTCACGGCCGTCTACTTGATTAGCGATTTTTTTTAATCTCCTTTAGTAGTTCTTTTGGATTTTGTCGATTATCACTAAGAGTAATTATTTCTATATCAAGTCCTTTAATTCTGTAATAAAAAGATGTTTGTTTGGAAATAACACATTTGTAAAACCCGCCCATTAAATTAGTTTTAGGAGAGGATTCAGGGAATTTTTCAATTCTTCGGATTGCTGAATCTAAATCTTTAAGAAAATTTGATTTAGATTGATGTCCCCACTCAGAATTTAGATATTCAAGGAGTTTATCTAGTTTTAATTCTGCAACAGGAGATAAGTAAATAGTATGCTTACTACTCAAGAAACTTTCTTCAAATAATCATCAAATGAGGTTCTACTTCCTTTATCTAGAAGATTTAAAGCAATTTCAATTTCTTCGGTTTCAGACTTTGTTAATTCTTCTCCGAAATCTTCATACTGACTTTGTATTAAGTCCTTAATCTTTTGAAGAATAGAGGGATTCTCTAAGTTTAAAATAAGTTTTGCTAATTCTATTTTAGATGTTTGTAAATCCATATTACAATTTACGAAAAAGTATGATTGAATTTGTCTGAAGTAGATTTATTAGATGTTAATTTTCGCTATCGCCCATGTATGAGGCATGTGCTCACACTTTGGACGAAGTGGCAAAATCTTCCAGGGCATCTAAAGTATTGGAAAGCACTGCTTTTAGAAAGATGAAAACTCCTACGAACCGGAGGTCCCTTGCGAGCAGGCCTGTAGGGTAACTGTACGCTGGGTGGTGTGAGAGGCGCACTGGCGGTCATTTGACCGTCAGCCGTCTACTTGATTGGCAACCGTTTTTTATCAGCTAGTTATAAAACTATTTAATTGTATCAGAATTCTTTAGAATCTTATTCTGCAAATTATCAATAGTTTCGTTGTCTTTAATTAAAGTTGATTCTTGATTTTGAATTTCATCAGCTTGTTGTTGGGTTTCTATTTCTTTATTTGGGATAATTCCAAAATCTTTCAATAAGCTAATACCACTATAAATTCCACCAAAAGAACCTAAAATTAATACTGGGATAAATGTTTTGGCTTTTATTTTTGAAATTTGAAAATCCAATTCCGCCTTTCTTTCCTTTCTATTTTGGGTTTTAAAATAATCATCAAAATCAAAACCATAAGAATTGGATGTCCTTAAAATCAAAGCCCATCCAGTTTGAGACTGTTCAAATTTTCCTGCCTCTGCTTTGTCAAAAATATTTGCAAATCTTCTGAATTCAGTATCTAAATCATTATTATTATTATTGAAATTTTGCTTAAAATCCTTTGGTAAGCTGTCAAAATCAATTCCATTGCTATTTATTGGCTTAATCAATTCTGACAATAAACCTTTTAAAATTGGGATATCTTTCTTTTCTATTTTCATTCTAAATGGTTGCCAACAACCGAATATAGTTCACTCCACAGTTTATACGTATAATTACACGTATAAAACACGACTACCATCAGGCTGTTTGTTTTGATTCCTCCAAGGATAAGCCATTCTTCACAATCCCATACCAACACCTGGCTTGAAAATCACGCGAATCATGAAAAACTCCCAAATCTAGGTAGCGAATCAAAGGCTCGCTCTTTTCATCTTTCAGATAGCTTTGAGGAGAGTAATAAAGGTTTGGGTTTCTGCTTGCGCAAGCAGAAGATCCACCTTGGGCAAGCAGGCAGTTGAGCTTGCCCAAGCACAGGCTCCCCCTTGCGCAAGGGGAGCGTCGACCTAGCGCAAGACCAGAGCTGAGTCAATGGCTGTACAAGCGCTACAAAACAATATCCCACCCTTGGAGGCTTGTCTACTACGGAGAGTTGCCCTCTTCTTCCAAAAGCCTGACTGAGTACCTGTCCAGATTCGATATACTCCTAACCCTTCAAGATTTATCTTCACTTAGACAGAAATCTTGAAGGGTTTAGTGGGCTATAAAGGCATTTTTTACTTCTTGATTTGTTTCAAGGCTTGGTCTACTGTCTGTGTGGGCAGTTGGCAGGATTTGTTTTGGCAGACGTAGAGGAAGGTGGCACCTTCGGAGTGTTTTCCTGCTAATAGCGCGAGCGTTCCTTCTGTTTTGCCGCCTAGGAGTATCTTGTTGGGGATGTAGTGCTGGGCTAGCGCATCGCGTTTGGCGGCTGCCTCGTCTCCTACGATGGCTACTTCGTAGTGTGTTTCTCCTAGTAGGGTGTAGAGTCGCGCCCAGTTGCTGTAGTAGAAGGGGTATTCGCTGAAGTTGGCTTGGCTGTTGGCGATCATTTGTGCAGCATGCTGGATGTCTTCTTCTTGGTAGAAGTACTGCCCCAGCAGGATGAGTGCATGCGCCATGGCGGAGTTAGAACTGGGGATGACGTTGTCCGAGAGTTCCATCTTTCTCGCGATCAGTTTCTGATCCGTGTCAGAGGTGTAGTAGTACATTTTGGATTTTGGATCCAAAAAGTGTGCATTGACAAAGGTCTTCATCTCTTGTGCCTGGAGTAGCCAAGCCTCGTCAAAGGTCGCTTCGTACAGCTTGACGAAAGCGAGGATGGTAAAGGCATAGTCATCTAAGAAACCATGTATGGTCGATTTGCCATTCTTGAAGTTTCTATTGATTTGATTCGCGTCAAAGATTTGCTGGGTCAGTAAGAAGTTTCCTGTTTCTAGGGCTTGCGTTTTGTACGCCTGTTTGCCCGTCGCAAAGTATGCATCCGTCAGTGCGGTGACCATGAGTGCGTTCCATGAGGTCAGGATTTTGTCATCTAGTCCTGGGCGTATGCGCTGGTCTCGTGCAGTGATCAGCGTGGCTTTGCAGTCATCGATGATGCGTTGGATTTCGGTCTCCGTGCGGCCATAGTCTACCGATAGCGTTCTGACAGAGGTTTTGCGTTCTAGGATGTTCTTTCCTTCAAAATTCCCTTTGGGCGTGATGCCATAGTAGGTCTTGAATATTTGGGCTTTTTCACCCAGTAGGCTATCGATCTCACTGGCCTGCCATACGTAGAATTTGCCTTCCTCTCCATCGCTATCGGCATCTAGTGACGAGTAGTATCCGCCTGATGTGTCTTTGAGCTCACGGTTACAAAACGCGATCGTTTCCTCTACGGTCTGTAGGTAGGTATCATCACCATAGTGTTGATAGGCGTGACTGTATAGACTGATCAACTGGGCATTGTCATAGAGCATCTTCTCAAAATGCGGAACGGTCCACGTCGCGTCGACCGAGTAGCGCGCAAAACCACCGCCGAGGTGATCGTAGATACCGCCATTGGCCATGTGATCTAGCGTCGTGCGTATGGCTTGGTTGACTGTGTCGTTGTTTCGGTAGTAGCTCTCTGCCATCAGGTATTCATAGACCGTCGGCATGGGGAACTTAGGCGCTTCGTTTTTGCCTCCTAGTTCTAAGTCTATCCCGGCGAGTAGGTTTTGAGCGATTTGGATGGTAGTGTCTGAGGAGTAGTCGCCAGCAGTTTCGTTGAAGGTAGGCATCTCGTTGTTAGAGATGCCTTCGGTTACTTTGTCGGCATGCTCACGGAGCTTTTCGGGTTCGCTTTGGTAGATTTTAGAGAAGTGGTTGAGCACTTTCTCCCAGTTGTCCCGAGGGAAGTAGGTCCCTGCAAACACAGGTTTGCCATTCGGCAAAGCGATGATATTGAGCGGCCAGCCACCACGGCCAGTCATGAGCTGGGCGGCATCCATGTAGATTTGGTCGATATCGGGGCGTTCTTCTCGGTCTACTTTGATGGAGACGAAGTTGGTATTCATGTTCGCTGCGATCAGGCTATCCTCGAACGACTCGTGCTCCATGACATGACACCAGTGACAGGCGGCATAGCCTATGCTGATGATGACGAGCTTGTCTTTTTTTTGTGCCTCGGCTAGGGCTGGGTCTCCCCAGGGCTGCCAGTTCACGGGGTTGTGTGCATGCTGGAGCAAGTAGGGGCTGCTTTCGTGGATCAGGGCGTTGGTGTACTTATGTTCTTGGTTCATAGGGGTACAGGCATGGATGAGTAGCAGGGCGATGAGCCCTGCTAAAAATTGCTTTTTCATAATCTTGGTATTTGGATTCCCAAACGCCCCAATCTACGCGTCTATTAGGACGCGACAGTGATCAGGTAGTAGTTTTTCTTGCCCTTCTGTGCAAGCAGGTATTTGTCATTGAGTAGGCTGAAGTCAACCGCTTGATCCGCAGATTCTACTTTGGTTTTGTTGATGCTGACACCACCGCCTTTGATCATGCGTCGCGCCTCTCCTTTGGAGGGGAATACTACGCCATCGCTGCCTTCGGATAGTAAGTCGGTCACGTTTTCTAGCGCCGCATAGTCCGCTTGGCTGATGGTAGCCTGTGGTACGCCTTCGAATACAGACAGCAGTGTTTTTTCGTCCAGAGAAGCCAGATCCTCAGCAGTTGACTTGCCGAATAGGATACTGGATGCTTTGATGGCCATCTCCAGATCCTCTTGAGAATGTACTCTGACCGTGATGTCCTCGGCGACTGCTTTTTGGAGTATTCTGAGGTGTGGGGCTTCCTTATGCTCTGCGATCAAGTTGTCAATCTCTTCTTTCTCTTTGAGGGTAAAGATCTTGATGTAGTTTTCTGAATCTTCGTCCGATGAGTTGAGCCAGTATTGGTAAAACTCGTACGGAGACGTTCTGTCCTTGTCCAGCCATACATTGCCACCAGCCGTCTTCCCAAACTTAGTCCCGTCTGCCTTGCGGATGAGTGGCGTAGTGATCGCCCATGCTTCGCCTTGTGCTTTTCTTCGGATCAGTTCGGTACCGGTGACGATATTGCCCCACTGGTCAGACCCGCCCAATTGTACTTTGCAGTTTTTGTTTTGGTTGAGCCAGTAGAAGTCATAGCCTTGCACCAGTTGGTAGGTGAACTCGGTGAAAGACATGCCTGTCTCTAGTCTTGTTTTGACAGAGTCTTTGGCGAGCATGTAGTTGACAGAGATGTGTTTGCCTACATCACGGATGAAGTCAAGGAAGTTGAAATCCTTGAACCAGTCGTAGTTGTTGACCATCTCAGCAGAGTTGTCCCCACAGTCAAAATCCAAGAACTGCTCTAGTTGTTTTTTGACACTTGCCAGGTTGTGATTGAGGATGTCCTCGGACAGCAGGTTTCTTTCGGCAGATTTGCCAGATGGGTCACCGACCATGCCTGTCGCACCACCTACCAGTGCTAGTGGTTTGTGTCCTGATCTCTGTAGATGTACGAGCGTCATGATCTGTACCAAGTGTCCGATGTGTAGCGAATCAGCCGTCGGGTCAAATCCAATATAGGCAGACACCATTTCTTTATTCATTTGCTCTTGTACCCCAGGCATCTTATCGTGTATCATGCCTCTCCACGTCAGTTCTGCTACAAAGTCTTTTATCATTATTCTAATAATATTCTGTAAGTATTCTTGAGATTTTGAACTGACAAAGATAGAAGTAAAAAATAGGATTGGATAAGGATTTTTAATTAAGCCAAAAAATAAATTATTCAATCTGTAATCCGTATTTTGGGCGTTAAAATCTACTGTGACCAGCTATCTAACATAACTAAAGCCATGATATGCAGCTAAAACTAACGCTAACGATTTTAACATTTCTCACATCTTTTATAGCTCTAGGTCAGGGGCAAGATTCTTATTCGAGCCGAGCAGAAAAGGAGGCCGCTGCTGCCCGATACTATCAACAAGCGAACGAAGCGGTGCTCCAAGCCAGATATGAGCTAGGCGTGATCTACTACGATAGTGCAATCCAGTTGGATAGCCGCCAGTCAGACTATTATATTTCCAGAGGGCAGGCCAAAGAGCTGGAAGGGGATGAGGTCGGTGCTTTGATTGATTTTGAGTCCGCTCGCAAAGTAGACCCTATGAACTATGCTTCGGTGTTTAAGCGAGCTTTGATCTACTATAACAGAAAGAACTACAAGCAGGCAGCGTCTGATTTCACTTTCCTGATCGACAACATGGAGACCATCGAGACGCGTGCGGTGATTTTTAAAGGCGTGTCCTATGAGGAAGATGGAGAGGTCAAACTATCAGGAATCTCTACGATGGAGGAAATGAAGGCGGATGTCTACATTCATCGTGCGATGACCTATGAAAAGCTAGGGTACAATACGCCAGCGATGTTGGATTTTGATGCGGCGATCGAGTTGAATGGTTTCGATCCAAACTATTATGTGAGTCGGGGGATGTACCGGTTGGATCGTGGAGACAAAACAGGTGCGATAGCAGACTATCGTCGTGCACTCAAGATCAATCCGCATCACCGCAATGCACTATATAATCTAAGCTTCCTCGTAGATGAAGACGAACGTGATGAGATCAATCAGATATTGTTTGGCAAAGGTGATTTTGCCAAGGTGTACTCCAAACGGGCATTTGAGCGCTTTCAGAAAGGGCAGTATGAAGCGGCGCTGTTGGACTATGATTCTGCTTTGCTCATCAAGGCTGATAATGCCAGTGACCTGATGAATCGCGGGATTGTTAAATCCAAACTGGGAAAGTATGAGTCGGCTATCGAAGATTTTAATTCATCCATCTATGCGGATAATTCACTGCTGAGGAACTTTGTGCTCATCGGCAATGCGCAGCAGGAGCTAGGAGACTATGGCTATGCGATCAAGTATTATCAAAGATTTCTAGACAATGCGGGACCAGACGCGTCAGTATTCTACAATATGGGACTGGCTTATATGAAGGATAGTCAGGATGATGAGGCTTGCAAGACTTTTCGTAAGGCGATAGAGTTAGGAGAAGAGCGAGCAGAAAAACCGATGGATAAGGTTTGCTTCTAAATGTTGCATCTGGATTCAATTTCTATCGGGTATCTAGGTTGCATTCCACTCAATATGATATATTCGCTATCAGTAGATATAAAACGTATTAGGTACGGGTATTAAAACACAAAGCATGTACGAAGTAAAAAAAGCGCCAATCGGTAGGTTTGAAGCCTATCGTTTGACGAACACAGCAACTGGCGAGTATTTGGAGGTATTGTCGGGTTTTGGAGCAGGGATCAATGATTTAGTGGTCGAGAACGGCAAAGGAGATTTGGTGTCTATCATAGATGGATACCGCAGCGAGGAAGAGGTGATGCGTACCCATCATTCAGCCTTCAAAGGCTCTAAGCTTTCACCGTTTCCTAATCGACTGACTGCTGGGCAATACAGTTTTGAGGGTGAGGATTACCAGATGATAGTCAATGAAATCGATCGCAACAATAACCTGCACGCATTGTTGCACTGCAGACCCTTTGAGGTGGTAGATACGGTGGATGGCTCTGACAACTGTCAGTTGGTACTCCGCTATCAATACCTCGGTACCGATCAAGGTTATCCATTTGCTTACGCGATGACTGTCACGATTTCGTTCGGAAAGGAAGGTACACGTTTCGACACGTCGATAGAGAATATAGGGCAAGGCAGCATGCCGATAGGTGACGGATGGCATCCTTACTTTCAGTTCGACAATGGTGTAGAACAGTTGACATTAGAGATGGGAGCTGCCAAGCGTATCTTTTCGCTTGCAGGCAATGCCGTTTCGGACACACATGGTTTCGAGTCAGGTCAGGAGCTAGCCGATATGGCTTTAGATGATTGCTTTCAAGTGACGGATACCAATGTGCCTTTCGTAGTGTCTATGACAGATCCATCGAATGAGATGAAGGTACAATTGTTTCAAGAGAAAGAGTATGGGTACTGTCAAATCTATTCGCCTGATTCGCGCAAGACACTGGCTGTAGAGCCTGTAACGTGTCCTCCGAATGCCTTCAATACAGGGGAAAGCTTAGTCGTTTTAAAGCCAAATGAGAAGTGGGAGTTAGGCTTTGGAATCAAAGTATTGAAGACTCAATAAAATTTAGCCAGCGTTATTAGTTACTCAGAGAAAGCGTAACTAATGATGTTGGCGCCCATGCGCAGTGCTTCTTCTCTTTTGTTGGCGGGATCGTTGTAGATGATTTGATCCTCCCAGCCATTGCCGAGATCGGATTCATAGGAGTAGAAACAGACCAACCGTCCTTCGTAGATCAGACCGAACCCTTGTGCAGGTTTGCCATCATGTTCGTGGATTTTGGGTAGACCTCCAGGGAACTGGTATAGCTGTCGGTATATCGGGTGGTCATGCGGCAGCTCTACGAATGCTAGATTAGGAAAGACTTTCTTCATTTCGAGTCGGATGAATTGATCCAAACCATAGTTGTCATCGATATGCAAAAAACCTCCTGCTATGAGATAGTTGCGCAGATTGCTGGCGTCATTGGGTGAGAAGACTACATTGCCATGCCCCGTCAAGTAGACATAAGGGTACAAAAATAAATCTGGACTACCGACCTCTACCACTGCATCTTCTGGATCTAGGTTGGTATGGAGTCGCTGATTGCAGAAAGTGGCTAGGTTGGGTAGTGCGGTCTTATTGCCATACCAGTCTCCCCCTCCGTCGTATTTGACTTTGGCGATCTGTATTTTGTTTTGCGCAAATGCGCTACTGCAGGAGATCAGCAGTACCATCAGTATACTTTGTAGTTTGTGATCAATCATACGCACCCCGTTTGCCAAGTATTTTGCCTTTTCTGCCTCTTCCTTTTTTTGATTTGAATACATCTTTTGGGAGGTAAACCTCTAGGTTGACATTCATCAGAAAGTAAGAATCGAATTTCCCATTGCCACGTTGCTGTCCAGGAATCATTTCATCAAACGCGTCTTGGTTGATGATGTAGACATTGTCTTCGAATTTACGATTGCTGAGAGATGCATCGATCGTGCCGTCGGGATAGCCCTGTCCGTCACCGTTGGGGTTGGCATAGTCACCGTACACATCATCCAGATGACCTGTGAATGCATACCTATAGCCAACGTCTACGCCTAAGTTGATGAATTCAGTGATCACTAGTTTTATACCGATATTGACGGGAATGATCCATGCCCAACCCTTGTAGTTTTCGGTTTCGGTTTGGTAGTCGCGTAGTGTGTAGGTGGTGGATTTGCCTTCTGAGTTGGTCAAATCTGCTTTTGGGTTGAAGAAAGTTTGTCCTCCACCTATGGCGATGTAGGGTTCATAGACTCTGCGTTTGTAGTATTTTCCTTTGTACTTGAACAGATAGTAGACCATCTGTAGTTGCCACTCATGGTTTTGAGAATGAAAGGAGAGGTTGCGCTGCCTGTTGTAGGAGCTGTCTGCGGCGTTACGGTCTGAGCCTTCTAGTTTGTAGGTGGCATATTGGGCACGAACCGCAATTTTGGAATAGAGACGCGCTTCTGCACCTACGTTGAAATGTGATAGGCCAGAGGTAAGGGGTGATCCATTGGTCAAGTCTCCTAAGTAGCCTGTCCATCCCGTCCCAGCGAATACCGAGAAATACCGATCGTGATAGCGCCAGTCAAAGAAGTTTTGGGACTGGCTTGCAAAGGCGGAAAGGAAGAAAATAACAAATAGACTCGTGCGAAGCATATAATTTTTTTAACCCTTCAAAAGTATGGTATACACACAATAGTTGCTGTTTGAAGAGGTAGTAATATTACGAATTATTGTTGCCAAGATTACAGTTCGATTTGGTTTTTTCTCAAAACCAAGGTCGTCATGCATCGCTTTCTGTCGACGAGTACAGATTTGGTAGCTTCTATAGGGCTATAGTTATAGTCATTTTGGAGTTGCTCGATCATGCTCTCGGTGATGAGGAAACGAACGCTGCCATCGGGTAGCGCATGCTGCTCTCCTTGTGGGCTGATAATATCCTCCAGTCCCATGATGGCTGTCATACGGATGAATAGCATACCTCCAGGTCTGAGGACGCGTGTCATCTCTTTGACCCCCGCCCAAAAAGTAGCGGTGCTTGGAGAGAAGTGCAGTACAGCACTGCTGATGACCAAGTCGAAACATTGGTCAGGATAGGGCATGTCGTGGATTTGACCTTCTATGAAGTTTCCTTTGGGGTGATCGGGATAGTTGCTGCCTGCGATGAACTGTAGCATGCGAATCGCATCAGGATTTTGGTCTATCCCGTGTACATTGTAGCCATTGTTGAGGAAATAGATCAGGTTTCGACCTTCTCCACAGCCTGCATCTAATACCCGCGCAGTGGGTAGTATATTGGCTTTGAGGATTTGATCTAAAAGGTAGAGGTCTATATTGCCTAATTCCTTGTTGAGCTGTTGTATGGTCATGGATTGATATTTGATTCAAAAATAATGGAGGAATCCTATCTATGACTTGTCGTTGCTCTAAAATTGAATTGATTAATTTCGCATGACAACCAATGCTGTATTTTTTGAATAAAAGTAAATATATCCTCTTATTGTTGCTATGCATGGCGCATGTCTTGTTGGCAGATCGGTCCAAACAAGCACTCCGTGCCATTGAAAAGGAAGACTATGAAAAGGCGAAGGAATATCTGATTCGGTCTTATGATGTAGATAGTCTGAACCCACTGGTCTCCTATGCCTACGCTAAGTTCTATGTCGCACCGAGCAACGAACAGGGTGACCTAGATACAGCGCATGATTACATCCTAGCAGGGATGAACATGTTGCCAGACCGTACAGAAGATCATAGTGATGAGATGGATAAGTCCGATGTGACGGAGGAATCATTCTCAGTGCTGAAAATGTATATTGACAGTCTGGCTTATCAACGAGCAGTAGCTGTAGATGAAATTGAAGCGTATGCGTTTTTTATCAATTACTACCCTAATGCTGAGGAGTTAGGCTTGGCTAAGTCTCGTCGGAATGAACTCCAGTTTCGAGTCATTGTGAAGGAAGGGACGTGGGAGGCTTATCAGGATTTTGTGTTGCGATACCCTGAGGCTGCACAGTATGCGGAGGCCAAAGAGCGTTTTGATCGACTGGCGTTCGAGGAGAAAACACGATCCAACCAACTAGCGGATTTAGAACAGTTTTTAGTCGACTTTCCTGATACTCCGTATCGTGATGAGGTAGAGACCATGATCTATCAAAAGAAAGTTGCGGGCTTGTTAGCCGAAGATATTATGGATTTTGTCAACCACTACCAAAACCCTCGACTAACCCAAAAAGCACTTGGGTTGCTCTATCATTCGGGAGGGATAGATGCGGATCAATTGGCTTCCTTTAACCGATCGGTATATCATCACTTCATGGATTCTGTTGCAGCATTAGAGGCGCTGAATGCGGTTGTGCTTTATCCATTTTACAAGGAGGGTAAGTATGCATTTTTTGATCTGGAGGGCAGCGCTTTTTTGGGAGGTCCTTATGAAGATATAAGTTTTTCATATTTGTGCGGCGGTGTAGAGGAAGAAGTTCTGGAGGTAAAACAAAATGGGCTATATCAGCTGATCAATCGTGCGGGTACGGTTATTTATGAAGGTGCGTTAGATAGCTATCGTGATCTGGGAAACGGGATATTGGCGGTGATCAAAGAAGGTAAAGAGGGAGCGATTACGCTTACAGGAGATTTGATTCTACCTAATGTCTATGAAAAGATTGATGTGCTGGATGATAGACTGATCGTGTTTCAGCAGAATGGTAAAAAGGGTTTGGCGGGAATTACGGGTCAAGTGTTTTTGGAACCCGCCTATGATGATATCTATCTCGAAGGATCCTTTTGGGTGGTCGAAGTAGATGGTGTTTTTGGTGTGACTAGTCTGGACGAAATACTCCATGACCAAAGAGAGATCGAACTTGCCTACGAGGAGGTAGAATTGATCAACGAAGATTATATAGTAGGCTATACGGCGGATCATGAGTTCTTGATCAATGGCGGTCTGCAAGTCGTTTCGCCAGAAGCCACGATTAGTATCAATACGCTTTATGAAACTTGGGTCTTTCGCGTAGAGGCTGGGTACTATGTATATGACAAAAAGTTTGGGCACTATTCCGAATTGATCTATGATGATATATTGCAAAACTACGAGTGGATAGGACTAAATGCGAAAGGAGCTTGGTCTGTGCATAATAAGAGCATGGATGACGAACCGATTTTAAATATTGATTCGCTGAAGCTGATAGGGGATGATATAGCGATTGTATTTAGTGGAGAGAGAGGTACGGCTATCTTCCCGAATAAGAAAGTCGTAGAGGTGGAGGAAGGAGAGTATCTACAAACCGTGAGTTCTAGCCGCAGGACTGAAGTACATTATCTGGTGATACGTCGTGACGGGATACTGTACCTGTATAAAGATGGCGTGTTACAGTTTCGCTGTGATTATGATGAGATAGGCTTTGTTGCGGATGACGTGTTTTCCGTCAAGGAGGGAAATAAGTATGGTGCTGTAGATGCCAAAGGTAAACTCATTATGAAGGTAAACTATGATGCAATTAGTGAGGCAAAAGATGGTGTGTCTCATGTACTGCTTGATGGTGAATTCGGAGCATTTGATTTCAATAAAAGACAGTTGCTTACCATTGGATTTCAAGAGAAATTTAGACGCTACAATGAAGCGTTGTTCGTTGTGAAAGAGGAAGATGGCTATGGTTTGTTAGGGATAGATAATCAGCAGCGTATTGATGGTGTTTACGATCAGATCGAGTATTGGACTGATAGTGCTGTGCTAGCTCATCGCAATGGACAATGGGAGGTAAGGGCGATCTATAGTGATGAGGTATATGTGAGCGGTATCGACGGTTATCAGTACTTTAGTGACTCCAGTTCGGTCAAAACCATAGAGGTTCGGATAGATAACAAATATGGGGTCTATCATGCCGAGAGAGGGTTAATCATCCCCGCAGTTTTCAACGACATCTACAATGTCGGGAGTTTACAGCAGAATGTATACTTTGCTGAGCGGGTATTTCCAGAGGGAGATTTCTATGTAGTAGTGTACTATGATGCCATGGGGAATAAAATCAGATCAGAAGCGTATAGAGGTAATGAGTATGAACTAATCGTCTGTGATGACTAGTCCAACTCATTAATTTTTCTCTCCTCTAACTCCAAATGCTGCTGGTTGTAATTTTGAAAAGATCTCGATGGAACGATATTATTTAAATAAAATCGTTTCAGTTACAACTCAAACCAAGGATGAGAATTAGCCTCCAGTTTGATAACTGGAAGCTAATAGTTTTTCCAAACCTATTCCACAATGCCTATGTTATTTCTATAATAATACATTGTGAATTTATAGTGCTGCGAGTGCTTGCTCGTAGTTGGGTTCTTCGGTAGTCTCAGCGACTTGTTCTGTGTAGACTACTTTTCCACTTTCGTCTACTACGACGATGCTACGTGAGTGTAGTCCTTGTAAAGGTCCATCGATGATATCTAGGTTGTAACTCTTGCCGAATGCTCCATCTCTGAAATCAGACAGCATTACCACGTTTTCGATTCCTTCTGCCCCGCAAAATCTGCCCTGTGCGAATGGAAGATCTCTAGAGATGCAAAGTACTTTGGTGTTGTCTAGTTTGGCAGCCTTTTCATTGAATGTCCTGACCGAAGTAGCACAAGTGCCTGTATCTACACTTGGGAAGATGTTGAGGATGAGCTTCTGTCCCGCAAAGTCAGCTAACTTAGCCTCTGAGAGGTCTCCTTTAACCAAAGTGAACTCTGGCGCCGTTGAACCTGTAGCAGGTAATTGACCAGACGTGTGAATTTCGTTTCCTTTTAATGTAATCGTTGACATGTTTCTGTTTCTTGATTGATAATAGGTAAATATACTAATGCATACCCCGATGGATGGAGATATGTTTTGACTTCTTGCTAGTTTTGATCAAAAAAATGTCATGAATCAGGATTTAAGTTGGAGTGATTTTCAGAAAGTAGATATTAGAGTTGGAGTGATTGTCAGAGCTGAGATGTTTGAGGAGGCGATTAAGCCTGCTTATAAACTGACGATAGATTTTGGTGTACTGGGACAGAAAAAGACCTCTGCACAGATCACTAAACTGTATGAACCTGAATCACTCATTGGTAAGCAGGTACTCGCCGTAGTTAATTTCCCGCCAAAGCAGATTGCCAATTTTATGAGCGAATGCTTAGTGCTGGGAGCAGTAGGAGAGGAGGGACAGGTGACCTTGATTCAGCCTGAGCGTGAGGTGGATAATGGCCTTAGAATAGCATAGAGGTCTAGAAATTCTCTATGTAAAACATTGCCGCCAAGACTAATAGATCAAAATCTGGTCACGCTGTTTCAGATAGTCTCCTCTACCTATCATGTCGAGTTCTTCCAGTTTGGAGAGGCTCCCATTGGACTCTATCCATTGTCTCACTTGGTCTGTGCCATTCAGGATGTCGATGGGCAGTAGGTTATACTCATACTCATAGGGCGGTTGCTTCCATTGGAATGCCTGTCCAAGGTGATGATAAAATGCTTTGCATAGAATCTGACCAACCTTCCATGGTTCGAATGTTTGAAGATCTGTTACATGAACCTGATAGCCTTGGCAAGGTATACCATGGTGTTTTTGAAAGGTGGGTATGAACGTAACGGGTCTGAGTACAAAGCCTTCTAGTTTCGCTTCTCTAAACATGGAGGTTAATGTTTTTAGCAGGTCAAAATGTTTGATATCAGGATGTCCAATGATTTCGAGACCTCTGGATGTGCCACGCCCTTCCGAGATGTTAGTTCCTTCAAACAGTACCGATCCAGGAAAAACGTATGCCCCATCTACTGTGGGAAGGTTAGGCGATGGAAGAACCCATGGTAGACCTGTATCGAAAAAGCTCATTTGGCGATCATATCCAGTCATCTTAATGACGTTCAATTCGCATTTGACATCCCAGTGTGTGGTAGCCATCTGTGCTACTTCTCCTATGGTCAACCCATGTCTCATGGGCATTGGGTAGCGACCGATAAATGAACGATACTGCATATCAAGAACATTGCCCTCTACATGAACTGTATCGATAGGGTTAGGTCTATCCAAAACCGTCACAGGAATACCTAATTCTCCACAGGCTTCCATCATATAGATCATCGTGTAGATGTAGGTGTAAATTCTAGTGCCTACATCTTGCAGGTCGATGATGACATGGTCTAAGTTGTCGAGCATCGATGGGGTAGGTTTGCGTGTTTCGGAGTAGAGGCTGTAGACGGGTAGATGATAATGCGAATGCTCAAAGTGATCTGATTCTACCATGTTATCCTGCACGTCAGCAGATAGTCCATGTTGAGGAGAGAATAACTTGGACAGTCGTTCGCCAAAGATAGATTGCAAGACGTCTATACCGTGCTGAATGTTAGTGTCGATAGAGGCAGCATGGCATAAGTAACCAATGTTTCCTTTGATGTCTTGTTGTGCAGTTTTGTTGCTGCTCAATATATCTAAACCAGTTTTTACCATAATATGATATGTTTTTGCCCTTGTTAGTGTAAATCTAAACCATGCATTGCATTTATATGCAAATAAATGTTACATTTGGGTATTATACATGCAAAAAAGATGCAAATATGCTAAAACGAGAAAGGCAAGATCAGATATTGAAATTGCTTAGGGAGGAGAAAAAGGTATATTCTACTGACCTCAGTGTTCGGCTGAACGTGTCAGAGGATACAATTCGACGTGACCTCAAGGAACTAGCCAATGAAGGTAAGTTACTAAAAATCCATGGTGGAGCGCTAAATACCTCTCAAAAGGTTTACTCTTATCAAGAGGAAGAGATTTTTGACCATGACAAGAAATTAGTGATGGCTGAAAAGGCACTGGAGTTGATCGAAGACAATGACGTACTAATTATCGGTGGAGGAACGACCAATTTCGAATTGGTCAGTCTTATGCCTCCTGATTTAGGAGTGACAGTGTTTACCTACAGTTTGCCGATCGCAATGAGATTATCGGAACATCCGAAAATTGATGTGATCTTGTTTGGAGGTAAGCTGATGAAGAGTGCACAGGTGACGATTGGTCTAGATATGATTCAGTATATCTCAAAGATTAGAGCTGACAAGTGCTTTTTAGGGGCTAGTGGTATTGATATGAATACGGGGCTAATGGAGATCGATTGGGAAGTGTCTCAGTTGAAAAAAGCTATTATTGCTGTTTCGGATCAAGTGGTGGTCATGTCAACTTCTGAAAAGATCGATACCAAGCAACGATTTAGAGTTAGCGGTTTAGAGTCCATACATACACTGATTACAGAGGTGGATTCATACGATGGGAAATTAGCTGGTTATAGGTCAAGAGGTATACAAGTGATATAATTAACTGTATGTAATACAGTTGTTTATGTCTTGAAAAAAATACTGTTTCACTTTGTTCAAAATTGAAACACGGACTTTCTATGTCTTTTTTTTTGATATAGAAGCATTGATATTAGTCTGCATTGCATGTAGCTATTAGTAGAAAAATAAGATTAAACCACAATGATAAAAGCAAACACCAATCCTTGGAGTTGGATACCTACGCTCTATTTTGCTCAAGGACTGCCTTACGTGATGGTGATGACCGTATCGGTGATCATGTATAAGAACCTGGATATAAGTAATGGGGAAATAGCTTTCTATACGAGTTGGCTTTATCTACCATGGGTAATCAAACCCATTTGGAGTCCACTGGTAGATATCATTGGTAGCAAAAGGAGATGGGTAGTGATGATGCAGTTACTCTTGGGTGCATCATTGGCTTGTGTAGCACTGACCATTCCAATGGATAGTTTTTTTCAGTATTCTTTGGCCTTTTTGTGGTTAATGGCTTTTAGTTCAGCGACACACGATATAGCAGCGGATGGATTATATCTCATCGCATTGAATTCTGGTCAGCAATCCTTCTTTGTAGGGATTAGGAGTACATTTTACCGTATATCTATGATAGCAGGTCAGGGTCTCTTGGTCGTTCTGGCGGGGTATTTTGAAGAGACTATGCCGAGTATACAAATGGCGTGGAGCACTGTTTTTGGAGTTGTATCAGCATTGTTCTTTGGTTTTTTTATTTATCACCAGCTCTTTCTACCCAAAGCAGAAGAACCCGTTACCGTTAAGAAGACAGGTCGTCAGGTGTTGGCAGAGTTTTTCGAGACTTTCCGTCTCTTTTTTACCAAGCCAGATTTATTGATGACGATTGCATTTTTGATGACCTACCGTCTTGGCGAATCTCAGTTGGTCAAACTATCATCTCCTTTTTTGTTGGATGATGTGACCGTCGGAGGGTTAGGTTTGAGTACCCAAGAGGTGGGTGTGATGTATGGGACTTTTGGGGTGTTGGCGTTGACTATTGGAGGTATTGTAGGTGGGGTATTGGCATCTAGAAATGGTTTGAAACATTGGATCTGGTGGATGATGTTAGCCATCAACTTACCTAACCTTGTTTATGTGTATTTATCCTTTTTTCAGCCAGACTCTTATGTGTTGATCACCACGGCAGTAGTAGTCGAGCAATTCGGATATGGCTTTGGCTTTACAGGTTATATGCTATACATGCTGTATGTCTCTCAGGGGAATTATAGTACGGCTCATTATGCTATTGCTACAGGTTTTATGGCTTTGGGTATGATGTTACCTGGTATGGTGAGTGGATGGGTACAGGAGTTAGTAGGGTACAAATATTTCTTTATATGGGTTATGATCGCTACGATTCCATCTTTTGTGATCACTAGGTTTTTGAAAATAGATAAAGATTTTGGAAAGAAATGAAAAACGATATTAAAGTAGGTCAGGCAGATAGCCAAGCTCAAAGCTGGGCGAGTCAAATGCTTAGTGGATTTTCTGTCGAACAAAAAATTGGACAATTGATACATGTCGCTACATGGTCTAATAAGAACGATGAGCACACTACCTATATCAAAGATCTCATACAAAAGTATGGAGTGGGAGGGTTAATATTCTTTCAGGGAGACCCTGTGAGTCAAGCACGTTTGACCAATGAATATCAGTCATCTAGTGAAACACCCCTGATGATCTCTATCGATGGTGAATGGGGACTGGGGATGCGACTGGATAATGCTGAGCCTTTTCCATATCAAATGACGTTAGGTGCAATAGAGAATGAAAAAGCCATTGAAGAAATGGGGGAAATCGTTGCTCGCCAGATGAAAAGGATAGGAATTCACGTCAATCATGCCCCTGTTATTGATGTGAATACGAATCCCGATAATCCAGTAATCAATTTTCGTTCGTTTGGTCAGGACAAAATAAAAGTAGCTCAAAAGGGTACCGCTTACATGAAAGGGATGCAATCTGAAGGGATTTTGGCTGTAGCCAAGCATTTTCCAGGGCATGGTGATACAGCATCAGATTCGCACAAGGAGCTGCCCAAATTGGACAAGTCTCGTGCAGAACTGGAAGAGACGGAACTCTACCCGTTTAAGAAGCTATTTGCAGCAGGTTTGGGGGCCGTCATGGTTGCGCATTTGCAGATTCCACAGTTGGAGCCAGATACCAAACGTGCCTCTACTTTGTCTCGCTCTATTGTACAAGATTTGCTAAAAGGTGACATGGGGTTTGAAGGTCTGGTATTTACAGATGCGTTGGATATGAAGGCAGTAGCAGATCACTATGCTATAGGAGAGGTGGATGTAGAAGCGTTCAAAGCTGGCAATGATGTACTGCTCTTTGTGCAGGATGTTGAAGCAACTATACAACAGTTCAAAGTTGCATTAGCGGACGGCAGTATCACTGAAGAAGAGTTAGACGAGAGATGTTTAAAGCAACTCGTAGCTAAATATAACATGGGGCTGGATCAGATAGAGCCTATCAAACTAGAAGGGATATTAGAGGATATTAATCGAGATACGCGTACGATCAATGAACAGTTGTATGAAGCTTCGATGACGCAGGTGAAGCATACTGAAGGGTTATTGAACGATGAATCTATTGGTATGCTGTCTCTATTTGCTAATGGGGACCAGGCCGAACAAGGTGCGCTGAGTCACCATACTTTGCTCAAAGGAACTCTGGATCAAACAGGAACGCCACTATTTGAACAGTTGGTTACAAAAGATTTGGGAATTGAGAAAAGCATTTCTCTACGTTTTGATCAAATCGAGAGTAAGAAGGAGAAAGTGATTAGTGAACTCAAAGAAAAGCAAGCAGTCATTGTAGCGATACACAATGTGAAACTCAAAGCACCAGACAATTTTGGGATAACTGCAGAGATGGCTCAGCTGGTTGCTGATTTGTCTAATGCGGTGCCAGTTTACCTCGTCTTCTTTGGCAATGCCTATGCGGTCTCTAAGTTGGGTAGTTTAAATCATGTGAAGTCTATGTTATTGGCCTATCAGGAGAACGAATACACGCATCGTCTGGCATATGAAATAGTGAGTAATAAAAAAGAAGCAAAGGGAATACTGCCTGTAAGTATTTAACCGCAGGGAGATAATCCCTTCGGTCTAAGTAAATGGCTGATTAGAAGGTTAATATCTCGTGGACTTGTCACGAGGATGATTTATTGAAAAGTGGTAACACAATGAGAGGAAATAGAAAAATGAAAGGAATTGAGAAGAGGGTGTTGGTAGTGATGATTGCTCTAGTGAGTGGTCTATCTGCTTTCGCCCAGACTGCACCAAAGCGCGAGTTTAGAGCAGCGTGGATTGCAACGGTCAAAAATATTGATTGGCCCTCTAAACCAGGACTAACTGTAGAGGATCAAAAAGCTGAATACCGAAAACTGTTGGATCATCACGAAATGACGGGAATCAATGCGGTTATTGTGCAGGTTAGACCATCGGCGGATGCATTGTATTATTCAGAAAAGGAACCTTGGTCTAGATACTTGACAGGAGTGAGTGGCCAAGCGCCTGATCCATATTATGACCCGCTGACTTTTATGATCGATGAGGCGCATGATAGAGGAATGGAATTTCATGCTTGGTTCAATCCGTACAGAGCATTGGTGGACTTTGAGGAAATGCCAGAGGACTCTGCTAACCTGCTCTACACTAAGCCCGAATGGTTTGTGACCTATGGAGATCGTATGTATTTTGATCCAGGAATTCCAGAGGTCAAGTCTTACGTGACGGATGTGATCAAGGACGTGACGGTTAGGTACGATATTGATGCAGTACATTTCGATGATTATTTTTATCCCTATAGAATATGGGGGAAGGAATTTCCCGATTCTCTTTCTTTTGCTACCTATGGTCAGGATTTTGAACTGGAGCAAAAAGATGACTGGAGACGTGAAAATGTAAATACCGTCATACAAATGCTCAATGACACGATCAAAAGTGTCAAGCCTTGGGTCAAGTTTGGGATTAGCCCTTTTGGTGTCTGGAGAAATATAGCTGATGATCCGAGAGGATCTGACTCGGATGCTGGTCAAACGAACTATGACGATTTGTTTGCAGACGTACTGTTATGGATGGAAGAAGGCTGGATCGATTATGTACTACCTCAGTTGTATTTGCACATAGACCATCCAAAGCTCTCGTATAGCAAGGTGCTCAAGTGGTGGAACGAGCAACCGTTCAATGGGCACGTCTATGTGGGACATGCTTCTTACCGAATTGGACTGGAAGGTGCAGATAGTGCTTGGCAAAATCCTTCAGAGGTTCCCGATCAGATTCGTTTGTCCAGAGAACTAGAAAATATTCAGGGCGGAGCCTACTTCAGTGCTAAGTCTATGCTACAAAACCCACTAGGTTTTAGTGATTCACTCAGGACAGACCTATACAGTACAAAGGCTCTCATTCCAGCGATGAGTTGGTTGGGACGAAAAATACCTACGATGCCTGACAGTATTTCTGCGCAAAATGAGTTCGATGGCGTGTATCTAAACTGGCAAATGCCTGATAGTACGGCTAAGTATGTAGCGATATACCGTTTCGAAGGCAAGGAGACAGGAGACTTTGAGGATCCAAAGAATATCCTAGATATCCAACGTGCCAGTACCACGTTTTATGTAGATAAGTCCGTTCAGCGCCGCAAAAAATATACTTATGCTGTGACGGCACTGAGTCGCTTGTACAACGAGAGTAAGCCGAGCAAAGGTGTAATGATAAAAGTGTCACTTAAAAATCCGAAAAAATGAGAAAATTGATTGTTTTAATGTTGATTCTACAAGTAGTTAGCTGCTCCCCGTCTAAAGAGGGAGCAGCTAATGAAACGAACCAAGTCGGTCAAGAAACCGCTGTTCAAGAGGTCGTGGAAGAGAAAGAAGAAACGCCTGTTTCTAACGGGTCATATACTGCAGAGCTATTGGAGCCTACAGGTTATTTTCCTCAGTTTTCCACTGAGGGAAAGATTTTGCTTTATACTGATCAAAAGTACGAAGGTCTTTGGATGCTAGACTTGACCACTAATGAGGTAACGCAACTAACGGATCAACGAGGTGCTGGATATCTACCGGTAATTTCTGGTGATAAGGTTACCTATCAAGTCAAAGGCAAAACGAAGCGATTGGAACAGATCGATATGAAAACCAAAGAAGTGACTAAGGTGGCTTCAGAGTTTGCAAGATTTTCTCCACAGGAGTACCACAAAAGTCTCTCTGGAGAGACAACTGTATCGTTAGCAGAGGATCTGTCTGGGATCATGGTGAGCGGTGAGGAGCAACCGGTTAAACCACAAGGAGAAGGAAACTATCTATATGCAGTTTTGTCTCCTGATGGGAAAAAAATACTTACCAAATCGGCAGGGAATGTAGCGGTCATCTGTGACTTGAAAGGAAATATCATGCATGAATTGGCAGATGTACATGCCGATATTTGGATCAATAACCAAACCGTACTATATGCTAAAACGACTGATGACGGTATGCAGCAGCTGTCTGCAGAAATCGGCGTGTTAGATATTCAAAATAATAAAATGACTCCTGTCGGGAGTGATTTAGATGTAGCCCTCGAAAACCCAAATTTTGATACCGCTACGCTACAGATCACAGCGAATACACCCGAAGGACAGATGTATATTTTTAAACCAGAGTAAAATATGAAAACAATAACTCAAAAAACACTGTGTTTGATGCTGTTATGCTTTTGTGCGATCTTTTCGTCCAAAGCACAGGAGCCACTAGATGGGATTAGGATTTGTCTAGATCCTGGTCATGGAGGTCACGACAGCAATGATAGACCTACCGAACTAGGGTTGGGTGTGACGTACTACGAGTCGGATGCGAACTGGGAGGTCGTAGGCTACCTAGATACACTACTGCAAAAATTGGGAGCAGAGGTGAAGGTGACTAAAGTGACCAATGATCCCGAAGCGGAAGATCGAGATCCGAGTTTATCAGATCGCGTTCAAGTAGGCAATGCCTTTGAATCCGATTATTTTCACTCGTTTCACACCAATGGAGTAGATAATCAGACGGTTAACTATACGCTCGTGTTATACGCTGGGCCAGAGGATGGTACCGCAGATTATCCCGAGTCATACGAGATGGCAGAGATCATGGATGATGAGTTGTTTGCCTATATGCGTACGACCACTAAGTATGCTCGTGCAGATATTCCATTTACTGGATATACTAATGGTTTGGGTGTGCTTAACAATCTAAACATGCCTAGTACATTGTCCGAAGCGTCATTTCATAGTAATCTAAACGAAGGAAGAAGGTTGATGAGCAGTAGCTATCGTAAAGCGGCAGCTTGGAGTATTGTTAAGTCATTTTTAGCCTATTTCGAACAGCCAGATCTAAGCGTAGGAGAGGCTGGTGGATTAGTGCTAGACAGAGATGGAGCAGCGCTCAATGAAATTACGGTGACACTTCAGCCAGGTACTGAGGACGAACAGGTGTTCGAAGGAGATGTGTTTCTCAATGGGTTTTATTTCTTTGATTGGTTAGCACCTGGTTCGTATGAAATGAAGGTTGAGAAGTTTGGATATGATGCCAAAATTCAGACCATCGATATAGTGGCAGGAGAGTATACCGAGACAGATTTCGAACTGACCGAAGTAGGAGGAGCTCCAGCTGTGCCACAAATGTTAGCTTTAGAAGCTGTCGGTACGTCTGGCGTTTCGGTGAAGTGGGCTGCCATTACGGAAGAAACATTATTGGGTTACCGGCTATACTATGCGACTGATGATACCATGGAGAATTGGACGTTGGCAGCTGACGAAACGACACTCGATGAAACGACTACATCTGTTGTACTTGCTTCAGACGCAGATTTTAAATACACGCCTCAGGAAGAAGCTTATCATTTTGAGTTGCGTTCGGTTGCAGAGTCAGGAGCGGAGAGCGAAGGAGGACAAGTCTTTTCACGTCTAGGAGCTACGGCTGATCAAGTGTTGATCGTCGATGGTTTCGATAGACGTAGCGGTTCGTATACGGAAGAATACCATACTTTTATCTCAGACTATATGATGGCGATACGTGATATGCGACTAGCGGGTATCTCATCTTCTACGAACGAGAGCGTAGTGGACGGAAAGGTAAGTTTGTCTGATTATGATTTGGTCGTCTGGATATTAGGTGATGAGTCTACGACTAACGAAACATTCAGTACTAGTGAGCAAGCCCTTATAGCGGATTATCTAGATGCTGGAGGAAACTTATTGGTCTCTGGATCTGAGATAGGCTGGGACTTGGGGATCAAAGGTGATGCAGCAGATCAAGCGTTTTATGCTTCATACCTCAAGGCAACATGTATCGGTGACGGATCTGTGACGTTTTCGCCAGCGACAGGGCTAGAAGGGACATTGTTCGGTGGTCAGACCATAGATTTTGGGATTACTTATCCAGAAGATTATCCAGATGATATAGCAGCTGTCGAAGGTGCCGAAGAGGTGTTTTCTTATGCAGTCGAAGGAGCGCATGGAGGGGTTGGTTACAAAGGAGTTTTTGGCAATTCTACTGAAGCAGGTGGTGTGCTGTATTTTTCCTTCCCGATAGAAACAACTTCTACGCTTGATCAACAGTTTTTGCTCAAAAACGCCATGGATTATCTAGAAGTGGGGTCATATTATGATTATACACCTACTAGACCTACGCTATTGTCAGCCACTGAATCAGAAGCAGGTAGAGTGTTGTCATGGACTGCTAGCAGTGACGATGCGTTGCTATCTGGATTTAGAGTTTATTATTCTTTGGATGATGATTTGAGTACTCGTGTTTTATTAGCCGATGAGAGTGAATTGACTTCAACTACCTATGAATTGGTATTGGTTGACGAATATTTCACCGATCATTCTGCCGATGAGGTGTCTGTGTTCAGTGTGGTAGCTGTAGCAGACGGAGGGTCGGAGAGTCTATCTAGTGATACTTATGCAGTTAAAAGCAGCGATATTGCTTTTAAAACATTGATCGTTGATGGGTTTGATAGAGTTTCGGGTTCGTACAAATCAGGTAATCATGATTTTGCTGCTCGATACTATTTAGGTGCTAGTGCTGCATATGATGGAACTGTACATACAGTAGCCAATGAGCAGGTAGCCGATGGAGTGGTTAGTTTGATGGATTACGATCGTGTATTCTGGTTTTTGGGTGATGAATCTACAGTTTACGAGACACTATCAGACGGAGAACAAGTTCTATTGCAGGCCTATTTAGATCAGGGAGGTCAACTGTTTATATCAGGAAGTGAAATAGGCTGGGATTTGTATTCCAAAGGAACAACAACAGACCAAGCCTTCTATACTAATTATCTAAAAGCAGTGTATCAGTCCGATGGAGGACCGAGCTTTACAGTGGCTGAAGGTGTCGCTGGCGGCTTGTTCGAAACACTCAATGTGCCTATAGGTGTTGTGTATCCAGAAGATTATCCAGATGAGATTTCTGCTACAGAGGATGCTGAGAATATATTCTCTTTTAATGATAGTGAACACTTTTCTGGTGTTGCCTATGAAGGTGCTTTTGGGGGAGAGGCCACTGGGGCAGTGATTTATATTTCTTTTCCATTAGAGACAGCTGTGCAGTCTGATTTGGAGGCAGTGATTGCTCAAGTTTCAGCTTATTTAAAAGGAGAAGAAGAGGTTTTAGCGAGTTCAGAACAAATAGATCAAGCTTGGGTTTTATATCCAAACCCATCGTCAGGAGATGCAACCTTGCAGATCGGGAACGCAGCGGATCAAATCTATACCATTGCAGTGTATGACATACAGGGGCACAAACACAATCAATGGATGATTCAGTCGGTTGATCATCAGATTTCCTTGCCTACTGCAGAATTGTCGTCAGGCATGTATTGGCTTTCGATCCAAAGTGATGATGCGAAATCAATGATTCGGTTTCTGAAACAATAATGAGTATTGACATTAAAGACGAAAAGATGAAAAAAGCGATATTAATTTTTCTGATGAGTGCAATAGCACTCGGTGCTAATAGCCAGTCGGTTCATGTGATAGGAGTAGAAAAACTGGATGTAACAGGGTATTACCCTCAGTTCGTTCCAGGCTCTGATGATATAATAGTCACAGGTCAAAATTTCAAAGGTTTGAAAGCTTATAACCTCACAACAAAGGATGAGATAGTTATTTCTGAGGAGTCAGGAGCGGGGTATGAAGCCGTTGTTCAATCTGATGAAGTAAGGTTTGATACCAAAGACCATGGGAGTTATTCTTATGTTTGGTCTAGTGGCTCACGTAGCAAAATCTCTGAGGAATCATTGGTTTCTGCACGACGAATCGGAACTGGTGTTTTTGCAGAAGCAACTCGTGACTTGAGAGCGATCGAAGTGAATGGTTTACAGGGCACAAAAGTTATTAAGCCATTGGGAGAAGCAGATTACCTTAATGTTTCGGTCTCTCCTGATCAAACCAAACTTGCGTTTCGTGTATCTGGTTTAGGTTCTTTTGTGACCGATATGGATGGAAATGTATTGCGTGAATTAGGTGATGTTGAGTTTCCTAAATGGGTAGATAACCACACGGTGCTTTATACCAATACCAAAGATGACGGCTATCAGTATGTTTCTTCTACTGTCATGATAGCTTCTTTGGATAACATCGAAGGAGCTAGTCGTTTGACTGATTTGAACAAACAAATTGCTCTTTTCCCAGCGGTTAATTCATTAGGAACCAAAGTGCTATTTCATACGCCGAATGGTGAGATCTATCTGCTCAATGTTGATAGAGAGCAATAGGGAGGATTAAAAGATGCCTTTGTCCAAGACTATACATCAGGTCAGTGCCATAGTTTTCGCACTGATCACCACAACAACAAGCTATGCCCAGACGAATGATGTCGTCTGGGCACCTAGGGTAGATTTGAATGAGAGCATGCCTCAGTCAGTCCGGTATTTCGAGAGCAAAACTGATTTGCTATACGAAAATGGGGTGAATGAAAAATTTAATGCTTTTTGCGTGATAGCCGATTTGAGTAAAGGGGAGGTGGCTGTTCGTGCGGTGTTGTCAACCCCACTAGATGAGCCTACTGACATAGCGAAGGAGTTAGGGACGAAAGTATACACGACCATCAATGGGGGGGTATTTCGGTGGGAATTCTTCCTATAGTCTGCTTGTGGACAATGGGGAAGTCAAAGCGCAGAATATTCGTGCTCTATCTAGAGCAGGGGGGACGTTTAACGTGACTAGAAGTGCTTTTTCTATTGATAATAATGGTAATGCGTCGATTGATTGGGTATATGGGTTGCCTACAGGAGAGGTTTGGAGTTATCCTTCTCCTCACCTCAATGTAGAGGGAGAAACGCCACAGCCAGAGCCTACCAAAGAAGTGCCAGCGTTTGGGACGGCACTTAATGCAAATGCAGCTGTAGGAGGAGGTCCTATCTTGCTCAAAAATAATGAATTGATCACTGATTATGGACCAGAGATGTTTCAGTCCGATATCACGACTTCCAAAGCACCCCGTACCGCTATAGGGTATACAGCTGACAACAAAGTCATAATGGTAGTAGTAGACGGTCGGCAAACACATAGCAAAGGAGTGACTTTGCCGTATTTGGCCAAAATCATGAAAGGGTTAGGTTGTGTAGATGCTATGAATCTCGATGGAGGAGGTTCGTCAGTCATGGCAGCCAATAAAGAAGTGATCAATCAACCCTCTGATGGAACGGAAAGAAAAGTTGCAACTGCACTCATGTTGGTGCCAGGGCCGAAAGTTATCGATACGGAGGATATGGGTTATATTGACAATGGAGCTACTTCTCCCTCGTTGGAAGTGACTCCATATGGAGATAGTCCTACCTTGTGGTGGGATGCAAGCACAGTAGCTGAGGCGGCTACTTATTCGTTTGAGGGTATAGTGCCAGCATATTATGCACTGGGTGTATGGTTTGAGCGTCATGAGAGTCAGTTAGAGGAAGTCGTCTATGACATCAAAACTAGCGGGGGGATCGAGACGGTAGTGCTGGATCAAAAGCACGGTGAAGCAGTGGCTCAGTTTCATGCATTGGGTACGTTTTACTTGACGCCAGATGATATATTAGAGATTAGAACCGAAGGGACAGGTGTTACTGGAAGGATAGCTCTGGATGCGGTTAAAATTCAAAAAAGAAGTCAGCCGCTACCGACTATTTCACTAGTGTCTGATCAGCTCAAGTATGCCACTGGTGAGACCATCAGTATAGCAGTACAGGCAGCACCCTATGCGTCGGATTTGCCATTGGCGTCTGCTAGACTTTGGGAGGACGGAGTGCTACTACAGGAGATTGAGGTTGAGGAGGCTGTTCAGGGTAACGAAGCACTATTCGATTTTTCTTACACTGTCACAGCCGGTGATTTCGAAAAAGTACCCTTGACCATAGAGGTACTGGATGAGTATGGGAATACTCAAACCAAGGAAGTTAGTTTAACTGTACGGAATTTGAGACCCTTTGTGAAGTTTGCCAGTACAACTAAAAACGAAATGATGGTTGATCATTATAAAAATGAGCCACTGCTTGTAGTACTAGATTTGAGTGCTGCATCAGTGAGTCGTCCTATTTATAAGTTTATCGTCTCCAAAAGCATAGATTCAGGAGAGACTTATGCGGTGATAGATGAACAGAGTTTTTCGGATAGCTTCCTAGAGAACACGGTTAATTATGAAACTTTCATTTCTTCAGATCAAAAAGTGGTGTACTTAAAATTCGAAGTTGAAGATGTGGTGGGGTATGTAGGTGAAGCCGTATTGCAGATCAATGTGCTAGATGAGGTGCTGGGTACTGAGGAGCAGGAGGGTGCATTTTACGCCTATGTTAACGATCGTACAATGCACTTGGGGCTACCTGGTCGATATATTTATCAGGTCAAACTCATCAACTTATCGGGCCGTACTGTACTGAATAAAAGCAGGATAGAAACCAGTAGATATAGTCAATTATTGCCATTATCAGTGAGTGGAGTGCATGTATTGAAGGTGTTGACCAGTGATGGGGAGTATATGTTACGGAAAATTGTTGTTTTGTAAGTTTTTAATAGGAAACAATTACTTATCGGGAGTGAAATACCGCATAAAAAAAGCGAATCAATCAGGTTCGCTTTTTTTATGCGTAGATGTTAGAAACAATTGGTTTTGAGTTGTTTAGATGCTTTTGTTCTTCTGTTCCCTAGGCTTGAGCCTAACTGTAAGATTTATAAACCCCACTTATAAATAGGTTATGCGTGTTTTTCTGATATTGTTAAACGCTGTATCTCTAGTGGTTAAAGACAGTTGTCCTGTTTTGGCATGGTGTACCTTCAGGCTTCTAATGTGAGTGTTTCTTTGCTTTGTTTTATGGTTTTTGTCATGTGTATATGTGTTTGTTGTTGTTTTTGCATAAAAAATGCATAAAACGTGCATTAATATTGCGTTAAGCCTGAGTTATTGATTATATTGCTGTATGATTCTTAACAAAAATGAACATAGCTGCATGAAATCGATAAGAGTACTACTGATTTTGAGTTTTTGCTCAATGATATCACTGGTTCACGCACAGAGCGTGACAGTTAAAGGTCAAGTTCTGGATGAAAGTGACAATTCTTCATTACCTGGTGTTTCTGTACTGTTGAAAGGAAGTTCGACGGGTACGGTGACGGATTTGGATGGTAACTATTCTATTGCTGTTGATGTCAGTCAAAAGCCAGTTTTAGTTTTTTCTTTTATTGGCTTCCAAAAGCAAGAGATTTCTGTAGGGAGTAAAAAAGTCGTGGATGTTCGCATGTCTGTAGATGCTACAGAGCTGAATGAAGTAATCGTGACTGCAATGAATATCACGCAAAATAAGCGAGACCTGAATTACGCAGCCCAGGACATCAAGTCAAAGGAGATTACAGAATCTCAACAGCAAAATCTCGTCAATGGAATGCAGGGTAAAATAGCTGGGGTGCAAGTCACTGCATCTTCTGGATCACCAGGAGCCTCGTCATCTATTGTCATTAGAGGGGGAACTTCTATCTCCGAGGGGAGAAGTAACGAACCGTTATTTGTAATAGATGGTATCATCATGGATAACTCCACCTTTGAAGGAAGTGGTAATGCTGCGATGGATATTAACCCGGATGATATCGCGTCCATGACAGTTCTCAAAGGACCTAGTGCTGCGGCTCTATATGGTATAGGCGCAGGTAATGGCGCAGTGATTATAACCACTAAAACAGGGCAAGCAGGAAAGATCCAAGTAACTTTTGGGTCAACGGTTGCGCTGGATAGAAAATTTAAAACCCACGAAGCACAAACGACCTATAGTCGAGGGCTGAGTGGTGTAGTAGATGATGAGACCTATCAAATGTGGGGTCCTGCCTATCTACCTTCAGACAAAACGTATAATAATATCGATGAGTTTTTTCAAACAGGTGTTCAGCAAAAGTACGATTTGAATATTAATGGTGGGTCTGAGAAAGCTAAATTCTACATGTCTGTTTCGAATAACAACCAAACAGGTATTGTCCCAGGTGAAAGCTATAACAGGTTCAATTTCCTCCTAAAAGGATCTTCACAGTTGCGTCATAATTTGAATGTTACGGCATCTGTCAATAGTATCTGGTCTGAGAATGTAAGAGGTGGATCGGGAAGTATGTACAACGTATTTAACTGGCCTTCTGATGACCAAATGTCTGACTACCTCAATGCAGATGGGAGTAAAAAGTGGCTGATACCAGCGGATAACCCGACTGATCTTACGCTTAGAAATAGAGAAAATCCCTATTGGTATGTGAATAATAACCTGCCAGAGTATGATGTTAATCGTACGATTAGCCAAGTGTTTTTTGACTGGGACATTATAAAGCCTCTGAAGCTGACTTATAGAGTGGGGATGGATCGTTCGGGGCAGTATTATAAGAATCCAACCGTGCCAGAGAGTACGAGTAGTTATTATGGACGTATATATGAGTCTGATCTATCCAAAGAACGATTTACGTCAACGCTGAATCTTAGTTTTTCTAAGATGTTTAACGAGACATGGGATGTATATGTGTTAGGTGGGGCAAACGTTGATATGACCGAAGCGCGTAAGCTTAGTTATACAGGGTCGAATTTTTTACTTCCTAACCTTATTAGTATTAATAATACTGATCCAGAAGCTTTTTTGTTACCCGTTCAAGGTACTACCAGGCGAAGAGTACTGGGGACATATGGTGAGGTTAGAGTAGACTACAAAGGAATAGCTTCCTTAGGGGTCACTGGACGTAATGATTGGACTTCAACGATCGCCCCAGGTAGTAATTCCTTCTTTTATCCATCGGTGACGGCAGGCTTTGTGTTTACTGAGGCATTGGGGGGGATTTTAGACCCAGTACTTTCATTCGGTAAGTTCAGAGCGAGTTGGTCAGAATCTGGTCAAGATGCTAACGCAGAGAGTTTGGATGTAGTACTGGAGCAGTATCCAGGCCCAGGGGGAGGGTATAAGCATGATTATTATGCGGGTAATCCCTACCTAAGACCAGAATCATTAAAAGCGCTAGAGCTGGGTGTTAATTTGGCTTTCTTTAAAGGGAGAGTTAACCTGGATGTGGCCTATTATGACCAGGGGTCGTATGATATGATCATCCAAAACAGAATCTCAACAGCTTCTGGCTGGGTTATTCAGACTTTCAATACGGGAGATATGAGTAACAAGGGTTGGGAAGTGATTCTTGATGCGAACGTGTTGAATAACAATGGTCTGCGATGGGATGTAAAAGGTAATTTTTCTCGAAATAGATCGAAGCTATCTAATTTGCCTGGATACATATCTAGACTCCCAGTGACTACAGGGCAGATTATCAATGAAGCAAAGCCGATAGCATTGATAGGTCAACCGCTATATGCAATAGAAGGTATTCCTTTCCTTCGCAATCAGGATGGTGATATCGTGATGGATGATAATGGGTACCCGAGATGGGGGACTTATGAAACGGATGAAAATGGAGATTATACCTATGACTCTGATGGCAATATCAATGTGTCACAGGAGAATGTCTTCCTAGGTAATCGAGAGCCTGATTGGTTATTGGGTATTACCAATACATTTAGCTATAAGCGATTTGGTCTGTCATTCCTATTTGATATTAAAAAAGGTGGAGATGTGATCAATGTTACTGCTAGCTCTATGATGAGCAATGGTACGCATGCAATGATCGATGAATATAGAAATATACCTTACCTCTTTAGTGGGGTAGTAGAGACACCTGAGGGGTTTGTAGCCAATGAAGAAGAGGTCGTTTTGGATGACTACTATTTCAGAAACGTCCACCGAAGAGTTGGTGAAAATTTTGTCGAGGATGGCTCATGGGTTAAGCTTAGATATGTCGCTTTGAGCTATGATATGGGTGCGATTGCTGAACGAATCAAAATGCAAAAATTGAGTTTCTCGGTAACAGGTAGAAACCTATTTATGTGGACCAAGTATTCTGGAGGTGACCCTGAGAATGATTACAGTGGGTCGTCTGTAGGAGGTGCGGGTACTATAGGGGTAGATTATTACAATGTACCTACGACACAGGGGATTACCTTCAGCCTAAAAGGAACTTTTTAAATAAGTAATGCGAACAACGATGATGAAAAATATACTTACATATTTCATGGCTTTCACTTTGGTACTTAGCAGTGTCAGTTGTGAGGATTTCTTAGATGTTAATGTGGACGAAGATCAGCCAAGTTCGGCTACTCCAAACTTACTAATTTCGCCGATCATAGCGCTTATGTCAACGAACTGCTATGAGCAAGGGGAAACTACGGCATATTTTACACAGCAATTGACGACACTGAGCGGATTTAACTCTGTCAAAGATAGATGGGATTACTCTAGTGTGACTCGAGTAGGATTGTTTAGACGTCATTTTCATGATGTAGCTAGTAATGCTTGGAATTTGATTAGAACTTCTCAAGCGGAAGGGTCAGGAAACTATGAGGCTATAGGTCATATTATTATGGTTTTGTCGACGCAGACCGCTACTGATTTGTTTGGTGATATGCCTTATTCTGAGGCACTCAAAGGAAACCCTTCTCCTCCATATGACGATCAATCAGTTATATATGATGGTATGTTGGAGGAGATCGAACTGGCTATTGATCTGTTAGAATCACCAGATGAAACGGATAGAGCTTTGATTAATGATACAATGTTTGATGGAGATTTGTCTAATTGGTTGGCTTTTGCACATGCTATCAAGGCAAGGATTCTCCTTCATATGACACCAAATGTGAATCAAGACTACCAACCTATAATTGATGAGGTGGATTTAGCCTTGTCGGGTTGGACTGACCCAGTGTTTGATCTTTATGATTCGTCGGCTAACCTTTACTTAGTTAATCAGTGGGGGCCGATGGCTGCTAACCCAGAATGGGATTATGTTCCCAATATCTTGAACTCCAGTGCGCCGACTACATTCTTTTTGGAGAGCGTGATGGGTTTTGACCCAATTACACAAACGATAAATGATCCACGGATGCCGCTATTGGTTAAGCCAAATGCGAGCGGGGAGTACCTTTCTATCATTGCATCTGAAGGGAAGAATGCTTTGCTAGAAGATGAAGATTACCCTGATCTTTTCGGGAGTTATATGACTAGAAACGATTCTGAGCAGCCTTTTATGACTATTGAAGAGTTATATTTTATCAAGGCAGAGGCTGCTTTTCAGTCAGGAGATAAAGGGATGGCTTTTACAGCTTTTCAGATGGGTGTAGAAGCACACATGAAAAGAGTAGGGGTGGATGCAGTAGATATTGCAGCTTTCATGTCCAGCAGTATGGTGCCTCAGTCAGTGGCCGAACTGCAATTGTCTGACGTCATGATGCAAAAATGGCTGGCTCTTTACTTGCAGGCAGAGGCTTGGGTGGATATGCGCAGGTATCAGTATGATGATCAGGTATACCCAGGTTTGACCAAGCCTGAAAACCTAGCAGTGTTTTGGTCTGATGATGATACAGAATGGATTCAAAGAATAGCTTATGATAATCAGACTGAAGAGATCTATAACAAACCTGAATTGGAACGCTTGGGAGCATTTCAAAACCCTGAGTGGTTAAAGGTGAAAATGTGGTGGGCTCAATAAAATTAATAAAGACAAGAAATACTTATAAGATGAAAAAATCAATAACGATACTTCTTTCTGTCCTAGGTCTGATGACTTGGTCGAGTTGTGAAGAAAATAACGTTTTCGATGATCTGGGCGCTGCACAAGGTAGTACGCTTGCAGATGTGTATTTTGAACCGTTTGCCCCTAAGCTACAGGCGGGCGTTGAGGTCGAGAAGTTTGTTCAGTTCTGGTCTGTAGATGACTATTTCGAGTATACTGGATTATGGGAATATGTCTACCTATTTCAAGACATGACTGTGGAAGTAGAAGGCGTGATTTACGAGTCTAGTACGAGCGATGAGTTTGCTGATTGGACAGAGGTTCAGGCTTATCCATTTGACTATGCAGACTTTAATCCAGAGGAAAAAGCGTACGTCAAAACCATTACTTATCAGGTAGATAATGCTTATGATTTGGTGAGCTTGGATAAAGATGATTTGACGGTTACTGAATTTATAGAACAGACTCCAGAGGAGTATCAAGAAGATGTGTTCTCGTTTTACAGTGAAGAGTTAGGCAAGGATGCGTTACAGAACATCATAGTAGGTAATGGACTGATGACGCAGTCTGAATTTGATGCCTTGTATGATGAGAATGGTAATTTGACAGATGCTGGTCAGGCAGAAGTTATTGCCAGTTTTGAGCAACTCGGATTAGCATCTCTGATAGGCGATAGCTATACAGTTGAGAATGAATATCAAATCACCCTAGGCTACCGTGTGACCAATGGCAGTCAGAAGTTTAATGACGCTAGAAGGTCATTTTTAGTATTCTAAATTTTAAACAACTTAAATTTTATTTTTATGAAAAGTGTTTACACTCTATTGAATAAGGCAACCATTGTGTGTCTTGTATTAGGATTGGCGCTATTTAGTGCTTGTAAGGATGACGCAGAGTCAGTTCCTGATTACCGCGTAGCGTTCTCGGTTAGCAATGAAAACCCACAAGCGGGCGAGGAAGTTACTTTTACTAACGCCTCTACTGGTGGTGATAGTTTCGAATGGACTTTCGGGGATGGTGGCACGTCTGGCGATAAGAATCCAGTTTATACATATGAGGAGTCAGGAGCTTATACTGTTACGTTGATGGTAGATGGTTTTGAGGAATTGTCTGCTACTAAGGATATCACTGTAGGAGATCCTGTGCCTGTGATCATGATGTCTGTAGAGACTATCGAGGCAGGTGCTGAAGTGGTTTTTACTGCTGAAGTTTATAATCCAGATGGAGAAGAATTGACTTATGCATGGGATTTTGGTGCAACTGCTACAGGTGCTGATCTAGTGGATGGTATGACTACTGTTGCTGCTCCAGCTGTTGCATTTACTGAAGCGGGTGCAGTTGAAGTGATGTTGACAGTGACATTAGCAGGTGAAGAACTATCTACTAGTGCAACGTTAGATGTTAAAGCTCAGTTGGCTAAGACACTTATCTTCACAGTAGTGGATTACGAATCTGGTGATGGTTCATTGTATTGGAAAAAACTATACACAGGTGATGCTGTTTCTGTAGCTGAGGATATGAATGTACCTACTGCGTCTCACCCGTTGACGGTAAGAATCCATGATAACAGAGTGTATGTTTTTGATGCAGGTTTGGGTATTGCATTTTCTTCTGATGAAGCCGCTGAGGCTGATGGTACGATCTATAGTGTAGATTTGGACGACCCTACTGATTATGTGTCTATTATGGATTTTGCTGGTGGTTCTGGTGACTATACTACTGACCCATTCTTTGGAGATGTATCGGATACCAAAATTTACTTCGGAGACAGAAGAAACGGTATAACTGCTATCGATATTACTACTGAAAATGCAACTTATACTACAGCTGATTATCCTTATTGGGTTGTTAATAATCAGTTAGGTTACTATTCTTCTTGGAGAACTGATGGTGGACCTACTTATGGATGGGGAGCACTCAACGGTTCTTTCTATGTTAGAGACAATGGTGGTAGCGAAGAATTCTGGTGGGCTAAAAACTCTAACCACAAAGGGTTGTGGAAATTTGAGTCAGGTGATATCACTGATTTAGAATCTGCTACACCTGCAGTACCTGCATTGGGAGGTATCTTGACTAGCGAAGCAGTAAGAGCCTTTGAGGTAGATGAGACGAATCAGAAGGTTTACTTCTCTATTAATTTTGTAAACGGTACCAATGAAATGGGATTATATAGAGCTGATCTAGATGGCACGAACATTGAATTGATCGATGATACGAGATGGCATTCAGAAGGTGGTGACAGTGAGAGAACTGGTATCACTGGTATCGCTGTAGATGCTGAAGGTGGATATGTGTACTGGGGGTATAGAGCACCAGCAGATGCTGATCCTGAGGTTAATCCACTAGAAGTGAATAGTGTGAAAAGATGGAAAATCGATGGGTCAGGTGACGTTGAAATTTATGTTGCTGACGTATGGGTATATGGTCTAGCTATTGATCAAGTGAAAAAATAATGCTCATTAATATTAATGACAAGGTTACTGAATAATTAAATATAGAGTCGACCTGAGAGGGTCGACTCATTTTTTATCCTCCGATAATGCCAACCTTCCTTTCCAGCTAATAAGAAAATAGTAATTAGATGAAAAAACACGCTTGCTTTCGACAAAGTATTACCCACTATAGTCTTTGTACTATAGCTATTCTATTGCTGATGATGTGCTCACTCGAGGCATCATGGGGGCAAACTTACAAGGCTGAATACCGTGCGGTGTGGGTAGCGTCAGTTAGTAATCTCGACTGGCCTAGTTCTGCCAATCGTACTAATATGGAAGCACAGAAGCAGGAATTGATTGATATCTTAGATTCGGCAGCTGCTTGGAATCTCAACGCAATATTTCTGCAAATAAGACCGCAGTCCGATGCATTTTATGAGTCAGCACTTGCTCCTTGGTCGGAGTATGTGTCAGGCGCTAGAGGGACTAGTCCAGGATATGATCCTTTGGCTTTTGCAATCGAAGAAGGCCACAAACGTGGTATAGAAATTCATGGATGGCTCAACCCTTATCGTTACGAAACCTCTCTTGGCAAGAATGACGGAAAACCAGGCGACTACAATGCGGATCATCCAGAGTGGATGCTTCGATACGAAACTTCTAGAATTTTCAATCCAGGTGTTCCAGAAGTAATGGAGCATCTCAAAGATGTTGTAGGAGAGATAGTGAATAACTATGACATAGACGGGATACACTTTGATGATTACTTCTACCCATACTCGGGCACGAGCAACGAAGATCAAGCTACCTACGAAACCTATGGAGGGGATTTTGATGATATAGGGGATTGGAGAAGAGATAATGTAAATACCATGATTGGAATGGTTAAGGATACCATCGAATCTCTAAAGCCTTATGTACGGTTTGGAATCAGTCCATTTGGTATCCATGGCAATGGTGAAAATCCAGAGGGAATCTCAGGTCTAGATGCATACAATGCAATCTATACCGATGCTGAGCAGTGGTTGAGTTCTGGCAATATTGACTATGTGTGTCCACAGCTATACTGGCCTACAGGTGGAGCACAAGACTTTGCGACATTGCTCCCGTGGTGGGCAGAGCTTGCTTATGAAAATGATCGTCACGTCATGGCAGGGCATGGAATATACAGGTATGCCAACAATCCAGATGTTTCGGCTCGTGGAAGAGCCACAATTCATGAAGATAAAAAATATTTTGATGTTGATGATCCGAACGGGCGTACTCTAGCGGATCCATGGACATTGGAGCAGATTTCGACACAGATCGATATCGTACGGGACAACAGGGATATCAATGCCTTGGGTGGATGTTTTTTTCGCTACCAAGATTTTATCCGTGTCAATGGAATCAAAGATCAGATAGTCGAAAATCACTATCAAGATGTAGCATTGATGCCATCTATGACGTGGAAGACAAGCGAAACCCTAACCGCTCCTGCTAACCTGCACTGGGATGAAGACGAATCAGGTATATACTTTTTGAGTTGGGATGAGGGGAATAGCGCAGATAGATATGTGTTGTACGCATCCTCTACTGACTCACCTACAGAAGCGTTTTTTGAAGACCCTGCAAATATTTTGCGAGTTGTATATGGTGACTATTACTATATAGAGGATGGGGATATGAATAGTGATGTACGTCCGTACTTGTTCATGTCAACCTACGACCGCTATGGCAATGAAAGTACTGAGCGATCGATGATTGAAGTAGATGCTCCTGTAGGTGTGCCGACATTGGCGAGTCCAGAGGATGAGAGCACTAGTCAGCCTACGGATTTTGATTTTGAGTGGACATCAGTCCCTAATACTCAGTCGTATTTGTTAGAACTATCTCTTTCAGAGGATTTTGCTCAGATTGATTTAACTCAGACGGTTTCAGGAACTTCTTTTAATGCTACAGGTATAGAGCTTTTGGGTGATACGCAGTATTATTGGAGGGTTTCTCCTGTCAATTTTGCAGGTACTGGATCGGCGAGTGTGGTCTATTCGTTTAGTACAGGGTTCCCTTCTATACCTAGTATCGTATCTCCTGTGACTGGTTCAGATTTGATCCCATTGAAACCACTGTTCGAATGGAGTCAAGATGATTTGGTTACAGGAGTCACTTTAGAGATAGCACGCGGGGGAAGCCAATTCGAAAGCTACAATGTGGTTTTTACTGAAACACTCGGAGGAGTGAGTGAGTATCAAATGACAGAGGAACTCGACGAATGGACAACCTATCATCTACGACTCAAGGTGTTTAATGATTTAGGAGAGAGTATTTGGGTCTACAGTAGTTTCAAAACATTGATCGTACTCCCTGAGCCTTCCGTGATTTATTCACCGCTCATGCAGAGTAATCTATTAGAGGGAGATGTTTTAGAGGTGGAATGGAGTAAATCTGATTTGGCTAAGGGATATAAGGTGACGATTTCATCGGACGCTGAGATGTCTACTGTTATTGACACTTTTGAGAGTTTTTCAGTGAATGATACTACCACGTCTTTTAGTGGCTTGATGGGAGGTGATTATTATGTATCGGTTCAGGGTAAAAATGTCGGTGGGTATGGACAACCTGCACAGGTATCCATTAGCATAGATAAAATCTTAGGGGTGTATGATGACTTATCAGATGAAATAGCGCCAGCAATGCAGGCTATTTATAGCATGTCTGGTGATGTGAAAGTGGTATTTAGAGATGCCGATGTAAGCGTATCTAATCTGGAACTGTATAATGTGCTAGGGAGGAGGCTTTCGATCCCAGATTTGAACTATGATGCATCGAATGCCCCTGTGTTGAGGTTAGAAGGTCAAATGCCAGGCGCTTTGATTTTAATACTGAGAACTGATAGTACCTATGAGAGAATTAAAGTGCTAATAAGGTAGTTCTAACGATTTGCATGCTTTGTTTTTGATTTATTGCATGTTTTTGGTTTTAAACGTGCAATAAAAATGCAAATAGTGATTTTATTTTGCGTTCATTGTGTAAATTTGCATTAGTTAGTAATTGTTTTAGAGCTGTGGTTTTTTATTCGCACTATGACCACAGGTTAGTATTAGAGTTTGAAATTGTTAGTCATCAGAGGAGTGGATCATAGTCTAAGCTCCTCTGATCTAATTTTAGATCCAAAAATGGAAAAAACGAGTATAGAAAGTCCAATAGAAATTTTTGAACATTCCCTAGAGGCTTCAAAGAAGATAGCGAGTAGAATCGCACAGTTGATTATAGCAAAGAAGGAGGTAGGTCAGATGGCTGTTTTGGGGTTGGCTACAGGATCATCTCCGATAGAGGTTTATAATGAACTGGTACGAATGCATCGTGAAGAGGCATTGAGTTTTCAGAATGTCATTACGTTTAATCTTGATGAGTATTTTCCAATGGCACCTGATCGTGAGCAGAGTTACCATCGGTTTATGAACGAGTACTTGTTTGATCATGTAGACATACTTCCAGAAAATATCCATATCCCAGATGGAACCTTGACTAGTGTAGAGTCAGTGAATAAATATTGTCAAGCGTATGAGGAGAAAATAGACGAAGTAGGAGGAATAGATTTACAGATTTTAGGGATTGGACGTACGGGGCATATTGGTTTTAACGAACCTGGGTCAACTTTAGAGTCTATTACTAGACTGGTGACCTTAGATAACAAGACTCGTGTAGATGCAACCAAAGACTTTTTCGGCAAACACAATGTACCCAAAAATGCCGTTACCATGGGGATCAGTACGATTCTAAAATCGAAACAGGTTGTACTCATGGCTTGGGGGGAAGGTAAAGCGGAGATCGTAGAGCGTGCGATCAATGGTCATATGTCCTCGCAAGTACCAGCGACCTTTCTACAAAACCATATGAATGTCACTTACTATTTTGACATGCCGGCAGCATCAGAACTAGCTCAGGTGAAGACGCCTTGGTTATTGGATTCGATCACATGGGATGCCCTAATGGTTAGAAAAGCAGTTGTATGGTTGTGTGAGATACTAGGGAAACCGATTTTGACCTTGACCAATGAGGACTACAATGAAAACGGCCTTAGTGAGTTGCTGACCAAACGGGATTCAGCCTATAAGATTAATATTGAAGTTTTTAATCAACTACAGCATACGATTACTGGATGGCCAGGAGGCAAGCCTAATGCTGATGATAGCCAGAGACCAGAACGAAATACGCCTTTTCCTAAGCGCACACTTATATTTAGTCCACACCCAGATGATGATGTGATTTCTATGGGAGGGACTTTGTTGCGATTGGTAGAGCAAGGGCACGAAGTACATGTTGCTTACCAAGTGTCTGGTAATATCGCTGTGTTTGACGAGTATGCTTACAACTATCTGGATTTTATGTGTGATTACAATCAAATGATAGATGTAAAAAACGAAAAACTGATAGCACTCCGAGACGAGGTTCGTGACTATATGCAGTCGGATCAAAGTGGTAATAAGGCACCAGATGCACTAAGGGAGCTCAAAGGGCAACTTAGAAAAAATGAAGCCAAAGCGGCATGTCGTTATTGTGGTGTCGATGAGAAGAATTTGCATTTTATGAACCTACCGTTTTATGAGACGGGAGAGGTGAAGAAGAAGCCTTTGGGCGAAGAAGATATTCAATTGACGATGGAGCTACTCCAAGAGCAGCAGCCTCATCAGGTGTTCTTAGCAGGTGATTTGTCTGATCCACATGGTACACATAGAGTGTGTTTGGAAGCCATCTTTGAAGCTATGCGCCGTCTCAAAAATGAAGCTTGGACGGACAACTGTAAAGTATGGATGTACCGAGGTGCGTGGCAGGAATGGGATATTGCTGATATAGAGATGGCAGTACCGATTAGCCCTGAGGAGCTGATGAAAAAGAGGCAAGCTATTTTTAGACATCAATCTCAAAAAGATGGAGTGGCATTTCCAGGTAGTGACGCACGTGAGTTTTGGCAAAGAGCTGAGGATAGAAACAGACATACCGCTAGACAATATGATAAACTAGGGATGGCACAGTATGAAGCCATGGAGGCTTTTGTAGAATGGGATTTTAAAAACGAATAGAAAGGTTGAATAGTCATAAGCAAATGATTTTGTTGGCAGAAAGTGGTTCGACCAAGACCAGTTGGAAATTGATAGATCCAGACGGATCAGTTAAGTCTTTTTCCAGTCCAGGGATCAACCCTGTCTTGCAACGTAGTGGTCAAATAGAAGAGGATCAGGCTGGGTATTTATCTCCTATCCATGGAGAGCAGGTAGATGAGGTCTATTTCTATGGTGCAGGCTGTGGAGGAACAGAGTCCAGCGGGAGTGTCAGAGAATGGTTGTCATCACTGTTTCCATCAGCGACACTGACGGTGGATAGCGACCTGATTGCTGCAGCTAAATCTTTGTTCGGGGATGATAATGGTGTAGTAGCGATACTAGGTACGGGTTCCAATTCTTGTTATTATGAAGATGGGGAGATAAAGAGAGGAGTACCTAGTTTAGGTTATATACTAGGAGATGAAGGGAGTGGTAATCAGATAGGTAGTCAGTTGATCGCTGACTACCTCAGAGGAGTCATGCCTACCGAAATTCAAAATTTCATAAGAGAACAATTCAATATTACGGAATCGTCCGTATTGACACAGGTTTATTCACAGCCATATCCTAATCGATATATGGCAAGTTTCGTGGCTCCTATATCTAAAGCTTTTGGGGATCATCGTTACTTTCAAAACGTTTTAGAGTCACAGTTTAGAGCTTTTTTTGACAATTGTTTATCCAAATATAGTGAGTTGGGCTATTGTCAAATAGGGTTTGTTGGATCCATTGCATATCATTTTAGACCCATGTTGAAAAAACTATGTGAGGTCTACGAGTTTGACTTGCGAGCAGTGAACGAGAAACCTATAGATCAATTGATCGAGTATATTAAAACCAATCAAAAAACACATTAATACACATTAAAAGAATAGATATGACGATAACTGAATCACCATCTAACTTTAGTGATCTTGATAAAATGAGTGTATTAGAATTACTGTCTAATATCAATAAAGAAGATCATGGAGTATCCAAAGCTGTAGAGAAAGTAATACCTCAAGTCCAGCTATTGGTCGAGGGTATAGTTAGACGAATGAAAAAGGGAGGAAGGTTATTCTATATAGGAGCGGGTACTAGCGGTAGACTAGGTATTCTGGATGCATCAGAATGTCCACCTACCTATGGCGTCTCTCAGGGATTGATTGTAGGGATCATCGCTGGAGGAGATCAAGCGATTAGAGTAGCTGTTGAAAATGCTGAAGATGATGAGAATCTGGCGTGGGAAGAACTATCCAAGTATGATATCAATGAGTTAGACTCAGTGATTGGGATCGCTGCGTCAGGTAATACTCCCTATGTAGTAGGTGGTGTGAAAAAAGCCAAAGAGATGGGGATATTCACTGGAGGGATTTGTTGCAATATTGATACCAAACTGGTGGCGGTCGCAGACCATACGGTCGAGGTGATTGTTGGTCCTGAGTTTGTTACAGGAAGTACACGTATGAAAGCAGGGACTGCTCAAAAACTAGTGCTCAATATGATTTCGACTTCTGTCATGATCAAGCTGGGCAAAGTAAAGGGCAACAAAATGGTGGATATGCAATTAAGCAATAAGAAACTGGTAAAGCGCGCTATTCGTATGATTATCGAAGAAACTGGCGTAGAGCACGATGTTGCCGCAGAACTACTGGATAAGTATAAATCCGTAAGAAATGCTGTGGACAACTATAAGGGCGTAACGCAAGGGGTATTAAGTAAGTAAAGTATTCAGGCTAAGGTTCGTTATAGTATTTTAGTTTTGTCCTGACCTTTTAATTGGCGATGTTTCGGTGATTAAAAGGTCAGGACAAAATTCTTTTTAGTACTTGCGATACAATTTAATATTTGTTTAAATGAGAAATGGGATTTGTCTTTGGGTATTGGTATTGATGGTCTTTGCTTCCTGTGAGGAAAATAAGATAGTGGATAGACCGGTTAGTTTTGATCAAGAGCGAGTGGATTTGACTCTGCAGTATCTCGACGAACACTATGGTCTGGTACAGGAGAAGCCGACGATCGATCCTAAGATGATTGTAGTCCACTATACGGTGATCCCTACATTAGAGAAGTCTATAGCAGCTTTCGAAAATTCTAAGTTGCCCAACTGGAGACCAGAGATTGCAGGAGCAGGAGCACTGAATGTATCTGCTCATTTTTTGGTCAATCAAGATGGGACTATATATCGCCTGATGCCAGAGAACTACATGGCAAGACATGTCATAGGACTCAATCACTGCGCCATAGGAATTGAAAATGTAGGAGGTACGGAGGCAGTACCGTTAACTCCCTCTCAGGTCAAAGCCAATGTATGGCTCGTTTCGTATCTCAAAGAGAAGTATGATATTCAATATTTGATCGGTCATGACGAGTATACATTGTTCGAAGGGCATGATCTATGGTTGGAAAAAGATGCCGGTTACCGTACCGTGAAGTCTGATCCAGGCAAAGCTTTTATGGCTGCAATTAGAGAGCAGACGGATGATTTGGGATTCTTGCCATTGCCTGAGCCAAAGTTGAAAACACCTCTACAATAGTTGTCTATAGATATGATAAAGAGATTTTATTTAGTCCTATTCTTCTTGCCTACATTAGCGATGAGTCAACCGACTTTTGACAAGTTATACGAGGGATATGAAGACTATCGTGAGCCGACGCTGACACATCTAAGATTCAAACATGCGGACATACAGCCGCTCATTGAACAGTATAAAGAGATCAAAGGATTCGAGGTTAGTGTATTAGGGCATTCTATCGATGGACGTAGTGTCTCTATGATTTCTGTAGGTACTGGAGATACTGATATTTTGCTATGGTCTCAGATGCATGGTGATGAATCTACGGCTACTATGGCGATTTTCGATATGCTTAACTTTTTGTCGGATAAAAAATCGTTTAAAAAAGAGAAAAAAGAATTGCTGAAACAGGTGCGGTTGCATTTTGTGCCTATGTTGAACCCAGATGGTGCTGAGGTATTTCAAAGGCGCAATGCGCTTGATATTGATATCAACAGAGACGCGCTACGTTTGCAAACATCAGAGGGACAAATTCTCAAGGCGGTTCGGGATAGTTTAGATGCTGAGTTTGGGTTTAACCTTCACGACCAAAGTCGCTATTATAATGCTGAGCGCACGGCTAAACCAGCTACGATTTCTTATTTAGCTCCTGCTTACAATTATGATAAGGATATCAACGATGTCCGAGCCAATGCCATGAAAGTCATCGTATTGATGAATGACATTATCCAAAAATATGTACCTGGTCAAGTAGGACGTTATTCGGATGATTTCGAACCTCGCGCCTTTGGAGACAATATTCAAAAATGGGGGACTAGTGCTATTTTGATCGAGTCAGGAGGTCAGTACAATGATCCCGACAAGCAGGAAATTCGCAAACTCAATTACATGTCTATTCTTGCTGCTATTTTCAGTATAGCGGACGAGAGTTATGCTCAGGTGTCTATAGACCGTTATGAAGAAATACCTCAAAACGACAGAAAACTATTTGATCTAAAAATAGAAAATTTGACTTACGTCCGAAATGGAAAGCCTTACCAGATGGACGCTGGGATACATCATTATCAAATCGATAATGAGGCACATGATGATTATCATTTTGTGGGAAAAATTTCCGAGGTGGGAGATTTGTCAACCTATTATGGTTTTGAGACTTTGGACGCTACAGGACTGACCTATCGAGAGGCAGGAGTGGTAGACGGGTCGAGCGATAGTTTAGCGATCAGTACGGATGAGTTGCTAGGCTATCTGAGAGAAGGTAAAGCGTGGATCAAAACAGATTCTATCTCTGCAGAGACTAAGTACAGTGAGTGGCCGATCAACCTGACAACTACCGCTGATATGGATAAACTAAAAGCTGATTTGAAGCTGAGAAGTGGTGCTACATTTCTGCTGATGGAGGACGAAAAGGTTCGCTATGTAGTGCTTAATGGTTTCTTGTATGATGTGAAATCAAATCAGCTCAAGATAAAAAATGGTGTGATTGTTCGGTAGTTTTTAGCATATGTGTAGGATAGACATAGCAAAAGGGTTTTGGGTGATGGTCATGTCATTGATCTTAAGCTTGTCTATGTCGGTATCTGCACAATTACCCAATGGCTTTGTGTATGTACAGACACTCGATTCTACTATTGTGCTTGACTTGCGGTATTATTCTACCAATAACTTCGTAGGAGATACCATCGATGGGTACGAGGCTCCAGTATTGATTCTGTCTCAGAAGGCAGGAGAGGTACTTGCACAGGTGCAGCAGGATTTGAATGGGCGTGGTTATGGCCTAATCGTATATGACGGCTATCGACCACAGCGTGCGGTTAATCATTTTTCTAGGTGGGCATCCGATCTTAGTGATCGTAGAATGAAATCTGTGTTTTATCCTCATGTTCAAAAGAGTCGGTTGTTTCAGTTGGGATATATAGCCCATAGATCGGGACATTCTAGGGGTAGCAGCGTGGACTTGTCTTTGATCGATCTGCACACGAAGCGACCGTTGGATATGGGTAGCCCCTTTGACATGTTTGATGTTCGGTCTCATCATGAGGCGATGGTTTCCAAAACACAACTAGCCAATAGAGAATTACTGAAAGCTACGATGCGGGAATATGGATTTAGGCATTATCGTAAGGAGTGGTGGCATTATACATTAAACCAAGAGCCTTTTCCTAATCAGTATTTTGATTTTCCTGTTCGTTGATTTTTTGATCCATGCCATCCTAGTGTTGCTTATTTTTTTCATGTACTAATGATGTACTTGAATGTTTGATTTTGTGAATGCCACAAGTATTCATTGATCCTGAATTATGCAATCAGTGAATTATGTATTGAAAAATTAGAGAGTTAAATGTAAGGTGGTCTATGAGGTAAACAGCGTTTTATTAAGCATAAGATTTTAACCGATAATAGGGTTAAACTATAACTGAGAGTCAGTTCTCAAAAAGCACAAACCCTATTAGCTGTTTTTCTTTTTCTATTAACGTTAATGGTGTTATTGCATCACTCGGGTTTATGCTCTTTTTTGACGCTGATTGACAGGTGTCTTCGGTGAGTTCTTTATGTGTGTCTGTGATATGACGTGTGTAATTAATTGTCTTTCAGTTGATATGGGTTGTGATGGGGAAATTGTGTGACTCCTTTTTGTAAAGATTGACTCACTTAAAATTGTTATAGATAATAGTATATGAAGAAAAACATAGATACGATAATCATAGGAGGAGGGATTGTAGGACTCTCTTGTGCATATTATTTACAAAAGGAAGGAGTAGAAGTCGCAATCATAGAAAAGGGTGCGCCCAAGGATGCCTGTTCTCATGCCAATTGTGGTTTAGTCAGTCCTAGCCACGCGCTTCCTCTCAATAGTCCGGAACTGATGATGAAAGCTATGAAATGGCTTTTTCAGAGTGATTCTCCATTTTATATCCGTCCTCAGTTAGATGCCAATTTTATCTCATGGATGTTGGGGTTTGGTCTCAATGCTCGTGCTGATAAGGTACAAAAAGCCATGGAGGGGAGAAATAACTTGATGCTAAGTTCAAAGGCATTGTTTAAGGATATCATTAAGGAGGAGAACATTGATTGTAATTGGTCCGATGAGGGGATTATGTTTGCTTTTGAGTCGGAAAAAGCATTTGATAAGCATGCTGCGATCAATCGTCGATTGACGGACTTGGATATGCAGCTGATGGCAGATCCTATGGTGGGTGATGCATTATATCAAAAAGAGCCAGCATTGAGTGAAAACGTACATGGAGGATGGTGGTATCGGTTCGATGCATCCATTAAACCTGATCTGATGGTAGCAGGACTCAAGAAAACGCTCAAACAAAAAGGGGTTCAGTTTTTTGAAGAAACGGAAGTAGTGGGGTTTGAAAGTGCTAATTATCAGATAACAGGAATTAATACCAACCGTGGGGATTTCAAAGCTAAAAATATAGTGCTAGCGACAGGAGCGTGGTCTCCCAAAGTAGTTGATGATCTAGATTTGAAAATTCCCATTGTCCCAGGAAAAGGATATAGTATTACAATGAAGTCCCCTGGTTTTAGCCCCAAAATGCCCTGTATCATGGAGGAGAAAAAGGTGATTGCTACACCATGGAATGGGAGCTATCGCCTAGGAGGTACCATGGAGTTTGCGGGATACAATACTGAGCTGAATAAGGTTCGGTTCAATGCACTTAAAAAGGCAGCGAATATCTATTTGAGAGATCCATACACAGATGATGTATTGGAACACTGGTATGGCTGGAGACCGATGACCAACAATGGCTTACCTATCATAGATCACGCCCCGAAGTATAGAAATATGCTTATGGCCTGCGGTCATAATATGCTCGGGCTCAGTATGGGGCCTGCTACGGGTAAGCTCGTTTCTGAGATTTTGACAGCTAAAGAGACACACATCGATCCTAGCTATTATGCGCTGAGAGGCAATTTTAACTAAACCAACACAAAGTAAATGAAGCTAATATTACACGAGTATGATTTGAAGCTGAAACACAGGTTTAGCATTGCACACGATTCTAGAGATATTCAGAAATCCTTGATTTTGGAGTTACGAGATGGGCAGTTTTCAGGTTTTGGAGAGGCGACAGCTAGCAAATATTATGGCTATAGCATAGAAGAGATGAGAGCCATACTGGAAGTCAATCGTGAGCAGATCGAGTCTTATCAGTATCAAAGCCCTGAGGAGTTTTGGGTAGATATGTCTACTGAGATGTCTGTTAATTCTTTTGCTCAGTCTGCTTTAGACGTAGCTGTCAATGATCTCTATGCCAAATCAAAAGGAGTCTCGCTGAGCAAACTATGGGGGGAGGAAAGCTCACATAACCTGGTGTCTAACTATACGATTGGGATAGATACAATAGAGAAAATGGCTCAGAAATTGGAGGAGTTCCCATGGCCTAGTTATAAAATAAAACTAGGTACCAAAGAAGATATCGCGATCATCAAAGAGCTCCGAAAGCTCACAGATGCGAAGTTTCGGGTGGACGCCAACTGTGGGTGGGGAGTAGAAGAGACGCTCATTAATGCCCGCGAGATGATAGGGCTAGGTGTAGAGTTTATAGAACAGCCTTTGGTAGCTGACGATTGGCTCGGGATGAAGACTTTGTATGAAAAAAGCCCTTTGCCCATCATCGCTGATGAGAGTATTGTAGGCGAAGGTGATATCGAGCGGTGTTATGGTTTCTTTCACGGCGTGAATATCAAACTCATGAAGTGTGGGGGATTGACACCAGCCAGAAGAATGATTAGTAAAGCAAAATCCTATGGAATGAAAGTGATGGTGGGATGCATGACAGAGTCATCAGTAGGTATCTCGGCTATTGCTCAGCTATTGCCGTTGCTAGACTATGTGGATATGGATGGTTTTTTGCTGCTAGAGAGTGAGATCGCTGATGGTGTACGTTTGGCTAACAATACCATCGTGGTGCCAGATTCGGCAGGCATAGGAGTCTCTTCTTTGATTAGTTGAGATTGCCAAGAGGACTTAATGGTCTTGAAACCTTATTTAGAATAAAGATTGAAACCCCAAAATGCAAAAGATACAAACACCTTTTTATTACTACGATTTAGACTTGTTGGATCAGACGCTATCCAAAATGGTGCGTGCCAGAGGGGATAGTTCTTTTCATGTACACTATGCTTTAAAGGCGAATGCCGAGGCTAAAATCTTAGCAAAAATGAAAGCTACCGGACTCGGAGTAGACTGTGTCAGTGGGGGTGAAGTTAGGTATGCGTTAGAACAGGGGTTTGGTGCGGACCAAATTGTCTACGCAGGAGTGGGTAAGACGGATTGGGAATTGGAACTAGCCATATCTAGTGAAGTACATGGGATTAACTGTGAGTCGATAGAAGAGCTGGTAGTGATCGCCGAGGTGGCTAATAAATTGCAAAAATCAGCGAATGTTTACTTGAGACTCAATCCAAATATAGATGCGAAGACTCATCCAAATATCACAACGGGAACTTTACGTAATAAATTTGGTATTCCCGCAAATGAGCTGTGGCTAGCGCTGGAAGAACTAGCGAAATACCCTTGTTTGGTTTTTGCAGGGCTACATTTTCATATAGGCTCTCAGATCGAAGACTTATCTCCTTTTGTAAGATTATGCACAGAAGTTAATGTCTTGCAGAAGGCACTTCGTGACAAAGGATATAATCCAGCCAATGTCAATGTTGGTGGGGGATTGGGTATTGATTACAAAAAACCTGATGCGAACCCAATAGCGGATTTTGATACTTATTTTGAAAACTATAGACAGCACCTTAATATTTATGATAACCAGCAAGTTCATTTTGAACTGGGTAGGTCGCTTGTCGGGCAGGTAGGGTATTTGTTTTCGGAGGTGCTTTACATCAAGAAGACTAAAGAATTGGATTTTGCAATCATAGATGCGGGAATGTCAGAGTTGATGAGGCCTGCCTTGTATGGTGCCAGGCACGTGATTCAGAATGTGAGTTCTGTACTTCCAGATCATGAGTATGAAGTCGTAGGGCCCATTTGTGAAAGCACAGACACTTTTGGGAAACATGTTTTGCCTACAACACAAAGAGGTGATTTGTTGCAGATACGTTCGGTAGGAGCCTATGGCAGTGTCCTATCGACCCAGTATAACATGAGAGGTGAAAACCAACCCATGTTCTCTGACGAAGAAAATGCACAGCAGTTTTTTTCGGCGCTACACGCTGAGGTGTAGGACGGGTTAAACCTTGATAAAAATTTTCTTTCGGTACAGTACATAGCCAAACGCCCAGCAGATACTGACCACTGTCATGGCAAAACAGAGGGATGCGAGTTTGGCTTGATTAGGAAGCACTCCCATATAGATGGTTTCATAGCACCAGCGGTAGAACCTCACCGTTTCGCCCTCAGCGTCTTTCCATTTGATGATGTAGACCATTACCTTGGATAGTACTCCAGAAAAAACAAAAATTATCATAGGGTTCATCCCGAAAACGATGAAGGGCTTGGTCCACCTGTTGTAACCTCTAATGTCAATGATCTCTATTAATAGTGCCAGTGTAATGCACGCTATACCGCCAGCAAACAAAACATAGCTGCTAGACCAAATAGGTTTATTGATGGGGAATACTGTATCCCATACCAGTGCAAGAAGTACAGTGCTCGTTCCTATTAAGAGTAGATTTTTGACTAATAAATTCTTGTCATTGAAGGACTGTACAGTGTAGCCTGCTAGATAGCCAAACATCGCAGTGACAATGGCAGGTAGGGTACTCAATAGCCCTTCAGGATCGAATGGGATTCCGAACCCTTTGTAGATGTGGTTTTCTCCAAGTATGGCTAAATCCACTGCGGTAGTGATGTTTCCTTCTAGAGAGAAAGGTTCAGCCCCCCCCAACCAATACAGCAGTCCCCAGTAGGTCAGTAGTATTCCTGTACCGATTTTCCAAATCGACTGGATGGATACTGAGATGCAGATCAAGGAAGCAGCTCCATATACTAGTGCAATTCGCTGTAATACCCCCATGATTCGCAGCGTGTCTAATGAGCGATTGAAAAAAGGGAAATAGTTGAGTAAAAGCCCAATCATGAATATAGTAATCGTTCGCTTGATGATTTTCTTCGTCAGTTCAGAGGTCAGGCCTTGATCAAACTTCGAGAAGGAAAAAAACATAGACACACCGACAATGAAAATAAAGAATGGAAAAACCATATCTGTAGGAGTCGCCCCATGCCAAGATGCGTGGAGCAGTGGCGGAAAAACATGTGACCAAGATCCAGGTGTGTTGACCAATATCATAAAAGCGATGGTCATACCTCTAAATACATCTAACGCAAGTAAACGTTGGGGTTTTTGGGGAGCTATGTTTTGTGTCATGCGATTTATACTAGTTAATGCTTTATGTGCAATATGCATGTAAAAGTGCATAAAAAACGCAATTAATTGAGTGTATCTAAGTGTAAAATCATATTTATTGAGGGTTTTAACTTGTTTCGAGTGGATTACATTGTTTCTGTGAAGGGATTGAGCGGTTGCAAGTACAGTCAGTGGCCAGTGTTGTTTGACCGAACGTTGTTCTGTCAAAAGATTCATGTTTCGTGAAAAAGAGAGAAGTTCGACTTAGACGATTTCTTCTTTGTTTACAATGATCTTTTCTTCCTCTGGATTGAGTTTCAGTTCCTCGATAATGAGGTTAAGAGTCGGACGGCTCAGGGATAGTAGGATCATGGAACCAACATAGGTCATGATAAACAAACCACTTCCCGTGATATACAGCATGATCGTAGAGCCCATGTTGATACCTGCGAATATCCAAAACCGCTTGTATAGTGTAGCGTAGTAGGCTGATAGTTTAGCTCTTAGCGTTGATTGCTCTTTGGCGATTTCTTTTTCTTTTTGATGTACTTGATGTGTACGCCAAGTCAAGTAGGCTAGAGTCGCTATTGCAGGAAGCGAAACAGCCCAAAGCTGCCATGAACCTAGAGACATCACGCCAAGATTGCCACTGTGCTTTTCTAGGACTAAATACCCAAAGGGGAGCAGCGTGATCGCTACTGTGAGATTAAATACTGTATATATTTTATTGTAGTATTCTTCTCCGTTTTTGAATCGAAGTGCCAAATCTGATTTAATCTTTAGAGGCTCGGATTTGATCCAGCTGTTCGAGTTCTTCTCTGATCTCTACCATACGGTCTGGGTAGTCAGTGATGATTCCGTCTACTCCCATATTGAGCATTTTGATCATGTTCTCACGCTCATTGACGACATAGGTAAATACTTTGTATCCACGGGCCTTGAAGCGAAAGAGTCTGCGCTGTGAGAGCGTCGTGAAATGTGGGTTGAGTGTATTATAGAATTCGTGTTTGTTACGGTGATCGGTAAATGATTTAGCATTGATATAAAATGCTAGAATGTGAGTTTCCTCTTCACCCATCATGATTTTTTTGAGCTGTACCGTAGAGTCTGCCTCGTAGGCTTCTTCGAGATACGCTTCGTCGTAGGCTTGTACGATCGCCCATTCTTTTGCCTCGTACTCGTCAATGATCTCAATGACTCGTGCTGCAAAGCCATCGTAAAACTCGTGTCCTTTGGATTTGATATCAATGACGCATTCCATTTTGCCATGGATGAGTTCTAGTGTCTCTTGTAGGGTAGGGATTTTTTCCCCTTTGTACTGTTCATGATCTCCGAACCATGAGCCTGCATCTAGTTGTTTGACTTCAGCAAGAGTCATTTTGTGGATTTTTCCTGTGCCATTGGTGGTACGGTCCACATCTTCATCATGGAATACGACCACTTCGCCATCTAGCGTATAGTGTACGTCGATCTCTACCATGTCTGCTCCCATATCCATGGCCTTTTGAAATGCCGCTAGCGTATTCTCTGGAGCTACACCAGAGGCACCTTTGTGTCCTACGATCTTGAAGTTCCTTTTTTTGATATCTTCTATATCATCACTTACCACATAGCGTTGATAGAACCATGGTTCATAGAGCCACATCATGGCAAGAAATAACATCATTGGGAGTGCGTACCAGATAAAGTTGCGACTATTCATACGTTGCTTTCAGAAAGTTGAACTATTTGGGCTTAAAAATACTACAAGTATACTAACTTAAAAAATGCGCGAAGGTATAGGATGGGCATTTGAAATGGTAGTCTTTTATTAATTTGCCTGCTAGCTTTTTATCCCTTTTGAATAGGGGAGTATCAGAACGAATTTTCATGCAGTATAAACGATTGATTAATTGTCAGATAGCGATAACCGTGACGCTGATCATAGCCTTCGCATCAGGATGTCAACAGGAGAGAGTAGAGAGGAAAGAAATAATCATAGATGCCCCCAGTGCGATTGGAACGGAAGAGGATCCTCATGCTCGCGCGGCGTTTGAGCGGATGCAGCTCGTAGACCCTGCGACACATGAAATCCCTGAGCTGATCAATCAGCATCAGGTTAACTATGCGAGGCAAGTATTGGCGGGTCAAAACCACAAAGCCCGAGTGACCGCCTCTGAATGGAGGCCTCTCGGCCCGGTCAATGTCGGTGGACGAACCAGAGCCTTAGCGATAGATGTGACGGACGAAAATATCTGGCTCGCAGGTGCTGTATCAGGCGGGATGTACCGTTCGACGGATCAGGGGATCAACTGGGAGCGAACGACTCATCCAGCCATGCTCAACAGTGTGACGTGTATCGCTCAGGATACCCGTCCGGGTTTTGAGCATATATGGTACTACGGCACAGGTGAGCTACGTGGTAGTTCGTCCCGTGCATCAGGAGCGCCCTATCGTGGAGATGGCATCTACCGATCGGTAGATGGAGGTGAGACTTGGGATGTGCTCGTGAGCACGAGTATGAATCGACCTGCGGATTTCGAGAGCCCGTTCAACTATGTCTGGGATATTGTAGTGGATCAGTCCGGTAGCGTGTATGCGGCATTGTATGGCTGTGTCGTCAAGTCCGACGATGGAGGGCAAACTTGGGATGTGGTGTTAGGGCCTGATCTTTTGCATCCCGAGCTCTTCGTACCACCGATAGAGGATCTTAATGAGTCTGGCGCGCCATTCTATACCAGTGTGCTCCTCACAGATGCAGGACAGCTGTATGCGAGCATGAGTTCTTTTACAGCGCTGGGGTATCGGTCGCAGTACGCAGGTGTCTACCGTAGAAATGCCGTAGACGTGTGGGAGGAAATCACGCCATTTGGCTTCCCGATAGAGCATGACCGTACGGTGATGACTTATAGCCCTAGTCAGGAAAATTGGCTTTATGTACTGACCGAATCTGCTAGTTTGAATTTCTGGAGGTTTGATGGGACGAACTGGCAGAATCGGTCACAATATTTGCCAGCAGTCCAAGACACCTTACCTGCTATCGATACCCAAGACTCCTACAATGTCCTAGCGAGAGCGCACCCCTTAGACCCTAACATCGTGTTTTTGGGAGGGACTAATCTTTACCGCTCTACCAACGGGTTTAGTTCGTCGGATCAGACGACATGGATAGGGGGCTATGACCCAGATGGGACGACTGCTGCCAAATACCCAGGGCATCACCCTGATCAGCATGAGTTGTTGTTTATGCCTTCTGACCCGAATCAGGTTCTCTCTGCCAATGATGGTGGTGTGCGCTATACGTCCCAAATCTTAGCGCCTAAGGTGACCTGGCAGGCTCGCAATAAGGGCTATGTTTCCTCACAGTTTTATACCATAGCACTATCCAAAGACGAAGAGAGCAACAAGGCGATTGGCGGTATGCAGGACAATGGTACCTATATGAAGGTTTTTGCGAGTGAAAACTCATCTTGGAAGGAAATATTAGGAGGAGATGGCTCTTATGCGGCCACTACACCAGAAGAAAAGTTCTGGTACGTCTCCTTCCAAAGTGGTCAAACCTATAGACTGACACTCAACAAAGAGAATGAGTTGACTTCTTTTGCGGAGGTAGACCCAGTGGGGGGAGAGGGCTATCTTTTTATCAATCCATACATACTAGACCCCAACAATTATAACCGCATGTATATGGCGGCTGGTAGAGTCGTCTGGCGCAACGATAACCTCCAACAAATCCCTAGTGGTAAGCAGAACCCTACATCAGTCAACTGGTCTCAGATCGCAAGTACCGAGGGGTCGAGTTCTGCCGTTTCGTCACTCGATATATCTACGCATCCTGCGCATGTACTTTATCACGGTACGTCTTATGGAGCAGTTTTCAAGACCATATATGCCAATACCGATACCGCACAAACAGACTTTGTGTACCAACATGTGATTCAAGATGATGCTGGTAGAGAGTCTAGTGGATATATATCGAGCATAGCGATAGATCCGACAGATGCTCAGCGTACGATGTTTACCTACTCCAATTATCATTTTCCGAGTGTGTTTTTTACCCCGGATGGGGGACAGACCGTAGTGGATGTCAGTGGAAACATGGAGGAGAACCCAGATGGCAGTGGAGGTGGATCGAGTGTGCGCTGGTGCGAGATTGTTCCGTTACAAAACGGCAGTTACTTGTATTTCTTGGGTACAAGTACAGGTCTGTACAGTACTACAGCCCTAGATGGCGCGCAGACAGTGTGGGTCAAAGAGGCTGACGAATCTATTGGGAACTCGGTTGTTAGTATGCTGGATTACCGTTCGTCAGATGGCAAACTCATCGCAGCGACGCATGGCAATGGCACCTTTGAGACCAATATAGAGGGGACACTGGAGATTACCCCAGAACCAGTGGAAGGTAGTATAGAGGTTCTGACTGCCTACCCGAATCCTTTTGAGGATCAAGTGACCGTGTTGTTTAGTATCCCTGAGTCAGGAAGGGCAGTGGTACAAGTACTCAATAGTGCAGGACAGTTGATCAAAACCATCCTCAATGCAGAGCAGTTTGCTGGGGAAGTGTCGGTCACATGGGATGGAACCAATGCTACTGGCACACCGGTCGATCCAGGGATGTACTTCTACCGTGTCTATTATGATGGTGCCTTGAAATCTGGAAAATTACTTTATAGGAATTAATACCACTATGCAAGAAACTTTTTGGGTCTACTGCGTAAGAGTATTTTTCATTAACCCAAAACTGAAACCATGCCCAATAGAAATTTTCTTCTCTATGCTGTTCCAGCGTTGATCTGGGGATCGACGTGGTTTGTCATCACCTTTCAGCTCGGTGTAGTGGATCCCTTGATATCGGTCGTCTATCGCTATGTGCTGGCAGGAGTGATAATGATGCTCTATTGCTGGATTCAGAAACTGCCCATGCGGTTTTCGGGACGGCAACATTTTTTTATGGCACTACAGGGCGCTTTTCTTTTTGGGATCAACTACTGGATGGCCTATAAGGCCGAAGAGTATATCCCTAGCGGGCTGATGGCGGTGGCGTTTTCTACCATTGTATTTGCCAATTCTATCCTCGGTTATCTACTCATGGGCAAGCCGATCAACCGTGGTGTCATCATCGGTGCGTTATTTGGGTTGACAGGTACCTTGCTCATCTTTAGCCGTGAGTTTTTCTCAATGGCATTTTCTGATCAGATACTTTGGGGTGCTGGGATTGCGATGGGCTCAGTACTGTTGGCATCTCTGGGCAATCTCGCCTCTGCCAGAAATACCGCCGCAGGCGTACCCGTGATTCAGGCCAATGCCTACAGTATGGTATATGGTGCCGGGATGATGGCGCTACTCGGTCTAGCGCTGGGCAAAGAATTCGTCTTTGTCTGGACGACTCAGTATGTGTTGTCTCTGCTTTATTTGTCCATATTTGGTTCCATCATCGCCTTTGGTTTTTATCTGACCCTAGTCGGGAAGATCGGAGCAGACAAGGCTGCCTATGCTTTGGTGGTGATCCCGATCATTTCTATCGTACTGTCCACGCTTTTCGAAGGGTATCAGTTCACCGCATATTCCTTTGGAGGTATTGCCTTGATTATACTAGGCAACCTGTTCGCACTGCGCAAAAAGAAGGTGGTGAAAGTGGCTTGATTGGTTTTGTAACGTATCTGCTCTATCTAGTGTCACGCCATTGCAACCTATTTTCTTGACATACCATTACACCCTATATACACTCTAGCATCTACTAAACAATCAATAGCAGTTGTTTTTCATAGAATGACCAGCCGTTGCAAAACGAGGGATTGGGAGGGGTGTTGTGACTAGTCATGAGGAGAAGAAAGAGTGATGCTTCAATAGCATCATGCGTTTAGCCTTTTTGGCGTAATGCGTGTTACCTTCTGGTCTTAGATTAAGAGATAGCGATGCTAAGCTCGTATGTTGCTAAAATATGCCCATAAAATGAATAGGATCTGCAGAGGGATTCTAAACCATAAATAGAGGAGACCATACCCATCGAATGTTCCTTTCTGGTAGTTCACGTGATGAATGGATGCATATATATTGGCAGGAAGCATGAGTAGTAGAAAAACAATTAGTACCCATCCTGTGATCGTTTTTAGCTGAGGGATAAGTAAGCCGATGGCGAGTAGGATCTCAAAAACACCAGTGAAGTAAACTATGCTTTCGCTAAAGGGAATAAATGGTGGGATCATCATAGACATGCCCTTGGTAAATGCAAAATGTCCTATCGCAGTAAAAGCTAGCATGATCGACATAGCTATTCTAGCAGATAGGCCAAAATCATAGTCTTTTTGGGTGATTCTAATTGCTACAATAGAAATGGCAAAGCTGAGTATAAGTACAATGAGTGGTTTCATGTTTGTCTGAGTAATTGAAATGCAAAGTTCAGAAAGCATGCGCGCAGAAACAATGAACCCAGGTTAAGTAATGCGCTTTCTGATTCTGCTCAATGCCTGTGGTGTCACGCCGATATACGAGGCGATGTATTTTAGTGGGATTTGCTGCAGTAGCTTTGGTCTGTCGGAAAATAGGTCTAGGTACCGTTCTTCTGCCGTTTTGCTCAATAGAGCAAGTTCTCTTTTGGACTTGATCAAAAACATCTTTTCAGCCATTTTGCGTCCAATGATGTTGCCACTGTGGGTTTGCTCGTACACTTCGTGTAAGTCTCGATGCGATATTCTCCACAAGGTGGTTTCTGTCAACGTCTCTATTTGGTATTCGGAGGGCATTTGTGTCAAAAAGGAATCGTAGGCAGTCACAAATTCATTTTCGAATAAAAAGCCAAAGGTTAAATCTTGTTCTTCTCTGGGGATGTAGAGTCTGACTATTCCTTTGGTAATAAAGGATAGTGCATTTTCTGTTTCTCCCATCTCCAAAAGGTGTGTGTGTTTGTGAAGGGTTATAGTTTTTAGTTTGGAAGAGAAAAACTGCCAATCACTATCATTCATAGGCGTAATGCGCTCAATAAACTGTCTAATCTGGTTCATCTGTAGCTTTTTTGTAACAATTTGATCTTTTCTTTTGGTCGAATTTATGGATGCGATTTGATCTTCTACCCAAATCGTCCTCGTTTGTAACGAGGATGGTATGGTTTGAGCATTTGCAATGCGATCAGAGCAGAACATGTAGTATAAAACAACAGGGCGACTGAAAACCAATCCTATAAAAACAATGTCTCCGACACGGATCAGCTACTCGATCACCTCTATTGACAGCAAACCTTTCCGAGCTGCATATTCTCTTGCACTATCATACAGATATGCTGCTGGTTCATCAACTATCCGTGAATTTATAAGTAGACCTCAGCATGAAGGTAGAAAAATCCTGCTAGACAAACCGTGTCGGAGACACTATTGATTATGTAAAGGTTGATTGAAGACAATGTGCGATTGATGCATTTCAGACAAGGTTTTAATAAAGTTAAATAGTACGAATCCTAAGACTGAGAAGACTTCAAGCGGCGATCTGGCCTTGCGCAAGGTCGACTCTCTCCTTGCGCAAGGGGGAGCCTGTGCTTGGGCAAGCGCAACGGTCTGCTTGCCCAAGGTGGACCTTCTGCTTGCGCAAGCAGAAACCCGAACCTTTATTACTTTCCTCAAAGCGATCTGAAAGCCTTTGACCCACTACCTGTACTTTGATCTTAAAGACCCGCTCGGTCGCATTTCCGATCGATCTGAATATTTGTAATACGAGAAGTGGGTATAACGGTACCAGAGGCTATGCAGGCTTGATGACCTTATGGATTCTAACAAAGCCCATAGGATGCCTGTCACTCGTTTCTACCCTCGCTCGTCTCACATAGCCTCTAAGAGATCTTGCGCTTGTTGATAGTCTTGCGCTTCTACTGGTATCTGCTCTAGCAATTGTTTGCATTCATCCATTTTATTTTGCTTGAGATAGCAAAGTGCACGAAACCAAGTTGCTCGGTGTTTGTACACAGATGTGCCATTTTGCAGTTCGGTCAGTAGCGTATTTGCGAGCTGATAGTCTCCTGTTTCTATATAGCTGAGCGCTAGATAGAACAAGGCCTTGACACTGTCATTCTTATCGCTGATCTGTTTGAGGTAGTTGGCCGACGCAGTGTAGTCGCCCGCATTAAAAGCCGTTTCTGCCTTCTTTCTCAAGGCAGCATCTGGATCATCACTTCTTAGCGAGAGGCTCAAGGCGTCATACTGTGCATAGTCACTGTACTGCGGACTACCCATGTTGAATACATACACTACAGCTACCAGCAAAGCCACTACTGCTGCGACTGCCAAGTACCATGGTCTTTTGGGTTTTAGTACAGGTGTGTCTCCTGCTTTCGCAAAATAGGCTTGGGATGCGAGTTGCAGGCTGTTCTTGAGCTCTGATTCGTGAGCTTCTCGCTGGATGCTTGATTTGAGGCTTTTCCAAGTCTCCTCATACACTTGGTATTGTTCGGCTAGCTCAGGCTCAGTGTTTAGACGCTCTTCAAACGCCTTGCGTTCTGAGGCTTCCATATCCCCCTGTATATAGGACTCTATCAGTATATAATTTTCTTCCTGGCTCATTATGTGTTCAAGTTTTTATATTCATCAGAGGTGCGTACCATTTCGGTAAGACTCCCCATACAGGTAGATTTTTTCTTGCGGGCATAGGCGTAGCTTACGCCGAGTTTTTCTGCTACCTCTTTCATCGAGTCTAGTTTCAGTGAGAGACGAAGCAATTCTTTGCACTTATCACCCAGTGCTTCAAATTTTTTCTCAAACAGTGTACATTTTGCTTCATGTACTTCGCTGAGTGAGACGAGCTCGTCTTGCCCTTCGTTTATAGATAGCGTTTCGTCCTCGATTGTTACCTCTGTTTTTCGACTTTTTAGTTGATTCCACCAGCGTCGTTTGCATAGCAATAGAAAATAGGCCTCAAACGGACAGGTCAGTAGTAGCCCCTTGTCCTGTGCCTGACGGTAGATCACGATCAGTGTGTCCTGTATCAGATCACTGGCAGACGATTCATCTCCCTGATTGCTTTTCACGAAGGCTACCACCTTAGGGGCAAACTTTTCATATATCTCCTGCACCAGATATCGATCATTCTCTAGCAGTCCCTGAATGTAGCGTTGGTCACTATGTTGGTCTTCTGTCATGTTGGTCGTTCTATTTATCAATAGAGGCGGTTTTTATTCTGAAAAGGCAAATTATGAAAAAAAAATTGAGAGAGGGGGTAACAAACTGGGGAAGTATTGATCTAGGAGTGTAAACCAAAAACGAACATTATGAAAACGAACAAATTTATTTCATTCTTGAAAAAGCCAGTAGTAGTACTAGGTATTGCAGCAACGGCTATGTTAGGTGCCTGTGAGAATAAAGGCGAAGATATCTTGGATCCAATATTGCCTGAGCCAGATGGCCAAGCACTCAATGAGAGTTTCACTGAGCAGCTGAATGAACGCAAAGAGACGTTTGCGTTCGATGTAGCAGAAGGAGGCTCATGGAGCAGCAAAAGCGGAACAAGTACACTGTCCATCCCTGCGGAGGGGTTAGTGGATGCGAATGGTGAGCCTGTGACAGGTTCTGTGGATGTGACTTTTATAGAAATATTCGGACGCGCAGATATGCTGCTGGGCAATAAGCCCACCATGGGCCAAATGGGAGATGGTACCCGAGCTACGCTCATCTCAGGTGGAGAATTCTATATCGAAGTGAAGCAAGATGGCGAAGCGGTATTCATGAAAGAAAACATGGGCTATCAGCTACAGGTGAAAACCGACTCACTAGACATGGACATGCGCATATTTGGCAATGCCAATGAAGACTGTGAGACGGCGGACTGTGATGTAGTCTGGGAAGAAGAGAAAAACCGAGGATTGGAAGCAGTCGGTCAGGGTGCAGATGGCACGGGCGGTGGACAACATGCCGGGACTTATTATGCCTTCCTCAACGATTTCGGGTGGACCAACTTGGACAAATGGTATAGTTCTGACCTACCTAAGACGACTGTGTTCGTAGATGTGCCAGAGGGCTATGATGATACCAACTGTGCAGTGTACTTGAGTTATGACGGGGAACCTGCTGCATTGGCGCGTTTCGACACGTACTTCCCAGAGGACGAATTGTTCTCAGAACACTACGGGATGATGCCGATAGGGATCGATGTACACTTCATCGTAGTGTCCATCGTGGATGACGAGTACCACTATGCGATTCAATCCGCCACTACAACCGAAGATCATGTCGAAGTAGTGGATGCGCTGATGCCTACTACCGAAAGTGAACTCACACAATTGATCAATGATCTACCCTAAGTAGATCTCTTTGACCAGCTCAAGATACCACCTCTGGATTGCCAAGTGGTATTTTGTTTTTGGTAGTCACAGAATAGAGATGAAAGCATGTTTTAATCTCCATTCTCTTTTTAGACAACATTAACCCTACTATCATGAAACGCAACACGATAATAAATCTGATTACACGCTTTCTTCTTTTGTGCGTGCTTTTTACTGCGCTGCTTATAGCCTAAATGTTAATTCTTAACTAGAATAAAATTGTATCTAATAAAGAATCAATTATACTTTGGTACTTTTGAGTGCGTTTGGTTCTATAAGTATCACAGACACATAACCTACAATCCACCCCATCTATGCGAAAGAATTTACCCTTCCTTTTATTGATACTATCAGTTGTATATGGCACGGCTAGTCAAGCACAAAGTCCCATCGCTACAGATAGTCTTAGAGAAGCCAATATACTGATCGAGCAAGATCAAAATAAAGTCAAGCTCTCAGCAGATACACCACCTTTGATTCAAATACCCGGTGCACCAGAGCCTTTCTATACTTATTTCTGGGAGTTTGGAGACGGGTCGTATAGTATGGACGAAGCGCCAGAACATACCTATGAAAACCCTGGAGAGCAGGAGGTTCATCTTCAGGTCACCAACAACTATGACAATGGAAAAGCACCACCTAGCCGTCCCAAAAAAGTAACCGTAAACCAAACCTCTTATGAACCCGTCAAGGATAGTGTCTATGAGAGTTTTGGAGGGATAGCGATGCTCAAAAACCGAGAACCCGTACCTAATGAACAGATGGTGGTGACGCTGCGCTACGAAAACACGAGCCAGCAGATTAGTAGTGGCAAACTTTATGTCTACTACAATGAAAACAAATTTAGAGCAGACAACTTCAAAATGGTCGATGTACGCACACATCACGGAGAGCGTACCATCGAATCACCGATGCTGTCAGCACTGTTCAATTCATCGGATTTTCAAACCGATAAGTTATGGGTAGGGATGGGGAGTCCTGCGGGGCTCTATGCCGATGGTGGAGGGGACTCTACTGAGCATCCACCCTTGATTCAGACTTTAGATGAATCAGAGCATACGTTTCGCGACAGGCTTATCTTGGAGTTTGGAGACATGAGACCAAATGAGCAGCGTAACTTTTTCATGACACTAGAGACTACACCTGACATGCTGAAGGATACCAGTGCGATCATCAAGGTACGTGGCATCTATGTGCCAGATCGAAGTAGCAGTGCACACAAAGTGGAGGATCTAGAGATGGAAATCACCACTTCGCATGACCCCAACAAAATGGCTGTATCGGATACTCGACTCAACTATAGATTTGCCAAGAATAAAAAGCTCAAGTACAAAATTCGTTTTCAGAACAATGGCGAAGGACCAGCCAGTAAAATCCGTTTGGATGTAGACGTGCCTGAGCATCTGGATCAATCGACGCTAGAGGTGCTGGATATGCATCCACCGTGTCCGATCTGTCCTGATGGATCCATGCCTATTACCATCAGTTGTTTGGATACCATTCGGGGCGAAAAGCAAATGTCATTTGTCTTTCGAAACATATATTTGCCAGGGAGTAATCAACCCGGAGTATCAGAATATGACTCGACGAAGGGATTTGTAAAATACAAGATTGCGCTCAAAAAGGATGTGCCTAAAAAGAATACAGTCAGTCGTACCGCCATCATTTTTGACAAGAACGAGCCCATCCTGACTAACTACAGCAAGTCATATTTCAAACCGGGTATATCCATCGGTGCGGTGATGGGTTATACTGCTATTCCTTCCCTCAGTGCGAGTCGCCAATACTATGCAGGAGCGACGATAGCTCCTTATAAACCCGACCGAGGTTATCTACAAGCCGAACTGCTCCTAGGCAAGGGGAGCTATGAGAGCCAGAGTCAGACCCGAACAGAGACAGAAACGGATCGCCAGGCGATCACGGAAATAGAGGATATATATGAGGAGTCTTCTTTTGATTACCTGACGATGACTTTGATTCCAATATCGTACCGTTACAATCTGGCCAACTTTGTAAGTTTTGGTGCTGGGATTCAGTTCAATATGAAACTAAAAGAGACGGAGGATTACGAGCGTGCGTATGATTACTATATTCGATTTGAAGGAAGCGATCAACTGGAGCCTAATCCAGATCTAAGTAGGGTAGATGAGGGAAGTGCTGATACGGGGGCGCAACGAATTGTTCCTGGTGCATTCGTGGATGTCAATCTCGGGTTGGCACGGATAGGGCCTAGTGCTGGTTTTCGTTACTCTTACCTGCTCAATCAGCCGAATCATCAGTGGTCGATGTATCTGATATGGCGATTCTAATACGGGAATTTTGCTTGCTGTTCCTATGTCTTTTGGTGATGCAGGTCACGTGGGCGCAGGATACTTTTCGATCCCAAGACGATCTAGAAGGTTTGATCTATGCGACCTTAGATGAGTTTTTGGCACACCCTACGAAAGAGAACCTCAGTATTTTTGATGCCATAGAAAACAACAGTTGGCGACCTGCCACGCAAGCAGATGAGCATCTGGCGCTTTGTGTGCTGTATAGCAATGAGGGCTACTATCGAATGCAGTACGGGCAAGTGACGCAAGCGATCCAAGCGTATGAAAAGGCTTGGATAGAAGGCAAGGGTCAGCCTGTCGAAAGCTATGACTTGATTGATTATGTGCTGATTCCTCTAGCCAATGCCTACAGTATGATTGGTGACTACAGTAGCGCAGAGAGTATCATTCAGCTTTATCTCCAAAAAGCACAAAAAAACAAAAGCCGAGAGCAACAAATCACTGCTTTGATCAACCTGTCGATCGTGTATAAATCGACGGGTCGAGTGACGAATGCCATTGATCTACTGCGGCAAGCGGAGTTTTTGATCGCTCCAGAGCAAGTGGATCAAAAGGTCAGAACTCTTGTCAATCTATCTCATGCCTATCTGCTAGATCAACAACTAGAATTGGCTCAGCAAATCAGTGCGCAAACGCAAACCCTTTTCGAGCAAAATAGTGTGTCTGATCTGCTACAGGCTGATCATTGGTCTAATCAGGCTTCTCTGTATCTACAGTTAGAAGATACGGTCAGTGCCATCGCTGCGACACAAAAAGCCTTAGCGCGCTGTAAAGAACTACAAGAGATAGAACCACGACGACTGGCCAAACTGCATGTCCAACTGGGGCAGTTGCTCATGAGTACGAGACGATGGGTTCCGAGCAAAGAGAGCTTCGAAAAGGCGTTGCATCAGTTGATCCCAGAGTGGAATAGTGGTTTACCTCATGATTCTTTGCTCTATGCAGAAAATACACTTAAGGCAGCTATGGATGGTATGGCTGATGTTTTGGTGCGTCTCGGACAATTCAAATTGGCTATGGGGTACTACCACAAAAGTGCTAGGGTGGAAGATCAGTTAGCGCAGCATTACAATTATGGAAAGTCCATTCTCCTACAGCAAGGAGAAAGAAGACAACGGACAGAAAAAATCTTGTATCTACTCTATCAGCAATATCAGGTAGTCCCTCAGACCCAACTGGCAGCACTGGCACTGCAAGTAGCTGAGCGTACCAAAGCTGTAGAACTACGGCAGCAGATTGCTAGTTATGATGCTGATTCGTCGCGAAGAAAATGGGTGCGGCGACAGGCTAAAATCGAAGGGGAGTTGGCACAAGCTCGTGCCAAGGGGTCTGGAGCGAGACTAGAAGAGATACAGCAACTCATCGATCAGCAAAACCATATCCGGCTTGAGGCTAGTACGTCTGGGTCCTCTCAGGATGTTCCTATGCGTTCATTACTCGATTTTGACAGTTTGCAAAAGCGGTTGGATCGGGAGAGACTTCAACTCTGGGCATATTTTGTAGGTAAGCAGGCTTATTATCGATTCGAAGTGACACCTCATTCGGTCACGATGCACCGTGATACCGCTGTGTACCAACTCAAAGAAGACAGTAAGTCTTTGTTGCATTTCTTTTCTAGCCCCGAACACATCAATGAACGACCTACGGAGTACGCTCATGTAGCGGAACGGTTAGGTAGTCAATTGCTCGGAGATACAACTCCTTCGCAGCTGATGGTGGTAGCGGACGGCTTACTTAATTTTGTACCGTTTGATGCTTTGCTGACCGAGACAGCAGTCGGGATGAACTATGCCTATTGGCCCTGGTTGCTTCGCCAAACGACTTTGCTTCATCACTATTCTGCCCAACTTTATCTGCAGCAACGGACTAGTACATCGGGAGATCATAAGCTATTGGGGTTCTTTCCTGAATTTGCTGGCACGAATCTTCATCTGCAGTACAGTGCGCAAGAAGCGTCCGCAATTAGGGGACAAATCAAGGGGCAGTACTATAGTAAGGAAAAAGCGACCAAACGACGATTTATGGAGGAGGCTAAAAACTATGGAATCATTCATCTATCGACCCATGCTTCTGGGGGCTATCTGCATGATCCGCCTGCGATCCAGTTTATCGATTCTACGCTTTATTTTCCAGAGATTGGCAGTATGGAATTGTCCGCTTCGCTCATGGTACTAGGTGCCTGTGAGACGGGTTTGGGACTGCTCTATCAGGGAGCAAGTCCTCAGAGTCTGGCGACTGCTTTCGTGCAAGTAGGGGTCAAGAACGTACTACTCTCTCTCTGGCGAGTCAATGATCAAGCCACTGCAGAGCTCATGGAGAGGTTTTACCAACACTACCACAACAATGCATATCCCTATCAAGCGATCCGTCAGGCCAAAATCAACTACCTCGATGATACCAAACTGAGCCAAGAGAAAAAGTCTCCTTACTATTGGGCATCCTTTATTTACCTCGGTGCACCGGACCAAATAGCTCCTGCTACTTCTATGGCCTGGATCTGGTTGAGTGTTGTATTAGGCGGTTTGCTGTTGCTTTTGGGATGGTATGTTTATAAAAGAGGTCTTATATAAACAATAAGCTTAGTGTGGTTTAAATGGATAATGGAGGAGATTAAAAGCACGAACTCAATTATTCTTGTTAATTTTCGTTTTAGTAAGATTTATAAAAAGACTAACATGATGATGAATAAGATTTCAATGGTCGTCCTCGCACTTGTGATGACTACCTTTTATGCACAAGCACAACAATTCAAGGCACTGTTGTTTACCAAAACGGATGGCTGGCACCATGGCTCGATCCACGAAGGGGTCACAGCGATACGTGAGATTGCTGAGCGAAACGATTTTCAACTTGATTGGTCCGAAAATGCAGGGTTGTTTTTTACCGATAAGAGACTGGCGCAATATAGTGTGGTGATATTTCTCAATACCACTGGGGATGTACTTAACGAAGAGCAGCAGGCAGTTTTCGAGCGATTCATACAGTCAGGTAAGGGGTATGTAGGGATTCATTCTGCTTCAGATACCGAGTACGATTGGCCATGGTATACCCAGTTGGTGGGACGTATGTTTCACATCCATCCGCACAACCAGACGGCACTGCTCAAAGTAGAAGACCGTAACTTCCCAGGGATGCAACTCATGCCTGATACACGCTGGTGGACGGATGAGTATTATGAGTTTTTGGAAGAGAAGGCAGACAACCTGCAGTACCTGCTGACAGTGGATGAGTCTACCTATGATTACAAAGCCCAATGGGGAGAAGGTAGAGTCGCCAAAGGCATGGACGGCTATCACCCCATGTCTTGGTATCATACGCACGATGGTGGACGAGCATTCTACACGGCACTAGGACATCTGCCAGGGACATACAGTGATGCGATTTTCCAAGAGCATATTTATGGTGGTATCTTTTGGGCTGCCACGGGCAAAGGGGCTTTGGCTCAAGAGGAAGTTACTAAGAAGAAAAAGAGATAAAAGATACAGAGAATCGTATATGGAAGTATGGATTCTACCCTCCTAATAAACAAAGAAGTGGCTACTATACGGTAACCACTTCTTTGTTTATTAGGGGTTCTGTACTTAGCTATTAATTGAGGCCATCATCTTCTACTTCTTCTGAGGTGTCGCCGCTGACGACTTTAAAAGGGGCATCATAAGTAAACCTCATATGCCTTTCTGTATTGGGGACTATATCATTTTCATATAACCAGTTTAGCTCTGGATCGAAATCTATCTGTGAAATAGTAATGTCAAACACTAATTTATACGCACTGCCTTCGGTAGAACTTACCTCCACGGTACCAGACGTTGCTAGATATATGACGTCTTTCTCTACGTCATCCTCGTTGGTTAAGGTCGTTCCATTGTTATTTCCATCAATAGCAAATGCTAGTTCTCTAAAGAAGTATTTACCGTCAAGTTCTTCTGCCGTGGCGTCTCCTGGAGCGTGTTCGAATGTGCCCAAGTTAAAAGATTCAGTTCCTGGAGAGTAGAGTTCTGTTGCAAAAAGCAGAGTGATGTTTGTAAATTCAAAGTCCTCTTCGTTTTCTTCATCTTGGGTTAGGTCTCCTTCTGCGAAACTGAAGTTGTAAACAAAGTGAGTATTGTTGCCATTATCGAAAGGGTCAGATGCACCTTCGTCCAGAAGAATACCTTCATCGCCAAATTCGTATGTGATTCCATTGAGGATTAAGATGCCTGTTTCGTCCACATCTGAGACATTGATTGTGACGATTGTCTCATCGGAAGATACATCATCTGAAATCTCAACAGTTAGTTCATAACTATCGGTTTCTTCATAGTCTAGAGATATACCATCAGCCAATGAAATCTTGCCATCATTTGACATGTCAAAGATCCCTGCATCGTTTCCAGATAAAATATTAAAACTTAACGAAGAGGTTTGCGCATGGTCGACTTGGATTTCACCAATTAGATCACCTGATTCAATATCTTCTTGTACAGTGAGTGTTTGATCTGGAGCATTTAATGAGGTACTTCCATCATCGTCGCTACCGCATCCTGATAAAATGCATAGATTAATTAACAATAGTAGAGAAAGTAGTGGGTTGAGTTTATTCATGATATAGTTACATTTAAATATTATACATGACTATTTGAATTGTAAATAGTGTTTATCAAAGACACGGTACTCCCTAACATGGTTGTAATTGGGATAGAAATTTTGAGTAGTTTGTAATAAACTGACCAGTTAGTGACACTAATTGACGAACTGAAGATCGTAGGTAGCGGTATTGTCTGTTGAGGACTTTATTATCTCTGATGATTTCTACATATTACAATACAATCAACCTATGGGCATTCCATAATTTAATTCAATTAACAATTCCAAAATGAAATATCTACTATTAGGATTATCTCTCCTGGTGTCATCAGTGGCGTTTTCACAAACCAAGCTGATCGAAAAAGTCACCAAAAAAGGCGATGAAGTCATTATCCCTTATGAAAAATATGAATTGGCCAACGGCCTGACACTGATCATCCATGAGGATCATTCCGACCCGCTCGTACATGTCGATGTGACCTACCATGTCGGCTCAGCACGAGAGGAGTTGAACAAGTCTGGCTTTGCTCACTTTTTTGAGCACATGATGTTCCAAGGATCGGATCATGTGGCAGACGAAGAGCACATCAAAATCGTGACCGAAGCAGGTGGTACCATGAACGGGACGACCAACCGCGATCGTACGAACTATTTCGAAACCGTACCTAGTAACCAGCTAGAGACCATGCTGTGGTTAGAAGCCGATCGCATGGGGTTTTTCCTTGATGCAGTGACCCAAGAGAAGTTTGAAGTACAACGTGCTACTGTGAAGAATGAAAAAGGCCAGAACTATGATAACCGTCCCTATGGCAGGTGGAGAGAAATCAACGCAGCTGCACTTTATCCGTATGGTCACCCTTATTCTTGGTTGACGATCGGTCGACTAGAGGATTTGGATCGAGTCGATGTGACTGATCTCAAAAAGTTTTTCATGCGCTGGTATGGACCTAACAATGCGACACTGACTGTCGGTGGAGATGTCAAGACCAAAGACGTGATCGCCAAGGTTGAAAAGTATTTTGGGGTGATCCCTAGAGGTCCAGAGGTGACAGATATGAAGCTAGCGATGCCTACGCTGGATCAAGACCGCTATGTATCGTATGTGGATAGCAATATTCGGTTCCCAGCGTTGATGTTCACCTTTCCTACTGTTCCTACTCGCCATCCAGATGAAGCGCCGCTGGATTGTCTGGCGGAGATATTGGGTACGGGCAAGAGTTCATATTTTTACAAGAAGTTTGTGATGACACAAAAGGCCATTCAGGCATCTACTTTTCATCCATGCAGTGAGTTGGCAGGTGAGTTTACCATGTTTGTATTGCCATTTCCGGGGCAGACTTTGTCTGATTTTGAAGGCGAGATGCGTACCATCTTAGAAGAGTTTGCCGAAAATGGGGTGACAGATGATGATATCACCAAGTTTAAAGCCAATCGTGAGGCCGATATGATCAATGGTTTGGCGAGTGTTAGCGGAAAAGTAAGTCAGCTAGCGAGCTACGAGACTTTTACGGGTAATCCCAACTATATCAAAGAGGACTTAGATAGGTACAATAGCCTGACGAAAGAAGACGTAATGCGTGTATTTAATCAGTACATCAAAGGGAAACCAGGCGTGATTCAGAGCGTAATCCCAGATGAAAATACGGCTAAGGCCAAGCCTGACAACTATGTCCCACAGATGGAAGGAGATAGTCCTTTTCCTACGACAGACTATGATAGGGTGGCTTACAATAAACCTGCTCCTGATAATTTTGATAGAAACGTGAGACCGCCGCTAGGACCTAACCCTACGATCAAGGTGCCTGATTTCTGGAAAGATAAAATGGCCAACGGAATCAAGGTCATCGGTGCAGAATCTAATGAAATCCCGACCGTGACGCTACAGCTCACGATCAACGGCGGACACAAAATGGACGCCTATGCGCCTACTAAGTCTGGTCTGGCGAGTCTAACTGCTGCGATGATGAACGAATCTACGGAGAATTATAGCTCGGAAGAGATTCAGGAAGAGTTGAGGAAGATCGGTAGTGAAATCAACGTCTCTAGTAGCACGACCATGACGACCATGACGATCAATACCCTCAAAAAGAATTTGACTAAAACCCTCGAACTGGCAGATGAGATTTTGAAGCGTCCAGCCTTTACGCAGGAGGATTTTGATAGACTAAAGAATCAACAATTGGAGGGAATTAAGTCTTCTCTGAAGGACCCGTCTAGTATTGCTGATTTGGTGTATGACCGATTACTCTATGGAGATGAACATATTTTTTCTGTCCCTAGAGAAGGGATAGAAGAGACTGTAGAGGCGATCACGGTAGAGGATGTAAAGTCATTTTATGAGAAATATTACTCACCGTCTATCTCTGAACTGGTTGTAGTAGGAGATGTGACCGAAAAGGAAATCAAGAGTCAGTTGGGCTTTTTGAAATCATGGAAGGCCAAAGAAGTGAAGTTGCCAGAGTTGCCAGCAGCCAAAGCATCTGCGAATACTGCCATCTATCTAGTGGACAAAAAGGATGCACCCCAGTCTGAGATTCGTATCGGGTATGTCACGGACATGGCTTATGATGCGACAGGGGATTATTATAAAGCGTACCTAATGAATTTTCCGCTCGGTGGAGCATTCAACAGCCGCATCAATCTGAACCTGAGAGAGGACAAAGGTTGGACTTATGGAGCTAGAACGTATTTCCATAGTGAGGATGAGCCAGGTCCATATACTGCACTGGCAGGGGTAAAAGCGGACGTCACGGATAGTGCGGTCTTTGAGTTCATGAGAGAGATTACAGGGTATCGTGAAGATGGAATCACGGATGAAGAACTAGCGTTTATGAAAAAGGCCGTTGGCCAGCGTGATGCACGTAAGTATGAAACACCACGTCAAAAAGCGAGCTTTCTTCGAAGGATCAATCATTTCAACCTATCAGAGGATTTTGTAGATCAACAAAACGAGATCATCGCAACAGTCGGTAAAAAGGACTTGGATAAGCTGGCGAAGAAGTACTTGGCGGAGGATAAGTTCTACATCGTAGTAGTGGGCGATGCAGCCACTAATCGATCGAAACTCGAAGCACTGGGGTATGAGGTCATCGACGTGGATGAGAAAGGTCAAGTGATAGAAGAAAATAAAATTGATCGAAATAAATAATCAAGTTTTGTATTTCAGGGACTGAGAGAGTACCGTCAAAAACTCTTCATCAGGAAAATGAAAATGAGTCCTCATCGATTAGAACCGATGAGGACTCATTTTTTATAGGGGGTAAATCGATCATTTATGCATCTAAATGTTTCGATCCTTGGTTTTGTCGACTGACAAAACCTGATTCATTTTATATATTGTGGATTGAACTCAGCATGATGGAGTTCGAAAATTTAGACATGATTATGAAAGACAATGAAGGACACAAGCGCTACTGGAAGACTAATCTCCGGTATCTAGTCATATTACTTGTGATATGGTTTTTAGTTTCATTTGGTTTTGGGATTATCTGGGTAGATGAGCTCAATACGATTCGGCTCGGAGGGTTCAAACTCGGTTTTTGGTTTGCACAGCAGGGGTCGATATACGTATTTGTGGTTCTCATATTCACTTATGTGTGGTTGATGAACCGCCTAGACAAAACTTCTAACCTAGACGAAAACTAATCGCTATGGATATTCAATCTTGGACATTTATTATCGTAGGGGCAACCTTTGCACTCTATATCGGGATCGCGATCTGGTGCAGGGCTGGGTCTACCAAAGAATTTTATGTGGCAGGTGGCGGGGTGCATCCTTTGACCAACGGACTAGCCACTGCAGCGGACTGGATGTCAGCGGCATCTTTTATTTCCATGGCGGGACTGATCTCGTTCATGGGCTATGACGGAGCGGTCTACTTGATGGGCTGGACGGGTGGTTATGTGCTATTGGCACTGCTGTTGGCTCCCTACCTGCGCAAATTCGGCAAGTTTACCGTGCCGGACTTTATCGGAGATCGGTACTACTCTAATGTTGCCAGGACGGTGGCTGTCATCTGTGCGATCATCGTGTCGTTCACCTACGTGGCAGGGCAGATGCGTGGAGTCGGCGTGGTGTTTGCCAGATTCCTCGAAGTGCCGATCAATACAGGCGTATTCATCGGGATGGGCTTGGTGTTTTTCTATGCGGTACTCGGTGGGATGAAAGGGATTACTTACACACAGGTAGCACAGTACTGTGTTTTGATCTTTGCATTCATGGTGCCTGCTATTTTTATTTCCATCCAGTTGACTGGAAACATCATCCCGCAGATGGGATTCGGTGGTACGATAGAGGATGGGTCTGGGATGTTTTTACTAGATAAGCTTGACCAGCTGCATGTTGAGCTTGGTTTTCAAGAATATACTACGGGAGCAAAAGGTAGATGGGATGTCGCTGCGATCACGCTAGCACTGATGATGGGGACGGCAGGATTGCCTCACGTGATCGTGCGATTCTTCACTGTGCCACGAGTCAAAGACGCACGTATCTCAGCGGGCTGGGCATTGCTCTTCATTGCGATACTGTACACGACTGCTCCGGCTATATCTGCTTTCGCGCGTACCAACTTGATTACGACGGTCTCTGAGAAGAGCTACTCCGATGTACCGGAGTGGTTTAGCAACTGGGAGTCAACGGGGTTGATAGCCTATGAGGATAAAAACAAGGATGGATTGATCCAGTATGTCGCTGACCCTGCGGTCAACGAATTGACTATCGACAGAGATATTATGGTTTTGGCCAATCCCGAAATCGCACAGTTGCCCAACTGGGTGATCGCATTAGTTGCAGCAGGTGGACTGGCAGCAGCGCTTTCTACAGCAGCAGGTTTGTTGTTGGTGATCTCTACGAGTGTCTCGCATGACCTGATCAAGAAGCAACTCAAGCCTAACATCTCGGACAAGGAGGAGTTGATGTGGGCACGTGCTGGCGCAGCAGTAGCTGTGGTAGTAGCGGGCTACTTTGGGATTAATCCTCCAGGGTTCGTTGCTGCGACGGTGGCACTGGCTTTTGGTCTGGCAGCTGCGTCGTTTTTTCCTGCGATCGTGATGGGGATCTTTGACAAGCGTATGAACAAGGAAGGTGCTATCGCTGGGATGATAATCGGTACGTTGCTGATGCTGTTTTATATGGTCAAATACAAACTGCAAGGTTTTGGAGGTGGTATGCCTGAGGATTGGTGGTTTGGGATATCTCCTGAGGGTTTTGGTTCAGTCGCCATGGTGGTGAATCTCGTGGTGTCACTGGTGATATCTCGTATGTCTCCAGCGCCACCTGAGGAAGTGCAAGAGATGGTCGAGAGCATTCGTTACCCACGCGGAGCAGGTGCCGCACAGGATCATTAGCATAGCAGTATGCTGATCTAGATAGAGAAATTCAAGAGCCTAGGTTCGTGATGCACGAATCTAGGCTATGTATAAACCGGCTAGGTTTTTCTTTTATAAACTGGATCTATTGATCATTACTGAAGCTTGCGCAAGCAAAGGGTTCAACTTGGGCAAGCATGCCCTTTTGCTTGTGCAAGCTGGATCATGTGTTACACTTACTGCAACTCCCTGCTTGCGCAAGCTCAAGGACTTTGGTATCCAACCATTTCTTTTTTGTTCTGTACACATGCTATATCTTGAGTCAGGGTTACGATTTAGCATGTATTCGGAACAGCAAAACGTATTACAACGCTGGGAAAATGTAGTTCTCTAACATGTCGTCCATCTGGTCGATGTAGATAGGCCACTTGAGGTAGTTGCCTTGGGTCATCACGACGACCATGTTTTGCTGAGGAAACACATTGATGAAATTGCCCCCATCTCCCTCTGCAGATAGGTAGTTGATCCCATCCAGTGATCTTAACCAGAATCCATGACTATACTCGCCCGAGTCGGTGTTTTCTTGTACTTCTAGGCATTGAGCGACCCATGCTTGGGGTATAACTTGTTGGCCGTTCCATTGTCCGTTATTGAGTAGGGTGATGCCGATTTTTAACATATCTCGCGGTCTGAGGTACATGCGTGCGGATCCTTCAGGCGTACCGTCAGGCTGTGACTGCCATTGGTAATCAGTGATACCGAGTGCTTGGTAGAAGTTGTCGTCCGCCCAGTCTCTAATGTCCTGATCGACGATGTTGCTTAGCGCTTTGAGGATGAGGTTAGGCAGGGCACTGTTGTATCGCCACTCTGAGTTAGGCGACATATTGTTTCTGGATAGGACAAATTCGGCAAAGTCCTGTGACTTCCAGAGGTCTTTGAGATCATTGCCAGTCCACTCATTCCATTGGAAACCTGCCGTCATGTTGAGGCAGTGGTGTAGGGTGACTTTCGCTTTGTTGGGGTCCGTGAAATAAGACGCATAGTCGGGTAGATACTGCGAAATAGCTTCATCTGTGCTGATTCCTTTTTCTGCCAAAACCATTCCTGCGATCGTACCCGTGAGGGCTTTGTTGGCAGAGGCTACATAGTGCTTGTCTTCACGAGACCACTGGATAGGGGCAGGTTGATGATCGACCGTCACACCGTTTTCAAAGTCGATGGTGTCATTGTTGCCATAGTAATACTCCTCGACTACCAGCATGTTATCTTTGTAGATTAGGAGACTGTGAATCTCTTTGTATTCATCTCTGACCAGTCTGTCCATCAGGTTTTGAATGAGCTGCTGATCCATATTCTGATCCTGAACGGTACCTGTAGTGATGCCATCGCTCAGCTGTACGGGCTGATTGTAGTAGTAGACGGGGATGTCAACTGGAGATAGTTGGATGGTATTGTTGGTGTCTATGGTAGCGTTGATTTCTAGCGGTCGATAGTCTGCTAGGGTCAACTTTAGTCCCACCTGTGCCTCAACTAGAGTGGTAATGTCCATTTCTGCGAATTTGAAACTCCCATTTTCATTCGTCGTGACAGATGTGCCCGTTTCTATCAGTAGAACTTGTACGCCTGACAATGGTGCGCCGGTGTAGGCATTCATGACTTGTCCTTTGAGTTGTGCATTGCTTTCTTCTTTGCACCGCGAGAGTAGCAGTGAGAGTGCAATTAATAGGGGAATAATCCGTATCGTGTTTTTCATGCTTGTATCGTTTGGGGGGCTAAAGAAGCAATTTCATCATTATATAACCTGATATAATGTGGCACACAGACTATGTATTAGCCAGTGTGCCACATGCCAAGGAATAACGGTCTAAACTAAGAGTAAATTTGTTTACTGAACAGCTTCTGCTGTCAATAGGAACGTCTCTGTGAGTAAGTCCGTAGAATTGGTACCGACCATCACGTCAAACATGCCGTCTTCTACTTTGTAACTGCCTTCATTGTCATAGAAACCCAATTCTTTTTCAGTGAGAGTGAAGGTCAGGTCTTTGGATTCTCCTGATTTTAAAGTCACCTTCTGAAAGCCTTTTAGTTCTTTGATGGGTCTCACCAGACTGGCAAATTGATCTCGGATATAAAGCTGTGCGACTTCTGTACCGGTAACTGCTCCTGTGTTCTGTAGTGTCACCGAAACTTGAATTGCGCTTGGGTCACTACTATCTACAGCTAGGTTGTCATATTTGAAATCAGTATAGCTAAGTCCATATCCAAAGGGGTATAAAGGTGCATTGCTTTGGTCAGTGTAGTGTGACCAGAATACCTCGTTCTTAGGACCAGGTCTGCCAGTGTTCATGGCGTTGTAGTAGATAGGGATTTGTCCGTTGCTCCTAGGGAAAGTCATAGGAAGCTTGCCAGATGGGTTGTGATCACCAAATACGACATCTGCTATGGCATGACCCGCCTCTGAGCCCAAGAACCATGTTTCTAGGATTGCTGGCGCTTTGGCGTCTAGCTCTGGGATCGCTACCGGTCTCCCGTTCATCAGTACGATGACAATGTTTGGGTTCACGGCATAAATCGCGTCGAACAGTTCCATTTGTAGGCCTTTGAGCCTGATGTCTGCTTGGCTTCTGCCTTCGCCGGATTGGAAACAATCCTCACCAATGGCTAACAATACAATTTCGGATTTTTTGGCGGCAGCCACTGCTGCTGCGAATCCAGTACGATCTGTCGTATTGAATTTGATTTCACCTGCAAAATTTCTTTCGCTGGTGACGAGATCACAGCCTTTGGCATAATTGATCGTTACGTCTTTTCCAGCTCTGGCTTTGATGCCTTCTAGTACAGATACTGCCGAGTTGGCGACTGCATCGGCTCTCCAGTTGCCTAATGGAGCATCTTTGTCATCTGCTAGTGGGCCTACGACTGCTATGGATTTGATTGATTTGCTGATCGGGAGTTTATTCTCCTCATTTTTTAACAAGACGATAGACTCTCTGGCAACTTTTCGTGCGGCAGATTTATTGCCGAGACTGTATAGTGTGTTTTTCTCCCATTCTTTGTTGGAGTACTTGTATGGATCTTCGAAGAGCCCAAGACGGTATTTGACAGTCAAGACACGTTTGACCGCATCATCGATGATCTTGATATCTACTTTGCCTTCTTCCACCAGTTCTGCGAGGAAGTTGGTGTAGGCATTGCCCTCCATGTCCATGTCCGAACCTGCATTGATCGCCATGTTGGCGGCTTCTTTGAGATCGCGTGCCGCACCGTGAGCGACCATCTCTCCGATGCTGTTCCAGTCAGAGACGACAAAGCCATCAAATCCCCAGTCACCTTTGAGCAATTGTCGCTGGATGTACTCGTTGGCAGAGGCGGGGAGGCCTTGGATGGTATTGAAGGAGTTCATATAGGTCGCTGCACCTGCTGCGGTACTGGCTTTGAACGGGGGTAGGATGACGTTGTGTAGTGTAGCGTTGCTGATGTCTACGTTGTTGTAGTCTTTGCCTGATTCGGCAAAAGCATAGCCTGCAAAGTGCTTGGCACAGGCTGCAATCGTTTTTTGGTCTGCTAGATTCTCTCCTTGAAAGCCACGTACTCTGGCTGCTGACAGGATACTGGCAAGATAGGGGTCTTCACCTGCGCCTTCCATGACACGGCCCCATCGGGCATCTCTACCTACATCCATCATCGGTGCAAAAGTCCAGTGAAGACCTGCTGCCGCAGATTCTAAAGCGGCAATTGATGCGGACAGTTTGACGACCTCAGGGTCCCATGAGGCAGCTTCACCGAGTGGAACGGGAAACATTGTGCGGTAGCCATGGATGACATCATACCCAAATATGAGCGGAATGCCTAGTCTGCTGTTTTCAACGACTAATTTTTGTGCATTGAGCGTAGCTTCTGCTCCAATGACATTGAGCATAGAACCGACGAGCCCAGACTTGAGTCTTTCTTCATGTCCTTGGGCGTACTCTGGAGCAGGTCCTGTCATATTCCATTGACTGGTGATCTGGTGGAGCTGACCTATTTTTTCTTCTAGGGTCATTTTGCCTAATAGCTCTGAGACGAAAACTTCTTCTTCGTTGTTTTCTACTTGTTTGGATCCACACGAGAATAGGAATAGACTAACGGTGAGCGTCACAATGGTTTTGGCTAGCCATTTTATCTTGTGTGTGTTCGATTGGTATTGAGAGGACGCCTCATGCAGCGTCACGGACGGATTGGTCTGTTTACTATTGTTCATAATCAAGTCATTTCGTAATGAGTGCTAGCGACAAAGCTGTTTTGAACGCTTGCATCTTGATACAATAATCAGTTTCTATAACTTGAAACCGAAATTATTCGACCCTACATTAATACATCAAAGCTCTTGTGTGCGCTACTTCAAAAACACTACAATTGGACTTAAATGAGTGTTTTTGAGCTGTATAAGTGTTTTCGGTGTACAGTAGGGATAAAAAAATGATTACATCAGACCTGTTGGTTGATAGCACTGATTATACATCTTGAATTAGAGAGCTAGTTTTCTTGATCTACGGATTTAAAATCTGCCTATGAACTCTGAAAGATTCACTTCTCTATCAAGGTTTAGTTTTTTTCTAAGTCTGTAGCGTGCTATTTCTACTCCTCGTGTAGTGATATTCATCAACTGAGCAATCTCTTTGGTAGATAGACTCATTCTTAGATAGTTGGATAGTTTGACCTCCTGAGGAGACAGGTTGGCATAGGCTTGTCTGAGTCTAGTCGTAAAGTCCCCATGTACCTGATCAAAGTACTGTTGGAAGTGCTCCCATTCGTCATCGTGTGTGATACTGCGGTCAATCTTTTTGAGCATTTCTTTGAGCGAACGGGTATTGCTGTTTTTCTTGTCTTGATCCAGGATGTGCTTGATGTCATTTTTGAGACCTGTCAAAAGCTGGTTTTTATCAATCAGGTTCATGGTAGAGCTGGCGAGTTCTTTGTTCTTGGTGTTGATTTCCAATTCTAAGTTCTCGTTTTGAAGCTTCATGATTTCTGCTTTAGACTTTTCGGATAGCTCTACGATTTCATTGTCTTTTCGGATCAATTCTCTCTTTTGAGTCAGTTTCATCACTTTCTTCTCTTTGGTGTGTACTACATTTTGCGAAATCACGACAGTACTGATACTCCCGACGAATAGCACAAAATATAAGAAGTAGGCGATTTTGGTGCGGTACCAAGGTGGGTTGATACTAAAGTGGTAGCTGGCGATTTCACTTTCTATGTCATAGATGTTTTTGGCTTTGACGGTGAACTCGTATTCCCCCTCACGGAGATTGGTGTATTCCTTTTCTGTGTTTATAGTCCATGCAGACCAGTTGTCCTCGTACCCTTTGAGATAGTAGCTATACTCAGTTTTCATGTCTTCGTCTACAAAGTTGGAGCTAAATTGAAAAAGCACGGAATTCTCACTGTAACTGTACTCGGGCAGTACAGAGGCTGGTTGACTGGAGACTACCTCACCTTTCGTCTGGAAGCTACCGTCGAAGAGGATCAAGTCATCATTGGTAGATAAAACACGTCGGATCAGTACTTTGATGGGATTTAGTAGGACGGATTGTTTTTGGGGATCGAAATGAATGAACCCTTCGTGCGCACCAAATAGTACATTGCCAAAGTCCAATACAGATATGTCTTCCAAATCATCATTCAGTTTGCTATGAATCTTGTTGAAAATCTTGGTATCAAGGCTGTAGTCATTGAATTTGTCTTTGGTCAAGAGGCCTGAAAAATTTGAGGCGATGAAATATATATTGCCATTGGCGTCCTCTTGCATTTCACGGATATGAATTTTAGATCCAAAGATGTCTGTGAACTTCTCGTGTAGGACGAATTTGTCACCTTCTTTGTCATAGCGATAGATTCCTTCTCCAGAGCAGAATATATTCTCGTTGTTGATGCTGAAGACATTGATCAGCCGGTTGGTAGCAAAACCATTTTTTTCGCCGTAGAACCGTACTGAGTCTATTTTGCTGTAGTCTTTGGCTGGATAGATTTTAAAAACGCCTTTATATCCATGGGTCATCCAGATAGAACCGTCCACGTTCTCAATAAAAACACGTGAAGATTCCCTAAGACCTTCGAGTAGCCCATTGCTTTCCCATTGTCCATTTTCTTTTCTATAGACCTTCATTCCTAGATAATTTCCTTCGAGGAGTAGGGAAGAGTTGTTTTGTGGTGTGATGAATTTCCATGCACCTTCTGTGGTAGAGAACTGATTGACCACTCCGTGATCTAAAAAGGTAGCTCCATCTTCATGCCCGAGAAGGATTTTGTTTTCTAGTTCTCGAATAGAATAGATTTGACCATTCATGGGCTTGCTGGTGCTGTAGTCGTTGAGATTGTTCTGGGTTTCTTTGTTGTTATTTATGAGGTAAAGTCCATTGTTAGTACCCAAGTACAGACCGTCTTTGTTGGCATAACTGCAGTAGCCAGCTCCCTCAAGATCAAATTGCTGGCTGATGTAAGTGAAAGGAGAGGAGATTTCGATTTTGGCTAGTCCATTGTTTTGTCCTACCCACAGGTTGCCGAATTCATCTTCCATGAGACCGAAGATGGCTTTGTTGTTGAAACCTCTTTCCTTGTCTAGTTTGGCGAGAATCTCACCTTCATTACTGATGAGGAATATACCGTTGTTGCGCGTACCGATCGCAATGGTATGGTTGGATAGTGACAAGACAGTCTGAATAAAGACCGAGGTGAGCAAGCGGCTTGCGCCAACTTTCCATTTTTCAAATTTGCTCCCGTTGTAGTAGTACAAACCATTTTCTTCGGTGCAAACTAAAAACCGATCATTGGCTAGGGGCAGAAGCCCAGCGATACGTTTGTTGATGAACCTCTCACTGCCATAGACCATGATTTGGTGGTCTTTTTCGATGTAGTACAGCCCTTTGTTCTCTTGGTAGATATAGAGTTGGTTGCCAATCACAAAAGAAGAGCCGATTTCTATATCCTGTGCTACTATAGAGACGGATCGACCATCATACTTGTAGATGTGTGTGTCTGTGCAGAAGTATATGTTTTTTTCGATCACATAGCACTTCCATACTTCTCCTATTTGCTGTTGATTGTCTGGGAGTAGGTCTGAGAGTGAGTGGTAGGTCATGAGACCCTCTGCGTTAGGAAAGAAGTAACCAAACTGATTTTGTGCACCTACATATATACTACCATTGGCGTGTAAGGACACGGATCTGACCTTGGTGCCGTTGCTGACGGAGTAGATACGCCATCTGCTGCCATCATACTCTAGTAGCCCGTAGTTGTTAGCGATGTAGATGACTCCCCGTTGATCCTGTAGTAGGTCGTTGTTTTGCATTCCCGCATTGTATTGCTTGGGGAGATAGGTGGTGATGAAGGGGATTCCCTTGTAATCATCGGCGGTAGCCGAAGAGCTGAATAGGGATATGAATAACAGGATGGTGCATAGCAGTGATGTAGTCGCTTTGTTCATTGTCGGGAAAATGTAAATTAATCTTTCATGATAAATATGTCGATTATTTGCTTCAAAAGCTATTATTGACTCTCATTGATGAGTTTTTGATGTATTCTATTTTTGACGTTGATGTATTATTGTGCAGGCTCTATTTTGAAGTGCTGTGATTTAGTTTCTCATAATTGTAACCATGGATGAGGTGGAAAACCGAAAGACTTCTGATCTCTTTCCAAGAACAATTACTAAAAACTAAATTTTCTAAGCATGAAAAAAACAAGACTAATTTACGCACTCATGTCTATGATGATCATGGGCATTGTGATGATGGGATGTTCTACTGATGAAGGTGGAGAGCCAGAGGCAAAAGATCCGATTGCCAGCTTTCAGGCTGCTGTAGATGAGGTTGATTTCTTTGAAGTTTCATTTACCAACTTCTCTCAAAACGCAACAACTTACACGTGGGATTTCGGTGATGAGACTGGAACCTCTACTGAGGAAAATCCAGTATACACCTACACTGCTGGTGGGAAATATACTGTGACTTTAACAGCTGCTAACGATGCGGGTGTAGAAGCTGAATTTTCTTCGGAACTGACGATTAAAGATCCTGATGCTCAACTGACCCTTTTAGCAGGTACTACTTCTAAAACTTGGAAATTGTTAAGAGATGGTGCATCGCTAGGAATTGGCCCTGATGAAGCGACTTGGTATTCTTGGTGGGCAATGGTTAACGATGGTTCTAGAAATTGCTTGTATGATGATGAATTCATATTCAGCAGAGATGGCCAATTTGAATACAATGGAAATGGTACTTTTTGGGGAGAGGCTGATTATTATGCTGATTCTGATAAGGCGGATTTAAATGAGACCTGTTTCGAAGAGTCTGTTGCGAACATGACTGTAGATGGTGTTGATTATAGCTCTTGGATGTCGTCTGACACACATAGTTATGAGTACAATTCTACAGAAGGAAATATAACACTGACTGGTTCTGGAGCATGGATGGGATTATATAAGTTAGGAACTACTGAATACAATATTAAAGGCGTAGTTCCTCCAGCTAGTACTTCATTTTCTGCTACGCTGATGGATGGTGAAGAGAGTGGTGTAGATACACTGCATGTTGGTTTTCAGTATGATGGTCAATATTGGAAAGCAATCTATGTGAGTTATGAAAACCCTGCAGATGAGCCCGATCTACTAACTGAAGCACCAGTTTTTGGTGAAGATTTAGCAGATATTAGTCCAGCAACCATGTCACATTCTTTTGCATCGGCGACTGATTTTGTAGAGTTAGGTGCTATTGCTGGTAATTCGTTGATTACTGTCGGTGCAGATGACCCTGCTGACGCATCGGCAGCTAAAGTAGGTCAGTTCGACCGTGTAGCAGAAGATTATCAAGAGGCACAGTTGATGACGAGTCCTGACGCTAAGGATATCCAGTTCGATAACTTGACGACCATTTCATTAGAGGTCTACTTACCAAGCTCAAACGACTACTCTACTACTTTAACTAAAGTTGTAGAACTAGGAATAGCGGACCAAAGTGCTACTCAAGAATGGTGGAATGCGATTTACAAGTATACTTCAGATGAATTGGAACTTGACACTTGGGTTACTTTGACCTATCAGATTGATACGCCAACTACTGCTCCAGCAGAGGGGACTTCTCCCAAAGATCGTACGGATCTTGATATGTTCTACATCAACATAGGTGGTGCGGGACATAGTGTAGCAGGTACATTCTATGTGAGGAATTTGAAATTCGAATAAGAACCTTTTCATAATACTCAGCAGTGTACACGACCGTGTACACTGCTTCATTTCTTATTTCAATCCGATGATGAAATTCTACATACCGATATTGATCGCTTTCTTATTTTTAATTTCCTGTGAAGAAGAATCTGGAGAGATAGATACTTCCAACCCTTCTAATCTAGTGATAGACGTCACCGTCTCCGAAGACGGGTCTGGCCAAGTAGATATCGTGGCTACTGGCGACAATGTGACACAGTACCATTATTACATGGGAGAAGATCCAGAGTCATTCGAGTTTAGCGTTGATGGCAAATTGACTTATACTTATTCCGCTTTTGGTATCTATGAGATTGAGGTCAGAGCCTACGGAGAGTCTGGTCGCTATGTCAGCAAAAGCAAAGAAGTTAATATTCAGGTAGGTGACCAAGGAGGTCCTATTGATTTGGAAGATGGATATTCGACTCCTACGAGTTATGAGGGGATGGATCTGGTCTGGCATGACGAATTTAACGGCAATACACTCAATGCCGCAGACTGGAGTTACGAAACAGGTACAGGTAGCAATGGCTGGGGTAACAACGAACTTCAGTATTATCGTCAAGAAAACACGACGGTTGGCGAAGGTGTCTTAACCATCACAGCGAGAAATGAATCATTTCAGGGTAGAGATTATACCTCGTCTAGATTGGTGACAGCCAAGAAGCAAGAGTTTACCTACGGCAGAGTAGACATCAGAGCAGTCCTACCCAAAGGACAAGGACTATGGCCTGCACTCTGGATGCTAGGTGCTAACTACCAGACCGTAACATGGCCTGCTTGTGGAGAAATTGATATCATGGAGATGGTCGGCGGTACGAATCGTGACAATGAATCACATGGGACAGTTCACTGGGATAGCAATGGTAACTATGCCAGTTATGGCCAAGGAACCAAATTGTCCTCAGGGATTTTTGCAGACGAGTACCATGTCTTTTCGATCGTGTGGGATGAAACCAAAATCGCTTGGTACGTGGATGACAAGCAGTTCAACGTGATAGACATCACACCTGCCGATCTCAGTGAGTTTCACAAGGATTATTTCTTCATCATGAACATCGCAGTGGGTGGCAATTGGCCAGGAAGTCCGGACGCTACTACTACATTCCCACAGACGATGAAGGTGGATTATATCAGGATGTTTCAAAACAACTAAGGGAAATGAACAGAATCAATTGCCTTGTGTTATTAAGTCTCATTTGTTTGGGATCCTGCCTATCAGCTACAGATGGAAAGGATAAAAAGTACAGTACACTGGTCTGGTCGGATGAGTTTGATTACTCAGGCGTGCCTGATACGACCAAATGGACTTATGATTTAGGTGATGGTTGTCCCAACAATTGTGGATGGGGTAATAATGAATTGCAGCAATACACGAGTGATGCAGCCAATGCCTATGTCAAAGATGGCAAACTGATCATTGTGTTGCGTCAGGATAGTGAAATAGATAGTCTATTCACTTCAGCGCGACTTTTATCTACGGGCAACAAGGGTTGGAAATATGGTCGCTTTGAGTTCAGGGCTAAACTGCCTTCAGCGCTGGGGACTTGGTCTGCACTATGGATGCTCCCGAGCGAATGGATATATGGAGGGTGGCCACACAGTGGTGAAATCGACATCATGGAAAATGTCGGTTACGATCCAGATAGTGTGGTGTCAGCAACACATACCGGTATGTATAATGGTGCGCAAGGGATGCAAAAGCACACGGCGATAGCGGTACCAGATTGTGATACTGCTTTTCACAATTACATCTTGGAATGGGACGAAGATGAGTACAGAGTCTATGTGGATGAGAATCTATTTTTTACCTATCAAAACGAAAACAAGTCATCGGCGCAGTGGCCTTATGACCAGCGTTTTCGCTTGCTGATGAACATAGCCTTTGGGGGCAACTGGGGAGGTTTGAAGGGGATAGACCCGACAGCACTGCCAGTCAAAATGGAAGTGGATTATGTAAGAGTATATCAATGAGAATTGATTGCCAAAACAAAATATGAAAGACATGAATAAACGTATACAAAAATATTTAGCAGTGCTGCTGATGACCTTGGTGGCGTCTCAGGTATTCGCTCAAACGAGTATCACAGGGGTGGTCAAGGACGAAATCAACGGGGAGACAATCCCTGGAGCGACAGTCATCGTGAAGGGTACGACCAACGGGACTGTGACAGACCTAGACGGACGTTATACTTTGAATATTTCAGATGCAGCAGAGGCTGTTATTATTTCCTTCGTGGGATATGAAGTGATGGAGTTACCGATCAACGGACGCAGCGTGATCGATGCAAGTCTAGCAGTCTCCATGACCGAGCTGACCGAAGTAGTCGTGATCGGCTATGGTACGCAGAGCAAAAAAGTAGTTACTGGTGCTATTGCTAGTGTGTCTGCCAAACAGATAGAATCCACACCTATTCTACGTGTGGAGCAAGCGCTCCAAGGTAGAACTGCAGGGGTGCAAGTGACCAACCTCTCAGGTCAGCCTGGAGATGCACCTACCGTGAGGATCAGAGGTGCAGGTACTACTGGAGATGCTAACCCGATCTATGTCGTAGACGGTATGGTAGTCGGAGGGATCGACTACCTCAACCCAGGAGATATCGAAAGTATGGATGTGCTAAAGGATGCAGCATCTGCTGCCATTTATGGAGCCAGAGCTGCCAATGGTGTCGTACTGATTACGACCAAATCTGGTGTGAAGGGACAAATGAATGTTACCTATTCGGGCTACTACGGTATCCAAAATGCCGCCAAGAAAATCGACATGCTCAATGCCGAAGAGTATAGAATGATGCAAAACGAAGGAGCTAGAAATGGTGGACTAGATGAGCCATTCGACTTGGCACAGTTGCCTGCACATGATACAGATTGGCAGGAAGAGATGTTTACCAAAAATGCACCAATAAGTAATCACCAAATTCAAATTTCAGGTGGGTCAGAGAAGTCATCATTTACGACTTCCATATCAGCCTTTTCTCAGCAAGGGATCATCGGAGGAGAAAAATCACAGTTCGATAGATATACTGCGAGATTTAACTCTCGTCAGCAGGTGACGTCATGGCTTGATTTCGGGAATAACTTGGCCTATACCCGCAAAACAACGAGAGGGATTTCGAGTAATACTTCTTTTGGTGGCGCGTATAGTTCTGCTTTGAATATTGATCCTTTGACTCCTGTCACGGAGCAAGATCCAGATATTTTGTCTCAGAGTCCATATTCTAGCGAACCTGTACTCTACGCTGACAATGGTTTTCCGTATGGAATATCTACCAACGTAGGGTCAGAAATAGTAAATCCGCTAGCACTGATAGACAATCAGCATGGTGAGTGGAACGAAGATAAGCTCGTAGGTGGAGTCTTTGCAGAGTTTCAACCGATCAAAGGATTGAAAATCAGAACGGCCTATTCTATCGATTTGGCGATAGGAATTAACAGTAATTTTACGCCCATATTTTATCTCAACGGGTCACAGGGTAATCTAGAAAGAACCAGTGTGACCAAGGAAGCGCAGAGATGGTTTAATTGGCAATGGGACAATACCATTACCTATTCTAAGAAACTCGGAGATCACAATTTTGCTGTGCTAGTAGGTACCTCTGCACAGGAGAGAACCTATGAAAATATAGGCGGATCGAAAGATAAGGCACCTTTGCTAGATTATGATCATGTGTACATCGATCAAGCACAAGATACAGTCGCTAATGCATGGGGTGGTGCTACCGAAGATGCACTGTCTTCTTATTTTGGTAGAGTTACCTATGACTTCAAAGACAGATATTCCTTTACGGCTATTTTGAGAAGAGATGGTTCTAGCAAGTTTGGTGACAACAACAAGTATGGCTATTTCCCTTCGTTAGGTGTGGCGTGGGTGCTGAGCGACGAGGCATTTATGCAGAGTTTGGGGCCGATCAATCTATTGAAATTCCGTGCTTCATGGGGGATCAACGGTAACGAATCTATTCCTAGATTCCGTTACGCTTCACCGATGAATTATACACGTGGATATACGCTCGGTAGTGGTTATACAGTAGGGGCTTCTCCCGCCTATGCGGCCAATGCCGATATTCAGTGGGAGGAATCTAATCAGATAGATTTGGCGATTGATTTTGGACTCTTGGACAACCGACTAACAGGTACGGTAGATGTCTACAATAAGACGACCAACAAACTACTTTACAATCCTGCTATTCAGCCACATGCAGGTATCGGTGCTCCCTACCAAAACGTAGGTTCGGTAGAAAACAAAGGGATAGAGATGTCTTTGAATTTCAGAAATGCAGCTGGAGAATTGAACTACTCCATTGGTGCTAATGTGACCTACAACAAAAATACGATGACCAAGATTGACGGGACGGGTAACGCCAACATCCCAGGAGCGAGTTGGGCAGTGGCAGGACCAGTGACCAACACGATCGAAGGAGAGCCGATCTCTTATTTCTATGGATATAAAACTGATGGTATATTTCAAAGCAACGCAGAAGTATTTCAGCACATAGGACCAGGGGGTGAGCCACTCCAGTCTCAGGCTGTACCAGGGGATGTTCGCTTTGTGGATTTGAATAATGATGGCGTTATCGATGACAAAGACAGAACCAACATTGGTAACCCGACACCTGATTGGACTTTTGGGCTCAATGGTTCATTGGATTTCAAAGGGATTGATTTCTCCTTCTTGTTTACGGGGTCTTTGGGCAATGATATTTTTGCGGGACAGCAGAGACGTGACTTGCGCTATACCAACATGCCTACAGATATGTTGGATAGATGGACACCTGAAAACCCAAGCACGAGCACGCCGAGGTTCACATGGACGGATACCAATAATAACAACAGAGTTTCTGATTTGTACATCGAAGATGGATCGTATCTGAGGTTGAAAAACATCCAATTAGGCTACACGCTACCAAATAGTATTTTGGACAGAATAGGTGCCAACACTTGGAGATTCTATGTGTCTGCCGAGAACGTCATTACGCTGACTAACTATAGTGGTGCAGACCCAGAGATCGGTGCGATCAGTGCATTTGATATCGCGATCGATAGAGGTGTCTATCCACAGGCGAGAACCTTCAGAGTGGGTACATCCATTACATTTTAAGGCTAAAAGAATTTGAATTATGAAAACATATAATAAATATATTTTATCGCTGTTGGCTTCATTCATGCTATTGAGTTGTTCGGATGATTTCTTGGATCGACCAGATTTGATCAACCCAGATTCTCAAAATTTTTACCAAACTGAGACAGATGCCATGCAAGCATTGATGTCAGTATATGACGGGATACAGTCACAGGCTCATGCGACGACCTGGGCGCCAGTACTTACGGTCTCTGACGTGTTGTCAGACCATGCGTTTGCAGGTGGGAGTGATGCCAACGATGGATTCAATTATCAGCAGCTCAATACTTTCAATACCCCTGCAGAGAATCCTCAAACAGGCACTATATGGAAGAAAAACTATGTAGGTGTATATAGAGCCAACCTCTTTTTGGAGAAAATAGAAGGCATAGATGCCAGTGATGATTTCAAAGCGAGAACATCTGCAGAAGCTAAATTTTGTCGGGCTTACTCTTACTTTGAGTTGTTGCGATTTTTTGAGAATATTCCATTTATGACCGAAACTGTAAAAGGCTCTGATTATAACATGCCTCAAGCAGATCCAGAGGTGGTGTACAATCAGGTCGCTCTTGATTTGTACGAGGCTAGTCAGGATTTGCCAGAGGTAATTGCTGCTGACGAAACGGGACGGTTGAGCAAATGGGCTGCAAAATCTTTGTTGGCAAGAGTATTCTTGTTTTACAATGGAGTCTATGGCAAAGATTTGATTGCAGGTGATGTGACTTTAAACAGAGCAGCGGTTTTGGCTGAACTAGAAGACGTCATCGCCAACAGCGGGCACGACTTGCTAGATGATTACGCCATGTTGTTTAGGTTGGAGTCAGAGTATAGTATAGAGTCCGTGTTTGAGATTGGCTATGGAGATTCTCCAGGATGGGGAGATTGGAATTATATTCCTGGAGGAGAAGGTAACCTAGCGGCTCAGTTACAGGGACCACGTGCTGGTGGAGGAGGTGACTGGAATAGAGGTTGGAGTTATGCACCAGTTTCTTACAAAGTGGTAGAGGCTTTTGATCCAGCGGATGTTCGGTTGGAAGCTACGATTCTCAACGAGTCAGAAATTAATACGACGGTGGATCATGGTTTTCAGCACACGACTTATTTTTCTCAGAAGTACACTTCGGACAAGGAGCACTGGGGTACGGATGGTTCGTTGGAGCTGAACAGAAAGACGAACTTTAGAGTGATTCGTTTTGCGGATGTCTTGCTCATGGCAGCAGAATTGGGGAGTCCCAATGCACAAGATTATCTCGATAGAGTGAGAACGCGTGCTGGCGTACCATCGATACCTGCCACCGCTGACAACATCTACAACGAGCGTTCATTGGAGCTGGCCTTGGAGGGGTTGAGGTATTTTGATCTGCTCCGAAAAGGATTGACCTACGCAGAGTCCGAATTGACACAGGTGGGAGAGCGCGGACCATTGTACGAAGGTGAGCAAGTTAACTTCGATGTAACCTTTGATGTTGCAACGAGAGGATTTTTACCGATCCCGCAAGATGCATTGGATTTATCCAATGGCAACTTCACACAGAACGACGGGTACTAAAAAATTGTAGCTCGTTTTATTCATACTTAGAAGGAGGCACTGCCTCCTTTTTTTTATCCTATTCTACCATGAACTATTTGAAAAAAGTCAATTCATTATACCTCCTATTGTCGTTACTGATTGTCGGTCTATCTTATACCTCGTCACAAGCCCAAGTCATCTTGCGGGACACTACGGTGACCTGGCAGCATCATCGATATGCCTTGAATCCTGACTATAGTATGGATACTTGGACTACTGACAATACGGATATCGAAGAGGTTTCCTTTTCGGGAGCAAAAGTCATCGAAAATGACCTCATCCGATTGGTCGTCGTGCCAGAGTATGGTGCACGAGTCCTGTCTCATTATTACAAGCCTACGCAGCACGAGTACCTCTATCAGAGCGAATGCGGTTCTCCTTATGGAATGAATGCTGGCAATTTCTACTATGATTGGCTGATGGTGTGGGGAGGGATTTTCCCGACCTTTCCAGAGCCAGAGCACGGCAAGGCTTGGCTCGTACCGTGGGACTATTCGGTGGTAAAAAATACCACTGATACAGTCACGATCCGGATGCAATACACCGACGAGAGGAGTTTTGAAGGTGCTCCGGGTGGATTCAACAACGGTACGACCAATATCACTTGTGTCGTAGAAGTAAGCGTCTACAATCATAGTGCGGCGTGGGATTTTGATGTCAAACTCATTAACAACGAGGCGGAAAGTGTGAACTACGAGTATTGGACATGTACCACCCTAACTCCCGGTTCTGAGGTGGGAAAGACCGCTTCACCGCTCAATTCCGAAATGATCATTCCGTCCGAAGAGTACTTTGCCGCCTGGAGCCCTGGTGCATGGATCGGCAACTATAACAGTTACTATGCCATGAGTGATATTGCTTACCTCGATGATTGGGTGGACATGGGGATCGCTTATGCTGCGGATTTCAAGGCCAACTATTGGGGTGTCATCAATCATGAAAATGAGGAGGGAATCATGCGCATCTCGGACAATCAAGAGACACCAGGTGTGAAACTCTGGACATGGGGGAGAAACAATGTGGACAACAATATGTTTGATTTCAACAACGGAGGAGCAGATAACTACATCGAATTGTGGGCGGGTGCTTCTGAATCCTTCTTTACCGATGCGACCCTCAGTGCCAACGAACAAAAGAGTTGGAAGGAAAGCTACTGTGCCACCGTCGGTATGACGGGCATAGATGCCATGGATTATCATGCGGCATTGCATCTCCTGTGGAACGAAGCGTCGCAAAGCTTAGGGTATGAGCTCAATACTTTTCAGTCCGATGCGGTATATACGTTGGTTTTGTCGTTGGATAACCCTTCTGGATTTACGGTAGAAAAGGAGATTGCTTTTGATGCCCTCGGTCAAACAGCTGATTATGATTTGACAGCTGAGGATATCTCAGCGGGTTATTATATGGCTAGTCTTGAATTGCGTAATCCAGAAGATGAAGTGATCCTGTCTAGTGCCAGAGAAATCTATGTTGGGACGGTACTGCATGCTGATATAGCTGTCCCAGGTTTGAGTCAAATGGCTATTCATGCCTTGGGTAATCAGCGTATCATGGCACAAATGACAGAACCTGGACATTATGCGTATCAAGTCTACAATCTCAATGGGCAAACGGTGCAACAGGCACAAGTAGACGATAGTCAGATCGATATCCAGCTATCAGAGGCAGGTATCTATCTGCTGCGTGTAGCAGACGGTCATTCGGTAGTCACCCGAAAAATAGCGGTACGCTAATATGCGTAAACCGCAATACTGAACCTGACAGGTTTTACTCATTGGATGGTGAAATTTGTCAGGTTTTTTTATCTATAGCAAGGCTTTTAACTCATCTATACCTGCTGATTGTTGGGGAGAAAAATCTGTAGAGTTCATATAGTTCAACATCGCTTGGTGTAGCTGTACAGCCTCGGGTTGGTCGATGATTCTTTCAAGATCAGACATGCATACCAGTAACTTGCCTTCTCCTACTTTGAATTCAAAGATTAAGCCCAATTTATGGTTTCGTTCGAGGTTGTCTACTACTTGGACGATTGGTCTGTAGTGGGCTGAGGTACTATCCAAGAAAAGTGACCGGCTGGCTTTGATGATCGAAAACCACTGCCAGTTGGTGTGGTAGTCCGTGGGGAATGACCGGAATAGTGGATGTTCTGGATCCATACATAACCCCAGTGTGCCTGGAGAAACGGGTTTTTTGACCCACTCGCTGATCCCTTTGAACATGCCATAGTTCCAAAACTCAGGAGGAAAATGCCCCGCAACACTTTTGCCTTGGATGTCTTCCGATTGTGGAAAAAGTAAAACGCTCTGTCCGGCCTCCAATCGGGCTAGGGTTGCTTGGTTTAGACTTTTCGAAACGAATACCTTCTCTATATTGTCCTCTAATTCTATACTTGGATACACCCAGAGATCATATTGATTGCTATAGGTCGTGCCAGCGATGGAGGCATGCAGAGTGAGCTGTTTTGCTGTCTCGATCTCCGACAGGTTTATGGCAATAGAACTGATAGTGTTTAGTCGACCGTTTGGTATTTCTTGCTGATCAAAGTGGCCTTCTTGGATCACATTTCCTTTTTTGTCCACCAATCGCCAGAGGATATCTCCAGTGAAGGTTTGGTTGCTGTAGTTGGCGATTTTTAGTTGAGACTCGAATGTTTCTGTATTGGTCCATACATATTTGGAAAACTCCATGAGTAGGACTACATCGTTGCAGGACTGAAGCCACTGTTCACGGCTGACGACTCCTTTGTCCTCCATAAATGCGTCCAAAATCCCCACCAAGGCCGTTCCTTGCCCCGGAAAGTCTTGCAAGTCCAACAGTTGAAAACCAGCCATTTGTTCCGTGCGTAGAGCGGCTTCCATTTCAGCTTTGTAGCAGAGGGCAGACCATGCTCCTGTAGCTTTTTGGAAGAGACTGTCTTGATCGAGCATACCTGCCTTTTTCAATCTTTCTTGGAATACTTCCAGATTCCAAGCGCGTAGTACTCCCGTGTATTTTTTGATCTCTTGGTAGTCAGGGTAGATCTGGTATTGCCCGATTTCGTGGCTGACCAAGGGCATATCTGTTTGGGAGATAGGGTAATCAAAGTTGATCTCGGTGTTAGGTTTTTGGGTGTTGAGACTACCCCCTCCCCGCGAATCTGCAAAGGCGTGCGTCAACCGGGTGTGGGTCATTGTAGTGTCTCCGTCAGAGGGAGTGCGTGATGCCACAAAGAAGTCCGAGCTTTTGGTGGGAGGCATGTAGCCAATGTTGTTGTTAGACCCAAAGGTGTACAAAGGCCTAGAATCAAATGCTTTGAGTGCGGCGATGTTGCGTTCGGCACGATCGTGTCCACTCCATATCTCATTGCCATGGGAGAGCATTACAAAAGAGGGGTGATTGGCATAGCTTCGGAGCATGGCCAACCCTTCTTCTCGAAGCATCATCGCCACGGTATCAGATTCTAGCCCTCCCCAGAAGGGGAGTTCGACTTGCAAATAAATCCCTGTCTGATCCGCAGCAGTAAAAGCCGCTTCTGGGGGGCAGTAGGAGTGAAATCGATAGTGATTGATGCCATAGGATTTGGCGATTCCGTAGACGCGTATCCAACTGTCGACATCCATCGGTACATGTCCTGTCAGTGGAAACACCCCTGCTTCGTGTTTCCCGCGAAGGAAAGTCGTCTTACCGTTGATTTGAAATTGCTTAGCGACTGCTTCGAAGCTCCTCATACCAAAGGGGACGCTCATTATATCTATGGTTTCGTCGGTAGAAGAGATCGTCACGGTGAGATGATATACCGGTTGGTTGTACTCGTCCCATAGCTGTATTTGGTCACCAAGCACGTAGCTGAGTTGTACCACAGAATCACCAGAATGAATGGTTTTTTGAGGGGGTAAATTGGGTGCATTTTCACCATCCAAAGTGATACTCAACTCGATCGTCAACGATGGGCTGGTTGTAGGTTTTTTAACCTTTAGCGTCACATCTATACTTTGATGGGTGAGATCAGGGTATACCTGTAGATCTGTGATATGTGTAGTAGGGAGGGAGGCGATGTGCATCTGTCCTAGGATACCATTCCAGTTGGTCTGGGTGTCATCGGAGTAGATATGTACGTGACCGTATGGCGTCAGTGTCAGGCTATTGTCCACGCGCACGGTGATATAGTGTTTACCGGGTGTTAGCAGGCTTGTCGCATCAAATCGCTGTGGAGACTGGAGGAGTATGGACTCACCGAGGTAAGTAGAGTCTATCCATACTTGCGAAGGTTTGCTACGCTCCCAGTAGAGCTGTAGCTGTCTTTGGTCAAAAGTAGGAGGTATGATGACCTTTTTGCGATACCAAGCAGCTCCTTCGTATTTGTATAAGCGACTGAGGTGCATGGTCGTCGTGTCACGATTGAGCCAGCCCTTTTGATTAGAATCTGTAGTGCCGGGTAGGCTAATTGAATCAGCCAACTGTCTCAAGTACCATTTTTCTTCAATCCCAATATCCGCTGTGTCAAGAGCAAATTCCCATTGTCCAGATAGGTCAATATAGTCACGTGTAGCAACGGTCTCTGGCTGACAGGCCAGTAGAGGAAGTAGGGCTAGTATGAGGTATATGCTTTTGGTCATGAGGAGTATTACTTATGGTTTGCGATGAGTTTTGGGTGTGTAGGTTTATACTTCTCCAAAGTAAGTTTAAAAACACGAGGTGTAGCAAGGTGAAAATGCACCGAGAGCATAGTCTCAAGTTGCCTCAGAGGGTGCATTCTAAATGAGTGAGTGAAGGCCTAGTTTTTTCTTAATGAAAGTCATTTGTTTACTATTTGGCTAGAATTATACACCCTAGGCGATGGTATCAGCCTAGTGGGGTGATTCTTGCGAATTACCTGCCCACCCCATATTAAAGTAACATCGGGTAGTGTAGTAGTGTTACATCCGTCTCTTTATGACCTTCATAATGGCCCTAGAGGTCTTGTAGAATCCGTCCACGCTCAATGTGAAATCCTTCACGGATGTTTCAGCTGTAGTATGACAATCTTGCATATAGGATTAATCCCAATCATAAAGACGATATCAGATGAATAATGAGCAAGACAAACAGCATACAAAGAAGAGATACTTTCTATTGATGGAGGTCTCGATGGGTGTTGCGATTGTTGGGCTGATTTATTTCTTATTGAAGCTGTTGATTGACATCTAGTCAAAGGGATTAAACTAGCAGGTGAGAAATGATTATTTAAACTAAAGCTAAATGAGAGAAACAAATACTTAAAATGCGGTGGCATGACACGAAAAGGACTCTTGACTGAGTCAAACCAATAAGGTTCATGGAGTAAAGTTTCTGTGAATTTAATTCAAACAAAAATACGTGCTGGTTCATAACACGATCGGCATAAGACTTATTAATTACTATTTATACTAAAAAAAGCATGTTTATGAAAGACGTTTACAAAAGACGTAAGGCATGGATGATCGGAGGGTTTAAGACCCCTGCAGTCCTGCTTATAGTTTTCTGCGTGGTACTGCTAGGAGCATCCCCAGCTTTGGCGCAGGAGGTGAAAGTTTCCGGCAAGATTACCGCCGGTGATACAGGAGATGAATTACCTGGTGTGACGGTAGTTCAGAAAGGCACGACGAATGGCACGATTACCAACGTGAATGGAGACTATTCGGTCAGTGTGTCTTCAGATGCAGTACTTGTTTTTTCATATCTCGGATATGAGAGCAAGGAAGTTGCGATTTCGGGTAGATCTACTATTGATGTAGCGATGGATATCAATGCAGAGGAGTTGGAAGAGGTGGTCGTTGTAGGGTACGGTGAGATGAGAAAGGCTGATTTAACCTCTGCGCAAACTTCTATTTCCTCTCAGGAAATCGATCGTACTGTGAATACGACTATTGATCAGGCAATCGCGGGTAGATCTGCGGGTGTACTGGTGACACAGAATACGGGCGCACCAGGTGGAGGTATTTCTGTGAACATTAGAGGGCTTAGTACCTTAGGGGGTAGTAACGAACCTCTCTATGTGATCGATGGAGTACAAATACAAGGGAGTAATTCACTGAGTGGAGTTAACCCATTGTCTTCTTTGAACCCTGCTGATGTGGAAAGTATCGAGATTCTTCAAGGTCCATCAGCTACCGCTGTATTTGGTTCTAGAGGTACCAATGGTGTGGTGATGATTACGACCAAAAGAGGAAAGGCGGGTAATGCTAAAATTACTTATGGCTACAGTTACAGTCTTCAAACCCCTCCAGAAAATCAGGATGTGATGAATTTGAGACAATATGCTCAAATGGAGAATGAGCAAAAAACTTTAGTGGGAGGTGAAATAAGAGAAGACTTCTTAGATCCTTCTATTTTGGGTGAAGGCACTGACTGGCAGTCTGAGTTATTCAATCCTGCTGCCATACAGAAGCACCAAATAGGTATCAGTGGTGGAGATGAGAAAAGTTCCTACTACATTTCTGGTGAGCGGTTTATGCAAGAGGGTGTTGCTGTAGGGTCTGGTTTTGAAAGGACTTCTATGAGAGTCAATTTAGATACCAAGCCGAGAGAATGGTTTGCTGTGGGTGTTAACCTCAACCTAACGCAGACAGATGAAGAAATTGCTTCTACTCAGGGCAATTTGATTTCTAGTGCTCTCCGGTTGGCACCTCAAATTCCTGTAGCTAATATTGATGGGTCTTATGGAGGTGGAAACTTAGATAATAATGCAGAGCAATTTGCTCCAGTCAATCCTATCGCTTTGGGTAACATGATTACCAACGAGCGTATGGAAAGAAAGCTAATCGGTGGGGTCAATGTGAAATTCCAAATCATTGATGGCTTGGAACTTCGTTCTAGCATCAATACCAACATGGGCTTCCAAGCATCTACCTATTACATACCAACGTATGAATTTGGCTGGCAAGTAAATGACTTGGCGCGGTTGACCAACAACCATAACTACAATACCTGGTGGAATTGGAACCAAACACTCCAATACACCAAGCAACTGGGCAAGCACCATGTGAACGCTATGGTGACACACGAGGCTCAGTCGTCTTATTGGAAGAATGTAGGTGCGACAAGACAAGGCTTTAGTACCAATACCCTATTTGATTTAGAAGCAGGTAACCCCGAACTATCTTCCAACTCTGGTCAACAGGCTGATTGGGCTCAGGACTCTTATTTGGGAAGAGTGAACTACAATTATAATGATCGTTATATCATTACTGCGGCATTTAGAGCAGATGGTTCTTCTAACTTCGGTCCTGAAAACAAATGGGGATATTTTCCATCTGTGTCAGCGGCATGGAGAGTATCCGAAGAGGCGTTTTTTAACGTGAACTTTATCTCTGATTTGAGATTCAGATATGAGATTGGTTTGACGGGTAACCAAGGGAATGCGGGGCCTATATATGCAGGTATGTCATCGGCGATTCCTACAGATTTAGGTACTGGTTTCCGACCAGCGTCTTATCCTAACCCTGACTATCAGTGGGAGCAAACACAGACGGATAATTACGGAGTTACGCTTGGACTCTTTGGTAGTCGCATCCAGTTAGATGTAGATTATTTTATAAGAAGTACAGACAACCTTATCCTACAAGCAGCTTTGCCTTCTTACATGGGGACCAATGGAGCAGCATCTGTAACAGCACCAACAGTTAACATAGGATCGTTACAGAACAAGGGCTGGGCTATTAGCCTCAATACCATCAACATTGACAACAATGGCTTCAAATGGGAGTCTAATTTTAATGTAACGAGCGTTGATACAGAAATCACCGCGTTGAGTGCTGGAGCTACCCATATCACCCGTAGAGGAGAAGATTGGTTTCTAAAAGGCTTTGCACAGCGCTCTGTGATAGGAGAGTCCCCTTGGAGGTTTTTTGGCTATGAGGAAGAAGGGATTTTCGAAAGTGTAGAAGATATCGAAGCGAGTGCAATACCTGTTGATAACAATGGAGACCGACTATCAGTTGCAGAAGATGGTGTTTGGGTTGGAGATGTCAAGTACAAAGATCAGATCACGGAAGATACTGATGGAGATGGCGTAGCGGATGCCGGTGATGGCATCATCGATGAAAAAGATATGACTTTCATTGGCAATCCTCTTCCAGAGTTTTATGGTGGGTTTACCAATACTTTTTCTTACAAAGGGTTGAGTTTGAGTGTGCTGTTGATTGGGAGCTATGGAAACGATGTTTACAATTATTTGCGCTTCCAAAACAGCAATCCTAATAACATCAATTTGGGACAAAATATGGTTGTCGATGCGATGAATTATGCTAGAGTAGGAGTCGATGAGGCGGGAAATCCAGCTTTGGAAAATCCAGGTACCAATGTAGCAAGATTGACTAGCTCAAGTGCTAACGGTAACTATGATAGATTGACAGATAAATATGTTGAGGATGGTTCTTACATCAGAGTGAAAAACATTAGTCTCTCGTATGTACTGCCTTCATCATTGATAGACAGACAGCGCGTGATTAGAAATGTCACTTTGGGTGTGAGTGCACAAAACGTCTACACCTTTACCAAATACAGTGGGTATGATCCAGAAGTAGGAACTTTTGTTGGAGATAGTGGAGGAGTAGGTGCTGCTTCGGGCTTTATGGGCGTTGACTATGGTAGATATCCATTGACTCCTGTCTACTCATTTAGCGTAGGACTTGAATTCTAAAACGATTAAAGAAGAAGAAAATGAAAAACTATAAATATATATACGTTGCGCTTCTCTCTATTTTAGGGTTGACCGTGTCCTGTTCAGAAGACTTTTTGGACAGACCACCTAAAGATAGATTGGTTGACGCAGGCTTTTATCAAACGGACGATCAGTTATTGTCAGGGACTGCACCACTTTACAGTGCGGTATGGAAGGATTATGCAGACAAGGCCAATTTTAAATTGGGCGATATACGTGGAGGAACATTGTACCGTGCCTGGAACGACAGGGATGCGGTCGAGTTCAATATTACTGCTGTATCAGACGCTAGTGAATATGCTTACCGTGCGTTCTACATTGTAATAGGACAATCCAATTTGATCATGAACAACATCAATACTTATGCTGGAGATGGAGTTTCTGAGGCGGTTAAAAACCACGCTTTGGGTGAAGCGCGATTCATGAGAGCGACGGCATATACACATCTTGTGATGAATTTTGGTGCTGTTCCTATCATTGAAAATAACTTGGATCATTTGAACAATCCTCAGTTGCGTAGAAACAACGTGGAAGATGTCTGGGAATTCATTCTTCGTGACTATGAGTTTGCAGCAGAGAACCTGTCTGAAATTTCTTTAGCTGATGGACGATTGACTAGTTATTCTGCCAAAGGTATGTTGGCTAGAACACATCTTACCTTAGCAGGCTTAGGCGCATCAGCAGGTGGTAGAGATCAAGGCCATCTAGATAAAGCCAGAGATTATGCAGCAGATGTGATCAACAACAGTGGAAAATCTTTGTTGTCTAACTATGCTGATCTGTTTACTTATCCGTACGACAATGGCAATGAGTCTTTGTTCGAATTGCAATGGTCGTATTCTCCCAAAGGGAGTTCTACTCAGTATGAAGCCTCAAATACGATGATTTCGCAAATCAATCCCAACAATGAAGTAGCTGCCAATGGAGACGGTTGGGGAGGCGATCTCAGTGCTTCTTGGTGGATGTTGACTCTCTATGATGGGTTGATTCAGGACGATGGTGCTACGCCAGGTTTTACTTTGGATCAAAGATTGAAAGCTACTTTTATGTTGCCAGGCTTTACTTATCCAGGTGTCATCCAAACGGTAAAAGATGATGAGGGCAACAATGTAAATCAGGATTTGGTAGTTGCTGATCCAGGAGAGGATCCTTACCAAGTTTTTGCCAGCATCAAAAAGTATGTCATTGGACGAGGGGCTTATTTGGAGGGAGACGCAGATGCGCAGGATTATCCTAATAATACCTACATGTTGCGTTTGGCAGAGATGTATTTGATCTATGCTGAGGCAGTGTTAGGAAACAGTGGCTCCACTACAGATGCGGCCGCTTTGACGGCCTTCAATGCAGTACATATGAGAGCAGGCCTTCCTGAGTTTGAGGATCCGTTGACTTGGGACGATATCTTCGAAGAACGAGTTAGAGAGTTTGCTATGGAAAGTATCACTTGGTATGATTTGGTGAGACTGCACTACTATGACCCTAGCGAGGCATATGACATTATCAATGCTCAGGATAGAGGTTTATTTGCTATCGAGCCTAACCAGTGGCCAGACCCATCTGCATGGACATTCTCGAAAACCCCTGATCAGGCATTTAGAAATGCAACTGCAAACTCGGGTAATTTCTTGATCCCTATACCTGCATCGGAAATGAGTCAGTCTCCTAGCTTGGCAGAAGAGCCAGAGTCTTATGATTTTGGTGACGGAGAGTAGGATAAAATTTAAAATGAGAGAGGTAAACATGAAGTGTGTGTAACTTCAATTGTGTTTTACTTCTCATAGATCATTAAAAATATAAAAATATGAATTCTATACTTAGATATACATTATTCCTTGCGATGACAGTGGTCATCTGGGGAGGATTGTCTTCTTGTCAAGAAGATGATATGAGTGGAGGAGAACCAATGGTGTCTTTCATTAGGATAACTGCTCCTGAGTCTGCAGACTCTTTGGTTGTCTCTGCGGGTCAAGGTCAGATGATCTCGATCATGGGAGAAAACCTCCAAAATGTAAAACAACTTTACTTTAATGACAGGCCAGCGACTTTGAACCCGTCATTTATCACGAGTAGTTCTGTGATAGTGACTGTACCGTCAAAAATTCCTTCTGAAATCAATAATTTGATGACGATGGTGTTTAGCAATGGTGACTCACTGAAAGTTCCTTTTGAGGTAAGAATCAGTGCTCCTAGTGTTGATAGATTCTTGAGTGAATATGTCAATGAAGGAGATGTTGCTGTTGTTTATGGAAATTACTTCTATGAACCGCTGTCTGTGACTTTCTCTGGAGATGTAGCGGGAGAAATTCTTTCAGTAGAAGACGACCTGCTTTTGATTAGAGTGCCAACAGGCGCTGAAGCTGGACCAATTTCTATTACTTCTAATTTTGGTACTTCAAAATCTAAAGCTTACTTCAGAGATGATCGAAACATCATTGCGAGTTTTGATGAGACTTTTGAAGGGATGTGGAGAGGAGCTGATTATGTAGTCTCCAGTGATGCAGATATTGCCAACATTAGTGGTGATTTTATTCGTCTCAATAATGGAGCGCAAGCCGCATACCCATACATTGAAGTCTATGGTGGGCCTCAAGAAAGTGATACAAATATTGAAACCAGAAATATTCCAGCGGATGCATTTGACAATCCAGAGGCTTATTCTTTGAAGTTTGAATTGAACTCGCAAGAGACTTTCGTGGGAGCAACTATGCGTTTATACTTGGGTAATGGTGATGGCAGCACTTTTGGTGATGATAGAAACAACATCTATTATATCTGGGAGTCTAATGTCGATACGCAGGGTGTATGGCAGACCATAAGTATTCCTTGGGAGGAAGTATATGAAGCTAACCTTAGTTTTGATTATGACCCAAGTGGATATGGTATGTATATCTATTTCCATGGGCCTAATGCGGCTATTTATAACATCGGTATGGACAACTTCCGCGTGGTGCCTAACTAATTATTTCATTTAAACGAAAAACAAGATGTTTAAAAATATAAGCTTAAAATATGCTTTTCCAGTGGTACTGCTAGCGCTCGTCGCGCTATGGAGTGCTTGTGAGGAAAAGGAAGATGAATTGAGCAATGAGGTAACTTTATATAGTTTCGGTCCCTCTGTGTTGCGCGGAGGACAGCTCAAATTTATTGGTGAAAACTTGGAAGATGTAGAGCGAATCATCCTACCTAAGGATGTGGTGATCGAAGCATCAGAATTTGATAGCTTGTCGGCAAAGTTGATCGTGATCAATGTGCCAGATGATGCAGTAGAAGGTCTAGTGTCTTTGCAGGTGAAAGGAAAAGAGGACAACCTTGTGACGAAAACTCCTTTGAGTATCCTAGAACCTATTACCATTACGTCTATGCCAGACAAGGCGGTTAGACCAGGTTCTATCATCACCATCAAGGGTACTTACCTTAATTTGATCGAAGAGGTGGTTTTTGCGACCAATAAATCGGTTACGGCTTTCGAAGAGCAGAGTAGAGGTGAGTTGAAGTTAATGGTGCCAGCAGATGCTCAGACTGGAACTTTGGTATTGTTGGACTCAGAAGAGATTCCTAACGAAATCCAAACAGAGGAAGAGCTGATGGTGACTTTGCCAGCGATTTCGGGGATTACTCCTTTGACAGTGAAGGCAGGAAGTAATGTGACCATCAAGGGTAGTAACTTGGATTTGGTGATGAGCGTAGAGTTTGGTGGTAGCCAGATTGTCGATAGTGCCAACTTCGTGAGTGCAACTGCTGGCCAGATTGTAGTGGCTGTACCTGCCGCTACCAACGATGGGGAGATTGCTTTAGCAGCACCTTCTACAGTTAAAGTGACTTCTACAGAGGCTTTGACACTGGTCGTGCCAACTTTGACAGATTTGACACCAAATCCTGCCAAAACAGGACAGAATCTTACCGTGACAGGAACTAATCTTGATCTAGTGAGCCAAGTTGTGTTTGCAGGAGATAAAGAAGGAACAATAATCGCGGGTGGTTCTGATACTTCGATCACAGTAGAAATTCCTGCAGACGCAGAGAGTGGAACGATTGAATTCCGTACACAGGCTAACAAGAGCGTAACTTCTGTAGCAGTCGATATGGTGAGGCCAGGGATTACGACTATGACTGCTGAGGTTAAGTTGAATGAGGATATCACCATTACAGGTGAGAACTTGGACATTGTCAAGGAAGTTTGGTTTACAGGCGGAACGATGGGAACGATTGGGACGGCTACTGAGACGAACTTAGTAGTTACTGTACCAGTTGGAACCAATACTGGTGTAGTTACTTTGGTAGCTAATAATGGTGTAGAGGTAGTATCAACGAGTGCTTTGACTATTTTGGCTGAGGTGCCTGTATTTGATAGTTTCCCAGCTACGGCACGCCCAGGTGATATGTTGACCCTTACAGGTGAGAAGTTGAACCTAACGAATGAGGTGATTTTCCCAGGTGATGTGAAGGCAACAAAGTTTGGCAATAGAACTACTGAGATATTAGAAGTATATATTCCTGACGCAGTTGCGCTAGGTTTAGGTAAGATTACTTTTACTACTTATAGTACTGATTTTACTGAGTCAACGAACATTAATTTCACAGGCGTAGAATCTATCGTTGACCCTGCGTTAGTCTTCTTTGACTTTGATGGTAAAGATTCTTGGTGGGGTGATGGTGCAGTAGGGTCTGATCCAGCAGAAGGTATCAATGGTAACTACTCTCTGTTAGAGGGGGCAGTGACTGCTGATTATAAAGGATTCTTCTTTAGAAATGGAGGAGATAATTTCCCAGCGGCTACCATCGGTACCGATGTGGATAATTATTACTTTAAGTTTGATATAAATGTTAAAGAAGCACTTGCTGCGGGTAATTTGAAATTCCAATTGGGAGATTACTGGTGGACTTATGGGCCTAACGCTACAACTGCAGAGGGTCAAGGTAACCAAGCAGTACCTTCTTCCAATGGATGGGTGACTGTCACGGTCAACCTATCTGACTTCCGTAACAACTATGGATGGGGAGATCGAATTACGGATCTCAATGCCGTAGGTGATGGAGGATTTGGCTTGGCATGGGGCGAAGGTGTCACCAACCTAAATGTCCTGATAGATAACTTGAGGTTCCAAGAGAAGTAAGAGAATCAGGGTAATGAGTTTTGATTAGCAAGTAATTCAAGATTCATTTATATAAAAGCAAAATAGCCAGGCACCATTGGTGTCTGGCTATTTTTTTCTTGACCTAACATAGGTCAATGTAACAATTGTAGTGAGGTCTTGTTACATAGTTTGTAAAGTATCAAGGAAGATAATAAGACACCCATTTCTGTGAAATCACACCCTCCTGTGAGGACTCTATACACGAGATATTTGTGAGATAAATTAAAAGTAAGCACGTCAAGGAACTTCATCTTGGAATAAATATGAAGTCCGGATATCATTTAAGAAATAACAACCAAGAATGGAAAAGCATACATTGAAAATTTTCGCTTCTGTACTCATACTAGCTTCCATGCTAGCAGTCATGCCTGCTTTGGCACAGTACGATCTTCTCGATCATAAAGCGACCAAAGAAACCAAAAATCTCTTCAATAACCTGATCAAGATTGCCGACGGTCAGATCATGTTTGGACACCAAGACGACATGGCCTATGGAGTCGGTTGGGAAAAGATCGAAGGGAAGTCTGACGTCAAAGATATCGTCGGTTCGTTTCCCGCTGTGCACGGTTGGGATCTCGGACGCATCAAGACAGGCAAAAGTTTGGATGGCATATCCATAGATGACATGCGGGAGTGGATGAAGAGCATCTATACTCGTGGAGGCATCAACACGATTTCCCTGCACTGGGACAACTTCGCTACGGGAGGCAACTCGTGGGATTTGACTCCAGCAGTCAAGCATATTTTGCCCGGAGGCTCAGCACACGAGCGATATGTGCAGCAGCTCGACGAACTTGCGGACTTCATTCAGTCTGTCAAAGTAGGCAAGACGATGGTGCCGATGATCTTCAGACCTTTTCATGAGCACAATGGCGATTGGTTTTGGTGGGGGAAAGGCCTCTGTACCGAAGAAGAGTACATCGCTATATGGAAGTTTACGGTAGACTATCTCCGCGATGAAAAGAAATTGCACAACCTGATCTATGCTTTCTCACCCGATGCGAGCCGCATGGGGACGACCAATCTCGAAGCGGGTTACCTATACGGCTATCCGGGCGATGACTATGTAGATATGCTCGGTATCGATGACTACTGGAACGTCGGCCGTGATGCCAACAAGCTCAGTCTAGATGAACAAAAAGCTGTGTTTGTAGAAATACTCGAACTTGTCACGCGCTTGGCAGATGACAAGGGCAAGGCGACAGCCATCACAGAGACAGGGTTAGAGTCGATCACCAATCCTGATTGGTTCGATGCGCATATCCTCAGCCCGATCAAGTCTTCGGACAAGATCAAAATGTCCTATGTGTTGGTATGGAGAAATGCCAACGAAAAACATCACTACGCACCTTACCCAGGACATGCCTCAGTAGATGGGTTCAAGAAGTTTTGTGCAGACGATGCTGTATTGATGGAAGATGATTTGAATGGAATGTATAGAAAATAGCTGAAGACGAACAGAATACGCTCATTAAGTGGCTGAATCCCTCCAAGGGGGTTCTGTTGTTTTTACTAAGAGGAGTGTACCTGATCATTCGGATAATGACACGAAATTAAGGAGGTCTCTACCGTTATTCCCTCGTCGAGGGGACGGGAGAGGAAAGAAAGAAAACAGATGAGCAAAGAACATATAGCAGCAGTCAAACAACTGATTGCCGATCACGAAGCATTTTTGGCTACAGCCAATACTCCAAAAGAGGAATTCAATGGAGTGATACAGCGCTACCAAAACCCGATCATAACTGCCAAGCATACGCCTGTGTTTTGGCGCTATGATTTGAATCCAGAGACCAATCCCCTACTCATGGAGCGACTGGGAGTCAATGTGGCTTTCAACTCGGGGGCTATCGTCTTTGACGGGAAAATTTGCTTGGCCGTGCGGGTAGAGGGAGACGATCGCAAGTCATTTTTTGCGATCGCAGAGAGTCAAAATGGGATTGATAATTTTCGATTTTGGGATCACCCCATCACTTTGCCTGAGACTCATGAGCCAGACACCAATGTCTACGATATGCGACTCACTCGTCACGAGGATGGGTGGATTTACGGGCTGTTTTGTACGGAGCGGAGAGACCCCTCTGCACCCGATGCAGATCAATCTTCCGCAGATGCCAAGTGTGGAATCGCTCGTACCAAAGACTTGGTGACTTGGGAGCGATTGGCTGACTTGGATTCTGGCAAGAATCAACAAAGAAATGTGGTACTGCACGCCGAATTCATCGAGGGGAAGTACGCCCTCTATACGCGTCCACAAGATGGATTCATCGAGGCAGGCAAGGGCGGAGGAATCGGCTGGTGCCTCATCGAGAGCATGGACAATGCCAAGACGGGTGCTGAGAAGATCATCGATCCGAAGGTCTATCATACGATCAAAGAAGTAAAAAATGGGCAAGGGCCAGCACCGATCAAAACAGACGAAGGCTGGCTGCATCTCGCACATGGTGTACGAAATACCGCTGCGGGTTTGCGTTATGTTCTGTACATGTTTATGACCTCACTGGACGACCCCTCGGAGGTGATCCACAGACCGGGAGGACACTTCATGGGGCCAATCGACGAGGAGCGGGTGGGCGATGTGTCCAATGTACTCTTCACCAACGGATGGATCAAAAAAGACAATGGTGAGGTATTGATCTACTACGCGTCTTCGGATACACGGATGCACGTGGCAACCTCATCGGTCGCTCAGCTAGTGGACTACTGCAAGCACACACCAGAGGACGGATACCGATCCTATGCGAGTGTAGCGACGAGAAACAAACTCATAGATAGCAATTTGGCTTATTTGAAGTCAATAGGATTAAAATAAGCCATATGAAAGACACCAGTATGAAGGTTGGGTTGAGAGAGAAGATGGCCTATGGCTTGGGGGATTTTGCGTCTTCTATGTTTTGGAAGCTATTTTCGATGTTTTTGTTGTTTTTCTACACCGATATCTTTGGGATATCTGCAGCAGCGGTGGGGACTATGTTTTTGGTGACGCGCGTCTGGGATGCCGCCAATGACCCATTGATGGGGATCATCTCGGACCGCACGCAGACCCGTTGGGGCAAGTTCAGACCCTTTTTGCTCTTTGGAGCGATTCCTTTTGGGATCGTGGGGGTGTTGACTTTCACTACGCCTGACTTGGACAGTACGGGCAAGTTGATCTATGCCTACGTGACTTATACGCTGATGATGATGGCCTACACGGCTGTCAATGTCCCATATGGTTCGTTGCTGGCGGTGATCAGTAGCGACAGCAACGAGCGGACTGCTTTGGCGTCATGGCGGTTCATTGGCGCTTATTCTGGGGGGATGCTGGTGACCTCTACTGCGACCGTACTGGTAGCCTACTTCAGCGAGGGTACGACACAGGCTCAGGGTTATCAAACGACGATCGCACTCTATGCGGTAGTCGCGGCGATCTTGTTTGGACTCACCTTTTTGGGCACCAAGGAGCGACTGATTCCGACCAAGGAGCAGCAGGGATCGCTCAAAAATGACCTCAAAGATTTGGCAAAGAACAAGCCTTGGTTCATTATGCTGGCGGCCAATATTTGCATCTTGATATTCATGTCGCTGCGAGACGGTTCGATTTTGTTTTACTTCAAGTACTACGTCCAAGACCAAACGCTTAGTCTATTTGGGACGACTTACCAGCTGACGACAGCTGTGTTGTCCTCGGTGTACATGACGCTTTGGCTCGGGTCCAATATCATCGGAGTAGTGTTGGCCAAGCCCATTTCTGCCCGACTGGGCAAAAAGAAGACCTTCGGTTATGCTGCTTTGGTGTCGGCCTTCTTGAGTATGTTATTTTTCTTCTTAGAGCCGTCTCAGATAGTCGTGATTTTTGGACTCAATGTCTTCATTGGGATCAGTGCAGGATTGGTGATGCCGCTCGGTTGGTCGATGTACGCCGATATCGCGGATTATTCAGAGTGGAAGACTGGGCGTAGAGCGACAGGTCTGGTGTTTTCTTCTTCGTCCATGTCGCAGAAGTTTGGCTGGACGTTGGGTGGTGCCTTGTCTGGATGGATATTGGCAGCTTACGGTTTCGAGGCGAATCAAGAGCAAACGGAGCTGTCTTTGTTGGGTATTCGACTCATGTTTAGTGTGTTTGCGGCAGCAGGAGCTTTTGTGTCCTTTTTAGCGATTCAGTATTACAAATTGGATGAAAAATTCATGGAAAAGGTCAATGCGGAGTTGAACAGGAATACCATGGAAGAGTGATGAGAAACTAAAAATTGGGGTAAGAAATGAATGGATTTAGGGTAAGGAAAAACCATAGGGATTCCAAATCAATTCAGACTCCTTCATATTGCAGTTGTTAGAAATTAAGGCATATAAATTATGAAACTGAGAAGACTATTATTCATCCTACCGATGTTGCTGGTGATGCAATCTTATGCGGCGGATCTTACCTTACCTAGATTGTTTGCGGACCACATGGTGTTCCAACGCAACCAGCCCACCAAAATCTGGGGTTGGGCCAGTCCCAAACAAAAAATCAAGTTGCAGTTTGACGACCAGAAAGTCAAAACCAAAGCCGATGACACAGGCTACTTCGAAGCATACCTCGACGGCAAAACAGCAGGAGGTCCCTATACGCTGACGGTAGCCGCAGATACGACGATCACTTACACCGATATTTTGATCGGTGATGTCTGGATCGCAGGAGGACAGTCCAACATGGAGTGGCAGATGCAATGGGAGGTGGACAACTGGGAAGAGGAAGTCAAAGACAGTGACTATCCAGAGATCAGGTTTTTTCAGGTACCCAACGAATTTGCGACAAGCCCACAAAAAGACATCAGCGCAGGAGAATGGCTCTTGGCGGGACCCAAAAATACCCCGAGCTTTTCGGCTGTAGCATGGTTTTTTGCGAAGCAAAACCATCGAGAGAAAAATGTACCTGTAGGAGTGATCGAGAGCCACTGGGGGGGCACACCTGCCGAAGCATGGGCTTCTGTCGAGACGCTGACCGAGACCCCAGGATACGAAGCAGCAGCAGAGAAGATCATCAATCCCGAGATCAGTTGGGAGGAGTTTACGGAGAAAAACCAAGCCAAAGAAGCACGAAAGTGGGAGTTGATGCGAGACAAAGATGGAGCCATCGCCAGCGGGGCACAGCAGGTCGAGTATGACGACAGCAGTTGGACCACCTACGAGCTGCCCAGCAATGCGAAAATGACAGATTTGGCTTGGCTAAGAAAGGAAGTGCAGTTGTCCCCAGACAGTGTAGAAGATCTGAAACTCTACATCAACAATGTCGTGCAGGAAGCTTTTGTCTTCTTCAATGGCGAGCTGATCTGGACCAAAGTATGGAGCGATGGCATAGAGCCGCTGGAGATTCCGAAAGAACTCGTACAAGAGGGGAAAAACGTCATCACATACCGTGTAGCCAACTCGTGGGACAACAACGTGTACTTTGGTCGTGCAGGCGAGATGTGGCTAGAAGTCAATGGACAACAGCAGTCACTCGAAGGAGCATGGAAATACTCTAATGACGTGGAGTCGAAGATCCCAGAGTCGATCAAGATGTATCAATTGCCCTCCTTCCTCTACAATGCCAAGATCGCACCGATCGGTGGGTACACGGCGCGAGGAGTGATCTGGTATCAAGGAGAGTCCAATGCCGACAAACCACAATACTACCGTGACTTGTTTGCCAATGTGATAAAGGACTGGAGAAAGCTATGGGGGGATGATCTGGCCTTTCAGTATGTACAGTTGGCGAATTTCATGGCCAGAAAAGACGAGCCAAGCGATAGTGACTGGGCGAGATTGAGAGAGGCGCAGACTGAGACTTTGAGCCTCCCAAAGACGGGTATGGCAGTGACGATCGATATAGGGGATGCGGACGATATCCATCCCCGCAACAAGCTGGATGTAGGGCAGAGACTTTGGCTGAGTGCCAAAAAGGTATCCTACGGGGATGATGTGGTCTATGCAGGCCCGATGTACAAGAGTCATCAAGTGGAAGGCAATGCCGTGACGGTGACTTTTGACAATATCGGTACGGGACTGAAGTCTAGTGAGGACAAAGTACTGGGGTTTGCGATTGCAGGAGAAGATCAGAAGTTCTATTGGGCGGATGCCAAAATAGTAGGAGACCAAGTGGTCTTGTCTGCGTCGGAAGTGGCCGTGCCAGTAGCGGTACGCTATGCTTGGGCAGACAATCCCGCGACTAGCCTGTACAACGAAGAAGAATTGCCAGCGGTGCCTTTCCGCACCGACGACTGGGAGAGACAATATTGATCAAATAGACCGCTCGTCTTTCCTTCCATTTTGGGAGCGCAGAGAGGAAGAGGACAGTTCAAACAAAACGAATAGCATGAAAAAGATACTCATAGTAGCAATGATCACTGTTTTTGCACTAGGTGCAAAAGCACAAAAGTTCGAAGGATTAGCAGACACTCCTCCGATGGGATGGAACAGCTGGAATAAATTCGCCTGTGATGTGACCGAAGATTTGATCAAAGAAACGGCAGACGCCATGGTGTCTTCGGGTATGAAGGACGCAGGATACGAATACATCGTGATAGATGACTGTTGGCATGGAGAGCGAGACAGTTTAGGGTTTATCCAAGCAGATCCAGCGCGTTTCCCTTCTGGGATCAAGGCTTTGGCAGATTATGTGCATTCCAAAGGCTTGAAATTTGGCATCTATTCTGATGCGGGATGGCAAACGTGTGGAGGTCGACCGGGGAGTCGGGGTAGAGAGTACCAAGATGCGATGACCTATGCGAGCTGGGGAGTAGACTACCTCAAATACGACTGGTGCAATACCGAAGGTCTCAAAGCAGAAGGAGCCTATTTGACGATGCGTGACGCACTCTATGAGGCAGGTCGCCCGATTGTACTCAGCATCTGCGAGTGGGGAGACAACGATCCGTGGGATTGGGCAGAGCCTATCGGTCACCTCTGGAGGACGACAGGAGATATCTACAATTGTTTTGACTGTGAAGAAGATCACGGGACTTGGTCGTCGTGGGGCGTGCTGCAGATTATCGACATGCACCCGGGTATCCGTAGCGCTGCAGGGCCTGGTCACTGGAACGATCCAGACATGATGGAGGTTGGCAATGGCATGACTGTCAACGAGGATAGAGCACACTTTGCGCTTTGGGCAATGCAGGCTGCTCCGCTGATTGCCGGCAATGACATCCGAAATATGTCACCAGAGACTCTGGAGATCCTGACCAACAAGGATGTGATCGCGATCGATCAAGACACGCTCGGTGTACAGGGCTACAAGCATATCGATGAGGAGGATTACGAAGTATGGGTCAAGCCACTCGCCGGTGGTGACGTAGCGATTTGTTTCCTCAACAGAACCGAAGAAGCGATGGACATCACGTTTGACTGGGCGACCAACAAACTTGTAGACCCTGATTTTGGACACACGACTGATTTTGCACAGTCTCGCTATGACATCTACAACGTCTGGACACACAAGAAAGCAGGCAATACCAAGAAAGCACTGAAGGCTTCATTGCCAGGCAGAGATGTATTGATGCTTCGTCTGAGCAAGAAATAGACCATGACAAGCACGTCAATTCGCTAGGGATGACGTGCTTTTTTTATTCCCATCCATTTTATGAAAACACGATGACTATGAAACAAATGTTCAGAACATCTGCGCTGATTGTTATCCTATTCGCTTCATGGGTCGCGAGAGGACAAGACCCCGTGGCGAGTGTAGAAGCAGAAGAAGGTGTGCTCAATGGTGTGCAGAGTTCTTCAAGTACTTCTGGTTACTCAGGTGAAGGTTACGTCACGGGATTTGACAATGGTAATGACTATGTAGAAGTGCAGATTAATATATCGCAAGGAGATTTGTACCGCTTAGAGATAGGTTATAGTTCGTCAGCAGGTTCTCGGACGCAAAAAATATTTATCAATGATGAAGGACCTCACCCCATACATTTCGAAGGAACGAATAGTGGCGAGTGGTTAGTCCAGCGATCAGGGACTTATCGTTTCAACAGTGGGAGCAACAAACTAAAGTTGCAAAGTGATTGGGGTTATATTGATATAGACAATTTTACGCTCTACGAGGTAGAAGAAAAGAGCTATGATGTGACAACTACTCTGATTGATCCTGAAGCTAACGAAGATGCAGGGCTACTATATGATTTTATGTTGGAGCATTTTGGTAAACGGGTTATTTCAGGTCAGACTAATGACACGTATGAAGACTTGGCCGACGAGGCAGGCTATCGACCACTGATGCGGACTTTTGATTTTCAATCTTATACTGAGGGCTATACTTACGCTTGGGACAATCAAGCCGGAGGCCATACTTTCGGGGCAGTAGATGATGGACAAGTGGATACAGCTATTACTTGGTATGAAGCTACTGGAGGTCAGGGTATAGTCAATTGGCAATGGCACTGGCACTCGCCGAGTGGGGGAGAAGCTGGTACCAATTCTTTTTATACAGACCAGACCGATTTCGATGTGCGTGAAGCGGTGAAGAAAGGTACAGCAGAGTACGAATTGGTCATCAGAGATATTGATGCCATCGCGGTACAATTGCAGAAGCTGAGTAATGCGGGAGTCCCTATTATCTGGCGACCCCTGCACGAAGCGGGTGGAGGATGGTTTTGGTGGGGAGCGAAAGGTGCTGAACCTTGCCTCCAGCTTTGGGATATCGTCTATGATCGTCTGCAAAATCATCATGGTATTCATAACTTGGTTTGGTCTTGGTCTACACCAGAGGAGGACTGGTATCCTGGGAATGAAAAGGTGGATTTTATCGGGTATGACTCTTATCCGGGTGCTGAAAATTATGTCCCACAGACACAGATGTATGATCAGGTCTATGAAATAACCAAAGGGAAGAAAATCATCGCGATGACCGAAAATGGCCCTATACCAGATTTTAAAACCTCTTTTGGGGAGGGTGCTCCTTGGTCGATGTTTATGTCTTGGAGTAATCTGGTTTTTGAGCAAAATAGCAATGCACATATTCAGCAAGTGTATGGCTATTGGAGAGTACTGGTTTTTGATGATGATTATAATCTGATTATCAGGGAGGAAGAAGATGAGACAATCGAACCAGAAGAACCTGTCTTGGATGTCAAACTGGGGAGTGGAGGAATGCGGCTGTATCCTAATCCAGCCCACGATCAGGTGCAAGTATTGGGAGGAACATTTGTAGACCTAACGGTGTATGACATGACAGGTAGGTCTGTAGGTCAATGGCCGCAGCAGTCAGATACTGTAGATGTATCTGGGCTGAGCGATGGCCACTACATGATGGTCTTCCAAAACGGACAGACCACAGAGCGTCTACAACTGATCATTAGACATTGATGGTTGAGCAAGTATTGGTTTTAGCTATCTATGCGCGACTATTGTCTAAGTACTAAATTTTTATACTCAAAAATACTATATTTAGTGATTGACGAGGAATTGAAATACAGCATTTGAGGATATGAAGAGTTTAGTGATAGGGGTGGTATTAGTCGTGGGGCTGATGTATGTGGGGTATACTCAGCCCCAGAGTATCATGACCAAAAATGTATATTTTGAGCAATTGTCGATGGATTTGGGGTTGTCCCAGCGATCTATCAACTGCGTGATGCAGGATCACGAAGGCTATCTATGGATAGGTACATGGTCTGGTCTGATCAAATATGATGGCTATACGACCAAGCTGTTTCGTGCAGACAACAGTACGCCAGGTAAAATCAAGAGTAACAAAATCGTTAGAGTTTTCGAAAGTCGCGATTCGACGCTGTGGGTTGCTACTCGTAGTGGAGGCTTGTTTCGCAAGGATAAGGTGACAGACGAGTTTTATCAATACACTTATCAAGAAGGAGCGAAGAACTGTCTGAGCAATCAGCACGTGTGGGATGTCGTCGATGACGAAAATGGAGACCTCTGGATAGCTACAGAAAATGGACTCAATCATTTGAACCGAAAGACTGGAAAGTTTACGGCCTTTTATACTGATCCTGCAGATGTCAATACACTCGGCAATAGTTTCATTACACGGTTAATGATAGACCCCAAAAAGAGACTTTGGATTGCGACAGAGTACGGCGTCAGTGTCATGGAGACTATCAATCATGAAAATCCAGTTTTCAAGCGTATCGAATACCTAGAGGATTTTGGGAATAACGGGCTGCATAACTATGTTTTTGATATGGGAGCTGTTGAAAATGCGCAAGGAGTCAATATCTACTGGGTGACCAAAAAGGGACTGAAAAAGTATAGTCAAGGCAAATTGCAAAACTATGAAGTGAAGCGAGGGGTCTCGTCTTTTAACTTCTTTAGGTCTATGGCTTTGGTGAAAACCAATGAGCCATTTTTACTCTTGGGTTCTGAGATGGGATTGAGTGTTTTTGATGTCAAGAAAAATGAATATGTGCGGTTCTTTGGCGACTATGATAAGGAAGTAAATCTCAGTCAAAACACGGTCACTGCGCTGATGATGGACAACAGCGGTGTGCTATGGGCAGGCACGCGAAAAGGGCTCAATAAGTTCGATACCTACGACAACAATATAGGCCTATACCGCACCAAATCTTTTGATCCCACCAATAGTATCATCAGTGGCATTCGGCAGTTGCCTAATGGCCAATACTGGATGAGTACGCTAGGAAGTGGCTTGTTTCAGATCACGATGAATGGTGATCAAGTGATGCAAATAGAGAATTATGATATCCTGACCGAGGGTGAGGTTGATTATACCAACTATATACAGAAACTGGAAGTGGATCATAAAGGGAGGCTCTGGGTGGGCACAGCTGGAGCTGGAATCTATGTGGTAGATAAGTCTGGCATAGATCATTCTAAACACACCATTAATCCCTATAGACACTACGGTATGCATGATGAGTCCAATGCGATATCGGATGACTATGTGATGTCGCTCTACCCTTCCAATGGTGGAGGAATGTGGGCTGGTACATGGAATAGAGGTTTAAATTTGATCACTGAATCCGGCAAAGTGATTGTTTTTCGAGAGGAACGATTGGAGCATATTGTTTTTGCATCATTGTTTGAGGATTCTGAAGGGTATTTATGGATTGGTACCCGAGGCAATGGCTTGTTACGGTTGAAAATCGAAGGGGATAGTATCATTGATTTTCAACGCTATGAGTATGACGAATCAGGTGGAGGTTTATCCAATGATTTCGTCAATGTCATCTTTCAAGATGTACAGCAGCGACTATGGGTAGGGACAGAAGATGGACTCAGCTTGTATGACAAAGAAAATGATGTTTTCGTACTGATGAATGAACGGGATAGTGAGTTGCCACGGGATGTGATCAGTATCATGCAGGATGGTAATGGCCAACTGTGGCTGGCAGGCTATGAAGGGATTTCTGTGATGGATCCAGGCAAGGAAAAAATGTTTGTCAATCATCTCGATACGCAGGATAGAATTCAGGGAGGTTTTTTCTTCAATGAAGTCAATTTGAAAACCAAATCCGGAGCACTCATTTTTGGTGGATCGAATGGGTTTAATGTTATAAATCCTAAAAACATCTATCACAATCCTCACATACCATCTGTAGTGATTAAAGAAATAACTGCATCCGATGTGAGTCTAGAGCCAGGGAAAATATTCAATGGGAGAGTAGTACTGGACAAGCCCATTAGTTTGACTAATGAGATCGTGTTACATCATGATGAAAATACATTGTCGTTTGAATTTGCATCACTTAGCTATGCGAACCCTGCCAAAAATAAATATGCATATCGTTTGGAGGGATTTGATGAGGATTGGAAATCTACATCAGCCAATAGACGCTTTGTTCGGTACACGAACTTACACTCGGGTAAGTATAAGTTCACCGTCAAAGCCTCGAATGACGATGGACTATGGAATGAAGAGGGAACGGCCATTCATGTAGTGATCACGCCTCCGTGGTGGAAGACGCAGTGGGCCATACTGCTATATGTGGGTATAGCGATGATATTTCTATACCTGTTTCGAAGATTGATTTTGATTCGCTCGGGATATGAACATGAATTGAAGTTTGAACGATTGGAAAGAGAAAATACGGTAGCGCTCAATAAATCCCGATTGCAGTTTTTTACCAATATTTCTCATGAGTTTAGGACACCGTTGACACTGATACTTGGGATCGTGGAGCAGATGATGAACGCTGGAGAGGGTGGTCTAAACGTACAGAAACAACTCAAATTAGTATCTCAAAATGCAAGCAGACTACAGCGATTGATTAGTCAGCTGTTGGATTTTAGAAAAGCAGAGGCAGGTAGTCTTAAACTCCGTGTGGCAGAGGGTAATTTCTATAAATTTGTCAAGGAGGTGAAGCTTTCCTTTGATAGTCTAGCAGCACAGCGAGGTATCGATTATAGTTTTGAGGCTTCATCCAATGTTGTCAATGCTTACTTTGATCGTGATCAGTTCGAGAAAATACTCTTTAATTTGCTATCTAATGCCTTCAAACATTGTTCTGGAGGTCAGTCTATCATCATCAAACTGGTAGAGAGAGAAGAGGCGATATCCTTATCGGTGATAGATCATGGAGAGGGAATCTCCAAAGAGGCTGTTCACAAAGTTTTTGATCGGTTTTACTCTGGAGATCAGGAGTCAGGTACAGGGAGTGGGATTGGTCTGGCACTGTGCAAGAGTTTGGTAGAGTTGCATCATGGACAAATTCTCGTGGAGAGTGAAATAGGGAAGGGATCGACGTTCGAAGTGTTGTTGCCGAAAGGCTTTGAGCATTTTGAGAAAGCCGAGTTGATTACCAACTTCAAAGACAGCGAGCACATTGACTTGTATCGTGATGTGGTGCTTGAAGTCCCAGAATCAGAAGAGGTGAAGCAGGATACTGAACTGCCCAAGACAATCAAAAATGTAGAGGACATGAAACGCATCTTGTTGGTGGAGGATAATCCTGATGTGCGTAGTTTTCTCAAGTCGCTGTTTCAATACGAATACGCCGTTTTTGAAGCAGCCAACGGACAGGAAGGACTGGAGATAGCCGAAGAAGAAAATCCTGATTTGGTGATTAGTGATGTCATGATGCCGGTGATGGATGGTATCACATTATGTGATAAACTAAAGACGAACCTCAGTACATCGCATATTCCTGTGATTTTACTCACGGCACGAACCTCTTTTATTTACAATGTGGAGGGACTCGAAAAAGGAGCAGATGACTATGTCACCAAACCATTTCATATCGAAGTAATTAAACTCAAAGTACGTAACCTGATTAAATCACGGGAAGAAAGTAGACTGTTGGTTCAAGACAATAAGCAACTGATACTTGAACCAAAAATGGTGACTGTGACCTCTGCAGATGAGATTTTTATCCAAAAATGTATAGAAACTATAGAAGAAAATATGGCCAATTCGGAATATTCTGTGGTTGAATTCGGCAAGGAGATCGGGCTGAGTCGTATGCAGCTCTATCGCAAACTCAAGGCGCTGGCAGGAAAGTCACCGAACGAGTTTATCCGAATGATGCGCATCAAACGTGCAGCACAGCTATTCGAGCATGGGGATTATAATGTGTCAGAAGTGACCTATCAAGTGGGTTTTTCTGATCCAGCCTATTTTAGAAAGTGTTTCAAAGATCAGTTTGGTGAAACTCCATCCAACTATATCAAAACAAAGAAAGGCGGACGGTAGTCCTGATTATTTTGTTAGTAGCACCTCACTTTGTGCAAAATAGAACGGTTTGCTGAACGATTTGTATGCCCTGTTCTCTACACATTTGCTCCATCTTGCTGCTCTAATTAATGAACATCAATATGCGTAAGATATTTGTATTGGCGCTGCTACTGTGTAGCGGTTTGGCCTTTGCTCAAGAGGGCTTTGTAAGAGTAGAAGGGTTAGGATTTGAGATTGACGGAAGCCCATATAAATACATTGGAACTAATTTTTGGTATGGAATGAATCTCGGGTCTACAGGTGAGGGAGGAGATAGAGACCGACTTAACCGCGAGCTGGATCGAATGACAGATATGGGATTAAAAAATCTCCGAGTGATGGCCGCTAGTGAAGGTGCTGAGGATAGCCCTTATCAGAACAAACCTATACTCCAGACTGCACCAGGTGTATACAATGAAGACTTGCTTGTTGGTTTGGACTATTTTCTCGTTGAGATGGGCAAGCGTGACATGAAGGCCGTGGTTTGTTTGGGTAATTTCTGGATGTGGAGTGGTGGTTTTCCGCAGTATGTGTCATGGGCTGATGGATCAGAGATTCCGTATCCAGATGTGATGGGGGGCGGTACTTGGGATCCATTTATCAATTATGCACAGTCTTTTTACAACAACAAGAAGGCGATGAAAATGTATTTTGATTTCGTCAAATTCATAATCAATCGTACCAATAGCATCAGTGGGGTAAAGTATAAGAACGATCCGACCATCATGGCATGGCAACTAGCGAACGAGCCCCGAGGATATAGACAAGTGCCTGCGTTTCGTGCATGGGTCAATCAAACCGCAAAGCTGATCAAGAAGCATGATAAGAAGCATCTGGTGTGCTTAGGTACAGAAGGAGATACAGCGGCAGACTACTCGGGCAACGACCTATATGAGGATAATCTATCACCTGATGTAGACTATGCGACTACTCACGTGTGGATACAGAACTGGGCGTGGTACGATCCTAAGAATGAGGCAAGTTATGAGGAAGCCAAACAACTCACTATTGAATATCTCGAAGGGCAACAAGAGAAAGCACGTATGCTAGGCAAGCCGCTGGTAATCGAAGAATTTGGTGTATCTAGAGATAATGGAGACTTTCGGAATACAGCACCGGTGAGCTATCGTGATGATTACTACGATTTTATATTCAACTATACACTCAATAGTATTAAGGCTGGAGGGATTATTCAAGGCTGTAATTTCTGGTCATGGGGAGGCGAAGGACGCCCTTCCGATCCTGGTCAATTGTGGGAGAAAGGAGATGATCTGATAGGAGACCCTGCTCATGAACTCCAAGGTTGGTATTCGGTATATGACACGGATGCTACCACCATCGAGGTGATCAAATCTGCGACATCTCAGTTAGAGGATTAATCGGAGGGCGACAGCCTGTTGGGTTTTTATCGCTCCGACCTTACCCGAAAGTGACTCGTTTCTACACCACTCTAGACTAAACGGTAATAGTTTTTTCTTGCAGGTGGTATAGGCTTTTGAGATAGACTGCCCATTTTTACACAAACAAAATTGAGATGGAAATAGTATCTACAAATATTGCCACTTCGAGAACTATCGTTTGGAATGGTAAAGAGGAACAAACAGGCATCTACAAGGAGCCTACCGATCAGCCATTGTATCTGGGTAAGGCAGATGTGAAAGGAGATGCAGTTATCGATAGAAAACATCATGGTGGTGTGGACAAGGCCTGTTATTTGTACTCCGCAGATCACTATCCTTTTTGGAGAGAAAAATATCCAAACCTTGATTTACCTTATGGGATGTTTGGAGAGAATCTAACCGTAGCTGGTTTGGATGAAACAAAGATGATCGTAGGAGATGTCTATCAACTAGGAGAAGCTAAGGTGCAGGTTTCAGAGCCCAGACAACCTTGCTACAAACTAGGTGTTCGTTTCGGAGATCAAGGAGTTCTAAAAGAATTCATCGCTGCTAAATACGCTGGTGTGTATCTACGGATAATCGACGAAGGGCAAGTGCAAAAAGGTGATCAATTCGTTTTACTGGAGGCGGTTAAGGGAGGGTTGTCAATTGCCGATGTATTTGATCTAACCTATGGCCAGTACGCCGAACCCGAATTGCTGCGTACCCTTCTTAGTGATGAGTATTTGCCCTCAAAACTCCGAGAAAAATTGATTAAGAAACATAGTAAGTGATCATTGATCTATGCTTGGAGATCAGATCGAAAAACTATTTAGGGTTAATCGAGTTTGGATAGCGTGTCTTTGAGTAGTTTTTTGGTTTTCTCCCAGACGGTGTCTGGTTTTTTGTTGAGAAAGTCTGCGACGATGCGTCCCATCTCTGGTGTACGGAGGTAACCATAGGATTTGTGTGCATTGTTAGTTACCCAGTTTTTGTAATCATTGTCCACGAGATGATCGATGGGCTTGATCTCTTTGCTGTTAGGAGCGAAAAATTCTGCGAGCTCGTCGAATACAGCGAAATGGTCTTCTTTGTCCGAAAGATTATACCAGTTGTTGATCGACTCAGGTGTTGGGAGTAGAGTACCTTCTTTATAGTCCAGTTGGTGTTCATTGGCAATATTCTCTCTGATTAGGGGAAGACCTAATGGAGAACCCATCGACACAAAAGTATCTATCTCGTAGATGTTTTGTAGCAGATAGAGTACATCATAGGTGATGATAGACCCCATAGAATGCGCTACGATTAGGATGCGTTTGTGCCTGTTTTTGTATAGCAGTCGTCTGAGTCGGTTACGAATCAAGCTTTTAACGGGCAGTTGATCCATGAACTCAGCCTTCGTCTGATCTTCGTTATAGTAAGCGTCTAGGTCTTTGAAAGATTGTTTGACGACAAAATTGAAGGGTAGGCGGTAGTTGGCTAGTCCGTTTTTACTCAGAAAAGCGATTTCCTTCATCTTATTAAATCCCAATTTGGCGAGATGCCAAGGCGTGTAGCGTATCGTAGGAGTAGGGATGGGTTCAGCGATGTAGGGCTCCTCGATATGTAGATCGTGATCGGGGTTTTTAATGCGTGGATTGAGGGAATGCGGGTACATGATATCCGCCCAATACACCATCTCAAATTGAAATGTTTTGGGAGCTCCTTCGATTTTTTTGAGCCCCTCGACCAAAGCTTTTTTCCACCAAAGTTTGAGTGTTGCGTGAGAAGGCTTATTACCTAATCCATGTACACCCAGTATTAGGGTTTTGGGTTCTTTTCGCTTTTTGGTTTTGCTAAATAGCCGTTTGCTCGCCATGGGATTATAATACCGATTTGATTTTTTTCAACAGATAGTCTCTACCTAGTATCTCTGCGCAGGTGACCACCGAACTGATCGTAGCACCTAGGACGCCATGGAGGATGATGTTTTGCCCCGTGAAGTACATGTTTTTCATTTTAGTTTTGGTATTGATCTGGGATTTTAATGGGAAATTATGATCCCGAGAGATGCCATAGAGTGATCCTCCAGTTGTGTTGAGATAGTCTCGTTGCGTTAGAGGCGTGGAGGTATGGTAGCTCTTAATGTTTTTCCTGAGACCAGGAGAAAAGCCTTCCATTTTTTCTAGCAGGAATTGTGCTTTTAATTCCTTGAAATTTTGATAGCTTTCATCTCTGTCGCTTTCTTGAAGTGTCGTGTTGAAGGTGTTCATCCATGGCAACATCTCTTCCATTTTCATGTAGGCCATTACGGTGATTACACTGGCATACGTTGGGTTTTTGTTATCGGGGAGATAAAATACAGCAAAATCTTTCCCCCAATCTTCGGGCTTATAATTGGTCAGACCCCATACTTTATTCTCGTTAAAGTTATAGAAGTTGGAGTTGCGATATTTCACGGTCTGAGGCTTGAGTACCAGATAGAGTGTGAATACCGATACGGTATTTTCTAGTCCCGCGATCCTAGATGTATAGGATTTTCTCATAAGTCCCTGATCCATCATTTTGATAGTTTCGGTGGGATGGACATTGGAGATGAATAGGTCTGCTTTGATTTTTCGCCCATCGACTAACGTGACACTAGATACCGAAGTGTTATTGTGATCGATGGTTGCTACCTCGGCATTTCTGACAATGTTGCCTCCTCGTTCTTTGATCGAATAGTTGAGTGATCGACTAATTTGACTACCCCCATGGTGAAATTTGTAAGCACTCATCATATAAGAGTTGATGATGAGGGCGTGGACGTAAAACGGGGTTTTGTCTTCTTCCCCTGCGTAGAGAAGGTTGGATCCTGCGAGTACACGCTGTAGTTTTTCGTTAGAAGTATAGGCTCTAATGCGTTGACTGGCTCCATCGTACATGTATTCAAGTTCGTTGGTTCTGGCAGGCATGTCATTGACATTGTACAGTGCGAATTTTTTACAGAGTGCTTTAATATCCGTTACATATCGATCTAAATTTTCTTTTTCGTCTGGAAAAAACTTGAGGAGTTGTTCCTTGAAGTTTTCGTAACCCTGTGCATGAGGATACTCGTTGCTGTCTCCGGCGAAGGTAATGACATCATAGGCGTTCTCATCCAGCTTCATGATATCAATGTCTTTGAATATATCGAGATACTTGAAGTAAGGGTGGAGCGGCTGACCTTCATCTAATCCACCGACATAGTGTACACCTGTGTCGAACTTTCCTCCGTCCCGTTTAAAGGTTTGGAGTGTCCCACCGATCTGTGCGTTTTTTTCCAATACACAGACGGATTTTCCTTCCATGGCTAGGATGAGGCCACAGGAGAGTCCCGCCATACCTGATCCTATAATGACTACATCGTATTTATCTTCTATCTTTTTCAATTGGCTAGCTGTCGTTTATCTACGAACCTTCTGGGCTTGCGACTTCCTTTGGGTAGGATTTCGCTGGCGATGTAGGCCGCGGTATTTTGTTCTAAAATCGGATTGACTCTCAGGCTTTGCTGTAGTAGTCGCTGCGCCTGATCTAATACATTGCGCTCCAGATGGTCTGGCAGTATCACTTTGAGTAGGTCTAGCCCTAGATCGTCTAGGGACAGTTCGATGATGTAATTGTCGATTTCGCTGATATGATTCAGAACGTTTTCGATCTGCTGCGGAAAAAGTGTAGTGCCTTTCCATTTGATCATCTGACCTTTTCTCCCTTCTACAGGGCCAAGCCGGCTCGTGTTGCGACCACAGCTACAAGTTTCTGTATGCAGACGAGCTAGATCACCTGTTTTGTAGCGGAGCAGCGGCATGCCTTCGATTCCAAAAGGAGTGACCGTCACCTCACCGACTTCACCATCTGCTACGGGCTGATTCTGATCATCGAGTAGCTCTACGTGAATTAGTTCGGGTAGTAGATGTCCCCCTTGACCCGCTTCACATTCGGTAAAGGCTGTCGCCATTTCTGTACTGGCATAGGTAGAGTACAATTGTACATCCCAGATTTCCATCAGTTTTTGGTTGAGTGTATTGGGAGCAAAGGATGTATCTTTAATCGGTTCACCTATACAAACGATCTTTCGGATCGAGGTGCTTTTAGGATCTATTCCTTTAGAGAGTAGATAGTTGCCGAATTTGTAAGCGAATGAGGGAACTGCGATCAGTACGGTGGGTTGAAAGCGACGGATATTATCCAACTGAAAATCTGGATCGCCGATACCCGATCGGATCACAGCAGCACCTAGTGCTGTCGCGCCTAAGTAGTAGGCGATGCCCGCCATGAAACGCTTGTCTAGTGTCGTGGTGATCTGTATCACATCATCCGCAGTGATGCCACACATATTCAACGAACGTTTTTCGTTCCAAGTGAGCCGTTTTTGATCTTCGAGTGTCAGCGCAATACTGATGGGATTGCCTAGTGTGCCGGAGGTGGTGACATATTCTACAACAGACCGTGGGCTGACTGCCTGAAAGTCCAGATTGTTCGTTTCGATCTCTTCTTTGGTCGTAATAGGGATTTTCGTGAGGTCATCTAGACTTGAGATATCTTCAAGTGTTATACCGCACTTATCTAGTTTGTCCCGATAGTGCTTGGCATGGGAGTAGGTGTACTTTAGGTGGGAGAGGAAGCACTCGTTTTGCAACTGTCGTATCTCTGATTTGGATAAATAATCTTGGTTTGGGTCTATCTCCACAATGCCTACTTAGTTATGATTAGGTAAGCCACAGCATGAGTACTCGTGTGACTTAATGATACAAATATGTCTTTCAGTTCTGATTTATCAAAATATCTTTTACTTCCTCCTAGTAGGTGAATAGAAGGGGCTCCTTCTGCATTGTTTTGTACTTCGATTTCTTTAAAATCTGCTCCTTCTACCCACCCTGTCCCGAGTGCTTTCATATAGGCCTCTTTTGCGGCAAAACGAGCAGAGAAGTGCTGCTCTGGGTGCCCCATTTTTTGGCAGTAGGCTATTTCTAGGGGTGTGAAAACCGTCTGTAGAAAAGGGAGGTTAAGAAGTTTTTTTTTGAATCGATCTGTTTCCACGATATCAGTACCTATTCCTGCTATCATGGGGTGAGCGTTTTGATTTGTTCTTTCATGAACGTTTCATCCTCTTTGTAGGCGATATCTTTGGTCAATCCCTCGCGATAGGCAGCGATGGCTTTTTCGTTTTGCCCTAGGCTAGCGTAGTAGTTGCCGACGAGTCGATGGGTTTCGTAGTAGGCAGGGTTCGTCTCTAGGAAGGTTTGGATTAGTGTACTGTCCATGGGTTGCTCTTTGGCCGTGTGGCGGATGATTTTGGCCTTGAGCTGCTTGAAGACTTTAAATGTCTGATAGCCTTCGCTAAAGTAAAACGGGTCAGCTGCGATAGAGAGTGAATCAATCGTAATATCGTTTTTTGTACCCGGCCATTGATCAAAGTCATCTAAATCATAGGTGTCAAAGACATTTTCCTGAAAAGGATAGTTGGAGACCCAAACGCGCTTCTTGACATTGTCAAAGAGAACTGCATGATGTGCGAGTAACTGGTTGATCGCTTTAGGATTGCCAATACCAAGGTCTTTATCCTTAATACCCGCTTGGTTGCGGAGGATTCCTGCGATACTCTCTGTATTACATTTAGGGAGCTGGGCGGTGAGCTCTTGTGTACGGGTATAGCGATCTACAGACTCGGAGTTGATCATGTGTTCCTGATTGAGAGGAATATCTTTGAGTTCTTTACTTTGGTAGTGGTTGGTGACGATCAAGGTGTCTTCGGATGGGTAGAATATTCCAGTGTTTGTTGGGGATTTTTCTATCACAGCCATTTGTTTATCCTTCAGAGATGAGATAGTAAATAGCTCAGAGACAAAGCTGTCATAGCGATCTGCTATGGTTTTGGCTTCATCGATGGTGGCTGCATACTGTAAGATGTCTCTGGCAATAATAGAGACAGGAGTACCTGACTCAGTAGGGATCTCTGAGATGGCGGAGTTTAGTGTGATGCTAAGTCCATGTTCGTTCATCCCTGAGACGATACCACAGAATCCACCCCAAGTGACAGAGAGATACTTATAGCCCTCGGAAGGATTGCAGAGTAGTACGATTTTATTTTTGGCAAATTCATCGCCAAAGTAGAAGTCGAAGTTTCGGCCGGACATCATTAGCTCTGTCGAGTCGTTGAAGTTCCATATTCCTACAGATGTACAACCGACTAAATGCATATTTTGTACGGCATGACCTATGTCATGGGCAGCATGGTAGTTGATGATACGGTTGAATTTAGGGCCGATGTAGTCATATTCGTCGGAGAAGAATTCAGATATACCATATATTTCCTGACGGTACTCTTCGGGAATGTATTGATCTAGGTCTCGGTTAAACCATGATATGCCTAGTATGAGCATTTTTCGGAGAAACCATGAGGAGACGTTTCTGTCGATTTCATCCACGAATACTTTTTCTTGATCCTGAATCAGCTGTTGATGGAGGATACCGATCGTACGACCTCTGTCGTAGGCACTCCCTTCGATATAGCTCTCCCAGTTACCGTATTTATTTTGCTTGAGCCATGAGTTTCCCAGCGCATAGTGATGCTCAGCGATCATTTCTAACTGTGACGAATGCACAGTAGAGACAGGGAGTGTGGGCGTATCGTAGATGACACGTTGTACAAACCAGATAGCACTGAGGGTAGATATCACCGAGAGTACGATTAAAAATATATAACGCTTTTTCAATAGTATTTTTTAGTTTTGGACAAAATCTAGACTAGCCTTATCTATTGCAAAGATACCAAAGCGCAATTTTAGCGATTTCATCTCTAATCATTGATCTATTGGAGATGAATAGAAGCGGAATAGTCGGGGAAAAATAACAAAAAATGACGGATGTATTGGTGATAGGAGCTGGTCCAGCAGGTAGTGTAGCAGCAGCGTATTTAGTGAATCAGGGTTTTAGTGTGACTGTGGTTGAGAAATCAAAGTTTCCGCGATTTACGATCGGTGAGAGTTTGTTACCCTTGAGTATGGAACACTTCGAAGAAGTGGGTATGCTGGATGCATTGAAGGCTGCGAATTTTGAAGTAAAGTCAGGTGCGTTATTTGTTCGAAAGGATGACGAAATGGATATTTCGTTTGATGAAAATTTCACCCCAGGTTGGACTTGGACTTGGCAGGTGCCACGAGATGAGTTCGACCACATCCTTGCCAAGGAAGCTGAGAAGAAAGGCGCTAATTTCAAATACGAGTCAACTATTGCTTCTATAGATTTTCAAGAAGATAAAGTTGTCACGGAGATAGAGGATGGCGGTAAAGTTGAGACGCACGAGTTTAGATATGTATTGGACTCTAGTGGTAATGCTGGCGTGTTATCCAAAATGCTCAACTTTGATGTCGACTATGCAGAGACGGGCAGGTGTTCGCTTTTTACTCAGGTGAAAGAGACCAACCGTGAGGAATTCAAACGACCACTCCGCATTACTTTTGAGGTGCTGGAGCAGGATCTATGGTATTGGGTGATCCCATTTTCTAATGGCAATACTTCGTTAGGTTTTGTAGGGAATAAGAAATGGTTCGATATTCCAGCAGCGGATAAGAATGATTTGTTTCGTAAGATGATGGAGAAATCCGAGCATTTCATTGAGCGATTTGAGGGCAAAGAATTTTTGTATGACGTGCGAGGAGCGGATGATTACACCAATTCTTCTACACAGTTGTATGGTCATCGTTTTGCACTGGCTGGTAATACTACGGGGTTTATCGATCCTGTGTTTTCGTCAGGAGTAGCGATCGCTACAGAGTCCGCGATGCGTAGTGCAAAGTTGATCGAGCGAGAATTAAATGGAGAAAAACCTGACTGGGATAAGGAGTATGTGCAGCATATGAAACAAGCCACAGAGGTATTCAAGGCAGTCGTAGACACTTGGTACAATGGGGAGTTACAAAAAATATTTTTTCATTCCGAAATCAAGGTGGAAATAAAAAAACAACTGACCTCAATTTTGGCTGGTTATGTTTGGGATTTGACCAATCCTTTTGTGAAACGAAACCGGAAGCTTATTAAGACTGTGGCTCATGTGGTAGATATGGAAGTAGATGCTGCTTCTGAAAAGTCTAAATAACCCAATTAGATTTTATACATCCTAGTCAATATTTTGGAGGTGTTTTCGTTAAGTGGATATTAGCCCTATTGGGCTTTTTTATTCACCTATACTAGATTCTTTATGTTTAAATCTAAACTTCCGTTCGTAGTGATATTCGTTTCACTCACCGCACTTAGTAGTGCGTGTAAAGTCAAAGATTCTATAGAAGATGATCTGTTTGGCTGCAATGGTTATGATACAGAGATTAACAGCCTTTTAGAAGAGTTGACCGCTGCACAGACTGCATATACCAATGATCCTACAACCTCGACATGCAATAGCTATGTATCCGCTATGGATACTTATGTCACCGAAGTGTATGAATATCTCGATTGCATCCCCGGTGCTCAAAAGCAAGCTTATCGTGATGGTTTAGATCAATGGAATACGAGTCTCGATGAGACTCGAGACAGCTGTGATGCCCTATAAATTTATAGTTGTTACTTCAACTTACAAGCCAATATGGTGTGGTAGCTATCACCGATGAGTGCGTGGGTTTCGATGATTTGCATACCTGCTTTGTCTATCAGTTCCTTGAAAGTCTCCAGTTTGTACATCTTACTGTTGCCATTCGCGATACATGTAAAGTATAGTGAAGTAGCGACCAGAGAGTAGGTGGCAGCTTCATAGGGCTGATTATCAATGAAAGGCTCCATGATGTAAATGGTCGTATCCTTGGTAGATGCCTGTGCGCAGTTGAGTAGGATCGCTAAGATTTCCTCTTCTGAGAAACAGTCTAAGAACTGACTCATCCAGATGACGTCAGCTCCCTGTGGGATTTTTTGTGTGGTGTCTAGCAGGTTGATGGGATGAAACTCAATTCTGTCCTGTAGGTTGTTATCAGCGATGTTCTTTTTTGCCATTTCGATCTGCCCTGGTAGATCCAAAATTTTAATATTCACATCAGAGTCATAACCGCAGCATTTGATAGACCACTTGCCCGTGTTGCCACCTATATCGAACAGCTTACCTGGTTTGTTTTTGAATACAATCTCTAACGCAGAGTCAAAAGCATCTTGAGAATAGAAGTGATCAAACTCCAACCATGATTTTCTGACTGGTTTCTCTAGCTTAGATAAACCTTCGTACACGGTGTCCCATTCACCAAATACTTTGAGTCCAGCTGGCTTGTTCGTTGCGAGTGATTCTTCGAGATATTTAGATCCGTCGTAGCATACATCATTGACGAAGTTCATATTGACACGAGTCAACTCATCACGCAATAGAAAAAAACCAATCTTCGAGAGAGATAATTTTCCCTCCTTGGTTTCGATGATATCCATCACTTCAGCGGTTTCTAACATAACCTCTACCGAGTACTTACTAATGCCTAGATCTTCAATGATTTCAGCTTGGGTAGCATTCCCTCTTTTTTTGTAGATGTACTCCATGACACCTAGGTTTTTCATCGCCATGATGGCTTGGAAAGTTATTGGGGCAAAAGCAATTTTTTGTGCTTCGTATTTAGCGTCTATTGCGGATATATTCATGTGTGATTCTGTCAATCTACTCTCTTAAAAACTATCAAGACGAAAAGATAAGTCGATCTGTCTTTCTAGTCACACAAATAAGCCATGATATTTTGATAAATCGTGAAAAACAAGATTAGATTCTGATTAGAGTTATGTCCCTTATGGTGAGTTTTATGCCGTTTTTGGTTTCTGTTTAGGAAAGGAGGGGCGGTTATTTACTAGTGTATTAATAAGTGTTAAAACGTTGGTTATGAGTGATTAATCGACTACCTTTAAATGGAGGAAATAGTACTCAATTGTGGAAGTGGTAAATGTGCTTATGTGATTATTATAGTGCATTTTTCTGATCAAAGTGATTTGATTTTTTGACTGATTTACTAAACATAGAACGCCTGTTCTAAAACCAAAAGCATGATGAACAATCCCAATGAAATAACCCTAGATGTATTTGGAAAAATCCTCTATGCCCTAGCTATGGCAGATGGAGGTATCCAGAAAGAAGAAAGAGAAGCCTTGCAAAAGATGGTTGATCAAGATGACTGGGCGCACCGCATCAAATTGTCCTTTGATGCGGCGATGAATCTAGAGATGGATCCCAAAATGGTATTCTATAAAAACATGCGGATATTTCAGACTTTGAAGACTGATGTACACATGCCTTACTTCCTAGACTTGATGAATCGTATGGCCAACGCCTACGAAGGAATCGTACCAGAGGAACGTGCTCTGATCGAGAATTTTAACCATAAAGTGAATCAATCATCAGTTCTTGTTTAGAATGGTGATTTATAGTGTGAGGTCTTGAATTTCTTGATGCAGTATACCAGCGGACCATTTGAGCTCACCGATGGATTTGCCATACTTTGCACGAAGTTCGATCAATTTGAGCTCACTTTCTAGCTTTTTGTTTTCACGACTATTGAGTAGGAATACCGAGCTTTCTCCATTGTTAAACTTGATTTGCTCTGCCACTAGGAGTCTTTGGTAGTTGGCGAGGATCTCTTCCTGTTGTGCTATCATTTGATTGAGAGTAAGCACCTTGTTGTAGGATTGTCGAACTTTGTTTAGCGTTTGTCTCGTTTTTTCATCAATCATTAATTCATTCTCCTGAATTTTTAGTTTTGTGCTTTGCAGTTTTGCACGCTCCTTTCTTACCAAAATTGGGAACTCGAATTGAAAGCCTAGTTTGTAGTTGTTGTTAAAGTAGGTGTCGTATTCATTGTCCTGCTGATGTAACAAAAAGTTGTAATTCACATCCAAAACAGGTTTGATCTGTTCTACACTCAGTTTGCGATCCAGTTCTAGAATTTCATTTTTTAGGGTCAACTTCTTTAGGTTAGGATGCGAAGCTAATATTTGCTCTTCGAGTGCTACAAAATCCAATAGCGTGTTTTGGGTAGTATACTTGGGTTCGAACATGTCTATCTCTAGACTATCCGACCAAATATAGTTGTTCATGTACAGTGTACTGTTTTGTAGTTGCATCTGCGCGTCTCTGTGTAGATTTTGCCATTTTTGGACTTGAATTAGTGTTTCTAAAGAGTCTACTGCTGCGTTTTCTCCATTGGCTACAGATTCTTTGATTGCCTCGAAACGATTGCGCATTAAAGTCAAGTTATTTTGTACTACGACGTACTTCTGATGAAACTCGTACCACCACCAAAAGGCATGGTTAGCATCATACAACAGGTTGTTTAACACCAGAACGGATTCATTCATGTATTGCTGCTCTTCATAGCGACTTTTTTGTAGGTTGATCTTTCGAGGATTATGGATCAAACCTTGTCCTAGCGGTACTGAGATCCCTGCATAGTATAATCCATCTGTGGGGACATTGTGCTCCGGGTTTAGATATGTGCCGCTGTTTCTTTCATACCCTGCCTTAAAGTCCACGTTGAGTAAGGTGGGCATCTCCAAGTAGCTATTCCATAGGTTGTAATAGTCCTTTCCGTTGTATTCTTTGCTATTATAACTTGAAGAGAGCTTCGGGTCAAATTGACCTTTTGCTTGTTGGATCACTAACTCTCCACGTTGGTTGAGTAGTAGGGCTTGACGAGCCACAGGATGGTTATTGACCACCATTTGATAGAAATCATCAAGGGAAAGTACTTGATTTGACTCTTGGGCATGAACTGAATGGGTCAGCTGTATGAGCAGTGTTGAAACGAAAAATAGTATGATACGATTCATTTTACCTTACCTTTTTTAGCTTTTGGTTCTTTCAATTGTTCATTGATATAAAAATCGGGAGGAAAACCATTGAGGTTTCGCCACATTTCGTACCAGATAGGGACATTTTTGAGTAAAGAGATGCCATAGGCACCAGATCCTATCCTGAGCAATTGTGGCCATTCGGGCGAGTCAGGGTCTGGAGATACCAATACTCTAAACTCACCGTTGGCAGTAGCGGCTTTGTCATAGGCGACCACTCGGCCAGTGTAGGTTCCAAAGGAGAGGTTGGGCCAGCCACTGAAAACCAAAGCAGGCCATCCATCAAATTGGATCTGTACTTTTCGACCTTCCTCTACTAGAGGTAAATCGATGGGACGAATGTACATTTGAAGGGCTAAATCGTAATCCGATGGGATAAAACTGAAAATGGGGTCTCCTTCTTTGACTGTCTCACCTATCCCAGTGGTGATGGCTCTGGTGACATACCCGTCTTGTGGGGCTTTGATATAGTAGAATCCAGAACGCTGTGTATAGTTGGACTGTTGAATGGACAGTTTGTTGTAGTCGCTCTCTGCCTCCAAGGACATGGAAACTGCAGACATGAGGTCGGATTGTGCTTTGGCGATTTTCTCTTGAAACTCCCCTTGAATGGTATTGATATTGAGTTGTGCGTTGATTAGTTCGTTTTGACTCGTGAACCATTTGTTTTGGTAGGAAGTTTTTTTATTGACGGCTTCTTGTAGCTTTTGTCTTCGTTGTTCTAGTTCTGTTAGGGATTTTAATCCATGTTCATACAGCTTCTCTTGTCGGGCAAATTGTTTTTGGGCTATATCTAGATTGATGATCGCAGTTTCGTATTCTATGCTGTCCGAATTCACCTTTAGACGCTGTTGACTTAGATAGTTCTTCGCTTGTTTGAGTTTGAGTTTTTGGTTGTTTTCTAGTGCATCAATTTGATTTCTAAGTGCCTCTGCTTTACTTTTATAGGATGTGATTGAAGCTTCCTTGGCATTGGTTTGGTTCTTGGATTTTTCGATGAGGTCTGGATCGAGGTATTCTGATTTCATCTCAGAGATGAAGATGATCGTGTCTCCTTTAGCGACGAACTGTCCTTCTCTGACGAACCATTTTTCGACGCGACCAGAGATCACCGAATGAATCTCTTGTTCCCGGTTTTCTGGTCTCAATGTTGTGAGTGTACCTCGTGCCCGTATGCTTTGAGTCCATGGGAGAAACAGCATTACAAATCCTAGGAAAAATAATACAGAAAGTAGCCGAACCAGTGTTCTAGAGGCTTTCGTACGCATGACCTCCTGATAGGAAGATTGGTTTTTGAGAATCTCATCTCTGTTGATCGAATTGTGTGATATATTGAGCATGATTCTTCCTTTAGATTATTGATGGTTTTTGTTCTTTGATATCGACTATGTTGCCTTTTTCCATGGTGACGATTTTGTCCGAATGGTTCATCATCAGTGGATCGTTGGTTACAGCTAGTAGTGTCCATGGTTGCTCTGGAGAGGTTAGGATCGTACTGATGAGTTTTCTGTCTGTGAATTCTAGCCCTTGCAGCGTGTTGTCCATAACGATGATTTTGGGTCTTTCGGCTATAGTACGGGCGAGGATGATTTTTTGTCGTACACTAGAGGATAGACCTTGACCTTCTGGTTGTATCATGGTGTTGAGCCCTTTGGTCAGCTCTTTGAAGTATTCGCTCAGGCCTACTTGCTTGATAGCCCAGAGTATATCAGCTGTGTCTATTTGCTTTTTTCCTACAGTGATGTTTTCAGCTAGTGTGCCATAGAATAAGTCTTGCATGCTAAGGTTGTCACCTATGACGGACCGAAAACTCATCGTATTTAGGTTGCTTAGCGGTACACCATTAAACATGATAGATCCATCGTAGTGACTGTATAAGCCTGATATGAGCGCTATTAACGTTGATTTTCCGGATTGATTTACTCCAGTGATACATACTTTTTCACCCGCTTCTACTTTCAGGTTGAGGTTCTGTATCGCAGGGGAGGTAGTAGAGGGGTAGGAAAAAGTAAGATTTGATAACTCTACTGAGATTTTCTTACCCACGGTCATGGCTTCTAGGTCTATTCCATCTTCATTTTCCATCTCTATATCGGTCACTTGTCCGAGCTTTTCGATTCCAGTGAGTACATCGTAGACGGTCTCCATACTGAGTATCAGTTTTTCGACAGAGCTGAGCACCAGTAGTATGATAATCTCAGAAGCCACAAATTGACCTAAATTGATTTCTTGATTGATGACCAATATGCTACCTAGGATCAGTAAGCCAGCGGTAATCACTGTTTTGAATCCTACGATATTAGAAAATTGGAGGATAAGGATATGGAAATGTTGTTTTCTGAATTTGAGATAGTTTCCTACATATTCATTCATCTTATCGATAGGTAGATCGGTTTTTCCTGCTAGTTTAAAAGTACCCATAACCCTTGCTAGCTCTTCCAACCAGTGTGCCACTTGATACTTGTATTTGGATTCAAGAATACTTGTTTTTAGACCTTTGGGGCCAGTTAGGAAAAAGATCAATGTAACAAGGCTAACGAGGGTAATACCAAAGAAAACAAAAAACGGATGGTAGAGCGATAGTAACAACAATCCGAAGATGATTTGCAAAGTAGAACTAGATACATCGATGAGAATTTTGGAAAGCCCTTTTTGGATATTAAGTGTATCAAAAAATCTATTCATAAGCTCAGGAGCATAGAATCCAGAGATAGACTCCATTTTGAACCGAGGGATGCGGTAGGCAAACTCGAAGGAAGAACGGGCAAAAATCCTGCGTTGTAGTAGTTCCGTGAGTGACAATTGTAGAATCTGAATGATTCCCGCTGCAGCTACACCTAGAACTACTATAAATATCAAAATACTAAGAGATGCAGAGTATTCGGCACTAATCACAAAACCTATAATGGCCTGAACTCCGAGCGGAAGTGATAGGTTGATCAGTCCATTGAATATGGCGTAGGCATAGATGATCAGGATCTCTCGCTTGTCTAGGGATAGCATTCTGAAAAGCCGTTTGAAAGGAGTCAGCTTAACTTCTTGGGAGCTCTGATTTTCGTTCATAGTGGTAGTGCTTTTCAGGTTTATTAAGGTACGTTTTTCAATACTTTGAAAATCATATCTTCGATGAAATCATAGACTTGGACGTTGAGTGACTGCTCTTTCTTGGTCGATATTTCTGTCAAAGAAGGCAGGTGGTTGGCAAAGAACGTTTGCTGGTGAGTGGTTTCTAAGATGTTACTCACCAATGCATGAGGGTAGCCATATGTTGGATTGATTTCTATCAGTACTTCTGCGATTTTGTGACATAGTTTTTTGAAGCCTCTAAAGAGTCCCTGACTATTGATTTCATCTACTTGCTTGTTCAAGTAGGTTTTGTCAGACTCACTCATGACGACCCGTCTCAGGGAGATTGTGTCAGTTCCACAGATAGTGATTTGAGACGTTTCGGTTTGACTATAACTGAGAATTTTGAGGATTTCTTTGAGCTTTTCCTCCGGAGTCCGAATATGGTGTGTCTGATAGTCGATTTGATATTCTAACCATGCCCAGTACCAGCGAGTGAGGTACAGCAACATCTTCAGTTTATTATCAAAGTATCTATAGACTGAGGCTTCTGTCGATTTAATTTTTTCAGCTAGTTTTTTAAAAGTGAACTGTTCGAAACCGAGCTCGTTTAGGAGGGAAATGCTGGCTGAAATGATGTTTTTGCCTAGTTCCGTGGACTGAGGGTCTTTGTTGTAGTACTCTTCCTCTATAACAATTGAGATATCTAGCATGTTCCGATAGTAGTCATTCGTGTAATAATAGTAATACTATTGTTTATGAAAGTACTTTTGTGTTTGATTTTTTTCAAAATTATGTATAAACAAAGAGAGCTTGTCGCATATGTGACAAGCTCTCTTTGTTTTAAGGTCAAAGGAATCTGGTTAATTCTTGGAGAGAATAAATAGTGTGTTAGAAGATTTATCCGATTGTGACTCTATAGATAGGCTATAGTGATGATGCTCTGCCCAGGCTTCTATTTCCCTTCTTTTTATGAAATGTAGCGCACCATTGGTCTTGTTGAACTTGATTAATTGAGTAGACCATTTTTCCGATTTTTCTGTCCATTTGTGTTTTTCTTCTTGATCAGAAATGCCGTCTCTTATCAATAGGATTCCGCCAGGTTTTAGACCTTGATCACATTTAATTAGTAACTGTTGTTGCGACTCTGGAGATAGATAGTGGAGCGTATCTGCTAGTACTATGGCGTCTGCGTCTTGGATAGATGTTTCTTCTGCTTTGTCGACTGTGAATTCTACTTGGTCTGATTTCAAATAGCTATTTTGTGCTAAGGCTACTTTTTCATTATCATAGTCTACCCCAATAACGGTTCGCTCGTTATTTCTCAGCCATAGAAAGTAGCTTAAGTAACCATACCCACAGCCTAGGTCATAGATTTTTTTAGTCCCCGTTCCGATGAGTTGATGGTAGTGTTCGTAGTTGTTTTTTTCAAAGCGCCACTTTATTCGGAAATACCAAGGTAGTATAGGGCTTTTGTAATAAAAACTATACAGGAGTGGTGCATAGGCGTGATCGAGACAGGCTGTACTTTCAATATATTTCTTAAAGGCAGCTTTATAGTACGTAGATATTTTTTTTGTACGCTCACGATACCCTGATCCGAATTTCGGGTCGTTCCATGAGATACGTGGTAGGATGACTGTGTCACAGGGAGAGTCTTTGAAGTAGTACTCATTCTTAGGCATGACATAGCCATGCCCATACAGTAATATCGGTGTGATGTCTAGTTGGAGTTCTTCGGATAGGTAGAAGGCTCCTTTGTGAAATCTACCCATTGTGCCGTCTTCTGATCTTTTTCCTTCTGGGAAGATGGCTATGGTGTAGCCATCCGCTACGAGTTGGCGTAGCTTGGGTAGCTGATCCTCCATGTTTTGATAGGCTGGGATGTAGTCCGCGTAGCGAATCGCTGGTCCAAAGAGGGGAGAGTTATATACCCACTCGTTGACGAGCAGTACCATCTTGGGATGTAACCTAACCAATGCCAATATGTCAAAGAAGGATGTATGATTAGCGATGATAATCGATGGAGAGGCAAAATCCAGATTTTCCATTCCGATGTGGCGCTTTTTACTTTTCCACAGAATATCGAGTTGGAAACCTGATACTTTTTGGAGAATGCGATGCGTGCCTAGTTTTTTTGTTTCCGTAGAGAGAGGTAACATCTTTAGTCCAAAAGTCATCGCTACACTCAATAGACTACCGCCGATAAACATGCCATATCCCCAGATACTGAACAGAATATTGGCGATGGAATAGGGAGGTTTTCCCTCTTCGGTACGGTGACTGATTAGCATCCTGAAAAGTACCGGCTGGATAAAAAATGTGATGGGTACTATGATGCCAATCCCGATGATACTTAGCAGTGCGATGGATTGTAGCGCAGGATGTTTGGCGAATAGCAAAACGCCAGTACCTATGATGGTAGAGACGGAGGAGAGTACGATCCCTGTTTTATACTGTCCCATGACTTCTTTGCGGTACTTATAGCGATGCAGGAGTCCGTCCGTGACGAAGATGCTAAAGTCATCACCTAGACCGAAGATAAAGGTGGTCAGGATGATGTTGATGAAGTTGAATTTGATATCCAAAAGAGATGCCATGCCAAGTACCCAGATCCAGCTTAGCACCATGGGGATGAACGAAACGAGCGTCAGCTCGATATTGCCATAGATGAGTAGGAAGGCGATGAATACCGCCAATCCAGCATAGAGTAGTAGAAAATTGAAGTCGTCTTTGACGCTATCTACGATTTTGGTGACGATGCTCATATTGTCTATGAGTACGATGCCCGAAAGTGAGGCTAATTCTTGTTTGACACTGTCTACTTGATCGATCGGACAGACGACTGTAGTGAGGATTTCGGTGTGTTCTTCGTCTGTTAGCGTCATGTCGCTGAGGTTGTCACTACTTGCTATGAAATCGTTGAGGTCGTAGGTTTGATAATCGTTTTCTACCATGTCGTAGAACCTATCGAAATACTGTGGTTTCCAGTTTTGCTGCGTCGCTGCATTTTGAAATGAGTGCAAGAAAGGGGTTCTTTTTTGTTCCCAATAGCTGTTCCATCTTGCTATTCTCTCCTGTTGTTTTTCTTTGGATATTAGAAAAGGCGCAAGGGAAAAATGAGACTTGATGATGTTTTGGTTTTGTAGTTCATGTAGTTTGTCGGCGAGCTGCTCATTGTTCCATTCTGGGCTGTGGTCGTCAGCTGCGACGGAGAGCATAGTGAGGTGCTGTTCGGTAGTAGGATGGGTGTTGCGTAGTGCGATCTCCCGTTGCTGGAGTTCGTCGGGGTAGTAGTTGATTTTGCGCAGATCACTTTCGAACTGCACGTCTATGCCCATGTATAGCATCCAGCTTGTGAGGCCAATAAAAATGAACATACTCCATTTGCTAGGTATGCTTTGTCCTATTTTGATTTTAGCAAATAGTCGGTCAAGAGGATTGGTTTTTGTGAACTTGATACCTTTTTCAAAGCGGCGCAGAATCAAAGGCAGGGCTGTAAGTATAAAGAACAGCGTTCCTGCCAGACTCAGGGAGGTAAAAAGCCCAAAGTCATTCAACGTTTTAGAATCTGCAAATAGCAATGATAGAAATGCGACGATGGTCGTGCCAGCACTGATCAGGAGTGGGAACATGATTTCATCTCGGCTCTTTACGGCATTTCCATTCTCTTTAAAGTGAGTAAAAAAATGAAACGAATAATCCGCCACAATACCGAACACAATGGCACTGGCAGCCAGTGCTAGCCCAGAAATTTGCCCTTGAATCAGGTAGATGAATGCTGCAGCAGTGAGGATGCCAAACACACCTGGGACAAGAAATAATACTAGAATGATTGCTTTGCGGTAGTAATAGGCTAGTAATAGGATGATAGCCACTACTGCGATAGTTACCGTGAGATGGACGTCTTTTTTGATTTGCTCAGCATTTTCATCCGCGACTAAGAAAGTGCCAAAGTAGTCTAGCGTATGCGCATCATGAGTCTGGTTCCACTGTGCTACGAGACTGTCTAGTGTATGCGCCGCAGATCGGTTGGCTGCACTGTTGGCCATGTCAAATGTTGCCCGTCCTTTGATGAGTAGCTTGCTTCGGTCTTGAATCAAAAAGTAGCCATTACTCTGGATGATGTCATCTGTCATCTGTAGCTGCCCAAACCGTGCCAGTGCCAGATGAGAAAAGCCTAGTGGGTCGTCTAGCAGTTGTCTTCTTTGACCTATCCCTTCTGGGGACATGAGGGTTTTCTTGTTGTCGGTGAGCTTTTGCGTGATGTAGCTTGGTGCGATGAGACTGTCGAGCTGGGTGTAGTCTTTTTCTTCTAGGTAGATGGGGAGGTTGTCTTGTATCAGCTGGATGAAACTTTCAGGGTCTATGTCGTTCTGATATTGTATGTTTTGGATCAGAGCTGTTTGTTGGATTTGTTTCGAAAGGTCAGAGGCTATTGGTTCTATCTCATCAATTGTCATATTGATTGGAATGTCCAGCGAAAATACGACGATACTTTTTTGCTTGTCTATCCACGATTGTATGCTGGAGTTTTGATCATGACCTGGCAAGGTTTGATCTAAATTTTCACCTATCTGTAGGTGAAACAACCCGTATAGACCTGCACAAAAAACACATAGAATAAGAAGGGGGATCAGAAATCTATTAAGAGACATATTAGCGAATTGGCTGTTTCTTTTTTGAGTTCACAATATTAAAGGATACACATTGAAAAAGTCATAATTGGGTAGACTAAACTAGGAGCTGACAATTAATTAATTAGATTTGTCAGTTAGCAAAAATAAGGTTCGAATTTTTAGATAAAACTACGCTAGTTGGTAAGGCTTACAATTGAAAAAATAGAAGAGATATTCGATAGGAACAGTGACTATCGATTAGATTCTGATCAGAAAGAAAGGATTGAAAAGTCCTATACCTTCCTGAAGGATTTCTCTAAAGATAAGGTGATATATGGGATCAACACAGGCTTTGGCCCGATGGCTCAGTATAGAATATCAGACGATAAACTAGAGGAACTCCAATACAATTTGATCCACAGTCACAGCAATGGGACAGGGGCTTATTTGGAAGAGGAGTATGCTAGGATTGTGATGATCTGTCGATTGAATACGCTATCTCTCGGTTTTTCGGGAGTGAGTTTACAGTATCTTGAGACTTTGGAGCAGTTTATACAGCACGACATTATTTCATGTATTCCTGTACATGGTGGTGTAGGGGCGAGTGGTGATCTTGTGCAGTTGGCACATGTAGCGTATACGCTCATAGGACACGGCAAGGTCTACTACAAAGGTGAAATTGTAGAGACTTCCGAGGCGTTAAAAGCGACAGGTATATCACCTGCTAAACTCAAGCTGAGAGATGGGCTAGGAGCAATTAATGGAACCTCCTGTATGTCGGGTATTGCAGCGGTCAACCTCATCAAAGCAAAGAAGTTAATTGGATGGGCGATACACGCTTCGTCCATCATGAACGAACTCACATCCTCTTACGACGATTCGTTTTCATCAGAACTCAATGCTGCCAAGCTGCACCGTGGACAGCAAAAGGTTGCTAGTATTATGCGCGACTTGGTGAAGGATGGTAGTGTACTGAAGGAGCGAAATGCCCATCTTTTTAACCAAGACCATATCAAGGGACAAGAGTACTTTTCCGAAAAAGTACAGGAGTATTATTCGCTGCGCTGCGTGCCGCAAATTATAGGACCTGTGTTAGACACGTGGGAGTATTGCAAGCAGATCGTAGAGGATGAGGTGAACTCTGCCAATGACAATCCTATCATCTGTACCGATACCCAAAATGTCTACCATGGAGGGAACTTTCATGGGGACTACATCGCACTAGAGATGGACAAATTAAAGATTGCCATCACCAAGCTAAGTATGCTGATGGAGCGTCAGATCAACTTCTTGATGAACTCTAAGCTGAACCAGATTTTTCCTCCATTCCTGAATATGGAAAAGCTGGGGTTCAATTTTGGTCTTCAAGGCATGCAGTTTACTGCGGTCTCTACGACAGCTGAGAATCAGACACTATCGAACCCGATGTATGTACATAGTATACCGAACAATGGTGATAATCAAGACATCGTCAGTATGGGGACTAATGCTGCTGTGATGACGCAGAAAGTAATCGATAATTCTTTCGAAGTGTTGACGATTTTGATGATCTCAATTTCTCAAGCTATCGATTTGACGAATAAGATTGATCAGAAAGCACCATCAACGAGAAGTTTTTACAATTTTGTAAGAACTGAGGTTCCAACCCTGACTAAAGACGTAGCGTTGCATACGCATCAGTTGGAGCTGAAAAAGAAATTGTTAAATACAGAAAAGGATTTGTTTTGAAAAAATGCGCACTCGTAACAGGAGGATCTAGAGGTATAGGTAGAGCGGTAGCTGTAGCCTTGGCAGCAGATTTAGGATTACATGTGATAATCAACTATGCATCGAATGATGATGCAGCCAACGAAACCAAAAGACTCATCGAGGAAAAGGGTGGAACTGCCGAATTGCTCAAATTTCAGGTGCAGGATCATGCTGAAGTGGAGGCTAAGTTAAGTACTTGGCTTAAAAATAACCCAGAGTCCAAAGTCCATGTTCTTGTCAATAATGCAGGGATCACCAGAGACAACCTGATGGTGTTCATGGAAGAAAGTGATTTCGACGATGTGGTACAGACGAGCTTGAAGGGCATGTATAATGTGACTAGGCATTTGCTTCAGCACTTTGTACGAAACAGGTCAGGGCGTGTCATCAATATGGCCTCCCTATCTGGACTTAAAGGAGTTCCAGGTCAGGTTAATTATTCTGCGGCTAAGGGCGGAATGATCGCCGCTACCAAGGCATTGGCTCAGGAAGTGGCCAAGCGAAAAATCACCGTCAATGCAGTAGCTCCTGGGTTTATTACCAGTGATATGACCGAAGATTTGAATGAGGATGAACTGAAAAAGCTCGTTCCAATGAATCGCTTTGGTCAAGTACAAGAAGTTGCTGATTTGGTGTCGTTTTTGGCTTCAGATAAAGCGGCCTATATCACTGGAGAAGTTATCAATATAAACGGAGGATTGTATTCCTAATCACATGAGAGTAGTTATTACTGGATATGGAGTTTATTCCTGTATAGGGAAAAATGTAGGAGAGGTTACTAATTCTCTCCGTGAAGGAAAAAGTGGGATAGGACTTGATTTGGCTAGAAGAGAATTTGGCTATCGTTCTTGTCTGACAGGAATCGTGACAGAACCAGACCTCAAAGCTGACCTACCTAGGCGTGCTAGATTAGGGATGTCTGAGGAGGCGAAGTATGCTTATGTCTCCACCAAAGAAGCTTTGAATATGGCGGGGATCTCTCAGGAGTATCTAGATGCCAATCGTGCAGGGATACTTTTCGGGAATGATTCGACGGCTGGTGCTGTAGTTGAGGCTGTGGATACGATTAGAGCCAAGAAGGATACTATGTTAGTCGGGTCAGGCTCGATTTTTCAATCCATGAATTCTACAGTTAATATGAACTTAGCGACAATTTTTAAGTTGCGAGGGATCAATTTTACTATCAGTGCAGCCTGTGCATCAGGTTCACATGCAATAGGAGTAGGCTATCATCTGATCAAATCCGGATTGGAGGATATGATTATATGCGGAGGTGCGCAGGAAGTCAATATGTACGCTTTTGGTAGTTTTGATGGATTGGGAGTGTTCTCTACTAGAGAAGAGGACCCTGCGAAATCATCACGACCTTTTGATCAAGGGAGAGACGGCTTAGTAACTAGCGGTGGTGCAGCAACCGTCGTGATAGAGTCACTAGAGTCAGCCCAGCGACGAGGGGCGACTATTTTAGGAGAAGTGACAGGGTATGGTTTCTCATCCAATGGAGACCATATTTCTAATCCAGATACGGCAGGTCAAGTAGATTCTATATCTAGAGCGCTGAAAATGGCAGAGGTTAAGCCAGAACAGATAGACTATGTCAATGCCCATGCAACTTCTACCCCCAAGGGAGATATGTTCGAGGCGCAGGCTATTTTTGATGTTTTTGGAGGGAAAACCCCTGTGAGCTCTACCAAGTCAATGACGGGACATGAGTGCTGGATGGCAGGGGCGAGTGAGATCGTTTATTCGATGATTATGATGAAGAATGGCTTCATCGCTCCAAATATCAATTTTGAAAATCCCGATGAAGTATCCAGAAATCTTAATATTATTGCAGAATCAAAGAATGCAGAATTGAATATGATCGCCTCTAACTCCTTTGGTTTTGGCGGTACGAATTCAACCCTTATTATTAAGAAATATGAGTAGAGAAGAAGTAGTAGAGACCGTTAATGGTTTTTTGGCAGAGGAGTTTGAAGTGGAAGTTGAGGCATTGGATCCTAATGGTGTGTTGCACGAAACGCTAGATTTAGATAGTCTAGACTATGTAGATTTGGTAGTGGTGATCGAGAGTCACTTTGGATTTAAGGTGACAGGAGAAGATTTCAAGTCGATTTCTACGCTCAATGATTTTTACGATTTCATCGTCAACAAGCACGAGCATGCCTAATGACAAAATGGACTGGACGTACTAAAGGTTCCCTACTAGGGTATCGTATCATTGTATGGACTCTGAAATTTGTTAATATTCGTGCGGCCTACCTAATCCTAAGAATCGTATCGTTTTATTACTACCTGTTTGCCTCTACACCTAAAGAGGCACTTTTTGATTTTTACTCCCGAACTTTAAAATTATCCAAAAGGGAGGCTCGTCCCATTATTCGTAGAAATTTTTATGAGTTGGCACAGTCACTTTTGGATAAGATCGCCTTTACTGCTGGTAAAAAGGATTTGTACTCCTATACTAATGAAGGCGAAGATGATCTACTAGCACTAGCCGACCAAGGAAAGGGACTCATACTGATATCGGGTCACTATGGCAACTGGGATATTGCGGGACAGCTGCTGCGTGGATTCGATAAGAAAATCAACATCCTAATCTATGACAATGAACACGAAAAGATCAAAGATTATTTGAAAAGTCAGGGAGTTCAAAATTACAATGTCATCGTTCAGGGAAATGATTTTTCTCATCTGATACAGATTTACGAAGCGTTGCGCAATGACGAGATATTGTGTTTGCATGCGGATCGGTTTCTGCCAGGTGCGTCTACGTTCACGTTGGATTTCTTTGATCAAAAAGCATTGTTCCCTCAAGGTCCCTTTCAGATGTTGTCAAAATTGAAATCACCATTTGCCTTTGTGTTTGCACATAAAAGAACTCGATTTCAATACCATTTCACTGCTCATATGCCTCATACTGATCGCAAAGATGTAGCAGGTGTAGCGCAGGAGTTTGCCGATATTTTGGCTCAAAAAGTGAGAGAAAATCCAGATCATTGGTTTAATTACTACAAATTTTTCCATCAAGTATGAATCCACTAATCAACCGTCAAGAGATCATTCAGTTCATCCCACAGCGAACACCCATCATCATGGTGGACGAGGTGTTGACCTATGAGGAAGCTGAGATTACTACTAATTTTGAGATTAGAGAAGAGAATTTGTTCATCCTAAACGGACGAATGACGGAATCTGGGCTGATTGAAAATATAGCACAAACTGCAGCTGCTAAAGCAGGTTATACTTGCCACCTAAAGCAAGTTCCTGTTCCACTTGGGTTCATAGGTGCCGTGAGCAAAGTACTGGTGCATGGACTGCCACCATTAGGATCGCGCATAGAGACTCAGGTCACCATCAAGAATGATGTGATGGGGGTAACGATCGTGTCTGGTAGAAGTGAGTTGGATGGTGAGCTGTTGATCGAGTGCGAAATGAAAATTATTATCCAACAAGACTGATGGAGTATATAGAAGCGAGTATATCGGTACGAGCAAGGTTCTCAGAAGTAGATGCGATGGGTGTTGTATGGCATGGCAACTATCTAAAGTACTTTGAGGATGGTCGTGAGCATCTGGGCGAAACGAGTAATATGTCCTATATGGATATCGCCAATAGGGGATATTTTGTACCCATCGTCACAGCACATGTGGATTATAAATCCCCCCTGACATTCGGTGACCGCATTCAGATCACTTGTAGGTTGATCAAGAGTAGGTCTGCCAAACTCATCCATGAATATGAGGTGAAGAACTTGGAGAATAACAAAGTGAGCTGTCTTGGAAGAACAGAGCAGGTGTTTTTGAATGCTGACACGAAGGAGTTAGAGCTGACTTACCCATCTTTCTATGAGGAGTGGATCGGAAAAACAGCGTGGAGCACAGAAGCATGAGTTTTATAGCAGCCCCACATATTATTTCTCCTCTCGGGAATTCCGTACATGAAAATTTCGAGCGAGCACTAGTAGGTCAATCTGCTCTACGTCTTCATTCGGATCATCCTTTTGCTCCAGTGGATATTCCATTTGGTATCATCACGGATCATGAGAGATCTGAGGGATGGACCAAACTGGAGTCGCTCTGTCTACAGTCCTGTCAGCAGAGTTTGGCACAATTGAAAGACACATCTGGCAAGTGGTTGTTGATATTCTGCACGACCAAAGGAGATATAGATCGCCTAGCCAGTGGTCTCAGCGAAGAAGTGAAGCCACAGTATTTGGCACAAAAAGTAGCCAAAGAATTACCTATAGATATAGATACAGAAGTAGTCTCCAATGCCTGTATTTCAGGATTGTTAGGCGTGATCATGGCACACGACTATGTTTCGACAGGTGTTTATGACCATGTATTGGTACTAGGAGGGGATTTGTTCTCTGATTTTACTTATAAGGGATTTGAATCCTTTATGGCGTTGAGTGCTCAGGCATGTAAGCCATTCGATGCGAATAGAGATGGGTTGTCACTTGGTGAAGCGGTGGTGAGTGTGGTTGTTTCTGACCAGAAAGAGATTTTTAACCAAGTGGATTGTCAAGTGCTTGGTGGCGCTAGTGCCAATGATGCCAATCATATATCTGGGCCTTCACGAACAGGCGAGGGTTTGTACCGATCCATCCAAAAGACATGGAAGCAGACGGGACTTTCGGCAGAGGAAGTAGATGCTGTGTCAGCACATGGTACTGCGACCCGGTACAATGATGACATGGAATCTATTGCTTTTCATCGTGCAGGATTGGCAGCCAAACCGATTAACAGCATGAAGGGGTACTTCGGTCACACCCTAGGAGCTGCAGGGGTGTTAGAACTAGTCATGTCCATGGAAAGCATGCGTGCCGGCATATTCCTTAGTAGTCTGGGATGTGAAGCATCCGGAACAACTGAAGAGATCAATGTCGTGACCGAAAATAGACCTATGGAGATTCACACGCTGCTCAAAACCACCTCGGGATTCGGAGGATGCAATGCCGCAGCGATAATCCAAAAGATACAATGAGTCAGCAAGTGTGTCATATCAAATGGAATGCAGATGGACTGATAATCGATGGTCAGCAGGCTGATTTGCTTCCTCATGAGGGAGGACTAAAGGAATTATTAGCAGCCTACTACAAGTCGCTAGGTTTGAATTACCCTAAGTTTCATAAGATGGATAATCTTTCGAAGCTGGGTGTGCTAGGCGTAGCAATGCTTAGTGCGCAATATGATTTGAGTGCGTATGCAGATGATGCCATAGCGATGCATTTTCAGAATGCTTCGGCGAGTTTGGATACGGACTGGGTACATCAGCAAAACATCAATGAGGGAAAGGCAGCGAGCCCCGCCAATTTTGTGTACACTTTGCCTAATATTGTGCTGGGAGAAATTGCCATCCGAAACAAGTGGTATGGTGAGAATTTATTTGTCGTAGCAGATAGCTTTGATTTGGAACGATGGATGAAAACCAACCAAGTGCTATTCGACCAAAACAAGGCTGAGGCTGTGTTAGGTGGATGGGTAGAGGTCTTGGAAGAGAAATTTGAATTAGAACTGTACTTCGTAGTGAAGCAGTAAAATATAGCGTTATGGATTTAAAATTAGAGCTGAAAGAAAAGCTGATTGACCAGTTGAATTTAGAAGAAGTGAAACCTGAGGATATCAAGGACGATGAACCCTTGTTTGGCGAAGGTTTGGGATTGGATTCTATCGATGCGTTAGAGATCATTGTGATCTTGGATAATAACTACAATATCAAAATAGGTAATCCAGAGGAAGCGAGAGATATCTTTCACTCGATCAATACCTTGGCTACTTATATAGAAGCAAACCAAAAGTAATGAACGTGTATGTGACAGGCATCGGAGTAGTCTCTGCACTGGGGATAGGCGTAGCGGCGAATCAAGATGCCCTAGCGTCTGGACGTACAGGGATTGTGAGCTGCGAGACTCGAAAGGGTCCCAAGCTGAAAGGATGCCTATCACTATCTGACGAAGCACTTAAGTCACGGCTAGGGTTAGAGCTGTCTGCACAGGTGCCACGTACTGCTATGCTAGCGATGCTAGCAGCAGAGGAGGCATTGGGAGACACAGTCATGCATACTGACATTCGTTCGGGATTCATCAATGGTACGACGACTGGTGGGATGGATTTGAGTGAAGCGTATTTTTCTGCGCTTTATTTGGAAGAGGACGATTCAGAGATGGTGAAGTTACTGACCCATGATTTGGGCACAGTGACCCAGCTAGTCAATCAGCGTTTGGGCTTCACCGATTATGTCAATACACTTTCTACCGCGTGTTCATCGGCAGCCAATGCGATCATGCTAGGTGCTAGAATGATCAAAGCTGGAATGATTGATCGGGTACTGGTCGGGGGCGTAGATGCCTTGACTGATTTTACGGTGGATGGCTTTGGGTCTTTGATGATCTATGATACGGAGCATTGTAGACCATTTGACGAAGAGCGTGTCGGGCTGAATCTAGGAGAAGGAGCTGGTTTTTTGTTGATAGAAAACGATAAGAGTTTGGCTCAGTCTCAGAACAAAGTACTGGCGCGATGTGCAGGTTGGGCAAATGCCAATGATGCCTACCACCAGACGGGCACCTCCCCAGAGGGCAATGGCGCAACACTGGCGATGATAGAGGCGCTCAAAGTAGCGCAACTCACGCCATCAGCTATCGACTATCTCAATGCACACGGTACAGCGACCAAAAACAATGACAATTCTGAGTTGAGTGCGATTGATCGCGTGTTCGAGGGTGTGGATGTAGATTTTAGCTCTACCAAGGCCAATACTGGACATACACTAGCTGCGGCTGGTGGGATAGAGGCGGTTTATGGGATTATGAGTATCCTGACGGGAGCAGTTTTTCCTAATCTCAACTGGAAGAACAAGATGCTGTCCAGTGACCGTAAACCAGTACTGACTTATACCAAGAAAGAAATTAATGCGGTCATGTCCAATTCATTTGGGTTTGGCGGCAACAGTACCTCTTTGATATTTACTAAGGCATGAGGAGAGTATTCATAAAGTCGGCCGTTTCTATTTCAGTATTGGATAGTTTTCTGCAGGAGGACTTGTCTCAGTTGTCAGAATCTCCAAATGGAGCGTGGACACTCAAGGAACCAAACTACAGAGACTATGTCGCACCAGCGATGCTTCGCCGTGCCTCCAAAATGATGAAAATGTCATTGGCATCTAGCCAAACCGCATTAGAGCAGTCAGGAATCCAATCACCAGACTCTATTATCGTCGGGACTGGCTTAGGTGGGATGACTGATACAGTCAAATTCCTAGAAGGATCGATACGCGCCGAAGAAGGAAGCCTGATTGCACCTGGAGCTTTTATCCAATCGGGACACAATAGCGTCTCTGGCCAGATTGCGCTACTCTTGAAAAACCAGCAATACAACATGACGCATGTCCAAAAAGGACTTTCTTTTGAGTATGCGCTGTTGGATGCGATGCTTCGTGTCAAGGAAGGAGATGATGCAGTATTGTTAGGAGCTGTGGACGAAAAAATAGGTGTCCTTGATCAATTGGCGGAGCGGATGACATGGCCAGAGGATATGCGGAGGCAACTTTCAGAAGGTTGTTCATTCTTCGTAGTGGAGGGAGAAGCCGCGACGGGTGTAGAGATCGTAGAGGTTAAGATCAGCAAGACAGAAGACTTGTTGTCCAATCTAGATAGGTTACTAGAGTCGCATAGCTTAAATCTAACGGATAGTGTTCAGAACTTTGTGGGGTATTCGGAGTTGCCCAAGGCTGATTTGCCTTTTGCACATCAGGTCTATACGGATCGTGTAGGACGGTACTTTAGCAGTTCGGCTTTTGGGTTTCATTTGGCCAGTGATACGCTCAAACATCAAGGTAAGCCGGGCGATTTTGCGACGGTGATTCATTTTAGTGATTTGCAGTTTAGTAGCATTATGCTCCTCAGACGTGTCTAAGTTTTACCTCACGATAATCATTTACTTTCTGGTGCAGATGCCCTTCATGTTTTGGGTGGATGCGGACGATGCATTTGCGTATAGCATGCTATCTCTGGCAGTATTGTTCGTTTTGGTGATGAGCATGTCTCTGATGATTCGTGCCAATTTCTTTCTGACGGCTCGGCATAGACTGGACTCAGACCATGTGATGCTGACTTTCGATGATGGGCCGCATCCTGCGCTTACACCGAGAACGTTAGATATATTGGAAGAAAAAGGAGTCAAGGCGATGTTTTTCCTCATTGGCAAAAATATAGAACAATACCCTGAGCTTGTAGAGCGGATCGTTAGAGAAGGACATCTGGTGGGTGGGCATAGTTACCATCACGAGTGGTCTATAGGATTCAAGACCGGGCGGCAATTGACGCAGGAGCTGATGCGACCCCAGCGTCAGTTGTCGGAGATTACAGGACAAGATGAGCGGTATTTTAGACCGCCTTTTGGAGTGACCAATGCGCACATCGCCTATGCCGTGCAGCAAAATAAGCTAAAAACGATAGGCTGGTCATTGCGGACTTATGATACTGCTGCGGATTTTTCTACGGAGAAAGTGGCGAGAATTGTAAAGCGAGCTAAACCTCGTGACATTGTGTTGTTGCACGAGCGCATGGAGTCTACGGTAGAGGCCTTGCCAGCATTGATCGATGGCATCCGCCAAAAGGGTATGGAGTTTGGTGTACTAACCGCTAAAAGTTAAAATCAGATGAAGATAAAAATAATGACATTGGGTCTCTGCCTCTTTGCAAGTCAGTTTTTGGCTGCACAAGATGCGGCAGTGGAGGATTTTTTAAAGCGTTTAGAGGCTTTCAATGAAAAGACGACCTCTATCGTGAGTGATTTTGAGCAGGTGCAGGAGTTTTCTTTTTTGGAAGAGAAGATGAATTCTAGCGGCAAGTTTTATTTCATGAAGCCCGGGATTATGAAATGGGATCAAATCAAACCAGAGCCTTACTTTTTTGTCATCAAAGAAGATGAAGCCTATAAGTCTGATGGGAATGGGATCAAAAAGATTCCCGTGAACAGTCCACAGATCATTGGCTTTAAGAAATTTCTCATGCAGACGATGGATGGTTCTATCCTCAAGAGTGATGATTTTACCCATGAGATTACACTCACGGACCTATCGGCCAAGATTACTTTAGTACCGCAGCAGCGTGCACTGAAACGTATGTTTTCGCAAGTGCGTCTGGTGTTCGATAAAAAAACGTTGCTTCTTACAGAATTGACCTTTTATGAGTCTGCCGAAGACTTTCGTTCTGTTTATTTTAGCCAGCACGAACTAAATACACTCACTGACGCAGCGCAGTTTACCCGATAATCTATGAACGAGAACGCTTTCCTATCCTTAGTTACATTCGGTACGCTAACCACTGACGAGTCAGGGTTCACGCTACCACTCACTATCAATCCAGCACATGAGATATTTGAAGGGCATTTCCCAGAGCATCCGATCGTGCCAGGTGTTGTCACCATGGAGATACTCAGGAGAGGGTTGGCGTTAGCGACGAGTCAGAACATTCGCTTGCGTAAGGCTGCCAATATTAAGTTTCTCGGGATGATAGATCCCAATGCTACACCAGAACTGATTTTGCAGTTTAGCACGACAGAAACGGACGAGGGACTCAAAGTTAAGGCCAGTATATCTGCCAAGGACACCGGTGCGGTACTGTTCAAGCAGCAAGCCACCTATTATGCAAGTTGAGGCAGCGCATATCCATTATTGCGTACTGATCCCGACTTACAACAACGGGACGAAGATAGCACCTGTGCTAGATGCGGTCTCTGACTATACGTCTAACGTGATCGTGATCAATGATGGGGCGACAGACGATACTGCCGAGATATTGGCGCGTTTCCCACAGTTCGAGGTGATCACACATCCTGTCAATCAAGGAAAGGGCGTGGCACTCCGACATGGGTTCGAAAGGGCGATCGAGCTAGGCTATGACTATGCGATTACGATCGATTCGGATGGTCAACATGATCCAGATGATATTCCGCTGTTTTTGCAGGTGATAGCTGCCAACCCTGGAGCAGTAGTGATGGGTGCGCGCAATATGGAGCAGGAGGGCGTACCAGGCAAGAGTAGCTTTGGCAATAAGTTTTCTAACTTTTGGTTTTGGGCGGAGACGGGGATTTCACTGCCTGATACGCAGACAGGATTTAGAGCCTACCCATTAGCGCCTATCAGTAAGAAGCGATGGGTCACTTCTAAATTTGAGTTCGAGATAGAAGTGATTGTGCGGTTGGCCTGGTCTAATATTTCTTTTGAGTCAGTGCCCATTAGTGTGACTTACGAAGAGGATAGGATTACGCATTTTAGGATGTTTCGTGATTTTGCACGTATCAGCGTGCTCAATACCTTTTTGGTGACCTTGGCTTTGTTGTTTTTCTTGCCTCGGCTATTGATCATGCGTTTTTCGCTTCAAAATTCAAGGAAGAAACTTCATGATGAATTTAAGAAGAACAAGGATAATCCAGGGCGAATGGCTTTCTCTGTGGGTTTAGGGCTCTTTTTTGGGATATTTCCGGTTTGGGGCTTTCAGATGCTTGTAGCCTTCGGGATCGGTAGCATATTCAAGCTGAACCGTATGGTGGTGCTTTTCTTTTCGAATATTAGTGTCCCACCTATGATACCGCTCATTATTTTCTTGAGCTTTGTATGCGGAGCACCTTTTGTCGATGATCCCGTGTCTATCGAAGACTTTAGAGTCCTGACGATGGATTCCATTTATGATCAGTTGAGACAGTATGTGATAGGCTCGATTTTATTTTCCTTTCTAGCGGGTGGACTAGGGACACTGATTTCCTTTCTGATTTTGACTTTTGCACAGCGCAAACCACAGTAGTCTTAGAACCGTGATTTTTTGATTTGGGTTGGATATTGTACTTAATAGGAGCATAACCAAAAAGCTTAGCTTACCTGAGCCTGAAGGTAAGCTTACCAGAGCCCCAACCTAAGCTTACTACAGGGTGAACCTAAGCTTACCTTGGCCCTGAGGTAAGGCAACATGGGAGCCGAACTAAGCTTAGGTTGGACAGGTCGCTTTAAGACTTAAAAGAGCGAGGGGTTTTAGGGTGTGGCATTTGTTCCTGACGCTTGCGGAAAGCAGTAAAATGTATTTTGTGGTTCATACAGTCAGACGAGGGAATGTTGCATACTTCTGCTGATGGTATTCATGTCCTCTGTGTAGCATTATCCCAAACTTCGTCCAATGTTATCAAATAGCTCATGTAGCTGTATATTCATTAACATGCCTTTCTTGCTATTAATACAAAAATAATGATGAGTAAATGGCTCAATAACATGTGTTTATCACTTTTGTAAATAAACGAGCATGAATATTCAACTAACCACTCCATCATTCAAAGGAATGCCCCACCACTCGAAGCGTGCCAGGGTTGTGTATCTTTTTAGAGCAGTACAACAGTTTTTCTTTTCTATGATTTCGCAGTTCACCGGATCGTTAAGATCGCCACTCAAGTCGAACTAGATGAAGAAGTCAGAAAAACGCAGTGTTGATATCCTTATATTGTCAGATATCCACCTAGGTACCTATGGTTGTCGAGCGAAGGAGCTGCTCGTCTATCTCAAGAGTATATCTCCCAAGGAAGTAATTCTCAATGGTGACATCATAGATATATGGCAGTTTAGCAAGCGGTACTGGCCCAAAAGCCACATGAAGATCGTGAGCTATATCTTTAAGTGGATCTCAAAAGGTGTCAAGGTAACGTATCTCACGGGCAATCATGACGAAATGCTGCGTAAGTTCGAAGGCTTCACGGTCGGGTCATTCGAGTTGCAAAACAAGATGGTGCTAGAGCTGAATGGAGAGAAGGCTTGGGTTTTTCATGGAGACGTATTTGATATCACGATGCAGCATTCGCGCTGGGTGGCTCAGTTGGGAGCGATAGGGTATGATTCGCTCATTATGATCAATCAGGTGGTCAATTTCGTCAGCGAGTTTATGGGAAAGGGACGTATTTCGCTTTCTAAGAAAGTGAAAAATAGCGTGAAGAGCGCGGTGAAATACATCAACCAGTTTGAACAAACCGCAACAGAGATCGCCGCGGACAATGGGTTTCGCTATGTGATATGTGGGCACATTCATCATCCCGAAATGCGAGAGTATGTCACAGAGAAGGAACCCGTCATGTACTTAAACTCGGGAGACTGGATAGAAAATTTGACCTCACTGGAGTACAATGATGGCAAGTGGTCGATTTTTCAATTCAAGGACGAGGACTTCCCTCAGTTGAAAACAGGAAAGGATAGAGAACAAGAGTTAGAAGAAGAGATCATGGATTTGTCCGACAAAACGCCGAAAGAACTCTATGGGCGTATGCTCCAAGAGATGTTGAAGAATTAAGAGATTAAGCAGTAGTCAATGAAGATATTATACGCGATACAAGGAACGGGAAATGGTCATTTGAGCCGTGCCATGGATGTAATTCCCGCATTAGAAAAACGGGTCACAGTGGATGTGCTCATCAGTGGGATACAGGCAGATCTCAAAGTTCCTTTTCCAGTCAAGTATCGCTATGATGGGTTGAGCTTTATCTTTGGTAAAGGTGGCGGAGTGGATATACTCAAGACGTTTCGAAGAGCAAGTGTCCGAAGACTGATTCGTGATATCAAGAGCTGCCCTGTGCAGGACTATGATTTGGTGATCAATGATTTTGAGCCCGTGTCAGCGTGGGCTTGTCGAATCAAAGGGATAAAGTGTATTGCGCTTAGCCATCAAAGTGCGTTGCGTTCTAGTTTGGTACCTAAACCAAAACATGCTGATTGGATGGGGTCTCAGATTCTCAAAAACTATGCACCTGCCAGTGACTATTATAGCTTTCATTTTAGAAAGTATGATAACAAGATTTTTACGCCCATCATTCGCAATGATATCCGCAATCAGGAGATCACAGATATGGGACACTTTACGGTGTATCTACCTGCCTATGGTGACAAGAAATTGATCAAAAATTTGGCGAAAATAAAGAATGCCAAGTGGGAGGTCTTCTCTAAACACACGACGAAAGATTATAACCAAGGCAATGTCCATATTCAACCCATCGATGGGATGAAGTTCGTGCAGAGTATGGCTGCTAGTGCGGGTGTGTTGTGTGGGGCTGGATTTGAGACGCCTGCTGAGGCGATGTACCTGACTAAGAAACTGATGGTGATCCCTATGAAGCGTCAGTATGAGCAGCATTTTAACGCAGAGAGTCTGCGCGAGTTAGGAGTCCCAGTACTCCCTAAACTAGGCAAGAAGAGTAGAAAAGTACTGCAAGAATGGGTAGATGAGGGAAAAGAGATTCCTGTTTACTTCCCTGAGCAGACCCAGTTTATCATCGACAAGGTGCTGCAGGAGCATATCTCCGCACCAGAAATAGAAGAGGTGAAGAAAAAAGCCCCGCTTTTCTCCTTGCCAATCCTGAAAATATTATCCTAATATGATTTTTACGAAAGACGATTTTGGCCCCAATTTCCATTGGGGAGTGAGTACTGCGGCCTATCAAATAGAAGGTGCACATGATAGTGATGGCAAAGGGCCTTCTGTTTGGGATCAGTTTGTCTCTAAAAAAGGTAAAATTCAGGACGGATCGAATGGCAACCATGCCTGCAATCACTACCATAACTATGCTGAAGATGTAGCACTTATCCAGTCGTTGAATATTCCCAATTATAGGTTTTCCATTGCTTGGTCTCGTATTTTTCCAGAAGGAGTGGGCAATATTAATCAAGCAGGAGTGGACTACTACAACCGATTGATAGACGCCTGCCTAGCCAGTGATGTGGTGCCGTGGATCACCCTGTATCATTGGGATCTTCCGCTTGCGCTTCAGCGTAAGGGGGGTTGGGTCAACCGTGAGGTGTTGCACTGGTTTGAGGAGTATGTCACGGCATGTGTCAAACTTTTCGGTGACCGAGTCAAAAACTGGATGGTGCTCAATGAACCAATGGTGTTCACGGGAGCAGGGTATTTTTTAGGGTATCATGCACCAGGCGTCAAAGGGATTAAAAATTTCGTACCAGCGATGCATCACGCTACGCTGTGTCAGAGTCTGGGTGGACGGATTATTCGTGACCTACGTCCAGATGCGCATATCGGGACTACATTTTCGTGCTCACATATCGATCCAGCGAGTCAAGAGACGAAGGATATCAAAGCGGCTAAGCGTTTTGATGCCTTGCTCAACCGCCTATTTATAGAACCAGCGATGGGGCTAGGCTATCCTGTGGAAGATCTACCAATCGCAAAGCGCGTAGAGGACTATTTGGAGGTAGATGATGAGAAGAATATGCCTTTTGACTTTGATTTTGTAGGCTTACAGAACTATACGCGTGAGGTAGTCAGGCACAACTGGTACATTCCCTATCTACAGGGACAGATTGTAAAAGCCGAAGACAGAGATGTGGAAAGGACGGAAATGGGATGGGAGGTCTATCCCAAAGGGATCTACAAGATGTTGAAGCGATTCAATAGCTATGAGAATGTCAAGTCAATCCTAGTGACTGAGAACGGCGTAGCGTTTGATGATCAGGTTGATAGCGGCTATGTCAAGGACCCACGCCGAGTCAAGTTTTTGCAGTCCTATATCTCTGAGGTGCTCAAAGCGAAACGCAACGGAGTGAAAGTGGACGGATACTTTATTTGGTCACTGATGGACAACTTTGAGTGGGCAGAGGGGTACGCGCCTCGTTTTGGGATAGTACACAATGATTTTGAGACACAAAAACGTGTCGTGAAGGACTCTGGGTATTGGTACTCGCGCTTTTTGAAGTCATCTAAGGTGATGCTTAGCGATGATCCCAAGAAGTCGATGGTTTAGCTTTTTTGATTGTAGAACAACAGGCTGTCAAGAGAAAAAGATGGACAGTTCGAAGAAGTAAAGGAATGTCAAGAAGATCGCCATGGACAGTTTCGTATCTAGGGTCATAAAGACAAAATGATAGAGCAATGCACCCAGTAAGATTATTTTGATCAAAAAATTAAAGAACCCCATCATGCTGCCTCTCTGCTTGAGGTGTATGATATCTCCCTGAGTCGAGCGGTAATCCATCGTCACGGGCAGAGAAAAGATAGTTGACCGGTGTACAGTAGCGACTTGATTCTTTCGCATGTATTTAACATCTCCTTTGTCGAACTTCATATGAAAGTCTGGAAAATGAACGACATCATAGTACCCGTAGGATTTACCTCTTTCAGGAGCTACTTGTCTGTTGACCACTTGATAGTCATCAGTTTGTAGGGGTAGGTAAGTGTCTACCTCCAGCAGTATATTGAACAGCAGCATGGCGACTGTACCCACATTGAAGAATTTAAGTAGGTATTTGATTAGCTCATTTTTTTCTCGGATCGCATCGCGTGTACGCTGCTGTGCATAGGCTCTGGCTTTGGCACGATACTGACGGTATGCCTCTGCCTCTGGATCATAATCATAGTCAGACTGAGAGGGTTTGATCGTCTGAGGTCGAGGACCTACAGTGGTTAAAAATTTGTAAGCCTCATGGATTTGAATGAAACGCTCTTTGGCATCTTCATACTTGCTAATGTCTGGATGATATTGCTTAGATAGGGAACGGTAGGCGGCTTTTATTTCTGCTTTTGTAGCACCTTCATGGAGACCCAGTATGTCAAGATAGTAGTTATGCGTCACGTGGAGGAGTTTGTTTTTTGGATGTGGAAAGCTAAAAAGAATTGGGTGTTTGTTAGGGAAAAGTGTTTAAAAAATTAGAGTTGATTCAATAGCTCTTTTTGGGGATCAATTTTTTCAAAGGCTCGACTTATAATCTCTCGACAAATCTAAATATACGGAAATAGCTGTAATGACAACTTCGGGAAGTCAGTAGTGCACTTCAGTAGAATTCACCAGAGTTAGACTTTATTCATAATTCGAAAATCAAATATTAATTGGATACTGACAAATACACATAGGTAGCTAGCGAACAGACACTGTGTATATATAGAGTCTGTCTTTGTAGTTTATTCGAGGTGAAAATCAATTCGAATTAATATGAAAAAGTTAACCTTACTGATAATGATGGGTTTGTTGTCCTTGAAGTATTCTTCAGGGCAAGCCCAATGTTCAGCTCCATTTCAAAATGTGATGGAGAATTTTGATGTCGTACCAGATCCTAATGATCGGTCGGTTCTTCCTGATTGTTGGAGCTCTTATTATACAGCACCATACAACGGGCGTGAGAATGGGTCGATTCAGGTTTATAATGGGGAGTTAGCCATGAACTCTACCTATGGAGGGATAGCCTTTACACCAAATCTCAACAATGTAGATGGTGTGATTAGTTTTAAAGCGTATAAAGGATACTCAGGTACAATGACCTTGGATATGGGCTTTTATGTAGGTTCGACATTTCATATTGCTCAGAGTTATACCTTGTCTTCTACAGAGCAAACATATACCTATGACTTTTCCACTTATACAGGTACATCGAATTCTAATATTGCATTTAGACATGGTAATGGAAATGGCTCTGCAGTGAATTTGTATATCGACGATATAGACTATAGAGGGCAGTGTCTAAACCCAGGGAACCCTACAGCAATTGCAAAGGATATAACTGTATCACTAGGGTATAATGCGCCTGAAGTAGTCGTGAGCGCGGCTCAAATCAATAACGGGTCTAAAGACGACTGTGACATTACGATCACTAATTTTAGCCTTGACAAAACTACATTTACTTGTGATGATCTGGGAGAAAACACCGTGACACTGACAGTAGTGGATGAAGGTGGACGAACTGATACGGATATAGCGATCATTACTGTAGAGCCCTATGTGGATATAGCAGTTTATACTAGTACAGGGATCGTTTTGGATGAAAATGGAGAGGCGAGCTATACGGTCGAGGAACTCAATCATGAAAACAGTTCAGCCTGTAGTGCTATTACGTATAGTTTTAACCAGCTAGAGTTTAGTTGTGCAGATATGCCATATACAGATGTGACGGTTACGGCTACTTACGACGGAGAAACAAAGTCCTATACACGTACTTTGAGCATCAAAGATGTAACTGCCCCAGTAGTGACGGCTCAAGACATTAGTGTGACCTTAGATGAGACGACCAATGAGGTAGCCATTACGGCAGACATGGTAGATGATGGTTCTACAGATGTCTGTTCGTCAACGTTGACTTACGCACTATCCAAGACGCAGTTTGACTGTTCAGATGTAGGTGAAAACGTGGTGATACTGACGGTGACAGATGAGTCAGGCAATAGCAATACTGCCGAAGCAACGGTGACCGTTCTTTCGACTATCACAGATGAGACCTTGACTAGCTCGGTGACCGAGTTTTGCCCAGATGGTACATCATCTGATGTGACCATCTCTACGGGAGGGTCTGAAGTAGGCGTGAGTTATTACCTAAGAAATAGTGCAACGGGTAGTGTCGTAGATGGTCCGATTGCTGGTACAGGCAATGCGCTAGACTTTGATGCAGGTACACTCAGTGAGACGACTACATTCAACGTCTACGCCGAACCTGATGAGGTAGAAGACTATGCGTTGGAGTTTGCTCAGGGAAATCAATATGTTGCTGCTGGAGAAGATGTAGATTTTAACTATGATCAGGGATATACCATGGAGGTTTGGGTTAAATCCTCTTTTAATACAAGTTATTCACATGCGTTGGTAGAATACGGTACGAGTGGAGCTAGTGATATTCAAATCTATGTTCAGGGTACAACAGGTTATTTGACAATTGTTCATGATAGAAACGGATCACCCAATACTTATTTTCAGTTTCCTCAACCACCAACTAACCAATGGACGCACATAGCAGTGACTTATGATGGGGGTACAGCGGGTGTTAAAGCTTACTATGATGGAGTAGAACAAACTAGAACCAACGAAGTGAACCCAACAGGTTTGTTGCCCAAGCGAGCTGGGGCTACTTTAAATATCGGCCGAGCGTTGACATTTAATAATGCTACTGATAGTTATTCGGGGCTGATGGATGAGCTCAGGTTATGGAGTGTCGAGAGAACCTCTACAGAGATATCTGATAATATGAACGCTGCCCTAACTGGGGCCGAAATGGGACTCGTATCCTATTTTGATTTTAACCAAGAAGGATCTTCTGTTTTGACAGATCTTGCTGGTGACAATGATGGTACGTTGACAAGCATGGATCCAGCAACAGACTGGGTGAATGGAGTATTTTATCATGAGGTATGTGGGGTGTCGATGATGTCTGAGGTAACCGTCGGAGACGGCACTGCTCCTACGGCGATCGCACAAGATATCACTGTACAACTGGATGCGAATGGCAATGCAGCGATCACTGCTGCGGACATAGACAATGGTTCGACTGATAACTGTACAGCAGTTGGTGACTTGGTCATGACGCTCGATCAGAGTGAATTTGATTGCACCATGTCTGGAGAAAATACGGTGACGTTAACCGTGACGGATGCCTCAGGCAATGAAGCAACAGCTACGGCAGTTGTCACGATTCCGTCATTGATAGAAGATGCGGTGGTGAGTACAGAGACTACATCTGTTTGTCCAGGATCAACTGCTACGATTAGTCTGGCGAGTTCTATGGAAGGGATCAGCTATTATCTGCGCAATGCTGCGGATGAGAATATAGCAGGACCTATAGCGGGAGATGGAGAAGCATTGGATTTCGAAACGACAGCCATCAATGCCGAGACTACTTATCATGTGAGTGGTCAGTTAGAGGCATCTGAAGATAACAAGGCCGTGCAGTTCGGTGGAACCAGTACAGCTGCATATGCTGAAATCGCATCTTCTACTACGATGCAATTGTCGGGCAGTTTTACACTAGAAGCATGGATCAACCCTAGTACTTACAACAATTACGTGCCAATTATAGAGACCTATGATGCATCAGGAGGGTATATATTAAGGTTGCAATCGAATGGAATTCCTGAAGCTTATGCGATGTACAGTTCTTCAAGTTTCTCAAAACTGGTGGGTAATACGGCGGTACCAGCAAATCAATGGAGTCACTTGGCTTTTGTTTTTGACGAAGAGAATGACAACATGACGCTATACATCAATGGTACTAGCATTGGGTATTTGGCTTCCACGATTGATCAGAGAGGTAGCGGGACGACTATCAAGCTAGGAGCCATAGGAGCAAATGCTCAGAGGTATGGTCAAGTGACGGAGGATGAAGTGAGGATTTGGAATGGTGTTCGTACGCATCAGGAGTTGCTCGATAACATGAATACCTCGCTATCAGGGGATGAAGCCAATTTGGTAGCCTATTACACTTTTAATGACATGACTTTTGCGGCTAGTGACATGGTGATCACTGACCAAAGTGGTAATGGCAATGACGCAGTGATCAAAGGGGTCTATGATGCTGAAAATATTATAGAAGGTGCTGACATTAACCCAAGTGTAGTGTGTAGCGGTGATATGTCTACTACGGTGACGATTACACCAGAGGATGTCACAGACCCAGAGGTCGTGACGCAGAACATCACTGTGGGACTAGATGGTAATACGTCTGTGACGATTACGACAGAGGATATTGACAATGGGTCTTCGGACAACTGTAGTGCATTGACTTTTGCCTTGGATGTGACCACATTCACGGATGCAGAAATAGGTGAACATACGGTGACCTTGACAGCTACGGATGCTAGTGGTAACTCGGCGACTGCCACTGCTACAGTGACTGTAATAGATAAGTTGACTCAAACCATCACTTTTGCTGCGATTGCAGACCAAGTATACGGAGCAGAACCAGTTGATTTGGATGCTTCGGTGGACTCTGGTTTAGAATTGACCTATACAGTCGTTGATGGGCCAGCAACGATTTCGGATGCAGGAGTCAATTTGACCGGTGTAGGTACAGTGACTATAGAGGTTTCACAAGCTGGAGATGAAGATTATGCAGAGGCTATTTCTCAGCAACAAAGCTTTGAAGTCAGTCCTGCGACATTGACGGCTACTGCTGATGACTTGGAGGTTATTTATAATGGGTCAGTTCCTGAGCTAATGGTGACTTATACTGGTTTTGTTAATGGAGATGATGTGTCAGACCTGACAACAGAGCCTACCTTGACGACAGATGCAACTGGTGATGCAGGAACTTATGTGATTAATGTAACTGGAGGAGAAGCTTCCAATTATACATTTACACTAGTAGCGGGTTCATTAGAGATTACACCGGCAGCCTTGACGGTGACGGCTGATGACCAGCAGATCAACTATGGAGATGCTATTCCTGCCCTTACCATGACCTATAGCGGTTTCGTGAATGGAGAAGATGAATCAGCTCTTGATACAGAGTATGCTTTAAGTGTGGATGGAGATGGTGTCAATGCAGGAACTTATACTATCCTTGTTTCTTCCAGTGCTAATACTTTAGCGCGCCAATCAGCCAATGCCAAAATAGACAAAGAGGCTTCTGAGGGTAACTACAGTATTACCACAGTCAATGGTACATTAACAGTGAATAAAATACCATTGACCATCACTGCTAATGATCATGCTTTAGTCTATGGAGAGAACATTTCAGAATTTGGTATGACATATAGTGGCTTCATTAATGGGGATAGCCATGAGAATTTGCTCTCCCTCCCGACAGCTTCTGTAGATGGAGGAGTCAATGCGGGTACCTATGATATAGTCTTAGCCTTTAATACTATGGAAGAGCTTGCTAGCCAAAGTAGTGCTTCTAAATCAGTAGTCGCAAAGGCAGATAACTATGAGATCACCTTGGTGAATGGAACCTTGACGATAGCACAAAAGGAACTGACGGTAACGCCAGATGATCAGACGATGGTCTTTGGGGAGGAACTGCCTGAGTTGACGATGGCTTATTCAGGATTTGTAAATGCGGACGATGCATCAATGCTAGATACTGCTCCTGTAGCGAGTACCACAGCTACGAGTAGTAGTGATATAGGCCAGTACGATATCACTGCAGCAGGTGCTTCGGATGTGAACTATAGTTTTGTGTATGTCACAGGTCAGTTGACGATAGGGGTAGCTACTGCTACGATTTCTATCACTGATTTAGATAGACATGCTAATGGTTCAGCAATCATACCGACAGTGACGACTAGTCCAGCTGGCTTGAATGTGATACTGACCTATGACGGATCATCTACCGCACCTACAGCAGAAGGAACTTATCAGGTAGTGGCTACCATAGATGAGCCTAACTATACAGGCGATGCGAGTGCGACATTGGTAATAAATCAAGTGTTGTCAGCGGATGACTTGGAGCAAGAGATTAGTTTCTATCCTGTACCAGTGATGGATCAAGTAACGATAGTGGCTAAACAAATAGATAAAGGCCAAGTATTAGTCTACGATATCCAAGGACATCAAGTCATGAATATGAGGCTATCCCAAGGTCAAGGGCAGTATAATGTGAGTGCGTTGCAAGCAGGGTTGTACATTTTTGCAATCATAGATGAAGAATCGAACTTCATCAAGCGACAGAAGATAATAGTTCGATAACAGTGATTTTCACAACAACCGGAAGCGGCCTGATATCAGGCCGCTTTTTGTGTTTATAGCGTAATGTAGATTTCTAGGATACGTTACAGGATTACTGGACTTACCCAATTGCTGACCTAAGAGTCAGATGCAACATCTGTCGCATCGATTGTTGAATATGTGATATAGATATAATTGGCTTTTTCGTCAATTGCGGGTAATATTAGGTTGGTTAAGAAGACAAGGATTCATGGTTAGAAGATTACTAAAGAGCTGCTATAGCCTAGTAGTGGTACTGATGGGTGTGGTGATGGCCGTTCATGGGGCGGAGAGACTAAACCAATACGTCTTTACTGCGATAGACGAAGGAATGAGTAAACGTGCCGTGACGTCATTTGCTCAAGATAAAGAAGGGTTCATTTGGATTAGTACTTTTGGGGGAGGTCTATATCGTTATGATGGGTTGGATTACAAGCAGTATAATTTTGATCCAAATGATTCAACATCTCTGAATAGCAATGTGGTTTTTGGTATTTACAATGACAGTCAGGGAGTCATGTGGGTCATAACAGACAATGGTGTTTGTCGGTTCAATAAGGATAATGACTCTTTCGACCGGTTGAAAGTTATAGTAAATGGGGTCGATGTAAGTGATCGTTCATACTTAGCAATGGCGGAGGACGATCAAAGCAATCTACTTTTTTCTGCAGGAGGCTATGGGCTGCTGCGTTATGATCGCCAGACAGAGACCACTGACCAGATTTCTGTCCAACGCACTTCAATTGGGCAGCTACAGATTGAGCAGATATTGACGACTACTTCTGGTGAAGTGTATCTCGCGAGTAGCGAAGGCGTGATGATTTTTGACTCAAAAAACAAACAAGTAAAGAAAGCAACTTTTGACGATGCTAGCGGAGGGTTTGAATTGGGAGGATCGATTATTTCTCTTTACGAATCCAAAAATGGAGATCTCTGGGTAGGGACTCAGCTGGAGGGGGTTTTTAGGCTCTCGCACCGTGATGATCGGGGCAATGGCATGTGGTCGAAACAAAATATACCCGTATCGAATAAGCGCATTTTATCCATGATGGAGGATAAGGGTGGTTTGATGCTCGTCGGGACAGAAAATGATGGGCTGTGGTTAATTAACGAAGAGGGGGAGGTAGTGGATAGCTATTACTATGACAAGTTCGCTGGAGATCATATTAAAGCGAACTCAATTTGGTCACTCTATCGAGATCATAACGACCGTATTTGGCTCGGCTACTATGACAAAGGGGTAGGGTTATATGATCCGAATTATGACAAGTTCAATCATCTCATTAGTCAGGCGAATGACCTGAATTCGCTACATGTGGCTTCTGTTAGTGGTATTGTAGAAGATCGTCAAGGGAAGTACTGGATTAGTATGGATGGGGGTGGTATTGATATTTACGATCCCGAAACTGGCATATTCGAACATACATTAGGACATGATCCGCGAATCAAAGGAATGAAAAATAAAGCCGTGCAGGCACTGTTAATGGATCAGGGTTTTGGATTGTGGGCAGGCAGCTGGGAGGGAGGATTGTTCTATCTGCCCGAGGGAAGCGAACGCTTTCAGCATTTTAATCTCGTGAATGATGAAGGAGAAACTGAGTCGATTCGTATCATATCGCTGGCACAAGGGACAAGCGGTATCCTGTGGTTGGGGACGTTTGGACACGGTCTTTTGTCTTTTGATCCCAAGACGAAACAGTTTACTACCTATCTTGGAGAGGATTTTTTGCAAAATGAATTGGTTAACGTAGATGTTCGTACAGTACTAGTCGATACTAAAAATGATGTCTGGGTAGGGAGTACACGAGGGTTGTATAGACTCTCGCATGCGCGTGGGGATATCACCTCTTGGGAGGAAATCAAGTTGCCTCAGGGGGATGCAGAGCATCATGCTAGTATTACCCATGTCGTTTCCTTGTTTGAAGACTCAAGGCACAATATGTGGATAGGTACGGACGGAGGGGGGCTGTGTCGTTATGATCCATCCACTGTTCGTTTCGAATGGTACAATTCTGAAAACGGCCTACTGCAAGAAACCATAAGTGGTATCATAGAAGACGATCAAGGTAAGATTTGGCTAAGTGGTCAGTCTGGGATTACCTCTTTGGACATTGATACTGGATTCACTCAGCAATATTCGGTGCATGATGGATTGCTGTCTAATGCATACAATTTCAACGCGACGCACAAAAATAACAAGGGCGAGTTGTTTTTTGGCAACTATGCGGGGATTGACTATTTCAATCCTAAGGATTTGATCACCAATAGGGTTAAACCAAAGGTCTATCTCACAGAGTTTCGTTTGTTCAACGAACCAGTATTGCCGAGTCAGAATAATGCAATTCTACAGCAAGTTATTTCAGAGACCGAGGCGATCACTTTGATGCATGATCAGTCTGTATTTACCATTCAGTTTGTAGGATTGAACTATACCAGACCAGAAGAAAACGAATATGCATTCTATCTGGAGGGGTTAGAGTCTGACTGGAACTATGTAGGTAACAAGCGAAGCGCTACCTATACCAGTTTGACGAGTGGGGAGTATGTCTTTCGGGTTAAAGCAGCCAATAACGATGGTGTTTGGGGAGATGAAGTTCGAGAACTGACGATTACAGTTTTACCTCCATGGTGGAAGACCAAAACAGCTTTTATGCTATATCTCTCCATGTTTATGTTTCTACTGTATCTGTTTTTTAGGGTGATTAAGATACGAGTCCACGATAAGCAAGCGGTGCTCACAGCTGTGGAAAATAGAAAAAGAGAGGAAGAACTGAATGATAAAAAAATCCAATTCTTCACCAATATTTCACATGAATTTAGGACGCCTTTGACTTTGATCATGAATCCGCTGAGAGATATACTGCATGATCCTAATGTAGCGCTGCCAGAGCGTATGTTGGATAAGCTGCAAGTGATGTACAAAAACTCTGACTTGCTGAAACGATTGATTGATGAGTTGATGGACTTTAGAAAATTGAAGTTTCAAAAGTTAAGACTGAAAGCGGAACTTTTGGATGTAGAAAATGCAGTTAGAGCCGTTTGTGATTACTTTCAAGAGGAAGCTCTTTTTAAAGAAATAGATTTGGACGTGATACCAAATCCAACCGAGCAGCTGCTATGGATGGATCGCGGGATGTTGGAAAAAATAATGTTTAATCTACTTTCCAATGCTTTTAAAGTTACGCCTCAGCAGGGGAGTATTCAGGTGCATACAGAGCTTGCTAGCCATACCTATTCAGATCAAAACACGGTTGATAGTTTGAAAATTAGGATTCGGGATACAGGTCCAGGTTTGGATGAAGATCAGTTGGATAAGATTTTTGAGCGCTTTTATCAAGTGGATAAAAAGAACAAGGATTATTTTGGAGGCACAGGGATTGGACTTGAAGTCGTCAAGGATTTCATCACTTTGAATAAAGGAGATATTATAGTGGAAAGTGAAGTGGGAGTGGGGACGTCATTTGTACTTTGTTTCCGATTAGGGGATGATCATTTGGAAGAAGGTGATAAAGTAGATGCAATTCTACCTGATGAAACCCTGATGACGCCAAATTATAGCGAGAGGCTAGTGGCTAGCGAGGAGAGAGAGGTCGTGCCTGAGCAAAAGCGAAAAACCATTTTGGTGGTGGAGGATAATCTTGAACTACGAAAGTATTTGAAGAATGAGCTAAGTCTAGTCTATAAGGTGTTGATGGCTAAAGATGGACAAGAAGGATTAGAAACGGCAGTCAAAGAGATCCCTGATCTGATTTTGACGGATGTAGTGATGCCGCGTATGACAGGACTAGAACTATGTGCAGCGGTAAAGGGTAATTTGAATACGAGTCATATTCCTATCCTCATGCTGACAGCTAAGAGTAGTGCAGATGAGCATCTCGAAGGAATAGATACTGGTGCAGATGCGTATATCACCAAGCCTTTCGATATGCGATTGGTACTGAGTCAACTGTCTCAGTTGGTTCAGAGTCGTGAGGTGCTCTTTGCCAAGTATTTTAAAGGAACTGCTACGAAGGAGGATGTAGGAAGTACAACGACACTTGACAAGGGATTTATCCAAAAACTATTAGACTATGTCCATGCCAATATCTCCAAAACAGACCTGAGGGTAGAATCTCTAGCAGATGAATTGAACCTGAGTAGGAGTCAGTTGTATCGGAAAGTGAAGGCTATTACAGGTAGTTCCGTCAACGAATTTACACGAAATGTGAGACTGAATCGTGCCCATAAATTGATCGAACAAGGCAATACGAACATCTCAGAAGTCAGCTATAGTGTTGGGTTTTCGTCTCCCTCGTATTTCACGAAGTGCTTTAAGGAGTATTTTGGGTATTTGCCTACAGACACTCCTTCGGTTTCTTGATTTGGTGTGTTTTTAGAGCCTAAAATACAAAAGAAAAGCCACTCCGAAGAGTGGCTTTTCAAATTGGATAGTCTGTAAGGGCGGCAGACTATCGCCTCTAATTAAAAAACAATTACTAATTACTTTCTTAGTTTCTTAGCGATCGCTAGTGTGTCTTTCACTTTTGCAGTGACTGCTGCATAGTCAAAGTTTCCACTTGCGTCTTTTGAGAATAGTTTCGATCCCATACCTACACAGTGCACGCCTGCATCGAACCATCCTTTCATGTTTTCTTCTGTAGGCTCCACACCACCTGTCGGCATGATGCTAGACCATGAGAATGGGCCTTTGACAGCTGCTACGAACGATGGACCACCTACTTGAGAGCCAGGGAAGATTTTGACTACTTCGGCACCCAGTTCTTCTGCATAAGAAATCTCTGTCAATGAGCCACATCCTGGTGACCAAGAGATCTTTCTTCTATTACACGTTTTTGCCATCTCTGGATTCAAAATAGGAGATACGACAAAGTTGGCGCCTAACTGGATGTAAAGTGAAGTAGTACCAGCATCTACTACAGATCCGATCCCGAGGATCATTTCTGGGGTTTCTTTAGCAGCGAATTTGTTCAGTTCGCCGAAAACTTCGTGGGCATAATCCCCTCTATTGGTGAATTCGAATACTCTCGCACCACCGTCATAGCATGCTTTCAATATCTGTTTGCACACTTCGAGATCTTTGTGATAGAACACAGGTACTACACCTGTTTCTTTCATTTTCAACGCAACGTCTATTCTTGTAAATCGTGCCATTTTCTTAATTCCAGTTTAATATTTTATTAAAATCATATTGTTCGGGATTGTCTACATACGTTCCCAGTTTTTCAAAATCCTTCTCTTTGATGAAGTGAAGGTTTTTGAAGCTCAATTTAGAGATTTCTGCATCTATGTCTACGAGACGTGGAGGGATTACGCCATCTCCATTTTCGAATTCAGACAGATACATAGGTGTGATATCTCCTCTTGAGTTGGTGGTGACGATACATCCGCTGATGCCTTCGTCGTATAATTTTTTGACCCCAATCGCTAATAAGGTACACAGTGTAAGATCATAGCCAATCGGACGACAACATCTCAGTTCATAACCTAATTCGATCGGTCGACTTTTCATTTCCAGCCCCAATTCTTTGAGTTTCTCTTGTACGAGAACGTTGAATATGTTGGACTTGCTGACATTGCCTAGCTCTGGGTGACCGTGAGCATCATAGGTGAAAAGAATGCCTGAATCTTTGAGCTCCTGCTCATCGATGATATGAAATACGCCTTCACTGACCAATGCTACACCATAATCGATCCCCATGATCATACGTTTGAGCATGGACGAAATAATGAGTGTAACCACTTTTTCTAGTGTTGCTTTCGTTTTGTTAAACATCTCAGGGATGATCAACATAGGAAAGTGACATGCCGATGCGATACCAAAAGCCAAATGTCCAGCAGATCTCCCCATGGCAGACATGATGAACCAGTTGTTGCTCGTGATCGCGTCCTCATAGATCGTATTACCGATTTTAACGCCCTCGTCCTTTGCAGAGTGAAACCCGAACGTTGGATTCCTGTCTGGAAGAGGGAGGTCATTGTCAATGGTTTTTGGGACATGGATATTGGCAACATCCACGTTATTTTCTTTTAGATACTTGGAGAGTCTATTGGCTGTGCTGGCTGTGTCATCACCACCGATAGTTACCAATAAGCTCACGTTTTCTTCCACAAAAAGACGGGTATTAAAATCCTCCTGTTTAGGTTTGAATCTACTCATGAGTAGGGTAGATCCACCTCTGCTAAATATCCTGTCTGCGTAGTAGAAGTCAAATTCTACTGTTCGAGGATTAGGAGAAAGTAGCCCTTTGTAGCCTTCATGGATGCCCAATACGCGATATCCATCTGCCATGAATATCTTGGCAACTGTACTGATGACGGTATTGATTCCTGGTGCGGGACCTCCTCCGCAGATGATGGCTACTGTTTTCTGTGTCATATTAGGTGTGGGATGAAAAAATGGGGGGCTGGATTCTGTACCGAAGTACTATGCAATCAAACACCAGCCCCCATCTAGGAGATATTATCTAGCGACTCTGCCTGAGGCATCGCCACCCATTAGTTTTTCTACTTCGTCTACAGTGACTAAGTTAGCGTCACCTTTGATCGTGTGTTTCAAGCATGATGCAGCTACCGCAAAATCAAGTGCGTTTTGATCATCTTCTGGGTATTTCAACAATCCGTAGATCAATCCACCCATGAATGAGTCACCACCACCTACTCTATCCACGATATCTGTGATTTGATACTGACGTGTCTCTAGCATGGTTTTGCCATCATACAATACGCCCGCCCATGTGTTGTGTGATGCAGAGATCGAACCTCTGAGCGTAGTGATTACTTTCTTTGCTTTCGGGAATTTCTCCATCATTTGTTGACATACAGATAGGAAAGCTTCCGCCTTGACGTTGTGTCCTTCTGTCTGTACAGATACGCCTTCTGGCTTGATGCCAAAGTGCATTTCTGCATCTTCTTCGTTTCCGAGGATGACATCACAGTATGAAGTCAACTCTGTCATGATAGACTCACGGTCTCCACCGTACTTCCATAATTTTGCTCTGTAGTTGAGGTCAGTAGAGATGGTGATCCCCATTTCGCTTGCTACTTTGACGGCTTCTAGACATGCATCTGCTGCTCCTTGAGAAATAGCAGGAGTGATTCCTGTCCAGTGGAACCACTCTGCTCCATCAAACACTTCCTTCCAATCGATCATGCCTGCAGTGATTTCAGACATAGATGAATGCGCTCTATCATAGACTACCTTGCTTCCTCTACTGACTGCACCAGTCTCTAGGAAGTAGATGCCTAATCGGTCGCCACCGAATACAATTTTGTCGGTGTTTACACCTCTTTTACGCATTTCCATCAATGCGCACTCGCCGATATCATTCTTTGGTAATCTTGTTACGAAATCAACAGGTACTCCGTAGTTGGCCAATGAGACAGCCACGTTAGATTCACCACCACCATAGACTACATCGAAAGAATTGGCTTGAGAAAATCTCAAAAATCCTTGTGGTGCTAGTCTTAGCATTATCTCTCCGAATGTTACAACTTTTTTCATAATATTAAATGTTTTCAAATTACCGTGTTCGAACACGGTGATACTCCTAAAAAAGCCCTTCGATTGAAGGGTGATTGCATCGTGTACGAACACGAATGTTCACAAATGTAATATTATTTGAGGATGCTCCAAATTATTTCAATCTTTTTTTTCATCTTTGGCTCAATGAAAAGAATTACCATCAAGGAAATCGCCAGACAAGCTGGCGTGTCTGTGGGGACGGTCGATCGCGTGTTGCACAAAAGAGGAGAGGTGGCAGAGGCTACTAAAGATTTAGTACTCAAAATTGCCAAAGAAGGGAACTACACGACTAATGTATTTGCGCGTAATCTGAAGCTCAATAAGGTGTATCAAATCGCTGTAATACTACCCTTGGATAATGATTATTGGAAGACTCAACGCCAAGGGATCGAACAGTCTGCTGAAGAGTATGAGTCGCTAGGGATGGTGCTTAAGTTTTACCCCTTTGATAGAAGTAACCAAGGGTCTTTTTTGACTAAAGCGGCCATGGCTATTGATGGTGAGCCTGATGCAGTGATTCTAGCTCCCTTGATGGAAGAGGAAGCTACCGATATCTGTGGGCGATTGAAGTCTAAGGCTATTCCGTTTGTTTTTGTGGATTCTAACTTGGAAGAGGTTGCGCCATTGGCCTTCATAGGTCAGGATTCTGTGCAGAGTGGCTATCTAGCTGCTCGATTGCTCAATTATGGTTATGGTGAAGGACATGATGCATGGATTTTGAAATATACGGATTTTGATAGCCTCAACAAGACGATTGATGAACGTATCGATGGGTTTCGTCAGTACTATGTGGATCAAGGTTGGAATGCTGGACGAATCCATGAGATCAATGTAGAGAATCAAGCAAAGCTGACAGAGGTTTTGAATTCCATCAAAGGAGAGGGGATGCACTTGTTCGTGCCTAATTCTCGATCCTATCAGATCGTATCGATGATAGATGAATCCAATCTTGCGCGTAAAAAACGTATTGTAGGGTATGATTTAGTCAAAGAGAATATTGCGCCACTGGAAAACGGTCATGTGGATTTTATTATAGATCAAAATCCGAATCTACAGGGCAATCTAAGTGTTCAGGTGCTATATAAACAACTCATCGCAAATGCTCCCATCAAGCAGTATCAATACATGCCGCTGGAGGTGGTTTCTAAGGAAAACTTGCGCTTTGCTAATTCCTACAGGGAGGAACCAGAAGAGGTGGTGGGTTGAAAAAAGTTGACATCTCCCACTAGGGAGAGTCAATAGCTGATTATACTAAGATCAAGTAGAGCATTACTGGCAATACTTTCAACAAAATGGTATAGAATAGAATAGATCTCTTTAACATTTTCATAGCTGTGTTATTTGATTATTTCTATACAAAATTGTTTAATTCTAAGATTAAAATAAATACGGGATTCACGTATTTATAGGAATAGGTATTTTTCTTAGGTATTGATTTACGATGCTCTTAGATGTCAGGAGTCTACTATATCTACTTTGGGATAGACTCAAAAGCCTTACTTTCTTGATTACTTCACTACCTTTGCATTATGATCGCACAAAGACCCATAACGGATTGGTTGCCTATCACCAGAAAGGAAGTTCTCGAACGGGGCTGGGATGAGCTAGATGTAGTAATCGTCTCAGGAGATGCCTATGTGGATCACCCGTCATTCGGTGGTGCGGTAATTGGAAGGATTATCGAGAGTGAGGGCTACAAAGTTGGGATCATTCCTCAGCCTAATTGGCAGGATGATTTGCGCGATTTTAAGAAATTTGGGAAGCCTAAGATGTTTTTTGGCGTGACCTCTGGCTGTATGGATTCTATGGTGAATCACTATACAGCCAACAAACGCAAGCGATCCAATGACGCCTATACCCCAGGTGGGGAAGCAGGCTTTCGTCCAGACTATGCGACGATTACTTATTCTAACATCCTGAAGAAGCTATACCCTGACGTACCGATCGTCATCGGTGGAGTGGAGGCGAGTTTGCGTCGTGTGACACATTATGATTATTGGTCGGACAAGCTCATGCCGTCTGTTCTTGTGGATAGTAAAGCCGACATGCTGGTCTATGGCATGGGCGAGCAGCCTTTGCGTGATCTTCTTAGATTGCTGGGCAAGGGAGTACCTTTTGATCAACTGAAGACCATACCACAAACCAGTGTTTTGACAGACCGGAAAGAGGATTTGCCAGAGGTGGATTGGAAAACGATCATGCTCAATAGTCACGAAAAGTGTCTGCGAGACAAAAAGTCTTACGCTTCGAATTTTAAACATGTAGAGCAGGAGTCCAACAAGCTTAACGCCAATAGAATCGTGCAGGATGCTGATGACTACCATGTGATTATCAACCCACCTTATTATACGATGACAGAGACTGAAATTGATCAGTCGTTTGATTTACCCTATACACGTCTGCCGCATCCAAAATATAAGAAGCGTGGGCCGATACCAGCATATGAGATGATCAAGTTCTCGATCAATATGCATAGAGGATGTTTTGGAGGATGTAGCTTTTGTACGATATCAGCCCATCAGGGCAAATTCATAGCCAGTAGGTCGAAGGAGTCGGTGATGAAGGAAGTAGATCAGGTGACTTCTATGCCTGATTTCAAGGGGTATATTTCAGATTTGGGTGGACCATCTGCCAATATGTATGGGCTAAAGGGTAAAGTGCAAGAGATCTGTGACCGATGCGTGAGTCCGTCCTGTATACATCCTGTGATCTGTAGCAACTTGGATACGGACCATAGTTCTATGACAGAGTTGTACAAAAAAGTAGATGCGCACCCGAAGGTTAAAAAGGCATTTGTGGGCAGTGGGATTCGCTACGATCTGTTGGTGGAGAGTTATAATAAAAATGCCAACAACAGCATCGATGAGTACATGGAGCAACTGGTGACGCGTCACGTATCCGGCCGATTGAAAGTCGCCCCAGAGCATACAGCAGATGATACGCTTCGTGTGATGCGAAAACCGTCTTTTAAGCATTTCCATGACTTCAAAAAGAAATATGATTTCTATAACAAGAAGAATGGACTGAATCAACCTTTGATTCCCTATTTTATTTCTAGCCACCCAGGGTGCAAGGAAGAGGATATGGCTAACCTAGCGGCAGAGACCAAAGACATGGGCTTTATGCTAGAGCAGGTGCAGGATTTCACGCCTACGCCGATGACTGTCGCTACAGTGATCTATTATTCGGGTTTTCACCCGTATACGATGGAGCGGATGTACGTACCTAAGACAGAGAAAGAAAAGCGTGCACAGCACATGTTCTTTTTCTGGCATAAAAAAGAGTATCAGCAGCGGATCAAGGACAAACTAATCAACAAGAACAGACGCGATTTGGTAGAAAAGTTACTTGGAGGCAGGATTGTTCGTGATGTACTAGAAAAACAACCTTTCGTAGAGAAGGCTCACCAGAATAGCAACGGGAAAAAAGCTTTCAGTGCAAAGAGTAAGGCTTTTAGAAAGAAAAGGAGACGCTAGTCTCTTTCTTCTATCATGTAAGCACGAGGTGATGAGCGAACTCTAATTAAATTGCTCTCCAGCATAACCTTTCTCCACTGCATATTTGATCAGTGAGGCGATATTCTTTTGATTCAGCTTGGTCATGAGGTTTTTTCGATGGGTGTCGACAGTGTGTGTACTGATAAATAGTTTTTCAGCGATCTCGTTGGTCGTCAATCCATCCGCTAACAGTCTCACCACGTCACGTTCTCTGTCGGTAAGGTAGGCTGGGCCTACGTGCCCTTTGGTTTTGAGGCTTTCCATGATGGTATCTTTAACCTCCGCGCTAAAGTGCTGTTCGCCTGCATGAACTGCTTTGATAGCAGTGATCAATTCGTCTTTTGGCGTATTCTTGAGTACATAGCCGTGCGCACCTATTTCTATTAGATTACGGATGAATTCTGGCTTGTTGTACATGGATAGGATAAGAACTTTAGTCAAAGGGTAGTTTTTTCTGATCAGTTTGGTCGTTTCCAATCCGTCAAGTTCAGGCATATTGATGTCGAGTAGCACTACATTGACCGCTTGCGTTTGTAGTTGGTCAATTACTTCATTTCCGTTATGAGCATGACCTACGATATGGATACTGTTTTCATTGGATAAGAGGGCTTTTAGACCCTCTACTATGACTTGATGGTCGTCTGCGATCAATATATTTATCATGCTGCTAGCGGTATTTGAATAGTGATAGTAGTGCCGTGACCTGGAGTAGAATCAATAAATACCGAACCAGCGATTTGGTTCAGGTTTCGCTCTATTTCTTTCAGTCCGATACCGTTTCCTCTGATAAAGTTAACCTGTCTTGGGTCAAATCCAATACCATTATCCTCCACGGTCAGGATTAATTCTTGATCGTTACGATTGAGTTGAACAGTGATTTGACTTGCATAAGCATGGGTGAGCGTGTTGGTAATGAGTTCTTGGATCATGCGGAATAGTCGTAGGTTCAGTTCATGGCTTAGCGTTTTGTCCAAACCATGAAAGTAGATGCCCAGTTTGATTTTTCCTTCCTGTTCTAAAGTATGCTTGATATGTTTTAAAGACTTCATGATGTTGAATTCTGACAATTCTTTGTCAGACATGCCATAGGCTAGTTGGCGGGTGTCATTGACCACCTGATCCAGTAGAAGATGTCCTTGTACGTAGGGGTTGGAATTCAGAATTTCAGGATGGGGGAGCGAACCAAATTGCATTTTGGCAGCTACGATTTTGTTTCCAATGTTTTCGTGGAGTTCATGTATGATCTTTTTTCTCTCCGAGTCATTGTCCAACAGTAAATCATTCATGGTTTCTGTTTCTATTTTTTGAAACTGTTTGCTCACATAATATTTGTAGATATCTTGTTTGAGAGATAAGATGATTGTGTTGTGTTTCTTGTTTTGAATGTAGTAGATGCATAAAATCACAATTATGCCAAAAACTATTATGAGTATTGGGACCGCCATGGTTTTCCTGTCAATTTTTCTACCAAAAAATTAGCACTTATTGCCAGTGATTGTAATCCCTTGATTCAGGTATATTGAGGCTTTTGTGACTTGCTTTTAGTAGTATCGATAGAGATAGCGCGCTTTTGTTATGCATGCAGCTTATTTTCAGTGGGTTGAAGAGGTTTTTTCTGAGGTAGTGATTTTATCAAATTGTTAATTATTTAACATATTATCTACGTAGTTTTTTTTTCAAACTCATATCTTCGCATTCCAAATGATAGAAAATAACACGAACCCGATGTGATTTTAGCTATATGCTGAACTTTTTAAAAACATAAATAATCAGTGATGATAATAGGGGTATTAAAATGTACTGAAGAAAATCTGGTAGGATTAGTGCCAAAAGTGGTGTCTAAATATACCAAAGGAGACTATGAGGTACTCGTGGAAAGTGGAGCGGGTGCAGCATCTAACTACTCTGACGATATGTACGAGGAGGTAGGGGCTAAAATAGCACCTAGAGCGGAAGTGTTGGCACAGGCTGAAATTTTGCTTACATCTACAGGTATAGAGGTAGATGAACTATCAAAGACCAAGCAGTCTGCCATAATAGTGGGTAAGTTCAACGGTCGTGTGGAATCGGAACTATTGACTGCTTTGAAACAGGCGGAAACCAAAGCGTTTAGTTTGGATCTATTGCCACGTTCGTCTATTGCTCAGTCTATGGATGTGCTGTCTTCTTTGGCGTCTTTGTCGGGATACAAAGCGGTCGTCTTGGCTGCAGATCATTTTGGTGGGTATTTGCCTATGATGACGACTTCTGCGGGGACAATTCCTCCAGCGAAGGTAATGGTATTGGGTGCTGGTGTCGCTGGACTACAGGCGATTGCTACTGCAAAACGACTGGGTGCAATGGTAGAAGCCTTTGACGTGAGGTCAGCGGTAAAAGAAGAGGTGGAAAGCCTCGGTGCTAAGTTTATCGAGGTAGAAGGAGCAGCAGAAAGTGCCTCTGCAGGAGGTTATGCCATAGAGCAGTCCGAAGAGTACATTGCGAAACAAAAGGAGTTGATCCATCAGACAGCCATGAAGGCTGATATTGTGATCACCACGGCGAACATACCTGGTAGAAAGGCTCCGTTACTGATCGAAGAGAAAACTGTTAGAGCGATGAAAGCTGGTAGTGTTATCGTAGATATGGCGACAGCCAGTGGAGGTAATGTAGCCCTCGCACAGGATAACCAAACGGTGGAGGTAGAAGGGGTCAAAATTATCGGTGACACCAAACTATATAACCGGATGGGGCCTCAGTCTAGTTTCGTCTATAGTAACAATATTTTTAATTTCCTGACCTTTATGTTCAAAGAGGGAGCGGAAAACATCCCATTCGAAAACGAGATCATAGCGAATACGCTGCTCAAGGTTGAGCAAGACGAGGCGGTTTCAGCTTAAGTTTATCACGTAACACCTAATTATTATGCTAGAAATTTTAGATTATCTAAGTGATAATGTATTGACCATTAATTTATGGATCATTACGATATACCTCGGTTTTGAGGTCATCTCCAAGGTTCCAACTGTACTCCATACACCACTCATGTCTGGCTCCAATGCCATCTCTGGTATCGTCATCATCGGTGCGATCATTCTGGTCAGGCAATCAGCCAACGACGATTATGTTTCGCTGGTGATCGGTAGTGTAGGTATTGTGCTTGCGACCATTAATGTAGTAGGGGGGCACGCAGTGACCAACCGTATGTTGGACATGTTTAAGAAAAAATCATAATGCAGTATATCAATTTATTATACATCCTCTCGACGGTTCTATTGATCATCGGGTTGAGAAGAATGAGCAGTCCAGCATCAGCTGCTAAAGGTAACCTGATTGCAGCAGCAGGTATGGGATTGGCGACTATTGTAGCGATGTTTGATCCGATAGCTGGAGATCAAGGCAACTATGCATGGATCATCGTTGCGTTAGCGATTGGTACAGTTGTAGGCTTGGTCTTCTCTAAGAAAGTCGCCATGACAGCTATACCAGAGTTGGTTTCGTTATTCAACGGATTTGGTGGTGCCTGTGCCGTAGCAATCTCTATCATAGAAGTGTACAAGTTCGGTGAAACCAGTAGTATAGGTGCACGTGCGACGACTTATATGGCTTTGTTCATAGGTGGCGTGGCTTTTACAGGTTCGTTGATTGCTTATGGCAAATTGAGTGGAAAGGTTAAGGACTGGAAAAGTGGGATTTCGTCATATTTTAACCTCATCTGGTTGGCACTATGTCTAGGACTAATCATCTACGAAGTAGTAGCGATGGGTCAGATTGAATATCTACCTATGGCTATTTTAGTGGTGTCGTTGATCTATGGATTTACTTTTGTGTTGCCTATCGGAGGAGCAGATATGCCTGTGGTGATTTCCTTGCTCAATGCCTTCACCGGTATTGCAGCAGCTTTGGCGGGTATCGTCTACAGCAATATGGTGATGCTTTTAGGTGGGATACTCGTCGGGTCATCAGGTACGATCCTTACTGTACTGATGTGTAATGCCATGAATCGTTCGTTAATCAATGTGATCATCGGAGGGTTTGGTAGCTCAGCTGCTACCGCTGGAGCTGGCCCAGAAGGGGATGTTAAAGAAGCTACTGCCAATGATACTGCCATCATGATGCGCTATGCTACCAATGTGATGATCATTCCTGGGTACGGGATGGCAGTAGCACAAGCGCAGAAAGCTTGTAAAGAACTCGATAAGAGTCTTACCGAACGAGGCGTGAATGTTAATTACGCGATCCATCCTGTGGCGGGTCGTATGCCAGGTCATATGAATGTACTACTAGCCGAGGCGGATGTGCCATACAACAAACTCATCGATATGGATGATGCTAACAATATGTTCGGAGATACAGATGTATGTTTGGTGGTAGGGGCTAATGATGTGGTCAACCCATCAGCTCTCGATGATCCAAGTAGTCCGATCTACGGTATGCCTGTTTTGGAAATCCTAAAGAGTAAAAATGTAGTCGTGCTAAAAAGAAGTATGAACAAGGGATATTCGGGGATTGAAAACCCATTGTTCTTTCATGAGAGAACTAAAATGCTCTTTGGAGATGCAAAAGCTACAATTGAGACATTGAATAACGAAGTAAAATCTATGGATTAATCATCCAAACGAGAATGAATTTATTAAAAGCACCATGCGTTAGCATGGTGCTTTTTTTGTTTTATAGAATAGGTCAGGGTATTTGACAAGTCTCAAACCATCTAAAGTCTGTGGGAATTGTTCTACACATTGGGTAGTTGGACATACGGATTCAACAACTAAGTAGCCCTAAAATGCCTTTTTGATCTATTTGAGAGCGATGGCTAGGATTGGTATGTTCTTTTCAATAGATATGGTATAACTAAAAAAACAAAACCATGTTTAGACTAGCAATTGTATTTTTTATCGTAGCTATCATCGCAGCAGTATTTGGTTTCGGTGGGATAGCAGTAGCAGCAGCAGGTGCTGCCAAAATAGTATTTTTTATAGCCCTAGTATTTCTCGCGATTTCATTATTGGCAGGGATACTTCGAGGACGTTAGGTAGATATAGATAAAGACAGTCATTCAACAATGGCTGTCTTTATCGTATGTATCATTTACCTAGATTTTAATCAAACACCAAGCATGAAACTGAATAAACTACTTACTACGCTAACATTTCTCACACTTTTCACCACATTGTATACTCAGGCACAGCCACAGACAGGAATCAAGGCAGGTTTGAATTTTAGTAATCTGATGGAAGGTGATGTCAATGATGAAAACGTTAGACTGGGATTTCACGCTGGAATTTATTCTCAAGTCAAACTAAGAGGGCCGGTGTTTTTGATGCCAGAGTTGACTTTTAGTACTAAGGGGAATTCAGTCATATATGATGTACTTGGCGCAGAGGGTAAAACCGATTTTAATCTCTATTACATAGACATGCCTTTATTAGCCGGCGTACGTTTGGGAGAAGTTCTGGAACTACATCTAGGGCCATACATGAGTTATATGTTAGGAGCTAATATAAAGACGGAGGGTGACCTAGGTGAGGATGAAGACGAACTTAATCGAAAAGATTTACAAACTTTTGATTATGGGATTTCTGGTGGTTTAGCGTTCAATTTCGATGATTTTGGTGTAGGAGCGCGTTACAATTGGGGACGCGCACGTGTTGCCAAGCGTGATGCGGCAGAGTTTTTGTTAGGTGATGCTAAAAATTCGGTAGGACAAATATACTTGAGGTTTAGATTGTCGAAATAATTACCGAAATTGATCACACCAACTTGATATACTCCTATGAATAAGAAACGCTCTCGCATTGTATTTTCCATTTATTTTTTCGTTGTTATTCCTGGCTTGTTCATACTCGCAGAGAATAATATAGGGTATTTCATCGACCGGCAGCTGAGCAAGCAGAATGTAGTGGCTGAGTCAACTGGAGCTGACTTTGACCTGTGGTCTCGGTCTGTGTCTATCGACAAAGTGAAGCTTACCAACCCTATGTTGGGTCAGGTCACCTGTACTAACCTTCGCATTTCTAAAATAGGTTTGGTAAGTCTACTCGTCTCGGGTGGATTTCATGCTCAATCTATTGCCGTTGATTCTTTGTTTATAGATATAGATGTGCTGGCAGATACTCTCCCGACGGATACCATGTCCGCGAGCAAGCGTAAGGTGACGTTCGGTGTAGGGCGATTGGATATAGGGTACGGTATGTTGGATTTTATAGATCAAGACTCTAGTCGATTGACATTTGGCTTTCATGTAGATTCGCTGCAGTATGATTCAAAGGTAGGTGCTAATCAAGGGTCCGTTGTGATTCGTAAGGCGGTCTTCGATTTGGCGAAAGATTTCTCGACTATTCGAGCTGATTCTATTGCGATGAACCTAGATCAAGGCGTATTTAGTGGTAATACTATCGCCTGGGAGTCAAATCTTACTCGTAGAGAGTTTTCCAAGAAGTTTCCTTATCAAAAAGGGCAATTTCATTTAGTAATCCCCTCTTTTACGATGAATGGATTTAGTCTACAGGCCTTGCACGATGATGCCAAAGGCATCAAGTGTCAGCGAATGGTTGTGGATACTTTTAATTTGAAATCCTACAAAGACAAGCGCCAGCCTTTTCCTGACCGAGCTAATATTCCTTTGTTAGCAGATATGATTAAATCTGTTCCAGTCAAGTTCGGCGTAGATACGCTGCAGTTGGTCAATGCTTATATTCAGCATCAGGAGAGTTTTCCAGGAGCGAGTCTACCAGGTTCTGTTTCGTTTGCAAGGCTCTATGCCACATTCTACAATGTGTCTTCGGCTAATGATGACACGATGATCCTAGATGCACAGGCTACTGTGTTGGGGGAGGGTAAACTCAAAGCGCATTTTGAACTTAACCCATCACCAAAATCCAGCCATGTTTCGGGTACCTTGTCTCCTATGAGCCTTACCCGTGCCAATCAAATGACTATCGCTGCAGCTGGTCTTGATGTGGAGAAGGGAATGCTTAAGCACATGGATTTTAATTTTGACTATGATAATGACCGTTCTACGGGTAAGATGAATATGCACTATGATGATTTATCATTTCAAATTATCGACCCAGACACAGGAGAACAGAATGCAAAACAAGGGATAACGACTCTAATCGCCAATACCTTCATCGTGAAGGATAGCAATCTGCCAGACAAGAACAACTATCGTGTAGGGTCGATTTCTTTCGCTAGAGATAAGAAAAAGGCAGTATTTGGCTACTGGTGGCGGTCAGTACTCTCTGGAATCAAAACATCTGTAGGTGTTGATAAGGAGTTGAGTTAAGTAGTCTCTTTCCTTGAACAGTACTCATTTCTTTATGTGAAGGATTTCATATACCTGATCTAGTCCCTCATGACTATCTGACAAAATCATCAAAATATCTTTAGCCTCTAGGAGCGTCGTGCCACTAGGTGTGATGAATTGGTTGTTACGACTGATCATCGCGATAATCGTAGATTTCGGAAATTGAATGTCAACTATTTTTTTACCCACTACATAGCCATTACGTGGGATTTCTATTTCTGCCATGGCTGTTTTGGCATCCTCTGATAGGAGCAGGTCTACTGGAGATTTACTCTTTTCTTTTTGTGGAAGTGCTACACTGAGCCATTTAGCGACTATAGGCAGAGAGGTTCCTTGGATGATGACAGAAGTCAATGAGATGAAAAAGACCGTATTGAATATCATGTCTGCTTTGTCGATCCCAGCGAGCAATGGATAAGTCGCAAATACAATGGGAACCGCTCCCCTTAACCCTATCCAAGAGATGTAAAACCTTCTCCGGGGCTTCATTTTGAAAGGAATTAAACTCAGGAATACACTAATAGGGCGCGCAATCAATATCAAAAAAAGCGAGATGAGTATCCCCACGCCGACAAAGGGGAGCACGTGGCTAGGGTATACCAGTAGTCCCAGTGTCAAGAATAGGATGATCTGCATGAGCCATGCCAGCCCGTCGAATAGTTTGAGAATCGTTTTTTTGTGGATGATGTTTTGATTACCGAGGTAGACTGCTGCGAGATAGACCGCTAAAAAACCATTGCCACCGATCGCATCAGTGGCAGAGAAGGTGATGAACATGAGCGCGATGACTAGTACAGGGTATAGCCCTTCGAACCCCAGTTCGATTTTGTTGATGATGAATTTGTTGACTTTGCCGAACAAAAAACCACAAAGCCCCCCGAGGATCATTTGTTGTAGAAACAGTGGAATGATGGACAGTATGCCTAGGTCTTGGTTGATCACTAAACCTAAAAAAGCAATGGTGAGTACATAGGCCATCGGATCATTACTACCGCTCTCTAGTTCGAGGGTAGGTCGCAAGTTGTTTTTGAGCGCAAGATTTTTGGATCTCAGGATGGAAAATACAGCTGCCGCATCTGTCGACGATACGATAGCACCTAGCAAAAGCCCTTCGTAGATTGTCAAGTCAGTGATGAGCCAGATGAAGGAGCCCATGAGCGTGGCAGTGAACAGCACACCGACAGTGGATAAGCTGATGCCCTGCCAGAGGATGGGCTTGATCGACTGCCAGTTGGTTTCCAATCCCCCGGAGAAGAGAATGAAGTTCAACGAGACGATTCCTATAAACTGTGCGATCTGTGGATCATCAAATTCGATACCCAAACCATCTGTCCCAGCGAGCATCCCTACGACCAAAAATAGTATCAAAGTTGGAATCCCGTACTTGTAAGAAGTCTTTCCAGCTAAAACACTGGTTAGTAGCAGTAAAGAACCTATCAGTAGGATGTTTTCGATGGTGATGTCCATTTGGGCTGTGCTCGTGATTTAAAAGTAAATTTAGACACCTTTTTCTAATGGCGCTTAGATGTGCGCTTTTATTGGTCAGCGCTGGAGTTAAAACTACGGACTTTAGTGCATCTCACTTTAGCTTTTACCAACCTCTATAGGGTACGAGTATTTAGATTTTAGTCTCTAGATAAAAATTTGATGTTTTTTTGTCTAGAATCTAGTGTCGAGCGATCTAAGGTCTTGATTCGGAATGTAGAGAATTTCATTCTTTCCTAAACCACTATGGTGCTTTCAGACCATAGTGGTTTAGGAAAATGGACAACTTGGAATTAACTTAAAATCTTTTACTTCACACCAAACTCATAGATCGTTTTGGTCTGGTAGGTCTGGCCTGGTTCCAAAACTGTAGTCGGGAAGGCTGCTTGGTTAGGAGAATCAGGGTAGTGCTGGGTCTCCAAACAAAGACCTGTTCTGTACTGGTACGATACGGCAGATTTTCCTGTTAATGAGCCATCGAGGAAGTTGCCGCTGTAGAATTGTATGGCAGGCTCCATGGTGTAGATTTTCATCAATCTACCAGACTGCGGGTGGTAGAGGCTACCACCATACTTCATCTGATCTGTCGTGTCTTTGTATACCCAACAGTGATCATAGCCCTGCCCATATAATAGCTGTTGGTTCTCGTGATCTATGCGGTCACCGATCACCGCAGGGGTTTGAAAATCAAACGGAGTAGCAGCTACAGGTCTTAACTCTCCCGTCGGGATCAGGGTGCTATCTACTGGTAGAAATGAATCAGCAGGTAGCTCCAGTACATGATCTAAGATCGTATTGCTAGCATCTCCAGACAAGTTAAAATATGAATGATTGGTGAGGTTCACAACGGTTGTCTTGTCTGTTGTCGCTTTATATTCCATCACGATCTGATTTTCATTGTTGAGCGTATAGGTGACTTCAGTGGTTAGATTACCAGGGTAGCCTTCTTCCATATCTGGGCTAGTTCTAGTCAGTACTATACCTACCGCATTTTCATTTTCAAAACTTTTCGCTTCCCAGAGTACTTTATCAAACCCTTTAATACCTCCGTGTAGATGATTGTTCCCATCATTTGTGGCAAGTTGATAGCTGTCTTCACCAAGCGTGAATTGACCATTAGCGATACGATTGCCGTACCGACCAATCACTGCTCCGAAATATGGAGCCTCAGCGATATAATGCTCTACTTCATTGAATCCCAAGACAACATCCGCCATGTTACCTTCTTTATCTGCAACAATGAGTGAAGTGATGACTCCACCAAAGTCGGTGATGGAGACAGCTGTGCCTTGACTATTTTTGAGTGTGTATAACGTTGTTTCCTGTCCGTCCGGAAGTGTTCCAAATTTGGACTCGTTGATAGAAACGCTGTTGGTCGCTTCCTCTTGGGGTTGGCTAGCGGTGCATCCCCATATAGATAGGGATGCGACCAATATGATTATATTTATTTTCATCTTAATGTTTTGTTTGTGGTTTACCAGAATATCCCATAAAGGAATACAACTATGACGATAATCCCTATCGCGCCGACATTGAATCCAACGTTGGTGGTGAACAGCGTCTTAGCATTCTCCACTTTTAGCGCCTTAGGGTCCTCTATGTCGATCTTGAAATTCGTGTAGAAGATGATTCCTAGCATCAGTAGGAGTACACCCATCATCAAGATAGATTCTACACCCAAATGGCTCAGTGATATGCTAAAGATAGCTCCTGCGATTAGACATAGGATACCTAGTGCCATGAGGATATAGGAGCTTTTGATGGATAATTTTTGTACATCACTATCAGCAGCGGGTGATTTGACTTTGATCCCTTTGTCTAAGAAACTAATGACAGAAGCTACTGTACATAGAATCATAAATACATAGCCCATTCTCATGATGAATGGAATCTCAGGCATAGACAGTTTGATGATGATCCCGATAGGTATGGTGATGATGGTCGTCCATAGTGCGGCTTTAGAAGTCATTTGCTTCCAGAACAGTCCCATGGCAAATACCACTACGACACCTGGGTAAATGAACCCTGTGTACTCCTGAATGTATTGGAATACCTGATCTAGATTGCTCAGCATCGGTGCGACTGAGATAGCGATCACGAGTGCCACTACAGCAGCCATTCTACCTACCAATACGAGTTTCTTGTTAGAAGCTTCTTTGTTGAAGAATTCCTTGTAGATATCCATCGTGAAGATGGTCGACGTACTATTGATCATAGATGCGAGTGAGGAAACAATCGCTGCGGCCAGTGCAGCAAATGCTAGTCCTCTAATCCCAGTAGGGACGAAGTTCTTGAGCAACCAAGGATAAGCTTCATCGGACTTACCGATGATGCCGATGGCTTCTACGGGTTTTCCGATGATGACTGACAACTCTTCGGGCGTGAAATGGTTGACGAGTACATAAGCTGTAATACCTGGGATAACCACCAATAGCGGTACGATGATTTTGAGATATCCTGCGAATATCAATCCTTTCTTAGCCTCATTGATTGATTTGGCAGCTAGTCCTTTTTGGATGATATACTGGTTGAAACCCCAGTAGCCAAGATTGGTGAGCCACATAGCTCCAAAGATGACTGCTACACCAGGTAGATCGTTGAACGTGTCCTTGAATCCTCCAGATCCATCAGGAACCATGGAAGAACCGCGCGCTATGACCATATGAAAATGGTGAGAGGTCTTATCGAAGATCACACCAAAACCATCGATCACACTACCTGCACCGACTGCATCGAGCGCCAAGAATGTAGTGAATAATCCACCGATGACGAGGAAGACAACCTGAATCACATCGGTCCAAGCCACGGAAGACATACCGCCGTAGATGGAGTAAATACCTGAGAATATGAGCAGTCCTACGATTCCGTAGATCAGCGGTACGCCGATGATATTTTCTAGTGCCAATGCACCGAGGTAACTGACAGAGGTCAAGTTGACGAATACATAGACGAGCAGCCAAAATATGGCGAAGAAGGAGCTTACCGATCGGTTGAATCGCTGGTTGATGAACTGTGGCATGGTGTAGATTTTCTTCTCGAGGAAAATCGGGAGGAAATACTTGGCTACTACGATGAGTGTTACAGCAGCGAGCCATTCATAAGCCGCAATCGCTAATCCTATCGCATAGCCTGATCCAGACATGGCGATGAAGTGCTCGGCGGAAATGTTAGCCGCGATCAGCGAAGCACCGACAGCCCACCATGTAAGCGAGTTACCTGCTAGGAAGTATTCGTTGGCAGTTTTTTCCTGCCCTTTTTTTGGTTTAGAAACCCAAAGCCCTAGGCCAATGATGACCAGACAGTAGATCCCAAAGACGATATAGTCTAATGTAGAAAATCCCATTTTGATTTGATTTAGTCTTTTATATTTTAATCCTGCTCAGATGCAATAAAGAGCTTTCACTACATCTGCTGTTAGATGCCAGTGACGTGTGTAGACATCTTTCGATCCAAATATAGATAAAAAACATTAAGTGTAATATATACACTTAATAAAAATAACATACTTATAAAATGATAGGGGTGTGATGATGAATGAGGGGCTAGCGAAGCATTAACCAGTCAGCAAGTCGCTGACTCCAACTGGAGAGGTGTGGTTGATTCAAGGCGAAACCATAGCCATGACCGCCAGATGGGTAGAGGTGCATTTCCGTAGGGACCTGATGGGTACGGAGGGCTTTGTACATCTGTAGGCTGTTTTCTATAGGTACAGCTTCATCATTCTGACTGTGAACGATGAATGTCGGAGGCGTGTCAGCAGTGACTTGGAGTTCGCTGGAGTACTCTGCAATGAGTGCTGGAGTGGGGTTCTCTCCTAGGAGGTTGGTGCGTGAGCCCATGTGGGTGTAGTCTGTTTTCATCGTGATGACGGGGTATATCAGTGCCATGAAGTCTGGTCGAGTCTCTTCGTCATAGTGAGTGCCTAACGTGGCGGCCAAGTGGCCTCCTGCTGAAAAGCCCATCACGCCGACTTGATCGGTATCGATATTCCATTTAGTGGCATTTTGACGAATTAATTTCATACCCTGTTTGGCATCCATGATAGGGGACAGGTGAGGCGTGATGTTGGAGTCATCTTCTGGTAGTCGATACTTTAGAACGATCCCAGCTATTCCGTAACCATTGAGCCATTTGGCAAAATCAGTACCTTCTTTGTCGTAGGCTAAAATGCCATACCCACCTCCTGGACAGATCAGTACAGCTTTGCCTGTAGCACTACTTTTGGTAGGGAGGTATACTTCGATGCTGGGGTTTCGGACTTGTCTGATCCGTTTGGTGTCGGTGATTTCAGATTCTTCTGTCAGTTTTGACTTTCGTTCGTTTGGCACTTGGTCAGGCCAAAGAGGTAGAATTTGGTTTTGTCCATGCATAGGTAGTGCAAACATAAGTAATAGGATGGCGGAGGATAATGGTTTTAGGGTCATACTAGGTTTTTTTGGTGTGTTCGGTGTTTGGATTTTGGACGAACTGAGTCGGTGACATCCCGAACTCATTTTTGAAGGCTCGTGTAAACGAATTGGGTAGATCATAGCCTACCATGTAGCCTACTTGGGAGACGTTGATTTTGTCTTGGGCCAGTAGCTGTTTGGCACGAGTGAGTCTAAAGGTCTTGAGTAACTCGACTGGCTTTTTGCCTGTAAGTTGCTTGACTTTTCGGATGAAATGCATGTGGCTCATGTTGACCATTTCGCACAGTTTTCCTACATCGAACTGGGTATCAGATACGTTTTCTTCGAGGAGCTGTGAGAGTTTGTCGAGGAACTCCTCGTCTACGGAAGTGACTTTGATATCCTTGGGTTTGAACTTGAGGTTATCGGCGTATTTTTCTTTGAGCTTTTCTCGGGATATGATTAGGTTTTGGACACGGGCGAGCAGTAGATCTGGCTCGAAAGGTTTGACGATATAAGAGTCTGCACCTGATTCATAACCTTTGATGCGTTTGCTATCCATAGCCAGGGCAGTGAGTAAAATCACGGGCAGGTGACTGGTCGTGCTATCCGATTTGATAGATTCGCAGAGTGTGATGCCGTCGATTTTGGGCATCATGATGTCGCTAATAACGAGATCGACGTATTCCCTACTTAGGACCTCTTGTCCTTGCGCTCCGTTGCTGGCAGAGAGTATATTGTACTGTGGAGTTAGCAGTGATTTGATGAAGGATAGCATATCAACATTATCCTCTACCACCAGTATAGTTTGTTTCGTACTGTCTTTTGTTTGCGTGTTTTCGAGGTTGAGACTGAGTTCATTTTCTACACTGTATGTCTCAGTAGGATGTGTGTAGTTGGATACAAAATTCTTGTCAACTGGAGTGGTCAGGTCGGAGGTTTGTGCTTCTAGGTTCTCAGGAATGTACACAGTGAATTTGGTGCCTTGATTAGGCTCACTTTCTACTTTGATATTTCCTTTGTGTGCATCGATTAGGTCTTTGATATAGGATAGTCCTATGCCGCTATTTTCTTCTTTTTGGAATTGCTCTACATCGTTGTGCCCGACTGAGAATCGTTCGAAAATCGTATTCATGACTTCTTGATCCAGCCCTGTTCCGTTGTCTTCGACTACTAGTCTGATAAATTCCAAATCGGTGTCCTTCATTAGGTACTTTTCGGCTTGTAGGATGCTTACTTTAATTTGTCCTTTTCGAGGTGTGTGCTTGAAGGCATTGGAGATCAGGTTAAATAGTACTTTTTCTACTTTGTCTTGATCGTATTGGATACTGAGTTTGGAGAAGTCGGAGTGAAATTGAAGATTGATCTCTCTGTCCAAAGCTTGATTGGTAAACAGGTTTTTGATCCCCTCGGTAAAAGATACGATATCATTTTCGGCAAGTACCAAGTCAAGGTTTCCGGCCTCTATTCTTCGGATTTCAAGGAGCTGGTTGATGAGTTTTTGTAGTCTGAGTGCATTTTTTTTGATCAGGTCGTAGTAGTTGCGCTCAGCGGCATTAGCAGGAGCATCCTTGCTGAGTTTGTCTATTGGTCCTAGGATCAAGCTAAGTGGCGTTCTAAATTCATGAGTGATATTGGTAAAGAACTTGACCTTGGCATTTGAGAGCTCTTCGATTTTTTGTACTGCTGTTTCGAGTGAGTCTTTTTGCTTTTGCACTTCGATGTTTCGAGATTCTAGTTCCGTATTAGCGGATTGGAGTGAGCCATTTAGCTTTTCTAGAATCTCTTGCTTTTTCATGATCACATAGATGAAATAACCAATGACCAATAATAGTGACCCAATCAAGATGATAAACCAGGGTTGTTTCCAAACGGGTGGGAGTACTGTAAACTGGACGGTCGCAGGTGTAGCATCTATGTTACCTTCAGTATCCATAGCCCGTACTTTGAAGGTGTAGTCTCCATTGGTGAGTCCTAAAAATGTGTGGTTGCTCTGGCTGCTGAATTTGGACCAAGGTTCGTCATTGATCTGGTAGGAGTAGCTTAGATTATCCGCACTGACTTTATTGAAAAAATGACGTCCAGTCCAAAAAATGGAAGTATTACCAGTGTTGTCCACTGTCTCCGCAAAGACTGTTATCTCCGTTTGTGGAGCGATGGTGTCTTTGATAAAGCGGTAGGTATTGAATTTACTTTTGATCGCGATATCGGGTTTTTTACCCGTGTAGACGCGTCGTTTCCATTCTCGTAGTGATCTACTGATCCATACTTCGTCAAACTGGTTGGTCTTGATCGTACCTCCCTCGTAGGATAGTGTGAGTTTTTCGGGAAAGATGTGGTTGGTCCAGACTCGCCCATTGAAGTAACTGATGTCTTTGTCAGTGGCTAGCCATACTTCATCCCCGTTTTGGCTGGTGCAGACACTGATGATGTTGTTGCTCATCAGTCCGTTGTTCATGGAGTAGTTTGTCCATTGCTCATTTTCATAGATATATAGACCGTGCTGTCTGGATCCGACGTATAGTGTGCCCTTGTCGTCATGCTGTACATCGTTGACGAAATCATTGAGATCAGGTATGTCTAGGTATTTCCATGAAATCTTGTCAAAATAGCAGAGTCCTGTGCCTCCGATCCAAATTCTATTGTCAGCAGACTGTGTTATACCATAGGCATTGAGTTGGTTAAGCCCGTTGGTTCGACCTTTGTGATAGATGATCTTTCTGTATTGGCTGTGTGGGTTGACGATTTGGACTAGGCCACCAGACTGTCCACGGTCTAGATAGACATCAGAACTACCCCCTAGCCACATAGATCCGTCTTTGGACTCGAAGACCGCTCGGTAGTCGACTCCCCATGACAAGGAGTCAAACTGCATTTTGATCCACTGCTTATCTTCTAATAGACTCGCGGCGGCTATACCCTCGTCACTCCCTACTGCCCAGATATAATTTTCCGAATCTGCATAGAGACTAACTGGATTGTCAATTAGTCCATGACGCATCGTGAACTTGCTCCATTGTCCACCTTGATTGGTGATTACATTTCCTTCGAAATCTAAGAACCAAGTGTCCCCATTGTCTGTCGTACATTGGTAGTTGAGTCCAAGGTAGGTGAGCCATCGATCCTGTGATAAATCCACTCGTGTGACGGAGGCTTTGTTTTCGTAGATCCAGAGTTTGGAATTGCCTGGAGAATGAATTTTGATGTGACCATGTGGGATTTTGTAAGTCTCTGAGTTGTATTTGTGCCAGGTGCCGTCAGTATCTAGGCTATAGAGATTTCCGATACCACTGATCCATATTTTACCATCTTCGGTTTCTAGGATGTTTTCTGAGTATTCGTCATCTCCGAATTGTTTGCCATAAGGGACGGGCCTCCACTGGTTGTTAGAAAACTTGAGTGCTGGTACTTTGTTGGACTTGTTGATGATCCATATATCACCCTTAGAGCTTTCCATGATGTGGTGCTCATAACCCAAATCGATATTGTAATAATTACTAAGTAGACCGTAGCTGGTGAGTTGCTGATTGGCGATTTCTTTTTCAGAAAACATCATGATGTCTCCCTTTTCATCTTCTAGATGGTGTGTGATGGATATCCAGAGTTCTCCTTTGGTAACTTCAAAAATGTCTGATATGTTGTCGAATTTTTGATTTAAGAGCAGAGGGCTTGGGATTTGCAGATAAGCGAGTGCTGCGTCCTGTTGTTTTAGAGCCGTGATGTTAAGGGTGTTGCTGAGGAAGATCGGTTTCTGCTCGGTGATTAGGATTACTCCTAGGTTGGTCGCACAGATGATGCGGCCACTTTGGAGTTGTTTGATAACTTTGAATTGAAGGTTGACTGCTGCTGGGAGGCGAAACACGGAGGCCCATTGCTCATTTACCAGCTTGTATAGACCTTCTTTGGTGGCGGCATAGACTTGATCGTCCTTGTCCAAAAACATTTTTTGCACAGCTGTCCCTTTGATGCCATCAGAGGCGGTAAAGTACTTCCAGTTATAGCCATCGTAGCGTGCTACCCCCGAGTCCAGTCCGAACCATATCACTTCACTTTTCATGTCAGAGGTAATACTACGGACTCCCTTGTTATCTAACTCTGGAAAAAATGCATAACGCCAAGCCTCCTGCATAGGATCAGCAACCTGAGGCTGAAAGGTGTCTACGGCATATACACCACCACATATACTGAGAAGAAGGGTAATTAGCGTTAGCTTAATTTTCATACAATGCATGCTTTTAGTTCATACGGATAGTTAGGTAGGTGTGGCGACCCGTAAGGATTACTTGCAAAATAATAATTAATAAGAGTAAGCAAGTCAATATGAATAGGGAATGGTAAAAAATGGATGAATCTATAAGGGGGAGGTGAGTAGCTCAGGTTGTGATTTAGTAAAGTGGGCGTGTGATTTATGGTTTCAATAGATCACACTGACTTGAGGATTGCTGAGTATCCATAGCTTCATGGAGAGCGTGTCGATCTTATTACCAGTAACGACTAGCTCTGTCAACATGGGAAGTTGATCGAGTTTAGAAAGTTCTTGTTTGAGATCTAATTTATTCATGGATAGGTTTAATTTTTCAAGGCGAGTGAGTTGATCCAAGTTGGAGGGTAGGGTTGTGAGGTTGAGGTCTACAAGCGTTAATGATTTTAGTTGAGTAAGTTCACAAAGTTCGGAAGGGATTTTATGAAATGGTGGGGTTGAAATATATAAATCGATATAACTGGACCATTGTGACAGGGGAGGGTAGACTTGCCAATTCGTGTCCATCATGATCTTGAGTTTTTGGCAGTCTTTTAGAGCGTTGATCTCTGGTGGGATGGAGTCTAGATCGTATTCACTCAAATATATGGTGACTTCAGGTTCGTTGAGTTGATCGAACAGTCCCTCCTTACTAGGAGCGCAACTGGAGAGGAAAAGGGGCAGTAGTACTGCTAGTAAAATAGCGACTTTCATCTTGGTTGGTCTGAGATATACTCGAAGATAATGTTTTGAATTTAGAATCAAACATTATTTTGAACGAAACCGCTATATGAAATAAAAGGACATAAAAAAGCCTCGGCAAATACTGCCAAGGCTCAAATTCATCAAGTAGGGCAGTACCCTTACTTCAATGCGATAGTTTTCTTCACGCTATACACGTCGTTGGATACTGTGTAAGCGTAGTTTCCTGCAGGGTAAGCAGATAGGTCGAATGCTTTGGCATATTTAGCACCTTCTACTTTCTTGTCAGAATAGATCAAAGCACCGTAATTGTCATAGATTCTTACTTTTACTTCTTCACCTTCTAGTTTGTCAAAGATCACGATTACTTTAGAATCAGCAGTCGCTTTGATCTGTACTTTAAGCTCAGGGCTCACTACTTTTTCAGCTTTTTCTCCAGCGAAAGCTAGTGAAGAGCATGCTACCATTAGGGTCAGGGCGATTGTTTTGATTGTCGTTTTCATCGTAGTAATATTTTGTTTGTTTGAATTTGATTACGATGCAATGATAGCACAGCCCTACAGCCTACTAAAGCGGAAATCGGTGAGCTTCAATATTTTTCAGGTGAGATTAATAATTATATCTATTGAAGGGTTAGAGCAGTGGGGAAGGTTTTACAAGTTATTGGATAAAAAAAGGGCAGTAGATTATACTGCCCTTTTAGTTGTTGTGTAGTTGAGTATTTAGTGTTTTACGATTAATCTTTTAGTCACACGTGTTTCTTCATTGAGGAGTTGAACAAAATAAATTCCTGAATCAAGATCTGCAATGTTTAAGATTTCTGTTCCTCCTCTATGTTGAATCGTTTTGATTAACTCTCCATTTAGGTTAAACAGTTTCATCTCTGCTTGGTCTAACTCTGTCTCTATTGTTATAACCTTGTCAGATGGGTTAGGGTAGATGCTTACAGTCACGTTTTCATTACTCACACTTAACACCAGTTTGATGGTCAAAATACCATTAACAAGGTTGTAGTCATAATGAGTGTCTGTTCCACCCGTCAACAATAGATCAAATTGACCTGTAATATCTGAAGTTTCGGCATTTGTTTCTAGGGTAGGTAGTTCATCTAAATCATCGATGGTATCTCCTAGTTTAAAGCCAGAGATATTGTAAGTGAATTCAGGAAATGAACTTCCTTGATCCAGAATAATATCTTCTGCTTCAAAATTCAACGTTGCTTTCGAGACGTTGAAACTATGCTCTACAGCTATAGCTGATTGGAATTCGTTGTCTCCATCTTGAATTGCTCTTACGATGTATTGACCAACACCTGAAATTTGAAGAGAACTTTCTGTAATAGATCCTTGACCAGCAATTAGTTCGAATACAACAGGTAAGTTGCTCGTAGCGGTAGCTGACAGATTAACCTCAGTGCCATAGGTTTGGTCTTTGATGGATTGAAAGCTGATAGTCTGTGACGTTTTAGTAGCGTCTGTTACTTTAAAAGTCCGTGATACCGACTCAGCTGCCAGATAGTTGTTATTGCCTACTTGTGAAGCTTCTATAGTAAATGTGCCTGTCGCATTGACAGTCAACGTACCGTCATCTATAGATCCGTCACCTGCAGTGAGTTCATAAGTCACCGCGAGTCCAGAGTTAGCCGTTGCATCCAACGCTACGCTACCTACGGCAATGTCTATGTCAGCTATTTCTGTAAAGGAAATGGTTTGTTCTGCTTTGTTGACTGTTAAAACTTGTTCGACAGCTGTAGCAGGGTTGTAGGTTTCGTCACCTGTCTGCGTGGCAGTGATTGTTGTAGTCCCAGCGCCAACAATGGTTATGGTGCTACCAGATATAGTTGCGACGTTTTCATCGGAACTGGTATAGGTTACATCAAGTTCTGAATCCGCAGTAGCAGTCAAATCAAAAGCCTCATCACCAAAGGTTTTCTCCTCCAAAGCTGTGAACGTGATGATTTGATCGGATTTCGAAGCGTCTGTCACTTCAAATGATTGTGAAACCGACTCAGCAGCCAGATAGTTGTCATTACCTGCTTGTGATGCGGTGATGGTAAATGTGCCTGTCGCATTGACTGTCAACGTACCGTCATCTATAGATCCGTCACCTGCAGTGAGTTCATAAGTCACCGCGAGTCCAGAGTTAGCCGTTGCATTCAACGCTACGCTACCTATGGTAATGTCTATGTCTGCTATTTCCGCAAATGTGATTGTTTGTTCTGCTTTGTTGACTGTTAAAACTTGTTCGACTGCTGTTGCAGGATTGTAAATTTCGTCACCTGTCTGTATAGCAGTGATTGTTGTCGTGCCAGCGCCAACAATGGTAACTGTGCTACCAGATACAGTCGCGACGTTTTCGTCCGAACTGGTATAGGTCACCTCGAGTTCTGAATCCGCAGTAGCAGTCAAGTCAAAAGCCTCATCACCAAAGGTTTTCTCCTCCAATGTGGTAAAAGTGATGGTTTGATCAGATTTAGAGGGACTTGTCACTTCAAATGATTGTGAAACCGACTCAGCAGCCAGATAGTTATCATTACCTGCTTGTGACGCGATGATGGTAAATGTGCCTGTAGTATTGACAGTCAACGTACCGTCTTCTATGGAGCCGTCACCTGCAGTGAGTTCATAAGTCACCGTGAGTCCAGAGTTAGCCGTTGCATCCAACGCTACGCTACCTATGGCAATGTCTATATTTGCTATTTCCGCAAATGTGATAGTTTGTTCTGTTTTGTTGACAGTTAAAACTTGCTCGACTGCTGTTGCAGGATTGTAAATTTCGTTTCCTGCTTGAGAGGCAGTGATTGTTGTCGTGCCAGCGGCAATAATAGTAACCGTGCTACCTGAGACAGTTGCCACCGAAGAGTTGGAGCTCGAGTATGATATTGCCAATTCAGAATTAGCGACTGCTGTTAAGTCAAACTCTTCATCCCCGTAAGTCTTAGTTGTCAAATCACTAAAGGTAATCAACTGACTTTGTTTGGCTATTTCAATATCCACATAAGAATAAACACTTGCTCCATGAGGATCCGTAGCTTCGAAACGAATGCTGTAGTCCCCAACTGATCCAGTTGGCGGGTTGATGGTGAAAACATCACCTTCAATGGACATCCATTCTGGCACTGTAGAGCCTGTATTGTATGTCACTGTATAAACTAATACTTCATCATCAGCATCTTCAAAAACAGTTGATATATCGATTGTCGATACTACATCAATGAATACAGTCTGATCACTTAATGGGTTAGCATTCACTGGTGACTGATTGGTTGAGATCACACTAATTTCAAAAATATCAGAAACTGTTAGTTCTCCTACATCAGTACCGGTCACTTTAATATCCCAATCTCCAACTACAGATTCACTACTGATACCAGATAGGGTTTTGGTCTCTTCATCATAAGTCAACCAATCCGGCAAGTCTTCTCCATCAGCCAATGTCACAGAATAGCTTAATTCTTCATCCTCTTCATCACTGAAATGGCCTGTGAGTACTTTTGACACAGTTGCTCCTGCGTCTACTTCTATGTCACTGAGTCCAGAAGCCAAATAAGGTGCGTCATTGACCTCATTGATAGTCAGACTAAAAGTAGTGCTGACAGATGCAAACTCATCCTGTGCGGTCAGTTTAATCATCAATACGCCTGTGTTGTCTTGTAGTGGTGTACCGGAGAAGTTCAACGTTTCCTCATCGAAAATCAGCCATTCGGGTAAGTCAGAATCATCTGACAATGAAATTGAATAAGTCAATTCGTCTTCATCCGCATCGCTGAACGTATTCTCATTAATAGAAAGCTCAAACAAGTCATCCTCATCGGTTTCTAAATCCCCAATTTCATTAGCAACTATTGGTGCATCATTTTGAATAGAAACTTCTATGGTGAACTCAGTGGTAACACTAGCATCATTAGGATCAGTGGCTATTAGTTTTACGTCAAATTCAGCGACATCATCTACTACTGGCGTTCCTTCAAAGGTGTTTGTTTCAGTGTCGAATGTTAGCCACTCTGGTAACTCCGAATCGTCATCCAAAGATGCGGTCATTGTCAATTCATCACCATCTTCATCAGCAAATGTAGCTTCAGCTACTTCATAACTGAACAATGCATTTACTATGGCTGTTTTTTTGGTTATTGAACTAGACACAGTTGGTGCGTCGTTGACATTGAGTATAGTCAAATCAAATTCGTCAGAGACATTACCTCCTGCACCATCGTCAGCAGATACTTTTATCGCAATCGTCCCTACGTTGGCTTGCAAAGGTGTACCGCTCAAAGAATTGTCCGAATCGTCAAAACTTAACCAATCAGGAAGGTCCGAATCGTCTGTTAGTGTCACACTGAGGGTCAATTCATCTGAATCAGCATCTTCAAATGTCTCACTTGGAATGCTAAAACTGAATTCTGCATCTTCGTTGGTCTCCAAATTGGACAATGCATTGGCGATTGTCGGTACAGTGTTGTTGCGGTTTTTGAAGTAACCAATTTCGTCAGCATTGTAGTTGGAGGTTAGGATGTCCAATCGACCATCTCCATTGATATCAGAGACCTGAAGACGCTGAATACCCAATTCTTGACCGGATAATAGCTGTGTATCAAAGGTATCATCTCCATTGTTTTCTAAATAAAATAGTGAGTTTGTAGTTTGAGAGGCTACAACAAGGTCCAAATCACCATCGGCATCTATATCGGCAACTTTAAAGTCCTCAAAATTATCGTCAAAAATAGTTTCAGTAGTGAATGTTAATGTGCCATCATTGTATAAAATTTCTAAATCACTGCTGTAGTGTAACCTGACGATATCCATGTCACCATCCTGATCGATATCTACCACTGCTGCTTCTTTAAATTCAAAACCCTCGTGAGATTCGAATGATTGAAAACCATCATTTTCGTACCATTCTCCGCCAGATCCTAACACATCATAATCACCATCCAAATCCAGGTCTGCTACCGTCACATTTGTATGGTCGTCATTGGATAGATGATGTTTGGTGAAATTCAACGTACCATCATTTTCATAATAATCCAATGAGTTGTCTGACGGTACGATTACATCAATATCTCCATCAAAATCCATATCCAAGAGACTGAAATCATTTGCACCAGAAACACCTGTAATCAAGTTGCTGCTCGTAAATGAACCCGTTCCGTCATTGCTGTCAATTTTTATGGCGTTGCTAAGTGACCAAACACTCACAATATCTAAGTCGCCATCTTGATCCATGTCGTATACGATAGAATGAGTTGCTTGTGTATTGAGATTGGTGGCAGTAGTTGTTGCTCGACTCTCAACATCTAACCAATTCACAGAAATGCCTTTTCCAGAAGACACACTAGAGGCTATAATGTCATTCACTCCATTTCCATTCATATCACCTAGATCAATACTAGTTGGATCTATAGGTTGTGCGATGGTAGGTTGTTTTTGAAAAAAGGCACCTGAAATATCGGCGTTCGTGTAAAAGAAAAATGAATACGCAGAAACGCTAATCCCACCATCCTCGGACTCTATATCAGATGAAACCAATACGCGATATTCTTCATTGTTTAATAGAGCGTCATCAGGCGTAAAGCTAATCGTGGCAGTACCTCCACCAGAGATAAGGCCTGATACTCGCAACCCTTTAGAATTCCTAACAATGATCGCATCGTCCAAAGTAGTGGTTTCTACCGTTTTATCAAACACAATGGAGACCGTGACATTCGTATCATTGTATGTCGCGAGTGATGGCGAAAAAGAGCTTATTGAAATCAGTGGGGGTAGTGTCACCCAAAGCTCAAATACGTCTTCTGCATATTCTCCCGCATGATCGGTTCCTCGCACTTTTAGGCTGTACTCACTTTCTGCAGATAGAGGAGCAGTGCCTGTCAGTAAACGCGTCTCATTGCTAAAGGTCATCCATCCTGGCAAAGGATCTCCATTGTCCAAAGTCATGGAATAGACAAAAACATCACTACCATCAGGGTCTACAAAGATATCATCCACTGAGATAGAAAACGCTACATCACCTATTACCTCTTCATCTTCTTTGGGCGTATCTACCACTGGCGTTTGATTGACTACATTTTCATAAATCGTGATATCTGAATCTACTGTAGAAATAGCTGCAAAATCCAAATCACCATCACTATCTACATCCCCAAAAACCATAGAGTAGCCTTCTTTATCTGCTATATGCCAATAGGTAAAATCTAATGAGCCTTTGTTTTCTAGCCAACCTACTTCTTTGATGTCAGCTGCACTGGTGATAATATCTAGGTCTCCATCTGCATCTATGTCTACAAACCTTGCGAAACTGGGACCGTCCGTACCCTCAAAAATATTCGTATCGGTGAATACCTGATTGCCATCGTTTTGATAGATCACCACATGATCTTCCCTATTCTCAGCGGTAAGCAAATCCAAATCTCCATCGCCATCCACATCTGCTACATCCAAATCAGATACACCATCAGCGTCTGTCGTTATTTGATGCTGAGTGAAATTTTGGAACCCATCGTTTTCAAACCAGACTAGTGTATTGGAAGCGTACACATGCCCACCTGCCACAAGGTCCATATCTCCATCTTGATCCAAGTCGACAGGAAGTACCGTCTCAGTCATTTGAGTCAAAACACCTAATTCTATTTGAGTAAAATTGCCTGCACCATCATTTTTTAGCCACCATATTCCTTCAGAGTTGATTTCCCATACAATAACGTCAAGGTACCCGTCTCCATTTATGTCAGATAAAATGACACTTCCGATAAAGTCAAGATCGGTGTTAATTGAGTGACTTGAGAATGTCTCATTGCCATCGTTTTCGACCCATTGAATTGTAGGCCTTCGAGCAGTAACCAAATCTAAATCTCCGTCCAAGTCAATATCGCCTATATCGAACCCTAGGGATGATCCTGAATTATCTATGGTAGTAGCATTAAAATTGCCATCCCCATCGTTTTCATACCATTCAATATTGCCCGTATCAATACCATTAAGTATATCTAAATCTCCATCTCCATCCAAATCAATCATTTTAAGTTTTTCGGCATTTGCCCCTGCTGATAATTCGGTAGATCCTACGATTAATGCTGGACTACTAGGGGAGACAGCCGCACCTACGACAAAACTGAAAGTATTATTTTCTACCACGATACTTCCCCCTTGACTCGTCAGAGCAGTCAATATTTTTACATTCACGGCCTCTCCCGGAAAGAAATCATTAGTCGGGTCAAAAATAATATTGGGCGTGCCACCACCAGAAAAAGCACCCGAAACCAAACCAGACATAGAGCCAATGACTTGGAAATGTTGGATGTTGAGTGTAGTGGCATCTATGCTTTCAGAAAAAGTAATACTAATATTAGATGATGCAACAATCCCGCGACTCTGATGTGTAGGCGAATGGTCGTCTATGGTCATCAGCGAAGTAGGTGAGATCACAATATCAATTACATCGTCTGTAGATAACCCTCCTGGATCAGTAGCGATTATTTTAACTGATATAGTACCTACATCAGTGGCAGTAGGAATCCCTGATAAATTCCTCGACTCTGGATCAAAAGTCAACCAATCGGGCAAAGGGTCATCATTGGATAAAGCAGCACTATAGCTGAGTGTTGATAGCTCAGGGTCTGAAAAGGCATCTGAAGGTACGAGATAACTGAAGGTTAGATATGACTGAGTAACTTGGTCTGCTAAGGGGGTGTCTAAGACAGGAGATTCATTGGTTTTGTTTTCAAACCAAATAATTTTTTCATTACCCGTACCTACTAAGTCCAATCGCCCATCTAAATTTAAGTCGACTAAATCACTAATATATGGTCTGATTATGTCCGCACATAGTGTTCTTTCTGTAAAGTTTTCAAGTCCATCATTTTCAAACCAAAGTATAGCTTTACCTACATTATCTGCTGCAAAAACATCCATATCTCCATCACCATCTACATCGCCCACCGATGGGTTATGCATCACTTCCGCTGAGTTGATTATTGTATGTTTTGTAAAGGATTGGCTACCATCATTTTCATACCATAACAACCAGTCGTTATTATGAAATGTGGTGATCAGATCTAAATCACCATCATCATCTAAATCTACAACTTGGAACTCTGTATTAAAACCATACCCATTACCGTCTATAAAATGCTCAGTAAATGAAAGGGCGCCATCGTTTTCGTACCATGCAAACCTAGTATTAGATCCTAATGGCTGACATAATATATCCATATCACCATCACCATCTATATCAGAAAAAGTTACCGCTCTTCCATTAGCGTGGGTTTCTGACATGTTTTGTGGTATATAGGTTCCCGAACCAGAATTGATATACAAAACAACTCCTCCGCCATTAGTTGCTACGCCTATATCGTTCAATCCATCACCATTCAAATCGGCTACATCAGCTGCGTACGGCGCATAGCCTGAGTTTACTATCACGTTTTCTGAAAAACTGCCAGTACCATCATTTTCATACCAATTGACATAATTAAAATAATTACTTACACCCAAGACATCTGGATAACCATCACTATTAATATCACCTACCTGTATGGTAGTAGGGTTTGCATCATAAACTTCATCGCTGGCACCATAGGAGAAGTTTTCGTCTCCATCATTTTCATACCAACGCATGTTTCCATAATTACCTCCTAATATATCCAAATCATCATCACCCTCTATGTCAGCTATTTGTGTTGCTCCCGCACCTATACTGGTTACCAATTTGGCAAGGCTAAGAGGAGTAGAATATGCCGGCAAGGTCTTGACTCGAAATGTAAATGAAAAACCGTTCGTCAATGGATCGCTTCCAGTAGATTCTATGGACTCGGTCAGCGTCACTTGTATCCGATCTCCATACAAGAAATCATTCGTAGGATTCACTGTGATGACGGCAGTACCTCCGCCAGAAACAGAAAACGGCAAAGCACCTTTGACGGCACTGGTGACAATGATGTTGTCTGCCAAAGTGGTCGCATCAATAGAAGCGTTGAAGGTTATTTCGATATCCTGGTCTATTAACGCGTAATTTTCGTTTTGATTAGGAGATAAGCTCGTAATCTCTAATTGAGCATACCCAGAGAAAAGTGTAAAGACTAATAGAGTGGTAAGTAAGGTTTTCATACAGCGATTTTTAAATATTTAGATCTAAAATCGCTAGATCCCTTTAGCTCACGAATTCCCTTTTAGCAGAGGGGTATTTTCATTTAGTGAAGGGGAGGTTTGAACAAGTAAAGAAATTACAGCATGGATAGCATTTTTAAAAACTCCTTACGATAGGATTTTCCTAGTAGTACTTTGTGTCCTCTTAAAAATACATAGCCTTCTGAGATAGAATCAATATGATCAAAATTGATAAGATAAGATCTGTGGATACGCATAAAACCGAAAGGTAAGAGCTTTTCTTCTACACTCTTCAGTGTGTGGCTGATGATGAATTTGTCTTTTTCTGTATAGACATTGGCATAGTTATCAAAGGCCTCTACATAGACGATATCTGATGACATCACGGAGACAATCTCTTGTCCGTTTCGCAAGAAGAGTTTCTCAGGAGTTTTGGCTTCTTTCGTGGTTTTCTGAACCCTGGATAGAGCAATTTCCACATTGGCGATGAGGTCACTTTCGTTGAAGGGTTTCACGATGTAGCCAGAGGGGTTAGTCTTTTTCGCTCGATCGAGTGTTTGCTGATCGTAGTAGGATGTCAGAAATACAAAGGGGATATTCAGTTTCCCTGCTAGGTCGATTCCGTCTGCATCTCCTTCAATATTGACATCAAGTAGCGCTATGTCTGGATTGTGTTTGTCAATAGATGCTAAGGCATCTGGGGCTTCATCTACTATGTCTACGACAGTGTACCCGTTTTTCTCAAGAATGCCTGCTATATCATCGGCGATCAATGGCTCGTCTTCTACTACCAACACGGAGGGTTTACTCATACGACTAATTTATATCGGGAAAGGTTCAAATACACGATTGTGCCGTTTTCATTTTTTACTATAATCTCAGCCTTCAGTTTTCGGGAGAGTGACTTAATCATTTTCCAGCCAAATGAGTTCGAGTTTCGCATCGTTTCTTCATCCATACCGACCCCATTGTCACGGACCATGACTTGTAGTATGTCATCTATTTCTTTGATCTCTATGTCCAACCGACCATGCTCAATCCCTCCAAAGGCATATTTCAGGCAATTGGTGATGAGTTCGTTTAAGATGAGACCTAATGGGATGACGGTATCGATATCCATTTTTATTTTATGTGCAGAGACACTGCTTTCCACTCGATCTCTGTCTGTGCCAAAAGCAGTAAAAAGTTCAGAGACCAGATTCTCTATATAGTCATGGATGTCGACTCCTCTGATATCGTCGGCACTGTAGAGCCTTTGATGGATCAAGGCCATTGATTTTACGCGGTTTTGTCCTTCTTTGACTGCATCTATGGCTGCTTCATCGTCTAGCGATCCTGCTTGCAGATTGAGTAAGCTAGAAATGACTTGTAGGTTGTTTTTGACACGGTGATGAATCTCTTTGAGGAGTGTTTCACGATCTTCCAAAGCATGGGTGATCTCAATGTTTTTGTTTGTGAGTAGTTCGGAGGTTTTCTTTTTGGAAGTATAGCGTTGGTACAAAAAGCCTGCAAAAATGATAAGGATAGTAAATCCAGAGACGAATACATTGCGTTGGTTTTGAGAGTTGGCCAAAGCCAGTGCTGCACTTTTTTGTTCCAATTCTAGCTCTGTGATGACTCTTTCTTTTTGTTCCGCTTCGTATTTGGCATTGTACTCGTTGATGGTTTCTTTATTCTTGATGTTAATCAACGAATCACGAAGTATGAGATATTCGGACTGTATGCGGTATGCGTTTTCATAATCCTTCATGGTCTCATAGACTAAGTATTGTGCTTGTTTTGTCTCTATGAATCGACCAATATCCCCGAGCTTTTGTATATATTCTAGACTTAAAGTGTAGTAATCCAGCGCTTTGAGTAGTTCTTTTTTCTCACTATATAGTTCACCGAGTTTTCGATAGAGTACGCCTAAACCTTCATGATCTCCGATTTTCTTCTGAATGGCCTCAGACTTGTTAAAGTAATATTCTGCACTATCGAATTCTTCCATATAGGAGAAAGTACTGCCTAAGTTTAAGTAGACAATACTCTCCATCAATTGATCTGCACTCTCTACGAAAGGAGCTAGTGAGCTATGGAGGTAGAAGAGTGAGGAGTCGTACTGTTCTGTCTTGTTAAATATCAGTGCAATGTTGATCTTGGATTTGGCCACTTCCTCAGGGTTATTGAGTTGTGTCCTGATATTCATACTCTTGAGGAAATAAGTCAACGCTTGGTCATAATCATATTGTTGATAATGGAGAGCCCCTACACCATTGTAGGCCCACGCCAGATGTTTAGGAGAATTGATTTGTTCAAAAATCTCAATACTCTCAAAATGTAAGACGAGTGCGTCAGAAATATTTCCTTGAATTTCATCGACTATGGCTAGAGTCTCTTTGGATATCCCTAGTTGTAGGCTGTCATTTTCGTTGATCTCAATGGCCTTTAGTAGCAAGACTCTCGCACTATCCAAATCTTTGTAGGTGTATTCATAGGCCAGGTCATTGAGTACGATTAGATTTTTGGGCTGCTCGATGAGGACAGCTTTCAGGCTATCGATATAGCTCTTGTCTTGACTCCAGCAGGTACAGGATAGAATAGATAAGGTGATCGTCAGTATTAAACGGAAGCGGTTCATTAAGGAAATTTGCGTTAGGTATGACCAAAACTAAGAAAACAATTGAGAAACTAGATTTATGTATCAACAATTGTGCGATTCACCCAGTGCAGTTGTGAAGGATTGTAGGTTGATTTGAGGATTGAAACCAAAGAACTGAAATTAATACAGAATATTAAGACATGAAAAACACATTACTAGCCGCTGGTCTATTGGCAATGGTATCTTGCACCGCACCAAAGACCTCCGAAGGGGAAGTTCAAACACCACAAGACGATATCCAACGATGGGAAGCCGAATTGTTTTATGAAGACAAAAACGAGTTAGGCGAAGGGGCCATTTGGAACCACGAGACGAATGAGCTCTGGTCGGTAGATATTGAGGGCAAGAAGTGGTTTCAGCTCGATGTGTCTAACAAGTCTCAGTTGGTACATCAGTTGGATCAGCGGATAGGAACGATCGTACCGTCTGCGGATGGACGTGCAGTAGTAGCACTAGAAAACGGTGTGTACTATTATGATCCTACTACAGGAGAGCAAGAACTAATCGTGACACCTGAAACACATACGGGTAAGATTCGCTTCAACGACGGCAAGTGTGACCCGTCAGGCAGACTTTGGGTAGGCTCTATGCATCTCGATCAGATTAGTGATGCGGCAAGCCTCTATAAAATTAGCGCTGACGGTAGCTCAGAGCAGATGCTTGACAGTGTGACCATCTCCAACGGGATCGTTTGGTCATCTGACAAAAAGACGATGTACTATATCGATACACCAGATGGCAAAGTACGCGTGTTCGATTATGATGACAAGACGGGTACGATCTCAAACGAGCGTAGTTTGATGGATTTTACGGCATACGGCTATCCCGATGGCAGTACGATAGATGCTGAGAACAATCTGTGGGTGTGCCTATGGAATGGCAACAAAGTGTTGCAGATCGATACCGAGTCAGGAGAGATCATTGGTGAAGTGCATATTCCTGCACACAACATCACGTCTTGTGCTTTTGGGGGAGAGAACTTGGACTCGCTATTCATCACTTCTGCTAGAGTGGATATGAGTGAGGCGGAATTGGACTCTCTACCACACGCTGGAAGTATATTCGTAGCAGTCCCAGGAGTCAAAGGGGTTAAAGCCAATTTCTTCGGTCAGAAGTAAGTTATACTTCAAGTGTAAATGTGATGATTAGATTTTGGCTATACCCACGTATGTGCAAGAGTGTTTTGGTAATGATGCTTAGGCTTGTGACTATCCAGCAGCTTGCTGCGATGCGAGGAAAATAGTTTTATATCTCATCTACTGACAAAAGCCCGATTGAATTCGTTTCAGTCGGGCTTTTGCGTTTGTAAGTAGTCTTTTGTGATCTAATTGATTGTAAATAAGGTTGAGTTGGAAATTATTTAGACGCTGAATATCAGTATACCTGCTGATAGGGGATTCCGAATGCACATTTTGGGATCAACACTTAGTCTCCCGACTCATTTATATGAAGTGTATTATTTACACAGTTATTTGTTCCTTGTTAAGTCAATGTGAATAAATGAATAGTCCAATGTTTTTCCATGCTTCATCTTTAGCGTCGGGTTTCATTATGTGATTGGTTTTAATATTGGATCGGTCTAGTGAAGTCAAATTGAAAGATGTACGATTAAAGACTAAATTATGAAAAAAACTTACTTCGCTATTGTAGCATTGTTGGTTTGCTCACTATGGGCAAACGCGCAACTCGCAGGGACAGTCACCTACGAGTTTTTGGACGAAACCATCATAGACTCAGGTATGAGTACAGATGGACTAGTCGACTGGACCGCTGGATACCACGGGGGCACTTACGGCATGAACATGAAGCTCGGTGACGAGATCAATGTCAAAGTCCCAGGAAGTAGCACCATTCGATTTTTGGGATCAAAACACTCTGGACTAGAACTCACGGGTACCGCTCTCGAATCTGGAGATTTGGGAACTCTGACCACCAAAGTAGAAACAGATCTATCTGACACCTACTCATTTGTCTATTCAGGACCAGAGACCACACTTAACTTCAAAGCAGTAGAAGGAACCGGTAGTGACATCTACCTGCCCTCTATTGAAGTGATCCCCGCACAATCAGGTGCTACAGCGACTACTGCAGAGGCCAGTATCATCTACTATTATGACTTGCGAGATGGCAGCATCATCCCTACAGATACCGATGGTCAGCCGGATATCAATGCTGGTTTGATCGACGTGATCGTGGGGACAAGCAACGCATTCGGATACAATGGGGATGATCACGGTTCGGTTTTGAAAACAGGCAACCAAATTGTACTAGATGTAGCAGGCAACTCCTACATCAAAATAGGGGGATGTGTCTACTCTGGGGGCACTATTGCGATCTCTAGCGAATCAGGGGAGTTTGACATCACCGAATCTGACAATACCGCTGGCGAGTATGACAATGACAACTATACGCTAGACATCCTGTATGTAGGCGAAGCAGGGAGCGTAACTTTGGATTTTACAGGCACCAATTACGTCCCCTATTTAGAGGTAGCTCCGATTCCATACGAAGTGCAAATCGGCCCCTCTTACCCGAATTCGAACGGATTGATTGATGTATGGGATTTCGGAGCGGCACAGCTAGACGAAGCTACTTACAAAAATAATCTAACCGTCGACATCATCAATGCTTGGTATGCAGATACCGAAGCAGGCACTGCGGGACCTACACTACCAAGCTTCACGGCAGATGTACTGAGCTGGGTCGGTGGAGGAAATGACAGACTCCGCTCTACCAACGAAAGCCTGACACGATACGATGACAATATCGCTGGTGCAGAAGAGTACACGGGACGAGTCTACGTCAATGCTTCTGCAGCGACCACTCGATACATGAGTTTGACTCTCTACGAAGACGATGAAGTCACGATGATTGTCAAAACCGACGCAGGTGGAAACCTAAACTTCGACTATGCAGAAGACCCTACGCTCCAATCCGATCAAATCGAACTCGGAAGTGATATCGTTGAAGTAAAATTCGTGGCTCAGCACAAAGGAATTTACCACATCTACGATGACTTAGGCAAACCAAGCTACTATAGGATCTACCGCAAGGATGCTACGTATGCAGACTTGACAGGTAGCATAGACGTCACAGCCGCGACAGACATACCTGAGGGCTACTCGATCTCCTTTACCAATGAAGTCGGCAAAACTTGGATTGCAGATCAATCGAGCAACAGCTACAGTGTTTCATTGCCGGCGGGCTACAGCTATACCTTGGGACTGACAGATGCCAATGGGTACGTGATCAGTACGGAGAGCACATTGGCTGTGACAGCAGAAACGACTACTTATGATTTGACACTTGAGAAAGTAGAGCTCTACACCGTGACAGGGAGTATCACTGGTCTCGACGATCAGCTCATGGACTTGGAGTTGAACTACAGCGCAGATGGCAAAATCTACCAACCAGAACCAAGTATAGATACAGAAGCTGGCACATACAGTGTGCAACTCGAGCCCAACACGAGTTACACGATTACAGCCAAAGGAGTCAACGACTATGAATTGACCGAAAGTACAGTATCTATCACGGCAGATGCGACACAAGCCATTGCTTTCACAGAGAAGGCGCTCTTTGATGTTGTCATTACTACAGAAGGACTGACTGACGACCAGGTCGCCAAATTAGGCCTAGTATTCACCAACCTCTACGAGGAAGGCTATGAATATGATTTCCCATCAGCAAGTGAGGTTCAACTAAGAACCGGGACTTACTCGGTAGCCTATACAGGACTGGACGAGTCGCCAGTGCAGTTGGCTCCCACTTCGAATCTGACAATAGAAGCAGCGGATGTCAGCAAAACACTTTCGTTCACCACTGTGACCCAATGGAACTTTGACGATCAAGTCATCGAAAGTGGTACAACTACAGCCTACAAGGGGCTGTTGTTCTCAGGAGCCATCGCGAACCAGATCAGCAAAGGGCACTTGACAGCAAAAGCAGACGCCACGATCCAAGTCCCTGTCAACGCGGGAGACAAAGTGACTATTACGTATTACTACGAGGCGGACTTCTCCATCGAAGGGGGCGAAGCAGTCACGACTACCAGTGGCAGTACGAGCACCTTGGAGAGTGTGGACTACAACTACACAGGTTCAGAATCTGGGCACATCACGCTGACCATCGGAGCAAGTGTAGGGACGACATACATCACGCAGATAGCGACACAGCAAGCCGTAGACTATAGCGAAACATTGACGGTCGGCACAAACAAGGATTTTGAAACGATCAATGAGGCTTTAGACGCAGTCTCAAGAATGGCTCGTGAAAGTGATCAGCGCGTCACCATCATGATTGATCCAGGCAACTACGAAGAGATGTTGGTGATCCGTGTGAATAATGTCACCTTGAAAAACGCAGCAGCTATTCCAGATATCTCCCTAGCCAACGCAGGTGTGGATATCTCTGATCAAGCCGTCAGAATCACTTCTTACTATGGGCACGGCTACAGCTATTACAGCATGGGCAATGACCAAAAATGGAATGAAGATGTACTCCGTGTCAACAAAGCCAACGGTTCACTCTCCTATGAGAATGCTGGAAGTGGCACCACCAACGGTTCGTATTGGAACGCTACGGTGGTCGTGAGTGCAGATGGGTTCGAAGCTGAAGATATCATCTTCGAAAACTCATTCAACCAATACATATCCAAAAAAGAATCCGAAGACAAAGTTGTCATGTGGGCATCAGGTAGCAAGGGAGAGAGACCTACTACTGCTGGTAGCACAGAGGTGCAAAACAAGAGTTTTGTAGAAAGAGCCGCTGCGATAGCCATTACGAACGACGTAGACAAAGTGGTACTCAACAAATGCCGAGTGGTTGGTAGACAAGACTCCTTCTATGGAGGTACAGGATCAAGAGTAGTCGTCTACAAAGGTGCTATGATGGGGGCTACAGACTACATCTTTGGTGGCATGACAGCCGTATTTTACCAAACTGACTTGGTCATGAACACCAGCGAAGACAAAAATGACAGATGCTATATCACCGCCGCCCAACAAAGCAGTGGTCGTGGGTACTTGATGTACGAATGCACCATCACCTCAGCGACTCCAGGCTCAGAAACTGCCTCAGCGTATCGCTCTAAGCCTGGGTACTTTGGGCGTCCATGGCAGGGAGCAACCAGTGAGGTAGTCTTCTACAACACGACCATCGAGACCACCAACTTCCCAGACAACGACGGAGAATCGTTGATCGCTGCAGAAGGCTGGTTGAGTACGCTGGGAGGTGAGTCTCCAGGCATGTATGAGTTTGGGACGACCGAACTATCAGGTGCTGATAATTCGGGTAGTCGAGCGAGCTGGTCTACACTCTTGACCGAAGCAGTGCTCAGTGACGATAGTGAAATCTCGAACTTTACCTTTACCAAAGGAAATGACGATTGGGATCCGTTACCGGGGTTGGTGACGGCCGAAGAGGAAGAGTTAGAGGAGGAAGAAGAAGTCCTATCTACTCCTTTGATTCCAGTTTCAGGTGTTCAAGTTTACGCTTACGAAAATCAGGTTCACGTTGGCAATGTGATGTCCAAAACACAAGTACATGTATATAACCTCATGGGACGTAAAGTGAAAACTGTAGAAACAAACCATGATATTAATTTTAGTCTCAACAACGGGCTTTGGATAGTCATGATGAACTCAGCTGACGGTCAAAAGGCAGTGAAAGTGTTAACGCGCTGATCTTAAATGTTCAAAGTGTTAGAAGAGGGTGTCTATATAGACACCCTCTTTTTTTTGTCTTAGTTACCGATCAATCACAAATTATAAAGTGTATTTTGTACACGTTATAATTTGTGCTACATTTGACGTATGGATTCAGGTCTTGAAGTAGCTAAATGGTACTGTGAAGTATTGTAATCAAGGCTGGTGCTCCCTAAAGAGGTGTTTAGGCATTGTGAGTCCTATTTGAAGTATCGGTGAAATAGAATTGAAGGGGGCTTGCAGTAGCGTGGTTTACTTGCGTTTTGGGATTAATATCCACCTTTGAGGTTATAAATAATAGATTTTTAAATTAGTTTTGGGTTTAGTAAATGCCTTGGATTTAAAAGATTTCCGAGGCATTTTTTAATTTCTAGAAACAGTACAAATGAAGACAGTAGACTTACAGGCAGCAGACAACATTAGGGCACTAGCCGTTTCGATGGTAGAGAAGGCAAAATCTGGTCATCCAGGTGGACCCATGGGAGGTGCAGATTTCATGCACATTTTATACTCAGAGTTTTTAAGATTCGATCCGGACAACATGAGCTGGCATGGAAGAGACAGGTTCTTCATGGACGCAGGCCATTTGTCTTCACTGATGTATGCGCAGTATAGCCTGTTGGGCAAGTTCTCGATGGAAGACCTCTCCAACTTCAGACAGTGGGGATCGGTCACTCCAGGCCACCCAGAAGTAGACGTAGAACGCGCGATAGAAAACACCTCAGGGCCACTCGGTCAAGGACACGCTATGGGAGTAGGAGCGGCGATCGCTGCGAAGTTTCTCCAGGCGAAGTTTGGCAACTGGATGGATCAAAAAATATACGGATTCATCTCTGACGGAGGGATCCAAGAAGAAATCTCTCAAGGGGTAGGACGTATCGCGGGTCACTTGGGATTGAACAACTTCATCATGTTCTTTGATAGCAACGACGTGCAGCTCTCTACGATGACTGACGAGGTGACTACTGAGGATACTGCGATGAAATACGAGTCATGGGGATGGAAAGTCGTCACAATCGACGCACACAACCACGACGAAATCAGAAAAGCACTCAAAGACGCAAACGCTGAGACGGAGAAGCCAGTACTCATCATTGGTAAGACCATCATGGGCAAAGGCTGTGTGACAGCTGAAGGCGAGATGTTCGAAGGACACTGCGAACTACACGGTCAGCCAATCGGCGCGACAGGTGCGGATTACGAAAAAACATTGGAGAATCTAGGATCGGACCCTAAGGACCCATTCAAAATATTCCCTGAGGTAGCTGCACACTATGCACAAGTACTGAAGGATAAAACGGCTGCTGCCAAAGAAGCTTACACGAAAGAAGAAGCGTGGAGAAAAGACAATGCAGCACTCGCAGCGAAACTAGATCAGTTCTTGACAGGTAAGATGCCAGAAGGAATTGATTTTAGTGAGATCGCACAAAAAGAAGGTGTAGCGTCAAGAGCAGCAGGCTCTGCGGTATTGGCTTACCTCGCGGACAAAGTAGAAAACATGATCGTGTCTTCTGCGGATTTGTCTAACTCAGACAAGACGGACGGTTTCTTGAAGAAAACAAGAGCCATCCAGAAAAATGATTTTGGTGGCGCTTTCTTGCAGTCAGGTGTAGCTGAACTGTCTATGGCGGCTATCGCCAACGGGATGGCACTGCACGGTGGTGTGATTCCAGTGGTGGGTACGTTCTTCGTATTCTCTGACTACATGAAGCCCGCGATCAGACTTGGAGCGATCCAAGAGCTACCGGTGAAATATGTATGGACACATGATGCGTTTAGAGTAGGAGAGGATGGACCGACTCACCAGCCGATCGAGCAAGAAGCACAGATCAGATTGATGGAGAAAGTTCAAAATCACAGTCACAAAAATAGCTTCCTTGCACTCAGACCTGCAGATGCTGCAGAGACAACCGTAGCGTGGAAAATGGCTATGGAAAACACAGACGTCTCGACAGGTTTGATCCTATCGAGACAAGGGATCAAAGACTTACCAGCTGTAGGTGCTTCGAGATACGAAGATGCGCTCCAAGCGGAGAAAGGTGGATACCTTGTGCAAAAAGTAGAAAACCCAGACGTGGTGTTGATCGCCAATGGTTCGGAAGTAGCGACTTTGTTTGCGGGAGCAGCTTTGCTCGAAGAGAAGAAAGGATTGAAAATCAACATTGCTTCGATTCCTTCTGAGGGACTATTCAGAAGCCAAGACAAAGCTTATCAGGAATCAGTAATCCCTACAGACAAGCCTATCTTCGGTATGACGGCTGGATTGCCTGTCAACTTGGAAGGACTCGCGGGACCAAACGGTAAAGTCTTTGGATTGGGACATTTCGGATATTCTGCTCCTGCTGGAGTATTGGATGAGAAATTCGGATTCACGGGCGAAAACGTGTACAACCAAGTGGTTGAATTGTTGGGACTTTAATTCCGATGGTCTTCTTGGTTTGTTTATGACGAGCCAAGAAGATCTGATACATAGAATAAAACTTTGACTATAAACAGACAATAGACATGCAATTTTTCATCGATACCGCCAATCTTGATCACATCAAGGAGGCATATGACTTAGGAGTATTAGACGGTGTGACCACCAACCCATCGTTGATGGCCAAAGAGGGCATCACTGGTGAGGAGAACATCAGAGCACACTACAAGAAAATCTGTGATATCGTAGATGACAAGGTAAGTGCAGAGGTAATCTCTACCGAATTTGATGCGATGCTCAAAGAAGGGTTGGAACTAGCAGCGATCGATCCAAAGATCGTCGTGAAAATCCCAATGATCAAAGACGGTATCAAGACCATCAAGGCGTTGAGTGACAAAGGGATCAGAACCAACTGTACGTTGATCTTTAGCCCAGGACAAGCGATCCTCGCTGCGAAAGCGGGTGCGAGCTATATCTCTCCATTCATCGGGAGATTGGACGATATCGGGTTTGACGGGATGAACCTCATCGAGCAGATCGTGGGCATCTACGATAACTTCGGTTTCGAAACAGAAATCCTAGCGGCATCTGTGCGCAACCCACTACACTTGATCAAGTGTGCTGAGGTAGGAGCAGACGTAGTGACCTGTCCATTGAGTGCGATCATGGGCTTGTTGAAACACCCATTGACCGACAGTGGATTGGCGACTTTCCTAGCGGATTACGCCAAAGGAAACAAGTAAGACAACTTACTTTCTAGAAATTAAAAAAGGGATACATCTAATGATGTATCCCTTTTTTGTTTGATACGAAGTGGTAGTTAACACTTCGTTGGCTTACTGTCGGGTATCTTTAGTGATGTTTGGGTTCCCAAATTAGTCTTACGAAAGAGCTTAATCTTTCATTTTCTCTTCTCACAGGAATTCCTCCCACTATTCCAATCAATAAATGGTCTGTAATACCTAAGCGCATCTGAGGACGAATGGTCATGTCAAAATCACTCTCGTCGATGGTTTTATTAAATTCAACACCAATAAAATTGCGTGTACCTGGAATCATATAATGAAAACTTGTATTGACGTCATAGGTCGTATGGAATTTGTTGGTATTGAAATGCTGCTCAATCATTGGCCCTGTATAAATCAATGAATGAAAGTTGTTTCCCCAGCGTTTGGCAATCACAAAGAATGGATTGTAGATATTGCCAGTAATGAAAGGCTTTCCAAAATTCCTAAAGTCAGAGAGTTCAAATTCGTTAATGTACCCAAGCGCCATTGAAGTTGCCAATGGTTCGCTTACAAAGAATGACCATTGTGTCGCAATTTTAATACTATTCAATTCATTAGCGGGGTTCAATTCCTCACCTGTATCACTTACGGGTGAATAAAAGGTGAAAGGCAGTTCAACCTCTAGCCCTAACCTATCCATGGGAGCCCATTCATATTCTATGAGTGCTTCATATGAATCAAATTTTAAATTGTCCGTGAGCCCAAATCCTAAGTTCCACTCTTTTTCACCTTTCCGTGCACCTAAATCCCGTATCAGGTCTACATAGAGAGGCTCGGCATGCAGTACTTTATCAGGTTCTTTATCGTCTTCTATTGTTTGAATGTAAATTTCATCCCTTTCAGATTTGGTCGTTTGAGCGACTGAATATATCGAAGATGCCAATAGTGTAATTAGCATCAATTTCTTCTTGATGTTCATATTGATTTGTTTTTTTAAGCATAATAAAATTGTCCCAGCACTACTTTTTAATAGTGGGGATAGTCAATTGTGAAAAAACAAATCATGCTTTCGGTGGAGGAGTGTCTATTTTGTGAAAGCCGTTAATTAGAGAAGTGTTATAGCGGGGGAATGCCCTCTTTACTGAGTCAAAGTACGATTGATTAATGATAGAATCAATACTGAATTGAGCAATTAGCTCTATTTTAAAGTTTGCTTTCTTGTTATGATCTTCGGTATCATGATCATCATACTCTTTAATGGCATCATCATAGCCTAGGACTTTCTCCACGATTATTTCAATGATACTTTCTTGATCATTGATTGACAAATCCTCTGGAATATGATCTGGGTACGGGTCTGCCGTATCCACACTTATATTGAGTAGGTACAGCCCCATGAATCCCCAGAGGACTTTTGAAAAGATGCTATTTTTTATTTGATCGATCAAAGCGCCAATTTAATGCTCTTTTTTAACATTAAGCAATCTGTACCTTATCGTTTTTTTAGCACTCCGTCCTTAGCGTTCGTATTCATTCAGGGTTTAAATGTCTTGGTCGATAGTGTGGTTTATACTTTCGTTCAGTATCAAAAACAGCAGCCGTTGTTGCAAGTAGTTCAGTTACTTGCAACAACGGCTGCTGTTTTATCCGTACGAGTGAAGATTGGCCGTTTAGTGATCTGCTTAAAAAGTCAATCTTTCTGTCTCAGTAGGGAAGTTGTTTATGATTACTATTCTTTAAAAGCACTCAAGGTTTCGATCTTACCATTTTCATCGTGCTTTAATTCCATCATCTTGACACTACGTAGGTGCGTTTGGCCTTCTGATAGTGATGTATCGTGATAGAACAAGTACCATTTTCCGTTGAACTCGGTAATGGAGTGGTGGTTGGTCCAGCCATATACTGGTTCTAAAATAATGCCTAGGTAGGTAAAGGGACCATAAGGATTATCACCAGTGGCATAGCAGATATTATGTGTGTCACCTGTGGAGTAGGAGAAGTAGTATTTGTCGTTGTATTTGTGAACCCATGAAGCTTCGAAGAATCGTTTGTCATGGTCATCAGCCATGATAGGGCTACCGTCTGCATCTAGTATCTCTACTTCTTTTACTTCTTCAGCAAATTGCTTCATGTCATCACTTAGTTTAGCCACCCTCGGTAGCAACGCTGGGACATCACCACTAGGCTCCTGAGCAGTAACGCTAGCGTCATAGGTATTGTCATCCCATCGCTGTAGCTGACCGCCCCATACACCCCCAAAGTACATGTAGTATGCTCCGTCATCGTCCTTGAATACAGCTGGATCCATGCTGTAGCTGTTTTTCATCGGTTCTGGCTCGGCTGTAAAAGGCCCTTCTGGTCGATCACTAGTCGCTACCCCGATCTTGAAAATATCTTGCTTGTCTTTCAGAGGGAAGTATAGATAATACGTACCGTCTTTTTCGGCTGCATCGGGCGCCCATAGTTGACGTCCAGCCCAAGCAATGTCCTTCTTGTCTAATGCTACGCCGTGATCGGTGACCTCTCCACCTACTTCGTCCATGGAGAGTATGTGATAATCTTGCATATCGAAATGACTGCCAAAATCATCTTCTGCTATGCCAGACTCCCAATCATGGGATGGATAGATGTAAAGTTTTCCTTCAAATACATGTGCAGATGGGTCAGCTGTATAGATGTGTGTCACGAGTGGTTCACTTTTAAATGCTCGTACTGCTGTGGTATCTATTACTGACGACTCTTCGGACGATGGCTTACTGGTAGGTTGGCAGGCCACCAAAAAAGTTGCAATACCTAGTGTGAGGTACATCCCTTTCATTACTTCTTTCATATTAGTTGCTCTTATTTGTATTTATACTTTGTATGCGTTTCTATCTAAGTAGGGGCTATGCAAACTAGGAGTGCATTTTTCAACATTACGAGTAGGTGGAGAGATTAAGTGTTGCTGTTTTGATTACGGTAACCCTGTGTTATAAAGCTCAAATTTATAGATAGAATGCATATTACGCAACCGATTGCGTTACTAATTTTTCTCAATCTGAGAGGGTATAAATGGCTCTTACTTATTCTTTCTTGATGGACACATAAAACGACAGTATGCCTATTTAGGGACGAAAGTATACATTGTTCGAAACAACTGGCAGTTTGATTCTTGTATTGACCTACCAGTTAAAGGATTTAAATCTTGAACTGGTACTGTAGTATCCACATATCCATGCGTTTGGTGACTTGGGAGTAGTCACGGGTTTGGTTGCTGTAGATCGGGCGGTTTTGGATGGCTAAGGTTAGTTTGGATCTGTGACCGTCGAATAAGAAGTTAAGCCCATAGTCATACATGATCATTCGGTCATTTAGTCCATCATAGTCGGCAATTTGTATGGAAGCATAGGGTTGAAGGTAAGGCGACTTTTCGTTTGGGCTGATACGTGTACGGTAGCCCAACTGTAGATAGGCGACCTGTCCTGTTCCGGTAGTAGGGAAGGAGTTGCCCGCCCCAGCGTATGAACCGTTCCTCACGCCATTGCTCGGGTTGTTGGCACCAGAGAGGCGGATGTAGTCTTTTCCGAAATCATAGTCGAAGTATCCAAGATAGACGGTGACAGAGCGGCTGTTCTCATTGTTGAGTGGTAGATCCATGAAAAAATCAGCCGCCAGTAGGAGCATGTCATAGCTGATGGTGTCCATCTGTGTGTCAAGTCCTGCCAGTGCGTCTTCTTGATACAAGAACCCTACACTGAGATTTATGATTTTTTTGCTGCCATGGTAGGTGCCTGCCTTGAAAGCACTGGTTTGACTCTCTCTGTCCATAAACTCATAACTGAGATAGGCAGAGTACTGGAGGTCAGGGAAGTTGCTGTAGAAATTGGCCTCCTCACTTAGCGTATTTTGATATACAGCGAGTGGACGAGCGACTACTGCGCGGTAGGCGAAGTGTCCGATGTTGCCTTTGGCATAGAGGCTGAACTTGCGCAGGAGGTCATCGCTGATACCGACTGTGGGCATGGTGAATAGCGGGCAGTCATAGCTGAGGGCAGATGAAGTGGCAGGAGCAGCATAGCGAGAGAGTCCGACGTAGGCATTTTTGCCTCCTCCTATTTCGAAAGCATCGGCAAAGCGATAGGAGGTCTCTATATCCAGTATTTTCAGCGTGCTGTTGTTGTTGATGTAGTTGAGGTTGTTGGTTCCCAGTTGGAACTTGACGTACCATCGGTCGGTGATTGATCCAGATAGAATCATTCGAAACCTGCGTATGGATACATCACTGACATAGTCTTTGGTTTCTCCTTGAATGGTCGTGCCAGGGTTTAGTTCGGTAGTTCTGAGCCAGAGCTGAGCAGAGGCAGACAATTTGAGCTGAGATTGGTTCCCTAGTTTTAGCTGTGGGGGAGTGACGGGTTGGGCATAGGACATAGTCGCCCGCCCATAGGTCATCGTCAATAACACAATATTCAGTACGTACATGAGTAGCCGTGAAAACTTCTTGTTATGCCCAATCATGGTGTTTGTTTTAAAAGACCAAAAAGTGTTTCTTGATCCAGCACCTCCAAGAATAATTTGTAGTTAAGTCCTTTTTGGATGATGTATGAGGTCAAGAGTATTTTTATCTTGTGGAGGAGGTCATCTGCCTGCCATGGCTTCTCGAGATAGTAGTCAATCCCCGCCATGTTGATGGCCTGTATTGTGTCCATATGGGTAGCCTGACCTGTGAGGAGGATTTTCTTGGTATCCGAAAACCGCTGGTCATTGTGGAGGGTAGTGAGTAGTTCTACGCCTGTTTTGCCGGGCATCACATGGTCAGATACGACTACTGCGATGAAATCTCCCTTGGTGTCTATCTCTTCTATGAGTTCTTCTGCCTCGGGTGCGGATTCACACTCCTCTATGATCACGTACTGATCCAAGCTGGAGAGTTGGGTAGCGATGGTATTGAGAACCTCTCTTTGATCCTCGACACAGATGATATATATTTTTTCCATGGTGTTATGTTTTAGGTAGTTGAATGTTGAAAGCAGTACGTCCCGCTTGGGAGGTCACTGATATGGTACCTCCGTAGCTGGTGATGATTTTTTGGACAATAGATAGCCCAAGTCCCAGACCAAAGGATAGGCCAGACACTTTGGTGGTGACGTTGGGTTGGAAAATCGTCGATAGCAGGTGATGTGGTATACCAGGTCCATTGTCGATGATTTGGATCTGGATGCTGTCCTGATGCAGTTCAGAAACCAACTGTATACTAGGGTTTTGTGTCTGGGCATGGGTCAGGCTTTCGGCTGCATTTTTGATGAGGTTGACCCAGATCTGTATCAAATCTCCTTCGCGAGCGACTAGCATCAATCCTTTTTCGATTGCCAAATCGATTGAGATCGTTCTTGTCATGTTGGACAGGAGTGAGAGTGACTTTTTGAAGGTTAATCGTAGATCGCATGCTTGTACGTTGCTATGGTTTTGAGATCCTAGGTCTTTGATTGAGCGAATGACATGTGTGGTGTGTGTGGATGCCACTTGCATATCATGCAGCGCCATACCTATCTCCCAAAACTCGTCCATCTCTTCGATAGCTGTGCTTTGGTTTTGTTTGGCTATTTGTTGGATTTCATCGTCTGTGAGATTGATCCTTGCTAGTTTTTTGGCTAGTCGGTCGTCTATTTTGAGTGTCTTTTTGATTTGCTCTTTGCGTTTTCTTGCTTCGGCAGTAGAGCAATGTTGCCCTTGTTCGAGCCCTTTGACGAACATTGGGTACACATGATCAAATTCTTTGTGATTGAAAATTGTCTTTAGTCGATCTGTCATCCATTGGGTTTTGTTTTGCAATACACCGATGGCATTGTTTAGTTCGTGAGCTAGCCCTGCAGCGAGTTGTCCTAGTGTCGCTAGCTTTTCGCTTTGCATGAGCTTTTTGAGTGTGACCTCCATTTGGGTAGCATTTCGTACGACGAGCATTTGTCTGAGGTAGATCTCATTGACGATGATCGGTAGAATATGCTCCGAAAACAGCAAGTGGTCGGGGTGATCTTTGGCTGGCAGGTTAGCCTTGCTCATATAGTATAGGGTCGTGTCTTCGTCTGCTGTGACAGTCGTGTAGCTGCATCCGTCTGGAGAAAAGAAACTGTAGATCCCCAATACCGCATCTGCTCCTGTCTGAAATATCAACAGTATACTCCCATTTTCGGGCTGATGGTGGCCACTGAGTTTGCCACTAGCGACATAGTAGATGCGGTCATTTTTCTCTCCCTGCTTCAGGATTGTCTCTCCTTTTTTGAGCAATACTTTCTGTGCGGGATTGGAGAAGAAATGTTTCTTCAACCAACTCGTATCGGTAAAACTGGATAGTTTGTTTCCTTTTCCTTCCATGACGTGCTATAAAAAATTGACTTTGTTCAAAACGTACATGAGTATGCCTATGAGGACTAAACCTACTATGGCCAAGGTGACGCCTACTTTGGACATATGCCGAGATTCTATCATGCCTGTCGCATGAGCGAGTGCATTGGGCGGAGTGCTGATCGGTAGGGACATGCCCAGGGATGCAGCTAGTGTGGTGGCGAGGATGAGCATTTTTGCGCCTCCGAGCGCTTCGAGGCTCATGACTGACACACCTACTGCTGTGATGATGGGCAGTAGCAGGTTGGCAGTCGCAGTGTTGGACATGAAGTTGGCCATGATCGTTGCAAGTATGGCAGCCATCGCTACGATCAACACAGGGGCATACTGATCAAAAGGGATGCTGTTGACCAAGTGTGCTGCCAAGCCGCTCTTTTCTAGCCCTAGGCCTAGAGCGATCCCTCCTGAGACGAGCCATAGGACATCCCAACTCATTTTCTTTAGATCTTCTTTGGTGATGATACCAAAGGCCAGAAAGACAGCCACAGGAATCATCGCGACGGTATAGGAGTTCATACCATGTACGAAATCAAACAACCATAGCAGGATAGTGAGGCCGAAGGTGACATAGACGATGATGGCTTTGCGAGAGGTCATGAATTTGCCTTTGATCTCTAGTGCCAAGTGTTCGGCCTTGGGAGGGAAGAATTTGAGCAAGAGAAACCAGGCTACTGCCAACAGGACGATGACAAAGGGAACACCAAATGCCATCCACTCGCCAAAGCCAATGTTGTTTTCGTCTGTCAGATATTTCAGGGCGAGGGCGTTGGGAGGTGTACCTATCGGTGTGCCTATCCCGCCGATGTTAGCCGCGAATGGGATGCTGAGAGCAAAGGCAATTCGTCCAGGGTCTTTCTCGTCGAAACAGGTCAATACAGGTGCCAGAATAGCCAGCATCATAGCCGTCGTAGCGGTGTTACTCATAAACATGGAAAATACCGCTGTGATGATCATCAGTCCTAGCATGATCATTTTGGGGCGTGTGCCAAAGGGCTTGAGCAGGACCTTGGCCAATCCCTGATCTAGTCGATATTTGGTAGAGGCCATCGCTAGGAAAAAACCACCAAGAAAGAGCAGTATGATGGGAGAGGCAAAGGTGCCCATGATGTCTTTGTAGGCAATCAACTCACCGAAATGGTCGCCCTGATTGTCGATCAGGATATTGATCCCTGAAGTGGAGATCGTCAAGAGCTCTAGTACAATGATCAAAATAGAGGTGGCATAGATAGGAATAGGCTCCAGCACCCACAGCATCGCTGCAAATACAAAGAGTGCCATCACACGTTGCTCGATGACGCTGAGCTGTGCTAGAGGAAAGTACTGGCTGGGGATGAGCACAATGGCGATGGCTACTACCAGACTAAGGATGAAATTTTTAGCTTGTGAGGTCACTTGATTTTGTTCTAGAGGTCAGTAATAGAACAAATGTAGAATCAAGCGTGGATCAAAGAGCTGACCCAAAACATGTGAAGGGCTGATCTTGATCAGTTTTATTGACTAGAAGAATGCGTCAATTTGTTAGGCCATCGGGGCAGTACAAAGGCTGAATTCCTTGGTGGTGACCTTCCTGATATCTAAGTGAGGGCCATATAAAGTATATCAAAAGCGAACGATAACTAAATCTCACTGTAATGAAAAACACAAATCTAAAGTCACTAATGGAAGACATGATCGAGCTAGGCTTAGAGCATGTCAAAGGCGTATTGTGGAATTTGACTCCCGCCGAGTTGATCACAGAAGCAGTCAAAAAAGACGAAGGTGTCTTGACTGATACAGGTGCGCTGATGTGCCGTACCGGTAAGTTCACAGGTAGATCTCCTAAGGATCGCTACATTGTCAAAGACGCCATCACCAAAGACAAAGTGTGGTGGGGCGATATCAATATCTCATTTGATGAGGACAAGTTCGACGCGTTGTACAACAAGATGGTGGCATCACTGGGTGATAAAATATTATATGTGCGTGATGCCTATGCTGGTGCTGACCCTCAGCACCGGTTGAAAGTCCGGGTGATCGATACACAGGCTTGGCACAATCTGTTTTGCTACAACATGTTCATCCAGCCTGAAAACGATGACTTGACGGATTTCCATCCTGAGTTCACTGTTTTGGCTGTCCCAGAGTTCTATGCTGATCCAGAGGTAGACGGCACACGCCAAAAGAATTTTGCGATTGTCAACTTTACCAAGAAAGTGATCATGGTGGGAGGTACGGGCTATACAGGAGAGACCAAAAAAGGAATTTTCTCAGTGCTCAATTTCCTCCTGCCAGACAAAGACCATGTACTCTCTATGCACTGTAGTGCCAATATCGGCAAGGAACGTGGCGATAGCGCAGTTTTCTTTGGCCTATCAGGTACAGGCAAGACCACCCTATCTGCTGATCCGAATAGACTGCTGATCGGTGACGATGAGCATGGATGGACAGACGAGGGAATCTTCAACTTCGAAGGAGGCTGCTATGCCAAAACCATCGACCTGACGCAGGAGAAAGAACCAGAGATATGGGATGCGATTAAATTTGGTGCCATACTAGAGAATACCAAATTCTATCCTGGGACCAACACGGTGAATTATGCTGACTGCAGTATCACAGAGAATACACGGGTGTCTTATCCACTCAAAAATGTTAAGAATGCGGTCACGCCATCTGTAGGAGGGATTCCCGAAAATATATTCTTTCTGACCTGTGACGCCAGTGGGGTACTGCCTCCGATCTCTAAACTGACGGTAGGACAGGCCATGTATCATTTTATTTCTGGTTTTACTGCCAAGGTAGCAGGTACTGAGGCGGGAATAACTGAGCCAGTGAGTGTTTTCTCAGCGTGTTTTGGGGCACCATTCATGCCACTACACCCGACCAAATATGCGGAACTTCTAGGAGAGAAAATCAAAACGCATGATGTCAATATCTGGTTGATCAACACCGGATGGTCTGGTGGAGAATATGGTGTAGGGCAGCGTATCAAACTGAAATACACCAGAGCCATGATCTCTGCGGCGCTAGAAGGCAAGTTGGATGATGTCAACTATAGCCAGCATCCAGTCTTCGGTCTGGCCATGCCTGATGCCGTGGCAGGTGTCCCCGCTGAGATACTCAACCCTAGAAATACATGGGCAGATCAGGCAGCTTATGACCGAAAAGCGGATAAGCTAGCGAGTCAGTTCGTCGCTAACTTTGTGAAATTCGAGGAGTATGCCAATGATGAGATTATGTCAGGAGCACCCGTCGTAGAGGATTCTGTTTTGGCCTAATGCCTAATTTGTGAGTTGTGGCCACCTTTTACTAGGGTGGCCTTTTTTTTTGCCCATTTCTGTATATGCGCTAGGTATTTGGTGCCGATATATATTCTCGCAGATCACATTTTTACATTTTGAGCATATTTATTATATTCACTATAGTGTGATGAGTTGATCAATGGATTGATAGTCAGCACTGTTTCGAAATTATATATTGAACTAACCCCTGAATGGCCTCATTCAGACCTAAACGAAACTATGAAAGCTAACCAACTAAAACAGTATGATGAGGTGCAAAACCAAATCATCGAAGAATTGCTGTCCGACCCACGCTATGAAGCGTTTTTTTTGCAGTATCGTGACAGCTCGATACCTCACTTTGCCAAAGCCTATGCGCACCACAAGGCCAACCTGCTGGTGTATGGTGACTTTACCAAGTTTCAGCAACGCTACCTATGGGATATATGGCAGGATTCGGCATGGTACTGTCTGCGCGAAATCCAGCAAAAAAAGCTCTTTGACCTGTGCTGTCGCTGGCAGGCCGGGCAGGTGACAGACCTACCCGAGATTGAGATTACACATGATTTTGTGACGGTAGGAGGGCATGTGTTAGATTATTCAGTGCTATCGGATATTTCTGAAGTAGACCTAGACCAGTATCTCGATTACTACCAATCCGACGAAATAGATCACCGCGAAGTGTACGAAATGGACTATCAGCAATACCAAGATATACAAGAGCACTACATGGAGGAGGGAGAGACGGGTATTGCCTATTTTGACTTTCACAATACGCACACAGGCAATTATACGCTGCTACAGCAGCCCCCGCTCAGGTTAGAAAAGGAGTTGTTCTATATTAAAAAGAGTATGGAAAGTATACATGCTGACCATGAGGAGAAGATGAAGAATACGCCACCCGAAAAACCATACCTGAGTTCTTGTGATGAGGAATTGATCAAATTTGCAGAGCGGTTCAAAGACCGAAAGACCTCTCGGTTTATTACCGACTATAGCCAGTGGCTGAAGGAGAATCCTGATTTGGAAATTAAGTATGCTTTGGACTATCTGAAATGGACATCCCCAGAGAAGGTCTCTATCCGAGCCCATGACGACTGGCAAGAGAGCGTCCTAGACGCTGTAGATAGGCACAAGCGACAGAAGGTGATCGAAATACTTCCCACCATCTATGAGGAGTACCTCATGAAAAAGCAAATTGGAATCAGACTTACCCCGGAAAGTCGAAAAAAAGAATATAACTCTGCCAAATGGATGAAAGACCTGATCCTGAAAGGCCGAAAGCTACAGGGAGAACCTGAGAATTTTGACTTTTGACAAACCGCTGCTCATGGCTTCCAAAGCGCCATCTGGATGCTGGATCCAACCTGCGGGGGGATAACAGTACCCGTGAGGACTTTGAACTATTTTGCTACAACTAGACCGACGCAGCAACTAAGGTCTACTCTACTGAGCCATAACCGGTTGGATTTCTCCTCCGTCGAAAGGACAAAAAACGTTCCCGTCATGCTGTGCATGGTGGAGATACCTTGCCCCATCTGCTCTTAGCCTCCGCTAGGAGCTAGAATAAAGAAGGGCGTCCGCTCTGTTGTGGGTGTTTTCTTCCTATCGAGCGTTTAGTCTTTTTGGGTGCACTGCGAGACTTGATCCGAGCCTACGATTACCCACTGACCGTCATTGCCCGACCAGGACGAGGGACGAGGACGCAGATCGGAGCAATCCCCCGCTATGAACAATACTAGTTGTTACGCAACTACGGCGTTCACTCCAGCGGATTCCCTTGTCAAGCAAAGGGAATGACGTGTAGCATAGAGCGGTCGAAATGACAAAAAACAGGGTGAGGGGCATCTTGCAGAATAGCTAAAGGTTGGCATTGGCCAAAATCAAAGTGTGGAGATAATGGGCCGAATCTACTCCGCTACTACCCACCGCACGGGTGCGACGGCTTCCCGCAGATTGCAGCGACACATCGCATCGGTGCGACGGCTTCCTGCAGATTGCGGCGGCTCATCGCATCGGTGCGACGGCTTCCTACAGATTGTGGCGGCTCATCGCATCGGTGCGAAAGCTTACTGCAAGTTGCAGCGGCTCGTCGCATCAGTAGTCTCTATACGAGTATCGTCCCGAAACTCACATATCTCTCTACTACAGCCTCTGACGAGACATCACTTGTCCCAAATTTACCTCCTATTTTCCATCGGTTTGAAAGGTAGTTTTTATACTTGCATCTTAAACCTAAGGGAAAAATGAAATTAGACTATCCTATCAAATTCGAACCGATTCTGAAATACAGAATGTGGGGAGGAGACAAACTAGTAGACGTACTCAACAAACAATCCGACGAAAAGAACCTCGGCGAGAGCTGGGAACTCTCAGATGTACCCGGTGATATCTCTGTGGTAGCCAATGGAGACCTCAAGGGCAAAGACCTCAAAGAACTGCTGACGCTATATGGAGCAGACCTAGTAGGGCAGAAGAACCGAGAGCGATTCGGTACGGATTTTCCTATCCTGATCAAATACATCGATGCGAAAGTCCCACTATCTATCCAGCTGCACCCTAATGATGCTCTGGCCAAAGAGCGTCACAACTCCTTCGGCAAGACCGAGATGTGGTATGTCATGGATGCTGAGCCAGACGCAGATCTGATCGTAGGCTTCAACAAAGAAGTGACCAAAGAGGAGTATGTACAGCATGTGGATAACAATACACTAGAGGATATCCTCAATGTCGAGAAAGTCAAAAAAGGCGATAGCTTCTTCATCAATACAGGTAAGATTCACGCCATAGGTGCGGGCTGTCTGATCGCTGAGATTCAGCAGACCTCTGATGTGACCTATAGAGTCTTCGACTGGAACCGTGTCGACAAGGATGGCAAGCCAAGAGAGCTGCACACGGAGCTAGCACTCGATGCGATTGACTTTGCGAAGAAGGATGACTTCTGGCTGGACTATACCAAACTGGAGAATAGTTCGAACGAAATCGCTTCATGTCCGTACTTCACCACCCATTATCTACCAGTCAAAGGCGAGACGACACAGGACTACAGTGCTACAGATTCTTTTGTGATCTATATGTGTGTGGACGGAGAAGGTACAGTCACGGCAAACGCGCACAGTGTTGCGATCAAGAAAGGCGAGACTATCCTGCTGCCCGCGGCGATAGATGAGGTGCAGTTGTCTTCCACAGGCATGGAATTGCTGGAAGTGACGGTCTAACAGCCAATGGTAATAAAAAAGCCGTCACAGCCTTGATTGATTAGGTGTGACGGCTTTTTTGTGCGCCTTTGGGGAGTCTATGAACCGACGACTATCTCATCTAGTGTCACGACCTTGCCCGCGGCTAGTTGTCCCAAATGGATGTCACCGATGCGAACTCTGATGAGCCGAAGTGTGGGGAATCCCACGGCAGCAGTCATCTTTCGGACTTGGCGGTTTTTGCCTTCCGTGAGGGTGATGGATACCCAGCTAGTCGGTCCGTGTCTCTCGTCTCGCACATGGCGCGAGTTGGTCCAGCGCACTTCTTCATCTTCTAAAGCTTGCGCTTGACAGGGTAGGGTCGTGTAGGTTTCTTGTTTTACGGTGATATCCACGCCTGACTGTAGCTCGGTGATTGCTTGTTCGGTGATGATACCATCTACCAGTGCGAGGTATTCTTTTTCTACTTTTTTGCTTCGCACATCTAGGCTGACTTGGCCATCAGTGGTGAGGAGTAGCAATCCCTCAGAGGCTTCATCTAAGCGACCTATTGCCATCGTGCCATCGGGAAAGTCGTACAGTTCTCCTAGTTTCTTTTTGTTCCTGCGCCTGCCTTCGTTGCTTACGAATTGTGAAAGATAACCGTAGGGTTTGTGTAGCATGAAGTGCTGGTGTGTGGGCATAGTATAGCATTGGCGTGACATGCGTCAAAATCGCAACGCACGGTGAAATTAGACTGCAAAAATAGTCACGCAGCTGTAGTATCCTATCGAACAGGTGACAATACCTACGGCAAGACCAATGAGTAACCTTTTTTTACGAGATCAAAATAGGCTTCTATATTGAACTGATAGTAGTATGCACCTTTTTTGGAGGTGGATTTGTCTTTGCTATCGAGTCGATCTAGGTAGCCTGCAGATAGAATCTTCTTTCTGAAGTTTCGATCGTCTAGCGGTGCTTGCAGGATCTCTTGATAGAGCTTGAGCAGTTTCGGGATGGTAAATTTCTCCGGAAGGAGGTTGAACCCAATAGGCTTTCTGCGGGATTCATTTTGCAAGGTATGTAGCGCATCGAGAATCATTTGGTTGTGATCGATGACTAGGTCAGGAATCTCATCGATATGAAACCACTGTGCATGAAAGGACTGGACAAGCTCTTCTTTTTGCTCGTCGATACGAATGAGGCTGTAGTATCCTAACGAAATGACGCGTGCACCAGGGTCTCGGTCAATGTCAGAATAGGTGTTGAAATGCTCCAAAAACACATCCGTCAGTCCAGTGAACTTGGTTAGGATACGCTGAGAGGCCAGCTCGGCAGATTCATCGCTCTGCACAAAACTACCGATCAATGACCAGTTGCCTGCCTGAGGTTCTACTTGTCTCTTAAACAAAAGCACTTTGAGTTTCTCTTCCACAGGATCAAAACCAAAGATAACATTGTCTACCGCCACTAAAATAGGCGTGCCATCTTGATACGTCTCGTTGTGTTTGGCTAGATTTATACCTTTGATTTCATTCATTTAGTAAAGATAATATAATTAAACGTTTCTTGTACGCTTAAATTAAAAGCGTTATTATTACGTTTAATTAGTAGAGACGACAACTATGGCAGATAAAACAATACTAGTAACGGGAGGATTGGGCTATATAGGAGCACATACCGTGGTAGAACTGATACAAGCAGGTCATCAGGTTCATATCGTAGATGATCTATCCAATACCGAGGAGGTTGTACTGGATAGGATCAAAGAAATTACAGGGGTCAAACCAGCATTTACATTGCTGGACCTGAGAGATGGAGTGGCTGTGGAGGCTTTGTTTTCGTCACAGTTTTTTGATGGAGTGATACACTTTGCGGCTTCCAAATCTGTAGGTGAGTCCTCTACTGACCCACTGCTATACTATGACAATAATATTTCAGGTTTAGTAAACTTGATTGCAAGCATGAAAAAACACGGTGTGTCAAACATCGTGTTTTCTTCATCGTGCACGGTGTACGGCCAGCCAGAGGTGCTACCAGTGACGGAGCAGACACCTATTCAGCCTGCTGAGTCTCCTTATGGGAATACCAAAAAAATCGGGGAGGATATTCTGCGTGACAGTTCACGGGCCTATGAGAATATCAATGCCATCGCACTGCGCTATTTCAACCCTATCGGGGCGCATAGTTCGTCGCTGATCGGTGAGCGACCAAAGGGAATTCCAAACAATCTGATGCCTTATCTGATGCAGGTAGCCACGGGGGAGCGCGAGATGCTCAGCGTCTTTGGCAATGACTATGATACGCCTGATGGGACAGCGGTTCGAGATTATATCCATGTGGTAGACTTAGCCAAGGCACATGTGATCGCTGTTAATCGTCAGTTGGAGAAGAAGCAAAAGACGGCCTATGAGTACTTTAACTTAGGGTCAGGTTCAGGATTTTCAGTGTTGGAAATCATCCAGTCTTTCGAGAAAATCAATGGCGTGAAGGTCAACTATCAAATCGCGGATAGAAGAGATGGAGATATAGAAAAAATATACGCTGACAATACCTACGCTACGGAGGAACTGGGCTGGACAGCACAGTTGTCTCTCGATGACATGATGTCCTCTGCGTGGAATTGGCAATTGAAATTAAAAGGATAAACGAGAGTTATGAAAGAGGTCAATGCGAAGAAGGAAGCTATAATAGCGTGTTTCAAGGAGAAATTCGGTGGAGAACCTTTGGTGATCAAGTCACCTGGGCGTATCAACCTTATCGGTGAGCACACAGACTACAACAATGGGTATGTCATGCCCGCTGCGATCGAGCAGGCGGCCTATGTAGCCATCGCCAAGAGCGGATCAAAGGAGTGTAAACTGGAAGCGTTAGATTTAGATGAACAGTACAGTTTCTCCATCGACGATGCACTCAAACCTGTAGAGATGGGATGGGTCAACTATTTCCTCGGTGTACTCGATCAGTACAACAAGAAAGGACTGGCTCTCGAAGGATTCAACATGGTCTTTACGAGTGATGTGCCGTTGGGAGCGGGTCTGTCTTCTTCCGCAGCGTTAGAATGTTCTTTTGGGTTTGCAGTGAGTCAGTTGTTCGGGCACGAGGTGTCGTTGGTGGATGTTGCCAAGATGGGGCAGCAGGCAGAGCACAACTTCGCAGGCGTGAAGTGCGGGATCATGGATCAGTTTGCGAGTTGTTTGAGTACTGCGGATCATGCGATCATGTTGGATTGTCGCTCGCTGGAGTACACGTCTATCCCTTGTGACCTGAAAGACTACCAACTGGTGCTATTCGATACAGCGGTCAAGCACAACCTAGCCAGCTCGGAGTACAATGTACGCCGCGAGCAATGCGAATCCGGTGTAGCTGTGCTGCAAAAGAAATTTGAAGGAGTCGAGAGTTTGAGAGATGCGACAATGGAGCAGCTCGATGCGGTCAAGTCGGAACTAGATGCCGTCGTGTACGATAGGTGTGCATACGTGATCAGTGAAAACAATCGCGTACTTAAAGCTGCTGAAGCATTGAAGAGTGGTGATATCGAACTGCTAGGCAAACTCATGACCGAAACGCACGAAGGTCTGAGCAAACAATATGAAGTGAGCTGTGCAGAGCTGGACTTGTTGGCGGACATTGCTAAGGCTAACCCTGACATCATCGGCGCACGAATGATGGGAGGTGGATTCGGAGGCTGCACCATCAATATTGTCAAGAAATCGGGATTAGACACAGCAGTAGAAAGTGTCCTTGAAAGTTATAAAAAGGTCACCCAAGTGGAACTAAAGCATTATATTGTCGCCCCTGGCGATGGCGCCACTTTACTTAAAAACTAATTACTAAAACAAATGAATTTTTCTACGTTAGACTTTATTATTTTCGGCGCATACTGCGCCGTTATTTTGGGGGTTGGATTATTTGTCTCTCGGGACAAAGAAGGGCACGAAAAGAGTGCAGAAGACTATTTTTTGGCAGGCAAGTCTTTGCCGTGGTGGGCGATAGGGGCATCTCTCATCGCAGCGAATATCTCTGCCGAGCAGTTCATCGGCATGTCGGGTTCGGGCTTTGCGCTGGGACTCGCGATCGCATCCTACGAATGGATGGCTGCTATTACGCTACTGATTGTCGGTAAGTATTTCCTGCCGATATTCATCGAAAAAGGACTGTATACCATTCCTGAGTTTGTTGAAAAGCGATTCAGTACCAACCTCAAAACGATCCTTGCGGTCTTTTGGGTGGCCTTGTATGTGTTTGTCAACCTGAGTTCGGTATTGTATCTCGGTTCGCTGGCACTAGAGACCATCATGGGTATCCCGATGATGTACGGTGTGATTGGCTTGGCCTTGTTTGCGGCGGCTTATTCGCTGTACGGTGGGTTGTCTGCTGTGGCATGGACGGACGTGATCCAGGTCGTGTTCTTGGTTCTTGGAGGTTTGATTACGACCTATCTCGCGCTCGACGTTGTCTCTGATGGGCAAGGCATGATGGCAGGGTTTAAGCATTTAGTCGATGCAGCACCAGATCGTTTTCACATGATTTTAGAAGAGACTAATGAGCAATACTCCAACCTCCCAGGGATCTGGGTATTGGTAGGAGGGCTATGGGTAGCCAACATCTACTACTGGGGATTCAACCAATACATCATCCAAAGAACTTTGGCAGCTAAGTCACTGGGCGAGGCGCAAAAAGGTATCGCATTAGCAGCCTTCCTCAAATTGATCATTCCATTCATCGTAGTGGTGCCGGGTATCGCTGCGTATGTGATCGTCAATGATCCAGCCATGATGGCGAGGTTGGGCGAAATCGCACAGTCCAATTTGCCAAGTGTAGGACAAGCCGACAAAGCGTATCCTTGGTTGCTGCAATTGTTGCCTTCAGGACTGAAGGGGATAGCATTCGCAGCACTGACAGCTGCGGTCGTATCGTCATTGGCTTCTATGCTGAACTCTACATCGACCATCTTTACGATGGACATCTACAAGCAGTACATCAACAAGAATGCTTCTGACAAGCAAATGGTAAACACAGGTCGTTTTGCGGCGGCAGGTGCATTGATCATTGCCTGTATCATGGCACCTCTCTTGGGAGGAATCGATCAGGCGTTTCAGTTTATCCAAGAGTATACAGGGATCGTGAGTCCAGGTATCTTGGCCGTATTCCTACTGGGGCTGTTCTGGAAGAAAACCACCAACGCAGCAGCGATATGGGGAGCGGTGATCTCTGTGCCGATAGCCATAGCATTCAAGTTCGTACCGGGTATGCCGTTTATGAACCAAATGGGTTTGACCGCTGTAGCTACCATGGTAGTGATCGTGATCATTAGCCAGTTGACCGGTGGAGGAAAGGACGATCCAAAAGGTATCGACTTGACCAAAGGATTGTTCAAAACCAATCCGGTATTTAACATTTCGGCATTTGTCATCTGTATACTCACCGCAGTGTTGTATGCGATGTTTTGGTAACATTATAAAACAAGAATAAAACATGTTTGATTCAAAGGAACATTCTCACAGACGACTCAATGTACTGACAGGGGAGTGGGTTCAGGTAAGCCCGCATCGGTCCAAAAGACCATGGCAGGGCCAGGTAGAGAAGTTGGAGCAAGAGCGACGACCTGAGCATGATCCGAACTGCTACCTATGCGCTGGCAATGAGCGCATAGGTGGAGAGCGAAACCCTGATTACAAGGACACTTTCGTCTTTACCAATGATTTTGCTGCGCTGCAAGGGGATATCCCCTCAGGTGGTGAGAGCACGGGGCTCTTGCAATCCAAGAGCGAAAGAGGACTGTGTAAAGTGATCTGTTTCTCTCCACGACACGATTTGACCATACCAGAAATGGATGTCGATGGGATCGAAAAGGTAGTGGAGCTTTGGGTCGAACAATGCAAGGAAATAGGAGCGATTGACTACATCAATCATATCCAAATCTTCGAAAACAAAGGCAGTGTGATGGGGTGCTCTAATCCCCATCCACACGGCCAAATCTGGGCACAAGAATCGATTCCTGTCGAGCCGATGAAAAAGCAGTTTCAGCAGGAGAAGTACCGATTGGATCATAAGACAGACTTGTTGGAGGATTATATACAGCAGGAGCTAGCTGCCAAGGAGCGTGTCCTATTTGAAAACGAGCACATGGTGGTCTTGATCCCGTATTGGGCGGTATGGCCGTTTGAGGCGATGATCTTGCCGAAGCGACGCATGGCGCAGATTATTGAGATGACTGCAGAGGAAAGACGTGCTTTTGCAGAAGCGTATCAGCACTTGACGATCAAGTATGACAACTTGTTCGAGACGTCCTTTCCGTATTCGGCGGGGATACACCAAGCACCGTATGACAACCGAGAGCATCCAGAGTGGCACTGGCACATGTCTTTTTATCCGCCGCTGTTGAGATCAGCTACGGTCAAGAAGTTCATGGTAGGGTACGAGATGTTTGCCAATCCGCAGCGGGATATCACTGCGGAGTTTGCAGCACAGCGCCTGAGAGATTTGCCAGCAGTGCATTACGCCCAATCAGGGAATTGATCTTCAGAAGAGAGAAAACAAAGAAAGCCGATGCGATAGCGTCGGCTTTCTTTGTTTTAGAGACATGGTGCATGTAGATAGATAGGGATTGGTTAGTCTTTAGGTTTGGAATGATTATCTTTAATTGGTGTTTAATAAGCCACCGTTACCATTAAACTCACCTGTATGAAACTAAACTTAATGAACACTCGGAACACTCGGCGTATTAAATCTCTGAGTATGATCCTATTGGTCTTGTTGTCCTTTTCACTAGTAGCGCAGGACACCACCGCTACCAAAGAGGATAAAAAAGCCGTAAAAGAAGCCAAGAAAAACAAAGTGCCTGAAAAAGGTGATGTCTACTTTTCCCCTGTTCCCGTATTGGGCGCTAACCCAGCTTTTGGATTCATCTATGGAGCGGGCGCAGCGGTTAGTTCATTTCTGGGTGAACCTAGCGATACCAAGTTGTCATCCGCGCTTTTAGGTTTGGCTTTTACGACCAAAAAACAAACGATTGTGACGCTGAAGTCTACGGTGTTTACCAGTTCGAATGATTGGGTATTCATGGGGGATTGGCGCTATTTGGATTCTTCACAGCCCACTTACGGTATTGGTACAGGTCCTCAGTCTGCTAGACTAGCCGATGATGGTTTTGAGTTTGATGACAAAAGCTATGATGGCACCTCTGAAGTGGATATGATGGAGTTCAACTTCTTTCGTTTTTATGAAACCGCTTTGCGCAAAGTCAACGACAATGGGTTTTATGCAGGGGTTGGTTTGCACCTTGATTTGTTCAATAATATCAATGACCAACTACTGCGTTTAGCGCCAGGTGATACGGTCATTACACCTTATTATGCATATAACGTATCCAAAGGTTTTGATCAGGACAAAAGCACACTGGTGGGGCTATCGCTCAACGGGATGCTGGATACTCGTGACAACATCAACAATCCCTATGCGGGGAGATATGCCCTCATTTCATTCAAAATGAATCCAGAGTTCATCGGTAGTGACCAGAATTCTACCTCTCTGTGGTTAGAGTACCGTGACTACTTCAATTTCACGGATGACAACAACAATATCCTGGCTGTTTGGGCTTTTGGCAACTTCACCACCTCTGGCAATTTGCCCTACATGAACTTGCCAGCTTCAGCTTGGGATCAATACAGCAAATCTTCTGAACCTTATGCACAAGGACGGTTTAGAGGATATGATCTCGTTTTTGCAGGACTTGAATTTAGAAAACATCTAATAGCAACCAAGAAGAACCCTAAGTTCTTCGGTGCAGTAGCCTATGCGAACATGACCACTGCCAGCGGAGGTGAAAACGGCATAGACCTGTTCGAGTACATAGAGCCAGGCTATGGGCTTGGCCTTAGGTTCAACATCAGTCAAAAATCCCGCACCAACATCGGTATTGATTATGGCTGGGGCAACTACGGGACTTCAGGTCTCTTCCTCAGACTCAACGAAAACTTCTAAAGCAACCAAAATATAATTAACCGCACCTTCTCCAGTCAGCCTTCATTATTAGGGATGATAACAGATCTTCTTTGGGAGTGAAACCCTAAGGAAGGTCTTTTTTATAGCAAGGCCTCTAAACCTTATAGATCTATATACAGCTGTGCCGATACTATAAGGTTTGTCATAGAATAGGAGGGCTTACTCCCTAAATGCGGTCTATGCATCACAGATCTTAGTACAGAGATGGGTTAGATTAGACTTGTCCCTTTGGCTCTATTGGGTTATTTTACTTTCTATTACCGAACCGACCAAGGCATACTTTACACCAGATTCATTAGATAAAGCATGTTTTGAAAAGAAAACAAATTAAAAGATATAAGGCGGATATGTGGCAAGGTGTTATATATCTGGTTGTTGTGTGCCATGCGAGAACGAAGAAAAACCCACCGCACATTTTAGCACATTTGTTTTTTACCAACACACAAACCCCTCCCCCAAAAAACCAAAAGAGCTAAAATCTCCCACCGCCACCCAAACTACATATTGATTTTAATACTCATTTTGTGAGATAGTGAGAAATAATTCCTACTTTGGTAGTCTGAACTAATCATTCAAAAATGAACCGAATTAAAGAGGTTTTAGACGAAAAGGGAATCAAGCAAATTTGGTTGGCTGAAAAGCTGGGCAAGAGTTACAATATGGTTAACTCTTATGCTCAGAACAGAAGACAACCTAGCATTGAAGACCTGTACAAGATTGCTGAGATATTAGGCATTGAAGCCAAAGAACTTTTAGTAGAGACAAAAAGAACTAATGATAAATAAGAATAAGCTAGAAAACCTAACCAATGAAGTCTGGAAAGGTGCGATTAAACTAAGAGGAAAGTTTAAAGCAAAAGATTACCCTTCTGTAATTCTTCCGATGATTATGATTCGAAGAATTGAGTGTGTGCTGGAAGAAAACAGAGCAAAATTCAAAGCTGAAATCATTTCCAAGGACAACAGCTTCTCAGACGAGAACATTGCTCAACTCCACGAGAAAGATGCTGAAAAAGCAAAAGCTAAAAAAGCCGAACTAGCAAAGAAAATCAAGCAACACGAGGTTCACAAACTAGACTTCTTTAACAAAACGGATTGGACACTCAAAAGCATTTTGGCTGATAGTAGCACGTTAGTCGAAACCAACTTCCGTGACTTCCTCAATAACTTCAGTGATAACATAGACGAAATCATAGACAAGTTTGAGTACCGTCAAGTCGTGACCAAAATGGTCAAGGAAAAGCGACTTTCTGAAATCATACAACTGGTAGCGGAAGAAGACTTTAGCCCTACTCGATTGTCAAATATCGAAATGGGGTATGTCTACGAGAACCTATTACAGCTATTCTCTCAGGATGATGCCAAAGACACGGGTGAGCATTTTACACCAAGAGAGGTTATCCGTATTATGGTGGACTTGATGGAGATTGATTTCGACCCTGAAACGAGTAAAGAAGCCATTTCTTTGTATGACCCTGCTTGTGGTACTGGTGGTATGCTTTCAGTTGCCAAAGAACATTTGGTTGATAAAGCAAAAACACCTGAAGGTATTGCCAATACTGAAGATTTGGTCATGCTGAACGGACAAGAGCTTTTATCTCAAAACTATGCCCTTTGTCAAGCAGATATGCTTTTAAAAGGTGAAGTAAAAAGTAACATTACGAATGGAAACTCTCTAATCCCTCATCTGGAAAGCATTGAAGATGATGGTGACCAACACGCCAATAAGCACTTTGATTACATGATTTCCAATCCTCCATTTGGAGTGGATTGGTCTCCTTATAAAGCTCACGTAGAAAAGCTCAAAGGCTCTCGATACTCAGCTGGAATGTCACCGAGCAATGACGGTGCTTTGTTGTTCTTGCTGACCATGATAGAGAAGATGAAACCAGCAGATAAAGGTGGTTCTAAAATTGCCATTCTGTTCAATGGTTCTCCTTTGAGTAATGGTGATGCCACTTCTGGTGAAAGTGAGATAAGACGCTACATCTTAGAAAACGATATGCTGGACAGTATCTTGATGATTCCTGACCAGATGTTTTACAACACAGGTATCTACACCTATGTTTGGTTGCTCAACAACAACAAGCCGAGTCGTAAAAAAGACCATACGCTCATCATCAACGCCCGTGAGCAATTTGAAAAAGAACCAAAGTCTTTTGGGAATAAACGAAAACGCCTCACAGACACACACAGAACTTGGATTCATGACCAGTTTGAAGCTTGGGAAGAAAATGAGTTTTGTAAGAAATTTCATTACACCGACTTTGCGTTCCATAAAGTGAAAGTCACCTTTTGGCAAGAGGATGAAAACGGTGAGCAAATGTGGATTGATGAAGCATTTACTACACAATTGAGTGGAGCAAACGTAAAAAAAGCTTTTGACCTCTATGGTGATTTTACCATGAAAGTAACGGTGAACGAACACACGGTTGACTTAACTTTTGATGGTGAAACGGCTTTTGAAACTTTACTTGCGAACACTATCAAACCTTTAGTAGCTGAACGAAAAGACCAAAAGCTCAACGACATTAAAAAATGGCTAAAAGCACAAGACAAGTCTGCGACTTATAACCACCGCCATTACATTATTGATAACGAGTACATCCCTTTTGACAGAACAGCAGAAGATAAAGAAGCTTATGTCAATACCTTTTTAGCCGAGGAGATTGATTACGAGATTATAGCTTGGGAAGCATTTGAGGAATTGGGCTATGAAATACTACCCAACAAATACTTCTACAAATACCAAGAGCCTGAAAGCAGTGAAAAGCTGATTGACCAGTTTTGGCAACTGGAAGAAGAAGCAACTGGTTTGTTGAATGAGATTCGTAACCTCTAGTCAGAATCACGGATTAGAATGATGAAAAGATTACACAGATTATGGATTTAAAATTCAAAGACATTACGGAGAAAGTTATAGGTGCTTCTTTTGATGTGCATTCGTTTTTAGGCAATGGCTTCCAAGAAGTCATTTATCAGCGAGCCTTGGCGTATGAGATGAGTCAAAGAAACCTCACTTATAATAGAGAGATAGAGCAAGACATATTTTATAAAGACCTTCCAAAGCCAATAGGTACACGAAGGGCTGATTTTGTGGTAGAAGATAAGGTGTTGGTAGAGCTAAAAGCTATTAAGGAGCTAGAGGAGGTTCATTTGGCGCAGGCGCTCAATTATTTGAAAGCCTACAAATTGGAAGTAGGCTTACTCATCAACTTTGGAAGCAAATCGCTCACATTTAAACGGTTAGTGTTATGAAACACGGATTAGACAGATTAAAAGATTACGCAGATAAACTGGCAGAATTGAAGTGATGAAAGACACATTAATACAAATAAAATCCGAGCAATCCAAAAATCAGAGAATAATTTCTGAAACACGGATTTTTTAGATTAATAGATGACGCTGAGTTATTAGAGAAGCACAAAAATGGAAGACATAACGACAAACATAAAATCCGAGCAATCCCTTAATCCGAGCAAATCCGCGATTCAGACAACATACAAACCAAGTGGTATTGAATGGCAAGGTCAAGTTCCTACCCATTGGCATTACGACAAACTTTTTAGAGTGTGCTCTAATATGGGAAGTGGTGGTACGCCCAAAAGTTCTAATCAAAATTTTTATGGAGGTCCAATAAAGTGGATTCAAAGTGGTGATTTAACAGATGGTTATGTTTCCCAAACATCCAAAACGATTACTGAAGAAGCTCTAGAAAAGTCATCTGCGAAAATGTTTCCTAAAGGCACATTGCTTGTTGCTATGTACGGTGCAACAATCGGTAAATTAGGAATAATGGAAATGGATGCTGCAACCAATCAAGCTTGTTGCTCTCTTCAACTATCATCAAAAATTGATTCCAAATATGCCTATTATTTAATGCTTGATGCACGAGATTATCTTTTAACTCAAGCCTATGGTGGTGGTCAACCAAATATTTCTCAAGAAACTTTAAAACAATTTCATCTTGTATATGCTCCCCTCCCAGAGCAAAAAGCCATAGCCGAGTATCTAGACAAAGCCACTGCCAAAATAGACCGCATTATCGCTATTAAAAAGGAGCAGTTGGAGAAGATGGAGGAAAGCTGGCAATCCAAAATGCAGGAACAAGTTACAGGCAAAATAGAAGGAGTTCAAAACCTATTAAAATCAGCGGATAGAGAATTATTGAACCTACCACCAGATTGGAGCCTAAAGAGAATAAAGCAAATAGGAAAAATAAAATATGGACTAGGTCAACCTCCCAAAGAACTTGATGGCGGTCTTCCAATTATAAGAGCTACAAATGTCAGTAAAGGGTTTATAGATGAACACAATATGATATACGTTGATCCTGAAGATGTTCCATATAGTCGTGACCCTGTTTTAAGAGAAGGTGATATTATTGTTGTAAGAAGCGGTGCATACACAGCAGATTCAGCAATAATTCCTGCAAAATATGAAGGAGCTATTACAGGGTATGATATGGTATTGAGATGTTATTTAAATGTTTCTGCAAAGTTTGTCAGTTATTGCCTACTTAGTAAGTATGTCCTTAATGATCAAATGTTATTATCATCACTTCGAGCAGCTCAACCCCACTTGAATAAGGAAGAACTCGGAAATACATATGTACTGATACCTAGTTTATCAGAACAAGAAAGAATTGTTGAAGTATTGGATAATATTCAAGGTCATTTTTTAAAGATGAAAACTAATCTTGAGTCTCAAATCCAAACCCTACAATCCTACCGCAAAAGCCTTATTCACGAATGTGTAACAGGGAAGAAGCAAGTGTCTGAACCTATGATTATCAATGATTAAATGATGGACTATGATGAATACAAAAGCTTGCACCATGAACCAATCAAGGAAATCTAGTAATCAAAAAAGTCATAGCTAAGACAATGGCAAAAGATAATTCACCATTCACAAATCAGCATTCATCCATTTTGATGTATCAAACAGAAGATGGGCTGACCAAAATCCAAACTCGTTTGGAGGACGAAACCGTTTGGTTAACCATAGAGCAAATGGCAGAATTGTTTCAAAAAGCAAAATCAACCATCAATGAGCATATTCTCAATATTTACAAAGAGGGCGAACTAGAAAAAGAAGCTTCTTTGAGAAAAATCGGGAATTCCGATTTTTCTACCAAACCCACCAATTTCTACAACCTCGATGTGATCATATCAGTAGGCTACAGGGTCAAATCGCTTAGAGGTACGCAGTTTCGTATGTGGGCCACTCAGCGGCTGAGAGAGTACATCGTCAAGGGTTTCACTATGAACGATGACATGCTCAAGGAAGCAGGTGGTGGCAACTACTTCGATGAGCTCTTGGCACGTATCAGAGACATACGCTCATCGGAGAAAGTATTTTGGCGCAAAGTGCTGGACATCTATGCCACCAGTATCGACTATGACAGCAAAGCAGACACCTCGGTGTTATTTTTTAAGACCATACAAAACAAAATGCACTGGGCGGCTCACGGACAAACAGCCGCCGAAACGGTCTATCAACGAATCAGTGCCAATAAGCCACACTTAGGCTTAACCAATTTTAAGGGCGAAAAACCCACCAAAAAAGAAGTAGAGGTAGCCAAAAACTACCTGACCGAAAGTGAGTTGGATATCCTCAACCGAATGGTGACGGCCTATCTGGAATTGGCAGAACTCCAAGCCCTCAACCGAAAGCCGATGTATATGAAGGATTGGGTGTCTCGCTTGGATGATTTCCTACAGATGACAGGCAATGACATATTGACCCATGCAGGAAGTATCAGTCATCAAAAAGCACTAGACAAAGCGCATAAAGAGTATGAAAAATATAGAGAGCAAACCAAAAACGACTTGTCTTCAGCCGAAAAGGACTTCATCAAACAAATAGATGAAACCAATAAAAAGCTAAAAAAGTAAGCCATGCCGAGTAATAAAGAAACCCTTTTTCAAGACCATGTGTGTGACTTTTTGGATACGCAACACGGCTACCAAACTTTTGAATCTTCAAGGTTACCGAATGCCAATCACTTCATAGAAGAAGATGTGATTGCCTACATCAAAGCCACGCAAGAGAACAAATACCAAGAATTGGTTGAGAACTTTGGCTCAGATGCAGATAGAGAAATCATCAAGGCATTAGAAAGCGAAGTAACTAAAAAAGCCTTATGGTTAATCATTAGAGAAGGCTTAACGGTAAAAGGCACCAAAGTGCAACTCTATGCCCAAAAGCCTCGCTCCAACACGAGCAAAACACAGGCAGAGCATTACAAGCTCAACAAATTCGTTTTCAAAAAGGAGTACTACTACAACCCCAATACACAAGAGCGAATTGATATTGTTATTTGGCTTAATGGTTTGCCTATCATCGTCCTAGAACTCAAACATGAAGACGAAGGACAAGATGTAAATGATGCCATACATGAGAGTTTCGTAAATCGTGACTTAAACAATCCGCTTTATAAGCTCCCTTTCTTATTTGTGGCATTGAGTAACACAGAAGCCAAAATTGCTACCAACCCGAACTTAGAAAAGTTCTTCCGTTGGTTCAATGCCAGCTTAAACAACAAAGCAGAAACAGAAGGTGAATACCCTGTAGAGCATGTGTATCGTCATGCGCTATCGCCAGATAATATTGCTCACTACTTAGAGCATTATTTGGTATTTGTACCGGCTAAGCCAATTAAAGATGATCATGGTGTAATTACCGAATCTGCATCGTTTACCATCTTTCCACGCTACCATCAGTTTAGAGCCAGTAAAACCCTTGCAGAAGATGTCCATACCTTTTGCGAAAGCAAGCAGAGCTTAGGCAAGAAGTATTTGATCAACCACTCAGCAGGTGCAGGCAAAACCCTCACCATTGCATGGATGGCAGACCGTTTGGATAGTCTTTACACCAGCGACAACAAAAAGGTATTTGACAACATCATCATCCTTACGGACAGAAACGCTTTAGACAAAAACGTAAAGGATGATTTGGAGCTATTTACCCATTTAGGAACTAAGCTCAACTTTACCAATAGGTCCAAGCAATTAGCTGAGTTCTTAGAGAAAGACCGTGACATCATCGTTACCACCATTCACAAGTTTAGCCACATTCAGGACAAGCTTCAAAATGATTCTGTTTTAAGAAATAGAAACGTAGCATTCTTAATAGATGAAGCCCATCGTTCGCAAGATGGTAAGTTGGCTTTGACGATGCGTAAGTTTTTCAATGATGAAGAAGCCGAAAGCTCAGAAGTGGATGAAGATAAGACCGTAGAAGAACTCAAGAAGCTCAATATCAGCAATCAGGTATTTGTAGCATTTACGGCTACTACCACACCCAAGACCGTTTCGTTTTTTGGTGAACCATTTGATATTTATAGCGAAGCAGAAGCCATTGCCGAAGGTTACATACTGGATGTGGCTCATAACATCATTTCATACGAAACCCTTTACAACCTTCAACTTACGGAAGCACTACCAGAAAAGGACTTCCCGAATGGAATTGTAAAAAAGCTATTGCAAAACATCGCTTATGAAGATGAAGCAATTATCCAGTACAAGGCAGGTGTAATTGTAAAGCTCTTTGAAGAAAAGGTATTGCCATCGATAGAAGGACAAGGAAAAGCAATGGTAGTGACCTCTTCTCGTGTAGCAGGGTTGAAATACTTCAATACGATTAAATCTATTCTCGAAGAAAAAGAATCGCCATGGAAAGTGCTTTACGCTTTTAGTGATTTTACCGATAAAGAAACTGGCGAACTCATAGAAGAAGCCAAAGTCAATGAATTGGGTACAAAACTGATTGAAGATGTTTTCGCTACAGAAGACTACAGAATCTTAGTAGTAGCCAATAAGTTCCAAACTGGATTTGACCAACCGCTACTTTCGACCATGTTTTTGGATAAGTCCGTCAATGGAGTCAATGCCATCCAGACCGTTTCAAGACTAAACAGAAAGCACAACGATAAGGAGCAAGAAGACATCTTAGTCGTTGACTTCACCAATAATACGCAAAACATCTTTGACGCTTTCAACAAACACAGAAAAGGAAGTCCATTCAAAGACAAGCAACCGAAGAAGGAAGTTTTAACAGAGATCTACGATCAAGTTTTGGCTCTTGATGTATTCACAGAAAGTGATATTGAAGCTTATGTAAATGCCTACATAGATGCGGAAGAAGAAGCTAAACAGAGAGAATCAACAGCAGATGCTATTCTAAGTAATGTAAATCAGGATTACAGAAAAATCTTCAAAGACAAACTAGAAACGCTTGAAGCTCAGAAAACCTATGTTGCTTTGCTTAGACGTTACACCAAGCTTTACTACTTTATAGCTCAGTTTTTCGAACTTGGACAGAAACTGAATGAGTTCATCGTATTCTCAGAAGTAATGAGTGATTTACTTATCCGAAAAGGAAAAACATCGGAGATGAAAGAGTTCTTAAAGAAGGTTGAACTAAGCAAAGGAGCTGTTAAATATTATGGAACCAAAACAAATCTATCTGTAGTAAGAGAGCCTAAGAAAACAGGCTACAAGACTGGCAAAGGTGGTAGTGAAATACCTCGAACTACTATTGAAAGCGCTTTGGAAGACATTAAATCAAAATTTCAAATCACAGAAGAAGAAGCAATCGTCATCAAAGAAATCTGTGAAACAGTTTCGGAAACTACCACTGTAAAGGCCAGGGTAATCGCGAACAAAGAGAATCAGGAGTACTTAAAAAACAATGCTAAACCAAAGGTAGAATCAGAAGTAAAAGACGAATATATGAATCGTGATATGTGGGATAAGCTAGACGACCCAATGTATGTGCAAAAAGGTGGAATAATTAGCTTAATTGGTAGAGCTGTAATTCAAAATGTCATCAGAGCAGTTGGCTAAGCCCGCCCTTCACAGCCATACACATTGCCAAGTCGCGCAAGGCAAACCCGCAAACCAAAACTTGCCAGCAGCGTATGTCTGCCCATCGCACGGTGGTAAACCGAAATTTTCTGCTACAAAAAGAAAATAGCAAATGACTGAATGTTAGAATAGTACAATGTCACTGACTAGCGTTTGATGCCGAATGGTTATCGTATACATTCAAAGATATTTTCAAATAGTGCGTTTCAGTCGAATAGAGCAGGGTTTTTTAGGCCACATGTTCATGTAGCTCCGAACACAGGTGATTGAGGCTCGGAACACACGTGTTTGACCGTCCGAACACAGGTCTTTGGCGCTCGAAACACACGTGGTTGAGGCTGGAAAGACAAGTGGTTTTTTTAACTTTGAATAGTACAATTATTAAAACATCTATGATACGCCCATTGATGGTCCATAATACCCATAGAAAAGACCACTCAACTCCTCACTTTTCATAGTGATGATAGCCCAAAAAATGGGACAGTGAGTTTAGTTCAGAAATGGCGATTGAATTTATTGATATGACGCGTAAAAAGTACACCTCAAAATTCCATACCAACATCGGTATAGATTATGTCTGGGCCAACTACGGGACTTCAGGTCTCTTCCTCAGACTCGACGAAAACTTCTAAACAACCCAAATGAAATTAAGCCTCCACACTTTCTCCAGTCAGCCTTCATTATATGCATAGGACTTCATTCAAAAAAGCATCAATTAATCAATGAACTATCAAACATTTCGACCACATTCAGATTTAGCATCTCTTGTAAGTTGTTATTGGACTTTAGAAGTTCCTGCGGATAACGATTCGGAAAGACAGCGGATTATACCTGATGGTTGTATAGAAATGGCATTTATTCTCGGAGACGATATTAAGCGTTATACATCGAAAGATGAATTTATACTGCAACCGCGTGCAATGGTACTAGGACAAACTATTGAACCATTTTATATCGAACCAACAGGTTACGTAAATACATTTGCAATTAGGTTTTACCCATATGGGTTTGCAAATTTCGTTACAATGCCAATTAAGGATTTGGCAAATAAAGAAACACCTATAGAATTACTGTTCGGAGCAAACACCGCCAAAGAATTGGAACAAAAAATAATTCAAGCAACGGACATCGAACAACGAATTGAAATTATAGAAAACTTTCTTTTAGAAAAGTTGAGTGACAAAATAACCATTGATAATATCGTAAAACAAACCGTTGAGGCTCTTTTATCATCAAATGGAACTGAATCTATCACCACCATCCTTAAAGAAGATTTATCCAAAAGAAGACAACTCGAAAGAAATTTTAAAAAGCAAATTGGTGTCAGCCCAAAACAATTGGGTAAAGTAATTCGACTTCAAACCGCTTTAAAAATGTTGCTAAACAAAAAAAAGGATAACCTAATCAACATTGCATACGAAAGTGAATATTTCGACCAAGCACATTTTATAAAAGATTTTAAGGAGTTTACAGGTGTCAACCCGAAGGAGTTTTTAGCTAACGAAAATATGGCTCTTTCAACACTCTTCTACAAGTAAAACCACGTGTCGCATTTTTACAATTTTAGACTTCTCAAATAATTCATATTTGTACCGAGAACTTAAAAATTCAAATATGAAAAAGAGAATACTTTGTAGTGCGGTTATACTTTCCTTTTGCATTATAGCTTGTAAAGGTCAAGGCAAATCCAGTACCGAGAACCAACATACAGATTCAAAGGAAACACAAAAAACGAGCGATATGAAAAGTTTTATTTCCATTTTTGAAATTCCAGCTACAGATATTTCAAGAGCAGTCGATTTTTATCAGGCAATTTTAGACCTTAAGATTGAAAAAATGGAATTCCCAGAAATGCAAATGGGAATATTCCCATACGAAGGGCAAATGATAACGGGAGTTATTATGAAAGCAGAAGGTTATAAACCCTCTGCGGATGGAGTGACCATATATCTAAATGGAGGAGATAATCTTCAAATAATTCTTGATAAGGTCGAAGAAAATGACGGAAAAATAATTGTTCCAAAATCACCTCACGCAGATGAAAGCGGATATTACGCAATATTTCTCGATTCGGAAGGGAATAAAATTGGTCTGCATTCCCCAAACTAAACGTGGAAAAAAGAACTCATGTAATATGAGGAGCACTTGTATAACAATGCCAGAGACAGTACTGGATTGATGAGTTACTTGATTTCTGAAAAAATCCGTACGATAACCGTTCCGTGGCATACAGGCCACGGAACGGACAGGGGATAGACTTGTTTAGAGATTACAACCATTGTAATTACCAAGAGACAGGTTACCTGTATCTAAAACGTTATCATTTACCCAGTCCACTAAAGCGATAGATAGGCTCCAGTTGGTCGATACTTGCGTATTTGCAGTTGAGATCTATTATTTTTCCGTCATTGAGCGAATAGACCCATCCATGTATTTCTAGTTCTCGTTTCATCCATGCTTTTTGGACAAACGACGTTTTGGCCAGGTTGTGCACCTGTTCGATGACATTGAGCTCGACCATTTTGTTTTCACGTTCTTCTTCAGTTGAGAGGCTGTCGAGTGTGGACTTGTTGTTTTGGTAGATGTCTTTGAGATAAGCCAGCCATCTACCCACGAGCCCGACATAGGAGTTGCTCATAGCAGCCTTGACCCCACCGCACCCATAGTGTCCACATACAATGACATGTTTGACATGCAAGTATTCGATCGCATACTGCAATACACTCAGCATATTGGTGTCAGAGTGTATGACTTGGTTGGCGATGTTGCGGTGTACGAATATCTCACCTGATTGCGTTTTGGTTATTTCATTAGCCGGAACTCGGCTGTCCGAGCACCCAATCCATAGAAAATTCGGCTCTTGTCCCTTCGCCAACTGTACAAAATAATTAGGATCGAGTGATAGTTTCTCTTGTACCCATTCTTCGTTTCCTTTGATCAGTTTGTCATATGAAGTTTTCATTGTAGTAGTGTTTTGGTGTAGTACGATTTCAGTGCGGAATTTAGGTTTTGCTAAATAGTGGTGGTTCCATATATAGGGACTTCATTGAATGTATACTCATGGTCAATGAATAGTCCGATACACTCCAATTTACCAGATTCAATCCGATCACCTAAGAGAGGACTATCCAAAAACTTTTGGCCTTGAGATTTAAGGAAAAGGCTAGACAGTAGACGGATTTTTTCGCTGATCCTGTTGAGAGGTATTAGCGCTTCGATGTTTTCAAAATACAGGTTGTTGAGAGTGTCTTCTGCGTAGGTGGCTTTGAGTTTTTTCCCAACAATGACATTTTGGAAGAATGAGCAGTGATGGGAGTTTACGATATAAATGCGGTTTATATTTTGATTAGAGATCAATTGAGACACCTCTTCATATTCATCAAATGATTCGAACTGATATAGACCTCCTAACGCACTAATAAAGACAATGTCATCACCGTATTTGGCTTGTATTTTATGTTCTAAATGACATTCGGGACATACTACAAAGAGGGGTTTCGATTTTTTGATTGAACTCATCGTGTCAGGGTCTGTAGTTTTTTGCTTTTAAGTGCAGTCAACGATTGTCTTGTTAGAGTGATATTGGTTAGCTCTTGTAGAGTCGGGTACCGCTATATGGGACTAATGTATCAAATGTATTAATGTGATATATGTCACAAATATAGTAATATATATCACATACTTGCTTGGTGCTTTATTTTTATCATTAGTACTTATTTCGTTTGTTTGTTCTTTCTAAGAAACATCTCCTATGAATAGATTATATAGAAAGTTTGATTTTATGAGTAATTTCTTGCTTCAAGAGTTATCAGAACCCGATAAAAGGAAGGTGATGAGTTGCTTTGAACCAATGACGTTCAAAAGAGGAGATAGACTGTTTTATGAAGATGGGATACCAACGGGTACTTTTTATATAACGAAAGGCACGGTCAAGAAGTACAAGAAGGTAGTGGGAGATCAAGAGCAGATATTCTATATATACAAAGAGGGGGATTTATTGGGCTATCATGCATTGCTCTCCGATGAGCGGTATCAAGATTCCTGTGAAGCCCTAGAGTCCATAACGACCGAGTTCATTAGTAAAGACAATTTCATGGAGTTGATGGAAACGATTCCATCCCTTAAAGCGGCTGTCATAAAGAATATGGCGCACGAGTTTGGGGTACTCGCCAATACCATAGCGGTATTAGCGCAGAAAGCGCAAACACCTAGGTTAGCTCTGTTCTTATTGATACTGAACAATAGGTATGATAGTATGGGCATAAAGCTTTCTAGACAGGATCTATCGAACTTGATTGGAGCGACTAGAGAAAGCGTGGGTAGGACTTTGAAGGAGTTTAAGGATGATGGCTTGATCGAAATACGCGATAAGAAAATATTTTTGGTGGACATGGATAAGATCATTTCTAAAGTGGAAATGCCGTTAAGTGTTAATAGAAGATTGATTGACAGCTAGTCACGGGTTCTTCATAACCTGCTGCATATTGGCTATAAAGAGGTCAAGGTGATTATTTGTGGTGAGAAGGCATGTAGTTTATTGTCTCTACTTATGCATGATCTATTACAATACGTTTATATTTACTTTAAACTAACTAAATAACCTTTCCTCCTGTCTAAATGCCCTCGACCGCAACTACTTATAGATTCTCTAGATATGTTTGTTTAGCGTGTGGTTTTTTGTTGAGTTTGACTGTGTTGGTGAGCATTCCGTCTTATGCTCAAATGCAACGATCCCCCAAGGACTCTACTAAGAAAGTGACTTTTGCAGCGATTCCGATGCCCAATTACAACAGGTCTTTTGGTTTTATGCTGGGGGTGATGGGCTCTATGTATTATAAGGTTGCTCCTAAAGATACTATTTCACCTTCTTCATCGACCATGCTCATGGGGATGTATTCCACTAGTAATACCTACATGGCCTTGGTCGTACAGCAGCTCTATTTGAGAGAGGATAGATGGAGGCTGAAATTGATAGGAGGGACAGGGGAGATTTTCTTTCAGTACTTTCAAGGTTTACCCAACTTGCCCCCCTCGATTGGAGAGGTGCATGACGGAGGTGTTTGGGTCGATTTTACCACCAATACCCAGTTTGCAGTTCTAGATGCGAAACGGCGAGTATTGCCTAACCTTTACACAGGAGCGCTGCTCAATGCCCAGTGGGCCAACACCGTATATGATATAGAGAACCCCATTACAGGTGAGTTGCCGTCTAAGAGTGCTAGGATGATGAGTTTGGGCTACAGCCTACTTTACGACAGTCGTGACAATGTCAATTATCCAACCAAGGGCTATTTTATACAGTTCAAGAACTCTTTTATCAGAGAAGGGTTGGGAGCGAGCAGTGACTACAACCAATACGAATTGGCTATCAATAATTTTTGGGACATCAAGAAGAATAGCAACACCATATTGGTATCCCGTATCTATGCCAACATAGCTGATGGAGATGTACCTTTCCAAGGGGAGAATTTTATCGGGAGAGATGACCTGAGAGGATATTCGCAGGGAAAGTTTCGAGGGGCTCAAGTGTATGCGATTCAAGCAGAACTTCGTCAGCATATTTACAAACGTTTTGCCATGATTGGTTTTCTAGGTGTAGGAACAGCAGTCGATCAGATGAGTGAGGTATCGGATGGGCCATTGCTCCCTAGTGTAGGAGCAGGAGTGAGGTATAGAATGATCCCTTCAGAAAAAATTAACATCGGGCTCGATGTAGGAGTCGGGCGAGATGATTGGAGTTTAGCTTTTAGAATAGGAGAAACATTTGGAAGGTAAAAAGAAGCCAATAATGTGAATCAGAAAAGTTTGGTATTGTTCTCCATTTGAGAAATCATATATGCAATGTGTCAACCTGTTATGATATGGATTTAGATTTCTTTTTTGGTTCGAAAATGAAAATACAAGGCTTTAAGAATGAGAAAGTTTTGGTAATTTTAATTTAGCAGGTGAGAGATATCAATTAGAAGACTATTGTAACATGTATTATTCGAATAACACTTAATCAATTTAACTATGAAAAAAAGGACTGTATTTTTTAATACTGCATTTTCTTTAGTGCTCATGTTGCCTATGTTGGCAATGGCACAAAAGAAGAAACCGAATATCCTTGTGATATGGGGAGACGATATAGGTCAATCAAATATTAGTGCCTATACGATGGGTGTAGTAGGTTATACCACACCTAATATAGATCGAATTGCCAAAGAAGGAATGATTTTTACAGACTACTATGCAGAACAGTCATGTACTGCGGGGCGTTCTTCATTTATTCTTGGCCAAAGCGTATTCCGAACAGGGTTGAGTAAAGTGGGAATGCCTGGAGCCAAAGAAGGGATTTCTGAGAAAGACCCTACAATTGCAGAATTACTTAAGCCTGCTGGATATGTGACTGGTCAGTTTGGTAAAAATCACCTAGGAGATAGAGACGAACACTTGCCAACTAACCATGGTTTTGATGAGTTCTATGGTAACCTGTATCATCTCAATGCTGAAGAAGAACCCGAATTGCCAGATTATCCAGATCCTAAGGAGTACCCTGATTTCAGGAAGAATTTTGGGCCTAGAGGGGTTATCCATTCAACTGCAGATGGAGATATCAAAGACACAGGACCTTTGACCAAAAAAAGAATGGAGACCATCGATGATGAGTCTTCTGAGGCAGCCATCAAATTTATCAGAGATGCAGTCAAGGCTGACAAACCCTTCTTTGTATGGTGGAATGGCACCAGAATGCACTTCAGAACACACGTAAAGGATGAACTAAGAGGGATTTCTGGACAGAACGAATACGGTGATGGTATGGTAGAGCATGACATGCACGTGGGTAAATTCTTAGACTTACTCGATGAACTTAAGATAACTGACAACACGATCGTGATGTACTCGACAGATAATGGACCCCATAAAAACACTTGGCCAGATGCTGGGCTCAACCCATTTAGAGGGGAGAAAAATACCAACTGGGAAGGCGGTTGGAGAGTGCCTGCTATGGTCAGATGGCCTGGAACAGTCAAGCCTGGATCTATATGTAATGAAATCATGTCAGGAATGGATTGGATGCCCACTTTCTTAGAAGCAGCTGGTCAAAAGGATGTTCCTAAAAAATTACTTAAGGGGTATTCAGCTAATGGAAGAAATTTCAAAGTGCACCTAGATGGCTATAGTTTTGTTCCTTATTTTAAGGAAAGTGTAGATAAAGGGCCGAGAAAGGAACTATTCTATTTCTCCGATGATGGTGATTTGACAGCATTAAGATATGAAGATTGGAAATTGATCTTTATGGAGCAACGTTCCCCAGGGACTTTGCAAGTTTGGGCAGAGCCATTTATTCCTCTAAGATTACCTATGATTTATAATTTAAGACGAGATCCTTACGAGTTTGCTACGATAACGTCTAACACTTATTATGATTGGTTATTGGATCATGCATTCTTGTTAGTACCAGCGCAAAAGGTAGTAGGAGACTTCCTGATGACTTTCAAAGACTACCCACCAAGGATGAAAGCAGCAAGCTTTAGTTTAGACAAGGTGATGGAGAAGTTGAATACTCCTGCGAATAACTAAAGACTGTAAGATTAACCTTATTTATTTCAGCCCGAAACACTATGTTTCGGGCTGAAATATTATCGATCCCATCCTATGAAAATATTCCGATCAAGCTTAATTCTTGTTCTTATCTTGGCAATTTTTGCTTCGTGCCAAGAACAAAAAAAAACTACCGCTTCGCCAGAAGAAAGGGTAGTCAGTGATCCGCTTCCTTCTTGGAATGACGGGATTAACAAAGACGCGATTTTAACATTCGTAAAAGCGGTGACTGACAGTACCAGTACAGATTTTGTATCTGTGGAGGATAGAATAGCAGTCTTTGACAATGATGGTACGCTGTGGAGCGAGCAGCCTGCTTACTTTCAGCTCTTTTTTGCGATTGATCGCATCAAAGCAATGGCATCCGACCATCCTGAATGGAAAAAACAACAACCCTATCAAGCTATTTTAGAAGGAGATATGAAAGCCCTTATGGCCTCTGGAGAAAAAGGACTCTTGGAACTCGTACTGGCGACACACACGGGCATGACTACAGACGAATTTGAGACGATTGTTTCTGATTGGGTAGCGACAGCCAAGCATCCCAGGTTCGACAAACCTTATAAAGAACTTGTGTTTCAGCCCATGTTAGAGCTTTTAGCTTATCTAAGAGCCAATGATTTTAAGACCTTTATAGTGTCTGGGGGAGGTATTGAATTTATGCGTCCTTGGGCAGAGGTAGTTTATGGTATTCCTAAAGATCAAATTGTAGGAAGTACCATCAAAACAAAATTCGAGATCAAAGAGGGTAAGGCACAAATCATACGATTACCCGAGCTTGATTTCATCGATGATAAAGCGGGTAAGCCTGTAGCAATTAATCGTTTTATCGGGAGAAAACCAATTTTCGCTGCTGGCAACTCGGATGGAGATTTACAAATGCTTCAGTGGACAGATTCTCGTGGAGGTAAAACCATGAAATTATACATACACCATACTGATTCGGTACGCGAATGGGCCTATGATAGATCATCACATATCGGTCAGTTCGACAAGGGGTTAGATGAGGCACTTGACAAGGGGTGGACTATAGCCAGTATGAAAGAGGACTGGAAAGTGATTTACCCGTTCGAGATGAAGTAATTGTTGTTATCCTCTATAGAAAATCGGAGGGAAAAATATATAAACTATGACTGCATTAGAATCAATAGAAGAACTGGAGAAGCGAATGTCAACCTCTATCATTGGTCAAGATCAATTGATTGAGCGTATCATTCTAGTACTACTTGCTGATGGTAATATGCTGTTAGAGGGATTGCCAGGACTGGCAAAGACTCGTGCAATTAAAACGCTTGCTAAGGAATTAGATTGTGGATTGAGCAGGATACAATTCACCCCTGACTTACTCCCTTCAGATGTGACAGGGACAGAGATTTATCAGCCAGATGCAGCGGAGAAATTCATCTTTCAAGAAGGACCTATATTTAGTAATTTGATTCTAGCAGATGAAATCAATCGCTCACCTGCCAAGGTGCAATCGGCGCTGCTAGAGGCCATGGAAGAACGTCAAGTCTCAGTGGCGGGAAAGACCTACCCCATGGAACCATTATTCATGGTGATGGCAACTCAAAATCCAGTGGAGCAGGAAGGAACATATCCTTTGCCTGAGGCACAGATGGATCGTTTTCTGATGCACGTGGTGATTAGCTACCCAGACGATGATGCCGAATTGGCCATTATGCGACTCAACCGATCAGAGCATGTCAAAAGCAGTGAGACTGAAAAGGTTCGTTTATCCCCGGAGGTGATTTTTGCTGCGCGAAAGGAAATCGCTGAAGTGAAGATTTCTGAAAGCATGGAGAAGTATATTGTGGATTTGATTTCCGCGACACGCTTTCCCGAAAAGTATAATGAGACGCTGAGGTCATGGATTGATTATGGTGCTAGTCCTCGCGGTACGATAGGACTGGATAGATCTGCTCGTGCACATGCTTGGATGCATGGACGAACCGCGGTGACGCCAGATGATATCCGTGCAGTGGTACATGACTGTCTACGCCACCGTCTGATCCTCAGCTATGAAGCCAATGCTGATGGTATCACCGCTGATCAAGTCCTAGATGAGATTTTGAAACAAGTCGCTGTGGTGGGGTGATGTATATTGACTACATATATGTTTGTCATTCCGACGATAGGAGGAATCAAGGCGACAACTGCATGTATGCTTTCACATATTAGACCTCTCCTTTCGATCAGATCAGTTTCTACAAATGACTAAACAAAACCCACATATCGACTACCCCCAAAACGTATTCATCTCGTTGCGAGAGTTGTTGACGATGGAGCGGTTTGCTCGGGTGATGAGCTTGCTGTCTAACAGGCAAAAGGTGAAAAGTGTGTTAGGAGGTAAGCATGCTTCTAAACTTCGTGGGCGTGGGTTAGATTTTGAGGAGGTTAGAAACTATGTTAAAGGAGATGACATTCGAAATATCGATTGGAAAGTAACGGCCAGAACCAAGGTTACACACACCAGGGTTTTTAGCGAGGAAAAAGAAAAACCAGCCCTCATCGTGGTGGATCAGTCTAAGTCTATGTTTTTTGGTTCACAAAAGCGTACCAAGTCTGTCGTAGCTGCTGAGTTGGCCGCTGTTTCAGCCTTTCGGGTACTGAAGCAAGGTGATCGTGTGGGAGGTGTCGTTATCGCCGACGATGGAGTAGATATCATCCAGCCCAAGCGTGACCGGAGAAATATCTTGCGCTTTCTGGAGAAAATCGTGATGAGGAATCAAGGGCTCAAGGATTCTGTGGTGGAGTCTAGAGAAGACATACTCAAAGATGCCATGGTAAAGATTCGAAACATTGTCACACATGATTATCTAGTGGTGGTGATTAGTGATTTTAATCACTATGATGCTGGTGTGGTTCGTTTTATTTCCCAGATTGCCCAGCACAACGATGTGATTTTAGCTAAAGTCACTGATCCTATGGAGCGTAAAATTCCAGAGACAAAGTTTGTCGCGGGAGATCGCAAAACACAGGTAACTGTAGATGGTAGGCGCAAGGCTTTGCGTGATCATTTTGAGACGGGGTTTGAGGAGGATTACCAACAGTTTCAGTCCCAAATGAAAAAGCACAGAATTCCAGTTTTTTCTATCAATACGGTAGACAGTATAGAGGAGCAATTGAAAGACGTTTTTGCAGGCAGGAAGAAATGATATTACAAAATCAAGATATCGCAGATAGTGTTCAAACAGCCAATGATGTGCGAGATGTTGCCCTGCAAGGATTGTACGAGCCACCGCCAATACCATTTGCTTTTGAGACTGTGGGTTGGAGTATTTTGGCAGTGCTCATAGTGATGATGTTACTGATTTTGATCTTTTTTCAAATCCGTAAGTATGTGCGGAATCGCTACCGTCGAGAGGCTATAAAGGAAATGGAGGCACTGCAAGAAGCTCCTTTGTTATCAAGCTTTTTGATTATCAAACGAGTAGCCATACAGGTGTTTGGTCGTGAGGAAGTGGCAACACTACATGGTCGTGAATGGTTGGAGTTTTTAGAAAAGAGTGCCAAAGGAGTAGAGTTACTTCGCTACGAAGAGGGGATTTATGACGTGCTATATGCGGATCAATCTATGACAGACGCTACACAACAAGATATTATGTCCAACGTGAAAAAATGGATACGGACACATGCCAGATAATTTCCATATCGCATTTCCGTGGGCACTGGCTGCACTTCCTTTGCCGCTGTTGGTGTACTGGATACTGCCATCGCTTCATATGCGCAGTGCCGCGTTATTGTTGCCTACTTATCACAAAGCAGTAGAATATACAGGGCAAAAGCCACGGAAGTCTGCTTTTGTTAAGCGTAGAGGTTTTTTTAGTTGGCTGATCTTGATGATGATTTGGTGTCTGTTGGTTGCAGCGATGGTCAACCCTCAGTTGGTCGGTCAGCCAGAGATGAAAATCAAAACTTCGCGTAGTTTTCTCATTGTTGCAGATATTTCTTTTAGTATGGCTAAGGATGACTGGAAGATAGAGGGGAAGAAAGCTCGTCGATGGGATGCCGTGAAGGACGTGATGCATGATTTTATAAAGAAGAGAAAAGGAGACCGTATGGGCTTGGTTTTTTTTGGGACGAATGCTTATATACAGGCACCCTTTACACCAGATTTGGAGACGGTAGATCAAATGCTAGAAGAAGCCGATGTAGGGATGGCAGGGCAGATGACGCATGTCGGTAAGGCGATCAATAAAGGACTCGAGATGTTCGAGAATGATACGATCAAAAGTAAAGTAATGCTTTTGCTGACAGATGGTATAGATGCAGGAGATGGTGTATTACCATTGGATGCTGCGGATATGGCACGCAAGGATTCGGTGATGATTTACACACTGGGGATTGGCACGCCGGGTCATGGAGGTTCGGATCTAGACGAGCGGACGCTTCAGCAAATTGCAGAGATGACAGGGGGACATTATTTCCTTGCTAAGGACGAAGAACGACTCAAAGAAATATACACAGAGCTGGATAAGTTAGAACCTATGGAGTACGAAGAGGCGCAAAACAAGCCGATCACTAGGCTTTACCCTTATCCGCTAGGCATAGCACTGGTGATAGTTTTGTTATCGACTTTGATAGCTGTATTGGTGAGTGCGATTAAAGTATTTAGAGACCGAAAGGAGACTTATGTTTGACGGATTATTTCCTATCGATTGGGAAGCATTTCACTTCCTCAGACCCATCTTTTTGTGGTTACTAGTGCCTGTAGGGGTGATACTACTTATCGGACTGATTAGCTTTGCGCAGGAGGTCCGGTGGAAAACCGTCATCGCTCCACATCTGAGGCCTTATGTGATCCAAAGAGGGAATCAAAGAACGAAAGTTTGGATGAGTTTGGCTTTGCTATTGATGCTTAGCCTGGGCGTAGTGGCATTGGCAGGGCCTGCTTGGAAGAAAATTAAACTACCTGGGCGCATATTAGAGACGCCTATGGTGATTCTACTCGATTTGTCACAGAGTATGATGGGTGATGATCTACAACCAAACCGCCTCGAAAGAGCTAAGTTTAAGATCCAGGATTTACTCACCAAGAATCCAAGAGCACGTGTGGCTTTGGTGGGGTTCGCGGGTACTGCACACACGATTGTGCCCTTGTCATGGGATTATAAAATCATCAACAGTCACGTCAAAGGACTCAAGCCGTCCGTGATGCCGTTTTTAGGCTCTGATATAGGTGCTGCTTTGGCATTGGCTGATACGATCATGTCAGTGACGGATGCGCCAGGAACAGTGGTGATTTTGTCGGATGACTTTGAAGAGGCTCAGTTTAGTCTCTTCAAGGATTTTACAGAAAGGACAAATAACAAAGTAGAAATTCTAGTGATGAATACGCTAGGAGGGAGTACGATTCCTAATCGATGGGGACGAGGAACGATGAAGGACAAGGAAGGGCATCCAGCTTTTTCATCACTCAATCAACCCGCTCTGAATATGCTCGGCTCTCTGGAAGGGGTAACGGTCAATGCCCTGACGCTAGATGACAGTGACGTGGAGGTGATCAGTAAAAAGATCGCCGCACACCTGAAGTTTACCGAGCAGCCCAAGGAGAAAAAAGATGACTGGAGAGATGCAGGCCTGTTGTTAGTATTTCCGATGGCACTGTTGTCTTTGCTTTGGTTTCGAAAAGGCTGGGTGATCTATGCGGTATTATTGCTTTGTTTCTCCTCCTGTGGAGAGGTGGAGTCTTTCGAGGATTTGTGGTTTTCGAAAGACTATCAAGGGCAGAAGCTCAGTGATGAACAGGCCTATGAATTAGCAGGTGATCGATATACTGAACCCATGCACAAAGGAGTTGCTTTCTATAAAGCGGGTGATTTTGATCAAGCAGTCAAGGCGTTTAATCAAGATACAACTGCCAATGGTGCTTACAATTTGGGCTTGGCTTATTTCCAAAATGGAGACACCATAGCGGCATTGATGGCTTTTAATAAAGCAGTGGAGTTAGATCCAGATTTAGCGTCTGCTCGAAATAATCAGCAGCTAATTAGCCACTTGGTAGGCGTAGATCACATGAGCGTAGGCACTGCTACTGAAGAGGTCAATAAACCCAATGCTAAAAACGAGCGCAACAAAAGTATGGAAGACCTGAGTGGAGGTGGTCAGGAGGCAACCAAAAAAGACATGGAGAAAAAGCGTCTAGAAGAAAATGTAGCCAGTGATGTTCACAAAGGCAAAGAACTAGATGCACCACCTAAGGATATTGAAATGCAGAAGCCGAATAAGACGAAGATCGTTATGCAAAAAGTGGATGACGACCCATCCATGTTTCTCCAGAGAAAGTTTGAGTATCAAGTAAAAAAAGATAAACTAAAACCGAAGGGAAATGAGACCAAGTGGTAAAGGCAATATCGTAGGGGTGTTGTTGCTGTGCATGATCAGCACCACAGGGCTACATGCGCAAAAACTATGGAGTCAGGTGCAGCTCAACCGCTCGTCGGTGTATGTAGGAGAGCCTGTGGAAGTGAGTATTACAGTTTACACTTCCACGTGGTTTACTGATGGGTTAGATCTCGGTAATATCCAAGTAGATGGTGCTTATACCGTTTATTTCAGACCTGTGAGTGTTTCAATGTATGATGCGGGGACGACCTATCCGGGTATTCAGCTGATCTATCATGTCTTTCCCTATGAGGAACAGGATATTGTATTTCCTTCTTTGACGCTGGAGGTAGAAACACCTAAGGAGGGTGATTATATAGGGGTGAGACGGAGACTAAAAACAAAAGAAAGAATTATTAAAGTGCGACCGGTTCCTCCAGGGTTTGATAAGGCGGACTGGATGGTGGCTACAGGGATGTATGTGTCTGATCATTGGTCAGGGAAGTTAAATGAGGTGAAGGTCGGGGAGGTGTTCGAACGTAAAATTACTCGAACTGTATATGGAACGGTGGCAGAGTTGATTCCGCCTGTAGGCTGGGATAGTACGGCTAAGGTCAGTATGTACCCTGATCGTACGGTGACGCACAATAATAGAGGAAAGACGAGTATTAGCTCGTCCCGAACAGAGCGTATGCGATACCTGTTCGAGAAGGAGGGGACGGTCACCATACCTGAGATGGTCTATACTTATTTTAATCCCTATAAGAAACGGCTGTTCAAGCGGACACTCAAAGCAGTAAAGATCGAGGTACAGCCTAACCCTGATCTGGGTGTGCTCAAAAGTGTGCGAGACAGCTTGCTGGTTCAGCAGCAGAAAGAAGTAGCCGCTGAGGAAGAAGAACAGCCTTGGATGATTTTGGGCATGACACCAGAGCAATTTGCAGTTGTAGTACTGTTTTTAGGAGTGATAGCTTACTTTTTTATCAAGCTCCTAGTGAAAATCTATAGGTCTTTGAAACACAAGCGAGCGATTTATCTTCAGTCAGAAGCATATTATTTTGATCAGGTGAAAAAAAGCATCAGGAGAGGTAGTCGTCAAAGCGTGATGCAGGCGCTTTATCGCTGGATAGATGAGTTGGAGTTAAGAGAGCCTAGCGTTGGTGCTTTTGTAAAGCAGTATGGAACGCTTTCCTTACATAAAGAATGGGAGACTTGGCAGAATGAAAAGACGCCAAAAAGTAGGTTGACATTCAAGTTGTGGCAAGAAGCGCGCGACCGCAGAAATAAGTCATATCAAGTCGAGAAACCAACTGCTATTTCTATCAATCCATAGTTTAGGAGAATACTAGAAGGAGTTGTTTTTTAGGAGAAACAAAGTAAAAAAGGCAGACCCCAATGGAGTCTGCCTTTTTTACTTTGTTGTTGTGTTATTTATTGTTTGATCAATCGACGAACCAGTCGATCATTAGAAGTTTGGATTTCGATGATGTAGACTCCTTGTGGTAATTCACTTATATCATATTTGTTTTGTGATGTAGTGAAATACTTCAAAATATGACCGCTAACATCTAGAACTGTCAACTCTCTAATGTTTTTCTCAGATATGCTAAAGCTAGTAGTTACGGGGTTAGGGTAAACCACTAACTCTATCTTCTCATCTGTCACCGCCAAAGTATTACATTCAGTAACCACGACTTCTTGTGTCTGAGTATGACTGTTACCTGATTCATCAGTAAATGTCCAAGTCACAGTTGTGGAAGCCGTGATCGGGAAAGTCACATCAGTGGTAGCGTTGATAGCACCTGAGCAATTGTCAGTAGCTGTCAATTGTCAGTAGCTGTAGGTACCGTCAAGTCAGTTTCCGTTACAGTACACTGGGCATTGACAGCAGTCAAAGTAGCCGCATCAGCTACAGGGGCTGTAGTGTCGACGATGTTGACGTTTTGCGTCTGCGTAGTTGTGTTTCCACTTCCATCAGTAAATGTCCAAGTGATGGTAGTTGTCTCCGTGATCGGGAAAGCGCCGTGAGAGTGGTCACGTCTGCTACGGGTGCGGTGGTGTCAGAGATGACTACTTCCTGCGTCTGCGTAGCTGTGTTGCCACTTCCATCAGTAAATGTCCAAGTGATGGTAGTTGTCTCCGTGATCGGGAAAGTCGCATCGGTGGTTGCGTTGATAGCACCTGAGCAATTGTCAGTAGCTGTCGGTACCGTCAAGTTCCAAGTGATGGTAGTTGTCTCCGTGATCGGGAAAGTCGCATCGGTGGTTGCGTTGATAGCACCTGAGCAATTGTCAGTAGCTGTCGGTACAGTCAAGTCAGTTTCCGCTACAGCACACTGCGCATTGACAGCAGTCAAAGTAGCTGCATCAGCTACTGGGGCTGTCACGTCTGCGAAAACGACCTCTTGCGTTTGCGTACTTGTATTGCCGTTGGCATCACTGTATACCCAAGTCACTGTTGTTGTACTTGTAATCGGGAAGGTCGTTTCAGTAGTGGCAGTGATCACACCGGTACAGTTGTCTGTAGCAGTAGGAGCAGTCAATGTTTCTACTTCACCACACTCGATATTTACAACGGCAAGTGTCATTACATCAGCAACGGGAGACTCACTATCGGTGATGGTCACTTGTTGGGTTTGCGTCGAGCTGTTGCCTTCACTGTCCGTGAATGTCCATGTGATCTCAGTACTTGCATAGACAGGGAATGTGGTGTCTGAGACACCCGTGATGGTTTCATCGTTCTCGGCATCATAGGCAGTCGGCAGTACAGTCGGCATATCTACGCTACAAGCACCTACTAAGTCGTCCAACTCTTCGGCGACCGTAGGGGGACAGTTTTGCTCATCGCCATCGAAGCTCCATACATAGCCAATGCCTAGTGTCGCTCTTGGGTTTCCGTCACAATAGTACAACCCCTCAACACCTAGACTGATATTCGACGGGATGAGTGTTTCTCCTGCCTCGGTATCCAGTGTCGACCAACCAGCTAGGGTGAGATCATAATTTTGGACGGAAAGTCCAGAATAATCAAGCATTTCTTCCATGTTTAGAACCGAGCTGATGTCCCAATGGCCCAAACTTTGATCGAAGGAAGAAGCTCGGTAAAACATGCTTTCCATGTTTTCCACCTGACTCACATCCCAGTTGCTCAGATCTCCATTGAAAGAAGACGCGTAATAAAACATGTCGCTCATGTCAGTGACGTTGGACAAGTTAGGCGCATCTGTAGCGTTGTATACCATGTTTTCGGTGTACCTAAATGCAGACTCCATGGTTTCCCATTCGATATCCCCCCATTGTTCGATACTCATCAAGAATTCTCCTCCGGGTCCATTTGAGGCACTTAAGCCAGGAAATTGGCCGTAGATAGATACCGTGTAGATGCCTGCAGTGGCATAGCTATGTATAGGGAAGGAGTTTTTGGTGTAGAGAGTATTGTCTACTGTGCCATCGCCCCAATCTACAATAAAGTTAAAAGGAGAATCTGTATTCGTATTGATTGGAATAAAAACAAAATTACTAAACCCGAAATCATCGATGGTTTGCCAGGTCGTGACGAATGGTCGTCCGACAAATACATATTGCTCCTGCGTCGCGGTACTACCGTCCGTTGCGGTATAATTCCAGACGATAGTCTGTGGTTCGGTGATTGGGAATATGGTCTCTGTTGTTGCGGTGATAGCTTCTCCATCGCAAGTCGTAGCAGTCGGTGCGTCTATTGTCTCTATAGACTCTTTACTGATTACACTAGCCAAGTTGTTGGTGTTGGGTACTATTCCGTTTTCGGCTTCACCGTCCCCGTCAATAGTCCAAGAGTATGTATCTATGAGGATATTTCTGTCCGTATCGTCACAATAGCGCAGCCCTTCTGCTCCTAAATAGATGTCAGTAGGCACACTTGTCTCTCCGTTGTCCGTATCCAGTGTAGACCAACCTGCCAAGGTCTGCTTATAGTTTTGTGCAGACAATCCTGTACCACTCAACATTTCTTCCATGTCCTCGATACTGCTGATGTCCCAATTCCCAAGGTTTTGATTGAAGGATGAGGCGCCATAGAACATATCGTCCATGTATTCGATTTGACTCACATCCCAGTTGCTCAAATCAGCATTGAAAGAAGTTAAGCCATAAAACATACCCGAAAGGTCCGTGACATATGAAAGATCAGGTGTGTCAGTGGCATTGTAGACCATCTTTGTGGCTCCTTCAAACATGTAGGTCAGATCATCCCATTGGATATCTCCCCATTGATCTATGCTCACCAATTTGTCAGGAGAGTAGCTGTCGTAGGCATAAAAATATGGAAACTGCCCATACACAGAAACCGTATAGGTCCCAGCAGTCGCGTAGCTGTGCACCGCATCGACATCTTCAGAGTATATTGTTTCGTCTACAGTGCCATCTCCCCAGTCTACCACGAAGTTAAAACCCTCGTCGTATCCAGGGATATATACTACATTGTTCTGCCCTTCCAAATTATCAATTGTTTCCCATGTGGTGACAAAAGGCCTTCCTGCAAAAACATATTGCTCTTGGGTCGTGGTGTTGCCTCCAGTAGCGGTGTAAGTCCAAGTGATGGTCTGTGGAGAAGTGATTGGTAAGACTGCATCTGTGGTCGCAGTGATGATCTCTCCATCACAAGCAGTCGCCGTAGGCGCTACTAAGCTCTCAAGGCTGCTTTTGCCTATGACTGTAGATAAAAATTTGGCATCTGGCACGATACCTCCGTCGGCCTCTTGATCACCTGAAATATTCCAAGAGTAGTTGTTGTTTAGCGTAGAGCGGCTTGTGGCATCACAGTAGATCAGTCCATAGGGTGATGGATACTGATTCGTTGGAATCTTCGTTTCTCCTCCCTCAGTATCCAATGTTGCCCAGCCAGCCAGTGTCTGGTCATAGTGAGGAGTAGAAAACCCAGAGTAGCTGAGCATGCTTGACATTTGCGTCACTGAACTGATATCCCAGTTGGCTAGGCTCTGATCAAATGAAGACGCTCTGTAAAACATGTACGACATGTTGGTCACGTGGCTGACGTCCCATGCACTAAGATCACTGTTGAAAGATTTGGCGTAGTAGAACATGTGACGCATCTCAGTCACATGACTCACATCCCATGCACTGAGATCTCCTGTAAAGCCCGTAGCATTGTTGAACATACCGTACATGTCTGTTACCTGTGTGAGGTTAGGTACGTCTGTCGCATTACAAACCATGTTTGATAGGTTGGCAAATGCACTATTCATTGATTTCCACTCGATATCTCCCCATTGTTCGATAGTCATGAACTTGGATCTGTCAAATGCGGAACTTGATGAGATAGCTGGAAAATCACCATATACCGCAATGGTATAAGTTCCCTCAGAGGCATATTCGTGAATTGCCTGGTTAGCTTTCGTGTAGATGGTATTGTCTGTACTGCCATCGCCCCAGTCTACCTTATAGCTATAATTATAAATCAATCCGCTGTTGATTGGAATTCTAATGAAATTTTGGGCATCTATGAAATTGGCTGTTTCCCATGTGGTAACGAAGGGTCTACCTACCCAAATTTCTTGTTCTTGGGTTCTACTAGCTCCGCTTGTCGACGTATATGTCCATGTGATGGTCTGTGCTTCACTGATTGGAAATGTTGCATCTGTCGTAGCAGTGATTGCCTCTCCATCACATGTCTCTGCGGTGGGAGGGGCTAAACTTGTGATAGGCTCTTGACTGATGATGTATTCTAAACTTGCATTGTGCAGTATAATCCCTTGTTCTACAGGCGCGTCCCCGTTGAGGGTCCAACCATAAGTGTCTGCTAGCAAGGTCCTAGAAGAATTGTCACAGTAGCGGAGTCCTTGAGCACCAAATGTAACGCCTGTGGGTATACTGGTTTCATCTGTGTCTAGTGTGGACCACCCTGCTAGTGTCTGCTCGTAGTTGTCAACAGAGAGATTTGTGCCATAGAGCATTTGGCTCATGTTGGTCACATGACTAATGTCCCAAGCACCCAGATCCGCATCTAGTGATGAAGCTCCCTGAAACATCCCAGACATGTCCGTCACAGCAGACAAGTTCGGTGCGTCAGTGGCATTGATCTGCAAATTGGTAGTATTTGCGAATGCGTAGCTCATCGTCCGCCAAGGGATATCTCCCCATTGTTCGATACTGAGCAAGTTAGAACTGCTACCATTGGGCATGAGTATGGCGTCAAAAAAACCACTGATTTGTACTTCGTAAATCCCTGGTTCGGCATAGGTATGATTGGCGTCATTTGCTACGTGTGTATCGACAGAGCCATCACCCCAGTCCACGGTGTAATCCAAATTGTATGTGTTGGAATTCCACGGAATTTTGATGGATTGATTAGAACTTGTCGTCTCCCAAGTCGTGATGAAAGGGCGATCCTGCGCCTGAGCCAATCCTGCAATAAGCATGAGCAGCACGGCGATTAGCACTGTCTTGGTGTTGAGAGATAGGATAAAGCGCCACCTTGTGACGGCAGATGACTCGGCAAGAACTGCACTGAGTCGGTGGAATAGGGAAGTAAAAAATTGTATAATCATCGATTCACGGTTTTATTATCAACCGTGAATTTCTTCAATCCAAAAACCTTACTTTGATGACTTGTACATGAGTTGCTCAAATCCCTTCATGAGTAGTTCAAATTGCTACACGAAATCGATGACTGAGCTTCTTATTGTTCGTGCAAGATGCTCGTTTTCACCAGTTCTAAGGAGAAACTGACAGTGGTACCTTCATGGATCGTCACGTTGAGTTGACTGCCATGTATTTCTACAAATTTTCGACAGAGTATCAGTCCGAGTCCTGTGCCTTTTTCTCCGTCGGTACCAGTTGCGCTGGCGTTTAGACTTTCTTCCATGATTCGGCTTTTTGCCTCTTCGCTCATCCCGATTCCTGTATCACGGACATGGACAATCAACTGATCCGACTGTGACTCAATAGCAATTGTCACTTGGCCATGACGTGGGGTGAATTTGATAGCATTGCTCAGTAAATTACGCAGTACGGTGCCTATCATATTGATGTCTGCACGTACCCAGACACCTTCCTCTTCATAGATAGAGTCGACGATCAATTCTACCTCTTTGGCTCGTGCACTGGGGGCAAATATCGTCACCGCATCATCTATCAGGAGTTGGAGGTTGATCTCCTGCGGTTGGTAAGGCAAAGTGCCAAGCTGGTTCAAGGTCCATTTGAGGAGGTTATCCAATAGGTGATTGACTTTGTCTGCAGATTTGTCTACTTGTTCTATCAGTTGGTTTACCTTTTGAGTGTCGCCCTTTTTCATTTGGTAGTGGAGCATGCGTCCAATCCCCTGAAAGGACGTCAGAGGTCCTCGGATATCGTGAGCGATCAGTGCAAAGAACTTGTCCTTCATCTTGTTGCTTTCCATCAGCGCGTCTTGAGAGGCATTCAGTTTTTTGTTGATATCAGTGATAATTAGGTTTCGCTTGTCCAGTGCTCGTTTGGATCTTCGGGTCTGGATGAACCCAAAGATGAATCCTCCACAAGCGAGTAAGGCTACTCCTGCCAAGATAGTCAAGCGCATTTTTTCCATCCGACCCTGTTCCAGGTCCAAAGTAGCCAATTGGTTTTGCTGTTGGAGGGTTAAGATTTCATTCTCTTTCTTTTCTGCTTCGTACTGTTCTTGTAGTGCCAGTTTATTTCGTTGGACTTCCTCACCTGACAGGCTATCTCCTAATGTTTTGAACTGCTTGTAAGCAGCGAGTGCTAGATCATATTGTCCAAAGGATTTATACGCTTCTGACTCAATCTCATAGACCATCACCATGGTATGCCATGCGTCGTATTTTTCGACGATTTGTTTGGCTCGATCCAAGTGATACATCGCCAGATCTCTGTTCTGAAGTTGGGCATACGCAGAAGCAAGGTTGGCATGAGACTCGATAGATATCACCTCATCATTGCGCTCTTCTTCCATCGCCAATCCTTTCTTCTGATAGTCAATGGCTTTTTGTAAGAGGTTCTGCTCTAGATAGACAGAGGCCATGTTGCCATAGCTATAGGCTTCTAGGTCGTTCCATCCATTTGGTTTTGACAACTTGATGGTCTTCTCGTAATAATACAACGCACTGTCATAATTTGGCCCCCCGGAGTAGGCGTTGCCCAGACCCAAATACGACAAAGCTTCGCCGCGTAGGTCTCCAGTATCCTGGTGATAAGCCAAGCTCTTTCGGTGGTAATCGATGGATTTTTCATTGTCTCCCATCTCGTGCAAGGTAGAGGCAAGGTTGGCCAAAGTACTGGCGTAAAGTCCGCCGTGTAACTTTGGGTCTATTAAGCGTAAGGCTTGATAAAACAGAGCGATGGATTCATCAAATCGACCAAACTGACTCAGTGCAAATGCCTTTAGTTCTAACCCCTCCGCTGTGAGCATCTTGTGATCGATTCCCTCACTCAATCGAATTCCTTCATCTATTAGGGTAATTGCTTCAGAAGCACTTTTTCCCGTAATAATGGGAGCAGCTACATCATAATAGAAATCTATCAAGATAGAGTCCGAATCAATTGACGCAGACAACGAGTCAAAATATGAAGCCCAGTCTAACGTACTAGATTTGGCATACATCTGATTGATCAAGGAGTCCAACAATATTTCATTATCTGCCTGCTGCGCTTCTATCATTTGTCGCAGGATAGGTGATTGGGCATAGGATGTCCCGACGAGAGTCAGGCATAGTGCTAAAAGGTAATTTCTAATTTGCATGAACTGGTTCAATCTTAAAATCATTCTCAATATTATCGCCCCTCTTTGAACAGGTAATTAGTGTAGCATTTGTAATCTTTTAAACAAAACGGTCTTGTAGCTGCGACCAAAAGGGATCTCCCTGCCTTCAATACCGATCATTAGATCAGCTTCTTCTATACTATTAATTCGGTCTATGCTGACGATGTAGGCTCGATGTACCCTCAAAAACAGCTTAGGGTCGAGCTGTTGTTCCAGTGCCTTTAGCGACATGCGCAAATGATATTGGTGTGTAGTAGTGATGATTTGACAATAGCGTTCATCTGTTAATTCTATCCAGAGTATATCTTTGACCTGTACTTTCTCAAGTTTACTTCCTCTTTTGAGGAAAAAACTGTTTTGAACGAGTACGTCAGTATTCCACTCCGAGTGCTGAGCGTGAGAGGTTGTGTCCTGTCGACTAAATTTGTGGATGGCGAGTTCTATCGCAGCTTGTAGGTTGCCTCGCTCGACGGGTTTGATAAGATAGGCATAGGGATTTGTCTCCATGGCTTTGCCCAAAGTTTCTTTGTCATCAAATGAGGTTACAAAGAGAAAAGGAGTAGGGCGAATGCGTTGTATTTTTTGAGCAATACTGATGCCGCTGTCTGTGTTTTTGAGTGAAATATCTAAAACAATCACATCGGGTTTCATGATTTGAATGCTGCGAAGTAAATCCTTCTCATTGTCGTGAACCCCGACACAGTTGTACTCCATTTCATCGAGTAGCATTTCCATTTTAGTCGCATGAGTCGTGTCATCCTCAGCAACGAGTATCTTTAATTTGGCCATAATTACTTCTGTAATAGTAGGTTGTGGTTGGCTGTTTAGTATAAGGATACGATGGAACGTGAATTTAGCATAAATTCGCTATTACAGATTAAATACTTCATGTATGATTAAAATAATTCTAGAGAAAGAATGACTTGATCGAAATATACAATAGGGATTGTCATACAGACGATAAAAGATTAACAGTATGAGTTTTATACTCAGGAATAACCTCTAATGCGTAGTATTATTTAGCTCTCTTGTATATTTTTGAAATACGTGTGTACGTTAACACAACTTGTCGAATGACAAGAAACTGAAAGCAAACGAAGATAAGCATGATTAGGAAAGTAGGATTAGCACTATGCTTAGCATTAAGTGTAGGGACAGTGAGTGCACAATGGGTGGACTTGTTCAACGGCAAAGATCTAAAAGGATGGACTCAATTAGGAGGAAAGGCGACGTATGAAGTCATTGATAACGAAATAGTTGGTACAGCCGTGCCAGACACACCCAATAGTTTTTTGACTACCAAAAAGAAATACGGTGACTTCATTCTAGAACTGGAAGTTTTTATTAATTCTGGTCTCAACTCAGGAATACAAATAAGATCAAATACCGACAAGGGCTACAGAGATGGAGTAGTTCATGGATATCAAGTGGAAATCGACCCATCGAGTCGTGGTTGGTCTGGCGGTATATACGATGAGCAGAGACGGGGATGGATCTATCCATTGAGTCGAAACGAAAAAGCAGCTTCAGCGCTCAACAAAGCAGGTTGGAACAAAATTCATATAGAAGCAATCGGCTCTGAGATCAATACATGGGTTAATGGTGTGCAATGTGCCAGACTCGTTGACGATATGACCGCTGAGGGATTTATTGGGTTGCAGGTGCATAGCATCTGGGAAGATCATCTCAAAGGTGCTCAGATCAAATGGAGGAATATCAAGATACTGACGAGTGGGTTTGAAAATGAGGAGTGGGACAGAGCCCCTGCCGTTCCTGAGTTGAGTTACTTGAAAAATCAACTGACTGACTGGGAGCAGCGCAACGGATTTAGATTGCTGTGGGACGGAACGACGAATGCTGGATGGAGAGGTGCAAAATTGGATGAGTTTCCAGTCTCTGGTTGGAATATGGCCGATGGAGTATTGACAGTACAAAAGACAGATGGAGGAGAATCTACGGGTCCAGGTGATATAGTGACCGTCAATAAATTTGCCAATTTCGAGTTGGAATTGGAGTTTAAAATCACAGAAGGAGCCAATAGCGGCATCAAATACTACGTTGATCCCAGTCTCAACAAAGGAGCAGGCAGTGCCATTGGTTGTGAGTTTCAAATCCTAGATGATGAAAAGCACCCTGATGCCAAAAAGGGTGTCAACGGCAACCGTACCGTTGGATCGTTATACGATTTGATCACCGCAGACAACCTATCCGTGAAAGACCGTGGTAAGCAGTTCAAAGGTATAGATCAATGGAATAAAGCCAGAATAGTAGCTAAAGATGGCAAAGTAGAGCACTGGCTCAACAACGAAAAAGTAGTAACGTATGACCGTCATTCGCAGCTATTTAAAGCACTGGTGGCCTATAGCAAATATGCGAAGTGGGAGAATTTTGGTCAGTGGCCTGAGGGCTGTATTTTGCTCCAAGATCATGGAGATGAGGTCAGCTACCGTAGCATTAAAATCAGAGAACTGAACTAAGTATGAGGGACAAGATTGATAGAAGAAAATTTGTAAAGGCTGGAGCTGTGACTGCTGGTGGTATGTTGTTGGGTGCCAACTATGCCACGGGGATGTTTGGGCGAAAGCCTGATGAGGTCGGTGTGGGAGTGATTGGTACGGGAGACCGTGGTACTGGGATCATCCATCTCATCGGTGAGCTAGAGGGAGTGAAAGTCACAGCATGTAGCGATTTGATTCCCTTTAGGTTGGAGGCTGCATGCCAGAAGGCGCAGGTCAAGAAAAGCTACGAAGATTACCGAGAACTACTAGAGGACAAATCTGTAGATGCGGTCGTGATCACCACGCCATTTAGTACGCACGGGGAGATTGCTATCGCAGCATTAGCAGCAGGCAAGCATGTCTACTGTGAGAAAACCATGGTCAAAGGCGTATCGGAGACGCAGGCTGTGATTGATGCGGCCAAAAGAACGGGCTTGGTCTTTCAGACCGGCCATCAGTACCACAGTAGTCCGCTTTATAACCGTGCACGAGAAATCATCCAGTCAGGCTATATTGGAGAGGTGACTGCCTATGAATGTCAGTGGAACAGAAACGGAGACTGGCGTAGACCTGTGCCAGATCTCAAATGGGAGCGACTGATCAACTGGCGCATGTATCGAGAATTTTCTGGAGGTTTGCCAGCGGAGCTCATGTCACATCAGATTGATTTCGTCAACTGGGTTAGCGAGAGCCATCCAGACAAAATCACGGGATTTGGTGGGATTGATCACTGGAAGGATGGTCGTGAGACCTTTGACAATGCGCACGTACTGTTTAGGTATCCATCGGGATTAAATGCGTCCTTCACGTGCACGACGACCAACGGATACGAAGACTATCGGATCAAAGTACTTGGCTCTGAGGCAACTTTGATTCTTGATTATACAGCTGGTAAGATATACCATGAAAAAAGAGGAGGGAAAGCAACAGGAGTCGTGGATGGCGTATCAGGTGCTACGATTCAGGCATGGCAAGAGGGAAAAGGTGCTCCGATAGATGCGCCAGGCAATGACCCGACGATAGATGCGCTACGCCAGTTTCATAAATCCATCGTTGATGGAGATGCCGTGATCTCAGATATTCAAACAGGAGCTACTACGGCTAAATGTGTGCAAATCGTATTGGACGCATTGCACGAGGGTGGTGTCAGGCAGTGGTCTGACTATCCCGAACTCAACTTTAAATAGAAACACGACCTAAAGTGCAGGATTATGTCAACAAGAAGAAATTTTATAAAGAAGTCAGCCATTGCTGGAGCAGGAGCTTCATTTGTACTGTCAGGCACTGGAGCTTGGGCTTTCTCTCCTAACGAAACGATCAATGTAGCCATTTTGGGCACAGGAGGGCGGTCTTATGCCTTGATGCAAGCCATCAGTTTTTGTGATAATATCAACTTAGCCATGTTATGTGATGTGGATCAGGTTCGTTTGGATCAATCCAAAAGTCATGCAAAGGAGAAATATGGATTCAAAGTGAAAACAGAGACAGATTTTAGAAAGGTTCTAGAGAAAAAGCAGATAGATGCCGTGCTCATCGCGACACCAGAACATTGGCATGCGCCTATGGCCATCATGGCGATGCAGGCGGGCAAGCATGTGTATGTGGAAAAGCCCTGTAGCCACAACCTTCATGAAAATGAACTGCTCAATGCAGCGTACAAAAAGTATAACAAAGTCTGTCAGATGGGGAATCAGCAGCGTTCGGCACTGACTTCCATACAGGGGATAAAGGATATCCGCGACGGAAAAATAGGGGATGTATATGATGCCAAGGCTTGGTATGCTAATACGCGAGGATCGATAGGGATCGGCAAACCGACTCCTGTGCCAGAGACGTTGGACTGGGATCTATGGCAAGGGCCAGCGCCGAGAGAAACCTATAGAGACAATGTGCATCCCTACAACTGGCACTGGTTTAGAAGCTGGGGTACTGGCGAAATCCATAACAATGGGACACATGAGATAGATATCTGTAGATGGGCACTAGGTGTGGATATGCCCAATAGGGTCGTGTCGACGGGTGGTCGGTTGCATTTCAAAAGCGACGACTGGCAGTACTATGATACCCAGTTGGTGAGTTACGAATTTGACGGAGGCAAAACGCTCAACTGGGAAGGACGAAGCTGCAATGGCATGAGTTTGTACAATCGAGGTAGAGGAGCGATTATTCATGGTACCGAAGGATCGATACTGCTCGATCGTGAGGGATATCAATTGTTCGATTTAAAGGGGAAGGAAATAAGTTACCAAGCAGAAAAAAGCGTAGGTACCTCAAGCTCGACGCAGGATACTACGGGGTTTGACTGGCTAACAGTTAGACACATGCAGAACTTTGTGAATGCAATTCGTAGTGGGGAGCAATTACGCTCTCCGATTGATGATGGAAGTATTTCGACACATCTATGTCACTTGGGTAATATGGCGCAGCAGCTCGAAACGAGTCTTGACGTAGACCCAGAGACAGGTAGAGTGATAGATAACGCTGATGCGGATGCGCTCTGGAAGCGCACGTATGAGCCAGAGTGGGAGCCTAAGGTGTAAGTATTGTAAATAATACTGCACAGTGGTCGCAAAACCGAGATGTGCTAAAGTGCGTCTCGGTTTTAGCTTTAAAAGTGATTTCCTTGGTTTGTTGGGTAGTCTGTTATGATACTTTCATCTTATAGAGGTTTAACTAGTAACCTGAGTTCGATTAATAAAGGATATAAATCATCTTCTTAATTCAAGGTTTTTGAAAATTATACTGTCTGAGCGATAGCGAGTTTATAATTTCTAGCCTTTTTGCTTCCTTTTTTGGCAATGAAAAAGAAGCGTTTACCTGCCGGAAGCATGGCCTGTCTGGCTTGAAGACAAAGTACAATTGATGCATTTCAGAAACGGTTTTAATGAAAGTTAAAATCTAACTCAGGTTAGTAATTGGGCACAAGAGGGTATAGATGTAAGGTGATGCTGTATGACTCCACAGCATCTTACAACAAAAAGATATATATCTAAATATAAAGTGGTATATATCTAAACTCAAAAAGATTTATATCTAAATACAAAATGATATATATCTAAACTTGATAAGATATATATCTAAATATAGAATGGTATATATCTAAACTTAATAAGATATATATCTAAAATGGTTTAGATATATATCAAAAGGCTACAACCTAACGAGGTTTGATACACTTTGTGCTTATGTCTCATGCTCATCTACCTTTTAACCTGAGTTTGATTAAAAATGAATCATGCTCTATATACTTTATTCAAGGGGATTGAAAATTATACTGTTTACACGGTAGCGCGTTTATAGGTTTCTAGCCTTTTTCATTGACAATGAAAAAAGAGGGAGCTATTTATCTACCGGAGACATGGTCTATCTGGCTTGAAGACAAAGTATGATTGATGCATTTCCGACAAGGGTTTAATGAAAGTTGAAATCTAACTCAGGTTAGTACATCAATTCAAATGCACTGCGGTAGGCGTCTATTTCGTGGATGTAGTCTAGGAATTTTTCGTAGAAGCTGTGCTGACCTATGGTGGCACTGTCTCCGATTACCACTAGCTTTTTCCTAGCGCGCGTCAGGGCGACATTCATGCGTCGGGTGTCTTTGAGGAACCCGATTTCTCCTTTGTCATTGGACCGAACGAGGCTGATGTAGATTACATCACGCTCTTGCCCTTGGAATGAATCGACGGTGTTGACTTGTACTTTTTTTGCTGTATCAGGTGCTAAACCGCTCGCGAGTAATTTTTCAGAGAGTAGTGCTGTCTGTGCCTTGTAGGGGGAGATAATGCCGACACTTTCTAAATCCTCTTGTCGCTCCATACTGTCTAGACTGCCAAGGTATTCGATGAGGTGTTTCATCACGATATCGGCTTCTTCTTCGTTGAACGAGCTGCGTGTTTCTTTGTCTACAGCTTCGTAAAATGCACAGCCTGCTGTATCGATGAACTCCACTACACTGTCCTCACCAAAGACTTTCCAATCCTTGACCATGGCATCTGCTGTCAGGTTGTTTTTGTAAAACGTTCGGCTGGAGAAGTTCATGATCTGCTCGTGCATGCGGTACTGGATAGAGAGCATTACGTCTGCTTCGTTGCGGTCTATGGCCTTTTCGAAGAGTGTCACTTCTAGTCCTTTTTTGGCTGCCTCGTAGGACTTAATCGTAGGTGGTAGTTGGCAGTGGTCTCCAGCGAAGATCACGCGCTGAGCCTTTAGGATGGGGATCCAAGTGGCAGCTTCCATGGCTTGAGCAGCCTCATCGATGAACACTGTACCGAAACTCATGCCTTTGATATAGCTGTTCGTCGACCCTACCAGGGTGCAGGCAATGACCTGCGTCTTTGCGACGATATCGTTGATGATGTAGTACTCTAGGTTGTTGGCAGCATCCTTGAGTTTTAGTGCTTCTGCTTTGATGGCGCGTCGCTGCGCTTTTTCGGCGTGACCAAAGTTTCGCTTGTACTTACTGGCGAGTTTGAAATACTCCTCGGCTTGCTTGCGCATGTCTTTGAGGCTCTTGAAGTCATCGTGGTTGGCTATTTTGGCATCCAGCGTTTTGTTGAGGATGTCTTCGTGTACACGAGCGGGATGACCGATACGGAGGACTTCTATGTTTTGCTGCCCGAGGCGGTCGGTCAGTAAATCTACCGCTGCATTGCTCGGAGCACAGACCATGACTTGTTTTTCCGATTTCAGTGTTTCGGCGATCGTGTGTACGAGTGTTGTGGTTTTTCCCGTGCCAGGAGGGCCGTGGATGATGGCTACATCTTGGGCATTATGTACAAGTCGCAATGCCTCATTTTGGCTATCATTTAGGCCGATGTCTCGGATGACTTCTTGGTTGTCGAATCGTGCTGCAGTAGTGCCTAGGATCACGTTTTTTAGTTCCTCGATACGGTCTCCTTTGGATTTGATGACTTTGAAGAGTGCCTTTTCCATTTCTCGATAGGCATTTTCATCAAATAGCAATTGAATACCGAGCTGTCCGTGATGCACCCACTGAGGTACATCGTCTACATTGAGAGTGATGTGCATGTCAGTCTTGGTGACCGAGTTGACCACTCCAGATACCGCTTCTTCGTGTTGACTATCGCCCGTACTGTTGGAGAACATACTAATGAGCTTGCCAGACTGAAAAAGGTGCGCATCGGTGTGCTCGGGCTGCCGAGATACTTTGACGATGAGTCGTTCGCCTGCATCAAAGCGTGTCTTGTTGAGGTCTACGGGATACCAGCATACACCTGCTTTGCGTCGCTCTTTGAGGGATGTGCTAGACATCTTGAGACGATACTGACGTAGATCTTCTTCCTTCTCTTGGTGTAGGAGTTGTACTTGTAGTTTGAGTTCTTCCTGAATGTTTTTGGACATAAACGTGGGCTATAGATGCTGAAGGATTTGGCGGATATCGGTGAGTTGGATCAGTTGTTTGTGCTCGATTTTTCGGTCTACTTTTTCGTGTTCCCATGTGATGTGATAGGGGATGTGAAAGGCATGACCACCTAGGTTGAGTACAGGTAGTATGTCCGACTTGAGCGAATTGCCTATCATCGCAAATTCGGCGGGATTGATGTCGAGATGCTGGATGACGCGCTGATAGTCATTCTCTTTCTTTTCGGACATGATTTCTATGTGATGAAAATACTTTTCTAATCCTGATTTTTGGAGTTTGCGTCGCTGGTCTAGTAGATCACCTTTCGTTGCGAGTATTAGCCTGTATTTTTCTGATAGGGAAGAGAGTACATGCTCGACATCATCTAGCAGTATGACGGGTTTTTCGAGGAGTTCTTTGCCGATGCGCAGAATCTGCTCGATATCTGTGACGTTGATGGTACGGCCGGAGATTTCGATGGCACTCTCTATCATCGACAGCATGAAGGCCTTGATGCCATAGCCATAACGTGTCATGTTGAGTAGTTCGATGCGGTAGAGTTCTTTGACAGAACTATGCTGCGGCATGTAGTCTTCGAGCAGCCGACAAAATTCAGTTTCGGCCTCTCGAAACAGGCCTTCGTTGTGCCAGAGCGTGTCGTCCGCATCAAAGGCGATTGTTTGGATATTCATACTTTCAGATTGGAGTCCATTGTAGACCCAAAGTAAGAACTTTTTTAGCGTTTGAGCATAGGGAATGGACGGTTTAGATGACCGATGGCATAGCGCATTATTTTTTTGAATACTGTTTTTTGAAAGTTGAGAAAAGGGAACTCTTCTCGCAGGTGTATATAGCGTGAACGGGGCAGTCCGTGTCGTATCGTACCAAAGCTCAGATCCATCAGGTCTGCTTTGCGAAAAGCCTCTATGAGTGACTGGTTAGCACCTTGGTAGGAGCTGATTTTGTGATGGGTGACGATGAGATCATGCACCAGAGGGGTCAGGATGTCGCTATGGTTTTCGGATAGGTAGGCTTTGGCTAGGTCAGTACTGGGTTGTAGGTAGTCCATGGTATGATTGGACCAAATACCTAGGTCATGAAATGCCGCTGCTATAGCCAGTGCGGCTTGTTCCTCGGGAGTAGGTTCTTCGGTGTTGAGCAGTAGCGTGAGATGGTAGACCCGATAGACATGGTTGCGATAGGCATTGTAGTCAGCGCCTAGGGCAGGGGTGTAAAACTGTAGAATACCCTCGATGCGAGGGATGGATTTGTTAGCCATCTGGGGAGTGTTTCGTCTGGTTACGAAGCTACTAGATTTTGTGCGGTTTTATGTGTGTGTTGCATGCTTATGGAAATTGAGTGAGAAAACGGTAGGGGGATGTTTTCCTGTTAAAGCCTGTTTTCTCTCCGTATGGTGTGTTTTTTAGATGCGATGTAAGACAATTACCATTTTGTGGTCGATTAGTACAAGTGCTTTGAGATTGGATCAATGAATATTGTATTGTAAGCATCATGATTAATTTGGATATGAGACAAGGATTACTAACGACGATATGGATAGCCGCTGTAGCGGTTTGCTCTTTTCAGTGTAGCGCACCTGGTGAAGGAAATACACGGAGCGTTACTGGTTTTAATGAGGGGTGGAAGTTTACGAGAGATACGACAGAGACCAAAATTTGGGAGGAGGTACAGCTGCCCCATACCGTGCAAATAGAGCCGCTGGTCGTCAACGACATGTGGCAAGGTACCAGTTGGTACGAAAAGGATGTTGACCTTTCGCTTCAGGATGGCCAGAGGGCGTTTGTGAGATTCGAAGGAGTCATGCACGAAGCAGACGTCTGGTTCAATGATAGATTCGTGACCCAGCATCAGGGAGGTTACTTGCCTTTTTCTATCGATATCACAGATTATCTTGATGAGGGTTCTTCTAATACATTGCGTGTACGTGTCAACAACGAAAACAATCCGGTTATTCCACCAGGGAAAGCCATTGAGGTGTTGGATTTTAGTTACTACGGAGGGATCTACCGAGATGTAACCCTTTCGGTTACCGATGATATTTATATCACGGATGCAGTGCATGCCAATCAGGTGAATAGTGGAGGCGTTTTGGTGCATTTTACAGAGGTCTCTTCGGAGGTAGCCAAAGGGATACTCAAAGTTCATATCAAGAACGATAGTCACAAGGAGCGTGAGGTATATATTAACTACAAGTTGGATGGTAAGGATTATACTTCAGAGACTGTACGATTGGCAGGGGAGTCCGATACGACTTTGATGCAGACTTTGGAGGTCAAAAGTCCGAGGTTGTGGTCGCCTCAAAGCCCTGAGTTGTATGAAATAGCGATTGAGGTGATGGCAGATCATAAGCCGGTGGATCAACTGATCGAAACGACCGGGATTAGAAAGATAGAACTAACCGATGACGGTTTTTTTATCAATGGTAAAAATACATTCATCCGAGGAACAAATAGGCATCAAGAGTATCCATATGTAGGTTATGCCATCTCTGATGCGGCGCAGTATCGTGATGCAGTTAAGATTAAAAATGCTGGTTTTGATATGGTGAGGCTGTCTCACTATCCACAGGATGAGGCGTTTTTGAAAGCCTGTGACGAACTAGGAATCATCGTCATGAACTGCCTAACGGGTTGGCAATTTGTAGGAAATGAGGCATTTGTAGCGAACTCCTATCAGGAGATTCGGGATATGATCCGTAGAGATAGAAATCATCCGAGTGTCTTCTTTTGGGAGGTGTCGCTCAACGAGTCAGGGATGAGCGACGAGTTCATGGTGATGGCCAATGATATATTGGATGCTGAACTGCCCTATCAGGATATATATAGTGCAGGGTGGATAGATCACCCATCCTATGATTTGTTCATTCCTGCCCGTCAGCACGGTAAGAGTCCTGATTATTGGAATAACTATCAGGGTGGTACGCGAAAAGTGTTCATCGCAGAGTACGGAGACTGGGAGTATTATGCCCAGAATGCGGGATTCAACCAAAAGGCATTTGAGGATCTCGCGGAGGAGGCTCGTACGAGTCGTCAGCTCCGAAGTGCCGGGGAACAAAGATTGCAGCAGCAGGCACTTAACTATCAAGAGGCGACTAACTCTAATCGGAAAGGACGAGATGTGGGCACTATTGGAGATGCCAATTGGCTGATGTTCGATTACAACAGAGGCTATGCTGATGACTTGGAGGCTTCAGGGATTAGTGATGTTTTTCGCATACCAAAATTCGCACATAGTTTCTATAGAAGCCAGCGCCCAGCTGCGGAACAGTATGGTTTTGCTGGCATAGCCGATGGATCAATGGTGGATATCGCGACGTTTTGGACAGAAAGTTCTTCACCAGTTGTGAAAGTCTATAGCAACGCTGATGAGGTAGCACTTTACCTCAATGAGGAGTTGGTCGAGAAGAAATTAGCCGAACGAGATGTATACGCTACGGACTTGGACTTTCCTCCATTCGTGTTTGACTTGGGAGAGTTTGAAGCAGGAACATTGAGAGCAGAAGCTTTTGTAAATGGCGAAGTAGTAGCGAGCGATACAGTGACTACAGCGCTAGAACCTACAAAACTAGGACTGAGCGTAGATTTATCTGGGGTGGCACTGACGACAGAGCGGTCGGATGTCGTATTCATCTATGCCACGGTCGTAGATCAAAACGGAACTTTAGTGAGTGATGATAGCCGTGAAGTAACGTTCGCACTACAAAGTGAGGAGGCTGAACTGATAGGGGAGAATCCTGTTAGGGCTGAGGCTGGAATAGCCACGATTTTGTTACGTACTACGCGGTTTACGAAGGAGATTAAAATAACAGCTACTGCAGAAGGGATGCCTGAGGGTGAGCTAATCTTGAGTCCCGAGATGCAGTAAAAGAAAATAGTTTCAATACCTAGTTGTACTATTCTAAGTCTAGGCTTGGCGTTCATTCGCCAAGCCTTTCTTATGCTTATTTAAGATATGCTGGAGGCTTGTTGAGGAACGGATACCTAGTGGATTCGTGAGTTTAGGTAAGAGCCTACGTTTTGCTTGCTGATGATTTCTAAAGGAAACAGCTCTTCTCTTGGGAGTTCTTTGTGAAAGAGTAAGTGGTTGGTTAGATGACTGATTCCGACTTGTGTCATGCGTTTTGGGTTTTGGTTGATAAGGAAGTTGATAACACCTTTTTCTAGGTAGTGGAGGTTGGCTGCTAGTAGGTCATAGCCCACGAGCTTGATGTGGGTACAGTTGTGCTTTTCCATGAGTGTAGCGATGATGTTGGTACCTTGAGAAGTGGAGACAAATGCAGCGCCTAGATCTGATTGGTGTAAGATTTTTGAGACGATTTGATTCAATTCACCACTGTTCACATGGTTGAGATCATAGCTTTCTATATCATATGCAGTGCCGAGGAAGTCGCGCAATCCAGTTTCTTTGGCCTTGAGGTGGACGGAGTTGTCTATACTCTCATGGATGTGAAACACTGCGACTCCTTTCTTTTCGGTATTGTCTAGGCTGAGTAATTCTCCTCCGACCTTTCCACTTTGATAGAGATCCTGACCGATGAAGGACAAAGGTTGGGCTTCTGGTATGTTGGTATTGAAGAGTACATAAGGAATCTGATCCCTATCTAGTTCCGCAAATAGGTTCAGAGATTCGTTGTGAAAAATAGGAGCAACGATGACACCATCTGGTTTACTCGACAAGACCTCTTTAGCAGATGTGGCAAAGGATGTGCTTTCATAGAGATCAAAAAAGTTCGGAGCGATCTCTAATCCATATTGTGACCACTCTTCTAAGCTAGGCTTGACACCCGATTCGGCCAATGCCCAGTATTCATCTTGTTTTGGATCGGGGATGAGTAGAGCGATTTTGAGTGCTTTTTTAGACCCGAGTGTTCTAGCGAGTAGGTTGGGTTTATAACCAGTCGACTGGAGTACATTCTCTACTTTTTTTCGAACTTCTTCAGCGACTTTTCCACGTTTGTGTATCACTCTATCGACGGTTCCTACCGATACACCAGCCATCTCAGCTATGTCTTTTATTCGTATGTTTTTGTTGTCGCTCATGTAGGTAGATTGTTTCAATGTCAAAAATAATCAAAGCACGTTGAATTAAAATTTTTAACCCTTATGAAAGCGGTTTGCTGTCAAAAGTCAGATTTGGTCTGTACTTGCGTGTAAATATTGTGTGCGAACACAAACTAATTGTGTGCGCACACAATTAGTTATGGAATTGTTTTGTTTTTGTTAACTCTATTTCTATCTTGAACCCATCAAGTTGCAAAATGCCAGAATGTTAGTCTATAGCTAGCACAGATTTTAGGTGGGAGAAGTGTCGGTTTTGAGTAGCGTGTGGTTCTAAAGAATGACGCTATGGCAGATATGTAGAAAGGGGTGTTGTGCAAGTGTGTATTTAACGAGAGACAATTACTAATTACTTAATTATACAAACCATTTTATATGATGAAACATTACAAAACACAAGTGAGGGCTTTACTTGGTGTGAAGATCGACACGAGACAGGAGAAGGATCCTGGATTGATCTCCTCATCGGTATCGTCTACGAGTCAGTCATGGCTCAAAGGAGGTCTGACACTCTTAGTGGTATTGGTATTAGCACTTAATTATGCGGAGGCACAAGTGGTCATATCAGGGACAGTAGCAGATCAGGCAGACGGATCTCCACTTCCTGGAGTGACTGTATTGATGGACGGGAAAACGGGTGGTACCGTGACTGATTTTGATGGGAATTTCAAGTTGAACGCAGAAGAAGGAGATGTTTTGATATTCTCCTTTATTGGTTATTTGAGTCAGCGTGTCACTGTAGGTAGTCAGACGATCATTGATGTGGAACTGGCAGAAGATTCTAAACAGCTCGACGAAGTAGTCGTGACCGCACTAGGGATAGAGAGAGAAACTAAGTCTTTGGGGTATTCGGTGAGTCAAGTAGATGGAGACAATCTATCGAGAGCCAAGGAGGTCAATGTCGTCAATTCCCTGTCGGGTAAAGTCGCTGGGGTAGATGTGAATCTATCGAGTGCTGGACCGACGGGATCATCCAGTGTCACGATTCGAGGAAAAGCATCGCTGGGAGGATCAAACGAGCCGTTATATGTAATAGATGGTGTACCTATGGACAACCGAGCACAAGGTGACGGAGCAGGTCAGTGGGGAGGATATGATTTGGGAGATGGAGTATCCAGTTTGAACTCCGACGATATCGAGTCTGTATCCGTACTCAAAGGACCATCGGCGGCTGCACTTTATGGATCGAGAGCATCCAATGGCGTCATCCTAATCACGACCAAAAAAGGTATAAAAAGAAACGGCATTGGAGTAGAGTTTACTAGCAATGCGACCTTCGAAAAAGTCAGTGCTAGATTTGACGACTATCAGACAGTCTATGGACAGGGAAGAGACGGGCAGATTCCAGATGTGGACGATGCACAAAATACAACTCAGTCGGCTTGGGGAGCCAAAATGGATCCCAACTTGACGATTCCAATTTACAATGGTCAGTTGAAGCCTTATGGCGTAGTAGAGGACAATATATTAGACTTCTTCAGAACAGGTTCTACCTTCACCAATACCGTCGCACTGACGGGAGGTAGCGAAATCGCCAATATGCGTGTGTCGGTATCAGACATGAGAAACAAAGATATCATCCCAGGGTCAGAGATGGCTCGAAATACTTTTTTGGTCAACGGGTCGCTCAAATTGGCAGACCGCTTGACGATTACAAGTAAGGTAAACTACATACGTGAGTCGGCGACTAATCGTCCAGCACTATCTGATAACCCAAACAATGTGGGACTATCTCTCATCGGTCTCGCACCTAGTTTTGATCAAAAATGGCTGTCAGAAGATTACAAAGATGATGAGGACAGATATGTCGACTGGAATGGCGGCAATATCTACCGGATCAATCCCTACTGGTCGACACGAGAGATATCAAATGAGTCTTCGAGAGATCGCATCATCGGGTATTTGCAGGTGGATTACAGATTGACGGATTGGTTGAATTTGAATTTGCGTGGAGGTACTGATTTTTATCAGTCTAGATTCACCAATTTCTCACCTGTTAGCACGCCTACATTGGAAACAGGTAGTTTGACTGAGCAGAGTAGGTTCAATCGCGAGGACAACTACCAAGCGATGCTCGAAGTGCACAAGGATTTTAATGGAGGTTTTTCATTGTCGTCATACGTAGGCGGCAACATCATGACGTACAATGCGGAGACGTTTAACCAGGCGGGTACTGGAATCATACTCGAAGATGTGCAGACTATTCAAAATTTCCTGCAGGTCAACAATGGCTACTCGAATGTGCGCAAGCAGATCAATTCACTCTTTGGAGCAGTACAGTTAGGCTATAAGGATACCTACTTTTTGGATGCGACTTTGCGAAACGATTGGTCTTCTTCTCTAGACCCTGATTATAATTCATATATGTACCCATCTCTCTCAGGTAGCTTTGTGTTTTCTAATTTATTAGAGAGTAGCAAGTTTTTATCTTTTGGTAAGTTGAGGGCTTCTTATGCTGAAGTAGGTGGTGATACAGAACCGTATCGTTTGAGTCAAAACTATGGAGTAAAGGACTTTTCGTTGCTGGGCAAACCACTCGGAGAACTGTCAGGAGTCGAATTGGCCAAGGTGGATTTGAAACCGACGCGAACCTATTCGTACGAAGTAGGGGCAGACATTCGTTTTTTTCAAGATAGGTTGAGATTGGACGCAGCGTACTACTATCAGTTGACGAGAGATCAGATTTTGACACTCAACATCCCCGCGACGAGTGGGTACGATATAGCTGTCATCAATGCGGGAGAGATTCTCAACCAAGGAGTCGAAATCCAAATGGCAGCCACACCGATCCAAGTAGGCGATTTCCAGTGGAATGTGACGGTGAATTTTGCGAAGAACATTAATTCCATCCCTGAACTACATCCAGAGTCAGACACGTATTTGTTATCCAATGCAAGGTGGGCCAATGCGGCGATCGTGGCGACCGAAGGAGGCAAGTATGGAGACATCGTTGGCAAGAAATGGTTAAGAGATCCTGACGGAAATATCGTACACAATGCCGCAGGACTACCGGTACTCGATGATGAGGCAGGACAGCAGGTTTTGGGCAACGGTCAGTACGAATTCACTACGGGTATTATCAATGATTTCTCCTACAAAGGCTTCACGCTTCGTGCCTTGATTGATTACAAATCAGGAGCAGATGTGTACTCGATGAGTAGTGGTTTGGCGTATGCCAATGGTACTTCTAAGGAGACACTCGAAGGCAGAGATGCATGGTATGCGTCGGAAGAGGCTAGATTAGCAGCAGGTGTGACAGATATTGCGGCATGGACGCCTACGGGTGGATACGTCGGGAAAGGGGTCAAAAACACAGGTACAGCGGATAATCCAGTGTATGAGACCAACGACATCCCTACCAACCCACAAAACTACTGGGGGAGTTTATACACCCAATCACCGGAGTTGTTCATCTATGACGCATCTTATGTCAAGTTGAGAGAATTGGTGATTGGCTATAGTTTTCCTAAGAAGTGGTTGGGCAATATTTTGACGGCAGGATCGATCTCTTTCGTAGGTCGAAACCTCTGGCTGATCTACAGCAATGTGCCCAATGTAGACCCTGAATCAGGCTATAACAACAGCAATGGCCAAGGGTTTGAGTATGGATCGATTCCTTCTAGACGAAGCTATGGTGTCAACCTAAGCTTGAAGTTTTAATCACTAAATAGAAATCAGATGAAGACTTTCATAAAGAAAAATATATATATCATCGCGCTGATTATGACGGTAGGTTTTGCTGCCTGTGATGATTTTGAGGAGATGAATCAGAATCCTACCACGTCGACGGACATGGATCCCAATCTGATGCTGCCAACGATACAGATGCAGCTATCTGGGGAGCGCTACGAGACATGGAGAAACAGTTTCATCTATGCCTCAGATTGGATGCAACTATGGACAGGCGAGTACGCGACGGTGGAGATTGGCGGAAAAGGTCAAAAGAACGATACCTACATGAGTGCTCTTTGGGATAGAGAGTATTCTCGCGAGGTGCGAAACATCACGGACATGGTGGAGCGAACCAAAGACAGTCCAGAACAAGTCAATATCAACGCGGTCTCACGGATCATGAGGGTGCTGATCTTTCATCGATTGACGGATTTGTATGGAGATTTACCGTATTTCACAGCGGGTAAAGGATATTTCGAAGGAGTACTCAAGCCGGCCTATGATACGCAAGAGGATATTTACAATGATTTCTTCGAAGAACTCGCGCTGGCTACAGATGCTTTGGACCCTAGTGCAGATCAGGTGACCCAAGACTTTTACTTTGAGGGCAACATTGCACAATGGAAAAAATTTGGGAATTCGCTGCGATTAAAATTAGCCATGAGACTGGTCAAAGTGAATGCCGCCAAAGCACAGAGCGAGGCTGAGGCTGCCATCGCTGGAGGAGTCATGGAAAGCAATGCCGACATGGCGATCATGTATCACAACGACGCACCGTTCAACGGCGGAGGTATGGGGGGCAATGGTACTTCGTACACCTTCATGTCTGCATCGCCTGATGTGAGTAGTTTCAGAATCTGTACGACACTCGCTGAGCAGCTGGAGTCTACAGGCGATCCTCGCATCACTCTCATGGCTGGTAGCTATCTGGACAACAAAGACCGTACGGATGTGAGCCAAGAGGTATACGACGAGATTGGTAGCTATACAGACTTATCAGTATTGCCGAGCAATTTCATCTGGCAAGCAGCTGGCGGCACGATAGAGGTCGACGTAGACGGTACACCGACTGAGGTGACTGGGCCGCTACAGATATTACAGCCTGCTAAGGCATTGACAGCTATCGATGCGCCTTTCATCATGATGAGTTATGCTGAGGTCAAACTGTTGATGGCGGAGGCAGCCTTTAGAGGGTGGTCTGCTGGTGGTGATGCTGCGACGCATTATGCGGAAGCACTCGCAGCAGGGGTGATGCAGTACGATGCGTATGGTATCGAACTGCCGGATCAAGGCACGATCGATGCATTCGTAGCGGCCAATCCTTTGGGCGCAGGTACAGAGCTCGAGGATATCAATACGCAGCTATGGGTCAACTTTGCTTTCAACCCGATGGAGGCGTATAGCAACTGGAGGAGATCAGGCTTCCCTGCACTCGCGTATCCAAACGTCGACCCAGGGATCAACCAGACCAACGGGACGATTCCTCGCAGGATGCAGTATCCGATCAACGAGTACTTGCTCAATGAAGCCAATTTGCTAGAAGCGGTAGATCGCCTCGAGGGTGGAGACGATTGGACCTCACGTGTATGGTGGGATGTCCAGTAGTCCGGTGCTTATGTCAACTAAAAAATTGAACCAAATGAAAAATTATAGATTTATAAAGGAAGCATTTCTACTGATGGTCATCGTCTCGATGTTCGTCAGTTGTGCGGAGGAAGTAGAGAACCCGAGCTTTGATTCGGACGAATTGCCGAGGATATTTGGCTGGGAGCAGCTCTACGGTACCAATATCGAAGACTCACTAAAGATCGCCGTGCAGGTATCTCCGAGCGATGGGGTGACCTACAGCTGGACACTCGATGGAGTAGAGGTTTCTACTGATCCTACTTTTGAGTATCTCTTTGATGATCCCAAAACCTACGAAGTGCATCTAGCGATCGAGCGAAATGGTGTGCCCAATACCCGGACAGCTACTGTCGAAGTGAACCAGCCTTTTGTCCCGAAGGACTATGCCAAAATGATGGTTGGTTTCCTCACGAGTGCTGGGTCGATTTCGGATGTTGATTTCAGTAGCTTGACGCACTTGGTGATCTCATCTGCAGTGGTGGATGAAGTGGCATTTCCTGAGACCATCGTGGATACGACATTCGCAGATGCGATGAATATCCCACAGATCGTGCAGTCTGCGCACAATGCTGGTGTGTATGTCATGCTGGACGTGACGGATGATATGGCAGCCATCACTGGTGGAGGTCTGTATGGAGATGTGACCTTCTTTGACGCGGTAGCAGACGCAGACAAGCGTGCTAAAGTCTTGGAAACGATCATGAAGTTTGCGGTGGACAATCAGCTGGATGGAGTTAATTTCTATCTCAACGATACTTGGGGAGGGCCAGGTAGTTTGGATGCTGCTGCGATTGGTGCATTCTATGCAGCGGTACCGGATTATTTGCCCGAAGGGCCAGGGCCTGACGGAGAGTTCTTTTATTCCGTGTCTGTACCGGGCGGTTGGACGACTAGTTTGTTGAGTCCATTGGCGGCAGTAGAGCGCATCGATTGGGTGAATATACAACCCTATCGATATGAAGATTTGTCTCCGACATCACACTCGCCAGGTTGGGCTTATACCAGTCTAGCGGATACTTGGATAGGTTTGGGGGTTCCCGCAGAGAAGATTGTAGGCGGGTTTCCAGCTTTCGGACTGAAGTACGACATGCCTACAGACGGCACGGTCGTCGGCTGGGGCAACTTGTGGATGTTTGCCACTTACCATACTTACAAAGAGATTTTATCGATGGATGCGGAAGCGTATAGTAAAAACATGCTCAGCGTAGACGATGGTTTATTCTACGATGGACACCCAGCGGTGACCGAAAAGGCCAACGCAGTACTCTCTCAAGGGTATGGAGGGATGATGATGTGGAGCATCGAGAGCGACACCAAAGACCCTGAAACCTCCTTGTTGAAAGCAGCATATTCAGCATTAGGTAATAATTAGCGTTAAGTTTAAAGTAACTAGTCCCCGATGGAGAAACGGGGGCTAGTTTTTCTTATTGAATGAAAAAAGCAATCCTATTTTTTAGCTTGACAGTGTTCTGTATCACTGCGAGCATAGCCCAGTCCTCACCTTCGCGTGTGGTTGGGTATATACCTACTTGGGTCAATTTTAGTGCCCTACTTCATGAGACAGATTTTTCGTCGTATTCGCACATCATGTTGGCATTCGCCAATCCGGATATAGATGGGAATGTCAGTATCGGAGCATCGGGGGCAGATGTGAAGCGTCTCATCCTCAAGGCACACCAATCAGGGTGCCTAGTCCTCATGTCTATTGGTGGAGGATCTACTACCATCAATGATGCTTGGCACGAAAACATGAAATCTAGCAATCGCCCACGGGTCATCGGCAACTTGATTGCCTTTATGCAAGCGCATGATTTTGATGGAATCGATGTGGATTTGGAGGGTGATTTGGTACTCAGCAGTGCCTACCCTGCATTCGTTCGGGAGTTAGACGAACGTTTGCCTGAGACCAAACTGTACACTGCCGCCATGGCAACTTGGAGCGCAACCAATTTGCAGTCCGAGACCCTAGATCGTTACGATTTCATCGGGGTGATGTCCTATGATCAGACTGGTCCATGGACGCCCAATGCACCGGGGCAGCACTCGAGCTATGAGAATGCCGTATATGACATTGATTATTGGAAGAATACAAAAAAACTATCTGCGGACAAAGTAGTACTTGGTCTGCCGTTTTATGGCTACAACTTTGAAAGTGCCACGCAAATCAGATCGATGGTCTACCGAGATATTGTTGCGCAGTACGAGGGAGCGGAGGCTCTCGATCAAGTGGACAACATCTACTACAACGGTCAGCCAACCATCCGAGCCAAATCAGAACTAGCACTGGAACAAGCAGGCGGAGTGATGATTTGGGAAATCACCCAGGATGTATCCTATAGCGACGAACGTTCACTTCTTCGGACGATACACGAGGTGATTGAGCCGGTTCATCAGGAGATATTGTCGACGGGTTTAGGCGTAGAGGTAGATAGTATTTACCCCAACCCAACGCATGATTTCTTGGTTTTACCAGAGCTGGGCGCAGATGATACCGTCACAATCGTTACTTTACAAGGAACACAGGTGTGGAGCGGAATGGCAGATACCAAGCGTCAAATTGATGTACGTTCACTCTCGTCAGGGATATACTTGGTAAGGATAGAGAATAACCAAAGAGTCAAAAGTCTCCGCTTTATCAAAGAGTAGCCTATCTGTCTTGATGAATTTTGAAAACAATTAAAATATTAACTGATCATAGCATGAGAAAGACATGGAATGTAATACTGAGCGTTGTGTTGGGAGGCCTGCTGGCCTGTAGCCCGAAACCTCAGGGAGAATACAAGGGAACTGTTCAGATTATCCCTGAGCCTGTATCCCTACAACAGTCAACGGGTCAACTGGTTCTCACAGAGGACCTGAAGTTGTTTGCTCAGGCAGATAACGAAGAGGCGAATCGCGTGGCGCAGCATTTAGCGGAGGATTTGAGGCAAGTTACAGGCTGGGCTGTCCCAGTAGCTCCGATCACGAGTGACCAATCGGTGGGGGATAACCAGATTGTATTTACGTCTGAGGGAGTAGCCAATGATCAACCCGAGGAGGCTTATACACTCAGTGTCACCACAGATGCTGTGGTTGTACGTGCTGTATCTGGCGCAGGCTTGTTTTACGGGATGCAAACGCTGAAGCAGTTGTTGCCTGTAGAAATCTATGGCAAAGCGAAGGCTACTGAGGTGGAGTGGAGTCTGCCGCTGGTGCAGGTTGAGGATTATCCACGATTTAGTTGGAGAGGATTGCACCTGGATGTGGGACGCAACATGAGCTCCGTGGAGTTCATCAAGGAATACATCGACAACATGGCCATGCACAAACTCAATACCTTTCATTGGCACTTGACAGATGATCAAGGATGGCGGATCGAAATCAAAAAATATCCGAAACTGACAGAGATTGGAGGGTTTCGCAAGGAGAGCTTGACCATCACAAGTCGTCATCAGCCCAAAGTCTATGACGGCAAACGATACGGAGGGTTCTATACACAAGAGCAAATCAAAGAGATCGTGGCGTATGCTGCAGACAGGTATATCACGGTGATCCCTGAGATAGAGTTACCAGGGCATGCTACTGCGGCGATCGCTGCGTATCCAGAGTTGGGTACATCAGGTGAGCGCCCAGAGGTGGAAGTGAACTGGGGCATATTCCCTGATATCTTCAATGTAGAGGATGCCACTTTTTCCTTCCTCGAAGATGTATTGGCAGAAGTCATCGAACTGTTTCCGAGCCAATATATTCATATAGGTGGAGACGAAGCGATGAAGGTTCAGTGGGAGGAGTCGCCACGGATACAAGCCAAGATGAAGGAATTGGGACTGAAAGACGAACATGAATTGCAGAGTTATTTCATTACGCGCATAGAGAAGTTTGTCAATTCCAAAGGGCGTCAGATCATCGGTTGGGACGAAATCCTCGAAGGAGGACTTGCACCCAATGCGGCGGTGATGTCTTGGCGTGGAGAGTCTGGTGGTATCGCTGCAGCGAGGAGTCAACACAGCGTAGTGATGGCACCTTATCAGTTTCTGTACCTCGATTATTATCAAGGAGATCCACGATTCGAACCGACTGTGGTGGGACGTGAGTTGACCATGGCTGATGTATATGCCTACGATCCGCTACCTGACTCACTCACGGAGGAGGAGCAAAGCTACATCCTCGGTGCACAGGCCAATGTCTGGACGGAGTACATGCCTACCGAAGATCAAATCGAGTACATGGTCTACCCTAGGATCAGTGCACTCTCCGAACTGGTGTGGTCACCAGGCAGTACCAAGGATTGGGAGCGTTTCAAAGAGAAATTGCCAAGACAGACAGTGCGCTATGCTGCGCTCGATATCAACTATGCCAAGAGTCTATTTCATGTGACCTATACCGTGTCCGAGGATTCTACCGATGGTTACCAAGTCGAGTTGGACAACCAGATGGACTGGCCAGGGATGTATTACACCACGGACGGTAGTGAACCTACACTAGAGTCTTCACGCTATGAGTCACCGCTCATGGTGGCAGAAGGTACGAGGCTCAAGGCGATATTATATGCTACGGATGAAACCCTATATGGCAAGGTTACAGAGATCGTGGTAGGAGCAGAACAATAAGGTCAACGAATTATTTGTACAGAGAATGAACAACAGTCAATACATAGTAGGAGTGGATGTAGGCGGATCTACCATCAACCTAGGGGTGATTCGCAACGGGGAGATCGTGAAGAAAATCAGCGTACCGACTCCAGCTCAAGAAAGTAAGGATGTGGTGGTCGATGCGATTATAGCAGGGATCGAACAGGTGAGTATGGGTTTTGACATACTCGGTATCGGGATAGGTGTCCCGGGACTAGTTGATGAGAAACGTGGCATTGTTTATCAAGTGACCAACATACCGTCATGGGATGAGGTGCATCTCGTGGATAGCATCAGCGAGCATTTCGGGTTAGAGGTCTGCCTCACCAATGACGCCAACTGCTATGTACTAGGAGAGAAGTTTCATGGCAAAGGAAAGCCCTATGACAGTGTCGTGGGGATTACGCTCGGTACGGGACTGGGAGTGGGACTGGTCATCAACGGTAGTTTGCACGCTGGCCTCATGTCATGCGCGGGAGAGTTGGCGGTGCTTCCGTACCTGGCGCACAACTATGAGCACTACTGTAGCGGACAGTTTTTCCAGAAAGAGCATGGGGAGGAGGGGAAAGTACTCTTTGCTCAGGCGGCGGCTGGTGACGAGCGTGCCTTGCGTATCATGGCAGAACTGGGGACGCATATAGGGCAGTTGGTCAAGTTGACCTTGCACATACTGTCCCCGGAGGCTATATTTTTTGGCGGTTCGATCAAGGACTGTTTCCCTTATTTTGAAGCTTCGATGCGAGAGGTGCTCAAGACCTTCCCTTATCAACGGGTATTGGATTTGTTGGTGATTGACTACTCAGGAGAGGCGGACATGGCTCTGCTAGGGGCCAGTGCCATCTTCGAAATGCGTAATCAGGAAATAGTAGAGTCAGGATTGTTAGAATCAAGACCCTAGACCAAATGTCTCTAAAGGATCTCAAACTTTGGACAAGTTAATCTTAGAATATTTTCAAAGCCACTATAGCATTTTAACTATAGTGGCTTTGTGTTTCTGACCAATATTAGGTTCAGTCGGTATTTCTGGAGATACAAATCAACAACGGGTTTCGATCAATGAATCGTTGGATAACGAAGTGATCTACTATTTTCCCCTCCATAGGAGATTCTCCTAAATTTCATTTTTCTTCTTCAAATTGTATCAAGGGTGTAACCTTTTTGACAAAAGGAAAGTAAAACCGAATGAACATTCAATCTATATTTGCGGTATGGTAGAGAAGAAGCAAGCGATATTCGATAGTGCCCTAGAATTGATCAACGAATGTGGGTTTCATGGGACGTCTATGAGTCAACTGGCTAAGCATGCAGGTGTGGCGGCAGGGACGATATATCATTATTTTGAGAGCAAAGAAGCAATGATTTGTGCTTTGCATACGGATATCGTGGACAAGCTGTTGGAGAGCTTAACGACAAGTGACGACAAAAACCTTTCTTTCAAAGAGCGTTTTGAGAAAAGGTGGAAATGTATCTACCAGTTCCATATAGATCGTCCTCATGTCCTACGGTTTTACGAGCAGTTTGTCAATTCGCCATTCAATTTCAACTACCCAAAAAGGAAAGAGATTCAATTGTATTTTTCGGCATTTTTTCAAGAAGGAATCAGCCAAGGAATAATCATCGATAAAAACCCAGAATTGATTTCAGGGTTGTTTTTCGGGAGTGTGATTTCCGCCTTGAAAATGAAGTTTTACCGAAAGGTGGATATCGATGGGTCAGATTTGAATGACATCATTGACATGCAATGGAAGGGCATGATCATTTAAATGACTAAACTATTTTACTAGGAATGAATTGTGTCTGGGAGATAATCAGGCATAGGAAAACTATTGTCAAAACATAATTAACAACAAAGAGAGTAGAAATCATATGAAACAAAAACTCAGTTTCTTAATCATACTATGCCTGGTCACGACGCTTCACGTGTCGGCGCAGCAGAGTTATTCACTCGAGGAGTGTATTACTTTTGCGCTGGAGCACCGACCAGACATGGAGCAAACGATGATCGATGAGCAGATCGGTCACCATGAGATCAACGCCAGTTTGTCGGCTTGGTTGCCACAGATCACGGGGAGCTACAGCTTGGTCAACAACACCCAGTTGCAGAGTACGGTGTTTGCTGGCAATGTCGTGCAGATCGGTCAGAAGTACAATTCCAACTTGTCTCTGCGCGCTGACCAGACGCTCTATAGCAACGAGGTGCTCTTGGCGAGCAAAGCTGCGAAGCATAGCCGTCGACAGCTCGAACAAAACATCGTATCGAGCAAGATCAGTACGGTTGTGGATGTGAGCAAGGCGTTTTACGACATCTTGTTGACACGCGAGCAGCTCAATATCCTGCAGGGCAACATCGTGCGTCAGCAGAAGCAGTACAACGATTCGCGTGCACAGTATGACAATGGTATGGTGGACAAGACCGATTACCAGCGGGCTAGCATCACTTTGGCCAATTCGAGAAGTGCCAAGAAGAGAACCGAGGAGTCGCTCAAGGCCAAGTTTGCATACCTCAGACAGCTGATGGGCTTGCCGATGGAGGAGCAGTTCAATCTGGAGTACGACACAAAGCAGATCTTGGAGAGTGATATTCTGTTGGATACCACGCAGAATCTAGCGATCGAGAGTCGCATCGAGTACCGACAGTTGCAGACGGACATGGAGTTGCTCAAGCTCAACACGTCATACTATAAGATGGGCTTGATCCCGACGATTTCGGCGTATGCCAATTATAGCCCGCAGTACTTTCACGATGATTTCACGAGTCTGTACAACAACAACTACACCACGTCGAGCATAGGGTTGACGGCTAGCATTCCGATTTTCACGGGCAACAAGCGAAACCAGCAAATCAAGATCGCCAAGCTCCAAGAAGAGCGACTCGACGTGACACTGGAAGATGCCAAGCGTGTGATCAGCACCGAGTATCAGACGGCACTCGCAGGATACAAGAGCGACTACTACGACATGGAAACACTCCGTAGCAATGCCGATCTCGCAGCGGATGTCTACAAAACCATCAAACTACAATACGACGAAGGCATCAAAACCTACTTGGAGGTAATCGTAGCGGAGACCGAATTGCAGACAGCCCAACTCAACTATCTCAATGCGGTATTTCAGTTGCTATCTAGCAAACTGGACTTCCAAAAATCCATCGGAACCATCGAAATCAATTGACAACAATGATCTTTCAAAAAACCATGAACATACATCGAAATTTATATCTCAACGCCATCCTGATAGTCCTAGCCGCAGTAGCCGTGACTGCATGTACGGGTGGGAATGGTGCGCCTCGAATGGCAGGAGCAGCGACCGTGACGGGCATGGACGTATTGTCCAAAGAAGTGGAAAGTTTGGATAGCTATCCAGCTACTGTCGTACCGGTCAACGAAGTGGAACTTCGTCCTCAACTGTCTGGATACATCACCGAAATCTTCGTCAAAGATGGCGAAACAGTCAAAAAGGGGCAGAAACTCTATGAAATAGACCGAACCAAATATATCGCGTCCTATCATCAAGCCAAAGCAAATGTGTCTACGGCAGAAGCCAATTTGGCAAAAATAGAGCAGGACGTGAAGCGCTACGAAGCACTGCGCGAGCAGGACGCCATCGCTGCGCAAAAAGTAGATTACGCCAAAGCAGACCTCCAAACAGCCAAAGCGCAAGTCGATGCGGCCAAAGCGCAATTGTCTTCTTCGACCAATGACTTGCAGTACTCTACGATCAAAGCACCATTCGCTGGGACCATCGGGATACATCAAGTTCGCGTCGGTGCGCAAGTATCGCCCGGTCAGCCATTGCTCAATACGCTCTCGTCTGACGATCCTGTGGCGGTAGATTTTGTGATCAACGAAAAGGAAATTCCACGATTCAACAGGCTGAAACGTGAGGAGCAGCCTGATTCGTTGTTTACCATGGCGTTGAGTGACGGCAGCAAGTACCCCTATTCGGGAAAGGTGATAGCCATCGATCGTGCAGTAGGCCGTCAGACGGGTACACTGACGATCCGTTTGAGTTTTCCTAATCCAGAGAAGGACCTGATCCCAGGGATGACTGTGGATGTCAAGGTGCTCAATCAAGACCATGGAAAGCAAATTGCGATCCCTTACAAAGCAGTTGTCGAGCAGATGGGCGAGTACTTTGTCTATGTCGTCCAAGACGGTAAAGCACATCAAGTCCGTATCCAACTCGGTAGCATTGTCGGTGGAGACATCGTCGTACGCGAGGGGCTCAAGGGTGGCGAAAAACTCATCGTCAACGGCATCCAGAAACTACGCGAAGGATCAGCAGTAGAGGTCGTGAGCAACAATTAATCAATTCGGTTCAAAACATAACATAGAAGAATGATATCTGATGTATTTATAAAACGCCCGGTCACCTCGATCGTCATCTCGCTCTTGCTGCTGTTGACGGGGACCTTGGCGATCATGAACCTGCCTGTGACCCAGTATCCGGAGATTACGCCCCCAGTGGTGTCGATTTCGGGTAATTATACAGGGGCAGATGCCCAGACCGTAGAGCAGACGGTCGCGACTCCTGTGGAGACACAGGTCAACGGTACCCCGGGTATGGCCTACGTGTCATCCAACAGTACGAGTACGGGACAGATGCAAATGAACGTCACCTTTGAGGTGGGGACCGATGTGGATATTGCCACATTGGATGTGCAAAACAGAGTGAGCATCGCCGAACCGACACTCCCAGAGGCGGTCAAGCGTCTCGGTATCGTCGTACGCAAGCGTAATCCGAGCATCATGATGGTGGTAGGGATCTACTCTCCAAACGGGACACACGACGTAGGCTACCTCGACAACTATACCAACATCTTCGTGCGAGACGCTTTGTTGCGTGTGCCAGGTGTGGGGGATATTACTTCTCTAGGGCAGGATTTCTCGATGAGACTTTGGCTCAAGCCAGACAAGATGGCTCAGTATGGGATCCGTACACAAGAAGTCAGTGCAGCGATACAGGAGCAAAACCTTCAAGTCGCGGCGGGGAAAGTAGGCGCTATGCCGCAGGTAGATGATCAGGCTTTCGAGTATCCGATCACTGTCAACGGCCGACTGTCGTCAAAAGAAGAATTTGAAGACATCATCGTCCGTACCAACCCCGAAGATGGCTCTTTGGTCTATCTCAAAGATATCGCCCGCATCGAGTTTGGTCGATTTGACTATGGCCGTGCGTCTGTGGTCAATGGAGATCCTACGGCGCTCCTTTTGATCTATCAAGCGCCGGGTAGCAATGCCCTCACGACGGCCGATGGGGTCAACGAAGCATTGGAAGAGTTGAAGAAAGCATTTCCTAATGATGTGGATTATGTGGTCTCTTTTGAGTCGGTCTCTGTGGTAGAGGTGTCGATCGAGGAAGTGTTGCATACGCTGTTTGAAGCCTTGCTGCTCGTGACGATCGTGGTGTTCCTGTTCTTGCAGAGCTGGAGAGCGACTTTGGTACCGATTTTGGCAATTCCGGTTTCGATTGTGGGTACGTTCATCTTTTTTATTCCCTTGGGCTTCACCATCAACACACTGACGCTGTTTGGTTTCGTCCTTGCGATTGGTATCGTAGTGGATGACGCGATTGTGGTGGTAGAGGCAGTACAGCACTACATCGATCACTTCAAGCTTTCGCCCAAAGAAGCCACACGCCGAGCGATGAAAGACATCACTGCGCCAGTTATTGCGATTGCTTTGATCTTGGCGGCTGTATTTATTCCGGTGGGATTCATCCCAGGTATCGTAGGACGATTGTACCAGCAGTTTGCGATTACGATTGCGATTTCGGTATTGATTTCGGCTTTTGTCGCTCTGACACTGACACCAGCGCTTTGTTCGCTGATGCTGCGTCCGATGAATTTGTCCAAGAAATCTACGGGTATCAATGGGCTGTTCTTCAAGTTCAATACTTGGTTTGAGCGGACTACTGAGTCTTATGGCAATGGTGTCCGGAAGGCCATCAAAGCCACGCCGATGGTATTGATCGCGCTAGTATGTATCTATGTAGGCACGGTGGGGATGTTCAACATCAAACCGACTGGATTTATCCCTACGGAAGATGAAGGGCGTATTTTCATCGCGATGGAACTGCCCGAAGGGTCGTCTACGGCACGTACACTGGAAGTGATGGACAAAGTAGGTGCGACACTCGGCGAGCACCCCGCGATCAAAAACTACACGGGTATCGCTGGACTGAATGCGATCAACTTCTCGTTCAAATCCAACTCAGCGACCTACTTCATCCAGATGCATCCTTGGGAGGAAAGAAAAGATCCATCCATGCAGTTGCAGGGAGTGATCGGTCAGCTCAATGCCGCATTTGCGAGTGTACACGAAGCGACCATTCGCGTGGTGTCTCCACCTGCGATTCCAGGTTTGGGTAACACAGGGGGATTCAGTTTCATGCTGGAGCAGCGTGCTGGCGGAGAGGTCAAGGAGCTCGAAGGAGTCTTGGGGCAATTTCTCATGGCAGCCAATCAGCGACCAGAGATTGCGATGGCCTATAGCTTCTTTACCGCACGAGCACCGGGCTACCAAGTGGATGTAGACCGAGAGAAAGCCAAGAAATTGGGCGTGTCCGTATCGGATGTTTTTGCAACCATGTCGTCGTTTATGGGGAGCCAGTACATCAATGACTTCACGCGTTACGGTCGAAACTTCCGCGTCGTGGCTCAGGCCGATACGAGCTATCGCATGGATATCAAAAATCTAGAAAAGTATTATGTCCAAAACCGCAACGGCGAATCAGTACCGCTGAGTGCATTGGTCAACTATCACGTCAAGGAAAGTGCACCGGTGATCTCTCACTACAACCTCTTCCGATCGGCAGAAGTCAATGGGGCTGCAGCACCGGGCTACAGTAGTGGTCAAGCGATGGAGGCACTCAAAGAGGTGGCGGATGAAGTGCTGCCAGCAGGCTATGGTTATGATTTCTCAGGGCTGAGCCGTGAGGAGCTGTCGTCAGGCAATGCCACGGTAGCGATTTTTGGACTGTCGATCGTGATTGTATTGTTGCTGCTCGCTGCACTGTACGAGAGTTGGTCTGTACCGTTTTCGATCTTGCTGACAGTGCCTTTGGGTGCTTTTGGGGCGATCGTGGCGTTGATGTTCTTGCCACACCTGAGCAACAACGTCTATGCGCAGATTGGTTTGATCACGCTGATAGGTCTGGCTGCTAAGAATGCCATCTTGATCGTGGAGTTTGCCAAAGAACGGGTAGACCGTGGGATGGAAATCGTCGCAGCTACACTGGAGGCGGTCAAATTGAGATTGAGGCCGATTGTGATGACGTCTTTGGCATTTATATTGGGAGTCGTGCCGTTGGCGTTGGCTTCTGGTGCGGGAGCTGTTGCGCGTCAGACGATCGGGTGGACCGTGATCGGCGGGATGCTCGCTGCGACCTTCCTAGCGATCTTCATCGTGCCAGTACTCTATATCGTGATTACGAAATTGGCCTACGGCAAAAAGGGGTTGGAAGAACTCCAAGCCAAAGCAGGGCTTGAAGAGGATAATTAAAATACCGTATTGGTTATTATTATTGATTGTTAGTGAAGGGCTTCTCGAAAGGGAAGCCCTTTTTTTGTGTCAGTCCAACACGTGGGCGCTATGATGTGGAAGGTCGAGTTTTCCTATCTAATTGATATTAAAGCCAAATTTGTCCCTACTTAATCGCTAATGACAAATTTGGCTTTAACCAATCACTCAAGGATAAAATCAAGTTGGTCTTCAATGAAATTAAGAATGAAAGTGGAGAAATACATGGTACGAGAGTAGAACTACAGGTGCCTTTTGGTACTTACGTTTAAATCAATTTAAAGCATTTTATACCCCATACCGTGGACAGTCAGGATGATTTTTGGATCGTTGGGGTTGTTTTCTATTTTTTGACGAAGACGTAGAATGAAGTTGTCTATAGTCCGTGTGGTAGGGAACTCGTCATAGCCCCAGATGTTTTTGAGTAGATCGTCTCGACTGACGATCTGTTGACGGTGATTCCAGAGGAAGTGTAACACTTCGAATTCTCGGTGGGAGAGTTTGATTGTTTCCGATCCCAACTTGGCTTCATAGGTTTTGAAATCTACCTGCATTAGCCCGATCTGCTCAAAATGCTGAGGAGGAGCGGTTTGTTGTCCTTGCTGTGTGCGTCTGAGAATGGCTTTGATTCGAGCGACTAGTTCACGGACACTAAAGGGTTTGGAGATGTAATCATCTGCACCGAATTCTAATCCGAGTACACGATCTATTTCTTCTCCTTTGGCTGTGAGCAGGATGATGGGGATGGGATTTTGTTCACTGCGCAGTTGTTTGCACACATCGAATCCAGACATCTCAGGCATCATTACGTCTAAAACCATGAGGTCGTAGTGTTGGTCTTTTAGCGCAGCTAGTGCGGCGCTACCATCACTGGCTGTATCGACCTGATACCCTTCGAAGATCAAGTTGTCATGTAACCCTTCCCGCATAGCGGGCTCATCATCTACTACTAATATTCTAGTCATGTGCTGGTCTGGTTTAGTGGAAAACATAAGGTGAAAGTACTGCCTTGATTCAATATCGAATCTACAGTGACTCGCCCTCCATGAGAGGTCATGATATGCTGTACGAGACTCAACCCAAGTCCTGTCCCTTTTGTTTTTTGAGTTAGGGCGTGCTCTACACGATAGAATTTATCGAAAATCTTGCGCTGTGCACTTTTGGGTATCCCAATGCCGTGATCCTTGATTTCGCAGCAAGCATGGTCGCCTTTGCGGTAGGTTGAGATTTTGAGCTGATCGCTGTCTCCGTGGTATTTGATTGCGTTTTCGATCAGGTTAGACAATGCCTCGTCAAATGCCTGAAGATCCAGATTGACGAGGAGTGGACTACTGGATAGTGATAGTTCGCAGCGAATTCCTTTTTCTCGTAGGGTGTGTGAGTAATGTTCTATGAGTTGCGGGATGGGTTCGTTGAGGTCCTGAGCTTCGAGTCGGTAGGTCTTTTTGTTTGCCTCTATTTTGGAGAAATCAAGGATGTTGTTGACTAGGTAGGTGAGTCTCCCGGCTTCATGATGGATGACCTCATAGTAGTGTTTTTTTTTCTCCTCAGAGGGTAGCCTGCCTAGCATGAGGGTTTCGGCGTACATTTTGATGAGGGAGAGGGGAGTACGAATCTCATGAGATACGTTGGATACGAAATCCGATTTGAGCTGTGCAACCCGTACGGTGTTTCGGATGTTTCGGAGCATGATGAGTGTACCTAGTAGCATCGTCGATATGGATGCCAGTAGGATGTAGAGATTGTTTCGGCTTCTGGATCGGATCAGTTCAGCGTAGCTTTCTCCTTTGGTCTGTATGGCTAGTGAGGTATTGGGGAGTATCCAGAGTTCGTTGCGTATGTAGTCTTTGTCTAGGTCGAAGGTTTCCGTGCTGAATGCGATGCGTGGAGTGTCTAAGGTGTCGGCGGATTGTAGTACCGCTATTCGGAGGTTGTCTTGAGCAGATTCTTGCATTTTGGATCCCAATGTCTGTTCTATCCAGTAGTTGGTCTCTAGGATGAAAAGGGCATTGTATAGGGTTGAGTCACGGTCGTAGAGCATGACAGTGATGCCAGATTGGGCTGGTTGTAGACCGCTGATGGCTTGCCAGTCTGTAGCGGGTTGGATTTTTTGAAATCCCGCATCGAGGTATTTGGTCAATTGGAAGAGGACGGAATCCTTGGAGTCGTACCAGTTGTTGATGTTGCGACGGGTATCATCGGTAGATATCACATAGTCGTTGACACAGATGCTGTCGGATCGGTTAGACATCTGACGAATGACGAGCATTTGGATGGACTCGTTGGCGAGTAGCAGATCAGATGCATTTTTGGATAGGGGATGTTTTTCGTTGGTGAGTTTTCGTACCCAACTATCCATCATATCATCTGCATACTGGTTGAGCGAAAACATGATGGTCTCTAACTGCTTTTGGTAGATTTGGTTTGCAGTCTCTTCGTCTTCTTCGAGTGATTTGACCTGAAGTAGCGCATAGAGCAGGAGAGGGGTTAGGATCACCGCCGCGAGTAGTAAAACCGTCCGGATGTTTTTGGTCATCGTCGAGGGTCTAGGTTTACTTCCATATCTCGTTGGCTTCTGTCAAGATAATCGGCTGCTCATCAGTCACCACGATGGTGTGTTCGTGCTGTGCGACGAACCCTCCTCGGTTGCCTACCAAAGTCCATCCATCTTTCAGTTCTACAGCTTGGGTAGATTTGGTAGAGATGAAAGTTTCTATCGCCACGACAGAGTTTTTTTCGAACCTTTGGTGATCATGTTTGTCTCGGTAGTTGAGGATGTTTTCGGGTTTTTCGTGGAGGCTTCTGCCTACTCCGTGACCTGCTAGATTTTTGATTACTTTGAATCCACTTCGATTAGCCTCTGACTCGATGATGTGTCCTATGTCGGATATTTTGATGCCATCTTGGATTTTGTTGATCGCATTGAAGAGGGCTTTTTTGGATGCTTCGATGAGTGGTTGATGTACATGTATATCCTCGCCTAGCACGAATGATCCGCCATTGTCTGCCCAAAAACCGTTACGCTCTCCAGACACGTCTATGTTGATGAGGTCACCATTTTTGAGGATTTTTTGTTCTGAGGGAATACCATGCGCGATCTCTTTGTTGACACTGATGCATGTCCATCCAGGAAATCCGTAGGTTTCGAATGGGGCAGATTTTGCTCCATGCTTTTTGAGTATTTCATAGCCATACTCGTCGAGTTCTTTGGTGGGCATGCCTTCCTTGGCATATTCACGCATTTTTTTCAAGGTAAGCCCCACGATGGTGCTAATTTCTCGCATTCCTGCCATTTCAGCGTCAGTACTTATGGACATAGTTGTCGGGTTTATGTTTTTAAGTCTAAGGCACAATTTAACCTGAATTATTCAATTTGATAATCCCTCTGAATCAGATAATAGGTTTTGTCTCTTAGAAAAATAGCATTTGTGATTGGCTGGAGAATCTGTAGGAAGCTACATTTGAACTAGCTTTTCTTGACGAACTGGGTGAGGATGACGATGTGTTGTCCGTTGACCTTGCCTTCGATATGTTCGGCATTGTCATGGGTGAGGGTGATGTTGCGGACTGCCGTGCCACGTTTGGCAGTGAAGTTGGCACCTTTGACGTTGAGGTCTTTGATGAGAACAACCGAATCCCCCGCAGATAGCTGTACGCCGTTGCTATCGATATGCTTAATGGCCTTTTGCTCATCAGCGACCATTCCCTCTTTGGCCCATGCAAGGGTGTCATCGTCGAGGTAGAGCATTTCTAGGAGGTTTTGTGCCCAGCCTTCAGCGATCAAGTCGTTGAGCATTCTCCATGCGAGTACTTGTACGGCAGGTACTTCGCTCCACATGCTGTCGTTGAGGCAGTGCCAGTGGTTGGGGTTGATTTTATCTTTGTCGTCTATTTGTTCCAAACAAGAGCCACAGATCATTGCATTTTCGGAGAGGTCCTGCCCAGATTTTGGAGAGACGGTGTGCACGTTGAGTGTTTCTGTCGCGCCGCATAGTTCACATTTGGATTCACTTCTTTTAAGTAGTTCTTGTTCTATATTCATCTGTGATTTGATTTTCGATCCTGATTAAATGTCATGAGCATTGATTTCGCACAAAGATACTACAGTAGCTATGGAAACAAGAAATATGTGGCCAGTAGCTGTACATCTTCTTTGGTAAGCTTGTGGCAGTATGAGAGAGGGCAGGGACTAGAAATAGGCTTAGGAGCATCACAGAGCATCACTGGACTAGCGGCTATCATGAGACCCACGGGTCAAAGGGCACCGTCATGTAAGTTTGTTTTTGAATGATTATTACTTTTTGAATCACTTCCTGTCCAGTATTTTTTTCTCCTCTATTGGACAAAAACCATCTTCATAAGAGAAGTAGTATCGTCTGTCTTTGACAGGGTAGATCGAGCAAAATATTGAAATGAAAACTCTAAATCCTGTAGCACCTGCGACTGGGAACACTCCAAGCGCCGATCTGGCCTTGCGCAAGGTCGGCCTTCCCCTTGCGCAAGGGGGAGCCTGTACTTGGGCAAGCGCAACGGTCTGCTTGCCCAAGGTGCGCCTTCTGCTTGCGCAAGCAGAAACCCGAACCTTTATTACTCTCCTCAAAGCGATCTGAAAGGTGAAAGCTTTTGACCCGCTACCTAGATATGGGTATATATAGGCTGTACTTTGATCTTAAAGACCGGCTTGCTTGTCGCTACGCTGGGAAAAGGGTATTCTTGAGAAAATCAATGATTGACGAGGTGTCGGTAGCCGTGGTTTTTAAGTGTGTAAAATGAATAGTGTACAGCTTGGCTGTCTGTTGTTTTAGGCCTTCCGCAGAGTGACTTAAAACCGTTGAAACGAAAAGCAGTATCCCGACACGGTAGGCACTAGGGAGCTTTATACACATGTTGCTCATAACGCTATGAAAAAGATTAAAAACCCACTAGATTAGCTCGACACCAATAATATATATACGCAATTGCGTATAGCGAAATGTTGGGAGGCATTGGGGAGATTTGGAGCTGAAATTGAACTCGTAAAATTTCTCAATTTCGACTTTTCCAAATTGATTTCAGAAGCTAACGTCAAATTGAAAATGTTTGAATATGATGAAAATGAACTCGAAAAAGCACTTTTGTAACTATCTGATAATCAATAATTAATTTGGCGTTAGTCAGTATATCATGGAAAGAAAGACACTGAAATTTTTGAGACTATTGATTCCTGGATTGACTTTGATCTTGGCGTTTCTGCCACTTCTTCATCAAACAGGCTTTGAAATCAAAATGGGTGAAGGTTGGTTGGCTTATAGTCTTTTAATAATTCCTTCTCTTGTAATTGGAGCAATGTATCACATGTTGAACATTCGATTCTTTATTACTAATTACTCTCACCGTCAGATTGACCTTTATATTACTAGCTCATTACTTAAGGTTTACAATAAAGAAGTAAGTCAAGAACAACTTAATACTCTTAAGGATAAACACATTAAGCACATCTTCTACAATTTGGTAGATAATGACAATTCATTAACAGCAAAAGGACAATTAGTTTATTTTAATGGTCTACTGTGGACATCTACAGCTGACATTTTTTTAATGTCCATTTTCTCCAGTTTAATCTACATAGTGACAGGACTTTATTTGGACACAATGGCAATATGGTTGACAGGAATTCTTCTTGTGGGAGCCGGACTTTTATCATTTGCATTTCACATTTTAACTGTTTTTAGACACATCAACCTTTCAAATGATCAGATAGAATATATCGAAACCAATTGCAGACAAGACCTAATTGATAAAATAGATGGGGTTTTGTAGCAGCTGTCTTATACCAATCCCTGAAAAGGATAAAGTTGCAATTCAGATTATCCAAAACGAATATTTGAAGAATAATGACCCTTGGTTCCTTGGATATAGTGGTGGAAAAGATTCCTCTGCAATGCTTAAATTGACAATTATAGCACTGTCACAATTAGAAGACAGACATAAAAAGGTTAAGGTTGTTTATTGTGATACAGGTGTTGAAAATCCGATAATTACTCAATACGTATATGCCACGTTCGACAAACTGCGTGATGAATGTGAAGAGAATAATCTTCCTTTCAATTTTGAGATTGCTGAGCCGAAGTTGGAGGATAGATTTTTTGTTAAAGTAATTGGAAGAGGATATCCCACTCCAACAAATATCTTTCGATGGTGTACTGATAAACTTCGAATAGATCCAGTTAAACAGATAATTGATAACAACCCAAAAGCAGTTGTTTTGCTTGGTATTCGGAATGGAGAAAGTGAACAACGAGATCGGACAATGAAGAAACATTCTACTAGCTCAGATCATTACTTCAATCAATCTGGATCATCCAGTAAAAAAATATTCAGCCCTATTGTACACCATAACATTAAAGATGTTTGGGCAGCTCTGAAATTCAACAGTTTTCCAGAGAGTATTGATTCTCAGAAATTAGGTGAATTGTATAAAGACGCAGGTTCTGAATGTCCGGTATATAGAGAATTGCCTGGGAAATCCTGCGGAAGTAGTCGATTTGGCTGTTGGACTTGCACAGTTGTTCGGAAGGATAAATCAATTTCAAAAATGATCGAGAATGGCTATTCAGAACTTGAAGAGCTTCACAGCTTTCGGAATTGGATCAGTGTTTTTAGAGATAACAAAAATTACAGATGTGAAACTAGAAGGAACGGACAGATTGGATTAGGTCCTATTACCCTCGAAGGGCGCAAAATAATACTTGATCGTCTATTGGAAACTGAGAGGAAATCAAAGATGAACTTGATTTCAGATATTGAAATCCGAAGGATCAAAGAACTGTGGAATAAAGATTTAAATGACCCGAAATATCAAGAAAAACAGCTTACAACAAGCGCTAAAAATGAATATGCGAACTGAGCACTTGGAAAGGTATTTACTAAGAAGAAATTATAGAAGGTCTAGCAACTGGAGCGCATACTCATTTTAGCTAGACGTTATCCACAAGGAATTAAATGACAGAACTTTATACGTTTATCATGGAATTTAGAGGAGGAACATACACCTCACAAGTTAAAGCTAGCAGCATCGAAGATTCTCTCCAACAGTGGACGAAGAAACTCAAATTGGAAATGAGTCAAATAACATTTCTTGGTTCAACAACACTTAGTGAAATCGAGAAGCATATATTGGGAACTGATCCGGAAGAACAACCAATTGCTTTGATGGGTTTAACTAATATTTGGTTCCTAAGCGTGTACACCAACAATGGAAAAGCAGCTATTAATATCATAAAAACAGCTCAATAATTTTAACCAAACAAACTCGAAGCAGTTGTGGAGGCATTTGCAGATTAACACGAAACAAACCAAAAGTGGATAACATGGTGTAGGCATGATCAGTACGAATGCCCTTGCGAGCTTTTCGAATCAATGCCAGAATCAGCACTACCGCTCCACGCGGAATCTCTAGAATACCAATAACGCCTGTCAGCCGACAGGCTGGCATTCGTGGTTTCCTTGGCAGTCCAAATCTAGGCTAATGGCTAAACAGACTTTTGTAGTTTGTCGCGATTCGGCTACTTTAGTACTTTATCAAACCGTGTGGCACATCGCCATATGCGGACGTTATGTGGAATTGCTGTAGTTTGAATTGTTACCAATTTTTGGTATTTTTGATGTATGAGCAAGAACACATCAATTTCACTCGGACACTACTTTGACAGCTTTGTCAAACATAGTGTCTCGGAAGGTCGCTTTAAGAACGCAAGCGAAGTTGTACGCGCTGGATTAAGACTTCTCGAAGAAGAGGAGAACAAAGTTATTTCACTCAAGAGGGCCATACAAGAAGGGATTGACAGTGGAATTGCCGAAGATTTTAACCCATCAACACATTTAAAGCAGTTGAAAGCAACAAGATCGAATGGGTAAGTATAAACTTACCAATCTTGCTGTTCGGGATTTATCTAACATTTGGAACTACACCTTTGACAACTGGTCTGAAGAACAGGCAGACACCTATCATGAACAATTTTTAACGCTTTTGAATCAATTGCAGTGAACCAGCAGCTAGGACGAAATTACGAGGGGATACGGAGAGATTTATTTGGATTTAAGGTGAGCCGACATATCGTATTCTATCGCTTAATTTCGGACGAACAAGTTGAAATTACCAGAATACTGCATGATCGAATGGACTTGAAGAATCGACCGAAATAAATCCACATAACATGGCGTGATAGTGTATGTGCGAACTGAGCAGTTAGCCAGCCTCGGCGGAACGCCCGCCTGCCGGACGGGCAGGCAGCTCCCACCGATTCGCTAGAAGGTTCGGCAGATTTTCACTACTTTGGCTGTATTATCAAACGACACGCACCATACACAGGCCTTATATTCAATACACCCATCCTATAGCGTATTGCTTTTTTAACAGTTTAACTGTAAGGATTTCTTCTTTTTCTCAACACATGCCCCAAAAAAAGAAAAATGATGAAATCAAATCTGACAATCAACTATTTATTGATAGGGAGCTTAATTCTTCATTCATTCAATTCAATGGCTCAGTCCCCAGCTATTGACTTTGAGCAAAAACTGTCAAGCTATCTGGAAATTCAGAATCGACAAGTTGGATTCAATGGAATTGTGACTATTGTGGACGGAGAAGGGCATATGCTGGAAAAAGAAATTGGACTGGCCTCACGGGAGCTTGAAGTACCGATTCGATCAAACACAAAATTTAAGATTGCATCAATGACTAAATCCTTCACAGCACTGCTCGTCTCACTCGCAGAACAGGAAGGAAAGCTTACATTGGACGACAAAATCATCTCATACTTTCACAATCTTCCAAATGAAGAATGGAAACGGGTCACTATCCGACAACTGATGTCTCATACTTCCGGAATTCCTCACTGGAAAGGAATAGAGGGTTACTGGACTGAAAAATCACTAATACCTCTCAATCACGAACAAATACTGGCTGAATTTTTCAATATGGAACTGGAATTTGATCCGGGAAGCAAATTTGGCTACTCTAGTCCCGGTTACTACCTGTTGGCATCTATCCTTGAAGATGTTTATTCAGATAGTTTTGAAAACATCCTCCAAACCAAAATTTTGAGTAAGCTAAACATGGATGCCACAGGAATCTATAACGGACATTCCATTTTGTCTAATATGTCTTCTGGTTATCATCTGATTTCTGACAATGTGATCATGGCACCTCCACGAAATATGGCCTCTATGAAAGGAGGAGGGAACATGTATTCCACTTCGGCAGATATGACCAAGTGGTGCCGAAGTTTCCTAACAACAGCGTATTGGGGAGAAGATTTGATTACGCGTTCATTCCAACCGATGACTGACCATGAGAACCCTCAAAAAGAATCTAAATACGGACGTGGATGGTACCTGACAGATAATGGAGAAAACCAAATAAAGACCTTTCATTTGGGAGGTGGCACATATGGCTATTCCTGCAATGCAGCTATATACCCAGACGAAAGGTTTAGCATAGTGATTATGTCCAACATGTCCTTTTTACCCACTGACAACATTAGGAAGGATATCGAGAAAATTGTTTTTGGACTGCCGTTTGAAATGCCAAAAGATTTCGGTGAAGAAATTCAGCTATCAGTTGAACAACTGGAGCACCTTGCTGGTAGGTATCAGGCGGAAAATGGAATGGTATTACTGACGATTATTCACCAGAGAAGCTTATACGCTAAACTAGGCTCCAACCCTCCCTTAAAGCTTTTTGCAACCGATGAACTCAATTTCACAGCACAGAAGGTGAATATTCAATTCGTATTTCAGTCCGATGAATCGAATAAAATAACAGGACTGAAAACTGAAGGTAGAGGTAGGATTGATTATTTTCAAAAACAATGAAGGATAAGGAACACTTTCTCGAACAGGTATTTGTGCACCAAGCCATCATTCACAAAATCTGTAAGATGTATAGGGATAGCCAGGAAGATCGGGAAGACCTGTTTCAGGAAATTATTTATCAAATATGGAAATCGTTTGACCAATTTGAAGGTAAATCCAAACTCACCACGTGGATGTATCGGGTAGGGCTAAACACAGCAATGGCCACTTTCAGAAAGCCTAAAATAATGCATGCTGAACTGGAAGAATATCAAAATGATTACGGAACAATTGAACAGGAATCAGAAGATGAAAATAGTGAAAAGCTCTTTCGCACTATTCGTCAATTGAAGGAAGCCGAAAGGGCACTGTTATCTCTCTATTTTGAAGATCTCAGCTATCGTGAAATCGGGGAAGTTATGGGAATAAGCGAAAGCAATGTTGGCGCACGTCTGACAAGGGTTAAAGAAAAATTAAGAAAATTATTAAATACATAAACGATGGAACTAGAAAATTTGAAATCACAATTTAACTCCTTAGAGTCCTCTCAAATCAGTAAGGAAGCACTCTTGGGGATGGTCAATGTTAACGGACATCCGGTTTTGAGAGGAATAAGAATCCAGATGATTATCGAGAGTACAGCTTGGATATTGTTTCTTGGTTTTTATTACAACTTCTTCGATGGCCACTTGAAGCCTATATTTTGGAACCTAGCATTGATTATTTCTGTGGCATTAATGCTTGTCCATAACTCACTTAACTACCAAGTCACCAACAATCCAATCAGTGGTGAAAACCTTGTCAGTTCATTGGTGACTTACCTAAAAAGGTTGAAGAAATATGCCTACCTATCCATTGGCTCACGAACACTAGCGCTTACTGCTATTTTCGGGTTCTTTCTTTCAGGTATCGAAACTTTTGAACAACGACACTACGCAAGTACTTTTGTACTTGTGGCCTTTGTGGCAGCTCAAGCATTCATATTATGGAGAATATGGCATAAAAGAATTCAGACTATTCGCTCAAAATACGAACAACTTGCAGAGAAGAACTGAATATAGCAATCACTATCATCCATAAGCTAACTGAGCTACCTGTCTGGCACAGGCAGGTTTGCAAAGGCTCGTGCGATATGATATTTTAGTAGATATTTGAAAAGTCCAGCTTACAGATGATAGTTGGACGTTATCAGCAACTCTTGATAGTGAAATGAAAACCTTAATCTTATCTTTAATTCTCTTACTTTCTCTGGAAGGTGCTTGCCTCTGGAAAAGGGAGTTTTTGGCCAACGCAGAAGGTGTTTTTGAGAAAAAAGGTAAAAGCAAGAAGTCTCAAGTCGAAGATGAACGTGATCAGCTGCTTAAAGTGATTGGCCAACTTAAAGTTGAAAATGATTTTTTAAACGTATGGACGAAATCGCGTGTGCACTTCCTTTAATTGGGGCGCAGTGGTGTCACGTATGCAGGACCGAATTCAGTTTGTACTGGATAGAGGTTAGTTGATTTGTGATGCTTTCATCATCTATTTATGGAAATAAAAAATAGATGACTAGCAGCTGAACCCGTTCCTCGGCAGCTTTGGGATAGTGGGGGATACGGGCGTCAAAGAATATCGAGTCACCTTCTTGCAGCAGGGTGCTTTCTTCTCCTATGATGTATTCGATTTTTCCAGAGAGAACAATTTTGAACTCATAACCATCGGTGCTGGTGGGTTCATATTTGGCGTGTGGTTCTACTGTCAGGTGTACGATATCTACATTGAGGTTGAGGAGGCTTTGGTTGATGATGGAGTGATACTTGAATCCCACACGATCTTCCTTTTCTATTGTTTTTCGATCTTCTTTTTTTACGACTGTGAAATTGTGACCGTTTTTTAGGTACATGTCTTCAAAGAAATCTTTGGGCGCTACTTCGAGTGATTCTAGGATATTGATGAAAACAGGTAGAGAAGGGATCGTGCGTGAGTTTTCTATTTTTGAGAGTAGACTTTTACTGATTTTGGATTGGTTGCTTAGTTCGTTGAGTGAGAGGTTTTTTTGGTTGCGGAGGGACTTGATTTTGTTACCGATCCAGCTAACTACGATGTTGTTCATGGCTTTTCTTTGGTTTCTTATTTGTCAACTTACGTACAAGTATAGTTTCATATTAGTAAACTTAACATTTGTTTAATGACTTTATTTTGATTCAGTGTTGTCAATTGGGTTTCATATTAGTCAATTAATTTAATGTTAACAAATGGACTTTTTGCGCTACTGATCTTACAGATAGTGTAACATTTTCAACATACTCACTTCAAAGTAGAATTTGATATTGCGGGATCAAAACACAAAAATCAAATTCTATGAACTCAATTTTATTGAATCCAAAAAACATTAAGCTACTGCTACAAAGCTTGGTGCTCGTTTTTGTTCTCATGGGTAGTATTGTCGCTAGCGCACAGGATAGACGCATCGAAGGACAAGTATCTGATGCTACAGGGACTGCTGTCATCGGCGCGACTGTGATCGTCAAAGGGAATGAAACTGTAGGTAGTATTACAGATGTCAATGGTCGTTACTCTCTTACGATTCCATCTGGTGCAGAGAAGCTGATCATGACTAGCATAGGTTATGCGACTCAGGAAGTAACGATAGGTAGCCGCACAGTAGTGGACGCTACATTAGCAGAAAATGTAAAAGAACTCCACGAGGTAGTGGTCACTGCTCTTGGTGTGGAAAGAGAAACTAAGGCACTAGGCTATTCAGTGCAAGAAGTACAAGGTGATGACATGACCGAAGCGCGCGAGACCAATATGGTCAGTGGGTTGAGTGGTAAAGTCGCAGGTGTACAGGTGACTAACTCAGGATCTACCATAGGAGGATCGGCTAGAGTTACGATCAGAGGAGAGTCCTCATTGAACATCAATGGAAATCAGCCCTTGTTCATCGTGGATGGTATTCCAATTAGTAATCAAGTGCAGGGCGCATCGGGTAGTGGAAACCTAGAAGTGGATTACGGGAACGCCGCAGGAGAAATTAACCCAGATGATATTGCTACGGTGTCTGTTCTTAAAGGGCCTGCAGCAGCAGCCCTGTATGGCTCACGTGCTGCTAACGGGGCAATTTTAATCACAACCAAGACAGGGAAATCCTCCAAAGGAATCGGGATAACTATCAACTCTAATACGACTTTTGAGAATCCATTGCGTTTGCCAGAGTGGCAAAATACATACGGACAAGGAAACAATGGTCAGTTCGAGTTTGTAGATGGGTCGGGATCAGGGATCGCGGATGGTGTGGACGAAAGCTGGGGTCCTAAGTTGGACGGTCAGTTGATCTCGCAGTTTGACTCACCACGAAATATTGATGGGTTTAGGGGAGGTGATCTTAATGCACCTGCTGGGAGTACTATCACGCCTACTGCATGGTCTCCAAGTCCAGACAATATCAATGACTTTTTCGAAACAGGAGTGACACTGACGAATAGTATCTCGATTGCTTCGTCTAATGACAAAGGAAACATAAGGCTTTCATATACCAATTTGGATCAAAAGGGAATGGTACCAAATACTGATTTGAAAAGAAATACACTTGCTTTGAATACAGGGGTGAACTTGACGGATAAATTGAAAATCAATGCTTCTATCAACTACATCAATACTGAGAGTGGCAACCGCCCAGCGATTAGTTATGGTACGGAGAGTTTGATGTACTTATGGATATGGTATGGTCGTCAGGTCAATACCAACAACCTGAAGAATTATTGGATGCCAGGGATGGAAGGTGTACAACAGTTCAATTACAACTACAACTACCACGACAATCCTTATTTCACGACCTACGAAAATACTAATGGTCAATCCAAGGACAGAGTATTGGGTAATGTGTCTGCTACCTACAAGTTTACCAATGAGTTGAGCTTGATGGTTAGAACAGGTACTGATTTTTACAACGAACTCAGAGATAGAAAAAGAGCCTTTAGTACACAGAGATTCCCATTAGGTATGTATCGGGAGGATAAATTGTACTTCAACGAACGCAATTCTGACTTCCTTTTGACATACAATAAGCAATTGAATAAGGACTTTGGTTTCACGGTTTCAGCAGGAGGTAATCAAATGAAGCAAACCTTCAACTACAATCAAACCGTTGCTCCTCAGCTATTGATTCCAGGGATTTATAACTTCTCTAATTCGGCTGTCAATCTTCAGGTTTCTCAAAACGATACGGAGAAGAAAATTAACTCGCTATATGGTTACGCTCAGTTCGCATACAAGAACATGATCTTCTTGGATGTCACAGGACGAAATGACTGGTCCTCGACATTGCCAGTTGATAACAATAGCTATTTCTACCCATCAGCGACATTGAGTGCGGTGATTAGTGATATGGTAGCGCTTCCGTCACCGATTTCATTTGTTAAGTTGAGAGGCGCGTACGCACAGGTTGGTAACGATACAAATCCATACAGTCTGTCTAATGTCTATGTGTCAGAGACTGCATGGGGTTCTACTCAGGCTAAAAGTGAGTCTTCTGTTTTGGCTAATGCTGAGTTGAAGCCAGAGAAAACAGCTTCATTCGAGTTGGGTGCAGATGTGAGGCTCTTTAAAGGTAGATTGGGATTAGATTTTACATACTATGACAATCGTACAAGTGATCAGATCATCCCGATCGCATTGGATATAGCTACAGGCTATAATAGCCGTATCATCAACGCAGGAGAGATTCAAAACAACGGAATCGAACTTATGGTGAACGCTACGCCAGTTCAGTTGGCCAATGGATTGACTTGGGAGATGGGAGTCAACTTTACACGAAACAGATCAAAAGTAATCGAATTGACGGAAGGCTTAGATACATATACCATGACTGAAATAAATGGAGCTTATGTACAAGCACGAGTAGGTGAGCGAATGGGGGATATCTATGGTGTTGGTTTTGCGAGAGTTGAAGATGAGAACAGTCCGTATTACGGTCAGATTATTCACTCAGCTGAAGGTACACCTCTCCGTGGTTCTGAATTGGAAAAACAAGGCAACTATAACCCAGACTGGATGATGGGTATCCAAAATACGCTTTCATTCAAAGGCCTATCATTGGGGGTTTTGTTTGATATCCGTCAAGGAGGTATAGTTGTGTCTCGAACCAAGACGATTGGCAGTACTTCTGGTCAGTTGAAAGAGACATTATATGGAAGAGAGAATGGCTATGACCTAGCCTTAGATGGAAACGGTATCATTTCTGAAGGTGTAATTCAAAATGCCGATGGTTCTTTTATACCAAATAATGTGAAAGTTGCTTCTAGAAATTGGCACAACAGATACTACGAGCGAAACAACGTAGAGGCTGCAAAGTATGATGCGTCGTATGTCAAGTTGAGAGAGGTTAAGTTGAGCTACACGATGCCTAGCAAGTGGTTTGTTAGTACGCCAGTCAGATCGATCAAAGTATCTGTAGTAGGTAGAAATCTAGCTCTTTGGACGGAGAATCCACATTTTGACCCAGATGTCATGGCGATGAGTGGAGGGACACTACAGCCAGGGATAGAAAACATGGCCTACCCATCTGCGAGAAGTTACGGTTTCAATATCAACATCAACCTATAATTCAGGGACATATTTCTAAATAGTATAAATACAGAAAGATGAAAAAAATTAATATAAAAGCAATTCTCGTAGCGCTAGCATTAGCTGTGTCAGCCTGTGACCAAGGGTTCGAAGAAACCAACGTCAACCCCAATAGCCCTGAGGCTGTGCCTGCTTCTCTCTTGCTTCCGACTGTCATCAGAAAAGGAGTGTCTGAGACCGCTGGTTTAGCATGGGGATATGGTAATGTCGTGATGCAATATTCTGCAAAAATTCAGTTTACTAACGAGGATCGTTATAACTGGGGACCCGCTAGTGATCCGTATGATCCATTCTTCAATTCGATGCGTGATGTGCAGAATATCATCAATATCTCTGAAGAGTCAGGTGAGGACAATTACAAAGGAGTCGCACTCGTGATGAAATCTTGGATGTACTCTGTGATGACAGATACTTATGGCGATTTGCCATATAGTCAAGCTGTAGCGGCCAAGTCTGGTGTGAATTCACCGGTTTTTGATACGCAGTCCGATATATACGCAGGGATTATTGCTGATCTAGAATCAGCTAATACACTTTTAGATCCATTAGGAACGAGTATCGAAGGAGATATTTTGTTCGCTGGAGACATCATGTTGTGGAAGAAGTTTGCAAACTCCCTATTGTTGAGAATTCACATGAGACTGTCTGATAGAATAGATCCTAGTGCTGCGATGCAAGCGATCATGAGCGATGCGAGTACTTACCCAATCATGACAGGCAATGAAGACAATGCCGCATTGCAGTATTTGCAAGATAACCCGAATCAGCAGCCACTTTATACGACGCGTTCAGGTTCATTTGATGAGTACCGACTGAGCGAAAATATGGAAGACATTCTCAAGTCATTGAATGACAACAGAATCTACGCTTATGCTCAACCTACTACTAATTCTGGCGCAGGGCTTGTTGGGGCTTTGGATGACTATCAAGGAGTGCCTAATGGCCTAGCTGATGAAGAGGCATTGGCTTACTCTCCTAGTGGTGAAGCGGATAAGGGTGGATCTAACTACATCTCTAGAGTAGGCTTGATGTTCTCCTGTTCAGCATGTGATGATTTGGCTTCACCGATTGCAAGACAATCGATCTTGATGAGCTATTCTGAGTTGCAGTTTGTATTGGCAGAGGCAAGAGAGCGTGGGTTTATCTCGACGGGTGATGCCGAGATTTACTACACGAATGGCATTCAATCTTCATTTGACTACTACATATCGAGACTTGATGTGGGTGGTTATACTGATATCAGTGCAGCAGTAGCGCCAGACGCGACTTATTTCACACAAGCAGATGTGGCTTACACTGGGACGCAAGCAGAGCTTTTGGAGAAAATCGGGACACAAAAGTGGATCGCATTGTTTTTCAGCGGAATGGAGGCATGGTTCGACTGGAGAAGAACGGGTTACCCGACGATCACGCCTGGAGCAGGAGCAGTACAGCCGACAGTGCCAGTGAGGTTCATCTACCCAACTGATGTACAGGCTCTCAACAAGGATAATTACGATGCAGTGATCGCTCGTCAGGGACCTGACAATCTCAATACCCATGTTTGGTGGGATATAAATTAATACGATAAGGATATAAAAACCACCCCTTCACCTCTGAATAAGAGACGGGGTGGTTTGTCTTTTCGATTCAATGATGCCTAGCACACTAGCAATCAAATTTTGTCAAAAAACACAATACTTTAAGGATGAAAAAAATATCAATACTGTGCCTACTATGCGCAATGTCAATTATGAGCTTGGCACAAAAAACAGAAAATATCATACTCGTATCTCTTGATGGTCTGAGATGGCAAGAATTGTTCGGAGGAGCAGATTCCCTGCTTGTCGATGATTCTAAATATGTGGAAAATCCAGAAGAGCTCACTGAGGAGTTTTGGGTCAATGATCCACTACAAAGAAGAGAAATGCTGATGCCTTTCTTTTGGAACACCATCGCAGTAGAGGGGCAACTCTACGGCAATAGGAAGTATGGGAATAAGGTAGATTGCAGTAACCAGATGTGGTTTTCATATCCAGGGTACAACGAGATTTTGACAGGCTTTGCAGATGACGAAAACATCAGTAGCAACGATAAAATTAACAATCCCAATGTTACCATTCTAGAGCATCTCAACAATACCAAAAAATACAAGGGGCAAGTAGCAGCTTTCGGCTCTTGGGATGTGTTCCCCTACATCATCAACAGGGAGCGCAGTGGTCTCCCAATCAATGCCGGGTTTGAGAAAGCAACCGACAGCCCTAGCGAGACAGAGTCTTTCTTGAACAAGATTCAGGACGAGATCAGAGGCCCTTGGGGTGGCGTTCGCTTGGATGTGTTTACCCATCACTATGCCATGGAGTACATGAAGAAAAACAAGCCTAAGGTGCTCTATGTCGCCTACGGTGAGACGGATGATTTTGCTCATGATGGCGAGTATGACCAGTATTTGAAATCTGCGAAGCAAACCGATGCTTACATCAAAGAGCTATGGGATTATGCACAGTCTCAAGATCAGTACAAAGGCAAGACGACACTCATCATCACTACAGATCACGGCCGTGGCACACACCCAAAGAAAACTTGGCAGCACCATGGCAACCGCATCAAAGATGCTGGTGAAATCTGGATAGCAGTGATGGGACCAGATTCACCTGCGAAGGGCGAAATCAAAGAAGAAGGGCAGTTTTACCAAAACCAAGTGGCGCGTACTGTCATGGAGGCTCTGGGAGAAAAATACAAGCAACCTAAAGCTGGTGAGGCAGTGCAGGGAGCAATTCAGTAGTAGTGATTTATGAATAGACTAGTTGTTACGTTTGTAATTTTGTTTGTCTGGGGGTGTAGTAGCCCTCAGACTCATTTACCCATTCCTACTTATTCGGATGTGTTATTAGGAGACTTGACAACCAATGCAAGGTTGGATTCTCTGCTGCATCTGCCTATGATGGTTGGCGTGGATGTCAATCAAGACTGGCAGGTAATTGCCACTGATACGGTTGGAGGATTGAATCCCACCATACCGTCCTTTGATAGTAGCGAGTCTGTAACACTCCCACATCGAATCCTACTGCCCAATTCACCGATTTGGTACAGAACCTCTGTGCCACTCGATAACGGCGTACTGCACATTCGTGCCGATGATGGCGCACAGCTTTGGCTCAATGGCCAGCGTGTTCATCGATTGACAGGAGAGTATTTCCCTATTCACGCTACATCCAATCAACCTACAGAAATTACGATTCGAGTGCTCAACAATGCCATGGAGGGCGGACTCAGAAGTGTCCAATGGATTGCTCAAAAGGACTGGTCAGACTATCAGAGCACCCAACAAAAACATTACGATCAGTGGATCACAGAGCGAAAGCTCAGCTTGATTCATCCAGATTTGAAACAAGCAGATTTGTCAGCATATCCAGCCATGCTCACCGATCCCTACTGGCAATCAGCCAATGATAGTCTCTACCTAAGGTGGCAATCTGAGGGAATAGAGCAGGCAATCCTCCGATTCGGAAAAGACTCTTTAGATCTCAATCTGCACAAAACTGTCTCAGGTGTTTCAGGGAATTTTCTTACAGCTTTCCTATCCTTTGAGAACATAATCTATTACCAAATACAACAAGGAAAGACGCAATCGCAGATCTACAGTTTCCAAAAACAAATGGTAAAGGACACTTTCCAATTGGCACTCTGGGGAGATAGCCAAGGAGGATGGGCTACTTTTAGTAAGCTTATATCTCGTATGAATGAACATGAACCCGCCTTCGGTTTAGGAGCAGGGGATCTTGTCGATCAGGGCAGTGACCGCTTCGCATACTTGCAGTTTGTAGAGGCCTTGAGTCAGTCCACTTTTGTGCATTATCCAGTGCCGGGCAATCATGATTATGACGGTTATTACGACGACCTTAATCCAAAGAATTACTTTGAGTTCGCTGCTTTGCCTCATCAAAAGCAATACTTCTCTTGGACTGAGGGCAATTGTGCTTTCATTGCATTGGATCCTGATGAACGGTTTCCTGTTGGGATTCCAAAAGGGTCAGATCAGTATGATTGGTTTATTGAGCAGATTCATTCATCCGCTTGGGTGTCAGCGGAGTGGCGATGGATTGTATTGCATCATCCGCCTTACTCACAAGGTTGGCCAGGCTATCACGGTGAGGTATCTATATTGGAACTCCTAGAGCCGCTTTTTGAATCCACTCGCATCGATCTAGTGGTCGCTGGACACAGCCATGACTATGAGCGATTGATCCGTCAGTTTGGAGCGCAAAAGACAGCGTTTCTGGTTGTAGGTGGTGGTGGAGGAGGTCTTGAACCTTCGGGTTTGTCCGACTGGCCAGTCATGGATACCGTCATCAAAAAACACCACTATGGTATAGCTACAGTACAAGGCAAATCATTGACTTTCAGAGCCTATGATCTGGAAAATCAATTGATGGATAGTCTAACCTTAACGCACCAATGATTCACCCAACCCAAAAGAATTTAGCAATTAATCATTTTATATTCATGAAACATTTGACTCCCATATTCTTTCTCTTCCTGACAGCAATCGCCTGTCAACCCAAGCAAGAAACCCAAGAACCAATCAAGCTCAACCAAATGCAGGTCATCGGTAGCCACAACAGTTACAAGAGCGGCATAGAACCCGCCCTGATGCAATTGTTGATTCAAGAAGACTCTGGTGCGATGGGCTTGGACTACAAACACCTGCCACTCGATCAGCAGTTGGATTTGGGACTGAGGAATCTGGAAATAGATGTCGTGTATGACCCAGAAGGAGGGCGTTTTCAGCAGCCTTTGGCTTTGCAGTTGATGGATTCTCTGGGAATCCCAGCCTTACCATTCGATACGGCTCATGAGTTGTCAACTCGGGGCATCAAAACTTTTCATATCCCGGACATTGACTTTAGGAGTCACTGTTTGACTTTCAAGGGGTGTTTGTCGGATGTACGGACCTGGTCCATGGCGAATCCTACCCATTTCCCTATCATCATCACGATCAACCCTAAGAACTCCGGCATCAACAAGCCAGGATATACCGAAGTGACTGCTTTTGACGCTCAGGCTTTGGATAGTTTGGATGCGGAGATCGCAGCTGTATTTGCAGATGAAGAACTGATCACCCCTGGACTGGTACAGGGATCAGCAGCGAGTTTGAGGGAAGCGGTCTTGACTACTGGCTGGCCAGCATTGGACGCTTCGAGAGGGAAAGTCTTGTTTGTCTTCGATGCAGGTCGTGAACTGACTGAGCAGTATTTGCAAGGTGACGTAGTGAACAAACCGATGTTTGTGGATGTAGAAGAGACACACCCTATGGCTGCATTTTTCATCATGAATGATCCGATTGAGCAGGAGCAGGAAATCAGAGAGCGAGTCAAAAAGGGCTACATGGTCAGAACCCGCGCAGATGCCAATACAGATGAAGCGAGGAAGAACAACTACGAGCGATTCGAGGCTGCCAAACGCTCAGGCGCACAGGTGATCACCACAGATTACTATGTCAAAGAAATCAACCCATTTAGTACTTTCCAAGTCACATTTGATAGCTCGACCTACGAAAGAAACAATCCTGTATCCATCAACCCCAACCAAGCACAATGAATTCACGAAGAAAATTTATCAAACAGTCTGCAGTAGTTTCCATAGGATTTGCCGGACTAGCACAGTACCTGACTCATTGTTCGTTTGCCAAAAAAGAAACTATGACAGCTGCCAATCAATGGTTGGAATTGCCGAAAGGATTCGAGGCAAAGATCATCTCTCAGTGGGGAGAAAAAATGTCAGATGGATTCTTCGTGCCTAGTAGAGCGGATGGCATGGCGGCTTTTGATTTGGATGGGAAAGTCGTCCTCATCCGCAACCATGAGAACAGCCCTAATCCCATTGAATTTGGGCCATTTGGCAAAGATTTGGAGCTGTTTGATCTGTTACACAAAGAGCAGTTTTATGACCATGGATTTGGGAAAAATCCAAGTCTTGGGGGTACGACCACTGTGGTATTTGACGAAGAGAAGCAGGAAGTAGAGAAGCAGTTTTTAAGCCTGATCGGTACCAATCGCAACTGCGCAGGAGGACCGACTCCATGGAATACTTGGATCACTTGTGAGGAAGACACTACGCCACAAGGCGAAGAAAATGAGCAGTCTCATGGATACAATTTTGAGATTCCTGTCAGTGGCACAGGATTGATCGTGCCTAAGCCCATCAAGGCGATGGGTCGCTTCAACCACGAAGCGGTGGCTGTAGATCCCAGCACTGGTATAGTCTATCAGACCGAGGATCAGCACGACAGTTTGATCTATCGTTACCTGCCTCATGTGCCGGGAGAGCTCCATGAAGGAGGCGTGCTACAGGCCTTGGTTATCAAAGACCAGTCGAGTTTTGACACGCGAAATATTGAACAACAAGCGCTGGCAGTTGGCCAGTCACTTGCGGTGGAATGGATGACGCTTGATAATGTCGAAAGCCCAGCGGATGATTTGCGCCACAGAGGTTTCGAAGCGGGAGCGGCTGTTTTTGATAGAGGCGAAGGCATGTGGTATGGTAACGAGGAGGTCTATTTTGCCTGTACCAATGGCGGCAAGAACCGCTCAGGTCAGGTGTTCAAATACAAACCGAGTCCGTTTGAGGGGACAGATCGGGAAGCCGAACAGCCCGGTGTTTTGACATTGTTTGCAGAACCCAATGATACCGAGATACTGAAATTCTGCGACAACCTGACCGTTTCACCATGGGGTGATGTGATCTTGGTGGAGGATGTAGCGGATGCCTACATCCGAGGCATCAAGCCGAACGGAGAGATCTACAACATTGGTAGAAATGTAGGCTCCAAATCAGAGCTTACAGGCGTATGTTTTTCGCCATCAGGCAAAACACTATTCGTCAATGTACAAGAAGAAGGACTCACCATGGCCATCACAGGGCCTTGGGACCAATTGAGAGACAAAGCATGAAAAGATTATTAATTCTAGTTGTTTTAATAGGAACAGTACAATTTTCGCGAGCACAGGACGCCCTCAGCGAATGGTGGTTTTGGCCAGACTATACGCTGGATCGCCATGCTAATAACCCCATCGGGCCAAGATTAGAATCGCCTAAGTCACCCGTTGCTCCTTTGAAATACAAGACCTATCCGTTTGAGTTTTTCGGTCAAGATCCAACGGAGCGAGTCGAAGGTTTTTTCCCTTCTGAGCGAGTGCCAACGGAGGCTTTTTCGGTGGAATTCTGGTTGCTCTACCATGTTAATCAAGAGGTGGGCATCATGACCACCTATCGTTATCAGCATGAGGAGCAAGATCCGCTGTGGTTGCTGGGTGTCTATGGTCGTCAGGTAGTTTTTACGCTCAAAGATCAGGAGTCGGCGTTTTCTAGCGCACTGAATGTTGAAGTGGAGGGACGCGGATGGAAGAATTACTGGGCACATCTGGTAGCCACCTATGACGGGCAATCCATGAAACTCTACCTCAATGGCGAACTGAAAGCTCAGATGAAAGTCGGTAAAATCATGCAATACGACCCGAAAGTCATGCAGTTGGAGAATGCTGCCTACCTCTCTCATGAGCCCTACATGCAGATGGGAGATTTGTTGAAGTGTCAGCGACTGTATCGTCAGGCTTTGAGCAAAAAGGAGATTGAAAAGAACTTCGAAGACTTTCAAAACCTGACCATAGAAGGTAAGCTCTACCCAGACCTATTTCATTACAATGCTGGACCTTACCTACAGATGGGTACGCCTACCCAGATGGGGGTCGTCTGGGAAACCAGTGAACCCGCCAATACAGTGATTGAGTACGGGACTTCTGTGCCCTTGACGGAAAGTGTGAAGCTAGAGACCCTAAAAAGCAACCGCGAAACAGGTACAGTTGAAGGCAGCAACATCAATCAATACGTATTCAAAAACCTAGAACCGGGTCAAGCTTATTTCTACAACATCAAATCAACTTCCAAGGATGGGCAGGTGATAGAAAGCGGAATTTCGACCTTCAAAACTGGGGAGGTTGCGCCAGCATCTTTCACCTTCTCGGTGATAGGTGATACGGAGGCGCGTCCACATGTCAACAACCGTGTGTCCAAGTTGCTTTGGGACGAGCGACCTGAGTTTCTGCTCAATCTTGGAGACCTGACCGATGGCGGCCAAGAGGCCAACAAGTTCCAGTGGAACTATGAGTACTTCCATGCCATGAGTCAACTGACCTCACGCATTCCGGTGTATCCAGTTGCGGGCAATGGAGAGGGTGATCTGTATTGGTTCAATCAGTACCACATCTTGCCGTACAAGTACAAGGCCTACTACAAATTCACCTTTGGCAATGCGGAGTTCTTCATGCTCGATAGCAACCGAAAGGATCAGTTTGCAGAGGGAGCGGAGCAGTATGTTTGGCTAGAGGAACAGCTGCAGCACTCTACTGCTGAGTGGAAGTTTGTAGCGCATCATCATGCACCCTATTCCTCGGATGAGGACGACTATGGAGACAGTTGGAAGGAGTCTACCTCCATGGGCGACCCAGAGATCAAGCCCATCGTGCCACTCTACGAAAAGTATGGCGTGGACATGGTCTTCTTCGGTCACCTGCACACCTATCAGCGGACCCATCAGATATTGGACAACAAAGTCACCAACACCAAAGGCGTGACTTATGTCCAAGCCGGTGGTGCAGGGGGTAATTTGGAGGATTTTGCACCGACTCGTTCATGGTTCAGTGCCAAGACATTCAGAGGACATCACTACTTGACCATCGAGGTGTTCGGGGACGAGCTGGAGCTGCGCATGTACGATAGCGAAGGCCGAATGAAAGACATATTTAAACTCAATAAATCAACCAACCATGAGTAACATGACTGCCTCCTTCGTGCAGCAAGGAGATACGCACAAGTCTGGGGTGCAGAGCCGAAAGGCCGAATCCCTGAGTCAAGCGTCACGAACGATATTGAATCGTGATGCCAACGTTTTTTTGCACCAAGCATTGTCTTCGCCTGTGATGAATGTCATCGACAGGGCAGAGGGCGCTTACATCTTCGACCATGACGGCAAGCGCTACTTCGACCTGCATGGCAATGGCGTACACCACATCGGGTACAACAACCCTGCGGTCGTAGCAGCCATCAAACGCCAACTGGACGATCAGTTGAGTTTTGCACCGAGACGCTATACGGCACAGGTGACGGTGGATTTTGCGGAGAAGCTGGTGTCGATGGCACCTGAGGAACTGGATCGAGTGCTGTTTTGTCCGGGAGGATCGGAAGCCATAGAGATGGCCGTGATGCTCGCCAAGCGTGTGACGGGCAAGTGGAAGACAGTTTCCTTTTGGAATCAATTTCATGGCAGCACCTTTCAAGCAGCGACGCTCAGTGGCAATGCCCACTGGACGACTGGCGTGGGGCCCATGGTGCCGGGTGCATTTTTTGTGGAGTTCCCGAACTATTACCGCAATCCCTGGGGTATAGATCCTGCTGATACAGATGCCATCGATGATGCCTATCTTGATCAGCTGCGTGTCGTGTTTCAGAACAATCCAGATATCGCAGCGGTGGTCGGGACACCTGTGGCATCTACGCCTTTTATCCCGACAGCTAGATATTGGCAGACTGTGAGAACACTTTGCGATGAGTACGGCGCATTTTTGATCTTTGATGAAATCGTGTGTGGCATGGGACGAACGGGTAAAATGTTTGCCGCGGAGCACTATGTTACCCCCGACGTACTGGTAGTGGGCAAGTCTCTAGGCGGAGGAATACTGCCGTTTGCAGGTATCTTGACCAAGGGCAAATACAACGTCGTGGCAGATTATTCGATCGGGCATTTTACGCATGAGAAGAGTCCGATTAGTGCAGCAGCGGGGCATGCGACCATTGACTTCATTCAGCAAGAAGAATTGGTGTCACGTGCGGAATCATTGGGTAGCTACCTGCTCAAAGGATTGCAAGAGATGGCAGCTGCATATGATCAGATCGGTCATGTGGACGGGATCGGTTTGCTCCTGTCGATAGATCTGGTGACCTCAAAGAAGTCCAAAGAACGGAACCCAACTTTAGCGAATGCGGTATTGGAATATGGCCTGTCCAAAGGCTTGTCATTCAAAGTGATCGATACCAATGTGGTCACACTGCATCCTCCCTTGATCATCACGCAGGACGAAGCGGATTTTATCCTGGAGAGCTTCAGACAGATTTTCAAAAGCTTAATAAAAAATTAACCATTGTGCTTCGGCATTATAATATAGATATATGAATTTGAACGGAATAGAGCTGGTCGTATTTGACATGGCTGGCACCACAGTAGAAGAAGGAAAAACAGTGTATCAGTGTGTGAAAAAAGCATTGGAAAGAGTCGGCATCCATCTGGAGTTGGAAGAGGTGTTTAGAGCAGTGGGTGGGATGAACAAAACCGAAGGCATCAATCAGTTGATTGATGCGCATGCGCCTGAGACTAGTGATGAAGAGCGTGAGGCAGTCAATGCAGATTTTTTTAAGATTTTGATCGAAAAATACGAAGAGACAGACGAAATCAAAGCCTTTCCAGGAGCGGTAGAGTTATTTGCAGAACTACACAACCGTGGGATCAAAGTAGCCCTAGATACTGGCTATAGTCGGGAGATTGTGGACCTATTGCTCAAGCGTCTAGGCTGGACTGGAAGTGATTTGATCGATTTCACAGTGACCAGTGATGAAGTAGAATCGGGCAGACCCTCGCCAGAGATGATCCAAAAGATCATGGCGCATTTTGGAATCACAGACGCACAGCGAGTCGTCAAAGTAGGGGATACCCAATCCGATATGGAAGAGGGACTCAATGCCCAGTGCAAGTACATCGTAGGCGTAGCGTCCAACATGTACAGCCGCGAAGAATTGACAGCTTTGGGCGCGACACATGTCGTCTCCAATCTCATGGAAATCATGGATTACGCCAAAGTATAAGACATGGATGTGACCTTGCCTGCTGCTTTCTCCCAAAAATCCAAAAACGCTTGGTTCCTCGTGATCTCTATGGGATTGGTGGCATTTTCGACTTATTCATGCATGTATGCTTTTCGAAAGGCTTTTTCTGTGGGTGTATTTGCGGATGTTACCTATCTGGGGTTGGAGTTCAAGAGTCTGCTGATCATCGCTCAGGCACTGGGGTATATGTTCTCGAAGTTCATAGGGATCAAGTTCATTTCTGAACTAAAGAAGAGCCAGCGGGCTTGGTTGATCTTGGCGCTGATTGGTTTTGCAGAGTTGGCCTTGGTACTGTTTGCGTTCATCCCAGCTCCCTACAACTTCTGGTGTCTTTTCCTCAATGGTCTGCCTTTGGGTATGATCTGGGGTATCGTGTTTAGTTATCTCGAGGGTAGGTCTAGTACGGAGATATTGGGTGCGATCCTGTCGATCAGTTTCATCATGGCATCCAATCTCTGCAAGTCCGTCGCACAATGGCTCATCATCAACCTCAGTGTATCGGAGTACCACATGCCCTACATTGTTGGGCTGATATTCACCGTGCCGCTGTTGGTCTCGGTCTATTTGCTCAACAAAATGCCCGAACCGACAGAGGAGGACAAAGCGGAGCGGATGGCACGCGTGCCTATGGATGCTGCAAGTCGCCGTACAAGCCTCAAAAGTATCGGAGGATTGATGCTGGTCATGGTACTGAGCTACATGATGCTCACCATCTTTAGAGACCTGCGCAGCAATTACGCTTCCGATATTTGGCTGGCTTTGGGCTTTGCGGAGGAGCCGTCGATCTACTTGAGTACGTCGATACCTTCCACCATCATTGTACTGATCGTGATGAGTTCGATTTTCCTGATCAGGGACAACTTCAAGGCACTGTTGGCCATACAGTTGATCATATTGGTGGGCTATGTCACGATTGCGTTGAGCACTTTTGGGATGGAACAAAAAGTGGTGTCTGGTTCGCTGTGGGTGATTATGATCATGACAGGCGTGTATTTGGCCTACATTCCGTTCAACTGCTTTGTGTTTGAGCGGGTCATCCCGGTCTTCAAAATCTCTGGTGCCAACATAGGTTTTTTGATGTACATCGCGGATGCTTTTGGCTACCTAGGCAGTGTGGGAGTGTTGTTGTTTAAGAATTTTTATTCACCCAATGTGGATTGGTTGGACTTTATCGTCCAGTCCGCTTATGTGGTAGCCGTGATAGGGATCGTGATGACGGGTTTTACGGTAGTTTATTTGTTGCGAAAGATTAGAATAGCGAATTGAGATGAGTACAATGAAATATGATTTGATCGTAGTAGGTGGCGGTATCTTGGGTACCTTTCATGCCTACCATGCACTGATGGCAGGCAGGTCCGTCGCGATGATCGAGCGAGACCATGAACCGATGAGCGCCACCGTGCGAAACTTCGGACAGGTCGTCCCGTCGGGTATGGATGCCAAATGGCAAAAATATGGCCGCAGGAGTCTAGAGATATACAAAGACATACAGGCTAAGACAGATATATCGATTCGTCAAAACGGCTCGATCTACATTGCCTCAGACGAGGAAGAAATGACACTGATCCACGAACTGCAGCAGATCAATCAGGTCAATGGATATGCTTCACAGTTGAAATCCCCTGCCGAATGTCTAGAGACTTATCAGGGTTTGAAAGCGGACTATGTGAAGGGAGGCTTGTTTTTTCCAGATGAGGTGACTGTAGAGCCAAGAGTGGCAGTTCATCAGATCAGAGCCTACTTGATCGAGCAGTACGGTTTGCAGTATCTCTCGAACCGCTGTGTGACAGAGATTGAGTCTGCCAGTGACAACCAGTGGGTATTTTGCAATTCAGGCGAAGTATTCATGTCCGAAAAGGTCGTCGTATGCACGGGCAGTGATTTCAAAAATCTGTATCCAAAACTCTACCAAGAGAGCGATCTCGAAGTGACCAAGCTGCAGATGATGCAGACAGTACCGCAAAGGAATCAATTCATACCTGGCTCTGTGCTGACTGGACTGAGCATCCGACGTTATGAGAGTTTTAGCGAATGCAACTCCTACGCAGCAATCAAGGCCAAAGAAGACCCACAGTCCAAACACAAAGAGTGGGGGATTCACATCCTATTCAAGCAAGCGATGGATGGCAGTGTCATCATCGGCGACTCCCACGAATATGCAGATGCCGCCCAAGCAGATATGCTAGGGTTTGATATCAATCAGGAGATGAATGAGTACATGATCCGGTTAGCCAAGGAAATCTTCGACCTAGAATCTTGGGAGCTGCAGCGCACCTGGTTTGGTATCTATAGCCAGTGCAAAAACAAGGATGTTTTCGAGCATACCATTGACCAGCACATCCACATTGTCACCGGGATAGGAGGCAAGGGCATGACAGGTAGCGCAGGATTCGCTGAGGAAAGTATTCGGAAGATTTTTGGAGAGTAGGGGAATAGATTCTTGGGGATTCAAGTGGGGATATTGTCTGGTTTGAGTGCTGTTTTGCTTCTATGAATCTTGTACCAAAGGAAAGTCAATAAACTACCCCTCAGGTCTTCTAGAGGCATAAAATGTACTTGTTCAAAAAGCCTGCGCAGACTTTGTCTCAAACCTGCTGTGGTTTTACTAAAAACCTAGTGTTACTTTGCCACAAACCTGCGCAGACTTTAGATCAAACCCGCGCAGACTTTGAGTGAAATCCGCGCAGACTTTGGATCGAATCTGCGCAGACTTTGAGACAAACCTGCACGGGTTTGTAAAGAGACAAAAACAGGCATTTTTTGGTGCCTCATAATCGATAGATATTGGAAGGGAATCTGGGTGTATTATGGGTACTTCCTAAGAAAATATTAATGCACTATTTGCGTGGATTAGAATCTGAAATCAGGTGTTTTTGAGATTGTTGTCTATTCAATACAGCGCTACTAGCCTGGCTAAAATTATAAAAGTCGCTGCAAGAAATGCAAAAATATTAAAGGTCGTTACACCACATATGCTGCGTCACAGTTTTGCAACACATCTGTTAGAAGCAGGCACAGATTTTCGCACTATTCAAACATTATTGGGACACAACTCTCTAGAAACCAGTCAAATGCATACCTATGTAGCTACCTCAAGTTTGCGAGATATCAAAAATCCATTAGATTCGCTCTGATACAACCGAAGTAAACACCACAAAGGTGTGTTTATTGAATTGTTAGATTGCATTCACTGCGAAGATGAAGATAACCTTGAACAAAGAAGCTGAACAGGAGATTGCAAAACTCGCATTCACTTCAACCCTAACTCTTAACCAACTAGCCAAGAAATACGGCTTAACCGCTGGCCGACTCTCAACCTTAAAGAAGAACTTGGCAACTGAGCGAATTACAACTTCTGATTGGATTCTTGGAAGTCTTACATCTCAACCCAAATCAACGGTTCAACAAATTCAAGAGTACATTGATTTTAAAAATCGTGATCTAATCTCAACTGACGAACTGAGGGAAACGCTCGAACTTCTCCATTCAAAAGGATTCGTTTATGAAGACTCAGGTAACTGGAATTTGAGCGAACGAACTATTGAACTTTTCAACCACTCCGATGAGAGATTGGCTGGTGAATTAACACTGGCACATTTCAACCTGGAGAACATGAAAGCTGTATTCAACCCACCAACTGACGATCCCTTAATGTACAATGGATACGAACTGAATTCGAACAACTTCAAACATCTTAACGGAGCTGCTGAACTGGAATTCAACTTTGAAAAATACAGCTACTTTCTAGCCTGTAGACAAGGCGAAAACGCAATCTAATATCAGATATGAGATGCATGGCGGTTTCGCTGTAAAGGAAGCACTAGAGCTTTTGGAAGCCCCGCCGATTCTGCGATGCGCCTCATGAGAAATAAAAAATGTATTAGCCGAATCACAGATTCGGCTATATTAGCAACTGAAACAAAGAAAATATAAATCGCCACGACACCATATCTTGGCGTTAGCAGCAATTACCACCATAGTCAATGATCCAACAAGTTTCTGTCTTTATAACGGTATTTATTTTTCTTGAAATCTTGATAAAGTTCAAACCACCTGCTATTCAACAAGAGGATCGCGAACTGCTAACCAAAAAATATAAGGCATTCGATATTCTACTTCTAGTAGGTTTTTTATTTTCACTTCCTTTCAATGCAGTAATTGTAACACTCCTGCTCGAACGGCTTTCGGATTTAGAACTGGCAGTTGAACCAAAACCTGCATTTCTTATCAAGCAAAACTCAGGGACATGGTTTGTTATTGGCATATTTTCAGCCCTTGGTATTTCAACATCAATTTACATTTTGATCGTTAGACTTGCCAAGAAGAAATTAGCATCGGAATATTGGAGATACTATAATCTAAAATATGGTTTTAACGCCAGCAAGTTATTGAAGTATCTAGCGATCGGAATATTGCTTGTCGTAACAATATTTACTAGTCTAACTCTCAATTCGAATGTCAAGGTTTTCGATGAATCCATTTCGATTAATGGAATATTTGACATCACTCCAACAAAGTATGATCTTAACGAAGTGGTTGAAATTACTGAATTCGAAAAAGCCATCGCGCCAAATGGAAAGGTCGTAGAGAAGAAACACCATTCACTCAAATTTACTGACGGTCGAACTTGGAGAACAACTGATGATATGCGATCCTTCACAAAGAAGGACAGTACCATTATCAAATACCTTTTAGATCGGACAAACTTAGTACTGAAACGAGCGGAAATAGATGAAAAATAGGCATAACATCGCGTCATAGTGCATGTGCGAACTGAGAATTTAGCCAGCCTCGGCGGAACGAACCCGTGCATCTGCCGCGGTAAATTACCTCTCTGCTTATAGTAACGTCAGTTCGCCGCACCGGAAGATCGGCGGAACGCAGCTCTTACCGATTCGCTAGTAGGTTCGGTAGATTTTCACTACTTTGGCTGTATTATCAAACGACACGCACACGTACCATACGCAGGCGTTGTGCTCAATGAGTGGCATCACTTTATTTTTTAAACTTATGATGCCTTGGAATAAGAAGATCTTCTAGCCTTTTCACAGTAGCATAACTTATGGACAACTAGAATGCCTCTTTCCTCACATGTATAAGTCAACTCATATTTACCATATAAACACGTAACAGAACCAGTTGACAATTCAATAACAGCAAGTGTAGAATCATGGGTGCATGAATTATTTTTAATGCTTCTCAACATCTCCCTTAACTCTTTCCTTTGCCACCCCTTTAAGTCGGATTTCCAATTCTTGTGAACAGGCCCAACACTAACTAATCTGGTCTTTCCCATAATCGATCAATAATATTTCTATTTATTTTGAAACTTTTTACAATATCATCTGTCAGTTTCTCAACCGTAATTGTCGAAGATTCAAACCATTTTTTATTCCGTAATAGCAACTCATGAATTCTTTCAAACTCGTTTAACCTATCATCTTCAAACATTGAAATGGTCATTTGTCCTAATCCAACACTTCGTTTCTTGTAATTTAATAAAATAGAATTTAACTCCTGCGAAGACTTTTTACAATGCTCAAGATCTTCGAAAAGATTTTCAATTTTCAACATTATTTCAGGTGATAGTCCGAAACCCAAAGTCCAAGCCTCCCAAAGTGCTTGGGGAATTTCTGAGAAACTTAGATCTCTTTCTTCGGGTACACGTACCTTCTGTTTTAATTCATCTAAATCATGACCCAAAACATCAACTATATCTTCTAATTCTTCCTGAACAACCTTTAGTTTAATAAAAACAGAAATGGCAAAATTTTGCTTCTTTTCACTATATTCTTTGTCTTTTCGCCTCTCAGCTCTCATTGCAGCATAATACGCCAACAAACCTGCAACCAGAGCTAATACACCTCCAATCAAGGATTGGTAGTGATAAATAAAATTATCAGGTATCATTTCATAAAGATATCTAAAACAAACACTGAGCACAACAGACACTATCATCCATAAGATAAAGAAGTTATTTGTAAAGGTTAGTGCAATCCGATACTTTTAAAGAACTTTGAAAAGATCAGCTTACGGATGATAGCTGGTCGTTAGAGTTCATATGAAAATCGGCGAGGACATTTCGGTGCTTTTAGAGAGGATTGAAGTCGAATGATATTGGCTGAAAGTGTGGTTTATCCGAAGGATTAAGTTTTGCTCGTCAGGACTCGTTGAAAGCAGTCTTTCAAAACGTGGACACGTTGACAAAACTTGAGATTGAAGTTAGGCGAAAATCACCACAATTTCAAGGGTTAAGCAGTTGAAAAGGCACCTCTCTTCTTCAAAAAGACGATTCATAGCCCTGTCTATAACTCATATTTTTTCAGAACAAAACAGCGAAAAGCAGCGGTAGATTCCAATTTTCAAACGAACAATAACACTGCGTATATTTCATTGATTAACTTGTAAGCTGTTTTAATTAGATGACTAAATGGTCAGCTTACAAATAATCAACGACGCTAAAGCTAAACATACAGTCGACGTTGTGTGTAATCTACGACTAAAAATTCACCCTTAGTTCAAATGAAAATAAAGCTTAGACAGCAGATAGAAGAAATTGTTTCTCTTACTGATGAAGAGTTTGAATGTGTATTATGTCACTTCGAGCAAAAAGCATTTAAAAAACATCACCTCATTATCCAACAGGGCGATTATGTACAACATGACTATTTTGTTGCAAAAGGATTGATGAAAGCTGCTAGTATAAGTTCTGAAGGGAAAGAGCATATAATTCACTTTGCCATGGAAAATTGGTGGATAACCGACCCGGAGGCATTTCATTATGGCACCAAAGCAAGCTTATCTGTAGACTGCCTTGAAGACACAGTCGTTTTTTCCTTAACTCTGGAGAATAAGGAGAAACTGTGTCGTGACTTGCAAAAAATGGAATATTTTTTTCGCAAGAAAACAACCGCGGGATATATTGCATTGCAAAAAAGAATTATGTGTTTTATCAGTAGTAGCGCAAGCGATCGCTATCATAATTTGCTAGAGCAATACCCTGACTTGATTCAGCGCATCCCAAAAACAATGATTGCTTCATATTTAGGCGTTTCCAGAGAAACACTTAGCCGCCTAATTCCTGCTTAGTGTGACAATCCGCACATCATCTCTGTGACAATACTCCTGTGATTTGATTACTGCATATCTGAATTTTGCTGAAAACAAGCTCAGTAAAAATTATGGAATACAGAAATTTAGGCAAGTCAGGATTAAAAGTACCAGTACTCAGTTACGGAACAGGGACATTCGGTGGTACCAACGAGTTTTTTGGTCGATGGGGTAAAACTGATGTGAAAGAAGCCTCCAAACTCATAGACATATGTTTGGAGCGCGGTGTGAATTTCTTTGATACGGCAAATGTGTACTCTCAGGGAGATTCTGAATCCATTCTCGGTGCAGCTTTATCAGGTAAAAGACAAAACAGTATTATTTCAACAAAGGCAACATTTCAAATGGGAGGAGGGCCAAATGATCAAGGGGCATCACGCTTTCATCTAACAAATGCTTTGGAAGACAGCTTAAGGCGTTTGCAAACAGATTATATTGATTTATACATTATGCATGGGTTTGATACTAATACACCCATTGAGGAGACTTTGCGAACACTGGAAAAAATGGTTAATAGTGGAAAAGTGCGCTACATTGGATGTTCTAATTTTGCAGCATGGCAGCTCATGAAATCTCTGTCAGTTTCTGATAGGTTGAATCTGGAGAAATACATAGTCTACCAAGGTTATTATTCAGTTATTGGTAGGGATTACGAACAAGAATTGATGCCTTTAGTCAAAGACCAAGAATTGGGATTAATGGTATGGAGTCCTTTAGGATGGGGAAGATTAACTGGGAAAATCAAGCGAAATCAGCCTGTTGGTGAAGGAAGAATAAAATCAGGAGGAGCTGTTGGTTCCCCCCCCTGTTAATGATGAGCTAGTATATGATGTTGTTGATTCACTAGAACGTATTGCCATAGAAATGGATAAAAGCATTCCTCAAGTTGCCATCAATTGGCTGTTACAAAATGATACGGTTTCAAGTATAGTTATAGGTGCTAGAAATGAAAGACAACTTATTGATAATTTGGATTCGGTTGGTTGGTCATTACTGCCACAACATATTGAGGAGTTAAATACCTTAACACAGCCTAACCTACTTTATCCGCATTGGGTAGGTAAAAGGTAGAAAAGACTCCACACAACAAACACTATCATCCATAAGCTTGCTGAGCTATTTGCAAAGACAAATGCTATCCGATACTTTAGTAGAAATTTGAAAAGTCCAGCTTACGGATGATAGTTGGGCGTTAGATTTCATTCGGACTCATTAGCAACTCTCATCACAACTTTCTAACTTTATGGGTATGAACGTCAAAGAAAGAATATTGGAACGTGTCAATGATATTAACGACCCAAGATTGTTGGATGAACTTCTTAAAGCTGTCGAACTCGAATATGAAATCGAGCATATTGACGAACTGACCGACATTGAGAAGAAAGCCATAGATGAAGGGATTTCTGATGCGGAATCAGGCAAACTTCATTCTAATTCCGAAGCAAGCCAACTGGTTAAGGAATGGCTAAAAAAGTAAGATGGACAACCCGTTCCATCATTGATCGAACTAATATTTACAAGTATTGGTTCGAACGGAATCAATCAGAAATTTATGCTGAGAAGCTAGAGCACCTGTTTGAACAATCTGCTGAACTTATTTCCCAATTTCCCAACATTGGAACCAGAACGAGCTACAGGAACGTTCACTCAAAAGTCGTTAGAGATTACAAAATTTTCTACCGAATCCAAACCAATGAAATTCAGATATTAAGAGTTTGGGATACCCGGCAACACCCAGACTCAATTGGATTGTAAAAGGAAATCTAACAGACGCTGATCGAGCATATGTCAAGGTGCTTTCTGGCTGGTTTCGGTGCAACTCGACCGTGATATCTGCCGCTGAGATATGGAAGTGCTTTCTACCGACTTTTGTTCGCAGGGTTTTAGACTTTCAGGACGCAGTGCCAAGTTAGAACCGTTGTGAGCTTCGGCAGATTTCACTACTTTAGTAGCTATTCACTAGCTGCGGACATACGCCCGATAGCTGGCCGTTAGAGTTCATATGAAAATCGGCGAGGACATTTCGGTGCTTTTAGAGAGGATTGAAGTCGAATGATATTGGCTGAAAGTGTGGTTTATCCGAAGGATTAAGTTTTGCTCGTCAGGACTCGTTGAAAGCAGTCTTTCAAAACGTGGACACGTTGACAAAACTTGAGATTGAAGTTAGGCGAAAATCACCACAATTTCAAGGGTTAAGCAGTTAAAAAGGCACCTCTCTTCTTCAAAAAGACGATTCATAGCCCTGTCTATAACTCATATTTTTTCAGAACAAAACAGCGAAATGCAGCGGTAGATTCCAATTTTCAAACGAACAATAACACTGCGTATATTTCATTGATTAACTTGTAAGCTGTTTTAATTAGATGACTAAATGGTCAGCTTACAAATAACCAACGACGCTAAAGCTAAACATACAGTCGACGTTATGCACAACTAGGTGTTATTCGGCTCTGTAGGATAGAATTGATGATCTTTATCAAGAAATACGATATAGAATACATCTTTCTCCAAATAGCCAATTACTCTCCTTGTGCTCCCTAACCGTATTTTGCACCATTTGACATTTTTATCAGTTAAAGTCAGCGGGTATTTCCATTTAGAGCTTTTCGGCATATTATTAGTGGAAAATTTACTTGAATCATGAATGTCATATTCTTCGATAATTCCATCTGTAATTGCTCTACTGTAGGTGGTTTTATTCAAGGTTGCATTTATCTCGGTTAACTTTAAAAGCAAATCACCTTCATTATTCCATTCCCTTAAACTCTGCCCTTGAGTAATATCTAATTTTTCAAAAGACATCAGTACTTTCGACTGATCCTTTCCTCCCTTTCCCTGCCAGTTACCTTGTGACCTTGAATAATTCTTATTCATGTTGCAAAAGGTTAATTAAGTCATCATTGATTCTGATAGCTTCTGCCGCCCCAAAATGGCAGTTCAAATATAGTTTTCTAAAATCTGAAGTTTTTCTTAGACCATCTGTCGCTTTGAAGTTTGACATAGGATATAACTCTGATGCACCAAATTGATTCTTGTCCATAAACCAAATTTGATCACGTCTATATATATCATTATCCAACAAAGTTGGGTCATGCACAGTCACAATGAGTTGAGCGCCATTTGAGTTGTATTTATGAAATAACTCTACCAGTTTACGAGTAAGATTTGGGTGTAATTTTGAATCAAACTCATCAATTGCAAATGTTTTGCCGTTTGTAAGAGTGTCATAAAGCCCCCCAAGAAGATAAACCAGTTTGCTTGTCCCATGGCTCTCCTCAGAATCCACCTTAAATCTTACCTGATCAGAAACAAAATTGTTTTCATCGAATTTATTATGAACAGCAACCAACTCACCATCTTCTATTTCAATTCCACTTATTTCCAGAAACCTTAATGCAACATTTGCCCATTCCTTAAAATTTGTATTGCGCTCCAACAAACTCTTAGTGTATCCTTGAACATAATTATTATCTAACCCATCCATTATATTTAATGTTCTGAACCAACTGTACACTATTGATGATTCAAGAGCATTATGTTGAGCTAAATAACTCAACAGCAAAACATTTCTGTTTACATTTTTATGTTCTGCTCCTTCAGGAAAACTCGAATTATTGAAATTGAAGTCCATTCCATTTCTTTCAAATAGCCTAGTTTCTCTCTTATCAGTCTTGAAAAGCCATTCGCCAATAATATCCCAATTAAGAATCGAAAAACCATATCTATATATCACCCCATTTAACACAACTGACACTTCGAATTTCGATGGCTGGTTTACTGTCTGAGTTGATAGTCTGTAAAAATGATTCCAAATTGGCCTTTCTGCCTCTGGTTCCAATGAATCTCTGAAAGATCGTGCTACAGATAATTTCATGAATGTCAAAGCCTTCATGAAATTTGACTTACCTCCGCCATTGCTACCAAAAATTGCGACCGATTTGAGAAGCTGTAATCCTTCTCTATTTGTTGATTTTATGACATTTGAGTCATTATGTTCTTCGTATGTGTCCACGGTTGTCATATTCAAAACCGCTTCATCTTTAAACGATAAAAAATTCTCGCACTTAAATTCAATAAACATATACACGCTTTTAGGGTTGCAAAAATAGCAATCTTATTTGGTAAACGTGCAAATAGTTTACATGTTTTTAATTTAATAATAAAATTATGGAGCGAAAATATGTGCATAACAAACACTATCATCCATAAGCTAACTGAGCTTTTTGCAAAGGCTGGTGCTATGAGATAATTCTATAGATATTTGAAAAGTCCAGCTTACGGATGATAGTTGGACGTTAGAGTTCATAAGAAAATTGGCGAGGACATTTCGGTGCTTTTAGAGAGGATTGAAGTCGAATGATATTGGCTGAAAGTGTGGTTTATCCGAAGGATTAAGTTTTGCTCGTCAGGACTCGTTGAAAGCAGTCTTTCAAAACGTGGACACGTTGACAAAACTTGAGATTGAAGTTAGGCGAAAATCACCACAATTTCAAGGGATAAGCAGTTAAAAAGGCACCTCTCTTCTTCAAAAAGACGATTCATAGCCCTGTCTATAACTCATATTTTTTCAGAACAAAACAGCGAAATGCAGCGGTAGATTCCAATTTTCAAACGAACAATAACACTGCGTATATTTCATTGATTAACTTGTAAGCTGTTTTAATTAGATGACTAAATGGTCAGCTTACAAATAATCAACGACGCTAAAGCTAAACATACAGTCGACGTTAGCGAGAACTCCAATCAACATGTATAAATACCTATTCCTTCTAGTAGTACTCATTTCTTGTCAAGACAATATCGAACGAACCTATCATCCTAATGGAGAACTTTTAACTATAGGAAAACGAGTTGATGGGAAACGACAAGGTGATTGGATACAGTTTGAAGAAAATGGCGATACCGCATTTGTAACGCCTTATATCAATGGTTTGAGACATGGTAAGGAACGACATTACGATAGTAACAAAGTAACTTCTATTTGGAGCTATGAACTAGATACTGGTCATGGCGAGTACTTAAGCTTTTACCTAAGTGGAGCTCTTTTGAATAGGGGATTCAAGGAAAAGGGGTATCATGTTGGTGAGTGGGTCAATTATTACGAAACGGGAGAAGTAGAAAGTAAATCAATAATGAAAGATGAAAGGCCTATCTCTCAAACAGGATACTATAGGAATGGTCAAATTCAATTTCAAGTCGATAACTATCTCGATGGAACTTACTTATACTTTGATTCTCTCGGAACTAAATTGATTGAGGCTACAATGCTAGAAGGTAAGTTGAAGGATACGCTATTTCTAAGTCCAATTATGTCGAACCTATTAAGTAAGTAAAATCTAGCTAACATGACCTATCTCTCCATGGTGATTACTGCTAGAGTTGAGGACGGCGCTTTCTATCAGTGATCATACCCCCAAAAATGGGACAGTAAATTTAGTTGTCATTTCTGAACTAAACCCACTGTCCCATTTTTGGGGGTATGATCAGTTAAAAAACACAGTTGAAAGCGGCTGATTTCAACAACTTAGTGTATTAGTTCGGGTTTAACGATTAAATACTTAACTTTGCGCTCCATTCAAGTGGGTGGGTTCTGATCTAATCAGAATATGTAACAAATAATGATGCGCTCATGCCCGTGATTGCATTGTATAACTAGGGCACAGTAATAATGGCACAAGAAGAAAAAGAGGTTGCTAAAGAAGAAGTAACTGAAAAAGCAACAGAGGCAACTCCAGTAGCTGAGACAGCGACAGAAGAAGTAGCAGCTGAAAAGCCTGCAAAGAAAGTAGTCGTAGAAGAAGAATTTGATTGGGATAATATCCAACCAAAAGGTTTCGGTGACGGTTACTCTAAAGCACAAAAAGAAGATCTAGAAGCACTATACGGTGATTCACTGAATACTATCGAAGAAAAAGAGGTAGTCAAAGGTGTGATCGTTAGCATGACTGCTAGAGACGTGATTATCAACATCGGGTTTAAATCTGATGGTTTGGTATCTGCTTCAGAATTCAGAGATCAGCCGGATTTGAAGGCAGGTGATGAAGTAGAAGTATTCATTGAAGAGCAAGAAGATAACAACGGTCAGCTCGTTCTTTCTAGAAGAAAAGCGAAGATCGTAAGTGCTTGGGAAAATATACAAAAATCTTTCGACCAAGATCTCGTGATCGACGGTATGGTCAAGAGAAGAACCAAAGGTGGTTTGATCGTCGATATCTTCGGAGTGGAAGCGTTCCTACCTGGTTCACAAATTGATGTGAAGCCAATTAGAGATTTCGATATCTTCGTTGACAAGAAGATGGAAGTGAAGGTTGTGAAAATTAACTACACGAACGATAACGTAGTAGTATCTCACAAAATCCTGATCGAGAAAGATCTAGAGAAGCAAAAAGCACAAATCCTAGAGAACCTAGAGAAAGGTCAAGTACTAGAAGGAGTAATCAAAAACATGACCAACTTCGGTGTATTCATCGATTTGGGTGGTGTAGATGGTCTACTTCACATTACAGATATCTCATGGGGTAGAGTTAATCACCCAGAGGAAGTATTGGATCTAGATGCTAAAGTGAATGTTGTTGTTCTTGATTTTGATGATGACAAGAAGAGAATTTCTCTCGGTATGAAGCAGTTGTCAGAGCATCCATGGGATTCTCTAGACGCTACTGTTGAGATCGGTACTAAGGTGAAAGGTAAGATTGTAAACGTTGCTGATTACGGTGCGTTCCTAGAAATTCAGCCAGGTGTTGAAGGTCTAATTCACGTATCTGAGATGTCTTGGTCACAGCATTTGAGAAATCCTCAGGATTTCATCAATATCGGTGACGAGCTAGAAGCAGTTGTATTGACTATCGATAGAGATGATAGAAAAATGTCTCTAGGGATCAAGCAACTCACTGAAGATCCATGGACTAAGCAAGACGTATTGACGAAGTATGCTGTAGGTACTGATCACAAAGGAGTGGTTAGAAACTTGACTAACTTCGGATTATTCATCGAGCTAGAAGAAGGAATCGACGGTTTGGTTCACGTATCTGATTTGTCATGGACAAAAAAGATCAAGCACCCATCAGAGTTTGTCAGTGTAAACGAAGAGCTAGAAGTGAGAGTACTGGAGCTAGACGTAGACAACAGAAGATTGGCACTAGGACACAAGCAACTAGAAGAAAATCCATGGGATACTTTCGAAACTGTATTCTCAAAAGGAACAACTCACAAGTGTACGGTCAATACGATCATAGACAAAGGAGCTATCCTAGAGCTACCATACGGATTGGAAGGATTCTCATCGACTAGAAACTTGAAGAAAGAAGATGGATCTACTCCAGCAGTAGGTGATAGTCTAGATTTCGTCGTGATTGATTTCTCTAAGGATGAAAGAAGAATCGCTTTGTCTCACGTAGGGACATATAGCGATCACATCGTAGAGAAAGCTCCAGCTAAGCCAGCTAAAAAAGGTGGTAAAGGTGGACAAGGCGGACAGGCGATCAGCAAGCTGAACTCAGAGTCTGAGAAATCTACTTTAGGTGATCTAGCTGCTTTGACTGCTCTAAAAGAGCAAATGGAAGGTGGTGCTAAAAAGCCAGCTGCTAAGAAAGAAGAAGGCGATTCAAAAGACGAATCAGCTAAATAATAATACATAAAAAGGGTGTGTGATATGCGCACCCTTTTTATTCTTATCTCGTAAGAGATATTAGTTGTATTAGATCAAGAATTGTTTGCGCATCGCCTAAATAATTCTATTTTTGCAACATCAAAATGGTCCTGTGGCCGAGTGGCTAGGCAGTGCTCTGCAAAAGCATCCACAGCGGTTCGAATCCGCTCGGGACCTCCAGATTGATAAGGACTACTCAAGAATGAGTAGTCCTTTTTTTGTTTGTGCACAAAGGTTTTTGACGTGTAGTAAGGGATCAATCTGTATTTATGGAGGAGAGGTAGTAGATCATTTCGTTATTCAAGATTCATTGTTCAGGACTCATCATTGTTTTTTATAAAACAATCACCTACTATGAGTCTTTGAGGTAGTATTTAAATGATTGGAATAATGAATATCGAACACTCAATGTCGAGCATTAATTTTATTCCCAATTTACCGACTGATCCGAAAGTAGCCTAGTGTTAGGGCTACTGTCAGTATGATCAGAATAGGCTGCCACTATTGATTAGTGAGTGCGAGTCCTTTCTTGTAGGTTGATATGGCTCTTTCTCGGGCTTGTTTGTGGTCTACTATTGGCATGGGGTAGTGGAGTTGGTTTAGCTCAGGGATCCACTTTTTGATGTAAGTCATTTTGGAATCAAACTTTTTGACCTGCTCGTATGGGTTGAATATGCGGAAGTAGGGTGCAGCGTCACAGCCTGTTCCTGCAGCCCATTGCCAATTTCCGTTGTTGGAAGAGAGTTCGTAATCTAGCAGTTTGCTGGCAAAATAAGCTTCTCCCCACTGCCAGTCAATTAGGAGGTGTTTGCACAAAAATCCTGCAACGATCATCCTGACCCTATTGTGCATATAACCTGTAGCATTTAGCTCACGCATACCTGCGTCTACTATTGGGTATCCTGTTTCTCCTTTTGTCCACTTTTCAAATTCTTCTGGGTTGTTTCTCCATTGAATATGGTCGTATTTGTTCTTGAAATTGGAATTGACCACCTTGGGGAAATGATATAGAATCTGCATGAAGAACTCTCTCCAAATGAGCTCGCTGAGAAAGATCACATTGCCATCCATCTGTGATATGATCTGGCGGATGCTAACAGTACCAAAACGTAGATGAGGAGATAGATGAGAGGTCTGATTTAGGCTAGGGTAGTTTCTGGTTTCTTCGTAGGTGTCTAATTCATCTAGTGTGTAATCTAAAACTTCAATAGTGGATCTTTCGAATCCTAGTTCAGTAATGCTGGGGAATTGATTGTTGAGATTGAGGAAGTTTGTACCTACTTCGGAGGGGTACTTATTGAAACCTTTCAGTTCAAATTGGCTCAGCCATTTATTTTTGTAGGGAGTGAAGACAGTGTAGGGTGATCCATCAGCTTTAAGAATATCGTCCTTTGCGTAGACCACTTGATCTTTGTGCAGGTTAAATTGTATGTTACTTTGGGCTAGGAGCTGTGCTATGTTTTTGTCCCGCTGAATGGCATAGGGTTCGTAATCTTCATTAGCGTATACCGTATCGATATTGAACTCTTCGATGATACTTTTCCATATTTCCAGCGGATCTCCTTGTTTGCAATACAGTTGACTACTCTTACCTACTAGTGTTTTGGATATGTGTGTTAGTTGATCGTAGATGAAAGTGATTCTAGGATCTGCTTTGTCTAGTTCAGCGGTAATATTATCATCAAAGATGAAAATAGGTAAGACGGGGGAGTTGCTACTAAGCGCACGCCATAGTCCATGGTTGTCTTCTAACCTGAGGTCTCTTCGAAACCAAAATATAGATATTTTTTCTTCTTTCATTGTTCGCTATAGGAGAGTTCGGGGCTGACCAAAGTTGCTAGGATTGATTCTAATCACTAAAGTATCATGTTTTTTACTCTTTAGTGTAACGCCTCACGTTACATTGAACATCCTTTAGTAGACGGTTGGGCTAAAAGGCATCTTGATTTGGGCATTCTATGATTTAGTCTTATTCCCTCGGTCGTGTTTGTTTGTACCTACATAGAAAGGGGTACGCATGGGTATTGTGTTCAATATCTTCAACCCAAATTCGGCAACTGAATTTCGTTTCATTATGGAAAAGGCTAGTTTTTACGGGATAGAAAAAGTAATATGTTTATCATTGATCGGTGTGCTTCTGAGTATTCAGAATTTGCATTCTCAGACGTTTTGTATTGAAAGTGGATCTGATCAGGTTGCAGGTGTGCAAGATGATTATCGATATGAACTATGGAATCAAAACTCAGAAGGAACCGCATGTATGACGCTCGGGAGTGGAGCTTTGTTTAGTGGTGAATGGGATGATATACTAAACTATTTGGCCCGTCGTGGTTTGGATTATGACCAGACACAAGAACATGAGGAAATCGGTAGGTTCTATGCGACCTATGATTGTGACTATAATCCTGAAAGTGCTACGGGGAATTCGTATTTATCCATCTATGGATGGACGGTAGATCCATTGATTGAGTTTTATATAGTCGAGGACTGGCGAAACTGGATCCCCTCTATGGCTAGTGGAGTTTCTTCAAAAGGTTCGATTTTTGTCAATGGAGCAACCTACGATATATATGAGAATACGAGAGTGAATCAACCATCAATCTTAGGCAATACTACTTTTCAACAGTATTTCAGCATTAGGAGAGATGAACGAAATGCAGGGACGATTAATATTTCTGAGCATTTTGATCGGTGGGAGTCACTAGGGATGGATTTGGGCAAGTTGTACGAAGTTTCATTTGTGGTGGAAGGCTATAAAAGTACTGGAAGTTTTGAGTTCACAGCGCTGGATGTATTTGTGAACACGGATGAACCTATATTAGGGAGTGACACCAATGCCGTCACCTCATGGCTAGATGTATATCCAAACCCTAGCTCAGGAAAGGTCTCGATCAACATCGACCCATCTGTGTCTAATCCGGCCATTAATATTTATGATAATACAGGTAAACTTGTTTTGTCTCAGAAGAATATACGAGACCATCAAGTTCAGCTTTCCAAGCTCGTTAGCGGTATTTATATTATCAATATACGCAGTAGCGGAAGGAGCTACACTACTAAGTTATTGGTTAATTGAAGGAAGGAGGTGTCTCTCGAAAGTGTGAGGATGGAGAGTAGCCAAGAGACTCTTTAAAAGAACCTTAACCATGCCCGCTTGGGACGGGGGGATTAGTTAAGACTGGCCTTTCTGCTAGGTGATTTATAGTTATAAAACTTCCTTTAGATACCTATCTAAACAATTGTTTATAAGCAAACAATAATCTAGGACTAGGCAAGGTATGTTGCTTTTCGTTCTGGTTAAGGACATTTTCTGAACGGGTAGGGTTAGCATAGCGCTTGATTTTTCGTTGCGTGATGGTTAATCAGTATACATTCTATTACCGTATCGGAGACAAATGTTATGTATGGGAGGCACATTTCTACCGTTATTTTGTAGTTAATAGACCAAAAGTGCTGTTTAGCAAATATTTATTGAGGGGGGAGGATTTATATGTATGCTTTCCTATTCAGTCTATTTTAATAGTTAATTTATTTGCTTGTCGCATAGGTGCATGAATTCACTTTTATTCTTCATGTTGTGATTAAAACGGGTAATGCGTTGATTTATGAGGGTTTTTGAAGAAGCGAGGATGGGAAAGTGTCAAAAGATTATTGCTGATTAAGTGTTAATTTTTGAATAGCCGAATAAATCTTGAATAGTCACTTTTGGGATATCGCTCATTTGCACAAAAGACTAATTACAATGAAGTGAGTGATGGTTTGTTCAATCATTTCTAATATTTAAAAGACTAAGTATGATTAAAGAATTACTATTTGGATCATTCCTGAGACAATTGGGAAGAGTTCAGCTGGGATTAATAGGTTTACTCTTCATGAGTTTCGCCTCGTTTGCCCAGACACAGATAAGTGGTAAGGTGGTAGGTGATTTAGGAGAAGGACTTCCTGGCGCAACCATTTTATCAGAAGGCACATCTGCCGGTACAGTGACTGACTTTGATGGGAACTACAAACTGTCAGTGCCAGAGGGTACGACTAATCTTGTCGTTAGCTACATCGGCTATACTACGAAGACTGTAGGTATCAACGGACGATCTACTATTGACGTTGGACTAGAAGTTGACGCAGAGACGTTGACCGAAGTGGTTATTGTAGGTTATGGTACACAAAAGAAGAAAGATTTAACTGGATCCATCACTGGAGTGGATGCAGAAGAGATCACGGGTAGAGGGGTGACAAATCCTATTCAAGCACTGCAAGGAGCTGTACCTGGTATTCAGGTCACCAATTCTACAGGTAGAGTAGGGGATAGCTTCAGTGTAGTAGTAAGAGGGCAAGGCTCTTTCAATAATGATGATACCTCACCACTTTATGTGGTAGACGGTGTGATCGTAGAAGATATTGATTTCTTGAACCCGCAGGATATCGCAAAACTAGACATCTTAAAAGACGCTTCTTCTGCAGCTATTTATGGTTCTAGAGGAGCTAATGGAGTTGTGATGATCAAAACCAAAGGTGGATCTAGTGTACCGAGCGGCACGACAGTAAGCTATGATGCATTTTATGGATTTAAAAATCCAGCGCGTTTGCCAGAGATGATGAGCTATAGTGATTGGAATGATTATCACTTGTCTGCTTACATGGCCACTACGAGTGGGTATGACGATCTAACACCTGATGAGTATTATGACAAAGTATATCCGACGAGCTCTAACTCAGTATTGAGAGAGCGAGTACAGAATTTGGATGGATTTGATTGGTACGATGCAGTATTGCAGCCTGGTATGCAGTCTAATAACTACGTGTCTATCGCACACAGAAACGGTGGGTCATCTTATACGATCGGTGCAGGTTACCAAAAAGAAACAGGTAACATTGAGAACGAAGGATTAGAGAAGTTTACATTGAGATCCAACATCGATCAAGAGATCAATGACAAGTTTAAAGTAGGAGCAGCCTTTACGGTAGCCAAAACAGAAACACAAAGAGGTAGCCGATATGCGATGCAGGAGGCCTTCCGTTTGAATCCTTTCTTGCATCCGTATGCCATAGATGAGAATGGTGCTGAAACAAGTGAGTTGTTTCCTCTACCAGGTAAGTTGACGGATGTGGATGGCAACTATGTAATCAACAAAACAAGTACATACAATCCACTGTTGGAGATTGCTAACTCTAGTGATCTACAGAGCCAGTGGAACACCATTGGTAACATGTACCTACAGTACAAGCCAGTAGAGTGGCTGATGTTGAAGTCTAGTTTTTCTGGAGGATTGAAATCTTTTAGTAGAGGTAAATATTCTGGGGTTTTGACCAATGATGGTTCAAAAAGCAATGATTTGGCCTCTTCTGAATTAGAGAGCTACCAAAACTTTAATTACACCTGGGACAATCAAGTGAACTTTACTAAAGAGTACGGTAAGCACAATATCAACCTGATGGGATTACAGAGCGTTTATGTGACTCAAACAGATAAATCAAATATGTCTTCGAACAATCAGCCGTTTGAGACAGGGTTTTATAATGTAGGGTCTGGTTTGCAATCAAGCTACAACTTGGGCAACAGCTTTAGCAAGAGTCAATTGCTTTCTTATGCGTTGCGTTTGAACTATGCTTACAATGATAAGTACCTTTTGACTGTGACCAATAGATGGGATGGGGCATCTGTTCTTGCCGAAGGCCATCAGTGGACATCTTTTCCATCTGTAGCTGTAGCTTGGAGATTGAGTAACGAAGCATTTTTGAGTGGTATCTCTGAGATCGATGATTTGAAATTGAGAGTAGGGTATGGTACTGCTGGTAATAACAATGTAGATACTTATTCTTCTGTTAATACTTTGACACAGCAGACATACTATGACTACAATGGTTCTACTGCGAATGGCTGGGTAGCGAATAACATCGCAAACAAAGCCTTGACATGGGAGACTATGACAGAGTTAAATATAGGATTAGATTTTGCGTTGCTACAACGAAGATTAAGAGGTTCTGTTGATGTTTATGATAGACTACATGACGGTATGTTGATGGAGCAAACTTTGCCTTTGGAGACCGGGTACGAAAAAATATGGGCCAATGCAGGTTCCATGCGCAACAAAGGGGTCGAGTTGATGTTGACTACTACCAATGTACAAACAGATTTGATTACTTGGGAAACGACATTTACGTTTACTAAAAACGTGAACACGGTAGAGTCTATCTATGGTCAAAGCAAAAATGATGATGTTGGGAATGAACTTTACATTGGTGAATCTATCAATGCATATTATAACTACAAGTTTGATGGTGTATGGCAAGCAGACGAAGCAGAGTTAGCGGAGCTATATGACCAAGTAGAAGGACAAGCAAAAGTTGTCGATGTAAACAACGATGGTCAAATCGATCCTGATGATGATAGAATGATCCTCGGATCATCTAACCCGGACTGGACGGGTGGATTGACCTCTAGATTAACTGTAGGAGGGTTTGATTTCAACTTCACACTATCTACAGTACAAGGCGTGCTGGCATATAGTAGGTTCCACGAGAACTTTGAAAATGTAGGAGATAGAGGTCGTCAGAAATTGGATATCGATTTTTATGTCCCTGCCAACAATGTAGGCTTGACACCAAGACCTTCTAACACTTACCCACAAGCGCGTAACGAAGGTACTTACTGGAACCAATCAGGTGCAGGCGTAGGCTACTACAAAGACGCCTCGTATGTTAAAGTGAACAACATTTCTTTGGGTTATTCTTTGCCGAGCAGCGTACTGGAAAAACTGAGAGTTCAGCAGTTGAGAGTATATGTCAACGTATTGAATCCATTTACTTTCACAGACTACACTGGGTTTGATCCTGAGTGGGCTACGGCTTCATTTAGCACTGGTGGGGTGAGTAATGTGATCACACAGTTGGGACTTAATTTGAAATTTTAAAATAAGGAAAGATGAAAAATATATTTTCAATAATAACATTGGCATTGATCTTTCTAGTGGGTTGCGAGAGTTTCCTAGAAGAAGAAAACAAGTCTAATGTCACTGCAGAGGAGTTTTACCTCACAGAGGAGGGGTATGAATCATTGATCAATGCGAGTTATTCTTCGATGAGATCACTGTATGGTCAAGATCCATGGATGTTTGCTTCTGGTACGGATTTGTACACAGATGGTAGAAACCAGTCACCAGTAGGGTTGGCAGGCTATACGCAGCTAAATGGTGCTGCTGAAGGAGTAGACTTTATTTACTTGAAAGCTTATGTGGCTGTGCAACGTGCAAACACTGCTCTGCACTATGCTACATTGACTGCACCTACTGATAACTTAGATCAGTATGTCGGTGAAATGAAGTTTATCAGAGCCAATGCTTACTTTTTGTTGGTTCAATCTTATGGAGGTGTAGCTTTGATCACTGAGTTAGTGGACGAAGCTGTCACTGAATTTGATAGAGCAGAGGCTTCTGCGGTGTATGATTTGATCATTCAGGATTTAGAAGAGGCATTGATTACAGTATCTAAAGATGGTTTTGCAGGTCGAGTGACTGAAAGAGCGGTTCAGGATATGTTAGCAAAGGTTCACTTGACTAGAGCCTATGAGGATTTTGCAGCCAGTGATGATTTCTCTAAAGCGGCTTCTTATGCGGATGCAGCGATAGGATCACAAACGTTAAACCTATCGTTCGAAGAACTATGGACACCAGGTAACGAGATGAACGAGGAAGTAATCTTCTCTGTTCAGTTTGACGCAGCGAGTATCAGTACAGCACCTACAGAGTTAGGTAACCAACAGCAAAATTTCTTTGGTTCGTACACAGGAGGAACAGAGGTAGCAGGAGATGCACCTTACAAGTCATACAACTTGTGTCCAACGAGATTCGCCTTGGATCTTTTCGAGCAAGGAGATGAGCGTTGGGAGGCAACTTTCATGACAGAAGTGTACGCGAGATACTTTGATTACTTTGATGTAGCAGATCACTCGACTTTAGATGTAGTTCATTTCTACGCTCCAGCATGGTACACGACTGTGGATAGTACAGCATACGTAAGTGCTTTGTCTACAGATGAGTTGGCGAACTTTAGATATCATAAATATGGAACTTATGATCCAGAAGGTGGAGATATCTCTGGTAACTATGCTACCATCATCGTAAAGAAATTCGATGATCCTACTTCACGATTTGCGTCTGCTGGAAACGATGCTTACACGAGTACAAGAGACGTAGTGGTTTCTAGATTGGCTGAGACTTACTTGGTGGCTGCTGAAGCTTACCTAGGAGCTAACAATGAGCCTACTGCACTAGACAGAATCAACGAAGTGCGCTCAAGAGCAAATGTGGCTGATATGACAGCCCTTGACCTTGACGATATTCTTGACGAGAGAGGTAGAGAGTTGATGGGAGAGTACAAGAGATGGTTTGATCTCAAGAGAACAGGTAAACTCGTAGAGAGAGCATCTGCTCACAACCCTCAGGTAGAGACGACTAACTTTACAGGAAATAATAGTACTCAGAAGATTTTGAGACCTATTCCTCAGTCAGCGTTGGATTTGAACCAAAATCCAGATTATAAGCAAAACCCTGCTTATTCTAAGTAATCTGTATCATCAAAATAGAAGAATTATGTTTAGAAAGATAAATTATTTGTTTGCGATACTATTGACTTTGGTAGTATTCGCATGTAACGAAGACGATGCAGGTAGTGATGCGTCTATCACGATCAGTATCGATCAAAATCCAGTGGATTACGCACCAGTAGATTTGGATGTAGAAGCACAAGCGGGTTTCTCAGGTCATATATCATCTGAGTCGAATCTAGTGAAAGTGACGATTAGTGTTGATTCTGATCAGGGCCGTATCATGATAGACGAAGCGACGAGCTTCGACGGAAATGCACGTTCGTATGATTTCGACGTACAGCCTGATTATGCCTTGGGCATGACTACATTGATCGCTACTGCTGAAAACGAGAGTGGTGATATCGTAGAGGAGTCTCGTAAGATCAATGTCAAAGGTGGCCCTGTTTTGTCTTTGGATGTGACCGAGTTCATCATTGATTTGTCTGTAGAGGCTACAGGTACGTTGACAGGAAACGTAACCTCAGCAAAAGACATCTTATCTCAAGTGGATTACACACTTATTTCAGGTGACGTACGAGGTGATACCAAAACGGTGACTTTGTCAGGAGCAGATAAGTCTTCTTATGACATCTCAGAAGTTTTTACTTTCGAAATGGGAATGACTGCTCTAGAAGTAGCCGTGACGGACGATAGAGGAAATGTAACGACGAACACACTAACGGTATCAGTAGTAGCTTCTCCAGTATTCTTGTACTATGAGTATATTGGTAAAGAGCTACATGGTACAGACAAGAGAAAAACTGCTGGAAATGGAATAGGCATTGCATTAACTGACGGAAAGGTCTATGACATGGCGACTATCACTGCAGATCCTGACGGTATGGGCATTGACTTCATGATCACCAATGCAGACAATACTACGCCAAAAGTTAGATTCTACTCACCATCAAGTCAGAATGGAGATAAATTCAAACTAAGCGAGATTAATGGTGAATTGAACCTGAATACTACCACTTTCTCTGTGTTGGATAGAGGAGACGAAGCATTCTTTGATGCAGCTACCAAAGATGATATCATGGCTATGACCTTGACAGACGAAGGTGCGAGTACAAGAGATACTGATATCAGAGGTTTAGCAGATGGTTCTTCCAATGTCGATATCGTAGGAGGAAGAGTTATTTACTTCGAAACTCAATGGGGAGCACAGTGCCTAGTGAGATTGAGAGAAGTGAAGGAAAACCCAGAAAGTAGCACAATGAAAGGTGACTACTATGTCATGGACTTCAAAGTGGTTTACCAAGACCTCAACTAAAATTTAGAATACATACAACCAGGGTGCTTGTCACCTTGGTTGTATTCTTCTCTCAATTTCATTTTTTGACAACATCAATGTTGAAATATTTTCTGATTTTTCTTCTCACGATATGGATGAGTGGATGTCATCAGCAGGAATCCTACACGCTTCATTTGGTGGGAGACTCGACGATGGCAGACAAAAAGGATCCAGAACTCAATCCAGAACACGGATGGGGGCAAGTGCTGCCGAGTTATTTTGACTCAGCAGTGACAGTGGTCAACCATGCGGTGAATGGTCGTAGTACCAAGAGCTTCATCGAAGAAGGAAAGTGGGACCGTGTGAAAGCACAAATCAAATCCGGAGACTATGTCTTCATTCAATTCGGTCACAACGACCAAAAAAGCAAAGATGCCGAACGCTATACGAACCCGTATACCGGCTACCGCAACAACCTCAAGACCTATGTGACTGAAGCACACGCTTTGGGAGCAAAACCAGTATTATTTAGTTCGATCGTCAGACGAAAATTCAATGAAGAAGGTGTTCTCATCGACACACACGGCGTGTATCCTTATGTGATGAGGCAGCTGGCCATCGAGCTAGACGTGCCATTCGTGGACATGCAGTGGTATTCCGAGCAACTCGTCGCGAGTATGGGAGACCCAAAATCAAAAGAACTATATCTCTGGCTAGAGCCGGGGGAGTCTTCTTACAAGCCAGAGGGCAAACAGGACGATACACATTTCTCCAAATATGGGGCACAACAGATGGCTCAACTGGCCATCAAAGAAATGAAAAATCAGGGCTTTCCCTTTGTGAAATATTTGAAGGCTGAGAACCTAAAAACAAATAATTAATGCTAGACCAAAAGTCTATATTGTCTATTTCATTCAAGCACATTCAAATTTGCCTTGCGGTAGTTTGTACCTTCTTTTCAATAGGATTGCAAGCGCAGACTTTGGCATTCCCGAGTGCGGAGGGCTATGGTCAGTACACGACAGGGGGCAGAGGTGGACAAGTGCTCATTGTGACCAGTTTGGCAGACAGTGGAGCAGGTACTTTGCGTGAGGCCATCGAGACCAAAGGGCCAAGAACGATTGTATTTGCCGTCAGTGGCAACATCGTCTTAGAGTCAGAATTGAAAATCAACAGTGGCAATGTCACCATCGCTGGGCAGACCGCACCAGGAGAAGGCATCTGCTTGCAAAACTATGCTCTCAAGGTCAGCGCATCGAATGTCATCATACGCTACATCCGCGTGCGTATGGGGGATTTGGCTGCTGAGCAGGATGACGCCATCAGTATCACCCGAAAGAAGGACATCATACTCGATCACTGTACATTCAGCTGGGGAACGGATGAGACGGCCACCTTCTATGACAATGAGAACTTTACGTTGCAGTGGTGCATCATCAGCGAGAGTCTCAACAACTCGGTGCATAAAAAAGGTGAGCATGGCTATGGCGGAATCTGGGGAGGGAAAAAAGCTTCCTTTCATCACAACCTATTGGCACATCACAAGAGCCGAAATCCAAGATTCTGTGGGGCGCGCTATCACAAGGTACCCGAAGAAGAAATAGTGGACTTTCGCAACAACGTCATCTACAACTGGAAGGCCAACAGTGCTTATGGTGGCGAAGAGGGTAACCACAACATGATCGGCAACTACTACAAACCTGGTCCAGCTACGCAAGGCAAAAAAGCAAGGATTATCGTAGAACCTTTCGCTCCTTACGGAACATTTTACTTGTCAGGCAACAGGATCTTGGGGCAAGATGATATTACCGCTGACAACAGTTTGGGTGTCAAGGGGGATTTTCCTGTCGAGGGCCTACTCACTGAACCTATCGATGTAGCGGGAGTCACTACGCAGTCTGCGGACGAAGCGTTGGCACTTGTGCTGGCACAGGCAGGGGCGAGCCATAGACGAGATGTCTTGGATCAACGCATCGTGACAGAGGTCTCCGAGGGTACTGCTACGTATGGACAGGAGTCCAATGGGATCATCGATACACAGAGCGATGTAGGCAACTGGCCCGTATTGGTCGGAGGCAAAGCACCAAAAGACAAAGATCAAGACGGTATGAGTGATCGATGGGAAAAGGAGAATGGGCTAGATCCTAAAGATCCAAAGGATCATCAAGCGTACGACTTGGGTAGTGATTATACCAACATCGAGTATTATTTCGAATTTCTATTGGCTAAAAAGACGAACAAATGAGGGTAACCAAAACATACATCTATATTCTATCCGTACTACTGGCGGCTTGTACGACGACTGGTAAAGAGAAGCAGGAAACCGTGACCGAAAGCAATGAGGCTCCCATGTCTGTACGTATGGCGGACTCGGAGATGCAGCGCAATCCTGACCCTCGGTTGTTGGATTTTCGGGAGAAACCCAAATGGGAGTATACCAACGGTTTGGTATGCTCTGCGATGGTACAAGTCTACGAGTCAACAGGCAAGGAGAAATATCTAGACTATGCCAAGTACTTTTTGGACTCGATGATCAACGAAGACGGGAGTATCAAGACCTACAAAAAAAGAGATTTCAATATCGACCGAATCAATCCCGGTAAAGTATTGATGGAGGTGTACAAACTCGATCAAAAACCAAAGTACCTCAAGGCGATCGATACGCTAAGAGATCAAATGAACGGTCACCCGCGTACCTCGGAAGGTGGGTTTTGGCACAAGAAAAGATACCTCTATCAGATGTGGTTGGATGGATTGTACATGGGCTCACCTTTTTTGGCTCAGTACGGTGCGGAGTTTGACGAACCTGCTTTGTTTGACGAAGTGATCCATCAGATCACATTGGTAGACAAGTACACCTATGACCAAGACAAAAAACTCTACTACCACGGATGGGATGAGAGCAGAGAACAAAAATGGTCCAATCCTGAGACGGGCGTTTCTCCACACTTTTGGGGACGAGCGATGGGTTGGTATGCGATGGCTTTGGTAGATGTACTGGATTACATCCCGGCCAATCATCCGAGACGATACGAGGTGATAGACATTCTCAATAAACTCGTAGAGGGTTTGGTGACCTACCAAGATGCGTCAGGGCTGTGGTGGCAGGTGTTGGATCAGGGCGATCGTGAAGGCAACTACCTCGAAACATCATGCACGAGCATGTTTGCCTACGCACTACTAAAGGCTGTCAAATATGAATACATCGATCAAGCGTATTTGGCGAATGCCAAAAAGGCCTACGAAGGGATGCTCAACGGCTATGTGGTAGAAAACGCTGATGGGACAGTCAGTCTGACCAAAGTATGTGGTGTAGCAGGATTGGGTGGAGATCCTTATAGAGATGCCTCTTTCGAGTACTATGTGGGCGAAGAGATTCGAGACAACGACCCGAAAGGCATAGGGCCATTCATCATGGCAGCCTTGTTATACGAAAACCTCAATACAGAACTGTAACATGCGATTGCCTCTTATCATAGCGTTGTTTTGGATTGGTAGCACCTTGGGAGCGAGTGCGCAGGCGGATCAGTATGATTTCGTCGTGGCGCTGGATGGCTCGGGGGATTACACGACCGTACAAGCTGCACTGGATGCCGTGCCGGATATCCGAAAAGCAGAGACACGTATTTTGATTAAAAAAGGGGTGTACAAAGAGAAGTTGGTCTTGGCAGGTTCTAAGACCAACGTCACACTCATCGGTGAGTCTGTGAAAGAGACGGTGTTGACCTACGACGATTTTGCGGACAATCTCAACCGATTCGGAGAACGCATCGGTACGTCAGGGTCATCTAGTTTTTATGTTTATGGCGATGGTTTCAGAGCGGAGAATCTCACGTTTGAGAATTCGTCTGGACCCGTAGGGCAGGCAGTGGCAGTACGGGTCGATGGAGACCGAGTGGCATTTGTGGGCTGTAGGTTCTTGGGCTACCAAGATACGCTCTACCCACACGGAAAAAAATCGAGGCAGTACTACAAGAACTGCTACATCGAAGGGACAACAGATTACATATTCGGTTGGTCTACAGCAGTTTTCGAGCAATGTGAGATATACTCGAAGACGGGAGGGAGATACATTACAGCGGCGAGTACAGTAGAATCCTCTGCGTATGGTTTTGTCTTCCTCAACTGTAGATTATCAGGAGATGCACCCAAGGGATCGGTCTATTTGGGACGGCCTTGGAGGGATTATGCACAGACGGTATATATCGGATGTACGATGGACGAGCACATTGCACCAGAGGGATGGCACAATTGGGACAAGCCCAATGCGGAATCAACCGCATACTATGCCGAGTACGAGTCTAGAGGATCAGGAGCAGCGTCCGATGAGCGTGTCGCTTGGTCACATCAGCTGAGTCCGTCGGAGGTGCAGAAGTATGATGTAGTGACAGTCCTCGGTGGGTGGAATCCCAACGAACAAACAACAGTAGAGCCTTAAGAAAGAGATTTAATACAGTGAATATGAAAATAGACATGAAAAGAATTGTAGGGGTAGTATTGATAGCCGCACTCGGTATGCAGGCGTGCCAGCCCAATGCTACGGTAGCGGTAGAGACGGTCGACGAGACGGCGTTTTTGTATGACGGCCTAGAGTTTGATATGCCCAAAGTGGAAGAACCTTCGTTTCCAGACTACACGGTGAGTATAGAGGAGTATGGTGCGGTAGGAGACGGTCTGACCGAAAATTCGGAAGCTATCAACCAAGCGATCTTAGAGGTGTCTCAAAATGGCGGAGGAAAAGTAGTCATCCCTAAAGGAATTTGGCTCACCGGTCCGATCAAGTTACAGAGCAATGTGAACTTGAATACCGAAGACGGTGCTTTGGTACTTTTTAGTACTGATTTTGATCTATACCCGATCGTCGCGACGAGTTTCGAAGGGTTAGAGACGTTTAGATGTATATCCCCCATCAACGGTAAAAACTTGACCAATGTGGCGATCACAGGAGGGGGAGTGTTTGATGGATCAGGGGATTCATGGAGACCCGTGAAGCGTAGCAAACTTACCGAGGCGCAGTGGAGGAAATTTGTCAAATCTGGAGGTGTCACTAGTGATGACGAGCAAACATGGTATCCGAGTGAAAAATCTAAGAAAGGAGATACAGCGGGCAATTTTAACGTGCCTGATCTCAATTCATTAGCTGAGTTCGAAGAGGTGAAAGACTTCTTGCGCCCCGTGATGGTCAACATCATAAGTAGCAATATAGTACTGTTTGATGGGCCTACTTTCCAAAATTCTCCCGCATGGAACCTACACCCTATCATGTGTGAGAATGTGATTCTGCGTAACCTGACGATTCGCAATCCATGGTATTCACAAAATGGTGATGGTCTGGATCTGGAGTCTTGCAAAAACGTCCTGATTTACAACAATAGCTTTGATGTTGGAGACGATGCGATCTGTTTCAAGTCAGGCAAGGACGAAGATGGGCTGAAAAGAAATATTCCTACTGAGAATGTCATCGTGAGGGACAACATTGTCTACCACGGTCATGGTGGATTCGTCGTAGGGAGTGAGATGTCTGGTGGAGTCAAAAATGTTCACGTGTCGCATTGTACATTCATAGGTACGGACTGTGGGTTGCGCTTCAAGAGTACGAGAGGTAGAGGTGGAGTGGTAGAGCAGATTTACATCTCTGAGATCAATATGGTAGATATAGGAGCGGAGGCAATTCGTTTCAACTTGTTTTATGGAGGAGAATCTCCAGTGGCGTCTGATGGATCAGTGGGCAAAGACATGGCCAAGGCCGAAGAAGTAGCGGTGACGCGTACCACTCCGTCGTTTAGAGATATCTACATCAAGAACGTGACCTCTACAGGTTCTGGCGTAGCAGCGTTTTTTCAAGGGTTGCCTGAGATGAAACTCAAAAACATCCAGTTGGAAAATGTGATGCTGGAAGGAGAAAGAGGAATAACGATGATTGATGCGGATGATATCGTTTTCACGAATGTGACGATCAAACAGCAAAAGGGAGCTGGGTTGACGACTTTCAATACGTCTGGATTACAGATGACAGGCTTAGAAGTAAGAGAGCTGGAAGGTCCTTCGATCAATATCTATGGAGAGGAAACTAAGAATTTTGTCTTAGCGAACTCGCATATTGACAAAGCGGAAGTGAATATCGGTTCGGAAGTAGATTTAAAATCTGTCGAATTAAATTAATTAGTACATTGAGAGGAGAACGTAGCGTGAAGAAAAGGGTGTTATATATACTAGGAGTTTTTTTTGTATCCATGTTGTCATGTAGTGAAGACGAAGGTTCAGATACTGGTGATGGAGACGGGGTAGTAGAAGCGATCTATGTGGAGGAAGTGGTCTTGAGTGCGGAGGATTTGACTACTGATTTGGTTAGGGAGATTGCTGTGACGATCCTGCCAGAGGATGCGGATGACCAAAGTTTGACTTGGTCTGTCTCTGATACTCAGGTAGCGGAAGTCTCTTCACAAGGAGTCTTGACTGCCAAGCAGAATGGTCAAGTGATCGTAACCGCTGTGGCAGCAGATCAAGGTACAGTAGAAGGGAAGGTTACGCTTAATATCACGAGTGTCGCAGCAGAGATGGGCAATACCATCAATGTATCGACGCAGGCTGAGTTGGAAGCAGCATTTGATGCAGTGGAGCCAGGAGGTATGATTCTATTGGCTGGGGGGACTTATGATATGTCGTCTCGTATCAGAATCAAGGACTCTGGTACGGAAGAAAAAATGATCATTGTAAAGGCTGATCCAGAAGCTACTGAACGACCAGTATTGGACTACTCTCAGATGAGCGAAGGCTCGTCCAACCAAGGGATTTTGTTGGAAGGAGACTACTGGCACTTCAAGGGCTTTGATATCAAAGGGGCTGGAGACAACGGGATGCAAGTCAAAGGCAGCAAAAATATCATAGAGTTTTGTGCTTTCTATGAAAATTCTGACACGGGGTTACAGCTCGATGGTGGTGCGTCGGATAACTTGATTCTCAACTGTGATTCGTACTTCAATGCGGACTCTAGTTTGGAGAATGCAGATGGTTTTGCAGCCAAACTGACCGTAGGTTCTGGAAACAAGTTCGTAGGCTGTCGTGCGTGGCAAAATTTAGATGATGGCTGGGATGGTTACCTCAGAGACAATGACAATGTGAAGACGACTTACGAAAACTGCTGGGCTTTCAAAAACGGCTTTCTAAAAGATGGCACAGAAGGAGCAGGAGACGGCAATGGCTTCAAAACGGGTGGTAGTGATGGCAAAGACTTGAAGCACCATGCGGTCTATAGCAACTGTATCGCTGTAGGTAATACACACGATGGGTTTGATCATAATAGCAATCGCGGAGCAGTCATTATCTACAATGCAGGTGCTTATGACAATGGAACCAACTACAATTTTAGCTCAACCAATAGTCTTGCGAGTCTGACGATTAAGAACAGTGTAGTAGTCGGTAGCGTGGGGAGTATCAGTGCAGCTAGTAAGGATATCTCACACAACAGTTGGGATACCAGTGTAGCCAGTGCGGACGATTATGAGAGTCTAGACATAGATTGGTTGTCTAGTGAGAGGCAAGCAGATGGCAGTTTGCCTGATGTAGCTTTTATGAAATTGAAATCAACAAGTGCGCTGATCGATGCAGGTACAGATGTTAGTCTGCCATTTAATGGTACTGCACCAGATTTAGGGCCTTTCGAAAACTAGTAGATAGTGCAATTCATTAATTTTAGTAAATGTGTTAGTCCTGCTGTATTGATTACGGTGGGACTTTTACTTTTGGGGGTATTGACGACATGGGGTCAGGGTTATCCTAGAGATACATCTTACACTGTCAATAGTGCCTATACCAAGTACAAAAAGAAGTTCCCTCAGATCGAAATTGCCAAGACACTTTCTTCTGTTCGAATGGAGGAAGGAGTCGTCTATCGGTCGATTGGGGCACGTGATTTAGCACTAGATATTTTCTATCCCAAAGATACTGTTGCCAAGCACCCGTTGGTCGTGATGGTACATGGTGGAGGTTGGGTATCTGGTACACGCGATCACCTGCATCCTTTAGCTAGTCGTTTGGCTGGTGCGGGTTTTGTGGCAGCTACGGTTTCGTACCGTCTGTCTCCCGAGGCGGTTTATCCAGCAGCAGTTCATGATATTAAATTTGCGATTCGCTGGCTCAAAATGCAGTCCAACACGTATGCAATCGATAGTTCGCAGGTTGCGATTTTGGGATGTTCGGCTGGGGGGCAATTGGCAGCATTGGTAGGCTTGACTGCTATGGACAGTCTATATGAGTCTGTGAATGACTGTCCAGCGAGTGATAAGGTGCAGGCGATGATAGATATGGATGGTGTACTGGCGTTTCACCATCCAGAGTCAGCTGAGGGTCGAGTGGCAGGACTATGGCTAGGAGGTAGTTATGAAGAAGTTCCAGCGATTTGGGAAGAGGCATCTGCACTTAATCATGCCTCTGCAGAAGATCCACCTTGTTTGTTTATCAATAGTTCTAAGCCACGCTTTCATGCAGGACAAGACGACCTGATTGCACAGTTGTCTGCTTTCGATATTTATACCGAAGTACATCAGATTGCAGATACCCCACATACGTTTTGGTTGTTTGATCCATGGCTAGACCCTACCACGGATTGGATTGTAGATTTTTTGTATCAAATGTTCGAAAAGTAGACTGTACCACAGCAGCTGCAAGTCAAATGTTAATTATTGAATATCGATACGGCGTGTAGCAAGTTAGTTTTACAGGATGTAGAAACATAAGTCCCGCTAAGGGATGATAAGAATTAAAGCATGAATAGGAGAGAAAAATCAGTTTGGAGTCAGATGTTAGTGTTGGCTTGTGGAGTAGCTATCGTATATGGCTGTGCTTCTAAAGGAGCGACGAATGAGGAGGCAAATACCTTAGTATTGACTAACCCACTGGACGTATCTAGAGAAGAGGTGGTCACCTTGACACTATCAATAGATCAACAGGCTAAAATGGCAAAGATGAAACCAGGGATGTATCAGACGGCTGATACATGGGTAGAGGCTTTGGATCAGGATGAGAATGGCACGGTGGATCAACTAGCCGTTCGTGCTCAATTAGCACCTAAACAGACTGTTTCGATTGATCTGAACAAGGATTTGATATCAGGTACTGATCTGCCCAAAAAAACACAAGCAGAACTATCTATCGGAACGGGAGGTACATGGAACGGTAGAAAATACGATGACAAAACTGGTTTTGAACGTGTGCAACAATTGAGAGTACCTGATGCACATACGGATCATTCCTATTTTATTCGCTATGAAGGGCCAGGGTGGGAAAATGAGCAGCTAGGCTATCGCTTTTATCTAGACTGGCGAAATGCCATCGATATCTTCGGGAAAAAAGTCGACACCTTGGTTTTGCAAACCGTCGGTCAAGATGGATTTGACTCCTATCACGAGCCATCACCATGGGGTATGGATATACTCAAAGCGGGAAAGTCACTCGGCGTAGGTTCTATTGGGCAGTACATAGGTGGTGCCGTGGAGCATTTCAAACAGACTGATTCGGTGATGTGTGAGATTACGACTGACGGGTACCTAGGGTCGCAGATAGATACGAGGTATTATGGATGGACGACTTCTGCATCGACTACTGATCTCTCTTCGACGTTGCGTATAGAGACGGGTGACCGAGCCGTAGAGCACCAGATACAGTTGAGTAAGGCGGTAGAAGGGTTTTGTACGGGGCTCGTGAAGCATCCTAAAGCAGAGAAAATGGAATCACTCGTAGGTACAAACGGCTGGGCATACATCGCTACCTATGGAGAGCAAAGTCTGGCTGGGGACAATCTAGGCCTAGCAATCATCTATCATGTCAAGGACGTGGATTATGTCAAAGTATCGGACTATGATCATTTGGTGGTATTCAAACCAACGACTAAGAAATTTAGCTACTATCTCTTGGGCGCATGGGAGCAAGAGCAAAATGGTATCAAAACCAAAGAGGCATTTAGTACATATCTCAAAGAGAAAATTGAAAGGTTGAAAGAACCTGTGACTGCTCAACTGGCTTTTTAAGTTCAGAACTGAAACCGTACAGGTGTTGACTAGAAAGAAATCCAATGTTTGTTGGAGTTTGTAAAGTGGGGTCTCTGTTCGTAGAATGGAGACCTTTTTTAATCCGGGATTAAGTTAAAAAGTGATGATGAAAGCTATAATGGTATTAGTACTGTGTGGAGTTATTGTGCCAGTGTTTGGGCAGAGGACCCAATGGGGCGTTGATTTCAGTGATGCCATCATTAGCCGTTATCAGCCCAATATCAATGCCATGACGGGCAAAGACTGGGATCATGCCAATAGCATCATTCTGCATGGCATGGAGAAGATTTATGCACACACGGGAGATAAGACCTATGTCCAATACATCCAGTCTTTTGTTGATGATTTTGTTTCGAATGAAGGAGAGGTACGAGGACTGAAGACTGAGTTGGACGGGATACATCCGGGAGTGTTGTGCCTGTTTCTGTACCAAGAGACGGGAGAGGAGCGATACCAAGTCGCAGCTCAACAGATGAGAGATTTTTTGATCGGTACGGTTGATCATCCTTCTGTTTTTCAGAAAACACCTGATGGAGGGTATTGGCATAAAAATAACGATCACTACGAGCAGGTAATGACAGTGGATGGAGCATACATGTCCAATCCTTTCTTAGTTAAGTATGGTCAGATGTTTGATGACTCAGAGAGTTTGGATGTAGCCACATTTCAAACGCTACTGATTGCGTCTCGTTCTTTCAATATCGAGAGTCATTTGCCGTATCATGGGTGGAATTATGCCAAAAACAAATCTTGGTCAAACGCTATTACCGGGACGTCCACTGAGGTGTGGAGTAGGAGTGTAGGGTGGTTTTCTATGGCGCTAGTAGATATCTTGGATGATTTGCCAGCTACACATTCCGATTACCAAAACATACTGTACTTGTTTCAGCAGCTGTCTGTTGGGATCAAGGAGACCCAAAACCAGCAAGGTCTCTGGTATCAGATGGTCAATCACCCATCTGCATTCGGTAATTATATTGAGACCAGTGGATCAGGTATGGTTATTTATGCACTGAAAAAAGGAATGGATAAAGGGTGGTTAGACACCTCATATGAAGGAGTTGTAAACCAAGCATGGAATAGCATGCAGACATATATTTCAACTAATCCAGATGGACTACCTCAAATCAATTCTTTTAACCCAGGTATGGGGATCAAAGACAATTTGGATGAGTATATCAAAGTTAGGCCAGTGTCTTGTACATCTGAATCGGAAAAGCAACACCCTCATGGGTACTGTGCCATATTGATGGCAGCATCAGTTATGGAATTTTAATCTTGAATGAGACTTTAGATATGAAAAGGAAATTAGCATTAACAGTATTGAGTATGGGGATGATATTTTATGCTCATGCTCAAGAGTATACTATGGACAACTGTGTCAATACGTTGGATACAACACGATCTGTAGAGACCAAAAGTGGATACCAGTATTGGTTTGCAGACAAGAGTTTTGCCGAAGGCAACACGTTAAAATTAAGTGTAGTTGAGCCGGGTATGTCTACACATGCACCTCATCAGCATTCGGAAGATGAGTTTTTTTACGTGCTGGAAGGAACGGCTGAGTTCTTTCTTGACGGAGAAACACGAATCGTAGGCTCGCATACGAGTCTATATTGTCCATCACAGTCCATGCATGGTATTAAAAATGCAGGCACAGGTCTGCTTAAATATCTCGTTATCAAAAAGTACGAGTTAGAATGACAAAGGCTCATCCCGTATCGATTTGGGTAAAAGTAAACTTAGGGAGCTATCATGCTTTAGTCGTTTAGTTTTTAAGAATGTCCTGTACAGCCAACACCAAAAACATATAGTCTGTTGATCCTCCTCCCATGACATACTCGGTCTGCTGCCAGAAAAATGGCCATACTTTCAGTTCTGGTAGATCCGGTCGGATTAGTGCCGTACCCGAGGCTACTCCTCCAGGGATAAAGGACCAATCCGCACGATTCACTCCATACGCTACAGTGACCGATTTTGATCCTACCCCAGAGGCAAACGAAGAAGTATTGATCCCTGGGTGTACCCCGAGTACAAAGTTGAGGGAGTTGAGTGTAAAGTCAGGAGTACAGATCTCTGGCCAACCCTTGTAAAAGAAGTATTGCTCGACACCAAAGCGCTGGATGGACCAACCAGCTCCCCAGATGTTAGGGGTGTAGGGGACGCCGTAGGGCGAGTCTGCTTTTTGTGCTGTTTTCAATTGATTATGATAGGTTTGGACCGCACCATCTATTGCTTTTCTAAATTTTCGGTCATTTGCCTGATCCATGACACGGCCTATAGCCCAGCCGCATTTCTCGATATTTTTTACTATTTGAGGTTGCAGTGTAAGTAATTCGTCGATGTATTTTCTCTTTCCAGTGCTCAGTATCAATTCCGAGAGGGCAATACTTTTGGCAGTAGCGAGAGAGGTGTCATCTGGGATCAAGTCATACAATGCCTCCGCTGCGACCAGAGATTCTGTAGCTAGGTCATCGTTATAGCCTGCGAGTACTCTACTGGCAGCCGCCAAGCCACTAATGACATGGAGTTCTCGTCTAGGGTTCTCCTCGGTAAACACCCAGCGATCATCTGACAAAGAAGAGTTACGTGCTGTTCGATCTCCTTTGGCGAGTGCTGGATCATAAAATAAATTGTCTGTCATTGCACTGGCATCTCCGAGCATCACATACTGACGGAGTGTAGGACAGATGATCCCACGATAGAGTCTGCCGAGTGACCGATATCCTGCTAATACGCTATGGAGTCCATGTTCTATTTGTTGCAAGGCATCTGATTTGCCATCAGGCTGGTGGATTTCGACCAGTTGATTGTAGGGGTCAACCATGGTAGCATCATAGTTGATACCAAATTCCTCGATCATCCAAGCGAGGTTACGGATCGTGCCGATTTGAGACTCTACGCGCAGGTCATAGTCACCTGCATCGTGCCATCCGCCTTGGTTGAGTGCAGGTACGATCTCTCCTGATTTATACTCTGTGAGTGTGGAAGTTTCCTGAATATAACCATCGAAATGATTGGTGTTAACGGGGGCCATGCGTGCATCGTCTAGGTGACAGTAGTCGTGCCATACCCGATATTTTTCGTTGACCCGCATGTGGCACATTTGTACGGGTAGGTAGTATTCCAGTACAGGTTGCCAGATATTGCGGTCATAGAGTTCTTTGCTGATTTGGAAAGCATGGGTTTCTTGCGCTCCGAATTGTACCGTGTACAAACCAGCTTCCTTTATCTCCGAAAAATCAAAAATACGATATTGGTAGCGAAGAAATTCTCCCCAGTTTTCAGGATTAACCTCTTTGACAAGTGATTTACCTTCCTGACCTATTCGGTAGAGTCGTGCTGTTTGCGGCGCAGTGCTTCTTTTGTCCAGTTCGATCACTGCTCTTTTTTCCTGATCAGGGTGATAGCCCAGCTGAGATACTTGGATGACTGGCTGATACACCCAGTCCTCTACAGTATTGGGAGTGATGATCCATACGATGGCATTTTGAGTAGTGCCTGAGGGTACGGCTTCATTGATGATGAACCAGCCGTTGTTGTGGTTGGAGCGTCCGTCACGTAGTTGTAGTATTCCACTCTGGGACTGAAAGCGAATGCGCTGTAGATCGCTTTCTGGTGCGACGGTCAGGCGCTGTCCTTTGGCCATGGGGAGTGAAATGTTGGTATCGTTTTGCTCGATGATTGGGCCATTGGGTTGAATGGGAAACTGTCCCGTTTGTTGATCCATGAGCCAAGATTTGCCAAATAAATCACCAGGAAAAAGTTCGAAATTGAAGTGGACTTTTCCGATCCACTCTTCGGGGAGCGCCTCGTCCAGATGAACAGCCACTTGAAAGCTATTGCCTTCCAATGCCTTTACTTCCACCTCATAGGCAAATGTGAGGTCTGGGTAGAGAATCGGATTGAACCCTGTTCGGTTTTTGGACGAATCTGGATACCAAAGTCGCTGTGTAATGCGCTGATTGTCTTCGTCAATTTTTATATGCCCTCCCTTGGGTACTGGTGACCATTGTCCGGGAGATGCTTCCAATCTAAGGTCACCGTTGGCAGCCACTCGATTACCATGTTGGATAATAGTCACACCTGTTTGGTGTCCATCAGGATAGATATCGCTAAATACTGTGATATTCAATCCCGGTTTTTCAAAATACCCCTGCTCGTTTATTTTTAGTCCTTGAGCAATAGTGCGAAGTGAAAAAAGTATACACAAGATGACCAAATAGGCTGTTCTGTTCATAATCACGGTTTAGAATAGTATAAGTCTTTGCTACCTACTGATTCATATTATCAGGGAAGATTCTGTGTGTAGCTTAACGCTAAGTTACTAAAATGTTTGATTTACAGGAGTGACAATAAATACGCTCAATTCCTTCGAAGGGCTTGAACACGTGAAACACCATATAAATGGATATTGCTCTCGTTACAATTTGAAAGAGCTTTTTATTGTGGTGTAGTTCTTACACTTCTTTTGTATTTTTGAGCAAGGAACGAGTAGAGACTTTCTATACTCGAAGCAGCAGATGATGAAAAAACGAATACTTGTATGGGCTTTACAGCTTTGGGCTGTTGGGTTGTTGTGGGCTAGTCACGAACCAAACATTCGTTTTCAGCATCTCACGACCGCCAATGGTTTGGCGCAAAATATGGTCGACTGCATGCTCCAAGACAGTCAAGGCTATATCTGGCTAGGGACATGGAACGGTCTCTGCAAGTATGATGGGTATAGTTTTGAAACTTTTGATAGTCAGGCCAATGTTGAATCTACCCTTGGGAATAATTTTGTCTATGCACTTCTAGAGGATCATTTTGGTAACATCTGGGTCGGTACGAGTAAGGGATTGTATGTCTACCTGTATGATAGCAAGACCTTTCGCTATACTGATCTCTCTTCTTATGACCTACCCAAGGTCGCTGCTGTTCACTCTCTTCATACCATGGATAGTATCCTATATATAGGGTCTACTGAGGGACTGACATCCTTAGAAATCAAAGATAATCAAGGGGAAGTAAAGCTTCTTCAGCACCTCCAACTAGACGGTAGAGGTGAATTGAGGGGGACAGTGGTCAATGCTATAGCACATGATACGAAAGAGGCACTATGGGTAGGGACGGACTCGGCACTTTACCGATTGGGGCAGGGGCTCCAACTGGATCAGACGTATCAGTATGATCCGATGGATGGAGCGAGTATCACAGCCAACCTGATATTGGATATTTTATTGACGCGTGATGGACAGCTTTGGATAGCTACGGAGATAGGAGTCAATCGCTATGATCCTGTCACTGATGGTTTTGTGCGCTATTATAGTCAAGCAGATGACTCCAATAGTTTGCTTCACAACTCGGTGCTGGATCTAGCTGAGAGCGGAAATCAACTCTATATAGCTACTTTGGGTGGGTTGTCGGTATTGAATGTGAAGACCGATGAGTTTAGCAATTACCGCAACAACCCTTCGGATAATTTCAGTCTCAACAATGATTTTTTGAATTGTCTACTGGTCGATACGGAGGACAATGTATGGATCGGGACCGAACGTGGAGGGGTCAATATCATCAATGCTCGTCAAAATAGTTTTGAGCAAATCAAGTTTGAGATTGGAAACCCGAATAGCTTGAGCCACAGCACTGTCAATTCGATTTATGAGGGGGACAAACACGTATGGATAGGTACTGCTGGTGGAGGCCTGAATCGGATGAATAAGAAGACAAAATCCTTTAAGCATTTCAAGATTTCGTCTACCGATCATGGGGCAATCTCGAGTGATTTTGTGACCAAAATTTACCGAATGAAGAACGGAGAGCTCTGGGTAGGTACGTGGGGTCAAGGCATAAATATCCTACCAAAAGGTCAGATGGAAGCCCCATTCCTACGGATGAATGAAGTGTATGGCATGGGTAGTAATGCATTCATTTCCTCGATCATAGAGGACAATTGGGGCTATGTATGGATTGGTACTTTGGGAGGGCTTTATCGATTGGACAGGGCCAAAAGGGAGATGATACAAATCCAATCAGTGAATCAAAAGGTGGCGATTAGTGGAGTAGGGTGTTTGGCATTGGATTCTACTAGGGGGAAAGTCTGGGTAGGTACTCGGGAGGGGTTGTTTCAACTCGACCCATTGCGGCCCAACGAAAGCATTCAAATATTTCAGCATGAGAGTCAAAATACCAATTCGATTAGTGGCAACTATGTGATTTCACTCATAGAGGACTACCAAGGCAATATGTGGGTAGGGACCTACGGTCAGGGCATCAATAAGATAACCCTTGAGGGAAGGTCTGAAATCATCAAACGATACGATACACGATCTGGCCTGAGCAACAACATCATTTTTGGGATAGAGGAGGCAGGGGACCACTCGCTCTGGCTCAGTACGGACTATGGGTTGAGTCGCTTCGATCCAGAGACCGAGACTTCTCGAAACTTCTATGTATCGGATGGTTTGCTCAACAACCAGTACTATTGGTCTTCTTCGTACAAAAACGAGGAAGGGAAGTTCTATTTCGGAGGGATGAATGGAGTGGATGCACTGCATCCAGATTGGATCAGTGATGAGATCGATCAACCGCATGTGGTCATCACTGACTTGAAACTACTGGATCAATCTGTCGTGTCTAATCATAGTTACAACGGAGTGGTCGTCAGTGAAGGATTGCTCTCCAATGCCAAAAGTATTGAGCTGTCCTACAAGGAAAAAATTGTATCATTTGAGTTTTCCACCTTCAATTTTTTGGATTCGGATGTGATCACTTTTGCCTACTATCTCGATGGGTTCGATCAGCAGTGGAACCACATCGGTTCGAAAAGACATTTTGCGAGCTACACTAACTTGAAACCAGGAGAGTATATATTCAAGGTCAAGGCAGCAGGTCCTAATGGTATATACAATGATATACCCACAGAGTTGAAAATCCGCATTCGGCCGCCGTATTGGCAGACGACTTGGTTTCAGTTGCTTTTGGTAGCCATCATAGCATCTGTGATTTTGGGCTATATCCGCTACCGTGTCTACAGTCTCAAGCGACAAAGAGCAGTACTGGAACAGCAAGTGAGAGAACGTACCGAGGAGATCAATCGTCAGAAGGAGGCATTGACCTATCAATCCATCCAGTTGAAAAAGACCAACGAGTCGCTAGAGGACAAACAGAAATACATCGAGGGACAGAATCAAGAGTTAGAAAGCAAGAACAAGGAGATCGGAGATAGGCGTGATGAGTTACTGGAGCTTAATAACAAGCTGAAGCTCGTGAGCCAGCTTCGCTTGAGCTTTTTTACGAATATTTCCCATGAGTTTCGTACACCGCTAACACTGATTATCGGTCCTTTGGAGCGGCTGATGTCACACTATAGTTTTGGAGAGGACGTGAAGAATAACCTAGACGTGATCAACCGCAATGCCAAGCGTCTGCTACATCTCATCAATGAAATCATGGATTTTAGAAAAATTGAGCAAGGCAAAGCAGAGTTGAAAGTGAGTCGAGGAGATATCAAAGGGTTTTGTATCCAAATCTTTGAAGCTTTTGAGCCTTTGGCTGAGATCAAAAGCATTGATTTTAGCCACGAAGTAGGGGAGATGCCGAGTGAGGTGTGGTTCGATGTACAGAAAATCGAGAACATGCTGTACAACCTACTCTCCAATGCATTTAAGTACACTCCGAATGGTGGCAAGGTCAAAATGGTGATTAGCAATCCATCTCTGGAGGAGAGTAAATTGACGTTGGATGAGGAGTACAATGCCGCAGATCAGGAGATCATCAGTGTCAAAATCACAGATTCTGGATCGGGGATTAGCGAAGAGAATCTTCCGTTGATTTTTAAGCGGTTTTATCGTATAGAGTCCGAAAATGCCTTTAAGATCGGCGGGTCTGGAATCGGTCTAGCCATCACCGAGGAACTGATCAAGGCACACCACGGAGAGATATTTGTAAGTAGCCAGCTTGGGGAGGGATCGGTATTTGAGATTCAGTTCCCATGTCTACGCACCTTGGCGCATGACGCAGATCAGGTGGATGGAGGAGCACCTAATATTCAGTCGCAAATTGAAATATTGAAGAACGAATTCGTGATTCGGGAAGACGAACCCCTGGTTTCTGAAAATTTGGTGATCGATGAACAACGTAGAACTGTTCTCGTCGTGGAGGATAACTTGGATTTGAGAAAATTCATATCATTGCGATTGAGCGAAAAGTACAACATCGTCGAAGCAGGCAACGGACTGACAGGGATGGAGTTTGCGGAGCAGTACAACCCAGACTTGATCGTCAGTGATGTCATGATGCCCAAGATGGATGGGTTTGAACTTTGTACTTCTATCAAAAACAACTTTAGTACGAGCCACATCCCTGTGGTACTGCTCACAGCCAAGTCCTCCGTAGAGAATCAGATCGAAGGGCTGCAGATCGGCGCAGATGACTACCTGCCCAAGCCCTTCAACTTCGAATTGCTAGAGGCACGTATCTCCAACCTCATCGAGTCTCGTAGAAAACTCCGAGAGCAATTTGCAACAGAGGAAGATGTACGCCCTGCTGCCTTGACACAAAATACTAAAGATCAAAAATTTCTAGAGCAAGCCATCACCGTCGTGGAAGAGCAAATGTCTAACTCTGATTTCAGCTCCAAAGATCTAGTGACCTCTCTGGGCATCAGTCGCAGTTTGCTGCACAAAAAACTAAGCGCTCTCACCAACCAATCTGCTTCTGGGTTTATCAATCATTTTCGAATGAAGAAATCGAAGGAATTGCTCAAAACACAAGAACTCAATGTCTCAGAAGTCGCGTACGCTGTAGGCTACAATGACCCCAAGTATTTCTCTCGATTATTTAGCAAATACTACGGGCATTCTCCTAAACAGTACCAAGAAGGGGGAGTAGATTTTCGTTGATTTATTATGAAATAATATTTTGTAAGTGTCTGTTTTGTAGTGGTGTTGTACAATAGTCCAACCCAAAAAGACATAGCTCCACCTCGTTTTTATCCTCATTGGTAACCTTTACGATAAGGATGGCCATGATCCATCTCGTAGACTAAATTTTTTAACAAGTAAGAACTAAGTATGATATGAAAAAAACTAGACTAATGAGTTGCGTTTTGTTTGCAGCGTTTTTTATAGCATTTGCCTTAGCTGGCTGTGAGGAGGACGAAATCTATAGGATAGATGCCCCTTCTGACCTACAAGCTAGAGTTGACTCGATCGCAGCTGCGAAAGCAGGCATAGATACAGGTGATACGACTTATATCGATATCGCTACGGCGATAGTAGGGGCTGAAGATTATAGTTCCGCTTGGTGGACAGCATTCTCTGATTACTTTACCATTCCATCAAACAAGCTCCTACACTTAGAGTTTATTAATCATAATGGAAGTAGCGTCAACAACTGGAACAACTGGAACGTAGCGGTAGTCAACAATGTAGCGGATCGAGAAGGCGAAGGATATGCAGAATACTTTGTCTTGCGTTCAGATGCGTTTGGCTGGGGCAATACAGATTTCGACCTTGGCCTTGTGGCCCAGGATTATCCAGTGATCGCAGGTTCTGATCCTGAAGAAGTGGACTGGGATCTATTCCGCACGACGATGGATGGTGCTTATGTGTCTCTTGAAATAGATCACTCGGTGACGGGCAACGTCTATGTGACCGCTACTGTAGAAGGTACCAATGGTATCGAGATGGTGATGACCTATAATCAGCCCGTGTCTGCTGCCGATGATATCAACGCATTTTTGGTAATGGACGCTAGCTATGTAGAGATGGAGACGGCTTATCTGCTGCCATCGAATGTATCGGTAGTAGTGGATTACAATCCTGTATCGATCGCTGTGACTGGGGCACCTGCCACAGTGGAGATTGGCAATGAAAACTTTTGGGGTAGTGCAGTGGCTACCGTGACTTACGAAGACGGATCATCGACCGAAGTGGACTCCACTGACATCTCATTCAATGTGGTGCCTGATATGACCACACTGGGCGAAAAGACTGTAGTAGTTGCTTACAGCAAAACCAAACTTGGAGAATTTACCCAAGCGGTATCAACTTATTACAATTTGGAGGTGACCAATTCTGTGGTCAGTATGGACGTGACGACTATGCCAGATATTACGAGCTATTACTTCTACAATACTGACCCTATTGTTTTTAATACTAAGGGATTGGTAGTAACAGCGACCTATTCGGATGCTACGACGGGGGTGATATCAAACGAAAATCTACAGTTCGGTACGATCACAGCTGCTGCTGGTGCACAAACCGCAGAAGTGTCCTACGTAGGATCCTCTAGTACTGTAACAACTACGGTTCCACTGACGCTGACTCAGGGAATCGATCAAGTTGGTCTTACGGATATGACGACTCCATGGTGGTCAGATTTTTCTGATGATTATACAGTCGCTTCTGGATCTAGCACGACGATCAAAATGTACTGCTACTCCAACGGTCTTAATTCTTACCACAGCCCTAGTACAATCCTTCGTAAAGCTGACGGGACTGAAAATGGAGTAGTTCGAATGGACAACTTCGGATGGGGAACTGGTTATGAAGGTATAGCTACGGCCACTAGTGACTGGAACTGGGATGTGTTCGCAGCAAATATAAGCGGCTCTTATATAGAGATCACTGTGACAAACAATGGTGACGATACCGCGGATATACGCTACGATGTTACTTATGCTAATGGGGATACACATTTCCAAGAGTATACGGGTATAGCGGTAGACAGTGCGGATTTGAATGCTGCACTCGTGTTAGAGGGAGCTTACCTCGTAATTGTTGAATAATCACTAGGATAAAAAATACTGAAACAATGAAATATTTATATATAATACTGTTAGGGGTGCTGGCGCTCGTACCTGCAACATACGCAGCAGGTACTAACAATGCCGATGTGATGGCTAGGGCTCAAGCAGAAGATATCACAGTAACTGGTAAAATCATCGATGATACGGGAGAGGCACTTCCTGGCGCTACCGTGACACAAAAGGGCACTACCAATGGAACCATTACGGATATCGATGGTAATTTTACACTTACTGTTCCTTCAGATGCTACGGTGGTAGTTTCTTTCATAGGGTTTAAAAGTACAGAAGTGATCGTTGGTGGAAGGTCTGTACTAGGTAATATCACATTAGGTATAGATTTAACCGAACTCGATGAGGTGATAGTAGTGGGATATGGTACACAGCGCAAGGTTGATCTCACGGGTTCAGTGGCGATAGTAGACACTGAGGAGATGAAGAAAGTCTCCAATTCTAACATCTCTACTATGCTGCAAGGTAGAGTGGCAGGTGTTCAAATTACATCTGACGGGCAGCCAGGTGCTGATCCTGCAGTACGTATTCGTGGTATGGGATCCTTTGGTAATACTTCGCCTCTCTATGTAGTTGATGGGGTGATTATGGGAACAACGATTAGAGATTTCTCTCCCAACGATATCGAATCAGTACAGGTTTTGAAGGATGCTTCTGCGGCGGCTATTTATGGTGCGCGTTCTGCCAACGGAGTAGTGATCATTACTACCAAGTCTGGTAAAAAGGATCAACCCATGAGGATAGATTATAGCGGATACATAGGGTTTGACCAAGTACAGAAAGATGTTTATGACGTGATGGATGCTGAGCAGTATGGTCAACACTTGACCAATGTATTTGGCAACAGTGGTCTGGATGTGCCTTCTGGTTACAATCCAAATAGTGAAAACTATTTGTACCGTGCAGACGGTACTGCAAAAGTGAATACAAATTGGTACGATGAAGTCTTCAAAACAGGTATTCGCCAAAACCACAACATCAACCTGTCAGGTGGTGGTGAGAACAATACTTACAACGTTGCGATGGACTACTTCACTCAGGAAGGAACCATGGAAGGTGCAGGGCCGAATTTTGACCGTTACACGGCTCGATTCAAAAATTCGATGGATGTGAAGTTTATCAAATTCAACACGAACGTAGTGTACAGTCACAGCGATCAGGACAATATGGCTCTTAGCAATGCCAATGAGTATGTAGAGGGGTTATATGGTTCTCAATTTCCAGTGATGGCCTCAGCGCTCATTACACCTCCCACCATCAAGGCTTACGATGAATCTACTTGGGTTCTGGATGGTACGCTTTCTCCAGCATCTGGGTACCAATACGATTCCTATGGTTATGGCACTTACTATGACGATATTCATGGTGACCTTCGTGTAACCAACGTTTTGCTCACTAATAATTTGTTAGAGAGAAACTCTACAGTAGATCGTATAGTAGCCTCAGGGTCTGCCAATGTGGACTTCTTTGAAATGTTGAATGCTGAGAGCGGCAAACACAAGTTGAGTTACAACCTGAACTTGTCGTACAGCAAGACCCATGTCAAGGATTTTACGTTTGTACCTGCTTTTATACAAAGTACAACAAACTACTTGACCAAGAGCAATGAGACGTTGACAGAGGAGCACCGTAGCTATACGGAATCTTTGATAGAAAACACGATCAATTACGATGGTCAATTCGGCCGTCATCATGTCAATGTACTGGCGGGTCAGTCTTTTCAGCGTTGGGATCACAATAGACTTACAGGTATAGGTAACAACATGACCGAGCCTTATTACCTGCAAGTAAATAACTCTGAACAGACGCAATCATCTACATACGAAGAAGTGAGCTTGATGGAATCTTATTTTGGTCGTATCAACTACGATTTTGATGAGAAATACCTGTTTTCTGCAACTGTTCGTCAAGATGCATCAAGCCGTCTTTCACCTGATGACAATACGGATATATTTCCAGCGGCTTCTGTGGGGTGGCGTATAGACCGAGAGGGCTTCTTTCCTGTCAGTGAATCGACTATAAGCTTGTTCAAAATCCGTGGTAGCTATGGTGAACAAGGCAATATTTCGAACTTGGGACCCTATGATTATATGGCCACTATGGCGCGAGGAGATTATACTTATAGCTATCAAAATAGTGTAGTGATGGGGTCGGCCATCTCTAGTTTTGTAAATGAAAGACTCTTATGGGAAAAGAAGAAAACCCTTGATATTGGGCTTGATCTGGGGCTGTTCGATGATCAATTAGAGTTTACCTTCGATTGGTATGAAGCCACGGCAGAAGACCTCCATTATGATGTAGCTGTTCCAGCTCAGGCAGGTTTTACCAATGCAGCAGTAAAGATGAATGCAGCGACGATGGTCAACTCAGGTATGGAGTTTTTGTTAGCCTATCACAACTATAACAATGAAGTGAAATTTGATGTGTCTGCTAACTTCTCTACCCTCACCAATGAGGTGACAAAGTTGGGTGTATTAAATGCACCTCGTACCGATGGTACGGCTCGTACAGAGGTAGGCCGTGAAATAGGTTCCTTCTATGGATATGTTTATGAGGGGATTTTTCAGTCGCAAGATGAAATCGATAACCGTGTCAACTCAGAAGGTAATTTTATTGATCAGCCTGGTGCACAGCCTGGTGATGTAGCCTATGCAGACATTGCTGGTGCATTTGATGCGGAGGGTAATCCAATACCTGATGGTCAAATCACCAATGAAGATCAAACCTACCTGGGCAGCGGCTTGCCTAAATACAGTTTCGGTCTGAATGCTCGTGTGGAATGGAAAGGGTTGGATTTGAGTGTCATGGCATTCGGAGCGGCAGGTTTCAAAGCGGTAGATTTTGTAGATGTGACTTTGCGTAGTTCCTATGGTGCGCTCAACAAGAGCACGGATTTATTGAATGCTTGGACACCAGAAAATACCAATACTGATGTACCTCGTGTAGCCAATAGATCGAATGGTGACATTACCAACGATATGTTCAGTTCGCGCTTCATTCAGGATGCTACTTATCTGAAAATAGCCAATATTCAAATTGGCTACAACTTTCCTGATAGTTGGTTTGGAGACTATATCAACAACGTTCGCATTTATGCCACGGGGCAAAATTTGTTCGTGTTCTCTAAATACAAAGGATACAATGTGGATTTTGCTGGAGGTACATTCACTCCTGGATACAACTACGCATCGTACCCAACACCACGAACCGTCATGGGCGGAGTTCAATTTTCATTCTAAAAATAAGGGATCAATATGAAAGGTATATATAAAATTCTAACAACGTTGGTGCTGATCGTAGGCATGGTGGCCTGTAGCGACCAACTCGAAGTTGAGAACCCAAATAATCAGACGACCTTTGATTTTGGGGATTCTGAGACAGAACTTAGAGAAGTAGTGATTGCATGCTACAACCGTATTCGTCTCGACGGTACATTTGCCCGTGTAGGTTATACATTGGATGCGGTTCGTGGTGATGAGGTATGGAACTCATCTCAACAGTGGTATTTGGAATATGATAATTTTAATTCTCCAGGCACCATCGGAATTGGTGATGAATGGCCATGGAGAGACAATTATCATGTGGTGAACCGTGCCAATTTTATTTTGTCGAATGTAGATGAAGTAGAAATGTCTGAGAATGCATACAATGAGATCAAAGGACAAGCACTCTTTCTGAGATCTTTGGCGTACTATCATCTGGCTACTTATTACCAGGATGTACCATTGATCACCGATTATGCTGCTTACTCAGACTTAGAAACACTCTATTCGTCTAACAACACGCAAGACGAAGTGTTTGATCAAATAGAGAAGGATCTCACGGAGGCAATGAATATCCTACCATCCAGAGATGCCGGAGGCGAGTGGGCAGAAGGTCGTGCGACTAACGGTGCTGCTGCGGGTTATTTGGCTCGTGCATTGATGTTTCGTCATAAGTTTGATTTAGCTCTACCTATTTTGGAAGATATCATAGCAGGTACCTACGGGACTTATGCCCTGACTGCAGATTATGGTGATAACTTCAGAGAAAGTACCGAAAACAATTCAGAGAGCCTTTTTGAGGTTCAGTTTATGGATTTTGGTACAGGGGGAACCGACGAAGAGTGGACTCCAGTAAATATCAGTAGAGTGGCTACTCAGGGTCATGCAGTAGAAAGCAACTTTGCTTCTCAGGATTTGGGTAGCTGGGGCGATCTAGCGGGTTCGCCTTGGTTGTACAACCTGTTCAAAGCAGAGAATAGTACGGACGGACGACTTGACCCTCGTTTGTACTGGACATTGGTTTCGTACGAACCTGAGTACAGCAACTATACAGACATTTCTACGGCTGCATATCCAGAAGGCGATCCTCGTAGCAATATTGTTTACCAAGCTGAAATAACAGAATCACCTCGATCGAACATTGCTCAGGGTGGGTTATCAATTGCCAAGTTTACCAATGCAAGGAACAACATCTATGCTTCCATTACTAATGGTTTGCAATGCGGGGTGAATATACGTTTGATGCGGTATAGCGATGTATTGTTAAGAGCAGCAGAATGTATCAATGAAATCAGTGGCCCAAATCAACAAGCTATCGATTATATCAACGAAGTGCGTGAGCGTGTGGCTCTCGAAGAGCTTCAATTGGCAGATTTTCCAACTGTCGATCATCTCTTCGAGCAAATTGCCAATGTAGAGCGTCCTAAAGAATTCGGTTGCGAAAACGGTCGGGGTATTGACTTGATCCGTTGGGGATTCTTCTACGATGCTGCACGTTTGCAGCAGTTGACTGAGCATGGATATTATGTGACAGATGGTACAGCCAATACCGATGCTTTGACTGCAGCAACAGCTAGTAACTCATCGTTCAATACCTACACTCCTGGAAATGAGTATTTTCCAATATTCCAAGGTACGCTAAATGCCAACCCTAATTTGGTAGGCAATTCAGCCAATAAAAATGAACCTGCTGACAAATGGGATGCACGCCCTATTGTAAACTAGGGATCATTCTATAAAATCCGAGCCTCCTTATCGATGTGCTTTTGTATGTCGATAAGGGTGCTTTTAATGTTAAACAGACGGACTTATCCCCTAAACATACCAGTAAAATATTTGGCGTATCAGTATTTGGCAATTTCAACAAAGTACTGAGTTATACCCGTCGGATTGATAAAAAATATAATTGAAATGAGACATAAGTATTTTCTGTTTTTATCTGTCACCCTAGCTGCTCTATTACTTATAGGGTGCAACAATGATGATTTAGAGCCTACAGGCATCACCGTAAAGGAGGATGAAGATGAAGTGACTGATACCACCTACACCATTCCCACATACGCTGACGACTATGCAGCGATGGCTTCTTGGAATGATCGCTCTGATTGGAACCTGGCCAATGTACATGACCCAAGTGTAGTTTTTGATGGAGACTACTACTATATGTATGGTACCAATGCTTCCTATGGCAATGCCCATGATGGACATGGACATTTTCATGGTCGCCGATCCAGAGATTTAGTGAATTGGTCCTATATGGGAGCTTCTATGTCAGTGACACCAACATGGGTAAAAGATACGCTAAACAGTATGCGAGATGCAGTGGGTTTGGCTCCAATCAACAATCCCGCTTTTGGACACTGGGCTCCTGTGGTCCGTAAGGTCGGCAATGTCTACCGAATGTACTACAGCATCATTATTGATAATTTGATAGGTAATGGATTGCCATGGTCTGAAGAAAATTTTGATAACACTTGGACAGAAAGAGCCTTCATAGGTATGATGGAAACGACAGACCTTTCTTCGAACAATTGGGAAGACAAGGGGATGGTCGTTTGCTCTGTTTCTGATCGAGGAACTGACTGGTCTAGATCGTCGACTAACGACTGGAGTGGATATTTTAAATACAATGCCATCGACCCCTCTTACGTCGTTACTCCTGAGGGTGAACACTGGATGTTTTATGGTTCATGGCATAGCGGTATTGCAGCGGTTCAAATTGATTCGGATACAGGATTGCCATTACACGAATTTGATATCAATGATGAATCCACTTGGGGTACACATATCTACACCCGAACAAACGGCTCAAGATGGCAGGGATCAGAAGGGCCAGAGGTGATGTATAGTGAAGAAACTGGGTATTACTATTTGTTCTTGGCCTATGACGGTCTGGATGTACCCTACAATACGAGAGTCGCCAGATCAGAAAATGTAACAGGGCCGTACAAGGGATATGATGGTGCTAGTGTGACGAATGGTGGAGATGTCTACCCAATTGTTACTCACCCTTACAAATTTAACAATCATTCTGGATGGGTTGGTTTTGCGCACAATGCCATGTTTCAATATGAAGAAACGGGAGATTGGTTTTACGCTTCACAGGCGCGTCTGCCAGCTAACACAGGAGGCAATGCCTATAGCAATGCCATCATGATGGGGCATGTCCGAAAAGTGAGATGGACAGAAGGCGGTTGGCCAGTGGTCATGCCTGAGCGATATACTGGAGTCCCAGAGACAGAGATCAGCGAAGCTGACCTAGCAGGAAATTGGGAGCTTATCACACTACGATACGAGTACCGAACACAGCAAACATCAGTAGCGCTCACGCTATCAGCAAATGGGGAAGCTACAGGTGCTTTAACGGGCGCATGGTCGTTTGATGAAGCAGACGATGTCCTTACGATTGGCAATACAAAACTGTATGTCGAGCGTGAAGTGGATTGGGAGGCATCTCCTAGAGAGCTGACACTTGTTTTTGCTGGGTTGAATTCTTCTGGGGATTCACTTTGGGGAAAGAAAACGCAATAGTGGAATTGATACTGTATACCAAAATGATAATCAGGCCAAATGGCTTTTTCTATAGAAATGAATTAACGATGAATAAAATAATAAATCAAATACTGGGATTAGGAGTGGGAGTTGTGCTTGCTTGTGGTTGTGGTACTACTCCGTCCGAGACGCAGACCGAAACTGCCGCATCGCATACCTTTCAAATCGACGCGAGCAAAACCATTGCCAAGGTAGAGCCTACGATGTATGGCATCTTCTTCGAGGATATCAATTTTGCCATCGATGGCGGCTTGTATGCTGAGTTGGTCAAAAACCGATCTTTTGAATTTGACAAACCCTTGCGTGGGTGGACCGAACTCAAAGACAAGGGGCTTGGCGTTCGATTTTTACCTATCAACACCAACAATCCACGAAACACTAGGTTCATGCGTGTACAAATCGAGGACCAAGGTTCTGGAGCAGGACTGTTGAATGAAGGCTTTCGAGGAATGGGCCTCAAGGAGGGACTCCCTCATAATTTTAGCATTCAGGTCAGAGGGGGGGACGGTAAGGTCTCAGCCATCCGAATTGAATTATTGGACTCAAAAGGTGAAGTAATCGCTAATAGTCGAGTGGATGGCATCAATAACGAATGGCAAACGCTAACTACTTCATTGACACCTTCTAAAACGGACGCAAAAGGTACGATGAAAATTTGGTTCGAAGGAGAAGGAACTGTTGACATAGACATGGTTTCCCTTTTCCCAACGGATACGTGGAAGGGAAGAAAAAATGGATTGAGAGCAGACCTAGTGCAATTGCTCGCCGATATGGATCCAGGGTTTTTGCGTTTCCCCGGTGGGTGTATCGTGGAGGGTTTCGATTTATCCCAGCGATATCAATGGAAAAATACAGTTGGGGATGTCGATGAACGGGTAGTGACCATCAACCGTTGGAATTTTGAGTTTGACCATAGACCTGCACCGGATTATTATCAAAGTTTTGGTGTTGGATTTTACGAATACTTCTTGTTGGCTGAGGACTTGGAGGCAGAACCTGTGCCCATTCTCAACTGTGGTATGGCTTGTCAGTTCAATACTGGAGAGTTGGTTCCGCTGGATCAATTGGATCCCTATATCCAAGATGCGCTTGACCTTATCGAATTTGCCAATGGATCAACGGACAGCAAATGGGGGGAATTGCGTGCCGATATGGGACACCCCGAACCATTTAACCTCAAGATGCTCGGTGTAGGAAACGAACAATGGGGCCCACAATATGTAGAAAGGTATGTGCCAATCGTCAACGCTGTTAAAGCAAAGTATCCCGAAATACAGATTATTGCAGCGACTGGGTCAGATGGGTCTATCTTCCCTAATGGCGAAGAGGAGATTGAGTACCTCTGGAAAGTATGGAAAAGGCTGAAACCAGAAATTGTGGATGAGCACTTTTATCGCAATCCTGATTGGTTTATGGAAAATACGGATTGGTATGACAACTATGAGCGCACAGGTTCTAAACTTTTCGTAGGCGAATGGGCCGCACAAAGTGTAGGTGTAGCTAGCCCAGACAATAAGAACAACTGGGAGACTGCTCTTTCAGAAGCAGCATTCCTGACTGGTCTGGAGCGAAATGCCGATCTAGTTACGATGACCTCCTATGCGCCTCTTTTTGCTCATGCAGAAGGTTGGCAGTGGACACCAGATTTGATTTGGTTCGATAACCTCGATTCATATGGCACGGCCAACTACTACGTGCAGAAGATGTACGCTACCAATCCAGGTACACACGTGATTCCGCTCGAAAAAGACGGCAAACCAGTGACTGGACAGAATGGATTGTACGCTACTGCCACCAGAGATGAAAATGCTGGAGAGTTGATTATCAAAATCGTGAATACTGGCGAAGCAGCAGTTGAGACCAGCTTTGATGTCGCAGGGGCTACTATTGGTGCTGAAGTGACCGCTGAGGTGCTTTCTAGCAAAGAGCTAGAGGCTGTCAATACCCTGGATGAAGGGAATAAAATCAGTCCAAGAACAGAGAAGAAAACATTAGACTCTGAAAAATTGGCTTATCAACTTGAGCCATACTCTTTCACAGTTTTAAGAGTAGAAGCTAAATAAAGGTTTAAGACTACTCCTTTCACTCATTCAATTAGGGGCAAAAGGAGTGATTAGTACTGTTTAATAATCAGGAGAAATATATAAAGTAATGAAAAAAGGAATAATCATGTTTGCGGCTTTGTTTGTTTTTGCGCTTGGTGTACAGGCCCAAAAAGCAACCGTCATCATCAATGCGGACAAAGGAGAACATACGATCAACAAAAATATCTATGGTCATTTTGCCGAGCATCTAGGACGATGCATCTATGACGGGATTTATGTAGGTGATAGCTCAGCGATACCCAATACAGAAGGAGTCCGAACCGATATCATCGATGCACTGATCGAATTGAAAGTGCCGGTACTCAGATGGCCAGGTGGCTGTTTTGCGGATACTTACCACTGGATGGATGGGATCGGTGATCGTGCCGATCGACCGAGCATCGTCAACCAATGGTGGGGCGGTACTACAGAGGACAACAGTTTCGGTACACATGATTTCCTCAACCTATGTGAGCGCATCAATGCAGAGCCATATTTGGCGGGCAATGTAGGAAGTGGACAAGTAAAGGAATTGGCGGATTGGGTGCAGTATGTCAATCACACAGGAGGCAGCCCCATGTCTGACCTGAGAATAGAGCATGGTCGTACCGAGCCATGGAATGTAAAATACTGGGGGGTAGGCAATGAAATGTGGGGATGCGGTGGCAACATGGCGCCTGAGTTCTATGCCAATTTATTCAGACAGTACAGTACATTCATGACGGATTGGTCCAACTCTGATGGACTATATAGAATCGCATCTGGTGCGAATGGAGCGGATTATAATTGGACAGAGGTGCTGATGCGTGACATCCCGAAACCACTCATCGAAGGAGTCGCCTTGCACTCATACTCGGTAATCGACTGGGGGAAAAAAGGACCTGCCAAAGACTTCAGTGAAGAGCTGTATTTTGCTACGATGAAATCAGCACTCTTTATGGAGGAGTTGGTTACGAAGCATATTGCGATCATGGACAAGTATGATCCTGAGCAGAAAGTAGACTTGATCGTCGACGAGTGGGGTGGGTGGTATGATGCACCCGAAAGCCAAACAATGGGAGTATTGTATCAGCAAAATACGATGCGTGATGCCATGATAGCTGGAGCGACGCTCAATATCTTCAATAACCACGCCGATAGAATCAAAATGGCCAACCTCGCGCAGATCGTCAATGTACTACAAGCTTTGATCTTGACCAATGAAGAGAAACTGGTTTTGACACCTACCTACCACGTGATGAGAATGTACAATGTGCACCAAGACGCGACTTTGCTGCCGATGGAGTTGACGACTGCTGATTATGAATACAAGGGAGAGAAACTGCCAGCTGTATCGGGTTCGGCCTCTGTAGATAGTGAGGGCGTGATGCATATTTCGTTGGTCAATATCGATTCGAAAGAGTCACAGGCAGCGAGCCTCAAATTACTCGGGACGAATAGTAAACAAATGAGCGGTGAGATTTTGGCTTCTGACAAATTGCAGGACTACAATTCATTTGAAAATGGAACAGTAATTTCCCCCAAAAGCTTCAAAGGCTTCAAGAAAAAGGGAGACGAGTGGACTGTGACTTTGCCACCATTTTCGGTAGTGGTTTTGGAAGTGAAATAAACAGGAACGAAATCAGTGTAGGAGATGAAGGAGATCGTAAAGGACACGTTTTTAATTTTAGTAATAGTTTTGATCACATCACTGGGGGTATTTACCTCCTGTGATGACTCTTCTTCTGGAACGGGAATCAATGTGATTGATCCTGATCAAGATAGTTTAGACTCCAATTTGGAGGATGGCCCCATAGACTTTACACAGTTCAACGACACCTATGGCAGTATTGCCAGTACTGACAATGTATATGACTGGGCACATTACAATGTTCACGATCCGTCCATTATCGATAATGGTGACTTTTTCTACTGCTATACCACAGATGTGGCTTATGGCACATCTGTAAGACCTGGTCACCAGATCAGAAGGAGCAAGAATCTGGTGGAATGGGAGTTTGTAGGCTGGGTAGTTGGAGGTAACAACCCGAACGCACAAGGTGATACAGGTTATCCTCCACTCGGGCTCGATCATATTCATTCCAACGGTGGTGAACCTTTCGATAACTTGTGGGCGCCCTATGCGATGAAAGTGGGCGGAGAGTATCGGGTGTATTACTCCATTTCATCAGAGGTGCCACGACTCAGTGCTATTGGTTTGATGGTGTCGGACAAGCCGTATGGGCCGTTTGAAGAACGAAGACTCGTAGTGACTTCTCTGAACAATTCCACACGACAAACCAATGCTATTGATCCTACGGTCACGGTGTCTCCATCTGGAGCACACTGGTTCTACTACGGATCGGCATGGGATGGTATCTATCGTATCGAACTAGATCCATCTAGTGGATTGCCAAAGCAAACGGGAGATATAGGAACACGAGTGGCACAAAGAGCCTTTACTGGGAATAGCATCAATGGCAACATCGAAGGGCCCGAAATCATCCACAACGAGGAGTTTGGCAAGTATTACATGTTCATCTCCTATGACTGGTTGCAGACCAAATACAACGTCCGAGTCGGACGATCAGACAGTCCAGATGGCCCATTCTATGACATACTCGGTCGTGACATGAACGACGGTGTGGATGATTTGCCAATGATTTTGGCTCCCTACCGTTTTCAGGGGCATTCGGGATGGCAAGGGGTGTCTCACCCCTCGGTATTCATTGACAAAGAATCCAAGGAATTTTACATGGGGCATCAGGGCAGACCTGGCATTGATAGCTATTATATGCTGTTGCATATTCGACAGATTCATTGGACAGAGGACGGTTGGCCGATGGTCAGTCCAGAGCGCTATGCAGCGGAAGAAGAAACTGCTGTGGACGAGAGCGAGATCGCAGGGGACTGGGAGCAGATCGTCATGAACTATCAAGTAGTACCAGGCTATGCAGACGAACAAACATCTCCAGATTTTCAGCAGGGTCTGAGTATAGTCATCCACTCGGACGGCACAGTGTCTGGTACATCTACTGGAACGTGGACTTACGAATCGCCTTGGTTGACATTTGACCTAGAGGGTGAGTCTGCTCCATTCAAACTCAAAGTAGAGCGTGGTAGAGATTGGGAAAATGAGGTCGATGAGACTATCCTTTTCACTGGATTGACTACCGAAGGCATAGCATATTGGGGTAAAAAAATAGTAAAGTAATGAAAAGTATAAAAGCAATCATCGTAGGGGTGGCCATGGGACTGTTGTGTTCGCCTGTATTTGCCCAAGGCATCTACGATATAGGCGTACACGATCCAGTGATGATCCAGGAGGGAGATACCTACTACCTCTATTGTACGGGGAGGGGGATCACCGTTTATTCGTCCAAAGACTTGAAGTCTTGGAAGCACGAACCCAAGGTCTTTGACGCCCCACCGCAGTGGGCTAAGGAAACCGTTACGGATTTTACAGGACATATTTGGGCACCAGATATTTCGTTTTATGACGGCAAGTACTACCTGTACTATTCGGTTTCTTCTTTTGCCAAAAACACATCGGCTATTGGCTTAGTTACCAATGTGACTTTGGATCCCAATAACCCCAACTACCAATGGGAAGATCAGGGAATGATCCTACAGTCTGTGCCTTACCGTGACATGTGGAACGCCATTGATCCCAATATCATTGTGGACGAAGAAGGCTATCCGTGGATGGCATTTGGTTCGTTTTGGGATGGAATGAAAGCTGTGAAACTGATACCTAACCGAACAGCTATCGCTGAACCACAGGAGTGGAAAACCATAGCTAGAAGAGAAAGAAGTTTCGAACTCGATGACAAAAATCCGGGAGATGCTGCCATAGAAGCTCCGTTCATCTTCCAGAAGGATACAAACTATTACCTCTTCGTGTCTTGGGACTACTGCTGTAGAGGAGAAAAGAGCACCTATAAAGTAGTAGTCGGGCGCTCCGATCAAGCCACAGGGCCCTTCGTAGACCGAGAAGGTACACCGATGAATGAAGGCGGAGGTATGCTCGTCGTGGAAGGAAATGACCGCTGGGCGGGGGTAGGGCACAACAGTGCCTATACCTTCGGCGAGACAGACTACTTGGTGTTTCATGGCTATGACATGGCCCAAGAGGGACATCCCAAACTGATCATCAAAGAAATCGAATGGAGTGACGATGGATGGCCTAAACAAGTGAAACTAGAAGATTAAATGATGAAAGTGAGCGTACAAGTATTATGGTTGTTAGTAGGAGTGATTTCTCTGGCAGCTTGTGATTCGGGACAAACGAAAGAAAAACAAACAGAAGGAGTAAGGTCGGAGAGGGCAGGAAACCCCATTATACAAGAGGTTTTTACTGCGGACCCAGCTCCCTTTGTAGCTAATGATACCTTTTATATCTATACGGGACATGACCAACAGTCCGAAGGAGGAGAGGGGTTCTTGATGAACGACTGGTTGTTGTTCTCGTCGACAGATATGGTCAACTGGGAGCGCCATGGAGCCAAGTTGCGTACGACTGATTTTGCATGGGCCAATGGGCAAGCTTGGGCAGCGCATACCGAGCAAAAGAACGGGAAATACTACTGGTACGTGACGGTCGAGCATGCGACCATACCAGGCAAAGCTATTGGTGTGGCGGTAGCAGATCACCCTACCGGACCATGGGAGGATGCGATCGGTGAGGCACTGATCACCAATGATATGACCACTCAGACAGATATCTTTTGGGATGATATCGATCCAGCCGTTTTTGTCGATGAGAGTGGGAGTGCTTATATCTATTGGGGCAATACCGTGCTGAAATGGGCGAAACTCAAGGACAACATGATCGAGCTAGATGGCCCAGTACATACGATCTCTGTACCTGAGTTTACAGAAGCGCCGTGGGTTTTCAAGCGAGAGGAGTTGTATTATTTGATTTATTCGGCACACTTTCCAGAAGAGATAGATTATGCCATGTCCGATAGTCCAGAGGGGCCTTGGGAGTATAAAGGCAATCTCAACGGTGCTTTGCCCAACTCTCCTACGCATCATGTAGGCGTGGAGGAGTACAAGGGCAACTGGTATTTTGTGTATCACACTGGACAGTTACCGACTGGAGGGGAGTTTCGTCGCAGTGTTTGTATTGATCGCCTTTACTTCAACGAAGACGGGACTATTAAGCCCGTGATAAAAACCGATAGTGGAGTAGGAATCATAGAATAAGGTATGGATCACAATGCCCGAGACTGATTAATACGCACTGGCATTGTGATCCATTCTCAAAACAAAGCGTTAAGCCACACAATCTACGGGCCTAGAGTCGTTTAATGAATTAGCACTTTCTTACTGAGCATTTTCTCGTTTGTTTCTAGTCGATAGTAGTACACGCCACGCGGTACTGATGCAAAATCATAGCTGATGCTGTGGTGACCTGATGTGCATGGCTTATTGAGGATTTGTGTTACTTCCTGTCCTGCGGTATTGTATAGTTTTAGTTTGACATGAGTGGCTTTGGGTAAGCTAAAATCAATTTGTCCGTAGCTGTCTACAGGGTTAGGATAGACTGTGCTGAGACTGTAGGTAGTGTTAGACTCGCTATGAAGGATAGGTGCATTAGCATCATACTCAAGTAAGCTTAACATTTTCTCTCCATAGCGTTTGCCCAGTTCTCGATATCCCGCAGCATCGAAGTGGATGTTGTCATCCTTATCCGAACAGCCACTAGAAGAGATGATGTGCGCATTAGGGATGATCTCGGGCAGTTGAGCGACTATTTTATTCATACTAGCTAGGCTACCCCCTTGATCTTCGTGTACCATTTCTCCAGCGAGTAGAGGGATAGCATTGGCTTCCATATCCAGATCTGATAGCAGGTCATCATAGATTTTTTTAACTTTAGTCGGCCATTGTGCATCGCCAGCGTTAGATTCTCCTTGATGCAGTAGAATACCTTTGATTACGCCTACTTCTTGCGCTTGTTTGGCTAGACTGAGTAGATGGTTATAAGGGTTACGGTCATAGCTGTCAAGTGCATTTTGAAACCAATCCTCTTTGTAGGTATCTAGATAGTCCTCATAGATGTCCTTGTCGAACAATTCGATTCGACACCCACCTACAGCGACATTGACGACACCTACATTGATATGGGAGGGTAGAGATGCTATCAGCGTACGACCAAAGTAGTCTGCGGGTGATAGTCCATTCCAGCACCGGCACAATGGAGGGATCGCAGGGTGCCATTCTGTGGCTTGCCGATTGATATTGGAACAATCGACTGCTTGCAAAACCTGAAAGCGGTTGTCTACGGTTTGATCTTGAGAACCTATCGTTCCCTGTCCCTCCATATTGGATTGACCAAAACATAGGTAGATATGAAAATTAGGGTCTTGTGCTTGTGATTGAACTGAGAAAGTGATCAGTCCTAAGGTCAATAATAAGTGTGTAATCTTTATTTTCATGCTTGTAATTTTAGTGACTAAACTAGCTCTTTGCCTCAGGGGGGATAGGGGATGATTGTAACATATATAGGTTCTTCTGTTTTTAAGGTCTGGTGAAAGGGTTTGATTTGTCAGGGTAAACGCACCGAGACGATTTTAACTATCCCAAAGTGTGGATTAATTGGGGCTCATTTTTCTGTTCCTAACCCTAAAATTTGGTGCTTTGAGCAGAGTGGGATATCATAACCTTATGAGAATGTATCGTAAATGTGTGGTGTGAGATGTTTTCTGAGAAAGAACTATAGAGTACACTGATTGTGTATACTGATAAATGTTAACGAATAATGAAAGAATCCAATATTCTGGATACGCCTAAGATGTATCCTCAACTGGAAGCAAAGTGCAAAGAGATGGGATTTACTATGCCATCGGATATTTATATTGGGACTTTGCTCAAGTCATTGGTAGCATCCAAACCAAAGTCCAATATTCTCGAATTGGGGACAGGGATCAGCCTATCGCTGGCTTGGATGATAGAGGGACTAGACGAACAGTCTAGGTTGACGAGTATTGACAATGATCCCAGTCTCATCGAAGTAGCACAAGCGTTTTTTGGAGAAGATGAGCGATTAGATTTAGTATGTGCTGACGGTGCGCAATGGATCAAGCATTACGAGGGAGATAAGTTTGATTTGATCTTTGCGGACACATGGCCAGGTAAGTATTCTGAGTTACTAGAGACATTGAAACTTGTCAAAGTAGGAGGTTTTTATATCATCGATGACATGACTCCACAGCCTAACTGGCCAGCGGGACATGAGGAAAAGGCCATACACTTAACAAAATACCTCGAAGAAAGAGATGACTTTACCATTACCAAGATGAACTGGTCTACAGGAGTGATTCTTTGTACGAAGAGGTGCTGATTAATTGTGTGGCTTTCTATCCAAAATGCCATAGAGATGTACATTATGGATAGAAAATATTCGAACTAAGCAAAATAAAAAAGAGTATAAAAAAAGCGGTGATGCATAGAAAAGTAAAATATATCTGTGCGCTCTAGATTATCATGTTCAGCGAATGGTGAAGCAGGATTTTGATCCTATGGATGCTTTCATCTCTACATGGATTCGGCTATACTTGTGTGATTATGACACTTTACAATGAATATGACCGATTATTGGTCGCAGTGGATTGCATTATTTTTGGATTTCATGGGGATCAACTGAAACTGCTATTGATCAAAAGGGATTTTGAGCCAGAGAAGGGGAAGTGGTCTTTGATGGGTGGTTTTGCCAAGAAGTCTGAGAGTTTGGATGATGCTGCTAGTCGTATTCTGATGAGTTTGACGGGGTTGCAAGAGGTTTTTTTAGAGCAACTTTATTGTTTCAATCAAGTCGATAGAGACCCTGTAGAGCGTACGATCAGTGTTACATATTATTCACTTATCAATATCGAGGATCATGACGAGGAATTGAGCAAACAGCACGATGCATCATGGTTTGATTTGGGTGAGATGCCCGACCTGATTTTTGATCACAATGAGATTGTAGACCGTGCCCATCAGCGGCTCAAATATAAAGCGGAGCACTATCCTGTAGGATTTGAACTTCTCCCACCTAAGTTTACCATGCCAGAGCTACAGTCATTGTACGAAGCGATCTTCGAGACGGAGATGGACAAGCGTAATTTTATCAAGCGCATCGATTCGCTCGGTATTTTGGTCAAACTCAACGAAAAGAAGCGTACAACAGGTAAGAAGGGGGCGTTTTTATATCAGTTTGATGAAGATAAATACAAACAGCAAATGAAAACGGGAAACAAGTTTCAGATTAAGCCTTGATGGTCAGATGCATGACAGGTGTCCCGTCCTAAGTATTGAATCAGGATATTAGAGTATGAAAAATTGGAGTGTAGCGATAGGGCTAGTAGGGCTGACTTTTTTCGCGAATGCGCAAAAGAATAGCAACGAGATAGAAGTGTACTTTCTCGGAGGGCAGTCTAACATGGATGGCTATGGGTATATCAAAGACTTGCCTGATTCGTTGAAGCGAGCGCAAGACGGGATTTATATTTTTCATGGACACACTGTGCCGGATGATGAAGAAGGTGGTGGAGTAGGGAGCTGGCAGGTGCTGAGGCCGGGGCATGGCACTGGATTTACTGCTGATATGAAAAGGAATAAATATTCGGATCGTTTTGGGTTAGAATTGAGTTTTGCGATGACGATGCAGCAGGCTAAACCTGATAGAAGGATAGCGCTAATCAAATATTCGCGTGGAGGGACTTCTATTGATAGTTTGGCAGCAGATGTGTTTGGGTGCTGGGATCCAGACTATCATGGGGTGACTGGCATCAATCAGTATGATCACTTCCTAGCCACGATGCGTCACGCCATGGCTGATGGGGATATTGATGATGATGGAGTCAAAGATGTACTGGTGCCAAAGGGCATATTGTGGATGCAGGGGGAGAGCGATAGTAATTTGGAATCTTCTGCATACGCGTACTGTGATAATCTAAAGCGGTTGATGGATTTGATTCGTGCGACGATGCTTACCGATGACTTACCTATCGTGATAGGAAAAATCTCTGATAGCAACGATGCTTCTAGAGGAGGTAAGGTTTGGAAGTATGGTGAGCTCGTTCAATATGCTCAGGAACAGTTCGTCAAGAAAGATGATCGAGCAGCCATTGTCAGAGAGACTAAACATTATGAGCACTCTGATCCATGGCATTATAAAAGTGTTAATTACATCCAGTTAGGCAATGCTTTCGCTGAGGCCATGTTGAAACTGGAGGAGTGATAGGTTGCGTGTTATCTAGAGGGGGGTATCCGGTTTTGGATGCTTTTTAAGCAAAATAGAAAGCGCTAGTATTGTCAATACAATCCATGTTGCTAACCCTGTATACAAATTGTTTTCAATAGGAAAGTAGGTAGATTGATTTTTAAAGAGTATTCCGAATAAGTTGTTACATCCTAGAATAATACCAATAGGATATATTACCCATAAGTTCAAACGTGTATTTTTGAGGTACAGGTTGTAGAACTTAGGGAGAATGAAAACCCCATACGCAAATACCTGTGGTATAAAAGGGATGTTTAGTACCAGTGTATTTCCGAGGTGAAAAACGCATAGTGCAAATAGCCAGGTGTACCACGTTTTTCTTGATTTGAGTAAAAAATAAAGTCCTGCCATCTCGAATAAGGGGATAAAATGATCCGTGATTTCAACCAAGAAGATTGGAACATACTTGAAATATGGAGCCAATAAATGTACACGATCAGAGACGTAATACCCTTCGTAGTACCATCTTAAAATCCCATTGGTTGATGTATTGAAATCCATCCATGGTATTTTAGGAACGCCAGAAGTGAATAAGCCAAAAACGATAACGATAGCGTATAGAGCGATTGCTCTGTCATGTGTTTTCTTGGTGGTGTGTGTTTCGGGTCTGATGGCAATTTTGGCTCTCGAATTAGTAAAGGCTAATATTGGAAAAATTAGTGTCATCATGATTTCGTGGTCTATTTTTCCAAGATTATAGGCAAAACCATCCATGATCAACATGATAAAAAAGGCGACCATGGATGTCAAACGAGTACGGTAACCGATTGTAATGCAAACCATGCAAATCAGCATGGTGATATCCATGATGTCAATGAACCAATCAGCTGGGAAATCTGAGAATATATTAAAGAAGTTCCATCGAGTATTTCTGTATAAGGCACTGGGTATGGATTTTAACCAACCCCAATAATGCTCTGAAAATAGTAGGCTATACAATCCAAACAGAATTCTAAAAACGCCTAGTCCATTTTGATTAAAATCAATATGGGTACTGATCAATATGCTATTGCGGGCTGTATGTGCTTTTCTGTCAATCCAGTGTATATATTTTTTCATCTATTACTGTTTGAGAAAAATCTTTGGAGTCTATTTTTAGTTTTCTTGCAATGATTACATTCTCAGAACAATGCTGTTCCTTGAGTTTTTGTCTCCACCAGTTTGTCACCTCTGTGTATTGATCAGTATGCTTGTCGTATGTGAAAAGCCCAAGGTCATTCATGATCATACCTCTCAAATCGTGGATTGGAGCAGGGAATATAAATCGCGTATGATTGAGTTCAATTTCGGTACCTGTTTTTGGATCTATACCGTATAGTTGTCTTTTTTCAAAAGTACATGTCCCATCTTTTCCAATATTTACTTTAGAGCCTGCTGCAGGCATGACCACAGAGGGGTAGATTTCTTTGCTGCTAAAAGCGATTTTAGCTAAAAAAGGAATGCCTAAAAGCAAAGCAAGGGCAGTAACTATAAAAAAGTATTTGTTTGTCGTAAGCTGGGACATGAGGCTACTATATCAAGATCTATTTCTCTTCCAGGTTTAATGTGTGCGAATTTACTATACCTACTTCAGTGTGTTTTCCGTCAGATGATTCGGTAACATACTCTAGTGCTATACCGTCTTTATATAGCTCGTAGACGACTTCCCAACTGTTTTTAGTACAGGTGATGCATTCTGCATTGTAGATGTCTAGTCGCAGTTTTATAGTATTGGATGGGAGTTTAACCATGGTAGGTTCTTTTTCTGTTTCTGGGTTTTTTCGGGTATCAAAATACAATTCGTCATTGACATAGATCAAGGCATAGTTGTTTATTTCATAGAAAATGATACTATACCCATCATCGGAAGGTAGCGGTGCGTCAGCTTTCTCTGTTCCTAATTTTTTAGGATTAGGGACACATGCGATGAGTGTAAAAATAACAATGAGGTATTGAAAAGTTCTTTTGAAAATATTCATGAGATTAGAAATTTTTGGAAAGGTTAAGGCTGATTGAAACGTTTGTTTTGTCATTATTTTCAACATAATACATGTTTTGACGAAAATTCATACCGAAGTGCATTCCGACTAGATAATTTCCTATAAACTTTGAAAAAGTGCTTTCTAATGTCCATTCATGATCATGTCTGTTTTCATCCTTAATAGTGTCGTAGAAATAATCATCGTTAAAACGGATTCTTTGGGCAGTGAGTTGTAGTATACCTGTAGCAAATACGTATTGAGCATTGAAATAATCCGAAGAGGAGCCAGGACCTATACCAGCACCAAGGATTTGTCCTTTTTGGGTATACCCTTGTTTGACGATATGGTGAGCATACCATGTAGGAGTAGCACGGTATGCGTTACTTTTGGATTGATCTAAGGTCGCATGCTCATAGGTTAATTTGATCAAATCTTTGTTTTTCAAATCTATATATTTGCTAAAACCTAATGTATAGCCTCTTGAATGATCCGGTTCTGTACCGTATAGTTTTCCTCCAAAATCATTTTTCGCGAATTCTAGGTACGTTTCAAAACCTACCTCTCTAAAAAACCACCGCATGGTAATCGAACCCATTTGGTCGTACTCATCATTCACTCCATCGACCCCATCATTGTCATCAAAATTGGTAATGAAGACCAATAGATCAAGTGGAACAAAATCCTTGGCTTTTTTGTACAATACTCTATTGAAACCGAGATAAAGACTAGGTAAAAAACTGGGGTTATAGGAAGCAGAAAAACCCGACCAATAGCGATGATTCCATTGAGTGTCTTCGTCGAAATAGTCTGATTTCTTAAGGAGTCCGTAATATATTTTTCCTTCAAATCTTCCGATTTTTGTATTGACAGGTTTATGTGTGCCAATATCAATGTGAGGAATTCCAGAAGAATTATTACTAAGTAAAATAGGGTTTCTCTGTGCTGGACCCCAGACTATGTTTTGTGTAGATGCTCCGATCGTGAATGATTTGTAGACGAGACGTATATCAGTCTGTCCCAGATCAAACTCTGCAAAGCTTTGGTCTCCATATCTTTGGACATAATCAATGCGCTTGTTTGTAAATTGATAGTTGTATGGATTGTTGTCACTGGTCTGTGGAGCTAGCTCAAATGCAGAATTTTGTGAAAAGAATACAATAGGAGCAATAGTGAATTCTAGTAGCCCGTATTTTCCTGTCACGCCTCCTTGGATAGAGCCTGTGTAGCCTTTTCCCTTCCATAGTGCTCCATCATTGTAGCCATGTGCGTAGGTTGAGTTGTAGTGGTTTGTCAGTCGGGCTGGGAGTAGTGAGATTGATTTGTTTTTTTGTTGGTCTAATTGAAAGTTGTCTTTCCAAGGATTCCATGTGATAGAGTCTTTGTTGTATTGGGAGACTATCGTGGGGAAAATATTCATTCGGTTGGATATCCCTTCATTTTTGATTTCTAGAATCCGATAGTATTCTAGGTATTCACTATCAGGGTAGAGGACTTGCGCATGCAGAGTGTTGATGTGAACGATCAGCATGCATAGAGCGAAATAGATAGTGTATCGGTTCATATATGGAAAACTTTATGCGAAGTTAATCAGCTCACAAGGGATTGCAAGCATAGAGTTTATCTAAAGTTAATTTCTACCTAGTGGTCTGTTTACGTATGACACGCCTGTGTTTTTTGGATAAAAACATCATTATCTTCGCGTGGCGAATGGCTATATCATCGATGTTCTATCGAATGTTCAACATAATGGATTAAAATATGAATACCCCCAAAATAACAGTAGTAGTGCCGATTTATAATGTGTCTCAGTATTTAACCCAGTGTATTGACAGCATTGTAAATCAAACTTTGTCTGGCTTAGAGGTGATATTGGTCAACGATGATTCTCCTGATCCGCAGGATGATGTGATTTGTCAGGATTTTGCTAATCGATATGAACATGTGTTGTATGTGAAGCATGAAAAGAACAAGGGGTTAGGAGGTGCGCGTAATACGGGGATTGAACACGCGACAGCAGAGTATATTACATTCATAGACAGTGATGATTGGTTGGAACTCAATATGTTCGAAGAGTTATACAATGCAGCTGTCAAATCGGATGCAGATATTGCACAATGTTTTTTCTATGAACATTCGGAGGGGAATGTACGGCTACAGCGTGTTAAAGGCTTCAGAAAGCAGGCTGATATTATGCATGCAATCAATGTACTGGCATGGAATAAAATTTATAAAACAAAGCTGTACAAGGATAACAATGTCTATTTTCCTGAGAAAATAGCGTCTCAGGATGTCGCGACAATGACGAGACTGTTATACTTTGTCGATAGTGTAGTCTTGGTGAGAAAGGGGCTGTACAACTATAGAATCAATCGCAAAGGATCGCTGACATCTAACTATAAGAAGCTACTGACGGATTTGCCAGTTGTATTTCAGATTATTCAGGATTTTTTGGAGCAACATGGGAAGCTAGAGTCAGACAAGAAATTTCTCGAAAAGCGCGTACTTAAGAGTTTGGTTCATCATCTCAATAGAATGAAAAAAGATACAACTATCGCTGAATCTGAAAAAGACGCGTTGATTGCTGAACATATTCAGAATTCACTAAAGTATTTGAGCCTGAGAGGAAAAGATGAAATCGTAAATCTAGATTCAGCTATTAAAAGACTGACGCGTTATCGAAACAAATTGTACGTTAGATTGTTCTTTGCCTGATAAGGATGGTGAAATGGCCGCTCTAGTTTTGGATCAGCTTGGTTAGTGTTTTGCATGTCTATTTTTCTGAGGCGACCATTCCTTCTTTCAATTCTATAATTTCGTCAGCCACATCAAAGTATTTTTCGTCGTGAGAGATCACGATTACAGTTTTTCCTTTTTCTTTTAAGAATGGAAGAATTTTGTGGTAGAATATTCCCTTGAAGTAGGGGTCTTGATTAGCCGCCCACTCATCAAAGACATAGATTTCTTTGTTGTCTAGCATGTTAGCGATGAGTGCTAGTCTGGATCGTTGGCCATAGGATAGTTTTGTAGAGCTAAATTGATCTCCGTCAATATGTACTTTTTCACCCATCTCTAGCAAAGAGATAAACTCGTTTGCATTAGAGCTGAGGTATTCTTTGTCTATGTGCGATAAATATTCGAACACATGTGAGTCTGCATAATATGCCGAGAACAAGTCTCGGTAACTAATCAAATTTTCTTGACTGATGGGCTCTTCATGGTACTTGATTATGCCATCTGTAGGGATATACAGGCCGGTTAGTATTTTAGAAAAGGTAGTTTTTCCACTTCCATTCCCTCCAATAATGAAGGTGATTTTGTTTTTCTGAAGCCTGAGGTTCAATGGACCAAAAGTGATTGGGTTTTCATGTTGCTGTTCTTGGTATTGGAATGATACCGAGTCAAATGTCAGGATGGGGCTATTCGATTCTATTGATTCAGGGATGTTTTTGTTAGATGAAATCTGATGTTGATCCACTGCTATTCCTAATTTATTGATTTGTTCTAGAGATACTGTAGCGGAGCTTTTCAACCTAAAGAACGCAGCAATTTTGGTAGTGAAAGGGATCAGAAATAGGATGGTTGGTAAGATAGCTTTGAAATGATCAAAATCAATAGGTAGTATCGTGACTCCTGCATACATGAGTAATCCCGAAAAGACAAAAACTAACAAGTCAGATAGTCTATCTGTAGTCTCTAAGAGAACTTTTCGTTTTACCTCGGCATTGTTCCAGTTTCGTAAATTGGAAGATATGACTAGTGAGATGTAGTCTTTTCTTCGAGCACCGTTCAGGGACAATTCCTTTAGACCTGAGACCATGCTAGATAAATCCCGGTACAAGAAGTTATTGTACTTGGTAGCTCTACGGGTCAATTTCCTTACGAAAGGGAGGGTAGCGGCTATCATGATGATCTGAAGCACAAATGCTAACGTGAAGAAGAAAGTTAGCTGTCCATCTGATACGAACATTACATAGAGCGTAGCGATCACAGTGGTCATAGATACCAAAAACTGTGGGATACGATTGATGAACTCAGATAGAACCGTGATGTCTCGTGTAAGTACAGGTACGATTCGTTCGGAGGAAGCTTCTATATATTCATAGTCTGCACGTAGGATTTTTTCTGATAGCTGCTGGGTTAGTTTTCGAATAACGATGGATGTGATTTTGGCCAAGAAATATCCTGAGGCTATACCTAGAATTGTAGCAGCTAAACTATATGCTAGGATATAAAGAATGAATTCACTGTTGATATTATCTACTGAGTCCAGACCTGTCTTGAGCATCATTATTACTCTAGAGGTACAGAATCCAGATAGCACACCAGTAATTGCACCAGTTATAAACAGACCAATTCTAGTTTTGATTAACGGGAGAATTTTTTGCATTCTTATGTGTTTTGATTAATTCTAGTTATTGTTAGAATTAGAAAATCTTATCATATTCTTTTTTGATCTCGGTAGCGATTTGCTCCTTGGTCATGGCGGACAGATGCTTGCAAAATTTCGTGTTTCGTTTGCTAACGATAGACGAAGGTAAGTATCCGATGAGTTTGTCCAGTTTTGGATCTAGCATTACCCCTCTTAGTAGGACGTTTTGTGTTCTTGGGTGAATATCTGCTAAGTGTTTTAGCTTTCCTTGTCCTAGTTCGAGCCAAGTGTCAATGAATTCGTGAACCTCAGGACTGTTCTTCATAATATTGAAACCAGCATTAGGGAGCGCCCATCTCTTCATCTCCAGACTTAATTTCCAGTTGTGAGAAAAGTACATGCCTAGCCTGTCTGACCCATCTTTTTGGAAGAGAATTTTTTTGTCACCAGTCATGTATTGAGTGATGAGACGCTCTAAACTGAGTTCTAGTTGATCCTTGTAGATTAATGTGTCTGCATCCACCATCATCACGTACTCGGCATCTGATGTTTTGAAGTGATCTTGAATCATCTTGATCCTACTCCATGTGAATGCCATGTCAGGAATTAATTTTTCTCCGTAATGACAAAATTTATAACCGTGTATCTCACAATATTTTTTCCATATCGGAATAGAGTATTGTGTGTATATGTCAATATGCTCGGTCGAGAGCATGAGAATATCTATCATGATGTATTTGTTTAGTATTTGATACTTACTTTTTGAGCGTATGTTTCTAAAAGAAGTTTTTGAACGGCCATGTCATTCTGTTCATCCAAAAATTGAGACATATATTTCCTTCCATTTTGTGCAATCTCGGCGCAAAGTTGATCATTTTGCTTGGCCCATTCCAATATTTGTTCTAGATCCGATAGGTCATCCTTTAAGGGAAGGTAATGTACGTAGGGTTCTAATTTTTCTTCCATGATCCAAGACTGCCAGTAGGGCTTGGGCATGATGGGGACGGAGTTGGATGAAAGTATCCACCGGAGGTTACTGGCTACATCGTTGCCTTCTAAACTAATGATGAATTTGTACTCAAGTTGTTTTTTGATTGTAACCTTTCCTCTTTTCCACTTTGTTAGTTCAGGCTTTTGTTTGGTGGTAGCAAAACCCACGTCATACTTATTGTAGTAGCTTTTGACAAAATCAACACGCTGTTCTTGACCAGTGGTAGCACCTCTCCATATTACGTTGTCTTTTTTCTCTCTCCATGAAAGGTCGTTGGCTTGGCTGGTGGTACATGGATCAGTTAATCTCAGTGACCTGAAGTTATAGATGACGCTGTGTTGGTCGGTAGCCCTTCTGGATTTTCGGATGGCTGGTATTTCTCCAGAAGAACCATGTTCACCGTAGTACAGTGGGTATTTAAAATCAACAGTCAATAGACCTGCTTTATCAAATGGGATGAAAAAATTCATTAAGGAATGCAAGTCTTTGTACCTCTTGTAAAAAGGGAGTACCCGTATATTTTTTATTCTTGGAAGATGAACAATGTGTTGGCAGTACCAGTGTGCAAAGCTGTTTTTATAATCATTATATGATACCAGATTTAGTTCTATCTTAGACCATTTTGTCAGACTCTTATAATAATTGAAGTCTTTGATGTCAATCTCAAACGTTTTCAAGTTGTTTAGATAAAATGCAACTCTATCATCATGGGAAACCCACATGTCGGGTAGGGAGCCTGTCTTGTTCATAAGAGATTAATAAATCACGCAAAAGTATGAAAAACAAGAGACAATCGGCAGGAACTGTTGTCAATAGGGGGTGAAATAATTAGTTATGTTATAAGATGACTGACTTGTCAAATCAAGTAGGGGCTTGTGTTTTCATGTAAAACAATATTAAATGCGTTTGGGGTAGATTATGTTTGCGCTTTATTTTAAATACAGCATAAATGAGCAGGATCGTTACCGAAACCATGAGGTTATTAACCTTGAGGAGTACAAATTCAAGTTATTGGATCAAAAGAATGAGTAACAAGCCAAGATCAAAGGCTGTTATATCTTTGTCAGTGTTACCTACTCGATTTAAAGGGCTGACGCCCACGCTCAATTCACTCACTGATCAGTCTGTCCTTCCCGAAAAAATCATTCTCAATTTACCGAAGGCTTTTGAGCGAGACAAGGCTGAGTACATCATTCCAGATTATGTGACTAATCACCCTTTGGTAGAGATTAATTGGATAGAAAAAGACATGGGCCCAGCCACTAAGCTACTACCTACACTTAATTTGTATGAAAACGAGCCTGAGAAATTAATTATCATAGTGGACGATGATCAGCTATATCCAAAGGGTATGGTTGAGAATTATATCAATCAATCTAAGAGCCTCCCCGATGCAGCAATGACTTTGTCTGGTTGGACTGTACCTAGCAGTTTTGATCATGGTGATAAAGTGCAATTGTATGGAGCAATTGTACGTATCTACCGCAAAGATACGTCTGTAGATGAACCCGTGCGTGTAGACTGCTTGCAAGGGGCTGCAAGTTTTGCTGTTAAGCCTAAATTATTTGATAGAGGGGTTTTTGATTTCGATAATGCACCTAGAGAAGCTTTTTTTGTAGATGATATTTGGGTAAGTGGGAATTTGTCCCGTTGTAAATCTCCAGTTTATGTGGTGCCAGCCCCGTTTCGTTACGGTCGATTCGTGTCATTGAGACAATCAGCAGAATTTGGCCTTTCGAGTACAGTCAATGCTGATAATACAAACAATAATAAGCTTTACCGGTATTTTCAAAAAGAGTGGTGGTCTCTAAATCAATAATTTAGTACTCAAATAGACAGTCTATACATGTTCACTTTAGTTGATTGTAATAATTTTTGGAGCCCATCTGGAGGGGGAGTACGGCGATATCATTTGGAAAAGATGGAGTACTTTAAAGATCGGGCTGATGTCAAGTACGTATTTGTCATGCACGATAGTGAGACCTATACTGAACAGATCGGTTCTAACGCATATATCGAACACCTGAAAGTGCCGAAGGTTTTTGGGAACTGGGAATATAGATACCTTACCAATAGTGATCGAATTGCTCCGTTGCTGGTCAAGCATGATCCTGACGCGATCGAGATAGGCTCACCTTATATTATGCCAAGAATCGTAAATAATGTGGTCACGAAGCATCATTTGAAAGCAAGAGTGTATGGGTTTTGGCATGCAGATTTTCCAGTGACCTATGTGAAGCGGTTTTTGTCGGGATTGCCGTTTTCGTTGGATCAGAGAGGTGAAGAGTTGGCATGGGCATATGCCCGGAAAAACTACAACCGTATGACAGGGGTATTGGCGTCTAGTGAGATCATTCTTGACCGGATGAAATTGAATGGGATAGAAAATACACATTTCGTGCCTCTAGGAGTCAATGAAGTGTTGTTTAACCCTGATAAAAAGGATTTGTCTCTTGTTGAGGAGTTGAAAGCAGGAGATTCTAATCGCTTGGTGATGTTTTTTCCTCACCGATTTTGCAAGGAGAAGGGGTTAGATGTGCTATTAGATGCATACCCAATTCTTTGTGAGAAGTTGAATGTCGAGCCTACACTAGTGTTAGCAGGGATGGGTCCAGATATTAAACGGGTACAATTGGCTGCTGAAAAATATGAGCATGTACGTTTCAAAGGGTTTATCCAGAGCAAAGAAGAAATGGCAACCTATTATGCTAGTGCGGATTTGGGATTTGCACTGAGTGCTTGGGAGACTTTTGGTTTGTCACTGGTGGAAGCGTTAAGTGCGGGACTACCGTTAATTGCTGCCGGTGATGGTGCAGCTAAAGAGCATATTGATCGATCTGGAGCGGGGTATGTGTTAGATACTGTGACACCAGAGAATCTTGCAGAGATGATCGTTGCTTTCGTGAATAGCTCTGAACGAGTCTCGTTCAAGGTTAAAGCAAGAGAATATGCCAAGCACCTCAATTGGAAGAATTGTTTTGACAAGCTACTGAGGATTTACCAAGAGTCAGGAGAGGAAGAAAGTATAAAAAAATAGTCATGTCATTAGGGGTAATCCACCATTAAAGTGACACCATAGTAGAAGTCTTGAAAAGCCAGTTTGGTTTGATAGGCTAAAAAATTGGTTTGGTATTTGTCAGACTAATTGGAATTATCACCGTACATAGTACCTGAATGCAGAATATTAGAAAAAAAGTAGTGCTCTTCGCCGATGTGTTGGAAGAGGATTTTGATGGAGTTAGCGTTACTTTAAACAAGATAATTGCAAATTTCCCAAAGGATCGATTTGATCTTTTGATCGTAACGCCACATCCCCCAAAGGATATGAGCGGGATCGATTTCAAGATTTTGATATGCCCTTACATTGGTCTTCCGTTTCAGGAGGGGTATAGATTAGGCCTGCCAGGCAGAATGAAGGGGCTTAAGGCTGAGTTGGATAAATTTCAACCGGATGTGTTGCACTTTACTTCCCCGTCACTATTGGGTCGCTATGCCATCAAATATGCAAAGCGTAATAATATACCAGTGATGACTATCTATCACACGCATTATCCAACCTATTTCAAATATTACCTAGGGAAAATAGGAGATTTCTTTTTGGGTGGTTTGTTTAACCAAGGAATGGCGTGGTATTATAAGAACGCAAATTTGACTCTTGTACCGACAGGACCTGTTCGCAGGGATTTAGAAAAATTAGGAATCAAACGTGATACGATGGCAATATGGGGTCGTGCGATTCATGCCAATCGTTTCAATCCAGAGTTTTATAGAGAAGACTTTTTTAAAGATCGAGTACCTGAGGGTAATAAGACGGTGTTGTTTGTCAGTCGTCTGATCAAAGAAAAGAATGTAGCTGTTTTGGCAGATATGTATCAGCTGTTCGAAAGGAAGAACAAAAAGATCACTATGGTGATAACAGGAGAAGGTCCAGAGAGAGAATGGTTGGAAGAGAGAATGCCGAAGGCACTTTTTACGGGTAAGCTTCGTGGAGATGAATTGTCACAGACCTATGCGTCTGCGGATTTGTTTTTCTTCCCATCTGCATCTGAGACTTTTGGTAACGTGGTGTTGGAAGCAATGGCATCTGGTACGCCAGTGGTAGCTGCTGACGCTTGTGGGCCCTCTGATATCGTCAAGAATGGCGTGACAGGATACTTAGCAGCTCCAGGTTCGCTTCGTGGTTTCTACAAGAGGATCTTGACTATACTAGGAGATGACCATCTTCGTGAGCGTATGAGTCGTCAGGCTTTTGAATATGCCAATGCCAAGACGATAGACAACCTGCATGCTGAACTCTGGCAGCACTATGACCGTGTGATCAAAGGGTATAATCTCTGTAAATCGAGACAAGAACAGGCACTAGCCGAAGAAATGGCACTGAGCTATGAGAAGTCCTAAAGGCTGGAAAATATAACTAAGACAAAATAGAAGAGCTGGGATCAATTTTCCAGCTCTTCTATTTTTAGTGCCAAATCTTCCCATGTTTCGGTGGCGTCTTCTAGCTGCTTTTGTAATTTTTCATACTGAGCATTCAGTTTGTTTAGCTTATCGAGATCGTTGAAGTGGTCTGGATTGGCCATGTCTACTTCTTGTTGTGCTTTCTCAGTTTCTAGCTTTTCTATTTTTGCTTCCACCGCAGATAGTTCTTTATTCAACTTAGAGAGTTGGACTTGATCCACATCCTTGGCTTTTTTCTTTTTCTCTTTTGGAGCAGTGTCTTGTTTCTTAGGGGCAGGAGTTGCTGCTTTAGGTTTTTGGTTTTGGCTTGCCCACCATTTGAATTCATCGTAGGTGCCAGGGTATTCTTTGATCTGTTGATCTTCGAGCCACCAGATTTTGTTGGCTACTTTACTTACAAAGTACCTGTCGTGAGATACGAGTATGAAAGTCCCCTCATATTGCTCTAGTGCCTGTATTAGTATATTGACCGACTGAATATCGAGGTGATTAGTCGGTTCGTCAAGTAGTAAAAAGTTGGCTTCTGAGATCAAGGTTTTTGCTAGGGCAACTCTTGATTTTTCTCCCCCAGATAAAACTTTAATCTTCTTGAATACATCTTCGTCTGAGAACAAAAAGCACCCCAGTACTCCTCTGAGTTCTTGTTCAGATTTTCCAGATCCAAATTGCTTTAGCTCTTCGAGAATTTCATTTTCGATGTTGAGAGACTGTAATTGATGTTGTGCAAAAAAGGCAGGATTGACGTTGAATCCAATTTTGGCTTCTCCTTCCATATTATCATCTCCATCAATCATCCGAAGGAGGGTGGATTTTCCTTTACCATTCGCACCGATAAGGGCGATTTTGTCACCTCTTTCGATGTTGGCACTAGCTTTTGTTAGAATATCAATATCGGGATAGGACTTGGATACTTCGTCCAAGGTGACGACATGTCGACCTGACTGCTTCCCAAAGTTGAACTTGAAGTTGATGGCTACATTGTCTTCGATGACGTCTTCGAGACGGTCCATTCTGTCTAGTGCTTTGACGCGTGATTGTACTTGTTTGGCTTTGGTAGCCTTAGCACGAAATCGCTCAACAAACTTCTCCGTTTGCTTGATTTGCTGTTGTTGGTTGAGGAAGGCGTTTTTTTGTAGCTCGTTTCGTAGCTCTTTCTCTTGTAGGTAGTTGGTGTAATTTCCAGGGTATGCGGTGAGTTTTTGCTGGCTCACTTCGACAATGGTATTGATGGTGTTGTTAAGGAATTCTCTATCGTGAGATACGACGATCACTGCTCCTTCGTAGTTCTTGAGATAATTTTCTATCCACTGAATCGAGGGGAGGTCGAGGTGGTTGGTGGGTTCGTCGAGCATGAGCAACGAAGGAGACTCTAGTAGTAATTTGGCAAGGATGACACGCATGCGCCAGCCCCCAGAGAACTCTTTGAGTGGTCGCTGCAGATCCGATGTTTTAAATCCGATTCCTTCTAGCACCTCTTCGGCTTTGCTTTGCAGCGTGTAACCATCCTTGGTTTCGAACTCTTCCTGTAGTCTCGCTAGCCTGTCTACCAGTTTGTCCTCATAGTTGGTTTCCATGAGTTTGATTGTCCTATCTATCTCATGTTGGATGTCTATGACGTCCTGAAAGGCTTCCATTACGACGGATAGTATGGAGTCTTCGGACTGAAAGGAGAGCATATCTTGGTTGAGAAACCCTATGCTGCAGTCTTTTGATTTACTGATTTCACCTCCGTCTTTTTTGAGTTGATTGGTGATGAGCTTGAGGAGGGTGGATTTACCTGTGCCATTTAGTCCGATCAAACCAATTTTGTCTTTGGGTTTGATGTGTAGAGATGCTTCTTCGAATAGTGCGCGACTGCCTAAATAGTAGGATAAATTATTGATTGAAATCATGCCGCAAATATGATAAAGATGTTTGACCTATACGGTACTCAAACGGACTAATTGGGAATAGCTTGACTTGCTAGGACATAAAAAAGCCTCGGCAAATACTGCCAAGGCTCAAATTCATCAAGTAGGGCAGTACCCTTACTTCAATGCGATAGTTTTCTTCACGCTATACACGTCGTTGGATACTGTGTAAGCGTAGTTTCCTGCAGGGTAAGCAGATAGGTCGAATGCTTTGGCATATTTAGCACCTTCTACTTTCTTGTCAGAATAGATCAAAGCACCGTAATTGTCATAGATTCTTACTTTTACTTCTTCACCTTCTAGTTTGTCAAAGATCACGATTACTTTAGAATCAGCAGTCGCTTTGATCTGTACTTTAAGCTCAGGGCTGACTACTTTTTCAGATTTCTCAGCTTTTTCTCCAGCGAAAGCTAGTGAAGAGCATGCTACCATTAGGGTCAGGGCGATTGTTTTGATTGTCGTTTTCATCGTAGTAATATTTTGTTTGTTTGAATTTGATTACGATGCAATGATAGCACAGCCCTACAGCCTACTAAAGCGGAAATCGGTGAGCTTCAAGATTTTTCAGGTGAAGTTAAGCTTTTCTCTGATTGGTGTTTTGAGCAGATATCTGTGTTTTGTTTTTTTGAGATACCGCAAAGTGAGGCAGCAGGGCATTCTTGCGACCTAGTCGTAGAAAATCCCAACTTATATTTTGGCTATCCCGTCTAAAGGCTAAATTGTACACTCAATCTATGAAACCAAAAATGAAGAATCTAATCACCTACCTGCCCCTGTTAGCATGGCTGACGATAAGTAGTTCATGTGGATCAACTGAAACGGGTTCTGAACAACCTGCCGACGAGTCTGATACGATCGAAGAACCGACTGGACAACTGGCGACATTGAAGTTACCAGAGGGTTTTCAAATCTCAGTGTATGCAGATGGAGTTGAGAATGCGAGATCAATGGCAGTCAGTCCAAGTGGGGTACTCTATGTAGGAACTAAGGATGCGGGTAAGGTCTATGCGATCAAAGATACAGATGGAGACGGTCAGGCAGATGAGGTGATTACGTTACTAGAGGATCAGAATATGCCAAATGGGATAGCTTTTAGAGACGGTAGCCTGTATGTCGCGGAGGTTGATCAACTGACCAGATATGACGATATAGAACGACAGTTGGATGCTTTAGGTGAGGGAACGGTGATTTATGATGATTATCCGTCGGACAAGCATCATGGCTGGAAGTATATTGCTTTTGGCCCGGATGGTAAACTCTACATACCTGTAGGTGCCCCCTGTAATATATGTGAGAGTAAGGACGAAATATACGCCTCCATCACCAGAATGAATCCCGATGGCTCGGATCGTGAAATTTACGCACATGGAGTGAGAAATTCAGTAGGTATCACGTGGGATTCTGCTGGTACACTTTGGTTTACTGATAATGGTCGTGATTTGCTCGGGGATGATATGCCTCCTTGTGAGCTAAACAAGGCGACCAAGCTGGGGCAGCATTTTGGGTATCCCTACTGTCATGGTGGAGATATTGCAGACCCTGAGTTTGGAGCTAAGTTCCCCTGTTCGGATTTTGTGATTCCAGCTCGTAAGTTAGGTGCGCATGTAGCGCCGTTGGGATTGAAGTTTTATAATGGAGAGATGTTTCCTCAGGACTATCGTGGGTCTATCATTATCGCTGAACATGGCTCATGGAATCGCTCCAAAAAGGTAGGCTACAGACTCACTCAGGTCAAAGTTCAGGATGGGAAAGCGATTTCTTATGAGCCGTTCGTAGAGGGATGGTTGGATGTAGAGGAGCAGGAGGCATGGGGAAGACCTGTCGATGTATTAGTCCTTGACGATGGGAGTCTGTTGGTCTCGGACGATAAGGCAGGCAAGATTTACCGAATAAGCTACAGCGACTGATGGGGCAAGTCAACCACGTGTCAGTGGAGATACAGGCTAGTTATCATACGCTCAATGAATTAACCAGAGACACCAAACATATTTGGCTGGTGTGTCATGGGTATGGACAGCTATCTGAGCATTTTATTGGTCACTTTGACGAGTTAGATGCTGAGACACATCATGTGATTGCGCTACAGGGCTTGTCTAAGTTCTATCTGCCAGGTCATAGGCAAGTGGGAGCGAGCTGGATGACTAAGGAAGATCGGGCAGTTGAGTTGACAAATCAACAAGCTTATTTTTCGTCAGTCATGTCTGTAGCATTAGATAGGCGTGAGATTGCTGATTATCAAATTCATTTGTTAGGCTTCTCGCAGGGCGTGTCTGCGATATGTAGATTGGCTGCTCACTTGCAGCTGCCACTTGCATCTCTGATACTTTGGGCAGGGAGTTTTCCTCCAGAGTTGCAGGCTTCTGATTTTTCGTTTCTGTCTGGAGAGGAAAAAATATATGGAGTCTTGGGAGATAATGATCGATACTTTGATACTGATCTTTATGCGATTGAAATGGAGAAAGTAGCTATAGCCACTGGAATAGATCCCGAACTGATACCTTATCAAGGAGCGCATGAGTTGAATCCCCAGGTTTTGAACTCCATAGTGTCCAAGTTTTAATCCTACCGTCTATCAAAATGTTCTGGGTAAAACCTTATACCCTCTTTAGTTTGCACGAAGGAAAAAAATCAAAAGTTAGTTATGAAATACATCAAAGCGTTAATGATCCTGTTGGTGCCAGTCATGTCCCTGGCACAAGACCGATGGCAACAAAGAGTAGAATACAAAATGGAGATTGATATGGACGCTGCCTCCAACCGATTCACTGGAGATCAAACGCTGAAGTATTATAATAATTCGCCAGACACGTTGACTCGCGTATATTTTCATCTCTATTATAATGCCTTTCAGCCGGGTAGTATGATGGATGTACGCAGTAGAACTCTGCCTGACCCAGATCGCAGGGTGAAAGATAGAATCTACAAGCTCGAAGAGAATGAAATCGGCTATCACAAGATTGAGTCTCTCAAACAAAACGGGAAGAAACTAAGCTATACCATAGATGGTACGGTTATGATCGTAGATCTCAAGAAGCCCATATTACCTCGATCTACAGCAGAGTTTTCGATGAAGTTCGAGAGTCAGGTGCCACTACAGATTAGAAGAACGGGTCGGGACAATGCCGAAGGTGTGCGTCTATCTATGGCACAGTGGTTTCCTAAAATCGCCGAATATGATAGAGCTGGTTGGCACACGCACCCTTATATAGCCAGAGAGTTTTATAGCCCATGGGGAGATTATGATGTGAAGATCACGATTGACAGTGCCTATAACATAGGGGCTACTGGTGTGCTACAGAATACGAGTGAGGTAGGCAAAGGCTATGGTGCGGGACGTCCGACTGCTGAGAAGATGACTTATCATTTCAAAGCAGAAAATGTGCATGATTTTGTTTGGGCAGCTGATCCAGATTATCAACATGATGTGGTGGATATGAAAGAGGGACTACAGTTTCACTATTTTTATCAGGGAGATACCCTAGTGCAAGAGTGGAAGGATCTACAGGTCTATATGAAAAAGGCACTGCCATTCATCGAAGAGAATTTTGGAGAATATCCGTATCCTGTTTATTCGGTGATTCAAGGAGGCGATGGAGGAATGGAGTACCCGATGGCTACTTTGATCACTGGGCATAGAAGTGCTAGAAGTCTCGTAGGAGTGACTGTGCACGAGATGATGCATAGTTGGTATCAGATGATGTTAGCGACCAATGAGAGTTACTACTCTTGGATGGACGAAGGCTTTACAACCTATGCGTCTAATTTGGTGATGGACTATTTGTTCAACGAAAAATATCCAGCCATTAACCCTCATGGAGCAAATATGAGGGGCTATCGTCGATTGGTAGAGGCGGGTAAGGAAGAACCGCTGACGACACATTCAGACTTTTTTAGTACGAATTGGGCCTATGGGACGGCGGCTTATTCCAAAGGAGCAATTACACTCCGTCAGTTGGAGTACGTCGTGGGATCGGAGAATCTACGTGCTGGACTCCTACAGTATTACAAAGAATGGAGATTTAAGCATCCTGATATGTTGGATTTTCAAAAGATCATAGAGAAACAAAGTGGGATTGAGTTGGATTGGTATTTTGATTTTTGGGTAAAAACTACCAAATCGATCGATTATGCGATCACTCAAGTCTATGCGTCAGCAGGAAAAACGAATATCCACCTCCAGCGGATCGGGGAGATGCCTATGCCTGTAGATGTGAAGGTTACTATGCTAGATGGGACTGAACAATGGTATCACATAGCACTCGGACTCATGCGCGGTGCGAAACCTATCGCTAAGAATGCTGAACAGTTGACCAACTGGCCATGGGTCTACCCATATTATACTTTCTCAATCGACCTGCCATTGGCGCAGATCAAAAGCATACAGATCGATCCTGATGAGTTTACTGCCGATATGAATCCAGAGAACAATGCCTATCCTTTCAAGTCATCAACCGTCGAATTAAAAGGAGTTATTCAAGAATAAACACTAGATTTGACCTTTATCAAATCATAATATGACGTTAAAATTTAAAGAAGTTGGCATTCAAAGCCCCGTGCTAGAAAGTGTAGAGGCTATGGGTTATGAAACTACCACGCCAATACAAGAACAAGCAATTCCAATCATATTGAATGGAAAAGACCTGATCGCCTGCGCACAAACAGGGACAGGTAAGACTGCAGCATTTTTGTTGCCTACCATACAGCAGATTCAGGCTCAGGAAGATCACGGGTCTATCGATGCATTGGTCATCGTACCTACACGAGAGTTGGCAATACAGATCGATCAGCAGATACAGGGGTTAGGTTATTTTGTCAATATCAGTTCACTTGCTATCTATGGTGGTGGAGATGGTACTTCATGGGATGTCCAAAAGAAGGCTTTGGTCAATGGAGCTAACGTGATCATTGCCACGCCAGGTCGTTTGATTGCACACTTGAACCAAGAGTATGTAGACCTGTCTAAGGTGAAGCATTTTATCTTGGACGAAGCAGATCGTATGTTGGATATGGGATTCTATGATGATATCAAAAAGATCATGGAAGGTCTGCCAGCCAAAAGACAAAATTTAATGTTCTCAGCGACTATGCCTCCTAAAATGCGAAAGCTTGCTAAGGAAGTACTGAATGAACCAGAGGAATTGAATATTGCGATCTCTAAGCCAAGTGCTGCGATAGTGCAAGCTGCCTTCATGGTATATGATGGACAGAAATTGGACTTAATTAAACATCTACTCAAGGCAAAACCACTTGAGAGCGTGTTTGTCTTCCTCTCTAAAAAATCAGAAGTTGATAGAGCTGCTGCTGAGATCAAGAAGATAGGTATCAATGCAGAAGCAATCCATTCAGGTCTAGAGCAGTCTCGAAGGGAAGTTGTACTGCAGGAGTTTATCAATAAGAAAATTAATGTTCTCGTAGCGACTGACGTGATGAGCCGTGGGATCGACATCAAAGGGATCGACATGGTGATCAATTACAACGTGCCTGGAGATGCGGAGGATTATGTGCACCGTATCGGACGTACAGGACGAGCAGAGGCCAAGGGTATTGCATTTACCTTCGTCAATGAGGAGGATATGTTTAAGTTCAGCAAAATCGAGGAGCTGATAGAGAAGGATATTAGAAAAGTTCCGCTACCTGAGTATATAGGGGAGGGGCCAGAGTACAACCCAAAGGCGTCATCTAAATTCAGAGGAAGTTCACGTCCAAAGCGAGGTTTTAGTAAGAGAAAGTAGTTAATGCTAAAATAATTAGTTAATTATTTTGCCTGCTAAAAGTAATAGGCTAATTTTATTATCAAATAGTGCTAGTAGTACAATTTGTATCTCATTAATTGATAATAAAATTAGTAATGGAAGAATATCATATCGGAGGAAACTATAAGCTGAAGCTATCCTCAAAGAAATTGAAGTCAGGAAAATGCCAAGTGAAGTTCCATGCCTCTTTGGAACAGAAGAAGAATATGTATGGCTATGTTCTAGCAGACTCTGGGGAGACATTGACCAATGTCGTACAGAAGATTTACATGCGCCTCGATCAAATACAGCACAACGGAAATACACATCATATCAACCTATATTCGATCGGTCGTGCCTGTAATAATGACAATGGTATTATTATGTTTGAGGCCTAAATTAGAAGTCACCGTATGGAAGTTGCTAAGCTGAACGAGAATATTAAATTTCTGAGAAAGAATTTTGGGTACACACAGGAGACCTTTGCCAATGCGATTGGTATCAAGCGGTCTTTGGTGGGAGCCTACGAAGAAGGGCGAGCAGATCCACGACTCAATAATTTGCTTCGTATGTCAGAGCTGTTTAATGTGAGTGTTGATACACTGATCAGCAAAGATGTGTCTAAGTTGTCTGACGAGGATTTATATATTACTGGTGATGGTGCAAAAATATTGTCTATAACAGTGGATAGTCAGGAGCGTGAAAATATCGAACTGATACCACAAAAGGCTTCTGCGGGTTATCTTAACGGTTATGCAGATCCAGATTATATCGAGTCATTGCCGAGGTTTCAGTTACCTATGCTCCCGAGCAACGCTACCTACAGAGCTTTTGAAATATCGGGCGATTCTATGCTTCCTTTGCAGCCTGGTACGATTATCATTGGTCAGTATTTGGAGCGTATTTCTGATATTAAGAATGGTAAAACCTATGTACTCCTGAGCAAGGAAGAGGGTGTCGTCTATAAGCGTGTCTTTAACTATGTCGATGAAAATGGTATGCTATTTCTCGTGTCAGATAATAAATCCTATTCTCCGTATCAAGTGGATGCTAAAAATATCATAGAGGTGTGGGAGTCCAAAGCATTTATCAGTATAGATTTTCCAGATCCTAGTTCGTCTACGCCAGAGATGAATATGACTGAACTTACTGCCATAGTTGCCAACCTGCAAAGCGAAATAGTGAAGCTAAAGGAAGACAAGTAACAGTGAGGGGTAAGATGGGCTCTATTATTACTAATCTTCCTGTGATAGATGAATGAATCGATAAGGGTGAAGTCGAATTAAAAGCCTATTTCAGCTTGACACATGAACAACAGTTCGTTGGCCTCTTCATGATTGTTAATATAGGATGCGCTGCTCTGTAGTTTGAGTGTGTGGCCTGAGATGTACTTGGTCAAATTGAGTGTTACTATCTCTGAATCTGGAGCTATATCGATCCTTTCAGGTCTGTTGATGACGTATCGCCCAGCTATTTCAAACTTGTTTTTGAAAAGGTAACCTGTTGATAAATTGAAGGCTTCTCCCATATAAAAGTAACGCTGTTCCCCGAATTCATCCTGACCGAAAGCTGCACCATTCACTAAACGTCTGTTGGCGTACTCCGACATGATACTAAATCCATGATACTTGAACATCAGGTCTGCATATATACTACTGATGTCTACATGCGTGTCTAGGAACCTTCCTAATTGCCCTCTTTCACGGTTATTGTTGTCATTGAAGTCGTAGGTGATACCTATGGATAGCTTTGGTTTAGGTTCTCTCATTAGATCTCCACCAAAGTAGTCACCTTTTTTTTGGAACTTTCCAAAGGGTAGAACTTCAGCTCTGACGGTATATCCATATCCTTGAACATTAGAAGCAGTGATGTTTCGACCTTCTCCCATGGAGATGGATCCTATCTCTCTGATTATCCAGCCGTTCATTTCGTGTTCATGATGTAATTGGAGTCCCATGTCTCGATCCAGATTGTAAAATGCATTGAGTTCACTGCGCTCAGTAAACTGCATCGAGCCAGAGGATATGACTCTTTCTCGGTTACCAGGTAGTTTAGTTTGACCTCCCCAGAGTTCCCAGCCTTCCCTGAACTCCCATTTTAGTACTGCGTCAAGTACGATATTGGCTGCACCATTGTTTTCGTTGTAGAAGTTGCCTTGATCGCGATTAGAGAGTCCTAGTTCGATTTTGTATTGTATGCTTGGGTCGTACAAAAAACCCTTGAATTTGATTCGGTATCTTCTGATGAGGAAGTTGTCTGTATAGTTGCTATTCTCGAGATTCATGAGCCCAGAGTATCTGGACTGAAACCTAACATTGATTTGAGTGCTAAATGACGAGTCTTTAGCAGTGTATCTGATGCCATTTCCTAGTTTGTTGTCTGCAAATCCTTGCGAATATGCGGACGCACTGACACAAAGGAATAACATTCCTAAGATGTATAATCTCATTTTCTGAATTTTGATTAAGCTGCAAGGTTAGATATAATCGGTAACATTGACTTAATATTCAGGAAACATTTGCGTATTGTTGCTTGATATGCTTCGCTTAGAAGATGTTGTTAATTTTAGAGTTTTCCTAAGAAAATAAGTGAGAGAGGGAGGATGAAAAATACGACCAATATGTAGAAAAAACCTATGATTTTATATCTCATGGTCATTGATCCGAATTTTTGTGCGTAGATGACTGGTATCTTTTTGATACCAGGGGTCAATAGGAATATAACTGTGCCTATCAGGTTGAAAAGGAAGTGCACCAAGGCGATATTCATAGCTGCTTCTGATTTGTTGACTGCAGCGATGAGGGCGGTAATTGTTGTCCCAATATTCGCCCCTACTATGTAGGGAAATATCTTCTCTAGTTTGATTTTTCCTGTGGCACCTAGTGGGACGATCACTGTAGTGGAGATAGAGCTTGACTGGATGACAGCTGTTAAGATAGCCCCTAAACTAAAGGCGTTGAAGTTGTTTTTGAAGAATACAGATTCGAACTTTTCCCTCATCGTACCAATCATTCGGTTACTGATTGTTTTGGACATAATCTTAATTGATCCAAACAAGCTAGCTGTTGAAAGTAGAATGAGTAAAGGTTTGAAACTAGTGATGCCTATCAAATAGCTATTGATATAATCAAATAAGCCAGAGTGTGTTACTGCTACGTCTGTTGCCGTTTTATTTTTGAAACCTACAAAATGAGTGATGTCTTGTGATAGCTCAGTTAATATGTGATAATTCCATTCGAGAGGGAAAAGGATCGTCACGGTTAGAATGTTAAAAAAATCATGCATGACGCCTGTCGCTATAGCATTTTTAAACTCCTTGTTGTTGGTGATATAACTGAGCGATACGATGGTACTGGTTAGTGTGGTGCCGATGTTAGCGCCCATGACCATAGGTACTGCGTTTTGTAGTGGGAGACTGCCTGAGGCGACTATCGCTACGATTAGTGATGTACTGGTAGAACTGCTCTGAATCACTGCAGTTATAAAAATCCCTATAAATAGGCTCACAAATGGGTTGGAAATGATGTCTAGCAACCTGATGACTGTGTCATTACCTATGATCTGAAATGTCTCTGTCATCAAGTCTAGCGACCAAAGAAAAATGGTCAAAGAAATTACTAGACTAAGTACAAACTTGATGATACCTTTGGGCGCATGTTCAGATGTTTTTATCATAAGGAAGCGCAAAATTAATATATATGTCGGTGCGCAATGTTAATAAATCATTAACTGTTCTATGGTGATTTTAGGTGATTACGGTGATATGTTAATATTTAAATAAAATGGTACGTGTGAATAATTCTTACATTTGCACGCGTTTGAAATAATCGAATATTTAAAAAGAGAAAGGTGGAATACGGCATTTTTGAGATTTTAAAGCTAATTGGAGCACTCGGGTTCTTTATCTATGGGATGAAGGTCATGAGTGAATCTATCCAAAAGGTGGCAGGGGATAAGTTGAGAGGGGTGATGAGTCTCATTACATCTAATCGTTTTAGTGGAGTGTTGACTGGTTTTTTGACGACTGCTATCATACAGTCATCCTCAGCGACTACCGTGATGGTCGTGAGTTTCGTGAATGCGGGGCTTTTGAAGTTACGTCAAGCGATTAGCGTCATTATGGGTGCTAACATTGGCACTACAATTACGGCTATTTTAATATTATTTCTTGGATTTTCTAAGTTTAGCATATCTAATTATGCTTTGCCAATTATAGCACTGGGATTTCCTTTGTTGTTTGCGAAGCGAGCTGACCTAAAATATTGGGGTGAGTTTTTTATTGGTTTTGCACTTTTATTTATGGGATTGGATGAGTTGAAACATTCTGTGCCAGATTTGAAAAATAACCCTGAAATTCTAGAGTGGATCGCTAATCTAAATGAACTTGGGTTTTTAGCGATTATCATAGCAGTGCTTATAGGTACAATTTTGACGGTAGTAGTTCAGTCGTCTAGTGCCGCTATGGCGATAACGCTGATCATGTGTGACAATGGATGGATTCCGTTTGATATGGCGGCTGCTATTGTTTTGGGTGAAAATATAGGGACTACCATCACGGCTAATCTAGCAGCACTGGTTGGTAACGTACATGCCAAACGAGCTGCACGGGCTCACTTTGTATTCAATGCTGTGGGTGTAGTTTGGATGCTCTTGATATTCAATGTCTATATCAATGCAGTAGATACCTTCATGACGATGACGGATCATGGATCGCCTTTGACCAATGTAGCGGATGTGAAATGGGGATTGACTTATTTTCACATGAGTTTCAATATCATTAATACCTTATTGATGATATGGTTTGTGCCTTACATAGAGAAACTGGTGATCAAAATGGTACCATCAAAAGAAGAGGAAGATGATGAGTTTCATTTGGAATTCATTGGTACGAGTTTGATGCAGACGTCTGAGATTTCTCTCCTAGAGGCTAGAAAGGAGTTAACGGTCTTTGGTAAAATCATTAAGAAAATGCATAAGCTGTCTGTAGAGTTAATCACCTCGGATAGCGAGAAAAAAATAGAAAAGCTACTCAAGAAAATTGAGAAGTATGAACAACGTACAGATGATCTAGAGCTAGAAATAGATGATTACCTAGTGAAAGTAGCCGAAGGAAGGCTATCTGCCGCATCGTCTGAGGAGATCCGTGCGATACTCAGCATCACTGGTGATTTGGAGCGTGTAGCCGATATCATCATGCGGATGTCTAAAGACGCTAGCAAAAAGGCAAAGCATAAACTGAACTTTTCGAAGGAACAATTCAAGAATCTTGAAGAGATTATCGGATTGGTGGATAACGCCATAGATACGATGATGGATAATTTAAATATGTCCTATCGTGATGTAACACTGGATAGCGCGATGCTCATAGAAGAGGCGATTGATGTGAAAACGAAAAAATTGAACAAAGCATATTACAAGAAAATCGAAGAGAAAAACTATGATATACGTACAGGAGTGGCGTATAGGGATTTAGTTTTTGCTTGTGAGAAAATTGGTGATCACTTGATCAATGTGACAGAAAGTCTAGCAGACCTGAAAGCTGACGACTAATACCTAAAGCTACAAGTGAGGTGATAAAAAGGCTGTTTCGTGAGAGGCAGCCTTTTTTATATTTTGTAGCGGATTTGAAATTTGATTTCAGATTTGATGTGCCCGCTGATTTGTTCGTTGCTGGTACCTATGGATTCAGTTTTGGTATCGTAGTGGTACCGCCCATATTTAGCCCATAGCGTTATTTTTTTGTGAGGACGATATTGTACGAGAATGTAGCTACGCGTACCCAAGCCTGAGTAGGCGGGAATGGAAAAGGCATAAAGTAGATCTCTTTCATAGACGTACTGTCGGTTTTCATAGTCCTCGGTATCGAATACCGCAAAACGTGTACTGATTTTGAATCGCGCTATTTTGATATTGACATCCTGAATGATGGAGATGCCTTCCGTTTTGTTTCCAGCCAAATTATAGGTGCTGTATTGAACTCTAGACTTGAGGCCGAGATAGGTATTGACATTGAAATCTAGGTTGGCAGCTAATGAGCGTTTAAGTCCTGCCGCTAGTTTTTTGAGCTGGGTTTCTTGTGTGATCGTCAGTTCTTTGGACTGCTGACGATACTGTAGATAGAGGTTGATTTTCCGGTTAGGAGAGTGTTGTGCTTTGACGAGGTATTCATAACCTGTACTAGGTGCTTCGGCTCGATATCTGAGCCATGGAAAATGGAACCTGTCGTAGAATGCAGAAAAAGTCCAGCGTTTGGATGGTGACAGATGGATGCCCCAGTACATACCAGTTTCGTTGATGGTGCGAGAGCTTTCACCAAAAGCATTGCCGTAGAAGGCATGGTAGTTTCTGTCATAGTGGCGATAGACGAAGCTCATGGAGAGTATGGGGGACAGGCTGCTCATCAATCCAGCGACATAGGCTTTTCCGCCAGATTTGGATAGAGCAGCTTCTCCGAACAGGAGCATGTTGTGCCAGTTATAGTTCGCAAATACGCCCAAGTTATAGTTTTGCTGCCCCTTGAACTCGTGCTGGTTGTAGTTGGTAGGTGACTTGATCAAAGGGACGGAATACTGATTGTTGATGTAGGTGACTCCTCCTTGAAAATTCTTGTTGCCGATATCATTGTAGGTTAGATTGATCCCAAAGGTTTGCTCAGTGATTTGGTGACGTTTGTTCTTTTCTGTATGGGTGCGGTGAAAACCTGTCTCTTGTATGCTCGACACGTATTCTTCATAGCTTTCTAGATCACCAGCAGGTTGAATGCCTGCGTCTTTTCGCGTATGCGAGTAGAATGGACTGATATCGATGTGTTTGGCTAATGTGTAGGTAAAGGCCGCACCTCTCATGAAACCAGACTCGAGTACAGAGCTGTACGGACGAATGCCTGAGTTGCCACGTTTGACAGTGGTAATGGTTTCAGCACCTTTGCCAGGGTTGAATCCTGCTCCGAGTATTAGCCCTTGCCCGAATTGCATCTGGTAGTCTCCCAAATTGATTTTTTTGAAGTTGCCTTTATTCTCTAGAAACAGGTGAAAGGAATAGTAGTCAAACCCATACTGCTTTTGTTTATGATCCCAAATCATCTGTTCTCCAGCATCTTTTTCGAAGGTGAATCCGAGACTAAAATCTTTGGTATGTCGTGTCAAAAAACGTCCATAGACTTTGTATGGAGAACCGAGATACCTTCCAGAATCTTGGCGGATATAGCCTTTTTTGTTTTCCAATGTTCTTTCGGTTCGTAGCAGGAGGTAGGTGTTTTCTTCTTTTGCAATGCGTTGTATGAGATTTCCTTGTGTCGCATAGTCTCCTTTGGATCGGACGGTAATGAATGGACGTAGCTGGTCGATGGTTTGGGTGTCAAAATCATCTATGACCTGAAGTTCATAGATGGAGAGTAGTGGGCCATGGTGTGCGATGTAATCTGTGAGGTTGTTGATCTGGCGAATATTGAGTTGATAGAGGCTGTTCAATTCTGATTTGGTGGTGTTGTTGAGGTTGATAGGGTTGAGGTAGAGTTGATAGAGAGACTCGTAGAGATCGTCATAGTTGATGTCTTGATCGGGAACCTGAAACATATCTTCTACGAAAGTCTGTATATCGATCTCTGGCCGTTCGGGTTCTTGTGCCCAGACTGTAAGTGACAACCCCAATATCCATATCGTAGCAACGACCCGCTTCATTCTTTGCGTCTGATTTGGTAGGTAAAGGAGACTTGGTGGATGTTTCCTAGGTCAGGATGAATCCCAAAGGAATAGTCTGCTTTGAGGTGTTTGATATGAAAACCTAATCCGAAATTGCTGATAAAAGGTTCTGTTCGAAAACCCATGCGTAGGGCTAGCACTTTGATGATTTGGTATTCTAGACCTGTTCTTAGTGTGACAGGGTCGTCTAGGTTTTTCTCTACTTCGGCATTGAGCATGATGCTTTCATTGGGACGATAGCTTAGTCCTGTTTTCAGGTATGTCGGAACTAGTTCTTCTGTAGCGGTGGACAGTTCGGCTTGGTTGATGTTCGATATGTGCGCACCAAAATAGAGTTGTTCGCTGATCTTAGCTTTGCCTCCAAAGTCGATCATCATTTGGCTGCTGGTACCGCCATCTTCCACATAGTATTGAAAGTAGCTCATGTTGAGCCCGAGACTCACCAGCCCGAGTTGATAGCTGTAGCCGAGGTTGATGCGTTGTTCGTTTAGCAGGTCTCCTCCATAGCGATAGATACCTAAACCCAAAGTGCCGTTCCAGAGGGGGACAGTTGCTCCTATGGCGATGGTGGATAGTTCTGACAGGCCATATTGGTTTCTATAGGTGCCGAAGACAGATAGGTTTTTGACTTCAGCTAGAGCACCTATGTTATTGAAGAGTGCCCATTCGTCAGTGATCGTGACACTAGCACCTGCTAGCGAAGTAGAACGTGCACCTATAGAGTAGTCCCCATTTTGAGCCAGAGTAGACACAGATAGGCATAGCAAGAGTAGCAGGATGAGGGGTTGGTTGGTTTTCATCAATATCTAATTTAGACTATATTCTCTTCTATTTCAAGGCTTAAAGTTTAGATATTTCACAATCTTTGCCGAGAATTACGAGTATATGAGCATAGCACTGAGTAACCTACGTACCCACAAATCTTACGTCTTGACTAATTATGGAGAGAAATTTGAGTTCTCGGTACAGGAGATTATGCCGTATGATGAATTTTTGCTCAAGGATGTCAATACCCTCGAAACTTACTACATGTCAGAGCTTATAGGTAGAGGGAAAGGGAAGGATTTTAGTATCTGGGAGCGGTAGGTTTTTAACCTGAGAATCTGCCACTAACGATCCACTCCTCTTCTAATACGGGTCGTAGATAGATATATGCCCAACAGTCTATCAATCCATGTGTTGTATAGATTGGAATTGAAACCCGTTCATAGTCGTTTTCTTGTGTAGGAGGGTGAGTTATCCCCTCATATTCATCCAGAGATCGTAGCACGTGAGCAATTTGGTTGGTTAGTTCATAGACTTGCCCATACACTTTATGTGATTGATCTATGGAGCGCTTAAGTCCTGGGTAAAAGTCTATTTTATAAATTTTTCCTTGAGCATAGCCTTCTGACACAAAACGTGAATTGCTTCGGAGTAGTGTGGCATAGGGGTTGTCATAAGTTTGCATCAATGTGCCGTAGACGAATAGGTAACAGGGGGAGCTAGGCTGAGTCATAGCGGTAAGCATTATAGTCTAGTATCAAAATTAATCAGGATTTTCGGATTTGATTAATTTGATTATTTTAGCTGTTTAGGAGTAGAAAAACCAATCAAAAAATAGAAACAATGGAGGTACGAGGATCGGTCTTGATTAGTATAGACGAATTCATGAAAAGTGAACATGTGAGTCAATACGATGCATGGAAAAAAAACCTTTCAAAGAATACGCTGCAACTACTGGATAAAGTAGGTCCGCAAAAGTGGTGTCCAGTGGAGGATGGGGTGATAGATCCAACGGTGCAGCTGTGCAAACTGTGTTATGATGATCCTAAAAAAGGAGCGTGGGAATCTGGACGATATAGCGCTAAAGTCTCACTTTCGGGTGTGTATAAAATATTTGTACTGGTGAGTACGCCTGCTTTTATGCTTAAGCGATCGAGTCGCGTGATGACGACTTTTTATAATCCCACTAACATTGAAGTGAAGAATACCACGGACAAATCTATGCTGTTGCACTTGACCGAACTGCCTGTCAACAACGAACTGCTTGAATACCGCATAGGTGGATGGATGGAAAAGGCACTGGAGATCTGTGGTTGTAAAAATCTACAATTTAATATCACGAGCTCATTGTCCAAAGGAGACAAATTCACGGCCTACGATATCAGTTGGGATTGATCGCAATTGCTCTTGTTGAAAATATAGACTTGAGAGGGAAGTTAGTTTTGTAGATACATTACATTTTATTTATCCCTGAACTCCCACTAGTTTTGCGCTCGGAAAAATAAAACTATGGCTGAGTCAGACAAGGAAATAGATAAGGAAGAGCTGGAGCGTTCGATCAAGATGCTCGAGACATTGAGTGAGCGAGGAGAGCTACTGGATGCCTTGCCAGAGGCGTTGCGCGTAGATTTGCTCAAAGCTGCAGGCAAACTGTCCCGCCCTGATCGCAACGAATATCGTCTGAGAAAGAAACAAGCCAAGAAAGAAAAGCGCAAGCAGGTCGTAACCAACGACCGAAAAGCCAGGGCTCTATCAGGCATTCGCTCTGCACGGGAGACGCCAGTGTTTGAGGCGCCCAAACAACTGCTCTTGCAGAATATCCCTGCGACAGATGATCGGGTCTTGTCCTCTCCGCGCAATTGCTACGTCTGCAAGAAGGAATATACCAAGCTCCACCATTTCTATGATGCGATGTGTGAGGAGTGTGGGGATCTCAACTACATGAAGCGCTTCCAACGTGCCGATATGACAGGGCAGGTGGTGCTGATCACGGGATCACGTCTGAAAATCGGTTACCATATCTGTTTGATGATGTTGCGTTCTGGCGCTACGGTGATCGCGACGACTCGCTTTCCTGTGGATTCGGCCAACCGATTTGCTAGGGAAGAGGACTACCACGACTGGAAGGAGAGGCTGCATATCCACGGGCTGGACTTGCGTCATATTCCTAGTGTAGAATTGTTCGCGAGCTACGTCGAGCAGAATTTTGACCGATTGGATGTCATCATCAACAATGCCGCGCAGACGGTACGACGACCGCCAGGGTTCTATAGCCATATGATGGAGAAGGAATTGCTGCCCTACGAACAACAGTCTAAAGAAGCCCAAGTGCTACTCAAAGATCATCATGCCTGCGTGCGGGATTTGACGGATTATGGCAAGGCGTTGGAAAACAACGATGGTGCCATGCCAGTGACTTGGCATGGACAGGAGCCCGGTGTAGGGATCCGTGCCTCAGCAAAGTTGTCACAGATACCGTACCGTTTTGACAATTCGCTCGAAGCAGCAGAGATATTCCCAGAAGGGGAACTGGATGCTGACCTCCAACAGGTCGATCTTCGCAAGACCAATAGCTGGCGCTTGCGACTAGGAGAGGTACAGACCGCCGAGATGCTCGAAGTACAGCTCGTCAATTCGGTAGCGCCTTTCGTACTGATCAATAACCTCATTGGCCTGATGCGCAAAGACTACACTGGACAAAAGCACATCATCAATGTCTCGGCGATGGAGGGTAAGTTTCATCGATTCAAGAAAGAAGATAGACACCCGCATACCAACATGGCCAAGGCAGCACTCAACATGATGACACATACGTCGGCGAGTGATTTTGCGAAAGATGGTATCTATATGAATGCTGTGGATACGGGTTGGGTGACCGATGAGGATCCTGTCGAGCTGGCGAAGAAGAAAGAAGAACTGCATGACTTTCAACCACCGCTAGATATCGTCGATGGTGCAGCACGTGTGGTGGATCCCTTGCTCGACGGTATCAACTCTGGCAAGCACTGGTGTGGCAAGTTTCTCAAGGATTATTTTCCGATTGACTGGTGATGCAGGGCCAACGCTATTACTACTTGATCGAACTCCAATATCTGGGGTTTCGCTACCATGGCTTCCAAAAGCAACCCAACGTCAAAACGGTGCAGTTGGTGCTAGAGAGGACGCTCAACTATGTCCTTGGACACAAAGATCACAAAGTCCTACCCTCTGGACGTACCGACGCGATGGTGTCTGCCAACCAGGCCTATATAGAGCTGTTCGTCAAGGAACAACTCGACGAGCAAGTATTTCTCAAAGACTTCAATCATAATCTGCCGTCTGATGTACGCGCGATGAGTATCGAACAGGTCGATGCGAAGTTCAATGTGATCCTCAATCCGAAAATCAAGGAGTACCTGTACTTGTTTTCCTTTGGAGAAAAGAACCACCCTTTTGCCGCGCCTTATATCTGTCACATCAATGATCACCTAGATATTGAGCAGATGAAAAAGGGGGCACAGTTGTTTCAGGGACGTCACAACTTCCAAAACTATGTCTACAAACCCTCTGAGATGACCGTGCTAGAGCGAGAGGTGGTGCAGTGCGAATTAGTCAACAACGACATCTATACCGCGAGTTTCTTTCCAAAGCAGAGCTATATGCTGCGTGTATGTGGGCCTGGGTTTATGCGTCATCAGGTGCGGCTGATGGCGGGCGCACTGATCAATCTGGGACGAGGTGTCCATACAATGGAGGAGTTGGAATTATCATTGACACAAAAAAGAGAAGAACCCTTTACATTCATTGCACCAGCTTCTGGTCTGATATTGAATTCAATCAAGTTCTAATCGAAGGGCGAAAGCCTGTCTGTTCGGTAGACAGGCTCCTGAATTGCGTGATTCAGGTTAAAGACTTGTTATTTCATGTCCGTCCAAAAGAGAATGCCTGCGATAGGTTTTGTGACAGAACGAAGTAATCACAAGTTGACCCTGATTCCTTTTTCATTGCTTTGGATGGCAGCTTCTATAATACGCAAGACGTCTAGTGCCTGCTCAGGTTTTACGATCAAAGGCTCTGTGCCATGGATGGCTGCTGCGATATTGTCATAATATGCGCTGTAGTTGCCAGGCAGTGACTCGATTCTGCCAGAGAAGTGAAGGTCATTGATGTCTGTATTGAGTTTGCCCCACTGCTTTTTGGGTTCGATTCCCCACGCTGGATCATTTGGTGATTTACCAGCTTTGAGATCATCTTCCTGTACGTCCATCCCCCATTTGAGGAATGATCCGAGTGTTCCATGGAGCGTATATCTAGGGCCTTCCTCACGCACGAGGTAGCTGGCTTTGAGTGTAACGGAGAGTCCGTCGTATTTCAGGTTGAGCGTGTAGTAGTCGTCTGCTTTGCCATTGCTGCGTTGGATGCCAATTTCCGCAAAGACACTTTGGGGTGTCCCGAACAAATCATAAGCCTGATCTGCCATGTGTGCACCGAGGTTGTAGAGGATTTCAGCTCCTGTGAGGGATTCTTCCTTCCACGTGTCAGATTTGAGGAAATTTCGGTAGCGGTCAAAGTGTGATTCGAAGCTGACGAGTCGTCCGAGCATTTCGTTTTGTACTACTTTTTTTACCGTGAGGTAGTCACTATCCCATCGCCTGTTTTGGAATACGCTAAGGATGCGTTTTTTCACTTTGGAAAGTGAAATAAGTTCTTCTGCTTCATGACTGTGTATGGTGAAAGGCTTTTCTACCACGACGTGTTTGCCAGCCAATAGGGCTTGTTTGCAAAAGTCAAAGTGTGTGGTGTCAGGCGTATTGACGATCACGAGTTCGATTGCAGGATCAGCGAGTAGTGCTTCGTAGCTTGTGACAATGTTGATGTCGGGATAGATGTCTTTGGAGCCTTTAGGGCTTCTTTCTACTATGGTGTGTAGATCAAAAGATGTGTTGGCTTGTAGGAGTGGGGCGTGAAATATGAGACCTGACATGCCAAAAGAAGCGATACCTGTTTTGATTTTTTCCATGGGCGTAAAGGTATAAAAAAGCTGTCTCAGTCAAATATCTCACTACAGGTGTAAGATGTCTTGCCGAGACAGCTTGAGTTTTGTGGAGCTCAAAAATCAGTTAAGGCTTTTTGAACTCATCTAATTTAGTTTTTCACTATCATTTTTGCGTACGTGCTGCGGCTAGTTTGTACTTGCATTACATAGCTACCTTGTGCTAGGTGGCTGATATTTAGTACGGAACTAGCGGACTGAGCTGCCATGTTGATTACTTCCATGCCCATTAGGTTGACGATACGGATTCTTTCGTCTCCACGAAAGTCTGGAATGTTGACCGTGATTTGGTGCGAAGCAGGGTTAGGGTAGACTTGTAGGTCGAACTCCTCCCCGAGATCAGTTGACAATGCTCTGGCACTGCTGTTGCATGAAACCGCTGTAGGGTTGACTCCAGTGATTTCTACATAGTCGATATTAACCAGTCCATTAGATCCGGTGGCTTCTAACCTAAGTGCTCCCACACCCGCGTTGACAGTCGTGCTCACTGATATAGTCTGCCAGGTAGTCCAACTACCTGTCGATGTGAAATTAATGTTGCTCACCACTGTAGAACCATTCACGGATAGTTGTGCAGGACGATCAGAGGTACTAGCATATCTGAAGACAAAGGTATAGGTGCTGGTTGATCCAAAGTCTACGTTCCAGTCTATGCCCTTGCCTGTAACATTGTCTGTATTGGCAAAGCCGGCACCTGTAAACCCTCCATTGTTGGAGTCTACGCTGCCTTGCACCTCACAAAAACCAGTACCACCTTCTTGTATCGTGATGGTTGTATTGGTTCCGATTTGAGAGAAGTTGGCTGTGATATGTTTGTCTCCATCCATCACTACAGTCGCTGTAGTGCCTGTATAGCCACCACTCCAGTTGTCAAATTGCCACCCGCTAGCAGGAGTGGCAGTCATAGAGACTGATGTACCCGCAGTGAATGTGCCGTTGGCTGGACTCACTGATCCTTGTCCATTGATGGCAGTAGTCAAAGTGTAAACGGGGTCTTCTGTGATACTTCCCAGCTCTATAGCGCCGATATCTAAAGTCCCATTGCCTGATACTCCAGGAGCAGAACAACCCGCATCTACCAATGAACTAGATGATTTCAAATTTAAAAAGCCATTGCCTGTAGGGTTTGCATATGATCCTGGAGATAATGTCTCGAAATCACTACTAGAGACTGATATTGTCCAGTTGGTATCTGTGTCGTCAAATGCATTGCAGCCTGTAGGTGCATCTCCGACGATTCGATCCGTATGGTTTCCGTCTAATGAGATACAGTTTCGGAAAGTGTGCGATGCATTGTCTCTCGTATGATAGTTGTAGTCTCCATTGTCATAAGATGTCAAATTGTAAAACTTGATATTTCCTATGTTTCCGTTATCGGTGAAGCCATGCTTGCCATTGCTATAGGCGATACATCTTCTTAGTTCGTGGTTGACTTGATGCGCTGACGAACCTAGCTTGAAACCGTTTTTATCTCCACCTCCGGAGGTATTTCCATCTGTCAGGGTACCGTTGTTGTGAGCGATACAGTCTTCGAACAAAATCACCCCGATAGGGCCAGTTTCTGATTTGGTATATAAATCCCAACCATCATCGATGTTGTGATGAGAGACACATCTACGGAAGATATTGCCAGTTCCTGAGGTTAATTTAGCTGCAAACCCGTCTGCATCTTCGCTATCACTGTCCGCATTGTCAAAGGCTTCACAATCAACGATCAGATTATTAGAAGGCCATTCGCTGATTTGATCAGCATTGGTATTGTATCTGCTGAGTTGCAGACCTGTGTCATGATTTTTTCTAAAGACACAATGCTCTATGGTGTTGTTGTTGCCAGATAGTAACATGCCATTGTCTCCTGCTTTTTCTATCGTCACACCTTTCCAGTGCCAGTAGTCACCATCTTGGACAATGCCTCGGTTAGAGGATACTTCTATGTCATCGAAGCTTAGTACAGGTACTTCGTTTTGATAGGCAAAGACATGAATGTTGTTGCCAGCAGTACCGTTTTTCTGAATCACAATGGATGAAGCGGTCATCACGTGCGTTCCTCCTCTGAGATAGATATATCCCCCTGCCGATACAGATGCGATGGCTTTTTGGAGGGTTTTGAATGGACTGGAGATAGTTCCTGTGTTGGAGTCATTTCCGTTGGTCGCTACATAGTAACCGTCACCAGTCTCTTCACTCTCTTCTGTAAAGGTTGCCGTGATGTTTTTGTCACTATTGACAGTGACTGATAGCGGGTTGCTATTGCCTGATCCATCACCACTCCATCCGCTGAAGTAGTAGCCATTACTTGCTGATGCAGTCAAGGAAATGTTCGTTCCGTCTGCGAAAGTGCCATCGCCAGAAACTGTACCTTGTCCAACTACTGACGTGCTGACTGTGTATGTGATATTAGAGGTGATAGGCGTAAAAGTAGCCGTGATCGACTTGTCAGCATTCATTGTGACGGTAGCTGTAGTGCCTGTATAGCCACCACTCCAACTATCAAACTCCCACCCACTATCTGGTGTAGCAGTTAGTGCTACGGTACTTCCTGCTTCGAAATTTCCATTGGCTGGACTGACTGATCCTTGGCCATTGATGGTAGTGGTCAAGCTGTAGTATGTCGTGCCACCACCTGCATAGACTAGGCTCATGTAGTAAAGGTTGGCTGTATTGTCTTTGGTGAGGGTGTGGCTGCCACTAGCGAGTGTTACAGTTAAGACACCAGAAGATACACTTTGGCTCGTACCGTCTATCTTGAAATCTCCATTGAAAGTGTCGTTGAATACGAGTGTCAAGGTAGCTTCTTCTGTAGTCGTAAATGATATAGAAGTGCTAGACTCTATTTTTAAACACTGCGTCAGTGTCAATCCTCCATAGTTTACAGTTCCTTTAGAATCCGAAAGATTGCCCGAGATGCTATAAAATGAACTACTCGTGCCAGAAGTGGTGAAGTTATGGTCATAGTCTCCTGGATCAACGGGGTCAGTTGGTTCTTCTGGATCAGTTGGATCTTCAGGGTCTTCTGGATCCTCTGGGTCGATGATAGGTCCACCATTTTCCCCTTGAATTCCTTGAAGGTTAGTGTTGTAGCCTGATAGTGCTGATTTGAGCGCTGTATTCACCGCATAAGACGTGTCATCTACTGAGTTGTCAAAAGTAAAGTTAAAGTCTCCACCATTCATACGTCCTGCATATTGCATAACGGTAGTTTTGGCTGCCTCAGGTGTTTGGGCAGTATAGGTGTACATGATAGAAGTCGTGTTGAAGTTGTTGTGGGTGTTGCCACCTTCTGATGACTGTACCGAACTTGGCATGTCATCTGTGATATTATTCACGACATACGCATCAAAATCAACGGTCGAGTTTGGATAGTTGGGATCTCCGTAAGGAACAAAGCGTTTGTGTCCTACCATATAATTGTTAGCTGCTTTGATACTACCGCCATCCTCACTGGAGAAAGTAGCCATGTCTCCTGCGTCATTTTGACCAGCATCCTCATCAAAGATGTCAGAGCCTTGCATAGAGGTTAGGATTGGATACTTACAGTTCCTAAAATAGTTGCCTTCTACGACGACCGAAGAACCTTTGGTTGACCCAACCCCATATTTGGAGTTTCCGTCATAGTAGTTGTTGTAGACATGTACGCTGTGATTTCTAATTCGTGGGTGGCGGCTGTCAGAGTGGTCATACCAGTTGTGATGGTAGGAGAGGTATTCAGGGTCTTCTGTGCCGTTACCTAATAGGTTTGATTTTCCAGTGTCCCAAAAGTGGTTGTAAGAAAAGGTTACATATCCAGATCTCTTACTGTCTAGTGCACCGTCACCTTTGGCCTGATCTGAGTCTCCGCCAGCGTCACCATAGAAGAAGTCTACGTGATGCACCCAAACGTAGAAGTTGTTTTGCTGTAGACCAATATTGTCACCTTCACCGCTATTGCAGTTCATGGTGCCAATGTTTCGAAGCTCGATGTTATTGGCATTTTTGAGTCGAATACCCCAGCCATCTGCTGTAGCATCGTCACCTATTCCTTCTAGGGTTATGTAACCAGCATCGTTGTTTTTGTTTTCAATAACGATGTCTCCGTTGAGCATGTAGTCAAAGTCGGTAATTTGCCCTACCATTCGTATGATCAATGGTCTGTTGTCTTTGCCTTTCTTGAAACCTTCTAGGATGGTTTGTAACCCTACACAAGGGTTGCTAGTGGCACCTTCGACATCCAAGGAAATGGTGTTTTTGGTCTCCTCGGTGATGTACAAAATCACAGCACCGCTTTTGGGAGTCCCGTCAGCCTTGTAGGCTCCTGGTACTCTGCCGTTGTGAAATGCAAAACCCGTTCGGTCGTGCGCTAGTACTGAGAACGAACTGGATACTGCTCCTGACCCTTCTGATCCCGAAACAACAGGTGTTACTTTGATTGTGTAAGATCCCGCTTTGAGACCAGGAATGTCAGCACGCATATAACTACCATAGCTACGAATCAGCTGGTCGTCGATCTTTTGGTTGGTCACACCTCCACCGCTGTAGTAGACGTTGTAGCTTTCTGCACTGGATACAGGTAGCCACTTGACAGTAGCTGTTTCTAGCCATCCTTCAGCGCTCTGCAGCGTGATGGATTGGGCATAAGTGATGTAGGACAATAGCAGTGCTATTATCATTACAGGTAATCCTTTTTTCATAATAGTATTTAGTTTAATAGTAATAAATGAGGACAGTCAATCCTCTTGTCTTTCATAGTCTTTGAGAGGTATCGGTATGGACATAGTGATCCTGCCATCGTACCTGTCATGGTGATGTATTTCCAGTTGAACCTTATTGATTTTAGAAGCTAATGAAGGCTCTTTTGGTATTGATGCGTAGCATCGGTGTTTTGTTTTTTATCGCTTTAGCTAGCGCGGATGTAGGTGTTGAGTTCGCCTATTGCGCTTGATAGAGGATGTCCTCGGGGTTAATACATGTGGGTTCATATAAGATATATGTTTGGTTTCTTCTACTAATAGTTGTTAGCATGACAGTTAGCGGTTTGTAGGGTTCCTTTTGAACCTTCTTCCGTTAATTATTGAAACCGAATGCACTTCTACTTCTCTTTGCTACCTCACTAGGCACACAGTGTTATTGTTAGAAGTGAGTTGAAAAATTATCTTAACGATTGGTCATGTTTAGGTAGGTGTCTATGCACCACCTGTCCTATAAGAAATTAGTCTCTTCACTTGTCATGCTATGAAAACCAAGGTAGAATTTCCTACCAAATTAGACATATCAATAATCGCCATTTACTATGCAATTATTGATAATCAGTAGGTTATATGAGTGTTTGAGCCTGTTTTTGATTTTGTCCTGTTTTATATTCTTAAAATTATATCTAAAAAACAGATGTCTTACGTAATGGGAGAGAGAGCGAGAAGCAGTAGAATTTTATATTGACTAAATAATTTTTATCTGAATAATGCTTTCTCTCGGAGAAGAAAAAGGCCGGCAATTTATATTGTCGGCCCCAATAGTAATTAGTCAACTTAATCAATCATTTCTTTAATATGATGAGCGATCATTGACAGAGATCTGCTTAGTTCTCGAGTATGCAGTTTTAGAAAAGTATATCTGTTGTTTTGAAACTGCCATTAAATCTAATAAATCCTGTGATAAAAACATTTATTACCTAAGCAGTATTCATTTATTATCCATCAAAAATTGAGACATCTTGTAAATTGCGAATTGAATATGCATGTTTGGTTGCATTGGAATATGGTAAAGGACTTGATTAGTTAGAATGAAAATTACGAATTTATTGCTGTTGGCGGTGTTAGCTATTTTTTGTGCTTTTTCGTGTGAGGAGGATACAAAACTGACCGACAAACTCTCACACGTACTACATTATTCCAAGCCTGCGGACAAATGGACAGATGCGTTGCCTATAGGTAACGGTAGTTTTGGCGCCATGATCTATGGAAGCCCATGGAGTGATACGATCAAACTGAACCACGACACCTTTTGGCGTGGTGGCCCCTCAGATTGGAACAATCCCGAAGCGAAGCAATATTTCCCTCAAGTCAAACAAGCCCTCAAGCAAGGAGAGCATGACCTTGCGGATAGTCTAATACGCTACATGCAGGGCAAAGAAACTGAGCCTTACCAGCCTTTAGCTGATTTGGTGATTCACTATGCTAAAGACAAGGTCACAGGCTATCAACGATCCTTAGATATTCAGAATGCGCTGTATAGCCAAGCCTATATGAAGGACGGGAGTTTGATGACCAGTAGAGCGATTGCTAGTTTTCCGCATGATGTCATCGCGTATGAGTTGAAAAGCGAAAAGGAGGGGGGTATATCCTTTGAGGCTGTATTGTCTAGCATAGTATTGAATAGGGTATTTGTGGAGGATGAAATCCTAAAAATTCGCTGCAAGGCTTGGAATGATAGCTCATGGGATAGAGAAGGGATGGAAGCCGAGGTATGGCTGAAAGTGATACATAAAGGCGGTGTATTGAGTTTTACAGATCATTCGGTACAGCTGGAAGGTGCGGATGAAGCCTTGCTGCTTCTTAGTTGTGGTACGAGTTTCAATGGTCGTTTTAAGTCGCCGGGATATGATGGAGTCGATCCAGCGCAGTTGGCCAAGGAGGACATGGATGGTGCGTCGGTTTTCAGTTTTGATGAATTGAATGCTGTACATGTCGCGGACTATCGTCGCATCTATGACCGTGTTCAGCTAGATATTGCCCAGTCGGACTCGCTCAGTGTTCAGGACACTGATGAGCGTATAGATGCTTTTGCACAGTCGCAAGACCAAACCATGGTCGAGCTTTTGTTTAATTATGGTAGGTACTTGCTGTTGTCTTCTTCTCGTGAAGGTGGGCAGCCAGCGCATCTACAGGGGATTTGGTCAAAGTATATCTATCCACCTTGGCGTTCCAATTATACCATTAATATCAATACGGAGATGAATTACTGGCCAGCGGAGGTCACTAATATGACTGAGACCACAGCGCCATTGCTGTCATTTATTCATGATCTTGCAAAAAATGGAGAGAAGACCGCCGAACAAAACTATGGTCTAGATGGCTGGGTGGCGCATCACAACTCTGACCTGTGGGCACACACAGGGCCAGTAGCAGGTGATCCGATGTGGGCCAATTGGACGATGGGAGGTGCTTGGCTCATGTCTCATGTATTTGAGCATTATTACTATACAGGAGACAAGGCTTTTTTGAAATCTTACCTGCAAGAGATCAAAGGGGTAGCACAGTTTGTGATGGGGATGCTCGAACGAAACGGTGGGGGCTATCTAGAGCCTGCGATGGGTACTTCGCCAGAAAATCAATTTTACAGCACAACTGGCAAAGAAGTCAGCTTGACCAATGGCACTGCTATGGATATTACACTGACTCGTGAAATACTCGTGCGGTGTAGAGAAAGTCTAAAACTATTAGATCCTACGAATTCATTCATTAAGAAATTGGACAATACGATTGCGCAGTTGCGTCCGCTGAAGATAGGAAGCGATGGTACACTATTAGAATGGGACAAACCCTATCAGGAGAAAGATCCACATCACAGGCATGTATCGCACCTCTATGGTCTACACCCAGGCAATCAAATTAATCGCTGGGATACACCAGAGCTTTTTGAGGCATGTAAGCAATCTCTGATCAAGCGTGGAGATGAAGCGACGGGTTGGTCGATGGGATGGAAAATCAACCTATGGGCTAGACTGCTGGACGGAGATCATGCGCTCAAAATAATGAACAATCTCATCAAAACGGCTGATGTCGCAGGGGAGAAATGGGACAGGCCAGGCCTGTATGGCAACCTGTTCGATGCGCACCCACCGTTTCAGATAGATGGCAATTTTGGTTTTACGGCTGGGGTAGCCGAGATGCTGATGCAGTCGCACACAGGTGCTATTCATGTATTGCCTGCCTTGCCTGCTGCTTGGCCACAGGGCAGTGTCAGCGGACTAAAAGCCCGTGGAGGGTTTGAAGTGGGTTTGGTTTGGTCTGAAGGAAAGATCGAATCAGGAAAGATAAAGGCAAATCTAACAGGAGATTGTCAACTGCGCAGCGAATGGCCTTTGACCATGGAGGGAGCGAAGCGTGTCAAGACAGCCAATGACAACCCTTTGATGGTGACCATCAATCCCGCCAAACCTATTTTTATAGATGATTCTGATCTCAACGTAGTAGATGAAAAGAACTACTATGTGTACGAATGGCAGGCCGAAGCAGGAGAGGTCTATGCTTTTAGTGCCTCCGAATAATGATGAGTAACCTATATTGCGTATTCTTCAAAAGATGGATATTTTGACCCAGTCTAATAGATGAAGTACGCAGAGCAGATGATGAGAATTATAACTTTCTTGGTAATATGGTTAGTTTCTATGACTGCTGTAGCACAGTGGGAACAGGAACTTTCGTTCGAGCAGGTTAGTACGGAGCAAGGGTTGTCTTATAGTCAGGTCAACTGTGTGCTAGAAGACCGTTATGGTTTTATGTGGATTGGGACTGTATCTGGACTCAATCGCTATGATGGCTATCGCTTTGAAAATTTTTATCACAATCAGGAAGATCCTTATTCCCTCCCTAGCAATGCCATCATCTGGCTAGCCAATGGGCCTGATAGTACGGTATGGATCAGCTGTGGGGAAGGGTTGGCTATATATGATCCTGTCACTGACCATTTTGTCGATACCAGACCATGGTTGGATCGACTGGGTGTGGAAAGTGTGGATATATCTAAAGTTCACCATACACTAGGTCAAATTTGGTTTCTGCTTAACGGCAGGAGTTTGGTTCGCTATACTGAGGCTGATGATCAACTGGTGGAGCTGTCTGCATCGCCCTCTAGCTTGATCGAGTTGACGTCAGACAGTATCTCCGACATTAACTCTGACCAGAATGGTAATCTCTGGGTGATGTACAGTAGCGGCCGCATCGATGTGATAGATACTGAGATAGATAAAGTGACTCGAAAATTTGATTTGAGTAAACATACGCTCAGTAATGATTTCTCTCATTTTTTTATAGATAGAGATGATGATTTGTGGATTTATTCTGCAGGAGGAGCATTGGGGCTTTTGTATTTCAATACCACCGATGGGAAGCTAATAGAACTGAACGAGAAGATTCTTAGTAGCAATATCGTGCGCCAGGTTGTTCAAGATGAAAAGGGGTATATATGGATAGGGACGGATCATGGAGGAATCACTCTGGTCAATAAGTCCGACTGGACAACCAAGCGGTATAAGTATCAGGCTAACAATCCTGCAAGTTTAGGAAATAACAGTATCACGACGCTATATAGGAGTAGTCAAGGGATAATCTGGATAGGGAAAAGCCGAAAAGGGCTAAGTTACTTTAACGAAAATGCTGGAAAGTTTATACACTTTAAATACCCAAGCGATGACCTAGCCTACAATGATATACTGAGTCTAGCAGAAGATCAATCTGGTGATATTTGGTTAGGAACCAATGGTCAGGGGTTGATGGTTTTTGATCCCGAAACCAAAAAAATAGAACCCGCCAATGTCCTACGTTCGGATCAGTCGGCTAAACTGCCAGATGTGATAGTGAGTCTATACTATGGTAGTGATGAGTCGCTGTGGATTGGGACTTTTACCAAAGGACTGTACCGATACAAAAATGGGCGTTTGACTAACTATCGAGTTCAGAGCGGCAATGGGATATCCGATGATAATGTATGGAGTATATATGAGGGGTCTACTGGAGAATTGTGGCTAGGGACTTTGCTCAGTGGTATGGATCGTATGGATCCTACTACAGAAGAGTTCAAGAACTATAACATAGCGTCTGGGCTACCTGTCAACTACATAACCAGCATCACGGAAGACAAACAAAATCGTTTATGGATAGCTTCTGGACTGGGATTGAGTGTGTTGGATAAAGAAAACGAAGTATTCAAGAACTATGCATTATCCGATACAGTAGCTCACGCTATCAGTAGCAACTCCGTCGTATGCCTGCTCTATGATAGCCGCGGCGAGATATGGGTGGGTACACTAAATGGGCTGAATAGATACCTCCCTGAGGAGGATGGTTTTGAAGTCTACACGACAGAAGATGGTTTAGCTTCTGATATTATCATGTCGATTGTCGAAGATGACGAAGGAGGGCTCTGGGTAGGGACAGATCATGGTATTTCTAAAATTGAGCGAAGTAGCGATGGCATTGATGTGCAAAGCTATAGCGAGTCAGATGGGCTGCAAGGAAACTACTACAACGAAAGGGCAGCGATCAAGACGCAGGAGGGAATGTTGGCTTTTGGAGGACAAAATGGACTTAATGTTTTCGATCCCAAAAAGATCATCATCAATGACCGAGCACCTTTATTGGTTTTTACTGGATTTTCTCTCAATAGTCAGTTGATCAAACCAACGCGTTTAGTAGAGGGAGATACACTTTTGTCCAAGAACTTGAATGAATTGGATCAAATCGATTTGAACTACGACCAAAACTCATTTGGTTTTGAGTTTGCAGCGCTAACATTTGACCAAGCGGGGGGTAATAACTATGAATATAAACTTGAGGGATTTGATGAAGAGTGGATGAGGGTGTCTGCGGATATTCGACGGGCTAACTATACCAATATCAATCCAGGAATCTATACTTTCAAAGTACGAGCATCCAATAGTCACAACGTATGGAGTGAGGACGATCTCGGTATGAAAGTGGTGATTCATCCACCGTTTTGGCGGACAGGATGGGCGTATGGAGTTTATATTTTGGTCTTGGTTGTCCTGCTGTATTTTACACGACGTGTGATTGTGGAGCGAGAGAGAGAAAAGGCTAAACTAGAGAACGAACGTCTCGATGCGCAGCGTTTGCATGAACTCGATCTGATGAAACTCAAGTTTTTTACGAACATCAGTCACGAATTTCGTACACCCATATCGCTGGTATTGACTCCTATCGAACGGATGATCAAGAACCCTACCAACATACGGGAGGCGGATTTTCATGTGATCCAGCGCAATGCCAAGCGTCTCTTGACGCTGGTCAATCAGTTGTTGGACTTTAGGAAAATGGAGGCCAATCAGCACACCTTACATTATTCCTCTGGGGATTTGGTCAAGTTTGTGCAGGATGTCATCGATTCGTTTTCGGACCTATCCAAAGAAAACGAAATTCACTTGAGTTTTGAAAGTGATCTATCACAGTTCTATTGCTCTTTCGACAAGGACAAGATGGACAAGATTCTGTTCAACCTCTTGTCCAATGCCTTCAAATTCACGCTAGAGGGGGGCAAGATAGTCGTGGCATTGGAGCAAAATGACAAAGGACATATCCTGGTGTCTGTGGCGGATACGGGGATTGGGATTCCGCTAGACAAGCAGGAAGCGGTGTTTGAGCGCTTCATCCAGAGTGAAATCAAGCCCAATATGATCAACAGTGGCACAGGGATAGGTCTATCGATCACCAAGGAATTCGTGGAGTTGCATGGAGGGACGATCAGTGTCGAGAGCGAAAAGGATCACGGGAGTACTTTCTTCGTGGAGTTTCCATTCAAGCAATTGGATCAGGCACGGATAGAATCAGAGGAGGAAGAGAATCAACCAAGAGAAAAAACGAAGCATGTAGAAGAGGAGTTTGAGGACAAGAAGAAACCACATGTTTTTTTGGTAGAGGACAATGCCGACTTTAGATTTTACATCAAAGACAACTTGAAGCAGCACTTCAATGTTTCTGAGTCGTTCAACGGCAAAGAGGCCTGGAAGTCCATCGTGACCCAGCACCCAGATATGGTCATCTCGGATGTGATGATGCCTGTGATGAATGGTCTTGACCTGTGCAAGAAGATCAAGAATGACCCACGTACTGCCAATATTCCGGTTATTCTCCTGACGGCCCAAACATCAGAAGAGCATAAGATCCAAGGTTTGGAAGCCGGTGCGATAGAATGTATCTCTAAGCCAGTCAATTTTGAGATATTGGTGAGTACGATTAGTAGTGCACTCAAATTTCAGAAGCGGGTCAATGAATCGAGTCAAAGGCTCACGGCCGAGCCGGACAAAATCGAAGTGGTGTCGCGCGATGAAAAACTGGTCAAGGATGCGCTAGAACTTGTAGAGAAAAACATGTCCAATTCTGAGTTTGGCGTGGAAGAACTAAGCCACGAACTGGGTTTCAGTCGAGGATACTTGTATCAGAAGATGCTCAAGATCACAGGTGAGACTCCTATGGATTTTATCCGAAACATCCGTATCAAGCGGGCCGCCGAACTCCTGAGCAAAAGCCAAATGACGGTATCTGAGGTTGCCTATGCCGTAGGGTACAACAACCCGAAGCTATTTAGCCGATACTTCAAGTCTGTCTATAAGAAGTACCCTTCGCAGTACACTGCCGAGGATTAACATATAGTCGCATGAGAAAGCTAGCGCTGTGATAATGTGACTACTGCGGCAAAGAGATGTCTTGCAAAGCATTCTAGGTATTGGATGGATTTTGATAAGTGCACTAAGACAAAATGTCACCTTTTTCTGAGTTTGTTCGATCGATCGGTCGAGGACCAGTTGTGTGAGGCTGGGATTGCATTGAGTCATGCTAGGGTTTTGTCGAAAACGCCGTTTGTGGCGAATGGAGTGGGTTTTTGAAGGCTCTTTTCAAACACGTGTGTTCAGCGCTTGAAACACCTGTGTTTGGCGCGTCAAACACAGGTGTTTGGATGGTCAATCACCTGTGTTTCAAGAGCCGTTCACCTGATGTCTTTTTACTCCCCACTTTTGGTGTTCAATTTTGACTCGTAGAACAAAAAAACACGAGACTTTTTGCTCTCCCAACTGTTGCAAAACTGTCATATTGTCCGAAGTAGTACTCTACTGGTTTCTGATCTTGTTTTCCGTCAAATCCCCCTTTAAGAGGGATATAGTGCGATGAATTATCCATTCACTCACTCTTCATCTGACTATATCTCTGTACCTGAGGAGACTATAGGGGTAGTATTTGTTTACCTCTTAGTGAACATTCGTTACCCTATCGGTGAAATAAATCGATGCAAACTGCGCTATAACAGGCTTTTATAAGGGGGATGACATTTTTGACCCTAGACGGATGCAAAGCATATCCTATCTCGAAATGATGATCCACTAATATTGAAAAACCAATTTATGAAAGTGAATCGGTCAACATGATTTTCAATAAATAAAAGAAAGACTATGCTAAAAAATTACAAGCTTAAAGCAATTTGTTTGTGCCTTTTTGCGGTGATGTTTTTGGGTTCGAGCGCTAGCTTGATGGCTCAGAGTCAAATCGTGAAAGGGGTAGTTAGTTCCGGATCGGATGGAGAGCCATTACCGGGAGTGACAGTGCTTCTCAAAGGCACTTCTACAGGTACCGTGACTGACCTGGATGGTAACTATAGTGTCAATGTGGGCGGAACGACAGATCCAGTGTTGGTATATTCCTTTATCGGTTTTGTCAAGAAAGAGACGGTTGTAGGGGGGCGTTCGGTATTGGATGTTTCATTAGACGAGGATGTGACGGCTCTAGACGAGGTAGTAGTTGTCGGATATGGTGTCCAGCAAAAGAAACTGGTCACTGGAGCGACTGGACAAGTCAAAGGAGATAAACTAACCAACCTGAGTAGTACCGATGCATTGAATGCCATGCAAGGTCAAGTGGCAGGGGTCAATATCGCTGCGACATCTGGACAGCCAGGAGAATCCATGAAAGTAACCATCCGTGGGGTGGGTACGATTGGCAATTCTGGCCCGCTCTACATCGTAGATGGGATACAAACGGGAGACATCTCTTACCTCAACAACTCTGACATAGCCAGTATCGATGTGTTGAAGGATGCTGCATCTGCCGCGATCTATGGTTCGCAAGCAGCCAATGGGGTAGTACTGATTACCACCAAAACGGGTAAGGCTGGAAAAGCACAGTGGACTTTCGATAGCTACTATGGCATCCAAGAGCCAGCCAATCAAATCCGCATGCTCAACAGCCAAGAATATGCAACCATCATGAACGAGGCAGCCATCAACTCTGGCAAGGTGCCTTATTTTAGTTCTGATTCGATTGCCAACATGGGCAGCGGTACCGACTGGATCGATGAGATGATCTATAACAATGCCATCACGCAAAACTATGCCTTGGGTGTATCGGGAGGAAATGAGACCTCTACGTATTCTATGTCTGGTGCGTACACAGGACAAGAGGGGATCATCGGCGGACCGGACGTGTCTAGTTATGAGCGGTTCTCTTTTAGAGTCAATAGTGATCACAAGTTCTTCAAGGATATTGTGACGGTGGGACAGCACTTGACTTTCTCATACATGAAAAAGAACGGTATCTCGGTGGGCAACCAGTACAACAACTCCATGAGAGCAGCCTACAATACGAGCCCATTCTTGCCGATGTATGATGACAATGGCGATTACCTCAACAACTCGACGAGTTCGATGTATCAGGGACAAGCGTGGGACCCATGGTTTCCTGGAGAGAGCAACCCGTACGCATCGATGATGCTCAATAACCAAAATGACAACAACAACCAAAAGATGCTCGGAGACTTTTATGTCGAGATTGAGCCTATCGAGGGGTTGAAATTGAGAAGTAGATTTGGATACGACTACTACGCTTCTGAAGATAGGTCATATAGTCCAGAGTACGAACTATCTATCTATGCGCAGCGAACGTATGACGCAGCTTCTCAGAGTATGAGCAAAGGATTGGCCTTGACATGGGACAATACCCTTTCTTATGATTTTGAAGTAGGTGAACATGCCGTAACCGTCATGGGAGGTACCTATGCATGGATCAACAACGGGACTTGGATGAATGTGTCCAACTCTGGGCTGACGATTTCGGATTTGGATCATGCCTATATAGACAACACGACGAATACCGATTTGACGAGATTGTCGTATGGCGGTGCGCCAAACGATGAAGACAAACTACAGTCTTATTTTGGTAGGTTATCCTATGCATACAAGGACAAGTATCTTTTGAACGCCACGTTCAGAGCGGATGGTTCTTCCAAGTTTGCCAAAGACAACCGATGGGGGTATTTCCCTTCTGTGTCGGCAGGCTGGGTACTGTCAGAGGAGAGTTTTTGGACTCCAGTGGAAAACATGGTGAGCTTCATGAAATTGAGAGCGAGCTGGGGACAGGTAGGTAACCAGAATATCGATGCTTTCCAGTTCTTGGCTCCTGTGGATATCGGGCAAGCCAACTACTACTTTGGATCAGCTGATTTTGATGCAGCGGGCAACAGCGTAGGGGCTTATCCATCTAGACTATCCAATACCAATTTGAAATGGGAAGTGTCAGAGCAAATGGATTTTGGGTTTGATGCTTATTTATTGGACACTAGACTGGAAGTCAACTTGGACTGGTACAAGAAGACGACCAAGGATTGGTTGCTCGTCAAACCAGTATATGCGACAGCAGGTGCTGACGCACCTTTCTTCAACGGTGGTAATGTGACCAACCAAGGTCTCGAATTGGCTTTGACATGGAGTGATCAGATCGGAGAGGTCAATTATTTTATCTCTGCCAATGGAGCTAAAAACAAGAACGAAGTGTCTGAGGTCCCTACCGATGACGGGATCGTACATGGTTTGACCAATATGCTCTATGACAATGCAACAGAATTTTACAGAAGAGCAGAGAGTGGATACCCTATAGGATACTTCTGGGGCTATGAAACGGATGGTGTTTTCCAAAACGAAGGTGATGTGACTGCTCATACCAACAGTGAAGGTCAAATCATCCAGCCCAATGCAAAGCCAGGCGATTTGATCTACAAAGACCTCAACGATGACGGCAAAATTGATGACGCTGACAAAGACATGGTGGGCGATCCAAATCCGGATTTTACCTATAGCTTGTCTTTGGGTTTTGATTACAAAGGCTTTGACTTCTCTGTATTGGCGTATGGAGTAGCAGGCAATCAAATCGTACAATCTTACCGCAACCATGCGAATGGCTACTCCAACTATACCAAAGCGATCTTGGATAGATGGCATGGAGAAGGGACGTCTAATTCGACTCCACGTGTGACCGAGTCCAATGTCAACTACCAGTTCTCAGATGTTTTCGTCCAAAATGGGGATTTCCTTCGACTCAACAACATCACTTTAGGTTATGACTTTGCAAAACTCATCGACAACCCTGCCATAGGCAAACTGAGATTGTACGCCTCAGTATTGAATGCCTACACTTTCACAGCTTATGACGGCATGGATCCAGAAGTTGGGTATGGATTGGAAAACGGTTCGTCCGGTGTGGATTTAGGGTATTACCCAAGACCGAGAACATACTTGTTGGGCTTGAACTTTAACTTTTAATCTGAAAGAACATGAAGAAACTATATATATATATCATGGCCCTCGGGATCGCAGCGACAGCTTCTAGTTGTTCGGATAGCTTTCTCGATACAGAGCCGATTACGACGATTACGGACGCCAATTTTTATAAAACTGTCGAAGATGCCGATTTGGCTTTGGTGGGATGCTACGATGGCGTGCAGCAGATCTATGCCAATGGCGTGGCGTTTCCGGTAGCCTCAGAGGTGATGTCGGACAACTGCTTCGGAGCGACTGGCAACAACGACGCTCTCGGGTATCAAGTGATGGATGAGTTGGATCTAAGCAGATCTCCAGGAGAGGTCAACTTGCTAGATGCGACATGGGCAGCCTACTACAAGGCTATCTACAGAGTCAATGTCCTTTTGCAGAAAATGGATCAAATCGACTGGACAGGTCAAGAGGACTACAGAAATGTAGTGGAGGCGCAAGCCAGATTCTTGAGAGCCTACTCATACTTTGATATGGTGAGACTATGGGAGCGCGTACCGTTGGTGACAGAGCCGACAGACGAAAACGTGCCACAGTCAGAGCCTGATGCAATCTATGCGCAGATCACAGAAGACTTGCTCTACGCAGCAGAGTTTGGTAGTGAGACCGTAGAGGCAGGTAGAATCAACAAGTGGGTAGCCAAGGCTTACCTCGCACGTGTCTACATGTTTTATACAGGGTACTATGGTGCTGCTGACCTAGTAGGTCAAGCGACCAAAGCAGAAGTGCTGCAGGGATTAGAGGATGTCATCAGCGAAGGAGCTTATGAGCTCGTGGCGGATTACAAGAATCTATGGCCAGCTGCTTCGTCTACGATCAATACCGCGGGCGATGGCTTGGAGACAACCTACGCAGGCAAGGACAATTCGGAGACCATATTTGCTATCAAGTACAACATCACTTCTGACTATGACGGCAATGTAGACGGCAACCAGTGGCTCGTGATGCTCGGTTTGAGAAGCCAGTCTTTTAGCCCTTATGGCAAAGGATGGGGAGCTTGTACGGTGTTGCCAAGTTTGTACAGTGCCTATGAAGCAGGGGATACTCGTAGAGAAGCTTCGATCATTGGGATCAACGAAGAAGCGTTGGATTTTGATAATTCAGATCAGCGTGAGTACACCGGCTATACCAACAAGAAGTACACGCCACTCGCCAACCCTGATGGGCAGGATGTGTCTGAGGCCAATGGATCGACCAATTTCCAGATAGGTCAGTACCAAGATTTTGTGGTGATGAGATATGCAGATGTCCTATTGATGGCAGCAGAACTTGGTTCTGGGAGTGCACAGAGCTATTTCGACCAAGTGAGAACTCGATCAGGTTTGGCAAGTAGGCCTGCAACAGTGACCAATATTTTGGAAGAGAGAAGGCTAGAGTTTGCTTTTGAAGGGATTCGGTATTGGGATTTGCTCAGACAAGGTGTCGATGCAGCGGCTAGTAAGCTTGCTTTCAGCGGAACGGTAGAAAACGGAGGAGTAGCTACTCCCAAAACGATAGCAGCTACCAACGTGCAGACCACTAGAGGTCTACTCATGATTCCACAAAATCAGATTACCAGATCAGCAGGTGTCTTGACACAAAATGAGGGTTGGAAATAATTGGAAGTACTAAACACATGAAGATTATGAAAAAAATTATAAATCAATATTTATTCGTCCTCTTGGCTGTTGGTGCGCTGTTGAGTTCTTGCCTCCAAGAAGACTATGTACTGGATGAGATCATGCCAGTAGAGGATCTACAGTTTTCGATCACTCAGAATCCTGAGGATCCGAACATGGTGATCCTGACCAGTGAGACACCTAATGTGACGCCCCTATGGACGACTCCTTCTGGACGGTCTACACGCGTGCAGGACACAGTGAAGATCGCTTTTGCAGGAGTTTATAAGTTCGTCTATGGTGTACAAAGTGGTGGCGGATATGTCGCTGCAGATACGGTAGAGTTAGAATTGACTACCAATAACTTCGACTATATCAAAGACCCGCTTTGGGTGACTTTGTCTGGTGGTGTGGGCAATTCCAAGACCTGGTATTTGGATTTGGATGCCGAAGGAGTTTCCAAAGGATTCTTGGGGCCACTCTATTTCTACGGTACAGAAAACGGCTGGCTCTTGGAGAACGATGGCTGCTACGGAGCAGACTGTTGGAACTGGAACCCAGATTATCCGGGCAACTCTTGGTTGATGACAGCTGCTGATTTTGGGAGCATGACATTTGATTTGATCAATGGACCAAATTTGACGGTAGACCACAAAACTCTGGGGCGACAAGAAGCGGGAACATACTTGCTCAATACGGAAAACAAGACGATGAGTACTTCAGACGCATTCATCTTGCATGATTCGGGTCGTGATGGACAGGTAGTCAATTGGGGAGACATTACGGTTTTTTCTTTGACAGAAGACAAGATGCAGCTGGGTGTCTTGAGAGATGAAGCCTTGTCTGGTGAAGGGCCAGCAATGTTGGTGTACAATTTCGTGACCAAGGACTATTATGACAACTGGGTGCCAGAAGATCAACCAGATCCAGAGCCAACTTTGCCTGACGGTTGGGCAGATGATGTATCTGCCATTGTAAAAACAGAGATGAAATGGGTACTGTCTGCAGAGACACCTTTCAATTGGGCTGGATTAGATGGTGTCATGCTCAACTCGTGGAATTCTCCGTCGGATTATCCTGATTGGGCTGGTTTTGACGGATCACAGGCAGCAGGTTATGCTGACTTTTCATTGACCATGAACTCCAGCGACAACTCGATAGTCTACGTCGCACCAGATGGGTCAGAATCTACAGGGACATATACCTTGGACGAAAAGGGCATCTACACCTTCGATGGTGTGGCACCATCTTTTGATATTGTGTCTGGTGGGGTCAAGTTTGAAACTACGGCCGACAATCAATTGCGTATCATGTCTTTGGTCAAAGAAGACGATCAATTGGTTGCCATGTGGGTGGGAGCTTTGAACCCAGACAAACCAGAGTACCAGACCTATTTGCTTGAGTTGCAACTCGAAGAAGTTGATAGAGCGACTCAAATAAAGGATATTTTGACAGCACAATCATGGAAAATTGATTCAGACAGGACCTATGATGTGGCTACTTCTTGGGGAGCTGAGCAGGGGCCTATCATGTTTTCTGATTTTGCGACATGGGCTTGGAATCCACTTCCAAGCGAGCACTACTCGGCAGGTGAAGCATCGGTAGATTATGGTTCGATGACTTTCAATACTGACGGGACTGTGTCTGTGGTTCAAAGGAAGCGGGTCTATACGTTTGAGGATCCGGATGATGGGACCACGGTGCGAGGGGGCTTGCCCGAAGACGGTGATGTCTTGTCGTCTGATACCGAGGAGACCCTGTCAGGTACCTGGGTCTTGAATGCGGATGACAACAAGCTGACGTTGAGTATTCCGATGCTTCATCCATGGACTTGTGATTACGCAGTAGCTGATTGGGGTGCGACCAGTATCTATCGTGTCCAAAATGGTGTATTGATGCTACAAGTAATCCGTGACGCAGCGCTATCGGGCGAAAGTGCCGACACGATGACCTATGTTTTCGTACCCGAATAAATCAAAAACGAATACCCTATGGAAACCGTGACATTTGTCATGGTTTCCATTCTTAATTATTTCTCATTTTACAAGTCGAAAGATGGATTGTATGCTGATTATTGACAAAACTAAAATGCTTACCTACCTGTTATTATTCACTTTGTTTTTTTCTGGCACTGCGTGCAAAGAAGATTCTGCTGGCGAGGATATCGATGAGCCAGATGAGGTTACCTTGAGCATTGACCAAGACAGCTATGATTTTTCAGCTGACGGAGGGTCAGACAAGATCCTGATTACCAGCAATGCCAAATGGAAGCTGACCTACGAATCGGATGCTTTTTGCAAACCCACCATTCAATCTGCCATTGGTGACGCAGACGTCACCATCAATGCCACCGCCAATGAGACCACCGCAGCGCGCAGCATGGTCATGACCTTGACCAGCGAGGGAACGGAGGATGTTGCCATCAGCATCAGCCAAGCAGCAGGCGAAGGAGAGCCCGTAGATCCAATAGAACCGGAAGGTCCAGACTACGTCGATCCTGACAACACAGACATGCGCGACCTTACCTCCATCCAACTGTCACAGCTCATGGGCATCGGATGGAATCTTGGTAATTCTATGGAAGCCATCAATGCAGGCTCAACACCACCTACTGGAAGCGAAACTACCTGGGGAAATCCCGTAGTGACCAAGGAACTAATCGATGCAGTGAAAGCAGCTGGCTTCAATACCATCCGTGTACCGGTGTCCTGGTCGCACATGCTTTCAGATCAATCAACCTACAAAATCAAAACCGAGTGGCTACAGCGAGTAGAAGAAGTAGCCAACTATGCACTGGACAATGAAATGTATGTCGTGATCAATGTCCACTGGGACGGTGGATGGATGGACCATCCTTTTTATTCGGAGCAAGATGCTATCAACGAGAAGCTCGCAGCTTTCTGGAAGCAAATTGCCGTTTACTTCCGAGATTATGATGACCATTTATTGTTTGCCGGTAGTAATGAGGTTCGCAACGAAGCGAATTACAACGCTCCAACAGCAGAAGAGGCAGAGGTACAGAATTCCTTTAATCAGACATTTTTGACTACTGTGAGAGCCACAGGAGGACGCAATACTTATCGCCACCTGATTGTTCAAGGCTTCAATACCAACATTGATCACACGGTCAATGAACTAACTATCCCAACCGATGAGACAGAAGATCGCATGATGGTAGAAGTGCATTACTATGACCCTTACAACTTTTCTCTAGACGAAAATGCCGCGAGTGGCAAACCACTATGGGGCGAGCCCTACAAAGACCAAACAGGTTATGTGGATACTTGGGGACAGGAAGACTGGGTAGAGGAGCAGTTTGGTAAGATGAAAACCAACTTCGTAGACAAAGGCTACCCTGTGCTACTAGGAGAATACGGTGCACTGTGGAGGGATGTGTCAGGTATCTCTGACCCGAACTATCCGAGTCAGTCTGAGCACGATGAGTCAAGGAAGTATTATCTCAACTACGTGACTAAAGCCGCTTTGGACAATGGGATTATCCCAGTCTATTGGGACAATGGACATACCGGAAACAACGGTTTTGCCTTATTCAACAGAAGTAGCACCGAAGTGTCCAACCAAAGTGCATTGGATGGCATCATCAGCGCAGGAGAGGAGTAAAGATTTTAACTAAAGCACCCAACCCAAATCAACTAACCCTCCAAGGGTTTCAAACCCTTGGAGGGTTGTTCTAGAAAATCATGATAAGAAAAAGGTACACACATTTCATAATAGTAGTTTTGATAGGCTTCCTGATGGCATCTTGCCACCAGGCCAAGTCTCCCAGAACTATCCTGTCTTTCAACGAAGACTGGAGTTTCTCACTGGCTGACAGTACGCTAGATGCGAGCAACACGTCCTATGACGATGCAGACTGGAGAGTTCTCGATGTTCCACACGATTGGAGCATCGAAGGGGAGTTTTCCGAAGATCATCCAGCGACTGCTGGTGGGGGAGCTTTGCCCGGAGGGATCGGTTGGTACCGCAAGAGCTTCCAACTCGATGTTTCCCAAAAGGGAAAACAGGTATACGTGCAGTTCGACGGGATCTACATGGACAGTGAGGTGTGGATCAATGGCACTTACCTCGGCAAGCGCCCCTTTGGCTACATATCCTTCGAGTACGACCTGACACCTTATTTGAACTTTGGTTCGAAAGAAAATGTCCTAGCCGTCAAAGTCAACAATGCCAATCAGCCCAACTCTAGATGGTATTCGGGAAGTGGAATATATAGAAACACACGTTTGGTGATCACCGATGCGATCCATGTCACACAGTGGGGGACGTATGTGACTACTCCAGAAGTGACGCGTGAGTCTGCTACGGTGAGCTTGGAGACTACTGTGCTCAACCCAGGTACTCAACCGGCTGATGCGGAAGTGTACACTCTCATCAAGAATGAAAAGAATCAAGTAGTCGCCAATACCATGTCGTCTACCAAGTTGGTAGCGGGTAAGAATACCGTAGCACACAGTGTGACGATCAAGTCCCCAGAGCTGTGGAGCATAGACTCTCCCCATCTATACACGGTCGTGACCGAAATCAGAACAGGAGGGGAGCTCACGGATCACTACGAGACCCCTATGGGTGTGCGTACTTTTACTTTTGATCAGACGAACGGTTTCATTCTCAACGGCGAGTCAGTCAAAATCAAAGGTGTATGCATGCACCACGATTTGGGGAGCTTGGGTTCTGCCATCAACACGCGAGCGTTGGAGCGTCAGCTGGAGATTTTGCGGGGCATGGGCGTCAACGCCATCCGAACCTCGCACAACCCACCTGCACCAGAACTGCTCGACCTTTGCGACCAGATGGGTTTCTTGGTGATGGACGAGTCATTTGATATGTGGAGCTTGAAAAAGTCACCTTATGACTATGCACAGTACTGGGACGAATGGCACAAAAGAGATTTGGAGGATTTCATCCAAAGAGATAGAAACCATCCCAGTATCATCATGTGGAGTACAGGCAATGAGATATTGGAGCAATGGGGAGATCAAGGGCCGATCATTGCCAAAGAGCTATACGATATCGTCAAAGCACTCGATGCGACCAGACCCATTACTGTGGGGATGAACCCACCGGTCAACATGACCAATGCAGGGGTCACGACACAGTTTGAAGTGAACTACAATTCCATTTCAAAATCAGATGGGATCGATGTGATAGGCTACAACTATGCGCACCAAACATACCCTCACCATCAAGCTAATTTTCCTGACAAGCCATTCATCGCTACAGAAACGACATCAGGGCTGATGACGAGAGGATATTATGACACACAGTCCGATACAGTCAAAAGATGGCCGATTCGTTGGGACATTCCATTCGATCAGGGCAATCCGGGCAATACCGTATCCGCGTATGACCAGGTCAGTGCTCCCTGGGGATCTACGCATGAGGAAACTTGGAAAGTGATCAAAAATGACCCGTCGTTGTCTGGGATGTTTATCTGGACGGGTTTTGACTACATCGGCGAACCGACCCCATACACATGGCCTTCGCGCAGTTCATATTTTGGAGTGATTGATTTGGCGGGATTCCCCAAAGATGTTTACTACATGTACCAGAGCGAATGGACCGATCAGGATGTCCTGCATGTTTACCCGCACTGGAACTGGGCCGGTCGTGACTCGGTGGATGTGTGGGCGTACTACAACCATGCAGATGAGGTAGAGCTTTTCTTGGACGGAAAATCACTCGGTACAAAATCAAAAGAGGGCGAAGACCTCCATGTGATGTGGAGAGTAGCTTATGCGCCAGGGCAATTGAAGGCAGTTTCTAGAAAAGGTGGTCATGAGGTTTTGACTCAAGTCATTGAAACAACCAATGAGGCAAGTCAAATCGCGCTCACCGCTGATCGACAGACTATCACTGCGGATGGCAAGGATTTGAGTTTCATCATGGTAGAGGTGCAAGACGACCAAGGCCGTACAGTGCCTGTGGCTACTGACCTCATCCAGTTTGCGGTCGCAGGCCAAGGCAAGATCGTCGGCGTGGACAATGGTGATCCGACGAGTCACTTGTCGATGAAAGGAAACAAAATGCGCGCCATGGCAGGAAAATGCTTGGTGATCGTCCAGTCGGGCAAGAGCGCAGGACAGATCACACTCACGGCCTCTGGTGAGGGATTGACGACTAGTTCACTAGTCATAGAAACGAAATAAGGAATAACAATAAGGGTAAATAAAGACTCGTGACATGAGTGAAAAAGGAAAAATGATGAAGAATATTTTGGTTTGGGGAGCACTGATCTGCGCGATATACGCTTGCGGAGAGACTTCCAAAAGCTATGAGCAAGTAGAAAACGGCGTAGTGGTATATCCTACAACGGGAAGTGCCAAAGGTCTCAAAGTGACTTTCGTGACCGACGATATCGTCAAGGTAGAAGCATCGGCCACTACGGCATTTGATACCACGACGAGTTTGGTCGCTGTGCCAGAGCAGGTGTCTGTACCGATTGACATCAAAGAAGCGGATGGCACGTTGACGCTAGCGACTGACGAACTCATCGTGACCATCAATCAAGCTACGGGGCAAGTGTCTTATGCAGATGCAGAGGGCAACCCGATCATGTCCGAACAGAACGAAGGCAGAGCTTTCGAAGCGATCACTGTCGAAGGCAAAGCGGGTTATACCATGAGTCAGAAGTTTGACTCACCGGAGGACGAGGGGATCTATGGTCTCGGACAGCACCAAGCCGACGAGATGAACTACAAAGGCAAGAATGAAGAGCTGTTTCAGTACAACACCAAGGTGTCGATTCCATTCGTGATGTCCACGGAGAACTACGGTATCCTGTGGGACAACTACTCATTGACGAGATATGGTGATGAAAGACCATACACGAACATCGATCAGTTCAAACTTTACGACAAGACAGGCAAAGAAGGTGGCTTGACGGCTACCTACTATGACGACCAAAATTCAGAACACGTATTCGTCGAAAGGGTAGAAGATATCATCGATTACGAGAACCTCACTACGGTAGAGAACTTCCCAAAGGACTTTCCTTTCGCGAATGCGAAAATCGTATGGGAAGGCCAAATCGAGGGAAGCGAAAGCGGTTTGTTTAGGTTCCTGTGCTACTACGCGGGATACACCAAATTATGGATCAACGGTGAGCTGCAGTTCGAGAAGTGGAGAACCGCTTGGAACCCATCGGTTGCCAAGTTCAGTGCAGACCTCAAAAAAGGAGAGAAGAACGACATCAAACTGGAGTGGATTCCAGACGGAGGCGTATCATACATCGGGTTGAAAGCATTGTCTCCTGTAGACGAAGCGGTACAAAAGCAGATTGCATTCAGCTCAGAGATGGGACAGAACATTCGCTACTATTTCATGGCGGGTGACAACATGGATGACGTGATCAGCAAGTACCGCACCGTGACCGGCAAAGCGCAAGTGATGCCGAAGTGGTCGATGGGTTTCTGGCAAAGTAGAGAAAGATACAAGACGCAGGACGAATTGCTTGGTGCACTGGGCGAGTTCAGAAAACGTCACATTCCGATAGACAACATCGTGCTGGACTGGTCATACTGGCCTAAGACAGAGTGGGGTAGCCATGATTTTGATCTAGAGAGATTCCCAGACATCACTGGGATGATCGATAAGATTCACGAGCAAAATGCCAGAGTGATGATCTCTGTATGGCCTAAATTCTACCACAACACCGAGCACTACAAGCAGTTCGATGCGCAAGGCTGGATGTACAAACGTGCGGTGGAAGACAGCGTAAAAGACTGGATTTATCCGGGATACATTGGGTCGTTCTACGACGCATATTCGTCAGGAGCACGCAAGATGTTTTGGGATCAAATCCATGACAAGCTCTACACCAAAGGCTTTGATGCTTGGTGGATGGATGCATCCGAGCCAGATATCTTGTCCAATGCAAGCATCAAATACAGAAAGGAATTGTCAACCCCTACAGCGCTAGGGCCATCGACGGAGTATTTCAACGCCTACGCACTACAAAATGCCAAAGGTATCTACGAGGGGCAACGTTCGGTCAACAACGACGAAAGGGTATTCATATTGACTCGTTCGGGATTTGCGGGTATCCAGAGATTCGGAGCAGTGACATGGAGTGGAGACATCGGTACACGATGGGAAGACATGAAGGCGCAGATCTCAGCAGGGATCAATTTTGCCATGTCGGGTTTGCCATATTGGACGATGGACGTGGGTGGATTCTGCGTGGAGAAACGCTACGAGAGAGCCACCGAAGGGAGCGAAGACATGAAAGAATGGAGAGAGCTCAACACGCGTTGGTTCCAGTTCGGTGCATTCGTGCCGTTGTTTAGAGTACACGGTCAGTACCCGTTCAGAGAGGTGTACAACCTCGCACCTGAGACACATCCAGCCTACAAATCGATGCTGTACTACAACAAGCTGCGATACAAAATGATGCCGTATATCTACTCGCTGGCGGGTTGGACGTACACCAAGGACTACACGATCATGAGAGGCTTGGCGATGGATTTCTCGGCGGACAAGAAGGTCTATGAAATTGGGGATCAGTTCATGTTTGGCCCCTCACTGATGGCCTGTCCAGTCTATGTCTATGGCGCGAGAGACAGAGAAGTCTATTTGCCAAAATCAGCGGGATGGTACGATGCTTACTCAGGGGAGTATTACACAGGTGGACAGACAATCACGGCACAAGCGGAGTACGAAAGAATGCCGCTTTTCGCGAAAGCGGGATCGATCGTGACTTTCGGTCCTGAGATCGAGTACACGACACAGAAGCCAGCCGACCCGATCACGGTCGTGGTGTATGCCGGAGCGGATGCTTCGTTTGATCTATACGAGGATGAAGGAACGAACTACAACTACGAGTCGGGCAAGTTCACTTCCATCAACTTGAAATGGTCTGAGTCTGCGAAGACCTTGACGATCGGTGAGCGCGAGGGCAGTTTTGACGGCATGCTGGAGAACAGGACTTTCCGTGTCAAAGTGATCAGCAAAGACAACAAAGGAAACATCGACGACTTGTCAGGATACGAGGAAGTGAAGTATTCGGGACAGCCTGTATCGGTGAAAGGATAAAAGAGGAGGGTAGAAGGCCCTCACTAAACCTGGCAGGTTTCGACCATTGAGTCAAATGAAGTTCTAAGTGCCTTGTTGCTGTAGAATGGCATAAACCTGTCGGGGTTTGAACTTGGTGAGATGCGAAAAGTGCCCTATGATGAAAATGACAACCCAATCAACCTATTTAAGTCATAAAGAAAAGTAACATGAAATTTGTTTTGTATTCATTGGTAATGGTTTTCTCATGCCTCTCCGCGCTTGGACAAAGCACGGAGACGGCACGGGAATCCCAAATTGACAGCCTCATCGCCTTGATGACGCTGGAGGAGAAGGTCGCGATGTGTCATGCACAGTCCAAATTCAGTTCGCCTGGAGTACCTAGACTCGGTATCCCCGAGATCTGGATGTCGGATGGGCCACACGGTGTGCGTGCCGAGATCAACTGGGACAACTGGGGCTATGCCGGCTGGACCAACGATTCGATCACTGCATTTCCGGCGCTGACGGCTCTGGCTTCTACCTTCAACCCGGAGCTATCTGCGGCCTATGGAGTGGCTGTGGGTGAGGAGGCGCGTTACCGCAAAAAGGACATACTCCTCGGCCCTGGTGTCAACATCTACCGTACGCCGCTCAACGGGCGAAACTTCGAATACATGGGCGAGGATCCTTATTTGGCCTCCCAAATGGTAGTGCCTTATATCCAAGGCGTACAACAAAATGGAGTAGCAGCCTGCGTCAAACACTATGCGCTCAACAACCAAGAACTATGGAGAGGACACATCAACGTCCATGTGAGCGACAGAGCGCTACACGAGATCTACCTGCCAGCCTTCAAAGCAGCAGTGGTAGAGGGCGAAGCTTGGTCGATCATGGGGGCATACAATCAGTTCAGAGGGCAGCACTGCTGTCACAACGAGCTGTTGCTCAACGATATTTTGAAGACAGACTGGGGCTTTGATGGTGTAGTAGTTACCGACTGGGGTGGTGCACATGACACCAAACAGGCTGCCGAGTACGGTCTCGATATTGAGATGGGAACTTGGACTAACGGCCTGACAGCTTCCAAGGCGCTAGCCTATGACAATTACTTCCTGGCGAGCCCGTTTTTGAACCAGATCAAAGCAGGTGATTTGTCAGAGGATTTGGTGGATGACAAGGTGCGTAGAATCCTACGTCTGATGTATCGCACCAGCATGGATGCGACCAAACCACTGGGCCGTGTCAACAATGCCGCGCATCACGCTGTGGCAAGACAAGTAGCGACCGAGGGGATCGTTTTGCTGAAAAATGAAGGAGACTTCTTCCCAATTGACCCCAATCAGAAACTGAAGATTGCCGTGATCGGTGAAAATGCCACTCGTCAGATGACGCTGGGTGGAGGCTCTTCGGAGCTGAAGGCGCAGTTTGAGATATCGCCTTTGCAGGGATTGCGTGAGCGCTATAGGGAGGCGGAGATCGTACACAGCATGGGGTATGCTTCGGGTGCGCCGGCTTATGGTCGTGCGTTGCCTTCTCCGTATGATGCGGACTCATTGAAAGCAGCTGCGCTAGCAGTGGCTAAGGATGCAGATGTCGTGTTGTTCTTTGGTGGGCTCAACAAGAACCACTACCAGGATTGTGAGGGCGGTGACCGTTTGCAGTATGGCTTGCCTTTCGGGCAGGACGAATTGCTCCACGAGTTGGCTGCTGTCAATGCCAACCTCGGGTTGGTCCTCATCAGTGGCAATGCAGTCGCCATGCCTTGGCTGCCAAAAGTGAAAGGCGTGATGCAAGGTTGGTACCTTGGCAGTATGGCTGGATATGCACTGGCTGACGTGATCAGTGGGGATGTCAATCCGTCGGGTAAGATGCCTTTTTCGATCCCGAAGGAGCTGAAAGACAACGCTGCGCATAGCTTTGGAGAGATGTCATACCCTGGTGACAGCATCGATCAGTATTACAAGGAGGATATTCTTGTGGGCTACAGATGGCACGATACCAAGAAGGTCACGCCGCAGTATGCTTTTGGGTACGGGTTGTCTTATACGGATTTCGCTGTGTCAGCGATCACGACGGACCGGACAAAGTATAGTTTGACGGACGAAATCACGGTGTCTTATGCTGTCGCGAATACCGGCAAAACTGCAGGTGCAGAAGTGGTACAAGTCTATGTCGGAAAACCTAAATCCAAAGTTAATCGAGCCAAGAAGGAATTGAAAGGCTTTGATAAAATCACAGTAGAAGCAGGGCAGTCTGCAACAGGCTCGCTGACGATACCTGTGTCCGATTTGGCTTACTACGACGAGAAGAGCTCAGATTGGAAAGTAGAATCAGGTAGTTATGTGCTTTACATTGGGAATGCTTCGGATCAAATCCAAAGGGAAATAAAAGTACAGATTAAGTAAAGTGTAGTTCGTACACTTTACTTAATCTCACTATATTTATTGCTTGAAATTCTAAAACAAACAAAAGACTACAAGCATGTTTAAAAGAAAGATGATTGCATGGATGGCGATGATAGGATTGTTCTATTCTTGTCAGCCCTCTGTAGATACTACCTCCAACCAAGTCAGCAGCCCAGATGGCACGTTGGTACTGACGGTGGCACTATCCGAAACAGGGAATGCTAGCTACTCAGTAACCAAAGATGGCACTGCCGTCCTAGAGACATCTCAACTGGGTGTACGCAGACAGGACGGGGAATTTACTGCAGGACTGAAATTGACCGCTACATCGGAGAGCAAATCGATCAAGGATAGTTATACGCTCAAAGTAGGGAAGAGACGAGACAACCAGTATCTTGCCAACCAAAAGGTTTTCACTTTCGCGAATGCACAGGATCAAATCATGGAAGTGATCTTTCAACTCTCAGATGATGGAGTGGCTTTTCGTTACCATTTTTTGGGAGAGGCTGGAGAGCAGAAGTTCATCACGGACGAACTGACGACTTTCAATTTGCCAAACGATGCCCGTGCATGGTTGCAACCATGCGCAGATGCCAAGACGGGCTGGGCACAGTGCAATCCGTCTTATGAGGAAAATTACTTGATGGATATATCAGTGAATCAAGCCAGTCCTACCAAAGCAGGCTGGGTGTACCCTGCGTTGTTCAAGACAGGAGACAACTGGGTGATCATCTCCGAAGCAGGGCTGGACAAAAACTACTGTGCGACGAGACTCGAACCAAAATCTCCAGAAGGGGAGTACAAGGTAGGTTTTCCACAAGATGCAGAGCAGATATTTGATGGGGAGTTGTATCCTGAGTCGACTTTGCCATGGTATAGCCCGTGGAGAGTATTGGCGATTGGTTCGCTCAAGACCGTGACCGAGTCTACGCTGGGAACTGATGTCGCGACTCCTGCGATTGCAGGGGATTTCTCATGGGTAGAGCCAGGACGTGCCTCTTGGAGCTGGGTACTACTCAAGGACGATATGACCAACTACCCCGTATCCAAGCAGTTCATAGACTATGCCTCAGACATGGGCTGGGAGTACTGCCTCATCGATGCGCTCTGGGATACGCAGATCGGCTATGAAAAGATCCAAGAGCTGGTGGACTATGCAGCGACCAAAGACGTAGGCTTATTGCTGTGGTACAACTCAGCAGGCAATTGGAATGAGACTTTTCAGACCCCAAAGGATATGATGCTGACTCCTGAGTCTAGAATGGCAGAGTTTAAGCGTATCAAAGAGATGGGTATCAAAGGAGTGAAGATTGACTTCTTCGGTGGAGACGGTCAGTCGGTGATTGAGTATTATCACGAGATATTGACGGATGCTGCAGAGGCGGGAATCATGGTCAACTTTCACGGCTGTACTTTGCCTCGTGGCTGGCAGAGAACTTATCCTAACCTCGTCTCTATGGAGTCGATCAAAGGGATGGAGTTTATCACTTTCGATCAAAAGGATGCAGATGTAGCAGTGCCACATTGTGCGATGTTGCCGTTCACTCGAAACGTATTCGATCCGATGGATTTCACGCCCGTGGCATTCTCGGAGATACCGAACATCAAACGTTTGTCCTCCAATGGTTTCGAATTGGCTTTATCGGTACTATTCGTGTCGGGTGTGCAGCACTATGCAGAGACGGCAGAGGGTATGCAGGCCGTTCCAGAGTTTGTGCGTGAGGCAATGCGCGCCGTACCTGTCAAATGGGATGAGACCGTATTTGTCGATGGATTCCCTGGCAAGCAGGTCGTGATGGCCCGCCGCAGTGGCAAGAACTGGTTCATCGCTGGCATCAATGGGGAAACCGAAGAAAAGGCGTTGACTTTGGATCTTTCTTTTGTCAAAGGACTCCAAGGAACCATGATCAATGACGGAATGACCAACAGAGACTTGGTGCAAGATCAAATCACTGTTGCTGAAGACGGCCAGTTGCCAATTATTTTGAAACCCAACGGTGGTTTCTTGATTCAGCTTTCAGAGTAATCATTCTTCTCGTGAAGGGGGAAATAATAATAAATCTCAAATGAAGTTTGTTATAAACTTGGGCGTGATGCTGCTCCTCGCGAGCAGCATCAGTGCTTAAAAAAGGCTTGCCAGAGTCTTAGAAAGAGGTGCTGCCTCTAATAACATCCGCCCAAACAAGCGTGACGGGTAAAGTAAGCGGATGCTATTTTATTCGTGATGATAGGGTCCAGCGCTTCTCTCATTACATTCTAATTCCAAAAAGTGTCAGGGTAAAGGAATATTGTGGAATTTTACTCGAATTTACTTTTTGTCAGATGAAAATATTGCTTGTTGAGGATGAGGTGCAGGTGGTTTCATTTCTGAAAATGGGACTCGAAGAACATGGTCACAGTGTTTCGGTAGCTTTGGATGGACAGTCGGGGTTCGAGATGCTCGTGGGGCATGAGTATGATTTGGTGCTGTTGGATATCATGCTGCCAGGCATCAATGGCATGGATTTTTTGCGTCAAGCACGTGAAAAGAAGATGCAAACACCCATCATCATGTTGACTGCCCTAGGCACTACCGAAAACGTCATATCTGGACTGGAAACAGGAGCGGATGATTACTTGGTCAAGCCCTTCAAGTTCGAAGAACTGATCGCGAGGATGACTGCCGTGACACGACGTAGTGCTACCCGAGAGAAGGTAGTCGATGATCACATCTTGAGTTTTGCGGATATAGTGGTCGATGATCACCTCAAATCAGTCAAGCGCAACGGAGAAAAGATCAATTTGACCCATACAGAATATCGGTTGCTGTGTTGTTTGATTCGCAACAAAAACAGGGTGTTGACTCGGGAGCAACTGCTCAATCAGGTTTGGGGGATTGACTTTGAGTTGACGACCAATGTCGTGGATGTCTATGTCAATTACCTGAGAAAGAAGATTGAGAAGGAAGCGAAAGACCGCATCATTCATACTGTGGTGGGGATAGGTTATGTGCTCAAAATAGAGGACATATGATACGCCTGCGTGTAGCGATATTGTTTTCCTTTTTGACGGGGCTTGCCTTACTTTTCTTTATGTCCTTGGTGTATTTCACCTCTAAGGACAACATGGAAGATAATTTTTTTGATGACCTGATGGACAAAGCGAATCTCGAAGGGGAAGTGCTTTTGGAAAAGGATGAGTTGGCAGCAGAGATATACCAAGAGATCATTCTGAGTCATTCGGTCAAACTCACCGAGGAGCGGCTCTATGTTATCCCTGTGTCCGATACTTTGGGATCGATAGCTGAGGGCGTACTGGAGCGAGAGGTGTTGCGTGAGACGCTTCGTCACGGCGAGTACCGCTACTACAAAGACACGCAGCAGTGGGTGAGCTTGTTTTATACGGACAATCAGGGGGACTTTATTATTCTACTCACGGCGGTAGATGACGAGAGCGAAGAGGAACTGAGTGATCTAGTCAGCAGCATGTTGTCCGGGTTGGTTTTGACGATGATCGTTCAGTTTTTGGTGGGGTGGTTTTTTGCCAAGAACATTACCTTTCCTATCGTAACGCTAGCGGCTCAACTCAAGGAAATCAATGCCAGCAAGTTGTCCAGTCGTGTAGTGGTCAGTGAGAGAAACGATGAAGTTCGTCAGCTGGAAGTGACGCTCAACGAGATGTTAGACAGGTTAGAAAAGGGGTTTGACCTCCAGAAGAAATTTTTGGCGAATGCCTCTCACGAATTGAAAACGCCTCTCACCATCATTAGTGGGCAGTCGGATGTCGCGCTACAGCGCACCCGGACGGTCGAAGAGTATCAGGGGTTTCTCCAAGTGGTGATGACCGAAACGGATAAACTAGCACAGATCATAGCGGACCTGATCCAACTCACAGAGGTGAGTACAGGAGGGAGCAAGTACTTTGAGAAGACAAGTTTTAGGGTCGAGGATGTCATATTGGAGCTGCAGGCTTTTATGTTTCGCTACCTCGGGCAGGACCGCATCAAGGTAAACTACGAAAGCGAGGAGGAGTCATACCAACTCGTAGGGAACAAAAACTGGTTGATTATCGCCTTTTCTAACATCGCTAAAAACGCCTTGAAATTTTCGGATAACCAAGCGGTCTTGCTTCATATCGGGTTTGATGCCAGGGACCATACGGTATCTATCGCCTTTGAGGATAGGGGGATAGGCATTCCGAAGGAGGATTTGCCCATGATTGCTGACCCGTTTTTTAGAGCCATGAATGTCGGTGCGATTCCAGGCTCTGGGATAGGACTGTCTATCGTCAATGAAATCGTCAAGCTACACGAAGGACAGATGCATATCACCTCCGAGTTGGGGGTCGGGACGACGGTCAGGGTCGTGTTCCCTCTCGCAGAAGGCTAACTTCTAATCGATTTCTAATCCATCTCTCAGTGCTTTATCAGACCCATGTGGCTTCTTCGTGTCAAGAAATTCTACATGATGATCAACAAGCATTTTTTCAACCAGAACAGAGCCAACAGCCCATTCACTACGGAGGATTGGATGTTGGCTTTGTTGGTATTGATAGAGTCTGTGGTGATAGCCTGTGGGATTATTTCTTTGGTTTACCTATAAAACAATACAATCATGAAGGCACAATACAAAACATACACGAAGAGAAGCATGGCTTATTCTATTCTCACAGATATGGTAAAAGCAGTCAAGGAGGTCTTCTCCAAAAAGAAAAAAATCAAGAAGAAGAACAGCAAGAAGTTCTATTAGGATTGTATAGTCTGGGGTAGGGGGCTGTCTGGTTTGATACACCTCAAACCAAATAGATCCTACTCAATCACAAGACATCCGCTACGCCTTGGAGGCAATATCTGTGGGGTGGTCGCGTCCAAGTATCGGAGTGATGAAACTAGACTCGTCCTCGTCACAGACGAGGATGGCATGGCTCACTTGAGCAGCTGTAGATATGATCATGTGAGCGGAATGTCACATGACAAATGCTCACTACCTTCATCTCTTGCTTGAGCGCATCTGTGATGCGTTCTTCATCTTCTAGAACATTTCGGTCGCAATGGAATTGCGACCGATCGGGTGGTGTGAGAGGCACACTGGCGGTCATTTTGACCGTTAGCCGTCTACTCATTGTGTTTTCGTTTTTCAATCAATGTGATAACCATACCTACAGTTCTATTGGTATTAGTGTTCTAATAGGAGTATAAATATCTACATCAACTTCAGGAGCTTCAATTGTAACAATTAGGCTATATCTAATTGTAGAATCATATTTTTCAAGTTTCTTTCTCATTCTATACCAACCAGAAACTGGGTAAACTGCGATACAGTTTCTTGTTGCAAGATCTGCTCCTGAACTAATCCAAAAATCACGGTGGATAGATCCTTTATTACGGTATTGCTCTTTAATTATCCAATCTTCACCTGAAAAACCAACTTCTCCCTCTTCACGAGTGTTTTTATTTACTCTTTTTTGGAACGTTTCGGTGTCTTCTCCAGGTTTGATTACATTAAATCGCAATCCATGTGATTGGTAACTGAACTTATTACTATACTTTCTACTACCTGGGTTTGGTTCAATAAAATAGGATAGTGTAATATTTAATTTCACATCTGTTTCACCTAGAGTTTCTTGAAGTATTTCAGTTGGCCATGGAAGCTCAAATAAATGAATATCATTAAACTTAATATTTCCATCCTTTCTATATGGGGTAATCTCCTTTTCTGCAATTAGGGTAAGAGAATTTTGAGCACTGTACAAGGCTTTTTTTAAGTTTGGAACACCATACCCGAAAGACCTTAGTAAATTTCTTTTTTCTTGCTTATTAAATGATTCTACACTTTTTATATTTTCCCCTCCTAACATGGCTTGTGTCCAATCAGCAGAATGTATCATTAATGCTCTAATTGATTCTGGCCATAAGTCTGGATATTCAGTTTTCAATTGCGCTGCAAAACGAGAAGCCAAAGCAGTAGCAGCACTTGTATCACTAAAGGTCTGTAATAATGTAGTACGATAATCCTTGTGAGTAGTCAAGAGTTGCAATGAATGAGGTGCAACAATATCACCTCTTTGATTAATCAAATTTCCACCTTCCATTACTAAATCAGGCTTAATAGCCCAATCATTTTCCCAAATTACGGAAGTAGAATTAGAAGGAGACATTCCTCCCTTTTCAGCTAATAGTTCTGAGTCTGGAAATTCTTCGAAATCAAAAGTGTCCATTTCTGTGTAAGCACCAACAGTAATAGCATTAAATGCTTGAGCAGGGTCATGAACCGATTCATAAAAATTTTTATTCAGAAAGTCATTGGGATTTTCTAGAAAAACATTTCCTCCAGAAATAAAGAATAGTTGTTTTTCTAGGTTTTCACCTTCATTTCCGAATGTTATTTTGTCAATAGCAGAAGACCAAGAAGAAGGTCTACCATAGAATGCTTGATCTTTGTCAGTAACTGCCATGCAGTAAATTCTAGGGCGAAAGGGAGCTGTAACAATAGGTGAGTTTACTGCCTCAATTGTTACTGCTCCATAGAATTCAGGATCATGTGGATCTGGTTTATTGATAAACTTAACAGATTCTAATTGATGATAAACTTGAATATTGTTTGTTGAAGACATTGCTGTGGTAAGGTCTCCGTATAATGCTAGTCCAGCCATTCCAGTTCCATGACCACCAATTATACCACTTCCGCTATCATGAACACCCCAATCATCTCGCTTATAGCTGAATAAGTTATTTTCAGATATAAAATCTTTTAGTAACGGATGTTGTCTTTGTACTCCCGCATCCAAAATGCAAATAGCTAAACTGTCTTCATTTGTTTGATTCTCGATTCGGCTTTGTAATTCATTAAATGCATCTTCCTTTTCTGAGATATTAAAAGTGGTAAAGAAATCAGCAGTTTCTTTAGGCTTTCTTAGCTCTGCTAGATTATCTAATAAATAGATTGACTCTGAAAGTTGACGTGGAGAAGCTTTTATTAATTTTATGTAGTGTTCAGGAAAAACTAATTCGCTATCAGCAATTTCTGCATTTACTAAGCCTAATTGAAAAATAATTTTCCCATACTCCGATGTATGGTCTATGCCTGATTTCTTTCTAAACCAAACTTCCCACCAAACAACTTCATCTTCATTTGGAAACGGGTTTTCATTAGGTTCTGTCCAAAAGGCTTTTAATGTTGCAATTTGGATAGATTCAAGGTTACTGATTAATCTGTTATGTTTTGGAGTTTCAGTTTCTGAAGAAATGTAATCATTGACTCTACTAAGAAAGTGACTAATCCCTCCTTCAGTGAGCATTACATTAATTCTAAACCTTACCTTTCCATCAATTATTTCTTCTTTTATATTTAAGAGTTCGTACTTCGAAGTTTTTGCATCACTATGAAAACTATCAAATGCAGGTTTAAAGTCAAATTCAGAGATGAATTCAACATAAATAGCATCATCTCTAACTATTCCATTTGGAAGTTCAATATCCTTTAATGCATCAAATTCTAGTTTAATGTTATTTAAATGTTCCCGAATTTTACTTCCGTGAATACCTCTTTCTCTAACTCTAATTGGAGGTGGTTTACCACCGCCTCTTGGGCTTACAAATTCGTCTGTTTGAGAATAACCTTCAATTTTTATATGTCGAAGTGAGTTTTGGTCAGCCATTTAAAATTATTGTTTTCGCTTTTCGAGTGAAGTCATAAGGGATGACACGGGAACTTTACTTTCACCCATAATTATCATTTCCTTTATGGCCTCTTCACAAGCTCTAACAATGTCTGAGTAGCTTAGCCCAGTTGCTTCTTTTGCAATTTTATCAAGAGAAATTCTTTTCGAGAGTGAGAATCCAGATAGATTCTTTTTTAGAACTTTTTTAATCTCTTCAATTTCTGGTAATGGATAGCGGATAATATCATCAAATCTTCTAAATAGTGCTTTGTCTAGTGATTCAGGTAAATTAGTTGCTGCGATTACAATACTATTAGATTGATCTTTTTCGATATTGATTAGAAAACTATTTAGAACTCTCTTTATTTCACCTACATCTTGTCCTTGATCTCTTTGTGCGCCAATAGAATCAAATTCATCAAACAAATAAACTCCTCTATGATCTTCCATTGCATCAAAAATCATTCTCAACTTTGCAATGGATTCTCCCATGAATTTGGACATAAGGCCGTCCAGTCGAATTATAAAAACAGTAAGACCCAATTCTCCTGCTAAAGCTTGAGCTGTCATTGTTTTACCGCAACCAGGTATTCCTGTCAACAATAATTTCCTTTTTGGGGTCAGATTATGTTGTCGTAAAAGTTCTATTTTTCTTTGTTCTTCAACAACACGATCTAAAGATTCTCTAACTTGTTTATCCAACACCATATCATTGAGCTTGATCTTAGGTTGAAATACCTCAATAAGTTCATTTAATTCTCTTTTTGGTTTAGATATTGAAATAGTTTTAGCACCATCTAAAAATGAATTTGAACGCCCCTTTTTCGCACGTTCAATTAAATTTTTAAGCTCTTGTGCAAAAGTAGTATGTCCCTTTCTTGCTTCAGAAGCAGCAATTTGCATAGCAGTAGCAAAGAATCGAGATTCATCTCCATCCCCAAAAGATTTGATTAAACTTTTTATTTGTTCTGCTGCTGCCATAGGGCAAATTTACTTAATCATGTATTGAAAAGCTATTTTTATTCAAAAGCACAATGAAACACAACATTTGTGTAAATGTGCACTTTATATCCGCTATGTCTTGTATTACTGTTCTTTATTTTTCTACGTAGTGACAGCTCTCAATAGAGTAGCTCACAGGATAGAGATGGCTGCACACTTCGAAGATAGTGATAGTCTAGTGACCAAACAACAATCCTAGGTTGAGACCTACTTGCTCCAAAAATCTACAGAAGGGCTATTCGGATTCTGAGTAATGCCTCAGGAGAAGGGTTCAAAGCTTATAGCAAGCTTCCCTTGATCGTGTACTTATTTCTCGAAAATGCTGCGGGAAGCCGACTGCTGATCGACTTGGTAAAGCCAAACTAGTATTTCCTGTCGGTATTTCCCAAGGCTATAGGCAAATCCCTTCGAATATCACAAAACGCTATGAGGTGGGTGCTATATTTTGGGTTGGGAGGGGGGTGAGACCTGACCTCTCCAACCTAAGCTTAGTTCGGCTCCCATGTTGCCTTACCTCAGGGCCGAGGTAAGCTTAGTTTCACCCTGTAGTAAGCTTAGGTTGGGGCTCTGGTAAGCTTACCTTCAGGCCTAGGTAAGCTTAGCTTTTGTTCAAAGGTCATAAAAGCCCAACAATAGTGGGTTTTACCTGGTTTTCAAATATTGAATCTTGGGTAGCCATACCATCCAAACAAACACCCGACCAAGAATTTCCCACCTTCCAACAGGACAAGAATAGTAGTTGGCGTTTTCAAACTAGTGGGAAATTACAATGGGGTCATGGGGTAGTTTGCCGAGGGATACTTGATTATTTCAGTGAGGGAGCGAGAGCATTGATGACTTCTTGCATTTTCTTGTCTGAGTAATTGCCAGAGGTGAAGTGTATGATTTTGCCTTCTGGGTCTAAAATGTAGAAGTAGGGGATTTTCGAATCATTAAAATCCAATTTGGTTTTGTATTCGATCAGTGTACCCTCATAGAAGAGGACGTGAGGCTGGATCAGCGGATCGACAGACGCTTGCGTTTTTTTCATCACTTTCTTGTAGGCGGGTCGTTTCGCTCCAGTAAACATCGGGATGAAATAGGTGTTGATGTCGTAGTGAAAGGCAAATGGGCTTGTCGATTTTTGGATAAAGTTGGTGTAGATAGGCGAAAACCATTTGCCGAGATCTTCTTCTGCTTTTTTGGAGTAGGCGATACACAGCAGGGTGTATTTGCCCATGGTATGATCGGGTATTTCTATGAGCTGGTGCGTGAGCGACTCGGTAGACATCTCTGGGAAGGGATCTCCCACTTGGGCATAGGTATTGAGGCTGATCGTTAGGAGTACTAATGTTATGAATCTCATAGATATGATTTTATATTTTTTCTAAAAGTAAAAATATAAAATACTTTAAGGATCGGACTTGTATTATTAGAATTTAGTCAGGCTAAGTTCTACTTTTGGGCTGAAGTAAATGGATTTTTAACAGTACAAAAGTATATAAAATGAGAATTTGGTATTCGTGTAAAGTAAAGTACGGTAAGGTCGATGAAGAGGGTGTGATGAAACAGACCACAGAGGCTTTTTTGGTGGATGCGTTGACTTATACAGAGGCAGAGTCCCGTATCTACGAGGCAATGGAGAGAGATGTGAGCGGTGAGTTTTCTGTCAATAGCATTACGAAGACCAATATCGGAGAACTGCTGCATCTAGAAGATGCGGACTATTGGTACAAAGCCAAAGTATCCTACTCGACAGTGGATGGTGATAGTGACAAGGAGGTCAAAGTCAACACCTACTTTTTGGTCAATGCGGAGGATCTCAAACAGGCATTTGAGCGAGTGAGCGAAAGCTTAAACACTATGCTGGTACCTTTCGAAATCCCATCGATCGCGAAGACGAATATCGTCGAGGTGTATCCATATGACGCAGATGAAGAAGCGATCCCGGATAACCTGACACCAGTGTCCGAACTGGAAGAGGAAGAGGTCGAGGAAGAAGTGGAATAGAACGGAGTTTTATCCTGATATGAAAACGCCCTAGTTGATCTAATCAACTAGGGCGTTTTTGTTTCTTCCTGCTTCTTAGCTCTTTTTGCTGGCATTGAACAGTTTTTGTTTCTCTTCTTTGGAGAGGCTTTCATAGCCAGACTGTGAGATTTTGTCTAGGATAGCGTCGATTTCTGCCTGATCGGCGATGTTGTGTCCTGTACTGGATGTCGCAGATGACGAACTACGACTGCTGCTTTGGCTCTTGGTTTTCTTATGGGTGACTTTGATCTTAGGCTGTCGAACAAATAGACTTTTGAAAAAGCGCATAATGCTGCCGATCCAAATCCCCCAGTCAGTACCCGACTGCAGTTGTTTGATGTATAAGAAGCCGATCAGTGCCCCACCTAGGTGGGCGATATTGCCGCCAGCATTGCTACCCACTGCGCCCAAGAATGAGATGACGATGTAGAACCCTGCGATGTATTTGATCTTCACAGGGCCGATGAACATCAGGTGGAACGTGTAGTTGGGCAGCAGTGTCGCTGCGGCCACTGTGATCGCATAGACTGCTGCGGATGCTCCGACCATTCCGTTGAAGTTGGACCTCTCTATATAGTATGGGATCAGGTTGTACACCATCAGGTAGATGAGACCGCCCGCCAGCGCGCCGAGTACATATAGGTTGATCAGTTTTTGATTGCCGATATACTCTACGATCAACCGACCAAACCAGTACAGCACCAGCATGTTGAAGAGAATGTGAAAGATGCTCGATAGGCTATGCGCAAAGGCATAGGTGAGTAGCGTCCAAGGTCTCGTCAAAAACGTTGCAAATGCAGGAGGGATGGTGAATTGGTCTATGATAAAGTTGGAGACCGTATCTATCCCAGCGATCTTCCCGAAGATATTGAGTACGGCGAGTACTATAAATACCGAAATGTTAATAATGATGATCTGCGGAAGGGCATTGTTAGGTCTCTTCCATGCATTCTTAAAATCATCCATCAAATTGTCCATAGCGTTACTTTACTTTAATAAAAATCTCGGCCATTCCTAGCCCAGTATTTCAACAATATAAATGCGATCAACATCCCACTGAGGTGGGCAAGGTGGGCGACATTGTCTCCTCCGGTACGATTGATCTCCGAATATAGTTCATACGCTCCATAGAAAAACACCAAATATTTGGCTTTGATAGGGATCGGAGGAAACAGCAACATGAGTTCAGTATTAGGGAACAGCATCCCGAATGCCATGAGTATCCCAAAGACTGCACCCGACGCACCGACCATGGGGATGTTAGACATCTCATTGTAGATCTGGTTGACGATGCTCACTGCCTGGCTGGCGAAGGAGAGGTTTTCAGGGTTGTCGTAGTAAGTATCCGCAAAATCTCCGAGCTTGACCATGTCATAGCCATCTGCATAGTTATGAATATAGATGTAAAACTCCTCTGGGTTTGGATGATCGACGAACTGTTCGGTGTCTGTGCTAAAACGGCCCTTTTCTACCGTATCAGCTACGCCATAGAGGAGACCCGCTCCGATACCCGTGATGAGATAGAATAACAAGAACTTTTTGGCACCCCAGACGCGCTCCAGCATAGGGCCAAAAATCAGCACGGCGAACATGTTGCCAAACAAGTGCATGAAACTGGCGTGCAACCACATGTAGGTTACATACTGGAAGATGAAGAACCCATCTGAGAAGATGTAATGGACACCAAATAAGTGAGACAGGTTGAAATTAAGAAAAGAACCGATCAGAAATACCCCGATATTGATAATCAGGATGTTCTTCACCATAGGAGTTAGATTAAACATCTATTTGTACTTAAAAAATTCTACAATTTTTTCGAGCCCCAAGATAACAAAAGTCGGTGTACCATTGGGGGTATAGTTAGGCTGGCTGCAGGCAAACAAACGGTCTATGAGGGTTTTGAGTTCTAATGTCTCTTTGGAAATTTTGGTTCGACTCGCAGATCGTTTGGCCATGGCACGGGCGATACTCTCCTGGGTGTTGAGTGAGAGTTCGGATTTGTTGTACTTGAACTGCTCGATCAGTCCTTCGAACAGTTCCTTTTCGTTGATGTGCTGTACATCAGCGGGGACACCATTGATGGCGATGCTTTTGTCTCCGAATACTTCAAATTCAAAACCCAATGCCATGATTTCTTTTTCTAACTCCATCACGAGCGAAAAGTCAGCAGGGCTCAAATCTAGACTTACCGGAAAGAGACTTTTTTGCGTCATCCCTGTTTTGTTTTCTAGCGTCCCGAGATAGTTTTCGTAGAGGATGCGCTCATGTGCTAGGGTAGCATCCAGTATCATGACGCCTGACTTGACTTGCTTCATGACGTACTTTTCATGCATCAGTACAGGGTCAGATGTCCCTGAGGTCGGCGCATCATGGCTGGATGATAGAGTGGAAGCGATCTCCATCTGTACCTTTTCGCGAGGTTCGTCGGGGATGCTCTGGTCAAAGCCTGCCATTTCCTCTTGTCGGATTTCGGCAGGAGATAGAGAAGATTCGTTGATGGCACTCTCATAGAGGCTCTCCCATCTGACGGACTTTCCTTGTTTCTGATCCAAAGACTTGAAATTGCCATAGCCTGAATCTTTGCGTGTGGCACCCGATTCGAATCTTTGGGTGTGTACGGCGAAGTTTTCGAAGTTGACATCCGTCTCAAAGTCCAAAGAGGGCGTGACATTGTGTGCGCCTAGTGCCTGCTTGACGGCTGATTTGATGATGCCGTAGACGCTGCGCTCATCCTCGAATTTGATTTCGGTCTTGGTTGGGTGTACGTTGATATCGATGCGGGCTGGATCCATTTCGATGAAGAGAGTATAGAACGGATGCTGATCATCTTTGATTAAGCCTTCGTAGGCACCTTGCACCGCGTGGTTGAGGTAACTGCTCTTGATGAATCGGTTGTTGACGAAGAAGAATTGTTCGCCACGTGTCTTCTTGGCGTGTTCCGGTTTGCCGATATACCCCGTTACTTTAAACCACTCGGTCTCCTCTTGGCAGGTGATGAGCTGGGTTTGATAGTTTTTCCCAAAGAGGTGCACGATGCGCTGGCTAAGTTTCCCTGCGGGAGCATTGTAGACCTCTTTGTCGTTTTGGATCAAAGAAAAACCAATCTGTGGGTTGGCTAGTGATATCCGCTGAAACTCGTCAATGATGTGTCGCATCTCGACAGAGTTACTTTTGAGGAAGTTTCGTCTGGCGGGTACATTGTAGAACAGGTTTTTGACCGATAGTGTCGTGCCTTGGTTCATCGAGTCAGGGCCTTGGCTCTTGACTTCAGACGCTTCTATGATGATAGAGCTGCCTAGTTCTGCATCAGTTGTTTTGGTTTTGAGTTCTACGCGTGCGACTGCCGCGATAGAGGCTAAGGCTTCTCCCCTAAATCCCATGGTTAGGATATTGAATAGATCCTCTGATTTTCGGATTTTGGAAGTCGCATGTCGTTCGAAACTCATGCGAGCATCTGTTTCGCTCATGCCTTTGCCATCGTCGATGACTTGGATCAGGTTTTTGCCTGCGTCTGAGACGATGAGTTGTATTTTGGTACTGCCTGCATCCACGCTGTTTTCGAGTAGTTCTTTGACTACAGAGGCAGGGCGTTGGACGACTTCTCCAGCCGCTATTTGGTTGGCGATCGCATCAGGTAATAAGTGGATGATATCAGGCATTAATCTCTAGGCGCTTTTCGTTTTCTAAGGCGAAAATAGAAATATAATGGGGAGAGTAGTAGGAAAACATAGAATACATCATTGCCAAAAAACAACCAGCCAACCACGAGTGCAAATATGGCCATCGCCAGTCCGAGTTGGACGATAGAGGTCTGACCAGACCGACGTTCTCGCTTGCCGAAAGCGGCCGATATACTTGATTGATACTCGATAGATGAGTCCTCTTCTTCTTGTCGGTTGAGTCGCTCACGTGCCGCTTTCATCTTGCCTTCTATTTCTTCCTTGATCGGGTCATAATATCTAGGCTCGATGTGAAATCGACTGTATCTGGAGGTTTTGATGAATGACGGTATTTTCATAGTGAATTGAGGTATTCGTCGTTAAAAATATGTGGCATTGTTTATGTTATTCTCTAATTTATGATAGATTGTTATTTAAACAAAAATTCAATTTGTTGTCCACAACCCACCTCTCTTAGGTTCTTGCGCTTACCAGAGCAAAGTTACTTAGAATATAATTTATTACGTCGATACATGAAGCAGGTTGGTCTGATCGTTTTTCTTTTTTTAGGTCTCAGTACATGGGGATACGCCGCAGAGGTAGGGACATCTGCGGACAGGGATTCCTTGTATGTGACGTGGAACAAGACCAAATCAGCACTGCCAGTAGTCTATATGAACCTACCAAGGTTCGAGGATGCGCATGATCGCTCTGTGGTCATGAACCTGGCCCTGAACTATGGAATAGGTGCTATCTACATCAGTGACGGTGATAGGGCGCAAGTCAAAAAATGGATACAGGTTTTGGAAAGAGAGGCAGTGGTCGCTCCACTCGTAGCGGCCAAAGCGAGTGGTGTATTCGAACTTCCCTTTGATGGACTGGGAGAGATGCCTGAGGATGAAATCGTATCTTGTTTGACAGACCTTGATTTGGTTCGTCAGCTGGCAGAGGCTAATGCTGCCACGCTCCAAGACATGGGGGTAGATGTATTGCACTATGATCAATTGCCAGTCTATTTTGATGATTTGGATGTACAAAAGACATTGTTGTATTGGTCTGTTTTGAAGGATAGTGGAGTGAGTTTGTCGTTTGGCAATGGCACGAGAGCTTTTGTTTCCAAGTACCAGGAACAGATAAATTGGGAAAATGTACTTTGGTTAGAGTCTGGTGCCGTGGCAGATCATGCCTTGACCAAGAAAAAGCCGAACAGAGCGTTTAGGAAGCAAACGAAGTTTGAGGGGCTGGTCATCGAGTCGCTAGACCGAAAAAGCCTGGAGGATCATAAAAAGAACCAATGGAATAGAGGAGTCGATGTGCTCTGGTCGACCGTGAACAATGGTAGCCCATACCTAGTCGAGCAATTGTTGCACAGTGAGGTGGCGAAGAAGAGTTATTTTAAAACTGCGGTTAAAAAGTACTACCAGCATTGGCATTCCATTCAATCAAAACCCAATACGATATACCCCACTACAGAACGGTTCTCTGATCGCATGATCTATGCTTTTAAATCCAAGGCTATCACCCTGATCAAAGACGAAGTAGACTACTTCCCGATACAGAACCTTATGGGGTATCCAGTTTATTCTTTCTCATCCAATGAACACCAGTCAGTGATGGGGCACACGATGGATTTGTATAAGTCAGGCCAGCACTATTCGTTAGATGAGTTGTCGGCGTATTGTCCAGATAGTGCGGAGGTTAATATCCCTCTGCATAGTCATGTGATTGTAGACTTGTCGAGTGTTTTTCGGGTTAGTGAGATTCAGTATTATGTATCGCTGATAGAGTCACTAGCGGACACTTACCAGATTGGAGTGATCTATCAGGGCCATTGGTCAAATCTGCGGTATCTCATGGGGTTAGAAACCTTGCTGTGGACGCCTGAACATGACAGTCAAAGCATGGAGCTCATGGTGCAGGTGGCTTTTGGTGCTGTGGATGTTTCGGGAACTTTGCCTGCTTATTTGGGTAGCACATCAGAAAGGATGGGGGTATCTAAAAAGTCTTTGGGCAGGTTGCAGTACATGGATCCGGTACTGTTGGGGATTGACGTGAGAAAGCTCGATCAAATCGATAGTATTGTAGCGGAAGGAATCAAAGATCAGATGTTTCCAGGGTGTCAAATCATGATGGTCAAAGATGGTGCTGTTGTTTATCAAAAGTCTTTTGGTTATTTGACGTATGACAGCTTGGTGCCAGTAGCATGGGATCATATCTACGATATAGCCTCGATCACCAAGACGGCAGCTACTGTGCCGATGATCATGCAAGAGGTGGCACAGGGGCATTTGGATTTAAATGGTCGGTTGGGGGATTTCTCTACGAGGTTTAGCGAAACGGATAAGTCCGATTTGATCGTCTCGGATATGCTGACGCATCAATCAGGCTTACGTTCTTATCTACCGTTTTGGAAGAATTCCGAATTCTTGATCGACAGTGCTGCGTTCTATTACAAAAAGGAGATCAAAAGAAAGAAATATGAATACATGTCGGTTAATTGGGAGGATTCTATCTCTACATGGATCGGTAGCTCGACCTACAATAGCCTGAAAAATCCAGACAACACGTACCGCTATCTATATAGTGATCTGGGTTTCATGATAATGAAAGATGCCGTGGAGGAGCGAGAGAAAATGGGGTTCGATAGATTGGTGGATAGCCTATTCTATAACCCGCTCTCTATGGACCACACTTCTTACAATCCTTTGCGCCATTTTTCGGCAGATCAAATCGCACCGACCGAACAGGATGATTCGTTTCGTCATGACCTACTGAGAGGTCAAGTACATGATCGCAATGCTGCCTTGCTTGGAGGTGTGAGTGGTCATGCGGGCTTGTTCTCCAATAGCAATGACCTAGCGAAGTACATGCAAATGATGATGCAAGGAGGTTACTATGGAGGTAAACAGTATTTTGATCCAGCTTTGGTACAATTATTTACAGAAAAAACGGATCCTAAATATAGTAGAGCCTTAGGGTGGGATAAGCCACGTCAGGCAGTAGGAAACACCTCTAAATATGCCTCTGAACGATCATTTGGGCACTCAGGGTTTACAGGTACATTGGTTTGGGCTGATCCTGAAAACGACCTAGTCTATGTGTTTTTGTCCAACCGTGTCTATCCCGACCCTAATAATTACAAACTCATCAAGAGTAATACACGTACTAAGATTCACGATTTGATGTATGAGTCGATATTATCAGGACAGAAGGTTGTGAATCATCAGATGTAGAAGCATTTTTGGTGCTTAATATCGCAGACCGTGGAGGACGATACATCACGTACGGGACAAAATATAAATTTATGAAAATTGGAATAGTCTGTTACCCAACCTACGGTGGATCGGGTGTGGTAGCAACTGAATTAGGGAAGGCGCTGGCGCAAGAAGGTCATAAGGTTCATTTTATCACTTATTCACAGCCCACTCGATTAGATTTCTTCAATGAGAATCTGTTCTATCACGAAGTAGATATTAAACCTTATCCCTTGTTTCAATACCCGCCATACGAGATTGCATTAGCAAGCAAGATGGTGGATGTAGCCAAGCACGAAAAGCTTGATTTATTTCATGTACATTATGCAGTGCCACACGCTTCGGCGGCCTTTATGGCACGAGAGATTTTAAAAACGGAAGGGTACGATATTCCGTTTATTACCACTTTGCATGGTACAGATATTACCATCGTGGGCAAGGATGCATCTTTGGCTCCAGTAGTAACTTTCTCTATCAACCAGTCCAATGGTATCACTTCGGTCTCCGATGACTTAAGGCGGGATACATTGGAGCATTTCAACATCCAGAAGGATATCAAAGTGATACCTAACTTTATAGACCTCAAACGATTTAAAAAACAGAAGAAGGATCATTTCAAAAAAGCGATCTGCCAGAATGATGAAAAGCTCATCGTACACACGTCCAACTTTAGAAAGGTTAAACGTGTCGAAGATGTAATTAAGGTTTTTTGCAAAATTCGTGAAAAGATACCTGCTAAGTTGCTATTGGTGGGAGATGGTCCTGAGCGTACTCATATTGAGGCATTGGCACGAGATACGGTGTGTCAGGGTGATGATGTGCGTTTTCTGGGTAAGCTAGAGGCAGTAGAAGAAGTGCTGAGTGTCAGTGACTTGTTTCTGATGACCTCCGAGAAGGAGAGCTTTGGACTCGCAGCGTTAGAGGCGATGGCGTGTGAGGTGCCTCTGGTCAGTACAGATGCTGGAGGGTTGCCCGAACTCAACAAAGATGGCGATTCTGGGTATATCTGTAAAGTTGGAGATGTAGATGCCATGGCCGTAGCGGCACTAAAAATCTTAGACGATGCGAACCTTCCCGGTTTTAAGCAAAGAGCCTTGGCTAGAGCCAAAGTTTTTGATCTTAAAAACATACTTCCGATGTATGAAGAGTTTTATATTCAGACAGTTAAAGATTATAAGCAGGCTGTAGTATCTTAATTTGAGCGAAAAGGAAAAACTAGTTTGGATTAATTTCGTATTTGCTCATATATTTGATCAACACAACAATAATTCACCGAAATGCCTAAAACTTCTGGGAGTGGAAGGATTTTTAAAAATCCTGTTCTTGAGAAACTAACCCGAACACACATCGCAGCGCCTCTTGTCGCGTTTTCTGCAGTTTCTACTTATTTGCTTTATCAAGCAGTGGTCGCCAAAGGAATAGGGGGACTACAGGTATTGGTTTGGTTTTTGGGAGGCTTATTGCTCTATAGTCTGGTAGAGTATATCATGCATCGATTCGTATTTCACATGCCTGAGACGACCCCCGCTCGTAAGAAATTTGTCTATACAGCACATGGCGTGCATCATGATTTTCCAAGAGACAAAGATAGGCTAGCTATGCCTGTTCCTGTGAGCCTAGCACTCTCAGCGATATTGTTTTTTGTATTTCGTTTTGCAATGGGCGATTTCGTTTATGCCTTTTTGCCAGGGATATTGATGGGGTATGCTTCTTATCTCTGGGTGCATTATATGGTTCATGCTTTTCAGCCCCCTAAGAATGCCTTTAAAATCTGGTGGGTGCATCATGGGATACATCACTACAAGCAGCCACATAGAGCATTTGGTGTGAGTACACCGCTTTGGGATATTATTTTTGGTACTATGCCAGAACAACAGAAATAAAAAAATCTACGCCAAAGAAAAGCCCGCATATATCTGATACATGCGGGCTTTTCTTTAATTAGTTACTTATTCGTGTTTCTTTTTAGATCATCTATGTTGTCGGTTTTCTTCTTGGGTTTGCCCGCTTTCGGCTCTAAAAGTATCTTGAAAGTGTGATCTCGTACGAACATGATCAGGTCATGAACTAGTGAAGCAAATATGGGGCGTCTTCCGGCCATCTTGTTGGGATTGAAAAGGAAAGTTTAAGTTTTTTTAAATTAATCAATAAATGCTAAAACCCTAAACAATAATATTAGTTTTATTGAAAGGGTCAGTTTAACTCACATATATGCAAGGATACCGTTTTACGGATTTTATACCGCCAGATAAGGAAAACCAAAGCACTTTTGATAGCTTGTGGAATATCTTTAGAGAGTTATTACTCATTACTTCGGGAGATCCAAATGAAGCTCTGAGCTGGTTGACTAACTTAGATAAGCAATACAACGTCTCGACGGAGAATTATGGGATTGGTGATTTTATCCAAGAACTAAAGGACAAAGGCTATCTAGATGATAAGCCTGGGGAAGGTAAATTGAAAATTACTGCCAAAACGGAGAGTGACTTTCGAAAGAGTGCATTGGAAGAAATCTTTGGGAAACTCCGTAAATCAGGACAGGGAAGTCATCAGGCTTTCGTCAATGGTCAGGGAGATGAAAAAGGCGTAGATATGCGCGAGTTTCAATTCGGGGATTCGCCTGACAATATAGCGATGACGGATAGCATTCGAAATGCACAGATTAACCATGGTTTTTCGGACTTTACGCTTACAGAAGATGATTTGGAAGTGGTGGATAACGAATACAAAACTCAGACATCTACCGTCCTCATGATTGACATCAGTCACTCTATGATTCTCTATGGAGAGGATAGAATCACGCCTGCCAAGAAAGTTGCGATGGCCTTGTCCGAGTTGATCCTCAAAAAATACAAGAAGGATACACTAGATGTGATTGTGTTCGGTAACGATGCTTGGCGAATTGATATCAAGGATTTGCCATACCTCAGCGTAGGGCCTTATCATACCAATACCGTAGCGGGTCTCGAACTAGCGATGGATATTTTGCGAAAGCGTAAAAATCAAAACAAGCAAATCTTCATGATTACAGATGGTAAGCCCACCTGTATGAAAGTTGGGATTAAATACTACAAAAACAGTTTTGGGTTGGATCCCAAGATTATCAATAAAACCTTGAATTTAGCGGCGAGCTGTCGCAAATTAAATATACCTGTCACTACATTTATGATTGCGTCCGACCCATATCTCAAAGAGTTTGTGAGGGACTTTACTGCTGCAAATAATGGCAATGCCTATTACAGTGATTTGCAGGGATTGGGACATATAGTGTTTGAAGACTTTAAGAAAAATAGAAGGAAGAACTACAGATGGTAAAAGCATACGAAAAACTTGATCAAGATTCGAAATTGGCAATCAAGACCTTAGGGGAGTTAAAGAAGAGTGGTTATGAGGCGAGATCGATCAAAGACGAGTTGAGAGAGAACCTGATACAATCGATCAAGGATCAAGTCAATGTGTTTGAGGGGATTTTGGGGTATGATGACACGGTCATTCCTGATGTGGAGCGAGCGATTCTTTCCAAGCATAATATCAACCTGCTAGGACTCAGAGGGCAAGCCAAAACACGTATGGCTCGTCTGATGGTGAACTTGCTCGATGAGTATGTGCCAGTGGTAGAGGGGAGCGAACTCAATGATGATCCTTTGCGTCCATTGTCCAGTTTTGCCCACCAGTTGATCGAGGAAAAAGGAGATGGTACACCTGTGTCATGGTTGCACCGAGATGAGCGTTTCACAGAGAAGCTCGCTACGCCAGATGTGTCTATTGCGGATTTGATAGGCGACGTAGATCCTATCAAAGCAGCGGCACTCAAGTTGCCCTACTCGGACGAACGTGTGATACACTATGGTCTGGTGCCTAGGTCGCATCGCTGTATTTTCGTGATCAACGAATTGCCTGATTTGCAACCGCGAATACAGGTAGCATTATTTAATATTCTACAAGAAGGAGATATTCAGATAAGAGGCTTTAAGCTAAGGCTTCCTTTAGAAATTCAATTTGTATTCACAGCTAACCCTGAGGACTACACCAATAGAGGGAGTATCGTGACACCGCTCAAAGACCGATTAGGGAGTCAGATCATCACGCATTATCCTAAATCCATACATACTGGTTTGAAAATCACAGAACAAGAAGCCAAATCTGCTAACCTAGAACATGTACAGGTCAATGAGATTGCGAAACTGCTCATAGAGCAAATAGCAGTAGAGGCGCGAACGAGCGAATATGTAGATGTCAACAGTGGCGTGTCAGCACGATTAACGATATCGTCTTACGAAAACTTGGTCTCTAGTATAGAGCGACGTTTGCTTCGCAACAATGAGAAAGAAGGGAGTGTGCGGATTACCGATTTTATTGGTGTGATCCCATCGATCACGGGCAAGATAGAACTGGTTTATGAGGGTGAACAAGAAGGTCCAGGTATCGTAGCGCACAACTTGATCGGCAAAGCCATCCGTACGTTGTTTACCGACTATTTTGAAGATCCAGATGAGGTACGTAAGAGTAGAGAGAAGGTCGATCCGTACAAGAAGATTGCAGAGTGGTTCGGTGAGGAGAATGTGATCGATGTACTGAATGACTACTCTGAAAAAAACTACCGAAAGGAACTGGATAAAGTGCCAGGTCTCGGTGATTTGGTTAAAAAACAGATCAAAGGACTCAAGGATGAGTCTCTTCGTTATTTCTTAATGGAATTTGTGCTGTTCGCGCTGGTTGAGTACAGTTACCTGAGCAAGCATACTTTGGACAATGGGATGCGAATAGATGACCTGATTGGAAGTATGTTTTCCGGGTTTGAGGAAGACGAGGAGAATATGTAGGTTCTGCTGAAAAATGCTTGTTTTCGGTTCCGAAACACCTTTTTGTCACTTTGCCTCCAGTCTCCAAATAACAATTACATAGATACAAAAAAGCCTCTGATTCGAATCAGAGGCTTTTTTGTATCGTTGAGTTACCAGAGATTAACCAATAGCTTTTGCCATAGTCTCTCCGATATCTGCTGGGGAGTTCACTACGTGAAGACCACATTCTGCCATGATTTTCATCTTAGCTTCTGCAGTATCGTCGGCTCCACCGATGATGGCACCTGCGTGTCCCATTCTTTTTCCTTTTGGTGCAGTTTGTCCTGCGATGAATCCAACTACTGGCTTTGGATTACCTTGTGCTTTGATCCATTGTGCAGCTTCTGCTTCGTAGTTACCACCGATCTCACCGATCATGACGATACCGTCAGTCTCTGGGTCGTTCATTAGCATTTCTACAGCTTGTTTGGTAGAGGTTCCGATGATCGGATCACCACCGATACCGATAGCGGTAGAGATGCCGAGTCCTGCTTTTACGACCTGATCAGCCGCTTCGTAGGTCAAAGTCCCTGACTTAGACACGATACCGATTCTACCTGTTTTGAATACGAAACCAGGCATGATACCTACTTTAGCTTCTCCTGGTGTGATGACACCTGGGCAGTTAGGTCCGATCAAAGTCAAGTCTTTTCCTGAGATGTATTCTTTGGCAGTGATCATGTCTTTCACTGGGATACCCTCTGTGATGGTGATGATTACTTTGATACCTGCATCAGCAGCTTCCATGATAGCATCAGCAGCGAATGCTGGTGGTACGAAAATGATGGATACGTTTGCGCCAGCTTGGTCTACAGCATCTTTGACCGTATTGAATACGGGTCTGTCTAGGTGTGTTTGACCGCCTTTTCCAGGAGTTACTCCACCTACGACATTGCTACCGTATTCGATCATCTGAGAAGCGTGAAACGTGCCTTCAGTACCTGTGAAGCCTTGAACTATGATTTTAGAATCTTTATTTACTAATACACTCATTCGATTTCAATTTTGTGCAAAAATAGGATATTATATGTCTTAAACAAGCCGAATCGCCCTATAGATGGCAGCTAAATTTATTGGTTACAGTTTGACGTTAAATCCCTACCTACTTTTATAGAAAGCAGGTACTTCAGCTTGTACTGTTTGTCCAGTTAGTCGCTGATAGGCGACTGCCATGTGTTGATCGATAAACTCACGTACACAGCCGTCTCCGCCATTGGATTTGAGGATCACATCTACGAAGGAGAGCACCTCATCAGATGAGTCTGCTGGACAGGCTGAGATACCGACTTTTTCCATAGCAGGGATGTCGTTGAGGTCATCACCGATAAAAGCAACTTGATCGTAAGTCAGACCGAGTTGGGTCAGCCACTGGGAGAGAATGATGTCTTTTTCTTCTTGTCCTGCATAGACATATTGTATGCCGAGCATCTGTGCACGAGCCTCTATAGCTGCTGCCGTAGAGCTGTGACTGATGATAGCAACTTCTATCCCTTGGCGAATGAGCATCTTGATGCCAAGGCCGTCTTTGGCGTTGAATTTTTTGAATTGGCTGCCATCATCCATGACATTGATACTGCCGTCAGTGAGCGTGCCATCTACATCCAGGACGAGCATTTTGATTTTGGAGGTATCTATCATGGAGGCAATAATAGGTCAAATCAACATAAGATTAGATATGTCCAAGGTGAGAACCTTGCTTTTCGATGTTAAATGTTCAGGGTACGAAATCAATAAATGACCATTCATGTATATTCTTTGGCGATTGAATGGAGAAGTGCTTTAAATTACTATTCTAACTCAAAATATGAAATATGAATACGCGAATCAATCACGTCTTATGTCTTTTCGTAGGACTTACGACAGCCTTACTCTCTTGTCAGCCGCAGGAGGAAGAGACCTCTGAGACCAAGCCGGCATTAAATCTTTCTTTTATCGATGAAAATACGCCTGTAGGGGATGATTTTTTTAGACATGCCAACGGGGTATGGCTGGACTCTACGGAGATACCATCAGATAGATCGGGATGGGGTAGTTTCCACGAGCTATTCGAGTACAACGAGGAGGTGTTAGAGTTTGTACTAGCACAAGCCACCAAAGGAGAAGTCTATACAGCGAATAGTAACGAGATGAAAGCAGCAGGTTACTACGCCGCAGGGATGGATTCACTACAAATCGAGCAACTTGGCGCCAAGCCATTAGAAGGTATATTGGCTCAAATCAATGCGGTATCAGACCCCCAAAGCATGCAAGATGTATTAGCTGTACTACACAGAAGAGGGGTCAATCCTTTTTATGGAGAGTATGTCGGGATTGATGACAAAAAATCTGATCAGTACCTGCTGTCAGTAGTACAATCTGGACTGGGGTTGCCAGACAGAGATTATTACTTCAGAGAAGATGCGAATGGTCAAGATATTATCACAGCTTATAAAGCCTATATGGCTCGATTGCTCACGCTAGTAGGTGAAGATTCTGCGGTTGCAGTAGACAAAGCCGAAGCTGTTTTGGCTTTGGAAACCAAACTCGCAGCGGAATCCATGACCCGACTACAGCGTCGTGACTCGGAGTTGACTTACAACAAAATGACCATGGCAGAGTTTCAAGAGATGTGTGATTGGATCGATTGGGCGAGCTTTTACGAAGCGATGAAAGCACCGAATGCGACTGATATCAATGTGAACCAGGTAGACTATATGAAAGCCCTGCCTGGTATAGTATCTAACACGGAGTTAGAGACGGTGAAGGATTACATGAAGGTTCGGTTGATTAGCAGTAGTGCATCGTATCTGTCACATGATTTTGTGCAAGCAGGGTTTGATTTCTATAGCAAAAAGCTGTCAGGACAGGATGAAATGAGACCGAGATTGAAACGTGTGATCAACGAAACCAATGGTGATTTGGGAGATGCCCTGAGCAAGCTATATGTCAATGAGGTTTTTCCTCCAGAGGCGAAAGAGAAATGTTTAGAGATGGTCAATAATATCAAAGCAGCCTTGCATGTGCGTATCGATAGCCTGGACTGGATGGGCGAAGAAACCAAAAAGGAAGCGCATGAAAAACTAACGAAACTGAAAGTCAAAATAGGATATCCTGACACTTGGGATGACTATAGCAATGTAGAGATTAGCAAGGATAGCTACCTAGAGAATCACTGGAATGCGGCGATCTTTAGCAATGACAAAAATCTCGGTCGCCTGGGTCAGCCTATCGATCAGGATGAGTGGCTGATGGCAGCCTCAGTGGTCAATGCCTACTACTACCCTCCAGCGAATGAGATCGTATTTCCAGCGGGAATTTTACAACCCCCATTCTACAACTATAAGGCTGATGATGCAGTCAACTATGGCGGGATAGGTTCGGTAATAGGACACGAGATTACGCACGGGTTTGATGATGAAGGGAGAAAGTACAACTCAAAAGGAGAACTCAGTGACTGGTGGACGGCCGAAGATGCAGCGCGTTTCGAGGCAAGAGCCGCAGTGCTAAAGGAGCAGTTCGATAAGCTGACGGTGCAGGATACACTCAATGTGAACGGACAGTTGACGCTAGGAGAGAATATTGCAGATCTTGGTGGAGTGAATATCGCCTATGATGCGTTGCAGATGCAATATGCAAAGAATGGTAGACCTGATTCGATCGATGGATTGTCACCAGAACAAAGGTTCTTTTTGTCATACGGTACCATCTGGAGATCAAAATACAAGCCGCAGTTAGAGCAGAGATTGCTGATACAAGATACACATGCACCAGCCAAACATAGAGTCAATGGACCATTATCGAATATGGAGATTTTCTATCAGGCATTTGATATTAAGGATGGAGATGTCCTCTACAAAAATGTAGACGAAAGAGCGCATATCTGGTAGGGATAATGGATGTCTCAATTTGGAAGGGATGGCTAAAATAATATAGAATGGCGTTGATTGCTGAGCAGTCAACGCCATTTTTTTATATTAGACTATTCGCTACAGATCTGGGATTTTTTCTCTCAGATAAGGACCTAGGATGGATATATCCGTTTAAATTCGAAAGAAATAAAAAACCTGTTTGAAGCCCCATATCTATGAAAGACGATATTTTAGTTTCCCCATATTTCGAGAAAAATCCTTCGCTTTATGCATTCCTTCCCATGTTGTACATGGTGTGGGCGGATGCAGTACTGACCTCTACTGAGATAGCTAAGGTTAGAGAACTCATGGATGAGCAAGATTGGCTGCAGGCGGATGAGCGAGCATTTATTCTGTCTCATCTAGATCCTCAGAATCCTCCTTCACCGAGAGAGCTCAAGAGCTGGCTTGTAGAGATTCGCCGTATCTCGGATCAGTTGAGTCCCAAAATGCGTAACTCACTCGTAGACATAGGACTAAAGTTAGCCGAGTTGAATACGGCAGATGGAGACTCCGTTGCGCTTGATAAAACGCGGGAGTCATTGACACAAATCGAGCAAGCACTCGGCGTGATATCCAATGAAGCAGCCTATCACCTACGATCCGCACATAGAGAGACTGCAACCAGTAATCAAACAACTGAGCAGACTTTTGACGTGGAGACCTTAGCGGATTTACTGGATGGAAAGGACAAAGAAATTATTGCCGCCGTGAAGGCCGTTATATCGCAACCTGATTTTGCCTATCTGGAGACAGATAACCTATCGGAGTATCGGGAGAAAGTACTGGACTGGTGCAAGACTCTCGCTGAAAATGGTTTCGGAGGAATGGCCTATCCAGAAGCCTATGGTGGAGGTGGAGATATGCGATCTTATTTCAGTATCATGGAGACGCTGTCTTATCATGATCTTAGTTTGGTGATCAAGTTTGGCGTGCAGTTTGGATTGTTCGGGATGAGTATCCATTTTTTGGGTACGCAAAAGCATCATGTGAAATATCTGCCTGCTGTAGGTAGCCTAGCATTGCCAGGCTGTTTTGCGATGACAGAGACGCACCATGGATCCAATGTGAAAGGCATAGAAACGACTGCTACCTACGATCACAGCACACGAAGTTTTGTGATACATACACCTCATGAAGCAGCCTGCAAGGAGTACATCGGCAATGCAGCCGTTCATGGTGAAATGGCTACTGTCTTTGCCAAGTTGATGATAGATGGGGTAGACTATGGTGTCAATGCATTTTTGGTACCGCTGCGTGATCCACAGAAACAGACATTGCCGGGAGTCAAAATAGTGGATTGTGGTCGGAAAATGGGACTCAATGGCGTGGACAATGGTCGGATTTGGTTTGATCAAGTCTCGATTCCTTACGAAAACATGCTCGATCGTTTTGCTTCGGTCAGCGAGGATGGGCAGTTCGATAGTCCGATTACCAGTGACAACCGTCGTTTCTTTACCATGCTAGGCACTTTGGTCGGTGGACGAATCGGTATCCCAAGATCGGGGCTGAGCGCGATCAAGTCTGGATTGGCCATTGCTATCAAATATGGAGACCAACGCCGACAGTTTGGACCTGAGAACGAGGCGGAGGTACCGATTTTGAACTACCGGACGCATCAGCGGAGATTGATGCCACTACTGGCCAACACCTACGCTTTGCATTTTGGGTTGCAGTATCTGACGGAGCGGTTTTTGGCACGAACGGATGACGATATGCAGGAAATCGAGGCACTAGCTGCCGGACTGAAATCCTTCTCGACTTGGCACACGACTCAAGGTCTGCAAGAGTGTCGTGAAGCCTGTGGAGGAAAAGGTTATCTTTCCGAAAACCGCATAGATAGACTCAAGAACGACACGGATGTCTATACGACTTTTGAGGGTGATAATACTGTCCTGATGCAGCTGGTCGCAAAGAGTAGACTCTCGGAGTTCAAAAAGGAGTTTTCGGACATCAATCTCTTTGGGATCATCGGGTATATCGCCGATCAGGCGAAGACATCGGTCACTGAGCGTAACCCTATCACAGTGCGTAACACCAATAAAGAGCATTTGTTGGATTTTGAGTTTCACCTAAGTGCTTTTCGTTACCGTGAAAAGGAGATATTATCCTCTGCCGCACGACGTATCAAACATCATATAGATGAAGGAATGGATTCCTTTGATGCATTTAATCAGACACAAAACCACATGTTGACGGTCGGGTCAGCCTATGTCGAGCGGGTTGTGCTAGAGCAGTTTGTTGCGCAGATCGAAAGAACCAATGACCAAGGGGCAAAGGCTGTGTTGACGCAGTTGTGTCAGCTTTTTGCGCTGACGCAGATTGAGAAACACAAGGGTTGGTATCTAGAGAATGGATACATGGAAGGAATCAAAACCAAAGCCATCCGTAGAGAAATCAACGAGCTCTGTGCGGAAGTCAGAGAAAATGCCGTGCCTTTGGTGGAGGCGTTTAGGATTCCAGACAGTTGCCTCGCAGCACCTATCGTCGTAAATAAAGCCTGAAACATATCACGTTCAAAGTGCGCTAGATGGAATACTCAGATGGTCGGATGATTTCTTGAGTCTGCTCCTGATTATTCCATCTGATTCTATAATTTTGGCCTTCATGAAAATCAGGTTCATTTATCTTATCATCCTATTCTTAGTTGGGGTGCGTTTTGGGGCTCAGGCACAGGACGAACGAAAAACCTATCTAGGTGTCAAAGGCGGGTACAATACCTCTATGGTTAATGTGTACCATTCCTTCAATGGCTATGAAATAGATCAAGGACTGAAGCATGGCTATCAGGCGGGAATCGTGGTGATGAACTTTCTTCGAAACCATATCGGGATTCAGGCAGAGCTGAATTATACGCAGAAGGGATATATCCAGCGTTTTCCTGAAAATAAACCCGAGTTAGGTTCTACGTTGAATAGTAGTCAGTTACGCTTCGTTGCATATCCAGAAGGGGCTGTGACACAAGAGCCTGATTTCGAATCGACCTTTGACTATATAGAGTTACCTTTCTTATTCAATCTCCATACAGGCAAAAATCAGTTTCATGTATTCTTCAACGCAGGATGTTATTTTGAGTACTTGCTCAAAGTGGAGTCTTCTCCTTTGCCTACAGATACGGAGGGGGTTGATTTTCACCCTTATGACGAGTCTCGTGATCCGTCTTACGGCTATGGTTTTAGAGGAGGGATTGGGTCGTTCTATGAATCCCGATTGGGGACATTCATGCTCGAAGCGAGCTTTAGCTACGATCTGAGTAACTATATCGATCCTGTTACTTACAGTTCTGGAGAGCCGACCTTATCCAATCACATGATGCTTGGCGTGACTTTGGGGTATTTGGTGTCTTTTGGGGCGTTGTAATATTGATTTATTGTACTTTGTAGTCTCAACAGCTTTCATCTCATTTAGTATCAAGGATAGACTAAACCATTTCTAAAGAAGCCCACTTCCAAATCTACTGAATCGAAATAAAGATTAGCGGTTGTTGGAGATGCGGGCAAAGATTGAAGAACTTGCATTTTTTTAGAAAACATCCAATCTGGGTGGCTAATCGTTGAGCGTAAAATGGCAGATCATATAGGGGATTTTTATCCAGATCAAAGATGGACAAGTGAGGGAGAACCTGAGCTAGGAGTGGGTGTAGTAGTTGAGGTTAGTAAAAACCGGGTGCAATTGCATTTTCCTGCATCAGGGGAGACGAGACAGTATGCTTTGGACGGAGCGCCGCTGCGACGAGTCGTTTTCAAATCAGGAGATACTGTGGTAGATGCTAATCAGCGTCCTTTTGTGATCGAGCGGGTACAAGAAAATACCGACCTGTTACTGTACATAGGGAAAGAAGGCGTTTTGTCGGAGGCTGATTTGGGTGATGTGTCTGTGACACATGGTGTGGACGACCGTTTACTGATCGGTGACGTAGAAGCACCTAGTGTCTTTGCACTCAGAAGAAAAACATTGGCATACGATCACCAGCGTAGGATTTCTCCTATCAATGGGTTCGTAGGTGGACGTATAGACCTCATTCCGCACCAGTTGTATATCGCACATGAGGTCAGTTCTCGTTATGCGCCACGCGTATTGCTGTCGGATCAAGTAGGCTTGGGCAAAACGATAGAGGCGTGTTTGATTCTGCATCGTCTGCTGTTGAGTGGGCAAGTCTCCCGTGTACTGATATTGGTACCAGATTCTTTGGTTCATCAGTGGTTTGTGGAGATGCTGAGACGTTTCAATCTATGGTTCCATATTTTTGATGAAGAGCGATGTGCTTCATTGGACGAAAGTGCACCTGATGGCAATCCTTTCTTAGATGATCAATTGGTGATTTGTAGTACGTCATTTTTGGCTAACTCTCAGGTGCGTGCGCGCCAAGCGATCTCAGCAGACTGGGATATGCTGGTGGTGGACGAAGCGCATCACTTGGAGTGGTCTCAGACGCAAGCAAGTCCCGCCTATGCTATCGTAGAGATGCTGAGCAAGGTCGCCAAAGGGTTGTTGCTACTGACCGCCACGCCGGAGCAACTGGGTGTGGAGAGCCATTTTGCGAGGCTCAGGTTGCTAGATCCAGATAGGTATGCAGATTATGAGGAGTTCATCAACGAGTCACAAGATCACAAAATGATCGCCAACATCGTGGAAGATTTGTCTCTAGGAAATGCTATGAAGCAGAATGATAGAGCCTTGCTAGAAGCGATGTTTGGAAAAGAACGAGTGGCTAAGGTAGAAGAAGGACAAATTGTCGCAAAAAATCAACTGATAGAAGACTTGCTTGACCAACACGGTCCTGGGCGAGTGGTGTTTAGAAATACGCGTGCTGCCATGAGTGGTTTCCCGACACGTGAGGCGCACTTGATTCCTTTGACCGCCGTGGACAATCACGAGGAGTGGATACAGCGCATGACGAAAGAATATGCAGTGGATAAGCAAGTGGAGACGGGGGAAGGAACAAAGCAACGATTTTGGTTTTCGGAAGATCCACGGGTCACGTGGCTGGTTGCTTTACTTGTACAATTGAACCCTGCCAAAGTGGTCTTGATCTGTCGCAGCAAAGCGAAAGTATTGGCATTAGAAAAAGGGTTGGGAGAACTCAGTAGTGCCAAGGTCGGGGTGTTTCATGAAGACCTCACGATCGTACAGCGTGATAGGAATGCCGCGTGGTTTGCGGAGACAGATGGCGCGCAGATATTGCTGTGCTCGGAGATCGGTAGCGAGGGGCGCAACTTTCAGTTTGCGCATCACTTGGTGTTGTTCGATTTGCCAGTGCATCCAGAGTTGTTGGAGCAGCGGATTGGTCGTTTGGATCGTATCGGGCAGTCTGACGATATCCAGATCCATGTGCCGTATCTCAAAGGAAGCCCACAAGAAGTGCTGGTGCGGTGGTTTCATGAGGGGTTAAATGCCTTTGAAGAAAACATAGAAGGTGGCAATCAGATCGGGCAGCTGTTTAGCAATCGTTTGGTCTCTGCAACGTTGGCTGCTACGGATAGTAATACGCAACTAGAGTTGCTCATTGATGATACAGCGGCCTACCAGAAGGAGCTCAAGCAAACCTTGGCCAATGGTCGTGATCGACTGCTCGAAATGAACTCTTTCAGGCCAGCGGTGGCGGACCAGCTTGTGCAGCAAATCCATGAAGCGGATCAAGATCTATCGCTTGAACAATACATGACCGAAGTATTCGAGCACTTTGGAATCGAGATGGAAGACTTGGCACCTCGTACTTATTTATTGCATCCAGTACGAACGAATGCGGAGGTATTTCCATCCATTCCTGATGAGGGGATATCTGTCACTTTTGATCGAAAGCGTGCCTTGAGCAGAGAGGATTTGAGCTTCATCAGTTGGGACCACCCGATGGTAACTGGCGCGATAGATATGGTACTGAGTATGGGTACTGGAGGTACTGGTTTTGGCGTGCTGCGAGGGACAGAAGGGACTGGGATATTGCTAGAAGCTACCTTTGTACTAGAGACAGCGGGTAGATCAGGCGTACATGTTGATCGTTTTCTGCCGAGTACACCCTTGCGAGTAGTGGTCAATCACTCAGGAGATGAAGTCACGGGAGATTATTCGGTAGACATGTTTCGCCAGCAGTTGATCCCAGGACGGATAGATGATCTCCTTGATAATGAAACGCTGGTAGATGCCATTATCCCAGAGATGATCAAAACCGCTACAGAGGTAGCAGAACAGATGAAAAAGGAGGCAGTAGAAGCGGGGCTCCAGCGGATGAACCAAACACTGGATCATGAAATCGGTCGATTGGCCTCTCTGTACAAGCGAAACAAAGCCATCAGGCAGGATGAAGTTCGTACGGCGTTGGAAGAGAAAGAGGTCTTGACTACTCTGATCGGGGATTCACGCATTCGTATGGATTCGGTGCAGTTGATTAGAGAAGGAGGGAACTGATGACGAAGAACGCAAACGCCGTGGTGGTGGGTGTTCGTCCAGTAGCAGTGTAGTTATATAGAGCAAAAACAGTCGGATGATATGTGGGTAATATTTGGAGTGGTTTCATTGTTGGCATTGGGGGTATATGACTTACTCAAGAAAGTCTCGTTGAACAATAACGCCGTCTTACCCGTCTTGTTTTTCTCTACAGTAGCTTCTGCTTTACTCTTTGTGCCACCACTTGTGCTCTCTCATACCGTAGCGGAGTTCGAGCAGTATGATAATTTCTACATTCCTGCGGTTAGCCTCAAAGTCCATTTGTTGATTATCGCTAAGGCATTGATCGTCGTGTCATCGTGGATTCTATCCTTCATGGCACTCAAAAACCTCCCCATCAGCATCGTCTCACCGATACGCAGTACAGGTCCAGTGTGGACGTTGCTAGGGGCTATCGTGATCTATGGCGAAACGTTGACGACTCTCCAGTGGATCGGGATGATGGTCGCCTTGGTGTTCTTCTACTTTTTTTCCATCGCGGGCAACAAGGAAGGAGTCGATTTCAAAACCAACAAATGGGTTTGGTTCATCTTTCTAGCGACCCTCATCGGGACCTTCAGTACACTCTATGACAAGTACCTGATCGCGCACTACAACCGCTTGGCGGTGCAAGCCTACTTTTCCTTTTATCAAGTGCCGATCATGCTGCTGGTGCTGTGGCTTTTTTGGTATCCCAAACGAAAACAACTCACCCCCTTTCAGTGGCGGCATGCGATACCGCTGATAGGAATCGTACTGGTCTTGGGAGACTTTGCTTACTTCTATGCGTTGACTTATGAGGACTCATTGGTGTCGATCTTGTCTCTGCTACGCAGGAGCAGCGTGATCATTTCCTTTGGGGTAGGAGCAGTACTATTCAAAGAGAAAAACATCTTGTACAAATCGCTGATACTACTGGGGATCATTGCAGGTATCGTGCTCATCATGTTTGGGAGCTAAATAGAGGTCAAAGTATAAAGTTGAAAAGTCAGGAACTGGGAGGAGATTGAAAGCGGCGAATGTTATTGTTGAGATCGTTAGGCTAGTTTTGTTAAGTGACGTAACTTTGGCGTAGTTTAGGTGTGAAAATAGCGTTTGGAGCGTGATATGCTGACGATGAGAAAATAGTTTTAGCTATTTGAGACAGGGCAGAGGAGGTTAGTCAAGAGACTTCTTTTGTGACTGGCTAGATCCACTGACAAGCGTTTTTTTAATGCCTAAAAGAGCATTATTCAAGCAAAGCAAAGATGTATTTACTAGGGTACGAAATAGGCAGTACGACGATTAAAGTAGCTCTGATTCGCTCAGAGGACAACAAGGTCATCGGAGTAGGACAATATCCAGAGCATGATTCGACGATACTGTCGCGCCATAGCGGATGGGCAGAGCAGCATCCTGAGTCCTGGTGGCAGGATCTCTGCACCGCCACCCGAAATATCCTGTCACAAAATCAAATCAATCCACGAGATATCGGCGGGATAGGGATCGCCTATCAGATGCATGGTCTCGTTCTCATCGATGAAAACAAGAAAGTATTGCGCCCTTCCATTATCTGGAGCGACAGTCGCGCCGTGACGATAGGTAAGAAGGCTTTCAAAGACCTAGGAGAGAAAGAATGTCTAGAGAATTTCCTCAATTCACCTGGCAACTTCACCGCATCCAAACTGCGCTGGGTCAGAGACAATGAACCAGATATCTATGATCGCATCGATAAGATCATGTTGCCGGGAGACTACATCGCCATGAAATTCACTGGAGCAGTGCAGACGACTATTTCTGGTCTGTCAGAGGCCATTCTTTGGGATTTCAAAAAGAAGAAAATAGCTAAACAAGTACTGGACTACTATGAGATTAGTGAGGACTTGATCCCAGAGATCGTCCCTACTTTTGCGATGCAGGGGACAGTGACGGCCGAGGCAGCAGAGATGAGTGGACTGGTGTCTGGGATCCCTGTGACCTATCGGGCAGGAGATCAGCCCAACAACGCGCTATCACTGAATGTACTCAATCCCGGAGAGATCGCTGCGACCAGCGCTGAATCAGGGGTAGTCTATGGAATCGTCGATCGACCCAAATATGACGTGCGTTCGCGAGTCAACCCTTTTGCTCATGTCAACTACGAGGACAACTACGATCGCATCGGTGTACTGCTCTGCCTCAATGGTGCAGGGACGCAATACGGCTGGATGAAAAGTCAGATTGCGCTTAGTGGGCGCCACTATGACGACATGGAGCGAATGGCCTCTACCGTACCGATCGGGTCGGATGAGCTGTGTATTTTGCCTTTTGGGAATGGTGCCGAGCGGATGCTGGACGAGAAGAGTATCAACTCCCACATTATGAATCTGGAGTTTAGCCGACACTCTAGGGGACACCTCTACCGTGCGGCACTGGAGGGTGTTGCATTTTCGTTTGTCTATGGAGTCAACCTGCTCAAAGAACTGGGGCTGGAGGTGGATGTACTTCGGGTGACCAATGACAACATGTTTCAGTCCGAGGTATTCTCGATGACGATTGCTACGTTGCTGGACTGTCATATCGAGGTGGTAGATACCACGGGGGCTATCGGTGCAGCACGTGCTGCAGGAGTCGCCAATGGCGTGTACTCTTCCTTAGAGGATGCTTTGTCACACGTCACGCCTAGCATCATCCACGAGCCACGGCTCAACCAGTCTCGGTGCAACCAGGCCTATAGCTTGTGGCTGTCTCATCTCGACAAGGCCTTGTTTGATATCCCTTCCAAAGCCAATAGACCCGAGGTACTTCGCGCCAAGAACGATACACTCAAAGCGACGATAGAGGAAAAGAACAAAGAACTGGCAGCCTCTGCCATGCAGTTGCACAACAAGGATGAGTTTTTGATGGAGATCAAAAGTACACTCAAGGAAGTAGGGGAGGTAGCATCCTTAGACGATCAGAAGAAAGTCTTACAGCGGCTGATCACCAAGATCGAAAGCAAAACGGACAGCGACAAGGACTGGGAGAGCTTCGAAGATCAGTTTAACCTCCTGCACTCGGACTTCTTCAAAAAGCTCAAGAGCGACTTCCCAAAACTGTCGGTACCCGAAGCGAAGCTCTGCATGCTGCTAAAGATGAAGCTGTCCACCAAAGAGATCGCTAACCAACTCAATCTCTCCGTCCGAGGCGTAGAGACACGTCGCTACCGCCTGCGCAAAAAACTGCAAATCAACAAAGAACTGGATCTAGAAGAGTTTTTGGATAGGGTGTGATGATAGGAGAGAAATAAGTGTGACTGTTCCTCTTATTGAGTTGTTGTGGGTAGACAAGGGGGGCTGTATTTAGTAACCCAATGTGATTCTTTACTCTTTAGGGACATCTTTGAAATCTACGGTGTTTTCGATTTCCTTGTCAAAGGCCTCTATAAAGCCATTTTTGAACAGGTTTGTGATGATGTCTAGTACATCGGTATCTACGTTGCTGACGTCTCCTGATAGTGTTACTTTGGTGGCGGTTTGATCTTTCTTCTGGTTTTCGGTTAGTTCGGTGATGCCTCCAATGAAGGCTTGCCAGAGGGTGTTGAGCGTACCTTTGTCTTCGTTCATATCCAAGATTTTAACATGCTCTAAGACCGGTTTGATGTAGCCTTTGATTTTGCCATCCCGCATGGCGTACTCTCCGATAATCGCAAAATACCCTTTCTCAAAATCGAAAGACGCATAGGCTTTGGTGAAATCGTTGGTCTCGGTCAGGTCGATGGATTCTAGCTTGTAACTGAGATCCATGTCTGGCATCTTTTTGATGATGTTGAGATTGCCACTGATGCGAGCTTTGCCACTGTCAAAGATGTTGGCACTAGTGGTGAGTGATGAGGGGAGTTGTTCGGTGTTGTCGGTGGCATTGGTTAGGTTAGTGGCTATGAGATCCCAGTTGGTGATGGATAAGTTGACAGGAGGAGAACTGGTTTTGTTCTTGAAGTTCAGACTACCGTTTTTGATCTCAAACCGGTTGATTCGAACGGGGATCATATCGAGTATGGGCTGTGTCCAGTCGGTATCACCGGCCTGCTGCTCACTTTCTTTCTCCCCATCATTGAAGTTGAGCTTTGGGTCTTGTAAGAAGATCTCTCCTACGATGGCGCCATCGAATAGCGCTGACCACTCGATAGAGATATCGGTGAGGGGCAGGTTGACGAAAGGTTCTTCTACTTCGTTGGTGGTGATGAATACCTCCAAGCTGTCTATCATGAGCGAACCACGATAGAGTATGAGATCTATGTCAGAGATGTTGCACCGATACTGTGGGAGTTGATTGATGCCCTTTTCGAATTGATTTTTGATAATGAACGGGAGTGAAAGCCTCAATCCTATCACCAGAATGGCAAAGCAGATCAGGATGGTTTTCTTATGTTTTAGCATGTCTTGCGTTTTTGGTGGAATGATTTATGACGTACTTAGCCAAAAAGCATTCCATCCTATGAAAAAGATTTTTTTCGCAATCCGAACCGTCCTAGTAGATACGATCAAAGCCAGCGGTGAACACAATCTGATGAACTCCGCAGCAGCGATTGCTTTTTATGCGATCTTTTCTTTGCCGGGTCTTCTGATTGCAGTAGTGCTATCTGCGGGGGTGTTTTTCGGAGAGGAGGCCGTCCGTGGTGAACTCTCAGGACAGATCTCTGATTTCGTAGGGAAATCGGCAGCAGATACTATCGAGCAGATTCTCAAAAATATAGAACTGGATCCGAGCAAGGGGATACAATCTGTGGTAGGTATCGGGGTGCTGTTTTTCTCCGCGACGACCATTTTTATGTCCTTGCAATCCGCACTAAATACCCTCTGGGGTGTCAGAAGTGCAGGGAAACGCGCGTTGAAGGAATTTGCCTTGAACCGTACGCTTTCGTTTGGGATGATCATCGCATTGGGTTTTGTACTGATCTTTTCACTGCTGATGGATACACTGTTGACCGTGTTTTTGAAACCTATCAATCAATACTTGCAGGGGTTCGATACGGTGGTTTTGGAGTTGGCGAATGGGTTATTCTCTTTTGTAAGTGTGGTGTTTATTGTCACGATTTTGTTCAAATTTTTACCAGACGTACGATTGAAATGGAAGAACGTGGCGATGGGCGCATTGATCACTTCAGGGATGCTGGTATTGGGAAGGTTCCTCATCGGGATGTACATGAGCCAAAGCAATTTTGGGCAAACGTATGCAGCAGCCAGCTCTGTGGTGATATTGCTCGTTTGGGTATTTTATTCCACAGTCGTGTTGCTCTTTGGGGCAGAACTCACCCGTTCGATTTTGAATTTTCGAGGGTACACCATACGTCCCAGTAGTGGTGCTAAGAAGGTGGAACTGCGCGAAGTGGAGCTGGATTAGAGAGTCGTGTCAGCTCTTTTAGTGGGTATTACAGTGCTATGTGTTTGTTTTCAGTGTTTTAAGTGATAAAAACATGGCTTTTGCGTGGTTAATAAGAATTATTTCATATACCTTGTAAGTAGTTGATTATTATGTATTTAAGTGTATTTGTGAATGCGTGCCTGGATTAGGTCTTATTCTAACCATACTTGTTAATTAAAAATAATCATACAATGAAAAGGGTAGTTTTGTTGGTTTCTGTATTATGCATCATGTCGGGTTTATATGAGACCCTCGCTCAGACCAGTGTAGCGGATGGCAACTGGGCAGTCGGCGCTACGTGGACGGGGGGTACATCTCCTGGATATACTGTAGGGAGTAATATTACAATTAATTCTTATGTGATCTCAGATGAAACAGTAACCCTAACAGGGAATAATAAAACACTCTCCGTAAATGATACCTTGATTATCCATGGTGATTTGATTTTTACTGCCAATAGTGGTGCTGCGATCAATATCGGACCTAATAATGTATTGATTATTATGGGAAACCTTGATTTAGGTAAGAATAATGCTGGGGCAAATATTGAAGCAGGAGGAGTCTTGGTGGTCAAAGGGAATATTACTGCATCAGGTGTGAATGGTGAATTTACTGGAGATGGAAATGTATACACTGATGGCACTACTGACGGAGTTACCAATAATGGTTCTCAACCCGTAGCGATTATAGAGGACATGAGTGATGACAGTTATGATAGCATACAAAAGTATGTTGAAAATGATGGAAGAGATCCGTTGCCTGTGGACCTACTCTATTTCGATGTGGTTTGGGAGACTCAGTCTTATTCTGCTCGTTTAAAGTGGGTCACCTCTTCAGAGACGAACAATTCTCATTTTGTAGTAGAGCGATCAGACGATGGCGTTTTATTCGGAGAAATTGCTCAAATCGACGGTCAAGGAACTATCAACACCACACATGAATATGAATATGTAGATCAATCTCCACGAGGAGATGTAAGTTATTACAGATTGAAACAAGTCGATTTTGATGGAGCATATGAATACTTCGATGTGAAGCGCATTACTACTGGCGATGCTTTTTCTAAAGCCAATGTCGTGCTTTACCCTTCTACTGTGACGCGAGGTGTGGTTCAGCTGAAGTCTGGGAGTGGTTTAGACATCCATTCTATGAAGGTATATAGTATTAGCGGAGTAGCTCATGGAGAGCCTCGTTATGAGCAGGCCAGTGCGAAAAATGTGCGCGTGGATTTGAGTGATCTTCGTTCGGGTAGCTATATTCTCTTGGTTACTTCAGCAGATGCTACAGCATACTCTTTAAGGTTCGTCGTTCGCTAAAACGGTCACCGCTCTTCCACGATTCCAATAGGGCCTTTGTAGATGCCGCCATAGTAGCCAAGATCACGCACTTGTACGGATAGGACATTGGACTGGTCTTGCTTGAGTAGGCCTTTGGGGATTTTGTAGAGACGGATTTGATCATAGGATTGGCTCTCTCCGAAATTTTTCCCATCAGCAGTCACGCCGATACGGTGGCCATTGAGATAGGTGATGTCATAGTCGTCTATCTTGCCGAGGAGTAGGTAGTATGTTTTGTTCTCTTTGGGGATGAAGCTAAGCTCGAAGTGTCTACGGTACCATGCCACACCATCGAATGATCGGTAACCTTGATTGTCCCATAGTGACGGTACCCAGATGTCATCCCATCCTGAGTCATCGTAGTTAGGATCAGAGGCATTTTTTTTGTCCCATCGGGTAAACTTCCATTGTCCCATCAGGTCCTGTACTAGATTTTCGCTATTGAAATCTGCATACACGCCTATTTTCCCACTGACGATCCCTCCATCGAGGACTTCATCATAGACGCGTACCGCGATGGTGTTTTTGCCCCCAAAGTCTATGCTCTCATTGGGGATCAAATAGCGTCTGTTGGTAGTGTAGGCCGTTCGGAATTTTGGAGCAAAGCGTCCATTTTTTCCGATCATGCGACCGTTGAAGAAGCATTCGTCGGCATCATCTATATTGCCGAGGACGAGATAGTGCGTCTGTTTGGGATTGAGCAGTCGTCCATCGAAACTAGTCCTGTACCAGGCGATCCCGTCATAGCCATTGAACCCTTCGTTTTCCCATCTGGAGGGAACTTTGATGTTTTCCCAATTTTGGTCTTGATAAGTAGGGGTTGCCCAGAGAGCATTGTCACCGATATTGAATTTCCAGTCTCTGGCTAGATTTACTTTGAGCAACAGGTTGTCGGTATTGGCCGGGCTAAAGGGCTGGTCGTTGTTGTTGATTTCGAGTTCTTCGTAGAGCCATTCCATAAGCCACTGCAGGCCACTGTTGTCTTGTTCTTGTGCAGAGACAGGAGTAGTGTGTCCCGCGACAAGTAGGAGAAGTGTTCCAGTGATTTTGATGAGCCTGTCCAAGTTATTTTGTGTTTTTAGCAATGGTGAGTTCTGAATCTTGTTTCTGGCTTCTTTTGTTCTTTTTGACTTTGTATTCTATGCTGACTGTATTGGTCCCCATGTCTATGACAAAACCGTATTGTCGCATAAGGTTGGTCCCCAGTATAGCTGTTACGTGTTTTCCAGTTCTGGCTCGGATAGAGCTCACGATGTTGGTGATGTCATAGGCGTAAAAGTCAGACTTTAGTTGCATTTCTCCAAAATATAGTCGCGCATTAGTAACTTGATGTAGTTGGTTGTGCCGAGATCCAAACCCTGCGACTTTGATTTGTTGATTGAAATCCTGATGGGCATGAAAGTCATATCTGTCTTTGGATTTGAGATTAAAGACTGTGATGTCTGATCCTGTATCGAGTAGCACCCAGGTTTTTTTACCGTTGAGGGTCATTTCGACGATGGGTTTTTCATAATAGCGCGTTTTCATAGTTTGGTGATTTTGTCCATGACCTAGCGTGCATGCCGCCACCAAGATACCGAGTAGAAGGATGATAAATTTCATAGTGTTTTTGTTTATGTGAGTTTATACATCAAACTAAGACACTAGCATGTTACCGTGTGTCACGGCATAGTAAAGAGATGTCACAAGTTGTCACAGCAGGCTTGGGTATAGCACATAAAGCGTGATAAAGAGAAGGAGGTGGCTGTTATTGAACTTTTTTCTTTTCTGTTTCAAACCTTTCTTGGTACTTTTTGGGGGATAGCCCAAATTCTGATTTGAAGCATTTCGAAAAGTAGGATAAGCTAGAGAATCCCACTTGGTACATGATCTCGGTGATGTTGCCTTCCTTGTTTTGAAGCAGGAGGGAAGCCTTTTTGAGCCGGTACTTTTGGATGATCTCTTTGGCAGAGTGGTCGGTATTGGCTTTGAGTTTTCGGTAGAGGTGGGTTGAGCTCATGGCCATCTCGCTGCTGATCATGTCTACGGTGAGTTCCGAATTGGCAATGTTTGCTTCTATGATATCCATGACGCGCTTGACGAAGATGTTGTCCTCGTTGTTGGCGGCTTGAGACTCGCTAGGCAAAGGGATGAGATCATTTCTGAAGAACTCTGTTAGTTCTTTTTTGCGCTGGATCAACTGGTCTATGTGTGCTTCGAGGAGTTCAATCTCAAAGGGTTTGGTGATGTAAGCATCCGCTCCGGTTTTGATCCCTTCTATACGATGCGAAAGTAGGGCTTTGGCCGTCAAGAGAATTACTGATACGTGACTGGTTTTGGGGTTGTTCTTGATCTCCTTGCAGAGCGTGAGCCCGTCCATGATGGGCATCATGATGTCACTGATGATGACTTGGGGTAGGAAGTTGTTGGCTTTGAGCAACCCTTCTTGTCCGTTTTCTGCAGCGACGAAATTGTATTTATGGTTGAGGCTAGTACGGATGAAGTCTACCATGTCGTTGTTGTCCTCTATGATGAGCACGAGCGGCTTATCAGAGGCGAGATCCAGTTGGTAGAACTTCGAGCCGTTCTGTCTGCCATGTACCGAAGGGGTCGCCCGAATCTCGACTTGCGCATCAGCTGCCAAGGTATCCACGGGGAGGTGGGTTTTGCCTAGGGGGAGGTGGACGGTGAAGCTTGTTCCCATTCCAGGGCTACTTTTGACGGAGATGTTACCGTGGTGCAGTGCGACATATTCAGCAGCGAGCGTCAGTCCTATGCCACTGCCAGATTCTTTGCGTTTGCCGTCTTGGGCTTGATAGAATCGTTCGAAGATTCTGCCTTGGTCTTCCTCAGAGATGCCGACTCCTGAGTCACTGACCTCTATCTTGAATGCGCCTTCCTTGTACGCTGGGTATTGCGTATCGATCGATACAGTCATTTTAATGAACCCTTCTCTGGAGGTGAATTTGAAAGCATTGGAAAGAAGGTTGAATAGTACCGTCTCTACTTTTTCGGCATCTATCCAGACCTCTTGCTCGGGGATATTTTTTTCGAATAGAAAATGAATATGTCCTCTTTGCGCCTTGTCGCTAAACATAGAAAAGACTTCCTCGCAGTATGCTACGAGTGCTACGAGCCGGACTTTGAGCTGTAGGGTGTCGTTCTCCATTTTGTTGAAATCCAAAATCTGATTAACCAGACGGAGTAGTCTTTCCGCATTTTTTTCTGCTAGGGCAATCAGTGTTTTACTTTCTGTATCTAGCGTGCCTGTATGCTGTACTTGGTGAATCGGAGGGAGGATGAGGCTGATCGGTGTACGGAGTTCGTGGGAGATATTGGTGAAAAAGACTTCTTTGGTTCGCTCGATTTCTTCAGCGTGTTTTACTTCGAGTCGTGTAATCTGCAGTTGGTTCTTGAGATGTACTCTCGTCGAGTAGGTTTTGAGCGCATAGTAGATGAAGACCAAGAGCATGACGATGTACAAGGTGATGAAGTAGCCATTGAGGAATAGCGGTGGGTTGATGGTCATCTGTAGGCGTGTGACCGCCTCAGTTTCTAGACCGTAGTAGTTGATCGCACGCACGACGAAGGTATAGTCACCTGCTTTGACGTTGGAGTAGATGGCAAGGTTGTTCGCGCCTGACACCTGATGCCAGTTGTCTTCGAACCCTTCGAGGCGGTAGGTATAAAGGTTCTTGTTGGGTTGCCAAAAGTCCAATGAGGAAAATTGCAGTGCAAAAGACCGTTCGTCATAGTCTAGTTCGAGATGTTCGACAAAGGAGATGTCTTGTATCAGTAGTGTGCGACCATCCAGCTCTTCTCCTATGGAGATGTGTCGGTTGTTGATGTCTAGGTCGGTGATATACACGGAGGGGATGTAGGCATTGGGTGTGGCTTGATTCGGCACGAAACTGATAAATCCGTTGTCTCCACCGAAGAGGATTTGGCCATTTTTGTTTTTGACTACACAGCCGAAATAGAAGCTCTTGATCGGTAGGTTGTGATCCAGTGGGAAGATTTCGAAATGTTTCGTCGTTGCAGAGAGTTTTTGCAGCGAGGAGTTGGTGACGCTCCAAATGTTTCCTGCATCGTCTTCTATGATACTGGTGACGATCTCGTCATTGTCCGTCAAAAACGGATGCCATGTCACTTGGTGTGATGAGGGGTCGTATTGGATGAGGCCATTGAGAGTGCCAGCCCATATCTCTCCACTATCGGAGCAGTAGAGGGTATAGATCATGCGGTTGGCAGCTATTTTGTTGAAGGCAATCACTGGGGTGCTCTCCAGTGATTCAGTATGGACACGGTATAGTTGGTCATACTCGATCGTCCAGATGTATCCTGCGCCATAGATGTGTTTTTCTGATCCTGACGCTAGACTGGAGACCTCTTTGAATCGTAGATCGGAGTGAGCCTTTAGATCTCCTTCTATCTTGTATAATCCACCCTGCCATGCGCTGACCCAGAGTGTGCCATCATCCTGCTGGGTGAAATTGCCGATATAGTTGGATTGTAGTCCATTGCTAGGGGCAGCCTTGATGGCGGTCATGCTTTGGGATTGCTCGTCCCAGATGTTGATCCCACTGGCAGTACCTATCCATATCTGTCCAAACTGGTCTTCTTCTAGGGTAGATACATTATCGAGAAGGAGTCTTTGGTTCGCAGGGCTGGCTGTATTGAAGATTTTTTTCTTTCCCGTATGAGGGTCGAGTTGGATCACACCGTGTTGGGTTGCGAGCCAGTAGTCTCCCGTTCGGCTAATGAGGAAGGACTTAATCTGGTTGCCAATCGCACGACCACCTGCCTCGTAGGTGATGTCGTGAAAGGTGTAGAAGTTACCATACTTGTTGACCCGGCTCAGTCCGTTGGAGGTGACGAACCAGATGACACCACTTTTATCCTCGAAGATTTGAATCACGACATTGTTGGCGATGGAGTAGGGGAGTTGAGGATTGTGAAAATGTGTCGAGTTGGTCTTCGTGATAGGGTCGAAGATGTTGAGACCAAAATCAGTTCCTAGCCAGAGTTTTCCTTCGGTATCGGGATAGATCCACTTAATGACGGGGTTGCTAAACGAGGAATTATAAGCCGTGAACGAATAGCTTTCCAGTGTATTCGTGTTGATACGGTAGAGGCCGAGTTCCGTCCCTATCCAAATATTAGGGTCGTGGTTAATCGAGGGTTTGATGTCTAGGACTAGGTGATTTTGGTTGGTAGCAGGTGGATTGGTTAGTGTCACTTGTTCGAATTGTCTTCGCCCCTTTTTGAGGAGATTGAGACCATCATAGGTGCCTACCCATACCGTACCATTTTGGTCTTCATAGATACTACGCACCATATTGTGCGAGAGGCTGTGTTGTTCATTGTTTAGCCGTTCGAAATTGTCAGTGGTGAGGTCGTAGCGGATTAGTCCTTTGGCAGTCCCTACCCATAGTACATCCTGCTGCCCTACATGCAGTGTGCGAATGGTATTGGCTCCCTGTAAGTCGACTCGTGTGATTTCAAAGGTCTTGACGTTGACTTTGCAAAGGCCGTCCCAGCTACCAACCCAGATGTAGTCACCAATAGACACGACAGAGGTTAGTTCGTTGGATGGGAGCGTATTGTCTGCTTCACCTTTCTTAAATAAAGTAAATTTGTTGCCATCATATCGAGCCAAACCACTACCTGTACTCACCCAAATAAAATCATACTGATCTTGGGTGACCCCCGCCATGATGTTGGTGGGTAACCCATCCCGCATCGATAAGGTCGAGAAGTACAGCTCTTGGGCTGGAGCCAAAAAACTGTATAGAACCATGAGTCCAGTAAGAAATGAAATGGGTAGTTGTTTGTTCGTTTTCATGTACTACAAAATCTGCTTGCAATATAACCAATCGACCTGTATGCTTGGGATTCTAGTGATGCTCTTGCACGCATACAGCTTAGCTACAGTCACGTTGCTAATTTGTGTATAAACAGGCTTAATCGCGCTTTAAAACATGAAAATGGATTAAAGTTCATAGTTTGTGTATGATTTGTGCAAGTGACGAGAAAAGCTAATATCTAGTTTTGAGTAAGATTATTGAACTACTATCAAACTAATAAGCATGAGCGTATGAAAAAGCAACTACTAATAATTTGTTTCATCCTATTCGGGGCAGTCATAGCCTTCGCTCAACAGAGCGTGACAGGTACTGTGACAGCTGTCGACGAACCCGGAGGAATGCCAGGGGTCAGTGTCTTAGAAAAAGGTACAACCAACGGTACAGTAACTAATATAGACGGCCAGTTTTCGATGACTCTCAAATCCGAAGATGCCATTTTGGTATTTTCTTTTGTAGGGTATGAAACACAGGAATCCCTCGTGGCAGGTAGATCTGCTGTAGATGTGACTTTGAATCTCGATGTAGCGACTCTCTCCGAAATAGTCGTGATAGGCTATGGGGAAGTGGAAAAAGATGATGTCACAGGTGCAGTGGCTACTTTAGGAGACACAGATTTTAATCAAGGCGTGACTACTTCACCACAAGACCTATTAACAGGCCGTATGGCAGGGGTCTCAGTGACCAGCGCTGGGGGCGCACCGGGTAGTGCCTCTACCATCCGTATTAGAGGAGGATCTTCTTTAGGGGGAGCGACCAACGACCCACTGATCGTAATTGACGGTTTTCCAATCGACGATGGCGCAGTGAGTGGATTGTCCAACCCGCTCAATACTTTGAACCCAAATGATATCGAATCTTTCACAGTACTAAAGGACGCTTCTGCAGCAGCGATCTACGGTTCACGTGCATCCAATGGTGTCATCTTGATTACGACCAAAAAAGGGAAATCGGGAAAACTAAAAGTAAACCTCAATAGCCAAGTATCAGTCAGTACACCGACCAAATATGTAGATGTCCTTACAGGAGATGAATACAGAGAGTTGGTGACAGGTCTAAACGGCTCTGATTTTAGCGGGATTGATGATGCAGCATTGAGAAAGTTGGGTGATGAAAACACCGATTGGCAAAAGGAGATATTCGAAACGGCTATTTCTCAAAACCATAACGTAAGTGTTTCAGGAGCCGCAGGAGGTATTCCTTTCAGAGCGTCTTATGGATTTACGGATCAAAACGGTATACTCAAGACGACTTCTACGACACGTCATTCTTTGTCATTGAATTTGAGTCCTAGTCTACTTGACAACCATTTGAAAGTCAATGTCAACGCCAAAGGGACTTTGGCCAACTCTAATTTTGGAGACGAAGGAGCGGTAGGCTCTGCGGTTAATTTTGATCCGACACAGCCAGTCTACAATGGCAACAGCCGCTACAATGGCTATTTTGCCTATACCACCACGACACTACCTGACGGCAACATCGACCCAGAAGGTCCATCCAATACGTTCATCAGCAACCCAGTAGCGATGTTGGAGTTGAGAGAAAACACGGCAGATGTCAACCGATTCATTGGTAATGTACAGTTGGATTACAAACTTCATTTCCTTCCTGAATTGAAAGCAAATCTTAACCTTGGTATGGACAGAACAAGTACGGATGGGGTGGACAATGCGCTACCAGGGACGACATGGACTTACAGGGATTATACAGGAGACAACGGACGTTTGCTTGACTATACGAGCGAGTCGAACTCTGAGCTTTTAGAGTTTTATCTTAACTATAATAAGAAGTTTGGTCAGCATAGCGTCGACGTGATTGGTGGATATTCGTGGCAGCACTGGGAGAGAGCAGGGACGACATTTGATAGAAACACCGACGGTACACAAGTGGTACAGGATACGAAGGATTCGGATGAGAACTTCTTGGTGTCGTTCTACGGGCGATTGATCTATGACTATGACAGCCGCTATGTACTGACTGCTACAGTGAGACAAGACGGCTCATCACGATTCATTGGAGACAACCATTGGGGACTGTTCCCATCATTGGCACTAGCTTGGAATCTGCACAATGAGTCATTCTTGGAGGCCGTTCCTTCACTCTCCATGTTGAAATTGAGATTGGGATATGGGGTGACTGGACAGCAAGGCCTGTCACCTGATCTGGTAGATCCTTATTATCCTGCGATTGCAAAGTACCTCAGAAGTACAACAGGTGCATCAGTACAGTTTGGCAATGATTATTACAACACACTGAGACCGGCTGCTTATGACGCTAATCTCAAGTGGGAAGAAACGACTACTTATAACATCGGTCTGGATTTTGGGTTTTGGGATGACAAACTCTCGGGTAGCATCGAATACTATCAGAAGACGACGGATGATCTGCTCAACAATATTCCGATCGCAGATGGGAGTAACTTTAGCAACTACCTGATCACCAATGTGGGGTCTATGGAAATCAGTGGGTTAGAGGTGTCGCTGACGGGTAGATTGGTGTCTAAGGCTGACTTTACCTGGTCTGTAGGAGCGAACTTTACTTACAACACCAGAGAGATTACACAACTCAGTAAAACCAATGATCCTAACGACCCAGGCGTACAAGTAGGGGCTATTGCTGGTGGGACGGACAATAAGATTCAAATCTTGACTGTCGGACATGCACCATACGCTTTTTATACTTTTCAGCAGGTGTATGATGCCAATGGCAATGCACTCGAAGGAATCTATGTAGATAGAACAGAAGAAGGCGGTGAAGTGATCAGCAACCAGTTCAATAAGTACCACAATCAAAATCCAAATGCGGATGTCCTTGTCGGGATCAACTCTAGATTGAATTACAAAAACATCGATTTCTCTTTCTCAGGGAGATGGAGCATAGGCAATTATGTATATAACAATGGACTAGCGGATAATTCGCTATCGAGCTTGTATCAATCTTCGGCCAATGGCTACTTTGGAAACATCAGACAGTCAGCTGCTGAGATTGGTTTTTCTGTACCGCAGTACTGGTCGGATATGTACGTACAGGACGCATCGTTCTTCAAGATGGACAACATCAGTTTAGGCTATACGCTAGACGGATTGTTTGAGAACAAGCTAAAAGCAAGGTTGAGCTTTACGGTTCAAAATGCTTTTGTCATCACAGATTATGAGGGGATAGACCCTGAGGTTGATGGAGGGATAGACAACAATATCTACCCACGGCCTAGAACCTATTTGGTAGGTCTTAACCTTAATTTTTAATCCGAAAACAGCATAAAAATGAAAGCAAATAATATTTATATATCGATACTATCATTGTGCCTGCTGACCCTCGTGTCCTGTGTCAATGATTTGGATGTGAGTCCAACCGATCCAGATGTAGTAGGTTCTGACAAGGTCTATGAGACCGTGGCGGATTACAAAGAAGGCTTGGCAAAACTGTACGCGACTCTAGCACTTAGTGGACAGCAGGGACCAGATGGCTATCCAGATATTGAAGGGATAGACGAAGGGTTTGGTAACTACCTGAGACAATATTGGAATCACCAAGAGTTGACCACTGATGAGGCGGTTTTGTCTTGGAACGATGCGACGATCAAGGATTTTCACTGGCACACATGGACTGCCAATGACGGTTTTATCGCAGCGATGCACTCGCGCATCATGTACACCGTCGCACTGTGCAACGAGTATATCAGAGTGACCGAAGGCAAAGAGGAAGATGAAATCAAGACATTTCAAGCGGAGGCGAGATTCCTACGTGCTTTAGCTTATTCACATGGATTGGATCTTTTTGGCGCTATGCCATTCGTGACCGAAGAGAACTTGCCAGGAGCATTTTTTCCGGAGCGTATCACGCGTGAGGATTTGTTCGCGTATGTGGAGGGGGAGTTATCTGATATGATGCCGACATTAGGAGCGGCGGGATTCGAATATGGACGAGCGGATCAGGGTGCTGCGTCTATGTTGCTCGCTAAGTTATACCTCAACGCTGAGGTGTACATCGGTGAAGACAAGTATGACGACTGTTTGGCTGCACTACAGACTGTACTCGCAGGAGGATACACGATTCCTACGGATTATAGATACAGTTTTGTGGCGGACAACGATGATAGCCCTGAGATGATATTTGCGATCACTTATGATGGGATACAGACGCAGACTTGGGGCGGTATGACATACATTTTACACTCTCAAATCGGTGGATCTATGGACGCAGAGGGTATGTTCGGGACCAGCGATGCTTGGTCTGGGTTGAGGACGACCTCAGCTTTGGTCAATAAGTTTGACATGACCAATGACAGCAGAGCGTTGTTTTGGACGGATGGACAGAGCTTAGAGATTGATGATATCAGTCTGTTCTCTAATGGCTATGCTGTCACTAAGTTTAGAAATAGAAAGTTGAATGGTGATCTATCGGACTCCAATCAGAGTGTGCAGGTAGATACTGACTTTCCACTGTTTAGATTGGCGGATGCCTACCTGATGTACGCCGAAGCAGTGCTTCGTGGTGGAGAAGGGGGGACACGTGCACAGGCTTTGACCTACGTCAATGAACTACGCACACGCGCCTATGGTGACAATTCTGGGGAGGTAGCTGATGCCAATTTGGATTTGGATTTTATCTTGGATGAGAGAGCGAGAGAGCTTTTTTGGGAAGGGCACAGACGTACGGATTTGGTCAGATTTGGCAAGTTCACGACAGGGGATTACCAATGGCCATGGAAAGGAAAAGTGAAGGAAGGGGTAGCTACAGATAGTTACCGAAATGTTTTTCCGGTGCCTTCAGCACAGCTAGTTGCCAACCCAAATCTTACCCCAACTGACGGTTATTAAAACATAGAGACATGAAGAATATCATAAAAATATACACATTCATTCTGGCCTCATTGGTGTTGATTTCTTGTGAGGAGGAATTAGTAGAAAAAGCGGTTTTGGATTCAGAATCAGCGGTGAACGAATTGTCGGAGTTGCCTTCTAGTAGCTATATCTTGCTATATGACGAGGGAGCCGAGGCATTTGATGAGTTTGAATGGACAGAAGCTGATTATGGTTTTTCGGCATCTGTGACTTATACGCTCCAAGTAGCTGCTGCAGGTACCGAGTTTGCAGAGGCTAAGGGATTAGGTACGACGCAGGCGGACAGTTTGGTGATAGCTAATGCTTCGTTGAACACTACGATTCTAGGTATGGGTGCTACAGCTGAACAAGCTTATGCGGTTGATTTTAGAGTAGCATCCTCTATAGGAGAAGGAGTTGACCCTGTTTATTCTAATGTAATCAGCGCAACGGTGACTCCTTACGCGACGACATTCCCTCCGATCTATTTGATAGGGGATGCCCAAAATTGGGACTTGGCTGCTCCGATGGTTTTGGAGAGTACAGGTCCAGGTGAGTACATAGGTATCGGCCCATTTGTGGCTGACGGATTTTTCCGATTCTTCGAGACGCCAGCTTGGGCTGCTACCCAGTGGAATGCAGACTATTTCGAAGGTGGAACGATACCCGATGTGTTGATCAATTCGGGGGATGGTGACGCCAACTTCCAGTATACGAGCACCGATCAAGACTATCAGATCACAGTGAACCTCAACACCAAGACCATCACGATGGAAGATGCGCCGACGCTGTATATCATTGGTGATGACCAGGGATGGGATACCAACACAGCTTTCCAGTTGGGAGCGATTGCTCCGGGTGTGTTCGAAGGGACGACCACTTTCACGCAGGGGAGTATTTGGAGATTCTTTGAGCACGCCGATTGGGCTGCTACGCAGTACAATTATACCTACTTCGAAGGAGGTACGATTCCTGCTGATTTGACGGACGGCGGACCTGCAGACAACAACTTCACCAACGGTGCAGCCACGGGAGCTTATACGATCACAGTGAACCTCAATGAGAAGACGATCGAGATGGTCGCTGGAGAGTTAGAAGAAGAAGAGGAGGAAGAGGAAGAAACACCAACGGAAGTCACGACGCTGTTTTTGGTGGGAGATGACCAAGGGTGGTCTTTTGGGACAGCCTACGAACTGACTTACCTCGGGGATGGCAAGTTCGAAGGGACTACCGATTTTACCAACGGGTCTTCGTTTAGATTCTTTGGTGAAATGGACAACTGGAGTGACCCTGTGTTCGGGTACAGCTACTTCGCCGAAGGTTCGGTGACGGAAGTACTCGGAGACAACGAAGATGCAGACAGCAATTTTGTAGTAGTGGGAGAGACCGGTAGCTATACGATAGCCATTGACTTGACAGCCAAAACCATCGAGTTGACTCAATAAGCAATGACTAAACTATCTCGTGGCGTGTAGTTGCTCCGAGATAACCTTAGAACCAAACAGATAGCCGTGGGCTGTCGAAAACTGTCAGCTGAAGAGCGGCTTTTAAATATTGTACTTTTAACTTTTTATACCTCAAATATTGATCAGAGGCTGCCTTTGGTCAATATTTCAGGTTTAAATTAGATGTTTTGTAACATGAATCAGATATCCAAGATGAACCTCTTATTCGCCTTTTTGATGTTGTTGACCCTGTGGAACTGCAGTGAGGACGAAGGATCAACTCCTGATCCCGATCCAGAACCAGAGCCGGAAGTAGTTGATTTTCAGTTTGGCGCTGATTTGTCTTATGTCAATCAGATTTTGGACCAAGGAGGGATTTTTCAAGTAGAAGGACAGGAGACGAATCCTTACGAGATTTTTGCCGACAAGGGAAACCAAATCGTGAGGCTCAGACTGTGGCACACGCCGACATGGACACAAGAGGTCTACGGCGAGGACGGAACCCAGATGTACAATGATCTAGCCGATGTGGAGCGTGCGATCGTCGCGAGCAAGGCCGCAGGGATGCAGGTACTTTTGGATTTTCACTACAGTGATACCTGGGCAGACCCAGAGAAGCAGTATGTGCCTGAGGCATGGGCAGACATCACAGATATCGCGGTGCTAGAGGACTCGGTCTACAACTACACGCACAAGACACTGACCTATCTCAACGACAAAGGCCTGATGCCAGAGTACGTACAGTTAGGCAATGAGACCAACTGCGGCATGATGTACTCGGATGCCAAAGCGGCTTTCCCAAACTGCAACGTGTGCAACGACAGTTGGACGAATTTTAGAGCGGTGATCAACAAGGGCATCTTGGCCGTCAACGATGTAGAAGCCAATTCTACCGTGGATACTCAGGTCATCCTACATGTCGCTGATCCCAAGAACGTCGACTGGTGGTTTGACAACCTCGGACTATCGGGGTACGACATCATCGGGTTTTCATATTACCCACTGTGGCACACGACGATTGGTCTGTCGCAGTTGGAGGAGACGGTTGCGGGCTTCAAGGCCAAATACCGTAAGGACGTGATGATCCTAGAGACAGCCTATCCATGGACGACCGAGGGAGACGATGGGTACAACAACCTCTTCGGTGGAGAAGAGGCACTGTCAGGCTATCCATACACGCCGACTGGACAATCGGATTTGTTGCAATCCATCACGCAGAGCATGATCAATGCCGGCGGAATGGGTGTCATCTATTGGGAGCCCGCTTGGATTTCTTCGGAGATGAAAGATCTCTGGGGTACAGGCTCTGCTTGGGAGAACAACGCATTTTTTGATTATGACGGCAATGCCAACGCCGGATTTGACTACATGACCGCTACCTATGAGGGGCAGGAGTAAGGACTCCCTACGCGCCAAGTAAGCATAAACAAGGACATAGAAAAATACACCGGACAGCTATCGCGAGATAGGCTGAAGGGGAGTGTATTGCGAAAGATTTTTACGATGAAACATATATATCTGATGATAATCGCGGTGATGCTGGTGCATACATCGCAGGGACAAAACAGCACGGGTGGCCGTACTGATGTGACCGTGGATGCCAACGGAATCATGCACTGGCCAGACCAGACCGAGGTGCAGGGTTTTGGGGTCAACTATACCGTGCCGTTTGCGCATGCCTACCGCACGGCTATGCGCCAAGGGATAGACATCAAAGCGGAGATCGACAAAGACGTGTATCATTTTGCACGATTGGGGTTTGATGCCTACCGTGTACACGTCTGGGACACTGAGATCTGTGACTCGTTGGGCAATTTGATCGAAAACGAGCATTTGGAGCTGTTCGATTACATGCTCATGAAAATGAAGGAGCGCAACATGAAGTTCCTCATCACACCGATTGCGTTTTGGGACAACGGCTGGCCCGAACCAGCGGAGAAAACACCAGGCTTTGCCAACAAGTACGGCAAAGAGGATTGCTTGACCCACCCAGATGCCATAGAGGCGCAGGCCAACTATCTCTATCAGTTTCTCAATCACGTCAACCCCTACACAGGAGTTGCCTACAAGGACGATCCAGATATCGTGGCATTCGAGGTGAGCAATGAGCCGCACCACGACGAGTCGATAGAGAAAGTGACGGCATTCGTCAGCAAGATGGTGCAGGCGATGAAGAAAACAGGCTGCCAAAAGCCGATCTTCTACAACGTCAGCCACAGCATACACCTAGAGGATGCCTACTACGCAGCAGGGATCGATGGTGGGACCTTTCAGTGGTATCCTACTGGACTAGGGTCTGGCGAAGAAATCGGAGGCAATCTTTTGCCTAACGTGGACAACTATGACATCCCGTTCAAGGCACATGAGGGCTTCAAGAAAGGAGCGAAAGTGGTCTACGAATTTGATGCAGCAGACGTGGGCCGCTCGTACATTTACCCTGCCATGGCACGGAGTTTTCGTACAGCGGGGATCCAGTGGGCGACACATTTTGCCTATGACCCGACCTACATGGCTGCCAACAATACCGAGTACGATACCCACTACATGAATCTAGTTTACGCTCCGCAAAAGGCGCTGAGTTTGAAGATATGTTCGGAGGTGTTTCACCAAGTGCCCGTGTATGCGGACTATGGGGCCTATCCTGCCAATGCGTCTTTTGAAGCCTTTCGCGTCAGCTACGAGGAGGATCTAGCAGAGATGGTCACGGAGGACAAATTCTACTATACGAATCACACGAGTACCCTACCGTCCAATACGAAGAAACTGAAAGAGATCGCTGGCTTTGGCAACTCTGCAGTGGTACAGTACGAGGGGAGAGGGGCTTACTTCCTCGACCAACTGGAGAAAGGAGTCTGGAGACTAGAGGTGATGCCGGATGCCGTGTGGATCGACAACTTGTTTGGCACCAATAGCCCTGACAAGAAGCTCGCCGATATCGTATGGAATACCTGGCCGATGACGGTGCAGTTGCCCGATTTGGGAAAGGATTTTTCCATCCAAGGCATCAATACAGGAAATGCCGTGAGCGGAAAAGCAGAAGGGCAGACTGTCGCTGTATCGCCCGGCACGTACCTCATTTCCCGCAAGGGGAAAGCCGTAAAGTGGAGCGCAGCAGATACCTATAAAAACATCAGACTAGGGGAGTACACCGCCCCTGCGACCACTCTCGAAGGGACTGTCGTACTGCACAGCGCGACACAGGAAGTGACCGCTGGCACAGCACTAGAGATAGAGGCGGAGGTCGTCAGTGCATCCGCACCTGCATCGGTCAAAATCCTCCCCAATACATGGGGCGCAAAGACCTACGACATGCAACGAACGGCGGGTTATAGTTATGCAGTGACGGTCCCTGCGGAGGCGGTCAAAGCGGGGTATTTCAGTTATTATCTGCTCGTGGAGACTGAGGAGGGGACGAAGACCTATCCTGCTGGAGTGATGGGCGCACCGAAGGATTGGGATTTTTACCAAGAGGCGACCTATACCACGAGAGTCGTGGGCGAGGATTCGGATCTATATCTCTTCGATGCAGCGCGGGATTTTGAAGAGCTGAACTGGGTGTGGTCCTCAGACGTGGCATTGCTGCCGAGTGCTGAGCCTGCCAAGTCTACCTTGACCCTCGATATGGAGCAGTTGCCCACCAACGAAGACAAGAGCCTCATGACGGACTATTCGGTGCGGTCATATTTTGGAGATGTGATCGGGGCGAGAGCCGCAGCTTTGGCAGGCTATACGCAGCTGGTGCTCCGAGGAAGCTCGCAGCGCGACACGCCTGTGACAGTCACACTCATCGGTGAGGACGGGAGTAGTTTTGGGGCGACAGTGACGCTCGGTGCAGAAGCGAAGGATTACAGTTTGGCGCTGGCAGATCTGAAACCGACGCAGCTGGTGACGCTACCGAGACCCTACCCAGGCTTTTTGCCCTACTACTTCGAGCGCAGTGCCGTAGTGGAGCAGCTAGACATCTCTCGGGTCGAATCGATACAGATTTCTATCGGGGGACAGGAGACTTACCAATACAGCATCGAAAGCATACGCTTGACAAAGTAGCATAAGGTCAAATCAGGTCTATGGCGCAACCGTCCGTTGCGCCCATGATTATTTCTTTTCCACAACAACAGCATGAAAAGCAATGATTATGATCGCCTCTCAAGTGAGGGGCTACTAATTTAAATAGACTAGATTATGTTTACATTTTTAACCAAGAGGATGGGAATCATCCTCTGTGCACTCGTGCTATGCCTGATTTCTCCTTTGGCACACGCGCAATTCGTCAAAGGAGCCGACATCAGTTGGCAGAGTGAGATGATCGCCTCGGGCTATCAGTGGTACGATGATAGCGGATACAGTAGACCACTACATGACATCCTCAAGGATCACCACATGAGTGCCATCCGCCTCCGTGTGTGGGTCAACCCTGCTAGTGGATGGAACAACCAAAGTGATGTCGTCACCAAAGCGGTATGGGCCAAGAATGCCGGGATGGATGTGATGATTGATTTTCACTACAGCGACACTTGGGCAGATCCGGGCCATCAAACTCCACCAGCGGCATGGTCAGGCTACAACATGAGCCAGATGATGAATGCCGTATGGAACCATACGGTCAGTGTTTTGACAGCTGTCAAAAATGCAGGCGTAACCCCCAAATGGGTTCAGATCGGTAACGAGACCAATGATGGGATGATGTGGCCTCTGGGCAAAGCATCCACCAATGGTTTTCAGAACTACGCTTGGTTGGTCAATACGGGGAACAATGCCTCCAAATCGGTATTCCCGAATGCAAAGACTATCGTGCATCTCGCGAATGGCGAGAACCTGTCTGTGTTGCAATGGAACCTGGATGGCTTGGCGAGTTATGGAGCGACCTATGACATTATTGGGCTTTCGCTGTATCCGGGATCTTCTTGGCAATCTACGGTGAGCAACTACGCATACAACATCGGCTACCTATCCAACCGCTACGGCAAGAGTACCATGCTCTGCGAAGTAGGCATGGCTGCCTCACCGATCGCTACGTCCTACGATGCGCTCTACGAAATCATCAACCAATCAGCAGCCAACGGTAGTTTGGGGGTGTTCTATTGGGAGCCACAGGGCTACAACAACTGGGCAGGCTATGGCAAGCACTGCTGGCAGAGCAACGGCCAGCCGACTTGGGCACTGGATGCCTTCGTCTGGTCCAATGGAGGGTCGAGAGTGGCGGATATCAGTGAGGCACAGTCAGCGCAGCAGATAGATGTCCAAGTCTACCCCAACCCTGTGCAAAACCAACTGAAAATCGATATCGGGAGTCATGAGAGTGGTGAAGCGACCGTCTACAGCCTAGAAGGTCAAGCGCTGGCTCGCTTGCAGTTGTCATCGGGTGACAATGCCATCGATATGTCTGCTTGGCAAACAGGCATGTACTTGCTCACGGTTCGCTCGGGAGAGGAGGAGATCCAAACCAAAGTGATGAAGGAGTAGGCTGCTATAGAGTGGTGTCCTTCTCGTAGGCTTTAGGGAGTTTTACGCCCTAAAGCCTACGTTATCTCTCCAGCTAACCAAAAAAACTTTAGATTTGGATACTACATAGTAGATATAAAGTGCATGGTGTACTTTATATGTACGTTGTAGGGCATGACTGTATAACGTAAATATGAGATAATGAAAGAATTTAAATCTAAGGTTGGATACGAAATCTTGATTCCAGTATTGATTTTATGTTTTGGCATAACATTTTTACCGATTATTAACGGAGCTCCAATTAGGGCAACTTTAACTATAATTGGGATTATGGTACTGACAATTGCATTCATCTTGCATGTTTTCTTCCAAACAACTTATCGAATCAACGACAAAAATGAACTCTTAATAAAGTGTGGATTTCTCTATAATGCAGTTGTCAAAATTTCATCTATTAAATCTATTAACCGGACACGAAACCCAATATCTTCACCAGCAGCTTCATTGGATCGAATTGAACTTAAATACGGGAAATGGGACTCTGTAATTATCTCACCGAACGACAGAGCAGGATTTGTGAACGAACTACTCAAAATCAACCCAAACATCCAACAAAACTTGAAATGAACGCCCTACAACATGATGTATAAGGCATGTGCCTATGTGCTTTCTACAAACTGCATAAGAACCCGAAGAAATCCCCCCCCCCCCTGGTCGTAGCGTCCACTACGACCCAATACAGCCAAGGGCATCCGCTCGTTATTGGCGTTTTGTAGAATGTGTTTACCTTGTATTGATGGCTAGAAAATATGCAGTTCGTGATCAGTTATCGGTTCACAGTGTGACTTTTACTGTTGTGAATTGGGTAGATATATTTATACGAGACGATTCAAAGAAAGCATCATGTCAAGTCTGAAGCATTGTTATGATCATTTGATTATTGGTGTATCTGAGGGGGGCTGTCAGATGTGATTAGAGATTTTAAGCGTTTCAGATCTAGACAGATCAAGGATATCTTGGAGGATAAAGCAAATGCAGAAAGCCACAGAGAGTGGATTGCCAGACAGTATGCAGGAGAGGAAGGGAGCTTGGTGTTAAGCTACTTGTAATCGAGCGGACGCTACGACCAGGGGAGTCAGAGGGGCGGCATACAATACTGTTAAATTCGTTGAGCTCAAGGGGCACCTACGTATAATATGGATTTCAGACTTTTATAGTTACACCTCTTTTGATTTGTCTGCGCAGACTTTGTCCCAAACCTACTGAAGCTTTACCAAACACCTACTGATACTTTGCCACAAACCTGCTGTGACTTTATGCTAAACCTGTACAGGTTTGCTAGAAAACCCGTGCAGACTTTGCTATAAACCCGCGCAGACTTTGCTCCGAACCCGCGCAGACTTTAGATCAAACCTGCGCAGACTTTGTTCCGAATCTGCGCAGACTTTAGGTCAAACCCGTGCAGATTTTGAGTCGAACCTGCACGGGTTTTTGAAAAGACAAAAACAGCCCCTTTCTGCAGCCTGCAGGACAGTATTTAGCGTCACGGTTTCCTTCCCGATGACGTCAGGAACAAATCCGAAGGCTCGGAGACGTCAGGAGCATATCCCGACACACTTCACTGAATAGCCCCCCTGTATCTAGGTATATTTAGGCCGTACTTTTTGATATTAGAGACCCGCTTGCTTGTATCTATCAGGGGTAAGGAGTATTCTTGGGGATATCAATGACTAACATAGTGTTGATACCAATAGTATATATACGCAATTGCGTATAGCGAAATGTTACAGGCAATTAACCGAACCGAATGAAGATCAACTTTAAGAATGGCATCTTAGTTACAGCCATATTTGGAATAGTACTGCAATTCATACCCGAACTCAAGTCTATTGGCCTGCTGATGCTTTTTATAGTACTTCCCATATTACTAATCTACATAACTCTGAACAGCAGAAAAGAAATTCTACAAAGCGGTAAGAAATTAGCCTCTGCATTTCTCATATCAATATCAGTAACAACAGTATCAATTGTCATTTACACTTTGATGAAAATTCTGCGCTTACCTGGCAATTCTGAAATGATGATTATTACCGCAGCTTTATCAGTACTCTCTATCGTAGTTGGAACTATATACATTTGGCTCAACCCCAACATTATCGGAGCTGAACTGGCTTTGATATTTCTTCCAGTAATCATGATCGTGTGGGATATTATTCCATTGAACACTCCACCTCAATTAAAAGAACATTACACTGAGCTTATGACTGCTCACTATTGGAACCAAGCAACCGCCTTTAAGAATGTTGTCAGCGATTGTGAAGCCACTAAAGCAATCGAAAACCTTGAAGATCAACTTATAACATCTTCAGGTGGATTTGATGAAAACGGACGGTTAGTTGGTTTTTACAACACCAAACTCACAGACATTTATAGGCAACAAGCCTCAGAACTTGTGGCAACACTAGCTCCGTCATACTCGAACGAACAAATGATTGAAAAATCAACTTATGTGGGTGAATTGATTATCTGCCTTACTCAACTACGGAACGAAGTGATTATTAAAAACTGCCTGTAACAGTGCGTATAGCGAATGCCCATGCTGCGTGACCGAAGGTGTGCGGGGAACAGCACCGCCGCTCCGCTCAGAATCAATAGAATACCGAGGAATGGTCATTCGTGACTCAAGCACTCCCGATCAACAGGAACGGCTAAACGAACTTTTGTAGTTTGTCGCGATTCGGCTACTTTAGTACTTTATCAAACCGTGTGGGCACATCGCCATACGCGGACGTCAGGCATAATTCACTTATTCATCATCATAACTCTTTGCGGTTTTCAATCGGACAAAGATAAAGAACTATATAAGGCTTTTCTTGACCGACAATTCGGAAACAGGCATAAGAATCTCGGGGAATTTGATGAAAGCATTAAACGTCTGAACTTCTCGAAGATCTGGACAACAAAAGAATTGAAAAAAAACCGACATTTGGGGAGGAATAAGACCTGAACCTCTTGGCTACATTGGTGCCAACAAACAAAGGTTCTTCATCCATTTTACCAGTATTCAACAATCAGAAACTGCAAACACCTACGCAGTAAAAGGGAAATCTAAGGTGAAATCGAACATCTGTGATTTCGAAGGGCAGTTTGTTATCAATGCTTATCAAGAGTTTACCAGAGATTATCATGAAGGTGCTGATTATGTGCTTAATCCAAAAATATTTAGAACAGGGGTAATTACTGGAACATATGAACTCAAGGAAGACCCAGAACAGAAATTTGCAGGAACCTTCAAAGGCGTATTCACCTCAAGCTTTTACATAGACGAACAAGGCAACATTGATTATGGTGTGGCAAGAATATTTTCGGACAACTTTATCAATAACCAGTTCGAAGGAACTTGGACGCCATATAACTCCAATAGTTCTAAAGTCTGCAACTGGGGTGACTTCAGAATCCCTAAGTCTGATGGACTTGACATGGGAGCTGGAGGCTTTTCACCATCTGATAGTTACTTGAAATATGGATGGCAGACTTATCGAGATGCTTATTGGTCACCAAATGCAAATGGAGTAGCTAGGGAGCAAGAGAAAGCTGAATGGTGGAAAGAATAAAATATGCCTAATCGAGTAGACGGCCGTGAGCCATAAGCACACGGTGCGCCTCTCACACTGCCAGATCCTTTCTTCGTCAGGACGGGGCAAGCGGTTCTCAATCCATACCCTACAGGCCGGCTCCTCGCTAAAAACGTCTAACAGATATTTTCTTTACGCACCGCCTCCAGTTCATTAAATCATACTTTCATAGCCTCTTTTCTTAAGTCTAGGGATGGGAATGTTCGTTCTCAACGATAGGACTCTGGGCTACTGCCCATCCCGCTCGGCAGCATTTGTAATGCGACCGTATCTTAAGGGCATGTGTCATGCCTCAGCTGACCAATCAGTACTCTATTCTTTCTTGTTACCTTTCCTTGAGCGCACCAGAAGTACCTTCCCAAAAACAATGTTTGTGTCCTCAAATAGGTTTTGCGTAGTGCGGTTGGTTATTCATTATTGGGAGCTATTGGCTAAAGGCTAGGTTGGCGGTTTTGTTTACTTTTGTGTCCCAATAAAACAAGTCAACATGCTCAGACAAGCTTACCGAATCGATAAAGTCGGCTCTACCGCCAACCTCAAACTAGTAGAAGAAGAAATCGCCGCTCCACAACCCAATGAGGTGCAAGTGGAGGTCAAAACCATCGGGCTCAATTTTGCAGATGTATTTGCCATCCATGGGCTGTACAGTGCCACGCCTAAGGGGAGTTTCGTGCCTGGGCTAGAGTTTTGTGGTGTGGTGGATCAAGTCGGCGATCAGGTCACCACCTACAAGAAAGGGGACAAGGTCATGGGCGTGACGCGCTTTGGGGGCTATGCCTCGCGTCTCAATATCGACGATAGGCACATCGTGCCGTTGCCTGAGGGCTGGACAGAGGAGGAGGGCGCGGCGTTTCTCGTACAGGGACTGACCGCCTACTATGCGCTGGTCTATCTCGGTGGATTGAAAAAAGGGCAGAATGTCCTGATCCACAGTGGGGCAGGTGGTGTAGGGATACTGGCCAACCGCATAGCCAAGTGCTACGAGGCGTTCACAGTAGGTACAGTCGGCAGTGACCGAAAACTGGACGTGCTGGCACGCGAAGGGTTTGATGCTTCGATCGTGCGTAGCAAGGCATTCGAAGCGGATTTGAAAAAATCGCTGGGCGATCGTGAGCTCAATGTGATTATAGAGACGATCGGGGGAGAGATCTTTAAGGCGGGCTACAAGACCATGGCGCCTCAGGGCAGAATGGTCGTCGTGGGTGCCTCGCAGTTCGCCTCTCCGGGCTCTAAACCCAACTACTTCAAACTGCTCTGGAAGTTTCTCACCCGTCCCAAACTAGATCCACAGCAGATGATACAGGAGAACAAATCGGTGATGGGATTCAACCTGATCTGGTTGTATGAGAAGGTAGAGATCATGGATGAGCTATTGGTGGCGATGAACAAGCTGGATTTGGGCAAGCCCTTCGTAGGGAGTGTTTTTGCTTTCGATCAGCTACATGATGCCATCAAGCTGTTTCAGAGTGGTAAGTCTACAGGGAAAGTCGTGGTGAAACTCTAGTGTAATCTAGTTCTAGTGTAGCTGTTGCATGGTGGTTTTTCGGTTGAGTTTTCCGCTTTCGGTCGTGATAAAGGGCGTGATGGTATGCTGTTCCTTTGGACTGTGGTGTTTGGAGAACTGATCGGTGATCAGTGCCTGTATCTGACCGAAGAGCGCATCGGTGATGGCAGTTTCTGTGATCAATACGCACTTGCTGCCCAGCTGCGTGTCTGCTACGCTGCTGATGAAGTAGTGCGTCTGGGGTAGTAGCGATGCGATGGTTTTTTCCAACTGTTCCGGATGGATTTTGATGCCGCCAGAGTTGATTACGAAATCCGCCCTGCCTAGCCATAGAAATTTCTTGGGAGACAAAATCTGAACGACATCCGTCGTTTGGATGCGTTGATTGTCCGTGATGATGCCTGATATGTTGAGGCATTGTGCCTCGTCTTGACCTATTTTGACACCATCGATCACGTCATAGTATGCGTCTTCGCTCTTGCCTTGTACCTTCATGAGTGCGATGTGACTGACCGTCTCGGTCATGCCGTAGGTCAGGTAGATGTTGGTGTTGAGAGACGACAAAATATCAAAAGCTTCGCCAGAGAGTGGTGCGCCACCGATGAGTATGTTTTTGATTCCTTCCAGTTGACCAAAGCTGCGGTCTTCGATCATTTTGTAGATCTGGAAAGGGACGAAGGACGCAAAGTCTATAGGGTGATCCAGCAGGTGCAGCGGGTTAGCGCTGGGTTTTTCGATGTAGATGTCCATGTCGAGGATGAGCGCTCTGGCCATCATCATGGTGGAGGCGATGTAAGCAGGGCTCAGACAGAGCAATACCCGATCTTTGGGACTCAGGGATAGTGCTCTGGCACTGGCGAAGACACTGGTTTCTATTTGTCTACGTTTGATTTCTATTTTTTTTGGCTTTCCCGTAGAGCCAGACGACTGAAAATGGAAGGTCTTTTGATCTGATAGCCATCCCTCGATGAATGCAAACAGCGCGGCATAGGAAGGGACAGTGCTGGCGAGTTGGACAAACTCCTGCGGACTATATACAGTGTTTTCGAAGTGGATTTTCATGTGTCTTTGTATTCATTGCCAAAATTGGTCATTCGGGATGAGGAGAACAAACCTCTTTTGGATATTAGCTGCTCTACTGGCGTGTCGCAGTTGATTGACACTCCTATAATCTCCTGATGGTGGGAATCATTTCTTATGCCTTTTCCCACCTAGAAGGAAAGTTATCCTGCAAATGCTTTGTCCTCAATGTTAACGGCTGTTAATTTAGCGTTTGGTTTAACTCACTACTTTTAGCCTTAAGGTGCCCTTTGATGATATTTAGAAGTTTCGCTCTTTTACTTCTGACCATAATGTGTTTGGTCTGGAGTCCTGTCTTAGCAGATACGATCCCTGCACAATCTACAATAGCACCGGTACCTATCGATACGGTGATCAGTGCTCCACAAGATTCTATAATCGCTCAGTCTGTCATGGGGGAACAACTCCAACCGCTAGAAGAGGAAAATAGAGTGGTGTCGGTGTTGCGTGGTATGCTGGGTATGGCGGTGTTGATCCTGATAGCATGGTTGTTTAGCAGCAACCGTCGCGCGATACGCTGGAAGGTTGTCGGGATAGGGTTGGCCATTCAGGTAGCTTTGGCAATGGGCGTATTGCACTTGTCATTTGTACGCGCGATTTTCGAATTTGTAGGACGGATATTTACACAGGTTTTGGAGTTCACCAAGATAGGGAGTCAGTTCCTGTTCGGTAGTCTGATGGATATAGATTCTATGGGCTACATTTTTGCGCTACAGATTCTACCTACTGTGATATTCTTCTCAGCGATTACGAGTGTGCTTTTCTATTTAGGTGTGATTCAAAAGGTCGTATATGGGTTGGCATGGTTGCTCAGCAAGGCACTCAAGCTGAGTGGTGCGGAAAGCCTGAGTGTAGCGGGGAATATATTTTTGGGCCAGACAGAAGCGCCGCTGCTTATCAAAGGGTATCTGGATAACATGAATCGCTCCGAGATCCTACTGGTGATGACAGGCGGCATGGCTACTGTGGCTGGTGGGGTACTGGCAGCATACATTGGTTTTTTGGGAGGAGGCGATCCCGTGCAGCGATTGATTTTTGCAAAGCATCTGCTGGCGGCATCTATCATGGCTGCCCCAGGAGCAGTGATCATATCCAAGATCATCTATCCACAGACCGAGTCTATAGACTCAGAGGTTAAGATCACACGAATGAATGTAGGATCGAATTTTCTAGACGCGATGGCGAATGGCACGACCGAAGGGCTAAAATTAGCCTTGAATGTCGGTGCGATGCTGCTGGTGTTCTTTGCCTTTTTAGCCATGTTCAACTTCGTCCTATTCAAAGTCGGAGATGTGACCAACTGGAATGAGGCGATTGCGTCATTCTCTAATGGCAACTATGATTCGCTATCCTTGGAGTTTTTGCTAGGGTATCTTTTTGCACCGTTGATGTGGCTCATAGGCGTAGGGACGGAAGATATCACCTTAGTCGGTCGCTTGTTAGGGGAGAAGATCATCGCTAGCGAGTTTGTAGGATACGAAAGCTTAGCGAGACTCAAAGAGTTGGGTGCTTTCACTCAACAAAAATCCATCATCATGGCGACTTATATGCTATGTGGATTTGCCAATTTCGCCTCTATAGGGATACAAATCGGAGGGATTGGCGGTTTAGCACCGAGCCAGAAAGTGGTACTGTCAGAGTTGGGCTTCAAAGCCTTGATCGCAGGGACGCTGGCTTCACTCATGTCTGCCACGATTGTCGGGATGATCATGTAAAAAGGCGGCCTTTCGACCGCCTTTCCATTAGTTGTTTTTGTAGTTCAAATTCGGGACAGGTTGCCCTGACATGATTTCGTCATTGGCATATTCCTCGAATTTCTTAAAGTTCTCTCTAAACTTAGTCGCGAGCTCGTTGGCCTTGGCGTAGTAGCCATCATCGTCTTTCCAAGTCTCTCGTGGGCTTAGTAGCTCCGATGGTACATCTGGGCAAGTCATCGGGATTTGAACCCCATAGATCGAGTGTGTTCTGAATCCTACATTGTCCAAAGTCCCATTGAGTGCTGCAGAAATCATCGCTCGGGTATACTTGAGCTTCATTCTAGAACCCACACCATAGGGACCTCCAGTCCAACCTGTGTTGATGAGCCATACATCCACCTCATTTTCTTCCATCTTTTTACCGAGCATCTCAGCATATTTGGTGGGATGCAAAGGGAGGAAGGGCGCTCCAAAGCAGGCACTAAATACGGTCTGAGGTTCGGTGACACCAGCTTCTGTACCAGCGACTTTGGCAGTGTAGCCTGAGATGAAGTGGTACATCGCTTGTCCTTTGCTCATCTTAGAGATAGGAGGGATGACCCCAAAAGCATCACAAGTCAAGAAGAAGATGTTTCTCGGGATACCACCGATCGATGGATCAGCTGCATTGGCTATATGATCGATAGGGTAGGCTGCACGGGTGTTTTCTGTTACCGATACATTTTCGTAATCCACGAGGCGTGTTCCTTCGTGGTAGCGTGTGTTTTCAACGATTGCGCCATATTTGATGGCACGGAAGATGTCGGGCTCATTCTTTTCTTTGAGGTCAATGACCTTAGCGTAGCAGCCCCCTTCGAAGTTGAAAACGTTTTGGTCGGTCCAGCCGTGTTCATCATCTCCGATCAAGTCACGGTTCGGGTCAGCTGATAGGGTCGTTTTACCAGTGCCAGACAATCCAAAGAAGATGGCGGTGTCTTTCTTTTGTAGTCCCATGTTAGCAGAGCAGTGCATGGATAGTACATTTTCGTTGACTGGGAGTAGGTAGTTGAGTACGGAGAAAATCCCCTTTTTCATCTCGCCAGCGTAGGCTGTACCTCCTATGAGGATGACACGTTTCTTCATGTTGATCACAGCGAAATTTTTGCTGCGTGTTCCGTCTACCGATGGGTCAGCTTCAAATTCCGGAATGCATAGAATGGTGAAGTTGGGGTTAAACTCCTTGAGCTTGTAGCTGTCAGGTCTCAGGAACATGTTGTGACAAAATAGGTTGTGCCATGCGAGTGTGTTGATCACACGTAAGTTGAGCCGGTAGGTTTTGTCAGCTCCTGCATAGGCATCCCTTACATAGATTTTTTTACCCGCTAGATGCGCTAACATTTTCTCGTGTAGCTGCTGAAATTTCTCTTCTTCAAAGGGGAGGTTGATGTCATTCCACCAAATGTGTGAACTAGACTCAGGCTCATCCACGATGAATCGATCCTTTGGAGACCTGCCGGTAAACTTGCCTGTGTCACACATGAGTGCTCCAGTGCTAGTGAGCGTGCCTTCTTGGTTGATGAGCGCTTCTTCGATCAATGCAGAAGGTGTCAAGTTCCAATGAACCTCTGCCGCTTTTTGAATTCCAGATGCCGCACTGCCATGTGGGTCTGGAATAATTCCGAATTGTTGCATTTATGTATTTGGGTTTAATGTTGAGGTAAAGTTAAAAGGTTTGAGATATTCTCCTGATTATCAAGGATACAAAATCCCAATCTTACAATAATCCAAAAAAGTAGGATTATATACTGTCTATTTTGTAGGATTCTTATACTAGAGAATATTTCGCATGGTTATATCCATATCACTCTCTGTTCTGCGGTTTTATATAGGTTCTATTTCGTTTTTTTTCTTAAGTTTGAATATTGAACGAACTAGCTATACTGTACTCAACCAACTAATTAGAACTTAAACTTATCAATTAGTAGCATTCGAGTGGGAAGAGAATAAGTTTAGTATTCGAAAAGTCCAATTATATATTGGAATAGTTTTGTACATAGCTGTTCGCTTAGTTAAAGGATATTTTAAACTTTTACGCTCAAACGTGCTTCAATCATTTTTAGCCTTTCTTGGAGGGAAACCTGGCGAAGAGAAAACCATGCTTTTACTTTTGGGTAAAGGGTTTTTCATGGGAGTATTCTTAGCGACCTATTTAGTGGGTGCAGAGACTCTGTTTATCAGTACGGTGGGCAAGGAGTATCTTGATGACGCCTTCTTTATTACAGGGATTCTAGGAGTGATTACTACAGCACTCTATGTTTATATCCAGAAACGATCCAACTTTTCGACGCTCGTCGTGTCTAATGCTTTTCTGACTTTCTTGTTTATTGCGCTCTTGAGAGCCGCCTTTTGGTATTTTGATTACAACCAGACGGATAAGGGCTTTCATATTTTGCCTTTTATACTCTTTGTAATGAATGGTCCGATTTCGGCTATCACTTTACTCGGTTTCTGGGGGATATTTGGTAGGATTTTCGATCTCAAACAAGCCAAACGTACCATTGGAGGTATCGATACAGGACAATTGACTGCTACGATGTTAGCTTTTTTCTCAATTCCACTTTTGACGAGACTTCATATTGTAGATGAAACCTATGATTTGCTGATGATCTCTGCGGTATCGGCATTTGGCGTACTGTTGCTTACTATCTGGATAGTAAAGGACTATAACCTTGACAGTGCGACGAAGATTAGACAGGACGATACTTTCAAAGTGCGGGAGGTATCTTATAAAGATTTGTTTAGAGACAAGTATATGCGGATGCTATGCTTGTTTATGGTGTTTTCCATGAGTTCGGCGGTTTTTGCAAACTATCTCTACATCTCTGCGACGGAGATTATGTATCCAGTAGACAGGGAAACGGGAGATGATACCGAGTTGAGAAATTTTCTATCATTTGCGAATGCGGCGGTAATGGTACTTAGTTTCATTATCCAAAGTTTCATTAATGATATTATCATTGGGCGATTCGGGTTGAGGGTCTCACTGATGGTGATGCCGCTAGTACTGGGATTGTTTACAATAGGTGCAATATTTTCTGGGCATGTGTTCGGGTACGAAGAGAAGACGGACGAGTTCTTGTTTTTCTTTATATTTCTAGTGGTGGGGAAAGTGTTTACTTCATCTCTGAAAGACGCCCTCGAAAATCCCGCTTTTAAGCTTTTCTTCCTGCCTTTTGATGTCAAGATACGTTTTGATATTCAGTCACGTATCGAAGGGGTAGTTAATCAGATTGCCATTCTTGTAGCTGGTGGTTTGCAGATTGGACTAGGGTTATTGGCCTTCTTTGAGTTGATACACTATGCTTATTTTATTTTGGTGCTGGCAGTGTTTATTATCTATTATGCTGGTAAGCTGTATATCGAGTATAAGTCTCAGTTGCTCATTACGCTAGAAGATCAAAAGATCAAGCTCAAAGGAGCGGGTACTAAGAATGATCAGAATACGATCAACATCATCAAGAAGGAGTTGAGACGACGAGATCCTGATCGTATTTTGAATGCACTCAAGCTCATGGAGAAGATGGAGCCTATTTTGTTGGACTTCTCATTGCTGGATTTTATTCGGTCCGAGCACAAAGACTTAAGGCTATTTGCCTATAACAGGTTGGGCTTCCTTATGAGTTTCAATACATTAGATATTTTGGAGCGTGAGATTAAGAAGGAAGAAGACGCCGAGGTGAGAGGTGTAGCTGCCGAGACTATCGAGATACTTCATGAGCTAGAGGATTATGAGTTGACCGAGTTAGGAATCAAAAAACTCGTGCGATCCACAGAAACTACAGATCGGATCTATGCAGCACGTGTACTGACCAAATTGGATGATGATAAGTTTGTGCCTTTTTTGACCGAATTGCTAAGAGATATTAATCCGTCGGTTCGCCGTGCAGCCATCACCACTGCGGGTAAGTTGAAGCGTCCAGAGTTTTGGAATGTATTGATAGAGAACCTTCATATCCCTGCTTATAGTAATTATGCTGATTCGGCACTGATCGCGTCTGGTGAAACGGTTTTTTATGCCATAGATTCGGCCTTCTACAAGACAGGGCAGCATCTGGATACCATGGTTCGTATTGTTCAGATTATGGGGAAAGTAGGAGGACGGACAGCTATCGAGATGCTCTGGAAGAAAATAGAATTTCCAGATAAAAACATTATCTCAGAACTGCTTTTGTCTCTCAGTTATATTGGTTTTGAAGCGAAGGATTTTCAAGCAGCACGAATTAGACTCGCGATTGAAAGTACGATCAGTGATTTGGCATGGAACATCAAGGCACTACAAGACGTGCCAGAAGAAGATTTCTTTGATCGTATGATTCATACGGCCTTTGCAGAGGAGAATAAGAAAAATTTCGACCTGATCTTTATGTTGCTATCTATGATATACGATGCACAGAGTATCAAACTGGTTAGGGATAATATCGATTTGGGTACCACAGATAGTGTGTCTTTTGGTATAGAAATGTTGGATATTTTTGTGGATGAAAACCTAAAACCAAAACTATCTTCTGTTTTGGATGATCTGCCAGATGAGGAGAAGTTGAAGAAGTTGAATAATTACTTCCCGCCAGAAAACTTCGAGGATTATTCGGATTTACTCCTGCAGATCGTGAATCGAGATTATAATAATATCAATAAGTATACGAAGTGTTTGGCAATCTATAAGTTGTCAAAAATAAGAGGGCAACAAGTGACCAATGATTTGATTGCTAACCTGTTCAATCCAGACTATATGATGGTGCAAACGGCAGCAGCTGCGATATATAAACTGGATCATGAGACTTATCAATACCATACTAAGCGACTCAGACCTGCGTTGAAAAAGAAGCTTGATAAGGATATTGTGCCTCCAGTGTTTAAAACCAACGAAGAAGGCTATCATCAGAAGTTGTTGATCATTGAGCGTACGATTATGCTCAAGCAAATAGAGATTTTCAAAGGTATTCCTGGGGTTATTCTTTTGGAACTATCAAGTAGGTTTGATGAGATCAAAGTGGCCAATAATACCACTGTAGCGGAGATTGGAGACTCAGGCAGCATGCCTGTGTATATAGTACTAAAGGGACAATTGCGAGTAGATTATGAGGATGGTACATCTAGAATCATAGAGGAACGCGGGATTGTGGGACACAAAATGATTTTGTCAACTGATCGATATGCATATAACCTAACCACAGAGACGGAGTGTCTATTACTGACCATAGGAAAAGATGAATTATACGATGCTGTCTCTCGCAATGTAGAGATGGTGGACGGTATTTTGACTATAGTTAATGAAAGTGAAATTGAGGAAGAAGAGGAGTCAATATTCATTTGATAATCACCTGTAAACAAATAGTTAATGAAATTTGAACACGACATATTGCTTGCATACCATACCTTGGATGACGAACCTATTGGTGGAGGAAGTAAAGGGTGGGTCACTAACTTTTACCGGTTCTTGTCTACGCTCGTAGAGCAGGTGTCAGGCACAAAGTCTAAGATAAAAATGGTGAATGAAAAGGATAGTCATGTGGACTTATACAATGGCTGTTCTGTTTTAGTTCCGATTTTTTCCAAACATTTTTTGAGCAACCCGACCCTTATCAATGGGGTCAATCTATTCGCCAGTTCGGCCAAAGAAAATAACAACCTACAAATGGATGGGCTATCAAGGCTCCTCAAAGTGATCAAATTCCCCATTGATGTAGATGAATATTTACCAGACTATTCGGATATTCTATCCTATGATTTTTATCAGATTGACTCACTGACAGGTGAACCTCAGGAGTTTAGACGGTTTTTTGGTAATGAAGCTGAACGAAGCTACTGGATGAAGATGGTGGATATGGCCTATGATATTCATCAGATTCAAAAGAAAATGTCTGAAGTGACTTCTAAGGAGACCGTAGTGTCAGAAGTGACTAGAGAGAAAACCATTTATCTCGCAAACTCTGGGGTGGACATGATCATACAGAGAGACATTGTCAAGAGAGAGTTGATTCGTCATGGTTATCGTGTGTTGCCAGATCAGTCTCTCCCTAAAGAAATACATGCTTTGGAGTCAGCTGTGAAGCGTGATTTGGCAGCATGTTGTCTGTCTATTCACTTGATAGGAGAGGACTATGGTTACTCCCCTCGAGGGTCAGAGCTGTCTATTGTTGATATTCAGAATAAACTGGCTTCTATGCATACTTTCGAGATGCATGAGCAGAATAAGAGAGACCATACTTCTGAGAAATTCAGTCGATTGATTTGGCTGTCCCCAGATTTGAAAAATGTCACCGAGAGACAAAAAATATTTATTGAAGATCTGAAAACTGACGCAGCTGCCTTGGATGAGGCAGAAGTTCTTCAAATCCCGTTACAAGAGTTGAAATCTATCATCAGAGAGGAATTGGTCACAGGAGGTCGTTTCAAGGCCAAGGAAGTAAAGCGTGATGAGTCCTTGCCAGATGAGGGCAACATTATTTATTTGATCTGTGATCAACTCGATGTAGAAGCCTCTCAGCCTGTATTTCAGTACCTGAAAAAGAAAGGCTATAATGTTGTGACTACTCTTTTCGAAGGACAATTAATGGATTTAAGGTATTTGCATCAGGAGAATTTGAGACGTTGTGATGCCTCGTTGATTTATTTCGGTCGATCATCCGAAGATTGGATCAGAACGAAGCTCCAAGATCTCCTGAAGGCGCCAGGATTTGGTAGAACCAAGCCGATGAGAGCATCAGCAATATATGCAGAAGATAAGACTAAACTAATAAATCAGAATGTTCAATTGACCAGAACTATGGTGTTAGGAGATAGTGACTTCTCTCCCAATACTCTCGAACCATTCTTAGCTAAACTGGAAAATTAATATGAGCGAAAAAGAAATGATAACCGACGAATATGGGCAATCAGATGTTGCACAGTTCGTAGATCCTTTTCCTGGTCTTCGACCATTTGGGATAGAGGAGAGCCATTTGTTTTTTGGACGGGAAGGCCAAAGTGATGAGGTACTCATGAAGCTTTCGGAGAATAAGTTCGTGGGGATTTTAGGAGCATCGGGTAGTGGAAAGTCTTCACTGATGTACTGTGGTCTGATACCGACTCTCTATGGTGGTTTTATGACACAGGCTGGCTCTAACTGGCGCATTGTCGTGACCAGACCAGGAGGGGGGCCGATTGATAATCTGGCCGAGTCACTTTTGCTCAAAGATGAGCAGTACAATAGTATAGATGATGAGGATAAGCTCATCCGCAAGACAATTACTTCTACGGTATTGAGGAGTAGTTCTCTTGGTCTAATAGAAGCAGTCAAACAGCTCAAGTCTTCTGATCAGGAGAATGTCTTGATTTTAGTGGATCAATTTGAAGAGCTATTTAGATATAAAAAATTAGAAACCCTGTCTTCGGACTTGGATGAATCTTCCGCATTTGTCAACTTGTTGTTGGAGGCAGTTCATCAGTATGATGCTCCGATCTATGTGGCACTAACGATGCGTTCCGATTTTATCGGTGATTGTGCGCAGTTTCCTGAACTGACGCAAATGATTAACGATAGTCACTATCTCATCCCTCAGATGACACGTGACCAGAAGCGTCTAGCTATAGAAGGACCTGTGGCAGTAGGAGGAGGGAAGATAGCCCCACGACTCACACAGCAACTTCTCAATGACGTAGGAGATAACCCTGATCAACTACCAATTCTACAGCATGCGCTCATGCGTACATGGCAGTTTTGGAAGGAGCATCGTCGTGAAGAGGAACCCATGGACCTCAAGCATTATAATGCGGTAGGAACCTTGAGAGAGGCACTTTCTCAGCATGCTAATGAAGCGTTTGATTCTCTGTCTAAACGTGAGCAACAGATTTGTGAGTCCATGTTTAAGGCATTGACAGAGCGGGGGACGGAATCGTCAGGTATTAGGCGACCTACAAAAGTTTCTACGATTGCGTCTATTGCAGGTGTGACAGAGGACGAAGTAGGACGAGTAGTGGATAAATTCCGAGAACCTGGTAGGACATTGTTGATGCCACCACATGGGGTTAGGTTAGATTCAGATACTGTTATTGATATTTCTCACGAAAGTTTGATGAGGATATGGACACGCCTAAAGTCATGGTTGGACGAAGAGTCACGCTCGGCAGAGATGTATCTGAAACTGTCCGAGTCTGCTGAAAGGTTCCAACTCGGACGAGCTGGTTTGTGGAAGATGCCAGATTTACAACTGGCACTCAACTGGGAGGAGGAAAATAAGCCTACATTGGTCTGGGGGCAGCGCTATGAGCCTGCTTTTGAGCGAACCATGGTGTTCCTAGAGACCAGTAAGAAAGCCTACGAAACTGAACAAAGAAACAAAGAGCTTCTACAAAAGAGAGCCCTTCAGCGCTCACGTTTGGTTGCTGTCGTGCTCGGGGTAGCAATGTTGATTTGTATTTTCTTCGTGGTATTGGCACAGATACGAGCGGGAGAAGCGAACAAGCAGAAAGCACAAGCAGAAGCCAACTTGCAACTAGCAGCTATCGCGCAAAAGAAAGCTGAGGAACAAGAGCAGAAAGCAACCGAAAAGGCAACAGAAGCACGAAAGCAAACCCGACTGGCACAGGAAGCTGCAGAATTAGCCAAGATTGAACAACAAAAGGCTGAGGAACAAAAGCGCCTTGCCGATGTGCAAAGACAGCGGGCAGAAGCAGCCCAAGTACGCGCTAATGAAAACGCAGAGGAAGCCAAGCGAAGTGCTGAACAAGCAAAGATTGCTGAGCTTGCCGCTGCGAAAAGTGCGGAGGTCGCCAATGAACAGCGACTAGCCGCGCTAGCACTTCGTTATCAGGCGATTGCTAACTCCATGGCCATCAAGTCTCAAAAAATTGATGATGACGTAGAGCAGCAGGCAGTCATAGCGCGTCAAGCTTGGTTGTTTGACGATGAGTATTCTAATAAGGAGTACAATCCTGATATATACGCGGGGGTTTATTATGCTACAAAGGCACTCACCGGTGGAGATTCGTCAGTGTACAATCATTTCCCTGGTCACTCCGAAGCAGTGAGGTCTGTCAAGTTCTCTAAGGATGGCAAGCGCATGTTCTCTGCGGCCAGTGATGGGCGCATTCTTTCATGGAATCTAAAAGATAAAACGAACAAGGAGATACTCAATGATAAGCAGGTTAACCGTGTCGTAGATATTAGTCCTGACGAGAAATGGTTAGCTGTAGGTAGTGACAATGATAATGTCTTACTCTATAATCTCAAGAATCCTGAGGCACTACCCAAAGAGATTACTGATCATAACGGCGTGGTTTTCGATTTGATCTTTTTGGGAGATAATAAAGGGTTTGTTTATACAGCTAGTGACAAAGTGGTGCGTTTACATGATTTTAACAAGAGTGTAGAAGTCGCACGCGTCACCTCTAGAGTTAAATCATTGACGATCAGTCCTGATGGGAGGTATCTCGCAGGCGGTAGCGATGCAGGTAGCGTGTATCTTTGGGATTTGAAAAATGATTTTGAGGAAAGCTCGTTATACGTCCAACAGGGAGCTTCAGTAAGTGCTGTAGCTTTTAGCAATGACGGTAATGTACTGGCGTTTGGGGATGATGATGGTGATATTGTCCTATGGGATTTGGTAGCCAATAGAACGATTAAAAAATTAACTAGCCATAGTGCGTCGATTACCGAGCTTGATTTCAATGAAGACAATTCTTTGTTGGCATCATCTAGTCTAGATGGAACAGCAAAAATATGGGTGATGGAATATCTCAATGATTTACCTATCAATCTAGATGACCATGAAAGCTTGGATAATGCAGGAAATAAAGGTTGGGTTTGGACCGTTCAATTTGCTCCAGATGGTAAACACCTGATGACAGGAGCAGGTGACGGAATCATTCGATGGTGGCCGACAGAGCCAGATGAGATGGCTCAGGCGATTTGTGGGTATGAGGTGATAGATGAAAACCTTAGTGAGACCACATGGGCGGCTTATGTAGGTGAAGGTATCGATTACGAATATACCTGCGAAGGATTACCAAAGAGACAAGAGTTAGAATAGCATAAACTGTAGAGAGTTTGAAGAAAATATTAATTCCACTTGTATTGATCTTAGGATTATCTGTTCGAGCATATGCTCAGGGCGGATGTACACAGAAGTTAAGTGAGGCAGAGGATTTGTACGAAGCGGGTCGCTTGTATGAAGTGACCAAAAAGCTAAAGGAAGGTTCTTGCCTACTAGATGCGAAATCAGGCTTTACCAAAGAGGAGCGAATCAGAGCTTATCGTTTGCTGGCTTTGGTGTACTTGTTTATGGATAATGAGCCAGATGCTGAGGATGCTGTAGTCAACTTGCTTTTGGTGGATCCTGAACATCCCGAGAATGACCCGAATGATCCAGCCGAGCTCAAGTTGCTCTTTGCTAAATACCGATCAAAGCCTATTTTTAGATTAGGTGTGTATGCAGGTATGAGCTATGCTTCAGTTCATTCTATGCAGGAATACGGGACTTATAATTTCAATAATGAGGGCTTTGATCGTGATGATTCTGGAACAGACCTGTCAAAAGAGTACGGTTCACTTCTAGGGTTTAAAGGGGGGCTGAGTATCGAGTATATGGTTGTTAAGAACCTTGAAATATTATTACGCATAGAATACCTGAGGGCATCCTATGAAGTACAAGCTCAGCTTTTGAGTAACGGATCAAATGATGATTTTAATGCCAATTCTTTTGAAGTGTCTTTGTTAGAAAATCAGCAGTGGATGAATTTCCCACTAGGGTTGAGGTACAATTTTCCGTTAGGAAACGTGACTCCTTATATCACAGGAGGTGCATCTTATGGGTTCCTGCTCAAGTCTAGTATGACAGGGGATAGAGCAGGTTTGGCTACTAAATTTTTGACAGGTTTGGATCTGATGGAGTTAGATATGCGGAACAAAACGAATTGGTCTTATTTTGGAGGGTTGGGGCTGAAAATCAATATTAAGCGTACCAACTCATTGTTTTTTGAGGCGAGTTATAGTGTCGGTGCGGCCAATTTCGTCAATGGACAGAATAGGTATGCTTCTGATGACCTCACAATCAAAATGGCACATGTAGATGATGATTTGACACTAAATCACCTTGCGGTGACCGTCGGTTTTATCAAATCATTCTATAACCCGAAAAAGTATTCGGAAAAGAAACTCAAAAAATTGAATCAAAAAAAGTAGGTACGAAATGATAAATTATTGGAGACAATATCTGTTTGTATTTGTATCACTGGCTATGGTGGGGTGTATGGAAGAGGATCCGAATAGTGTCCCTCCTTCTCAAACCTATGTCAAGTATTTTGGAAGTACCGCAACCGAACAGATGGTAGACATGGTTCAGACGGTAGACAATGAGTTTTTGATGCTAGGCTATACCAATAACAAAGAGGCAGGTGATTTTGATTTTTACATCATCAAAACAGACTCAGCTGGTAATGGTATATGGCAACAGACCTATGGTTATAACCATGGCAATACATTTAGATCGGCGAGTCAAGATGTGCCTAAATCAGTTCGTCTCATCAATAATGATCAGAATTTACTGGCTATTGGGACCAGTGACGTGTCGGACACGCTCAGTATTTTGATGTTTAATATAGACGTAGCGTCTGGGGAGGTTGTGGATTCGCTGCGGTACCAGTACTACGACAATAGAACTGGTACCAACATAACAGACCGTGGATATGTATCGACATTGGGCGCAGATGTGTTGTATAACGAGTCGTCCAACGAGTATATCATACTGGGTAGTGTAGAGACATGGAGTAATAATATATACACCTCTGATCCTCAGAGTATACTATTGATGGCCATAGATGCTGGAGCAGATTGGCAAGACCCTAATTTGTCTCCCTCATGGATGGATATCGGCGGTCTACGTTTAGAAGATACGGGTATCAAGTTGATGGAGACTGATGGAGATTACTTTCTCCTATCTACGGTAACGATTCCTTTTGGTAGCAATCTAGGCTATGGCAATGAGGATGTGCTTCTTGCGGAGTTTAATCCATCAAGTGGTGCCTACATTAACAGTACACTGTATGGAACGACAGAGAATGACATTGCGGCCAATTTCATCTCCTATGGTAACTCACTCATGGTTGTAGGTACTACAGGGGACGACCAAAATGAAAAAGCATTTTACCTGAAAGTGCCTAAGGCACTGCCAGAGTCTGATTCAGAAGGGTTTGCGATAGATGTGGTAGGTAACGAGTCGCTTGGGCTCAATGCCAGCGGAACGCAGGGAAAGGATTTGATTCGCTTGCCCAATGGGAATATCTATATCGCAGGGCAGTTAAATGCCTATACGAGCCCTTCAGGAGAGTTTAAGGAAAATGAGATTGTGATTTTTAGAACAGATGGGTTTGGGAATCTGGATACCGACAATTTTAGGATATATGGGAGTGAGGACAATGATCAGGCCAATGCCATACTATTGCAGGAGGATGGAGCGTTAGTCATTGGAGCTACCATCGATTTTGGATCTACCTCCATGATGTCGTTGATGAAAACCAACGTAAGAGGGGAGTTTAAGTGAAAGTAAGAGATACGTGAAAAGGCTAAAATATTATTGGAATAAAAGAGTTTACTTTGCAATTCCTTTTCTCGGATATGTAAAAATCGAGTTGAGTAAAGCCTTTCCTACGATTAGCCTCCCTGTTGTTGAATTGAATAATACTGACCAGCGGTCATAACTGTCATAGTATATGAATACACTATTACCATTCTTTCGAATCTTAGTACTGACATTTTTTGGACTGTTTTCCATTGGCTTTACTGTATATGGGCAAACAGCTACACCTACGCTGACTACCCCGTCTGATAATAGTTTTGACAATGGGGATATTGCTATAGACTTTACTTTGCCAGAAGCCGCTAGTACTGGTACAGTCACAATGACTTTTACCCAGGCAGGAGGAAGTGCAGATGGTAATTCTCCTCATATAGTTACTTTCGATACTCCATATGAGAGTGCAGCTAATCATACAGGTTCACTTGTAGGAGCTGATTTGAGTAGTAGTACTAATGTGATTTCAGGATCTACTTCTAGTAATCCATTGGTTGATGGCGCAGAATACACTGTAGTGTTATCTTATCAAAATGCTGCAGCTGATCCTGCAGCTACTGCAACTAGTACGGTGTTTACTTATGATAATACTTTACCTGGTATCACAGGGTCGAGTTTGACACATACAGGAGAGTCAGAATTGAATTTAACATTTAACCCTGATGAGACAGGAGTCTTGTACTATGTAGCGACTACAGATTCAGATGTACCAAGTGCGGCACAAGTGCTAGCAGGTCAAGACGAAGGAGGAAATGGCTCAGGTACAGGGACCAATTTAGTAGGGTCAAGTAGTGCTGTGGGGGCAACAGGAAGCCAACAGTTTGATATAGGGTCATTGACACTGTCTGATGCTGTGGTCTATTATGTACACTACTTGGTTCAAGATGGAGCGGGTAACAATTCCACGATTGAGTCTGAGAATGTAACAGCAGACGTTTCGGTACCCGTTTTTACTTCTAGTAGTGTTACAGCCGTGTCTAATACAGGTATGTCTATGGTCTACAATGTGGATAAGACAGGAGATTTTTATTATTCCATACACAGTAGTGATCAGAGTGGGTCTATCACAGTGGCTAATATCAAAGATGGAACAGGTACAGATGATATAGGAGAAGAAGGGACATTTACGATATCAGGTACAGGTAGTGATCAAACGGAAGGGATTACATTTAGTGGAGCCATAGCAGAGGCGACTTATTATGTACATTTTATAGCAGAAGATGGTTTAGGCAATCAATCTGCAATTCAAACGCAGAGTTTTATAGCCGACGGGACGGTACCCGGTATCACAGGGTCGAGTTTGACACATACAGGAGAGTCAGAATTGAATTTAACATTTAATCCTGATGAGACAGGAGTCTTGTACTATGTAGCGACTACAGATTCAGATGTACCAAGTGCGGCACAAGTGCTAGCAGGTCAAGACGAAGGAGGAAATGGCTCAGGTACAGGGACCAATTTAGTAGGGTCAAGTAGTGCTGTGGGGGCAACAGGAAGCCAACAGTTTGATATAGGGTCATTGACACTGTCTGATGCTGTGGTCTACTATGTACACTACTTGGTTCAAGATGGGGCGGGTAACAATTCCACGATTGAGTCTGAGAATGTAACAGCAGACGTTTCGGTACCCGTTTTTACTTCTAGTAGTGTTACAGCCGTGTCTAATACAGGTATGTCTATGGTCTACAATGTGGATAAGACAGGAGATTTTTATTATTCCATACACAGTAGTGATCAGAGTGGGTCTATCACAGTGGCTAATATCAAAGATGGAACAGGTACAGATGATATAGGAGAAGAAGGGACATTTACAATATCAGGAACAGGTAGTGATCAAACGGAAGGGATTACATTTAGTGGAGCCATAGCAGAGGCGACTTATTATGTACATTTTATAGCAGAAGATGGTTTAGGCAATCAATCTGCAATTCAAACGCAGAGTTTTATGGCTGACGGGACGGTACCTGGTATCACAGGGTCGAGTTTGACACATACAGGAGACTCAGAATTGAATTTAACATTTAATCCTGATGAGACAGGAGTCTTGTACTATGTAGCGACTACAGATTCAGATGTACCAAGTGTGGCACAAGTGCTAGCAGGTCAAGACGAAGGAGGAAATGGCTCAGGTACAGGGACCAATTTAGTAGGGTCAAGTAGTGCTGTGGGGGCAACAGGAAGCCAACAGTTTGATATAGGGTCATTGACACTGTCTGATGCTGTGGTCTATTATGTACACTACTTGGTTCAAGATGGAGCGGGCAACAATTCCACGATTGAGTCTGAGAATGTAACAGCAGACGTTTCGGTACCCGTTTTTACTTCTAGTAGTGTTACAGCCGTGTCTAATACAGGTATGTCTATGGTCTACAATGTGGATAAGACAGGAGATTTTTATTATTCCATACACAGTAGTGATCAGAGTGGGTCCATCACAGTGGCTAATATCAAAGATGGAACAGGTACAGATGATATAGGAGAAGAAGGGACATTTACAATATCAGGAACAGGTAGTGATCAAACGGAAGGGATTACATTTAGTGGAGCCATAGCAGAGGCGACTTATTATGTACATTTTATAGCAGAAGATGGTTTAGGCAATCAATCTGCAATTCAAACGCAGAGTTTTATGGCTGACAATACCACCCCATCTGTTAGCTCGGTGACCACTGGTGATGACGATGGCGATGGACAGATTGATCGATTGATTGTCGTATTTGATGATCCTATTGATGGCAGTTCGATTGATGTAGACAATACAGGAGGATTTGATGATTTTACCAATTCGGGGGAGTCATACAGTATTGATGCTGTAACGGTAGATAATTCTACTCAGGTTACTCTAACGATCAGTGAGAGTGGTAGTGCTGATACGGACGCTACGCCAGATTTAGACATTGTAGCTTCCCAAATCACAGATGCTGCTGGCAATGTAGTCGCCGCTTCTACAGAAACTTCCGTAGATGGAGCTGCTCCTGTTTTTTCTGCACTATTACCGAGTGCTTCTTCAACTGTTTCGACCTCAGCAGTAGGCTACACGCTTTCGGAAACGATCACTGCAGGTACCGTAATTTTTGAAAGAACAGGAGGGACTGCAGATGGAAGTAGTCCTCATACAGCGAATCTCTCAGGGACTGAGCTTAACGGAGGGACTCGAACAATTGATTTACTGACCGATTTACCAACATTGGTAGATGGTACGACTTACCGAATAGACTTTGATGGAACTGACGGAACGAATGCAGCTACCACAGTGAGTATTACGGATGTCACTATTGATTTCCCAGATATAGAGATCAGTAGTGCTACATGGAATGATACGGATAACAATGGTGAAATTGATCAAGTAATTGTTGCCTTTAACGTAGAGGTATATATTAGTGATCCTAGTGGAGGAGGAGATGGACTACCTAGTCTTGTGATAGCTGACAATGGCACTCCAATCAACCAGACCAATGCGGACTGGGATGATACAAGTGGACCGGCATTTGATTCGCCCATTACCATTGATCTTGCTACAGAAATCGAAAGAACAGATATCACTAATCTAACGGTAACCTATGATCAAGCAGCGAGTGGATATATTCGGTCACGGTCTGGGAGTATTGAACTTGCTGACGATGATGTAGCACAGAGTTATATAGATAATGCAGCTCCAGTAGTGATTAGTGCGGCATATTTAGACGTCAATGAAGATGGTGCGGTTGATAGAGTGGATGCTACTTTCTCTGAAGATATTACAGGTTCGACGTATGAGTCTAATGATTGGAGTTTTGATACGAATGACGAGGGGTTATCTATCACTGGCGGATCTGTGTCAGGGACTGATGTGCAACTGACTGTGTCAGGAGCGACATCCAATAGCACATCCATTGCTACTACAACTATACGGTATAGTAATTTAAATACCACAGGTAGTGTGACAGATGGTACCAATGCTTCGATTACTGGGACAGCAGTCAATGTGGATGATGCTGCGGCTCCTATGATTATAGCTGCTGAGACAGCAGATGAAGATACTAACGGGTTGATTGATCATCTGTATTTGACATTTTCTGAAGCGGTGGATGGTTCAGAAATCGTACTTGCTGATTTTGGAAATATAGACGGAGGAGGCATATTTGGTATTTATACCAAGTCTGCTATCAAAATTCAAAATGTTAGTTTTGGTGATGCTAATGATGACAATGAATTAGTATCTATAGAACTCACAGAAAATCCAGATGCAAATTCTTCTGCTTGGAATGAATATGATACAGAAGTGTCACCTTCTGTTGTATTAAATGCTACTTCGGTACCTGATGTCACGGGTAACACACTTTCGTCATTACAGACATTTATAGGAACAATTGATGGTGCAGGACCTGGTTTGTTAGAAGCGCTCACTTATGATAGCGATGCGGATGGGAAATCTGATAAAATGGAGCTTAGGTTTTCTGAGTCTATTAGTGATCTCAGTATGATTGATGCGTTTGGAGGATTTTCTGTAACGGATATGCTTGGAACAGATGTAGTCACTGGTTTTGCATCTAGTGTAGCTAATATCGCTACGGATACTGATAACAACGATGAGTTTGTCACGTTGACATGGACGCCTGTCAATACAGGCAGCTCTGGTGTATTTGAGTTAGACTTTACTGCTGGGGGTGATGACGTACAGGATTTGTCAACACAGTCCAATGTATTGGAAGATGTTACAGATTTTGAAGCAATGGATGGTGCTCAACCTATCATCCTTTCTGCCACTTGGAAGGATACGGATGTCAATGGATCTATTGATCAGGTAGAATTGGTGTTTGGTGAATCAGTATCGCTGACTGATGGTAGCACGGATGATTATTTTGTAATCGAAGATGCTAGTAATGTACCACACATGATTGATGCAGCAGTATATACTTTTAGTGGGACTACACTCTCTTTGAATTTTTTATCCGACGAAATAGTGGGAACTGGAATCTCTGGACTGGAGGTTTATTATAATGATGGAGGAACTAGTTCCATTTTGGAAACCAGTGGCAGTTTGAATGAAATGTCAGATGCAGAAGCACCAAAGCAATACATAGATGGGGCTGCTCCGGTTTTTACTGCAGTAGATGACAATGGTGGGGATAATTTATATGGGATTGGAGAAACGGTAATCTTAAATGTGGTGGTCTCAGAAGATGTAACTGTAACTGCCGATCTGACTACTTTGAATTCAGGGTTTTCTAATATCGCTCCTCTGAGTGGTGGTTCTGGAGCGTATAATCTGTCTAGGCTCAGTAATAATATGGATGAAGTGAACAATGCTTCCATTGTGTTTACTGCGAATGATGGTGTCAATGGGGATGTAACTAATACTGATTTTAGTCTTCCACTTACTATCTCTGTGGACAAACAAGCGGCAATTACGGTTAGCACTGTTGAAGGTGATGATTATGTTAATGGTACAGAAGACGATGCGAATATTACGATTCAGGGTACAGCAGTTGGTGTCAATGATGGCGCTTCAGTTACTTTGGAGCTATCTGATGGGACGAATGATTACACACCAGCAGGTGTGGTGGTCGCAAGTGAGGCTTGGAGTCATGCTTTTGATATCACAGGAACTTCACTGACCGAATCAGAAATAACAGTTACAGCAGATGTAACAGATGCTGCTGGTAATGTAGCGACTACTGCGACTCGGAACTTTGTGTATGATGTAACGGCATCCATTGCAATCAATGCGACGCTCGAAGGAGATAACGGAATCAATACAGGGGAAATAGCGGATGTTTTGATTAGAGGGACGAGTACAGGTCTGCCTGTAGGGACAACGATTACGCTGACGGTGAGGGATAAAGACAATGCAAACCCAATTTTACCAGCACCAACAGCAACTGTAGGAATTGGAGGCATTTGGGTGTCAGAAGAAATCGACTTAAGTGCTTATCCAGAAGGAACAGTCAACATACAAGCCAGTGCGACTGACGATGCGGGTAACAGTGCTACCATTAGCTCTACTCAACTTACCATCGACAACCTAGCCAGTATTACGATCAACACTGTAGAATCAGATGATATTGTAAATGGTGCCGAGGATGAGGATGTTTTAGTCACAGGAACTACCTCAGATGTCAATACCGTCGCAGATGATATTACGGTAAAGATTTCTGATGGGTCTACCACAGTAACGGCGTATGCAGATGCTACAGCTGGTTCGGGAGCAGGATGGACTATTTCGGGAGAAGAGCTTAATATTACAACGTTGCTCGAAGGGTTAATTACTGTATCGGTATCGATCACCGATGATGCTGGTAATACCGCTACTGCGAGTAAGCAACTGACTTATGACAAGAGTGCTACTGTTAGTATTGCGACACCTATCGAAGGAGATGGTTACATCAATAATGCCGAATCTGATGATGTCATTGTGAGTGGCTTTACTACGGGAGTAGAAAATGGAAATACAGTAGAGGTATACTTCAATGATACTGGTACGGGCCAAGTTGGACCTATTAATGCGACTGTAGCTAGCAATGCTTGGAGTATAGCCGCTACGGATATTAGTACTTTGGCTGTTGGTACCATTACGATTACGGCAGATGTGAGTGACAATGCAGGAAATGCTGCAACTCAGGCTACTCAAAGTGCTGAACTAGATAAGAGTGTAGCTTTGGCTATTGTGACTTTCGAGGCGAATGTGAGTGCTGCAGAAAGCGGAGCTATTGATGTATCTGGAACAACAGACGCTGAAGTAGGTCAAATCGTAGAAGTGACATTTTCTGATGTAGGGGATGCTAATTCAATTACCAAGAATGCGACTGTCGTGGCTGGAACGCCAAATATTTGGGCTTTAACGGATGTAAATGTCAGTGGATTAAATGATGGGCAAATAGATATCGATGCATCAGTATCTGATGTGTCAGGAAATACGAATACGGCTAATGTTAATTTTGATCTTGATAAAACGGCGACCATTGCCATCACGACTAGTCCGTCTATAGAAGGGGATGCTGTAGTGAATGCTACCGAATCTACCGATGTGGTGGTATCAGGTACGACGACTGAGGTCGAAGATGGAAATACCGTGACGGTTACTTTTTCCGATGGGACTAATAGTTTTGATGAAACAGTCAATGTAAATGCTAATGCTTGGTCGGTTACTGCTAATTTTAGCACGTCAGCGTTGGTAGAAGGGACGATCAACATCACGGCCAATGTCAGTGACGATGCAGGTAATGCAGCATCTGAGGCGAGTACGGCGGTTAGTTATGACAAGACAGCGACTGTGTCGATTAGTACAACTATTTCTACGGACAATTATATTAATTCTTCTGAAGATGGTGCCTTGGTTATTTCAGGAACAACTGGAAATGTCGAGACTGGCCAGACTGTGAGTATTACCTATGATGATGCCAATGTGGGTACTGCTCAGGTGACTTCTAGTGCTGTAGTGATCAGCAATGCATGGACATCTACAGATGCTGATATCAGTGGACTGGACGAAGGAACGATTACCATCAATGTGTCAGTCTCTGATCAAGCAGGGAATAATGCCACTGATGCTCATTCAACTGCTGTTTTGGATCAATCAGGAGATCTCCAAATTTCATCTCCATCGACTGTCGCAGAAAAAACAATCAACAATAGTGAAGTAGTCAGCTTCATGATTAGTGGTACAGCAACAGATATCGAGAATGGTCGTACAGTGACGATTACATTGACTGATGGAACAAATACCATCACGGAGACACCTACTGTGTTATCCGAAGCATGGTCTGCAACAGGGATTGATTTGTCCACTTTGGACGAAGGAGGAGTGGATGTTTCGGTAAGTGTATCAGATGTAGCAGGCAATAGTTATTCGGCTACCACTGCCTTGACTATTGACAAATCTATAAGTCTTGCCATTACCACACCAATAGAAAGTGATGATATCGTTTCTCTATCAGAGTCTGAAACCATTGTAGTTTCAGGGACTACCTCAGATGTAGAATCAGGTCGAACCGTAACTGTTACTTTTGATGACGGTACTAACCCAGTAGTGACTGCATTGCCGAATATATCAGGTAGTGCTTGGAGCACAGGTGATGTTGATATATCGGGATTGGACGAAGGAACCATCACAGTAACAGCCTCTGTGAGTGATGTAGCAGGTAATTCTACCAGTGACAATGAGACAGTTACCCTCGATAAATCAGCAAATATAACAGTTGGGACACCTATAGAAATAGATGATGTTGTCAATGGAGCGGAAGATCAAGATGTGGTAGTATCAGGAACAGTTACGGGTATAGAAGATGGACGAACAGTTTCGCTCAGCTTTGATGATACTAATCCAGCAACTACAGCAGTGAGTGCGAGTGCTACGATAGCTTCTGGAGCATGGACGAGTTCTGCTGCGGATATTTCTTCATTGCAAGATGGTACGATTACGATAAGTATTACTGCATCAGATGCTGCGGGCAATAGTTTCACGACTAGTGTTGATGTGGAGTTGGATAATCAAAACCCTTCTGTTTCATTCTCAGATGCACTGTCTGATCCTGAAAATGGAGATCCATTTGATGTCGTTGCTACTTTTAATGAGGCATTGACAGCAGCGCCAGTTATTGGAGACTTTACAGTGACCAATGGAGTAGTTGCCAGTGTGACTGCAGGACCAGGTACGAATAAGTATACTCTATCCATTAATCCTACGGATGCTTTTGATGGCAATGTGTTGATTAGTTTAAATGCTGCTACTGTGACAGATGTAGCAGGCAATACCAATGATGCTTCGGCAGATTATAGTATTGATTTTGACAGTATAGAACCTACAATCCAAAGTGCAAATACAGTGAGTGGGGCAGTATCCATCACGTTAACTTTGAATGAGAATATTTCGATTGACACGAATGAGCCTAGTGAGTTTACTGTCACAGATGAGGCGGGTACGTCATATGCCGTTACAGGGGTTTCTGCTTCTAGTGAAAAACTAACATTGACCGTAGCGAGTTATCTCAACTCTATTGGGGATTTGACTGTTGCTTATGCTAAGTCGTCGAGTGTATATGAGGATGTAGCAAGTAATGCATTACAGTCAACAAGTGTAGTGATAGAAAGAGATATGACAGGTGAGGTTACTATAGTGGAGAATTCAACTGGAGTTGTTGGTGACAATGATGACGATGTTGCACTTTATAGATCAACGACTGATCCAAGTGCGTCAGTTCCCTTGACAATTAAGCCATCTATAGTTGGGAGTACAATCACCATTTATAGAGACGCGTCTTTGACTGATGATGTGTATCAAGCAACTGCAGTACCTTCTACAGGTATTTCACCTACGATTGGAGATTTTATGTCCGAAGACATTACAGACTGGACGGGTTCTGATGACAATGGGGTGTACACGTTCTATATCACAGAGACATCTGTCAATGGTGTTAGTTCTAGAGGTCCTTCTATTGTGTATTCATTGGCTTTTCTTGATGATGTCACTAACTCGGAAGGACAGTCGGTATTTGCTGGAGAGAATAATGTAGGAACAGAGTTATCCGTCGTGCATCCCTCTGGTCAAAACGTTTCTTTTAATGGAAATGGCTTAAGTGGTTTTGAAAGTACTGCAGGTACGGCATCCATAGATTTTATTCCGAGTGTTGCCTCAGGTGGCACACACACGATAGATATCAATTGGGAAAATGTGACATCTGGAGTTGATGCGACATTCGAAGAGGTTCTTGAGTTTACAGTCAACGAAACAATTAACGTTTTTGAGTTAGGTCAATCAACCAATCTTTGTAAAACAGATGCTGAAGCAGAATTGCAAGTGATCTTTAACCCATCGGGTATAGATGTAAATGGAACAGATACGGCTAACCCTGATTTTTATGGGCTAGAGGTGTATTATATTAAAGATGGTAGTATTGATACCAGTATAGGTGCTGTAGGGGGAGTCTCATCATCTACTGGTGGTAATATAGCGTCCACATTGTTGTCTTATGATGGGGCTTCTAGTTCAGGAGGGGATAATAGACCAAGTATTGTAGCAGGAACACCTTCATATTCGAATGGAGAATGGAGATTGAATCCTTCTTCTTTCACCAATTCAAGTACCGAGGTAGATACTTTACGGTTTGTATATATAGTATCTGCTGATGACGGTTCATCTCGATCTGTTGCGGCTGAAAAAGATATTTATTTGTATCCAGATCCTACATTGAGTATGGAAGGGGTAGATGCATACTATTGTGAGGATGATGAAAGTGAAATCACTGTTCAAGTAGATGTAGATGTTTATACAGGTAGTCCTGCCAATGGAGTTTCTACGGTAAATAATGGATTTTGGATCATTAAATATACCGATAGCGGTAGGTCGACAGAATCTGCTACCTATAATTATTCTAGTAGAGTAATTAATGGAACTACTGCTCATTCTAGTACGAACAACCAGACGTTCTTTAAGCCAGTGAATTTGGGAGGGGATGGTTATTATACGTTGTTTTACGAATCGGCAGGAATAACACCTGGAGGATGTACATCTAGTGCGTCGGCTGATTTTGAGGTGCTTTCTACACCAGAGTTGCCTGTTTTGTTGAATGACCTGTCAGGTATTGGAGGATTAGACAGTGATGATGCCTACTATCTACAATATAATGCTGGAGATACGATTTCTGATTTTAGAGCGAAGGTAACGGGAGACAAGGTCGCTTGGTACAACAACCCTGACAAGTCTGGAGAAATAAGTAGTGTCACAGGAACAGATGGGTATACACTCGATTCATTAACGCTATTCAATACCTCTACTCCGAATGGAGGTATTAGCAAGGTGTTTTACTTGACAGAGTATGACTACATTGATATCAACTCATCTGGATTCACAGGCTGTGAGTCTGATGTAAGAAAAATCACAACTGTTGTTCATAACACTACTCCTGCCCCAGCATTGAATTTGTCTGGAGCTGGATCTAGTGGGGCTGCATTGGGCAATAATCAATATGTGTTTGAGTATTGTCAAGATGGTTCATTGAGTATAGACAATATTGTTTTGACAAATGATATATCAGCGACGAGATCTTATTTCTTTCTCATGGATGAAGATCAAACTGATACGATTCGAATCACCACGAATACAATTACACCAGCCTATTTAGGTTTTGATGGTGATGTAGGTAGTGATACATTGGTCTATATTGTTCATGTACAAAATGATAGTACTTACCTCGATAGTGATGCGGAATTTGCTGGTAGCTATAGTGATACGACCAAGGTTGAGTTCTTTTCTTATATAGTTCCGAGCAAGCCAGATACTACAGAGTTTACCAATGGACGGACTGAGTACTATCTATGTAATGGAGATAATTTGGGTACTATAGCTGCTCCAGGCTTAGATGATACCAAATATAACTGGTACACAGATGATGGTACAGGTTCTGGCCCTAGTTCTACATTGATCACGGTAGGGTCATTTAATGACGTGACGGTCAAAGAATCGGAGTTAATTGCTGAAGGAGGTTTTAGTAATACAACAGCTGCTACAGATACTACAGTGTATACTTATTGGGTCACTCAAACTACTAATGTCAATCAAACTTCTGGTTATTCAGGATGTGAAAGTGAGCCAGTGAAAGTAACCATTACAGTATTCCCTGACCCAGCAGCGCCAGTGCTAGTAGCAACAGCCAATGATCAAGATGCGACGGACGATATGGAGTTGAGTGTTTGTGAGGGAGATCTCAATGCCCTCTCGATTTCATTTACCGGGAGCCCAAATGCTGAATTTTTATGGTATTTGTTAGATGGATCTATGAATAAACCTACCAACCCACGATATAGGACGAGTTCGAACACTGTGACGGGTTCACAGTTGGGTATATCAGATGCTACACAAGCCAGTGATGGTAGTATTTATTTCCTTGTTTCGCAACTAATAGATACAGTGAAGGTTGGTTCCGAATTTATCCATGATGGATGTGAGACTTTAGAAGCAGATATGGTCACCGTGAAGATTAATGTGTTTGATGTGCCCAGCAAGCCTGTAGAAGCTTCTTCTGCTATTACTGATTTTTACTATTGTACGGGGGCAACTGTATCTGACTTGAGGGTGACTGGAGAGGATATTTCGGGAGAATTATTTTTTTGGTACGAAAATTTATCAGACATAGGTGTAGCTAGTGCTCGTATAGATACCACAGACAATGACGCAACTACGGCTACAATATTAGATGCTGTACCAACGAGTGTATTAGGTTTAGATGGTAGTCCGAGTGCTGGGGATTATACCTTTTATGTCACACAGGCACAGGATATTAATAACCCGCACTTTACAGGGTGTGAGAGTGAGCCATTGACTATCTCAATACATATTCTGTCAAATCCTGCTGCTCCAGTCTTGAACTTGACATCTGTCGCTCTATGCGACAATGGAGCTAGTACTATTGTTCCTAATTTTCAGGTTCTTAATTCCGCGGGAGGAACATACAATTGGATTCAAGAGGATGTAAATAGTATCAATGATGATTTTGATGGAGCGGATGTGTATCGCTCTGAAAAGTCTTTAAGCAATGTCTTTACGCCTTTGTATGCTAATATGAGGGTTGCCAATGTTAATACTGATCAAAATCATTATTTAGTGTCTCAACTGACTAACGAGAATATCAATTCCTCTGGGTTTGCAGGATGCGAAAGCTCTTATACGTCGTTTGAAGTTGTGGTTAATGATATACCAACTACACCAGTAGTCGCGGGTACAGATGCTGATGGTAACTTTTCCTATTGTTCTGGAGAGACTATCACTACACTGGTTATTGAAAATACATCGGATTACAACGGTGCGACATATAGCTGGTATTCAAATACGGGGCTGACGGCTTTAATATCTAGTTCTCAAAGCACAGATGGCTCGGAGATTTTAGCTGATGATCATCCGTCATTCCCTACTATTGATGACAATACAGATGTAGACTTGAATTACTTCATTATAGCTACTGAAGATGGGTGTAAGAGTAGTGAGTATGATACAGACTTGAGGACTGAACTTACCTTAAGTGTCAATCCATTGCCTGCATTAAGTCTCAATATCCCTAACATAGAATCAGGATCAAGAAGTGAGGCAGGAGAGTATTGTGTGAGTACTGATGAGGTAGAGTTAATTGGTGTAATAGGTCTTAACCCTGCAAATTCTGGCGTCTTCTCACTGAGTACGGATAATACGGCTATCACGAATTATAATGATGGTACTGCAGGCTTTTTGCCCGGTGTAGCGCATTTTGCCACTGATGACAATGGTGTCATTGGAGTAGAGGAAGGGGGGAGTTCTACCACACACACTGTAACTTTTACTTATACGGATCCAGGGACAGGTTGTACTAATGATGTTAGTGAAATGGTTGTGGTCAATCCACTTACAGAACTGAGCCTGAGCAGTGTTCAAACGACAGGTTTTGACTCTTCGAGTGAATTTGCTATTTGTGATTCTTTTGGAGATTTTATTGTTGATGGTACCGCGGTAGATATTGGAGGTGATGATGGTAAGTTTTTCGTCAATGATATTATTATACCAAATTTATCAGGGAGTATTTCTAAGGCTACATTTGAACCTTCTAGATGGGGTAACCATGATACCGAAGGTATTAAAGTAACTTCGACTGATGTAAGTGCTGAATATGTTTTGAGGTATGAATATGCAGATCAGCGTGGATGTTCCAATTCTGTAGAAAAAGTAATAACACTTTATGATCAGCCAGAAGTTGAATTTATTGTAGACGGAGGGTGTGTCAATCCTAGTATTGACTTTTCGGCTTCTGTCTCTACTAATTCACGTTATGATGAAGGAGAGTTGTCTTATTATTGGGCTTGGGAGACTGAGGATGGAGCCGATGTACCCTTGTATGACGAGTATAATGAAACTGATGAGGGACAAAATGTATCAAAGAAGTTTGAGTTAGTAGGGGTTAGAAATGCACAGTTTGTTGCCAAACTATATGCTGACTATACCAATTTTGTGACGGCTAGTAGTATGGACTATTGTCGATCTGAGTTGAGCACAGCGCAAGTGGATGTTAAAATTAGCCCTACTGTAGCTTTTGTTTGGGAGTCTGTGACTGCTGGACAACCTACGACATTCGTTATTGATGAATTACTTTTAGACAATGCTGATATTGATCGAATAGGTTTGAGGTTTGAATCAGGAGCGGATACTGTTTGGACAGACGCAACATTTAGCAATGAAGCTAATTTTACACCTGTGGAGCATCAATATGATACCCCAGGCAATTATGAAGTGTCTGTTACATTGGCTACTGACGCTAACTGTGCTACGACCTTGACACGTGATGTAAATATCTTGCCAAAGATAAAGGTGACCCCAGATCAGCCATATATTGAGACTTTTGAATCTGGAAATTTTGATCCTGATGAGGATGGTTGGTATGCAGAGACATTGAAGGATAATGCTCTATTAATAAATGATTCGACAGGACTATTGGCATTGAGAGAAAAGAGTTGGGTTTGGAAGTCGGTAGACTTTGATGGGATAATTGGTTCTGATCCACAGAAACCAACTACTTCAGGTCCGTATATTTGGTCTACACTCTATACTCGTGATGACGCATCTGTTGGCTACTTTGGAGCAGAGGACTCATGGTTGTATAGCCCGTCTTTTGATATTTCTGAAATGGAGAAACCTATGGTGTCCTTCAATGTGCTGTATCAGTTTGAGGACTCTAAGGATGGTGTAGCGATACAATATAGTGTAGATGATGGTACTTCATGGAAAGTACTCGGATATAATGATGGAGGAGTCAATGGAATCAAATCTGGACTTGAGTGGTACAATTGGGATAATGTAGGTTCAGACCCTGGGCAACAACAGGAACCACAGAATAACAATACGCTGACTTCTACAGGGTGGTCAGGAGCCGCAGATCAGTTGACTTGGGCATCTGCTAGGCATAGTTTGGATGGTGTAGAAGGTGATTTGACCAATGTGCGGTTTAGGTTTGCAATCGCATCTACAGCAGTGACAGGCTCTTCTACAAAGCCTTTTGGATTTGCTTTTGATGACTTTTCGATTCAGGAACGTTCTAAAAATGTGCTTGTAGAGCAGTTTTACAGCATTTCAAATGATGAAGGAGCAGATGATTATAATACAGCAACTGCTAGTTTGGATAGTGAAATATCGGATGTACTTATTAGTGCGGGATTATCCGAAGATCAATTAGGTATTGCTTATCATTTGAGTTTTGATACAGATGTTAAAGATCCTTTTTATGTACTGAATACCTCAGATCCAGGAGCAAGGCGTAGTTGGTATAATGTAGATGCCGTAACATCTTTTCTAGACGGGAATGAAGGGTCTAATGTGTTTGAAAATGGAAATCCGAACCAAAAGAATCTATTGACATGGACTACTAATGATTTGATTTTGAGTTCGTTGGGTAATCCAGGTTTTACTATTGATATTGAAGGGGATGCTTCTGCTTCAGAGAACGAGGTACAAGGGGCTATTACTTTTACAGTGAATACACCAGAAGGAATAGCAGAAGATGAAGAATTGATCGCGTATGTTGCGATTATCGAGCAGAAAGTTGTGAAGTCCATTGGAGGAGTTGAGGAGCATAGGAATGTACTTCGAAAGCTGTTGCCAGATGCTTCCGGACAGTATATTAAGCTTTCTACGAATCTAGGTATGAATGAAGTGCTACCGATAGGGTCGCCGACTGATGCAGATGGAGATGTGTCCACACTGAATGTTCAATGGGATTTGTCAAATATCGCAGATGATGATCAATTAGCAGCGATCGTATTTATACAGAACAGACAGACGAAAGAAGTGTATCAATCTGAAATTGTTAAGGCAGGAAGTTCTGTAGCGGGTGCAGCTTTCGTGAGTGGAAAAGCCTCTGCTAGTAATGGGGTTCTCGGCACTGGAGAGGAAGTTTCTTACCTAGATTTCAATATGTATCCTAACCCTTCTGACCAAGAAATATCTGTTAAATTTACTTCTGAAATGAATGAAGGATTAGAATGGGTGGTTTTTGATCAGACAGGTAGAGTTTTTGAGAAAGGACAAGTTCAATTAGGTGCTGACACCTTTAGATTGAAAACCTCTGATTTTCCATCAGGAATATATTTTCTATCGATTAAGGGAGAGCTACATCAGTTTGATTATAAGAAGTTTATGGTACATCATTGATGATGTCTTAGTTGATTTTTAAAGAGCTCTGTTTGTACTGCGAATAGAGCTCTTTTTGGTTTTAGGCGAACACATGATAGCATTATGATTCCTTATGTTCAATGATAAGTTATGAAACCAAGCAGTTGTAATATAGTTTGGCTATGATAATTTGACTTATCTTTCTTTTATTCAGAAGGTTATGTTTGTGTTTAAGGCCGTTATTTGTTATCTTATACATTCACCTAAATCCTACTGTCATGGTAAAAAACTATCGTGGTGTGCAAATGCTGAAGCCAGTTGCCACCGACACGCAAAGAATATCAGTTAGAGATTACATGTCTACGAGACTCATTACTTTTCATCCAGAGCAATCGATTATGGAGGTTGTCGAGAAGTTACTTGCCAATCGTATTTCGGGGGCTCCAGTAGTCAATAGTATGGGAGAACTCGTAGGGGTTATTTCTGAAGGGGATTGTCTGAAAGAAGTAGTCAAAGGGAAGTATCATAATCTACCAATTTTAGGAGGGAAGGTAGAGGGTCACATGGCTACTAATGTTATGCAAATACACCCAGACACCAATGTGTTTGAGGCAGCTAAAATGTTTTTGGAAATGAAAATTAGAAGATTTCCTGTTCAGGATGATCATGGTCGACTGATTGGGCAGATCAGTCAAAAGGATGTGATGAGAGCGGTAAAGAATTTGAAAAGTGAGAACTGGCACTAAAAGCAGTTCTGATTTAATGTTTGTCCTCGTGTTGTTTGATGTTCCATATATCTTCGTGCTCGTTTTTGTGCGATCGAGTGGCTTGAAAGCCAAATATCGATAGGGCAATTAGTGCCCAGCCAAAAGCTAAAATCTCTAATGAATCCATTTCGGTGTTGTTTATAGCCTCTATGTAGACAAAACCATACCAGAAAATGAATTTGTATCTCTAACTAAGCATTTACTTATACCTAATGTCGTTCTAGGTTAGGTATAACAACACTAAATCGTGTACCCATACCTAATGTAGATTCCACACTGATACTCCCATGTAGCTTTTGAATAGCCTCTTTGACGATGTATAATCCGAGACCAGAGCCTTTTGAATCAGGACTTGCACGATAAAACATGTCAAATATTTTTTGCAGATAGGTGGCATCTATACCAATGCCATTGTCTTCTATCTGTACAGTCATCGCTTTCTCGTCTATCATGGCTTCTATGTTGATGAAGCTGTCCGAAAGGCTAGCGTTTTGGTATTTGATGGCGTTTGAAATCAGGTTGTTAAAGATGATTGTAAGTCTTCGTTCGTCGCAGTAGAATTTTTCTTTTGCGTCTATATTGACTAGTTTGAGGAGTGTAGAGCAGCCAGGTAGATAGTTGAGGTGTTTGAAGGATTCGTTGATGATCTCCCCGATATCTACTTCCTTCTTTTCGACATCCAGTCGAGAGTTTCGCGAGTAGTCTATGATATCACTGATGAACTTGTCCAGGTTAACAGTGCTGTCGCGCAGTAGTTTGAGATAGCCTTGAATATCGTATTGTTTGTTTTCCTTTTCTATGATATTGAGTAGACCAAGGATAGAGAGCAGAGGGGCACGTAGATCATGCGAAGTACTGTAGACAAATCGATCCATCTCCTCATTGATTTTTTTAAGCTCCTGATTGGCATCTAGCAGCTCTTCCGAGCTTACATTCATGACACGCTCTATAAGTTCCTGATCTCGCTCAAAATTCGTATAGGTTTGACTAATGTCATTCAATAAATTATTGAGTCCTGCTGGGATTGGGGTATCGCTGGCGTATTTATTGATCTGTTTTTGGAGTAAATGATGTAAGTGATTTGAATCCATTAATTTTCTCTAAAGGCTGTGAATACCAAACATTGGTTGTGAACTTCACTTTTTGAATTAGGTTGGTTGGGAGATATTTCTCCATGTGAATAAAATCCCATCATGGGTGTTTCGTAGCTGAGAATCGAATTTACAGATTCTATCTCTTCACAAACCCAATCCTTGAGAACATTTCTTCTCCCAGAGCAATTTACCAACAAAAGAAAATCAGCTTTTTGATCGTCTAAAGGCTTTAGACTATGATTTGCCGCTTCTTGTACCGATGAGAGTAGAGAAGAGATGTTGGTTTTCATCATCCGAATATTATCTCCAATAGAGAAGCCACTCGAAAAGGTAATAGACCCATCAGGATGTAACTCTATGGCTGATCTTACAATTCGTGGATCTGATGCTACTCGTTTGATCCCTAAAGGGAATTGAGAAATAGCTTGGTCTACATCATCAACTACGTGCTCTAAGTATTGTTGGTAGAAGTGGTAGGCACTCTTATGATCTATCTCGTATAATCGGTTGTTTTCTACCCTTGTGATGGTTTTTTCCGCTCCGAAACTCGTCCATCCTCGTGCGATACTATAACCTACTTGTAGGTTTTCTCCACTGAATCCTATGCCAATTAATTGTCCTTTTTTAGGAGGTCCATTTAGTCCGACAAGAGAAGTGTTGGTATCTTGATAGATACCGGGTAATCCTCCAGTTACAGGAACGTGTTTTGCTAAGTTGATGTGGATACCAGTCATCAAGTCACTACTTTGTAGATTTTTACTGTCTGAGAATACAAGTAGATGGGTAATGAAATCTTTATCCAGATCTGCAGACAAGTGTGTACCTGCATCAAAACTGTCTTTTACTTGATTGATATCTATTTGGACACACTGAATGTCTGTTTTCTCAAAGAAGAGAGCAGATACAATTATTTGTTGATCTACCAATTTTCCATTTAGAATCTCTCCATCACTACCGCAGGTGATGATGTCAGCATTAGGATATTTGGTTCTGAGTTCATCGTAGCGTGTTGGATCTTGGATGAGATCAAAATTACCAATAGCAAATACGAGGTTGGCTGTATCACTTAGGTTTTTGTCCGATATGGATTGCCATTTGTCTTTAGGAGACCATTTGATTTGCTCTACCTGCATGTATTCTTAATAGGTTTAAGTTGTTTGATTCTGTATCAGAATATAGCGCATCAATATAATGAATCTGAATGTTTTGAAGTCTAGAAGTTATGTGTTTTTATGTTTTAGCCGGTGTATAGAATCTTGTAAGATTGTCAAGTGATGCTCAATTTCATCTTCATTCAAGGAGGCAAACCCTAAACGACACTTATCTTCTTCGGAATAGGTGTCTACATCTAGGTGTAGATGCTGTTTTAAAGTTGTTTCTTTAAGTGTTTTGACCTTTAGATTATGAAATTTAACCCAGACCGCCATCCCTCCGTCTGGTGTTTCAAAGGAAACTTGATCAGATAATTTATGCTGGAGTGTTTTGCAAAACAGGTCTCTACGATCTCTATAGATTTTGACTGCTTTTTTGATGGAGCGCTGGATATCACCGTCTTCTATCAGTATAGATAGAGATTTTTCGATGATGGGGTCGCCTCGTCTGTCTATGAGTTTTCTGATTGTTATGCAGCGCGAAATGATGTCCGGATGAGCATACATATACCCCATTCGAATAGAAGGAGCGAGAATTTTGCTAAATGAACCAATATAGATAACCTGCTGTCCTTGATCTATACTAGCGATAGGAAGTATGGGCGAACCTGCGTAGTGATAGTCATAGTCATAATCATCCTCTAATATATAAAACCCGTGGTGCTGTGCCAGTGCGAGTAGTTTGAGTCGATGTTCGATGGGCATAGTGACAGTAGTAGGATAGTGGTGGTGTGGACTGATGTAGATGGCTTTGATTTTTTGTGTTACTATGATAGATTCTATTTGATCTATATCTAGTCCATGCCGTGTTACCTTAACTGGGACGAGTTGTCCGCCTAGATATCGAATGGTCTCGTTGGCGGATTCATAGTTGAGATGCCCGACAATGACCCGATCTCCAGGGGATAGGATGACCGAGCAAGCTAGAAATATTGACATTTGACTCCCGCGAGTGATGATTAGATCATTTGCAGTAGGAGTAAGTGCTCGTGTATCATTGAGGTATTTGGCGAGGTTTTGTCGTAGAGATACATGACCAGCAAAATGACTTCCAGTCAAGACTGATTTACTAAGCTTGCTTTCGGTCAAGAATCGAGCAGTCTTGTAAAGAGCCGTGACTGGAGCGATACGATAGTCGGGTGTGCCATCATTGATTTGGTGGGTTTTGACTGCTAGAGTTGTTGGGGATTTAGGACTGGATGGTCGTATGAACCCTAGGGCTTTAGGCTTTAGGATTGGGAGATTTTTTTTGACGAACGTTCCTTTATAGGGGATGATTTCAACCCAACCTTGAGAGAGTAGTTCGTCATAAGCGAGTTGTACTGTTTTGCGATTGAGTTGTAGTTGTTCTGCTAGTAGTCGGCTGCTGGGGAGTTTGGTGCCTAGTGTGACTCTACCACTGGAGATTTCAGCGGTGATGTCATCTGCGATTTGTAAGTAAACCGCCCGTCGAGTATCTGGTGTGAGTCGAATGATCGTTTTCCAAGGTAGCATATCTGGACCATCTTTTAGTTTGAATCTGGTATACAATGATAATCCACTGTTGTGTTAGTATTGTTCAAGAATTTAAAAATAATGAGATGACACAGTTTCCAAAAGAAGCAAAAAACAAAGTCGTAAGAGGTGCAAAGAGAGCTACTTATGACAAAGAAACTATATATGAAATACTCGACGCAGGCTTTCTATGTCATATTAGTTTTGTGATGAATGGTGAGCCTTTTATGATCCCAACGGCTTATGCTCGGTCAGGGGACAAAATATACATCCACGGTTCGGTCAAGAGCAGAGCAATCAAACAAACCAAGGCGGGAGCACCCATATGTTTTTGTGTGACTCATCTCGATGGGCTGGTGTTGGCACGCTCGGCATTTCATCACTCGGTTAACTACCGATCGGCTATTATTTATGGGCACGCCAATGAGCTAGTCGTTGATGCGGATAAGAACGAGGCACTGCATTTGATTACAGAAAATTTCCTAAAAGGACGGTGGAATGAGGTGCGTCAGCCGAACCAAAAGGAGCTAGATATCACTTCTGTACTAGAGATCAGTATCGAATCGGCATCTGCCAAAATCAGGACAGGCTCCCCAGTAGATGATGAGGAAGACTATGCACTAGATATATGGGCGGGAATTTTACCTGTAGAAACGCGCTATGCTGCACCCGTGGATGACACAAAGTTGCGTCCAGGGATTGCGACGAGTCCATCGGCCAAGCTTGCATGGGAGGAGTCAAAAGAATAGATTTGTTTCAAACATGAAACTATTATGGCATTGATCAGAGAATTGCTGGGGAAGACTCCAAAACAGGGAAAAGATTGTTGGTTTGCAGAGACTGCAGTAGTGATAGGAGACGTGACGATGGGGGACAACTGTAGTATCTGGTACAATGCTGTCCTACGTGGTGATGTAAACTCTATCACTATTGGTCATAACTCTAATGTTCAGGACAATGCCATGATACACTGCACTTATCTCAAAGCACCTACTGTCATCGGTAACCATGTCTCTATTGGTCACAATGCCATCGTGCATGGTTGTACACTGGAGGATAATGTACTGATAGGTATGGGAGCAATCGTGATGGATCATGTAGTGGTAGGTACTGGCTCTATTGTGGGAGCAGGTGCAGTGGTGTTAGAAAATACCATCATAGAACCTGGCTCTGTCTATGTGGGTAATCCCGCACGAAAGGTCAAGGATATAGGAGACAAAGGGAAGGCCGAGATACAACGCATCGCAGGCAACTACCTGAAATATTCGAGCTGGTATAAGTAGAGGAAATTCAAACCCAAGATTAACATTAAAAAACATGACAATAGCTAAGCCAACAAATGATGAATATGGAGCTTTCTATCAAGGTTATATCGATCATGTGATCGAAGAAGTAGACATTTTAGAAACACTGAAAAATCAACGTGATGAGTGGGTAAAATGTTATGAGTCCCTGGATGAGGAAAAATGGAACTATGCCTATGCTGAGGGTAAATGGACGATGAAACAGTTGTTACGCCACGTTATCGATACGGAGCGAGTGTTTGGCTATCGAGCGATGTGTATTAGTCGTGGCGATCAGACGCCTTTACCAGGTTTCGAGCAGGATGACTATATAATAGGGGCAGAGGATGATGTCAATACCTCTCAGGATTTACTCACTGAGTTTATCCAAGTTCGAAATGCCAATATGAGTATGATACAGAACCTAACGAAAAATCAGCTCCAAAAAACAGGTACAGCAAGTGGACAGAAAACTTCTAGCCGTGCTATCGTATATATCCTAGCAGGACACATGTCCCACCATATGAACATCATTAAAAATCGATACAATGTTTGAATTCGACCCCAACAAACGCTACGAGAAAACCACCAAGACAAGATCTGTTATTCGTTTTCAGGATTGCGACCCACTCAGACATTTGAATAATGCCAAGTACTTTGACTACTATTTCAATGGTCGAGAAGATCAAGTACCCAAGTTGTATGGACTCCAGAACTCTGAGATTTATCAGGCATTTGATGCGGTATGGGTGGTGTACAATCACCAAATATCATACCTGAGACCCGCAGGGATGGGTGAGTGGGTGCATTTACACTCAAGAGTCATGTGGTATGACGAACGTTCTGTAGTGGTGGAGTACTTCATGACGGATGATGACGAAACCCACCTCAAAAATATCCTATGGAGCAAACTTCGATTTGTGGATAATCATGGTAAGTCTACGCCACACCCACCTAAGTTGATGGAGTTTCTTTCTACAGTGTCATTTGATGACTATCTGGATGGTAAACCACTCGATTTTGATCAGCGTCTACAGGAGGTCAAGGAGGAAGTGAAAAACAAGCAGATTCGCTACTATTAGAAGACGAGTAGGTGGAATTAATATGCATTCAGTACGGTATGCTTCTTTAGCCGTATTTCATATATTTCTACCTAATTACTTTTACATTTCAGTTCACTTACTTGAACTTAGCGGTCATTTTGGATCAAACCCCATATACGGATGAAAATACTGGCAATAGGAAGAAACTATGTAGAGCATATTCAGGAATTAAATAATGAAAAGCCTGACGAACCCGTTGTGTTTTCCAAGCCTGATTCGGCTCTGCTCCGCAACAACGATGCTTTCTATTACCCAGATTTTACCAAGGATATACATCATGAGGTGGAGGTAGTTATTCGTATCTCCAAAGTGGGCAAAAACATCGAAGAGAAATTTGCACACAAGTATTACGATCAGTTCGCGATTGGTATTGATTTCACTGCGCGCGATTTGCAAACCAAACTCAAAAGCAAGGGACTGCCATGGGATATTGCCAAAGGGTTCAATGGCTCAGCGCCGATCTCTGAATTTCGCTCCGTAGAGGGGTATGATCTTAATAATTTGAATTTCGGATTGAAAATAGATGGTAAGAGTGTTCAGCAGGGCAATACCAGTCTGATGATGTTCGATGTAGACTTTATTATCGCTTATGTCTCGCAATTTTTTACTTTGAAAAAAGGAGACCTTATCTTCACGGGAACCCCAAAAGGTGTGGGTCCTATCCAGATAGGCAATCGTTTGGAGGCATATCTAGAGGACGAAAAAGTGATGGATTTTGAGATTAAGTAGTATTGTTACCCTTCTTTTATTAGCCAGTATTAATGTGTCTGCTCAGTCACCTAAGCGAGGTGATTTTATATTTCCAGTCAGGCCAAAACAAGAGAACTACCTGGCGGGCACTATGGGAGAGTTACGTTCGACGCATTTTCACTCTGGGATAGATATCAAAACCAGCGGAATCACGGGTCTACCGATCTATGCGGCGGCTGATGGCTATGTAGAACGTGTACGTGTGTCTACGAGTGGTTATGGTAATGCACTCTACATCGCACATCCTCATAATAACTCCGTCACGGTATACGCACATCTCGAACGTTTTAGCCCTGAGATCGCTGCCTATGTGAGGGACAAACAGTATGCACTTGAAAGTTTTGATGTCAATTTATTTCCTGACAAGGGACAGTTCGCGTTCAAGCAAGGCGATGAGGTCGCCAAGTCGGGCAACTCCGGGTCTTCCTCTGGGCCGCATCTGCATTTTGAGATCCGAGACAAAGCACACAAAATACTCGATCCATTAGATTTTGGTTTTGACGAGATCGTGGACAACATCGCTCCGACTGTCTCTAAAGTTGCTTTTGTGACCATGGACGATCATGCACGGGTCAACGGCTTATTTGGTCGCTTTGAGTTCAATGTACAGATGGATAAAGCTGGAAACCCAGTAATCAATGAACCCTTGTCACTGTTTGGGAATATCGGAGTGGAAGTCTATGTCTATGATCAACTCGATGGCGCACGCAACAAAAACGGGGTAAGACATCAGACGCTCACACTAGACAATGAGTTGATTTTTCAGCAAGACGTAGCGACCATGGAGTTTCATCTTCAAAGAAATATTTTGGTGCATACCAACTATAAGCGATCCAGTCAGGGTGGTCGACGTTTTAACAAGTACTATGTCGATGCGGGCAATGAACTCACTTTTTACGAGACTAATAATCTAGATGGAGTTATGCGTGTGATGGATTTGAATCCCCATCATCTGGATATACGGTTGGAGGATAGCTATGGCAACCTGAACCAATACCGATTTACCATTAATGGATCGAGTGATGATCTGAGAACGTATCAGTTGGCTCAGAGTGCTGATAAACCTGCTGTTGATCTACACCGTGGTTTTTTGGAGTTAAAGACGGATTTGACAGACCGTATTTACTGTGAGGCCAAAGTCTATGTGGACTCTACCATGTATCGTCAGCAGATGTCCTACGATGTGCTAGACCAGGCTTATTATATCTGGGACATGCGCTATGGTATGCCTGATTCGGTAGAGATCTGTGATCAGATGCAGTATTTCGATTTTGTAGCGAAACTTCCCAAGCATAGAGCTGCGGAGTACGAAGGAGAAACCTGTACTGTGCGTTTTAGCAACCAAGCGTTGTTTGATCAGTTGTTTTTGCGTTATCAATATGTTGATGAAGGAGGGGCGGAGTATTTCCAGTTTGGGAACGAAGATGTGCCATTGCGTAAATATGTGGAGATCCAGCTTAAGCCTAGTTTGCAGTATGATGTCGAAAAATCTGCCGTGTACAGTGTCAGTAGTCGTGGATCTCTGAGCTATATGGGAGGCGAATGGGAGCAGGGAACGGTGACTTTTAGGACTAGAGACTTGGTCAATTATACGGTCGCAACAGATAGTGTAGCTCCTTTGATCAAACCGCTTCGTTCGAAGTATAGTTTACGGTTTTTAGTGACAGACGATATGTCAGGGATAGGAGAGATACGTGCAGAACTGAATGGAAAATGGTTGCTGATGAACTATGATGCCAAACGTAACTTGATTTGGTCGGATGAGAAATCAGTGGTCATAGGAGAACTCAAACTGGTCGTCACGGACAACTCAGGGAATATCGCTACCTACGAGCGACGATATTGACTCTAGTCAGTCTGGACGCTTTCGAATTGCAAGAGCAGGCTTTGATATGTTCGGATTTGCAGCTAATTTCATGCCTCCGAAACTAAGAACTTAACATGAAAACGAAACTAGGATTGATTGTGGCCGCCATTTTGGTCGTTGCGAATGCATATGGGCAATCTCCCATCGCTAATATACCATTTGAACAATACGGTGATCATGCCTTTATACAGGTGAAGGTCAATGGATCAGATGATTTAGATTTTATTTTCGATACTGGAGATGGGTTAACTGTCCTGAATATCGAAAGAGCTAAGGAACTAGGGATGGCCTCTGGATCTACAGCGACGACTACCAGTGCCGAAGGGACGATTAGTGGTAAGCTCGTCAAACACAATGAGTTGACAATAGCCGGTGCACCGATACATAATGTACAAGTCTATGAGACAGATCTCACTCATCTTGAAATCAGCATAGGCAAGGACATAGATGGAATCATCGGGTACGATGTGCTCAAAAATTATGTAGTATCGATGGATTATGATGCGATGGAAATTAAACTTTATGATCCATCTTCATACAGCTATCAAGGGTTGGGAAAGAAGTTTAAAATCAATTTAACGTCATTCATTCCACATATTGAAGGAGAGGTGACGCTGCAGAATGGTGAAAAAGTCAAAGGAGAGTTTTTCGTAGACACGGGGGCTAAGGCGACTATAGATTTCAATACGCCATTTGTAGAAGATAATGATCTGGCATCTAAGGTAGGAGACAGTTACATCTATCTCGTAGCAGGTCTCGGAGAGAAAGAGTACGAGCACCATAGAGGAAAAGTGAAGGAATTTGCCTTTGCGGGGTATAGTTTTGAAGATATGCCAGTTGGACTTAGTCACGCCCAGAGTGGGATACAAAACCATAAAAAAGTGGCAGGTATCATGGGAAGTGGCCTATTGAGGAAATTCAACATCGTATATGATTACCATAGTAAGAGCATGTACTGGGAAAAAAATCAACACTTTGAGGAGTCTTTTCCTACCAACTGCTCTGGTATAGAGTTGCAACTGAGCAAGGATAAGTCTCAGGTGCTAGTTCACAAGGTGTTTGACAATAGCCCTGCATCAGCAGCTGATATTGATGCCAATTCGGTCATTACATCTGTGAACGGAGAAGATGCACTAGCATTAGGCTTGGCCGAACTGTCAGATGTGTTCTCTCAGCCAGGAGAGACGGTAACACTGGTGATCGATGGTGAAACCATAACACTAACACTCAAATCACTTCTGTAAAGGAAGTCACTAAGAAACTTCATCAATGGCCTGTAGTATAGCACTGCAGGCCATTTTTATTTCTCCTTTTTCTATCGTGAGTGGAGTAGCGATACGCATGGCATCATCACAGAATAGAAACCAGTCGGTGAGAAAACCTTTTTCGATGAGGTGATCGATGAGTGTTTTGAGGAAGTCAAAGGATTCAAATGCTACTGCTAGCATGAGTCCTTTGCCACGTACTTCTTTGATTTTGTCGTGAACGAGTAGTGACTTGAAAAGCTCACCTTTAGCATTGGCTTGCTCGATTAGGTTTGATTCCGTGAGGAAATTAACTGTTGCGAGTGCAGCGGCAGCACTCACTGGGTGTCCACCGAAGGTCGAGATGTGTCCCAGTATGGGGTCATGGGTGAGGCTGTGCATGATGTCCTTGGAGGAGATGAATGCACCGATAGGCATACCACCACCGAGTCCTTTGGCAGATAGCAGGATGTCTGGTGCTGCATCTAACTGCTCGAATGCCCAGAATGTGCCACTACGCCCTACACCGCATTGTACCTCGTCATAGATTAGAAGACATCCCATTTCATCACATCGTTTGCGTAGCGCTTTGAAGTAGTCTGGACTAGCGATTCGTACGCCTGCTTCTCCTTGTATAGGTTCGATGATGACCGCTGCGGTGCGCTCATCTATTGTCTCTAGGTAAGCTTCATCTCCAAATGCAATATGATAAACTTCAGGCGTGAGTGGCCTGAAAGGGGTTTTGAGGGACTCGTTACCTCCAGCAGCCAATGCGCCAGAAGTCGATCCGTGGTAGGCGTTGATGCAGGATACGATTTTGGGTCTCCCAGTATATCGCTTGGCGAGTTTGAGAGCTCCTTCCGTTGCCTCACTTCCGGAGTTGACCAGAAAAACATTGTTGAGGTGGTCAGGTAGCGTATCGCAGAGTGCCTTGGCTAGTTGAACTTGTGGCGCCTCGACGAATTCACCATAGACCATGAGATGTAGATATTTGTCAGTTTGCTCCCTAATGGCCGATAGGACAGCAGGGTGGCGATGACCAATACTACTCACGCCAATGCCTGAGATCAGATCCATATAGGACTTCCCATTTTTGTCGTACATGTAGAGACCTTCTGCCTTTTCTATCTCTAATCCTAATGGGAATTCAGAGGTTTGGCCTAGATGTTGCGAGAAGAGTTGTCTGTTGTTCATATGGGAAGGGTTATTGCTGAGGTGTTAATAAATGCCAAAATTAAACCAAATACTGAGTATTTTACGTTGTTAATTTTCATATTTACTATTTACGAAATCCAAAACTAGACAGGATGATATTGAAGGATCATAGAAAAAGTTTGTTGTTATTACTATTCGTATTCCAAGTGTTTGTCTCGCAGGCCATTACTGTGGGCGATACGTTGGCGGTTTTAGAGCCAGCACCTAAGCACTGGAAGGAGACCTATCTCATCAACAACTTACTTAGCAAGAATCACTACCGAAAGATGGAACTGAACGATTCGTTATCGTCGGTCATCTTCAATGATTTTCTAGAGTCGCTCGATTTTAATAAGTCTTATTTTCTGCAAGCAGACATAGATTACTTCAGTAAGTACGAGTATGAACTTGATGATTATATCAAAAAAGGAAATGTTGATGTAGCGTTTCAGATATTCAGAATCTTTAGAGAGCGAGCCAACACACGGATCGATTATGTGGGTGACCTCTTGGCGGCTGGATTTGATTATTCAATAGAAGAATCTCTCAATATCGACGATGAGGATGTAGAGTGGGCGTCTTCTAATGACGAAATCAATGAACGATGGAGAAAGATCATTAAGAGTCAAGCACTGAGTCTCAAACTCGCTGGCAAGACGGACGAGGAGATCGTAGAGTCGCTCACCAAAAGATACAAACGTTACCGCAAAGGGATCAATCAGTATAATTCTGACGATGTCTTTCAGTTCTATATGAATGCATATTCAGGTGCGTATGATCCCCATACCAATTATTTTTCACCAATCTCTTCAGAGAATTTCAACATCTCAATGAGTTTGTCGCTCGAAGGGATAGGAGCTAGGCTGACCCAGAGTATGGACTATACAGTAGTCAACGAAGTGGTCGCTGGGGGTCCTGCCTACAAGAGTAAGTTGCTGCACAAGGATGATAAAATCATCGGCGTGGCACAAGGGGATGAAAATGCTTTTGTAGATGTGATAGGTTGGAGATTGCAGGACGTAGTACATCTGATTAGAGGAAAGAAAGGAACCGTGGTACGTTTGCAAGTCTTGAAATTCGACGAAGCAGCAGGAGCGATTCCTAGGGAAATAAGACTGGTCCGTGACAAAATCAAGCTAGAGGAGCAGTCTGCTAAGTCGGAGATTATGCCGATCTATAATGGATCAAAAATGTATAACCTCGGCGTGATTACGCTACCGAGCTTTTACATCAATTTTGAAGAAGCCCGTCAGGGGATAGAAGATTATAAAAGTACGACACGTGATGTGAAACTGATTATCGAAGACCTCAAAGCACAAAACGTGGATGGGATATTGATCGATCTGCGTTACAATGGTGGAGGGTCGCTCAAAGAAGCCATTGACCTCACAGGGTTATTCATCGATCAAGGACCAGTGGTCCAAGTGAGGAACTCTGATGGTACAGTGGATGTCAAACGTGACGAAGATATACGTGTGCAATATGATGGGCCTTTGGCTGTCATGATCAACCGTTTCTCTGCTTCTGCTTCAGAGATTTTTAGCGGAGCGATCCAGGATTACAAAAGAGGGGTCATCGTAGGAGAGACTTCATTCGGTAAAGGAACGGTGCAGAATCTGATCGACTTAAACCGAATGTTTCCCAACGATACCGAGCAAATGGGGCAGCTGAAATTGACGCTGGCGAAGTTTTATAGAGTGAGCGGTAGTAGTACACAGAATATTGGGGTGACACCTGATATTGGATTCCCGTCTGGGTTCGAAGCGGCCAAGTTTGGGGAGAGTTCAAGACCTAATTCACTGCCTTGGGATCAGATCGCCTCATCATATTATCGTCCTACCAATAGCATATCGCCACAGTTGATTAGACACCTTGAGGATATCTATCAGACGGATTTGAAAACAGATGTGGATTTGCAATATCTCAAGGAGGATGTGAAAAGACTTAAGGAGCAGCAGGATGATGATGTCATGTCGCTCAACTATGATGAACGAAAAGCGGAAATCGACGAAGATGAAGCGCGTAAAACGAATAGAGAAGCACTGGCTGAGTCAGGTGGCTCGATCGGAAAAGAGCTAACGACTGCCGAAGAGGATCAGAAAAAATTGACCGAAGACCCTTATCTAAAAGAAGGACTCAAACTACTGGCAGAAGTAGTGAGTCAGGAAACGAAATAATCGTATACCGAAGAGATCGAAAGGCTGCATTATGAGTTTTAAACACTCATAATGCAGCCTTTCGTGTGTTAGAGCCTTCTCTTAGTGGTGTTGTTTTAGAGGGGGTAGAGTAGGGTAGAGTTGATTTTTAATCCATTATTTATCCGTGTTCATCGAAAAAAGTAAAATAATTGGAATTTATGCTGAGGTTGAGTGGATAAAATGAATAATTTTGAATTGTATTATTCACTGTTTGAAGATATACTAACCGACGCTTTGAGAAAATATAATTGTACTTTGAGGAGATTGATGTCCCCGATTAATAAAATAGTAGTGTGTTTGACGCTTTTGTTGGGTCTCTCTCATCTCTCCATGGGGCAAGATCCTACCATCTATGTCAGTCCCTTTGATGTAGAAGAGACACTTTCCAAAATTCATGTCAGCCTAGACGCGAACCATCACAAGTATATACATACCAGTATGTTTGAAGCGGATTCTCTTGGGGCGGGAGAATTTAAGGGTAGAGTGCATGTAGTGGATTTTATGATGAAGGATGTGGAGGCACTCATTGCGTGTGAACCCACAGTCGCTTTTGATTTGCCGCTTAAGATATTGGTTTGGTCTGAGGAATCGGATGTGTATTTGGCCTATGTTAATCCATTTATTATCAAACGACGCTACTTTATCAACGGGTGTGATGAGTATCTATCAGCCTACAACAAGGCGATGATCCGCATCGTCAATGATGCCATCAGGACGCAGTAGGCTGGACAGATGTTATGTCCTTAACTGACCATAGTCCTTGTCCTTAGTTGGACACAGTCTCTGTCCTTCGGGTCAGTCGGTATTTCTGGGGATAAAAATCAATATTCGACATTCATTATTCCAATCATTCAAATTAACCTCAAAGACTCGAAATTCGTGATTGTTTTATAAAAAAAAACAATCACGAATTTCGAACAATGAATCTTGAATAACGAAGTGATTCCTTTTCTTGCCCCTGTCCCAAGAAAATTGTGTAATTGTATTTAAAAAAAGCTCAGCATTTGCTGAGCTTTTTGTTTTGGTCGGGATGACAGGATTTGAACCTGCGACCCCTCGCCCCCCAGGCGAGTACTCTACCGGACTGAGCCACATCCCGAAATGTGTTGATGGGTTTGTAAATCTAAAACCGATGGAGTGAAATCTACAAACAAAATTGAAAAAGAAAAGCCACTCTCTTGAGTGGCTTTTCAAAGTCGGGATACCAGGATTCGAACCTGGGACCCCCTGGTCCCAAACCAGGTGCGCTACCGGACTGCGCCACATCCCGAATTGTTATTGTCTCCGGTAATTCGACAATTTTTTGTGATCCGCTCAGGACTCGAACCTGAAACCTACTGCTTAGAAGGCAGTTGCTCTATCCAGTTGAGCTAGCAGACCTTAGTTTCTTGCGGAGAGAGGGGGATTCGAACCCCCGGAACGGTTTAACCCGTTCGCATGTTTAGCAAACATGTGGTTTCAGCCACTCACCCACCTCTCCGGGATAAAAAATCATCCTCATTTCCTTGAGGCTTTATCTACCCCTCAAAAACGAGATGCAAATATAGCATAAGATTTAAGAGAACTGCAAAGTCGAAATGAAAAATAGACTAAAAATATTGTGATTATTTTCTAAGCCTTTGATTACGTTTGTTTTAGTGAATCAAATAATTTCAAGGACCTTTTCTGGAGGTCTACCGATCACAGCTTTTCCGTTTTTGATGATGATGGGACGCTCGATTAATTTGGGATTGGCGACCATGATATCAATCCATTCTGGATCACTATGGCGTTGTTTTTTGTACTGTTCTTTGTAGATGCTTTCTCCTTTTCTCAGCAGGTCTTCTGCTTTGATTCCTAGCATAGAGATGATCTCAGATAATTCGGCGTGCGTCGGAGGCGTTTTGAGGTATTCAATGATTTCTAAGTCTTCCTGTCTTTCTTCGAGTATGCTCAGTGTGTTTCTACTCTTTTGACATCTGGGGTTGTGGTATATTTTAGTCATGGTGATTTAGTCTATCGAGATACATTTGTTTGGCATTGTCTAGTTGGTGTGTGACACTTGTTTTCAGAAGCTTGAGGTTGCGCAGTTGCTCTTTTTTGGAACTACTTAACAGCACGCTCATATAGTGTCTCATCCTTTTGGCAAATTTATAATAATGCAGGGCATATATACCAAATAAAGGAAAAGCGATAAAGCAGAGTGTGGCTTGTTCCCAGTGGAGTGTGAGGTAGTGTCTCAGGATCCAAGTGAGTAGTGTATAGTAGAGCGGAAAGGTGATCATGCCTAGTACCATAGTGATAGAGGCATGGTATTCTCTCTCTTGAGAGATTTTGCGCGCCAACCAACTGGGGAGTTGAAAAGGGAGATAATTCCCGGCCAGACCCATGACAAAGAGTGGGCTTGCCAGTATGAGGTAAAGCGACTTGAGAACAGTCATGATCCAGAGTCCGACATAGCTTTTGTCAAAGTTGCTCTTGGATTTAACCTGAGTAGAAAGCTCGTCTAATGCTTCTACCTTTTGCTTTAGTTCTTGGTATTGGGTGGGTACGTGGAGATGAAAGAAGCGTATGGCGTGTGCGATTTCTTGATTGATGACAAAGTCTTCATGATCGTTTTTTGCATCTAGCTCTTCTTTTAGTTGTGGTTTGTAGAGCTTCTTGATTTTGTAGAATAGTGCTTCTTGCTCTGCATTTTCTGTATGGATCGTCAGGGTTTCCATCTTGATGCGCAGTTCGTTGGTGAGCTGTTGTACGGTGGCTATTTCGTTCTGCTGATATTCGCTGCGATAGTTTTGGAGGCTGATGGGTTCGCCTATATTGATATGGACTTTACTGCGAAACTGCGTGGGGTGGTTGTAGTAAATCCCGACAGGTAGGATTTTGACCCCCAGCCCAAAAGCTCTGCGTGCCTCTGCTCCGAATCCAATACGTACGCCACCAGTTTTTATTTTACGAAGTTTGAGTTCGTGTACGCTGGTACCTTCTGGGAATATGACGAGCGTATTGTTTTGCTCTAAATAGTCGTAGCATGCGCGAAAGCTGTCTTGGTTGTCTATCTCCTGACCTGCTTTGACGTCTTGCTGACGATAGACGGGGATGACATGGAAGTAGTCGAAGACTCGGTTGATTACCGCATGGACGAAGATGGAGGCATTCGCCAAAAAACCAACCTTTTGCTTGAAAATGATCGCGAGTAGCAGCGGGTCCATCAGTGTATTGGGATGGTTGGACATGATGATCAACGGGCCGTCAGAGATGGATACTGACGGCCTGCTGATGGCTACTTTCTTGTAAAATATGTGAATAGCTATCCTGAGAATGAATCGAAGGATGCGATAGATCAATCTTCTTTGGACTGAAGTTTAGTAAAGAACAGAATCAAAAGCCCAATACCGAAAAATAGTGTCATAAACAGAATAGAATTACGCATTGTACCCGTGAGACTCAGTATGGCTCCATAGGTCAGCGTACCGAGTACGATGGCGATTTTTTCAGTCACATCGTAGAAACTGAAATAGGAAGCCGTGTCTTTGGTGCCCTCAGGGATCAATTTAGAGTAGGTGGATCGGGAGATGGACTGGATACCTCCCATGACGAGTCCAAGTACGGCAGCTAGTCCATAAAAGGACGTTTTATCTTGAATCATATAGGCCATGATACATATCCCAATCCAGATAATAATGGCGAGCATGATCGATGTTTTGTTACCTTTTAGGATGGATATCCATGCAAATAAATAAGCACCACCGATAGCAACGAGTTGAATGATCAAGATCACGATGATCATCTCGACGGACTCCATACCGATCTCTTTTGCTGCAAAGAGCGGGGCAAGTAGCATGACAGACTGAACCCCCATGCTGTAAAAAAAGAACGAACTGAGATAACGCAGTGCACTGGCACGTTCTTTTAGACTGGTGAATACCTTTTGTAATTCACGAAATCCTGCACTGAGGACTTGCGAAGTTATTTTGTTTTTGGTAGGTCTGTCTTCGAGTCTCGCAAAGGCGATGTGCGCAAAACCGAACCACCAAAGCCCGACTAGTAGGAAAACAAATTGGGTGGCGCTACCTGCTCCATCGAACCCAAAAGTCTCAGGCATCTGCACCAGTACCAAACTCACGATGAGGAGCAGTACACTGCCAATATAACCCATAGAAAACCCTTTGGCGCTCACGGCATCCATTTTGGACTCAGAGGCGATCTCTGGCAAGAAGGCATTGTAGAATACGACCGATGAGGCATAGCCTATGCTCGCTGTAATGGCGAGTAGAATACCGATCTCGATATTGGCACCATCGAAGAAGAACAGTCCCATACAAGCGAGTGATCCTAAATAGGTGAAGAATCGCATGTAGGATTTTTTAGCACCGCGATAGTCAGCGATCCCAGAGAGGACTGGGTAAAGGATAACCGCAATCAAAAATGAAAAGGAAATAGCATAAGAATATAGGACTGAACTGTCTATTTCTATCCCGAAAAATGTTACCAAGTCACCACCGAAGGCTGCCTGCGTGGCATTGGTGTAGTAGATCGGAAATATGGCAGTGGTCACGATAAGGTTGTACACCGAGTTGGCCCAGTCATAGGAGCACCATGCGTTGATGGTTTTTTTGTCATCTAGAATCATGGCGACAAGATATTTAATTTTGGATTCAAACGGGAGTAGTGAATTTTAATTCTAAATTAAAACTAGCCGAATATGGATTTTCTTAATTTGTCGTTAATATTGAGCCTCAAAAACAGCAGCTACAATGAGCAGTCAAACTAGATCTACATTAAAACTCATCGCCATTATTTTGGTGATTTTCATGGTACTCATGCAACTCAACTTGGTCATCATTCCAGCGTTGGCGGTGTATAAGTTTTGGGTGATGGTAGGAGCCTTTATATTGTTATTGGTAGCTTCTTCCTAAAATAGATGTCCACTTGTTACGACTGGTAGTGTCGTTTGACGAATTCTACAATCCAGTTTTGCACACTGTCCTTTTGACTTTTTGAAGCACCTCTAAAGGCATGTCCCACCCCTTTGAGTTCGTGAAACTCATGACCGATTTCTAACGCTTCGAATTTTTGACGTAGTGCATCGGATTGGCCATAGGGTACGATCAGATCGCTATCTCCTTGGATGATCAATGTCGGAGGTACTTCTTGAGCGATTCGCCTTAGTGGAGAATAGGTGTTCATGAAGTCTTGTGCACGTATGCTGTCTTTCCGAGGATTAAATCCACAGACTTGCTCGGTCAGGTTGAGGGTTCTCACGATGGTATTCGGGACACTTTCCATGACGGAGTTGAGGCTATCCATCGTTTGGTATTCGTAGAGCAAACCTAGATCAGTAGGGCCATACACGTCGATCACGTAGTGGATCGCTGGGATGCTATCTCCCACCTCAAAATCTTCCATCTGACTATAGGCGGTCATCATGGCGATGTGTGCTCCAGCAGACTCTCCGAATAGACCTATGTTGTTGATGTCAAGCTGGTACTCGTCTGCATGTTGCTTCACCCAGTGTAGCGCATCATAGGCGTCTATAATGCATCGAGGAAAAGGGGATTGGTCTCCATCAGCGAGCGTGTACTCTGGCGTGATGATGGTGTATCCATTCTGGCGTAGATTGTTGATGGCGTCATTATAGCGGTTGACATTGATGGCTTCTTTTCGTCCTGTTACCCATGCCCCTCCGTGAAAGTAGAGGAGAACGGGGCTCTTAGTATAGCTATTTTGGGTAGGTCGGTAGATATCTAGATAGCGTCCTTCTTTGTAGAGGATCTGATATAGTACTTCTCCGTTAAGGATCGGAGGATCATTTGAAACGAAAAATGTCCCTAGCCCTACTGTAATTAGAAGTAGCAGCGCAGTGATGGAGAGGACGATACGTGTGGCTTTTTTCTTAACGATTGTCATAGGTTATGCTCTTGCGTATTCAATACGTTTTTAATCAATAAATTGATGTCTGATGCTCGGTCTATGATCATAGCATGTCCTGTGTTTTCTAGTGTGAGTACATCTGGGCGTTTAGGACAGGAGATCACTAGATCATCTGCCCCATGTATCATGACTATCTCAGGTCGGAGGGTTGTGTTTTTCCAATTAGCAATTTGATGTACTGCCCATTGTGCAAAAGACCTATCACTGTCTTTTAAGATTTCGAACAGCAACGGTTTGTTTTTTGGTAGGATTCCGAAAATTTTCGCGACATGTTCTGGTTTGGGATTGAAGAATGAAGTAGGTAGGAGCGGGAAAAGTCCAGTTCTACCAACTAGGCGAAAGATGGTATTGAGGTCACGACGTGTCTGTGCGGATGATATTAGAAAGACTTTTTGGGGTTTGAGGAAATCACAAATTTCTGTAGCGATCATCCCTCCGAAACTCACACCGATTAGTACAAAGGGTTCGGACTGATCTATCCGCTCCGCAAGGCGTTTAGCATAAGCACCTAACGTCTCTCTATTCTTTGGTTTTATCCATGATAGATGAATCGTTTCATAGCCTATGTCTAATTTTTGAAAAACGCGCTCATCAGCCCCCAGACCACTGATAGTGTATGCTTTCATGTGTTTTTGGGCTTAATGATTAGACAGTTGCTTCTTTGTAAAACCACATAGACGCAACATCTTTCCGAATATTAGCATCTGGCAGTAGCCCGTTTTCTGGTGCGGTATTGACCTGATTCAAATCCATGCTATATGGGTCTACTGGCATATCTAATGGTGTCTGATGCACATAGTGACTGACCTGTCTAAATAGTTCTGCGGCTAGATATTCTACTTGCGTGACGTTGGTGTTGATTTGATTTAGTAGCGCCTTTGTTTCATGTTGGATTTCGAGACCATGGTGAAAGCGTCTCAGGCACTGTAGATCAAAAGGATCGACGTAGATGTCTGAGAGATCTCCTTTGTCATGGGGTCTCCAAGCGATAAACAAATCTTGAACCTTCTGATTGAGAATGCCCATTTTCCTTCCCAAACTATCTTCACTCGCAAAGAGAGCTTTGAGGACTCTTAGGTTCGTATACCCTTTGTTGGTGAAGATGAGTGTGAAAAAGGACCAGTAGATGGCCCAGTCCCAGAAGATTTTGGTAATCATGATTTGGCTGTTGCCCATGAGCTGGTATTTGTCCAAGTAGGTAGGTATCCATTGTTCGAAAATACCAAAGTGTGTTTTTTCATAGACGTCTGCATGGATGAAAATGGATTCTCCAGCTAGGTCTTTGGTGACTAGGTCGGTTATCCAACTGTTGTTCATTGCGATGAAATCCGTACCAGGTGAGTAGAGCGGGTCTAGGAATACACCTGAGTCGCCTGTTACAGCCCAACGATCCTCCGAGTAGATTTTACCACTGTGGTGCGAGTAGTGCTTTAGGAATAGGAAATCCAGAACATCCTCTTGGCGTGAGCCTATTTTCTCAAATGCTTGTGGTTCATTTTTTCGTATCCACTCAAAGGCTTTTTCTTTTGTGTTGAAATCGGTGAAATCATGAAACCGTGGGTCAGCGACTATTCCTACACTGGTGTTGCCAGAGGATAATGGGATGAACCAAAGCCAGTACCCAGTATCCATGAGGTGTACCGTGCCTAGCCGTCTGAGACCAGGTTCGAGGTGATCCGTCCAGTCTGGATTCTTGGACCACTGGTGTACATCTATTTCTCCTTTGATTCTAAACCATGCAGCGTTGATGTTGTGTTCGACAGGTTTTTGGAAATCCATCTGGCGTTTGAGTACCGCACCACGACCAGTGCAATCGATGACCCAACGTGCCTGTGCTGTTTGTGATTCACCGTTGCACAGGTAGGTAACGGTATGTAACTCTTTACCAAATTCGACTTCTTTGACACGAGCACCTGTTTTGAGTTCTGTGCCTCCGAGTTTGCTGCGACGGATGAGTTCGTTTTCGAAACTACCTCTGTCCAACTGGTGACTAGGGATGGGGAGGCGTTTTCTTGGGCCTAGTTCGGCACGTCTTTCGATGTTGTCTTTGTGTTTGGGAGAAAAGAAAAACCTGAGACCGTGCTTGGGGAGTTGTTCAGCATCCAAGTAGTCTTTGAGGTTGAGAACCTCCCGTAGGTAGTAGGTACCGAGTTCTACGGTAGATTCACCGACTTTGTGGGCAGCAGTCGGCGCTTCACTTTTTCTCTGCTCTAGCATGAGGATCTTGATCTCTGGATTTTCTTTTTGTAATTGGAGCGAAAGGGTTAGTCCAGCCAACCCGCCCCCCATGAGTATCACATCGTATCTGTCGTCCATAAATGTATAAGTCGTAGGTGTTGCAATAGTCTAATGATGACTATTTGCCGATAAATTTAGATTAACTAAAATGATCTGAGGCGATAATTTTTATTTTGTCGATTATATTGCAAGAATTTGTTAGCTAGACACAACGTAGAGCTGAACAACAAAACAACCCAGATATCTAAGCTCAATGAAAATTCTACTTGTTATTTTCGCTACTTCGATGTTGATTAGTACACCAGTTCGTATTGATTCGAAGATCGTGTACAAAGCCCTGTCGGGAGATTCTATGGAGCTCGTGACCACTGCTCTGGCTAAGCTGGAAAAAGAATCTGAAAGTGCTGAGGTTCGAGCTTATACAGGTGCATTACTGACCAAAAAGGCATCTTTCGTAAAAGGAGTAGCGGATAAAGTGAAAGCTTTTAAAGAAGGAGCGACCATGCTCGAAGAAGAGATAGAAGCAGATGGAGCTAATATTGAATTTCGATTTTTGCGTCTCGCGGTTCAAGAGAAAAGTCCTGGTATTCTAGGTTATAAGGACAATATGGATGAAGATAAAAAAATGATATTGGAGAATTATTCTGATCTCTCAGCGTCTCTGCGCAAGCAAATCGCGAATTATGCACAAAGTTCAGAATTTATGCCGTCATCAGAACTTCCTAAATAGCAACTAACCTGCATGAAGAAAATTTTAGCAATCAACTACTCCCAGACGGGGCAGCTTGATGAGATTTTAGACAAAATGTTCGAGCCATTTGACGCTATATCCGTAGAGCGAGTCAAAATAGAGATGGTCGAGCCGTATGCTTTTCCATGGACGAGCGAGAGATTTTTTGACGTATTCCCTGAGTCTGTCATGGAGATTCCACTACGTGTAGCCCCTTTTGTGACTTCACAGGAGAATTATGATCTGGTGGTACTGGGGTACCAGCCTTGGTTTTTGTCTCCGTCTATCCCGACGACTTCTCTACTGATGGATGATCATTTTCGAGCGTTGGTCAAGGGTAAACCTGTAGTCACAGTGATCGGAGCGCGTAATATGTGGCTCAACTCGCAGGAAAGTGTAAAGGCCATGCTCAAAACTGCGGGGGCACGTCTCGTGGGTAACATTCCGCTGATAGATCGATCAGACAACCTAGCTAGTGTTGTGTCGATCCTACACTGGATGCTCAAAGGAAAGAAGACAAAGCCTTACGGTATATTTCCTAAACCAGGAGTCAACGACGAAGATATCATGTCTGCGGACGAGTTTGGAGAGATGATAAAGCGCACTTGGGACAAGGGAAACTACGAAGATTTGCAGTTAAATCTGCTGTCTCTAGGCAAGGTGAAAGTACCTACCAATATCCTGTTCATCGAACAGCGTGCGAAGAAGTTATTTAGAATTTGGGCTAATATCGTCCAGAAAAAAGGAACGACACCCGAGAAAAGAAGAAAGTGGTTGGTGGTATTTAAGTACTACCTGATCTTTGCTTTGTTTGTGGTTTCTCCAGTTGTATTGGTGATATTTAATTTAATTTTAAGACCACTGACCTTAGGGGCGATTAAAAAGAAAAAAGAGTATTATTGTGGGGTTAACTGACTAGAAGATGCCGGAAGTTTATATTACAAGAACGTCAAGTTTTTTGCCAAATGATCTAATCAGCAATGAGGAGATGGAAGATTATTTGGGATACGTCAATGGTGCTAAATCACGTTCTAAAGCCATTGTATTAAGGAATAATAAGATCAAAGGAAGACACTATGCGATCAAGAAGAATGGGGAAGCTACCCATACCAATTCGCAGATGGTATCACTAGCGATCAAGAAACTGTTTGATAAAAGCCCTGAAGAAATCAGGGAGGTTGATTTGTTGACCTGTGGTACATCCACGCCTGATCAGATGATGCCTTCGCATGCTGTAATGGTACACGGCTGGCTACCCGAAATGGAGTCTATCGAGGTGGTATCTCCTTCGGGTGTATGCTGCTCCGGGATGCATGCCTTCAAATACGCATATATGTCTATCAAAGTAGGCGACAAAAAGAAGGCTATTACGACTGGATCGGAGAGACTGTCACGAATATTAAGGTCGGAGCAGTTCGAGGACGAAGTACGTCATTTGGAAGCCCTGGAGCAGAACCCGATGGTGGCTTTTCAGAAGGACTTTTTGCGTTGGATGCTCTCTGATGGTGCAGCTACTTTTCTTCTAGAAGACCAGCCTACTCCTGATGGTATAAGCTTAAAGGTTGAGTGGATCGATGGTATATCCTATGCCAACAGAGAGGAGGCCTGTATGTACATGGCGTCTGAAAAAATGGAAGATGGCTCGCTCAAAAGTTACATGGACTATGCGCCAGATGATATCATGAAGGAGTCGATTTTGACTATCAAGCAAGATACTCGTCTGCTGGACAAAAATATCGTGAGTCTGGGTTTCAATCACCTGATCAAAATACTAAAAGAGAAAGGACAAAATGTGGAGGAGGTGGATTACTTTTTGCCACACCTGTCGAGTTTTTTCTTTGAGGACAAAATCGCAGATATTCTAGAGTCTAATGGTATGGGAATTCCCAAAGAGAAATGGTTTACCAACCTAGATAGCAAAGGCAATGTGGGGGCAGGTTCTATTTACCTAATGGTCGATGAGCTGATGAATAGTGGTAAGCTCAAGAAGGGGGAGAAAATTCTTTTGGCTGTCCCCGAAAGTTCAAGATTCTCTTATGTGTTCTGCTACTTGACTGTTTGCTAATACTACTATAAAACCCAACCTGATGAAGAAAAAAGACATCCCTCAAGACGAAAGTGCTCTCAAGAATGTACTGAGGGAAGTAGTCTATGCCAAAGACGAAGATGGGAAATATACTTCAGCCTTGAGCCAAGGATGGGATGTTAAGAAGGACGCTCTGGACAATGCCTGGGACGATGTAAATGAAAAGATAGAGGAAGCGAAACAGGCAGTGCTGAGCGGAGAGAAAAGTCCCGTTTATTACTTCAAAGAAAAGACGTTGATGGACATGCCGACGATAACTGGCTATACAGGTTTTTGGGCTATCACGATCAAGAGACATTTCAAACCCTCAGTATTCAAAAAACTAAGTGACCATAAGCTGGAGAAATATGCCAAGGCTTTTGACATCACTATCGAAGAATTAAAATCCCCTGACCTATCGTGATCAACGAATTTAACCACATACAATCCGCCCACTGTGAAAACGGTGTGACGACCAGTCTGCTCAAACACCATGGTGTAGATTTTATCAATGAGCCTCTTGCTTTTGGGATAGGGTCGGGATTGTTCTATATCCACATCCCTTTCATGCAAGTGAATGGTGGGCCAGCGATATCGTTTAGGACTATGCCAGGGGCGATTTTTCAGCGAACCGCCAAAGCATTGAATGTCAAAGTGAAACGAAAAAAATTCAGGTCAGAAGAGGCGGCGGATGATTACCTCCGTGCTTTGATTGATAGTGGCGTGCCAGTTGGCTGTCAGGTAGGCGTATTTCATCTGCCTTACTTTCCCAAGGAATATCGATTTCACTTCAATGCACATAACCTCATCATCTATGGTTATGAGAACGGTGAATATCTTGTGAGCGATCCAGTGATGGAGGGGACGAATAGACTGACAGTAGAGGAGCTCAACAAGGTTCGTTTTGCCAAAGGAGCATTGGCGCCTAGTGGGCATGTGTATTATCCAGAGGCGTTTGGAGAGATCAGCGAGGAAAGACTCAAAAAAGCCGTGATCAGCGGCATCAAAAGAAATGTGCGGGACATGCTCAAAATACCTGGGAGTATAGCTGGCGTGTCAGGTATTAAATACACCGCAGGAAAAGTGCGTAAGTGGCGCGATAAATTAGGCGTGCGAAAAGCAGGTTTATATCTCGGTCAGATCGTACGAATGCAGGAAGAAATAGGCACAGGAGGAGGAGGCTTTCGTTTCATCTACGGAGCATTCTTAGAGCAGGCGGCTGGGATATTGAACAATGATGAATTAATGCGAATCTCTGAAGATATCACAGCTGCTGGAGATATGTGGCGTAGCACCGCTGTGCAAATGGCAGGTGTGTACAAAGGGCGGATCACCGAGCAAAAGGACTTTGATCAGACAGCTGACATGATGATAGATATCTATCACAAAGAGAAAGCGACTTTTGAGTCGCTCAGCAAAATCAAATTAAAATAATGTCAGAAATCTCACATGTCGATATCTTAGATATGCACAAACGCTATCCAGGAGCGATGGAGGATAGCCTGAGTCAAATCAATATGAAGATTCCGGCAGGAAGGAAGTTTGGCTTGCTGGGACCAAATGGAGCTGGTAAGACAAGTTTGATTTCCATCATGTGTGGTTTTTTAGAACCTTCTTCAGGTTCTGTGACTTATTATACAAAAGATAAGCGTGAGTTGGAAGGGAGAGCATTGAAAAATGTCATTGGGTTTGTCCCTCAAGAATATGCTTTGTATGGCGAGCTATCCCCCCGACAAAATCTAGAATACTTTGGTGCGCTGTATAACATGCGCAAAGGGGAGATTAACAAAAGAAGTGAGGAGTTACTGGTTATTTTAGGACTATCAGAGGTCGCTGATAAACCATGTGGTAGCTTCTCTGGTGGGATGAAACGCCGCGTTAACTTGGCAATAGGGATTATTCATAGTCCGAAAATACTGTTTTTGGATGAACCTACTGTAGGGGTCGATGTACAAAGTAAACATGCTATCATTCGTTTTTTGAATCAACTTAATATAGAAGGGACGACCATTATCTATACTTCCCATCACATGAATGAAGCACAGGAATTTTGTGATGAATTGGCGCTGATAGATCATGGTAAAGTGATGGCGAAGGGAATGACGACTGATTTGTTAGCACAACATGGGACGGATGATTTGCATACGCTGTTTATCAACCTGACTGGAGAGGAGTATCGAAACTAATATGTTTAAATTCACTACGTCCATAAAAAAGGAATTGATCATCCTGTTCAGTGATAAACTAGGGCTGACGGTGATGTTCGTGATGCCGATGCTCTTGGTATTTATCATCACGATCATACAGGATAGTGCCTACAAGATCGTCAATGAAAGCAAGCTGAGTATGCTGGTCTCTAATCAGGACGAAGGGGGACAAGGAGACGTGTTATTCGAGTTGATGGATGCTTCTGGTTTTTTTATACTATCGCAGGACGATGGGTTGAATAGTGAGGCTCTGGAGCGAGCGCTTATCGATGACAATCAACTGGCAGCACTGTATATACCAGCTGATTTTAGTAGTGCATTGATTAGCAAGGCGAACCAGACCAGCGAGACTATGATGTCTGAATTAGGGGTAATGGAAGCTTCAAAAAAGCGGCCCATTAGCGTCCCTGAATTAGAACTTTACATCGATCCAGTACTGCAAGAGAATTTTTCTGAATCGATTTCGCGCATGTTGTCATCATACCTTAATGTGATCGAAAACAAACTGATGATCAGGTCGGTTTACAAGTTGATGGAGCAGGATTTGGATGAGGAGGCTATGATCGACCAGATGCTAGCCAATCAGGTGGAAATCGTGAAGCGTACTGCTTCAACTTCAGACAAAGCCATTATTCCTAATTCTACCCAACACAACGTGCCTGCTTGGACGCTTTTTGCTATGTTTTTTATGGTGGTCTCTCTAGGTTCTAATGTAGTGAAGGAGCGCATCAATGGTAGCTTTATGCGACTGAAGACCATGCCGTCGAGTTTTGTGATGGTGCTAGTAGGGAAAATGTTGGTCTATGTCGTGGTTGCTATGTTGCAGATCGCTGTGATATTCGGAATCAGTATGTTGATTTTCCCATCATTGGATTTGCCAGTATTGGTATTGCCTGACAATGTGAGCGCATTTGTACTGATGTCTTTGTTGTCTAGTTTAGCTGCAGTTAGTTTTTCGCTGATGATAGGGACAATCTCCCAGACGATGGAACAGTGTATTGGGATAGGAGCGGTTTCTGTGATTATCTTCGGTGCGATTGGTGGGATATGGGTTCCTACCTTTGTGATGCCAGGATATATGCAGACGCTGACAGCTATCTCTCCGCTTCATTGGTGTCTGGAGGGATTCTATATTTTATTTTTGAAAGGAGGAAGTTGGAAAGAACTATTTCCTATTATTGTATACATCGTTGCATTTGTGTTGGTATGTCAAGCGATCACATTGAGCAGGTTGCGCATCGAAAAGCTGCTCTAAAATTACTATTATGGATAAGGAAACACTGAAGATAGAGATTAAAGAAAAGATCATTCAATACCTCAATTTGATGGATCTTAAACCAGAGGATATCAAGGATGACGAACCGCTATTCGGTCCTGAGCTAGGCTTGGATTCTATTGACTCTATAGAGTTGGTCGTGTTGCTAGAGCGTGAGTATGGAATTAAAATCAACAATCCGAGTGATGGACGCAAAATCCTCGTGGATGTCAATGTCATGGCGGACTACATACTCGCCAATTCTTCTAAAATATGATCAAAGTAGTTGTTACGGGGAGGGGAGCGATCTCAGCTATCGGTAACAACGTAGCTGAAAATCGACAGCGTCTTATTACAGGTCAGACAGGACTGAGTAAGGCTTCCAAATACTTCACGTCTAAATTTACAGAGAGCCATCCTTTTGGAGAGATCAAAATGTCGGATGAAGAGATGCTGTCTAGTTTGGCTGTTCCAGAGATGAAAGGACTGACGCGTACGGATTTGATTGCTTTCAAAGCCTTCGAAGAGGCGATTCAGGAGGCTGGTTTGGATAGCGATACCCTTTCTCATCCTAGGACGGGTTTTATCTCAGGGAGTACAGTAGGAGGAATGGTACTGACCGATCAAGTGTTCGAAGATGGAAGCAATCGAGCGCAGCGTACAGCGTTTTTAGAATCCTATGACTACTGTTCGCATACGCTGAGAATCGTGGAGCAATACCGCATTCATGGATTCACCAATACCATTAACACAGCTTGCTCTTCGTCTGCCAATGCCATCATGATGGGCGCGCGCTTGATTCGATCTGGTCGAGCGGATAGGGTAATCGTGGGGGGAGCAGATAGTCTTGCTAAGTTCACGGTCAATGGGTTTAACTCTCTACAAATTCTGTCAGAGGATTTATGTAGGCCATTTGATGCAAATAGAAAAGGGTTGAATCTAGGTGAAGCAGCAGCTTATCTCGTATTGGAGTCTGAGGCATGCGCGAAAGGGAAAAAAATATACGGAACGGTCTCAGGCTATGGCAACAGTAACGACGCCTATCATGCCTCTGCATTATCTGAAGATGCTGTGGGCGTTATCGCTTGTATGCGGGCAGCGTTGGATCATGCAGGACTGGAGCCTGCTGGTATAGACTATATCAATGCTCACGGAACGGCTACTGAGAACAATGACCTGATCGAGATCACAGGATTGGGCAAATTGTTTGGTGAACATCTACCGCCATTTAGTTCTACTAAGAGTTTTACGGGGCATACTTTAGCAGCTGCCGGAGCGTTAGAGGCAGTCTACAGTTTGATGAGTATGGAGCACGGCGAGTTGTACGCTAGTCTCAACTGTGAGCAGCCGATTTCACCACTGGATGAACTACCTATCGCTGCATATCAAGAGCAACAAGAGATAAACGCGGTTCTGTCTAATTCTTTTGGGTTTGGAGGGAATTGTACATCACTCGTTTTTAAACAGCATCTCTAATGTATATCAAAGCAGCTACTGCCATATCGCCACAGCATACTGTAGACGGAAGTTTGTTTACCGAAGGAGTCACCGCTTGGACGGGAAACAAATGCTATGCAGCAGAACCAAGTTACATAGAGATGATCCCAAGAGCACTGCTCCGTCGGATGAATAAAGCCGTACGTATGGGAGTCGGTGCAGGTCTGATGACACTCCAAGGACAAGGAACACAGGACGGGATCGTTCTCGGGACTGCCAATGGTGGGATAGATGATAGTTTTAAGTTTCTCCGTCAGATATTGGAGTACGACGAAGGGACACTGACGCCTACCAATTTTGTGCAAAGTACACCAAATGCGGTTGCAGGTAGCCTTGCCATGATGACCAAGAATACGGGATATAATATCACGCATGTTAACTACGGTTTGGCATTTGAGGCAGCTTTGCTGGATGCGATGATGTTGTTCGAAGAAGGACAAGTAAAGTCTTTGTTGTTGGGAGGATTAGAAGAGATATCTGATCATAATTTCAACATGGATTTGCAGGCGGGCTGGTTCAAAACTGATGAAGTTAACGATACAGAATTGTTTGCATCCCAGACTGCTGGGACGGTCAAAGGAGAAGGCGCGACGATGTTCGTCATCGATGATGATCCAGAGCACGCGCTGGCGCAAGTACTGGCAGTGGATCAGATGAATTTTGCCACACAGTTGTCATTGCAAGATAGGGCAGCGCAGATATTGGATGGGCATGCTATCTCAAAAGAAGAGGTCGCACTGATGGTGGGCATGAACGGGGATGCACGTCATGATGGCTGGTATTATGATTTTCAGGATGCATTTAATTGTCAAGCTGTCTACAGCTTTAAAAATCTCGTGGGCGAGTACCCTACAGCCACGGCTTTTGCAGTTTGGTTGGCGACTGAGCTGTTTGCACGTGAAGAAGTGCCTCAGGAGATTGTTCTGAGAGGTAATCATACCCTCCCCAAATACCTACTTATCTACAACCACTATAAGGCCAAGCAACACAGTTTGATCCTTCTGCGTAACCCTAGGGTTTAATACGTTTTTTATATCAGCCGCCTCAGCCCAGGATAGGGGTACTCCCGATCGGGCGCGTTTGCAACGCGTTCGTCTATGTCGGTTGCAATGCCTATCTTTATTTTATTTCAGAGATGGCAATCACTCCAAACAATTGGAGTCCAATAATTTTCTTGATGAAAAGGTGGACTATATTAACCAAAACCCTGTTGTCTCGGAGATTGTGGATGAGCCGGAATATTACTGGTATAGTTCAGCTAGAGATTATGCTGGGAGGTGAGGCTTGCTAGAAGTTGAAATTATAGAATAAGAAACGCGTTGCAAACGCCCCCCATCGGGAGATTGTAATGTTTTGAATTATAGATTATGTCTAATAAGAAGAGAGTTAATAGTATCGACAACATATTTGAAGCAATATTCAATTCGATAACTAATGTCTAGAATCATCATATGGTTCTCGAAAGTCCAGAAGCAATGAGAATGTGGACTTACTTTACACAGCATATTCTTGACATTAATAATTTTCACATTCTATATAAGACAGAATTCATTCCAGCTGCTAACAAGACTGTTGCCCTTGTTAAGAATGATTTTATAAAGTCGAAGTATAAATCATTGATAAATGCCACTGATATTGACTTAAAAGAAAGTCTTTACGAAACTATAAGATTTGGATATGTTGGTCTTTTTCATAAAATAGAAGGATTTACAAAAGGAATAAAAAGAAACAACAACTTATTGATAGATGCCTATGAAATCGAAGGTGACTTTAAATTGGCTGACTATTTAGAAGATATTTTGTCGATTGATTTCTTGAACCCAATAAATATTCCGTCTCTTAACAAGATTCGAATTATTTCGAATGCAGTAAAGCATAATAATGGCTACCCTCAAATAGCAGACAAAGAAAAAGACGATATCAAAAAATATATGAGTTGGATTGATATGAATTCAAAAATTAATATTGAATCGAAGAGCTTTCTCATAGATATAAAATCGACTATTCAATATTTCGAATTTGTAAACACGTTGATTCACACTTTCTCTTTGTTATATGTCATGTTTGAAAGTGAAGATATTGTTGATGACAATTCTCGTGAAATGCGAGATGATATAATAAACAAGTTCAAAAAGGGTGTTGATTTATATACCAAATAATAGTGGAAGAACAAACCCAACCCCAACTCGTCCTCCTTTGTAACGAGGAGGGCATGGTTTAGCATTTGCAATGCGGAGACATTAAACAGTACAGCGTCTGAAGGCACTCCGCCCCATCGGGGTTGAAATCATCGAATAAGGAACGCGTTGCAAACGCGCCCCATCGGGTGCGACTGATATCTATGCGATAAATCGCCTCTTTTTCCCCACATCAGAAGGCTTCCATTTCTGCTCAAATCTCTCGTTTTCACACTTTGTTTTGTGTGCTTGAAAAAAGTGCGTTTAGAGGCAATGGAGGGGGGTGAGAAGGGCTTTTAAACCACCTGTGGTTGAGCGACCAACCACAGGTGGTCCGGGTCTTAACCACAGGTGATTGAAGCGCCAACCACAGGTGGTTGTTTTTGCCTCCTTTTTTAGGGACTTTTTGGAGTGCTTTTGGGACGGAAAAACCACCCTTCATTTTGGACAGAATTTTGACTTCTTTTACCGCCTGGTGATGGGGGAGTTTTGCTGTTTGAAATCTGGAACACCCGCCCCGATCGGGCGCGTTTGCAACGCGTTCGTCTATGTCGGTTGCAAGTCCACGCTACAGCTTCATGCACCAAACCAACCCGCTCAACAAAAAGCCATGGAGTTCTATCACCCTACAGCGTTCCTCTCATCTCCTGTTCTCGTTCTATCGCTTCAAAGAGCGCTTTGAAGTTCCCTTTACCAAATGATTGCGCACCTTTTCGCTGGATGATTTCAAAAAACAACGTGGGTCGTGGCTCAACTGGTTTGGTAAAAATCTGTAGGAGGTAGCCTTCATCATCTCGATCTACCAGTATGCCTAGTTTCTGTAGCGGAGCAATGTCTTCGTCTATTTTTCCGACGCGGTTTAGTACGGTTTCGTAGTAGCTGGCGGGTACCTGCAGGAACTCTACTCCACGGGCTTGCATCGACTGGACGGTTTCTATGATGTTGTCAGTCGCTACAGCGATGTGTTGTATGCCAGGTGATCCATAGAAATCGAGGTATTCTTCGATTTGGGATTTCTTTTTCCCCTCAGCAGGTTCATTGATCGGGAACTTGATTCGACCATTGCCATTACTCATAACCTTGCTCATTAAGGCGGTGTAGTCGGTCGAGATATCTTTATCATCGAAGGAGATCAATTGAGCAAATCCCATCACATCTGCATAGAAATCGACCCACTGGTTCATCTCGCCCCAGCCAACATTGCCGACCATGTGGTCAACATATTTCAGTCCTATTGGGCTGGGGTTATAGTTTGGGTTCCATGGTTGGTAGCCTGGCATAAAGACGCCGTTATAATTTTTTCGCTCTACGAAGTAGTGAACGGTTTCCCCATAGGTGTGGATGCCAGAGATGATTATTTCGCCATTTGAGTCTTTGTGTGTTTCGGGTGCGAGGAATGATTTTGCACCCCGACGAACGGTCTCCTGATGAGAATAGGTCGCGTCATCCACCCACAGTGCGACAGCTCTGACTCCATCACCGTGTGCATCGATGTGTTTGCCGATTTTAGTACCCGCTACTAGTGGTGAGGTCAGGATTAGTTTGATCTTGTCCTGTATGAGTACGTAGGAGTCGGTTTCTGTATTGCCAGTTTCTAGACCACTGTGCGCGAGAGGTTGAAAACCAAATGCCGTCATGTAATAATGGGCTGCTTGCTTGGCATTGCCTACATACAGTTCGATGAAGTCTGTGCCATTGAGGGGTAAGAAATCGTCTGCTTCGGCGAATATTTTTTGTATGGGTTGTGTTTTCATGGTGTTGTTATTTCTAAGGGTTGAGGGGATAATTGGGTCAATGAATTTTCGAATGCTGTCTGTGTCAATCCTGTTTTGGATGGATTTACTTGGTGGATTTTGATCAGTGCATTTTTGATAGTACGGGATGTGTCCTCGAAGATGGCCAAATCAGAGAGGTCTGCTTTTCCTTGCATGAAATAAGCAAAGGCTCGTGCCATGCCACAGTTGGCGATAAAGTCGGGGATCACAGCGACTTGGTGATCCACGTATTCGCTGATCGGGCCATAAAAAATCTCTCTGTCGGCAAATGGTACATTAGCACCAGAAGCGATCAACTCCAGCCCACTAGCGATCATGCGGTCCACGTGATAGCGATCGACCAACCGAGACGCTGCGGCAGGTACAAAAATATCAGTTTTGAGATGCCAGATTCTATTGTCTACCTCTTCGTAGCTGAGGAGTTCAGGATGCGTGAGGGTGTTCTTCTTTTTGGATACAAAGAGGGAAACGATTTCATCGTGAGAGAAACCATTTTCACGGATCAATCCTCCACTTTTGTCAATAATTCCGATGATTTTAGCTCCCTTTGCAGATAGATAAAAGGCCGCTGCTGCACCGACATTGCCCCAGCCTTGTATGGTGACACGCTTGCCTACTAGTTCGTCATTCCATAGCTCATAGTAGTGAGAGATGCTTTCTGCTACACCAAATCCTGTGATCATGTCTGCTATGGTATATTTTCGTTTTGGGTCGGGGGAGTATGTGGTGTCCTCGATGACCTTGATAACACCAAGGCGGAGCTGTCCGATGCGGTTGATTTTGTCTGCTTCGTTGGGTTGGAAGTGACCGTTAAAAACCCCTTCTTGTGGGTGCCATAGTCCGTTGGATTCTGTGATCGGGATGACCTCATGTATCTCGTCGACGTTTAGATCACCCCCTGTGCCATAGTACGATTTTAGTAGTGGGGTGACTGCTGCGTACCATCGCGCTAGGACTTCTTTTTTTCGTGGGTCTGAGGGGTCAAAATTGATTCCTGATTTGGCACCACCGATAGGAGGGCCTGATACGGTAAATTTGATCTCCATGGTCTTGGCGAGAGATTCTACCTCATTTCGGTTTAGGTCAAGACGCATTCTAGTACCGCCACCCGCAGCTCCACCACGTAGTGAATTGATTACCACCCAGCCTTCTGCACCTGTTTCGTCATCGTACCACTCGAATACCACTTCGGGTCTTTTTTGTTCAAATTTTCTTAATAACTCTTTCACTCAATACATAATTTAAAAAAGAATAAAAGTATTAATATGTTATATTTGATGTGTGTATATGCTGATAAAATATATGTAATAAGAATTAAGTGATGTTTATTTTGATTTTTGTTATTGATAGTTCTTTAAAATTATATGCGTGAGATTGTGGGATAATTAAATTCTAAAAATGGCATTATTAGACGAGGTAGATGTTAAGATTTTGAGCCTGTTGCAAGCCGAAGGGCGAATTACGAACAAGGCATTGGCAGAAAAGATGGGGCTGTCGACGACTCCTGTTTTTGATCGAGTCAAGAGGTTAGAAAAGGAAGGAGTTATTAAGCAATATGTTGCACTTTTGGATCAGCGAAAGATTGATAAGAAGCTGACGGTTTTTGTTTTTATCTCTCTCAAGAATCATACGCGATCATATTTGGATAAATTTATTGGTGAGATGAATGAGTATCCAGAGGTGCAGGAGTGTTATCACATAGCGGGTGATTTTGATTATATGCTTAAGATCGTAACGAGAGATATAGAGTCTTTTCAGTCATTTATACTGGCTAAGCTATCTGTCAACTCCAATATTGCACATGTCAAGAGTCAATTCGTCCTGTCAAAGAATAAACATACAACAGCCTTTAAAATAGATTGAAAGATGAAAACGAAAGATGTCAATGGATTCAGACATGTGAAATATGATACACAGAGCTATGCAGAAGATGAAATGCGAGAACGAAGCAAGGCATATTATGAGTGGCTAGATAAGCGTCGCAGTGTACGAGAGATTTCTGACCGTTCTTTCCCCAAAGAAGTATTAGATAATATAATACGTGCAGCGTCTACTGCGCCCTCAGGGGCACACAAACAGCCGTGGACTTTTTGTGTAGTGACAGACTCTGGCATTAAATCCAAAATCCGTGAAGCAGCTGAAAAGGAAGAATATGAGAGCTATCAGTCACGTATGAGTGAGCGTTGGCTTGATGATTTGAAACCTATTGGTACGGATTGGAAGAAACCGTTTTTAGAGACAGCTCCTTATCTGGTCGTATTGTTTAAACGAGTCTTTGAGCGTGATGCGTCAGGTGTTAAGTCTAACAACTACTATGTCAATGAGTCGGTGGGGATTGCCGCGGGGATGTTTATCTCGGCAGTGCATCATGCGGGATTGGTGACGCTGACCCATACACCTAGTCCGATGAATTTTCTCTCTGATATTCTAGAAAGACCAGATAATGAACGTGCTTTTTTGGTACTGCCTGTGGGCTACCCCGAAGATGAGGTTTATGTACCTGATTTTGATCGGAAATTGCTCAGTGAAGTGGCGGTGTATTATTGATTTGTAGCTGTTTTAGCTTCATGTCTTGATTTTAAGACTGAACTTTTTCATAACTAGGAGTATTATCAAAATCAGTATGAATTTTGAATTGAATGTAAATAGGCCTATTTTTTAGTTGTAGACCTACCTAGATTATGGAGAAAGAATTATTAGACCAGATAAATCATTCAGAAGATCGCTTATGGTCTTATGATCGTGATTTGATATGCACGGTGGTGAACCGTAACATGTCGGAGGATTTTAAAACTGCTTTTGGCTATGCACTCAAGCCAGGAGATTATATCCTCGAGAATGTCCCGGAACCTTTAAACTCAATGTGGGTTGAACGCTACGAGTTAGCACTACAGGGAGAGAAGGTAGAGTTTGAGGATCAATTTGATATCCGTGGTGTATCGTCTTATGTGAAGGTTGTACTGGTGCCCATCATAGAAGATGAGCGGGTTGTAGGCGCAGCATGTACTTCCCGAGATATAACTGAGAGAAGGTTAGCGGAACTAAAGGTGATTCAGAATGAAGCGTACCTGATCGCTCAAATAGAGAATACGAGTGATGCGATCTGGTCAGTGGATAGGAATTACAACCTGTTGACAATTAACACGGCCATGACCGTAGGTTATGAGCAAGCTATCGGTGTGAGGCTATCAGTGGGTGATAATATCGTCGAATCTACTCCCGAAGGACAGGGAGTGAAAAAGATGTGGAAAGGTTGGTATGATAGGGCACTAAGGGGTGAGCATTTTAAAGAGTTACAAACTTTTGATTATGGGGGAGAAACCGCGTACGTCGAACTTTCTTTTAATCCGATCAGAATAGCCAGTGAGGTGGCAGGTGTAGCTTGTTTTGGGAAGAGTATCACAGAACTGAAATCGTCAGAGCTAGCTTTGAAAAAGAGTTTGGAAAGTAAGGATAGGTTCTTTTCTATTGTTGCTCATGACCTAAGGGGCCCAATAGGGAACATAAGAGAGCTCATTAAAATTTTATCCGCTAAGGGAATGAAACTTTCAGCGTCTCAAGAGCAGGAACTCATCAAACACCTGCGCTCTGCTTCTGAAAATGTGTACGAACTATTGGACAACCTGCTGAGTTGGGCTATGTCGCAGCAAAAGATGGTGGCCGTTGATCAAAAAGAAATGGTAGTATTGGAGGTAGCGGAGGATAGTATCAAAAACTACAGACCAAGTGCAGAATCTAAGATGATAGCGACGCAGATAGATATTGCTCCTGATCTGATGGTTACAGCTGATCAGCGTTCGTTACAGAGTACGATTAGTAACCTCTACAACAACGCCATCAAGTTTACCGATGAGTTGGGGACGATCAAAATCACAGCCGTAAGACAGGAAGGCGAAATATTGTTTCAAATCAAGGATACGGGAGTGGGGATGAGCCCAGAAACGATGGAGGGACTATTCGACGAGTCTACTATATCAAGCCTTCCGGGTACGAAAAAGGAATTGGGTACGGGGTTAGGGTTGTTGCTCTGTCAAGAATTCGTCAAATTGAACAAGGGTAGAATATGGGTTAAAAGTATCGAAGGAAAAGGGAGTAGTTTCTTTTTTACAATCCCTGATTAGTTAGAATCTGTCTATATAGAAAGAGGCTGATTCAGAATTTTGCTATCAAGGCATGCGAGGTAGAATAAGCGGAATTTCCTTTCGGAAATGAGTATTTTATTGATGAGCATAACGCAGAGAGTGGAGGTTATGGGCAAGCTCTAGTTAATCAAAATCTTCATCGGTCAAGTCTTCGATAGCCTTTTTTTCGATTGGTTTGGCAGGGCGGTAGATTTCAAATTCTACGCGGCGATTGAGGTTTTGATCCTCTTTGGTGTGCTCCTCTACGATTGGGTTGTTACTACCAAAACCTTCAGCAATCACACGGTCTCCAGCGACTCCCCCAAAAACCACGATATAATCTCTGATGGTGTTGGCTCTTTCTACCGATAGTGTCAAATTGAAATCCTCTGTACCGTATTTGTCTGTATGACCCGAAATTTTCAAGAAGAAGTCAGGATTGTCATACATGAAGTTGACGATTTTATTGAGGTCACCGTACATCTCACTTTTGAGATGGGCGAGACCTGGGTCGAACTCTATGGATTCGAATTTGACACGGCTGGCTATATGGTCGGTGACTTCATCGAACCTTTCTGGCCCATCGAGGTAGAACATTTCTTCTATTCGAAAGAACTCATCTCCTTGGATAACCAGTAGGTAGTTGCGGTTGTTGATCAGATCGAACTCAAACGAGCCATCAGGCTTGAGGTATTTAGGAGATACCTCGACTCCTTCGTCTAGGTCGATGACGGATACGATTCCTGTGAAAGGTTTTCCAGTCAAGGAATCTGTGAGACTCCCCGCTATCTGGGTGAGAGCCTGTGGCTGTGCCTCCATCGGTAAGGGGAAAGAGTATAGATCCAGCATGTTTAGATCGTCAGTAGCAGACCGTGCGTAGTAGAGATCTTTGGATTTGGAATCTATGGTGAAATAAAACTCACTGCCACGTCCATTGACCAGTGGGCCTATGTTGATGGGTTCGCTCCAGATACCACTTTTGTGGTAGGATTTGTAGATATCAAACTCCCCAAATTTGTATAACTGTCCATTGGAACTGAAAAACAACACTTCGAATTCGGGATGATAGAATGGACTTACTTCGTTTTTTCGCGTGTTGATCACTGGGCCAAGATTTTGTGCAGGCATCCAAGCACCATTTTCGTTTTTGTAGGAGAAGTAAATGTCAGACAGACCGAATCCTCCCATACGATCCGAGGCAAAATAGAGTGTGTCCCCTGTATGAGACAGAGAGGGGTGAGAGTCCCAGGTCAGGCTATTTACATTGGTTCCGAGATTTTGTATGTCGGTCCAGACACTATCTTGGTCGAGGGTTGCTACGAAAATGTCACAGTCACCTAGTCCCATCGGAGAACCGCAGCGAGAGAAATAGAGTGTCCGACCATCTTTACTGAGACATGCAGACCCTTCATTGTAATGTGTATTGATTTGAGTCAGGTCAGTACTGAGTTCCCAGTACCCGTCTTCTTTGATGCTAATGAACAGGTCTTCATTTTTGACATAGTCCAGCCCGATTCTTCGTTCATTTCTTTGTGAGGTAAAAATCAAAACCTGATTGTTCATACCTATGGAGGGACCATAGTCAGCATGTCTCGAATTGATTTTTCGTCCCATGTTGAGCAGTACGCCACGCGGTGGACGGATGGTGTCGATGGCTTTGCGGTGTTCGACGAGCTTATAGTAGTAGTCTAGTGGTACGAAATTTTCAGTCTCTTGGGTATTGAGGGAATCGTAGTATAGTTCGAGTTCACGGATATCTATGTTTTTGTGGTGGTGACGCAGGACGAGTTTGTAGAGTGAGGTAGCTTCTTCTTCTGTGCCATAGATCTCTGTCAATTTGGCGAGTCTCCATATCCAATAGGTGTCAACGTAGAAATTTCTGATTCCAAATTTTTTGACATATTCCTGTAGTACTGGGTAGAGGTTTGACCAGTCTTTGTTGGCCTCTAGTTTTTGTATTTTTTGGAGTTCGGATTTATTGTAGTATTCGGTGATACGGTTGACGTTGGTGAAGTTGTAGATGTTGAATTCCCACTCCGAGCTCAGTGTGTCTATATCTGTAATCGCTTGACTGTCTTGCTTTTTCTTTAAGAATTGCGCCTGTGTAGCGTCAGGATAGCTGATACCGAGTAGTACTACTAAGGCGAATAGGAGTTGTATATGATTTTTGATAGTTAAGAAACTATTCACTCGTTTTTGGTTAAGACGATGCTCGATTAATAAAATGTGAAAATAGCTGATTTTTAAAACTAATACAGTAGATGCACTAAACGAATTTATAGGCTTATTAAATATAAGTACTTTGGCATACCGATTGCAACTTATGTGTATCTTTAAAATATGGCTGAAATTCTAAGTTTTATGCCATAGTGACAGGCAAGTGAAGTTATTTATGACGCAAAATAATATGTTATCAACAAGCTTTTTATCGGATTTATCAGAAGATGACAATGGAGACTTGATTCCATTGGATTTGACAGGAGATGATTCCGAAATACATCAGGATGATCTTCCTGACGAGTTACCCATACTACCACTTAAGAATGCGGTACTCTTTCCAGGAGTAGTGATCCCGATTACGGTGGGCAGACAAAAGTCCATACGTCTTGTCAAAAAAGCATATAGAACCAATAAGATCATTGGGGTGATTGCTCAGAAAAATCCATTGGCAGAGGATCCCAAAGAAAAGGAAATATACAGAACCGGTACGGTTGCTAAGATATTGAAAATGTTGGTTTTGCCTGATGGGAATACGACCATCATTATCCAAGGTAAAAAGCGGATGAATATCGAACAGATCGTTCAGGAAAATCCGTATTTGACAGCCCGTGTCAAATTGCTAGAGGAGGATTTCGAATCGGGAGAGGAGAGTTTGCGTACGGCAATCATTCATTCGCTTAAAGATGCGGCTAAAAAAATCCTAAAACTGAATCCAGATATTCCGAAGGAAGCACAAGTGGCACTGGAGAGCATAGATAGTTTTAGCTTTCTTACTCATTTTTTGTGTTCCAACATCAATACAGATGTAAAGGACAAGCAGAAGCTCCTAGATATCAATGATGGTACGAAGCGTGCTGAGTTGCTGTTGAAGTATATGCTGAAGGATATACAGGTTTTGGAACTCAAACATGAAATCCAGAACAAAGTCAATACGGATATAGATCAACAGCAGCGTGACTACTATCTCCGACAGCAGATGAAAGTCCTACAGGAGGAACTAGGTCAGGGGAGTCCAGAGCAGGAGCTGGATGACTTGAGGGAACGAGGAACTAAGAAAAATTGGCCAGTAGAGATTGCCCAACATTTTCATAAGGAGATGGATAAAATCTTGCGCATGAACCCTATGGCAGCTGAATATCCAGTTGCGATGAACTATGCGGAACTACTGGTAGAATTACCATGGAACGAGATGTCAGAAGATAATTTTGATCTCAAACGTGCCAAAAAAATCTTAGACCAAGAGCACTTCGGGTTAGAGAAAGTCAAAGATCGTATCATCGAGTATTTAGCGGTTAGAAAACTTAAGAATGATCTCAAAGGACCGATCTTATGTTTGTTTGGCCCTCCCGGTGTGGGTAAAACATCCCTCGGAAAATCAATTGCTAAAGCACTGAACCGTGAGTATGTCAGAATGTCTCTCGGTGGGGTGCACGATGAGGCAGAGATCAGAGGTCACCGCAAGACCTACATAGGTGCTATGCCTGGCAAGGTGATTCAGAATATCAATAAGTCGAAATTTTCTAACCCTGTATTTGTACTGGATGAGATCGATAAGATCGCGACCAATTTTAGAGGTGATCCTTCTTCAGCACTTCTAGAGGTACTCGATCCAGAACAGAACAACGGATTCAAGGATAATTTCTTGGAGGTAGAATATGACTTGTCCAAGGTGCTTTTCATCGCTACTGCGAACTCACTGGATACAATTCAGCCTGCACTGAGGGACAGAATGGAGATCATCGAAATCAATGGCTATACCATGGAGGAAAAGATCGAGATTGCGAAGAAACATTTGTTCCCTAAGCAACTGGAAGAGCACGGTTTGAAATCTTCTGACTTATCTATCGATAAAAAGTCACTCTCGAAAGTTATCGATGATTATACTCGAGAATCTGGTGTGAGAAACTTAGAGAGAAAATTAGGTTCACTGGTGAGAGATGCAGCCAAGTCTATTGCGATGGAGGAGGAATATGTGAAGAAGGTCGATTCAGAGCAGGTGCGTCGCATACTAGGAGCAGAAATTTTTGATAAGGAGTTGTACCAAAATAACAAAATGGCAGGTGTCGTGACGGGGCTTGCTTGGACTTCTGTCGGGGGAGAAATCCTTTTTATTGAGTCTAGTTTGAGTAGAGGTAAGGGGAAATTGACACTTTCAGGTCAGCTGGGTGACGTGATGAAAGAATCTGCCATCACGGCGCTATCCTACCTCAGATCTAATGCTGAGGAGTTAGGGATCAACTACAAGGCTTTCGATCTATACGACTTGCATGTTCACGTACCAGCGGGTGCTGTTCCTAAAGATGGGCCGTCTGCAGGTATCACAATGCTGACTTCATTGGCATCTATTTTTACGCAACGAAAGGTTAAAAATAAGCTGGCCATGACAGGCGAGATCACATTGAGAGGAAAGGTGCTGCCAGTCGGAGGGATCAAAGAAAAGATTCTTGCTGCGCGAAGAGCAGGGATCAATGAGATTATCTTGTGCAAGAAGAACCGAAGGGATATTGATGAAATCGATGAGCGATATATCAAAGGATTGATCTTCCATTTTGTGGATACAGTCGATGAGGTTTTGGAGATTGCATTGCTTCCTCAAAAGGTTCAGAATGCCATGAAATTTGAATTCCCTGAAAAGTAATAGAAGTATTTCATCACCTCTCAAGGGGAGATTCGTCTGAGAGGTGGTATTTTTTTAAGCTAGAGTTGAATAAAAACGAAATATAGAATGTTGTCAACAGATCAATATTTAACCCCAAAGGAAATAGTTGCTGAGCTGGATAAATACATCATTGGCCAAGATAGTGCCAAGAGAAATGTAGCGATCGCACTGCGAAACCGATGGAGACGGATGAATGTCAAAACTGAGATTCAAGGTGAAATAGTGCCGAATAACATTCTAATGATAGGGGCAACGGGTGTTGGTAAAACCGAAATTGCAAGGCGACTAGCTAAGATTGCTGATGCGCCTTTCGTCAAGGTGGAAGCCTCGAAGTTTACAGAAGTAGGCTATGTCGGGCGTGATGTGGAGAGCATGGTTCGTGACTTGGTTGAGCAGGCTGTTGCACTTGTCAAAACCCACAAAAAAGAGGCAGTCAAAGAAAGGGCGGAAGAAGCCGTGGAAAACATCATCCTTGACGCGCTGATCCCACCAGTAAAGAAATCTACATCTGCTATGTCGACTGTGGAGAGCAACGGAGACGCAGTGACTGATGATGAAGATTTGAACGAACGTACGCGTGAGCGTTTTAGAGAGAAAATAAAAAACCGTGAACTGGAGGATCGCAAGATTGACATCAGCGTGAGTCAAAATTCGTCACCTGGTGTAGGGATGATCGGTGGAGGGCAGATGGATGAGTCATCCATGATGAATATCCAAGAGATGATCGGCAACATGATGCCTAAGAAGAGTAAAAAGCGTAAGGTGACGATCGCTGATGCTCGAAAACTACTCATGGAAGAGGAGTCTTCTCGTTTGATAGACATGGATGAGGTCAAAGACGAAGCGATTGCCAAAGCGGAGAATACAGGGATTATTTTTATCGATGAGATAGATAAGATTGCAGTAGGGTCATCTAAAAAGGGCGGGCCAGATGTCAGCAGAGAAGGAGTCCAACGTGATCTCCTTCCTATCGTAGAGGGTAGTGCTGTCAATACCAAATATGGCGTCATCAATACGGATCATGTGCTTTTTGTAGCTGCAGGGGCTTTTCATTTTGCCAAGCCCTCGGATTTGATTCCAGAGCTGCAGGGTAGGTTCCCGATTAGAGTAGAGTTGGAGAGCTTGACCAAAGCTGATTTTGTGCGTATTCTCAGCGAACCCAAAAATGCTTTAACCAAGCAGTATATTGCTTTGATCGGTGCGGAAGATGTGAATGTCAGCTTTAGCGATGAGGCTGTCGAAGAGATAGCATCGATAGCGTTTGATATCAATGCTGAGATAGAAAATATAGGAGCGAGAAGGTTACATACGGTTATGAGTCGACTGCTCAATGATATACTTTTTGATATTCCAGATGTCATCGGAGCGAATGCTCAAATAGTGGTAGATAAGACGATGGTGCAAGAGAAACTTAGCGGAATGGTAGAAAATAGAGACCTCAGTCAGTACATTCTTTAAGTAGTCAGGTATGCTCGTTAGATATAGAATTCCTCTCAAATACTTTATTCGATTTGCCTACGTAGATGCGATCGTGGTACTGTTAGTGTCCATTGGGGTTTTCTTTACGATACGAAAAATTGATTTCCCAATCATTCCCATTAACATACCTGCCTTTATGGGTACGGCGATATCACTGTTGCTGGGTTTTAAACTGAGCCAGTCGTATGATAGATGGTGGGAAGCGCGAAAGATATGGGGTGCAATCGTCAATGACTCTAGGACATTGACGATGCAACTGCTCAACTATCATACTGATGGGAAATGTGAAATCACAGAGCGAATGGCAATGCGTCAGGCGGGGTGGTCACACAGTTTGGGACAGTCGCTGAGAGGATTGTCTCCGTTGGGTAAACTGGATGAGTTTATCAGTGCTGAGGAGCTTGCACGCATTAGTGAGCATAGTAATATTCCCCTAGCACTGCTCAACGAGCAATCAGCAGACCTGAAGCGAATATTTAGAGATGGAAAGGTTAATGAATATCAGCAGATACAAATTGATAAGACCCTAGTTAGGCTGTGTGAGAGTATGGGACGTGCCGAAAGGATCAAAAACACGGTGTTTCCTACCACTTATAGGTTGTTTCTACATTTGTTTATATACTTATTTATTACGTTGCTTGCAGTAGCGCTAGCAGAAGTGGATCGACTGTGGGAGATACCTCTCTTGGTACTGATATCTCTACCTTTTTTCTTACTTGAGAAAACAGCTCTTTACCTCCAAGACCCCTTCGAAAACCGACCTACAGATGTGTCTGTATCGGCCATTGCTAATACGATAGAACTCAATATCAAACAACTCTTAAGTAGAGATGACCTTCCCGCAAAGAAACCTGTATTAGACGACTTCTTTGTGATGTAAAGGTTCTTCTATGTGTCAAGGTTTTTAATTTCTCATCAAAAAGATCAGCTTCTACTATTCTCTTTCTAAATCAGGATTCTTATCTTGGATACTGTCATGGCTAGCAATTGTAGCTAATTGACAAGTTGATTTTTTAAAACACTATTTATGTCCGAAAGAAAGGTAATACTATATGTGAGTATGAGTGTTGATGGGTATTTGGCTACAGAGGATGATGATTTGTCTTGGTTGGATACAGTAGAGCGTGAGGGGGAGGATTATGGTTATGCTGCTGTGATGGAAAACGTGGATACCTATCTGGTGGGTAGGAAAACCTATGATAAGATAGTCGATATAGTAGGGTATCTGCCTCAGGCTGAGAAGATGGAGTGTTATGTGATCACGAGACAAGAACTGTTACCTCAGAAGAATATCATATTTTATAATGATGATATAGAGCATCTGATTGATGAATTGAGAAAAGAGAGTGGTCAGAATATCGTCTGTGATGGAGGAGCTGATTTGGTCAAATTGATGATGAAGCATCAGTTGATTGATGAGTTTATTATTTCGATTATACCAGTCTTTTTGGGAGAAGGTAAACGGCTGTTCAAAGGCGGGTTACTTCCTCAGGATATTGCACTCATCAATTCGACGAGTTACGAATCTGGTCTTGTACAACTGCACTATGTAAAGATCGCTGGCGATTAGATACTACTGCTTTTCAACGTAAACGACCTTTTTCGTTTCGAAAAAGTCTTCCTTAAAATAGTCTGTGAGATTGTATAACTTGTATCTAAGCTTGGATTCTAGCATTTCATCGCCGAGATCTCCTCCTTTTAGATAAAGTATTCCGTTTTTGAGCGGGTGTTTAGATTCCTTTTTGATCTTTCCTTTGGTCCATTGATAGAATGGTTTCATGCGAGTCACAGCTCGACTGACGATAAAGTCAAAAGAATCCTTGATTTCCTCTGCTCTGCCGTGGATACCAGTTACATTGGTAAGGCCAAGGCCTTTTGATACTTCGTTTACGACTTTTATTTTTTTTCCAATGCTGTCTACTAGTACAAAATCAGTTTCAGGATATAAAATCGCTAACGGGATGCCTGGAAATCCACCACCAGTACCAATATCAAGAACAGAGGTTTCTGGTAGGAACTCCATTACTTTAGCGATTCCTAGCGAATGCAGTACATGACGCAGGTATAGTTCGTCGATATCCTTGCGAGAGACGACATTGATTTGCGCATTCCACTCTTTGTAGAGGGGTTCGAGCTGCGCAAATTGATCCTTTTGTTTTTCCGTTAGATTCGGAAAATATTTAGTAATAAGTCGGTGCATCGGTGTAGCTAGATGTGCTGCTTTTTGTCTTTGACCAGATCGTACATGAGTTCGCGAGCACGGTGTAGCTGTGCTTTGACAGTACCTAAGGGTGCATCTAAGGTTTTGGCGATTTCGTCATATGACAATTCGTCAAAGTATCTGAGTCGAACCAAACGCTGGTATTTTGGTGGTAGTTTGGTGACGAACATTTGTACCAATTCTATTTTTTGGGTCTTGATCGTTTCGTCTTGTGGATTGAGGTTTTTGTCTTCCACATCTATCGTGACAGATTCACCTCCATCATCGGTGAAAGAGGTGTTTAGACTGAAAGTCTTCAATTTCTTTTTTCGGATGAAATCAATGGTGTTGTTGGTGGCTATTCTGAATAGCCACGTACTAAAAGTGTAGTCTTTTTTGAACTTATGGAGATTTTTGAAAGCCTTGGCAAATGCCTCGATCGTTAGGTCTTCTGCATCGTCCGTATTGCGTATCATCTTGAGGATCATGTGGTATACGGGACGCTTGTAGCGATCCATGAGCTCTGCAAATGCCTGCTCGTCTCCTTCATTGATCGCATGATCTATGAGTTTAAAATCTTTTAGTGCCTTTTCGGAAAACTGCTTCTTTACTTCCATTTAACCTTCTTAGTGAATATCGCGATCGTTCCAGTGATGGTTACGAATAGTACGTAAAACAAATCTAGAACGGGAACTAGCCAACTGTTCATACGATCTCCAATCTTTTTAGATGTGAAAAAGTTCAGATTCATCAGTATGATCCATCTAAACCCAAGCACAGCCAGTGGGATTTCGTATTGGTTGGTTTGTAAGGCTAAAATAATCAAAGACAACCAATAAAGCAGGTTAGATAGACTTTGTAATCCGAGTAGTGCCTTATCTTTCGTAGAATAGTACTTGCTCACCGAAAAGTGTCTGAGCTTTTGTTTGAAATAGGTGTTCCATCCAGTTTTGGGTATGGAGTGGGTGAGAGCGTCTGCCCCGAGTACTACCTGCGTATTTTTCTTGTTGGCGAACTGATTGATCAAAAGATCATCGTCTCCTCCTGTGATATGCTGAAACTTATTAAAACCTTTGTGTTCTAAGAAACTTGACTTTCGATAGGCGAGGTTTCGACCTACGGCCATATATGGGTTTCCAGCTAGTGCCCAGCTGCTATAGTTGATGGCAGTGAGGAGTGTTTCGTAGCGTATGTATCGGTTGAGAAAACCCTTAGTTTTGGTGTATTGGGACACGCCAATGCAAAAATCCGTTTGATCGGTAAAGCCGTTGGTCATTTCCTGTATCCACTGGTCCGAGTAAGGCATGCAGTCTGCATCGGTGAATAGGAGTACATCATGTTTGGCAGCTCGTATACCAAGAGTGATGGCGTATTTCTTTGTGTTGATGTGGTCGTGTACTTGATCTACAGTTACGTTTTTGATACGATCAGATTTGGTTTCGAGCATGAAATCATAGGTGCCGTCATCCGATCTGTCATTGACGATGATGATTTCAAAATCTGGATGGTCTTGCTGTAGTAGCTTTGGGATGAGTAGTTTAAGGTTGTGGAGTTCGTTGTGTGCACAGACGATGATAGACACAGGTTGTGCTGTGTTTTGGGCTGCTTTTCGGTAGAGTCCTATTTTGGCCCATCCCAAAATCCAATAAATGAAAAGAATACCAGTACTGCTTAGTAAAATGTATAAGTAAATATCCGTCATAGCTGTTGATCCCGAATTGCCTGCAAATATGCACCAGCACATAAACTTAATCTGAGAAATCCACATATTTTTGCATCCTCTATGGATTTTAAATTAGAAGTAACTGACGTTAAGTCAAAAGCAAGAGCAGGGGTGATAACGACAGATCACGGGCAAATCGAAACACCGATATTTATGCCTGTAGGTACTGCTGGTACAGTCAAAACTGTGCATCAACGTGAGCTCAACGAGGATGTAAAAGCTCAAATTATTTTGGGTAATACCTATCATCTCTACCTCCGTCCTGGACTGGATGTGATCGAAGCGGCAGGGGGTCTGCATAAGTTTAATGGTTTTGAAAAGCCTATGCTGACTGATAGCGGAGGGTATCAGGTGTACTCATTGAAGCATCGTCGTAAGATTACCGAAGAAGGAGTCAAGTTTCAGTCGCATATCGATGGTTCTCGGCACAACTTCACACCTGAGGCGGTAATGGATATTCAGCGAACGATAGGCGCGGATATCATCATGGCGTTTGATGAGTGTACGCCATACCCGTGTGATCGAAAGTACGCACGGGAATCTATGGAAATGACCCATCGCTGGCTCAAACGTTGTTGTGACCGTTTTGATCAGACCGAACCTAAGTATGGTTATAGCCAAACGTTGTTTCCTATCGTGCAGGGTAGCACCTATCATGACCTTCGTGAAAAATCTGCGGAGACTATCGCTTCATTTGGTCGGGAAGGAAATGCTATCGGAGGATTGTCAGTCGGTGAGCCAGCCGAGATGATGTATGAAAGTACAGATCTCGTATGTAGTATCCTTCCTGCGGATAAGCCTCGTTATCTGATGGGTGTTGGGACTCCTGAAAATATCCTTGAGTGCATTGCTTTAGGAGTGGATATGTTCGATTGCGTGATGCCTACTAGGAATGCCCGACATGGATTGATCTATACTTCTGAGGGAATTATCAATATAAAGAATAAGAAATGGGAGAAGGATTTTTCTCCACTGGATTCTAATCTCGGAGGTTATGTGGATACGGCATATTCTAAGGCCTACGTGAGACATCTGGTGCATAGCAGCGAAGCTTTGGGAGCGCAGATTGCGAGTATCCATAATTTGGCGTTTTATTTGTGGCTGGTGGGTGAGGCTAGAGCACACATCAAAGCGGGAGATTTCTCCACTTGGAAAAATCTTATATTACCCAAAATTTCATCAAGACTTTAGATAAGGCGTGAAGATCAAACTGTTAGATAAGTATATTTTTAAAAAATTCATGACCACTTTCATCTTCGTGGTGGCCATGCTGGTGGTGGTGATTGTGGTGATTGACTTTACGGAGAAAAACGAGAAGTTCATCAAGAATGAGGTACCTACTGATTTGATCTTCTATTATTACATGAGCTTCATGCCGTGGATTGCTAATCTGATTGCACCGATTACCGTTTTTATCGCAACAGTATTAGTGACGGCAGGAATGGCAGGAAAGACCGAGATAGTAGCGATTCTGGCAGGAGGGATCAGTTTTAGAAGGATGCTTGCGCCTTTTGCTGTGGGATCGATATTGATAGCACTCACGACGTTTTATGTTAATGGGTGGATGATCCCTAATTCCAATAAATACCGGATTGCATTTGAGGTGGAGTACCTCAAAAAACCCTTTTATTTCAATGAAAGAGATATCCATTTTAAAATAGGGCCAGATCAATACCTGTATCTACAGCGTTATAATAATCGGTCAGAAGTCGGTTATAAAGTGACACTGGAAGAAATCGTAGGGACAGAACTGAAACAAAAACTAACGGCTAGGAAGATGACGTGGGATGACTCTCTCAAAGTCTGGGAATTCAAAAACTGGGAGCTGCGCGAGATTGGTGAGTTTGGAGAGACCTACTCGAAAGGGGATGAAATAGATACGCTGCTGAGTATCACGCCAGAGGATTTTGATAACAAATACCAGCTCAATGAGACGATGAATCTTAATGAACTGAATGACCATATCGCGATGCTCAAGGATCGTGGAGCTGATGATGTAGCAGTCTACGAAATTGAAAAGTATATACGCTACATGTTACCCTTTACGGCGATCATCTTGACGATGATGGGCGTCTCCGTGTCTGCAGAGAAGTCTAGTAGGGGAGGTTCTGGATTTAAGATTGCTTTGGGCTTCTTGATCGCTTTTGTATTCATTATCATGTTTATTTTGGTCAAGGCGATAGCGGAGGCAGGCTCTATGAATCCACTTTTTGCAATCTGGATACCTAATATAATAGGTACGGTTATTACGCTCGTGCTATATCGATTTGTGCCGAAATGATGAATGAAGAGTCGCAGATCAAAGCTTATCTACAGCTGCATTTCATTGTGCTGATATGGGGAGCTACAGCCATTTTAGGAAAGCTGATTAGTCTATCTCCGTTAGGAGTGGTTTTTTATCGTACACTGATTTCAGCGATTGCTTTATATGCGATAGTACGGTTTAGAGGTGTGGTGTTCTTACTACCGCGCAAGGAAATTGCAAAAATAGCGGGTACGGGTATCCTGATTGGTTTGCATTGGACTACATTTTTCTTAGCTGCACGGTTATCTAATATTTCGATTTGTTTGGCAGGGATTGCTACCACTTCTTTTTGGACTAGCTTTATTGACCCGTTAGTGAATAGGAGACCGATTAAGTTTTATGAACCTTTGTTAGGTGTGTTATCAGTGGTTGGAATTGTACTTGTGTTCAATTCTTCTTTTGATGAATATCTGGGGCTTTCAGTAGCTATTTTGTCAGCGATTCTAGCAGCGACCTTTACTGTGATCAATGGTCGGTTGATTACCCACCAGAGTCATTATACAATCACGATGTATGAGATGATGGGGGCATGTATGACTACTCTTGTGATCATTCCCATTAGCATGTATTGGGTGGGTGAATCTGCATCGGATCATTTTGTGATGGAGGGGCTGGATGGTCTGTATGTAGCACTATTGAGTCTGCTGTGTACAGTATTTGCTTTTTCGTTAGGCGTCAAACTGATGAAACAGCTCTCAGCATTTTCTATCAATCTGACGATCAATTTGGAGCCAGTTTATGGGATTGTTATGGCAGTGTTGATTTTTAAAGATGATGAGCATATGGGGAATGGTTTTTACTTTGGGACTGCTCTGATCATCCTGTCAGTGTTGCTTTATCCATTGGCTAGAAAGCTGGCTAAGGATAAAAATTTGGATTCCGAAGTATTACAATGAAATATGATTAATCAGATGATAGGTTTCATTATTTGGAGAGGATAATGTCACTTATCTAAGAAATGACTCAGTTCATCGAAGAATGTGTTTGATTCTAGCCAAAAAAACGCTACTTTATAGTACAAATTCCAAAAACCAAACTGACCTAAATACTTTGGTTAAAGCCATCTCTTTTGAGATGGCTTTTTTTTTAAGAGGAAGGAAACCCCTCGTAGCAGAAGCTAAGAGGGGTTATAAGTCAGGATGGTTTGTTTATAAGATCTTGTCAAAAGTTTTGTAGTCTGTATTTTCATCCTATGGATTGACAAAAATGAATTAGAGAATATCTAAAGAAGGTATTTCGGTCATTTGTCATTTTGCAATACGCCGATCTTGATATAAGAGGGGTTAGCCCCTGATCGACCTAGATAGTGTTTGGCCTGTACAAAATCGTCTTCTTCCGCTTCGAAGATATTGTCTACATAAGTCTGCGGATTGATATCCATAAGCGGAAACCAAGAGCTTTGCACTTGTACCATGATCCGGTGTCCTTTTTTGAAGGTGTGTAGAACGTCTTGTAGTTTCAACTTCACCGTTTCGTCTTTTTTTGGTGTGAAAGGCTCTGGGTTTTCTAGGCTGTTTCTGAATCTCCCACGGATTGCTTCGCTACGGATCATTTGGTGATAGCCACCCATTATCTTGTCAGGTTGATGTGAGAAGGCTGCATGGTCATTCGGATATACGTCAATGAGTTTTACTACCCAGTCCGCAGCGGTTTGATCCGTCCGTACAACTAAATTAGCTGTGATAGGACCAGCTACAGTAAGGTTTTCTTCGAGAGGAGCTGACACATAGTACAGCACATCATCACGCGTGATGACAAAACTCTGATCCTCGACCATATACTCTTTCGGTATTCTCAGATTCGGATATTGGGTGAATGGTACTGGGGTGGCAGGGTTACTTTTGAATATATCTACACCGAATTCATTGGCCTTAGGAGGGGTAAATGATAACTCATTTTTCTTTTTGAAGTAGAGCGTATTGTAGCTCAGATTTTCGGGAGGCCACTGGTCAAACTTTCTCCATTGGTTCGTTCCTGTCTCGAACATGATCGCTTCTGCCAGTGCTGCATCAGTGTCTTCTTTGAGATGCTTGGAGAAAAAGGGAGTTAAGACTTCATTATTGAAGAATGTAGATGTTTTTTCTCCAAAATAGACATCTCCTAAAAAGTCCCCTTCGGTTCTACGCCATCCACCATGACTCCATGGTCCTATGATGAGCGTGTTGCTGATCTTGGGGTTATTTTTCTCCACCGTCTGATAAATATTGAGCGGCCCATATAGATCTTCTGCATCGTACCATCCCCCGACGGTGAGGACAGCGCAATTTACATTTTTGAGGTGAGGGAGTATACTTCTGTCTTGCCAGAACTGATCATAGTTCGGGTGACTGATGACCTCATTCCAAAACGGTATGCTGTCGTGTAGATAGTTTTTATTGGCCTTGGACAGTGGTGTCATATTCTGATAGAAACTGTATCCGTCCTCCGTACCGAAATCAAATCTTGGAGCCCAGTCTTGGGTAGGTCCCTCACGTGGGACGCCAAAGAAGGAAAAGAACCAAAAGGTGTGGGATGGAAAAAAAGCGCCGTTGTGGTGGAAGTCATCAAAAAACCAATCTGCTATAGGCGCTTGAGGGGATACTGCTTTGAGCGCTGGGTGAGAATCAATCATGCCTGCAGCAGTATAGAATCCAGGGTATGAGATACCCCACTGACCGACATTGCCGTTGTTTTTGGTGTTGGCAATGAGCCATTCGATGGTATCGAAGGTGTCTGTGCTTTCGTTGACACGGCGACCATTGACGATACCGTTGTGTGGTGTCATGTTGACGAAATCTCCTTCGGACATGAATTTTCCTCTGACATCCTGGTAGACAAAGATGTATTTATCTCTAGTGAGTGCCATGTTAGGCCCTAGATCCATGCGGTAGTCTGATTTTTCTATTCCATAAGGTGCGATAGAGTATGGTGTACGAAACAAAATGATTGGATACTCACCGCCATCATTGGGAGTGTAGACAGCAGTGAATAGCTTGGTTCCATCACGCATGGGTATTTCGACTTCTAATTTGTCATAGTTGTTGACGATAAACAGAGAGTCGGTCTCATTGCGTATAGGGTTATAGGTTTCTTTTTCGGTTTCACATGAAGAGAAAAAGATCACAGAGCTTATTAGCCAAAATAAAATGTTTTGAATTGGAGTTGTTTTCATGAGGTCAATCGTTATGCAATGAGTAGTCTGCCAATATACCATCCAGCGAATGCAGTTAATAGTCCAAAGACCAGACTGATCGCCATATATAGCAGTGCGGTATTGATGTTGTTATTAATAAGGTAATTTAAATTTTCTATCCCGAATGTAGAGAAAGTGGTGAAACCACCGCAGAAGCCTGTGGTCAGCAGTAGAAAGTATTCCTTGTCTAGTTTGGTAGCACTATGCACGAGAACCCCAAGGATAAAACATCCGATAAGGTTAACCGCCAAGGTGCCTACTGAAGAAAAGCCTGGAAACCATTTGACAAATACCTGCGCTAATAAAAAACGACCTATACTACCTAAGAATCCTCCAATACCAACAAAAAGAGCGAGTTTGATCATGCTTCTAATTTTTTCAGTTTCTTCTTCATATACCTCAGTACTTTGTCAAAGTCGGTGTTTTCCTGCTTACTTAGCCCAAATTCTTTTCCTGACTTGAGTCTCCATGTGACTTCTTCGTATTGTCCTCCATAAGTTTTGATAGAGCTATGACTCCATTTTTCGATATCCTTTGCGTCGAAACGAAGGCGACTAAACCTAAAAGGCATTTTGAGATCGAATTTTTCTTTGCCGATGCGCATGTATTTTAGACCTGTTAACACTTTGAGGAGTACGACGATACCAATTGGCCCAGAGGTATAAATGAGGATATACCAACCCGTTTTGCTATCCGATTCGGTGATATTCAATAGGCCATAGATCAATGCCCCGAACGCTAGGACAAGAAATATACTAATAGAAAATAGGGTTGTAACTTTTGGTTTAGATATGATCATTCCACTTCTAATTGAGTGGTAAAATTATGGATATGATCAATAATTTCTTTGAAAAACACATCAAATTCTTTTTCGAGTAATGTATAATCCTTCTTAAGGTTGATTGTGGCACGCTCCATACCTGATTCGAAGGGGGTACGTTGGGACATGCCCGTTAATGCAGATTGGAGCCCTTCGATATATTGATAGTTATATAACCAGTTTCCTCTTTTCATGTGATGGAGGAGGTAATTGGCCTTCTCAGGGATTAACACTTTGTTCTTTTCAAATAAGGTGTAATGTCGTGCAGCGTAGTTTTGTAAGGTCTCATTCGAATAGCGACTCCAGTTTTTGGCTAAGATATGATCGTAGTACATGTCCATAATCACTCCAGAGTAATGGCGGTATTCAGATAGCCGCCTCTTGCCCTGTCTGACCAATAGGTGTTGGTCAGTAAATGAATCTATCTCTCTGTGAATCAGTATGCCTTTTTGGATTTCAGGACTATAGTCTAGGACTTTTTTTCCTTTGACAAAATCAGCAATGACATTGCCAATAGTGATGGATTCGTCACCAAAAGAGAGGAAGATATGCGCGAGGTAATTCATTGTGGGGTTAATATAAAGCTTTTCACTTGATTGGTTATATTTGTCAGGTAGCATAAAAATCTAATCATGTCAGACATTCACCTTAATATCCTCATTCAGCTCGCTAAGATTGATGGAATCGTAGTGCAAGAAGAAATCGATCTGATCAATGAAGTGGGTAAGGCTAATGGGTTGACAGAAGAGGAGATTATGGCTTTTTATGATCAAGAGATGAAGCTAGAAAACCTGTCGGAGCTCAAAGATGATGAAAAGTATGAATTGATTTACTCAGTAGTGCAGTTGATGAAAATCGACGGCAAACTCTACAACGAAGAGATTAAATACTGTGCTAAGATGGCTGCTCGTCTTGGTTATGATGAGAACGTTTTGTTCGAACTCATGCTTAAGATATATGCAGACCCAGATCTTTGTGCTGACAAAGAATCACTGAAAAAGGAGATCCAAAAATTTCTTATTTCTTAAGCATGTAAGACTCGTCCAGCATAGAACGATAGGCAATATTGAGTTGCTTTGCTTCTTTTTCTAGTTTACGAATCAGTCCTCTACGATTCGAGTTGGATAGTATCACTTCTTTAAATTCGAAATATTTATCAACTGTTTCTAGACTGCTCAAAGCATTTTTTTCGAGAACCAAGTAGTCTGTTTCTAACTTAAAGCGAATCTTTTGGGACTGGAATTTTTCCGTTAGGAATATGAACTTCTCGTCATTTATAATTTGTGCATAAATACCCGAATCTATCATGTTCTGAGGTTGAGAGATTAAAGTATAATCTGTCAGTTCAGGTAAGCCTTTGTGCAGACGGTTGGGGTTAATCTGATAGGCAAGTAGTTCATGGTCACTGACCGAGTCTAGTGCATAGAGTTTAGTTTTAAGCCCGTCTATGTGATCAATGGTTCGGTTTTTTCGCGTATGATAGAGGAGTGTCTCTTGGGTGTGGTGTTGTTGATAGATACGCCAACTGCCTTCGCAGGCAATCAATAGTATGCAAGACATAATGAGCCATGCAAAGCGCATTTTTTTTAATTCAAAAAATGCTATTGCAAAGAGTATAGCTAGATACGTGAGTATTGTCTGAGTACTTGATAGAAATAGCCAGTTTTTTAGACTTCCAGGTAGCAGGTAGATGAAGTCAACGACCCAATTGAGCCACATGATAGTATGTGATAGTATGAAACCAGGCCAAACTGTTAGGTAAATACTATTTGCTAAAAACATAAATAAGCCCTCGGCCATGATGGCAAAAGCGGCAGGTATAACGACGAGGTTCGAGCCTAAGAAATAGTTAGGGAATTGGTTGAAATAGTAGATGCTAATCGGTGCTGTGGCTACCTGTGCAGCAATAGAAACAGCGGTCAATGACCAGACTTTATCTAAAATCCATAGTCGGGGGCTCCAGAGTTGATAGATTTTGTCATATAGGTAAATAATCCCGATGACGGCTAGATAAGACAACTGAAAACCGACCGAAAATATCTGATTGGGATTGAAAAACAGGAGTATGAAGGCAGAGACAGATATCGAGTTATAGATATTAACTGTGCGATCCATGGACTGTCCTAAGATGATAAGACTAAACATCGTAACTGCACGCAATATAGATGGAGAAAACCCAGTGAGTAAGGCGTAGGCCCATAGGACTGTGATGCTAATCACCGGGAGAACGTATTTTTTGAAAGTGGTTGATCGAATCGGTCGAAAAAAGAATAGTAGAATGAAGTGGATGACTCCTACATGAAGGCCTGACACGGCCAAGACGTGCATCGCACCTACTGCTGCATAGGCGGATTTAATGTCTGTGTCGAGCTGATCTTTGATGCCTAAGAGTAGGGCTAGCGCTATGCCTTGTTCTTTAGGGGTAGGGACTGCGGATAGGATGAGGTTTTCGAAATGTTTCCTTAGTCTATATACTGCACCCAGTAGTGGATTGGCCTGATGCTCTTTGAGCAAAATGATGTCTTCGGTTGCAATAAATTGTTGAAAGTATATCTTTCCTATTGCCATATACTCAGCATAATTGAACTCATGGGGATTGTTCGGAGGTGAAATCCGAAATGGAGAATCTTGCAGTGTGATGAGGTCTCCATATTGAAATACACTGGGGTTTAGCGTGTCCTTTTTGACGTAAAGTTGAATGTTCTCTTGCCAAGCGATGATGCTTGAGTCGGTTTTGATGTGTTGTGTTTCGACTTGGTAGATATCATATTTTGCTTTGGATATAGGGTAAGAAGTGATAACACCCGTACTTGCTTGGCATTGGCGAAAAATATCATCACTCTGCTGGACGTGGGATTGGTTATAGTTTAGGTAGCGGTAACTACCGAGTGTAGCGACCAACCCGAGTAGTATACAGCCTATTGTGAGAGTGGTCAGGTATTTTTTTTCGAACAGGAAAAAAATACTAGTAACCATAAAGGCTATAGTAATCAATAAGACGTGATACGAGAAACCCCAACTCTGAGGCAATTGAGTTGAGAGCAGTATTCCCAAAATGAATACTACAGTAATTCTAACAAATGGAAGGTGCGACCATGCAAACATTTCTATCCGAATAAAATGCTGCTGCTACCTCCAATTTAGTAAAAAAATGGAAACGGTTATTCATTTTCTGAGGCTTTATCATACGCATCTATAATGTTTTTGACAAGTTCATGTCGCATGACATCTTTTCCATCCAAGGTAACAAAACCAATTCCTTTGACATCTTTTAGAATTCTGATAGATTCTCTCAGTCCTGATTTTTGTTTGATGGGAAGGTCGATTTGAGACATGTCTCCCGTAATGATGACTTTAGAATTAGGCCCCATGCGTGTCATGAACATTTTGATCTGCATCGGCGTGGTGTTTTGCGCCTCATCGAGTAGAATAAATGCATTGTTGAGCGTACGCCCTCTCATGTAAGCTAGAGGTGCGATTTCTATCACGCCAGTTTCCATGTAGAAACGAAGCTTTTCTGAGGGGACCATGTCGTTGAGCGCGTCATAAATTGGACGTAAATAGGGGTCGATTTTTTCTTTGAGGTCACCTGGTAAAAAACCTAAATTTTCTCCCGCTTCTACTGCAGGACGGGTAATGATGATTTTTTTGACCGATCGATCTTTAAGTGCTTTGACTGCCATAGCCACTGAAATGTAGGTTTTGCCCGTTCCCGCAGGTCCTATCGCAAATACCAAGTCATTCTTTCGAGAACTCAATACGAGCTTTTGCTGGTTCTGAGATTTAGGAGCTATTTTAGAGCCTCTTGTCCCGAATACGAGTACGTCAGACTCTTCTTCTCCAAACACATCACTATCGCTATTGATGAACGAGGAGACGTGGTTTTTGCTGATTTTACCATATTTGTGATAGTGATCAACGAGACCGTTTAGAATTTCATTGATCTTTTTGATCTCAGCCGAAGCGCCTTGGATTCTGATCTCATTGCCACGCGAAATAATCTTCGACTTTGGAAATGCGGTCGCCAATACTTCGATGTTTTCATTCTCGATACCGAGGAATTCGGCCAAAGGAATGTTCTCTAGGGTTATAGTTTTTTCTACCAAATGAAATACCTAATTTGCAGTCAATTTTTACTTTTGTGTACCCAAAATAAACAATTTTTTCTCATTCACTCTCTATGGCCATCGTAACTTTTCTTTCTGATTTCGGGTTGTCGGATCATTACGTGGCTGCTGTCAAAGCAAGTGTGCTGAGAGGGCTGCCAACGGCTGTGATCGTAGATATCTCCCATCAGGTCGAGGTAGGAGATATGGGGCATGCAGCATACTTGCTCTCATCAGTATTTAGAGACTTTCCTGTGGGGACTGTTCATATCATTGGTGTGTCGAATAGCAACGAACGCAGGCCAAGGTCAGTGGTTGTGGAGGTAGAAGGCCACTATTTCATAGGAGAAGATTCAGGGGTGTTTTCGCTGCTGTCAGAACAGCCAGCTACGCGTATGATTGCTTTGAGTGGAAGTGCGGGAACGTTCGCGGCACAGGAGGTGTTTGGCCCTGTCGCGGCACGTTTGGCGAGTGGTGAGGCGTTAGAAGAGGTCGGTATTGAAATCTCAGCTATCAATAAGTACATGCCTACTAGAGCGAAAGCAACCAAGCAGCAGATTGCTGGTAATATTGTTCGAGTTGATCACTATGGTAATTTGATTACCAATATAATGAAGCATGATTTTGAAGCGATCATGCAGATCAATAAATATTGTCCTTATGAAATTAATTTCAGGAGGGAAAAAATCGGAATTATTCATGATCATTTTTTTGATGTTGGGCCAGGAGAGTGTTTCGTGGTTTTTGATTCCTCAGGACGTCTACAAATTGGAATATTGCAAGGGAATGGTTCTGAGCTATTAGGACTAATGGTCAACGATCAAGTGTTTTTAGATTTTAAGATATGATAGTAAGGTTGGTGAAACTAACGATCGCAATAGATCGAGTGGAGGATTTCAGAGCATTGTTTGCGGCATACCATGATGATATAGCGGGTTTTCCCGGCTGTCGTTCGGTGGAGTTGTTACAGGATCTACATGAACCGAATGTGTTTGTGACGCATAGTCACTGGGATTCGGAGGAGGAACTTAACGCGTATCGTCAGTCTGTTATTTTTGGTAGAATCTGGCCTGCTACCAAACTGCTATTTGCTGCCCCAGCAGAGGCTCGTTCATTTGAGGTGAAAATAAAATAGCTGGATTTTCATTTGGCTATTGTGTTAATAAAAAACTTTAAATATGTTTGCGTCCCGTTTGAAAGAGAGCGGGCCATTCCGCAAGAAAATGAAGTAGTCATTTTGAAGAATATGCCCAGGTGGCGGAATTGGTAGACGCGTTGGTCTCAAACACCAATGGCTTAGGTCGTGCCGGTTCGATTCCGGCCCTGGGTACATGTAAGCAATTAAAGCCTTGTAAATCAATGATTTGCAAGGCTTTTTTGTTTAGGTCACGTTATAGGTCATGTTGTTGAAGAAAAACTAATTAGTTATATTAAAATAATATAGATATGACACTTACTTCAAGTGTTCTTTTCTCAATTAAAAACTCAATAAATAGACAGATTTTGGGACATCAATTTCGCAATAAGCCTTTGAATGCATACAGAAAAAGTACCCTAAAATCATGAGAAGAGTAGCTATTTGGGATGAGCAGAACCAACAAACCCTTTGATCACCCGCCTAATTTACCCACCAGTTCATACAGGGGGATTTGTTCTAGTAATATCAGGGAAGGCTACAAAACTAAAGAATATTTAGTCAATAAAAAGTATGATGGTTCTGGGATTGATTAAGTGTAAGCTAGCTGTTAATCAGTTGGTTGTAAGTTTTTTGTTTTAAGTAATTTATGATAATCAAAAAAGCTCAATTCACATGTGTTTCACTGTGGAGAATCCTCATGGCCAGAGAGAAAGTGTCCTTGGTGAGGGTTTGAAAAGAGGCTAGGTTCTTATGTTCTACTAGTAGCATTCGTTTGATGCGACACTTATTGATAAGGTATTCATCGCATGCCAGAATCATTTGTGTTATGGTATTGTTGGGGTCGTCGCTATAGATACTGTCTAAAAAAGCCTGTTTGTATTGTCGGTAGTAGTATCTGTTTGTGGATAGATGGTTAATTGATTGAAAGTATTTCGTAAGTGATTTTTTATCTCCTGCATGCGTTATCAAGTCTTTTGGGTCCAGAGTTATGGGATTGATGTTGGCGTATAATGACCACAGCTTTAGGATAGAAGTATTGTTAGGAGTGGGGCTATGGTAGAAGAAGTCAGATCTGAATTTGGTAGATATAATGGTGACGTTGCCCGAGGTGAGTGCGCGCATTAGAGATTTGAAATCCGACAGGTATTGCCGATTTAGAAAGAGGCTGCTAGCACTCTGTCTCACTATAGTCATCAGTTGTATCATAGTCATGCAATGAAGCGAGAGGTTGCGTTGGCAACCTCTCGTCATGTTTTCCTATTGGAATCAATCCAAATCAAAGCGGTCTAGGTTCATAACCTTGCTCCATACTGCGACAAAGTCCTTGACGAACTTGTCTTTTGAATCCTCACAACCATAAACTTCAGCCATGGCTCGGAGTTCTGAGTTTGATCCGAAAACTAGATCTACACGGGTTCCAGTCCATTTGATACTACCAGTGGTAATGTCTCTGCCTTCGAAAATTCCTTCTTTACTACTTTCCTTCCATACAGTACGCATATTCAGTAAGTTGACGAAAAAATCATTGGTGAGTACTCCTGGTCGGTCGGTCAAGACGCCATGTTTAGACTGGTCATAGTTGGTGTCTAGTACCCGCATGCCTCCAATCAGGACGGTTAGCTCTGGAGCAGTAAGAGTCAGTAGTTGTGCTTTGTCGATTAGCAGTTCTTCGGCAGAGACAGCGTATTGTTTTTTCTGGTAGTTGCGAAAGCCGTCTGCTAAAGGTTCTAAGAATGCAAAAGACTCGACTTCTGTCTGCTCCTGTGTTGCATCCATTCTTCCTGGAGAGAACGGAACTGTCAGCGTATGTCCAGCATCTTTAGCTGCTTTTTCAACTGCAGCACATCCGCCTAGGACGATTACATCGGCTAGTGAGACTTTTTTACCAGAGTTATTAAACTCCTGCTGTACACTTTCTAGTTTGTTCAGTACTATAGATAATTCTGCTGGATTATTAGCCTCCCAGTATTTTTGTGGTGCAAGCCTGATCCGCGATCCGTTCGCACCACCACGCATGTCAGAGCCACGGTATGTGGAGGCAGAAGCCCACGCCGTGGTAACTAGTTGTGAGATCGATAGTCCTGAATCTAGAATTTTGTTTTTGAGCGTAATTATATCCTGATCACTGATCAACGGATGATCAACGGCTGGGATCGGGTCCTGCCAGATAAGTTCTTCGGCGGGTACTTCTGGCCCTAAAAAGCGAACTCTAGGCCCCATATCTCTGTGTGTCAGTTTGAACCAAGCTCTCGCAAATGCATCTGCAAATTCGTCAGGATTTTCATAGAACCGTCGAGATATTTTCTCATAGGCTGGATCATATCGAAGCGATAAATCTGTCGTGAGCATAGTGGGAGCTTGTTTCTTGGATGAGTCAAAAGCATTAGGTATGATGTCGTCAGCATTTTTGGCAATCCATTGGCTGGCTCCAGCGGGGCTTTTGGTGAGTTCCCACTCATAGCCGAATAGGTTTTCGAAGAAGTTGTTGCTCCATTGAGTAGGAGTGGTGGTCCATGTTACTTCTGGCCCTCCAGTGATTGCGTCAGCGCCTATGCCTGAACCGTGGGTACTCCTCCAGCCTAGACCTTGCTCTTCGATACCCGCTCCTTCGGGTTCTGCACCTACGAGTCCTGCATCTCCTGCACCGTGTGTCTTACCAAAACTGTGTCCACCTGCGATGAGTGCGACGGTTTCTTCATCATTCATGGCCATTCTGCCAAAAGTTTCTCGGATATCCTTAGCAGCAGCGATCGGGTCTGGATTACCGTTTGGACCTTCAGGGTTGACATAGATAAGTCCCATTTGTACTGCGGCTAGAGGATTTTCTAGGTTACGTTCTCCTGTATAGCGTTTGTCATCAAGCCACGTGGTTTCTGCACCCCAGTATATATCGTTTTCGGGTTCCCAAACATCTTCACGCCCTCCTGCAAAACCGAAAGTTTGGAATCCCATAGATTCTAGTGCGACATTACCTGTCAAAATCATGAGGTCTGCCCATGATATTTTGCGTCCATACTTTTGTTTGATAGGCCAGAGAAGCCTGCGGGCTTTGTCTAGGTTGGCATTGTCTGGCCAGCTGTTAAGCGGCGCAAAGCGCTGAGATCCACTGCCTCCTCCTCCACGACCATCTCCAGCGCGGTAGGTGCCTGCACTGTGCCATGCCATTCGGATAAATAGCGGGCCATAGTGGCCAAAATCTGCTGGCCACCAATCTTGCGAATCAGTCATCAAGTCCGTAAGGTCTTTTTTGATGGCTGTTAGATCGAGACTCTCGAATGCTTGTTTGTAATCAAACCCTGAATCCATTGGGTCGGACAGTGAGGAGTGTTGTCGGAGGAGATTTATTTTTAGTTGATTGGGCCACCAGTCTTGGTTTTTATGACCACTACCAGCTCCATGAGCTAGTGTCCCATGCATAAACGGACATTTGCCTTCCCCATCCGAGTTTGAATGATTGTTTTCCATTGTGAGGTGTTTTAATGGTTGTAGTTTAGATGTAAATAAGAACCCATAGTTTGCAATCGTGTCAGATTCAAATCTATGAGAACTCTCTTTCTGTTAATTTACAGAATATTCATTGTTTTAGAAAGGTATATGAAGGTGCTGGCACGAATTAATTTTTCATAAAGAGACCAATACTAATTATTGTGGGAGGCAATATGAAAATTGACTAATTGAAAAGTTAATGTGGTAGTGTAGTATTAATTGGTATGATTTGGCCCCTATTTACGACTGTGCATATCAATCCTGATTCCAAATTGAACGTTGGAGTAGTATTAATGTATTTTGGCTAGATGATAGGCTAGCCATCATCTAATTAAGTGTATTGTTGCGGAGTTATGATGTCAGGGTCTGTAGCGACGAGGGGGCTTTTCTCGTTTTTGAATCTTTTTGGAGCGTTTGCCTTTTTTCTTGTCTAATGAACGGGCGTGTGGGAGGTCCATCCATGCACTTTGTGGTTTGTGTGCGACGCATGCGCTTAAGGAAGAGAGCATATAAATAGCGATTATCCCAATCCATAGACGGATATTTGATTTAAAAATTCTCATAGCTGCTGTTTTAAAATATTACTTATCCAATAATATTTTGTAATATTATTATAGTATTTATGATTTACCTTTCTTAATCTGGTATTATCTCATGTTTAAGTCGGTGTTACGACGAAATAAAATCAAAATCTCCAGCCTTATCTTGATTTAGACTGTCTGAGTCATCAGTACTATTTCTTGCGTTTTAGTTCATCAAATTTCTTTTAAAATTTATAAGTGTAAAATAGACACTTTATTAAAAGTTGCTATATTTGTCTAGTAAGTGTGAATCGTACACGAATTAAAAAGCAGAGAATGAAAGGACAACAATATACCATAGGACTAGACTTTGGTTCTGACAGTGTCAGGGCGTTGGTCGTCAATGTGGAGACTGGCGAAGAAGTAGCGACTGCCGTGTGCAACTACCCAAGATGGGCAGAGGGGCAATATTGCATTCCGCATGACAACCAGTTTAGACAGCACCCGCTCGACTACATAGAAGCCATGACAGATGTAATCACTCGGTCTATGCTAGAAGCAGGATCAGCAGTGAGTCAAAATGTAATTGGTATCGGGGTAGATACTACGGGTTCTACACCCGTGCCAGTTGACGCAGCAGGGACACCTCTCGCGCTTAAGTCCGAGTTTGCAGAGAACCCTAACGCGATGTTTCACCTCTGGAAAGACCATACGGCACTACAAGAGGCTACCGAAATCAACGCTATCAATGCGCAATCCAACGAAGACTATCTTAAGTATGTCGGAGGTATCTACTCTTCTGAGTGGTACTGGGCCAAAATAGCACATACCAACCGTGTCGATCCTGTCGTCAAATCGGCTGCTTATACTTGGGTCGAGCACTGTGATTGGATACCTTTTCTTCTTACAGGAGGAAACAAGGCCGAGGATTTGAAACGTAGCGTATGCGCTGCAGGACACAAGGCTCTCTGGCACAAAGACTACAACGGCATACCGCCAAAGAGCTACTTGACACAGATCGATTCGAGCTTTGCGGAGTTCCGTACGGAGCTTCTGGAAAAAACGTATAGTTCAGACGAAACCGTTGGACAATTGACAGGCGAATGGGCGGATAAACTCGGTCTTTCTACGGATGTGGTCGTTGCAGTGGGGGCATTCGATTGTCACATGGGAGCTGTTGGTGGTGAGATCGAGCCAGGCTACCTCAGCAAAATCGTCGGGACTTCTACTTGCGATATCATGGTAGCTCCTTTGGAGGCCAAAGAGCACCTTGTCAAAGGAATATGCGGGCAAGTCAACGGGTCAGTGATCCCTAACATGCTCGGTCTGGAAGCGGGACAATCTGCTTTTGGAGATGTCTATGCGTGGTTCAAGCGACTGTTGCTCTGGCCCGTAGAGCACATGAGTACGGAGTTGAAGGAGCAATATGCTACAGAACTGGATGATAAAATCATCCCCGCCCTCGCAGAAGCTGCAGCACAATTAGAAACAACTGCCAATGACCCGGTAGCACTCGATTGGATGAATGGACGCAGAACTCCGGACGCCAATCAAGCACTCAAAGGTGTACTCTCTGGTATCAATCTCGGCACAGACGCGCCACGATTATTCAAGAGTCTGGTCGAAGCGACATGCTTTGGTGCGAAACGCATCTCGGATCGCTTTGCAGACGAGGGAGTCGAAATCAAAGGCGTCATCGCGCTCGGTGGGATCGCCAAGAAGTCCAAACTCGTGATGCAGACGCTCTCTGATGTCATGCAGATGCCCATCAAAGTGGCTAGCTCAGAGCAGACTTGTGCTCTAGGAGCGGCGATGTTTGCGGCAGTTGCAGCCGGCAAATATGAGAAAGTAGAACAGGCTATGAAGGCTATGGGGGGTGGTTTTGAGAAGACCTATCAGCCCAATGCGGACAAAGCAGAAGTCTATGCACAGCTGTACGTAAAGTACTGCCAGCTAGGAGAATCAATCGAAAAAATAACCATGCAATGAGCCCATATCAGAAAATAAAACAAGAAGCCTACGACGCTAACATGCAGTTGCCTCAACTGGGATTGGTGCTGTTCACTTTTGGCAATGCCAGTGCTGTTGACAGAGACAAAAAGGTCTTTGCGATCAAGCCTAGTGGGGTGCCTTACGAAGACTTGAAAGTCGAGGACATGGTGATTGTTGATTTTGAGAACAACATCATAGAAGGCAGCATGAGACCGTCGTCCGATACGAAAACACACGCTGTATTATATAAAAACTGGGAAAACATCGGCGGGATCGTGCATACGCACTCGACACATGCTACGGCTTGGGCGCAGACCCAACTGGACATTCCGATCTATGGGACGACCCATGCGGATCACTTGGCATTTGATATTCCTTGTGCTCCTGTGATGACTGACGAGATGATCGAAGGAGATTATGAGTATGAGACGGGGTTTCAGATCATGGATTGCTTCAAAGATAAAAATATCACACCAGAAGAAGTGCCGATGGTAATCGTTGCGAATCATGCGCCATTTACTTGGGGCAAGGATGTGAAAAAAGCCGTGTACCACTCTGCTGTATTGGAAGAAGTTGCCAAGATGGCATGGATCACCAAGACGATTAATCCCGAAGCACCACGTCTCAAGGAGTCACTCAAAAAGAAACACTACGAGCGCAAACACGGCAAAGGAGCTTATTACGGTCAGTCATAATTTGGGTGTGTTTTGAGACCTTGGTCTGTATACCACAGCCCTAGCAATAGTTATAAAAGAAACGATTAACACGATGATATCAATAGAACAAAATAAAGTATGGTTCGTCACAGGGTCTCAGCACCTCTATGGACCAGAGACGCTCAAGCAAGTAGCGACGCATTCAGAAGAGATTTCTAAGTCTCTGAATGCCCACGGTAAGATTCCTGTACAAATTGAATACAAAGGAGTAGTAACAACTCCAGAAGAGATCAAAAAAATATGTTTAGCATCTAACAATGCAGACGATTGTGTGGGTTTGATCTTTTGGATGCACACTTTCTCTCCTGCGAAAATGTGGATCGGAGGATTGAAAGTACTCAACAAGCCCTTCTTGCACCTTCATACACAGTTCAACGCAGAGATTCCATGGTCAACTATAGACATGGATTTTATGAATCTAAACCAATCCGCTCATGGTGACCGTGAATTTGGATTTATTTGTTCTCGCTTGGGTATCCAACGCAAAGTAGTCGTAGGACACTGGCAAGACGAGCGTGTCGTAGAGCAAATCAACGTATGGACGCGTGTGGCGAGCGCACATCAGGATGCTCAGTCAGGCAAAGTAGCTCGTATCGGTGACAACATGCGTCAGGTAGCTGTGACCGAAGGAGACAAAGTAGAAGCACAAATTAAGTTTGGCTATGAAGTACATGGCTATGGCGTGGGGGATGTCGTAGAACACATCGAGTCAGCTACTGATGATCAAGTGAAGGCTTTGATTCAGGAATATGAAGAGACTTACATCATGCAAGATGTATTGAAATTAGGTGGAGCACAGAGACAGTCATTAGAAGATGCAGCAAAGATCGAGATAGGTCTGAGAAGTTTCTTTAAGGAAGGAGGATTCACAGCCTTTACCGATACATTCGAAAACCTACATGGCATAAAACAACTTCCAGGTATCGCTGCACAGCGACTGATGGCTGATGGCTTTGGGTTCGCTGGTGAGGGAGACTGGAAAACAGCTGCTCTCACACGTACGATGAAGGTCATGGCTGCCGGTATGGGAGGAGGCAACTCATTCATGGAGGATTATACCTACCACTTCACTCCTGAGAAGGATTTGGTACTCGGTTCGCACATGTTGGAGATCTGTCCATCTATCAGCGCTGAGAAAGTTAAATGTGAAGTACACCCGCTCGGAATTGGCGGAAAAGAAGATCCGGTTCGTTTGGTATTCAATGCAGCTGGTGGCAAAGCCCTCAATGCATCTGTAGTAGACATGGGAGGCCGTATGCGTATGATTGTCAACAACGTGGAAGGCATCGAGCCTACACAAGACCTGCCACACTTGCCTACGGCTCGTGTACTTTGGGATGCCAAACCAAACCTTGAGATCGCTGCACAAGCATGGATTTTGGCAGGTGGCGCACACCACACCGTCTATAGTCAAAACCTAGGCAATGAATACCTAGAAGACTATGCCGACATGGTAGATCTGGAAATCGTGACCATCGATGAAAACACGAACATTCGTGATTTCAAAAGCACGCTCCAGCACAACAACGTCTACCGACAAGTAAAATAGAGTTTTAGTAATTAGTAATTCATAGTTTAAAGAGGTGCTTGTAGAGGTGCCTCTTTTTTTGATTAGGGCTATGGTTTTCAATTGTTTCAGTTTCGATGGACTCGATCTGTTTTTCTTTCAAGATGAAGTCTTTGGTGTATTGATTGACATCTTTGTTGTTCTTTGTTGGTAAAGTGGTTTTTACTTCCATGAAAACAAATAAAGCAGAGAATAATATGTGTTCAATTGCAGGAATCGGATAGTCGTCTATTTTTGTGAAAAACTAAAAACAAGACTATGATTATCATCGGAATAGGCAAAAACTATGTGAATACGCTGGAGGAAATGCCATCGCCCAAATGGGCTCCTATTATTTTTACCAAACCTGAAACTACGCTGTTGACTGACAATGCTGCTTTTGAAATTCCAGCAGTCTCTCAGAATGTAGCCTACGAGGTTGAGCTCGCTTTTAAAATCTCTAAGCAAGGTAAAAATATAACGGAAGCAGAAGCATTGTCGCACGTAGACGAAGTGGCTGTTTCGATTGATTTTACGGCAAAGGACGTGTTGTCACAGAGTCGCGAAGGAAAGGGACCATGGGCATTGGCCAAGGGGTTTGATGGTGCTACGCCGATTTCAGGCTTTTTGCCACTGTCGCAGTTTGCTGACATTGATAACATCAATTTTGCGTTAGATCTCAATGGGGAGCGTGTACAGACAGGTCATTCTTCACTTATGGTTTACAAACTGCCAGAAATTATCGCGCATGTGTCGCAGTATATGACGCTCAACCCGGGAGATATCATCTTGTCAGGAACACCCGCACATGGCGTAGGAGCGGTGAAAGCAGGTGACAAGCTCGTCGCTACTTTGGAGGGAGAGAGTCTACTAGCGTTTGACGTGAAAGGATAAAGCATCAATGACGCTAGAGGTTACGTCGAAAGTACTCTAGCGTCAGTTTTTTGTCATACCGATCTACAACACATCAGCGACGACTTGTAGGCAATATCTGTGAGGGGGGCGTTTCCAGGTTTTGTTACCGTTGATGCGGTAATAGCTGTGTCTGTTAGCCAGTGGTTTTACTTCATAGGATAGTGAGCCTACATCTGAAGATTTTCTCTCTGTTTCTAAGGCAACTACGAAATCTTCATTTATCTGCAAATCATATTTGGACAGATCTAGTGTTAGCCAACCTTCTTTGATCGATTGAGATTGCATGATCGGCTTATGGATTTGGATCAATGTAGGGCGCCCATTCTCTACTTTATAAAAGCTGATCTTGAAATCCATATTGTCCATAGCACTGTCAAAGGCATAGAGTTTTACTGATTTGACCTGGATGGATTCTTTTTTCAATTTGATCACTTGACCGATCTCGATCTGGTCAGACCCATCACGAAACATGCCGTCTGCAAAGTGAATGAGCTTGCCATGCTTTTTGGTGCCGTAAGTCTTCGCTTGCTTTTGTTCATCCTTACTGGTAGTGTCTGTTTTGGCTGCTAAGGGAGTCGTCGCGATGAGCAATAAGAGACTGAGTGGGATTGTTAGTAGTGTTTTCATGATTGATAATGAGTTAGTTGTGTGTTGTGAATCCATAATGTGAGCAAGAGGGAAAAGGTTGCTTTGTAGACATAGGGCTATGTTGACTCATTCGTTGATCTAACCATCATTCGCTGAAGCGACGAAGGGCTATCAGGGAATGATCCATTGTAAGCACCGCAGCTCCTTACAGTCTGCCCGATGTGAGGGATACCTCGATCTCATGTCGGGGTGATGAGGGTAGTTCAGTCCGGTGATTAGTCTTGCCGCTTAACCGCGTGAAAGTACATCAGCGAAACGGGAAGAATCAATAGCCCCATCAAGGCAAAGAAGAGAAAGGACACTTGCAACCCAAACGCCTCGGATATAAAACCTATCAAGGGAGGACCAAATAACATACCAACCACACTGTAGCTCGATATGATAGAGATAGCCATACCTGCAGAGTATTTTTTGGAATCCCCAGCCATCAGAAAAGTAGTCGGGATCACGACTGCAGTACCCATGCCGACTACTGAAAAACCAATCATAGCTGGTATGAGGTTTGGGAGGAGTACAGCGAGGAGTATGCCTCCGACGATGAGTAATGAACTCCCTATGTAGATTTTTTTGTTGTCTATGCGAGCGACTAGTTTGTCTAAGAGTAGTCTGGCTATCGTCATACAGATCATGAAAGTGAAATAGCCTGCGGTATAGACTTCTACGTTGACGATGTCTTTGAAATACACACCGCTCCAGTCAAACATCCCTCCCTCACAGAACGAAGCGAGTAATATCAGTACACCCAGTAGAAACAGTGGTTTGTCTGGCTTGCCCATTTTGATTTTAGAGCCTTCGGTAGCACGATCTCCTGAGGGTAACCACGGATAGCATACGATCGCAAAAATACCGATGCATACAGAGGTCCAGATGAGGTGAGTATGCATAGGGACGTCTAAGGCGATCATCAGAGACGTGAGCCCTACAGCGAGTATCCCACCAAAACTCCACATGGCGTGAAAAGAGCCATTGATCGGTTTGGCGTAGGATTTTTGTAGAATCACAGCTTGTGTATTCATGGCTATGCCTCCTACACGAAATGCCAGCGCCATGAAAAACAACGAGCTGCCTAATGCGATGAGGCTGCTACTGATGCCGATACATGCCAGCGCGATAGATTGGGCGATCATGGCGACTATCAGCGGTACTTTGTTGTCGAAGCTCCGCAGTATCCAGCTACTCGCAGCGAGCCCTAGTAGAGAACTGATGGGCATGACGAGTAGTAGTGTACCCATCTGCGCATCATTGATGTCCATGGCAGCCTTGATGTCTGGGATACGTGAGGCCCACGAGGCAAGGTTGATGCCATGGATCAAAAAGAAGATACTAACCGCAGCGCGAGAGCTGTGGGGAGATTGAGTAGATATATTATTCATTCTGTTATCGCTTTTCAAATTGGCGAGAGGACCATTTGAGTACTTTTCGCAAGAGGTCAAAGTAGAGCATCAGGTAGGTGATAAAGGTCATGATCCATATCACTGCCAAGTTGAAGTAGAAGGTGTCTATCTCCCAGTTGCCCAGTACCTTGACATGGGCGTAGAATGGAGCATCGCCCCATTTCGAATCAGGCGTGATGAAGAGCGGATCTTTTTTGCGAATCAGCTCATCTTCACCTTCATATATTTTTTGTATTTGGTCTCGGTTGAGGACGAGCGAGTGCAGCGCATCGTTGTGATGGGTTCGTTTGAGTTCTAGCAATCCATCTTGTCCGATCTCTTTGATGAGCTGACGGTAGATTGAGTCACGTTCGTTGACTGCCTGCTGCTTGATGTTTTTGTACTTCTTTCTCAGCCCTCTTAGGTAGGCTAGGGACTGTTCGTACAGTGCCGAGTCTAGGTTCTCAAAGTACAGCTGATCCATCGCTGCAAACCGTGGATTGCCTTCCTCGTTTTGGAGTTTCTCGATTTCGTGGCGGCACATCTTGAGGTTATAGATGGCTTTTTGGCTATGGTTGTCTTCTAGCACTTCCATATAGGCTTCTCGGAGTTTACCAGATAGGTCAGGAATCAAATACGCAAAAGTGTAGCTGGCGTCACTCATGCGTTTGTCATAGGCCATGAAGTGACTTCTGTAGGCATTGTTAGATGCTTGCTCTACTGCGAGAGCCTCATAAGCCCATCTGGATACCATCATGTCTCCGATAAAGGGCACATTCTTCTTGTCCCCAACGCCATGGTTGAGATCGTCGAAGCGGATCATCGCACCGCCTAGCAGCAGCTGTGGCACGAGGATCAATGGGATCAGGATGTAGATCGTGACGATAGAGTTGAACCCCGATGAGATGTTGAGCCCGACCATGTTGGCAAAACAAGCGGTAGAGAACAGTATCAGCCAGTATTGGAAAGTCAGCCCTTTGATCTCAAGCAGGTAGTTACCAAACAGGGTGAAAATCAATACTTGCACAGCGGATAACCCAAACAGATAGATAATCTTCGAGTTGAGATAACTAAACCGACTGAGGTTTAGGAAGGACTCCCGTTCTAGGATTTTCTTGTCCTTGAAAATCTCCTCTGCACTGACTGTCAGTCCTGTAAACAGCGATACGACGATGGTCATAAAGAGGTAGATCGGGATGTTTCGGTTTTCGCTAAAGTCATACACACTACTCTCCGAATACTTGGCTAGGAAACCCAATATGAGTGCCAGTAGTGGTGGTTCTAGGATGTTGAGTAGGATGTATTGCGTGTTGCTACGCTTGGAAAGCAGTACACGTTTGAGATAGATGGCAGACTGCTGTATGAGGTTAGGGATCGAAAAGTTGGACGGAGGGAGTGCCGTTTCGAATTTTATTTTTTCAGTCTTAGACTCTATGTTCTCTTTGTATTTTTCGTACCACTCTTCGGGTGATGTTTTTCGGTGTTTGGTGGAGCCACCTTTTTCGTCGATCTCTTTGGTCTCGATGATGTGGAGGATCTGCTCTGGGATGACATTGCCACAGGTACGGCATTCGCTTTCCGCAGCGTTGACCTCCGTATTCATGGTTTTGAAATAGACGATTGCATCGATGGGGTTGCCGGTGTATACGGGGTAGCCTCCTTTGTCTAGTATCCATACTTTGTCGAAGAGCTTGTAGATGGCCGACGAGGGCTGATGGATGATGATGATGACGAGTTTGCCATTTCGGGTTTGTTCCTTGAGTAGGTTGACGACCTTTTCTGAGTCCATAGAGGATAGACCGGAGGTAGGTTCGTCGATGTAAAGTACCGATGGCTCACGCAGTAGCTCCAGCGCGATGTTGAGGCGTTTTCTTTGCCCACCACTGATGGACTTGTTGAGCGGATCACCGACTTTGAGGTCTTTGATCTCCTCTATGTCTAAGTCTTCGAGCACTTTGTTGACCTCTCGACGAATGCGGTTTTCGGGCAGGTCTCCAAAGCATAGCTTGGCATTGAAGTAGAGGTTTTCGTACACGGTGAGTTCGTCGAACAGGAGGTCGTCCTGCGGGACATAGCCGATGACCCCTTCTTGTACACTGCGGGGTATGCTGTAGCCATTGATTTTGATCTCGCCAGACTTAGGCTCTAGTTTGCCATTGAGCAGGTTCATGAGGGTGGACTTACCAGTGCCACTGCCTCCCATGACGCCTATGAGCTGCCCCGACTCTTCGCTAAAGCTGAACGGCTTGATGCCATTGTCACTGTTCTTGAAGTTGTAGGTCATCTCTTCGGCCTGTAGGACGAGCTTTGTTTTTTTGACATCCAGTAGAAACCGTTTGCTGATGTCTGACTCATATATGGGTTTGATCGTACTGCCCTTGATGATGGCGCCAGAGTTGAGGATGTATATTTTTCCGTTTTGGATTTTCTTTCCCTCGACGAACAGACTCAGTGGGCCATTGTATCTAAAGATGAAAGTATTGACACTTTCTACATGGAGTATGACGATGGTGCCGAATAGGTTTTCGACCTGGATGTGTCGAAAATCCGTGATGCCGGGTTCGGTCTTTCGTTTCATCATCCAAGCGATCTCTTTTGGCCATTCGGTGACTTTGTTGTCGATGACCATGCCATTGCCCTTGTGGACATTTTTGATGTCCTGATCGAGGATGAACGAACAGATGTCGTCGGTTTCTTGTTTGGGTAGGTTAAAGTTGAGCGCGACCAATTGCATGAAATCGTTCTCGCGGGTGGAGACTTTCTTGTCCGTATTGATGAGCTCTACCAGTTCGACGAATACGAGTACACGCTCATGCTGTAGCAGTTCTTTGTTGAGTTGCTGACAGATTTTGGTGACCTGAATGATGTTTTTGGTTTCGTTTTCAATCTCAGGCGTATTGGACGAAGCTTCTTTTCTGTAGAAGTCCACATAGTCCTGAAATAGCCCCAGGTACTGGTCTGACAGCTCTTGGTTGAGCTGTCGCTGTAGGTAGGGCTTGACGATCATGTGACCCGAATCCACCACTTCATCTTTTACACTTTCAATGATGGCAAATAGCCGCATCAGGGCATTAATAATAGATTCACTCATTCGTTCGGGATCATGTTATTGTCGGGCGCAAATTAAAAAAGGCATATTGAATAATCAATATGCCTTTCCAATAAGAAATTGATATTTGGATCAATCCACGATTTCGTTTCTAGTAGACTCGACGTTGGAGGTGATGTCATCCAACTGTCCTTTGGTGATCCCCACCGCAGGATCGACTCCTTCGTAGGTCAACTTCATGAAGTTGAGCAGGGGAGCGACCGCCTGAATATCTTCATCGTCTTTGTATTTTTCGGCAGTATCTACGAGGATGCTGGCTGGTCCTTTCTGCTGTGCTACGATCGCCATGATGCGTTCGTCGTAGTTACTAGATACGGCGAGTTGTGTCGTGATATACAATCCCTCGATCCAGCTGGCTGAGATCACGAGGAAAGAAAGTTTGTCCTGACCTAGTTTGTTTAGTTGCTCGTAGGTGTTGTAAAACGACTCAGTCACGATCAGGATCAGCGAATCTCTGTTGTCCATGTTCTCTTGCACACGTGCCAACATGTCTTCGTTGAAGATACCTGGGACATCCAGTCCATCGATGAGCCTCTTCGATGCGTCTAAGAATTCCAAAGTCTGCTCGTTCATGTTGTAAGTACTGGCGTAGCTAAGGTCAGCTCCATAGATACCGAGGTTGAGCGCTTTGTCTCGTTGTGTTTCGTATTTGTCTACGTTTTCTACTGGGTTGGTTATGTCGAGTACGAACGCCGCATCTGCGTCTTGTAGAAGTGTGGTCACTTCGAACGACGTAGGGATAGGGTAGTTAAACTCTTTCTCCACGACTTGCTTGACATTGGCGGTCGTTACTTTTTCAGTATCAGTTCCTTTTTTGGTGCTACAGCTAATAATCGCAACAGATAGGAGTAGGACAATGAATAAGTTGTATGTATTTTTCATAATCTGATTTTGGTGACGATTGAATATTGATCTGGGCAATTTAATGAATGATGTACTAATAAGGAATGTCCCTACAGAATTAATCATTCGTCCCAGAGATTCTTTGCCGTATAGGGAGATCCCTCCAATGTGATATAGCTGCCTCTCTCATAGCGGTAGCCGCTATCCAAGCGCGCGAGCATGTCCATATCCTCGGTCGATAGCGATAGGTCGGCTGCTTGGTAGTTTTGTAGCAGTCGGTCGGGGTTGGTGGACTTAGGGATGACAGCCGTGCCCCGCTGGATGCCCCAGGCGAGTAGTACCTGCGCTACCGTAGCATCGTACTGATCGGCAATGCGCTGGATGATGGGACTGTCTGAGAGAAAAGGCTGGGTATGGTTGGGCATCAGGCTGGCACGCTCATAGGCACCCAAAGGAGCGTAGGCCGTCAGGGCGATGTGCTGCTGCTGGCAAAATGCCAGTAACTCCTTTTGCTGAAAATACGGGTGGGCTTCTACTTGGTTGACCGCTATTTTGATTTTAGCGGAGGCCTGAATGCCCTTGATCTTTTTCGTACTGAAATTGGACACACCGACGTGACGCGTGAGTCCAGCGAGGACGCATTCTTCCATGCCTTGCCATGTCTCTTCGAGCGGTAGCTGTTGGAGACTGATCAGGTCTTCTTTTGTCTTAGGGATTTTGACTGTTTTGAGATGGGCGGCAGGCCAGTGGATCAGGTAGAGGTCGAGATAGCCTAACTGTAGATCCGCTAGTGTCCGCTTGAGTGCCACGATCACATCCTCGGCACGGTGATGGGTGTTCCATACCTTGGAGGTGATCCACAGCTCCTTTCGTGTGACATCTCCAGCCAGCAGCGCATCGTGCAGCGCAGTGCCTATTTCTTTTTCATTGCCATAGATGGGCGCGCAATCAAAATGCCTGTACCCGATTGCTATGGCTTGTCTAATCGCCGTATAGACTTCTCCTTTTTGAGATTTCCATGTGCCTAGCCCTAGTGCAGGCATCAGTTGGTCGTTGTACAGCGAGAGTTGTTTCATACTAGGCAATATACGGATCATGTCCTGTTTCTGGTGCAGGGCAAACATATTTAAACCAGAATGATGCAATTCAGGAGATAATCAAAATGATGTCGTCTACTAATGCGACGATACGTTCCAAGGGGTGACAACAGACCCTCTTTGAGAGGGAAAGCCTAAAGGAGGTCTGTTAGAGGCTCCCTAACCTTATAGGTCTATCGGCTGTACTGAACATTAGAGCTATAAGGTTTGATAGAACGAATTAATAGTACTTGGTCTGTGTGCCACAGACCTTGGGACGGCTTTTATGTCACCCTGCGATTAGTAGGGGATTACCCGATCTGTGTCCTCGTGCCTCGTCCTTGTAGGGTAATGACGGTTATTTGACCGTCAGCTGTTTACTCGATTAGGTTTTCGTGCATTTTTCTCCGTCTAGTTTCTGCGTTCGTGTTAGTTCCTTCGTCCAGTGCTGTGGGAGCTGCCATACTCTTTGGCAGGTTTTGGTTTGAGGGTTGGTGTGTGCGACCTGACAATGTGTATGGATGCAGGGGCTGTCATTCCAGTTCAATGTTCAGTTCTTTTAAGAGTTCGAGTTGCTTTTCCGAAAGCTCATTATTCTTGAATACTCTTTTTGTTCGAGCAAGGGACTGGTAAAGATTGCTTTGCTCTTTGTCTTTTCCAGCTCTAGGATAATGTCCGTTCTTATTTATGAAGTCAGCTATTTCATGAAGTTTATTAGACCATTTTGTGAATCCATCTCGAACTGAATTATTCTCTGATTTTCCAAGTTCAATTTTCACGTTTTGAAATTGCTGGATTCTATCACTCGATAATTCACCTTTATCGAACGCAATATTTTGATTGATCCACCAAGTATAAAGAGGATTTGCTTTTCCATCAATTCGTGAAGGTAGCATTAATTTTCCATTTGGTTTAATGTGTGAACAGAAGTCTTGGAAGCGTTCTTCCCATGATTCTTCACCACCAGCACCTTCACCAACCCATTTGAAGTTGATGGAATTTAAAAGGTCAAGACGTTTTTGAGATAATGATTTTCTGTTTCTTGCATTGCCAGCATTTACTGCTCTTTGTGCAGCAACCCATAAATACAATTGTTTTTCACTTTCAGTTCTGTAGCTTGGTTCTCTATTGTTCTGGTTTACAAAATCTTTGTATTCCATGAATTGAGCTAACCATTTCTCTTCAAATCTTTCCTTTCCTCTACCTTCTAAATCAAACCCCAAGGCTCTGAGACTTGTAATTTGATCTTCTGTCAGGGTTCCTTTTTTATATCTAGAACGTTGAGAGTAAAGCCAACTATTAAATTCGCTATGAGCATGCTTTGTTGGTATCTTTCCGTTTTCCTCAACCCACTTGCTAATCTTTTCAAATCTTTCTTCCCAACCTTCAAAGAAGCGGTCAAGATTAAGAGTCTGAATTTTTTTTGTTTGATATTCGGAAAGTGTTCCTTCATCCAAATTTTTCTTGTGACGGAGAATCCATGAATACGCATTGTTTCCTATTTGGTCAGCAGAAATAGAATCTTTGTCGGAAATTAGGTCTTTGACTTCCTCGAAGTAGTTTGTCCAGTTGTCTGTTTTTCCTCCAAAATTGAAATCGATTTCGGCCATTTTTTCAAACCAATAGTCGCTTAAATCATTTTCTCGATATCTCTTTCGAATGGTTTGACAAAAAACATACAATCCATTCTCTCGACTGTCTTTATCTTCTCTGTTATACAAAGGCCAACGATCAGGATTTTCTTTTCGAAAATTCACTAGATCATTATAAGTGGGTATCCATTTTTTCCTACTTGCTGGACCTGCGAACTTTCCATCTATTGAGAGAAACTTGTTCTTTTGATAATCTGATATGATTTTACCTTCTCTTATACATGTTTGCTGATACTTGTGCCACTTGACCAGTTCATCATTATCTATGCCCTTACAGGGAGGAAACTCATTAGACTTGGCGTATTCTTCGAATATTTCAAACTGCTTATTCCATTTCCACTCGACAATACTCCAAGCAAAGCTTATAGAGTTGAGTTTTCTGATTTCTTCATTTTTGAGAGTCCCGTTTTTCTTTCGGTTTCTCTGTTGGGCAACCCATTGGTAGAGTTTACGATCAGTTTTTTGACTTGGGTATTCTGGATTCTTATCAAGAAATTCCTTGAGCTTGAGAAACCATAAATCCCAGTTATTTGAAGTTTTGTCAACTATCTGATCAAAAAGCGAAGTTTTTAATATCTCTTCAAATCCTTCTAGCAGGATGGTGTCTTGTTCCTCAATGAAGCTTCCAGAGACAATATCAATTCTTGAAGACCTTCTCCCTTTTCCGTAAGCTAAAGAGTTGATCTCATCTTGTAATCGTTCATCTTGATCACAAAGGGAACGAATAACTTGGAGTAAGTTTTTGAATGATCCTGAACTTATGGAAACTTCAACTTCCGTCTGCTTTGAATGGTAGATAGGAACCACCACTAGACCAATTTTTTTACCTTCCTTTTTTCTCAAAGCCCGACCAACGGCCTGAACAATATCAACTTTGGAATTCTTTGGATCACAGAAATACACTAAGTCAATTGTTGGTACGTCAACTCCTTCAGTCAAACAGCGTGCATTAGAAACAATTGCCTTATCTGCATTTTTAAAGTCGTTTAAGGTAATATTCCTTTGACTAGTTGGCTGTTCACCACTTACAGCGAATGTAGAAGTATCAGGAAACAGTTTGGAATGTCTGTCCGCAAATTCAGCCGCCAGTTTAACTCTTGAATGAAAAGTTAACCCGTGATTGGCTGAGTATTTCTTCATTATGTGATCGAGCGCATAATTATTGGCCAACTCATCAATTGAAATCTTGGCGTCAATAAATCGTCTATTTTCAATATATTCTTTAAGTTCTTCACTGTTAACTCCGACCGTAACGATTTTGTAATCAACCAAAATGTCTTGCTCAATAGCATCTTTGAATGTCATTCGATAGAATTCATGCCCGAATGTTTCGGGATCATTCATATCATAGGCGTACTTCAAATCATCACCAAGCTTCTTTTTCAAGGATTCTTTTACAATCCTTGGAGTTGCAGTGGCATAAAGTCGTCTTTTTGATGGGATTTTTTTGTTGTCATGGACAAGGCTGAATTTGTTCATACCAACTCCAGCAGTCTTGTGAGCTTCATCACAAAATATAAAATCAAATTCAAAGTCAATATTGGCGATTGCCTCGGCAATTGCTTCTAATGAATGGTATGTGCTGAAAATGACCTTTTCTGTATAATCCGAATCAAGAAAGCTTTTAATTTTCAATGGATCAGTTGTTACCCTTGTGTCGATTTCATAAGTATGAGCAACCACTGAATCAGTAACATCCTTGTCAATGTCTGATTCTGAGCAAACACACAAGTATTGATATATTGTTTTCCTTTGGTTGGCCCATTCATTTTTTATCTGTCGCAGCAAAGCCAATGAGGGTACTAGAACCAATGAGTTTTTGGAATCTAGCCCCTCCTTAATCCAAAGAGCTGTGTATGTTTTACCAGCCCCACAAGGTAAAATGAGTTGTCCACGTTGTTCGATTCCAAAGAAATCAATACAATCCTTAATAGCTTCCTCTTGATGAGGTTTTGGATTGTAGAAGGTTCTTTCTGCAATTTCCGCACCTATTAGACTCTCGTGGAATGCCTTGAAAACATCTGTTTGTATTTCTTGGAGATTTGTTACGGAATAGAAGGTGAAATTGTCATGCCTTGACTTGGATACCTTATCTAAATCAGCAGCGTTGGAAAATACAATGAAGTGATCAGCAGTAGGACAGAAGGCAAACAGGTTGGCGATTTTGTCGGAAGTCCAATTCAGACGTGAAGATTCATCATTTTTAAATTTGCATTGAACAACATAGAGTTTGCCTTCAATGTCTTCAAGGATCAAATCAGCACCGAAATCTTGATTCCCAAGATTGAGCTTTGTTCGTATTTCGGATGGTACTTCTTCAAATAACCATACATTTTTAAAGTTATCTTTTTCAGTCGGTGCAAATCGAAAGTATAGTTGGGTTAATACTTCGAAAATCTTTCCGGCTCTGGTGTCTTTTTCGCCTTCGTCAGTATTGTGAACGTTGTATTTGGACAGTTCAAATTTTACATCTCCCCAAGTTCGTCCAGCTTCTAATATGTTCTTGAGTATTTGTCGATATTCAGTCATTGTGCGGTGGCAAAAATTCAGGCTCTTTTGGTTTTTAAGTTAGGGTTGAGTGCAGGCAAAACCAAATGTGCCTGAATGTGCGGCTGGGTTTTTTCTACGTCACGGCATGAAACCTAACATTCGTGTAAAGTACACAGTGCACTATATGCGCACTGTATCAAACGTTTATAAAAAAATTTCTCTTCTCGAATGATGCTGCAGGAAACCGACTGCTGATCGGCTTGGTGAGGCCAAACTAGCATTTCCTATCGATATTTCCCAAGGCTACAGGCAAATCTCTTGGTATATCACAAAACGCTATGAGGTGGGTGCTATATTTTGGGTTGGGAGGGGGGTGAGACCTGACCAGTCCAACCTAAGCTTAGTTCGGCTCCCATGTTGCCTTACCTCAGGGTCGAGGTAAGCTTAGTTTCACCCTGTAGTAAGCTTAGGTTGGGGCTCTGGTAAGCTTACCTTCAGGCTCAGGTAAGCTAAGCTTTTGTTCAAAGCGCATAAAGCCTGCTCAAATGCTTTTTTAGCAATGAAAAGGTTGTGGTTTTTTAACGTTTTTTGGCAGAATAAGCCTTCCTTTTGGCATCATACTTGTCTTTAACATGACAAATCCCACACAGAGCGCTCCGTCAGGATTCTTATCACAGTTTTATTTTTTAACCCTTTAAATTTTATCAATTATGTCAGTACAGTATAAAGTCACGGAGCGTATCAACCCAAATGATGTTACCCTCCCCAAGAAGTATTATGCACGAATCATCAATGGTGATGATGTCAGTTTTGAGGAACTGGTCGGTATCATCAGCAAAGTATCCAGTTTGAACTACGGCACGGTGCTGGGTGCGATCGGAACCTTGCTGGAGGTGATCGAGATGCAGCTTTCATTTGGTAGACAAGTGAGGCTGAGCAACCTGGGCACCTTGTTTTTGACCCTGAATAGCGAAGGGGTAGAGCGCCCAGAGGAGTACCGCAGCGACAGGATCAAACAGGCTCGTATCAGGTTCAGACCCGGCGCAAGGCTGAAGCGTTTGGCCAAAACGCTAAAGTATGAGAAAGTAAGCACGGTCAGCGATGTAGCGCCAGCCTCATAAGTTCACTTAAATCAACAGTCATGTTTAGTATCAGACCATGAAACGGTCTCGCAGCAGTGAGACCGTTTTTCGTTATAGGGCTTTTAGCCTGGGTGTCTGCTTTGTGCCATCGGTCGCCCTGCTGTATGTCGATTTTGTATCCTTCTCGCAGACGACTATCAGTGGGATTTATAGCCTCGCTTTTGTCAAGGCTGGAAAACGATAAGTAGCAGTCTTTGCTTTTTGGTAGTCGCGTTACAAACGTACTCGATCGGGTAAGATAATTCGATAAGAAAATGTAGGCGGGCGGGTTTTAATGGTCTTGTTGGCTGCTGCCATTTTTCTCTGTCCAATCTATTAGAGCCCAATTTTACCGTCTGCCCAAAAGGGTTTGGTATAAATGTTTTTGCTTGACACGCCTTTCTCTTTTAATGCTCGTCTAAAAGCTTGTATTGACTTAGCATTGCCCATTAGATAGAAATATCCGTTTTGCCAGAGATCCCAAATCTTATCATCCAATTCATTTAAACTCTCAATTGCGAATTCAGCATGGTTTATTGATTTTGGGACTGTGTCCAACATCAGACCTAGGTTGTAGAGTTCGTCAATCGATACCTCGTCTACTTCCAGAACCCCCAAATAATTATTATTGTCACTATTTATTTTGTCTTTCAGGCTTTTAAAAACACTAATACACGTTTCATCACCAAAAAAGAACTGATATTGAGCTTCTTGTTTGTAAATATTAAATCCTCTTGGTAGACCCACCGTGATTTGGTCATCGGCTTTTAGATGATTAATAAAATGACTTCCTGGTCCATTGCCGTGCATATGAAAGACAACTTCGAATATCCCTAATTCACTGTCCCATTTACTGGGTGTGTAGTTTCGGTAGTTTTTATCGTTGACTCGAATGAGTATTGCTTGTCCTATTTTGAATTTAACCTTTGGGAATGACCCTTTAAATGTGATTGTTTTAATATTAGGGCTTGTTATTTCAGTTGAAACGACGCTTGCTTTACAAAATTTGTTACTAAGACGTAACTCCATAAAGTCGCCTATGAATTTTGGTGCTGTTGGCATAATTGTTTTCTATTAATTCAATGGCAAAACTGGAGCGAAAACAAAAAAATAGAAATGGATAGCTTGGAGTAATGATAGGACTATTTACGGAATTTTTTTCTAAAGGCTAATGGGGTTTCGTGGGTTAATTTTTTAAACATTCTTGAGAAATAGGAATGGTCTTTGAACCCAAGACTAAAAGCAATTTCTTTCACATCATTTTCGGTATAATACAAAAGTCTTTGCGCTTCTATTATCATAGCATTTTGAAGCCAATAAGTTGTCGGTTTTCCTGTACTGGCATTTACACAGTCTGTCAAATGTGAAGCACTAATGTTTAGTTTTTTTGCAAAAAAAGAAGGGCTTTCTAAAAAATTACTTTTGGAGATGAGTTTTTTAAAGTTTGTGGAAATGACTGTTGATTGGTTTCTTGGTTTGGGAATCGTTCTTTCTGACGATTGAAACAAATTCGCAATTTCGTAAATCAAAGCATTGAAAAGCCCATTGATGATTTGTGGTTTGCTTTGTTTCTGTTTTTCAAAAGAGTTGTGCAGTAATGAAACAAGATTCAGGAAATCATCTTGAAAAAGCGGGTCTATTTTTTTTCCTTGTTCGGAGATTTGTAAAGGTTGAAATATTTCTAAACAGGCGTCAGGGACAAGGAAAGGGGCAATGCTAATAAAGTAGCCAGTTGTATTATTAGAGATGTGCTTAGCCGCATGTACCTGAAAAGGTTTGATAAAACCAATTCCGATTTCGTTTAATTCAACCGCTATGTTGTCACATAGCACGACTACATTCCCCTTTGTCAGAACAAAAAAAACATAAAACTCGTCCCTATGCGCTCCCATTTTTTCAGGTGGGTAGTCCATGCCTTGGAGTGATGATTTCACAAATTGTATACCGCCAATTGCTTCGCTACTTTGGTTATAAATCGGGATGTCTGATTTAGCTTTCAATGTTCTGTTGTAGTTAGGGCTGTTGGATCTAACGTTCAAATAAAATGAGTACGCTTTATATCTACTATACCTTTTTTATACTGTACTGTGTTTTTCTACGCAGTTTGGACGGAGGTTGATCTTACCTGTGTTGGTCGATCAGGATATGGTTGCCGTCAGGGTCGGTCAAGGTGATGTGTGCTGGGCCAGAGGATGTTTCATCAGCTTCGGCAGTCAGTTCTATACCACGTTTTTTGAGGTGGTTTTGTATCGCGCGTACATCGTCATACTCTTCTAGTTCTTGTGCACTGCCGTCCCATCCAGGGTTGAAGGTGATGATATTGTCCTCAAACATCCCCTGAAAAAGGCCAATGACGGCATTTTCATTTTTGAGAACCACCCAGTTTTGGTCGATGTTTCCACCCTTATATACAAAGCCTAGGTTCTCATAGAATGCTTTTGATTTGTGGATGTCTTTGACAGCCAGACTGATAGAAAATGCGCCTAATTTCATGGTATTTCTGTTTTGTTCTAACCTGAGTTCGATCAATAAAGGAAATAAATTATCTTCTTAATTCAATGTTTTTGAAAATTATACTGTCTGAGCGATAGCGAGTTTATAATTTTCTAGTCTTTTTGCTTCCTTTTTTGGCAATGAAAAGGGAAGCGTTTACCTGCCGGAAGCATGGCCTGTCTGGCTTGAAGACAAAGCACAATTGATGTATTTCAGAAACGGTTTTAATGAAAGTTAAAATCGGACGCAGGTTTCTAGGTATTGCATCCCTAGAGGATGACCTAATAAATATAGGTACTGGGTTGTATTGATACACTTTTTTGGAATATTATGAGCGATTTGGATCTAAGGATCAGCATTCTCTCCACAGGTAGCATACTCACGGGGCAAGAGTTCCTGAAGCAGGAGCGTTGATTCGGGAGAGGCTACTCAGATGCATAGCAGTTTGGGATTGCCTGTAGTACAACGAACATACCGTTGCTTGATATATACCTAGATTAGGGTATTGCTTGATCTAAACGGCCTTCCTAACTTTATCATATGATGATATGGAATGAGACAAGATTCATTCTATGGCAAACAAACTCACCACACCATGAAATTATTCTATCTGCACAGGTTTCAAATAGTTTATATCCTGTTTTTCTCTGTTATATTCTCTTGTCAGGAGCCAGTCGATGCACGGTTGACGACCCGAGCGACTTCAGACATTCTGAGCGAAATAGCTAATATTCAGTCGAGTCTCAGGCCATCATCAGCTCTTTTGAAGAATCAGGAGCAAGGGCTGGTTTACCTACCATTTGCTAATCCAGAAGAAATTTCCTCCATAGATGGCAAACTTGATACTGAGATGGTAATCAAGTTTGCGACCAATCGCCTCTACAATACTATAGAAAAGAAAAATATTGAACTTTATCATCGATCATACAATGGTCGATTGGTGGGGCCTACGCTCCGAGTGAAACCTGGAGATTCGCTTCTGGTGAATTTGATTAACAAACTACCCGTCTATGAAAACCCTGGACCATGCAACCCTTACCAGCCACTACATGATGATCAGGATCCTAATATCATTGATTCGCTCCGATTTAACAACACCAACTTACATACACATGGCCTGCATGTTTCGCCTATGGCACATGGGGACAACGTCTTTGTCAACTTGGCTCCTGGCTGTGATTTTCAAAATAGAATAGCTGTTCCGTTGGATCATGCATCAGGCACTTTCTGGTACCATGCCCATGTACACGGGTCTACGGCGATTCAGGTGTCCTCAGGGATGGGAGGGACCATCCTCATCGAGGGAGGTTTGGATGACCAACCACAAATCAAAGAGATGGATGAGAAGGTTTTCGTGATGCAGCAGATACCCTATGTGCCAGATACAGGTGCAGGAGGTGATCCGAATAGGTATGCTTTAAAGTTCATTGAGGATAAAACCTTTGGCCCAGGTACTTGGGGGGATGGAATTAAGGATTCTACAGGTTGGAGAACGACCATCAATGGCATGGTACTGCCTGTGATCGAAATAGAATCAGAAGAAGCGCAAAGGTGGCGGTTTGTACATGCAGGCGTACGCGAGACACTCAACCTCAAACTGATCAAATCAAAGGAGGGCAAGGTGATTCATGAAAAATTATACGCTATTGCCGAAGACGGCATAGCCTATGGCTACCGCAGTGATATAGACAGTATGCTACTACAGCCAGGGTATAGGGCAGACCTATTGGTACAAGCCAAACTGACCGATGGACTCAGTCAAGACACCCTCTATCTGATAGATGCTAGTTCTCCCGTTTTGGACGAAACGAACACTGACGAGTATGAGTCCGAAAGAGTACTCGCTCTGGTGGTGTTGAAGGCTAAGACGACTAAGCCGGTGGCTAGGCAGCTCCCCACTTCAGCAGCATTGCGCCAATATGCACCTTATCCTTCATTGGTCAATGTGCCAGTTACAGACACGATGCAGTATGTTAATTTTGAGATTAAACCTGGTGATACGACATTGTTTCAAATCAACAATGTTTCATTCGATCATAGCAATCCACCACGCACACTTGGTCTCAATAATATACAAGAATGGACACTGACCTCATCTCTAGGAGGCCACCCATTTCATATTCATATCAATCATTTTCAGATCCAGGAGCGCTACACCAAAGGGAATAACAAGTGGATAAAGCAACAAGTGAAACCTATATGGAAAGACACTTATTTCGTACCAAGTTCAGACTCTATTGTTCTCAAAACTGTCTACAAAGACTTTGTTGGAGATTTTGTACTACACTGTCATATTTTGGATCATGAAGATCAGGGGATGATGCAGTGTGTACGTATAGATAGTGCCAATACCATTGGTAACTATCTCTTGGATCAGGGGATCGAGTTTTGTGGACCACAGTATACCAATAGCCTCACCAGTAACTAAACTTTTAAAACCATAGCGAATCATGACACGAACCAAAACAATGAATGTACATGTCTACAGACTGCTTTTAGTAGGTCTGCTCTGGGTATTGTCAGCATCACTGAGCCATGCACAGGTGATCAGAAAGAATATTGACTCCCTGAGTACCGAGGAACTAGCTGCATATCAACATGCTATACAGCTGCTAAGAGATCGTAGTGCGGACAACCCTTATCTAATGGATGGCTATGCATGGCAGGCCTGGGTGCACAACAAGAACCGTGTTTCAGTCCCTAAGGAGAATACACTAAGTCAAGGAGATCAAGACCCTACGGCATTTTATGAAATGGCTGCTACGCAAACCTATGCTGATGGATCCTATGGGTACCCCGGTATGTGCGAGCACGGCAAGGATATCTTCTTTGTCTGGCATAGAGCGCAGTTTTATTATTTCGAAAAAGTGCTTCAAAACACAGACCCTGAGGGTACGATTGTAGACAGCAGGGGGAATAAATGTCCTACTGCTACGGTAGGCGTCCCGTTCTGGAATTTTACCAACGAGCCCAGTGGTACTAAATTCCCAGCGATATTTGAAGACAGCTCCTCGGTACTATATCACGCAGGTCGAAACTTACAAGTCAATCCTGATTATAGGCGTTTTACCTCTCCGTATTTGCTAGCCAAACTAATGCAAGAAAGCAATTGGTCTACATTTGGGGGATATCCAAATGCTACCCATGGAGGTTATGGTACTTTTGAAAGCCAAATGCACAATCCGATGCATACCCCCTATATAGGGGGAGATATGACTTATCCTTCGAGAGCTGCATATGACCCGATTTTCTATTCTTTTCATGCCTACATCGATTATATCTTTGAGGCATGGATACAAAAGCATGGCTCAGGAGATATCACATCATTAGATTACTTTTTGAGGGCGGAGCAACCCAAGGACTTTAACTTGCCTGGCTATGATCCCGGGTTAGGTGATAGACCAAATATGGGGAGAGCCGAATTGTATCTTGATATCTCTGAATTGGGCTATCAGTATTTAGCCAGAGGCAAGGATGATTTTTATACTGAGCAGGAATTAGAGGGGCTTCTCAAGGATAAAAAGGGTCGTCCACTTGTCTTGGGAAAAAGCAAAGAAAGTCCCTACTATAGACTCTTTACCAGTAGAGTGTCATGGAGACCAGAGACTAAGGGGCAGTTGACATCTGAAACGATAACGATTAGAGCCGCTGACGTAGCTAATCCATACAGCTATAGCTATACCGAAAAAGACCCTTCTTCCTCCTACCAAATAGACCTCTATATGCATCCAGTAAAAGTGAAGCCTAATGTTTCTTTGAAAAAATTTAGAAAGAGATATTTTGTAGGAGCTGCCACCGCATGGCTAGATAGTAGTCATGCTCACCACATGATGGGGGAGCACAAGTTGAATGTGAACCTAACGGAAGCTATGAATGCCTTGAATCAGAATCATGCTGGAGAGGCATACCAAATAACTGTAAACTATACTAAACGATAATACCATGAGTGTCTACTTCGATCCCGATATCAAAACCATCTTTGCACCCTATGTACAGCCTATGCTCGCAGTCTCTATCGCTACCGATGAAGGTACCTTTAGTTTGGATTTGAGCAACTATGAGTCTGTATGTCGACTGAGTCAACGAATCAAAATCGCCATAGAAGGTTACAGACCTGAAACACCTACTGCACATCGTATGCCTCCAGGTGGGCCATTGCCAGATGAGTCCATTGCGATGTACAATGAATGGCTCGAAGCTGGTATGCCCGAGAAAAAAGACGCTCTGGCTTCTGATGATCTGATTGTCTAAACGGATTATACCTGAGATCTCAATGATGATTGCTATGATTAGCAGAATGTATGACTCATCATAGCAATCATCAGGGTGTAGTGGTATCTGCTCTACCTTAGTTTGTACTAAAAAATATGTTCTAAATAGTTTAGGCCTATGTTTAAATGATTAAGAGTCAAGAGGCTGTGTATGCTTTGTACTGAAGGTTCAGTTCAGATTGGGTTGGAATGTGCTCCATTCTGACTTTAGCTTCGGCAGTCAGTTCTATACCACGTTTTTTGAGGTGGTTTTGTATCGCGCGTACATCGTCATATTCTTCTAGGGATTTGGATTTATGGATCAGCATTCTCTCCACAGGTAGCATACTCACGGGTCAAGAGTTCCTGAAGCAGGAGCGTTGATTCGGGAGAGGCTGCAGCGATTCTCATGGGGTTCGGATATGCAGACGTACTTATAGGCTCGCCTGGCCTTGTCTTGGCAGTTGTATCCTGTAGCTCCTCCGGTATCTGTCTCACGGCAAAACCAGCCTCCTGTTTCCTTCATTTTGGACAGTTCGCTGTTGAACCTATCGACAGTCACTTCTACCTCATCAAGGTAATATTTGGTGACAGTATCTTGCTCCATCGCCAGGGCACTGCTGGATGTAGCACTCAGCACCATGATGAAAACCCAAAAAGCTTTAATTGCTTCAATCATCCTTATTGAAAAAGTGGTAGGTAAAATATGCTGTATCCCTGATATAGAATTCTTTTTAGGTCTGACGACAAAATAGCTTCGACCTGTGAGACCAAACTAGTACAAGCTCCTCAGATATCCCAGACCATTTTCTCATTTAGACCCAATCAGTTTAGACTTATCTTGATTTGCTTCTTGCGGTCTGCAGTTACTCCGTTTTAGAGTGTACAAACCTGTGCGATTTATGCCTTGTGCCGTGTCAATAATTGTCTACCTTTTAGGATAAGAAAAAAAGACGGGAAAAAGCGAAAAAATTCGTCTCAATATTCATTCGAAAAAAACGAATCTCCGTATGCATGCTGCCATGTATATGGTGTTAGCATAAACAGATGAAAACGGAAAAAAAACCAGACCCCAACTTCTTACAAAAAGCCATCTCATCAGAGTCCAAAAAGCTCAGTGAAATGGTCAAGGATACCTCCTTGTCGCTGCTGGATCGGATCGAGTCCTTTGAGGACATTATCAACTTAGAAGTGGGAGATACCTCTCTGTCTCGTGCCCGAAACATCGAGCGGGAGACGGGTTTTCGGCAGTTGTTTCTCAAGTTTGAGGGCGGCAATCCGACCGGCACCCAAAAGGACCGCATAGCCTTTGCGCAGTGTTTAGATGCGCTGCGCCGAGGCTATGACACGATCACCGTCGCTACTTGTGGCAACTATGGTGCTTCTGTAGCATTGGCGGCTTATTTGGCAGGTCTGCGCTGTGTGATTCACATCCCCGAAAACTACCATACCGACCGCATCAGTGAGATGGAGATGGCAGGCGGAGAAGTGCATCGTGTCGTGGGGACCTATGAAGATACCGTACAGGCATCCAGTGAAGCTGCAGCTGATGAAGGCTGGTATGATGCCAACCCGGGAGGAGCGAACACGGCACTACAGATCATGGCTTATGCCGAGATGGCCAACGAGATCTACGACCAGCTGAGAGACGCACCCAAGATCATCGCAGTGCCTGTGTCCAACGGTACGCTGCTGGCAGGGATATACCGTGGTTTTGTGAGTCTCTACAAGCGAGGCAAAACCTCGCGGGTGCCACTCATGGTGGCTGCTTCGTCTACGCACAAAAACCCCATCGTGTATTCCTTCAAAAAGGGGATGGAAAACTGTGTAGACCTGCGACCCGAAAAGATCAAGGAGACTGTGGTAAACGAGCCATTGATCAACTGGCACAGTTTCGATGGAGAGGAGGCACTGTACGCCATTCGTCAGTCCAACGGCAGTGCGCACAACATCAGCGATGAAAAAATGCTGAAAGTGTCCAAACTGCTCAAGGAAAAAGAGGGTTTGCATGTACTACCCGCCTCGGTCGCTGGCTTGGTGGCTTTGTTAGAGATAGATGATCAAAAAGAATTAGAACCTGACCGCTATGTGGCGGTCCTTACGAGTAGAAGATGACAAAAATTATAGATGGAAATGCTCTGGTCTATTGTGAAGGAGCTTTCAATACACCCAATGGTAAAACGGCACACGGCTTGGTTCGCTTTACGGAGCGCTACAAAGTCCTCGGTGTGATAGACTCACGGTACGCTGGCCAGGATGCGGGTGAAGTACTGGATGGCAAAAAGAACGGAATCCCTGTTTTTGCGAGTTTTTTAGAGGCACTGGACCAAACGGATGGTGCGAAGTATTTCGTCATGGGACTCGCACCTGATGGGGGGAGGCTGCCTGATGCAGCACGTGCAGATGTGCATGCTGCGGTGAAGAAGCGACTCAATGTAGATTCGGGCTTGCATGACTTCATGTACAAGGATGCGGAACTCGTCGCGCTGGCTAAGACCAATGGTGTCAAGCTCAGAGACATTCGCCGTACGCCTGAGCGTGAAGGGCTGCATTTTTTCTCAGGGAAGATAGAAGAGGTTAGCTGCTTGAAGCTGGCAGTGCTAGGGACGGACTCTGCGGTTGGTAAACGTACCACGGCATGGATCATCGTGCATGGCCTACGTCAGGCGGGCAAGAAAGCCGAAATGATAGGGACAGGACAGACGGGCTGGATGCAGGGGGCGAAGTACTCGATGGTGATGGATTCGTTGATCAACGATTTCGTATCGGGAGAGATCGAGCATGCTGTACATAGTGCTTGGAAAAACGAGCAGCCTGATGCGATTGTGATCGAGGGGCAGGGGAGCTTGATGAATCCAGCCTACCCTGGTGGGTTTGAGATACTCGCAGCAGGTAGACCAGACTTTGTGATCCTACAGCATGCACCACGACGACTGGAGTATGATGGCTTTCCTGGTTATCCGATTCAGCCGATTCGCGAGCAGATCGCGGCGATAGAGATGATCTCTGGCAAGAAGGTCTTGGCGATCACACTCAACCATGAGGACATGGACAAGGCCGACATAGCAAGCGAATGTGCGAAGATCACTGCCGAGACAGGACTACTGTGTACCGATGTATTACAGGATGGTCCTGAAGCGCTCGTGTCTCTAATCATGCAACAACTGTGAAAATCACAGGACTAGAATGCTGGCAGGAGAAAATGAAACTGGCAGAGCCGTATACGATTGCATACGAAACCATAGACACTACCACCAACGTGTTTATGCGCATAGATACAGATAGGTCGCCGAGCGGTTTTGGCTGTGCGGCACCTGATCTGGAGGTGACTGGCGAGACGGGGGAGACGGTGATGACTGCTTTTAGAGACATCATCGAGCCGTACCTGTTGGGCAAGGCGCCGTTTACTTACGCTTTGATTTTGGATGAACTAAAGACCCTACTTCATGGTCAGCCTGCTGCGCTGACCATGGTAGACATGGCGCTTTTTGATCTCATCGGGAAGAAAACGCAGGAACCTGTCTATCGACTGCTCGGAGGATACCGAGATGCGATCCCGACTAGCGTCACGGTCGGGATATTGCCAGTGCAAGAAACACTGGAGAGAGCCAAGGCTTTTATGCAGCAGGGTTTTTTTATCCTGAAGGTAAAAGGAGGGACGGATGTGGATGAGGATGTCGAGCGGATCATGAAACTCCGCGAGATGGTAGGGCCTGACATGGAGATTCGTTTTGATGCCAACCAAGGCTACAGTGTCAAAGAGGCGGTGTGTTTTATGCACCAAATCCGCTCTGCTAAGATCGAACTGCTAGAACAGCCTACCAAGCGCGAGGAGGATCACTTGCTAAAGCAGGTGAGTCGCCAAGTGAGTGTCCCCGTCATGGCAGATGAGAGCCTGATGGGGTTGGCGGATGTGTTTCATCTCACCGCCAACAATAGTACGGATATGATCAATATCAAGCTCATGAAAGCAGGCGGTATCATGGAGGGGATTCGGATCAATGCGGTAGCGATAGCAGCCAACGTAGAGACGATGGTGGGCTGCATGGATGAGTCAGCGATGGGGATATCAGCGGGACTGCACTTTGCACTTGCTCGCCCTAATATTCTTTATGCAGATTTGGATGGTCACTTTGACCTGATCGATGATCCTTTTGCTGCCATGGTGCGCTGCGAGAAAGGGGTGCTATATCCTAGCGATCGACCGGGATTTGGTTGGGAAGGAAAATGAGGGTTTTGTTAGACAATAGACGATAGCTGATCCAGTTGATCATCACTAAAATCTAAATGCGTCACGAGTCGGATATGGCCTTTGCCAAAGGGAACTGCCAGCAGTCCCTTGGCTTTCCAATCTTCCAGCAATGCTTTTTCATTTGTCTCCTTGTTCAGTTGTAGGATCACAATGTTGGTGCCTGCATACAAAACCCTGTCTACATAACTTTTAGATTCAAATAGTGCAGCTAATGTTGCAGCACGGTGATGGTCTTCTTTGATTCGGTCGACATGATGATCTAATGCATAGCGTCCAGCTGCTGCGAGATATCCAGCCTGCCGCATCGCACCACCGAGCATTTTTCTAACTCTTTTGGCCTGTTTTATCAGCTTTTCGCTTCCTAGCAAAACAGAACCGACGGGAGCTCCCAGTCCTTTGGAGAGACAGATCGAGAGCGTGTCAAAGAGCTGTCCTATCTCAGTAGGAGATTCGTCTGTCACAGCGAGTGCATTGAAGAGTCGTGCTCCGTCTAGATGCATATTGATTTGATGGTCAGCAGCTACTTGAGCGATGGCTTTGATTTCGTGGAGGTTCCAGATACTGCCACCGCCTTTGTTGGAGGTGTTTTCGATAGAGATGAGTGTAGATTTCGGGAAGTGAATGTCATCTGCATTGATGTTGTCACGGACTTGCTCCGCGTTGAATCTACCTTGATCCCCCTCTAGCATTCGCAGTGATACACCTGCATTGAAGGCAGCGCCACCTCCCTCGTAGTGATAGATGTGTGAGGTGCTGTCGCAGATGACCTGGTCACCAGGTTGGGTTTGGATTTTTACAGCGATTTGATTGGCCATCGTACCCGAAGCGCAGAAGATCCCAGCCTCCTTGCCGAACATGCCAGCGAGACGTTGTTCTAGTGCGCTGACAGTAGGGTCTTCTCCGAATACATCATCGCCTACTTCAGCGATCATCATGGCTTCTAGCATGGCAGGAGTAGGGCGGGTGACTGTATCGCTTCTTAGATCAATCATGTTTTACTTGACCGGGTGAGGTGTGAGATTGTTGAGTGTGTTGAGTTCGGTTTGGATGAGGTTATAGACTTCATTTTGAAAGTCTTTGAGGTTGTCCAAAGTGTATTTTCGTGGGTCGATCGGTTCGTGAATGACCACTCTGCATTTTCTCCGTCTAAAAAAGTACTTTCCATCCGTAGGGAACATGTGCCAGTTGTCAGCGAGGGTGACAGGTACGACCATGGCACCTGTCTCTACGGCCATGCGAAACGCTCCTTCTTTGAATGTATGCATCTGGGGAGGTTGACTGCTTTTGATTCCTCCTTCGGGGAAGACGGCCAGCGAAAAACCCTTGGCGAGTGCATCGATACTTTGTTGGTAGGTTGCATAGCGCTGTCTCATTTTGGACCTGTCCACAGTGATGTGAAAGGCCTTGAACATATAGCCGAAGAAAGGAACTTTAGCAATAGAAATCTTCCCAACGAACTTGAACGGGATCGGTACAAAGGGCAGAATCGCAACATCCAAGAACGAAAAATGGTTAGGGCAGAGGATGTAACTAGTCGATTTGTCAAAGTCAGTTTTTTGAGTGATCTCCATTCTGACGCCAATGAGGAAAAAGAAGATATGAGCCCAGTAATGATTGAGTATCAGTCCAAACTTTGGGCGATTAAATTTGTCAGCAAATACGAATAATGGAAACAACAAAGTGAAAGTCGCTACAAATAAAAGGATGCAATACGCTCCATAGATTCTTAAGATCAATTTCCAAAACCAAGTATTTTTAAAATGCTTCATATATTCCTAGACTTTGCTTGATTATCCTTTGTATCCGAACCTTTTCAGACTTCTGTCTTTCTTTCTCCAATCCGCTTCTACTTTGACAAAAGTCTCTATAAAAACTTTTTTGCCAAAGAACTTCTCCAATTGCAAACGAGACTCAATTCCTACCTTTTTGATGGCTTCTCCACCTTTGCCAATGATAATCCCTTTTTGTGATTTTCGTTCGACGATGATTTCTGCTCTGAGTCTTATGATATCCTCTTCTTCTTCGAACGAAGTGATCTCTACCTCCGAACTATAGGGGACCTCTTGTTTGTAGATTTTGAAAATTTGTTCTCTAACGATTTCAGATGCGAAAAAGCGCTCCGGTTTGTCTGTCAGTGTGTCTTGTGGAAAATAAGGAGGGTGTAAAGGTAGTAATTCCAGTATTCGAGCAAAGAGAACATCTACGTTAGTTTTAGTCAACGCAGATAGTGTAAGTATTTCGATATCTGGATGGATTAACTCCCAGTAGTCGATTTTGTCTTTGAGGCGCGAGCCTTTGTTGAGGTCAGTTTTATTGATGACGAATATGACTGGTGTACCGCTATTGATGACACGTTCGAGTACTTCTTCGTCTTCATCTTGTTTCTCCATCAGATCTACGACATAGAGCACTAAGTCTGCATCTTCGAGAGATGAAGAGACGAAGCTCATCATAGACTTTTGCAGTGAGTACTGTGGCTTGAGTAGACCCGGTGTGTCAGAGTACACAATCTGAAAATTGTCACCAGTCAGCACACCCATAATTCTGTGTCTGGTAGTCTGTGCCTTTGAAGTAATAATGGATAAATTATCACCTACTAGTGCGTTCATTAATGTTGATTTTCCAGCGTTTGGTTTGCCTATTATGCTTACAAAGCCAGATTTAAAATTTGTTTCCTCCATGTCAATAAAATATTAACAAAGGTACTTGCTTTTTGCGAAAGTGCTTCTTACTTTTGCAACGCGATTCACAAAAAAGGTGGTCGAAAACGGCGCGGGATGGAGCAGTTGGTAGCTCGTCGGGCTCATAACCCGAAGGTCGCTAGTTCGAGTCTAGCTCCCGCTACTAAGCAAAAAAGGTCAACAATAGTTGACCTTTTTTTATGCCCAAAATTCATAGATCACTTCGTGATTCAAGATTCATTGTTCGAAATTCATTATTGTTTTTCGTGAATAACCATCTCTTATACCTCCTTGAGGTTAGTTTGAATGATTGGAATAAAAAATATTGAACCTGACTACCTAGTTTATCCTCCCAACTTTACAGACTGGTCTGAAATCAGAAGTCTAGTTCTAAAGTTGCCTAAGCAAAAAACTCTTCCTCTTTCCAAATAGCTAAACTTTGGATTTCTTTCGGAATCTCAAACTATTAAGATAGCTCTTTAAACTTTCTCTAAATCATAATATCAATATTATAAACGCAATACTATTGCTTTTGCAATAGTGTTTCATTAAATATGCAACACTATTACAAAAGTAGAGGGCAAGCCGAAAACCTCAAAATAGAGTAGGTGTCATTCTAAATTTTATCAGTTATGAAAACCAACAAAGAAGCTTTGATTGCACAAATTTTGGTAAGCAAAGCAGCAAACCCTGTTGGAGGTACGCACTGTAGTGGCGGTGGCCACTGTACTTCTACTTTGTAATCACAATATACAGTAGTGTGAGAATCATACTACTGCTACTTAAATATTCTAATATGGGAGGTTTAGAAAAAATACGGTTAGACAGACTTCTTGATTATAAGGACGAAAATGTGATTTCTAGATTCACTGATACGTTTGATGTGAGTAATGAAGAGGCAGAGGATATTTTAAAGGAAACGCTTAAGTTTCTTTATATCTGTCATATTCCAGGTGTTTTTATTTCCGATGACATACTGATGTTGGATGAAATGTGGCACAATATGATCTTGTTTACACCAGAGTATCACAGGTTTTCACAAGAGTATTTCTCTAAATACCTTCATCACTTACCCGCAAAAAAGTCGGAAAAGGAAGAGAGAAAGTGGGTGCTTCAGCAGAAACCTGAAAATGCTAAGCAAGAGTATCTTGACAAATTGCAAGTACTTATTTCCATTACCTATGATCATTTAGGTGAAGAAACTGTAAAGAAATGGTTTCAGGAGTACCCCCAAAAATACAGTAAAGAGAAAATTAAAGCGTTAAGAAAATGAGCATTTTCCCCAAACGGACTATACAGGGTGAAACAGTGACTATTCACTGGAACTTCAATACATCTAACCTTAATGATTTTCATGTGTTACCTTGGGTAAGGATTGGCATCAAAAATCCTTTAGGAAAAGTTACAATGCTTTTTGAAGAACATGTACTAGGACTACCTGATGAACCAAAAGAACTGAAGACTGAAGAACCAAAATTAAAATATCTTAACAAAAGTGTACCCTTACTTTTATTGGCCGATTACCTCAGCGGAAAGCACAAAAAGGAAAAGCTGGTTGAGATACTTGAAAACATCCAATCTGGTCGCCATTATTATTTCACCTATAAAGTGCCCAAAAATGCTCCTTTAGGCAAATATCATCTGATCTCAGAAATTCACATCAATGGAGAGTTAAGGCTTTCCAAAACAGCGGCAGATGACTTCTTTTTTGTTGAAAAAATGTCTTCCAAAAAGATTGAAAAATTCAATGATCACCATCAAGCATTAATATTTAATCATTCTCCGGAAAAAACGCCGGTCAAAATAGTCGGTTGCATACCTACCCTAGAAGGGAAAATGCAGACCACTGTGAATGTCTTTGAAATGGGCGGTTATGAAGAGAAAAAAGTCCCATTAACTACCTCCTTGAGTTTTTTACTTTACAATGAAGAACGGCAGGTTATTCCTTTACAAGAGAGTTTTACTAATTTTTTGTTGAGAAATCAACAGATTTCCCCATTAAATAAATCCGGAGGAGATATCTATCTATTCAAAAAAGAAAATACTGAAGCTTATCACCTCAATGAAAGTCAAAGAATTTTATGGCAAAAAGCCAATGGTTTATTAAAGACAGAATCTTTGACCAAAAATGAAAGAATGCTTTTGGAAGAAATGGTAGCAGAAGACTTGATTCACTACTTATCTCTTTAGAGGGGAAACCTCTCCATTTTGCCACTTACCCATCGTTTTAATCGAATCATAAAATTTACTTTTATTTCTCAAACGCAATATGATTGCATTTGAAACGAATCGCTATATTTGCAACAATATTGCATTTTGTAAGAGTATGATCTATCGCCTTTATATATTAATTCCCCTCACCCTTCTTCAAAGCCTTTGTTTTGGACAAGATGCTATGATTTCAGGTATAGTGATAGACGCCCATGGGGAGAAACTTCCTGGTGTAACGGTTCAAATCAATGAATTAAATCGTGGCTCTGTTACTGACCATGTAGGGCACTATACTTTCCCAAATCTTAAATCAGGTAATTACACAATCACGGCCTCATTTATCGGCTTTCAGAAGTATAATCAGCGTTTTACCATAAAGGATAGAAAACCCATAAGCATCAATATCACATTGAAAGAAGCGGTAACACAATTGAATGAAGTTACTGTCATGGCAAAATCAGAAAGTCAAGAGCTGCATGAAAGTGTGGCAAGTGTCGCTGTACTTGAAACAAAAAAACTGTATGCCCAAAGCAACAACACCAGCGATGTGATCAAGCAGATTTCGGGGGTGAATGTGAGACAAACGGGAGGGTTTGGTAGTAGTGCTGATGTATACATCAACGGCATGTCCGGCAAGCAGGTAAAGTTCTTTCTCGATGGAATTCCACTTTCTTACTATGGTTCAGGACTGGGGCTTAATGTTTTACCCGTCAACCTGATGGAACAAATCGAAGTGTACAAAGGCGTAGTACCAGTTGATCTGGGAGCTGATGCATTAGGGGGAGCAATTAACATCAAATCGAGAAAGGAATATATCAATTACCTGGATGCATCCTATTCCCTTGGTTCTTTCAATACACATAAGGTCAACTTCAATGGCCAATACGTAAACACAGAAAATCATTTAATCGCAGGAGTCAATTCGTTCTACAATCATTCAGATAATAATTATAAAGTTGACATAGAGATTCCTGATCAGTATGGTAACCCTGTGCCAGCTACCGTCAGACGGTTTCATGATCAGTTTACCAACTACTTAGTCAACGCATATGCTGGAGTTTATGATAAAAAATATGCTGATAGGCTAGTTTTTAGTGTCAGATACTCAGGACTTTATGATGATATTCAGCACAATGCTGTGATGGCACAACCCTACGGTCAGGTTGCTTATGACGAATCTACATTGGGCTTTTCTGCTAATTATGAAAAGGAAGAAATCTTGCCTCGTATAGCGCTCAAGTGGTACGGGGGAGTAAATATGACTAGCGGGAACTTTGTGGACACCACATTGAATGCCTATACATGGGATGGCGAGATATATGATAGGCGAACGGATGGAGGGGAGATTACCACATCGCGCAACCTCTTGAGTCTCCATTCTAGGAATGCTGTAAGCAGGCTCAATCTTCACCACAATCCTTGGGAAAAGGGACAGTTCACGCTTAATGTTTTTTCCTCGCGGTTCAATAGATATGGGAAAGATCCGATAGCCGCCGAATTTTATGGAGAGGACTTTTATGCCAACCCCACAACTTTGATTAAAAATGCCACAGGTCTGGCATACGAACATGCTTTCTCCACTGCATTGGTAAGTTACACGGGCGTCAAGCATTTCTATATGATGGCAGATGGGTATGCCATTCAAAACATGGAATTTCAGCCCAATAAGCAAACAGTCTCCAATTTTGGGGTTTCCCAATCGTTGCGTTATCGATTTTTTAGAGATTTTCTAGCCAAAGCCTCCTACGAATATGCCACTCGCCTGCCTGACGAGACAGAGTTGTTTGGTGATTTTACCCTCGTGCGTCCCAACCCGTTTTTGAACCCTGAGCAAAGCCACAATGCCAATTTAGGCTTTCAATTCAACACCCAAAAGTTAAAAGTGGAATTGAATACATTCTACAGATTGACTGACAACATCATCTGGTTACGGACTTCTCAGTTTTTCGCACAATATCAAAACCTATTAAAGGCACTTGTCAAAGGGTTGGATGTTGAGGTTCAATACCAACCATTTGATTTTATCAGACTAAAGGCAAACGCTACCTATCAGGACATCCGAAACAGATCATCGAGAAGTGTGACTGGTTCGGTAGATAATCGCTACTATGACGCCCGACTACCAAACATTCCCTATCTGTTTGGCAATGGAGAAGTCCGATATCAAAAGTTCGATTTTCTTGGGACAAATAGCCGATTCTCTGCGTGGTGGTCTGCTAGCTATGTACATGAGTTCTATCTCTATTGGGCAGTAGATGGAAATAAAGATTTAAAAAACACCATACCGAGTCAATTCATTCAAAACATTGGGGTCTCATACGCTCTTCCAGCTGACCGCTTCTCCGTCAGCCTCGAATCCACAAATCTTTTTGACCAGAAAGCATTTGACAACTTCAGTGTGCAGCGTCCAGGCAGGGCTTTGTATGTCACTCTTAGAACTTATTTACACTAAAATTAGAATTAATGAAAAAGCAATTACTCAATCAAAAAGGTATATTGGTTATAGCCTTATTATCTGTATGGTCATTCATTGGATGTGAAAATGATGATCCCGAACCAAATACCAAACCAAGCGTGGAAGTTGATTTTGCCATTTCCACGGTAAGTGGGGCATGGCCTGATCAAACCACTTATATACAGGGCGTTGAATCTTTGGATTTTACCAGTTTGGGAAATGAAAATGCCATAGAACTGACAGGAAGTGCTCGTACAGTTTCTTACGAAGGCAGTGTGTATGCGATCCCATCAGGTGCACCTGCTAACCTGATAAAATACAGCATAAATACCAATGGCGTTCCTGAAGAAGAAGAACGAATTGTAGTACCCGGGGCGAATACCTTTTCCACACTCTATTTCGAAAGTGAAACCGTAGCATATGGCACGGTAGCTGGGGGTATTTCAAAACTTATCATATTCGATCCCTCTACGATGCGGATTACGGATGAAGTTTCCCTAACGGCTATAACTCAAAAGTTTCCAGAAGCTACACGTACTTATTACATGGATATGATAGGGAGAGACGGCAAGCTTTTTATGGGAATCCACTACGAAAATAATTTTGCGCCAGTCAACGACAATGCCTACGTAGCGGTCATTGATTTAAGCACCAATACAGTAGAAAAAGTAATATCAGACACCCGAACTGGTATGTTTTTCAACGGGCCAGCACTCAATTCGGGAATGATATTGGACGCTAATGGGAATATATATGTTCAAACCCTAGGGACCACAAATGCTGGAGGAGCAGCTCCCAGCGGGGTATTACGCATCAAAAGTGGTGAAACCGATTTTGATCCAGATTATTTCTTTGATCTCGAAGAGGCAGTAGGCAATATCTGCTATGGCATCTATCATACTTCAAGCGGACGTACTTTCACCGCCAATGTTCAGGACGAAACAGATTTTTGGGAATATGCCACGGGCGAGCCCCAATTTAAGTATGTAGAAATTGACCTTGAAGCTACAGAAAGCCTTGGCAATGTTCCAGGGTTACCTACTACCTATGGTTCAAGAACAATGATCGTTCATGAATTGGAAGATCAGAAACTGCTATTCACTATTGCCACAAATGATGAAAATGCGGTGTACGAATTTGACACGAATACCAATACCAGTAGCAAGCTTTTTGTATCCACAGGTGGTTATATCTCAGGTCTGGAAAAACTAAATTAATTATGCTACAAGCCACAGAACTCACGAAAAAGTACGGAAAATTCACAGCGCTGAATGCCCTCAATCTTTCGGTAAAAAAGGGCGATATATTTTGCCTGCTTGGGGCTAATGGGGCAGGGAAATCTACCACGATTAACCTGTTTCTTAACTTCATTGAGCCTACGGGGGGTAAAGCCACCATCAACGCACTGGACGTGACGCAGCACGGGAAAGCAACCAAAAAGCTGCTGTCCTACATCCCCGAAAATCTGATGCTATATCCTAACCTAACGGGGCTGGAAAATTTGGATTTTTTCTGTGGCTTGGGAGGCAAGAGTTATAGCAAGGATCATTTGGAAGAACTGCTCAAGCAATCAGGTTTGCAGACCAACTTCCTGCACAAGCGTGTGAGCAATTACTCCAAAGGCATGCGCCAAAAAGTGGGAATTGCTTTGGCACGAGCTCGTGAAGCCAGTGTACTACTACTGGATGAGCCAACATCAGGACTTGATCCAAAAGCCAGCAACGAGTTTTCCGAACTTTTACTAGATATGAAGGACAAAGGAGTGGCCACATTGATGGCCACTCATGACCTTTTCCGTGCCAAAGATACGGGCACGCATATCGGGATTATGAAAGAAGGGATACTGATCGAACAGTTTGCTTCGGATGATGTCAGCTTTCAGGATTTGGAAAAACTCTACCTCAAGCACATGCACAATTAAGTAGTTTATGAATCAGCTAATTTTTATAGCCAAAAAGGAAATCAAGATAGCCATTCGTGAAAGGCTCGTTATTTCTCTAGGAGCAATTATTATTTTGTTGTTGGGAGTAGCCTTGTATGGTGGATATATTTCATATCGTCAGCAGCAGCAAATCATCACCCAAACCCAGACTGAAAAGCGACAAGAGTGGTTGAATCAAGGTGACAAACATCCGCATATTGCTGCACACTACGGCACCTTTGTATTTAAACCCAAAACCATTCTGAGTCTGTTCGATTTTGGTTTAGATGCTTATACTGGCACCTCGGTCTATTTGGAAGCGCATCATCAGCATGAATTTATGTTTCGTCCAGCCCAAGATCATAGCAGTATGATCCGTTTTGGCGAACTAAGTGCTGCGTTAGTGTTGCAGGTACTCGTTCCTTTGCTCATTATTTTCTTGGCTTTTGCTTCTTTCACTCGTGAGCGGGAAAGCGGAACACTCAAACTGCTCATGAGTCAGGGGACATCTTTCAATACATTGACCTGGGGGAAAATACTGGCTTATGCTGTGATGCTGGTAGTGATCCTGCTACCATTTTTGCTCGGTTTGGTACTCCTTTCGGTAAGTCACATGAGCTATGATGTCATTCCAGATATAATAGTCAGAGTAGCCATGCTGGTGCTGATCTATGGTCTGTATTTATGTTTCTTTATCGCTTTTTCTGTGTGGGTGTCCCTACGGTCTGGCTCAGGGAGAAATGCGCTACTTACATTACTTACCTGTTGGATATTTTTTGCCATTCTCTTGCCCAAAACAGTAGCTAACCTCAGTGAGAGTTTTTATACGCTACCTTCCATGCGGGAGTTTAAAGCACAGATCGATGAAACCAAGCGAAACGGACTGGATGGGAAAACGCCCCGATCTGTTCGTATGGCCAATTTGAAAAAAGAGTATCTGGAAAAATACGGGGTAGATTCGGTGCAACAGCTGCCATTCAATTTTGAAGGCGTGAGCATGCAGGCAGGGGAAGAATTTGGTGACCAAGTCTATGATTATCATCTAAATAACCTTCGTGAGATTTTTCATAAGCAAAACCAGTTGGGCAGCATCGCTAGTCTCTTCAATCCCTATCTGGCTGTACAGCACCTTTCCATGGCTCTATCAGGGACAGATACACACACCTTTATCCACTTTGAAGAAGAGGTAGAGAGATATAGAAGAGAGCTGGTACGAAAAATGAATCAGGACATGGCCGAAAACTCTAAGTATGGAGAATTCTATGGCTACAAGGCAGGAAGCGACTTGTGGGGAGAAATCGAAGACTTTTCTTACCAAGCACCTACCACCTGGCAGCTCCTCAGCTACTACAAATTGGAACTAATCTCCCTGATGCTGTGGATGGCGCTTACAATGGTACTCTTACATGTTGCAAACCGAAAAATGAAACCAATCCATGAATAGACAGATTCAAACATTGATCCGCTACGAGTGGAAAACTTTTGTTCGCAATAAGTTTCAGCTGCTCCTGCTCGTCATTACCTTTCTTTTTGGTCTGTACGCGATATACTACGGACAGTCAGAAATCAATGCACAGCGGGAAACGATCAACGCAGTAACTGCTCTGGAGACAGAAGAGTTTTCTCAATACAAAGGCAGTTTTACTACAGAAATGGAAAACCAGACGCAGGAGCAAACACATGATATAGCTTCCCGTCCAGAGTATGCTTGGTATCGCCATGGTTATCATGCTATTTTACCTCCACACGATTATGCCCCACTGGCGATCGGCCAGCGTGATTTGTTTCGGTACTACTATCGCCTTACGGGCACGAGCTTGCATTATCAGCTGTTTGAAAATGAACTGGCCAATCCTGTGAACCTCCTAGCAGGCAATTTTGATCTCTCTTTCCTGCTGGTTTATTTGTTTCCGCTGCTGATCATCGCTTTTTGCTATGGTTTGTTTTCTTCTGAAAAGGAAAGTGGTACGCTTGCACTCTTACAGATACAGGCCGTTAGCATCCGAAAAATCATGCTGGTTCGCCTGGCATTTTATTTCGTACTGATCACGGGACTAGCTATATTCATTTCGCTCTTAGGTCTATGTTTATCAGGCAATCCTTTCACAGAGGAAAACTTCTTACCATCCATCGCATGGGTGATAGGGACCACTTTGTATTGTGCCTTTTGGTTTGGGCTGCTGTTTTTAATCATAAGCTTTAAGAAAGGTTCGGCTTTCAATGCCATTTCCGCTGCTGGTTGCTGGTTGTTATTGCTCATTGTAGTTCCAGCAGTGCTCAATGTGATTGTTACCGTCAAGTACCCTTTGAGCAGTGCAACATTGGCTGGCCTCACCCGCAGAACTGGGCTCGAAAATGAGGATGACGAAGAGGAGTCCAAAGAAGTAATTATGGAATTCCTTGCTCACAAGCCAGAGCTGGCTGGGAGTGATAGCTTAATGAAAAACAACATGCTCCCAAAAGCTTATGCGGCTTTTACCACACTAAAAGACATCAACAGCCAACAGGAAGTGGATCACTATAATGACAAGGTGGCGAAAAGGAATCAATGGACATCACAGTTTCTATGGCTCAGCCCAGCAGTAAACATGCAGGAGATTTTGGCTGAGATAACGCAAACAGACCTCAATACTTTTCTTGATTTTCAGAATGCGTTAGCGGATTTTCATGGTAAAATCACAGACTTCTACTTCACGCGCCTGTTCTGGGACCGACCAATTTTATTAGAAGATTACGAGCAATTGCCTGTTTTTGAGATGTCCGAAGATCTAAATCGCGGGAACATCATTTGGTTTGGCTTGGGCAAAATTTTGATAGCGGCAGGGCTGGTGTTTTTAGTAGGCTTTTTCAGAATGCGTAAAGGGGTCAAGCAATGAAAAAGGCATTAGTATTGCTTACTTTTATAATCCATGCCTATTACCTGATAGCACAAGAAGTTGAAAACTTTCCACCTCCTACAAAACCTCCTGAAATACGTGTCATTCGCACCAGCGAAGACATAAAAGTGGATGGGGAACTAATGGAGGATTCCTGGCAAAAAGCACCAGTAACCCATGATTTTTATCGAATAGAACCCCGTCAGGGAGTAGCCTATCAGTATCAAACCCAGGTTAGGCTACTTTATGATGAAAAAAACCTGTATGTGGGCGTTTTTTGTACCGACTCTCTTGGCAAAAAGGGTGTTCGGGTGCAAGACTTGCGAAGGGATTTTTCTTGGGGAGAAAATGATGCTTTTGGTATTCAGTTGGATCCGCAAAACCTAAAGCAATATTGTGTGTCGTTCCAAACTACTCCCTATGGCAATCAGCGGGACATGCAAAACTTCAATGACAACAATACGGATGACAATTGGAATGCGCTCTGGACGGTGCGGACACATCAGACTGACTCGGGTTACTTTGCAGAGTTTGCCATTCCTTTCAAGTCTATTCGATACGAGCGACCTGAAATAGCGGACTCTGTGACCTGGGGTATTACCTTTACACGTCTGGCTCGAAGGGAGTATGAACAAACCGTATTTCCTGCCATACCTCAGTCTTTTTCCCCCTATCGGATGACGTATGCCGCTCAACTCAAAGGGCTCACCGTTCCCGAACCGAGTGCCAATGTGAGGATAGAACCCTATTTTCTTTATCAGTATGAGGATACTGAAATTAATGGTGAAACTATTTCGGATGATAATGTGAAATTAGGTGGAGATATCAAATGGGCGATCAATCCACGCTCGGTTTTAGATCTTACTTTCAATACTGATTTTGCACAAGCTGATGTGGATCAGGCTGTCAATAATCTGGAAAGATTCAACGTCTATTTCCCTGAAAAGAGGCAATTTTTCTTAGAGAACTCAGGTATCTGGGCTGGGGCGGCTGACCGTTCGGTTATCCCTTTTTTTAGCAGAACCATTGGCTTACAGGGCAATTTTAATGCAGAACCCGCTCGGATCGATGGAGGTGCAAGATATACCATGCGAAACGATGACCGATCCACGGCAGGGCTGTACATGCACCAAGCTCAAACCGCCAACTCTCCAGCTGCAAGTTTTGCCGTAGGTCGTTATATTCAAAATTATGGAAAGGAAAACAATGTAGGTATCATGTTCACTCATCGGCTAGATGAGGCTTCCGAAGAACTGGGAGTGACACAAAGCAACAATACAACCTTGACTGTGGATGGGTTGATCCGTCCCAAAAGCGAACTGACCTTCTCCTACTTATTATCAGGATCACGTGATAATTCCAATGACACCTTAGGTCTAGCAGGAAAGCTATTTGCGGGCTATAACACCAATAAGTTTTACCTGGGCTGGCTAACTAATTTCGTCACAGAAGATTACAATCCAGATATGGGGTTTGTCTTTCAGAAAAATGTAATCTGGCATAACCCAGGTGGTTATTTCATCTGGCGGCCAAAAAGTATACCTTGGATCAGGCGTTTTGATCCTGGAGCCTTTTTCAACTATTATCAGGACGCAAGCGATCCGACTAATTTTCAGCAGGCCAGTATTTACTTATTTCCTATTTACGTGTACTTCACGGATGGCAGCTTTTTTGAATATGCCATTTACCCAACCTGGCAAAACATCAATTTCGATTTTGCCCCTTTAGGAATATTCATCGCTCAAGACGAATATTATTATACTCGTCATCAGATCAACTACAATTCGGATCAATCAAGGAAATTATCAGTATCAGGAAAACTCGGTTGGGGTGGTTTTTATAATGGCAAGCGTTTAACAGCGAATGGAGGGTTGCGTTATGCGCCTATTCCACATGTAGCATTTACAGCTGATTATGAATACAACAACTTGGATAACTTAGGTGTATTGTTGGAAGATTTGGATACACACTTAGCCACTTTTGGGGCAAGATTTGCACTTAATCCACGTTTGCAACTTTCTGCTTTTTACCAATACAATTCATTTGATGAGCAAGGCCGGTGGAACGTTCGTGGAAGTTGGGAATACCGCCCTTTGTCTTTTATCTATTTGGTGTTTAATGACACTCAAATCAATGGGCTGGAGCAATCCTTTGAGCAACAGCAGTTGATTGGGAAGGTTACTTTTTTTGAAGCAGTTTTAGGATGTTAAGAGAGCCTGATTTGCTGAAGGATAGCCCCTGGAAACTAATGCATAGGCTTTCATTGCCAGGTATTTTGGGTATGATGGTGTTGTCTATCAATTCCTTGGTGGATTCTGTGTACTTAAGTCATTTGGTAAGTGCAGACGCTTTTGCTGGAGTATCTCTACTGTTTCCACTGACACTAGTGGTTACCAGTGTAACCGGATTTATTGCAGCAGGTTCATCATCTGTGTTGAGCAGGGCGATTGGCGCTGGTAACCAACAGGTTCAACGAATGGTTATACCTAATATGATCGCCCTTGCATTGTTTTCTTCGGTAATACTTATGTTGGCAGGGTTGTTTTTTGGAGAAGAAGCTGTCTTGTTGATGGGAGTCGAAGGAGCGGTGTATCAGGCAGGTGTGGATTATCTGCAGGTTTATGTGTTGGAGATATTTTTCAGTATTTACGGGCTTTCGGCCAATGGATTGATCCGTTCAGAAGGTAAAATCAGACAGGCCATGACTTATACTGTTATTGCTGTGGTTCTTAATATTATTCTAACCCCGGTATTTATAGAATCAGTTGGTTTGGGAGTAAGGGGGGCAGCGTCGAGCAGTATTGTCAGTATGATGGTATATAGCGTACTCACTTCCTTCTATTTCACCCAGGGGAAAGCTAACTTCGATACTGGGAAGTTCCGCATTAGGATTGAAAAAGACATTATCGCAGATGTGATCAATGTAGGCTCATCGACACTGGTCATGCAATTGTCCAATGTGGTTCGTCAGTTTATTGTTTTTAGATCCGTCACATGGTACGGCAATGCCCATGATTTGGCTGTGTTTAGTGCCGTTTTTCGACTATTCTCTTTCGTTTCCATTCCAGGAATGGGCTTATTGCAATCTCTACAGCCTGTAATAGGGGTGAATTTTGGAGCTGCCAACTGGCAAAGGTGCATTCATACTATCAATACGTTCAGATGGGGCGGCATTCTTCTGATGTGTCTACTTTTACTACCAGTAGTGACATTCCCAAGAGAGTTTCTGGGGTTTATGGTTCCTAATGAATCAATTAGCAATAATGAACTGAATTACCTAAGGCTGGTTTTACTCGCTCTGCCATTTTTACCCATATCCACGAGTACAATCATTTTTTTTCAGGCAATAGGAAAAGGTAAAAAGGCCACATTGCTCCCACTTGTACGGCAGGTACTTTTATTCGTTCCTTTGATTTTTATTTTGCCTAATTTTATCTCCCTAGACGGAATTTATTATGCATTAGCCATCGAAAATGTCATTTATGCAATAATGCTCTGGATTATACTAAAAGATGAGATTCGGACATTTCAAAGCTACATCACAACATGAAAGTGTGCCTATGAAATCAAATAGTATTGTTGGCCGGTGGTCTTTATCAGACTTTACATTCCTTACAGATACCACTGAGGGTATAATTAACTCGATTAACTGAGAACTCGCTAGAGATCTTTATCTCTGGAACTTCTACATCTTCCAGACAATAGGTATGATGACATTCATCACAAACAAAGTGGGCATGCTGATCAGCATGGGTCTCATCAGGACAATCATGACCACAAAGAGCATATTTTGCCCCTTGTCCATCTTCAGAAGCTTTGTGTAAGATACCATGTTCTTCGAAAGAAGCCAGCGCTCGATATACCGTTACTCGGTCATGTCTTGCTTTCATTTTAGCTACAATATCACTTGCCGAAAGCGCAAAGTCATGGTTCATAAAAAGGTCAAGCATTTCCATACGGATGGGCGTTTTTTTAAGCCCATGAGCATGTAGCAGGTCACCTATTATTTTTTCATTATCCATGTTCGATTATACTGATTTTTTTCGCTCCTATCAATTTTAACCAAAAGAAAAAGGACGTTAAGCATATGCTTCTGTATTATTAACCTCTGCCTCATTCTAAATATAATTGCATTGATAAATATCACTTTCATTAACCTTTAATGGTTACTAGCTGGCTATCCTGAATCTTTGGGATTCCAGACCTCTATCCCCACAAATAAACAAGCTGTGTATGCGTTTCGGGATAGGATATAACATCCTTCTCTTGGTTATTCATTGTCATGAGAGGACGTTTATCAACGTAAAACCGTAACCTTGGCAGAGGCCAATAAAGTTATGCATTTTTGTTCCTCTGGTTAGGGATCTAACAATATTGATTTTTTTCTTTAGGAGATAAAACGATCGTCTCTAAAACTCTTTGTCTCCAAATTCACTTTCGGCAAATTTCGCTTTGTTTTTCAGTTTGTTGAATTTGAAACTGATATTGACCATGATCATGTCTACTTCATAGACATAGTTGGTGGTGGTGTAGAAGGTCTTTTGGATACTATCAGCCGGGTCGATATAGTTACCGGATGTGGTGATGCGCTGCTCGTTGGTGTCGAGTAGCCCCATGTCCATGTTGATCCACTGTAGGGTAGTGGTCAGTCTGTCGTCTAGGAAGGTTTTGCGCAGTGTCAGGTTAGGTGAATAGTAGCGCGAGTCCTTGCCTTGGGCTGTCACCCGTTCCGACAGATAGTTGAGCGACCACTGCAGATCCAGTGTGGAGGTGAGCTGAAATGTTGTGTTCACATTCAGGTTGTACTGCCAGGCGCTCGTATTGATATTTGCGTTGTTGAAAGTACCGTCAATATGGTAGTTGTAGATATTACCTCCTGCGTAGAGTTTCCACCACTTGTTTAGCTGTAGGTCACTGCCTATTTCGAGCCCAATGGCTTGTCCTGTACCTATGTTGGTGTAGATACGGTTGAGCACTGTGTCGCTATCTACGGTGTTTACTCGGTTGATTACATTTTGCGTATGGCGAAAATAAGCCGTAGCAAAAACAGAGTGGTCATTGAATTCTTTGATCACTCCTAACTCTACCAAATCGATAAACTCGGGCAAGAGATTGGCGTCTCCTTGCTCCAACGTTTCGGAGTGTTCCTTCTCTTTGAAAGGGTTCATTTTGAAGGTCGTCGTGCGCTCCACTCGTTTGCTGTAGGCAGCTTTTAGTTTTAAATCCTCACTCATAGCATATTGTAGACTGGCCGAAGGGAAGAGGCGGAAATAGTCGTAGTTCAGCACTTCCTTTTGTGCGCCTGCTTCACGGCCTTGGTAATCGAGCTGTCTGTCCATTAGCTCCGACCTTACGCCAATGCCATAATTCCATTTCCCTTTTTCGCCACTCAGGTTGACATAGCCGGAGTGAATGCTACGTTTTAGGTTCAGGTTGCTGGAGTATTCAGGTATCATCTCCCATTGGTCGCTATCAAAGTTGTAAGCTTCATAGTAGAAGTCACCCTGATGATCGAGATTTCTAAACTGGTAGCCAATAGTCCATTGTCCCCATTTCGAAGGTGCAAATTCATAGTCCAGATTGAAACGGGTACCGTAGAGTGGGTTGTCGTTGGTGTTGTATTCATCATCGTAGATCGTCTGGTTTTCTGGCCAGTTGCTGTCCAGGTTGCGGTTGGTTGTGGGCCCACCTAGCAGTGTATATTCATACAATGCCGAAACACTGATTTGGGAGGAGTTGGCGAAGCGGTGGCTATAGTCAAAGCTTCCCAAGGCAAAGTCACTGGTTCGAATTCTCAAATTTTCGTTGTAGTAGTCGAATGCACCTGTTTGGGTGCCATCTGGCAGGTGATAGGTCTTGTTGTCGTAGTAGATGTCGGCAGTACGGTCTTTGGATCGTTTTCCTCCATAAAAACTAACGTTGAAGTCGTTGTTTTCATCGGGACGAAAGCCAATGGCTAGACGTCCAGAGTAGTTTTCTTCATCGAAGCTCCTTTCGCCATCAGAGGGGAATTCCGTGCGTTTGTCACCGATTTCTGTCCAGACATCTCCTTCTCTGCGACCTGATTTGTCGTTTCGCAGATAGGCGGCTCCTAGCGCAAAGTCCCATTTGTTCTTGCGATAGTTGAGCGTAAAGTCTGCTCCATAGCGTTGAGCGGCTTCTTTGTTGTCGTAGGATTCGATGCTGGGGAGACCTATTTTGGTATTGACTTGCGCAAAGAGACCGTCTGTCGCATTTTGAGTGGTCACGATATTGATGATCCCAGATTTTCCTTCCGAATCGTACTTGGCAGAGGGGGCTGTGATTACTTCCACGTTTTGGATGGAGTTGGCTGGCAGCTGGCTCAACAGCATTTTGGGATTGGACTGTACGGGTTGTCCATTGAGCAGTACGACGAAGCCCGTGCTGCCACGTACAGAAATATCTCCTTCGGTATTGAGGCTGACGGAGGGCATATTGCGCAGTACATCGGTGGCAGTGCCGCCTTGGCTGCTCTGGAATTGGTCAGCTTCATAGACTTGTCGATCTATCTTATGCATAGTGGTCACTTTTTGTCCTGAAACCACCAGTTCCTGCAGTAATTGGTCGTCGGGAGTCAATTCGATGACACCCAATTCCATATCTTCTTTTCTGGAAAGTGAAAGATCGGAGACGAACCTACCCTGAAAACCCATGAACTGTATGTTGAGATAGTATTGGCCTGTTTTGATTTTGGAGAGGGTAAAGGAACCATCTGTGTTCGATACTGTTCCGGTGACTAGACTGCTGTCACTCTGCTGATATAGCGCTACACTCGCAAATTCTATGGAGGATTTTTCGGCACTGTCTACCAGTTTGCCGCTAATGGTGGATTGAGCTAGAGTAACACTTGTCAGTGCGCATAACAAGGACAGAATGGAGAGCCTTTTCATTGGTATACTTTTAATTGTTGTTGTTGATTATGATTTCGCTTCAAAAGTAGGTGGGTGGAATGACCGAGCTATGGTCTATTTGAAAATACTATGGTATCATGCTTTTTTTCTTCTTCTGTATTCCTGTGGGGTCAGCTGGCATTGTCGTTTAAAGTATTTAGAGAAGTGAGAGGGGTCTTTGAAACCTAACTCATACGCAACCTGCGCTGCAGACATGGAAGTGTAGTCTAGCAGGCGTTTGGCTTCTCCTATGATATAACTGGAGATGAGTTCGGAGGCGGATTGTTCTGCGGCCTTTCTACAGGTTTGATTGAGATTTTGAGGACTGGTATGGAGCAGGTCTGCATAGTGAGCAACCTGATTGACGAGGGGGCGCGCTGTCTCGAGTAGGTTGATAAAGGACTGGAACAGGTCAGAGTTATGCGTTGTATGGGAATCGGTACGGTCTGAGATATCAATGGCTTTAGCCAGCAAGGCTTTGAGCAGGTGGATGAGTATGGCCTTTTGGGAATTTTCTGTTCTTTCGAATTCTAGATGAAGCAACCGAAAGTGTAGTTCAATAGACTCGTCATCCACTGGCAAGCAACTGACCTGTGATAGTGCCAAGAGCTGCTTGCGAAGCGCTAGATCTTCGGATTCTTCTACAAAATCATTTTTGATGATGAGCACATAGCCTTCGGGTTCTGATTGGATGTCCCAGTGGTGAATTTGATCCCTACGCATGAAAAACAAAGTAGGCTCCAGTATAGGATAGCTGTGGTGATCTATGCTGTGACTGCCAGACCCTTGGGAGAGGAAGATGATCTCGAAATAGTTTTTGTGTCTGTGCACATCGGTCTTACGGATGTGTTTGCGAAACGGCGCGATCTTCAAGAATTGTCCCTGCTCCGTTTTGTCTTTGGTCTGTATGCTTGTCTTTGTCATTGATATAGCAATGATAAAGACAAATGTCAATCTGCATTTGCAGTATTATGTGCTATTATCTTTCTACCATCTAATTAGTGGGTAAACCACCCCTTTGGTCTGCATTATGTCAGGTGACAGGGCTAGAGAGGTGCTGTATTGCAGGGGTATTTTGTTATTTCATGTAGCCAATGGTTTCCCCCTTTATTCCCTGTCAATATAACCCCTGACCGTAGAGGTCGATTGCTATAGATTTGGTTTAGTACGAATAGAAAAACTAAATGATAATTAGAACAGCAATAAGGGGGCTCTTGGCAATAAGCTTCGCATGGCTAGTAAATCTGCCCATGACAATAGCTCAGGAGTCGAGCCTAATAGAATGGTCGTCCAGTGATTTTGAAAGTGATGGTTTTTACACAGATCAATACACTGGAGTCGAATTGCTTGCCATCCGCCCGGATGAAAAAAATGGCAAGCCTGTCAGTGCGACTGCCAGTCGTGTGTTTGATCAGTCGGAGGGATACTACGATATTAGATTTCATGGGGTAGGAGAAAATGACGGTCGCAGTAGTTTTTTTCTATTCATCAACGATCAGCCCATAGGAGGTGAAGTACAGCTCCCACTGAGTAATGAGTCCTGGGAGGTAGGTGAATCCTACAATGCTGTTTTCCGATCTGTGCGATTGAAAGAGGCTGATGTGGTATCTGTGAAGGGGATGACACATTCGGTAGATGGCAAAGAATGGAGTCGTGCCAGATGGTTGAAGTTAACCTTTTCGCCTTCTCAGCAGCTGCCAAAGCTGTTTGTCGAACGTGGAGGCGTTCTACTGATAGAAGCGGAAGAAGCGGAGTTGGTGGGGGACTGGACTGTAGAACAGTCATTTGATGAACTTGCAGCGGGTACTGGGCATCTGGAGTTTGCTGGTGAAAACAGCTATGCCAAAGCGCTGAACAAAAATACATTGTGCTATACGATTCAAATTAATACGCCAGGGCTCTATCAAGTTAAATGGAAATCAAGAAATGGTAAAGGAGCAGTCAGATTCGATGAAATGAATGACAGCTGGATGCGTGTGAATGCAAATGTTTTCATCGGTACTAAAAATGGCTTGCAAACAGATTTGACAGGAGATTTTACCAAGATATGGATTCAGGATACTAAGTCATGGTCATGGGCCAGTTTTGGTGAACACCATGGTGTCAATGGTATGCAGCTATATGCGCAGTTTGATAAAGCGGGAACTTATACTGTGGAAGTATGCGGTAGGTCACGCTTTCACCCGATAGATCAGATACTACTCTTTAAAGTGAAATAAATGAATATTATGAAAAAAACGATTGTATTGTGTTGTTTGATGGTACTAGTGGGTATTTGTCACGCAGTTCCCCCTTTGCCTCCATTGGGGTTTAGGTGGGTGTTGCAGCCTGAGTTCTCAGATGAATTTAATGGTGATGAATTAAACAGCGATAAATGGTTCGACTACTATCCTGGTTGGCAGGGACGAACGCCAGCACGGTTCGATCCACGAGCCTTGAGACTTTCGGATGGTTACCTTCAGATAGAAAGTGGTGTGTATAAAAAGCCAGTGAAAGATTATACGATGTATGGCGGGGCTGTGGTATCAAAATCGTCAGAGGCACATTTTGGCTACTACGAATGTCGGTTCAAGGCATCAAAGATCGGGATGTCCACGACCTTTTGGCTGTCCAATGATAAGGTGCCTTTCGAGGACACGGATTGTCCACGTGATAGTTATAGTCAGGAGTTGGATATTCAAGAATGCGTGGGAGGCAACCCGGCTTTTCCTAAAATGGGAAAAGGGATGAATTCTAATACGCACTATCGCTATGTGAAGTGCGAAGGAGGACGTGAAAATTTTATTTCCAAAGGAGCAGGAACAACCTTAGACTCTGAAGTATCGGAGGAGTTTCATACATATGCAGCCTGGTGGAGAGATGCTGAGGAGGTCTATTTCTATGCGGATAATGCATTTTTTCAGTCTATCAAAATCAGGAAAGATATCTCTGAGCAGCCATTCGACCGGCCTATGCATGTCAACATGGTCACGGAGACCTATGATTGGCAACCCGCACCGTCTGTCAAGGAGCTAAAGGACAAATCCATCAACACTTCTTACTATGATTGGATAAGGGCTTACAAGTTGGTGCCAGTCGATCAAAAGGATGCAGCTTCTGAAGCAATTGATTTGGGTCTATTCGAGAATAAAATTTATCTCAACGAGATGCCGAAGACTGTTTTTGAGTCGAAGAACATTTCGCTAGAGTATGTTTTTGCTAGTGATGAAAATACAAAAGTAGTGTGTAAGGTCGTAGAGCGAGTAAACAAAAAAGCCCAAACCATACAAAGCATGGAGTGGCAGGCGTACGCAGGCTATGGACATGGGCAGGCAGATTTGGAGCTTGATTTTACCCCTACACCATCCAAAACATACCAGTTGGAACTGGAACTGGTATCCTTAGTGTCTGGTGATGTATTGAAGAAGGTAAGCTACGATCTGTCGAAATAATTAAACCCACGAATGATATGAAAAGACTAATGTTGCTAATGGTTGTGTTGCAGTCCTATGCTCTAGCTGCACAACCACCAGAGCCAGCCAATGGCTATCGATGGGTACTCCAAGAGCAGTTTTCTGACGAATTTGATGGCGATGAGCTGAATCTGGATAAATGGTACAACTATCATCCCTATTGGAAAGGCCGTCCTCCTGCCATGTTTCATACTGATATGGTCAGTGTAGCAGAGGGCATGTTGCAAATAAAAAATCAGAAGTTGGAAAAGGATTCTGTGGTATACAATTCGTGGAATGATACTTATACCACTTTTAGTATCGCTGGTGGAGCAGTCGTATCTCGCACACTGGAGGCACACTATGGTTACTATGAGTGCAGGATGAAAGCTAATAAGACGCTGATGTCTTCTACTTTTTGGATGTCGAATAGAGGGAGTGAAGGTCCAAAGGGGTGTGGTGATAGTTATTCTGAAGAACTGGATATTCAAGAATGTGTAGGTAGAGCTAGTAGTGCCACGAATAGTTTTCATAAAGGAATGCATTCGAACACGCATTATTGGTATACCGACTGTGAAGGAGAGAAAGAGACTTATAGTCTAGGGTCAGAAGAGGACGTAGAGACGGACGTAACGGAGGATTTTCATGTCTACGCAGCACACTGGCATGATGCCAAAGAAGTGACTTTCTATTTTGATGATCAGCCAGGACGGAATGTCAAATTTAGGAATGACGTGACCGATAATCCTTTTGATCGACCTATGCAGATCAATATGGTGACCGAAACTTATGATTGGGTAGGAGTGCCCACAGATGAGGAATTGGCTGACAACAGCAAGAATGTCACGTACTACGACTGGATACGATCCTACGAGTTGGTAGCTAATACTCAAGGGACTAATGTGGAAATGATGACTCCTGTCTATGAAGAAGATTTATCACTGATGGCACTGGATTATGATTTTGACGAAGGAGATGATATATCTGTTCGACTCAATTATAAACTCAATAGCAACGGAAATATGCAGGTAGACTTGTTGGGGGCAGATGATGCGGTATTATCTAGTGTTAAACAGGATTTGTATTTTGGCTTTGGACAGGATCGTTTCGATTTGGCTTTGATTGGAGCATCTGAGCAAAATAGTCATGCTAAGCGGTTGCGTTTTAGGCTATACGATATTGAGAATAGTCTTGTCGATGAGCAGATAGTTGACTTGGATGAGGTGACCCTAGCAGTAGAAGGTCCCAAGCTAAATATGGAAATATACCCAAATCCAGGACAAGATCAGATGTGGGTCAAATCGCCTGAATTACTGGAGGTGAAATTAGTGTCTATGCAGGGTAGCATTGTCAGAGAAGGAGTCGTCTCTATCAATGATCCAATGGATATTTCGTTTTTACCTCGCGGGGTATATGTACTCTATATTTCTGGCTATAAAGCTACGCGATTCGTGAAATCTTAAGAGTATACAGTTATTGGTTTTTTGAGTTCATAAAGTTATAGCCTTGGCCTTATAGCTATCTAATTGCCTGTCTTAATCTACTTTATGTCAAACGGTATAATGAGTAACAATTAAAACAAACATGATGATGAAAAAACTAATTGCGATGGTAATGATCTGTGGAATAACAACTGTTTTGCCAAATGTCGCTCAGACACAGGAAGATCCTCAAGTAGTATCGATGATCAAGGAAGATTTGAAGGTCAGGCTAAATACACAGGTTATACATCAAATCGAGTATCAAGATTGGGGGGTGTACTGGGTTAAGGCTAATTCGATTTATGAATTTGATGAACCTGTGTATCATATTTCTGCCTATACTAAGGAGGGAGTTTGGATGGAAGATAAATTCGATATTAGTCATCGAATACCTGTATCGATTCAAGCTGCCATAGATAAGAGGGAAGGTGCGGTTTTGGCATTTGGACAGCTCATATACACTTCAGAGAATGCCCCATACTATAAAATGGTGCTTAAAAGTGGCGAAACTATGTTGATGGATACAGGATTTGAAAAGATGGAAGTAGGGCCACTCAGAGGCGGGTTAGTATTGACCTCTGAGGTCAAGAAGGATATAGAGGAGAGACTCGAAAATGCCTATATTATTGGAGGTTATCAGGATTTTAATCAGCAGTATACGGTCATTTTTAAAACGGACTATGTCGAGTTTCAAAATGGTCAAATACTATATTCTAAACAGGGAGAATGGGTAGAAACTAAAGCTTTTTTGCATGATTACTTCAAACTGCCTCTTGAATTGATGATGTATGTCAATGACCATGGCGGACTAGATAATTTTGGTCCGGTCAATCAGGTTTGGAACGCTACAGAATCTTACTACTTTATTAAATTTAAGGATGGGTCATCCGTCAAACTAGATTTGGAGCTTAATGAATTGTAAAAGAAAAGCTTCCAGTATCAACTGGGAGCTTTTTCTTCATTGCCTTCTTCGGTATGTTGTTTTTGATATTCGCTAGGAGTCATTTGGTACTCTTTTTTGAAGCAATCTCTAAAATATTTGGCATCATTGAACCCTACCTCATACATGATCTCGCTTATAGAGTACATGTTCCTTTTTAGCAATTGTGCAGCCCTTTGTATTCTGATGTTCCTGATGAAGGAATTAGCTGTGTCACCTACTAGAGCCTTTAATTTTTTGTTGAGATGGAGTTGTGATAATCCACATTCTCTAGCGAGCATTTCCACTGTAAACTCAGAGGACGAAAGATTCTCTTCGATATAGACCATGACTCTATTGAGGAATTTCTCATCAATACTCGTCATGCCAACTTCTGATGGAGAAATGCTTTTGTTGGATTTGAATTTCCCGATGACGGCTTGTCTAGAATCTAAAATAGCATGTATTCTTGTTTCCAATTCCTTGAGATTGAATGGTTTAGCGATATATGCGTCTGCACCTACCTCATAGCCTTTGATTTTGTCTTCAGAATCTCCCTTAGCGGTGAGTAGAATTACTGGAATATGGTTGACTCGTTCGTCTTGTTTGAGTTTTATACAAAAATCTAAACCATTGAGGCCATCCATCATGATGTCACTGATCACCAGATCAATATTATTATTTATACATAGGTCATATGCTTTTTCCCCTTCTTCAGCCATCAATATGTTAAACTCATGCTTGAAATTTTCTTCTAGGAAGTAAAGAATGTCTTTGTTGTCCTCTATCAGAAGCAGTGTCTTGTCTTTGGGTTCGCTAGTTGCAGGTATTTGACGTGGATTACTGGTAGGGATGAGCCAATCGGTCTCAGTGTGTATTTCCATACTTGTATTTCCTCCGTCTACAAGTTCATCTTTGGTATATACTTCCTTGTCCATAGGTAGAGATACACAAAACAAAGTACCTGTATCCCTCTGTCTATCGAAAGTGATTTCGCCATGATGTAGATGGATTAGGCTTTGCACAAAGGAAAGACCTATGCCTGAGCCAGTTTTTCGTTTGGACATGTTGGGCGCAAAACGCTCGAATACCTGATCGTGCATAGACTCGGGTATTCCTTCGCCATTGTCTTCGACGATGATGTCTACGTATTCACCATTTAACACTAGATGAACATCTATTTTCCCTCCGGCTGGAGTATACTTGAAGGCGTTGGATAGTAGATTGAATATGACACGCTCTAAGATTTCATGATCGAACCATGTTTCAATGACATGGTCGTAGTTTACATTGAAAGTGATGTTTTTTTGGTTGGCCAGTTCGTAAAAGTTCTCACCAAGGAGCTGGACATAGTTGGTCAGGTCGTTATAGGAAGCTTTTAGTTTCATTTTACCCTGTTCGAGCTTTCTAAACCCGAGCAGTTGGTTGATGAGATTGAGCAAGACCTTTGAGTTTCTACCTACATTCTGATAGTATTTTTGCCTTTCTTCCTCGCTGAGGCTACCAGAGTGATTTTTGAGCCGTTCAATGAAACCAATGATTAATGTCAACGGGGTTCTGAATTCATGAGAAATATTAGTGAAGAACTTTAGTTTCATTTGGTTGACTTCTTCATGTTTTTCACGTTCCATGTGTTCTAGTACTAACTCATTTTTGCTAGTGATACTAATCAGGGTGAATTTTCTAAAGAACCATAGACCTGCCAAAACTAGCAGTACATAGGTTGCGATGGCCCATGGTGTTTTCCAAAATGGTCGTAGGATAGTTAAGGGTAGTTTGATAGGTTCGCTACTCCAAAAGCCGTCATTGTTGCTACCCTTGACCAGTAGGGTATAGTCTCCTGCAGATAAGTTGGTGTACTTAGCTACTCTGTTAGAGGCAGTCGTTTTTATCCAATTGTCGTCAAAGCCTTCCAGCTTGTATGCATAGGCATTTTGATCTGGTGCAGCATAGTGTAATGCCGCAAAACTGACCGAAAAGCTATTTTCGTTATGTTTAAGGTATAGTTTTTCTAGATCGTTAATGTTCTTTTTTAACAACACTCGTTGGTTTACACTGTCGCCAATAGCTACTTCCTTGTTGAGGATTTGTAGGTTGTCTAATCTTACGGTTATTTGGGTGCTGTCTCGCGTGATGTTCTGAGGATAAAAGGCATTGAAACCATTGACTCCACCGAATATCATTTCTCCATCTTTTCGTTTGTAGGCGGCCAGTTCACTAAACTCTAAATCTTGAAGCCCGTCATTGATGCTATAGTTCTTGAACTCTAGTTTATCAGGAGAGAAGTGAGTGATTCCTTTGTTAGAAGAAAGCCAGATAGAACCATCATCTCCTTCTAGTAGGGCTTTTATGACGTTGTTAGGTAGTCCGTCTTTAGTGGTGTATGATAGGAATTGGTCATTGTCTGGCTTGTCTCCTTGTATTACCTTGTTTAGTCCACCACCTAGTGTACCTACCCAAACTTGATTGTCTTCCGTGACCATGATCGGGAGTACATAGTTGAAACTAAGTGAGTAGGGGTCATTTTGATCATGTTTATAGACGATGAACTGAGCAGACTTAGACTGGACTTGATCATAGGTTAGTTTATTTAGTCCCTTGTCAGTACCGATCCAAAGGTTTCCTTTTAAGTCTTGATTGATACTTCTTACTATGTTAGAGGATAAACTGCCTTTAACATGTGGATCATGTTTGAAAACAGTGTCTTCAATCAAGTTTCCTCGTTCGTTTAGTAAAAAACGATACAGTCCGCCATTGTATGAAGCTACCCAAACCTGTTGATCTTTATCAGTGAATATATAGAAACCTGAACCAATAATACCAGAGACATTGTCGACTGAAACAGGGAGGCTTTTTCCATTGACTATAAATGAATTTAAATTCTTAGGAAATCCGCCTCCAGCCAAGATAAAGTCTTGATTTGAATTCGATATACCACCGATGGCATAGATAGAGGTAGGGACGTCATTCATGTTGTTGTTTTTGTAGTTCACAAATCCGTCAGCGTATTGCTTAGATGTGGTTGAGTTTAGGAAGTTGATACCACCTCCTTCAGTCCCTATCCAGAGGTTGTCGTTATTGTCTTCGTAGATCGATCGTATTTTGTTGTGGGACAGGCTACCCAGATTTTCGTTGGTAGAAAAGTGTTTGAAATTTTTTCTTTTGGGATTGTATTTATTCAATCCAGATCCATTAGTACCTATCCAGATGATACCTGTATTGTCTTTCATGATTTCGGTGGTGTAATCGCTACTAATGGACTTGTTGTTGGCCCAGTAGTGTCTGAATTGTTTCATGGGAGTAAGCACAGAATCTCCATCGAATTGATACACCTTCATTCCTTGTTTTAGCAAAGCCCATATATTACCCTGATTATCGGATTCTACGCGTGACATGTAGTCATTGGAGATTCGCTTAAACTCTGGGGCGCCATTGTAAAAGCTCTCATAACTCATAAAGTACAACTGCCCTGCACATACTAAGAGGCCTTTTTCTGTTTCTTGAACATCGGTAATCCCGTGATCACTGAGGTGTTTAAAAAATAAATCCTGTCCCTGTTTGTTAGAGACATACCTATTCAGTCCTTGCTTAGTTCCTATCCATATGTTACCTAGTCGGTCTTCAAATAGACTAGTGATAAAATTCTGTGAAATGGATTCTGGTTGTGCTTCTTCATGATAGAAATTAGAAACGAGGTAAGTATCCTGATCATAGTCATAAGTTATTTTATTGAGTCCTTCGTCAGATCCCGCCCAGATTGTACCATTTTGATCAATGAGTATTTTGCCAATCCTGTTGCTAGAAAGACGTTTTCCGCGAATGTTATCATCATTATTTATTATGTGAAATAGACCTTTTTCTCTATTGTACATAGAGATTCCATTGTCATCTGTTCCGAGCCAAATATTGCCTCTGCTATCTTCCGTAATATCACTGATGAGGTTACTAGAGATAGAATTTCCCCCGTAGATGTCGGTGTTAAAGGTTTTGAAATCATACCCATCGAATCTATTGAGCCCATCGTGCGTGCCAATCCATATGTATCCATAGCTATCCTGATAGATAGACCGAACGTCGTTTTGACTAAGACCATTCCTCGTACTATAGTGTATGAAATCGTTGTATAAAGATTGGGATAGAGATGAGCTAACCCCAATAAAAATGAACAATACTGTAATAGTGGATTGAATAGTAAATCTCTTCTTCATAATTTTTCGCCTTGCCTTATCAATTTACTGCCGCTAAATATAACCAGTCCATTAGATTATTGAATCTACAGAATTAATGCGCGTTATATTTTTGTGTTATGCAATAATAAGGATTTAGCAGGGAAGGAGTTTTATTGGGTTAGGGGGCAAATTCATTCAAATTGGATGGGGTATTCTGTATGGAGGGTAAAAAAGAGAAAATACCTATCATGAGTATATAGGGTCTCTTTTAGATTGGTGATGGTTAAAAAAGTGAATCATTATTTAAACTTATTTGTATGTTGAATAATGTTCGAAAGAAGTGGATCTCACTGGGCTGTTGGTGCCTGGCTGCAGGTCTGTTTGTCTTTTCTTCATCTTGTGATGAGGAAGAAGATGGTGTAGGCGAAGAAAGTGGTGTCATTACCATTAAGGCCTCACACAAAGGAATTATGAGTGGAGGGACGGTTATGTATACAGACTCTTCTACCAAGGTTTCTCAACGAGAGTGGCTATTTGCTGGAGGAATACCGGAAACGTCTTCTGAGCCAGAGGTGACCGTACAATACGACTCAGCGGGCTTGTTTAAAGCTGCGCTTAGAGTGACTTACACGAACGGTGAGACTGAACTGGAAGAAGTAACCATAAGGGTTGTAGATGGTTTAACGGCTGGCTTTTCAGCAGACCAGAGTTCGGTCATAGAGTATAGCTACATTCAGTTTAGTGATACCACCATAGGTAAGGCCGATGAGTGGCTGTGGGAGTTCGAAGGTGGCGAACCAGCGACCTCTACGGATAGGCTACCTAACGTGCGCTACAAAAATGTAGGTATGTACGATGTGAAATTAATCGTGAAACAAAGTGGAGAGATAGCAAATGCCGACACTACTTTGGTCAGTGATTATGTGCAGGTAGTTTCTGCCCCATCCCTTGACCCTGAATATGAGGTCGACAATGAAAACCCCGTTGAGTATGAATCTGTCCAGTTTACTGACCTTACAGAAGGTGGCGCAGAGACGTATTTTTGGGAGTTTGAAGGTGGCGAACCGGCTACTTCTACAGAGGCTAACCCAACGGTGCTGTATCAGACCTCAGGAACGTTTGAGGTGAAGCTTAGAACGACAAGGACAGAACCCGAAAGGGACGAAACGTTAGTGAGTGATATTACTGTAGGGTTAGCACCAGATATTACTGCTGATTTTGTAGCCAATGCTACGTCTGTCCCTTATGGAGGTGAAATTACCTTTACCGAAGAATCTTCGGACAATGCACAAGAATGGTTCTGGGAATTTGAGGGAGGTACCCCATCTACGTCGACTGAACGTAATCCTACTGTGACATACAGTACTGTGGGAGTATATGATGTGAAATTGACTGTGGCTAGATCTGAACCTTCTAGAGAAACTGTAGTGATGAAGTCGGATCATGTAACGATCACTGATCCACAACCGCCTGTGGCTAATTTTACGTCAGATTATAACAATACGTTGGTTTTTGACGCAGGAGGTACTGTGACATTTACAGATGCTACGACCAATGATCCTACGAGTTATTTTTGGGAATTTGAAGGTGGAACACCAGCGACTTCCACTGAAATGAATCCAACAGTTACCTACAGTTCAGGAGGGACATTTGATGTAAAGCTGACTGCTACAAATTCACAAGGTAGCAATTCTAAAATGCTAGTCAATTATGTGGTGGTAGCTTCTGATGGTACTGTTTGTGATGACTCACCAGCCAATTTGATCGCGTGTGGAAACTATGCAGGTGAATCAGATGACTTGTCAGGCTGGAGAGCGGCTACTGGAAGCTCGTTTGCTACAGATGCGATTTCTTTTACGCAGATGGATCATTTAGGTGTTTCATCCGCTGTAGTGAGTAGTGGAGCAGGTAGCATTTCGTATGAGATGATCGAAGGAAATGGTCTGGTTATCTTTACAGGAAGTGAATTTACAGTAGACACAGAGGCAGATTATACATTTACCTCAGATATATATGCGGAGACACTTGGTACTACCTCAGGAAACATGGTGGTGGAAATTGCTATCATACCCAAAGGAACCAACGATTCCAACTTGTACCGTGGCTGGCAAGCTCCAGCTGATATGAAGGATCAGTGGGCGACCAAGTCTGTTACTAAGACATTGCCTGCGGGTACATATGTGGTGGGGTATCGATTGTATGGAGGTCATTCCAAATGGCATTTTGATAATCTGAATGTGGTGAAAAACTAATGATGACGGAATAATAGATTCTTATGAAAAAGAAATCAATAAATCAATATATAGGAGTAGCAACCTTAGCTACTAGTGTTTTTCTCTTTGGTTGCGAAGAAGAAACTGCAAATAATGCACCTCCCGAGAAGGGGGAGGCAAGTGCCTCAGTTAGCCAAGCTTTGCTCGTAAATGGAGAGAGTACTCAGTTTGTAGATGAATCCAAATCCGTAACAAAGCGAGTTTGGAATTTTGAAGGAGGGATACCTGAGTTATCTTCTGATCCAGACATAGAGGTGATGTATGAGACAGCTGGTGAGTTCAAGGCCAGTTTGTCTATTCAGTATGAGTCTGGACTGTCAGAGCTTGTTGAGTTCCCGATCAAAGTTTTGGACGATCTTCAGCCTGTAGTAGGAGTAGATCTTTTAGAATCAGATTCAGGATTTCATATCTCTACTGGAGATGAGGTTCAGTTCGTAGACGAGAGTATCGGAGAACCTGATCAATGGGAATGGACTTTTGAGGGAGCAACTCCTTCTACTTCTAATGAGCAAAATCCAGTGGCAATGTATTCGGTATTAGGTGATTATGATGTCACACTGAAAACGACAAGGAATAACCCTGACGGATCCGTTGAGACTGTGGTTATGAGTGAGTTGATTCATGTCAACCCAATTATTCCAGTAATTGCGGATTTTGAAGTGGATAAAGAGCTGATTTTGCCAGGTGAATCCATTTCATTTACGAGTAAGTCACTCGGGTCTCCTGATACGTACGAGTGGACATTTGAAGGAGGGGTACCCGCTACTTCTACTGAGAAGAATCCAACGATACGCTACAATGGTTCAGGTCGATTCAGTGCGGTATTGAAAACCTATAAAGCGTCTAGACCAGAGAATTTTGGCCAGCTAGACACTGTGTTGGTATATGTACGAGCAGAGGATGAATTATGTACAGCGTCTCCTAATCTATTGGCCTGTGGTAATTTTGACTTGGAAAGTAATGATATCTCAGAATGGGTGGCTGGTTCTAATGGAGCCTCTTATAATCACATGTCAAGACTCAGTTATTCACCAGATTTGGGTGAAGGTGGGTCTGGAGCTATTATATACTACCACGATGGTGGTGGAGGAACGGTTCAGTTCTTCTCTCAACAGTTTGAAGTCACGGCCGAGGGAGACCACACGTTCTCTGTTGATTTGTACGCAGAGACCATACCAGAAACTGCGGGGAATATGGTAGTGGAAGTAAACTTGGTAGCTAATCATGACGGTAATACAGAAGTCTATAAATCATGGCAGGCACCAGCTAACATGAAAGACCAATGGTATAGAGCCAATGTGACTAAGACCCTTGCTCCTGGTAAATATAACATTGCCTTCAAGGTATATGGTGGAGCTTCCAAATGGAGGTTTGATAACGTAGGAGTAGTCAAAAATTAAGTTCTTATCATGAAAATACAAAAAAGGCCTTCGAGAGATCGAAGGCCTTTTTTGTTGCTTATAGATAGGTTGGGAGAATCTTACCCCCCTTAATTCCGTATATTCCCCCCTTGAAATCTAAAATCACCCCCTTTTCCCATACCATGCCTTCGTTCATTGCGCTAGGCTCCTGCTTAAATTTGTTAAAGTTGATAGTTTCGTTTTCTGTTCGTTTGAAGATATAATCAACGATTCTCTTTTTTAACCAAAAAGCGAACGGAGTAACTGCTCATCAACCATGAATGAAAGTTAAATTTTAAACATAACTAAATGCGTGAAAAGACTATACTACTTCTCGGCTTCCCAGGACGGGTAGCTTGTTGTATGATATTGTTGCTGTTCTTTTCGGCCTTTGTTCAGGATGCCTTTGCACAAGGCGGCCAAAAGGTATCGGGAAAGGTAACAGATGAAAACGGAGAGCCATTACCGGGCGTCAACGTTGTAATAAAGGAGTCATCCACAGGTACGATTACTGATCTGGATGGAAATTTTGCAGTCAATGCGCCGAGCGGTGCTATTCTTTCTTTTTCTTTTATTGGATATGAACCTCAGGAGGTAACGGTTTCTTCTAGATCTACTATAGATGTGGGGATGAAGCTGGATATAGAATCACTTGATGAGGTGGTCGTGGTGGGCTTTGCCGAACAAAAGAAAGAAAGTGTAGTAGGCTCAATCGTAACCACTACAGGAGAAGATGTAGTGAAATCTGGTGGTGTGACGACTGTGAGTGAGGCATTGGCTGGGTTGATGCCTGGTGTGACTACCCAGCAAAATGCGGGTATACCTGGAGCATCACAGGCTGAGATTCTCATTAGAGGTAAGTCTTCATGGAACAATAACTCTCCATTAGTATTGGTAGATGGGGTAGAGCGTGATATGAACAATATCGATCCTAATGAAATCGCATCTATTACAGTCTTGAAAGATGCCTCCGCTACGGCGGTGTTTGGTGCTCGTGCAGGTAATGGTGCAATTATCGTGACTACCAAAACGGGTACTTCTGGTAAAGTCAATGTGAATTTCAGTGCAAACTTTGGTATGAAGCAGCCTACAATCGATACAGATTTCATGGCAGATATGCCTACCAATTTGAGGCATTTGAATATTGCAGCTATGAATGATAGGCAATATAGCTCTCTGATACCTGAGGAGACAATTGCCGCATGGGAAGACCCCAATAGAAACCCAGACTTATATTCATATACTGACTGGGTGAGCGAGTTGCTTCAGACAGGGTACAATCAGAGTTACAACCTCAATATTTCGGGAGGGAATGAATTTGTCAAGTACTTTACTTCGTTTGGACACAACAATGATGGGGATATTTTCGATCTAGAAAAACAATCGGATTACGACCCTCGCACTTGGCAAAAGCGATATAACTACAGAGCCAATGTCGATATCAATCTCACCAAAAGCACAACGGTCAAAATGAAATTAGCTGGTGAAATCACCAATTGGAACGGTAATTTTGTGACAGCTGCAGGTGGAGGAACAGGTTTTTCTCAAGGAGATGGTTCTGGTCGAAACCTTTATCTTCAGCAGTTCTATAACTGGCCGATGGTAAGTGCTCCGCCAGTGTTTTCTACAGGAGAGTTTGGTATAGAGCAAGGTGTTGCCGAAAATCCCAACTACCTAGTCAGGATGCAACACAATGGCTCTGTACAGCGAAAATCTAATAAGCTTTGGACTGATTTTGGGCTTGAGCAGGATTTGAGTTCTTTGGTAGAGGGGTTGAAACTACGAGGCAAAGTGGCATATAATTCTTACTTTCAGTATCGACAGGAAACCAAGCATGAGATCATTCAATATTATGCAGAGGAAGTGCCTGTACAGGGGTCAGATCAGACTGAGATAGAACTTATACAGTATGGAAGTAATACCCAAAATGTACAAAAACCACCAGTTTTGGGTGACGAAACTTTGGACAATTATAACAGGAGCCTTTATTATGAAGGTGGAATAGACTATGCCAATACCTTCGGAGCTCATTCCGTTTCAGCATTAGGACTTTTTTATCGTCAAGAAAGTCAGAATAAAGTCGAATTCAAAAGTGTACTCGAAAGCTGGATTGGGCGTGTGACTTATAACTATGACGAACGCTATTTCTTTGAGATGAATGGTGCCTATAATGGTTCTGAAAAATTTGCTCCAGGCAATCGTTTTGGTTTTTTCCCTTCTGGCGCTATTGGTTGGATGGTGTCTAACGAGAGCTTTATGCGAGGAGCTAAGCGCTGGTTAGATCACTTGAAGATTAGATATTCTTATGGGGTAGTGGGGTCAGAAAAATCTGCCGCCAGATTTGCTTATGTTTCGACATATTCTATTAACAATACCGCTGATCAAGTTCCCTACTTTGGACAAAATAAAGAATCGATAGCGACCTATAAGGAAGGGAAAGTTGCCAATCCTGGTGCTACGTGGGAAGAGAGTACTAAACAGAACCTTGGTTTTGAATTCGGGTTTTTGGATAGTCGTTTGACCTTGGATGTAGAGTTATATGATGAAAAAAGAGAGAATATCTTCCTTAACAGAAAGTCTGTAAGTGTGTTTACTGGGTTTCCAGGAGCAGTACAAGCGAACATAGGAAGCACAGAGTCTCACGGTATAGAGTTTGACCTCCAATGGAAAGAGGCAGTTTCTGCTGATTTCTCATATTTCGTCAAAGCGAACCTAAGTTTGGCTGAAAACAGAGTCATATTCAAAGATGATCAACGTTTTGCTCCAGAGTATCAAAAAGAGGCTGGAAAGCCAATTGGATCATGGAGAGGACTGATGGTTGATAGTTATCTGGATAGCTGGGACGAGGTGTACAATACGACGGAGTCTTCATGGGGTACAGAAAGTCTGATTCCAGGTGATTTTCAGTATGTGGATTATAATGCTGATGGAATCATCAATGTTCTAGACCAGGTGGTGATTAAGCAGCCTAGTTATGCCGCCAATGCGTATGCTTTTTCTGGAGGTGTTTCTTACAAAGGCTTGAGTCTTATGGCCAGGTTTACTGGGGTGTTTAATATGGCTAAGTATATGTCACCTAGTTACCTATGGGAATATGAAACTAGGAGTATTCTTGGTTTTCAGCTGAACAATAATGAGCAACGCGACTATTGGACTGAAGATAATCTGGATGCGTCTCACCCGGCTCTGCATCTGTCCAGTACGCATAATAGACAGACCAGTACGCATACGATCAGAAAGGCTGACTATCTGAAACTGCAAATGGCAGAAGTGTCCTACAAACTGCCGATGCAAAACGTGAACATGATCAATAATTTCGAAATCTATGTGAATGGAAACAACCTTTGGACGTGGAGTAGCCTACCGAGTGAATTCGATCCAGAAGCACAAAGCCTAGAGGTATATCCTATTTCGAGAAGGTACAATGTAGGGTTTAGGATGACATTCTAAAAAGCGAGAATTATGAAACTAAAAAATATCTATATATACGTGGCGATTTTGGTGACAATATTCACCATATCTGCCTGTGAAGATTATTTGGATGTGAGTCCAGATTTGGGACTTGATGATGATGAGGTTTATACGAACTACGAGTCATTCCAAGGAGTCATCGCGCATGCCTATTGGACGTTGCATAACTATGCATACGATCCACAGGATTGGGATTCAGAAATCGGAACCTTAAGTGATGAAGCACAACACCTTAACGTGAATAACAAACCAATAGCCAATGTGTTTAATCAGGGACTATGGTTAGATGAAGGGTTTCACGAGTTTGGTTTTGATTACAACTGGAGCGAAGGTAATCCAGAGCGTAGATCTAGAAAACAACCTGCAGGAGAAGCTATCGTCGGTATTAGAATGGTCAACTTGGCTTTGGAAAACTTGGATAAACTAGAGAATTTTCCAGAACTAGCTGATTTTACTCCAGAGGAGATGAAGAGGCATCTTGAAGGAGAGGCTCGTTTGATTCGCGCATGGAACTACTTTCAGGTTATTCAGCGCTATGGAGGGATATTCTATTTGAACAAGTCATTTACGAGTTCAGACATAGTTGATTCTACTCGTAGATCATATCAGGATTGTACGGATTGGTTAGTGTCTGATTTGGACAAGGCGGCAGATCTTTTGCCGAAAAAGTGGCCTGTTAACTATGAAGGGCGTGCTACTGTAGCTACAGCCAAGGCGATCAAAAGCATGGCATTGCTGTATGCAGCTAGTCCAAATATGAGCATGATCGATGGAGGAGCAAATGCCTACGTGCAATCTCGTGCTCAGGAAGCAGCTGAGGCAGCCTTAGAAGCACTGGCCGCTGCTGAAAATTCTAACTATTATAGAATGCTAACACTAGCCGAGTATAAGGAAAACTGGAATGGAATAGCTTCAGGAGTTTCCTATGAGGCACTGTGGGCACCCCCACAGTCCAATGCCAACTCTCCTGGTTTTAATGCAGGTCTTGGATGGTATATGCCACACTGGGACGGTGGATGGACTGTATGGAGTGGTCCTACCCAAAACGCTGTAGATAGATTTGAAACTGCTAATGGTTTGGATATCAAAGATGATCCTGCTTTTGATGCACAAGATCCTTTTGTGAGTAGAGATCCTCGTTTGGACATGTTCGTCTACAAAAATGGAGACAACATGTACATCTCTGCACCATCGAGTAAACCAGCAACTTTGGAAGCTTGGAATGGAGGTTATCATGAACTACAGGCCAAATCTGTAGGGTTGTGGACTGGGTATTTGCACAGAAAGCATCGCTGGGATGGTGCAAATAACATTGATGTCGTAGCGGGTGTGAAAAGGATCTTTCCTTTGATTCGATATGCGCAGGTTTACCTTGATTTTGCAGAAGCTGCTAACGAGGCAGTCGGTCCTACCACAGCAGTATCTGCTGGAGGAAAAACCATGACTGCAGTAGAAGCACTCAATGTAGTGCGAAATAGAGTTGGAATGCCTGATGTAGATCCTATGTATACTGGATCGAAAGCAGCATTGAGAGAGAGAATTCGAAACGAACGTTTTGTAGAGCTCTATCAGGAGATGCACAGATGGCATGATCTGAGAAGATGGAGAATTGCTCACGAAGAGTTAGATGAAATCTACGGAGCTGAAATTCTCAAATCAGGTAGCACACTTATCTATGATAAAAAAGAAATAGAAGGTGCACGTGTGTTTGAAGAAAAGCACTATTGGTATCCTTTTCCTTCTGGCGAAATGAGATTGGTAGAAAACTTTACTCAAAACCCAGGATGGTAATTTCTAAACCACAAAAAGAATCGAAATGAAATATATACAATATATCATAGCTCTTGCGACTGTTTTGTTTGGCTTTGCTCAGGTGCAGGCTCAGCAAGTCGAAGAAGTAGTGCTACAGGACACTCTGGGAGCTAATAAAAAACAAAAGGTGCATTTGCCCTTTGGAGATATGGACAAAAATCGTGTAGTGGGAGCCACGAGTCTCATTACTCAGGATCAGATAACGACAGCGGATTTGGACGTAGAATCTGCCATGATAGGCAAAGCTATGGGACTAAATGTGTTTAAAAACTCAGCAGGTCCTGGTAGTGACAATTCATGGTTGAATGTCAGAGGCTTACATACTATCGGTGACGATGGCCCATTGGTGGTGGTTGATGGAGTTAGTAATCGTTCCCTAGAGTCACTCAATTTCTATGAAATTGAGTCAATCACAGTACTCAAGGATATTACAGCTAAGTCTCTCTATGGTCCTCAGGCTGCCAACGGTGTGATTTTGGTAACAACCAAAAGAGGTGAAGTGGGCGTAAAAAAGGCTAGTATCAATGCAGAGTACGGTTTTAGAAAACCTACTCATTTGCCTGACTTTCTTAATTCGGCAGATTATGCTAGACTTTACAACGAAGCACAAGAGAATGATGGCTTAACTCCTCAGTATTCCGATGCTGATATCGCAGCTTATGAATCAGCAGGAATCAACGACGAGTTGCCTAACGTGGACTACTATGATCGTTACTTGAAATCGTTTACCAATTACCAGAGAATCTATGGTACCTATAGCAATGCTGATGAAAAAACGGCATTCTATTTTACTGCTGGATACGCTGGTGAGGGAGGTTTGGAGGCCATTGGCGAGCAAACCAAGTACAACAGCATGAATGTTCGTGGTAACCTGGACTATAAGATCAATGATATCTTTAGTGTACAAGTGGATGTAGCAGCTAGGTTGGAGACTACTTCGACCAATCAGATGACATATTCTAACTATGACGGTACCCCGAACAACTTGGGCGACAACAATACTGTTCAAGGTTTCTTTAGTACACTTAGTTCTCATAGACCCAATGAGTACCCGATATATCACAACGCACCGACGGCCGAATCTCCAGGAGAGTTAGGTTGGGGAGCTGCTAAGAGTACAAATATAGAAGGAGAATTGCTACGAGCTGGTTATAGAGATGAACTACTCAGACAGTCTCAGTCCAACATAGGTTTGGATATGGATTTTACCCAATGGGGGATTGAAGGTTTGTCCTGGAAAAACTACGTTTCATTTGATACTTACAACTTTCTAATTACTAGAAAGAAGGATGAGTATGCAAGATACCAGGCAGACGGGACTCAAGTCGGTGATGATGTACAAGCTTCTGGTATCAGCAAGTTTGATGATTCTGCGTATCGCAATATTGGTATGATCTCTACGATGACATATGACCGTACATTTGGCGACCATGCTTTTACTTCTCATCTCAATGCGATTGCTCAAAACCGTGAGTATCAAGGAACTGCTCAGCCATACAAGAATGTGACTTATGGATATCGTTTGAACTATGCTTTTGCCAATAAGTACATCGCAGAAGTGGATCTGACTTATATGGGATCTAATAAGTTGGAAGAAGGTAGCCGCTATGAGTTTTTTCCTTCTGTAGGACTAGGCTGGGTACTGAGTGAAGAGGGATTCTTGCAGTCGGTAGATGCCCTAGACTATTTGAAGATAAAGGCGAGTTATGGACAGATGGGCTATGACCGTTCTTTGCAGCATTTTTGGTACAGAGATGCATACGGCCCTAATGGTTGGGTGCAATTCGGCTCACAAAACAGCAATGGTTCGAGCGCTTACAATTTGATACGGGCAGGGAACCCCGCCATTGGTTTTGAAATAGCGACTGAATACAACATTGGTTTGGAAGCATTGATTATGAAAAACTTGTCTGTTGAGGCCAATTATTTCAATGAATATCGATCAGATATTCCTATGCAGGTTTCAAGTTTATATCCTGACTATTTTGGCGATTATATTCCATATATCAATTATGGGGAGGTTAGCAATCAGGGTGTAGAGTTGGGCTTGAACTACAGTGGTCAAGCAGGGGATATCAGCTACGGTGTAGGTGGATATGTAACATATTCCGAAGCGATTTACGAAAAGACCGGTGACCTTACTGCTTTTTCTCATTTGAACAGAGACGGTCAGCCGCTCGATGCGATGTGGGGATATAACTCAGAAGGGTTCTATACTGATGCATCAGAAGTAAATGTACAGAGTACATTGGGTGGTGATGTCATCGCAGGAGATCTGAAATATACAGACATCACTGAAGATGGACTGATCACTGTGGAAGATCAAAAAGTAATTGCTAATACTACACCTAGATATCAGTATTCTTTGAATTTCAATTTTGGATACAAAGGATTGGGCTTATCGGTACTAGGGCAAGGAGCTGCAGGTCATGATAGAATGATGAGTTGGAACACTGCATACAATGGAGTGGCTCAGGGTAAGTATGCCGCTAACGCCATGAATAGATGGACACCGGATAATCTAGATGCTAGCCATCCACGGTTGACTACTGTGGGAGGAGCGCACAGTTACCAAGGTTCTTCCTTCTGGTTGCAAGACGCTTCCTATTTCACGATTAGAAATATAGAGTTGAGCTATGCCTTTCCTGAGAAAATCAGGAATTCTATTCGTGCATCTGAGTTACGCGTATTTGCTAGAGGTACTGACTTGTTCAGTTTTTCAGGCAACTCCGACTTCAACTCTGATAACGCTGCTTCTGGATTGTCTAATGGCTTTTTGATGAAGACAGTGTCTCTAGGTTTTAATCTTTCTTACTAATATTTAAATAAGAAAAGAATGAAAAAAATAATATATACACTGGCCATATTGGTAGGCCTAAGTGCCTGTGATGAGAATTTCATGGAGCCAAAGTATGCCAATGAGTTAGGCCTAGAGGAGGCAGTGAGTGACCCACAAGTCGTTCAGGGATTTCTTCTCAAAGCCTATGATGCGTTGCCCAAAGGACAGGATAACTATGGAGGTTTTCTGGATTGTGCGACACAGAATGCAGTGATTAACCTGCCAAATAATCAGCTAAATAAAACAATTGCGGAAGAATGGCAGGCATTAGGGAGTCCAATTGACAATTGGTCAAGTCGTTATGCAGCGATCCAGTCAATCAATCGTTTTATCGAGTATGGGTTGAGAGGTGATGTGACTTTCTGGAAGGGAAATGAGCAAACGAATAAAGAATTGACCGAGCGTTTGGAGGGAGAGGCTTATTTTCTCAGAGCTTATTTCTATTTCGATCTACTCAAGCGTTTTGCTGGTGTGGATGGGTCTGGGGAATTAATGGGTGTGCCATTGATCACCAAGCAGCTGGATGCCGCTAGTGTTCCAGAGCTACCAAGAGCGACCTTTAGAGAGGTATTAGAGCAGATCATAGATGATTTGGACTATGCGGTCAATTTTCTTCCAGAGAATTATAGTGGTTCAAGCGAGATAACGGGACAAAACCAGTTAGGGCGTGCGTCATCAGTGGCTTGCCTTGCCTTGAAATCTAGAGTACTGCTATATGCTGGTAGTGAACTCTATGGCCTCAGTGATGCTCAGGATATGAATGTCGAGTCAGCTAGAGCAGCAGGAGAAGCTTTTGGTTTGATCGGTACCACACTACCGGATGTTTATCTCGATGCAGGTGGTAGCACTGGCTATGACAACTATTTTAACAATGGCGATTCTGATGAACTCATCATGAGAAGGCTTGGCAATAACGAAAACGTGATTGAAGGAGCTAATTTTCCTCCGAGCTACTTTGGTAATGGGCGTACTAATCCAACTCAAAACCTAGTAGATGCTTTTCCTACCGCGGATGGATATCCTATAGATCACCCGAGTAGTACGTATGACCAAGATTTTCCTTATGCTAATCGTGATCCACGTTTTTATATGACTGTGCTGTATGATGGAGCTTTCTTTAAAGGTCAGACGGTACAGACTTATGTAGGTGGTAAGGATTATTCAGGTGGAGTAGGTGGAGCGGCTAATACAGAAAACTCAACACGTACTGGTTACTATCTCAGAAAGTGGTTGAGTACTTTTGTGGATAAAAATCCAGCTAATAATACCAATGCATATCACTACTTTTCATTGTTCAGAAAGGGGGAGGTTTTTCTTAATTTTGCTGAGGCAGCCAATGAAGCTTTCGGTCCAAATGCAGATCCATATGGAGTAGGTATGACAGCTGTAGATGCGATTCGTGAGGTACGCAGAAGAGCAGGGATCGCACAGCCTGATGTCTATCTTGATATGGTTAGTGCCGATCAGGATGATTTGAGAGAGTTGATCCGCAATGAGCGAAGAATCGAGCTTTGTTTTGAGGGGCATTACTTTTATGACTTGCGTCGATGGAATGAGGATTTGAATGATGAAGTGAAGTCGGTTAAGATAGAGAAAAACCAATTTGGGGTCGCTACCTATTCAATTGAATCACTATTCACGCCGACCTATAAGGATTACATGTACTTTGGGCCAATGCCTTATTTTGAGGCGATTAAGACCCCTAGTATTACGCAAAACACTGGTTGGTAATTAAAAATTGGAGAAGATGAAAAAAGCAATATATATGATGTTGATAGCAGTGGTGGTTTTAGCCACTGCTTGCTACGAAGATTACGAAAAACCTTTTGATTACACGGCGGTATACTTTCCTCATCAGCAGCCTATGCGTACGGTTACGCTGGAGGATTCGGTGATAGAGGTAGGTATCGTATTGGGCGGAAAGCGTGACAATACAGTGAATGAGTACGCTTATTTTAGTAAAGATGACGCTTTGTTGACAGATAGTAGATTTGCAGTGTTGCCTAGTACTCACTATAAGTTGAGAGTAGATGAGGATTCCTTGATAAAAATTCCGTCAGGTTCGTTTCAAGGAGAGTTTGAATTGGTGATGACAGATGAGTTTTATAATGATGCATTGTCTTATCAGGATCACTATATTCTTCCACTTAAACTGGTTCAGTTTACGACTGATTCTGTTTTGTATGGCAAGCACTATACTTTGCTAATGGTCAAGTATATCAATGATTACCACGGTACTTACTACCGTATGGGCGCTGACTCTGTAGATGTGGATAATGTTATTAGATACAGTACGGATACTTTGGTATACAATGAGACGGTAGATCTGAGTACGCTGGGACAAAACAAACTGTTGTTGCCAGCTATTGGAAAAGCAACCGACTTTGTAGACGTATTAGAATTGACGATAGATATGGAAACAATGGAAGTAAGTGGTGATCTGTCAAAACCTAATGCTCAACTAGCCATCAATGATTTTTCAGGAGTGGTTAAGGACAATACGATCTCTTACAGTTATACCTATGAGTTTGATGAGGATAGCGACCCTAGTACAGCGAGTGATGTACATTACGTATCTGATTCTTTGGTATTCAGAGACAATGGTATACGGTTCGAAAAATGGGAATAATGATCTAGTTTTATTTTAAAGAAGGCAGCCATTGGCTGCCTTCTTTGTTTATAGGCATGGCATCATATGAACTGGTTTCGGTTGGTTATATGTTTACTGAGCTATTGATGTGATTCTCCCCCTCTTTTAGAGATGGATTTGCCCCCTGACTTTCTTTAAATCCCCCTGCTTTAGCTTTCAATTCTTTTACAACATGCCGTCTTGTAGCCTCTATCTTTGAGTAGTGAGTTTGAAGTTTTTTGAATCCAAATAGAAGGTTATATGAAGCAAACTACGGTGATAGTATATGGATCGAATGTGCTGGAAAATAAAGATAAGCATTGGTTATCTCCTCAATTTGAAGTTGTGGGGACAGGCAAAGCGTTATTTGCCATCGATGTGGTTTTGGTTCCATATTTTCTTTGGGATGAATTTAACAAAGAGTATCCTCGGTGGTTTGTTTTAGAAGAAACATCAGTTTTTGTTTTGAGTGATGATTTGGATACTGAGATACAGGTGGAACTATTGCAACAAGGGGTAATAGATATAGTATCATCACATGTAGCTCCTATTTTACTGTATACTAAGCATCAATCAGCAATGAGACTTAGGCAGCTTAGTTTTATGGGGACGGAAGAACTCTCAGGCTCATCGGTATTCATGGTTACCACATGGCTGGAACGTGTTACTGCCATCATAGAAGAGAATATTGCAGATACTGAATTTAATGTCCAGTGCCTAGTCCAAACCAGTGGAATGAGTAGAAGCGTACTCTATTGCAAACTCAAGGAATTGACGGGGTTTTCGACAAGCGAATTCATTAGAACTATTCGGCTAAAACATGCAGTGGCATTACTCAGGTCGGGTGCATGTTCGATAAAGGAGGTTCGATATAAATCAGGCTTTAATTCTGCTTCTTATTTCACCCGTTGCTTTAAGAAGCAGTATGGGTATCTACCTAGTGAATACCTGAAAAGCATGAATACCTCGATAGTAAGAACCTTAGGTACAGGTTATAGGGATGAGCCGATACCTCTTAAAAGACAATACATAAATGCATAAAATAAAATCAATGAAAAAGAAATTAGGGTTATTGACCAGGTTGAAAGTATGTTTCGTGGCTTTGGGAATAGTAGCTTGTACAACTCAGAGCAAAGAGTTGGCTGAGAAGGATTCCTCTTCGAAAGTGTTCGAGCCGAATTGGGAGTCAATCAAATCGAATTATTCAGATCCTGAATGGTTTAACGATCAGAAATTTGGAATATTCATTCACTGGGGGGCTTATAGCGTGCCAGCATTCGGGTCAGAGTGGTATCCACGTCAGATGTATATGGACACGGCTACTTTTAGTGCTCAGTTGAACCCTGGAGAAACTGGGCCAAATAAAGTCTTTTTGCATCATAAAAAGCAATGGGGGGATCAAAAGGAATTCGGGTACAAAGACTTTATCCCTATGTTCAAGGGCGAAAATTTTGATGCCAACGAGTGGATAGATGTTTTTAAAGCGGCGGGAGCACGCTATGTCATCCCGGTTGCAGATCATCACGATGGGTTCGCTATGTATAAATCCAATACCACCCGATGGAATGCCTATGATATGGGGCCTAAGAGAGATGTGCTAGGGGAGTTGTTTAAAGCGGGACGTGCCAAAGGGATGATCATGGGAACTTCTTCGCATTTTGCCTTCAACTGGTCTTTTTACAATAAAAAGGATCATTTTGATACGGTAGATCCTGAATATGCAGATTTGTATAGCTCTAAAGGTAAAGACCTAACAGAGCCTGTTTCTGATAAATTCAAACAGAGATGGTGGGAACGTACCAAAGATGTTCTGGACAACTATCAACCAGATATCTTTTGGCTTGACTTTTATGTAGACATTCCTGATTTTGAAGAGATGCGTCCAAAGCTAGCAGCTTACTATTATAACAAAGGATTAGAGTGGGGCAAAGAAGTAGTGCTGCAGGACAAAAATTTTAGCCATGAGGCATTTCCCGAAGGAACGGTGATTTATGATTTGGAGCGTGGCAAACTGCCAGGTATCCGTAAGCTGCCATGGCAGACGGATACTTCGATTGGCAAAAACTCTTGGAGTTACGTGACCAACTGGAAGTCCAAGACGACCAACGAGCTGGTAGACGATCTGGTTGATATCGTTAGCAAAAACGGAAACCTGCTGCTCAATGTAGGACCTAAATCAGATGGTACGATACCAGAAGATCAAAAGGCAATTTTGCTCGAAATAGGAGAGTGGCTTAACACCAATGGTGAAGCGATCTATGAGACCGAATATTGGAAAACCTTCGGTGAAGGGCCTACGGAGGTTGCCAAAGGCCATCACTCAGAAGGCAACAACAAGGGCATGTCAGCAGAGGATATTCGGTTTACGACTAAGGAAGGAAAACTGTATGCCATAGCCATGGATTGGCCAGAAAGCGGTGAGATCAGGATTAAAACTTTAGCAAAAGGCGCAGAGTACGCTCCTGAAAAAATTGGAGATGTTCAGTTGTTAGGAAGTGAAGAGGATTTGGTCTGGGAGCAAACAGAAGAAGGACTGATCGTAATGTTGCCAAAGGAAAAAGTAGGTGATTTTGCACACACACTGGCGATTTCAATCTAAAACGAGAATTTGAATATGTTTTGATTTAATACCGGACAGGTGATTAAGCTTGTCCGGTTGGTTTTATAGGATTATGAAGAGATATAATTTAGGAGGTTACTATTGTTTTTGGTTTTTGTCTTTCTTGATATTGTCTGCCTGTGGTCAGGAACATAAGGAGACGACAAAGCCCAATATCATTTTTATCATGTCTGATGACCATACCACACAGAGTATAGGGGTGTATGGTAGTCGACTCGCAGAGCTCAACCCCACACCGACTATCGACAAATTGGCAAGTGAAGGAGTCGTGTTTGACAATTGCTATGTGACCAATTCTATCTGTACACCCAGTCGAGCTGCAATCCTAACGGGGCAACACAGTCAGGCCAATGGTGTACTAGATTTGGAAGGAGATTTGGAAATTGCAGAGCAATACCTGCCACAGGAGATGAAAAATTTGGGCTACCAAACAGCGATTGTGGGCAAATGGCACCTTAAAAATGAACCTGCTTCATTTGATTTCTATCAGGTGCTCAAATCACAAGGCACATACTTCGATCCACTGTTTAGAGTACAGGGTGATAAGCCTTGGCCTAACAATACCATCCAAACCACAGGACACTCGTCGGACGTGATCACAGACGCTACTTTGGATTGGCTTAAGTCCAAAAGAGACAAGGACAAGCCTTTCTTCTTGATGCATCATTATAAAGCACCACACGATGATTTCGAAAATGCACCAAGATATGAGGAGTACCTAGCGGACACTTTCATCCCAGAGCCAAAGAGCCTTTATGAGATGGGTAATCATGGTTCAGAAGCAGTAAGAGGCAAGAATGATTCTCTGACGCGAATCATAGGTTCGTCGGTCTCGGAACGCAACCTAATCCGAACTCAGGCGAACAATATTTATCCAGATTCATCGATTAGCCGTGCCTATGGCAATGCAGAGGATATTGTTGCAGAAGACCTAGAAGCATGGCAGTATGATGCCGAATCTAAGGCCAATGCCAGCAAGGTCTATCAGGATTATCTCAAGAAATATCTTCGATGTGTGAAGGGAGTGGACGATAACCTGGCCAGACTTTTTGCCTATTTGGAAGAGGAAGGCTTGATGGAGAACACCATCATTGTATATACAGGTGATCAGGGTTTTATGCTCGGAGAGCACGATTATATCGACAAGCGATGGATGTATGATGAGTCTATGCGCATGCCTTTCATTGTGAAATACCCTAAGTCCATCGAGGCAGGTACGCGTTCTGATGCCATGATCAACAATACGGATTTTGCACCTACGCTCATTGAAATGGCTGGAGGTAAAACTCCTGATTACATGCAGGGACGTAGTTTCAAAACAATCCTAGAGACTGGAGATGAACCTGCTGACTGGCCACAGTCTACTTACTACCGATATTGGATGCATCTGGCACATCGTCATCAAAATCCAGCTCACTTTGGGATTCGTACCAAAACACAGAAGCTCATATTCTACTATGGTCGCTATTGGGTAGATACAGATGATCCCAATGCCGAGTGGAACAAAGCCAGCTGGGGCAATGACTTTACTAGACATACACCTGTCGCTTGGGAGTTTTATGATCTGAAGGATGATCCTAAAGAGATGAATAACCGCTACAGCGATCCTGCATATGCAGAGGAGATTGCAGACTTGAAATCACAATTGCTAACACTAAGAGGAGAGCTAAACGAAGGGGATGAAAATTACCCGCATATCCAAAAGGTAATCGATGAGCACTGGAATGATTAGAAGGTCAATATTACTGGTTTTTTTGTTTAATGCCATTTTGGTAGTAGCTGCTACAAAACCAGCGAAAATGAAAGACAGACCCAATATCTTGATCATCGTGAGCGACGATCAGGGTTGGGGGGATGTAGGTTTCAACGGTGGTACGGACATACCTACGCCTCATCTCGATGGATTGGCGGCTCAGGGAGTGAGCTTTGAGGCGGGCTATGCCTCACATCCTTACTGTAGTCCCAGTAGAGCGGGTTTGCTATCGGGTCGCTATCAGCAGCATTTTGGGCATGAGTGCAATATCCCCTACAAAACGGCTGGTTCAGAGGATGGTTTGCCCCTTGATGAGCTGTTGCTCTCTGAGCTGTTGCAGAAAAAGGGCTATCAAACTTGTGCAGTGGGTAAGTGGCACCTGGGAGATGATCAAAAATTTTGGCCACCTAACCGTGGGTTCGACGATTGGTATGGGTTCTATGGCGGAGGTTTCAACTATTGGGGGGATTTGGGCAACAAGAAAGAAATACAAGGAGTGCTCAGAGATGGGATACCTGTAGGGCAAGATTCACTCACTTATCTGACAGATGATTTTAGTAGAGAGGCCGTTCGCTACATCGACAACTATGCCCAATCAGAGGATCCCTTTTTTATGTATCTAGCCTACAACGCACCCCATGCGCCGATTCAGGCTACTGAAGAGTACATTGATCAGGTGGCTCATATCGAGGATGGAGAGCGAGCAGCCTATGCTGCGATGGTGGTAGGGATGGATCAGGGTATTGGGCGTGTGATTCAAAAACTCAAAGACACAGGAGAATATGAAAACACCTTGATTATTTTTTACAGTGACAATGGTGCTCATATACATGGCGCGAGTAGTGCTCCTTTTCGTGGACACAAGGGCATGCTCTTTGAAGGGGGGATTCGTGTTCCTTTCTTGATTTCATGGCCCAAAGTGCTACAAGGAGGAAAGCGTTTTGCTCAGCCTATTTCTGCTTTAGATGTTTTTCCTACCGTATTGGCTGCTGCAGATATTCGAACACCAAAATCCAAATCACTAGATGGCGTGGACTTGCTGCCATACCTCGGTGGACAAGAAAAAGAAGCACCTCACGATGCACTATTCTGGCGCTATTCGGGTGGGGCTGGCTATGCCCTGCGTCAGGGAGATTATAAGTTGGTCATGTCTGCTTATAAAAATGAGACCTTGTTGTTTGATCTGTCGGCGGATCCCTATGAACAAAAGGACCTCTCTACAAGGCAACCTGACAAAGTGAAAGAACTTATGGCGCTGTATGAGACTTGGGATCAACAAAATGTAGCACCCAAATGGGACGACCCCCATGCAGCGAATGTGAGCAAAGAAGAGGCGCAACGCCAGAGAATTTTAGATCGGGCGAGTGCCGGAGAAAAAAGATAAAACAACTATGAAATATTTATTAGCGATAGGTTTGCTTGTAGCAGGTTTTGTGTTGCAGGCTAGGGATTTTCATGTCTCCAAATCAGGAGATGACAGTCAGGCTGGAACCGAAGCAGAACCTTTTCTTACCATAGGGAAAGCGATTCAGGTGATGGGTGCCGGTGATCAATGTATCATTCATGCCGGAATTTATACTGAGACGATCGAGCCTACTAAAGACAACTTGAGTTTCACTGCCGCGGCGGACGAGGAGGTGATTATATCTGGATTCGATGCAGTAGATAGCTGGGAGCTGTATCAGGGAGATATTTATGTAGCTGATTTGCCAACCACCCTCGAAGATCAAAACCTGATCTACTATGATGGTCAAGGTATGATCCTAGCCCGCTGGCCCAATAAGACAGATTTTGATCATTTCAACCTGGAAGCTCCATGGACTACAGGTAATAACACGAGTGTGTCCTTCGATAATATCCCAGATCAAAACTGGGATCAGGGTGGACATATCTGGTTTTTGGGCAAAAACCGATGGACTTCTTGGAGAAGGGATATTACTGATTATTCCTCCTCTTTCGTGGCTTACGAGACTTTACCGACCTCATGGAGTTTTGGAGGTAGTCACAGTCCAGCGCAAGGAGGTGAGTTCATACTGATGAATACCCTAGCCGCTCTGGATGCTCCTGGTGAGTGGTACGTAGACAATGACAGCAAGAAGGCCTACTTCATGGCGCCAGACAAAGCCAGTCTAGTAGATGATACTGTCTATGTCAGACAGAGAGTTACAGCTATTGATCTTGACAACAGGCAAAATATAACCATCGATGGGATCAAAATATTAGGAGCAAATGTGACGCTCAATGGTGCCCAAAATTGTATCCTGAAAAATGGCGAAATCTTGTGGGGCAACTATAGTACAGGTGCCGTGGGCAGCGAGGGACAGCGCTCCTTCCGGGTCAATAAAGCCTCAGTAGAGTTTAGCAATCAATCGACGGGCAACCTGATCGAACACATGAATATCCAGTGGGGTGCGTGCTCTGGAATCATGCTTCGTGGTATAGACAATACTGTGACCAACTGTTATGTCGGCAACTTTGATTTCATTGCTAGCTATGACGCCCCGATTCGTCTGGAGGGAAAGAATACTGTCACTTACAACGAATTTTTCAATACGGGGCGTGACCTAATGAATGGAGGAGGTAATGGGGCTGAAGTAGCCTACAATGATTTTCATCATTCCAACTTACTCAACGACGACTGTGGGGCTATTTATCTCTGTTGTAATGGATACAATAATACACGCATTCATCATAACTGGATTCATGATTCTGAAAGCCGCAATGAAAATTATGAAAGCTACAAAGCCACTGGTATATATCTTGATAACACGACCAAAGATGTCATCGTAGATCACAATGTGTTTTGGGATCTCGAATGGTCTAATATCCAGATCAACTGGGCTGGAACCAATCTGCTGTTGTACAACAATACTATCTGGGCGGGTACTGGAGAAAACAGTAGTGCCATGGCGCGATGGGTCAATGGCTATGGTCTAGATAATGTGCAGCTGTTCAATAATTTGGCTAACGATGCAGAGTTAACCAAAGACACCCTTTACAATACTTCCAAAGGCACTAATCTCACTTTGCAACGCAATGCTAACCCTTTCGAGGATTTTTCGAATCAGAATTTTACACCTATAGTGGCTTCTGGAGCCATCAATACAGGTACTGTATTGGACGAGTACACGGATGGTTATACTGGAGGGAAGCCTGATATCGGAGCTTACGAAGTAGGCGCTGAATATTGGGTTCCTGGTCCTGATTGGGAGATTGATGCTTCTGTGGAGGCGATTGATTGTAATGGGGATGCAGGAGGTGAGGCTTATTACGACAGATGTGGCACCTGTGCAGGAGGAAATACGGGAGTGGAACCAGAAACTGGCTTATGTCCTGGCGAAGTGTTGGAGGTGAATGACAAGAGCAAGGGAATAATCGTCTATCCTAATCCCTCCGAAGGCCAATTTTTCTTCAATCAGGATTGCCGAGGGATGACTTGTCGACTCTTTTCGCTGACCGGGCAGCCTGTGTACAAGGGGAGTATTGCCAATAGCAATGGACTCGATGTTTCCTTCCTGTCCGATGGTTTGTACCTGATGGAAGTGAAAGATCGGGGCAAGACCATAATGACCACTCGAATCATGATTAACAAGGCGATATGAAAATATGGAGCATACTCATTGTTTTTCTCCACTTGGGCATAGCACTGCAAGCCAAGGATTATCATGTGGAAGACTATGGGGCAGTAGCAGATGGTAGCACTAGAGATACTCCTGCCGTACAGGCTGCCATAGATGCCTGCACAGCAGCGGGAGGTGGACGAGTGGTGATTCCAGGAGGCAAAACCGTAGTAATCGGCACCATCTATCTCAAAGATCATGTGACGCTCTATCTGGAAAATGGGTCGATACTGAAAGGCAGTCCTGATATAGCCGATTATGCGACTGATACACATAAGAATATGTACAAGAACGAGCCGCACATGGATCGTTGCTTGATTTTCGCTAAAAATGCGTATTCGTTTGCGATAGAAGGACATGGTACGATCGATGGCAATGGGCACACCCGGTTTTTCAATGGAAAAACAGGCAGACCAATGATGATGCGTTTCATCAACTGCCGCAACATTCATTTGAAGGATGTCAATTTGATTAATCCAGCGGCTTGGACTTCTGCATGGTTGTATTGCGACGATATAGTAGTCGAGGGTATTCGCATTTATAGCCGATCCAATCACAATGGTGATGGCTTGGACTTTGATGGCTGCACGGACGTGCGGGTGTCCAATAGTAGTTTTGATACGAGCGATGATTCGATTTGTCTACAGGCTTCTCGGCCCGACAAGCCTTGCAAAAATGTAGTAGTAACCAATTGTACCTTCACCTCCAAGTGGGCAGGTCTGCGCATTGGTTTGCTGTCACGGGGCAATTTTGAGTCAGTCACAGTCAGCAATTGCACCTTCCGAGATATTCAGGATTCGGGATTGAAAATCCAAATGAACGAAGGCGGCGAGATGAAAAATATGGTCTTTTCTAATCTCGTGATGAAAAATGTACCAAGACCTGTCTTTATGACTTTTGCTCAGCAGCGTGCCTGTGTAGATGCCCCAAAGGAGATGTATCCGATGAAGGCCATGCATAGTTTTATCTTCGATAAGATCATCGCTGACAATCGTGAGCTAGACAAAAATTCCGCCTTTTTTATTACTGGTATGCCAGAGCACCCTATTGAAAATATTTCGATTAGCAATGTGTTGTTTACTGTCTCTGGAGGAGGGACGAAGGAGGAAGCCGACCAACAAGATCTACCTGAGTACACGCTCGATGTGCTCGATGGCTGGTGGCCGGAGTTTCGTTTGGTAGGTACGCTACCTGCCTATGGTTTGTACCTGCGTCATGTCGATGGGGTGAAGATTGACAACTTCGAAGTGATCACGGTGGACACAGACCAGCGTCCACCGGTAGTACTCGAAGATGTAGAGAATGCCTTCTTGGGTACTGTTTTAGCCAATTATTCACTGATCAAACCAAAGAAAATCGTTAAACGATGAGACACAGATTTAGATTACTGACCTACTGTATTGTATTCCTTTCGATGTGGGGCTGTGCTGCACCGAGTAGCTTTCGTGTTACGGATTTTGGAGCGGTGGGTGATGGCAAGAGCATCAATACAACGGCTATTCAGTCGGCCATCGATGCTTGTCACCAAGCAGGAGGAGGACAGGTTTTGATAGCAGAGGGCACTTTTGTGACGGGCACGATTCTGCTCCAGAGCAATGTGGAACTTCATATTCAAGAAGGCGCTACCTTGCTGGGGAGTACCGATCCTAGAGACTATCAGAGCATTGATGCATTTACCGATGCTACAGGCCAGGTGAGGGGCAAATGCCTGATAGGTGCCCTTGATGTGAAGAACGTTAAAATTTCAGGAAAGGGAACGATAGATGGCCAGGGAGCTGCCTTTCATCAGGGACCACTGAAGAAAGTACTAGCAGACCAGGGATTAACCAAAGAGGAAATCAATGAGTTGATGGGCAATCGTCCTTTCCTCTTACGATTTGTTCGTTCCAGTGGTATAGAGCTACGAGATATTCACCTTAGGCAACCTGCCGCATGGACTTGCCACTTTTTCCAATCGACCGACATTCTGGTCGATGGTATTGACATCTATAGTCATGCCCATCGCAACAATGACGGTATAGATTTGGACTCTAGCCACGACGCTATCATTCGTAACTGCAATATTGATACAGGTGATGATGCAATCTGCTTCAAGACGACTAGCCCTGAGCCGACGCACAGCGCCACTGTACGCAACTGTCGGCTGAAAAGTGACTGGGGGGCGATCAAGTTTGGAACTGAATCGATGGGAGATATGCACCACATTGACATTAGCCAATGTCAAATCCACGATACGAAAGGTGGGGGCATCAAGATACTGAGTGTAGATGGTGCTAATATTCACCACATTCGAATCGATAGCATAGAGATGACAGATACGGAGATGCCCATTTTTGTCCGTTTGGGCGAAAGAAGACGAACCTATCGGGATGCACCACAGCAGCCTGTAGGAAGTATAGATTCAGTCACGATTAGCAATCTGAAGGCCAGCACTCGTAGCTTGGATTCGTCACGTGTTAATCCACCGAGTGGCATTTTGATCACCGGTACGCCAGATTATAAGATCGGCTCAGTACAACTGGACAATATTGAGATACTAGTGTCAGGAGGTGGTATGGATGAGCATAGACAGTTGATACCAGAGGAGATGCCCGCGCGTTATCCAGAGTTTAGTTTTTTTGGTGTACTGCCTGCTTATGGGATGTATGCGCGCAATGTTACGGATTTGAAATTGATCGATTATGATTTCAAACTAAAGGCAGATGACCAACGCTCAGCCATTAGAGTCCAAGATGTAGAGCAACGGCAGTTTCAACCCAAAACAAAGAATTAGATGAGGAGAAGAACGACGTTTTTATTTATCGCAGTATTATGGGCGGTGAGCCATTTGGTGATGGCAAAGGGGATGAAAAATCATATGAAGGGCAAAAAGCCCAACGTATTGGTGATCTATACCGACGACCACCGCTACTCTGGTGTACATGCACTGGGTGGTATGGCTGTACAGACACCACACATGGATCAGTTGGCGCATGAGGGAGTGATTTTCGACAAAGCCTACCTGATGGGCGCATTTAGCGGAGCGACTTGCATACCGAGTAGAGCGATGCTTTTGACGGGACGACAATTATTCACCCTCCAAGGGCAGGGACACCAAATACCTGAGTCGCATACCACCATGGGGCAGACATTTGGAGCGGCTGGATACGAAACTTATATGGTAGGTAAGTGGCATCAGGACAATGCTTCGCTGGCGCGCTCCTTCGATGGTGGAGCCACTGTGATGGGACGTGGCGTCTATCTGACCGATCACTTTCGTATGCCGCTTTGGGATTGGCAGGCTGATGGTGACTACACTCGGGACAATGCCTACCTATTGACCTATGACGAGGATGACAATGAAATCCGCCGACCCCTCAATAAGGACGATAAAAAAGGTCCAACAGGTACGGAAATCGACGGCCCACATACTTCGGAGATATTTGCTCGTGAAGCAGCACAGTACATAGAAGACTACCAGTCACGCAAGCCATGGATGATGTACTTGGCTTTTCATGCGCCGCACGATCCACGCCAAGCGACACAAGAGTACCGCGACATGTATCCGCCAGAGACGGTCGCTCTGACACCTTCGTACATGCCGCAGCATCCATTCGACAATGGGCATATTTTTTTGAGAGATGAGGCGCTGGCATCCTGGCCGAGGACGGAGCAGATCGCCCGTCAGCAGTTGGCTGACTATTATGCCATCATCAGTCATCTCGATACGCAGATTGGTAAAGTGATCCAAGCACTCAAGGAGAGCGGGCAGTATGAAAATACGCTGATTGTATTGGCAGGGGATAGTGGGCTAGGTGTGGGCAACCATGGCCTGCTGGGCAAGCAAAATATCTATGACGAAGATGGGGTACATATTCCTTTGATATTCTCGGGAGGAGCCTTACAGCAAAAAGCGCAACGCAGCGATGCACTGTGCTATACGCATGATATTTTTCCGACGATCTGTGAGTTGGCAGGAGTCACTCCACCAGAATCTGCCAATGGACAAAGTATGGCGGCTGTGATTGCAGGAGCAAATCAGCAAATCAGAGACTATACCTATCACGCCTATCGGCAGCATCAGCGTGCCTATAGAGAAGGGGACTACAAACTGATCGAATATGTGCGTGCACCAGATTGGACGAAAAAAGAGGGAGAGTTCGAAGCGGGCTCCCGGGTGACACAGTTGTTCAACGTGAGTGCAGACCCTTGGGAGACGCAGGATCTATCGCCCTTTCCCGAGCACAGGGAGCGCGTGTCCCAGATGCGTGAAAAACTGAAGCAAAAAGCGATCGAACTCGGAGACAACAAAGAGAGCGTGAATATCAAATATGATTATTGGGACTACTTCGATTAAGAAGTCCTTCTGGAAAAGACAATAGAATGAAGAAAAGCATGATACACAGCAGCAAGAACTACTTTTTATGGCTCATGGTATTAACCATGACTTTTGGGGTGAGTGCTCAGGATTTGCCTTTTGGCTTTCCCGAGACAGAAAGAACGAAAGTTAATATCAACCAAGACTGGAAGTTTCATCTCGGCGATCCTGATGCCGATTTTTACGCCAAGGATCTCGATGATAGTGATTGGGAGTCTGTCAACGTGCCCCATACGCTCAAATTGACTTCTTTGACCCTGGATGGTTTGAAGGACGAAAAGACACAGCTGGTTTTTCATCGAGAGGTCGGTTGGTATCGTCGCGAGATTGAGGTACCTGTTGGAGATCAAAAAGTGTTCCTGGAATTTGAAGGCGTGCATCAAGTGGCCGATTTGTGGGTTAACGGGCAGCATGTCGGTGAGCATGCCGTAGGAGGCTATACGCCTTTTCACTTTGATATTACAGATTATGTAGACAAAGGCCAAGTCAACCAAGTCACCGTGTTGGCTGACAATCGTCGCAACGAGCTGGTGCCCCCAGACCCTGGTCCGTTTGATTACGTGAAATTTAGCGGCTTGTATCGTGATGTATATTTGGTGCAAACAGACCCAGTGCATGTCACTTTTAATTGGGAGTCGCTCAGGTCAGGTGTCTATATCACTACGCCAACTATCGACCCAGTCAACAAGAATGCAACTATAGATATAAAAACGGCTGTGCGTAATGAGTCGTCCGATGCACAAAGTGTCCAACTCATCACGCGGGTGATCGACGAAGAGGGACTAGTTGTCATGAAACTCCAAGAAACCAAGGAACTCGCGTCAGGTGTCGAATATCAATTTGATCAGATTGGAAGCCTAGAGGACAATGTAACGCTATGGGATATCGACAACCCTTATCTCTATCGTGTCAATAGCGTGATTTTAGTTGATGGTAAAACGGTGGATTATGTGGAGAATAAAATCGGCTTGCGCAAATTCGAACTTGATCCAGTCAGGGGCTTTGTGCTCAACGGTGAGCCTATCGAACTGCTAGGGTTCAATCGCCACCAACAGTACCCTTACATCGGAGATGCTGTGCCCAATGCACTGCATTACAAGGATATGCTCCAGTTCAAAGAATATGGATTTAATATCATGCGTACGGCACACTATCCGCAGGACGATGAAATATTGAAAGCCTGTGATGAGCTGGGAATATTGGTATATGAGGAAGCACCATCATGGATATCGATTAGTACCGAAGAAGGCTGGTGGCAAAATTTTGATCAGGCGGCCAGAGATATGGTACGCAATCACCGAAACCACCCATCGGTCGTGATGTGGGGTGGTGGCATCAACCACCGTGGCTATGTGCCTCGCGTGCACAACACGATCAAGCAGGAAGATCCAGAGAGGCTTACCGCTTCGCAAGGCGCACGTTGGACAGGTTGGCAGGCCTCTGGTCTGACCGATATCAATGCCAATATGCTTTACGGACCATTCATCTGGGATCGCTCTGAGCCGATTTTTGCCATGGAGGGTCGACGAGGACCAGCAGCTGTAGCTCCTTACAAAAAGGATCTGGGTATGACTGGATTGATTGCCTGGACTGCTCACGCCTACTATACTTTTCATCCGGCGCATGATAAGGCCGATGATCCTAAAGACCGTACCCGCAGTGGTGCCATGACGATTTTTCGCTATGCGCGCCCTGAGACAGAGTGGTACAAAGCGGAGTTGAAGGACGAGCCTTTCCTTTATATCCATGAAGACTGGGTAGAAGGCACCGATGAGGTGACAGTGTATAGCAATGCCGATGAGGTAGAGCTACTACTCAATGGCCAAAGTATAGGCAGGAGCCAAGCCAGTACCGATACAATCTATGATGGCTTAGATGATGCACCGTTTCACTTTCGTGAGATTGACTATAAGTCAGGAGAACTGACAGCCAAAGCGTATTTTGCTGATGGATCGGAAATGAAAACAGTCAAAAAAACACCAGAATTCCCAAAGGCCATTCGTTTGCGAGTGGATACGGTAGGACGTGAGTTTACTGCGGATGGATCGGATATCTTGATGGTGTATGCTGCTGTGGTGGACAAAAATGGCACTGTAGTCGAGGGTACAGATGATTTGATCACATTCTCGGTCAAAGGAGACGCGACAGTGATCGGCGATGATGCCGCGATCAATGCCAACCCGATGTTTACCGAATACGGTGTGGCGCCTGGGCTGATCAAAACGGGTACGACCACTGGCAAGATCACCATTTATGCGAAAGCGAAAGGACTCAAATCTGCCAAGGCTACAGTCATACTGGTGCCCAACCAGACAGATGAAATAGCCAAAAATGCGGAGGCGATTTATGACTATGACAGTGAGCGGGTCGATATGGGAGCGCCTGATCAGTTGGTACAGTTTGGTTGGAACTATTGGTATGGCGAGGACAATACATCTTCGACGTATGCTTTCAAGACTTTTGGTGAAGCGACAGTCGAAGTGGCTACTGCTTCTAACGATGGCGTGATCCGATGGCTTGGTGAGATGAATGTGGTAGGTAAGTATGGGTATGCGTACGGAGATGGTGTGATGGGTATCGACGATCAGGGTATTAATCTAACCTTTGACGGATTGCCAGCAGGTGTCTATCGCCTCAAAACTTGGCATCATGCCCCACGTAGCAATAGTGATTCGATGGACCCGAACAAGGAGAAATTGAAATCGCTGACGATCCACAAGTTGCCTTATGAGAAAGAGATCGTAGTGGACTCAGATGCATTGATCGGGTCAGAGTTAAAGGCCACCGTGACCGAAGGCAAGTCGATGCAGTTCGATGAGCCTGGTACAGCAGTAGTTGTGTTCGAGTCGGATGGAGCGTCGAAGATCACGATCAATTACAATGGTAAAGGAAACAAAGGCGTATGGCTCAATGCCCTCGAACTGAGCGAATGGAAAAAGTAAGTCTAAACGCTGAACCTGATGCCATTTTGGGATCAGATTCAGTGTTATACGATTTCTAATGATTGTCCAGCTGAAATGACTAATCTATGACCAAATCAACTTATCCTATGAAAATCACATTTGCATTTTGCTGTCTCGTCTTGATTGGGGCACAATTATCCTGTAGCTCTAGCAGCGAGTCAGGCGATAGTATTTCTTATGAAGAAAATACTTCGACCTATGAGCAGTCTTGGGAATCACTGGCTAAGCATAGCGCGGCACCAGAGTGGTTTCAGGATGCTAAACTAGGCATCTATTTTCACTGGGGCGTTTATACTGTGCCTGCCTTCGGGAGCGAGTGGTATCCTAGTAATATGTACATCGAAGGACGCAGGGAGTACAAGTACCATTTAGAAAACTACGGATCACTTTCTGAATTCGGCTATCACCATTTCGTGCCAGCGTTTACTGGCGAGTATTTCGATGCAAACGAATGGGCTGATTTGTTTCAACAGGCAGGTGCCCGTTTTGCTGGGCCAGTAGCGCAGCATCATGATGGTTTTGCGATGTGGGACAGCGAGATCAATCCCTGGAATGCCGCAGACAAAGGACCTAAGAAAGACATCACCGGGGAGCTGGCCAAGGCGCTCAGGCAGCGTGACATGAAACTGATCACGACCTTTCACCATGCCAGAAACTTACAGCGATACAAAGGAGAAGAAAAGGGCTTTGGCAGTCACTTTACCTACGATACAGCCTATCACACCTCATCGGACGACCCAGAGTTACGTTTGCTCTATGGTAATATCGAAGAAGAGCAGTTCAGCCAGTATTGGTACGACCAGATTGTAGAGGTGCTCGATCTTTACCACCCTGATATTATCTGGTTTGATTCGTGGTTCAACTACATGCCAGAGGACAAGGTGAAAGAAATGGTAGCCTACTATTTCAATCAGGAAAAAAAGAACAATCAGGAAGTGGTGATTGCCTACAAGCAGAACGATCTACCTACGACGGTAGGCGTACACGATATCGAGCAGGGGGGGCGCCGTGACGTGTCGGAGCTACCTTGGATGACCGATATCACGATCAGCGATCGCTCATGGAGCTATGTCGAAGGGCAACAGTACAAGTCGACGGCCATCGTGCTACGCAATCTGATCGATGTGGTCAGCAAAAATGGTGTTGTGCTACTCAACCTCTCACCCAAAGCAGATGGTAGTATCCCAGAGGCGCAACGCCAAGTACTCACAGAGATGGGGAATTGGTTTGAGGCCAATGGTGAAGCCATTTTTGAGACAAGACCTTGGGTCATGTATGGGTTTGGAGATGCGAAAGCGGATCAGGGAGAGTTTGGTGGTCAGTCCGCTACTGTAGCGTACACTGCATCCGATGTCCGTTTTACACAGTCTAAGGATGGCAAGACGCTGTACATGATTTTGCTCGGAGAGCCAAAGGCGGGTCAAACGATCAACTATGGTATTCTGGCCAAACACCGCTACAGCCCGAAAGGTGAGATTGATCAAATATCAGTTTTGGGCTCTGGTACACCCGTGGATTTTGTTCACGATGACGATTATTTAACACTGACCATGCCTGATTCGGGCATGGATAGCTTGGCTACTGTATTCAAAATTGAATTAAAATAATAGCGCTATGAAACGCAACAATTGGATCTATTCACTAATCATATTTGGACTGTGTGCTTGCACGGCCAATCCAGAAAAAAAGGGAAGTCAAGTGATGGAAGAAAAGCCATACACAGCTGATTGGTCATCCCTCCAACAACATCAGACGCCGGAGTGGTTTTTGGATGCCAAATTTGGAATTTACTTTCACTGGGGGCCATACTCTGTACCTGCATATCAGACGGAGTGGTATTCTCACTGGATGTATGTAGAGGATCATCCGGTACGAAAGCATCATGAAGAGACCTACGGATCGTTAGATGAGTTTGGATACAAAGACTTTATCCCGATGTTCACTGCTTCACAGTTTGATGCGGACGAATGGGCAGAGCTGTTCAAAAAGTCCGGAGCGCAGTTTGCTGGACCTGTCGCAGAGCATGCTGATGGTTTTGCGATGTGGGATAGCCAGCTTACCGAGTGGGATGCTGTGGATATGGGACCAAAGCGAGACATCGTAGGAGAGATGGAAAAAGCCATACGCAAGCAGGGGATGAAATTTGTAGCGACCTATCACCGCCACTGGATGTATGCTTGGTATCCGACTTGGGATACTAGCGTAGAGGCTGGTGATACTCAATTCGAAGGCTTGTATGGTCCCAAAGTGCCAGAGGGCACTTTTGTGATGGCTGATAAGCCAACCAATCCCTTGCCAGACGATGCTTTCAATCAGGAATGGCTCGACCGTCTCGACGAGCTGATGGACAAGTACCAGCCGGATATGATTTGGTTTGACAACAAGATGGACATTATCGGAGAGGAGTATCGCCAACAGTTTCTAGCCAACTACTACAACAAGGCAGAGGAGTGGGGACAGGAGGTAGTTTGTACCTATAAATTTACAGACATGGCGAAGGGTTCGGCTGTACTGGATCTGGAGCGGGCACGTATGAGTGAGAAGAAGGATTTCCCTTGGCTCACTGATGACTCCATAGACTGGAAGGCCTGGTCACATATAGCCAACCCTAAGTACAAATCCACCAATCGTTTGATCGATTTTCTGGTCGATGTGGTGAGTAAAAACGGAGCTGTTTTACTTAATATTCCACCAACTGCGGATGGTGTAATCGAGCAAGAGGTGCGTGATCGTCTCCTCGAGATGGGAGAGTGGCTATCTGTCAACGGTGAAGCCATCTATGGCACGCGTCCGTGGAAAATATATGGAGAAGGACCGCAGGAAATAGTGGAAGGACACCTGAGCGAAAACAAAAACCCTGATGCAGTGGCGCAAGACATCCGTTTTACTACCAAAGGAGATACGCTCTACGCCATCGCACTGGATTGGCCGGAGAGCGGAAAACTGATGATTCGTAGTTTGGGAACGGATCAGGAGCTGCTAGACGAAACCATTAGTCAAGTGGAGCTGCTCGGCTATAAGGGTAAAATCAAATGGGTCCATTCTGCCGAAGGCTTGGAAATCACCTTGCCAGAGGAGCCGGTGGGGCAGCATGCTTTTGCATTGAAGATAGCGCAGTGATCGTTTGTTCCGATCATTGCACTGTGAGACATGTGTCAATACATCGTGTTCGGGGTTGCAGATGATTTTGGTATCCGCTGCCCGCATAAAAGGCAATTCCTTTCAACCTGAGTTCGATTTCAACTTTCATTAAACCCTTGTTGGAAATGCATCAATCACACTTTGTCTTCAAGCCAGATAGACCATATCTACGGTAGATAAATATCCCCTCTTCTTTCATTGACAATGAAAGAAGCTAAAAGGCTAGAAACCTATAAACGCGCTACCACTCAAACAGTATAATTTTCAACCCCCTTGAATAAAGTATATAGAGCATGATTCATCGAACTCAGGTTTTCAGGTTCATGTGTTTGAGCTCTTTATTGAAGACTATTGATGTGAAAACAAGGTGTTGGTTTTAGGTATCCCTCATCTCATTGAATCGAGCAAACATCTTTCGTGCTCGCTTGTTTTCTGTCTCCAGTAGATTGTTCTTTTCTCGTACGTCATTTTTGAGGTTGTATAGTGCTTTAGGTTTACGCGTCTTGTCTGTTTTGTCTTTTGGATCAAACTGTACGACGAGCTTCCAGTTTTCTTCGTAGTAGGCCATTTCTCGGCTTGTACCTCCTTGGATGATCATTTGCTTTCGTATAGGCTTGGTTTTGCCTTCTAGTAGCGGGAGCATGCTACGTGAGTCGCGAGCCTGACTGCTACCGATCTGCTGATCGAGTAGATCTGCGAGTGTGGCATGGATGTCGAGGGCTTGTACGGCAGCATCTGACCTCATATTCGTATCGATATGACCCGGCCATGAGGCAATCAGGGGGACACGATGACCACCTTCTTGTATGCTGTTTTTGTGACCACTAAAGATACCGCTCGGACGGTGCCCTGTGGCCAGCGTTTGTCGGAAGCCCAGCCCACCATTGTCGCTGGTAATGATGATCAGCGTGTTGTCATACAATCCCTTTTCTTTGAGTGTGGTGACCATTTGGCCGACCTGTTCGTCCAGCTCTTTGATCATGTCCATGTGCGGTACAGGGTAGCTACCGGCGATGGTTGTTCCATTGAGGGTAGTTGGAGGCGTATGAGGCAAGTGTACGGCCTCTGAGCAATAGTACATGAAGAATGGCTCGGCTGTCTGGCTCTGTGCAGTGATGAAACCTACTGCTTTGTTGGCCAGTAGTGGCCCCATATCATGTGGATCCCATGCAGAGTCACCCAGGCCTTCATCCTTGTCTAGTTTTACCTTCAGTTTATCCATTTTCTTCTGCGTGATCAGGGTCAGCTCTGAGCTGTCGGTGAGTGGGTACCATTCATTGTTTTCAAAAACCGCATAAGGCACGTCTTGTATGCCAGAGGGGAAGGTGAAGGCATAGTCAAAGCCATTTTGCATAGGGCCTCCCGCTAGACGTTCACTTAGGTCTATGTCCATTTCTGGCTCTACTCTGGGTGATCTATAGATTTCGTCAGGATTGCTTTTGCGTTTCCAATCACCACCCATGTGCCACTTGCCAAAAAAACCTGTATGGTAGCCAGCCTGTTGCATGAGCTCGCCTAGCGTTAGATCTTCTTCTTCTATGGGAGAGCGCTGATAGGCTCCCCATACCCCCCAGGGTTGGTAGCTGCGGTAGGTGCTATTGCCTGTGAATATCGAATACCGAGAGGGGGCACACAGTGCTGCAGGCGAATGTGCATCAGTAAAAAACATACCTTCACGCGCCAGCTTGTCGATGTGTGGGGTTTCTACGACCACATTCTGTCCATAGTGTCGCTGGTAGTGAGAGATGTCGCCTGTACCGATATCGTCGGCCAGTATCACGATGACGTTGGGGGGCTGAGCATGGCTTGATGCAAAGCCCAAATAGAAAATAACAAGTACTATCGCTATCCTAAAACTAAAGGTCATATCCACTGTGTTTGGTGTACATCTACAATGATATAAAGGTCAGAGCAGAGAGTGCTGGGGCAAATGTTGCCTAAAAGAAGGGGACATTTGATAGGTGTATGGATGGGGAATCAAACTAGAAGAGAAAAGTCACTTCTAGGTCGGTGCTTATTAGATATATGTTACATTTTTTTTGATGTAGGAGGGGAATATTATTCGATCTTGCAGGGGCATATTTGTTAGCTATTTCAGAATGTGTTTGTATTGCACAAATTTGGAATTGGAAGAGAATCGTCTTTCCTCATCAAAAAAATACTCAGCATGTTTCAGACCACTTTAAGATTACTATTTGTTGCGTTTTCTGTTTTGTTGACGGCTTGTCAACAAGACCAACCTAGGCAAGCAGCCTATCCTCGCCCTGAGATCGATCCGGATCCGGTGGTGGATTTCCTCTCTCCTGAGGAGAGCATGGAGACCTTTCATTTGCCAGAAGGCTACAAAGTAGAGTTGGTGGCCAGCGAACCGATGATCAACGAACCCGTAGCGATCACATGGGATGCCAATGGACGTTTGTATGTCGCACAGATGGATACCTATATGCAGGACATAGATGGAAATGATCAGGGTATGCCATGGAGTAAGATCATGAGACTGGAGGATGAAGACGGTGATGGAAAGATGGACAAAAGCACCGTGTTTATTGATAGTTTGGTACTGCCACGTGTCATACAAGCCGTCGGTGACGGATTGATCGTACAAGAAACCTACTATCGTCATTTTTGGCTGTATAGAGATATGGATGGTGATGGAGTCGCAGAGGATAAAAAATTGCTACTGGAGGATAACGGGATGGATAGAAGTAACCTGGAGCATCAGCCTGGTAGCATGCTTTGGAATATCGACAACTGGCTGTACCTCTCCAAAGGCAACCTACGTTACCGCTACACCTCGGGTACGTTAGAGGTGGACACCATGCGCAGCCCACCCAATGGCCAGTGGGGTCTGACACAAGACGAAACGGGTCGGATGTACTATTCATCGGCAGGTGGTGAGGTGCCCGCTTTGGGGTATCAGATCCATCCTATATATGGAGATTTAGAGATGAATGGCAAATGGGAACCGGGGTTTGAAAAGGTCTGGCCAGTCATTGGTACACCTGACGTGCAAGGTGGACCAAGGAGACTTAGAGAGGATGGTACACTCAACCACTTTACAGCGTCGTGTGGACAGACTTTGTTTTTGGGAGATCGATTGGATGCCTATGGAGATCTGTTTATCCCTGAGCCTGTGGGGCGATTGGTCAGACGAGCCAAAGTGGAGAATAGAGAGGGGAAGATCGTGCTGAGCAATGCGTATGAGAATACAGAGTTTTTGGCTGCAACAGATGCTAATTTTCGTCCAGTAGATACCAAGGTCGGACCTGATGGATGTCTCTATGTCGTGGATATGTATCGTGGGATCATTCAAGAAGGCAATTGGGTGCGCAAAGGGAGTTATCTACGTCCTGTTGTAGAACGTAAAGAACTAGACAAAAACATAGGTAAGGGGCGTATCTATCGGATTGTGCATGAAGACGCTGCTCCTACAGCCAAAGACAAGTTGTTGGATCAATCTACCACAGCACTTTTGCGTTACCTGTCACACCCGAATGGTTGGTACCGCATGCAGGCGCAAAAGTTGATTATACATAGGCAGGACAAGTCGATACTGCCCCAACTCAAAGAAATGGCTACTGAGACTAAGCCTTGGTTTGGAGGTGGAGATCAAGATTTTGGGCTGCAACGTTTGCATGTATTATGGACGCTGGAGGGACTAGGCGAGCTAGATCGGGACTTGTTGGTAGAGATGCTAGGGGATGATGATCCTAGAGTGCGTGCTGCTGCTATTCGAAATACGGAACCTTATCTGTCTCAAGGCGATCAACAAATCCTCGATGTTTTGTCGGAGAGGGTAGATGACCCTAGCAAGGATGTACAGATACAGCTGTCGCTCTCGATGCGGTCGAGCAAAGACCCTGTCGCGAAAGAGGTGATTCATCAGTTGATGAAAAATGACCGACACAACATGGTGCTGGCTTCTGTCGGAGAAGTAGGGTTGACAGAAGAACCACCGATCGTCGAACAACTCATGAATAAACATAAGCTGTTGCCAGGTGGTCGCAAGCGATCGCTGGTGAGTGGATATTATATTTACCAAGGGTTGTGTGCAGACTGCCATGGGAAAGACGGAAACGGCTTGGGCGATATCGCTCCACCTCTCGTGGGGTCTCCTAGAGTCAAAGGACATTGGATGATCCCAACCAAAATCCTGCTCAACGGGCTACAGGGGCCTATTGATGACAAGTCCTATACCGGAGCGATGATTGCCATGAAGGAGCAAGACAACAAATGGATCGCAGATGTACTGACCTATATTCGTACCGAACTAAACGGCCAATCACCAGTATCTCTGTGGCAGGTGAACAATGCCCGTAAACAATCTGAGGAGAGGGAATATCCATGGACACTAGAAGAATTGTATCCCAAAAAGTAGCGTACGGACACACGCGGCTTTTTTAGCAAACCCTCCATGGGGTTTAAACCCTTGGAGGGTTGATAGGATAGGTCACAATTTAGGTGTGTTCAGGATACTTTTATTGATTTAGAACGCCTCCCTTTGCAGTCCCGTTTGGGGTCATGTATGTGATTGGGAACAGAACTGCTGTAGCTGTGGATGATGATTGTTTGACTCGTTTATATTTCTCCCTTTAGTCGAAATGACATGGAATGTGAGGGCTGCTACAGAAGTGAGAAAATACAACAGAAGCTTGTTGTTTCGACCATAGAAGAGACCTACAATACGAAACACAGATTTCAAAGTGTCTATTCGGTGAACTGTGTCAAGAAAAGAAGCAGACGGTTACACGCTTACAAGAGTCTATTTGACTTTTCGGCGAATGGAGATGTCGGATAGATCGACTATTTTGACCTTATCAAGCTGGTTTTTTTGCCTTCTCGTTCGTGCCCTATAAAGCCAAGCCTGCAGTTAACCTCCCGAACAGAATAGGCTCCAAGCAATTTGCAACCTCCTTACAAGTCCAAACGAAAAAAGCCATCAAAAGCAGCTTGGTGAAGTGCTCTTGATGGCGATGTTGTTGCAGAGTTTTGTGTTACTCGTTGGTGGTTACGCTAATGGTCGCGCTTTTCAATCCTTTTCCGGTGGCTTTGAGTTTGATCTTGCCGGTTTGTGGGTCAGATCGGAGTATGGCCAGTGCCATTCCACTGAATGTCTTGCGATAATCGGCCTGGAAAGGCTCTGTCGTGGCGGCATTGCCATTGCCTACTGCGATTAGCTCTCCCGTCCCAGATACGCTGAAGTTGACGAGGTTGTCTGCATTGGGGCAGAGGTTGCCGTCTTTGTCTTCGATGCGTACGGTGACATAGGCCAGATCACGGCCATCTGCTGTGATCGTAGATCGATCCACCGACAAGCTGATTTTGGCAGGGGCACCTGCGGTGCGAATCTCTTTTTCCTCTACAGCTTTGCCGTCTTTGTAGCCTACTACTTTAATGCTACCCGCTTCATATGGTACCTCCCAACTGAGGCGGTAGGGGGAGTCAAATGTTTTTGGTTCATAGCGAAGAAAATCTACTAGCAGCGTGGTTTTGTCCTTGCCTTTTACTTTTCGTCCCATAGACTTGCCATTCACGAATAGTTCTGCTTCGTCGCAGTTGGTGTAGCTGTAGACTGGGATGTTTTCGCCTTCCATACCTTGCCAGTTCCAGTGGGGGAGGAGGTGGATCATCGGCTCTTCTGTCCACTGACTCTGGTAGAGGTAGAAGCGGTCTTTAGGGAATCCACTCAAATCTACTGCACCAAAATAAGAGCTACGAGAGGGCCAGTGACCATTCCAGCGGCCATTGGTCGAGTTGTCCTTTCCTCCATAGGGCGTGGGTTCGCCCAGATAGTCGAAACCAGTCCAGATAAACTCGCCCATACTGAAAGGGTTTTGCTCCTGAAAGTAAAATTCAACATCTGGAGGGTAAGCCCATGGTGGTCCGATCAGGTCGTAGCTGGTTACTTGCAGCGACTCATGCGTTTGGTACTTTTCGATCGGTAGGTGATAGACGCCACGGCTGCTGGTGCAGCTTGATGTTTCCGAACCGTAGATCGGCAGTTGTGGGTAGTTGCCACGCACTTCGCTGTATTTGGTAGGCTTATAGTTCATCCCTGCGATATCGACCTGCTGCGCCATGTTGTTGTCATAGGGAGCCGGGTACCAGTTGAATCCTGCGGAAGTAGGACGGGTAGGGTCGGTCGCTTTGCATACGTCGTTTAGCTTTTTGGCCACTGTCCAGCCTTTTTGTTTGTCGCTTTGCTCGATGATCTCATTGCCAATGCTCCACATGACGATGGAGGGATGGTTACGGTCACGCAGGATCATGTCACGCAGATCGATTTCTCCCCATTGATCAAAGAATTTATTGTAGCCGTTTTCTACTTTGGCCAATTTCCAGACGTCAAAAGCTTCGTCCTGTACGAGTAAGCCCAGCTCGTCGCAAAGCTCCAGCAGCTCACGAGAGGGAGGGTTGTGACTGGTGCGAATGGCGTTCACTCCCATGTCTTTCATGATCTGTAGCTTGCGCTCGTCGGCTCGTCGATAGACCGCTGCACCCAAGGGGCCATTGTCGTGGTGCAGGCAGACGCCGTTGAAGCGAACCTTCCGACCGTTGAGATAGAAGCCGTCCGTGTTGTAGCTGATGCTACGGATGCCAAAGCGGGTTTGATAGCTATCCAGCACCTTGTCATCATCCAATACCGTGGTAGTGGCGGAGTAGAGGTTTGGTGTGTCCAGATCCCATCTTTGTGGTTTTCCTACATTGACGTAGGAGGATGCTGTAGCTGTGGCTTGTGCAGCTATTTCGATTTTCTCCTCTATGCGCGCTACTTCATTTCCTTGTGGATCAAAATATTGTTGTCTGATACTAACCGTTTTACTTTGGTCACTTTTGTTAACCACCTTTGTTTCATTCTGTACGACTGCTTTGGTATCTGTGACTGTCGGGGTGGTGATATAGGTGCCCCACTGTGCTATATGTACGGGCTCATCGATTTTGAGCCAGACGGAGCGATAGATGCCAGCACCAGGATACCAGCGAGAGGAAAGGTCTTCGGGCGTGAGACGAACAGCGACTACATTGTCCGATCCGTCATAGTTCAGGTATGGACTGATATCAAACTCGAACCCGATGTAGCCATAGGGCCTATTGCCAACCAGCTGTCCATTGACCCAGACGTGGGCGTTGTACATAGCACCTTCAAATTCGATGCGTACGACTTTACCTTCTGTATTTTCAGGTATGGTGAAATGCTTGCGATACCAGCCCGTACCGTGAAAGGGCAGGCCGCCTGCACGTGCATTGTATTTGCTATCGAATGGCCCTTCGATAGCCCAGTCGTGAGGCAGGTCCAGCTTTCGCCATTCACTGTCATCAAAATCCGAGGATTCGGCTCCAGCTACCTGGTCGTTGTAAAAAAGCCAGGATGCGTTAAAATTTTGATCTTGAGCCTGGAGGTTGGGGCCACAGGTCAGGATTATTATCAAACAAAATAATAGATGATGTTTCTTCACTTGCTTCAATTTTTAATTGTTCTATTCTTTCAGTTTCCAAGTACGGATCCATTCGTACTGGGTGGTTCTTTGCTCCCAGTTGCCACGCTTGACCATGCCTCCGTCTTCTGGTACTGGATTCCAGCTATAGGTCTCGATGGCCATATGGAGGAAGGCTGGCATATCCCAAGCTACTTCGGGGTGGATGGAATACACATATTTTCCATCGAGGAAAAACTGGATTTCTTCTGGTGATTTCCACCATGCGGCATAGACGAAGTAGCGTTCGTGGTTTTTGACATCCGTTTTTATTGATTTTTGAAGTTGGAGTCTTTCTACACACTCTGTCGGGCGGTGGATGGCATTGGAGTGATAGATTTGATCCCACTCGCGCGCCCATTCGTCCGATAGTTCTGTGGTGTGTCCGACACACTCCTGTATGTCGAGCTCCAGCTTTTTCTCACAATCATAGCGAGACATGAGCCAAAAGGTCGAGGACATCTCCGTAGCATTGGCTTTCATTTTACATTCGTAGTACCAGCCGACCTGTGCGGGCGCAATGGATCGTACGATACCTCCTTGATAGATAAACTCTTTGTCGTTGAGGGTGACGGTGGAATCTAGTACCCCGACTGTTACAGCGAGCTTACCGTTTTGTATTTGCACATTTTCGGCACGAAATAGTCCCGGAGGTCTACCGATCCATCCCCAACCATTGGCCTTGGGCTCGATTTGCCACTTTTTGGTGTTGACTTTCTTTCCTTCAAACTCATCCGATAGGGTTTTTACTTTCACCCATTTGCTGTCTGCTGGTTTGGGGTCTTCGCCTGGTAGAAAAGTCGGCTGGGCATTAGACACGATTGCTAAGGATAGCGAGTAAATAATCGTGAAAAATGAAAGGATATGATGATTCATAGTATGCGTTAATTATAAACTCCAAAACTAAAAAGAGAGCGTCAAGAGCTAAGAGAGAGAAGGTGCCAGAAAAGGGGGGCATATCCTTATTTTTGAGTTGTGTGAAGATTTGCCCTCCTAAAAAAAACTCTGGCTAGATGCTTATATTCAACCCGGTCAATCTCCAGCTTACCATTTTGTCCTTTCTGACTTTAGATTGTAGTTGCTTGAGGTCTATCTCGAAGGTATAGTGGTGAGGTGCAGACCGCAGTAGCATGATCGAGTTGAGGATTAGCAGTGCTTCGGTGGGGTCTTGGCTTTGGTATAGACAGTCCACGAGTTGTTTTGCTGGATCAAGTGCTTTGCTTAGACCTAAAAATTCTGCCGCCTTTACCTGATTGATAAGCAGACTGTCTTTGTGCATTACCTGTGTTACTTCTTCAGTCAGTACCATGGCTTGCTGGCCAAAACTGCTACAAGTCATCAATGCCCAGTACCTTTCCCAAGGATCGGAAGAAGACAATGCTGTGATTAGTTTCGCCTTTGCATCATCAAAAGACTGTAGGGACAGGTCTGCTATTTGTGCATATTTCTTGATGTCTGATTGGTGTGTTTGACCGAATGCCACGGGATTGTCAATGGCTTGGTCGAGTAGGAAATATTCCGGATAAAAGGATAAATCGGGCATGTGGGTTACCCATGTGTTGAGCTTCTTTCTAAGCGCAACTAAGGTCGGTGCAAAGCTGGGGTCATCAGCCAGGTTGTTGGTCTCATAAGGGTCGGCTTCCACATCGAAAAGCATCTCTGGGGGACGAGATTCGAAAAATGCCGACTGTACTTCGTTGAGCTGGTGTCTATGGTGTTTGTCTTGCCAGTCCTGATAGGCCAGCTGCTTGTAGCGGTAGTTGTTGAGCAGTCCGTCGAAATTGTAGGGTTGGTAGTTTCGGATGTACTTGTAGGGACCCACGCGTATGGAACGAACCTGGTCGTATTTCTCATCGAAGCGATCTGCATAGCCGTAGGTAGTATTTCGTTGCTCTAGTTTGTTTTTGGTCAATCCCTGTCCCAGGAAAGGCTTTCCATCCATGGGCGATAGTGTAGGCAGCCCTGCAAGACGCAGTACGGTAGGTGCCAGATCGATGAAACTCACGAATGTCTCAGTGGCACTACCGGGTGCCCATGCACTCAGATGCTTGTAGGCTGGCGGAATGTAGGCCACCATAGGCACATGCAGTCCAGTTTCGTAGATGTAGCCTTTGCTGCCAGGGAGTACGCCTCCATGATCGCCATAGTAGAAAATGATCGTGCTATCGAGTAAATCGTCTTGTTTCAACTGAGCAATTACCTCGCCCACTTGCTCGTCCATTTGTTGGATTTTGTCACGGTAGTAGGCGTTGGTATAGCGAAACACACTATCGTCAGGGTGATTGGGCTGTACTTGATAGTCTTCAAGTTTAGTTTGTGTAGCATTGTTTTGCATTTCCTCTGCCGTGAAGTGCAAGCGAGACTCATGTGTCGTGCCTATGTTGTGGACATAGAAGAAGGGCTGGCCGCTTTGTCGATTTCTCCAGCTGGCCTTATTGGACGATTCGTCCCAGACACTGTCACCTTTGATGAAGTTGTAGTCTTCCTTGGCGTTGTTGGCTGTGTAGTAGCCTGCTTCTCTCAGATAGTGAGGAAACATACGCAATGAATCCGGCATGGGTGCGGCCTGTATATTGCGGTGGTAGTTGGTGAGTGTACGTGGACCGTAGCAGCCCGAAATGATCGCCGATCGTGCCACACTGCAGACAGCTCCATTCGAAAAAGCACGGTCGAAGCGTACGCCCTGACTTGCTAATTTTTCGATGTGTGGTGTTTCTATTCCGTTTTCGTCAAATAGCCGCATGTAGTGCTTGGAGTTGTCTTCGGAGACGATCCAGACGATGTTGGGGCTGGGCAGATTGCTTTGCTCTGGCTGACAGGAGCTACCAATCCCTGCAATGAGCAGGAATTGGCAAATGATCGTGAGGTTATTGAAGTTGATTTTCATTGTTTGATGACTTTAATCGAAAGAGGTTCTGACTTTGTAGTGATTTTCAAAATATAGGTGCCCTTGGGCCATTTTTGTCCAATGGTCTTAGAAGGATACTCTTGGATGGAAATATCCTCGATGTGTTGACCAGAGAGGTTCCATACTTCAATATGCTCATACTCGCTAGGGAGTGAAGATATGTCCAGCTGTTCGTGGAATGGATTAGGGTAGACATAGCTCAATTCATCTTTTTTTTTAATATCGAGTGTCACATCCTCTTCTTCATCTTTACGAATTTCTGGCTGAGTGTACACCACGCAGATGTCAGATTGTCCGTCAGGTAGCGTGGCAGTGATACCTGCGTATCCCTTGCTGAGCAATGTCACTTGACCATTTTGATCTACAGTGGCCACTTGAGGATCGCTGCTGGACCAGCTGACTGAGCCCGAACTGCCTTCAATCGTGTAGTCCAATACTTTTTGATCTTCTACGGTCATTTGGATTCGGGTAGGTACAATGTCAATTTGGGTGATATCTGGGATGATGTCGTCAGGAATGTCCAGCTTTTTGTCATCCGACCCGAGAGCAAAATCTGATCGATCATACGTGTTGATCTGCGACCAATCACATTCGATACGGCCGTCACCCAGTACGATACGGCCTAGTTTGGTACGGAACCAATCGCTGAGTGCGGCATAAGCTTCTTGATTGGCCAGGTTGTTTTGCTCGTCTGGGTCTATTCTTAGATCATATAGTGCTAGATCTACTTCACTGGCTTCTGCCTCCAGTGCCCATTGGATATCTTGGTTGGGCACTACATTTCCTCCTGGTTTGGCATTGCTAGGTCTGGTTCGCATGGAAAACGCAAAATTCTTGTTGCGCAGATAAGCGCGTGGGCCTACTACATGATTCATTTCGCCGATGATGTATTCTTTCTCCTCTTTTTCTTCTGACAAAAGTTCAGCCCAGTCGTACCCGTCTAGGTGCTGGTATTTGGGCTGAGTTAGGTCTGCTCCAGCGGCAGCCAGCATGGTAGGTACAAAATCTACGTATTCTGCAAGACCGTCGTACACAGTGCCTACGGGGTACTTGTCTGCACGGGAAGAGGCGACTATAGCCGTGCCCTGCGTCGATAGTCGCCAGGGGGTGAATTTGGCTTCTATTCCTTGCTCGCCTAAGTGCCATCCGTGGTCTCCCGATACATAAAGTATCAGGTATTCTTGTCCATTTTTTTTGCTGTAGTTTTTGAATGCATTGACAGCTTCGCCCACCAGATAGTCACCATAGGCACAAAAGGCATAGTAGTCACGGATGGCTTGCTGCTTTTCCTCTGGCCTCAGTCCGTCTATTTTCAGTTTTTCGTAGAGGGCTTTCATCTGAGGAGGAAGCTTATCTACTTCTGATTGGTCAAAGTCTGGCACCTCATAGTTTTGGTCTTTGAATTGATCTCTAAACTCCTTGGGAGGAAGTACTGGAGTGTGTGGGAAATGGAAAGACAAATTGATGAACTGTGGCGATGATGGATTAGCACCAAACATGGTCTTGTCAGCGAGTGTCTGGTACTGCTGACCTTGGTGGCTGAGATAGTTTTTAAATTCCTCTAAGATTCTTCCATCTACTGTTTTGTCTTTGGGCATGGGGCTTTGTCCCCCGATAATCAGGTCGGGATTGCTACGTGTATAGGAGTAGAGCAGGTCTAATTCTTCTTCTGCTTGCGCTTTGTTTTCCAGGTCTTCGGTTGTCAGACCACCTTTTCTATCAGTAAAATAAAATAGCTCTCTACCATCAGGGAAGTAAAACTCAGTTCGGGTACCTATATTTTCGCCTCCTTCCCAATAGGCTCGACTGTACCAGTCTGTAAAGCCAAGCGCACGAAGGTCGTTTTTGTAGTCCATTTCATAGTCGTAGAAGTTCAGACTGCTCCAGGTTACGCCAGGACCCCATTGGTAGATACGGTAGCCACCTTTGCCTAGGAGAGAGGTTTGATACCCCAGCTCTTTCATCATTTGAGGGAGGTTTTGGTTTACAAAATCTGGTTGGTCATGGGTTTGTTCAAAGCCATATATACCAGCATGGTGTGGATACTTGCCTGTGATCATACTGCCTCTTGAGGGCGCGCAAGCTGGAGAGTTGCAGTAGGTGTTGGGGAAGAATACGCCTTCGGCCGCCAACCCATCGATATTTGGAGAGGATACATGACCGAGCGGGCTGTCTTCTGTACCTGTAGTGCTCAGGTTGTAGATGCTGTTAGAGTCCATGCGCTGGTCATCGGTCATGATCCAGAGGATGTTGGGTTGCTGAGCTGGTGTCGTGCCAGAGAAGAGGATGCAAAACATCAGTGTGAGTAAAATTTGAAATAGTCTTTCTTTTTTCATGTCGTAAATAGTCGTGTATGGACGACAAGGATAGGAGGAGTTTTGAGAAAACAAGATAAAAGTATCTCTACAAAATATCTACATTGCAGTGTTGAGCGAGTCTCTAGTTTGTGTCAGTTGCCGGGTAGATGTAGATTGATAAAATGTTCTTTTTGATGCGTATGGAAGTGTTTTTTATGAAATATGTAAGCGTAGTAGGGTTGGTTATCCCCCTGCTATTAGTAGGGAAATCCCCTCTACAAGCACAACTCGAAGTAGATCGGGTCATGCAGGAAGGTGATGAAACAAATCACCAGGCCGATATCCGAAAATTTGAACAAATATATGATAGGGCATTGCGTGATGAGGATACGCTACAGATGATAGAAGGTCTATTAGGGATGGGAGAAACACACTCCCGTCTTTTACAGTTTAGTGAGGCCATCGATGAAATAAGTGAAGCAGATTATTTGGCGCAGCAGGTCGCTGATACCATACAGTGGGTGGAAGCAAAGGTACAAATGAGCCGTATCATGCGATCGTTTAGAAAGGACTCAGTAGCCTATGATTTGGTTAATCAAGCGCATGATTTAGTGGTGAGACGGGGTGGCGTATATGCTAGACACAAACTCCCGGGGATCTATTTTGAGTTGGCCGTACTCAACCGAACGATGGGGCGGGTAGAAGAAACGCAAAAATACTTGGATCGCTTTGAGGCAATAGAGAATGGTGATCCTGAGTCTTATTATTTTCGGTTGGAAAAGGCTCGACTTCTTTTGCTTCAGGGCGATGAGTATGGTGCACAAGCGTTACTGTTGGATCTGGAAATGGAGCTGACTGAGGCGCAAACCAGTGGTACTGTGTCTATGCCACAGGCGTCATCAATTATTTTTGTATACAGTCACCTTGGTCATTTGTATGATGATCAAGGTGATATGTCAAAGGCAATAAGCTATTACACCATGGCGATCCATGAGATCGATAGACTTCAGCATCATATCGGTCATCAGCAATATCTCTATAATTACCGTGGACGGTTGTATTATCAACTGGGTCAGCACCAAAAGGCCTATGATGATCTGGTAAGGTCACGTGAGATTTCAGAGACGTTTTTTGGAGCAAAGAGTGGGCTGAATCGCGGTTTTTTTGATCTGAGAAATAGGTATCAAGAGCGCTTGGAGGCACAGGAACAAGTGATGGCACAGCAGCAATTGTTATTGGCCAAACGAGAGACAACCATCTTGTGGTTTAGGGCGATAGTAGCCGTTTTAGTTTTGTTTTTTGTGGTTTTGGCTTTATGGATGCGAAATAGGAAGCAAAAAGCTAAACATAGGAAGGAAAAGGAATTACTCCTCCAAAAACGGGAAGAAGAAACTAAAAGAATAGCTCAGGTACTGGAGTACAAAAATAAGGAACTCACTACCTATACACTTAAGTTGGTAGAGAAGGAAGAGCTGATCGCTGAGGCAGTAGCTTTTGCGCAAAAGTATCGTGATAGTGAGGGTGCTCGGTATTTGATCAGAAAACTAAAGCAATCGGCGGATGATAGTTGGGAAGAGTTTCACAAAAGATTTCAGGATGTCTATAGTGGGTTCTATGATCGATTAATTGAGAAATACGGAGACTTGAGTCCGAACGAGCTCAAGCTATGTTCTCTCATTCGCCTTAATTTTTCTGTCAAAGAAACGGCACAATTGCTCGGTATCTCACCGACGAGTGTTAACATGGCACGGTACCGATTGCGAACCAAGCTCGCTCTCGATCGAGAGGTCAATCTTCATAGTTTTATGACACAAGTCTAATAGAACCGAAAGGGGGAGGTAGTCACTGTCACCATTGGATCAGCTCGTAGAAGTCTGCACCAGGAGGGAGCCAACTGAGCGATAGCGTGTCATTTTTGCCTGTTAGTTGGTGGGTGACAGCTATAGGTTGTGATCCTTTTTGTAGATCGATGACAGCTTCACGGTTTTTTGGGTCGAGAGGTAAGAGGATTTTATCTCCAATTTTGATTTGGCCTTTCCCGGTTTTGATCAATCGAATAAAGTACTTACCCGTTTTAGGGATTGGCAGTTGTCCTGTGAATTGAATGGTTGTTTTTCGATCATGGGAGGGGAAGGACTCAGAGCCTAGTAGATGAATCGAATGCGCACTACCTGTTTGTATCGGTCTGCCCTCATGTAGACTCTGCCAAGAGAGAATGGTACTGTCTACCTCAGCAAGCTGGTGCATAGAAGTAGATTGAGCGTAGCGATCCCAAAAAGTATCACGCCTATCCTCTAGAGAAAGGATCCAATCAACGAGTAAGCTGAGTTCCTTATCCTTAATTAATGGATGTCTAGACATGACTCCACCATACCACAGTCCGCCACCACCTTCTTTGATTTTGGTCATCAGCTTGGGTTTGATGCCGTACTCGCTATGGTAGCGGCGTGAGATGTCCAAATAAGGAGGGCCGACTAGTCGATCTGAGATGCTGTGGCAGTGCAGGCAGTCCATTGTCAGCAAAGTCTCCGTGGCAGACTTTTGGGGAACTTTGACTGACTGATGTCCTGGCTTGCTATTGCAGCCGAGTAGACCAATTAGTATCCATATGGACAAGGAAAGAATGATAGGTTTCATGCGCTTAGCTCCCAGAGATCAAATTAATGTTTTGATGTGTTTCTCTAAGTGAAGCTAGACTTTCTTTATCAATATTGGTTTGCCAAATGTATACAGTACTCAACTGAGGCCAGGCCGCTACGTGCTCTATCGTGAGTGTGGTGACTTGAGTCGCGTAGAGGTTTAAACTTTTCAATTGGGGTAGATGCTGTAGGGATTGAATTCCTGAATCACTAATCGTGTTTTGACTCAAGTCAAGGTGCTGCAAAACGGGCATGTCTGAGAGTATTTCTAGATCTATATCCTTTAGATCACAGTTGCGCATTTTTAAACTGAGTATGTTGTTTTTGAGGAGACCGAGCGCCTCGTGATGGTGCAACCGGTTCTCTTTCATGATTTTTGTTCCATTGAGGGTTACTTCGTAGGCATGACTCCCTGCTGCAAGTTCGCGTACTTCATAGCCCAGCGCTGTGAGTCTTTCAATTTTGTCTAATGACACAGTATCCAAGTCAAGTTGGGCTTGGCCAGCTTCAGCTCCCAGCTGTAGTTGAAGCAGCGCAATGTTTGAAATCTCCTCATCGGGATCAAGTGCTACGAGTAAAGTGTCAAAATCAGCATTGCCTGTCTCCAGCCAAAACTTTAGAATCGCAATTTCCTCTTTTGTAAGAGGGGTTTTTCCATCAGGAGGCATTATCTCTTCATGATCGCTAGGCAGCGTCACACGGTGAAACAGTTCGCTAGAGGATGGATCACCTGCTACGATGAGACTGCCATGTTTTCCACCTTTCAGATAGTCTTCGATACTAGATAGAGAAAGCCCGCCTTTTTTCTTGTCTTGGTTGTGACAGCTTTTACATTTGTTGGTGATGATGGGGTGCACTAGGTCACCAAATAACTGTGCTTGCTGGATATCTGTTACTTTGGGACGAGCCAGTGGATCGGTGGTTTTGGGCTTGAAGGGCATGTAGTAGGTCAGGTAATCTGACCCATGTGTCATGTTGCCTCCTAGGTGACCTGTAGCACTCAAAGATGTCATCACGAGAGCTAGCAGACCTAGGTAAAGTTGGGTTTGTCGTTTTGTGAAATTCTCCCAACCGACTTTGAGCACTAGTGCTACTGCGGAGACTACTGTAGTGACGATACCTGCCCACATGTGTGCATCGAGCATGTCTGGAGAATAATCGCCACTCGTACCGAGCATAAAGCCCAGTACACTGGCTGCTACGGCACTGACCACTCCCAGTAGGAGTGCAAAGACGATGGCATTTCGGACATTGGCTAGCCAACCGACTCGTTCGGCTACCTCCATCAGTACAGCGATCATCAAAAAACCAATAGGCAAGTGCACCAGAAGTGGGTGAAAACGACCAAAAAACAATATCAAGTTTGATTCTTCCATTTGTGTTATTTCGTTCTAAAACCAGATAAGTGTTGAAATATCTGCCTGATCTAAAGGTCAGGTTTCAAATACGCTCTAGCTTAAAAGGAGCCGTTCTTAAGGCATTCCATTGGCAGATATATAGGTTTTTGTCTTCATCTATACAGACGTCATGTCCGTGGAAAATGGGACGGTCAGCCAGTTGGTAAGTAGGCTGTAGGATGCCTTTTTTGTAGACAGGTGCTTCGGCTCCTGGACATGAAACTACCTGATCTCCTTCTAGTACTGTTACAAACCCTGTAGGTTGCTTCCAATCAAAAATGCCTTCACGATCTTTGCTCCAGCACACGCCTGCATAGAGGTTTTGTTCGTCTATCACCGCACGACAGACCCACATGTTGGGTAGGTGGAGGGTTTTGATGTATTTTCCCTCCAGCGAAAAGAATTTGTAGGAGTTGTCCCCTCGTGAGGAAATGATCAACATGGGGTTTTGAGGGTCGCGGGTATCTAGTGTCACGCCATGGGCATTATTTAGGTTGTAATTAGCATCTGTATTATTGTGTCCTCCCCAGTGTCGTATGTAGCGTCCGTTTTGGTCGTATTGTAGGATGATATCTTTGCCATAGCCGTCTGCTACATATATGTCCCCATTGGGTGCAACAGCTGTTTCTGTAGGACTAAAAGTTTCACCTGGCTCATATACACCGATGGTAGCGGGATGGCCAATATCAAATAGGATTTTTCCGTCAACAGTCGTCTTGGTTACTCGTCCATTGTGATGCCTGTACGAACCATCATTGTTCATCTGCCAACCACTGTCGGCGATGAACAGGAAGTCTTCTTCTCCTTCTTTAGATAGTGTGAGCCCATGTCCGCCTGGAAAAGAGCACCCCCATGAATCAATCACTTTGCCGGATTTGTCAAAGACGATCACGTTGTTGGCCTTGTGATCGCCCAGCATGATGAGTCGTCCCTTGCTGTCCATGACCATCTCATGGCAGTTGAGTATGGGTAGGTTAGAGTTCCACATTTGTGCCCAGTCTTCGATGAGGCGGTATTGATAGTCACCGTGTCCTAGTATTCGTTCTTTGGCTACCTTTTTAGAATCGATAATATTGGCTCCAAAAGCTTGGGTTGTACCCAGAGCTCCTGCAGCTAGTGTACCTTTTTTGATGAAATTTCTTCTTGCGTTCATTGGTTTGAGGTATAAAGACCTGACAGGTTTTTTTTGAAACCTGTCAGGTCTGCTGTTTTTTTGTTTGTTTTCTAGCAAGGTCTATTTCTGAAGACCTTGAGGCGATATATGATTTATTATAAATCCTCCAAGGGGTCAAAACCCTTGGAGGATTGGTGTTAGTACGGATCAACTCAAAATATCTTTTACCACATGACCATGGACATCAGTCAGTCTGAACCTACGTCCTTGCGCTTTGTAAGTGAGCTTTTCATGATCTACACCCATTAGATGGAGTAGAGTCGCATGAAAATCGTGTACATGAACGGGGTCTTTGGTAATATTGTAGCTAAAGTCATCTGTTTCTCCGTGAGTAAATCCTGGTTTGACTCCTGCGCCGGCCATCCACATCGTAAAGCACCTCGGGTGATGGTCTCTGCCATAATTATCTTGTGTGAGTTTACCTTGAGAATAGACAGTTCGACCAAATTCTCCGCCCCAGATGACAAGGGTGTCTTCCAATAGTCCGCGTTGTTTGAGGTCTTTGACCAAGGCTGCCGTGGCTTGATCCGTGTTTTTACATTGGTTTTTGATGCCTCCTGGTAGATGGGTGTGCTGATCCCATCCTCTGTGGTAGAGCTGTACGAATTTCACATCTTTCTCCAACAGCCTTCTTGCTAATAGGCAGTTGGCCGCATAGGTGCCAGGATCTCGACTATCTGGCCCGTACATATCGAATGTCTCGTCAGACTCAGAAGAGAGATCAGTGACTTCAGGTACCGAGGTTTGCATTTTGAAGGCCATTTCATATTGGGCAATGCGTGCGTTGATTTCAGGATCACCGTAGGTGCTATGTTGTACTTCATTCATCTCTTTGAGATAGTGCAACATGCGCTGACGGTCTTTTCCTTCATAGTTTTCTGGATTATTGAGGTACAAGACAGGGTCTTTGCCTGAGCGAAACTGTACGCCTTGATGTTCGGTAGGTAGGAAGCCATTGCCCCATAGACGAGAGTAGAGCGGTTGTCCACCTGCATTTTTGGAGACTAGGGTGATGAAGGTGGGTAGGTCTTGGTTGTCAGTGCCTAGACCGTAGCTCGCCCATGCACCAATCGATGGCCTACCAGGTAGTTGATGTCCTGTTTGAAAGAAAGTAATGGCAGGGTCATGATTGATTTGTTCGGTGTACATCGATTTGATGAAACAAAGGTCATCTACTACTTCGGCAGTATGTGGCATCAATTCACTCACCCATGCACGACTTTCGCCATATTGATCAAAGGTGTATTTGGAAGGAGCAATGGGAAGTGAACTTTGCTGAGCACTCATGCCAGTGAGCCGTTGTCCTCCTCGTATAGATTCGGGTAGCTCTTGCCCAAACATATCGGTGAGTTTCGGCTTGTAATCAAAAGTTTCGAACTGTGACGGCCCTCCGCTTTGGAACAGGTAGACGACACGTTTGGCTTTGGGTAGATGATGTGGGAGTCCAGGGATGCCTTTGATTCCGCTAATGGGGTTGTCGCCTCCTGTGCCAGCCAGTAGTCGGTCTGCACCGAAGAGTGACCCTAGTGCTATGGCGCCAAGCCCCATTGAGGTTTTGGTCAGAAACTGTCTTCTGTCCATTTGTTTTTCTATTTTCTTGAGATCCTCACTGTTGGATCTTAGGATGTCATGATGATGGCACATAGCAGTTTTATCTTTTGGTAAGTGTTGCGTCTGAATTGATGATGACACTGGCAGTCACAGCATTGGCGGCTATCAGTGCAGGATCCAAAGCCGGATCGATTTTGTATTCCCCTGTTTCTAACCAGCCTTTGGTTTTTTCTTTGTCGGACTGCATGATTTGATATTCTTCTTTTCTTAGCGCTGTGAGTAGGGTCAGTTCTTCTGCTTTTGGCGCTCGGCCGGTAAGGCTCCTATAGGCCCAGATGAGTCCTGTTTCCAGGTCGTCGAAAGCCGCTATTTTTACAGCCATGATACGTGCCGCTTCTATATAGGTCGGGTCATTGAGTAGTACCAGCGCTTGCAATGGCGTATTGGTCTTTTGTCTTCGCACAGTACATTCGTTTCGATCTGGCTGATCAAAGGTCGATAGTGTGGGGTGTGGGACGGTTCGTTTCCATATGGTGTAGAGCGATCTTCGATACAGTTTGTCGCCTGTGTCTTGTGGGTATGTGGCACTGTTCATCGACCACAGGCCCTCTGGCTGATAGGGGTATACGCTTTCTCCTCCTATTTTTTCATTGAGTATGTCACAGGCTTTGAGTGCATTGTCTCTCATCATTTCACTAGATAGTCTAGTCTTTGGCCCTCGGGCTAGGAGGATGTTGGTCGGATCCTGCTCTAACAGCTCTGGTGAGGCAATAGACTGCTGACGATAGGTAGCTGACATCACGATGGTTTTTTGCAATGCTTTGACATCCCATCCGCTTTCTACAAATGTGACGGCTAACCAGTCGAGCAGTTGTGGATGGCTGGGTTGACTGCCTTGGTTGCCAAAATCCTCGGTTGTTCGGACGATACCCTGACCGAAGTAGTTTTGCCAATAGCGATTGACTGCCACTCGTGCGGTCAAGGGATGTTTTGGGTGAGTGAGCCACTGCGCTAGTCCTAGTCTGTTTTTTGGCAAACTATCAGCCATGGGTAGGATACTCTCTGGGGTGTTAGGATATACCATTTCGCCGTGGGCGTCATATTGTCCGCGTTCGAGCAGGTAGGTTTGTCTAGGTTCATTCATCTCTTTCATCACCATGACCTCTTGTACTTGCTCCATACTGTCTGCTTGTGAGGTGTAGTAGTATTTTAGTTGTTTTCGATGTTCTTGATAGATTTTGGAGTGATGCTGTAGGTAGTATTCGCTGAGCAGCTGGTATTCTGTATCCGTTAGTTCTAGAGCTTTTTTTGCGAGGAGTATTTTAGCACTATCCTTGTCTGCTAATTGTAAAACCTCTAATGCTGTGATGTCATCGTTGTAGATAACTATATCGTCGACCAAAGCATTTTTGATACCTTGTCCTCGCCATCTTGCACCTATTTTAAGCCCAGGTTCGGCAGGGTTCTTGGAGATTTCGGCTTTACTGTCACTGTATAGGATGTCTTTGTAGAGATTGTCTTTGACTATATCTGTATTTTGTAATTTCCCATCCATATATAATTTGAGTCCATCGGCTTGGCTGGAGCCATCGTAGGTCATCATTACATGAAACCATTTGTCTCTGGGGATGTCCTTGTTGGTCGTGCGAATGATGGCGTTGTCTGGCCAAGTTCGGGCTAGCATCAGTTGGAGTTGATCATCTTTTAGGTAGAGTTGATAGCCTTTGAAGCCGTGAAGGCGGCTGCCGAGGTTTTTGTGAAAGATGACGCCTTCTTTGAGGTCTGTGGGGAGCTGCAGCCACATACCGATACTAAATCGGTCGCTCCGACTGTATATACCGATAGGCTTGAGATCTAGCCATGCATCTCCATCCAGTTGTAGACCCTGTCCTTGTTTGCCTTTGATGAAATTCGCTTTTTCACCTTTGCTGAATTTCCTATCCATCTTACCTATTTCTTTGCCTACTTGGTTATGTAGGTTATGATCCAGTGTGAAATGAGCTGCTAGGGAACTGACGGGGGTGGGGTTGAGAGTGTGAAATTGTCCAGATTGAACCCATTTTGCTATGTGGTCTTCCTCTGCTTTCTTGATTTTATTGAGTTGATCTTTTTGAGTACTTAGTTTTTGATCTATGAAAGCAAGGATGTCTTCTTGTTCATCTGTGGTAAGCATGAGTGTAGGAACAGGCATGTCTTCAGGGTCCCATGAGATCTGGCCTGTTTCGTTTATGTTGTTGAAAAAACTGGATAACTCAAAGAAGTTCTTTTGTGAGATGGGGTCGTATTTGTGATCATGGCATCTAGCACAGGCGAGAGTCATTGCCATCAAGCCTTGACCTAATACAGAAGTACGATCTGAAACGTACTCTACTCTAAACTCTTCATCGACGATACCACCCTCCATGTTTTGAGGATGTAGCCTGTTGAAACCAGTCGCTAGGATTTGTTCTCTGCTTGGATTAGGGAGCAGGTCACCCGCCAGCTGCCATGTAAGGAATTGATCATAGGACATGTTGCTGTTAAATGCCTCAATTACCCAATCGCGCCATGGGCTCATATCACGGTATCGATCGACCGTATACCCGTGCGTATCTGCATATCGTGCTAGATCCATCCAATCGGTAGCCATTTTTTCTCCATAGTGGGGAGAGTCCAATAGACGATCTACCTGTTTCTCGTAGGCATCACTGCTGTTGTCTGCCAAAAATCTATCCGTATCCTCTACACTTGGAGGGAGACCTGTTAGATCTAGAAATAGTCTACGTAGGAGTGTTTCTTTGTCCGCTTCTGGTAGAGGTTGTAGTCCTTCGAGACTTAGGCGATCTTGGACAAACCTATCAATTGGGTTTTGGGACGGATGTTCATTTTCTGTATCAGAAAGAGAAGGGAGAACAGGGGGAATGAAAGCCCAATGGTCTTTGTACTCGGCTCCTTGATCGATCCATTTGATCAATATAGCTTTTTCCCGTGAATTCAGTGAGAGATTGGATTTGGGAGTAGGCATGACGTAGTGAGGATCATCGGTGACAATGCGGTGAAATACCTCTGATTGATTGAGTTGTCCTGGGACTATAGCGTATTTGCCTGGAGTTTCTGGTAGTTCGGCATATGCTCCCTCTGCTAGGTCTAGACGGAGACTGGCTTTTTGTGTGGCTTTGTCAGGACCATGGCACGCAAAACACTTGTCAGAAAGGATAGGTTTGACATGGGTGTTGAAATCCAGCTGCGCAGGCAGTTGATCTAGTTTTGCCTGTATGTCTTTGGGTAGATCTGGGCTACAAGAGAAGCATACAGTGATTGAAATAAGCGCAATCCAGCGGTTTATCATATCTACTTAGTCTTTCATGGTTTTTGTAAAATCAAAAGTAGATTTTAGTTTTAATCTACTTTAGGATGAATCCGAGTAAAAGATGTACATTTCAGATTTTTTTGTTTTTATTAGTTTGTTTTATAGCTGTATAATTGTGTTTTATTTATTCATTTATGTACAAAACCTTACAGACACTTCGCTTTTCATTGCTCAATGCAGGTCATGTCAAACTCGATACACGTTGGAATTATGATAAGGTGATAAGCCCATTTAGTCGGTTGTACTATACCGAAAGTGGAGAAGGACGGGTCTATCACCATGACAGAGAGTGGGTGCTGAAGCCAGGTTATATGTACCTTATTCCCAGCTTTAGTTACAGTCGCTACAGCTGTGCAGATACGATGAGTCAATACTACATTAGTTTTTTGGAGGAAGTAGGTGAGGGGCAGTCCATTTACCAAATCAAGAAATTTGACTATGAAGTGAAAGCAACTGATCAAGACCTGCAATTGATGAAGAGGTATCTGGAGCTTAACCCTAACCGTTCGTACCTCGATGATGATCCGAGCGTGTATGATAACCAACCTGTCTTGATGAGTTTTCTGCAGAAAAACGAAAAACTGACAGCTTCTGCCATTCTGGAGTCCAGAGGGATTTTACTCACTTTATTCTCTAGGTTCGTAAGGGAAGAAAACCATGAGCCAACCAAGGGGAATCAGACCTACGAACTAGTTGCCCAGACGGCACGGTATATTGATCAGCATCTCACAGAGACACTGACGGTCGAGTCGTTGGCAGATCAGGCACATCTCAATGTCGATTACTACTCCAAGGTGTACACCGAGATATATGGTATGCGCCCTGTACAGTATATCCAGCAGCAGCGCATTCATCGTGCGCAATTGCTGCTTACCACCACGAATTATTCTTTGATCGAAATTTCACATCGCGTGGGACTTCCGAATATGTCCTACTTTTCGCGTTTGTTCAAAAAAATCAGTGGAAGTTCTCCCGGACAATACCGAAAGGATATTTGGCAGCACTAGTGAGGGGTAAATTGTTTCCCCCTGTGATAGGTGTTTTTTTACCTCCCATGAGATCAATTGGATAGAGATACATTTGTTAGGTATCAAATCCCTTCATACTCATGCAAAAAAGCCTTGTTGTTTTCTTGATTGCTTTTACGTCAGTCGTTTCGTCCTTTGCCCAACCCAATATTCTGTTTATCGAATCGGATGATCAGAGCAATCAAGCCGTGGGGGCTTTCGGACATCCCGAGATGAAAACGCCGAATATAGACCGAATCGCGGATGCAGGCGTGTCGTTTACTTCAGCTTACAACATGGGCTGTTGGTCACCTGCTGTATGTGTCCCTAGCAGGACGATGCTTTTCTACGGTAAATATCTCTGGGACTCCCAAAAAATCACCAAAGATAATGCCCCGAAAGCGATGCCTGAGCTACTCAAAGAAGCGGGCTATTCCACCTATATGACTGGCAAGTGGCACGCCTGGGGCAAGCCCGTTGCTCAGTTGTTTGACAGTCTGGGGAGTATTCAGCCTGGACAGCTCAAAACCTACAACAGTCCCGAGGGACATATCACAGATGTGACAGGCCGAGAAGCGGTTTCGTTTATTGAGAATTATCAGGATGACGCACCATATTTTCTGTATGTGGCTTTTAATGCACCGCATGTGCCTCGCCAAACGGAGCAAAAATACTACGATATGTATCCCACCGATGAGATTGGTTTGCCTCCTAGTGTGGTCGAGGGTCCCCTCAATCCCAACATCGAGTACAACTATACCAACGCTCCTCTGAGCAAGAAAACCATGCGCAACCGTGTACAGCAAAACAGTGCGATGGTCACGCATATGGACGATCGCATTGGCGACATCTTAGATGCGCTCAAGGCCAGTGGGGAGTATGAGAACACCATCATTGTCTTCATGAGTGATCACGGGATTAGCTTCGGCGAGAATGGTGTGGCAGGCAAGGTATGTCTCTACGAACCCAGTGTCACTGCACCTTTGATCATCAAGGCTCCCGGTATGACGCCTGGTAAGCAGCATGCGGAGCGAGTTTATCTACAGGATATCTATCCTACACTGCTGAGTATTCTAGGTATAGATCAGCCTGATGCTGTGGCTTTCCAAAGCTTGATACCTTTGGTTGAGCATAAACAAAAACCACGAAAATCTATCTATTTGGCGATGTTTGATAGTCAAAGAGGGATTATATCTGAAGATAGAAAAATGATTATATACCCTGAATCTGGGGATTGTGAACTCTACGATTTAGAGAATGATCCTTGGGAAACAACGAATCTTATTGGGTCGGACAAGTACCGAAAGACAGAAATGAAATTACTTAAAGAGCTGAGGAAGTGGCAAAATGAGGTTGGAGATACGCTCTCCATTCGAGACTTCAGGTAGCCTTTTTTCAATGTGATGAAATAGAAAGATTGATATGGCTAGAAGGAAAAGAGTGTTTATTAAGAGATATGTCGTCCAGATAGGAAGTGTCGGAGTGCTAGTATGTGCGATATTACAAGTGTTTTCAGTGGTAGGCCAAGACATAGGTCGTCAGCGACCCGAAGGCTGGGAGCAACTCGTAGAAGGGGGACGTTTTATGGATTTGTTTCGGCCTATCCCGTTACAAGGACCTTTGACGGTTCATACGTGGGGAGCTGACGCAGTTCGTCCTAGATCCGTGTACAATGGGCTGGAGGATGATGAATACTCCTACTGGGGCGGTAATATGATGATGGACGAGGCAGGGCGTTACCATCTCTATGTGTGCCGATGGCCAGAGGGTGACCCCAAGGGACACATGGCTTGGCCCAAAGCAGAGGTAGTACATGCGCTATCGGATCACAGCTTGGGACCATTTGAAGTTAAAGATCGTATTGGTAAGGGATATAATCCAGAGATTCAACAGTTGGCAGATGGTAGATATATGCTCTATGTTCATGCTGGCTACTACCTCTCTGATGATTTGGATGGTCCTTGGGATTACCATGATTTTGAGTACGATCAGCGCCAGCGCCCAGTAATGGATCACATGTCTAACTTGACTTTTGCACGTCGAGAGGATGGTTCTTTTTTGATGGTATGTAGAGGTGGAGGTGTGTGGTTTAGTCAATCTGGATTGCCTCCTTATCAGCAGGTCAGTATAGCGAGTATTTATCCTCCATATGATGGAAACTACGAAGATCCGGTTATATGGAGGGATCATGTCCAGTATCACCTCATCGTCAACGATTGGCTAGGAAGGGTGGCTTACTATATGCGTTCTAAAGATGGCATTTGTTGGAAAATGGACGGGGGAGAAGCTTACCAGCCGGGTATTGCGCGCTACGAAGACGGGACGTTAGTGGACTGGTACAAGTTTGAGCGGATTAAAGTGTTGCAAGATAAGTTTGGTAGGGCCATTCAGGCTAATTTTGCTGTCGGAGATACGCTCAAACATCATGATCTTGGATATGATAAATACAGCGCAAAGAATATTGGGATTCCCCTCACAGTTGGCCGTTTGATGACTATTTTGGACACAATCAAAATAGAGAAAGCAACGCGTCAAATCAGTATCTTGATCAGAGCGGAAGAAGGGTTCGATCCACACGAAGATTTGGATGTGAACAGTCTACGATTTGGTGCTGCTGAAGTGGTGAACAGAGGAGGAGGTTGTCGAGTGGTGCGCAGTAAGCGAAGTGGACAGGATTTGATTCTGACTTTCAAAGCAAATGCACATGGTTTGACGGATGATCATTTTGCAGCCAAGTTGCTGGGAAGAGACAAGGAGGGGGAGTTACTATTTGCTTATGCCCGTTTGCCATGGGTGGATTACTACGAGCCAGTACTCTCAGCCCAATACCCAGAACTGTCACTGGACGGTAACAAACTCAAAGTAGCTGTGGAAGTGCAAAATTTTGGGCAAGTTTCATCAGGTCAGGCTAGTTTAGAAGTCCTTTATAAAGTTGAAGACAAATGGAAGTCTTTGAGCAAAGCGATAGTTCCTGTACTGATGCCTTTCGAAAAACGTACAGTTACCACATTTGCTAGAAAATTCGAAGAACGAGATGTGAAGGTACAGCTCAAGGTAGCCATTCATCAGTTGGATCAAGAATATGAAGTACTGGAAGGTTCAGTGGTGATTCGTTAATAATATCTCAAACCCACATTGCCACTCTTGCTCTGTGTAGCAGTTTAGCTATGGGAACAATCCCAATAGTCAGATAGGAGGCGATTCAAAAAAGGCATGACTGTACTTGACTGGTTCTAGGGTACCAAATCAAGCGTCTATTTCTACTGAGGCGTGTACTCTCTTTGCGTGTTTAGGTGTGAAGAAAAGATCACATGGAGCGAAAGAAGTAAGGACTGATCTTAGTTGAATCCCAATGAGGTAAGATCTTAGGATAGGTCTGGAGGGTAGATTTTGATTGGCAATATGGGAGGGCAATAATATCCCCCTGTTGTGACATGTCATATACCTACCCTCCCTTGTGTGTTATTGACCTACCATTGTTTTCTCTTTCGAGAAATCTGGTCAATAGACCATCTAAGTAATTTACAAAGTCACCATGAAGCAAAGTGTTATAATATTGGCGTTGACCCTAGGCATAACGGGTTCAATAGTCGCTCAAAAGAAAAAATACAAACCGACCACCGAGTCACTGTCTACTTATCAGATACCTGAGTGGTTTTTGGATGCCAAATTTGGGATTTATGCCCACTGGGGTCCCGTATCTTCGGCTTTCGAAGGGATCGATCCCGACAAGTGGTACGGGGGATGGCATGGCAAACAGATGTATGAGGATGGGCAAAAAGTACCGACAAAAAGCGGTCAGCCTACCAACAACCATGTGCATCACAAAGAGAAATATGGTGACCCAGCTGAGTATGGTTATAAATACCTCATCGAGCAGTTCGATCCGTCGGGGTTTGATGCTGAGGTATGGGCAGATTTGTTTCAGAAGTCAGGAGCTAAATTCGCAGGACCAGTAGCCATGCATCACGACAACTTCGCGATGTGGGACAGCAAGGCTACCCGATGGAACGCTATGAACTATGGAGGGATTGACCCCTCGGCAGACCTCAAGAAAGAGATAGAAGCACGGGGGATGAAATTTATGGCCTCTTTTCATCATGCTTTTACATGGAAGTATTTTGCGCCAGCACATGCCTATGGTGGAGTAGCTCCAGAAGATTACGATCTCTATACCAACCCTCACTCGCTGGAGTCGGATACTCCAGATGCAGACTTCTACAAAAACTGGTGGGCGGTGCTCAAAGAGTATATCGATACTTATCAGCCAGACTTGCTATGGTTTGATTGGTGGTTGGAAAACATGAGCGAAGAGACTCGCTATGAGTTTTTGTCATACTACTACAACCAAGCAGAGAAGTGGGGCAAAGAAGTAGGTGTGGCTTACAAAGAGAGTACTTTTAGTGAGGACATGGCCATCAAAGACTATGAGCGTGGTAGACCCAACCAGCCTAAGAACCCGGCTTGGCTTACAGATACATCCCCAGGAGCATGGTTTTACAGACCCAATGCTAAATTTAAGACACCCAACGACTTAGTCGATATCCTAGTCGATATTGTGTCAAAAAATGGATTGATGCTTCTCAATGTTCCCCCAAATCCTGATGGGACTATTCCTCAAGTGATGGAGAATTTACTCGTCGAGATGGGAGAGTGGTTGGAGACCAATGGTGAAGCGATCTACGGTACACGGCCGTGGCTGGTCTTCGGGGAGGGACCTACTCGCTTGCCAGAAGGCGGACACAAAGTCGAAAAACTGGAAATCATCTATACAGATCGAGACATACGCTATACCAAAAAATCAGACAAGGAGTTTTATGCCATCGTGATGGACAAAACAGAAAATGATATCGTGATGAAAACGCTGAGTACGGATATTGGTGTGCTTAATTCACAAATCCTAGAAGTGTCACTACTGGGTAGTGATGAGAAGTTGAGTTGGAAACGAAACCACAAAGGACTGGTCATCACAGCACCAAAGCAATGGCCAGGGAATTATGCCTACGCGTTTAAAATCAAGCTTGAAGGATATGTTGAAAATAATATTGGGGGGGACGTAGCAGCACATGTGGATTGATATGAAATTGAGGATAAGAGGCTTCTTTGCTCTACTAATTGTTTTTTCGAGTTTGGTGGGGTGTCAAGATACTACCATACAGCGAGAACAGCGGTTGTTCAATGAGGACTGGCAGTTTCATCTCGGAGAGGTGGACGATCCTAGTGCTTCGGATGTATCATGGGCAGAGGTGGTATTGCCGCATGATTGGAGTATTCGACAGTCCTATCAACCAGAAAATACTGCGGCGAGTACGGGTTTTGTACCTGGTGGCATAGGCTGGTATCGCAAATCCTTCAAAGTGCCAGAGGACGGTCGTCAAACGACAGTTGTATTCGATGGTGTATACTGCAATGCAGAAGTATGGATCAATGGCGAGTATCTCGGGAAACGACCCAATGGCTACAGCTCTTTTGCACATGAATTGACGCCATACTTACGATATGATGTGCCCAATACCTTGCAGGTCAAAGTGGATCACTCGGCGTATGCCGATACGCGCTGGTATACAGGGTCAGGTATCTATCGGGATGTCAGTCTAGTACGTACTCATCCTGTGCATGTGGCACAATGGGGACTACAGATCACGACTCCACAGGTGTCAGAGAGCGAGGCAGAGGTGCGCGTCAATGCGCAAATAGTAGGAGTAAGCCCCGAAACAGAAGTTGTATTGGATATACTCGGTCCTGATGGTGCTCTAATAGGGACAACAAACATGACCGAAAGCAGCGTAGGCTATAGTGCCGTTTTGAAAGTAGTCAACCCACAGCGCTGGGGGCTAGAGACGCCAGCGCTCTATCAAGCTGTGGCACATGTCAAACATCAAGGACAAGAAGTAGATCAGCAAACCCAGAACTTTGGGATTCGAAGTATTCGTTTTGATGCGGATCAAGGGTTTTTTCTCAATGAAGAAAGCGTTAAAATAAAAGGAGTGAATATTCACCATGACGCAGGTGCTTTTGGCGCTGCTGTACCTAAGTCCATCTGGGAATACCGGGTAGCACAACTCAAGTCAATAGGCGTCAACGCCATTCGTATGTCACATAACCCACATTCTCCGCTACTTATGGAGGTCTGCGATGAGTTGGGCATGCTGGTGATGGATGAATTCTTCGACGAGTGGCACCAGCCCAAAGGGAAGAGCCTAGTTTACCTAGGTGACAACCAAGCGAAGGGAGACATTGCCCAAGGATATAGTGATGTTTTTATGGAATGGGCCGAGCGCGATTTGAAAGATTTGATCCGTAGAGATTTCAATCATCCATCAGTTATTATGTGGAGTATAGGCAATGAGATTGAGTGGACTTTTCCAGATTATTCCAAAGCTTTTTCTGTCATCAATCCTAATCATGCAGGCTATGGGCAAACCCCAGAGTTTGATCCTGAAAAAGTAAAAGCAACATTTGATGAGGTGACGGGAGGAGTAGATTCTCTCGCTCTGATCGCAGGGATGCTTTCTGAGTGGGTCAAGGAGATGGACACCACACGGTATGTTACCTGTGGAAGTGTGCGTCCGTCTATCGCTGCAGCGAGTGGGTATGCAGATGCTGTAGACGTACTGGGGTTTAACTATCGGGCGGAGTGCTATGATGCGGCGCACGAAACTTACCCTGAGATGAAGATTATAGGGTCGGAAAATTGGGGGGCTTATTCCGAATGGGAAAATGTCGCGAGCAGGCCATTTGTGGCTGGGATGTTTGCCTGGACAGGTTTCGCCTACATGGGTGAAGCGGGTCCTTGGCCAAGAAAAGGACTGGAGATTTCCTTCTTTGATTATGCAGGATTTAAAACGCCAAGAGGCCACTTTTTCGAATGTCTATGGGTCGAAAAACCCAAAGTGTATGCCGTCACAACTCGGGCTGAAGAGTCAGAATTTTCATATGACCCTGAGTTAGGCTGGCGATTCGATATGCAGATGACTGCACCGCCAGTATGGAGCCAGCTTCGTCGATGGGAATGGTATCAGAATATACATCCCTACTGGAACTATGAAGAAGGCGAATTAATCGTCGTGCAGGCTTATAGCAACTGTGAAGAAGTCGAATTGCTAATCAACGAAAAGAGTCTTGGAAGAAAATTGCGAAGTGATTTTGCAGAGGATAACATCGTCAAGTGGAAACTGCCCTATGAGTCTGGTCAACTGACGGTAAAGGGCTACAATGAAGGACAGTTAGTGACCGAAGATCAACTAATATCAGCTGGAAAGGCTAGTACTGTGATGGCTACTGTGGCATACGGTGCAGCCGAAGGTGATGATATCATACCTGTGGCGCTACAGCTACATGATGCTGAAGGGAATCCGGTGCGTCACGAGGAGAGTCAGATTAAAATAGCGCTGGCTGGTGCGGAGCTGGTCGCTGTAGACAATGGTTGGGAGAAAAATGTAGCAAACCATTATTTGCCGATGATTACCACCCATGAGGGACGTGCTATGCTTTTCGTGAGAGCACTTGGAGAGCAGGAGATTACTTTGAATCTAGAGACGGGTTCCTTTACAGAAAAGCTAACGTTGACTGATTAAATTAACAGAATGCAGTATTTAACGCTCCGATTTTTAGTTTGTCTTGGTTTGATCTGTCTATCTCATTTGTCGGTGAGTCAGATCGTGCTCATGGGGGAGAATCCTCCATTTTCCAATGTCAATGATGGCGATTTTAATGCAGTTAGAGGCTATTGGCGCCAAGCCAAACAATCACCATTTTGGACGACTAGAGTCATAGAGGGTGAGCAGCTTATGGGTATTCATTATGGTACACTTTTTAGCAGCAACTCTGTGGGGGTAGCCGAATCAGGCCAATTGAATAATAATCCCAAGTATCAAAAAATGAGGGTGGGAGATATCTGGCAATGGCAATTTGGAGCAGATTTGGAGTACGTGAGTGAAGGTACGATGACGGTGAGCCTTGTTTTTGGCGAACATGAGAGAATACTCTCTGATAAAGTAGAACTCGTAGGGTCAGACAAAAATGTAGAGCACTTTAGTGGTATTTATACATTAACAGATGAAGATGTCGCTGCGGGTTTTCCTTTTGTACGTGTCACATTTTATTCTGGTCAGGATATTAAAGTATATCTGCACTATGTCAATATATGTGTGACCGCACCCACATATGCCGGACCTGAATCGTTGATGACTGCTACTGCTCTCGAAGGGATTTCGTTGAGATGGAGTGATGCTTTAGCAGCAACTGAATCTAGGTTTTATGTATATAGAAATAGTGGACGAAAGAGCAAATATCAGAGAATAGCTACAGTGAAAGGGAGACAATATTTAGATCATGATATCGTCTCTGGACGAACCTACGATTATCTTGTGACCCGACAGATGGGGGAGCAAGAGTCAGGGGCTTCTCCATTGGCACAGAGCCGTAAAATAGATGATGTTTCTCCAAACCCACCACTTGGACTGACTGCAGAGGCTTTTGATACAGAGGTGAAGTTGCGATGGGATCGAAGTAGCGAGGCTGATGTTGATTTTTACACTATAGAGAGAAGAGCACAAAGTGAGAACGACTGGGAGTGTATTACAGATCATGTGTTGCAAAATCAATACGAAGACCTAAGACCGCCAAAAGGACAAAAGCTTAGCTATGTAGTCTATGCTCATGACTATAGCGGGAATAAAAGTCGTGGGTCTGAACCCGTACTTACCCAAGTCAAAGCGGTGGAGGGTGCTTCTTTTATTGATTTGATTCGACCCATGTCGATTCATACTGAGCTGCGCGAAGATCTCTGGGGAGGAGATGAGGTACTGCCTCGTGATCCCGACAATGGTATAGAGCACCCAGATTGGTCATACTGGGGAGGGCATCCAATTAAAGACCAAGATGGAAAGTATCACATGTTAGTGGTACGCTGGCCGGAAGATGGGTTGAAAGGGCATTGGGAATGGCCTAATTCTACGGTGGTACATAGTGTGTCTCATGAACCCGAGGGACCATATGTACCGACGAAGGGTGTAGCGTATGCGTACAAAGAAGGTTTGGGGCACAATGCCGATGTTATTCGCCTCAATGATGGAAGCTATTTGCTCTATGCCTTGATTGACTGGGAACCCACTTTGTTTACTTCTGAGTCTATGTCAGGCCCTTGGAAACGTGAGGGCGTGATGCAAATCGACTATGATACAGCGTACTGGGACGATGATAGAGGATATCAGGTCGAGCGAAATTTATCAGGAGTACAGCTTGAGGATGGTAGTATGCTTTTTGTGACCAAATTTGGTAGAATGATAAAGAGTACTGAAGGACTATTGGGGCCATACAAAGTACTGACTGATGTAATACAAAAGAATGAAAGTATTCCAGAGCGCTATCGTCATTCTAACTATGAAGATCCCGTCATGTGGCGTGACGAGGTGCAATTTCATCTATTAATCAATGCTTTCCTTGACAAGCGTGCAATTTACCTTCGGTCGCCAGACGGTATTCGATGGACTTTTGATCCAGGACTAGCCTATGACCCTGAAGTGACGAGGTATGTAGACGGTACAGATACCCATTGGTACAAACTGGAGCGCCCCCATGTGATTCAGGATTCATATGGTCGAGCGACTCACTTATCACTAGCGGCTCTTGATGTACCAAAGGCAGATGATCTTAGTAATGATCTCCACAATTCCAAGAACCTGATCATCCCCTTACGTACGCATTGTCGATTAGATTTGATCAGTCCAAATGTCCTTGACGCAAAAAAGATAAAAGTATTGATAAGGGATGAGTCAAGTTTTGAAGCCATGGAGTACGTCGATATTGCTTCCTTGCGGTTTGGTGCTTCATCAGAAGTTAACTACGGTCGAGGGGCAAAGGCCTTGAAATACGAGAAGGTGAAAGAAGGTTTACTTGTGACTTTTGATGGGATGAGACACGGATTAACTGTAGAGGACTTTACGGCCAAGCTTATCGGTAAGTCGAACTCTGGTGAGTTAATTTTGGGGTTTATAAGACTGCCCAGTAGTCGATAGGGTTGGCTTTCTGTTCCCAATAGAGGGGGGGAATTGTTTACCCCCAATATGCGTGATCCCTACCTTGTTATTTGCTGTCATCTGTATCTATGTTTATCCTAGAGCAGACTTCTGCTCGTGTGATTAAAAAAAAGAAAGGTTAAGAATCGATTATGAAACTGAAATTTCACTTATTTCTATTTATCCTGATGTTGGGGTATAATATAGTACAAGGTCAAGATACTGTAGATGTGAATCTTCACATCCAACATGTTGTCAATGGTGTGTCGGATTTTGATCGTGCCAAGTTTATCACGATTCACGATGACTTGACTGGCAATGAATGGGAAAGTGATGAACAAAAGCGATCCTTGTTAGAGGATTATGATGTGTATTTTGGTCGAAACAATGGAGGTATTGTCTGGGAATGGAACAATACCAAAGAAAACCCCAACAAGGCGGGCTGGCCAGATGTGGACTATATGAAGATAAGAGGACAGAATGAGAAGAGTAACTATTCGTCGCAGACTTTTGTTCATCAGTTTGAGAATCGTTATGCGAACATGGTCGTGGGGGGACAAGAGCATATGTTTCCTCATGGGCAGGCTACCAAGGATGGATTGATCTATGAAGGGTTTGATGCTACAGCTGAATTTTACGGGCAGTATTTCAAGGAGTATTTTGGTGAAGGTGGTACCACGGGTCGTCCAAAACCAGGACTTGTAGAAGTGATCAACGAACCGTTTGTAAAGACGGGGCAGTTGGGAACTACCAACCTAGAAATGAGTAAATACCACAGTGTAGTGGCTAAGCGTATCAAAGCCCTCAATCCTAACCTTTGGGTTGGAGGCTACTCAGCAGCTCATCCCGCTTTTGAATCCAATAATTTTGGTCACTGGAATGGAACTTGGAAGACATTCATAGACGAAGCGGGAGCAGATATGGATTTTTTCTCTTTTCATCTCTACGATTTTATCCAAACCACAGGTGATATGTCTCAGGAGCTGCACCGCTCTGGTAGTAATATAGAAGCGATCATGGATATGATAAGTCACTATAGTTACCTTAGATTGGGTGAGGTCAAGCCCTTTTCGGTTTCCGAATACGGTTGGCTATGCAAAACATGTGATGGAGGCTATGACCCCAAAGAAGACTGGTACAATCTTCGTTCGTTCAACACCATGATGGTTCAGCTCATGGAGCGTCCCGACCAGTTGATCAACTCCATACCATTTATGTTACTCAAGGCCAGCTGGGCCAAGCCTGTAGGTGCAGAGTACAATACTTATGGACCTAGACTACTGCGTGAAATTGGTGAAGTGGAAGGAGAAAAAGCGCATGACGGATGGGTGTATACGGATCTGCTTATGTACTACCAAATGTGGGCAGAACTTAACGGAAAGCGGGTAGATAGCTGGTCCAATGACATGGATATGATCGCTGATGCTTATGTAGATGGAAAAACGGCTTATGTGATCCTCAGTAATTTGAATGAAGAAGCAAAAACAGTGAATTTGAAAATCAAGGGTACATCAGACAATCCATTAGTTAAAATTACAGCACAGCATCTGTATGAGATAGGAGACATTCCACAATTGGACACGCTGGTGTATGATGCTGCCATTGATGCTTTCGACCTGGGGCAACAGGCAACAGTGATCATGAAGTATGAGTTTAAAAATGAAATATCACTGAGTGAAAGTCTCAACGAAAAAAAATATTATGCCACCAATTATCTCGTCCCTATCAGACCTCAGCAAAGTTTAGCTTTTTCTATACCTGGAGTTGATGTAGGTGAACATGGGGAAGCAGTCCTAAGAGTAGGTATAGGTCGTGATCATGGGATGAGCTTGAGACCTGCATTGAAGGTCAATAATCAGATAGTACCTGTACCTGTTGATTGGAGAGGCTATGATCAGTCTACTAGAGACATTTTTTTTGGTGTGTTGGAGATACCTGTCCCGCATGAGTTGTTAAAGGAGAATAATACCGTCGAGTTAGTCTTTCCAGATGAGGGAGGACATGTTAGCTCTATTGTATTGCAGGTATTTAATAGCAGTATCGATATAGCAAGGTCAGGCGTAGAGGTAGAAGAAGTCACCTTGACGGTAGACGATTTAGATTTAGGAATGGAAGTGTACCCAAACCCAACGACAGGTAGTCTCACTGTCAAGGGATTAAACATGAATAGTCCATATTCTGTTTTCGATTTGTCGGGAAAAGTCCTAACAACAGGTGCATTGTCTGCTGGAGAAGTGAATCTGTCAGGGTTGCAAGATGGAGTATATGTCTTGCAAGTAGCTGAGATGGAGCAGGTGTTTCAGGTAAGAATTATTAAAGAATAGTAATAGTAAATCTAGTTTTATTGATTGTGTTGGTTGCAATCGGGTTGTACAGTCATGGTTAATGATGTACAACCCGATATTTTGTTGAAATCAACCAAGATCATATTGGATCGAAGAGAATAGTAAGAGATAGAAATAAAAAAGATAGAACATGAATAGGGATTTTTCAATCATCTTGTTGATGATTTTTTCGATGATTATGTGGGGTTGTCAGGATAATGTAGCGCCAACTAAAGAGGAGGCAGTGGCCACACAAAAGGGTTTTCCTTTTTGGCTTCCAAAAGAAAAACCAAAGCGAACACTGAGTGCTGCGATGGAGCGAAACTATGACAATTATATGGCTCCAAGGCCAGAGGACAATGAATTGTATTCTCAATTTAAATACACGGAACTAAAGGGATTTGATTACCATGGTGGTGACGGGACTATCTCACGTCGAGACCCTTCGAAAGTAATCTATGAAAACGGTAAGTACTACGTCTGGTATACATATCGTCATACATCTACTTCACCAAAGGGTGCTGAAAAGAGCAACGATACCATCCCGTCTACAGATTGGGACTTGGCAGAGATATGGTATGCAACCAGTACGGATGGTTTTACTTGGGAGGAGCAAGGAGTAGCTGTGCCGCGTCCTCCGAAACCACGGGTAGGTTGGCGGTCGGTCACTACCACTGATATATTGAAATGGAAGGGGAAATATTACCTCTACTATCAGGGCTTCATGGAAGCCAGTGGCAAGCGAGGGGATGATTGTCCAGTAGCTGTATCCTATGCTGACTCACCGGATGGCCCATGGACACCACACAATGAAGTCGTCATTGCTAACGGGGCAGAAGGAGAGTGGGACCAATATTCGATACATGATCCGTATCCTATCGTTCGTGATGGGAAGATATGGATATACTACAAGTCTGACGCAGATGGAGATCCTCGATTGGTACGAATGCAAGGGCTGGCGATAGCAGATGACCCTTTGGGACCTTTCGAAAAACATCCACTAAACCCTGTGATAACCTCAGGTCATGAGACGACTTTGTTTCCATTCGAACAAGGAGTTGCAGCACTTGTAATCAAGGATGGTAACGAACATTTTACCATACAGTATGCTCCTGATGGAGTCAATTTCGAGATTGCAGCTATCACGTCACTCATGCCCACAGCTGCTGGGCCCTATGTGCCAGATGCATTTACCAATACGCAAAATGGACGAGGTATCACCTGGGGGGTGTCACACATCACTAACGCAACTACTTGGGCGCAAAACCATGCTGTCCTATTGCGTTTTGATTGTGATCTGAGTTTAGATGTAAATGACCCTGCCATGAAACAGCATAACAATTACTACAAACCAGAATTTTATTACAGACATGGCTTGAATAGAGAGCAAAGAGAACGGATATTAGCAGCCAATCAGGACATGAAACAAAAGACTAAATGATGAAGAAAAATTATTGGCGGGCTTATGCAGTGATTGCTATTCTACAAATTTTCGGAACGAGCCTGTTCGCGCAAAACGAAGGTGAGCTCAAAGTATTGATTTTTAGTAAAACGAATGGTTGGCGACATCCATCCATCGAAAAAGGTCAAAGCGCGTTAGGCGAATGGGCCGATGAGCAAAATTGGAATTTGACACTTTCAGAGGACTCATTAGATATCTCTGTTGACAACCTGAAAGAGGTAGATGTATTACTCTTTCTCAATACCACAGGAGATGTACTCGGAGAGCAAGAGCAGGAGGCTCTGGTGTGGTATATAAGCCAAGGGGGAGGTTTTGTCGGTGTACATTCGGCCGTAGACACGGAGATGCAGTGGCCTTGGTTTAGACAAATGATAGGTGCCCGATTTAAGAACCACCCAAAAGTACAGGAGGCTCGTAGTACAGTTAGTCATAGCCATCCAGCGGTAGAGCAGTGGGGAGACAGCCTCAGTTTTACCGACGAGTGGTACAACTATAAAGAACCAGTGGTAGCGCATGCCAATGTTATCTTGAATTTGGATGAAGAAAGCTATAATGGCGGTAATATGGGAGAGAATCATCCGCTAGCTTGGTATCATTACTTCGAAGGAGGTAGAGTCTTTTATACAGGTTTGGGTCATCGCAAAGGGACTTATGATGATTCAGGTTTTAGAACTCATCTTTCACAAGCCATCAATTGGGCAGGAGGGCGCTATGATCTAGCGTTGGATGAAGGGTGGACCGACCTGTTAGATCAGGAATTATCCCAGTGGGATAAATATTTGGGAGTCCCACATAGCTCTGTGTCAGGGTTAGGGGATGCGCCAAAGAGTAATGATGTTCGGAAGGGAACTCCGCTAGGCTTGCACAATGATCCCAAAAATGTGTTTAGTATCCAGATAGAAAATGAAGAGCCTGTATTGGCTATCAGCGGAGAGATATATGGAGGATTGACCAGTAAGCAGGAATATGGAAATTACCACTTCAAAACGGATTTTAAGTGGGGAGAGAAGAAATGGGAGCCACGATTGGATCAAAAAAGAGACAACGGTATACTCTATCACTGCAAGGGGCCTCATGGCGCTTTTTGGAATGTATGGATGAGCAGTTTGGAGTGTCAGGTCCAAGAGAGTGATATGGGAGATTTTATTGCTTTGACAGATGTATATGGCGATGTATCTGCCGACCGATTAGAGAAAGAAAACGGCAACTCATATTTTGTTTACAACCCTAAAGGTGACTTGACTCCTCTAAAGTGGGAGAAAGGATATGAAAGTGGTCAGGCTTCCAAAAATGGCTTGTATGAAAGGCCTAATGGAGAATGGAATACACTGGAGATTATTTGTGTAGGCACGACCAGTCTTCATATAGTCAATGGTCATGTAGTGAATGTGGTAAAAAATGCTCGATATGATCTGAATGGAGAGACTTTTCCAGTCAGTTCGGGTAAAATACAAATACAGTCGGAGGCAGCAGAGGCTTATTATCGCCGTATGCAAATTCGACCTGTTGAAGATTTTCCTAAGAAGTACAAGAAACAAGCTAAGTTGAAATAAGCATGAAAAGACGAACGAAGGATATATTACTTTTTTTATTGTTTGGCTTGATGGTCGGACAAGTGTATGGAGGAGAGATTGTAGGAGAGTTGAAACAGTGGCATACGCTGACCTTGACCTTTGAGGGCCCCACTACCAGTGAGTATGATACACTCAATCCCTTTTTGAGCTATCGCTTACAGGCTACTTTTAGCCATGGAGATACAAAAATCACTGTGCCGGGGTATTTTGCGGCAGATGGTCAAGCTGCCGAGACGAGTGCCCGATCGGGTAATCAATGGCACGTAAAATTTGTCCCCAATCTGCCAGGGAATTGGGAGTATAAAGTTTCGTTTCGCCAAGGGAAAAATATTGCTATTGATGATAGAGTAGATGCAGGACAACCTATCTCTTTTGATGGTGATTCAGGGAGTTTTGTAGTGGCTACTTCAGATAAAAGTGGTCGTGATTTTCGTGCCAAGGGAAGGTTGACGAAAGGTCAAGGACATTATCCCGTTTTTGAAGGAACGAGAGAAGTATTCGTCAAGGGAGGAGCCAATAGCCCTGAGGATTTGTTGGCTTATTATGAATTTGATGGCACGCCCAAGAAGCACCGTTATGATAATCATGCCGATGATTACCGTGAAGGTGACGTGACATGGCAAAATGGCAAAGGGAAAAACCTGATAGGGTCTCTTAACTATTTGTATTCCAAAGGAATAAATGCGGTGTATTTCTTGACCATGAATGTCATGGGGGATGGTAAAAACGTATGGCCATGGACGGAGGAGCATGAACGCTACCGGTTTGATGTGAGTAAACTAGCGCAGTGGGAGTTGGTATTTAGTCACATGGATCAGATCGGTCTAGCACAGCACGTGATTACCCAAGAGACCGAAAACGAAAACTTGCTTGATATAGGAAAAGTAGGGATTCAGAGAAAACTATATTACCGCGAGTTAATTGCCCGATTTGGTCATCATTTAGGACTTGTTTGGAATATGGGGGAGGAAAATGGTATCACGAACTGGAGTCCTGTAGGACAAACTGAACAAATGCGCGAGGAGATGATCAATTATTTCCGCTCGGTCGAACCTTATGGTAACTTGTTAGTGATTCATACTTTACCAAACCTCAAAGATCATGAGCGTACGATGACACCATTGTTGGGCAATAAATCACTCGATGGGGTTTCTTTTCAAATTCATCATCCGCATGATGCCTATAAGGTCACTACAGAGTGGAGACAAAAATCAGCTGATGCAGGGCAACCTTGGGTGATATGGATCGATGAAATCGGCCCAGCAAAGATAGGTGCATGGTCTGATGATAGACCAGAACAGCAAGACACGGTACGTAAGGAAGTCATCTACCCTAACCTCATCGGAGGTGGAGCAGGTATAGAACATTACTTCGGTTACAAACAAAAGCACAGTGACTTGAGCAGCGAAGATTGGAAAGTAAGGGACAGACTCTGGGAGATGACTGAGCATGCTATTAGTTATTTTGGTCAACTCCCGCTGCAGGATATGCAGCCACTGGAGTTGGTCACTAATGGCTATTGTCTAGCCAAAGAGAATGAGTTGTACGTTTGTTACCTGACAGATACTAGAGATGAGGTAGTGTTGGATTTGAGTCAGGCCAAGGGAAAATTATCAGTGTATTGGTTTGATCCAATCACGGGAAAATCGGACTTAAAAGGGAGTGTTCGTAAGGTTAAAGGCGGAGCTAAGGTAGTGCTAGGTACACCTCCGTCAGGCTATCCAGATCAGGATTGGTTGGTGAAAATAGAATGATTGATAGGCCAAAGGTATATGACAAATAAAAGTGGTGTGGTTTTTTAAAATTCCGCACCATTTTTGTTTGATCACAGTTGTGGTCTTGAATCTGATTATCAATCCATTAAGTATACAAATCAGATCATATGTGATATGAGGTGATTGATGCATTAGGTATTTTTATTTATTCAACAATTACTTGGTTAAACCTCTGTATAGGTACTAGCATGATATGATTTTCAGAAAGCGAAAAAAAGAGTTTTCTTGGGTCCGGTTTGAGGATTTTTATGATCAGTACGTAGAGACGTTGCTTCGGTATTGTTATGGATATTTAAAATCATGGACCGAAGCAGAAGAAGCCGTGCATGATATTATGCTCAAGTTTTGGAAAAATGTGAATCGCATCGAATCTCATCAAGCTGCAAAGAGTTATCTGTTCAAGTTGTGTAAGCATCATTTGTTGAACCTCCTAAGAGACAAGGCTCGGTATTCCACACTCCCCTTACTTGATGAGACGAATGAACCCATCGCTACCCAATCTGTCGAACATCAATATGTCTATATGGAGGCATTGGGTAGGGCAAATAATACGATAGCGCAACTCCCCCCAAAGAGAAAAATGGTCTATGAACTCAAAGTGAAATCAGGTCTCACTAATAATCAAATAGCATCTAAAATGGCTATTTCCACGACCATGGTAGAAAAACATTGGCAAAAGGCTGTCAACCAAATTCGTCAGGCTGTCAACGGATCAAAATAATTTCCATCTAGAAGGTTGGGTTTTGATTCTGTTTCGTGTCTTTATTATATGAGACCTGTGCGAAACACACATTTGTATACGAATGAAAAAAGCATTTTCGAATTACTTTAATAACCGAGCAGACCGAAGAGAGTTGCAGGAGTTGAGGGAGGCATTGCTAGATACACAAATAGATGATGAAGAACTCGTGTCTTCTATGTGTTCTATAGAGGATAACCATCCTCTAGTGGAGTTTCCAGAGCATATCAGTAAAGCGCGCATGAAAAAAGCCATTGCGTCGCAAATAGATCGGGATTATGCGACGAACAACTTGTCAAATATAGATTCTAGGTCCAGTTCAGTGGTGTATCTGGCAGCAGCGGTTGTAGCATTATTGATGGTTGGTTCAATAGCAGTGTACTATTCTCTGCAGCCCTCGAATGTATCTACCGGCTCAATAGCGGAAAACTGGAAGACAATAAAAACCGAAAGAGGTCAGCTAAGAACCGTAGGGCTTCCCGATGGCAGTAGAGTGAAACTAAGTGTCGAGTCTTCTCTCAAATATGCTACAGATTTTATGTCAACGAAAAAGAGAGAAGTATATCTGACTGGTGAGGCATTTTTCGAAGTAGAACGAATGCCTAAACGTCCGTTTGTGGTTCATGCCAAAGGGGTTCAGACTCAGGTTTTAGGCACATCATTTAATGTAAAGGCACTAGGAGGAGGATCACGTCTCGAAGTGGCCGTCAAAACAGGAAAGGTCAAAGTGAGCAGTGAAAGAGACAAGGATCAGTTTTACCTAGAACCCAATCAGATGGTGACATGGTCGGATGTGCGAAAAGAGAAAATGCCAGTTGACGCACTCGTTACTTTTGGCTGGATAGATGGGACTTTGTTATTCGAAAGAGAGCCTTTGTCTAAGGTCTTGGATAGGTTATCGACGTGGTATGATGTGGATTTTTTAATAAAAGGGGATTTCGGAGATGAACCCTATTCGGGTGTACATCGCAAGGAGTCATTAGAAACCTTGCTTACCGGTCTTTGCTTTGCTGGTAATCTGACCTATCAAAAACAGGGAAGACAGATTGTATTAAGAAGAAAATGAATAATAACTAAATAAACTCTAAACTAAGAAGGAGTTACATGGGACAGATTTTTCAGGCCCGTCCCATAATAACCCCTTCAGTTTAAGTTGCTTGTATAACTTAAAATGCAAATTTATGAAGCTTAAATTACTTACTGAAATAGTAAGGACAATTATTACTATGACTAAATATATGTCCTTTGGATTGCTGGTCAACTGCTTTTTGTTGACGTTTTTGTCTGCTAAGGATACTTCTGGTCAGCCGATGGCTTTGGAAGAAGTCCTGCTAGACCTAGAGCTCCGAGATGCTGATCTTGTTGATTTCTTTGAAGAAGCCAACAAGCAGTCACCCTTTACTTTTTCCTATTTCGAAAAAGAGATAGAATCTAAGAAGATCGGGAATGTCTCCTTTAAGGAAACAAGTATGGAAGAAGCACTCAGAGAAGTGTCTCGACGTGCCAATGTGCAGTTTAGGAGAGTAAATGATGCGATATACGTGTCTCGAAAAAAGTCCAGTATGTCTGCAGTGATTGATGAACAAAATAGCTCAGAGTTGCAGGACGTAACAGTCTCTGGACAAGTGTTGGACGAAATGGGGGAAGGACTACCAGGCGCATCTGTTTTGATCAAAGGCACCTCTAAGGGCACTACGACCGATATCAATGGTCAGTTTAGTTTAGTGACACCTGAAGATGCCGTTCTCATTGTTTCGTTTTTAGGATACCTGACTCAGGAGATAACCTTAGCGGGTAGATCTGAGCTCAATGTGCAGATGGAGCTCAATGCGGAGCAACTCGACGAACTCGTAGTAGTGGGGTACGGAACACAAAAGAAAGAAGATATGACGGGGTCTGTAGGGCTAGTCGAGGGTGATGATATAGCCAAATTCCCTACCGTCAACGCACAGCAAGCTATACAAGGTCGTATGGCTGGTGTACGTGTTGAAACCCAAGGAGGCTCTCCTGGAGCCAATGCCATAGTGACGATTCGAGGGTCTGGCACACTTTCAGACAATGGACCATTATATGTCATTGACGGTATGTTGACGGGGAGCATGAGTAGTTTGAATCCTAGTGATATTAAGTCAGTAACCGTTCTTAAGGATGCATCTGCCAGTGCAATATATGGTTCTCGTGCGGCGAATGGAGTCATCATTGTGACGACCAAGAAGGGTCGGTCTGGAGAGGTGGGAATCGAAATAGACGCTAGTTATGGAATTCAAAAAGCCGTGAAGACATTAGACTGGGCTAATGCAAGGCAATATGCGGATATTAGAAATACTGCCATAGACAATGACAATGCGCGTAGTGCAGACGTTCCTGGATTTGTCCCAACGCCATATTCATCAGCCAATGATAGCATGTTTGATCCATCTATCGATAGCGACATACAAGGTGAAAGCCTGAGAACAGCACCTATGTCAAACCTCAACATGAGAATTTTTGGAGGCTCTGATAATGCCACATACAGTATCTCTGGTAACCATATGAAGCAAGATGGTATCGTAAAGGAGTCATCTTATGAGCGCTTTAACATTCGTGCCAATTCTACCTTTACGAGGGGTAAATTTAAATTTGAAGAGACCATCGGTATTACCCGTACCATCAACAATCCGAACAATTATTTCAACAAGGAAAGAGACCTAATCCCTACAGTACCTATGTACGATGCGGATGGCAATTTTACAGCCGAGCGAACGGATGGAGCAGATATTGGGATCGGGAATATTACGAATTCTCTAGGACTAGCGTCATTAGAAGATCGAACAGTCACTAGAAACACGCTCATCGGAAACGTAGCAGGTAGTTATGAGTTTATAGAGGGGCTGACCTACAGATTGAATGTCGGGATAGAAGCCTATGCTGATAATAACTACACTTTTACACCTACTTTTAGGTTCAATGATACGGAGCTGGGGTTTAAGCAATTTGCAGAGCTAAAAGAGCAAAATACCAATTATCTCTCATCACTCATCGAAAATACGCTTACCTACAAAAAGAATATTGGAAAAAGTGAGTTTGAAGTTTTGGCGGGGTATAGCAACCAAAATGGAAATCAACGCATGTTAGGAGTGGTAGCAAGGGACTTTCCAAATAATGAAATCCGAGTAGCGTCGGCAGCAGCGGATAGAGCTGAGATGCCTTCTTATGACAATACGTGGGGACTGATTTCCTACTTTGGTAGATTGAACTATGTCTATGATAGTAGATATATGGTCACTGCTTCTATTCGTCGTGACGCTTCATCATTTTTCAAGAATCACCCTTGGGGTACATTTCCCTCATTTGCGGTTGGTTGGAATCTTAGCAATGAGAGATTCATGGAATCGGTCAACTTCGTATCGAATGTAAAGTTAAGAGCCAGCTACGGTGAGATAGGTTCGAACAATGCAGTGCCTTATGTTGCTGATCCAGTTTACAATGTACACAGCTCATATATCACCGGGTCAGATCAATCTCGACAGCCTGGCTATGCCAACACACAGGCTACTAACGAGTTGCTCACGTGGGAGACTTCTGTCATAACGGATGTTGGATTGGAGTTTTCTGTACTTAGAGATAAATTATCTATTACCATGGACTACTTCAATAAAGAGTCGAGAGATGTCATTGCAGATTATGAGCCATCGCCATGGACTGGAAAGTCCGGTACAGTCAAAAGAAATATGGCGACCATAGTGAATCAAGGGTTTGAATTCATGGCGAATTATGCTGAGCAAGTAGGGGATTTTAACTTTAATGTAAATGCTAATTTCACCTACTTAGACAATGAAGTTACAGCGCTAGGGTTGTCTGGGCCTATCCCGGGTGGTGGATATACGTCTAACGGGGGATCTGCAAGTCTTACGGATGTGGGACAGCCGATAGGCGCTTTCTACGGATTGAAAGTAGTGGGTATTTATCAGACTGATGAAGCGGCCGTAGCTGACAACCGACCCAATGCTGGTGCTGGGGATTTTATATTCGAAGATGTGGACGGAGTACCAGGGATCACTGATGAGGATAGACAATACTTAGGGAGTCCGATTCCGAATTTTGAATATGGAATAAATCTGTCAGCTGATTATAAAGGCTTTGATTTGACGTTGTTTTTCAATGGAGTGTCAGGGAACAAAATCCTAGATGGTACTCGATATAGAGGGTTTTTTGATACTGAAGGCAACTATCTCGCAGAGGCTACTGATGGATGGTCTCCGACCAATACTGATAGCGATCTGCCGAGAAATTCTCTTATTGATCCGGCTAACAATAGACAGATGTCCGATTTCTACTTGAGTAGTGGTGCTTATTTCAGACTTAGAAATGCACAGATTGGTTATGCATTGCCAACTGCGTGGGTAAACAAACTAGGTGTTAGCAAAGTCAGGATTTATGGTACAGCTCAAAACCTGTTTACGCTCACCAAATATACAGGCTACTACCCTGAGGTAGGACGTGGAGGTAGAGACCGAAACTCTTCGAGTCAGAAGATTTTCAACGCAGGCGTGGATGAAAGTGCCTATCCCACACCACGTACTTTTATGATGGGAGTTCAAGTCTCGTTTTAATCAACTAAGAAAAAGATAACGTTATGAAAATAAATAAGATTTTTCCGATTGCAGGGATGTTAACGATGCTATTGCTAGGGCATACTGCGTGTGACGAAAGTAAAATTTTAGAACAGACTAACCCGAATGCACCCGCAGCATCTACTTTTTGGCAGACAGCTGATGATGCTAAAAAAGGGATTATGGGAGCCTATGCTCCATTTACAGATATATGGTATTATACACGATTCGAAGTATTTGTGTCAGATTATCGTGATGATTTGGTCAATGGGTACGGCACCTCAGAACGAACCGCTGCAGGGCAGTTTGCAGGAGTCCCAGAAAGCAACGCTGCTTTTTGGGTATGGGCCGCTATGTTTAAAGGGGTTTCACGTGCCAACGACGTGTTGGCGAATGTCCCAGATATAGATATGGATCAGTCTGCAAAGGACAATATATTAGGAGAGGCATATTTTATTCGTGCTTTCAATTATTTTAACCTGGTCAATACATGGCTCAATGTACCGCTGATCATTGTTCCTGCTGGTGAGATTCTGAATACCCGTGAAGTACCTCAGGCAGATCCTGCAGTGGTGTGGGAGCAGATAGAGAAAGACTTATTAGAGGCGCAGAAGTTACTACCCAGTGATTGGTCTGAGACTGATAAGGGAAGAGTTACGAATATGGGAGCTACTGCTATGTTAGGAAAGGCTTATTTGTATCAGAAAAAATATGACGAAGCAAAAGTAGAGTTTGAAAAGATACTGGATCCTGCTTCTGGATATGGCTTGGAAGCTGACTACAGAGACAATTTCAGAGAGGCCAGTGAAAACAATAAGGAAAGTTTATTTGAAATTCAGCTTTTAGCAGATGGTAATCAGGGGTGGTGTGCAGACTGTGCTTCACATGGTACTGGTGCAGCTTTTCATCAGGATTTAGCACCGCAGAGTTATACAGGACAGGATGGGATGCGCATCAACCAATGGGCGTTAGACTTGTTTTTGGATGAAACAACGATCAACGGTGAAATAGATCCTAGGGCATTTACTACACTGTTTTGGAACACGACCGAAACGACTACCTATCAGGGAGACGTGTTGCAATCGGCTACTTATGAGGGGACTTCCTTTCAGGATGCTTATGGAGCGACAGATCAACGGATATTTGCTAGTAAGCATTTGGATTTTGAGCAAGGCTATTCGGCAGCATCTATTGGGTGGCATTTCTCTGGTAACAACCTTAGATTGATTCGATATGCTGATATTCTGTTGATGTATGCTGAAGCGGAGTTCGAGCTCAACGGCTCTACCCAAGTAGCTCTTGATGCGATCAATGAAGTTCGAGCAAGGGTGGATATGCCAGCATTTACTACACTGACGATGCAAGATATCCGTGATGAGCGAGTGAAAGAGCTAAGCTTAGAGCGATCGAGGTATTACGACTTGTTGAGATGGGGATTGGTTAAGTCTAGAATTGCTGACAACTCGTCTATCAAGAGCGAAAGTGGTGGTACAGGAGCATACCAGCCTGGTAGAGAGTATATGGCTATTCCTTCTATTGAGCTGGATAATAGTGATGTGTTTACACAAAACCCAGGTTACAATAATTAATAACTGAAAAGTGTTTGGAGATCGCCTAAGAGACTTATGTTCTTTTAGGCGATCTTATTTATTGAAACAACTATGAGAAAACTTGTCTTGATTATACTTCCCTTGGTTGGGTTATTGATGGGGTGCGAATCACCAGATAACGCGCCCTCCGAAATGATTTTTCAAAAATTGGATGCTAGTCAAACAGGGGTTCATTTTAATAATCTAATTCAAGAAAATGATACGCTCAACTATTACACTTACCCCTACCTATACATGGGTGGTGGCGTAGCTACAGGTGATCTCAACAATGACGGACTCATCGACTTGTTTTTTACAGGCAATATGACCCAAAATAAACTTTACCTCAACCGAGGCGATTTTCGATTTGAAGACATCACTACCGATGCAGGTCTATCGGGAGACGACAGGTGGTATACTGGCGTTACACTGGCGGACATCAATGCAGATGGATGGTTGGATATATACTTATGTGTGTCAGGGATATATGGTGAAACGGCTAATGAGCTTTGGATCAATAATCAAGACAATACTTTCACTGAAAGAGCAGCAGAGTATGGGGTAGATGATGAATCCACATCTATACAGTCTAGCTTTTTTGATTATGACAGAGATGGGGATTTAGATCTCTATGTAGCCAATTACCCTCAACTCGAAGTGAGTAAAGGAAATGAGTTTTACTACCGATTGATGCAGAAAAATCATCATGAATACTCTGGGCACTTATACGAAAACAAGGGAGGGGGAAGCTTCGTCGATGTGACAGATCAAAGTGGGGTGAGGAATTTTGGGTTATCGTTGGGAGTGGTCACGGTGGATTTTAACCAGGATGGTTGGCAGGATATTTATGTCTCCAATGACTTTAATGTACCAGACTATTTTTACATTAATCAACGCAATGGACAGTTCAAGGAAGTCCTCAAAGAGTCGATGGGACACACTGCCATGTTTGGAATGGGAGTGGATGCATCAGATATCAACAATGACGGCTTTATCGATTTGGGACAAGTAGATATGACACCCTCTGACCACAAAAGATCTAAAACCAACATGGCAAGTATGCAGCCTGACAAGTTTTTCGAAGGAGTTAAAATGGGGTTTCATTATCAATACATGCACAATGCTTTGCAGCTGAATCAGGGCGTGTCAGCCGATGGGATACCTCAATTTAGTGAAGTGTCACAGTTTGCCGGAATGGCGAAAACCGATTGGAGCTGGTCTATTTTATTTGCAGATTTTGACAATGACAGCAATCAAGATATCTTCATCAGTAATGGGATACTAAGAGATGTGAATAACAACGATGCGAACCTGAAATTTAAAGAAGCGGAATTTTTCGGAGCTAAGAAGGATTACAGGCAGCTGCCCAGTACACCCCTGCAGAATTATCTGTATCAAAATACAGGGAATGTGACCTTTTCCGATGTCTCCAAAGCATGGGGGATGGACGAAAAAGGGTTTTCCAATGGAGCCGCCTATGCAGACCTAAACAATGATGGTAAAGTTGATATGCTTGTTCATAATATCAATGCGCCTGCTTCGATATATCAAAATGTAGGAGAGGGTGCTAATCATTATTTGCAAGTCAGACTGAGAGGCTCGAAAGGTAACCCATCTGCTTTGGGGGCGGAGATTTCCTTGTATGCAGCTGGTACTCGTCAGACGAGGCAGTTGACGAATACCAGGGGTTTTCAATCGGCAATGGATGGTAGGTCGTATTTTGGATTGGGTCAGGTAGCTGTGGTAGATAGCTTGATCGTAAGGTGGCCGGATGGTAAGCTGAGTCAGTATGAAGATATCGCTGGAGATCAATTGCTGAGTCTTGATTATCAAGAAGCGAATTTATATACCGAACCTGAACACAAAACTAAGGGTGCATCTAGTCCGAATACCGTGAATTTTATTCACCGAGAGGATAATTATAATGATTTCTTTGTAGAACCTCTTTTGCCCCACCGTTATTCAAACTTAGGACCTACGATTGCAACAGGTATGGTTGGTGATCAACCCCGTGTGTTTATTGGCAATGGTGTTGATGCTTCTTCGTCTATGTATGAGTTGACGGCTGATGAAGTATGGAAGAAAATCTCAGGGCCTTGGGAGAAAGATAGTTTGAACGAAGACGTAGGCAGTATACTGGAGGATATAGATGGGGATGGAGACCTAGACCTATTGGTTGTGAGTGGAGGAAATGACCCGACAAAGGAGGATTCATTTTATCAAGATAGATTGTATATCAATGTGAACGGGGAGTTTCAAAAAAGTAATCTCCCTAGCTATCGGAGTAGTGGTCAAAGCGTGTTGTTATTCGATTTTGATGGAGATCAAGATCAAGACGTGCTCATAGCAGGTAGGGTGTCTCCAGGACAGTATCCACACCCTCCACCAACTGTGGTGCTAGAAAACCTAGGAGGGAAGGATCATGAATTGCAGTTTGCTTTGCTGTCGACTCAGCGCATGGGCGATTTGGCAGAACCAGGTATGGTTACCGATGCTGCTTTTGTAGATTGGGATCAAGATGGTGCCAAAGAATTGTTGTTGACGGGAGAGTGGTTAGGAGTAGGTGTTTTTAGTTATGTCGATGATCATTTTGAACATAGGTCTATGATGTTGAAAGAAGTTCCTACAGGATGGTATGGAGCTATGTCCGTCGTGGATATCGATAGAGATGGAGATATGGATATGGTGTTAGGCAACTTGGGGTTGAACTATAAGTACAAAGCGAGTAGTCAAAATCCTTTTTTAGTATTTGCGAACGATTTTGATGAAAATGGGCATTCTGATATCGTATTGGGCTACCGAAAGAAAGGAATGCTACTGCCATTAAGGGGCAGGGAATGCTCATCACAGCAGGTGCCAGCCATTAAGGGTAGGTTCAAAACGTATGAAGCTTTTGCTGATGCATCTTTGGAAGATATTTATGGAGAGTACATGCTTGAAAATTCCTTGCAGTATGCTGCCGAGAGCTTTGCTCATATATGGGTAGAGAATGATTCGGGTGTGAACCGGATTCATTTGTTGCCTGACGAAGCACAGTGGTTTTCTATACAAGATATTGAAGTAATCGATTACAATCACGATGGCTATGTCGATCTGATGATGGGAGGAAACCAGCTAGGGTCTGAAGTGGAGACTTCAAGGAATGACGCAGGGATGGGGCTGATCATAGTGGGAAGTCAATCGGGCGATCTGCTACCAGTATCTCCCAGAGAGAGTGGGTTGATGATCTCAGGTCAGACCAATGCCATTGGAATTATCAATACCGATAAGCGATCCTATGCTTTGTTTGGAGTCAATGACTCCCCTCTACAAACCTATATTTACAACGAGTAAATCATGGCGGAAAATGATCGTGGATTGAAGTTCTGCCAGACCAAGGAATTGTAGAAGGGAATCTTTTGTCAGAGCTTATTAGCCCCCCCTGAAGAGGCGTCACTTATTGTACTGGTGAAATGCTCTACTCTATTAAGAGCCAATTTAGATTGACGATCTTAGTGGAACCCCACTCTGCTTTGAAAACCACGTAGAGATCGTGTACACCGTCTATTTTTTGCTTCACTGGAGCTTCTAGAGTTGTCCAGCTGTTCCATCCCCCAGTGTGTTGAGCAGAGAAGGTCGCGACTGTAGGCCCATTGGGGCTATCCACGTGTACTTCAAATGAGCCGATTCGTTGCCCGCAGGCTACTCTGGCTTGTATGCTTTTAGCTGTGCCTGCTCCGAAGTTTACTTGATCAAATCGAACATGTGACATCATTCGAGTTTCGCAGACCATCCAGCCATTTGGCTCATTGCCACCTACGAAAGCAGTCTGAGCGCCTTTGATTTCATTGTATCTGTCGATTTGAATTGTATCACCTAAGGTTGGTTGGTTGATGCCACGTAGTGTAGGTTTTACTTTTCGGATCGTACCATCTGGTTTGAATTCCATATAGTCAGCACGCATCGAGCGAAGCTTGTTTTGTCCACTGATGTCCCACCAGTGGTAGAAGAGGATCCATCTGTCATTGTAGTTTACTACGGAGTGATGATTGGTGCCATTGTCTATGTTGTCCATGATCTTGCCTTGATAAGTGTAGGGCCCCATGGGGTTTTGACTGGTGGCATAGCCTATGGTGTATCCCTCGTCCGCAAATACATGGGCAAAAGTCAGGTAGTATGTACTATCTTTTTTGAACGGAAAGGAACCTTCCTTGTACCCAGCGGGTAGTCCTTCGATCAGGAGAGGCTTCTGGGTGATTTTTTTCATATTGTTTTCCAGTGGAGCGACGTATAGTTCGTGCCCTCCACCAAAGAAGAGGTAGCTCTGCCCGTCCTCGTCTATAAGTAAGCCTGGGTCTATTCCGCTTACCCCATCTATATAGTTTTTCTCCCATTTGAATGGCCCAGTTGGATTATCAGATACGCCAACCCCAATCCGTCTAAAAGCACTTCCGTCTTTGGGTTTGGCAGGATAGTAGTAGTAATATTTGTTGCCTTTTTTGATGCAATCGGGTGCCCACATGCCGTAAGAGTTTTTTGCTCCCCATGGTACTTCGTTTTGATCTAGTGCCACGCCGTGATCTTTCCAAGTATTGCCATTTTCCAACGAAAAGATATGGTAGTCTGGCATACAAAATCTTGGCGGGTTTTCTAAATCAGCTGGAGGTACTATGTCGTGGGAGGGGTAGATGTACAGCTGTCCATCAAATACGCGTGCCGTAGGGTCTGCAGTGTAAATATGTGTGACGAGTGGGTTTTGACTGAGTGCTCCCTGAGCGAATAGTAAAATAGTCAATAGCGTAGAGATCTGTTTCATGTTGCTTTTCCTAAACTTAATAATGATGACACGATATTAGCTTCACAGAGACTGTCTCAACTGGGGTAAATACTGACATTTCAAATTACCCCTTGTATTGTTCAGTATTTGCCTATGTTCTTTGCTGTAGGGTCTAGTTACTTTAGCACTCATATTATTTGTTTGATTTAGCGAATTAAGATGAAGAGACTGTTAAGGATATTGTTAGGAGTGTTGGTAGTAGGGAGTGTTTGGTCCTGTGAAAAGACTGGAGTCAATCCACCTAATATTGTGTTGGTTGTATCCGATGATCAGGGGTATGGAGATGTGGGAGTACATGGCAATACTGCGATCCACACACCTAATATGGATGCGCTGCATTTGCAGAGTACACGATTGACCGACTTTCATGTTAGTCCTACTTGCGCACCTACGCGTGCTGCGCTTATGACAGGTCGATATGCTAATAGAACAGGTGTGTGGCATACGATAGCAGGGCGATCACTACTCAATGACGATGAGGTGACTCTCGCAGAGGTGCTCAAGCAAAACGGCTATGCTACTGGAATGTTTGGTAAGTGGCATTTGGGAGATAATTATCCATTCAGACCAGAGGATAATGGGTTTGAAGAAGTCGTATCACACCTTGGTGGTGGAGTCGGTCAGCAACATGACTATTGGAACAATGACTACTTCGATGATGTCTATTATCATAATGGAAAACCCCAACAGTATAAAGGGTATTGCACCGATGTATGGTTTGATTTAGCGATTGAATTCATCGATGGTAAAAAGAAAAAAAACGAACCCTTTTTTACTTACATCTCGACCAATGCACCACATGGGCCTTTCTATGTGGAAGATGAATATATGGAAAGGTATAAAGGCAATCCTGACGTAGCGAATCCTGCCTTCTATGGTATGATTACGAATTTGGACGAAAACTTAGGGCGCTTGATGACTTATTTGGATGAAAATGAGTTGAGAGAAAACACCATTTTTATTTTTATGACGGACAATGGTAGCGCCGCAGGTTTTAAGTATGGCAAAGGGGGATTGGCTGCTAGTGGTTACAATGCAGGCATGCGCGGAGGCAAGGGAACGGAGTATGAGGGAGGTCATCGCGTACCATTTTTTATCCGATGGCCTAAGGGGGGTGTCAAAGCAGGAGTTGATATTCAGGACTTGACAGCTCATGTAGATATCATGCCTACACTGCTGGAAATGGCGGGTGTTGAAAGTGTCTCAGAACTGAGTTGGGATGGAGTAAGCCTGATGAAACGATTACTCAATAAGCAGGTGGGTCTAGCAGATCGAGTGATTGTTACAGATTCCCAGCGAAAGGAATTTCCAGAAAAATGGAGGAAAAGTGCCACAATGCAAGATAAGTGGCGATTGGTTAATGGGAACGCACTCTACAAAATAGATGATGACCCCGGCCAGCAAAAGGATGTGAAGAATGATTACCCTGATAAATTTAAAGAACTGACCATGGCCTACGATGCTTGGTGGAACAGTATTCAGGAAGATATCCAGCGCGTACCAAGATTCCCTCTTTGCCCAATCGAAGAACCTGTTACATTGCTACGGGCGCATGACTTACACTTGTATGAAGAACGAGGGTTCAATTCCGTTCCTTGGAATTCAAAATTGATGCGTCAGGGCTTTAAGACGGATGGTTATTATACAGTAAGTATACCCGAGCCTGGGGACTATCGCTTCGAGTTATTTCGCTGGCCACCAGAAGCGCAAGCAGCAATCGGTGCTGAGGTGCCACCAAGACCTGCGGTGACAGGTACTACGGTAGACACCTTGCCAGCAGGAGTAGCGCTCCCTGTGGAGACGGCATCTATCGAGATTGCTGGCCAGCATTTAGATAAAAAAGTAGACCCTGCGGCACAAACTGTATCTTTCGAATTGTCACTAGAGCAAGGGGATACCGAATTGAGAACTTTGTTTGCAGAAGCTGAGGGGGATCCGTATGCTGCATTTTATGTTAGAGTCACTAAAATTTAGAATACAATGAGATATCTAATAGGCATGTGTTTGGTACTCATGAATATCGTGTTATGTGCTCAAGATAGACCCAATTTTGTCTTCATATTGACTGATGATCAGCCCTATGGTATGATGGGCTGTACTGGAAACGAAATTGTGCAGACACCGAATCTAGACCAGTTGGCTGATGAGGGTGTATTGTTTACCAATGCGCACGTGACCAGTGCGATCTGTACTCCGAGTAGGGTGTCCATATTACTTAGTCAGTATGAAAGAAAGCATGGAGTTAATTTTAACTCTGGTACCAGTGTGTCTGATGAAGCGTGGAGTAAAAGTTACCCCATGGTGATGCGAAAAAATGGTTACTACACAGGCTGGGTTGGTAAAAATCATACACCTATCGGACAGGGAGGGTATGAAAGCGGAGTGATGGAAGAAAGCTTCGATTATTGGTATGCAGGACATGGACATTTGGGATTCTACCCAAAAGATCGACACAAGATATTTGAGGATGCCCAGTCCGATACGCAGATAGAAATCGTGGGAGAAGGAATTGAGGATTTTCTCGATCCGAATGCCAAAAAGATGGAGGGAGCTATCACGTTTTTGGAGCAAAGACCAAAGGATAAGCCTTTTGTGTTGTCCGTTTGTCTTAATCTCCCTCACGGTGCAGGTACACGATCCATGCAAATGAGGGATAATGATGATGAGATATACAAGAGTCTGTACCGTGATCGAGAGATTCCTTTGCCTCCGCATTATGTAGCCAAAGAGGATATTGGCGTTCCCAAGTTGCCACAGCACTTGCTGATGGCGGATAACCGGCAGACTGGCTATGATTATGTGGACTCACCAGCGGAAGTGAGAGAAATGTATCTTCGACAGATGCAGGCAATGACAGGTATAGATCGGTTAATGAGAGGCTTACGCGCAACATTGAAGGAAATGAATCTGGAGGAAAATACAATTATCATCTTCACCTCCGATCATGGGCTTTTTATGGGGGAGTTTGGCTTAGGAGGTAAGGCACTGTGTTATGAAAAAACAACGAAAGTGCCTTTGATTGTTTATAACCCAAAGGCCAAAAGAAAAAATAAAGGATTGCGATTAGATCATCTAGTACAAAGTATTGATATCGCTCCGACGATGCTATCGATGGCACATATAGAAGCGCCTGGGTCTTTTCAAGGAAAGGATTTGACAAGTACGCTTAGCGGATCGAATGATGAGGTCAGAGACTATGTGTACACAGAAAACCTATGGTCTACGCAGTTTGGAAACCCAAGGTGTGAGGCAGTACAGAGCAAGGAATGGAAGTATATACGTTATTATGCCAATCACAATTTGCCTGCTTTGAGAAAAATACAAACAGCAAAAGAGCTAGGCATGAGTGTCAATGAAATGCTGTATGCAGTACATGATCCTGACATAGCGATGTACAGGCAGTATGTAGAAGCACCTTTGGAAGGCGAAGAAGTGGTTTACGAAGAACTCTACCATTTGAGCATAGATCCGATGGAAACAACGAATCTCGTACAGGATCAGCAATACGCAGATCAACTGAACGAACTAAGAGGAGTCTGGAACTCTGAAATCAGAAAGGCAAGAGAGGAAGGGAGAGCAGCAGTCTACCGCTATACAGCTGATAGTCAACTTCAATCAGGCCAGTCAATCGAAACGAAATAAAATCAACAATGAAACGACGAATAACAGTATTTGTAACCATTACCTTATTAGGTTTTTTAGCTGCATGCAACAGTTCACAGTCCGGGGAATCCAATGTAGATAATAGCACCCCACCCAATATCGTAGTAATCTATCTCGATGATTTGGGGTACGGGGATGTGAGTGCTTATGGAGCCACTCAAATCATTACCCCCAATATCGATAAGTTGGCTAATGGAGGGGTTAGGTTTACACAGGGCTATGCCACCTCAGCTACTTGTACACCTAGTCGCTATGCTTTGCTCACTGGACAATATCCATGGCGAAAAAAAGGTGCTGAGATTCTTCCTGGTACTGCACCATTGTTGATTGATACTGCACAGGAGACTATCCCTAAGATGCTTCGAAAGCAAGGATACCATACAGGAATCGTCGGGAAATGGCACTTAGGATTAGGTAGTGGGAATGTGGATTGGAACCAAAATATTAGTCCTGGTCCAAATCAAGTGGGTTTTGACTATGCCTATATCATGGCAGCCACACAGGATAGAGTACCTACGGTATATATTGAAAATGGAAAAGTGGAAAACCTTGATCCTACTGATCCCATTCAGATCAATTATAAGGAAAACTTCGAAGGAGAGCCAACGGGCAAGGATAACCCCGAACTCTTGAAGCTGACTTGGCACCACGGTCACAACAATAGTATAGTCAACGGTATCCCACGAATCGGGTACATGACGGGTGGGGAGAGTGCAAAATGGAAAGATGAAGATATGGCGGATAATTTTTTGGCGCATGCACAGACCTATGTCAAGGGACACAAAGACGAACCCTTCTTTCTCTACTACGCGATGCAGCAACCGCATGTACCACGTACCCCACACGCGCGGTTCGTGGGTAAGTCAGGTATGGGGCCTAGAGGCGATGTAATCTTAGAGGCTGACTGGATGATCGGTGAGTTCGTCAAGACGCTCGAAGATGAGGGGATATTGGAAAACACCTTGATTATACTGACTAGCGACAATGGCCCGGTACTTAATGATGGTTACAACGACCAGTCTGTAGAGCTACTCGGTGAACATGACCCTAGAGGGGGCTTAAGAGGAGGGAAATATAGTTTGTTTGAAGCAGGTACTCGTGTGCCATTTATCTCCTACTGGAAAGGTAATATACTACCAGTAGTATCCGATGCAATAGTGAGCCAGTTGGATCTTTATTCTTCACTGGCAGAGCTGACTGGAGGTGAACCTAGTAGTTCGGATAGCCAAAATTTCTTGCCTGCGCTGTTGGGACAGTCCAAAGATGGACGTGATAACTTAGTGTTAGAGGCGACTTCTCGTACGGCATTCCGACAAGGAGACTGGGTGATGATCCCTCCGTATGAAGGTAATTCTGTCAATACTCAGGTCAACATAGAGCTAGGAAACGCGAAGGAGTTCCAACTATACAATCTGACTGAAGATCAAGCTCAACAAGTGAATCTAGCAGATCAGAACTCCGAAAAGCTGCAGCAAATGTTGACGGATTTTGAGGCCATCCGTGGCAAGGGGTATGGTAGTACAACCCCTTTAGAATTAAAATAATTTTTTAGAAGTTATGATGAAACAAGGAATGTATCTCGTGTTGCTCTCGCTGCTGGTGGTTAGTGGATGTCAACCGCCAGAAAAGATAAGTGAGAAGCCAAATATCGTTTTCATATTCACAGATGACCAGACTTACGATGCGGTCCATGCGCTAGGCAATGAGGAGATTGTTACTCCTAATATGGACAGATTGGTCAAGGAAGGAACCACCTTTACACACGCATACAATATGGGGGCTTGGAATGGAGCTGTATGTGCCGCTTCACGCGCACAGATGGTGTCTGGACGCTCAGTATGGCGAGTCAATCAGTTTAGAGAGCAATGGAAAAATGGAGATTCTCTAGATATGACATGGGGGCGTCTTATGAAACAGGCGGGGTATGATACTTACATGACTGGCAAATGGCATGTAGATGCACCAGCATCCAAAGTGTTTGATGTCTCTGTAGACGTTCGTCCAGGAATGCCAAAAGATCATTGGGATCACGCTAAGATGGTTGAGCAATTTGCGGAACTGGTGGATAAAGGACTCAAAACCTCAGAAGAGGTCATGCCGTTAGGCTACAACAGACCGCAGAATGCTGAAGATACCGCATGGCGTCCTGATGACCCTGCTATGGGAGGCTACTGGGCTGGAGGTCGTCATTGGAGTGAAGTACTGAAAGAGGATGCTTTAGGTTTTATCGATCAAGCGACCCAAAAGGATAATCCTTTTTTTATGTATTTGGCCTTCAATGCACCCCACGATCCTAGACAAGCCCCAACAGCTTATCAAGAGATGTATGAGGTAGAGGATATTACGCTTCCAGAGAGCTGGGTGCCAGTATATCCATACCAAGATTTGATAGGCAATGGCCCATCTTTGCGCGACGAAGCATTGGCTCCTTTTCCACGAACGGAGTTTGCTACCAAGACCCATATTAAAGAATACTATGCATTGATTAGTCATCTAGATGATCAAATTGGACAAATTTTGGATGCCCTCGAGGCAAGTGGAAAGATGGAGAATACCTATATCTTTTTTACCGCAGATCATGGTTTGGCCATGGGTAGGCATGGGTTGATCGGCAAGCAAAGTCTCTATGACCATAGTGTGCGGCCTCCTTTTATGGTAGTGGGGCCAGATGTCCCTCAAGGACGACAGATAGATACAGATATCTATTTGCAGGATGTGATGGCTTCCGCTCTTGATTTGGCAGGAATAGAAAAACCGAGTTATGTAGAGTTTAATAGTGTCATGCCACTGATCAGTGGGAAGCAGGTGCAGTCAAACTATGAGTCCATCTACGGGGCGTATGTCGACAAGCAACGAAGCGTTAGGAAGGATGGGTATAAGCTAGTGGCTTACCCTAAAGCAGCGAAGCTTCTGCTTTTTGATCTCAACAATGATCCAGAAGAAATGACCAACCTAGCAGACACGCCTGAGTATGAGGGGAAAGTAGCCAGTTTGTTTGATGAGCTATTGGTTTTGCAGGCTCACTACGATGATCCTTTGGATATTAGAGGAATGAGACCATAAAGTAGCGAGTAGTTGTAAAGAGCCACTGCATATAAATGTAGTGGCTCTTTTGCTTTACACAGGTGTTGAATATTGCTATAGAGAGTTGTATTAGCAGTTTTTTAGCCAATCCCCCCCCTAATTTTGAAGTAAAATACCACTCCCTTCTCAGTAGCCTAACAACTAAATTGCATGCGTACTTTGATGTACATTATACCACCTGACCTAAGGTTGTTTTAATATAATTTCAATAGCATATGAAAGAAAAATTACGGTTGTGTATTGTGGGTGTATTGTTGTGTTTGGTAGGGGTTGTAGCATCACATGTTTGCTATGGTCAGACGAAAGTTGTCGTAGATGTAAACACACTTTGGTACCTAGGAGATGAAAATGAACTGCATAGAGAAAAATACTTTGCTTATCATAACACGGGAAATGACGTAGAAGCGCAAGAGTTTAAGTCTACCTATGATGTAGTAGAGGGACGGAGGTTTTGGGGGCCATTCTCCCATGCCAAGGGGCAAACTCAGGAGGTGGGAGAATACCCTAATCCAAAATCCAATACGGACAATACTGTCAGAGCTGTCACACGTTACATATCCACGGAGCACCCATACAATGCCTATGTAGATGGCTTGGATCCTGTGTCAGCAGGTGAATGGGCTGCAGAGTACTACAAAAACTGGGTAGGTGATAGTGATCGCCCTATGTATTTTGAACCGATGAATGAGCCCTTTGTTCATGCATCCGAGTTTTATGATGGTGGATGGAATACTGCAGAAAATGTTCGAATCAAGAAAGGAATGTCTCAAATGTATGGAGAAATAGGTAAGAGTATCCATGAGACCCCTGAATTAGCCAATATGAAGGTGATCGGATATTCGGCAGCTTGGCCATCAATGGAACTAGATGGTTTTGGACATTGGGGAGAGAATATGAAATCCTTTATGGATATAGCTGGGGAACACATGGATGCACTTTCTACACATCTGTATGATGGTATCAATGTGGAAGGCCAAAATACCCGAAGGTCAGGAAGTAATTCAGAAGCAATATTGGACTTGATCGAGTCTTATAGCTTTGCTAAATGGGGGGAAGTGAAACCTCATGCTATTTCTGAGTATGGCGGTATTGAAGATGGCTATGGAGATGATTATAGTGATATAGCGTCTGTTCAAACCGTAAAATCTATTAATCAAATACTCTTTAATCTACTCAATCGTGATGACCGTATCGAGGTGTCCATTCCATTTATTACAGGAAAGGCCACATGGCATATCACAGAAGAAAACAACTATCAACCCTATGGAGCGGTACTCTGGAAACCTACCAATATAGGAGAGCCTACCGTAGAGGGGTGGGAGTATACTCCTAGGGTGACTTTTTATGAAATATGGAAAGACGTATCTGGCAAGCGTGTGGATGTTACTTCAGATAATTTTGATATTCAGACGGTGGCTTTCTTGGATGAAAATGTTCTTTATGTTGGACTGAATAATCTATCTGACGGTACCGAAGAGGTGAATTTAAATTTTTTAGCAGGCCTACCTACAACCGCAGAGGTTAGGCATCGCTCGATCAAAATATATGCTGACAAAGCACATGAATATAAGGATGAAGTATTAGCTGAATTACCTGAAAATATTTCAATGATAGGAGGGCAAACTTCTATGTTGGTCATCAAGTTAGGAGAAGCCGTAGATCAATTTGAGCATACAATAACGACACGTAGGTACTATAACAATCGAGTTGTCGAAGGGATTGCCGCCAATACGCCTATTTTTTATCAGTTCAAAGATGTGAAACTGGGAGAGGGTCGTGCGCAGCTCAATTTTGGGATTGGACGTAAGCATGATCGTTCGAAAAAGCCCGAAATTCTGATCAATGGTATCAAGGTAGATGTCCCCGACAATTGGAAAGGTTATGACCAAGCAGATAGAGAAGACTTTTTTGGATTGATAGAGGTGCCTTTTTCACGTGATCTACTTGTTGCAGGACAGAATATTGTCTCTCTCTCATTTCCTGATGGGGGCGGACAAGTGAGTTCGGTTGTGTTACAAACTACATTGGATAATGCATCGTTGGCGAGTGATGAAATTAGCTTGAGTCCTGAAGTCATGAATCTGGGGGTTGGTGATGAGGTAGAACTGAAATTAAACCTCGGTAGCAGTTCTTCAGAGGAAGTGGCCTGGAGCAGTTCAAATGAAGCAGTGGCGTCAGTCAATGGTGATGGCATGGTCACTACTCTGGGAGAAGGCAGAAGCATTATTTCTGCTAGGACTGCTAGTGGACTTATTGCTTATAGTTCGGTGTATGTCACGGCAGAAGTATTGTCGTCTCAGTCAAGTCTGGATGATGCGGATTGGGTTCTTTACCCAAACCCTACAGAGGGCGGAGATGTTACGGTAAGGTTCACTCAGGAAGTGAGAATTGATCTGGTAGAAGTACTAGATATGACGGGGCAATTGCTCTATGTACAAGAGGTAGACAGGGTTTTAAAAACAATAAACGTACCTCTGTCCCAATTATCTGGTTCTAGTACATTGCTTTTTGTACGAGTCAGAACGGACAATGGAGTGTTACGAACCAAGGTTTTTAGTAAATAGTGATTTAGTAAGTAGTTAATTTTAGTAGTAAAAGCTGGGGGAACTCAGCTTTTACTGTGTAGATGATTTAATAATAAAAGGCACAGGTAGAGAAGTGATATTTCTAAACCGGTGCCTTTTTTAGGTATTAAAGTGTATTTCCTTCTAGGACTTTAATCAGGCATCTAGATGCTTTAACTCATACACATCTATTTTCTTATCCGTATCGTTTTGGCTTGCGTGTTAGTTCCGACTCGGAGAAATGAAATTCCACTGGGAATTGAAGTGTTTGCAATGATAATTTTAGCATCCTCTTGATGGTACTTTATTGGTAGTTGTTTTCCATCCAATGCAAAGAGAGTGATTTGACTGCCTTGGTGTGACTTTGGCAGTTGCACTGTTAGATCCCCATGTTGTTGCAAGGGTACAGGATATACTTGTACTTGTGCAATGTCTTCAGACAATGTTGTCTCGACTTCACTGATCATTCGAGCAGATGGAGAAGCCCATGCAGACCAGAAGTTGAGATTCATACCTCCAGAAACTACTTCTATCCTTACGACGTGGACACCTGCTGAAATATTGACATTCGAAGTAGTGAGAGTGGTATAACTCTGCCACCCACCGGTGTTAGGGACTGATTTGGTACCCGATACATCATTTCCGTCTACTAGGATTTTGAATTTCCCATTGCCGTTGATGGAGCTGACGCGTGTGTAGAAGTGGTAGTCCATGCTGGAGTTGAATTGGGTAGTGAACTCTAACCATTCTCCAGTATTCATCCATCCGATATTGTAAGTGCCACTGCTGTCGCCGGTGTTCTCTATGTCTACCCCATCGGTTCTGTACTGGCCGCCATTGTTGCTAGCATCTGTGTCATGGTATGCGACTCCCTCTCCACCATTGTCATAGTTCTGAGCTTCTACTTTGCCAGGGATAGCCCAAGCAGTGCCTCCATAGGCTGATTGGCTGCTTCCGCCGCTAGTCACAGTTACATTGTTGATCTGGCAAAAATCGGTGTTTTGCTGCCAGTTGGTACCTACGGGACGGATACTTGTTTTGAAAATATAGTTGCTGCCTGCGGGAGGTGCACTACTCAGGTTGATGCTGATAGTGGCAGTACCACTTCCTGCACCGACAGTGGTGCTACCATTACCTAACCAGCTGCTGCTCCAGAACTCAACCACTACATCTCTTGACTGGCTGGCAGTATAGGGTACAGAGACGGTTATAGTAGAGGATGAGGCTAAGCTCGTAGGTAGTTGACTACAGTTGATGTCGTCTGCGCCACCAGTAGTAGGGGTATTGATGACATAGCGATTCCAAAATTTGCTAATGTTATCTGCGTCACTACCGATATCAAAAATCCACCAGTTTTCGGAGCAATCCGAAAAATCCACACCACCGCCAGCGATATTTGGATTTTCCCATGAAGCATTCCAGTTGTCACAGATTTGATCTGCCAGTGTCCAGTAGTTTTTAGATGCAGTGTTTGGGTTTCCAGAAGCTTTGGCTTGGTTCATCCAAGTAGTATTGGATGTGTTGTAACCAGGCGTGCCATTGTTCGAACTATTGCCATCGTCGATCTTGTTGTAGTCCGTATTGTTTTTGACCCACGTGAGTTTCCATTGTGTTGCTTGGTCTTCGTTCCATTGGCTGTGTTGTACGACGATGATCTTGGATAAAACGGTGGATGCAGTGACACCATCATTTAAAAGTGCCTGACACAAATCGTAGGTAAAGTCCGATTGACCTGCCTCTTGAACAAAGACTTTTCCTCCAGCATTGAGTATGGATTTGACCTTGTCTCTCACACGCGTCACCGAGGCGCTCCAGTTGGTGTGTGCATCCGTCCATTTTTGGTTTTGAGTTCCAAAAAGGCTGTTGTAAAACCCAGGGACTGCTGAGGTGATATAGGTCCCTCCTTGTATACCGTATGCTCCTGCGACTACATAGTACTCGATACCCGATAGATCAGGGTGCTGTAGCATACTGGCTAGAGCAGCTGCCGAATGGATGTCGTCTTCATCTGGTTTTAGATCAAAATTGGCTAACAATAGATCTTTGCTTTTGTCAAAATACTGACGGGCATGGATTTCGGTACTCCAGGTGACTACTAGGAGTACTAAGATGGATAATAGTTTAATTTTCATAACTAAATTGGTTTATGTGAAAAGTATAATTTTCGAAAAGGAAATCAACCGGCTGATTGATTCGAGCCGGTTGATAATTGTTTATTCTAGAATCAATTTTTTTGAGATCAGTCCATTCCTACTTTGGAATTGAAGCAGATAGATGCCTGACTGTGGCAATAACTGACGTTGGATACGTAGCGTCTTACCTTCCATTTTTTGATAGTAAGCTAGTCGACCATTCATATCATAGATCGATACCGTACCCTCCATGGTCTCGTTTTCTATTTTGATGTTCAAAACATCTTGATCGAGAGGGTTAGGATAAACCGAAAGCGTGTTGTCTAGATCTGATTTGTTTAACTCTTGGGCTATTCTGGCACCATTTTGTGCTTGCCATGCTGCCCAGTTGTTGAAGTTGAGGCCACCACTGATGACTTCAAAGCGAACGATATGTGTTCCGCTGGTTACATGGATATCTCTGAGGTGATGTGTCGAATAACTCTGCCAACCGCCAGTGGCGGTTAGGTTTTTGGTCCCAGTTACATCCACGCCATCTACTAGAAAACGGTATTGTGCTCCGCCATTGAGGGATGCCAAACGAGGGAAGAAGTCATAGTTTTGAGTCACAGTGAAGTTAACTGAGTATTCCAACCACTCTCCAGCATTCATCCAACCGATGTTGTATCCTCCACCAGTATCACCGCAAGCCTCTATGTCCACACCGTCACTTCTGTACTGCGAGCCATTGTTAGTAGCGTCTGTGTCGTGATATGCTACACCTTCTCCTCCATCATCATAGTTTTCGGCTTCTACTTTGCCGGGGACTGTAGGAGCGGGGCTTCCGTAGGGGGTCTGCAGCGATGGAGCTGTGACGGTAATGTTGTTGGCCTGATCTGTATCTAGAGCAGTAGTCCAGTTGCCGTTGGTAGGTCTGATACTGGTCTTGATGACATAGCCAGTGCCAGGTGTGGGAGCGGTATTTAGATTGATGGAGACACTTGATGAACCACTGCCTGCATTTACCACTGTTTTGCCTTGTCCTAGCCACCCTGTAGATGACCAGAACTCTACAATGAGGTCTCTAGTCGTGCTGGCGGAATAGTTGACCGTAAAGTTGAGCGTAGTGTTGGATTCTATTGCGCTGGGAGGAGAGGCTAGCCCAATGCCGTCTGTGACGCTCACCGCTTGGTCGTACTTGCTCACCTCTAGAATCATAGAACTCACATGCCCGTCACTGTCTGGGAACTCAACGGTAATGGTATTGTTGTTTTGCAGTAGATTCATAGGGACAGGGATGTCAATCGTCCCAAAGAAGTCATCTCTATTGGCCTGATCATAGCCCTTCCAGTTAGAGGGGACACTCACCGTCGTACCGTTGACTTTGACTTCAGGAGCTTTGGATTTGTTGTGCTTGCGCCCTATGCCCATGTGCAGCACTGCGGTACCTGTACCAGTCGTCACGTTGTTGAACGTAAAACTGATAGCGGTATTCGCAAGGATGCTTTGTAGATGCTTGCTCGTATAGTACTTTTTACTTCTTATGGTATTGTCAAAACTGATATTGCTAGCATAGCTGTACTCCAGGACGACCGTTTCTCCAGCTATCAGTGTGATGGACGAAGGGGCTGTGCTTTGCGTTGTAATGCTCATGTTAGGCATGCTTTGGTCATAGATTTTCAAACTTTTGACCTTTACATTTTGCAACCCAGATACTTGCTGGGCAAAGCTTAAGTTGACTGTTTCATTGCCTTCGTCTAGGTTGTTGATAGCCACATAGAGCTTGCTACCATCTACAAAGCCTTGCACCTGTACATCAGGGTTGTTGCTTGAGACATAAACACGCTTGCCTTTGACGTCTTTCCACAGCTCGTAGAAGTGAATACGTGGTGTATATTCCCAGCCGGCAGGGTTGGGTTGTCCGATATTGGTAGGTTTGAAGAGGACTGCCTGATAGGGCTGGTAATTGTTGGCGGCAGTGATGTGCCATTCGGCCTTGCCGGTGATGAATGGAATTGAGATGGCCATTTTGTTTTCTCTCTCCAGTAGATTAAATAGCATGTGGTTGATGGAGCGTACAGTCTGGATACTTGCTATGTCGCTGTAGTTGTCTCCATACCCTTGCTCTATCGCACCATACTCAGAGATGGCATGCGGTTTGACCGTTCCCCACTTAGTGTAGCTGTAGGTCTCGATCAGGTCGAGGATGGCTTCCGAATTGCTGCCCGATCGTTTGTTGTCCTGCCCTGAGACATTGACTCCATCATATAGATGAGTCGCAAATGCATCCATGTTGGCACCTGCTACATCCATGAACATCTTCATGTTCTCGTCCCAATGACCAAAATTGTTAAGTTCTAAGGAAGGCCATGCAGAAGAATAACCTAGGATTTTCATATTGGCTAGTTCTGGTGTTGCATGGAACTTGGCACCCACGGCACTGAACAACTCAGCCATCTGTAGTTTAATGCGATCGTTCTCGCTGCTGCTCCATGGTCCCGTGTAGAAGTCCTTGGCATGGACGAAGGGCTCATTCATCGGCTCAAAGAACTCTGGTCTACCCGATGCATCTACAAAGTCTAGGTAATACTCCGCAGCCCAGTTGGCAGCATTCTGGACATTGAGACCGTCTTTGAATGGGGCGGCAGGGTGCTCGGTACCAATGTAGCGGCTAACGCTTCGGACGCCTGTTCCTCCGGATTGAGGAGCAGGGTAGCTACCGACTGGGTTGCCTTTGCTGTTGGAGTAGGAAAAAGGACCCCAGAATCCACGTCCTTTGCCTACGTTATAGTCATTGTAGAAAGAGGTGAAGTCACTATCGTTGTTTGTTGCATGGATATTAAAGTATTTGGTTCTATCCAGCTGGGATACACTGCCTACATAGCGCTGTACCTTGGGTGAGATACTGACACTCGTCTGTGCGAATGTCAGTAGAGAGATGAGTAAAAGTGCCAGGGTTGCTAGCATTCGTTTGGACAGGAGATTTCCATCCATCTGTTTTTTGATGTAATTCTGTTTCATAATCATAGTTATTTGTTAATTACCTGATCATCAGGTCTATGTTATGAATTTAGGGTCTCTTGCTGGAGTGGATAGGGGAATAAAAGTACTTGATTTGGGGGATGGAATTTTTGAATAAGTTTATCTTTTGTACAAATGGTTTTCTGTATTGCTCAAATCGTTGTGTGGGAATATATGGATGAGTTTTTCTTGTCAATTCCTTAATATTGACTTTATGAAAAGAAAAGAAATTATTATACAAGGAATAGCCTTGGTGTGTTTGTATTTGTCTGCTTCTGTAGCATGGTCACAGGAGTGGCAGACGATAGCGTGTGAAGGTCATGCTACGAAACGTCATGAGTCAGGACTTACGATCCATGATGGGAGTCTCTACCTGATAGGGGGCAGAGGGGTCAAGCCTGTAGAAGCGTTAGATTTGGAAAAGAGCAGTTGGCAGCATCACGAGCCTACTCCATTGGAGATGCATCACATTACCCCAGTATCGATTGGAGATAGGATTTATGTCGTCGGCGGATTGACTGGGGGCTACCCTACCGAGCAGCCTTTGACGCATGTCTATAGCTATGATCCGAATACCGATCAATGGGAAACCGTACTGGAGATACCCGTAGAAAGAAGAAGGGGGGCAGGAGGTGTGGTTGTACAGGGAGATGATATCTATTTGGTCAACGGAATCACGAATGGTCATACTAGTGGAACCAATGCAATGATGGATGTATATCATACCAAGACCAATACTTGGGAGGTGCTACCAGATGTGCCACATATCCGTGATCACAGTGCAGCAGTGATAATAGGTGAGCAGCTATATGCGCTAGGGGGTAGAAACACAAGCTATCACGAAGCGGATAATTTTATGGCTTTTTTTACGGCTGTTGTGACAGAGATTGATGTGTATGATATGAATGCCAAGGAATGGATGACCCTAGATGTGAAACTGCCCATTCCGTCAGCAGGCCCAGGTGTGGTGGTCTGGGAGGAGCAATTGATCTATCTGGGAGGCGAAACAGGTGATCTGCCAGCTAGAGATGAAGTCTACTCTTTTGATACCAAATCGGAAGTTTGGAAAGCACTACCCGAATTGAATCAAGGACGTCATGGAACCAATGCAGCGCTTTGGAAAGGGAAATTGTATATCGGAGCGGGGAGTGGCAACCGTGGAGGAGGTCCGGAACTCAATAGCGTGGAAGTGCTGGAGTTGGAATAATCATTATAAAAGAGGTGGGAGTTTTAAGGATATGAAACTCCCACCTCTTTCATTGTAGTTGTGGTTTTTACTCTTGGTTCAATCCGTTATATATATCTTGAGAACGACCATTACCATCCCTAGACTTAAGAAAAGAGGCTATGAAAGTATGATGGATTACTACGCCAAAGTGAAAGTCTGATTGGATGAACTGGGGCGGAGCGTAAAGAAAATGTCTGTTAGACATTTTTAGCGAGGAGCCGGCCTGTAGGGTAGGGATTGAGAACCGCTTGGTCTGTCCTGACGAAGAAAGTACCTGGTGGTGTGAGAGGCGCACTGGCGGTCATTTGACCGTCAGCCGTCTACTCGATTAGGCACTATTTTTCAATTCGTCGATTAACCAATCCAGTCGTGATTTAGCTACACTTAAAATATCTAAATAAGTTCTGAACCTTACGTCATCACGTTCGTTGATTGAACTTATGTTCCTATCAACCTTTCCGCCAACAAGTATGATTTCAATTTTTTCATTGTGAAAGTATTGATTTAATTCATCCCTGTACTCTAAGGCTTGCCGTTCTGTATCCCTGTTAATCGTAAAATCAGGGCGTTTAAATTCAATAAGCGTTAAGGTTCTGTCAAGCTTTCGTCCTAGCAAAAGGTCTGGTCGTTTTAAAGCCTTGTCACCCTTATATTCTTTATCTAAAATCGCCTTTATAGCCGTCTTCAGATTGATGTCTGAAAGAAGGACGGAATAGTCATCCCCTAATATCCATGTGCTACCTTCTATTGCTTTATGAATAGTGCTTTCAAGAGTTTTCTTGTTTTGAATTAGAAGATGAAGTTCGTCTAAGTATTTAAGCCTGTTAACGGCTTGGCTTGTTACGATACTCATTTCTAGGATACCAAATTCAGCTAAGGCATCAGCAAATTGTTCAACATCACTATTGTGAGCTGATTCTATGTTTTTGATGATGTCCCAGTAATGATCTTGTTGCATTGCAGAGACCATAACTGAAATGATAGTGTTTATTTTCTCTTCTGATTCGCCAAAGAATTTTTCGAGTGTTTTGTATAGTGCTTTTTCGGCAAATGGTTGTTTGAACTCAGGGAGCTTTTCTAACTCTTTGTTGATTTTTCTCTGATACCTAGCTCTAGCTAGTTTCATGTCCGTTTTAAAAGTAGTGTCAATTGATGTTTTGACTTCCTTAGTAGTTTCCTCAGCAATTACTTTGTAGAGTTTACTGTTTTCGACTATTGCTCCATGGTCAGCAGTGACATCATTTTTTAAGTCATCACAGATGATTTCACCATAGATTCTATTTTGAAGTTTTTTTGGAACTAGTTCGTCATTAGCCAAAAAGTTAGTTGGTCGACCAATTATTTTGTTGTTCACTCGGGTAACAATACCAGCTTGTTTTACTGGCTTGGGAGTTATTGTGTATTTCAATACAGCACTGACTCCTTCATGTTCGATCTTTTTAGTAAAGGTTTCACCTTTCAAATCTTCAACACCAATTGTGTCATTATTAATCGTAATTGAAAAGTCATTTTCTCGTCCATAATCCCAAAGTAGTATTTGGCTTAATCTATCAGGGTTCGGGTAGTCAAAGTTTTGGTTTAATCCCTCTAGGATAATTGTTGTGCCATGTTCCTTTTCTTGATTGTTTTCTACAATTATGTCAAGAGGGATTTTTTCAATGTCATAGTTTCCTTTCGCTAATTCTGTTCGGTCAATTACCAAAGTCGTACAGATACTCTCAAAATATGTCTTAATAGTCATTCTCTCGGCTACCATAAGTCCTGAGAACTTTCCAATTCCTTTACGTCCTTTAACTTTTCGCCTTTTTGTGATTGATAATGCCCCTTTTCTATTTGTTCGGCTATTCGCAACGTTCAAGTATTCGATTCGGACTTCGTTTTCTTTCATTCCAGAGCCGTCATCATCAATAACTATGCGTGGATTTGTTTCTAAGTCTTTAGGCAGGGTTATTTCGATGTTTTCTGCATCTGCATCGTAGGCATTGTCTATTAATTCTTTGAGAGCTTCTTCTGTCGACCTGTACGTTTCTCCTAAAAGTTCAGCTAGTTTGGTATCGACTTTAAAAAATGCTTGTTTCATTTCAATGATATTAGTTTTGCGGGGTATAGTTCTTAAATTCAGGTGTTATTTCCCCTTGCTCATTTAGTATAAATCGCTCAAGCCACTTAAATTTATTACAGAAAGACTCTCCTTCGTGTTTATCAATTTTACCTCTGACAATTTTCAGAATTTTTTCCAATGTTTGTTTTTTGTCTCGCTCGCTTTCCTCTGTAAAGGTTTCATTTAGCATTCCTTCAATTTCAGGAATCATTCCAGATGTCATTATATAATCTGCCTGTGCACTATCGACTGTTTTGTAATTGAAATGATTCAAGAAACAAATTTCCTCTGGGTCAAATACTAACATTTTCTGAAGTACATTGTATTTGTCTTCTGATTTTGATAGCATCTCGACAATTTTTTGGTCAACTACTATTCTGGGGTGCTTGGCGATTTTAGATTCAATACCATAAGCATCCACTAAACCTCCAGAGAATATCATATTCTCATCAGAATAATATGACCCTGTTGTTATGCCACCTCTTGAGAAATAGCCTTTTTCCATTAAAATAAGTTGATAAGTAATCAAGTATTTATAGAAAAATTCAAACTGTTCGAGAAAGGTGTACCCTTTGTATTCTAAAGGTGCTGACATACATAGACAGTCTGAAAACAACTTGATTTCTACACATTCTTTCCAATGAAAAAGAATAGGATTCTTTTTATCTGTTTCTCTGGGTGTAATTAACCATACTGCCGAATTAACAGCCTCCTTTAAGTCCTCAACGATTGTAGAATCTCCATTTTGATCATACTCCTTGATCAGATTTGCAAAACCAAGTATATCTACAAAAGCAACAATTCTATTTTCAATCTTCATATTCCGTTGTGCCTACAACATTTCGCTATACGCAATTGCGTATATATATTATTGGTATCAAGCTAATCTAGTGGGTTTTGAATGTTTTTCATAGCGTTATGAGCAACATGTGTATAAAGCTCCCTAGTACCTACCGTGTCGGGACACTGCTTTTCGTTTCAGTGGTTTTCAGTCACTCTGCGGAAGGCCTAAAACAACAGACAGCCAAGCGGCACACTATTCATTTTACACGCTTAAAAACCACGGCTACCGACACTCGTCAATCATTGATTTCCTCAAGAATACCCTTTTCCCAGCGTAGCGACAAACAAGCGGGTCTTTAAGATCAAAGTACAGCCTATATATACCCAAATCTAGGTAGCGGGTCAAAGGCTTTCATCTTTCAGATCGCTTTGAGGAGAGTAATACAGGTTCGGGTTTGTGCTTGCGCAAGCAGAAGGCCCACCTTGGGCAAGCAGACCGTTGCGCTTGCCCAAGCACAGGCTCCCCCTTGCGCAAGGGGAAGGCCGACCTTGCGCAAGGCCAGATCGCTGCTTGGAGTGTTCCCAGTCTTAGGGTTCCCACTATTTAACTTATATGCCTTCATCGCACAGTGTCTTCAAGCCAGACAGGCCATGCTTACGGCAGGTAAACGCTTCTTTTTCATGGCCAAAAAAGGAAGCAAAAAGGCTAGAAACCAATAAACTCGCTATCGCTCAGACAGTATGATTTTCGATAACCTTGAATTAAGAAGGGGATTTTTTGTAGAAAAGCCCTCTACAGAATTGCAGAGGGCTAGTTAAGCAAAATAGGGGTTCTTATAGCGTTTGAATTGAGCTTTCTGCGGTGGTTAACTCATCTGCCTTCGCTTCAATTTTTATTTCTCCTTTCTCTCCTTTTTGAGACTGCACGATCAACATCAGTTGACCACTAAAGGCCTCCATTTTGTCTCCCTTGAAGCTTCGAAGCGAACGAGGGTTTCCATTGCCTACTGCAGCGATTGTGCCTGCTCCACTTACCTCAAACTGGATGAGGTGATCAGCATTGGGGACCAAATTACCCTCTTCATCTCTGATGCTCACCGTGACGAATGATAGGTCTTGGCCATCTGCATTGATTTGCGTTCGGTCTATGTCTAGTTGGATCTGAGTAGCTTCGCCTGCAGTAGACACTGATTTGCTAGCAACTTTTTGTCCATCGGTATAGGCGACCACCTTTAGGTCTCCTGGAGAGTAGGGCACTTCCCATGAGAGTCTGTATGGACTCATATAGGTACCCTTGTCAAAGAAATGGAACTCGGCAGGGATCGGTGTTTTGTCCACTCCCTTCACTTTCTTTCCCATAGATTTTCCATTGACGAATAGCTCTGCCTCTTCCGCATTGGTATAGGCATACACTGGGATTTTTTCTCCCTCTTTTCCTTCCCAGTTCCAGTGGGGTAGGAGATGAATCATAGGCTCTTTTGTCCATTGACTTTGGTAGAGGTAGTAGCGATCCTTTGGTAGTCCGACTAAATCTATAGGGGCGAAGTAGGATGAATGAGAAGGCCAGTCACCGTTCCAGTGGCCATTGGTAGAGTTGTCACGTCCGCCATAGGGTGTGGGCTCTCCTAGATAATCAAATCCAGTCCACATAAATTCACCCAGTGAGTGCGTATTGCGTTCTTGCTGTTCAAACTCTACATCTGGTGGGTATGCCCACGGAGGTCCCACGGTTCCGTCATAGCTGGAAACTTGACCTGTTTCTTTGACTACATCAGCTTGGATAGGTAGGTGGTAGATTCCTCGGCTACTCGTTTGGGAGGAGGTTTCTGAGCCATATAGGATCATATCAGGGTACTGTTCTCTTAACTCTTTGAGCTGTAGAGGCCAGTAGTTGAGCCCTACTACGTCGACCTGAAACGCCAACTGGTTCTTGTAGGGTGCAGGATAGTAGTTGAACCCTATGGTGGTTTTACGACTAGGGTCTTCGTCGTGGCAAATAGCTGAGAGGTGCTTGGTTAGTTTCCAACCGTCTTTTTGCGACTGCTCTAGGATTTCATTGCCAATGCTCCACATGACGACAGAGGGGTGGTTGCGGTCACGTTTGATCATATCTCTTAGATCACGTTCGTGCCATTCGTCAAAGAATAGGTTGTAGCCATTTTCTACTTTTCCTATCTTCCATTCATCAAAGGCTTCTACGATGACAAGAACGCCTTTTTTGTCACAAATCTCTAGCAATTCAGGTGAGGGAGGATTGTGACTTGTACGAATCGCATTGACCCCCATGCTTTGTAGGATTTCAACTTGACGTTCGGTAGCTCTATAGTTGACTGCTGAGCCGAGGGGACCCAAATCGTGGTGCATACATACACCATTGAGCTGTACGCGTTCACCATTGACGAGTAGCCCTTCGTTGGTGGTGATTTCTATGTTTCGAATACCGAATGGTGTTTCATATCGATCAATGATTTGGTCTTGGTCTAGGATCTCCGACACTATTGTATAGAGGTAAGGTGAGTCGGGTTGCCAGAGCGATGGGGTATTGACCTGTAGTTCTGTCTCTAGTGTTATTTGCTCTGATTTAGATTGAATGCGCTGTGTTTTTGCCTGGACCGTATTACCTTCTTGATCCAATAAGGTGGTTTTTAGTGTGACTTGTTTCGATGCTTGTGTATTTAGCTTGGTTTGAATTAGAACCACGGCTAGTGTACTTGTGATTTTGGGTGTAGTGATATAGGTTCCCCATTGTGCGATGTGAGTAGGGTCATTGTACTTGATCCTTACGTTTCGGTATAGACCGGCGCCTGGGTACCACCTTGAACTAAGATCCTTTGGGTTGAGCCGAACGGCAATGACGTTTTTTTGTCCAAAGTTGACTTGATTGGTGATGTCAAACTCGAAACCAATGTAGCCAAATGGGCGATTGCCGACTAGTTCTCCGTTGACCCAAACGTAGGCATCATTCATAGCCCCATCAAACTCGATGGAAATATTTTTTCCTTCCATACTGGGGTCGATCTCAAAGGTTTTTCTATACCAGCCCATTCCAGTCACAGGGAGTCCTCCTGTACGTGCGTTGTGTTTTCTATCGAATGGCCCAGCAATGGCCCAATCGTGCGGTAGGTTAACGACCTCCCAGTCAGTATCGTTGTAGTCGGTAGCTTGTGCTTCGAGTTCTCCTTTATGAAAGCGCCATCCGTCATTGAACGATTGGTCAGGTATGTGTGCGTTGCGCTCTTCTTTTTTACCGCAGGCCAAAAGCAAACAGACCATGCCTAAGTAGAGTAATTTTCCAGTCTTTAAATGCATATGCGTTTTATGAAATTGTTCTGTTCAAAAGTAAAACCTTCATGGATTGTAGACGGGTTAGAAACGCAAGCAATCCCAAAGGGTAGGGGAAGGGATTGTGTTGAATATAAGGGGCAAATTGTCATAAGTGTCTTCTGTCTCCATATATAGGGAACTCAATCGCTATATTTTGAGGTGATTTGAAAATGAGCATGAGCGTGAAAATTACTATTAGCATCGTATTTGGCTTGAGCCTGTGTCTGCTGTGTGATCAGTTGTGTGCACAGCGTTTTGAGAAAAGACAGTTGACTAGTCTAGAAAAGGTAGGTGGACAAAATGGAATAGCAGTGGCAGATTTTGATCAAGACGGTGATCTAGATGTGGTCATGGTCGAGCGTAGCGAACAGGCTCACCCTAGACGGGGAGGACGCACGGTTTTGCTGGCAAATCAGAACAATGGAAGTTTTTTGGATGTGACCGTGGAGAGCGGGATTAGTACGTATTACAACTATGGTAAAGAGGCAGAGTCAGACATGGGGACCAACAAAGGTGCGGCTTGGGCAGATTTTAACAATGATGGGTACCCCGACTTGTTTTTAACCATGAAGAACCGTTGTTTTTTGTACAAGAATCTGGGAGGATACTTCATTGATATGACCGAACAAGCGGGCTTGCCTAGAATCGACACTTGTAATAATGCAGGATCGGCATGGTTGGATTATGATAATGATGGATTGCTGGATGTTTTTGTGAGTAAATATGGAGGCTGTAGCAGCAACCGTCTCTTTCACAACAATGGCGATGAGACCTTTACAGAAGTGTCTGAGGCGGCTGGCGTAGGTGGTGAGCAACTGCATACTTGGATGGCACTACCAGTAGATCACAATGAGGATGGTTGGATGGATCTGTTGGTGATCAATGAGTTTTCTACACCGAATGAGTTGTTTATCAATCAACAGGATGGGAGCTTTATGGATGAAGCCACTGATGCCAATATCCTTGATATCGAAGATAGCATGGGGAGCGATTTAGGAGATGTGGATGGAGACGGAGATTTGGATGTATATGTTACCAGCAATGGCCTAAGTTCACTGTTTATAAAAGAAGGCAATGCCTACATCGATCGATCAGGAAGTTTGGGGACTGGAAACGCAGGTTGGGGGTGGGCAACTCGGTTTTTTGACTTTGACCTAGATACAGATTTAGATATTTTGGCTGTCAATGGCTACATAGATACCTATGTGGAAACCAGCCGTCTGTTTGAGAATCAGTTGGCACAGGGAGAGTTGCGATTTCAAGATGTAGCGCTCAATAACGAGATGACAAGGAAGGGAGTTTCTTTCGGGAGCGAGGTATTCGATTATGACAATGATGGAGACTTAGATCTGATAGAGGGCAATGCCTATGGTAGTCCCCAGTTTTTTGAAAACAGAACAATTGAGCAAGCTGATTTAGCCAAGCATTGGCTTCAGATCGAATTGGTAGGAGTTGTCGCTAACCGGGATGCATATGGAGCGGTGGTTTCGGTGACTCATGCATCGAATACGTGGACAGGTAGCAATCATGGCGTTGGTTTTCTGTCTCAGAGTAAAAGACCTATTCATTTTGGGTTCGGAGAATATTCTGGCGTAGTAGATGTAGTGGTTCGCTGGCCTGGGGGGGCTGAACAAAGCTTTCGATCTGTTGGTTTGGACCAATTTGTTAGGATCACAGAGGGAGACGATGACGTGGAGGTTTTGACGAGAGAGCCTAGTACCAAGCCTATGGGGTGTACAGACCCACATGCGTGCAACTACGATGACAAGGCTGTACAAAATGATGGCAGTTGCGAGTATTTGCCGCAGCCCGAAATTATTGGAGAAACTCAGTCCCGTCCTTTGTCTAGGAGCGTTTATGGCGTGCAGAATGCTGTAGGAGATTTTGATTGGCAGTGGGGGTGTACGCAGGGTAAAATAGTGAATGGTCAAGGCACACCGCAGATAGAAGTAGAGTGGGGAGTGGCTGAGCAAGCAGAGATTATGCTTACCCAAATTGGAGAATGTCATAGTGAGTCAGCAAGACTCGGTGTCTCGCTAGATGTGCAGTCTAGTATAGAAGGGAATCACTCGGTCGCCCGATTATGGAATGAACTGTTATTGGGAGCGATTAGGAAAGACTATGCTCGACCTACAGTGCATGCCCGAAATCTGTTTCATACGTCTGTCGTGATGTACGATGTATGGGCAGCTGTCACAGGGCAGGGGCAACCTTACTTTTTGGGTAATCAATGGGGGAATTATCAATTGCCTTTCGAAGGGTTTGTCACAGCGGATCAAACTCTAGATGCTCACAAGGCAATCAGCTACGCCATGTATAGGTTGCTGACACATCGTTTCAAGGATTCGCCGGGTGCCGAGCAATCTTTGGCGAGTTTTGATGAACTTATGGCTGCACTGGGTTATGATCCGGGTTTTCTGTCTACGGATTATCATTTGGGTGATGCTGGTGCCTTGGGCAACTATGTAGCGCAAGGTATGATCGCATTTGGACTTCAGGATGGATCGAATGAATTGAACAACTATGCCAATCGGTATTATCGACCAGTCAATGATCCGATGAATCCTTTTGAGTCTGAGAGTATTTTAGGAATAAACCCGAACCGTTGGCAACCCTTAGCCATTAACGGGTTCATAGACCAGAGTGGAAACAATCAAGAAGGAGGGGCAGCTAAATTTTTGAGTCCAGAGTGGGGACGTGTCCAGCCATTTGCACTCAACGAATCAGATCTTAGTGTTAAGAGTGGATCAACGAACGACTATTGGGTGTATCATGATCCCGGCAGTCCACCACTACTGACGTCTACAGAGAAACAAGAGTATCAATGGGGGTTTTCGATGGTGTCGGTATGGGGTGGTCATCTAGACCCGAGTGATGGAGTCATGTGGGATATATCACCAGGAGGAATTGGTAATGTAGCACTAGAGTCTATTCCAAGTAGTTTTGAAGAATACGATCAATTCTATGCCTATCAAGACGGAGGGGATACTGGGCTGGGGCGAGAGACTAATCCTGTCACAGGAGCAGCCTATGAAGCCAATCGGGTGCCTAGGGGAGATTATACTAGAGTGTTGGCAGAGTTTTGGGCTGATGGGCCAGACTCTGAAACTCCGCCGGGACATTGGTTTACTCTTCTCAATTATGTCCATGATCATGAGCAGTTTGAGGCGAAAATGGAAGGGGTAGGGGAAGCATTAGCCCCTTTAGAGTGGGATGTGAAAGCCTATTTTGCACTTGGAGGAGCCATGCACGATGCAGCGATTGCTGCCTGGGGGATCAAGGGATGGTACGATTATGTGAGACCTGTCACGGCCATTAGGTATATGGCCGAAAGAGGGCAGAGCAGTGATGTAGCTAAGGCCAATTATCACGAAAGGGGGATGCCGTTGGTAGCAGGGAGGATAGAACTGATAGAAGAGGGTGACCCCTTGGCTGGAGACCAAGGGGAGAATTTGGGTCAGATTAAACTTTACTCTTGGAGAGGTCATAACCGGGTATCTGACCCAGCCACAGATGTCGCTGGAGTAGGATGGATTCTAGCGAAGGAGTGGTGGCCTTATCAGAGGCCTTCTTTTGTGACACCTCCATTTGCAGGGTACATATCGGGGCATTCTACTTATTCGCGCGCAGCTGCGGAAGTACTGACACGGTTGACAGGTAGTTCTTATTTTCCAGGAGGAATGGGTGTTTTCATAGCCAAAAAAGATGAGTTCTTGGTGTTTGAGAAAGGGCCAAGTGTGGATGTCGCGTTGCAGTGGGCGACATATCAAGATGCGTCTGATCAGTGTAGTTTATCTCGGATATGGGGAGGGATTCATCCACCAGCGGATGATATACCCGGTAGAAAAATAGGCGCACTGATAGGAAATCGAAGTTTCGAGAAGGCCAAGACCTATTTTAATTCTACTTTGCTGGCATCTGAGCAGCAAGAGAAGGCTAAGTATTTTAGTCCGTTTCCTAACCCTGTTCACTCAGGAGACCAGATCACCCTGCCTAGATATGGTGGAGAATTCTTGACAGTCTATGATATGATGGGACGAAAAGTATATGACGGATATACCGAAGGTTCGAAAGAGGGACACTCGTCAGTGGATTTGACTGGAGTGGAAAAAGGACTGTATATCTTTGCAGTCGGGAAAGAAAAATATAAAATCCTGATTGAATAATCATGCACAAAGGCCGTATCAATATTAAGGACATAGCTAAGGCATTAGGAGTTGCTCCTTCTACCGTGTCGCGGGCATTGAGTAATCAAGGCAGGGTTAGCCCAAAAACCAAAGCGTCTATCATGGAACTTGCAGAAAAATGGGGGTATCGACCCAATCCATTTGCCCGAAATCTGCAAAAAAACAAATCAGGTTTGATAGGGCTCATTCTACCAGAGTTTACCCATCATTATTTTGCCAAAGTCCTTTCTGGGGTCAATAAAATCATCAATAAAAGTGACTATCGCTTGATTATCAATGTGCATGAAGGGAGTGTGGAAAAGGAAAAAGAGATCGTGAAGATGCTAAGCGAAATGCATGTAGATGGCGTGCTGGCTTCTTATGCTCGTGAAACTGACGATTTCGAACATTATTTATCATTGATAGAAGAGGAAGTGCCTTTGGTGTTTGTAGATAGAATGTGTGAAGACTTAGACGCGTCCTATGTGATCAGCGATGATTTTGATGGCAGTCGTTTGGCGATTGATCACTTGGTTCAGTCTGGTGCTCGTAGGATCGCTTATATTTCAGGGCCAGATCGTTTGTCTACGACCTTTACGCGCCTCACGGGGTATAAGGAAGTCATGAACAAACATAGACTGCCACACCCTGATCATTGGGTACTGCCTACCAATGGTTCGGACTGGACGGAACAGCTTGAGCATCTGGTGATGAATGAAAACATCGATGCACTGTTGGCTTACAGCGATTATCTGGCTTTTGATGCAGTACAAGTACTGAGAAGACTAGGGAAACGGGTGCCTGAAGATGTGGCAGTGGTAGGATTTGCTGACGAACCTATAGCCAGTTACATGACTCCTCAGCTCACTTCTGTGCACCAACCCGCATTCGAAATGGGGCAAAAGGCCGCAGGGATTTTGTTGGACGAGTTGTCCAATCCCTCACAGGCCATTTCGTCACTTGTACTACCCAATCAATTGATTGCCAGGGACTCTACCAAATCTGATCACTCTCGTCTCCACAAGACGGGTTGATAGATGCACTTTTTTAGGCTCGTTTTAGTTAACAGACTTTTTTTCTTCGCCCCAAAAGTCCAGCGTGAGCAGGTCTGCCATTAGTGGTTTGTTTTTGTCCACAACCTCCATATGGGCTGGATGTGGTAGGTATGCATCTCTAGCAGCTTCATCCTCGAATGTTAATATGTAGCAATGAGTGAAGCCTTTGCTAAAACCTTCCACACTTATGTCATCACCACCCTCAAACTTGATTAACCCTGGGATTTTGTTTTCGAGTGCTTTAAAATACTGTATGGCTTGTGTTTGATCTTGAATGGAAACACCTTCTTTGAAGGTAAATGCTACTACATGTCTGAGCACCTTTTGTGTTTCGCCCTTGTCTGAATGACAAGAGTAAAGAATTGTAGCGCTAATAAGGAGGCTGAAAATAATTGAATGTGATAAAATTGAGCTTTTCATTTGGAAGATGTTCTATGTGATTGTTTTTTAATTTATTGTTTGTCTAGGCGATACGAAACCATTGTTTTTCCATCTACGGATCCTGCAAAGAGAAAGAGTTGGCCTTCAATTTTGTAACCTGTCAAACCGTAGTATATTGGGAAACCTGTCTCTATTTTCCCTGCATCACTCAATCTACCATTTTGATTAATCATGCATAGTTGAATGCTTTGGTCGTCTCGTGTAGCTGCAGCAATCAGGTCAAAATTTTGGTTGTAGGGCAGTCGATGCAAGCGAGTTTGCCCCTGGATTAAAGTCTCATTGTTATCAATGAAAGCAGATCGTGGTACAAGTTGGCCTTGATTGTTGACCCAAAAAACGGTGATGGCATCACCATGATAGTAGTAGGAGTGGCGGTCTTTTACCCATGGTGTAGGTTGATAGTAACTGTGGTGTCGGTGTCCGACTATTACGTAGTTCCAGCCTTTTATGGTTGTAGAAATAACAGGATAGGTTCCGTTGAGAAATAGATTATTGTCGTCTGGAATATTGCTAATGTTTTCAAATTGCCCATTTTCAAAAATTCTCCAACTACTCAATCCATTGTCTTGGAAACCTCCGGTAAGTAAGTAGGTTTTGCCATCAATTACGTGCAAGGACATACCTATGATTCCATCAGTAAAGATGGAATCAGTGTCAGCCATGGATTGGATATGCTCTAAATCCCCTTCAGGAGTAATCTTAAATGAACTTAGGCCAGGTGTTTTTTCTAATCCACCGACAAAAAGATAGGCGTTGTCTTTCATGTGGACCACTTGTAGTGTGATGACTATACCGAGGTAGGTCGTGTCAGTATCTTTTGTGACGGAGAGAGACTGAAGTCGACCATTGGCTTTGATTTCGAACACTTCGACTGCATCTCCACCTTTTAGACCAGCAAAGAGCAAGTCTTTCCCATGTACTGTGTCGCTTATTAAGCCCCGGACTGTTTTTTTGCCACCAGAAACTTCATAGCTTTCTATTGCTTTCATTTCGCCCCTCTCGTTGATGGCGAATAGATCTATCTGATTGCCATCACCAGCGCTGTAAAGGAAGTGTCCTTGTTTGGTTTGGTGTATCGTGTTTGTAACTGTGTTGAATGATGTTTCAACTTTATTTACAGTTTGTATGTCGAATTTTGGCTGGCTTAAAGTCATGGAGCATATCGCCATGCTCAGAACAAATAGGATTGCAAATTTCATGTGTTATAAGATTGATTATGCGGCCCTGTGAGGGGTAGTATTGTTTTCTAGCGTTTCCGTTGATTCGCCTGAGCTTGATCAGCTGGAGATTCAAATAACAGATTGGTGAAAAGTAGGATGTGGAATAATGCTTTCATTGTCACGAGCTGTTTTTCTCCAATTCTATTTCTGCAAAACTGACTGATACCGAAAACAATTTTCTTGAACTAGTTTAAGAAATAAGCTCAGGTCTTTTCCAGTTGCCTTCTTTTTCGGATAACACTTACGAACTCCTGAGTAATGCCCAAATAGCTCGCGATGTGTTTGTTCGTCAATTGCCCACTTAGGGTTGGGTAGGTGTCGATAAAATGCAGATAGCGCTCTTCGGCAGTCATGGTGTGATTGCGGATCAGACGTCTTTGCCAGGCCGCGATAGCTTTTTGGGACATGATTCGAAATAGTCGCTCTACCTTTGGCATTTGTTCATAGAGCCTTTCTTTATCAGTCCATGATATGGTGAGTAAAGTACTGTTTTTAAGGGCTCGAATGCTTAGTTCTGATGCAGTTTGATGCAGGAAACTGTCAATTTCCATCACCCACCAATCTTTCCCGGCAAAGTATAAAATTTTCTCTTCTCCTTTCGAATTGGTTGTATAGACTTTTAAGCATCCCTCGACCACATAACCTTCGAATCTACAGATCTGTCCTGACCTTAGGAGGTATTCTCCCTTGGGTATTGTTTTTACATGGAAATACGAATTTATCGTTTCCAGTTCTTCGGGAGAAAAAGTGACAAGATGGTTAATGTATCGTGTTAATGCCTTTTTGTCCATTCCAATGTCGTAGTGATTGAATTTCACATATTCGGGCCTGTTGATTGCTATTTGGCTTCCAGTGTCCAAGTTCTGACCCAGTCGATGCGCATAGTATTGATGTTGTCGTTTTCTAGATCTGCTTTTTGGGGTAGGCCTCCTAGCCAGTCAGCCTCGTTGCTCCAGAGGTCGAAAATGATTTCTAGGTCTTTGGTAAATTCCCTATTGGGGTAGAATTGACCTGAGCGATCGTCTCCGACTTTTACATGCCCTGCAGGTTCTCCGTCCAGATAGAATTGGATGTTCTGCGCGTCTTTCCACCACAGGCCGTAGGTATGATAGGCTTCATTCCAGCCGCTGTTCTTGAGTGGGTTGGCATCCGATAGTCCTGATCTGTTGAAGTTGGCATGCTCGCGCACTTCCTGTGGAGTCAAGTCTGGATCTACATGGAAATATTGGGCATTCATCCGCTCGGGCATGTCTGGCTGACAGTCGCATGAGGGGTTAGAGTTGTTTTCTATGATGTCTATTTCATCTCTTTCATCGATGTTGCCATTGTTGAGCCAGTAGGTGTTGTAGGCAGAGATATGAGAGGTTTTGATGCTCGCTTCCGTGTACATGGGGTAGCTTATCTTTGTTCTCGAGTGGATTCTGGCGGTTTGAAACCATCGGTCTTCGGGATTGCTCTCGTTCAGCGTGGCTTTGATCCACAGATTCCCTTCACTTACGCCAGAGTTGTCCGCGTCGGTTGTCATGTAGACAGGCACTTCGTAGTTCCATGTGGATTTGAACCATTTGTCCGCGTCCCATGCTTCAAATTCGTCTGATAGGGTTTCTACTTTTATCCACTCCATGTTTGCGGGAGTAGAGTCCTGAATAGATACAAAAGAGGGGAAGTCAGGGTCTATGTTTTCGAAATTTTCTGTTGTCAATTCCGTGCTTTCGTTTTCCTCCTCTTCTTTATTTTCTTCTTTCTCCTCTACTTCTTCTTTTTCCTCTTCTTCCAGTACGCTGTCTTGACCACAGCCTGCAAGCGACAGGAAAAAAACGAGAGTAAATAGGTACAAATAGGTGTAGATTTTCTTTGAAACGATGTTGATAAACATTTGTGATTTGTTATATACTGAAACGAAAAGTAATTACTCTGCAAAGATGATACTGGATCAATAAAGTCCGTGGAACAAAAACTAACCATTGTCGGGGGCTTTTGGGTAGGGCAATTTTACTGGAAATACCGTCCGAAACCTGCATAGTTTTACAAGCCAGACAGCCTTGTCTAGCTTTTGTCGAGTTCAATTCTTCGTAGGAAGGTTTCCTTGGAGACAATGACTAGATATGTAGTGTTTTTTATGAGTTTAAAATGTGGTCTGGTTTTCTTATTATTGGGTCCAGACGCGCATATATTTAATATGGAACTCTTTGTCAGTGCGTTCGTCTGGCAATGCACCAAACCACTTGTTCGATTCATTATTGATGTTGATTTCAAGAGGCTGGTGCCAGTGCGTGTTTTCTGCTTCTCTGAACAGGATGCCGTCTATGTAGAACCGGATCACGTCTTCATTCCATTCGAGTCCCCATACATGGTAGTCTGCTTGTAGTTCAAAAGGAATGAAGTAGGTCTTTGATCGCATGAAATGCTTCTGGACATCTCCATGCTCTGGTGGTGATCTGAAGACATGTATGTTGGAGTGCAAGTCGTGTCTGTTTTCTGCCACACCGGGATCATTTTCGCAGATGTCGATTTCCGTCCACCAGTCCTTGCTCACATTGGTGACCCAAAAACCCGAAACCCAAGGTGCATCCATGAGCTTCATCTCTGCTTCCAGATAGCCATATTTTAGCTTTTGCTTCGATTTGATGAATCCTGCCGTGTGTGTATAGCCTTCTGGGATTTCTTCATCGCCATGCTGATTGATCTTCAGTACCAATTCTCCTTTTTTTAGGCTTACGTTCGAGCCGTGAAAGTAGGTAGGTTGTCGACCTTTCCATCCTGGATTGTTGGGATGCCACCTGTCGATGTTTAGCTTTTTACCCTTAAATTCATCTGAGAGTTCTTTGTTGATTTTCCAACCCCCTTCATTGTTTTGGTCAGAGAGAGGAAATTTTTGGTTGAGTCTACGCGGCGCAGCAGCTATGTCGACGGTGTCTGTATAGTAGCCCGCTGGTTTGGTTGGTGGGTTGTCTGTATCGTTTTCGTTCTGAGCAGAGACTTGGAGCAATGGAAGCCCCCATAGCAAAAGGGTGAATAGTTTTAATCGATAGTTCATGCTTATTAATGTTTTAAAAGCACAAAGGTGACTTAAGTTGGTTGTTATGAAGTATTCTATTTTTTCCAAAACTTTCTCTATTCTGTAGAGAGATTGGTTGTGGGCTATGCTACCACTTTTGCGCAACCGTTTGCTCATGATTACCTGAAGCCAAAGAACAATGTTTGTATTCAAATCGATAGAGAAAAGGATACAAATATGAAATACATCGTGTGCGAAGAACCGGGCAAATTTGAGCTCAGGGAGAAAGAAGCACCAGTGAGAAAAGCTGGAGAGGCATTACTTAAAATCAACAAAGTCGGGATATGTGGTACGGATTTGCATGCCTATGCAGGCAATCAGGCCTTCTTTACATACCCAAGGATATTAGGACACGAACTAGCATCTACTGTGTTAGAGATTGACGAAAATCCACAAGGGATCAAAGCAGGAGATGGCGTGATTGTGATGCCCTATGTGAGTTGTGGTGAGTGTGTGGCATGTAGAGCTGACAAGACCAATTGCTGTTCTAATATCACCGTACTGGGTGTACATGGAGACGGAGGTATGCAGGAGCAAATTGCTGTGCCGACCAATATTCTACTCCCTGCGGGTGATTTGTCTGATGATGAGATGGCTATCGTCGAGCCGTTAGCGATCGGTGCACATGCGATCAGAAGAGCTGCTGTGCAGCCCGGCGAAACTGTCGTGGTTATCGGGTGCGGCCCTATAGGTATAGGGATGATGAAACTGGCGCAGATAGCGGGTGCGAAAGTAATTGCCTTGGATATGAATGATGATCGGCTGAAGTATGCGAAAGAAGAGATAGGTGTAGACTACATCGTCAATGTGAAAGATAAGCCTGTGGATAAAGTGGCTGAGATCACAGGTGGTGATCTGGCTACTGCAGTATTTGATGCCTCTGGACACAAAGGAGCGTTAGAGTCAGGGCCTGATTATATGGCGCATGGTGGGAGATATGTATTGGTGGGATTATCCAAAGGAGAGTTGACGTTTGTTCATCCTAAAATACATGCCAAAGAAACCACCATCATGTGTAGTAGAAATGCTACCCTAGAAGATTTCGAACATGTTGTAGAGGTACTGAGCAGTGGTGAATTTCCCACATCTTCATTCATCACACACAATGTGGATTTTAGTACGATGATCCAACACTTTGATAGCTGGCTCAAACCAGAAACAGGAGTGATCAAAGCGACTGTCAATTTCTAAACAAGCAAAGATGTCGAATAGATATGTGCAAATCGATCCACGTGACAATCTGATTGTTGCAATTCAGGATTTGAAAAGGAACGAAGAAATATCCGTAGCAGATACGATTCTGGTACTCAAAGAGGATGTGCAGGCCAAACACAAGTTTGCGTTGCAAGATTTGGCTGAGGGAGACTTAGTATACATGTATGGTGTGCTCGTGGGTAAAGCGACCACTGCTATTGAACAAGGACGGTCGATCACGGTTCAAAACATGAAACATGCTTCTGCAGAGTACTCTGGTAAGAGAGAAAAAAAACATTGGGTAGGACCAGATGTGAGCAAGTGGCAGGGGCGAACATTCAATGGTTATCACCGTGCAGACGGGAAGGTAGGCACAGGTAACTATTGGATTGTGTTTGCATTGACCTTCTGCGAAAATAGAAACTTGGATGTACTCAAAGCTGCCTTGACAGAATCTCTTGGTTACCAGACCGAAAAGGACTATGTCGTGAATACAGAGGAGCTGGTACGTGTTATGCAGCGTGGAGGAGGACAAGAGGATATTCTCAATACCGAAATTATCAAGTCGCAAGAGGAGGTTATCAAAAACCGTGTGTTTCCAAATGTGGACGGAATCAAAATACTAAGACATGAAGGGGGGTGTGGAGGTACTCGTGCAGACTCGGAGGTACTGTGTAACCTACTCGCAGGATACTTGACCAATCCCAACGTAGCTGGCGCTACTGTCCTTAGTCTAGGTTGTCAAAATGCCCAAATTGAAGTGTTAGAAGAGGCGATTAAGAAAAAGGACTCAAACTTTTCTAAACCGCTTCATATCTTAGAACAGCAGCAGAGCAAAAGTGAACGCTCTTTTATAGAAGGTGCCGTGAAGATGACTTTCATAGGGCTACAAGAGGCCAATAAACTAGAAAGAAAACCTGCACCACTCAGCAAACTTGTGTTAGGACTGGAGTGCGGTGGATCGGATGGTTTTTCTGGTATCTCTGCCAATCCAGCATTGGGCTATACCTCAGATATATTGGCAGCATTGGGCGGTTCGCCGGTGCTAAGTGAGTTCCCAGAACTCAATGGAGTAGAGCAGGAACTGATCGATAGATGCGTAGAAGATCATGACGCAGAGAAATTTGCTTCATTGATGAAAGCCTATGGAGACAAGGCAATAGCAGTCGGTTCGGGTTTTGAAAGTAATCCATCCCCAGGTAATATCAAGGATGGTCTGATCACTGATGCTATGAAGTCTGCAGGTGCGGCTAAGAAAGGTGGTACTTCACCTATCACTGAGGTTTTGGATTATACAGAATCCGTCACTAAACCAGGTCTAAATTTGCTTTGCACGCCAGGTAATGATGTAGAAAGTACTACTGGGCTCGCTGGCTCAGGTTGCAACCTGATTGTATTCACCACAGGACTGGGTACACCTACAGGCAATCCAGTGGTGCCAGTAGTGAAGCTATCCAGCAACAACAAACTGTCAGAAAAAATGAAGGATGTAATCGACGTAAATGCTGGTACAGTTATCAGCGGAGAAGATACCATAGAGTCGAAAGGAGAGGAGCTGTTTGAGTATCTAATACAGGTAGCCAGTGGCGATAAGGTACCGCATGCGGTACGCCTTGGTCACGATGATTTTATTCCATGGAAGAGAGATATCTCACTTTAATCAACGAATGAAAACAATGAAACAATTAAATAGATCAACACATCAAACGAAGAGCTATAAAGAAAGAATTGTGCAGTTTGGAGAGGGGAATTTTCTCCGAGCATTTGCCGACTGGATGATTCATCAGATGAATCAAAAGGCTGGATTTGATGGAGGTGTAGTTGCTGTACAACCTATTGACAAGGGGCTGGTACCATTGTTAAACGAGCAAGAAGGTCTTTACACTGTATACCTCAACGGGATCAAAGACGGAGAGGCTGTCAGCGAACACGAGATAGTAGACTGTATTCAGCGTGGGTTGGATCCCTATAGGCAGTTCGAGGAGTATATGGCACTAGCAGACAATCCTGACCTTAGGTTTGTCCTGTCTAATACTACCGAAGCAGGAATTGCTTATCACGAGAATAATTCGATCCATGATACACCACCGAGTAGTTTTCCAGCCAAGGTGACTTTGTTGTTGCACAAACGTTACGAGGCTTTTGAGGGAGCAGCAGACAAAGGATTGATCTTCATCCCTTGCGAACTGATCGATAGAAATGGTGACAACCTGAAGCGTATCATCCTGCAGTATGTAGAGGAGTGGCAACTGTCTGGTGCATTTAAGGACTGGATAGAAAAACACAATGTTTTTACCAACACACTAGTAGATCGTATCGTGCCAGGATATCCCAAAGACAAAATGGACGAGATTACTCAGCAATTGGGGTACAAGGACCAGTTGGTCGTAGAAGGGGAACAGTTTCACCTTTGGGTGATAGAAGGGGCAGAGCAGTTCCGTGAGGAATTCCCAGCAGAAGCTTGTGGTTTGAATGTCGTCTTTACAGACAATATGGAGCCCTATCGTACACGAAAGGTACGTATTCTCAATGGAGCCCATACGACTATGGTACCTGTAGCTTATCTCTATGGGATCAAGTATGTGAGAGAGTCAGTGGAGGATGAGGTGTTTGGAGAGTGGATTCGTCAGGCCATCTTTGAAGAGATATGCCCTACTCTGGATCTTCCAGACGAAGAGTTGAGATCATTTGCCAACGACGTACTAGATCGTTTTAGAAATCCATATCTCAAGCACGCGCTGATGAGTATTTCGCTTAACTCAGTGTCCAAATTTAAAACAAGGGTCTTGCCATCATTGTTGGGGTATGTGGAGAGAAAAGGTTCTCTGCCTGTGAAATTGAGTATATCACTGGCAGCACTCATTGCATTTTATCGTGGAGAAGTAGCTGGTAAGTCTATTGAGCGAAACGATGACCAGGCAGTGATCAATTTTGCAGATAAAGTTTGGTCGGCATACAATGATGAAGCATCACTGACGAAGGTGTCGAGCGATTTTCTGGGCAATCAAGAGTTTTGGGGGCAGGACTTGAATAAGATCGCTAACCTGACTAATACCGTTGCGAGATATTTGAGTGAAATATTAGACGGAAACATACAAAAACTACTCAAATCATGAGAATAGATTCACACCAACATTTTTGGCAATATAATACCAAAAAACATGCTTGGATCAATGCTGAAATGGCAGTGATTCAAAAGGATTTTTTCCCTTCTGATCTTAGAGATGTTTTGATTCACAGCGGTCTCGAAGGATCAGTTGCTGTACAGGCTGATCAGACGGAGACAGAGACAGAGTTTCTGTTAGATATGGCTGTCAAATACGATTTTATCAAGGCAGTAGTGGGGTGGGTCGATTTGCGATCGCCAGACGTAGCAAGCAGACTAGCACATTATTCGAAAAATGAAAAGTTCGTAGGCGTGCGTCATGTAGTACAGGATGAGCCAGACCCTGAGTTTATGCTTCGAGAGGATTTTCAAAGGGGATTGGCGCAATTGAAGGATTATGGGCTGACCTATGATGTTTTAATCTTTCCTACTCAGATGAAGGCTGCATTGGAGACAATTGAGCGACATCCCGAGCAACCTTTCGTGATTGATCACATCGCCAAGCCTTATATCAAAGCGGGTAAGATTGATGAATGGAAGGATTATATGCAGCAGATAGCAAGTCATCACAATGTGATGTGTAAGCTATCTGGTATGGTTACCGAAGCAGATTGGACTCGCTGGACGTATGATGATTTTGTACCGTATCTAGATGTAGTGGTAGATGCCTTTGGGGTGGATAGGCTTATGTATGGTTCGGATTGGCCGGTGTGCCTGTTGGGAGGTACTTATGAGGTGATTAAGTCAGTCGTGGATCAGTATTTTGCATCCTACAGCCTTACTGATCAGAGTAAGATTTATGGGGAGAATGCCGTGAGGTTTTATGGTATCAAATGAAAGAAATAATGGATTTGAAATTGAAAGATAAAGTAGTCATGATCACTGGAGGTGCTGGTATGAAAGGTAGTATCGGGGAGACGATTGTGAGAAAATTAGCAGAAGAGGGAGCTATTCCAATCATCGTGGATCGTAACACGAGGGGAAAAGGCTATGTGGAGGAGTTAAACCAAAAAGGGGGAGATGCTATGTTCATAGCGACAGACCTAACCCAGCCAGAGCAGATAGCGTCTGCCATAGAAGCAGTGGGCGAAAAGTACGGTAGAATTGATGTGTTGATCAATAACGTCGGAGTGAATGATGGGGCAGGTTTGGAGGAATCACTTGAGGCTTTCATGGATTCACTCAAACTCAATATGGTTAGTTATTTTCTGATGACCAAATATTGTTTGCCATGGTTGAAGCAGTCGAAAGGTAATATATTGAATATTGGTTCTAAAGTAGGCTATACAGGTCAGGGAGGAACCTCAGGGTATGCCGCATCAAAGGGAGGCGTACTGGCGCTAACCCGTGAATGGGCAGTGGATCTGATCCAATATGATATACGAGTCAACTGCCTGATTATATCCGAAAGTTATACACCAGCTTATGAAGATTGGATCAAGACACTGGAGGATGGTGAGCAGAAGTTGAATTCAATCAAGGATAAGATCCCTTTTGGCAACCGAATGACTGAGCCAGTAGAGATAGCCAATCAGACTTTGTTTACGATTTCTGAACTATCCTCTCATACCACAGGACAGCACATATTTGTGGATGGAGGCTATGTGCATCTCGATAGAGCGTTGCTACCTGCTCACTAAATCAAACACTTACAGAAAGACTAAATATTATGAAAAAGATACCCGTAGTATCAAAGCAGTACCTTTTCCCTTTTATCATTATTACCTCTCTTTTTGCACTTTGGGGGATTGCCAATGATTTGACCAATCCCATGGTGTCGGCATTTAAGAAAGTGATGCCCGAACTGTCCAATACCCAGGCGTCATTGGTTCAGTTTGCCTTTTATTTTGGCTACTTTTTTATGGCTATGCCAGCGGCGTTGTTTATTCGTCGATTTAGTTACAAGGCTGGGATCATACTAGGTCTCTCTTTTTATGCAGTAGGTGCTTTTTTGTTTTACCCTGCTGCCCAATTGGAGAGTTTTGAGTTTTACTTGATTTCTCTTTGGGTAATTACTTGTGGATTGGCCTTTTTAGAAACAACCTCTAATCCTCTGGTACTGGCGTTGGGAGATCAAGAAACAGCTACACGCAGGCTCAATCTTGCCCAAGCCTTTAACCCTATAGGCTCTCTGACAGGGATGTTGATGGCGCAGGTTTTGGTGATAGGGACGCTGCGTTCGTCGGGATACTCTCCAGAAAGCTACGATCTGCTATCTGCTGCCGATAAAGCTGCCATACGAGTCAATGATCTCGGAGTGATTAGTTTGCCGTACATCGGCTTAGGAGTAGTGGTGCTTGCCATTTTAGTGGTAGTGATCGTGACCAAAATTCCAACTACTGGTGAACATCAAAAGATGAAGCTAGGAGACTCTTTTGGTCTGTTGTTTCAGAACAAGAGGTATGTACTGGGTGTAGTAGCACAGATGTTTTATGTAGGGGCTCAGATTATGTGCTGGACTTATATCTATCAGTATGTAGATCACCTGAATGCTAGTTTGCCTTCAGATGAACAGGTGACTGCTACGTGGTACAACATGGCGGCCATGATCATGTTCTTAGCAGGTAGATGGATAGGTACTGCCTTGATGAAGAGGGTTGTGCCAGCTCAGTTGCTCCATGTTTTTGGTATTGGAGGAGTGGTTTGTTTGCTCGTGACCATATTGGCAGGAGGTATGCCTGGACTTTTTGCACTCGTGATGACATCCATGTTCATGTCAATAATGTTTCCAACTATTTATGGAATAGCGCTCAAGGATATGGGAGACGAAGCGAAAATAGGATCTGCTGGCTTGGTGATGGCCATCGTAGGTGGGTCATTTGGCCCGCTGCTATTCGGTACGATTCTGGACATGGGAGGGTCTGGACTCACAGATGTCGATGTTTTGGGCTGGATACCAGAGGTGAACTTTGCGTTTATCGTGCCTTTGGTATGTTTGGCTGTAGTGGCGATGTATGGTGAAATCTCAAAAGAAAAGAATGAATCAAAATAAACAATACTGTTTGGCTCTTGATCTCAAGGATGATCAAGAGCTCATCTCAAAATATAAAGCGTATCATGCGTCAGGGAATGCTTGGCCAGAGATCACAGATAGCATCAAGTCTGCTGGGATTTTGGATATGCAGATATATTGTACGGGCAACCGTCTCTTTATGATTATGGAAGTAGATCAAACGTTTGATCCAGATCTAAAAGCTGAAATGGATGCGGGTAACCCCAAGGTGCAAGAATGGGAGTCTCTAATGGATCAGTTTCAGGTACCCTTGCCCTGGGCCGATGAGGGGCAAAAGTGGGTGCCCATGGATAAAATTTTTCAGTTGGTATAGTTCCCAGTAAAATTAACCCCCTGATGTCAAATACAATTATTGATGTCAGGGGACTAATGCAACAATTAACGTCTAGACGACTCAGTCAGTGTTGAAAAACTGACTATTCAATCCCCGCAATCATCTCCTCCAAATTATCACTTCTGTCGAGGTTCATTTTTTTTCTAAGGCGGTATCTAGTCGTATGTACACTCTCTACTGATATTCCTAGAAGCTTTGCCATGTCCTTACTACTGAAATTTAGTTTGATGAGGGCACAGATTTTCTTATCGCTTTGGGAGAGGTTAGGGTATTGGTTTTGCAGGTTTTTATAAAATCTTTTGTTGACAGATATAAAGCGTGCTTCGAATTCCTTCCAGTCATTGCTAGTAGTGGTATTGATGCTTTTTGCGAGTTTGTTGAGTTTGTTTTTGTCTGGATTTTCTTTTTGCTCATTAAGTTGTTTTTTGAGTTCTTCGAGGGTTTCTTCTCGTTGGATAACTTGTAAAGCGGAAGCTGTGAGTTCTTTGTTTTTGACCTCTAGAACTTCTCTTGATTTTTGTCTTTCAAGGGTCCTTTTTTCGTCGAGAAGTCTCTTTTTGGCTTTATACTTAGAACGGAAAAATCGGTATATCAGGAAAATGAGAATGACCATGAAACCAATCGTGCCATAGAGAATATAGGATTTTAGTCGCCATATTTTATCCTCTTGTTCAAACTGTTTTATTTTTTGTTCCTGAAGTTGTTGCAGTTGTTTCTCTTTTGCTATTCGAAACTCATCTTTGATTTCAAGAAGGAATTTGTTGTTTTCACTACGACTACCAAATTGACGCTCTGTTTGTTCTTTCGCTTTTTTAAGCATTTCGTAGGCCTTGCTGGGGTCTCCCGTTTCGAATAAGAAATCGGAGTAGGTCTCATACACATCTGGAAGTAGATCAGCATGACTCTTGTGTTTGATACCAGCTGAAATGGCACTGAGGTAGTATTCATCAGCTAACCCATATTGATGTAAGGACTGATAGCATTGCGCTAAGAAATAATGATACATGACCAAATAGTAATGGTGATACTGGGTAAGGTGTGCATTGATGGGGAGGAGTATTTTTAAGGCTTCATTTGGTTTCCCTTCTAGAAAACGAATATAGCCGAGTTCTGCAGTGATAAATGCAGATCCAAATGGCTGTGTCGGGTCATTTACTTTGATGAAGCTACAGCTGTCTAGGTAGGTTTTGGCTAGGTTATACTGCCCTCTTTTTCGATATAACGAGGCTAATGGATAGTATCCCGAGATGAGCCCTTCTTGGCTATCTCCTGTTTTTTCGATGTGTTCCTTTCGTATCTGTAGGGATTTATTGAAGTTGAGAATTGCCAATTCGTCTCTTTGGTATAGTATGTAAAGCCACCCTAGGCCAGACTCGATGGAGGCTTTGGCCATTTGATTGTCTAATGCATCGGCTAGGGTGAGTGCTTCCCAGTACCCATCGTAGGATGCACTGAAATTACCATTGTGAGCATATAGATCTGAGAGTTCTACGATACACTTGATGAGCATTACAGTATCCTTGGCTTGGATGAATTTGTTTTGACTCATCTTGAAGAGTAGAGTAGAGCTATCGGGGTTCTGAAATTTTAGTTCAAGCGCTTTGTCTAGTAGCTGGTGAGCTAGTGAATCGGTACTGTTTTTTTGAAAATCTTGACAATAGACTGTACAAAGTGTCCCCATGACAAGACAAAGTGTAAGTAATAGTTGTCTAGTTTGTTTTGGTGCTATTATGTGTATTTTGTTATTGTTAATTAGTTGTATATCAGTTACTAATGTTTTTTCTTTCATGGTATTGTCTAGTTTTTTTCTTCAAAAAAATACCCCTTGTTCAGTTTGTGTATAGTGCCAAAGTAAGGATAAAGTTATGATATATTCCATATTTGATTTGTCGATAAGGTCAAATATATCTGTCGAATACTGTTCAGAGTGTTTCGGTTTTGTCGGATTACTATTTATTATTAACTAAAGCATAATTGAATGAAAAGACTATTTACATTAATGAAATGTTGCCTCTTTTTAGTGATGTGTATGGGCATGAGCAATCTAGTCCACGCGCAATCCAAAATAGTAGGTAAAGTGACAGATGATGGGGATGGCTCGGAGATTCCGGGGGTCAACGTGATGGTAAAAGGTACGACTGTCGGTACTGTTACAGATTTGGATGGTAACTATAGTTTGGAGTTGCCAGCTGATGCGGAAGCTCTTGTGTTTAGCTATATAGGCTATTTGAAACAAGATGTACTGATAGGAGGACGATCAAGTATTGACGTAGGTCTTGTCACTGATGTGGAGCAACTGGACGAAGTGGTAGTAGTAGGCTATGGGGTTCAGAAAAAGAAAGAAGTAACTGGAGCAGTTGCCTCGATCAAATCTGAAGAGCTGTTGAAAAATGCTACTCCGGATATTGGGGATGCGATGCAGGGACAAATTGCGGGTGTAAACGTGCAAGCAGCCAGTGGCCGTCCAGGTGCAAAATCAAATGTTCAGATTAGAGGTATTGGTTCGGTTAGCGCAGGTGCATTGGGTCCACTCTATGTCGTAGATGGCGTCCCTTACCAGCGTGATCCTAACGTTGCTCCAGAGCAAATCGAATCTATCGAAGTATTGAAAGATGGAGCTGCGGCGGCTATCTATGGTGTAAGGGCTTCTAATGGAGTAGTCTTGATCACGACCAAGAGAGGACAAGCAGGTCGTATGCAAGTTGATTTTTCTGCATACGGAGGGGTTCAAAACATTACCTCAGGGACTCCTTTGATGAATACAAAGGAGCAAATGTACGTGGAGGAAGTAAGACTGGAAGCAATAGGGCAGGAACCACAGATTTTCCAGTTTACTCCAGACGCTCTGGATTATGATACGGACTTTGTAGGGGATGTACAGAATGACAATGCCAAAATGCAGAGTTATAACCTCAACGTGAGCGGAGGACAAGAAAACCTCACCTTCAGTTTAAATGCCAACTATTTTGAGCAAGATGGGGTGTTGATCAATTCTGGTTATGATCGTTTTACTACGCGCTTGAGTGGTGAATACAAACTGAATAAGTTTCGTGCTTTTGCTACTCTGGCTATGACCCAAGAGAACACAGAGCAGGAGCCTTGGGCGTTGTATGAGCTGGCCATTGTTCAAAAACCATGGCAAAGAGGGATTAATGACATAGAAAACATTGGAACCAATGAAGTTTTAGTCCCTTCTGACAATCCTATTCAGTTTGGTTATTTGGCTAGACAGCTGCAAAACGAAGACGATAGAATTGTCAATAGCAATAATATGGCAATCAACCTTGAGTATGAGTTCATCCCAGGATTGAGCTTTCAGGTGAATCTAGGACGTAATAGTTGGAATTACAGAAGAAAATTCTTCCGACCTCAGTATCTGGCTTATAGTATTGATGGAGGACTGCAGCCTGCAGGTTCTACCCTAAATGCATTGCTTAATGAAGAGTATATATTTTCTACCAAAAACACGCTTGAAAACATTTTGAAATTCAACCGTCAGTTTGGTAAACACAACGTGGGAGCCACTTTGGTATTGTCTTACGAAAACTTCGAAAATAAAAATACGGGTGTGGGTGTAGTAGGCCTATTGAGTAATGATACCAAAGTACTCGGTGCAGGAACTACAGGCACTAAACCAACAGGTACAGAATCCACTCAGAACATCGTAGGTAAAATGGCTCGTGTCCAGTATGGATACAACGAAAAGTACTTGATGTCTGCCAGCATTCGATACGATGGTTCTTCTATTTTCGGAGAGCAAAATAGATACAATACATTTTATGGAGTATCAGCAGGTTGGAATATCAGCGAAGAAAATTTCTTCAAAAACGCAGGGCTCAACTTTATCAACAATTTGAAAGTGAGAGGAAGTTATGCTGAGTTAGGAAACCAGAGCGTTGCTCCATATCAGTATGCTGCGACTATCGAAAGTGGTATCGACTACCCATTTGGCCCAGAAGGCGCAGAGACTCTCGGTATTGGTGCTATTCAAAGACGATACGCTAATCCGTTGATTCAGTGGGAAACCACTATTTCTAGAAATATCGGTTTGGATATGAACATGTTCGAAGGCAAATTGAATTTTAATGCAGATGTCTACTTGAACGATAAGCAGGATATGTTACTGTCAGAAAGGCTAGCGCCATCGTCAGGTACCTGGCAGACACGTGCGATTGGTGCGTACGATGTACGTACTATCAATGCGGGAAATATGCAAAACAAAGGTATTGAACTAGCACTGGGATACAGAGACGAAACAGAATTTGGTTTGACATGGAGTGTCAACGGTACCTTCACTAAAAATGTGAATGAAGTAACAGATTTGAATGGAGTGGAAGGGATTGCATACGGTGGTGGACGTCCAGTTACTTCACGTGGCGAAAGAACTGATTTTACTACTTTCCTTTCTGAAGGATATGAAGGTGGAGCATTCTTCCTACTGGAGCATGAAGGAGTAATCAAAAACCAAGAGCAATTGGATGAATACAAGCTATTGGATCCAGGCGCAATGATGGGAGACATGATGTACAAGGATCAGCTGACAGTGGATACAGACGGTGATGGAGTACCTGATGCTGGTAATGGCACCATAGACGATGCGGATAGAGTATATGCAGGGTCTGGTATGCCAGAGTTTGAGGCGGGGCTAATGCTTAATGCCGGGTTCAAAGGTTTTGATTTTTATGTGCAGGCTTATTACTCGTATGGTGCAGAAGTGTACAACGGAGCAAAGCTTTATGCATATGGCACAACTCGTCACAAGGACTTATACTACATGTGGTCTCCGCAAAATGCTGATTCTGATATACCTATGGCTAGAAGTAATCAGGAACACAACAACACGCGTGCTAGATCTGATTTCTTTTTAGAGGATGGTACTTACTTGAGAATCAGAAATATTACAGTGGGTTACACGATTCCAAAACGTGTGTTTAATGATAAGATCAACAAGTTGAGATTTTATCTCACTGCTCAAAACCCATTCACTTTTACCAACTATGGGGGGTATGACCCTGAGGTCGGTGGTGATGGTTTGTTCACTAGAGGTGTTGATCAAGGGAACTACCCGATTACAAGAAAATTCTTGGCGGGTCTACAACTACAGTTTTAATCCTAAATGTGTAGAAAGATGAATAAGAAACTTATATATATATTAATGATACCTGTCTTCCTGCTCAATATGAGTTGTAATGAGGACGAATTTTTGACAGAGGTGAATCCAAATGCCATCACTACAGAGGTGTTTTGGGAAACGAGCGATGATTTTGAGAAAGCGCTGAATACCGTTTATGGTGCGCTTCAATTTCCATCTGTAAGTGGTGGTAATTTGAGTTATGAGATGGTACAAGGCGACTTGGCAGGTACAGAAAATTGGTATCCTCAGAGCCCATTTGGTGAGCTTAATTTTACTGATGCGACTGAACATGTACAGAATAAATGGAACGAGCTGTATATCGGTATCTTTAGAGCCAATCAAGTGCTTCATTATATAGCAGATGCTGATATTGAAGATGAAGAGAAAGCCCTAGTCATCGGACAGGCGAGGTTTTTGAGAGCATTCTTTTACTTTCAACTTGCTCATACCTACGGAGGCGCAGTGATCCATACTGCCCTGCCAGTGACCGATGAGGATTTTGAGAAGCCATTCGAATCTATCGATGAAGTGACGACTCAGGTGATAGTACCAGACTTGGAATTCGCAAAGGCAAACCTTGAAGGAATATCTTGGACGGGAGATGATTTGGGTAGAGTCTCGTGGGGTGCCGCTACTTCGCTATTGGGTAAGGTGTACCTATACGATGAGAGTTGGTCCGAAGCTGCGGTACAGTTCAAAGAAGTCATCGATTCACAAATCTATAGTTTGACAGCTAGCTATATGGACAACTTTACACATGAAAATGAATTCAATAGTGAATCAATTTTCGAAGTGAGTTATTCTGACGTACTAAAACCAGGAGTGAATGGAAATACAATAGACGATACTCCAAGTGAGACGGGATCGGAAGCTACGGCATTGAACATTTCTATGGCTCAGCTCAATTTTGGAGGCTACAACACGGTACTTTCTTCCTATTATCTCCATGAATTGATGGTGTATGATGAAATCGATCCTTCTAAAACTGTAAACAATGGTTTTACTTTCTCTCAGCGTATGTATGCGAGCATTGTACCAATCAACGGTGATGGTGAATATTATGGCTTGCCGATTGGAGACAAACCAGGATGGGCTTTTGGGCAGAGTGCTTATGTGAAGAAATTTTCCAACTGGTATCACTTGGATATCGAGGATGGAAACCAGCGTTCAGGTATCAACTTTAGACATATCAGATATGCGGACGTACTACTGATGTATGCTGAAGCTATCTTGAATGATCAGGGAAGCGCAGCGGTGGCTGAAGCCATAAGTTATATCGATATGATAAGAAGTAGAGCTGGCGTGTTGACTATTCAGCAATACCTAGATGATAATGCCAATACCTTCCCTGCTATGCATAGAAGTGTTCAGGTGCACGGAGCCTTTGATATGGTAGCTCCGACAGCTGATAACCTACTTACGCACATCATGCTAGTCGAGCGACCTATTGAACTGTGCTTTGAAGGCCACAGATGGAAGGACTTAGTGAGATGGGATATTGTAAGCAATCAGCTCACTACGCTTCGTGCAGATGAAGTTTGGAGAGAAAATAACCTTGCTGCCATTCAGGGTCAACCTCCATTGATGATTACTGAGAGGATTCGTCCTGATTATGCGGTATCGGCAGGTAGCTATACAGCTAGTGATAACTACTTTCCAATACCGACTGGAGAGAAGCAGATCAATGCAGGCCTAGGATTGTAAGTCAAACTAAAGAGAATTTAGCAATGAAAAATTTATTGAAATATATCGCTGCAGCTTCATTCCTTTTACTAGGAATGACTGCCTGCGACAAGGAATATGAAGCTCCTAATGCTGGAGCGAAGAATAGCGTAGTTTACAGTTCTGAAACTACATTTGCTAATCAGGTACAGGTACATGGGGAGATCTCATTTGGGGATGTTTCTTCAGGTGTAGTGTCCAGAGAATGGGTGGTTCCAGAAGGTATAGGCTATATCGTGTCTGATGATAGTGTGGCCGCTTCTGATCAGTCTAACATCAAAGTGGTGTTTAGCGAGCCAGGTATGCATGAGGTGAAATTGCACCAAGAGTTTGATGGTGATTTTTTCGTAGGAGAGGATGTATTGAACTCTTCGTACGACACGACCATTATGGTAACAGTACTGGACTCAGTATCTATGGGCTTTACTGCTCACCATATCAATGATGACGGGACAGTTGGTGCAGAGTTGGTTTTGTCTGATGGAGCTAAAAACCAGGTGACGGCCAGTAAAATTGTAAGGTTTACTTACCTAGCTGAAGGTGCACCACAAGAGTTATATTGGACATTTGGTGGAGGGTCTCCCTCTGTCGTCGAATACGATGGCAATCAAATGGCTGATGGTACTGCTGATGAAACAAATGTGCAATACAAAAAGATAGGCACTTTTGATATACAGTTTATCGGGTATAGGGATAGACCTTATGGAAGTGATACAATTGCGTTTACTGATTTTATAGAGGTGATTCCATCAACTGACCCTGTGACTTTAGATGCTGTTCAGGATCGTGGAAATATGGTTGAGTTATCATTTAGTAGGGAGATAGATCCTAACTCTGTCAATGCCACAGATTTTGAAGTGAGTATCGCAAATGGCGGAGTTGTATTTTCTCCGACAGTTTCTGGCGTTTCTGTTGATCCTAATGATGGTACATTGGTTTTGTTGACATTAGAAGGGGAGCGATTTTATCGAGATGATGTAGTTACAGTCTCTTATACACCTGGAGTGATGCAAACCACAGACTTAGTGACTGCAGATGCTTTTGCTGATGTGGTGATGACTTTTAAGCCAGGTACTAATGTGTTGGCAGGCGAAAGTTCTGGTGTGCAGTATGACTTTGAGGCATCAGCTGATGGTAATACCAATTGGCCATACCAGTGGTGGGGAGCTCCTTGGGATCAGTATACACTGGCAGTAGGTTCTGTGAGAGCACACTCTGGTAACAAGAGCGCTAAAGTTACTATGCAACCAGCCGGCGGTATGATAATCTCTAACGCTGATGCTGATGGAAATAAATTCACATTTGATGTGAAGAGTGGTAAAACTTACGAAATAGGTGTTTGGATTTATGTAGAGTCCTTGGGCAATATCGATGATATGGCTGGAGAGGTGCCAAACTTAATATTCTTCTATGAACCAGCGACAAACTGGGGTGCTGGAAGGTTCAATTTCTTGTCAACTACTGCTACTGGCGAATGGATTTATGCACGAACCACCTTCGAGAGTTTTGGTGCTGATGCTACGATTAGCCCAGTTATCAGAGGAAGTAATGCAGGCAATGCTGAATCAATCACTTTCTATATGGATGATTGGACAGTTACCGAAGTAGAACTAAGACCATAAATCATATAATAGTTTATTTAAAACTGGGGCGGTTGTATGGCTTCCGCCCCGGTTTATTTTTTCAAATGGGGGCAAATCTATTTGAATAGGATAGGGATATGTGTTGTCTAGTTATTGTACAGTTTTTTGGTGTACATGCAGAAGCGCTATGTCCTAATTTCATCACACAATAAATTGAATAAATCATGGGATTGAAATATTTACATATTGCCTGTGGAATGCTATGCCTCGCGATAGGTGCCAAGGCACAGGTACGCGTAGATATCAACCTCGACCTCAAACACCAAGTCGGCCAAATTGACCAGTTTGACCGAAACAAATTCGTTGCGATTCACGCCAATACAACGGAGCGAGAATGGGACGGAGACAATTTTACAACAGACCTAAGAAACGACTTTTTGAACGGGTACGATGTGTACCTAGGGCGTGATACAGGAGGCATCTCCTGGGCGCTCAATAGCAATACCGACGAAGACCCTGCTCGTCCTGGATTCGCAGATCCTGCGGGTATCGAGAGCTACGGTACGACAGTCAAAAATAATTATGCTGCACAGACCAGTTGGCATCCATATGAGGATAGAAATGACCAAATCCTGGCGGCACAGCTACACCCCTTTTGGCCTGATGGTCAAGAGACCAACCGAGGATGGGCGTTTTCAGAAGTAGATACTGAGGAAGAGCCTTTTGGGACAGCTACTGGGGAGTACATGGGGCGCTATATTCGAGATAGCTACGGTACGGGAGGTACGACAGGCGCCAAAAAGCCACTTTATGTAGAGGTAATCAACGAACCACTTTGGCATCTTGTTGATTTTGGGACAGATGAACCAGAGAAGATCTTCAGGTTTCACAATGCAGTCGCCGACCAAATCCGAAAATACAATGACGATGTCTTGATCGGTGGTTTTTGTACTGCATTTCCTGACCATGAAAATCGAGGGTTCGCGCAATGGAATGAAAGGTGGAAGCTTTTCATGGATATGTCTGGCGATAAAATGGATTATTGGACGATCCATCTCTATGATTTTCCCTCGATCAACAATGGTAAGCAACGCTACCGAAAGGGCAGTAACATGGAGGCAACCTTCGATTTGATGGAGCAATACAGTTATATGCAATTTGGAGAAGTGAAGCCATTCATGATCTCCGAATATGGGGCTCAGATGCACGATTATTTCGGTGCTTGGTCTCCCTACAGAGATTGGTTGCATCTCAAATCCGTCAACTCCATGATGATGCAGTTCATGGAGCGTGCAAACATCATCAACAAGACCCTCAATTTTTTGCCTGTAAAGGCAGAATGGGGCACCAATGGGGTGGACGATACTTACAACCACCGGTTGATGCGAAAGGCAGACGAACCACAGGCCTATACAGGAGAGTGGGTCTATTCGGACATGGTCAAGACCTATCAGCTATGGTCTGAAGTCAAGGGGACACGTGTGGACAGCTATGCCACCTCACTAGACCTATTGGTGGATGCCTATGTTGATGGCAAGACAGCTTACGTGATTCTCAACAACCTCAAGTTCGAAGCAGTCCAAATCGAGCTGAACGCGCTAGGGCTGTCGACTGCTGTAGTGGAAGAGACAGATCTCAAGCACCTCTACCTAGAGGGACAGGTGCCTGTACTTGAGCAATCCAATCAACAAGGGCTACCTGAGGCTGTGAGCTTGGAGAGTGAAGCGACGATGATACTCAAACTGACGCTGAACGAGGCACCGAGTATTGACCAAACTTCCGTAGAGACGAAATACTATGCGACGGATTACCTCCAAGAGATCCATGCCAATGAGCCACTTACATTTACGATTTCGGGAGTGCAGCTGGCGGATTATGGTGAGGCTATGCTGCGTCTAGGCTTGGGTAGAGCACATGGAAAGTCTCTCGTGCCGACCGTTCTAGTCAACGGGTTCGCACTAGATGTGCTGGTAGATTTTCGGGGAGATGATCAGGCGGACAGAGACAGTTTTTTTGGGGTGATAGAAATCCCTGTACCCTACCAACAGCTGCAAAATAGCAACGAAGTGAAAGTGACTTTCGCAGATGAAGGTGGACATCTGAGCAGTGTCGCCATGCAGGTGTATGGGTTTAGTCGTGAGGTCGATCGCTCGAATCCTGTGCTGGGACTTGAGGACAAAATAGCCTCAACCAGCCTACAAATGAAAGTATATCCCAACCCAAGTTTTGATAGTGTCCGCTTCGAAGTGGCTCCTGATTTTGTCGGTGGACAGTGGCAAATCATGACACTATCGGGACAAGTAGCACAAGAAGCAAGGATTGATCAGGAGGTGATGCTCGTGGATGCTTCTGTACTCCCTAGCGGTGTGTACCTGATTCGGGTGAGCAACTACGGGGAAGTTTTAACAAGGAAATTAGTATTGAAATAAGGATGAAAAGGACAATAAATAGGGTACTCGGATTGGCGCTTGGTTTGGCTATATCTTGGGGAGCAAAAGCGACTGAAGCCGTTGATTTTAATTTTGATTGGCAGTTTAGACTGACACAAGACTCTGTCATGGGCGGGGATTACACGCACAATCTCCAAACGGATGATGGATGGACAGAGGTCAGACTACCGCACGATTGGGTCATTGGTGGGACTTACGATCAGGCCAATGCACAGTTTGCGCCAGCGACAGGCTACATCTATGGAGGTGGATACGGTTGGTACCAGAAAACCTTTGACCTCCATGTCAGCGAGGACAGCTTGCACCATATTTTGTTTGACGGGGTGTACAATCACTCCGAAGTATGGATCAACGGTCATTCTCTCGGAGAGCATCCCTACGGTTATTCGCCCTTCTACTATGACTTGACTCCCTATCTCAATGCAGATGGAAAAGACAACCTATTGGTCGTCAAGATCGATCATACGCGCTATGCGGATAGCAGATGGTACACGGGGGCGGGAATCTACCGCAACGTCAAGTTGGTGTCCAGTCACAAACTGCGTGTACCGATATGGGGCACCTTCGTCCAAACACCCGAAGTGACGACCGAGCAAGCGCTCGTCAGCATGGAGTTTACCTTGGACAATGGACTAGACAAGAATACCAAAGCATCCTACACCGTGGAGATTGTAGATCCTATGGGAGTTGTCGTGGCGACTCAAACCGAAAAGATCAAGCTGGCACAGTCTAGTCAGCAAAAGGTCAACGTGAATCTGACCGTGGATCACCCTCAACTATGGGGAATAGATGATCCGAAGCTTTACCAGGCAGTCACGACCGTTTATGTCAAGGATACCCCAGTGGATCAGCAGAAAACTCGTTTTGGCATTCGTACGATCCGCTTCGATGCGAACGAGGGTTTTTTCCTCAATGGAGAAAACATGAAAATCAAAGGGGTCTGCTTGCATCATGATGGTGGACTTGTGGGTACTGCAGTACCTCGTGGCGTGTGGGCGCGTAGGTTTAAGGTATTGAAAGAGGCGGGGTGCAACGCGATTCGCATTTCACACAATCCAGGTTCTGAGGAGTTTTTGCAATTGTGCGACGAGATGGGGTTTTTGGTACAGGATGAGTTTTTTGACGAGTGGGACAACCCCAAAGACAAACGCTGGAACACCAAGGAGAAAGAAGTTCACTACGAGACTCAAGGGGCGTCACAGTATTTTCAGGAGTGGGCTGAGAGTGACCTGAAGTCAGTCATGTTGGCACATAGAAACCATCCGAGTATCATCCAATGGAGCATCGGTAACGAGATCGAATGGACTTATCCACGGACTGCAGAAGCCACAGGGTTTTTCAACAACATGGATTGGAATGGCAACTATTTTTGGTCAGAGCCACCTTACAATACGGAGCAGATTGCTCAGAGATTGGACACTCTTCCTAGAGGCAAGTACGATATCGGAGAGACGGCACAGAAGCTCGCAGCATGGACCAGAGAGATGGATACGTCTCGACCTGTAGTGGCCAATTGTATCCTGCCTTCGGCCAGCCATCTGACTGGGTATGGACAGACCTTGGACATAGTTGGGTACAGCTACCGTCGTATTCTTTATGATTATGGACATGAAAACTACCCTGACAAAGTCATCATGGGGACAGAGAATCTGGCGCAATACCATGAATGGAAGGCCATCATGGAGCGACCGTTTATTTCAGGTACTTACTTGTGGACAGGGATTGATTACTTGGGAGAGATCAGGGGACCATGGCCCAAAAAGGGCACGGGAAGTGGGATAGTGGATTTTGCGGGGTTCGCCAAGCCGTCTTACTACATGATGAAGTCCCTCTGGAACGAGGAACCAAGCATCTACATCGCTACGCAGACACTCGATCGATCCATCAACGCGATAGACGAAGCTACTGGTCTCATGGTGGCCAAAGATCCAGAGGCTTGGCAGCATGCACTTTGGGAGTGGCATGATGTCAACAACTACTGGGAGTACGAAGAGGGAGAAATGATCAGTGTCGAACTGTACTCCAACTGTGATGAGATTGAGTTGTTTTTGAATGACAGCAGCTTGGGCAAACGTGGTTTGTCGGAGTTTGAAGATCATATCTACAAGTGGGCCGTGCCTTTTGCTCAAGGAGAACTCAAAGCGGTCGGTATGCTAGATGGTACTCAGATAGAGGAGGTGCTTTACAGTACCACGGCTCCATATGCAGTAGAGCTCAAGGTAGATCAGCAGCAGATCGATGCAGATGGGTACGATGTAGTACATGTCGTAGCACAGCTAGTGGATAGAAGCGGTCGCCCTGTCAAAGACCAAAACAGAAAAATCACATTCGATATCGCTGGAGAAGCGAGACTGCTGGGTGTAGACACAGGGTCGGTGTACAATGTGCAACAGCACAGTACCAATGCGCTGGTCACTGATCAGGGCAGGGCTTTGATGATTTTTCAATCCATCAAAGGCAAAACAGGAGAAGTCAAAGTGACCGTCTCGGCAGACGGATTGGAAGCTGGCGTAGCGAAGGTCACAATCAAATAAGTGGGTTTTACAACAATGAATAACAAGAGACAAAACGATGAAGGCAGCATTTTATAAAGAAAAAGGGAAGTTCGAAATTGGTGAAGGTCAACAGATCAAACCTGGAGCGGGCGAAGTAAGGTTAGATGTGGCGTACTGCGGCGTATGCGGGACAGATGTACACATCTATCACGGGGTGATGGATGCGAGAGTGAAGCCACCGATGACCGTAGGACACGAAGCATCTGCTACGGTAGCTGAATTGGGCGAAGGCGTATCTAACGTCAAAGTAGGAGACAAAGTAGCAGTTCGTCCGTTGCACTTTGGTGCACCGCACGCTTTTGACAAAGGCTTTGCGCATGTAGGCAAAAACTTGAAGTTTATCGGAATCGATAGCCAAGGAGCTTTTCAAAATAGCTGGACGGTGCCTGCCTATACTTTGCACAAGTTGCCCGAGAGCTTGTCGCTCAAGCATGGTGCATTTATCGAACCATTGGCAGTGGCGTGTCACGATGTGAAAATCGGACGTGTAGTCGCTGGTGAGCATACGCTGGTGATTGGAGGTGGCCCTATTGGGACTTTGATCGCGTATGTATTGCAAGAAAAGGGAGCGCATGTCATCATCTCAGAAGTCAACGAAAACAGACTGAAGATGCTCAATGACCTAGGGTTCACAACGATCAATCCTGCCAAAGAAAGTTTGACAGAGCGCATCAGTGAGCTCACCAACGAAAAAATGATTGACTGTGCATTTGAAGTGTCGGGTTCAGCACCTGGAGTAGAGGCGATGACGCAGGTAGTCAATGTGAGAGGTCGCATCGTGATGGTGGCCATCCATGGTGGCGAGAAGAAACCCGTCGATTTGTTCAAATTCTTCTGGTCAGAGATCGAGCTATTGGGCGCGAGATTGTACGAGGAGGAGGATTATGAGGAGGCCATCCGTATCGCAGATTCAGGGCAAGTGCCTTTCGAAAAACTCATCACACAAGTGGATACTTTGGATAATATCCAGTCGATTTTCGAAACGATCGATAACAATCCTGCAGGCATGAAATACTTGATTGACTGTCAACAGTAAACAGAACTACCAATAGAAATTCACACAACATAAGATACAATGAGCATATTAGATACATTCAAATTAGAAGGAAAAGTAGCCCTAGTGACGGGGTGCAAGAGAGGAATCGGCAAAGCCATGGCCGTAGGTTTGGCAGAAGCAGGGGCAGACATCATCGGGGTGAGTGCTTCTCTGGAAAAAAATGGATCAGAAATCGAAAAGGCTGTGACTGCTTTGGGCAGAAAGTTCAAGGCTTACACATGTGATTTTTCGGATAGAAACGCTTTGTATGAGTTCATCAAAGAAGTGAAAGGAGACTTTCCAGTGATCGATATTTTGGTCAACAATGCGGGAACCATCCTCCGAACTCCTGCAGCCGAGCATCCAGATGAAATGTGGGACAAGGTCATCGAAGTGAATCAAAATGCGCAATTCATTTTGACAAGAGAGATTGGGAAAGAAATGGTTGCTAGAGGCAGTGGCAAAGTGATTTTTACGGCTTCTCTATTGACTTTCCAAGGCGGCATCACCGTACCTGGTTATGCTGCGAGCAAGGGAGCAATCGGTCAGATGACGATGGCTTTTGCCAACGAATGGGCAGGCAAAGGGGTCAATGTCAATGCAATTGCACCTGGCTACATCAGCACTGATAATACCGAGGCATTGAGAAACGATGCGGACAGATCTGCGTCGATTCTCTCTAGAATTCCCGCAGGACGGTGGGGCGAAGCGACGGATTTTGCAGGACCTACAGTGTTCCTTGCATCTGCGGCATCCAGCTACATGCACGGCAGCATCATGCTAGTCGACGGAGGCTGGATGGGACGTTAATGAGTGCTCAGTACTTGGTGCCATAGACTAAGTACTGAATCTCTTTTACTTATAAAATATTAAGAGTCTTTGTGCTCTCTACTTAGTACTAAATACTTGAAAAAATGAAGGATTACAAATTGTTTATCAACGGAGAGTGGGTAGAATCCACGACTGGAGACAGAGATACCGTATATAGCCCGATCGACGAGAGCAGTGTAGCTACTACGGCGATGGGAGTAGAAGCAGATGCTGTTCTCGCCCTCCAAGCGGCAGAAGCAGCGCAGAAGGAATGGAAAAAATGGCCAGCCAAAAAGAGAGCAGACTTATTGAGGAAGTTTGCAGCGGAGATTCGTGCCAACCGAGATAGACTCGGTGAGTTGCTCACCAGAGAGCAAGGCAAATTGCTGTCGTTGGCCAAGTTCGAAGTAGATGTGACGGCCAGTTTCATCGAGTATGCCTGTGATGGTGCCAGAGCCATAGAAGGAGATATCGTCCAGTCGGACAACCCTGATGAGCACATTTGGATTCACAAAATCCCGAGAGGAGTGGTCGTAGCGATCACGGCATGGAACTTCCCACTGGCACTGGCTGGTCGCAAGATCGGACCAGCATTGGTGGCGGGCAATGCCATCGTGGTGAAGCCTACGCAGGAGACACCACTGGCGACTTTGGAGTTAGGTGACATTGCCAACAAAGTTGGCTTGCCAAAGGGACTATTGAATATCGTCACTGGTTCGGGTCGTGTATTGGGCGAAGCATTGGTAGCCAATCCAATCACCAAGATGGTGACCATGACGGGTAGTACGCCCGCAGGTCAGTCGATCTTCAAGACTGCTGCGCAGAATTTGACACATGTACAGTTGGAGTTGGGAGGCAAAGCACCATCAATAGTTTTCGCGGATGCGGACATAGATCAGGCGGTAGAGGCGACTTTTCACTCACGATGGGACAACTGCGGACAGGTATGCACCTGCAACGAACGCATGTATGTGCACGAGGATATCTACGACGTATTTATGGAGAAATTTCTCGTCAAGACGCGCGCAATCAAAGTGGGCAATCCGATGGACGAGGGCATAGATATGGGACCAAAAGTCAACGCCAACGAACTCAAAAACATGGAGCATCTAGTAGCGAAAAGTATCGAAGAAGGCGCGACGATCGCATTTGGAGGCAAGAAACCTACCGGCAAGGGATTTGACAAAGGGCACTGGTTCGAACCGACCGTGATCACGGATGTGACCCAAGACATGACGATCGTACACGAGGAGGCTTTTGGACCGATTTTGCCTGTTATCAAGTTCAAGGATTTTGATCAAGTGATCGCTTGGGCCAACGACTGTGCGTACGGATTGGCTGCTATGGTGTTCACGACAGACATGAAGAAAATCCTCAGACTCAACGACGAGTTGGAGTTTGGGGAGATCTATGTCAACAGAGGACATGGCGAACAGCACCAAGGATTCCACAACGGCTACAAACTCAGCGGTAGTGGAGGAGAAGACGGTAAATATGGTTTCGAACAGTACATGGAGAAGAAAACGTTTTACGTGAAATATTAAAGTAGTCGGGAGTCCATGATATATGGGCTCCTGACTATTGCCTATAGACTTTTCAAAATGAGCAAAATAAAAAATATCAAAGTACGGCTTTTTAATGTCCCACTATCTGAGGTGCTGTCAGATGCCAAGCATGGTGATCATACGCACTTCGAGTTGGTGACTACTACGATCACACTAGAGGATGGTAGTGAAGGTACGGGCTATACCTATACAGGTGGCAAAGGAGGGCACAGCATCAAGGCGATGCTAGAGCATGACATAGCACCTGCTCTGCTAGGCAAGGATGGTACTGCCATTGACGAGATTTATGATTTCATGGAGTGGCACATTCACTACGTGGGTAGAGGTGGGATTGCTTCGTTTGCGATCTCTACGGTGGACATAGCGCTATGGGACATCAAGGGCAAAAAGACAGGCCAGCCCCTCTGGAAAATGGCTGGTGGTGCGGGGCATACGTGCGAGGCATATTGCGGCGGGATCGATTTGATGTTTCCCCTCGAAAAGCTATTGAACAACATGAAGGGCTACCTCGCAGCAGGTTTCAATGCCGTCAAAATCAAGATAGGAAGAGAAAATCTCGACGAAGATATCGCGCGCATCAAGGCAGTACGCGAATACATCGGTCCAGACGTGACCTTCATGGTGGATGCCAACTACTCGATGAGTGTAGACAAGGCCATCGAGTGCTCCAAGAGGATGGAGGAGTGTGATATCACGTGGTTCGAAGAACCGACGATTCCGGATGACTATTTGGGCTTTGCCAAAATTGCAGAGGCAACCAATGTGCCTTTGGCGATGGGAGAAAACCTACATACCATCCATGAGTTCGAATATGCATTTGAGCAAGCCAAACTAGGTTTCATTCAGCCAGATGCATCCAACTGTGGAGGCATCACAGGGTGGCTCAAAGCGGCCGAACTGTCCAGAAAATACAACACACCTGTTTGTTCGCATGGGATGCAGGAACTACACGTGAGCTTGGTGTCTGCGCAGCCCAACAGTGGGTGGCTGGAAGTGCACAGCTTCCCAATAGATGAGTACACCACTCGTCCATTGATAGTAGAAAACCACAGAGCTGTAGCTTCAGATGAGCCAGGGATAGGAGTCACTTTTGAGTGGAACAAGTTGGAACCATACGAAGTGAAGAGTGCACTGGTGCCTTATTCGGGGCATGTGTAGACATTGAAACAAAGTATGATATGAAAGTAGAGAAAAGAGTATTTGGGAAATATGAAGGTGAGGACATCGAGCAATATGTCTTGTCCAACGACCAAGGAATGAAGGTAAAGATCATTACCTACGGTGCAACGATCAGTTCGATCGAGCTGCCTACAGCGGATGGTCATGTCGATGTGGTGTGTGGGTTCAATTCGATGGAAGGATACCAGTCTGAAGCCTATTTGGCGAATGCCCCTTATTTTGGGTGTACGGTGGGTCGATTTGCTTCGCGCATCAAGGATGGTAGATTCTCTGTGGATGGAATAGAGTATAGCGTCGCGACCAATGATGGCTCCAATCACTTGCATGGAGGTGTCAAGGCTTTCAACAAACGAATATGGAAAGGGGAAGTCATCGATGGAGGTGTAGCGATGAGCCTTTTTAGCCCTCACATGGAAGAGGGATTTCCTGGCAATGTGCAAGTCACCGTGCAGTTCGTGCTCAATGAGGCCAACGAGCTGTCCATTAGTTACCATGCTACGACGGACCAAAAGACACCACTTTCTCTCACCAATCATTCGTATTTCAACCTGTCGGGGTTTCAAAAAACGATTGAAGATACCCAAGCAACCATTTTGGCAGATTGCTACCTGAAACCAGACACAACCAATGTACCCAACGGGGAACTGGCGTCTGTGGTAGGGGATCCGTCGGATTTGCGTGAAGGAAAAAGGTTCAGCGAGGCACTTGCTCAGATGGAGACTGGATTCGAGCATTATTATGTGTTTGATGAAAATACGGAGCTACGTAAGGTGGCGATTTTTGACGAACCAGCCACTGACCGCAAGTTGGAGATATTGACGACCGAGCCAGGCATGTTATTTTATTCTGGTTATTTCACCTCCGATGCGCTGCATCGTGAATCGGGAGAGCAGTACGGTAGATACCGTGGCTTTTGCTGCGAGACCCACCGCTATCCCAACGGCCCGAATATAGCAGGAGCTCCAGAAGTATTTGCGACAGCAGGAGCACCATACAAGAGCCAGACGGTGTACAGATTTGATTTTTAATAAATGAGAACCATGAGCCATGACTCATAGAAGCAAGAGAGAATCTTGACTCTTGATTTTTGACTCTAAAATCTAAAGAACATGATAGAAGGAATACTATGGGCCGTATTGGCCGGACTGATGCTAGGGCTGTATGCCTTGCCAGAGAAATTTACCAAGGATTTCGAATTTGAAAACACTTGGAGTTTGTTTTTTGCCATCAACACTTTCGTGGTACCCAATGTAGCGGCATTTCTACTGATCGATGGGTTCAGTGAAGTGCTGGCAGCCATCCCTACGGGCATACTGATCGGCATGGTCGTAGCGAGTTTGCTATGGGGTATTGGCGTGATGATGTGGGGCAAGGCCATCAACCATATCGGTTTGTCACTCGGTTTCTCTCTTTTCATAGGGACGATCATATTGGTGGGGTCATTGATACCATTCGTGATCAATGGACTGCCAGAGAGGCCAGTCTTTGCGACGATCATGGGAGGGATATTCGTGGTACTCGTAGGGGTAGTGGCCAATGGCAAAGCGGGTATTATGCGCCAAGCCGATGAACAAGGAACCCAGGAGAAAAAGGGCTCGATGGCTACAGGTATTTTGATTGCTGTGGTGGGCGGGTTGCTCGCTACAGGATTCAGCTATGCCAATACCGTCGGAGGAGCTGTCATTCATGAGGCGGTCATCACGCAGGGCAATCCCGAATGGATGAGTGCTGTAGCGGTGATGTATGTGATCTACATGGCTGGAGGAGTAGCCATCGCAGTTTATTTCATCCAGCAGTTGACTGCCAAGAAGCTGTGGTCAAAATTCAACTCACCGAGTTTTGGTAGAAACGCAGGGTTGGCGACCGTGATGGGGATACTCAACTTCGCGGCATCTGCCGGATTTGCGTATGCAGCTTTCAAACTCGGTAGTACAGGGGGGACAGTAGGATACGCTATATTTAATACCGTATCGGTAGCCGTGGCGATAGTCAGTGGCTTGATCACCAAAGAGTGGATCAATGCCTCTTCCAAATCAAAAAATGCCCTGTATTTGGGATTGACCTGCATGATCTTGGGTATTGTGATCGTAGCGATTGGCAATGGTCTGTAGGCATAAGAGATGTAATTAGGGAAGATAAATTAGAACATAATGAGCAAAAAAATGGGATTACAAAAGATAGCAGTAGCGCTGATGGTAGCAGCAGGGTTGAATGCCTGTCAGCCACCGGTGGCCGAAAAAGATTGTGACAAGATTGTTATCACTCCAGAAAAGGTAGACTTCTTGGGGATCACAGACACGACACACCTGAGTGCAGCATCCAAGCGTGCACTGAGGTGGCCCGATGAGTTGACCAACGAGTGGTTTGGTGAGTTTGAGCAGTTCTATCTCCAAGGAGACTTGGCTTATGAAGAAGGAGTGGTTCGTAGAGACCCAAGTGCCTTGATTAAGGTCGATGGCAAATATTTCGTATGGTATAGCAAGAGTGTCGGTCCGACAGACGGTTTTGCCGGAGATATCGAAACCGAAAAGGTGTTTCCATGGGATAGATGTGATATCTGGTATGCAACGTCCGAAGACGGCATCACCTGGAAAGAAGAAGGAATGGCCGTCGCTCGTGGCGAAAAAGGAGCCTATGACGATCGTTCAGTATTCACCGTCGAGATCATGGAGTGGGAGGGGATGTACTACCTCAGCTACCAGACCGTCAAATCCCCCTACAACGTACGGGTAAAAAATCAAGTCGGTCTGGCATGGTCTGATTCTCCTCATGGCCCCTGGACGAAAAGCAAAGAACCAATCCTCAGCCCTGCTGACAATGGCGTCTGGGCAGGTACCGAAGACAACCGATTCAAAGTGGAGAAAAAAGGGGATTTTGATAGTCACAAAGTTCATGATCCATGTATTTTGCCATACAAGGGCAAGTTCTATCTCTACTACAAAGGAGAGCAAATGGGAGAACAAATTACTTTTGGCGGACGCCAAATCAGACATGGTGTCGCCATCGCGGACAACCCAAAAGGACCCTATGTCAAGTCGCCGTACAATCCGATCTCCAACAGTGGACACGAAATCTGCGTATGGCCGCACAAGGGAGGGATTGCTTCGCTGATCACCACTGACGGCCCAGAAAAGAACACCGTACAGTGGTCTCCTGATGGGATCAATTTTGACATCATCGCCTCCATCCCTGCTCCACCACATGCAATAGGACTGGATAGAACCAAAGATACCGAAGAGCCATTTGCAATTTTCGGTTTTGGTCTCACACACGAGTATGTGTCCTATGACTACCAGTGCATCAAAGGGTTCAGAGGCAAAAGAAAAACGACCCATGTAGGCAAAGGAGAGGCTGGCTCTACGAAAGGGAGTGACGAGAAATAAGTAGTTTGATTTAGTAATTGTTGCTGCCTCACTCGAGGTAGCAACATTTTTCCAATCCGTATAAAAGCACTCAAGTGTATTTTCATAAAACCATTTCAATACCCAAACTATTTTTGGTAGCAGCCATGCTGTGGTCATCGTGCGCTGATCAACGTATGACAAATAGTGACCGTACCAGTTTGTTGTTTGACGCACAGGGCAGCCTAGATACCTCACGCCTGCAAGTGTCGGGACTAGACTATCAGTTGATCAATACAGACGGTGGAGAAGGTTTACGCATCCGTACCAACGAAGAAGTAAAAGGGCAATTTTTGACGCTACGCAGTGCGGCAAACCAACCATGGGAGTTGGGGGATACATGGCAAGTCCAGGCCTTGGTTTCCAACATCGGCAGTGAGCCCATGCAGGCAGAGATGTTTGTAGGCAATGATCCCGATGGTCTTGTACGCTGGTACTGTTCGGACTATATCGACTTGGTGCCAGGCCAAACGGACACGATCACGGTCAACCTAGCGTGGACGCCATGGATCAACGAACCCACAGTTCCTCTTGTCGGGATGCGTGGAGCTCCAGGCATGACCAAAACCGATTTGGCTAAAATTCAATCGATACAGTTCAGGCCTAGGTATGCGACTCGTGAGACCGTATTTGTGCTGCACGATGTGTGGGCTGTAGGGTCACTACAGTCGCATTCCTCCGAATCATTTTTACCTTTCATTGATTCATTTGGTCAATACAAGCATCAAGATTGGCCAAGCAAAACGCACAGCACACAAGAGTTGAAAGACAACTACACCCAAGAGATCGAGACAATGAGTGCCTCGAAATCAGGATGGATATTTGATCCATACGGGGGCTATGCTCAAGGGCCACTACGCAAAGCTACTGGCTTTTTTAGAGTGGAAAAGTATGAAGGGAAATGGTGGATGGTAGACCCAGAGGGACGTTTGTTTTGGAGCAATGGACTCAACTGTGTCAATGCCAACATGACATTGACAGGTATAGATGGGAGAGAGGACTATTTTGAAGGGTTACCCACCGAACTTGAGCCTTTGGGGCAGTTTTACAGAGCTGGTACTTGGGCCTCCCATGGTTTTTACAAGGACAAAATACCTTTCCAAGCTTACAGTTTTTTGGAGGCCAACCTCTACCGAACATTCGGTGATACATGGAAAGAAGAGTTCCTTGATTTGACACACAGACGTATGCGATACTGGGGGATGAATACGCTCGGCAATGTGTCCGATGCACAACTCAAAGCACAACAACGAACACCCTATGTCGGTACTGTCTGGATTCGCAATACCCCCAAAATCGAAGGGTCTGAGGGGTTTTGGGGCAAGTTTCACGATGTGTTTGATCCTGCGTTTAGGCTCGCAGTGCGTGACAACATGGCTTCACAGCGACAGGGTGCAGGTGATCCATGGTGTATGGGCTTTTTCGTGGACAATGAAATGTCCTGGGGATTGAAAGGTTCTTTGGCTATCGCTGCGCTCCATAGCCCAGCTACTCAAGCTTCCAAAATTGAGTTTGTCAAGGATCTTCAAGAAAAATACATCGACATCAAAGCATTGAATGGCGCATGGAAGACGGATTATGCCTCATGGCAGGATTTGCTAATTCGCCAAGAGCATGAGGGATTGGAAAATGCACAATCCGATTTGAATGCGTTTTATGGGAAGATCGCTGAAACTTATTTTCGAATAGTGAGCGAAGAGCTTCATCGTATCGCTCCCAATCAGATGTACCTAGGCTGTCGTTTTGCCTGGGCCAACAATGACCTAACGGTGGCTGCTGCTGCGGAGTACTGCGACATAGTGAGTTTCAACAAGTACGAGTACAGCATCGCCAATTTGAGCCTGCCGACTGAGATAGATCGCCCCATCATGATCGGAGAGTATCACTTCGGAGCGACCGATCGCGGACATACGCATCCTGGCGTGAAGGTGGCCAAAAACCAAGCCGATAGAGGACACAAGTATGCCGAGTACATCCGTGGTGCGCTAGCCAATCCACAGATTGTCGGGGCACATTGGTTTCAGTACACGGATCAAGCGGTGACTGGACGTGAGGACGGAGAAAACTACAATGTAGGGTTTGTAACCATCACGAATACGCCCTACCAAGAGTTGGTGGATTCGGTGCGGATGGTCAATCATCAGATGTACCAGAGACGATTGGGTTCAACTGAGTAGGTGTCATATCAAGCAGTAGAAGAGAAATAGAATGTCAAGAAATAGCCAGATAGTAATTGTAGTTTTTTGTTTTTTAACGGCGTGTGCCGCACCGAATTCCAACCCAATCCACCTAGAGCAGGTCCTCCCTGTGGAGGGCCTGACTCTACCTGCTATGCAAGTAGAAGTAGCTGGACACTACCGTGTCGTGTGCGAAGTAGAGGCGTTGGAGCGAGAGGCAAGGTTGAGTATGTTGGAGGGAGAGACGGTGCTTTTGGATCGGGTCAGTATTCCAGGCCTAGGGCTACACCAGGTGGATGTGGTCTTGGCACGTAGACTTACAGCAGGAGAGCATAGGTATACCCTTCGGGCAAATGGTGGAACCCTTCGAATCAAGAGCCTAGCCTTGCAGCGATATGAAGGTCCGGCATTGCCTCGTTTTGTAGATATCTCTACAGCTGCGGAGTTTGATACGGAGCTGACCTGGAAATATGGGGGACCCAGTGTAGCAGATATCGATGGGGATGGAGACTATGATTTTGTCCTCAACAACCATGACAAAGTACCCGCTCAGGTGTTTTGGAACCAAGGCAATGGCACTGTCATAGAAAATGAAAAGCCGCTCATTCGTTGGGATGTACACGGTACTGCAGCGGGAGATTATGATCGAGATGGAGATTTGGATATCATCGTGGCACAGGGAGGTGGCAATGGCACAGCTCCAGCACCACCCCATTTGTTTCGAAACGATGAAGGGGAGTTTGTCGAAGTGACCCAGGAGGTAGGTATCACGCAAGGGGCACGTGGACGCTCGGTGCGATGGATTGATATGGATTTAGATGGAGATTTGGATCTCTTGATGATCAATGCAGGCCAAATCATCCACGAAACTGGACCAAGGAATTTTGTGTATGAAAACAAAGGAGATGGAAGTTTTACCTATTTCAGTAGCCCAGAGATAGAGCATGCCGATGCTGAGCGTGTCTTGGTGACTGATCTCAACGGCGATAGTTATGACGATTTAGTGTTGTTTTCACCACTGTCTCTGTGGTTGGGAGATGGAGACTTGACTTTCACGGAAGTATCAGAAAAAATGCTACCGAAAGGCTACCAAGGAATGAAGCTGATTACTGCCGCGGCACCTGTGGATTATGATCGAGACGGAGATTTGGATATTTATTTGACGCGAGGCAAGGTTTACTATGAATTAGCCAATCAATCCTTGGATTTTGATGCTATAGCGGGGACAGTGGATCTCAGGGACGATGGAAGTGAAGGTCGACGTGGATTGACTTTTGAGACGGAGGGCGATCTGATATTGGAGGAGTTCTTTCATTGGTACAGAGGATATGATGGAGCGTACCCGATCTATCTAGGGAGAGAGAAGCTGACGATGGACACACCGACGGAGGCAATTGTACTACAGCCTGAGCGAGCAACAGGCTGGCCTGATGATCGTCGTGCCAATGGATGGTATGTGGGCTACTTGGGTGAGGGGAAGTGGCAGATGGAATGGGTCAAAGACGCGAATATATTCTGGGGGATGCGGATGTCTCTGGGTGGTGTGAAGACGGTCCATACCGATTGGGCTCCACAGAATAGCAATGTACAGGATGTACTGTTGCGCAACGATGGGGAGCAGTTTGTCGAGGTAGCTACAGAGACGAATATCCCGAAGGGTGGCAATCACCAAGGCGTGACAGTGGCGGATTTTAACAACGACGGGTATGACGACCTCTTTGTCTATCGATTCGGGATGCTGCGTCAGCGGGTAGAAGATCTCCTACTGATCAATGATCAAAATGGACACTTTGTACAAGTCATGAGCCATGGGGCACAAGATTGGGAAGACCCTGGACACGGAGACATGGGCCAGGCGTTTGATTTTGACTTGGATGGTAAAATTGACATGCTCAATGGGAGTGATAACCCTGGTCGCTGGTACCTCTATGGCAATCAAACAACCAAGCTGGGTGGTTTTGCACTGATTCATGTAGGCTATAGTCCTGTCGGACAAGTAGACCCTCTCTCTGCTGTAGTGGAGATCGAGACGGCTAGCGGTACTCAAAAAAGAAGAGTGGCTTCTGCGGGAGCTATTCACTCACAGAGTTTGCTCAACATAGTTCACTTTGGTTTGGCAGAAAACCAATCAATCGATAAGCTGACTGTGACATGGCGCAATGGCGAACAAATAGTACGGACCAATCAGGTAGTCAATCAAGTCATCAAATTGGGATTGTAATAGAGAGAAATAATGAAAGGGAGTAAGGGAATATGGGCAATTGCTGTGGGACTCATGTTGTGGTCTAGTGTGCTGTATGCAGCAGATTTGAATGTGACCAGTGGTATGGATATTGAAATTTCTACGAACGAAACCTATGACAATATCACCATCAGTGGAGGGAGTTTGACTATAAAGGCTGGAGCAGCGGTCTCTGTCAATGCAGAGGTCAATGTGCAAGGAGGAGGAGGTCTTACTGTCGAAAATGGAGCATCACTGGAGTGGTTGTCATTTGGAGCGATGAACTTGTATCAAAATGTCCATCTCTATGGTACAATTGTTCTCAATGGAAACCTGCACCTCAGTGCCACTGGGCATCTGGTGGTGTACGATGGAGGGAGCCTGGTACAGACAGCTGGGACCTCAGTCAATTATGGTGGAGTGACTGTGCTCAGTAGTGGTGTCGCTAGTTTTTCTGGGAATTTCGACAACAAAGGTACAGGCAATCTAGCCTTAGATGGTGCTGCGTCTTTTGATAGTGACTTGATCAATATGGGGACGGTAGATGGCTCAGGTAGTGCACAAGTAGATGGTACGACTAGCAATTCAGGTGTTTTCTTTGGGTCGACTGACCCAAACCCAGACTGTAGTACAGCTTGTTCACAATCCTCTCTGCCAGTGGGGTTCGATTCCATGGAGCTTCGCTTTGCAGGTGGAGTGCATACACTCCTCTGGTCTGTGTATTCTGAGACCGACAATGCATTCTTTACCGTCGAAGTTTCTGAAGAAGGCACGATATACGACCGATTAGTGGTCGTTGAGGGTAGAGGAACAAGCAATGTACCCAAGACGTATCGACATGTATTGGTGTCAGGAGTGAGGGGACAATATATTCGTTTGAGTCAAACGGATTTTGACGGTACGACAACTGTCCTTCGAGTACTACAAACAGATGCGGGGCGGCAAGAACAAGAGAACGTAGCGTTGTATCCGACATGGGTGAGGAATCGAAAACCTATTCATGTCAAGGGGGCAGAAGAGACCGATAGTTGGAAACTCGTCGGTAGAGAGGGACAGGTGCTAGAGCATGGATACTTGGATCAAGATCGCGTTTGGTTAGAGACACAATGCAGTGGGGTGTACTTTTTGATTATCGGAAAGCATCTACCACAGAAAATTAAGATTGGATATTAAATTGAGAAGGATGCAATACAGATACATCAAAACATTTATTCTACTCGCCGTGGTTGGGGGCTTGGTTTCCTGTCAAGAGCAAGTGCAAAAAAGAACGATAGTGGAAAAACCCAACATCGTCATCTTCTATGTAGATGACTTGGGCTATGGAGATGTTGGCTGCTATGGAGCCAAGGGGGTGCAAACACCCGTAGTGGATCGACTGGCTGCACAGGGCTTGCGCATGACAGATGCCCATAGTGGGGCGTCTACTTGTACGCCATCGCGTTATTCGCTGTTGACGGGGCGATATGCTTTTCGCAATCAAGCTGCCGTGTTGCCCGGTGATGCGCCATTGTTGATAGATACAGTACAGATGACCTTGCCCAAGTTGCTCGGGCGTGCGGGCTATCGCAGCGCAGTAGTTGGCAAGTGGCACTTGGGCTTGGGCAATGGCAACATCGACTGGAATGGATCGGTATCGCCTGGTCCGTTGGAGATAGGTTTTGATTACAGCTATTTGTTGCCTGCCACGGGTGATCGAGTACCCACGGTGTACCTCGAAAATCATGAAGTGGTGAATTTGGATCCAAATGACCCGATCAGTGTGTCCTATGGAGCGCCCATTGGCGACCGACCGCTAGGATACGAGCATCCTGAATTACTGCGCTATGGAGCGGATCGTCAGCATGGCGAAACCATCGTCAACGGCATCAGCCGCATAGGCTACATGGCTGGTGGCGAAGAGGCACTTTGGGTAGACGAAGAGTTTCCAGAGGTGCTCAATCAAAAGGCGATCAATTTCATCCAGGAGAGCAAGGATGATCCTTTCTTTTTGTTCTATTCATTTCATGACATCCACGTGCCCCGTTTACCCAATGAGCAGTTTCAAGGTGCCTCTACCATGGGTGTGAGAGGGGATGCGATCGCGCAAATGGATTGGACAGTAGGTCAGATACTGAATGAAATCGAGCGTTTGGGATTGGCTGAGAATACCTTGGTGATTTTCACCAGCGACAATGGCCCAGTGCTCAACGATGGTTATGACGATCAGGCCGTCGAATTGCTCGGTGATCATCTACCTGGCGGCATATACAGAGGAGGCAAGTATTCTGCTTTCGAAGCGGGCACGCGTGTACCGACGATTGTTTACTGGCCGGGACAGGTGCAGCCTGCCGTGTCAGAGGCACTTTTCACGCAAGTGGATCTCATGGCTTCTTTGAGTGCGCTGGCTGGTGTACAGGCTACAGGCAGCGAACTGAGCGACAGTCAAAACCAACTGGAGGCCATGCTTGGGCGCTCGGCGCAAGGGCGAAAGTACATGCTCGAAGAGGCGTATACCATGGCAATTCGCAGCAAGGATTGGAAATACATCGCTCCGGTGCCTGCTGACAAAGCCTATCCCGCGTGGCTAAAGGATAAGGACGTGGAAGGGGGAATGGATACCATCCCACAGCTCTACCATGTAGCCAATGACCCTAGCGAACAGGTAAACGTCGCGGCACAAAACCCTGAAGTAGTAGCCGAGTTGACCAATGAATTGAATGAGATATTGAAAGACAACCTATGAAATCGCTAAGGCGAATAATGGGAGCCTATGGCCTGCTCGGGTTTTTATGTTTCACTTACCCGACGGTATATGCACAGCCCAATGTGCTGCTGATATTTTCAGACGATGCAGGCTATGCGGATTTTGGATTTCAGGGTAGCGAAGAGATCAAGACGCCAAATCTGGATCAGTTGGCCACCGAAGGTATGCGTTTTGAACAGGCATACGTGTCTGCTGCCGTTTGTGGGCCGTCTAGGGCTGGGCTGCTGACAGGGAGATACCAGCAGCGATTTGGCTATGAGGAAAATAACGTGCCGGGATATATGAGTACGTCTTGTTTGCCTGATGACATGATGGGGCTGCCCTTAGACCAAGTGACTGTTGCCAATTATCTGAAGGAACAGGGTTATCGTACTGGACTGTTTGGCAAATGGCATTTGGGCAATGACGATCAGTTTCACCCCACCAAACGTGGTTTTGATGAGTTTTATGGTTTTCGTGGAGGTGCGAGGAGCTACTTTGAATACAATGAGGAGCATCCCAATCACCGTCAAGAAGATTATTTGGAGCGTGGTTTTGGCAATTTTGAGGAGTCTGAAAAGTACTTGACGGACGCCTTGGCTGATGAGACCATCGCTTTTATGGAACGCAATCAGGATCAGCCATTCTTTGCCATGTTGTCATTCAATGCGGTGCACACACCGATGGAAGCCGACCCCAAGGACTTGAAGGAGTTCCCAGAACTTACGGGCAAACGACAGCAACTGGCAGCCATGACTTTGTCGATGGATCGTGCTTGTGGTCGCGTGCTCAAAGCGCTCAAAAAACTCGGGTTGGAAGACAATACCCTCGTGGTTTTTACCAATGACAATGGCGGCCCCTCAGACGCTAATGCTTCCAATAATGCTCCGTTGAGTGGCACGAAAGCCAACCACTTGGAGGGAGGTATTCGTGTCCCGATGCTGATGCGTTGGCCAGGTGTGATTTCAGCTCATACGACTTATCCTTTTCCGGTGAGTACCCTCGACTTATTGCCGACATTTGTATCGTTGGCAGGCGGTTCGGTGGATGAATTGAAGCAGTTGAATGGGGTTGATTTAAAGCCTTATGTCAGTGGAGAAAATCAAGAGCGCCCCCACGAGGTACTGTATTGGAAGAAGGAAAATAGAGGAGCCATACGCGTAGGCGATTGGAAAATGTTGCGCTACCCTGATCGTCCCGCCGAGCTCTATGACCTTTCTAAAGATGATAGTGAAATGAACGATTTGGCCAATCAATACCCTGACAAAGTACGCGACATGTACAAGCAGTTGTTTGCTTGGGAATGCACGCTAGATAGACCTAAATGGCAACTGAAACGCAAATATGAAAAGGATGCGATGGAAAGGATGGATGCCTATCATCAAGATCAAAAGTGATTATATGACAGTGAAACAAAGGGCTGCTCTTGTTATTGTCGCTTTTTTGAGTTTTGAGGGATGCGGTTCTATATCATACAAAGCGGAGGTGGTGCATACCAAACCCAAGGCTGTACAACTCATGCTACGAAATGACTGTTTCGCCTGTCACAGTGTAGTGGATCGTGTAGCTGGGCCTCCTTATTTGGATGTGTCGCGTCGCTATCTCAGTCCAGATGCAGCGCTGAAAAAACGTCTCGCCAATAAGATCGCCGAGGGAGGAGGAGGATTGTGGTATGGTGGATACATGTCACCACACCCACTGCTCAAACTTGAGCAAATTGACGCGATGGTGGATTGGGTTTTAGCAATCCACAGCATGGAACAGACATGGTTTCAGCAGTGTACTCCTCAGCAAGTCTCCGATTGGGATCTAATGGAGAGTGGGAGATTTCGAATGGAAGTATCGACGAATGGAAACTCCGAAGTGCTTCGCTCTGGTCATGGCGATCAAGTCTGCTTTTGGGGTGCGAGGGCTTTTGCATCCTTGGAGGGAAAGATGGTTCAGGTCAGTGGACAGGTAGAAATCAAGGTGCCTGGCAAGTACCTCTTTCGCTTGCACAAAACAGGTGTTGGATCTCTCAAAATCAACGACCAAGTCGTCATTCGAGAAGATGTCACAGATCATGAGTACATCAAGGAATTGTCAGAGGGAAGTTATTCCTTGGTGCTCAACTATCAACCAGTCAGTGCTAGCGATACTCTGATTTTGAGTTGGATGACCCCAAGTGCTGAGTACTTTACAGTGATCGGACAGTAGCAGATGGACGGTTGGTCTTTGGTCCAAACGTCACCTTTTGACAAAGGTCTCCGTGGTGCTCTGACCATCAGCAGTCCAAATTCGCAAGAGGTAGGTTCCCTGTTGTAGTCCGGACAAGGGAATGTCGGTTTTTTGGGAGTTTGGAGTGATTTGTAGTTGTACTCTACCACTTAGGTCATAGATTGTCGCCTTACGGATGACTTGACCATCAGCAGATAGGTAGAGGTTGCTGTCGGCAGGGTTTGGGTAGACTTGGTAGCCCAGTCCTTCGTCCTTGTTGGACAATACAAAATCAGGGTCTTCTATGGGTTTGTAGACTCTGATCCAATCTACTTTCATCGTGTTTTTGTCTGGATCACTGAGGTCATCATCATTCGGTGTTCGTCCAGCTTCTACGTGCCAATCTTGAGATTCGACATTGATGATGATGTCCAGTTCTTTGGTGAATCCCTGTCCATTTTGATAGTCGTAGGGGTCGATGACGCTGGTGTTGGAGAGCGCACTTGCTTCACTCAGTGTAGCAAAAGAATAGCTGCTTCCCGTGGCATATTCAGTTACTTTTTGATAGCCGTTTTCAAAATCCAATTGACCGTCCGTCATGCTAGGGTAGGTATAGTGCCAAGTACCATTGATGTTGCTAGCAAAGGCTTTGTCATACAGCACACGGACCAATACTCCGTCGATGTAGTACTCGAAATGTTTGGGTCCTATCCAGTTGACTCCTACGCGCACATAGGTACGATCCCCTTCATTCCAGCAGTATTCTCCCCAGCTGGTGACTCCATCGGTTCCCCACCAGCTGTTGCGGTCTCGGGGTTGGTAGTCTTGAAAGGGGTTGCGTATGAAAGAATGGTGACTCAGGTGAATGTATTGCGCAAAGAAGTCGTTGTTGCTCTGGGCACCTCCATAGCACTCGATGATATCGATCTCTTGCGTGTCATCTGGGCTCAATAGCCAAACATCCGAAGCGAGCGTGATGTTGGCCACACTGATACTTGATTCGACAAAGACGGGGTATTTGACGCGGTGATTGGATGTGATGCAACCTGCATTGACACCTGGCACACCCATTTTGGAGGTGCTGGGATTGCGAGACGATCGAATGACCAAATCATGTCCGTCGACTGAGACGTGGTTGTATTGCCAGTAGGTAGTGCCTGGTCCATCCCAATGGTTGTGGTAGAAGTTGTACCACTTGTCATCTCCAAAATTCGTTTGCTGGTTTGCCTCATCAAAGGTGTAATTGAAATCATCCGAAGCGTTGGACTGTAAAACCCACTTGTTGCCTAGACCCGCCTCGGCAGGAACAGGGATACTTGCCCAGTCTTGGGTTTGAGATATGAAACTCCCAAGGATAAATAGTATTGTGAAAAGTGTAGTTTTTATCATAACAATAATTTAGTCTAGTATTCAATTCAAAAAAATGCTGTGTAGGCTTGGGTGGGTTTTTCAAATTTATCCTGATCATCTTGCAATACCTACTTGACACAACTAGACAAAAACTATACGAACAGTTAGTTTTACCTATTTTGAGTAGGAATTTTTGAACAGGAGAGAATTTTTCAGGAAGGGTATTTGGGATTTTTCGTCCATGTTGATCATAGGCTATGTGGTCAAGAAGATGATTATATTTGACTCAATATCGCAGATCCTGAGTCACCTGAATAGAAGAGTCTCGGACGTTGAGATGACCGTCGAAGGTGATGGTCTGGGGGGGATTGAATCCATGGTCGATCTGGCGCAGTAGGAGTTCTGCTGCACTGGTCCCCATCTCTATGGCGGGTTGAGTGATACTGGTTAGTGGGGGGTAGACTAGAGCGGCCATGGGGGTTTCGGTGCAGCCGACGATGGCTACATCCTGCGGTATTTGTAGGCCGTGCATGCGCAGTGCTTTCATTGCGCCGAGTGCTACGGGATCATTGATGCAAAAGATCGCCTCCGGCAGGTCATCGGATTTGACGAGTTGGTTGATGGCCATCTCTCCTGCTTCGGGTGTGAGTCCAGTATGGATGACACGGTATTGGTCGGTCGTGTAGTGATGTTTGTCCATGGCTTTCAGAAAGCCCGCCATGCGCTTTTTGCTCACCGAAAAATCAGGTGCACCGGACAAGTGGTGTATTTTTCGGTAGCCCTGTCGGATCAAATGCTCTGTGGCAAACAGACTCCATTTATAATCGTCGAAGATCACTTTGGTGCCCATGAAGCCTGCGCTGATCCTACCTAGAAATACCAGAGGGATGTTTTTACTGAGAAGTTCTTTGAATAGCGAGCTGTTGTCATGTTCGTTGATAGGACATATGATAATACCGTCCACGAAATTATCGATTAGTGTTTGGATGTTGTTACGCTCTAGTTCGGAGTTTTCGTCGGATTGCATTACGAGTACCTGGTAGCCTTTGGCGATCAGTACCTGCTGCACGCCGATGATCACTCGTGCATAAAAGTCGTTGATAAACTCCGGAACGATCATGCCGATATTGAGCGATTGACGTTGACTGAGCTTTTGGGCAATGGGATTAGGACGGTAGCCCAAGTCTTTGGCAACCTGAAGAATACGTGCTTTGGTTTCGGATTTGATGTCATACTTGTCGTTAAATGCTCTTGAGACAGAGGATATGGATACGCCCAGTTGACGAGCTACATCTTTGATAGTCACGTGTTTCATGCCCCAAAAGTAGAATGGTATTATGGGTTTTCGGAAACGTTTCCGGAAATATATAGCTGTTTCGGAAACGTTTCCAGAAATAAAATGGTCGACGGAATGTCATTTTTTGTGTACACATCACATCTTGCTACACGATTAACATATGAAAAGACTATGGGTGTACTGGATTTAGGGGTTATATTGGTATTTACCATTCTGGTATTTGCTTGTGGAATGAGTTTTTTCCGTTCGGGAAAAAGTGTACAGTCTTTTTTCGCCGCAGGAGGTGCGTTGCCTTGGTGGATGAGTGGCTTGTCTCTGTTTATGAGCTTTTTCTCGGCGGGTACTTTTGTCGTTTGGGGTTCTATCGCCTATAGTAGTGGCTGGGTAGCAGTGATGATCCAGTGGACGATGTGTCTGGCTGGGGTGTTGGTCGCATTGTTTGTAGCACCTCGCTGGCAGCGTACCCGAGCATTGACAGCTGCAGCCTATATCACAGGTCGCTTTGGACAAGAGGTGCAAAAGGTCTATACCTACTTGTTTTTGCTTATTAGCATGTTCACGACTGGGGCGTTTCTGTACCCAGTGGCCAAGATCGTAGAGGTGTCTACCGGACTACCTATTTATACCAGTATCATTTTTTTGGGCGTATTGATTTTGATTTATACCGCTGTAGGCGGCTTATGGGCAGTGATCGTGACGGATGTACTACAGTTTGTGGTATTGTCGGCAGCTGTGATCATCATGGTGCCGCTATCACTGGATCGAGTAGGTGGATTGAGTGGTTTTGTGGAGCTCGCACCTGCTGATTTTTTTGCCTTGACCAGTGGTGAATATACTTGGGGCTTTTTGTTGGCTTTTGGTTTGTACAATCTTTTTTTTATCGCGGGTAACTGGGCTTATGTACAACGTTATGTAAGTGTATCTAGCCCTCGTGAAGCTAAAAAAGTTGGGTGGTTGTTTTCGGGGCTCTATCTGATCAGTCCCATCATTTGGATGCTGCCGCCTATGATTTTCAGGGTAATCAACCCAAGCCTCGACGGCTTGGCTGATGAAGGTGCCTATATGCTCATCAGTAAAGCGGTGATGCCCGCAGGTATGCTAGGCTTGATGCTGGGCGGGATGGTCTTCGCCACGTCCAGCTCGGTCAATACTACACTCAATGTATCTGCCAGCGTGATTGTCAATGACTTGTACCGCTACCTGTTTCCCCAAGCTGATAATAGCCAATTGGTAAAGGTCGGTAGAATATCTACTGTACTGCTGGGTATCATTACTATCATTGTCGCGCTGCTAGTACCTTATATGGGAGGGATTGTTCAGGTGGTGATGGGGCTGGCCGCTGTGACGGGTGGTGCCATGTTTTTGCCACCCCTTTGGTCGCTCTTTTCTAAGAGGATCATGGGCAGTAATGCCCTGCTGGTTACGGTAATCTCATTACTGATCAATGCTTTTTTGAAATTTATCATGCCGCTAATCACGGAGTTGTCGCTTAGTCTTACTCAGGAAATGGTCGTTGGTGTGGGGCTACCAGTGGTGTTGCTTTTGATCAATGAAGTCTGGAGTCGACGGGAGGCTATGCCTGCTGTAGTATTCAATGAAAATACGACTGAGGCCGGTGAGATAAACATAATTGATGAGGAAGACGAGGAAAAGACCGACGATAATAATCGCTACGGTCAACGGGTAATAGGTACAGGCGTGGCGGCCATAGGCTTGTTGATCGTTTTGTTGAGTGTGCAAACGAGTACAGCGGTGTTGCTGGTCGGAGGTACGGGACTGACGGTGATGGTATTGGGGTCAGTTGTTTTTTTAAAAAATTTGGATTGAAATGATAGTAAAGAAATTTGAGAAGAAGGAGCGATCATTACATCATGAGCTGGTGGCAAGTGATTTAGTGATCATAGGAGGTGGAATAGCAGGTGTATGTGCCGCGATCACAGCAGCCCGCAAAGGGATCAAAGTAGCGTTGGTACAGGATCGACCTGTACTTGGAGGCAATGCTTCGTCGGAGGTGAGACTGTGGATACTGGGGGCTACCTCACATATGGGTAACAACAACCGTTGGTCGCGAGAGGGAGGAGTGATGGATGAAATTTTAGTCGAAAACATGTACCGAAACAAAGAAGGCAATGCCGTCATCTTCGATACCATCTTGCTAGACAAAGTGATGATGGAAGACAATATTCAGCTGTTTCTCAATACAGCCGTGTACGAAGTTACCAAAAAGGACGAACGCAGCATTCAGTCGGTCAAAGGATTCAATGCACAAAACTCCACCTCCTATATCTTCTCAGCACCCCTGTTTTGCGATGCGTCGGGCGATGGGCTGGTGGCTTTTCAGGCGGGAGCGGCTTTTCGCATGGGGGCAGAGACTAAAGAAGAATTTGGGGAGTTGTTTGCTCCCGACGAGACTTACGGTGAACTGCTGGGACACTCGATGTATTTTTATAGTAAGAGTGCTGGTCAGCACGTGAAATACCGCCCACCGGCATACGCCCTCAAGGACATCAAAGAAATACCGCGCTACAAGCTGATCAGCAAGACTGATATGGGCTGCCGTTTTTGGTGGTTTGAGTACGGAGGACGTACAGACACCATTCACAAAACAGAAGAAATTAAATATGAGTTGTGGAAGGTAATCTATGGTGTATGGGATTACATCAAAAACTCTGGAGAATTTGATGATGTGGACGATCTGACATTAGAATGGGTCGCTACTGTGCCTGGCAAACGGGAGAGCCGTCGCTTCGAAGGGCACTACATGCTGCGGCAACAAGACGTGATCGAGCAGCGCAGCTTCCCTGATGCTGTCGCGCATGGTGGTTGGGCTCTGGATCTTCATCCTGCCGATGGCATTTACAGCGACCAGTCAGGCTGTACGCAGTGGCATGCCAAGGGAGTGTACGAAATCCCGTATCGCAGTTATGTGAGCAAGGACATTGAAAATTTGTTTTTGGCAGGGCGTATCATTAGTGCTACGCATGTGGCCTTCGGGTCCAGCCGGGTGATGGCTACATGCGGTAATGGCGGACAGGTAGTAGGTATGGCAGCTGCGCTTTGCAAAAGAGATGGTGCAAAGCCCGTACAGCTGTTGGATTCGTCGCGTATGGTTGAGTTGCAAGATGAACTCAACCTGATCGGCCAGGCGATTCCTCATGTGCCTTTGCGGAAAAATATTAATAAGTTGAACACCTCTACGGTGACTGCTTCATCGTCACTGACACTGGATCATCTGCCAGGTACTGATAGTTGGGTGACGCTATCCATTGCCGTGGCACAATTGCTGCCGTTGGTGGCTAATCAGCTTTACCAATTTGCCATCAAGGCAAGGGCCAAAGAGGCTACAAATCTGACAGTACAGTTGCGTACATCGTCCAAAATGGCCAATTATACACCTGATGTTGTAATAGAGGAGTTGGTTTTGTCACTACAGCCAGGTGAACAGCGATTGTCATTCGCTTTTGACGCTACGCTGGATACAGCGCAGTACGCATTCATTACCTTCCTGTCCAATGACCTAGTGGCTTTGCAGGAAAGCGATCACCTATATACAGGTATGATGAGGGTTTGCAATGGAGAAAACAAAGCAGTGTCCAATACAGGCAAGCAGACCCCTCCCGACGGTATAGGGATCGATGCCTTTGAGTTTTGGATACCCAAAAGAAGGCCAGATGGGAAAAATCTGGCTTTATCGGTGAGTCCGGGGATTGATTTTAGTACGCAGTATTTGGGCAATGGGCTTACGCGTCCCTGGCTTCAGGCTAATGCTTGGGTAGCAGATTTGCAAGATGTCCAACCCACGCTGCGGATCGAATGGGACTGTGTACAAATTGTCTCTGAGTTGCGCTTGTTTTGGGACACAGACTATGACCATGCGATGGAGTCCACGCTGATGGGACACCCCGATGACGTCATGCCGTTTTGCGTGCGTCAGTACAAGGTATATACTTTGGAAGGACAACTACTGACTGAGGTGACAGACAACTATCAAACGCTTAATGTGGTACAGTTGGATGCGGTTGTGCAGACCAAGGGGTTGCTTCTCGAGGTAGCACATCCCTCTCCGTATGTACCTGCAGCATTGTTTGAAATAATTGTAAAATGAATATGAAAACACATAATATCTATTGGTTTTTTCCCATTGTGATGGTACTGAGCGCATGTAGCTCTCAGACGAATGTCGATCAATCACTGTCCCTCGACGGTACCTGGCGGTTTGTTGCCGATAGTTCACTGACTGAGCAGCAGGTTTTGATCGGTGAGATCACTTGGGACACCCTCGTCGTACCAGGCAACTGGGATACTCGCTCACGCTATGCTACTTACCAAGGCAAAGCTTACTATCAGAATACGATTGATTTACCCGCAGACTGGCAGGGTAAATCCATTCGCCTGCGTTTTGGAGCTGTGTATCAAACGGCTCAGGTGTGGCTTAACGGTATGTTGCTGGGAGAACATGTGGGAGGCTATACGCCGTTTGAGTTCAATATGACCGATCATATTGATTGGGGTCAGACCAATACAATCACCGTGATGGCAGACAACAGCTACCAACGTGGTGCTTGGTGGGCCTGGGGAGGTATTAGTCGTTCGGTGGTGTTGCATGCAGATGCACCGCGCCGTATCGTACGGCAGCAGATCACGGCCTTGCCTGATTTTGAGCAGGAGAAAATTTTCTTTTCCATCCAATATACCCTCGAAAATAACAGCAACCAGGAAACCACCGTGCAGATACAACCACACATTTCTACGGTTAAATCACAGCCCACAGCAGTCAGTCTGACTGTCCCGGCTCAACAAAGAGGGCAAATCGACACACAGTGGGAGGCCAATCTAGACGACTATCAATTGTGGGAATTGGAGTCACCGACTCGCTATCAACTGACCAGCGAACTGATGGTAGATGGTCAGCTGGAGGATGTAGTGGTCGATCGTTTTGGCATCCGTCGAATAGAAGCCAAGGGTGAGCAGCTATTGTTCAACAATCGCCCCTTGCGTGCCAATGGCCTCAATCGTGTGCACGACCATCCGGTTTACGGTAATACCGAACCTGATCATTTGATTGCTGCTGATATGCGGGATATCATGATTTTGGGTGGACGATTTTCTAGGCTGATGCATGCGCCACTGGCCGAAAATTTGCTGGATCTGTGTGATAGCCTGGGTTTTTTGCTCATCGAAGAGATCCCTGTGTGGGGTGCTGACGACCAGCAGACCTTTGCTGACAATCCGCTGACCAGACAGTGGCTCAAAGAACTCGTAGACCGAGACTACAACCACCCCTCTGTGGTGGGATGGAGTGTGGGTAACGAACTGCGTGATTCGATCCCAGACTGGGGACACAAGACTCTCACACCGGGTCAATTGGCGTATGTCAATTCGATGCTCGCTTACCTCGCCACGCTCGATAGTACGCGCCTCAAGACCTATGTGTCGCTGACGGCCTATGGTAGCCAAACAAACCGAGACAACGAACCTTATGAACTACTCGATCTAATTTGCATTAATAGCTATGGCGATGCGCAAAATGCTGTACAGCAGACGCATGAGCATTTTCCGGGCAAACCGATATTTTTCTCCGAGATAGGACGCACACAGATTGGCCCAGTTCCCGATGGGGCTTTGAGTGAGGCACTCGTGACGGATTTGGAGGCATTGCGAACACTGCCTTATTTGGTAGGCGTGTCGCTGTGGAGCTACAACGACTACCGGAGCAATTATCCCGGCACGCCCGATTCAGGCTTTCGCGAATGGGGAGTAGTGGATGAAAACAGAAAGAAAAAACAAGCCTACGGGCAATTGAAAGAGATTTACGCCAAGTGGAATGACAAAAAATAACAGAATACTACAATTAATAGTCGCAGCAGGAGTGTTGGCGATTACACTTTGGGCTTGTGGGCTAAAGCAGGAAGCACCCGAAGAAGTAGGCGGATTCCCTTGGGATATCCCTCAGACGCGTCCAGATCGCCCACTGAGTGAAGCTATGGAGCGACTCTATCGTGAGTACCGCACGCCACGTCCCGAGGACAATGAACTCTACACTAGCTTTGCCTATACAAAGCTAGAGGGCTTTGACTACAACGGGGGAGATGGTACGATATCCAGAAGAGACCCCTCCAAAGTGATCAAAGAAAATGGCAAGTACTATGTGTGGTACACCAAAAGACATACGGTGGCTCCACCAGTAGGCTATGCCAATGCCGATCAGTCGACTGACGAAATTCCCTCTGCAGATTGGGACTTGGCGGAAATATGGTATGCCACCAGCGTAGATGGGGTTACCTGGCAGGAGCAGGGAGTCGCGGTGCCCAGACCACCCAAGCCGGAGGTAGGATGGAGGTCGGTTTCTACGCCAGATATCTTGAGATTCAAAGGAAAGTATTACCTCTACTATCAAGGGTTTATGGAGGCCAGTGGCAAAAAAGGAGATCATTGCCCTGTAACGGCTTCATATGCCGATTCCCCCGATGGTCCTTGGACGCCCGTGAATAAAATTGTGGTAAATAACGGTGCCACTGGTACTTGGGATCAATATTCCATTCACGATCCGTATCCATTGATTTACAAAGGGAAAATCTACCTCTACTACAAGGCGGCTTTTGGCGACAGACCCGATTACCTATGTGTGAATGGACTGGCCATAGCGGAAGATCCTCTGGGGCCTTTTGAAAAGCACCCGCTCAATCCCGTGCTCAATTCCGGTCATGAGACGGCTTACTTCCCCTTCGAGAAAGGGGTTGCAACACTGGTTATCAGAAATGGTAATGAAAGCAATACCATCCAGTATGCTCCTGATGGGGTTAATTTTAAGATCGCCTCAGTATCAGCGCTGCTGCCCATCGCAGCTGGCCCTTACATACCCGATGCTTTCGATAGCCGAGGCAATGGACGGGGCATCACTTGGGGTTTAGCACACTTTACCAATTATGGAAACGACTGGACCAAAGATTACTCACGACTGGGGCGCTTTGATTGTGATTTAAGTCTCGATATAGATGACAAAGGATTGAAAAAGACTATGACTGATTTCAGACCCGAGGTTTACTTTTCTAAAGGACTGACTGCGCAGCAAAAGGACAGAATATTCGGCAACAATAAAGACTAAGATTATTATGGTGGACTTTGGACGCGGGATGAAGTAAAGTTTTATGTAGATGGTGAGCTCGTGAGAACCATGCCACACACTGACAATCACGGTAAATCAAACATCCTGTTTAGCCTGGCAATTTTGAATTTAAATATCGGTGGCCTAGTGACTGATGCTATATATTTATCAAATCGACTATTTGGATTATCAATCTGCGGGTAAGTTGATAGTGAAATAACAGAATTCTCTCAGGTTTTAATAGATGATGTGATCTTAGGATCAACTATCTGAGACTAAGGTTACCAACATATGAAAATACATTGTGAAATGAATTTAAAGGGGCTGATTAGGGTTCATGGTTTCGATATTGGCAACATTTATACTACAGTCCATCCACAAACTCCTTCAGATTATCACCCTTTTTTAGTCTCAGTCGCTTGCGCAGGCGATAGCGGGAGGTATTGGCACTTTCTGCTGAGATTCCGAGGAGTTGTGCCATTTCCTTGCCAGAAAAATCCAGTTTGATCAAGGCACAAATTTTATGGTCGTAGGGTTTGAGTTCAGGAAACTGCGCTCGCAGCTTGTCAAAGAAGTCGTTGTTGACAGCTGCAAATTGCTTCTCGAAGGCAAGCCAACTTTGGTCTTTGTTGAGTTGGATGGTTTGGATGAGTTTACGTATTTCTGGTGAATGCCCTTCTTTTTGGAGAGTGGTGAGTTGGGTTTTGACCTCCGAAAGTAGTTCGTCTTTGGCGATGATTTGCAGGGTAGTATTGGTGAGTTCTTTGTTTTTGACTTCCAAAATGGCCTGGTTCTTTTCTTGTTCCTGCTGTTGTCGCAGGTGCAGAGCGGCGCGCTCCAGTTTGTGCTTTCTTCTGATTTTTCGGGTCCAAACGATCGCCGCAAAACCCACGAGTACGAGGGTCACTACGAGCACGACGGTTTTCAATATCCAGATATACTCTTCTTGTTCCAATTGTCGGAGGCGTTGTGCTTGTATGATTTGTGCTTGGCGCTCTTGTTCTTCGCGGTATTTGTCTTTGATTTCCAATAGGAAGTGATTGTTGGGACTTTTGGCACTGTAGAGCCATTGGTCGAGTGCATACGCTGTCTGCATGTAGGTGTTGGCTGCTGTGGGGTTTTGCAGGACGGTCATGACCTTGGACAATTTGAAATAGGTGTCGGGGACAAAATTAAGGTGTGCCAAATGGGTTTTGGCGGAGTTGAGTGCCAGCTGGTAGTGCGTCTGTGCTTTGGCGAAAGCCTCCCACGCAACGTACAAGTCGCCAAGTAGTGAGTGATAGATCACCAGATAGGAAGGAAGGAAGTCTGTGAGCTCTGCTTGGAGAGTAAGCAACAGTGCTTCTGCTTCTGGATAGTGGTGCGATTGGATCAGGAGGTAGGCCCGTTCGGCTTTGACTAGGGTATTGGCATAAGGACTTTTTAGAGGGATACTTTCACAACTGTCAAGGTAGGCATTGGCAAGAGACACTTCGTTTTGATATCTAAAATGGATCGCTAAAGCGAAATAGTTGTCTCGCAATTTGAGAGAGTCAATTTCACCCGCAGCGAGTAATCGCTTGTTGATGGTGAGGGATTGGAGGTAGCTGTCCAGAGCGGCGTCTCTTCGTTCGTAGAGACTGTAGAGGATTCCCAGTCCGTTGTAGGAGTCTGCTTGGGTACGTTTGTCACCGACCTGTTCTGCCAGCAGGAGCGCTTGCCAGTAGCAGTCATAGGCCTGACTGTAGTCTACACGGTTGCTATAGCGCATGGCGAGCTTATTGAGAGCAGGTATGGCTTGCAGGGTGTCCCCTTTTTTTAGCCATTCACGTATCTGGTTTTCTTGTTGGGTAGTGGTGCTGTCTCCCATTTGACTTTGAATGAATATGGGTGTGATCAGAAAGGGCAGATCCGAAGCAGTTGTACTGCTGCTGGACTGTGCAGACTTACATCCTATTGCTAACAAAAAAATCAAGCAGAGTCTATGTGTTATTTGTCTTGTCATTTGGTCTTTTCGAGTGAAAACCTTTTCAAAACTGCATGAAATGCATTTTTGAAGCAATATAGATAGATTAAAATTTGCTTCTGTCTATATGGAGTCTATATCGAATATTAGGCTTGGTAGGCTGATGATGTCATCTTTGGGATAGTCAAATTGTAAAAGTGAAAAGTGAATTTTCAAAGCATGAAGAGGACAAATACATTACAAAACCTATGGTGTACGATGTGTGGGTATATCTTGGTGATCATCGGGTTGTCAGCTTGTCAGCCAGACTTGCCCGAAGAAGTCGCCGTAGCTTATCAAAGCCTGCCCCAAGAGTTGGATTTTAACGTTCATGTCAAGCCTATTTTGTCGGACAAGTGTTTTGCTTGTCACGGACCAGACAAGGGAAAGATAGTAGCAGGGCTACAATTGCATGAAGCAACGACAGCCTATGCGGAACTCCCAGAGTCACCAGGCAAGTATGCCATCGTGCCAGGGAGTTTGGCCAAGAGTGAGGTGGCTCATCGTATTTTGAGTTCAGATCCAGAAGTGATCATGCCCAACCCCGAATCTAACCTGAAACTGACGGCTAATGAAAAGGCAATTTTGGTCAAATGGATAGAAGAGGGCGCAGTGTACAAACCACATTGGGCATTTGAGGCACCGAAGGAAGTAGCGTTACCCGCCACGGGACAACAGTGGGCGACAAATGCCATCGATCGTTTCATAAGTGCTAGATTGGAGCAGGAAGGCTTGACCCCTTCTCCACAAGCGGACAAGGAGTTGCTCTTGCGCAGAGTATCGCTTGATTTGACAGGTTTACCACCTACACCACAAGAGATAAAGGCATTTTTGAGCGATGAGCGACCCGATGCTTATGAAAAACAAGTCGATAGGTTGTTGGCCTCTCCGCACTATGGAGAGAAGATGGCGGTGGACTGGCTTGATTTGGCTCGCTATGCAGATACGCATGGCTACCAGATCGACCGATACCGTGACATGAGTCCGTGGCGTGATTGGGTGATTCAGTCATTCAATGCCAACATGCCTTACGATCAGTTCTTGACTTGGCAGTTGGCTGGGGACTTGCTCCCTGATGCATCGCGCGAACAGATCATCGCGACGGGTTTCAACCGTCTGCATCCTCAAAATGCCGAAGGAGGTATCGTGGATGAGGAGTTTCGAGTGGAGTATGTGGCGGATCGTACTGCCGTATTGAGTACTGGCGTGATGGGACTCACCGTGGCTTGTGCCAGGTGCCATGATCACAAGTACGATCCGATTTCCCAAAAGAACCATTACGAATTGTTTGCCTTCTTCAACAATATCAATGAAACGGGACAAATCTCGTGGGACGCTGATGATATTCCTGTACCCAACATACTTGTACCTACCAAAGAACAAGAAGAGATCATTAGTTACGTAGAGTCATTGATTGACCAATCCGAAGAGGGTTTGGCAGAGGCCAAAGAAAAGGAACTTGGAGAGGCCAATGCTTGGATAGCGGAAGGGAAATACACTCAGCTGAGCAAGAAGGAGTTGCTAAAAGGGGCTGTGGCCAAGTTTGATTTGGATCACAACCTGATGGATCAAATCAGTGGACAGTCGGGTAAGATGGGATTGATGTATCAGCAGGCAGGGCCAGCGACATTCGCAGCGGGCAAGCGAGGCAAGGCCATCGATCTGGATGGGGATGCTTGGTTGGATCTGAAACCCGTAGGCATTTACGACCGCAGCGAACCTTTTAGCATTGGGTTGTGGGTATATGTACCAGACTCTGTGGAGGAGGGCGTGATTTTTCACAAAAACATCGCCGTGATGCTGCACAGCAAGAAGGGCTATCATTTGTATCTCAAAGACAACAAACTTGAAATGGTGATGGCACATACATGGCCAGACAATGCCATCGAGGAAGTAAGTCAAATGGAGCTGCCCAAGGAGGAGTGGGTACAATTGACCATGACTTACGATGGATCGAGTCAGGCAGAGGGATTGCGTCTCTACATGAATGGGAGGGAGTTGGTCACCCAAGTGAACATTGATAATCTCTACAAGGACATCCTGTTTCATGACTATGAAGACCAAATCTATGCTGAGCCGATGGAGCCAGGTTTGATGATCGGTGCACGTTGGCGGGGGATTGGGTTGAGAAAGGGTCGTGCAGATGAAGTGACTGTATTTGACCGTACGCTTTCTGCTTTGGAAGTAGCGGCACTGGCGGAGAGCGATCAGTTGGGTCAAATACTGAGCAAGGCTCCTGCAGACTTGTTGGCGGAGGAAAAGGCCATCCTACAAGAATATTACCTTTATAGAAAATCAAAGGCATATCGAGCCAAACAGACGGAATTGATGGCTCAGCGTAGCAGACTCAACGAGGAGGTAGAACCCGTCAAGCAGGTCATGGTGATGAAGGAAATGGAAACACCTCGTCAAGCCTATGTTCTGGAGCGGGGACAGTACAGCGCGTATGGTGAGGAGGTATTTCCCAATACACCCGAGAGCATCTTGCCATTCCCAGATAGTCTGCCGCGCAACCGTCTGGGCTTAGCCAAGTGGCTTTTCTTGCCCGAGCATCCACTGACGGCACGCGTAGCTGTCAATCGTTATTGGCAGAACTACTTTGGGCGAGGAATTGTCCGTACGACGGAGGATTTTGGCAATCAAGGTGAGATGCCGAGTCACATGGAACTGCTGGATTGGTTGGCTTTGGATTTTATGCACAGTGGATGGGATGTCAAGGCGTTGCAAAAGAAAATCGTGATGTCGTCCACTTACCGCCAGAGTTCCTACTGTGATGCCCAGCTACGTGAGCGAGACCCGTCCAATGTCCTCTTGGCTCGTGGGCCTAATGCGAGGCTGACCAGCGAAATGATGCGGGACAATGCCCTACTGGCGAGTACTCTACTCAACGATACGATAGGTGGTCCGAGTGTCAAACCCTATCAGCCAGAGGGCCTCTGGCAAATGAATGCCAATACCTATGTGCCTGACAGTGGTAGTGACATGTACAGGCGAAGTTTGTACACCTTCTGGAAGCGTAGTGTGCCGCTTCCGACGCAGGGGACTTTTGATCAGCCCGATCGAAACGAATGCACGGTGAGACGACAAAAAACCAATACACCACTGCAAGCTTTGGTGCTGCTCAACGATCCGGCTTATGTAGAAATGTCTAAAAAAATAGGTGCAGAGATCTCACAAGCAGACAGTGCAGAGCAGGGGATACGATCCGCTTTTGTCTCGTTGACGGGACGAGAAATCAAGGAAGAAGAACTCGCCATTTTGCTCCGTCTCCGGGAGCACGAATTGGAGAAGTTTTCTCAGAATCCAGACAAGATGAAAGGTTGGTTGGAAGCAGGGCAATATGTCGTGCAGACCGATTTGGATCAGCCTACAGTGGTTGCCAATGCGGTGGTAGCCAGTGCGATTATTAATTCAGATGCAGCGATAACAAAAAGATAAAACCATGTGTGATCATAAACCAATACGATCCAATAACAAGGATTTACAAAAAGTAGAAAGAAAAATGGACCGTCGCAATTTCCTGACCAAGACCTCCATGGGGTTGGGAGCAGCGGCACTCGGGTCACTGTTGGGAGCTGAAAGGCTTTTTGCCAATGCTACATCTCCTACTTTTGATGGGGGATTGGGCGATTTGCCACATTTCTTTCCCAAAGCCAAGCGAGTGGTTTACCTCTTTCAGAGTGGAGGTCCCTCGCAGTTTGAGACTTTCGATTACAAGCCCAAATTGGTCGATATGTTTGGCAAAGAACTCCCTGCATCCGTACGCCAGGGCCAGCGATTGACAGCCATGAGTGCGCAACAGTCGTCTTTGCCTATTGCTCCGTCAGCCTACAAGTTTGATCAATATGGGGAGTCTCGTGCTTGGGTCAGTGAGTTGATGCCACATACCGCAGAAGTGGTCGATGATCTTTGTTTCATCAAATCGATGTACACCGAGCAGATCAATCATGATCCTGCGATTACGTTTTTTCAAACGGGCCATCAATTGCCTGGGCGACCATCGATTGGTTCGTGGATGAGTTATGGATTGGGTTCGGACAACAAGAACCTGCCTTCGTTCATCGTATTGGTGTCCAAAAATAGTGGAGGGCAGCCGCTCTACTCTCGCCTTTGGGGCAATGGGTTCCTCCCTACAGAGCATCAAGGGGTGCAGTTTCGCTCAGGCAAAGACCCTGTGCTCTACTTGACCAACCCTGAAAACTATGACCAACAGGATCGCGGGGAGATGCTCAAGTACCTCAAAGAACTCAACGAAGTGCAACATTCGGCGTATGCCGATCCAGAAATTAGCGCACGTATCGCACAGTACGAGATGGCTTTCCGCATGCAGACTTCTGTGCCCGAAGTGACGGACATGTCGGACGAACCAGATCATATCTTTGAGATGTATGGCAAAGACAGTCGTGATCCTGGAACCTATGCCGCCAATTGCCTGATGGCGCGTCGCTTGCTAGAGAAGGACGTCAAATTTGTACAACTCTATCACAGAGGGTGGGACCAGCACCTCAATCTGCCCGGTGGAATCAAACATCAGTGTCAGACCACAGATCAAGCGACAGCAGCCCTGATCAAAGACCTCAAGCAACGAGGAATGCTAGAGGATACCTTAGTGGTATGGGGAGGCGAGTTTGGTCGTACGGTTTATTCTCAGGGACAGCTGACTCCCAACAATTATGGACGTGACCACCACCCAAAGTGCTTTACCATGTGGATGGCTGGAGCAGGAGTCAAAGCAGGATATACGCATGGAGAGACGGACGATTTTAGCTACAACGTAGTGAAAGACCCAGTACATGTACACGATTTTCATGCGACGATGATGCATCTGATGGGAGTGGATCACGAGCGATTGACCTACAAGCATCAGGGTCGCCGCTTCCGCTTGACGGATGTGCACGGCCATGTGGTCAAAGATATTTTGAGTTAGATAACTAATCCTCCAAGGGTTTTGAACCCTTGGAGGGATGTTGATACATATACATGAAAACAAGACGAAACTTCATCAAGAAGACTTCACTGGTGGCTGGATTGGCAGCAGCTCTGCCGTCGATGAGCTTCAACGTGATCACCAAGCGCGCCGAACCGGAGCTGATCTTGGGGCACGGAGATTACCAATACAAACTCGTACGCGATTGGGCGCAGCTCAGTGCCGTGCGCAATCCTCTGCTCAACTGCCATGAGATGGTGATGGACAGCAAGGGCCGATTGATCATGATGGGCGATCATCCTAAGAACAACATCCTGATCTTTGACAAGTCGGGCAAACTGCTGGATTATTGGGGCACGGCCTATCCAGGAGGGCATGGACTCACTTTGTCACAGGAGGGTGAGGAGGATTTTCTCTACCTGACGGACTCAGGCTGGTTTCTCAACAAGGAGGGGCAGTGGACGCCACACAATGGTCGGGTAGCCAAGACCACTGTCGATGGCAAAGTCATCTTCGATATCGGGCATCCGCTGACGATCGGGGTTTACAAGGAAGGCGATCCATTCCGTCCCACGGAGGTGGCCGTCGCACCCAATGGCGACATCTATGTAGCGGACGGCTATGGCATGGACTACATCATCCAGTACAACAGCCGTGGCGAGTACATCCGTCACTGGGGCGGGCATGACAACAAAGACCCGAATTACAACCTGAAAAATGCCCACGGGGTGACCCTCGACCTACGCGACCCGAAGCAGCCCATGGTGGTGTGCTCATCACGCAACGAAAGCACCTACAAGTGGTACAGCCTTGACGGAAAATTCGTGAAGAAGGTCTATCTCAACAATATGTTTATGTGCCGAGCCGTGATCGATGACGACAACCTGTACGCTGGCGTTTGCTGGTCGTCACCAGAGGCCAATGGCTATTACAATTGGCTCCTACACACGGGATTTGTGACGGTACTGGAGGGCGACAAGGTAGTGTCCAATCCGGGCGGTACCGCACCGGAGTACAAAAGGGGAGAACTACAGCCTAGTTACCAGTTGCCCGAAAAGCCAATATTGCATGGCCATGACGTGTGCATCGACGAGGACAAAAACCTCTACATCTGCCAATGGAATGCAAATAAATCTGCACCGCTAAAACTAGAGCGGGTGTAGTTGGATGAAGTAAGCATAGCATAAAGAACAATGGAAGAATCAAACTTAATACTCTTTTTCGGGCGGTTTCACCCGCTGATCGTACACCTGCCGATTGGTTTTTTGATGATCGGAGCACTGATGGAGGTCGCCGAGCGACTCGGCTGGCTGACCAACGTTCGCCCCGCCATTATATTCTCATTGCTGCTCGGGGTAGCCAGTGCGGTAGCGGCCAGTGTGCTGGGCTACATGCTCGGCACGAGCGGCGACTATGCACCCGATATGCTCGACGCACACATGTGGGCGGGGATCATCACTACGGTGGTTGCTGCAGCGGCACTGTTGCTCAAGACGCGTTGGGTGGATTTTACCAAAGTGCAGACTCAGCTCTACCTCGGCCTGCTGGCGGTGATGATGATCGCCATGAGTGCCACCGGGCATCTGGGCGGAAACATGACCCACGGGTCGGACTATCTGACCAAATATGCGCCTTTCATCCCTAAGTCGGTCGATCCACTGGCCAGACCGAAGGTGACCGACATCCAACAAGCACAAATTTTTGGCGATGTAATACATCCAATCATACGGGATCGTTGCATGAGTTGCCACAGCAGCGAAAAGCAGAAGGGCAAACTTTCTTTTTCCTCCATAGAGGAATACCTGAAAGGCGGAGAAAGCGGTGACTTGATCGTAGCAGGAGATGCCTCAGCCAGCGAGCTGTTCAAGCGGATCAGCCTGCCTGCGGGGCATGACGACATCATGCCGCCAGAGGGCAAAGAGCCCTTGACCGAGGAGCAACAGCTATTGATTAAATTTTGGATCGATGGGGCAGGGGCCAACTTCGATACCCTGCTCTCGCAGGTCAAAGTACCCGAGGAAGTGATGACGGCTGCCAGTCACTACCTGGGCTTATCGGGTGATGGGGAACAAATGTTGGCGTTGGATTCCATTGCTCCCAAGGATTTAGAGCAGCTGCGCCTGATGGGGTTTGAGGTGCGCGTACTGGCGGCTGGTAGCTATGCGCTAGATGTGACTTTGCCGTCTGGCAAAGCCAACCCTTCTGATATCATGCGCTATCTCGATGCACTCGATAAGGTCAGGGAGCATGTCATTTGGCTGGCTATGGACGACAGTGGACTCAGCGATGAATATTTGGTGCACTTTGCGGGGTACCCGAATTTGCGAAGTTTAAAATTGAGTAACAATGCAATCACCGATGCAGGAATAAAACAACTCTCAGGACTCCCTGTTTTGGAGAAACTCAATCTGTATGGTACGGGAGTCACGGTGAGTAGTATGGATCACTTGCGCAGACTACCTGCACTTCAGGTCGTGTACGTATGGCAGACGGGTATAGACGAAGAGGCAATTCACGAGTGGCATTCGAAACATGAAAAACCGAGATTGGTCTCAGGATCATAAATACAGACGCGAGCAACTCACCCCAATTAGACAACTAGCCCAGTTTTAGTTTTATATATTGTTGTTTATCACCTACTGGATTTCTTGATTCTATGAATTGTTAAATCTATAGACGGAATATTTATATTTAGTAGAATGTTTCTTGTTGTCTAGTTGCCTGTCTGTCAGTGTGGTATGAATGTGCTTGCTGCAAATTGTCTTTTTTTAGCGTATAGCCATGATTTTGATCTGATTCGGAAAAGTCCAAGTAGCAAATCTGTCGTGTCATATTCTTGTTGTCTAGTTGTAGCTATTCAGTTTTTGTCTAGTGTGTTTGTTAGGAAATGGGGCAGAGATAGATCAATTTGACTTTGATTATTTTGAGAAAGACTAACATGACTGTATCCTTCATACCGTATGCCCTATGGTGTCCTTTGGACACGGGCTATCAGGAGACTTTGAATCATGCGTCTCTCTTTTCATTAATCTGTAAAAAACATAAGGTCCACCAAGTAATGACCGGAAAATCAAAATCATTGGTAGACCTATGTCTAGAAATTAACTGTAACTTCTAAACCGCGAATATCTATGATTCTATAATTACTCACGCACACTTTCTGCTTTAATCTCTTGAAGTAGTCAAAGACCATCTGTCCCCTCAAGTCCAAATAAAATGTGGGTTGGTTTGCACACATAGGAACATCCTGTTCCTAGCTATCACTGGTATGCCCTTTTGGGTAGCCTGTTGCATGAAAAATGATTATAAAAACTAAATGACTAAACATGAAATATTCATACTGGAAGAAGTGTGCGCTTCTTCTACTTATAATACCTATACTGGATCAGTTGTCTGCTCAAAACGTTGAAGTAGATGTCAACGTCAACATCAAACATGAAGTAGGTGGTGTCTCTGATTTTGGGCGAGACCGCCATATTACCTTGCACGCAGCATTGTCAGAGAGTGACTGGGCTGGAGAAGAAGAAAAAATGGAATACCTTCTCAATGACTTGGATGTCTACCTCGGTAGGGACAACGGTTCCTCTACGTGGAAGTTTCAGTATTCTGCCGAAGACCCTGACAACAGGAGTCATCATGACCCGGATAGTTTGTCGAGTTTTGCAGGTTGGTGGCTAGAAGAGTACGAAAACATCATAGAGACCAACGGTACCAAGCAGTACGAAAACCGATCTACAGGAAAGATCTGTGGAACCAACCCGCACCCGACCTATCCGACCTTGTCGTACTGGCACATGTGTGGATCTGAGTGGGGTAGAGCCAATGGATACGCTTGGCTGCCTCAGGATATCGAGACGTCTGCCGACTGGGTGACTCAGTATTTGGATGAGTTTTTTGTAGATGATTTGGCCTCAGAGGGTGAGTTGATGCCAGAGTATTGGGAAGTAATCAATGAGCCTGATATGCTCATGAACACAGGTGCTTTCATGGTGACGAGCTGGGAGGATATCTGGGAGTATCACAATCTCGTCGCAGAGGGAGTACGAAACCGACTTGGCAATCGGGCTCCTAAAATTGGGGGGATGACTTGGGGACTCCATGACTTCTTCGCCGATGATCTACACCGGTCACGTACGGTAGGGTATTCGGATGCCTACTACGGCAATACTCCGGGTGATGAAATCGCCAAGGCCTATGCTCGTGAGCAAACAGAGTCTGCTTACCTCAATCAAACGGGTCCTTGGACACAATGGGATGTCCTTTGGAAAGGCTTCATGGACAATGCGGGAGACAACATGGATTTTTACTCTGTTCATATGTACGATTGGCCGACCTATGGATCAAGCGGTGGAGCGACACGTTCTGGAGGTCATGTAGAAGCTATGCTCGAGATGATTGAGTGGTATGATGTTGCAAAAAATGGAGTGAACAACCGCAAGCCTTTGGTCATCTCCGAATATGGAGCGGTACAGGGTGCATGGACTTACCTCCCTCATGATGCGAGATATGACTGGGAGAGCTTGAAGCCCTTCAACGCCATGATGATGCAGTTTCTGGAGCGACCAGATTACATCGAAAAGACGATGCCTTTTACTCCTATCAAAGCCCAATGGGGAGATGTAGATCAAAACGGTGACGGTACGCCAGAGTATGTCTACCAGTACAAGATGATGCGAGATGATGACCATGACGGCAACTGGGAGTGGAGTGACTACATCAAGTGGTTTGAGCTATGGGCAGAAGTCAAAGGAACAAGAGTGGACACCAAGTCAAGTGATCCTGATATTCAGGTGGATTCTTATATCGATGGCAGAGACATGTACCTCATCCTCAACAACCTAGAAGGTGTAGCGAAGAGCATCAACTTGAATATGTTTGGCAACAGACCGACTCTTCAAAATGTCAACACCAAGCACTTGTATCTGCAAGGAACTAGCACGGTGAAGCTGGATGATACCAATGCCAGTTCGGCTCCTTCTGCTGTACAATTGGCGGCTGATGGTACCATGATATTGAAATACACGTATGCCAACAACGTCACAATCAACCAACAGTCTGTGGAGAAGAAGTTCTACGGAGAAGCAGTCAGCAGCAACGAGCGAGTAGATATCCAGTCGGGTATGAATACGTTCTATGTCAACGATGTAGCAGTACCTCAGGATGCCAGCAAGGCAGAAGCCATGCTACGCATCACGGTCAATTTGTTTGACGCAGAGGATGACCAAGTGGGCTTCTTATCGATCGATGAACTTAGAGTCAACGGGGTGGCAGTAGAAGCGCCACTTGATTGGAGAGGAGGGAGCCAAAACAGAAGCCGATGGTTTGGTACCTTGGAAATTCCCGTTCCAGTCAATTTGCTTCAAGCCAACAACCAAATCGATGTGGATTTTCATCATTCGGGAGAAGTGTGCGTCGTGAACCTCTCTACGTGGGAATTCACAACTGCCCCTGGTCGTACGATCGGTACAGACCCAGGTCCGTCTGTCGCTGTGACGGGAGTCAGTGTATCTCCGACTCAGGCTACCCTGACGAGTGTGGGAGCTACGCAGGCACTTAATGCCACGGTCGCACCGGCCAACGCCACCAACAAATCGGTAAATTGGTCATCTAGCAACAGCAACGTCGCTACTGTCAATACCAACGGTGTGGTCACTGCAGTAGCCAACGGGACGGCCACCATCACGGCGACTACCGTCGATGGTGCCAAGACCGCAACAAGTCAAGTGACGGTAAATACTTCTAGTCAGACGATTGCAGTCACGGGAGTATCTGTTTCGCCTACCTCACTTTCTCTCAATGTAGGGCAGAGTACGGACTTGTCCGAGACGGTGAGTCCTGCCAATGCGAGCAACAAGGCTGTTTCTTGGGCATCAAGCAATTCCAATGTCGCTACTGTCAATGCCAACGGGTTGGTGTCAGCTGTGGGAGCAGGGAATGCGACCGTTACAGTGACTACTGCGGATGGCAACAAAACAGCCGCTACTGCTGTGACGGTATCTGCGGGTACGCCATCGGGTACTACGATCGTGATCGAAGCAGAGTCGTTTGCCAGCACTGGAGGCACGTACAACGACGGTCATGTGCCCAATGGTGTGAATGTAGCACCAGGGCTGGGCATCAACTATGTGAATGCAGGCGATTGGGCAGAGTATAGCATCAATGTAGGGGAGGCCGGAGTGTACAGTATCGTGTACCAAATCTCTACTCCTATGACCAATGCGCAGATTCAGATAGCCATAGATGGCAACAATGTCTCGACTGACAATGTCGCCAACAACGAGCAGTGGGATAGCTATCAGGGACTCACTGCGTCCAACAATGCTACACTGACAGCAGGTGTACATACCGTGCGAATCACAGCCTCGGGAACCAATGCTTGGCAGTGGAACCTGGATAAAATTACTTTGACGAAAGTCGGAGAGTTGCCAGGTACTGGAGGAGGAAACCCTGTTTCCTTGACTATCCAAGCCGAGGATTTTGCAACGACAGGAGGGACATACTCTGGCTTCTTGACCTATACTGTCGGGAGCGTGATGGCCATCAACTACAACCAGACGGGTGATTGGGCAGATTACAATGTCAATATCCTCGAGACTGGAGATTACAATGTCGAGTATTTCATGGGGACGACTGTCAACGGCGCAGCGGTAGAGTTGTCAGTGGATGGGGTAGCTCAGCGTACCGATGCTGTGCCTAGCAATGGCAATTGGGATGCATTTGCCTCTGTCGTAGCAGGGGGGACGATTCATCTGAGTGCAGGATCACATACGATTCGCCTCAAAGGAGCAGGTACCCATGGCTGGGAATGGAACATGGACCGCTTCATCTTGTCTAAAGGCGGAGCAAGTGCTAGAACAGCTTCATCTTCTGACAATCTGGAAATCCCCGTGACCATGTATCCTGTACCGGCAGACAACCTGTTGCACTTTAGAGGACTTGTGAAAGATTCGTATCAGTTTGTACTCTTCGATATCCGAGGCAAGCAGGTTATGAATGCGCAACTGAATAGACAAGACGGCTATCAATTGTCTGTATCAGAGCTTCAGTCTGGCTTGTATCTGATTCGCATTCAGTCAGGAGCTGAAAGCAAAAGCCTTAAGGTCGTGATTACTCACTAAAACTAATATCCTCAGGCGGGTCGCATTTGCGGCTCGTCTTTCTTAAATTCTAAAACATGAAAATTATGAAAAGACTCATTACTTTGACGATGGCCATCGCATTGGCCATCCAACTTCGCGCCCAAGAGTGGGCAGGTATTGCCGTACCGGCTCAAGCGGGCTCGGGAAAAGAGTGGCAATTGCAATCCAATATTTCGGATGATTTTAACTACACCATGTCCGAAGGGAACCGGCCTGCTAGATTTAACGACAAGTGGTACCCAACCTATCACAACAATTGGTCTGGTCCAGGCAAAACCCAATGGAACAGTGCACAAGCCTGGGCCAATGGAGATCAGTTGGCGATTCAGGCCGTACGTGTGCCAGGGACTGATCAGGTCTACTGTGGTATCATTACTAACAAGACTCGAATCAAGTACCCGGTTTACTTCGAAATTAGTGCCAAGATCATGAATCAAAAATTGGCCAATGCATTTTGGCTCTTGAGTCCTGACGATACCCAGGAAATCGATGCGATGGAAGGGTATGGCGGTGGAGCTGGTCAAGAGTGGTTTGCCCACAGGATGCATGTTAGCCATCACGTATTTATTCGCAATCCTTTTCAAGATTATCAGCCCAAGGATGAAGGGTCTTGGGTGTACAACAGTCAGCCTTGGCGGGCAGAATATCATCGCTATGGCTGCTATTGGAGAGATCCTTGGCACCTCGAGTATTATATAGATGGACAGTTGGTCAGAACAGTATCCGGCCAAAATATCATTGACCCCAACGGCTATACCAATGGTACAGGACTCAACAAGGAGATGGATATTATTATCGATTGTGAAAATCAAACAGACTGGCGACCGGATCCTACAGACGCAGAGTTGGCCAGTGAGAACATCTTTTGGGTAGACTGGATGCGCGTGTACAAACCTGTAAATAGCTCTGGAGGCTCTAGTGGTGCTACTTTGACAATAGAAGCGGAAAATTTCAACAACACTGGTGGTAGTTATAATGACGCATCGGCTGGTGGCTCTGGTTTTGGAGTCAATGTCTCAGGATCGATCATCAACTATGTGAATGGAGGAGACTACGTAGAGTATCCCATTTCTATCCCAGAGGAAGGGGCTTATACTCTGACCTATAGATATGCCACGCCTATCAACAATACCAGTGTGGATTTTTCAGTAGCGGGGATTCTTTTTTTTACTACCACACTAGCTAATACTGGTGGATGGGGCAACTATCAGGATCAGACCGCAAGTCAAACGGCCTATTTTACTGCAGGGAATCATACGATTCGTCTCACAGCAGGTAGTGCAGATTGGCAATGGAATATGGATCGATTTACCTTGTCTAAACCGGGGAGTGCAAGACAGGGCCATGACCTCTTCAATGATAAGGAAGAAGTCGCACCACTATCAGTTTACCCATTACCCGCTAGTCAATCGGTGAATGTCAAGGGCTTGACTCAGGACCAATACCATGTGGATATTTATGATGTCAGAGGAAGTTTGGAAATGAGCTCAGAGATTTCTCGATCGGATGCATATACCCTGCCTGTGAATCATCTCCAGCAAGGAATGTATATCCTACGGGTACATACTGGAGGTGAATCGTATAGCTTAAAATTGCTGGTTAGATAGATTTGATTCCCGTTTGGCGGTCAGCCATTCGTATTGATGATCTTTCAATCCACTTAACTAGAAAAGGACTCATTTTTTGAGTCCTTTTTTTATGAATGGGAATAGGGTCCGATAAAAGCTCAAACATGCATGTTTGAGCTTTCCCGAAGTTAGCGAATGTTACCGCACGCATGTTTGGGCTTTTTCCAAATTGGAGAATGTTGCCATGTGAGGCGTCTTAAAGTCTAATTTTTTATCAGGTCAGCGGGCTTCAATGGTACATCAGTGTCGATCAATTTTCCCTTATCTACCTGCTTGTCTTCCTTGATAAACTTCGTACCGATCACATACGCTTTGGCGTTATTGACTGCATCGACGGCCAGTAGTTGATCACCACGAAAGTACCAAGCGGAGAACTTGCGTTCACCTTCTTCTTCACGGATCAAAAGCTCGTCGTACCCTTCGGACAATCCTACCATTTGTAGTTTGACATCAAACTGATCCGACCAAAACCACGGGAGACTGTTGTAACTGGCCTGCTTGCCAGCGATCACTGCAGCGGCTACTTTGGCCTGATCCACAGCATTTTGTACCGACTCCAGACGCACCCAACGCTTGTAAAGCGGATTGTGGTGAAAGCTACAATCTCCTATTGCGTAAATGGCAGTATCACTGGTCTGAGTCTGCGCATTGACTTTGATGCCGTTTTCAATCTCCAACCCCGCATCCTTGGCCAGTTCCAGATTGACACGAATGCCTACCCCTACCACGATCAGGTCTGCTGGGTATTGACTACCATCTGAGCAATGTACGATGTTGTCTGCTCCCTCCGTGGCGATGGTTACTACATTTTTATTCGTCAGTACATCCACACCCTGCTCTGTATGCAACTGCTGAAAGAAAGCAGACATCTCAGGAGCCGTCACACGTGCCAGTACGCGCGCTTCGCGCTCGAGTACGGTGACCTCAGCGCCCAGTTTCTTCATCGATGCAGCGATCTCCAGACCGATGTATCCACCGCCGATGATCACCGCACGTTTGCCCTTACCGTCGCCCAGTGCTGCTTTGATTTGCTGCACATCATGAGCCGTTCTTAACGGATACAACTGATGTGCTGTGTCCATGCCTGGGATCGGTGGGATGAGTGGTCGTGCTCCTGTCGCCAAAACCAGCTGATCGTACACCTGGGTTTCACCAGTATCCAGTGTGATGGTTTTGGTGTCACGGTTGATGGAGCTGATGCCTACACCCAGGCATAGTTCGATATGCTCTTTTTCGTAGCTTTCCGGTGACTTGAGCGAATGCTTTTCGATGGGATCGTCGCTGGTCAGGTAGGCCTTGGAGAGCGGTGGGCGGTGATAGGGCAGTACTGGGTCTTTGTCGAAGAGCACGATGCGGCCTTCCCAGCCTTCTTTGCGCAGCGCAAAGGCAAAGTTGACGCCCGCATGGCTCGCGCCGATCACGAGACAGGTTTTATCTTTTGTAGACATAGTTTGAGAGACGAACCCTCTAGGGTTTAAAACCCTTGGAGGGTTGTTATGTTAATATAAATTTTAATTCACTACATGGAGCGTCACTCCGTCGATCGCATCACTGATGTCGATCTGACAGCAGAGGCGACTGTGCTCGTTGTAGTTGTCTTCGAGTTCCAGCATGTCTGCCTCGATCTCTCCGGGAGCTCCCACTTTGTCAAAATCTCCTGCCGCCACATGTACATGACAGGTCGCACAGGAGCAAACGCCCCCACAGTCCCCGTCTATGCCGTTGACGTTGTATTCCTTGGCCAGTTCCATCACAGAGCCGCTGCTTGCTTCTGTTACGATCGTTTCGTTATCGCTGGTTATAAATGTAATTTTTGCCATTGTTGTATTTTTTAATGTTGATTGAATTTCCTCCCCCCTATCCCCCTCCTGAGGAGGATAGGATTATACCTTTGGCTAAGGAAGGTTAGTCCTTTCCATGAAATTTCACCTGAATACTGTCGTACCCTACTTTTCGTTGGAATTCGCCCCAGTCCTCGATATTGTCCTTTTGCTCCAGGATGTCGATGGATTTCACTTTTTGCGCAAGCACACCGAGTAAAACTCTCAGCACCTGACGGGCGTGGGTAGCACCTAGGCATTTGTGTATCCCAAAACCAAAGCCTACATGAGGATTCATTTTGCGATCGATGACTATTTCGTTAGGGTTTTCAAACGTCGAGGCATCTCTGTTGGCGGAAGCCCAGCAAAGCGACACTCTGGTATCTGCTTTGGCGGCATGTTCGCAGACCTGGGTGTCTTCGGTCACCACTCGACCCATATGGGTAAGTGGAGAGAAGTAGCGCACGAGTTCCTCCACGGCATGAGCAGTGATCTCAGGCTCATTGTCCAGTCGGGTGAGTGATTCGGGATGCTCTGCGAAGTAGGCAATGGAGTTGGTCACCGCATTGATGACGGTGTCTCTGCCACCCGCAAAGGTCAGGATCATCACACCTTTGACTTCCTCTTTGGTCAGCTTGCGGCCTTCAATTTCGGAATTAAGCAGCACTGAGTAGAGGTCATCTCCCGGGTGTTCGATGGCCTTGTCGATTTGCGCATCGATGTAGTCGTAGAGAATGGCCGCCTTGTCAACGTCTAGCGCGGATTCTTCACTTCTGAATACGTGCATCCCCCAACCAATCCAGGTTTCGGATTCTTCGTAGGGGATGTTGAGTAGCAGTGTGAGTGCACGTGACTGTAGCTTAAGGGCAAATTGTTCCATCACCTCGAGCCTGTCCATTTGCAGCGCTTCGTCTACCAATTCAGTGATGATCTCTTCCAAACTCTCGCGATAATCTGGCTGCTCGGGTCGCTTGAACCAGTCTTCCAACAAAGCCCGGTACTCACCGTGCATCGGTGGATCTACCTCAAAGGGAATCTGTCGGGTATCGCGTATGCTTACCTCCGACGGCACCACGATACGCCCCGGAGCAGCACCAGACTGAAATGTCTTCGTGTCCTTGGCTGTCTTGCGGACGTCTTTGAGACGGAGTAGCATGGTGACGGGATCGTTTTGATCCTCTACTGTGCCATAGCCTTTGGCTTCTCGGGCTTGTGCGAATGGATCGGGCAGTGCGCTTTTTTTCATGTCAGCTTTTGTTTACTCAGTTGTGTAGATCAGTGCCTTCTAGACACCTTCTATCTTACTAGCAAATTACGCGAGCAGCACCTGATTAATCTTCCTTTATTTTGATGTATTTATATGTTATTATGTTAGTGTGTATGATTTATTGCGTGTTTTATTGATGCAATAAGTTATTTGTATAGGTCTTTTAATAGGGGTTGTTCTAGACCAAGATATTTGATGATATGTTTATCAAGCATGTCTACATTGAGTGAATTAATTAGCAATAAATCTGATAGAAAGGTTTTAGACCTGATGATAAAATGATCCGCAATGTTATTTGTAAAGAGAGAATCATCTAAGAGAATTTTCCATTCCTTATTATTTTTCGGCGGATGCAACAAATCGTTTTCTTTTAGGTAGCTAATTAGTGACTTTTTTATCCAGTAATCAGAGTGTTCTAATTCTTGTTTTGTTTCGTAATTACCTTCATCAACAATCCAGTCATCAACCCTATTGCGTTTGTACTCAAACTTACCTCCGTGAGCGAGTATATTTCTGTATTGAAAAAGCGCGTTAATTGCTTTGTAGGTGTTGAAAGTCTTGATATTAATATGAAGGGTATCTTTAAAGAGCTGCAATTTTGATTCAAAACCTACTGACTCTATCTTCTTGATTTTTTGATCGAAAGTTCTTCTTAAATCAAAATCGTTTGTGCGAGCAGTATTTTTATATCGAGGGTCCTTTTTTAGTGTCTGAGTATAGGTTGATGCCAGTACTCCTTCTATAGTTGCAGCTAAATTTAGGGTTATAGATGCATTTATTGTACAAATGTCTCCTGGCGTTGACTTGCTTTCTCGGAGATCTTTTAGAAGAAAAATGGACTTGGCCATTAGGTACCAAGTCTTAGTATTTACAGAAAACTCGTAGATCATATGGTCTTTTTAGTATTGTTTAATAGTCAAATCCTCCGATACATCTTTCTAAACTCTAGAGGCGTGTAGCCCTTGAATTTTTTGAACTGCTTGTAGAAGAAGGGCAGGCTTTCATAGCCGCATTGGTAGGCGATCTCGGCCATCTGGAGGTCGGTCTCTAGGATGAGTCGGCTAGAGATATTCACCCGGTATTCGTTGAGGAAGACGAAGAAGGGTTTGTTCATCGTCTTGCTGAAAAAGCGCGAAAAAGACTGCTCACTCATGCTGAGCTTATCGGCAATATCGGCCAACTTGATTTTCTCCTTGAAGTGTGTTTTGACGTAGGATTGCACCACTTCGAGGCGGTTGGTGGTGGCGCTGGTACCGTCGTACGAATAGGAGGCGCCAGCGATATAGTCGTAGTGCGCATGGCGTGCGATGTAGTCCAGAAGCTCCACAAAACCAAGATATTGCTCAACCCCCGTACAGTCTGTCAAGGCATGCATACGACTAGCGATCTCAGACCGATCTTTGGGGTGAATGAACAAGCCTCTCTGCGCACGATGCATCAGTTCATGGATTTGGTCGAAAATCGGCAGATGGCTGATGATCTCCTGGCGCCACTGGATCACCAGCGATTCGCTAGGGCCGGTTTTATCATCGATGTTTTTCCAACAATGCGGCAGGTTACTGCCCAGCAACACCAAATCACCTTCGTTGAAATCTGAAATATTGTTGCCCACGTAGCGGATGCCAGCACTTCGGAGGATGAGGGTCAATTCATACTCAGGATGAAAATGCCAAGGCGCATCAAAAACCTTTTTGGAATAGCGAAAGGCACGAATACTGTCCTGTTCGGCAATGGCTACTTGCTCTAGTACGGCTTTCATTTATATTCTATTTCCTTATGTATTGAATTCATTTGAATATTTTGATTACAAAATAGCATATTTTTCAATCAAAATAAGCAACTAGAGCGGCGCTGTTTCTCGTCATATTTGTATTCTGTACTATTTAAGTCAATAAGGAAGTAAGAGATATGGCCATTCAATCCAAAGCGGCAATAGCCAAGGGAGACGGGAGTTTCGTCATCGATACGGTAACGGTCGCTGCTCCCCGAGCCGATGAAATTCTAATAAAAGTGAAAGCAGCGGGACTCTGTCACACCGATCATGATTCGCTCAACTGGGGCAAACCCATTGTCATGGGTCACGAAGGTGCAGGAATCATCGAGAAATTGGGAAGTGAAGTAGCCAATTTCCAAGTCGGAGACCAAGTCATCCTCAACTGGGCGACACCTTGTATGCGATGCTTTCAGTGCGAGGAGGGCAACCAGCACATTTGTGAAAACAACTCGCCTGTGACTGCCGGAGGCAATGGCTATACGCCTGGTCACGCCCACCTCGACGGCACGAAGTGGAATGACAAAGCCATCGAACGCTCCTTCAATATCGGGACGCTCTCAGAGTACACGTTGGTCAAAGCCTCAGCCTGTGTGAAACTGTCCAGCGACATGCCCATGCCCTCGGCGAGTATCATCAGCTGCGGCGTGATGACGGGCTACGGCTCGGTCGTCAACTCCGCCAAACTCTCGGCTGGCAGTTCGGCTGTGGTGCTCGGTACTGGTGGGGTAGGTCTCAACGTCATCCAAGGGGCTCGCATCTCGGGTGCAGCCATGATCATCGCGATCGATATCAATCCCGAGCGACTGGAAATGGCCAAAGCCTTTGGGGCAACCCATACGATACTGGCTGATAAGGAAGACAAAGGGCTGATGAAAGCCGCCGAACAAGTCAAAGCCATGACCAAGGGACGCGGGGCGGACTATGCTTTTGAGTGTACAGCCATCCCTGCTTTGGGCGCAGCTCCGCTGGCGATGATTCGCAATGCCGGTACTGCCGTGCAGGTCAGTGGGATCGAAGAAGAAATAACGATTGATATGCGGCTCTTCGAATGGGACAAGATTTACATCAATCCCCTTTACGGAAAATGCCGTCCGCAGATAGATTTTCCTAAATTGGTGAGTCTGTATGACAAGGGCGATTTGATGCTCGACCAAATGATCACCTGCACCTATCCGCTCGATGACCTGCAGCAGGCCTTCGACGACATGCTGGGCGGTCGCAATGCCAAAGGCGTAATTGTATTCGACTGATGAGTAAATTCAATACAACCGAGCTATCCGATCCGCAGTTTGAGATTGGAGGCCTACGATTCATCACCGTGAAGACACCGAACCTAAAGGGGCGCGGTGATATCTGCGTTTTTATCCCTGAGGGCGAAGACCTCCATGACCTACCCATCGTCACGCTGATGCACGGCGTGTACGGCAGTGCTTGGATCTGGGCGATGAAGGGCGGTGCAGTACGGACCGCCGAGCGACTGATCCGCGAGAACCAAATCCGCCCAATGGTACTGGCCATGCCCTCCGATGGACTGTGGGGCGACGGCTCGGCCTATATGGCGCACGATGGCTGTGATTTTGAAAAATGGATCGCGGAGGATGTGCCAGCTGCAGTGCGAGAACTGATCCCCCAGACTTCTGACCAATCACCGCTGTTCATCTCGGGGTTGTCGATGGGTGGATTTGGCGCTTTGCGAGTAGGTGCCAAGCATGCGAAGCAATACGCGGGTATCTCGGCACATAGCTCCATCACAGAGATCGGACAGATGAAACTGTTTGTCGAGGAGCCTCTGGATCACTACCAGCAGACGGCGCGCCTCGACGAGGATGCCTTTACCGCTATGGCGGAAAATCGAAATGACCTGCCCCCACTTCGCTTTGACTGTGGCAGCAGCGACTTGCTGATCGAGTACAACCGTCAGTTGCATGCTGACCTGGACAAGGCAGGCATTGCCCATACCTATGAAGAATTTGAAGGTGGTCACCAGTGGGAATATTGGCAGGAGCATTTGGTGGACACGTTGCTGTTTTTTGATCGACAGATTTAGGATAAGATTAACAAATTGTTTGGCCTTGAAGAAAAGGCGTCAAGAAACTGGATTCCTTGGAGGAAAAGAAAATTATACTGTTTGAGAAGTGAAGTACGAGCTTCGAGTTTATAATTTCCCCGACAAGGGAGTAAGTTTTAGTTATTTTCTTCACAGCCTTGATTTCTTTGCTTACTTTCTTCCTTAATGAAGAAAGTAAGGCTCTGCCGGCGAGGCAAAAACAACTTGACAAGCGGAAACAGAATATCATGACCAAAAAACAAAGCATCTCCATCATCGGCCCCAAAAACCTCAGCGACCTCCGGCTGACAGCTCCACAGCAATACGCCGCAGGCATCCCCGCCGTGAAAGTGGCCCTCGATCACGCCATGAAGGAAATGGGACTCACTCGCTCCTTTGCCACGTTATCCAAGCTAAATCAGGAGGAAGGCATTGACTGCCCGGGCTGCGCCTGGCCTGATCCCAAGAAGCGCTCTTCGCTCGGGGAGTATTGTGAAAATGGCGTCAAGGCCATTGCCGAAGAGGCTACTACCCATCGGGTGACGCCTGACTTTTTTGCACAGCATACGGTAGCCGAGATGTCATACTGGACGGACTACAAGATTGGCAAAAGCGGCCGACTCACACACCCAATGGTGCTGCGAGAAGGCAGCGAACATTATGAAAAGATCTCTTGGGAAGAGGCATTCACCCTGATTGGCAGCCAATTGCGGACGCTCGACCATCCGAACGAAGCGATCTTTTATACCTCGGGTCGGTCGAGCAACGAAGCGGCCTTTCTCTATGGACTCTTCATCCGCGCCTTTGGTACCAACAACATGCCTGACTGCTCCAACATGTGCCATGAGTCGAGTGGAATCGCTCTAGGCGAAACGCTGGGGATTGGCAAAGGATCTGTCACATTGGAGGATTTTGGGGATGCAGAAGTGGTCATGGTCATCGGTCAAAACCCGGGTACCAATCACCCGCGCATGCTCTCTGCGCTGGAGAAGTGCAAAAGCAATGGCGGCAAAGTCATTGCGATCAATCCGCTCGAAGAAGCGGGATTGATCCGTTTCAAAAATCCGCAGGAGATCAAAGGCATCATGGGCGGTACTGAGCTCACCGACATTCATCTACAAGTCAAAATCAACCAGGACGTGGCATTGCTCAAGCTCATCATGAAGCGACTCGCCGAGCGAGAAAAGCGTGAAAGTGGTGTTTTTGATTGGGAATTCATCAACCAAAAAACAAACGGAGTAGAAGCGCTATTGGCCGATTTGAAGCAACAAGACGAAGCACAGCTTTTGGCGCAATGCGGCATCTCTGAGGTGAAAATCAACGAAACCGTGGAGCTGCTCGCTCAGCGCAAACGAATCATCATCTGCTGGGCGATGGGACTCACCCAACACAAAAACGGGGTAGAAAATATCAAAGAATGCGTCAATCTACTCCTGCTCAAAGGCAGCCTCGGCATCAAAGGAGGCGGCACCTGTCCCGTCCGTGGACACAGCAACGTACAGGGAGACCGCACCGTGGGCATCATGCACCATGTATCACCCAAACTCAATGCCTCCTTGGAACGAGTATTTGGCTTTACCCCGCCTGATCAGGAAGGGTTGGATACAGTACATGCCATCCAGGCCATGCACGAGGGACGTGCCAAGGTCTTCATCGCCTTGGGGGGCAACTTCCTATCGGCGGCATCTGATACTGCCTATACAGGTGAGGCCTTGCAGCGATGCGACTTGACGGTATCCATCAGTACCAAGCTCAACCGTACCCATTTGATCACTGGCAAGACGGCGTTGATATTGCCGACTTTGGGACGTACCGAGAAGGACCACAAAGCAGGGAAAGACCGATTCGTAACGGTAGAAAACAGCATGGGAAGAGTCCATCAATCACATGGGAGATTGGCGCCAGCCTCGGATCAGCTCATGAGTGAGCCCGGGATTGTGGCGCGCATGGCGCAAGCCTATTTTGGAGTGGATGCCAAGATTCCATGGCAGCAGCTAGGTACGGATTACGACCTGGTGCGTCAAAAAATATCAGAGGTCTTTGACGGTTTAGACAACTACACCAAACGATCTCAGCAAGCAGGTTTTGATCTGCCCAATCACACACGTGTGTGGGACGAATCCAAATTGCCAGGAGGCAAGGCACAGTTCACCGTGTGTGGACTGCCACAGCACGACTTGGCCGCAGATGAGTTTCTATTGATGACGATCCGATCACATGATCAGTTCAATACCACGATCTATGGCATGGACGATCGCTACCGCGGCATCTACAACGAGCGCCGAGTGGTTCTGATCAACGCCAAGGATGCTGAAATGATGGGATTAGAAAAGTTTGACAAAGTAGACTTAGTCAGCCGCTACGATGGCATTGAGCGCAAGGCAGAAAACTTCCTCATCATCCCCTACAACATCCCTAGGGGCAATCTGGCCGCTTACTTTCCAGAAACCAATGTGCTTATCCCTCACGATCAATATGCAGACAAAAGCCACACGCCGATCAGCAAGTCGGTTCGGGTAAAGTTGATAAGGCGTTGACCTATATTAAGTTGTTGTTTTTAGAGAGATGAATATTATTATAGTTTATTGACATCCGTCTTAATTCAATTTAGGAGGTTAAGAATTGAAAGGCTTGATTCTAGTATAATTTTGTGTTTTTCTCAAACTACTCTCCCCTCTGTCTTAGCCAAAAATCTGCAGTTATACTATTATTTAGATCACGATCTGAAACAGGAGGTCTATTCACTTTTATGATACTAACCAGATCAATTAGGTAAGATCACTAGGAGAAGAAAAGAGTACAGTCTTTTGCATAGAGAAAAGCATATAGAAACATCAACCAAAATCGATATTCCAATCATTTAAATATTACCTCAAAGACCAAAAATGGGTGGTTCTTTTAAAGAAAAACAAAAACGAATTTCGAACAATGAATCTTGAATAACGAAGTGGTTTTTGATTTCTTCCCAGAATTTCGGATTGATCCTTTTTCTTGAGAATTAATGAATAATATCAGGAGGTAGGGTAATAAAAAACCCTTCCATAAAATGAAAGGGTTTTGTGCAGAGAAGGAGGGATTCGAACCCCCGGTACCTCGCGGTACGCTGGTTTTCAAGACCAGTGCATTCGACCACTCTGCCACTTCTCTAGGTCGTTTGTATTGCCATTCCGTTGAATGGGAGTGCAAATCTAGAAGAATATTTTATCTAGTCAAATGTTGAGTGAGAAAAATTTAATTTTTATTCAAACACCGAAGTAGTGACCTCTATTTTGTCCGAATGGACGGCTCTATCCACACTAGCATTGTACTCAAATCCTACAAGTAGAATGATCGAAAGGAGGTATAGCCAGATCATCAGTGCGATCAACATTCCGAGCGAACCGTAAAACTTGTTGTAGGTCGAGAAGTTGTTGATGTAGAACGAAAATGCATAAGATGCAGCTACACAAGATACTGCCGAAAAGATCGTTCCCGCAGAGAAGAATGTCCAGCGATCTTTGATGGCTGGAGCGAAGTAGTAGATCAGTGATATAGCAATGAAAAACGAAGTGCCTATGATACCGTATTTGAGAATCACGATGAGGTGGTAGACATAGTCCGCATTGAAAAAATCAATCTCCGAGAGATGGGACAGGAAGGCTTTGCCCACTACCAGCAAGAAGATGGAGAGGAAAAGCACGAATGCCATCATCAGTGTCAGGGCCGTAGCGATCAGTCGCGTCTTGATGAAACTGCGACGGTCTACTGTTTTGTAGATGCTATTGAATGCACTCATGAGACTGTGCATACCATTGGTCGCGAGTATCAGCGCAAAGAGTACCCCAAAGGAGAGGAGACCTTCGCGTTTGTTGCTGACGATATCGTGTATGGTGCCAGTTGCAGCTTTGAACATGTTGTCAGGCATCACATTGGCCATGAAGCTCATGATGCTATCGGCATCTATATGCGGAGACACGGTATGGATATAGGGGATCAGCGTGAAGATGAATATGATCGACGGGAATATCGCAAGTGTAAAACTAAATGCCACACCACTAGCCATCGTGAGTAGTCGACTGTCGAGTATACTATCGAGGAAGATGACGATAGCGTTGTAAAGCGTCGTTCTCCGTTTGTTGAGCCGGGTGGTTTTGAGTTTTTTGATGAGGCGCTCATACCTTTGGAGTCTCAGTAGTTTGTGATGCAAATAGTCTCTAGTCATGGAAGTAGGGGGCTAGTAGTTTTTCCATTACCTCCGGCATTTTGCAAGGTTTTTTGGTTTTCATATCCACAAATACCAGAGTGGTCTCACCGATGTTGATCAATCGATCTTGTTCGTTGTAGATTTCGTATTCAAAACGGATGCGTATGTTAGGTAGTTCAGGCATTTTGACTTTGATCGTCAGTAGCTCGTCATACTTGCCTGGGGCAATGTATTTGGAGCGATTCTCTAAGACAGGCATCATGACACCCATCTCTTCGAGTTCCTTGTAGGATAAGCCCAGGGAACGAAGGGACTCAACTCGGCCTACTTCATAGTACATGGCGTAGTTGCCATAGTACACATAGCCCATTTGGTCTGTTTCGGCATACCTTACACGGACTTGCGTCTCTGATACGAACATATAGTTAAATTGGTAGTCTGAATTTATTGCAATCTATACATTAATTAGTACTATTTTATAATGGGTTAAAGATTGATTTAGAATCAAATCATTCGAATAAAACCAATAGAGCCAGTTTTTGACCCTATCGAAGGACTAAATGTACGGCTTTATGGGACTTTACGCAATTGGGAGATAGCGGGGGGCAATGACTACTAAGTGAGTGAAATATCAAACAGATACGAGTATTTAGATTTTAGTATCTAGATCAAAAACTTGATGCCTTTTCTGTCTATAACTACCCTGATCGATGGGTCAGTCTAGAGGCTAATAATCTAATGTCTTGACTTGCCTGCCGTAGGCAGGTTTAAAGATGTAACGGATTTCATTCTCCCCTAAACCTATGGTACTTTCAGTCCAGAGTCGTATATTTTTGTTTCAAACAACACAATACCATGGATATAAATTTCAATAAAAATGAGGACGCTAATAAGCAGCTGCTCTATCGACTGGAGGAGAACGCCAAGCGACTGAAGCTGGGTGGAGGGGAGAAACGGATTGCAGCACAGCATGCCAAAGGCAAACTAAGTGTACGGGAACGGATCGATTACTTGATCGATGACCCAAAGGACTTTCTGGAAATTGGTTTGTTCGTCGCGGAGGGTATGTATACCGAACAAGGAGGCTGCCCTTCGGGTGGAGTCGTGACTGGGATCGCCAAGGTTCAAGGGAGACAGTGTGTGGTGGTCGCCAATGATGCTACTGTAAAGGCAGGGGCATGGTTTCCCATCACTGCTAAGAAAAACCTGCGTGCGCAGGAGGTGGCTATGGAAAACCGACTCCCCATTATCTATCTCGTTGATAGTGCTGGAGTCTACCTGCCGATGCAGGATGAGATTTTTCCTGACAAGGAACACTTCGGGCGACAGTTTCGAAACAATGCCAAGATGTCTGCCATGGGGATCGTACAGATCGCTGCGATTATGGGAAGCTGTGTCGCCGGTGGCGCATACCTACCCATCATGTCAGATGAGGCCATGATTGTGGACAAAACGGGTTCTATCTTCCTAGCAGGTAGTTATTTGGTTAAAGCAGCCATAGGAGAGAGCATAGACAATGAGACACTGGGAGGCGCTACGACACACTGTGAGATATCAGGAGTGACGGATAATAAATATGATACAGACGAAGACTGCCTCGATGCGATCAAGCGAATCTTTGATAAGATTGGTAAGCCCGAAGAGACTGGATTTGACAGAGTAGCAGCGCAGTTACCCAAGCGTACACAAGAGGACGTTTATGGTTTGTTCCCATCCGATCGGGTCAAACCCTATGACATGAAAGAAATTATCTCCTGTCTGGTGGATGATTCTGACTTTGATGAGTATAAGCCTGACTATGGTCAAACCTTGCTTTGTGGATATGCTCGTGTTGATGGTTGGGCAGTGGGGATAGTGGCCAACCAGCGTGAGATGGTCAAAACCAAAAAGGGCGAAATGCAGATGGGGGGTGTGATTTATTCGGACTCAGCAGACAAAGCAGCGCGGTTCATCATGAACTGCAATCAGCGTAAGATTCCATTGGTGTTTTTGCATGATGTGAGTGGTTTTATGGTGGGGAGCAAGGCCGAGCATGGCGGGATTATCAAAGACGGAGCAAAGATGGTCAATGCCATGGCCAACAGTGTCGTGCCCAAGTTTACTTTTATTCTTGGCAACTCCTATGGTGCGGGCAACTATGCCATGTGTGGCAAGGCCTATGATCCACGCTTGATCTATGCATGGCCTACGGCGCAGATGGCGGTGATGAGCGGAGCAGCAGCGTCTAATACCCTCCTGCAGATCAAAGTGGCTTCTCTCAAAGCAAAAGGGGAAGAAGTAGCGGAGGAAGAACAGCAACGGTTTCTCAAGGAGATTACCGATCGATACAACGAGCAATTGAGTCCGTACTACGCAGCGGCACGACTTTGGGTGGATGGAATCATCGATCCATTGGATACGAGACGTATTATCTCTACTGGGATAGAAGCTGCTAATCATGCGCCGCTTGATAAGTTCAACGTGGGCGTGATCCAGACTTGATCGTGTCAGAGGGGAAGATGTTGGTCATTTTGACACCTGTATGGTTTGATTAACTGTAATTCTAGCGGGGCTCATATTTTTGGTTGAGATAACTTTGGGGGATTTTAGGTTGCGTTTGTCGAGTGTTGGTTAGAAGCGAATATTCCAGAATATTGGTTCAATTACGTCATTTGGCTTAATTATTCCTATCTTAAACGACTACAGTAAGTGCTGATTGAATAAATTCACGGTTCGAAAAAATTGGATGGGATGACTGACGATACTTTAGATATCAATGAGAAAGAATTGACTGCACTGATTTCACTATTGGATGATGAGGATAGGGAGGTCACGGGTCATGTGGAGGAGAAACTCTTATCTTTGGGTACATCTGTTATTCCATTTTTGGAGAAGGAGTGGATGAAAAACAGTCTGATTCCCTACGTGCGTGTCAAGATCGAAGACATCATCCACGAACTGCAGTACGAGCTCCTCAAGGAGCGCTTCGTGGAGTGGAAAGAAGATGGAGCAGAAGACCTACTAGAAGGGATGATGCTAGTCGCCAATTATCAATATCCCGATCTCAATATGGGCTACCTAACCCGAAAGCTAGAGCAGTTCTACTATGAAGCATGGAAGGAGTTCAATGGGGAATATACACCGATACAGGAGGTTAAAATCCTAAACGATATCATGTACAATCGTTTGAAATTTAGACCTAATGCTAAGAATTTTCACTCCCCAGCCAATGGCATGATCAACCAGGTCATGGATAGTAAAAAGGGAAACCCTTTGAGTCTATGTGTGATCTATCTGATGTTGGCTAAAAAACTGAAGCTTCCTATCTATGGTGTGAATTTACCGAACCTATTCATCGTGACTTACAAGACAGAGTCTACTCAGTTTTACATCAATGTATTCAATAACGGGATCATTTTTACGACTGATGACATAGATAACTATATCGAACAACTACACCTGAGTAAGTTGGATATTTACTATCAGCCTTGTACGAATATAGATATCGTATCGCGTGCGCTGCGCAATTTGGTCGCGTCGTTTGACAAACTAGGAGAGTATAAGAAATCCGATGATATCAAGATTCTTCTTCAGGTATTGGAGGATTGACAGTGTTATCTGATCCTGCATCCAGCTGCTCGGTTAAATTCGTGTGGTGAGGGGCGTCCTTTGATGAGATTGTTGAGCACATCTTGTACATAGTGCGTGTGCACATCACTACTAGACTGAGGACTGTCGTCGATAGCACCGTGGTAGACTAGGCTGTGTTTGCCGTTCTGATACCAAATGATGGCGACCTCTGGACTTTTTTCAATCTGAAACAGTTTCATCGCCTCTTGGTTCAAATCCAAAAAGTAAGGCATATTATACTTAGCAGCCTGTGTTTTGGTTTGAGTCGCATTGTCTTTGTTTTGATGAGGGGTATGGGCATTGATGAGGATAAAGTCGGCTTGATCTCCGTATTGCTGTTTTAATGCGGTGATTCGTGATTTATATCGTTTGTCATAAGGACAGTCCGTCCCAGTGAATATAAGGACAGTGATGGTTTGATCGATAGGGATCGGGACGATGTTTTCCTTTTGGACATCCCAGAGCTGGATGTAGGAGAAATCTATATCTTGTCCACTGACGGTCCATGAACAAAGTAGAATGGATAACATATGCCATAGCTTTTTCATAACCCTAAATTTAATGAATCTCTATGTGAACTAGAGGTTGTAGGTGAGGATGTAGTCGTCCTCTTTTTGCATATTGAGTACAAACTCCTTGACTAACCCTTCTTTGTTGATCCGGCAGTGGATTTGCTGATCTTTGATTCGGTTGATTTCAATGTTCTGTGCGAAACTCAGGTTTTTACGCCCATGCATCTTGTAGATGGACTCTTTGGTACACCAGTAGATACAGAGTTTGTGCAGATCATCTCCGCAGGCTTTTAGTTCACTGGGATTAAGGAACTTGTGTTTGGTACGCTGGAGTTGCTCTCTGGGGCGTTCGAGATCTATACCGCAGGGTTCGTCCAGGTTGATGAGTGCCGTTATTTTCGGATAGCTGTGCGAGATGGAGATGTGATGCGTAGAGTCGATCAGGTGGGGCTTGCCATGGCTGTCTTTGCATATCCCATGAAAAGGAATATCCATGTCTCGGCACATCGACTCGATCAGTTGACGTGAGGCGATGTGTTCGGCTTTTTTGATCGGGTGATAGTGCGCAATAGCCTCCATTTCTTTCGCATCAAAACCAGCGACTAGGGTTTCAGTACTTTCGTTAATTTCCCAGATGCCGAGCATGATGTGATCGGAGATTTTGTATTGCTTTTTGATCATTCTCCTTACTTCTATTCGTTGTGGTCAGCTCGGTAGTTGGAGATGTCCAGTGCCGCATAGATGGCTGTACGCATCGAGCTTTCGTCTGCGATATCTTTGTTGGCCAGGCTGTATGCTGTGCCATGATCGGGTGATGTGCGTACGAAAGGTAGTCCAGCGGTGAAGTTGACCCCATTGGCAAAAGTCAAACTCTTGAAAGGGATCAAGCCTTGGTCGTGGTACATGGCCAGTACTGCGTCAAATTTATGCTGCTCGCCATTGCCAAAGAAGCCATCTGCAGGAAACGGCCCTAATATAATTTGTCCTTTTTCTTTGAGGCTTTCTATCGCAGGGATGATGATGTCTTGCTCTTCTGTACCGAGGAGTCCTTCTTCACCTGCATGGGGGTTTAGTCCTAGTACAGCGATTTTCGGTTTGAGGATACCAAAGTCGTTTTTTAGTGATTGTGCCATTATTTTGAGTTTCTTTTCGATCTTCTCTTTGGTGAGGCTGGCTGCTACATCTTTGAGCGGGATATGTCCCGTCACGACCCCTACGCGAATAGTATCTGATACCATAAACATCAAGCTGTCTTTGGCCTCTGCTTTCTCCGCGAGGTATTCGGTATGTCCAGGGAACTTAAAGTCGTCTCGCTGTATGTTTAGTTTGTTGATCGGAGCAGTGACGAGTGCTTGTATGCGACCTGCTTTGAGGTCTTCTGTTGCTTTTTCTAATGCGAGAAAAGCGTACTTACCACCTGTTTCGTTGCTAACACCGGGAGTGATCTCCACATCTTCTTCCCAGCAGTTGAGGACATTGGTTTTTTTGTGGGAGGCATCTTTGAGATCACTGATGGGGGTAAAATTGAAATTGTTCTGATTGAGTGACTTTCTATAAAATGAAAGTACTTTTGCCGAACCATAGATGACAGGGGTAAAGTATTTGGTCATTTTGTTATTCGCCAAAGCTTTGATGATAACTTCGGGACCTATACCATTAAAGTCACCTATAGAGATACCGATAACGGATTTTCTATTTTGGTTCTTAGTTTCATTCTCCATATTCATGTGGTTACATCACGGTAAAGCTGAGCAAAGATGTCAATATTGATAGGTGTCGGTCTCAGCCAAGTGCCTGCAATTTAAAATAAAAATCAGTAATACTATGGCGTACGTAAAACCGAAAAAAAGATTGGGTCAGCACTTTCTCACAGATCTATCGATCGCGGAGAATATCGTATCGGCATTGACTGGTGCCGAACACAACGCTAACGTTTTGGAGATCGGCCCGGGTACAGGTGTTCTTTCTGATTTTTTGATTGAAAAAGCATCTATCCAAAAGCTTGTGCTATTGGATTTGGACAAAGAATCGATCGATTTTCTGGAGAAAAAATATGAAGGAAAGGATGCGGAAATTCGTTTTGCAGATTTCCTCAGGGAGGACTTGAATACGATGTTTGACGGACAGTCTTTCAGCGTGATTGGCAACTTCCCTTACAACATATCTTCTCAGATTTTTTTTAAGGTACTGGACTACAAAGATCAAGTGGATGAAGTGGTCTGTATGCTACAAAAGGAGGTCGCCGTTCGTATTGCCTCTAGGGAGGGAAATAAGGATTACGGAATCCTGAGTGTGCTGCTACAGGCTTACTATGATATTGATTACTTGTTCACTGTACCTCCAACGGTTTTCAACCCTCCCCCTAAGGTTAACTCTGGAGTGATCAAGCTCAAACGCAATCAAGTTACAGATCTAGGGTGTGACGAAAAAATGTTCAAAAGAGTGGTCAAAGCAGGGTTCCAAATGCGCCGAAAAACCTTGCGTAATGCGATGAAACCTCTAGCTTTGCCAGAGGAAATCACCGCCCAGGAGGTGTTCAACAAACGAGCCGAGCAGCTCTCTGTCGATGACTTTATTGCACTAACCAAACTCGTCCAAGACCATGTCTGAAGCAACTGAAATAATGGATTTTGAACTCTCCAAAGAGTTTCTTGAGCGATTTATCCAAGCCGTGGAGGAACAAGAGGTGGATTTTATCCAGCAGTCGCTTGATGGGGTCAATCCAGCCGATATCACGGAGTTGCTGGAGGAGTTCGATGCGGAGGATTCGAAATACGTACTGGAACTGCTTGACCCACAGGTCGGTGCTCGTGTCATCATCGAACTAGAAGATGATTTGCAGAGCCGTTTTATGGGGAATTTTACCTCCGAAGAAACGGCCGTCTATATAGATAACCTAGACTCAGATGATGGAGTAGGCGTGCTTAACCTCCTGCCGATCTCGAAACGAGAGGAAGTCATAGCCCTCGTCGAAAACGAAGAAAAAGCGGGGCACTTACTCGATCTCTTGCGCTATGAAGATGATGTAGCTGGAGGTCTGATGGGAAAAGAGCTGATCAAAGCCAATCATAACTGGACGATACAGCGCTGTATCGAAGAGATCAGGAAACAAGCGGAGAATGTTCAAAAAATCTATTCGGTCTATGTCGTAGATGACAATACCAAGTTGATTGGTAAAGTCTCCCTTAAGAAAATTATCCTATCAGAAGACAATGCGCGCATTGCGGATATCTACGATGACGAAGTGATATCTGTAGAGACCTATGTGCAAGAAGAGGAGGTCGCACAGATTATGCGAAAGTATGATCTAGAAGCACTGCCAGTCGTCAACGTTCGTGGCAAATTGGTGGGACGTATCACCATTGATGATGTGCTGGATGTAATCACAGAGCAGGCAGAAGAAGATATCCAGATGATGTCAGGGATATCTTCTGATGTAGAGGAAGATGATAGTGTATGGATTATCTCTAAGGCTCGTTTGCCATGGTTGGTGATTGGTCTGGTGGGCGGTTTGCTCGGCGCAAAGTTTATCAGCCTTTTTGAAGCCCAGATAGCCATTATTCCTGCGATGGCATTCTTTATCCCATTGATCACGGCGACTGGAGGCAATGTGGGAATTCAATCCTCGACCATTATCGTACAGGGTTTAGCCAATTCTAGTGCCTTTAGTGACTCGGTGTTTCGCCGGCTGATCAAGATGCTCATGGTGGCACTAGTTAACGGGACGATACTGGCAATTATCGTTTTTGGGATCGTGATCTTTACTACTTCGGATCAGACGATCGCTATCACGGTGAGTTCTGCGCTATTTAGTGTGGTACTGTTGGCTTCATTCATGGGGACGATTACCCCATTGATTTTGCATCGATTTGGTGTCAATCCTGCGATAGCCTCGGGTCCTTTTATCACCACAGCTAACGATTTGCTAGGCCTTGCCGTATACTTTTTTGTGGCGAACCAACTCTATGGACTCTAGTCCTTTTTTACCTTTATGAAAAGAATATTGATTATCGATGAGATGCACTCCAGCATCTCGGATAGACTGACAGCAATCGGATACGCTTCCGATTATTTACCTCAAATCACGAGACAAGAGATCATCGAGGCAGAGGATCACTATGTAGGTATGATCGTCAGGAGCAAAACGGCTATTGATGCCGAACTGCTGTCGTCAAAGCCTAACCTGAAGTTCATTGCCAGAGCTGGTGCAGGAATTGATCAGGTGGATGTGGCGTACTTGGATGCAAATCAGATACAGCTCGTCAATGCACCTGAGGGGAATCGTGACGCCCTCGGTGAACATGTGATAGGGATGCTACTTAGTCTCTCCAATAATCTCCGTAAGTCAGACCGTGAAGTACGTTCCTATGTCTGGGATCGCGAAGGAAACCGTGGCTTTGAACTCAGTGGCAAGACCATCGGGTTACTAGGCTATGGCTATATGGCAAGTGCCGTGGCAGAGAAGCTGTCAGGTTTTGGCTGTCGTGTGATTGCTCATGACAAGTACAAAACCAACTTTGGAGACCTCTATGTGGAGGAAGTGACGATGGATGATATCTATAGTCAAGCAGATGTATTCAGTATCCATGTGCCTTTGACGGCTGATACACGTATGCTGGTGGATGCGGCTTATTTGGCTCGTTTCGACAAGAATATCGTATTTGTCAATGCGGCCCGTGGTGAGATCGTCAATACTACGGATCTATTGGCCGCCCTGAAGTCGGGCAAAGTGACGCATGCCGCGTTAGATGTGCTCGAAAATGAAAAATTTGCAAAGCTTTCTTCTGAGCAAAAAGCCACTTACGATGAGTTATTCCAATTAGACAATGTTTTATTTAGTCCTCATGTAGGAGGGTGGACTTTCGAGTCTTATGAAAACATTAACCGCGTCTTAGTCCAAAAGATCACGGCACTGGATGTGTAAACGCTCTTTGGTTTTGGTTCAATCTGAATTATGCAATTACAAGAGTTGAGCGTTAAAAGGTAAATCATCAATGTGATAAACAGCATGTTGACTAAACATAAGATTTTAACCTATATGCTAGTGCATCATTCGGGTTCAAATCCGTTATTTTTGGGACTTGACTAGTGCACTTGATATACTGAAAAAATACTGGGGCTATGACGAATTTCGCCCTATGCAACAGGAGATCATTGATTCGGTGATCGCTGGCGAGGATACGCTTGCATTGCTACCTACGGGGGGAGGTAAATCCATCTGTTTTCAAGTCCCAGGGATGATGATGGAGGGGATGTGTCTAGTGATCTCACCACTCGTTGCTCTGATGAATGATCAAGTCTACCAGCTTAAAAAACGCGGGATACCTGCAGCAGCACTGTATTCGGGACTACAACATCGGCAGATCGATGTGCTACTGGACAACTGCGTACATGGGCAGGTGAAGTTTCTCTATGTAGCACCTGAGCGACTGAGTTCTGAGTTGTTTATCGCCCGGGTTAAACAGATGAAAGTTAGTATGGTGGCGATAGATGAGGCGCATTGTATTTCACAGTGGGGCTATGATTTTCGCCCTGCCTATCAGGAGATTGCTCAGGTTTACCCATTACTGCCTGAGGTGAAACGAATCGCACTTACGGCCACAGCTACCAAGGTGGTCAAAGAAGACATTTGCGAGAAGTTAGCATTTGACAAACCTGTTGTATTCCAAAAGAGTTTTGCACGAAAGAATCTGTCTTATTCGGTATTCGAACTAGAAAACAAAGGCCCGAAGTTGTTGGAGATTTTGACGAATGTCAAAGGCAGTGCAATCGTCTATGTACGGAGTAGAAAGGAGACAGAGAATGTCGCCAAGTTCCTCTATCAGAACGGCATATCTTCGGAGTTCTATCATGCAGGTTTGGCGCAGGATGTCAGAGAACGTAAACAAGAGGAGTGGATCAAAAACCAACGTAGGGTTATGGTCTGTACCAATGCCTTTGGGATGGGGATAGACAAACCTGATGTGCGTGTCGTGGTACATCTTGACTTGCCAGACTCACTAGAGTCTTATTATCAAGAGGCTGGGAGAGCAGGGCGTGACGAGCGAAATGCCTTTGCGGTGCTGCTCTATAGTCCTACCGATATCTATAATCTGCAGCGTAGTGAGGAGATGCGTAACCCAACACTGGCCTATGTCGAGCGCATCTATCAGGCACTGGCCAACTATTACAAACTGGCGACAGGAAGTAGCGAATGGCAGAGTTTTGATTTTGATCTCAAGGAGTTTTCCTATCGATACAAACTGAGCCCCTTAGAGGCCCACCATGCGGTGAAAAAACTGCAAGAGATGGGATTGTTACTGCTTACTGAAAATGTCAGTCGTGGCAGTAGCCTCAAGATCAATGTCAGCAGTAGTGAGATCTATAAGTTTAGCATTGCACATGGAAAGTACGAACCTCTGATCAAGGCGATGCTACGCCTATATGGGGGAGGGTTGTATTCGGATTTCTTTAATGTATCGGAGTTCGAACTAGCCAAACTGAGTCATGATGCGAAGAACGAAGTGTTTAAAAAACTAGACTACTTGGCCAAAAACGGAATAGTACTCTATGATCCTTTGAAGAATAAACCTCAGCTCACCTATGTCATGCCTAGACAAGAGCAGTCGACGCTGAAACGCTATCACAAACAGACCGAGCCTCGTCAGGCAGTGGTGAAAGAAAAAGTAGGACAAATGGTCTCCTATGCAAAGAACCGTACGCTGTGTCGGACGCGTATCTTTCAAGAGTATTTTGATGAAGTGGCTTATCTCAACTGCGGTGTATGCGATGTGTGCATCAAAGCCAAGAAGGAGGATGGGTTTGGTGCCGAGATGGGAAAAATCCAACGGGCTATCTTGAAGCAGGTCGAATCGGGAGATCAGCGTCTACAGGCAGTGAAACAATCCTCTAATACCACCAATGATTTCCTGTTTACGGAGGCTGTGAGGCAGCTTATGGATGACGGGGTGATTTTCTTGACGGAGGATCAGAAGATCGCTATGGTGCCAAGGATTTAGTGTTTTAACCTGAATCTGGACTGGTGTTTTATTTGGAGCGCTCGATAGTGAACTGTACGAGCTGTTCGAGAGACTGACGTGCAGCGGACTCAGGGAAAGTATGTAGAATCTCTACGGCTTCTTGGTGAAAGCGATTCATCACACCTTCTGCATATTCCAATCCACCTTTTTGAATCACGAATTGGATCACCTCATTTACTTTTTTGGTGTTCTCGTTGTGCTTTTTGATGATGTTGATGATGCGACGTTTTTCTGACCAGCTTGATTGGGTGAGGGCATAGATCAGAGGTAGGGTCATTTTCTTTTCGCGAATGTCTATACCGAGCGGCTTGCCGATTTCCTGTGTGCCATAGTCGAATAGATCATCTTTGATCTGAAATGCCATCCCGACTTTCTCGCCGAATTCCCCCATGGCTTTGACTGTGTCGGCATCCGCTCCAGTAGAGGCAGCACCGACCTTGCAGCATGAGGTGATGAGGCTGGCAGTCTTCTGGCGGATTACTTCGTAGTAGATCTCCTCGGTGATGTCCAGCTTTTTGGCTTTCTCCATCTGGAGGATTTCTCCTTCGCTCATCTCACGGATTGCTTCAGAGACGATTTTGAGCAGATCAAAGTCGCCATTGTCGATAGAGAGTAGCATACCTCTGGATAGGAGGAAATCTCCAACTAGGACAGCTATCTTGTTTTTCCACAGGGCATTGACAGAGAAGAATCCTCGTCTGTAGGTGGACTCATCGACTACATCGTCATGTACGAGTGTAGCAGTGTGTAAGAGTTCGATGAGGGAAGCACCTCGGTATGTAGAGTCTTGGATTTGCCCTACAGTAGAAGCAGTCAGGAAGACAAACATCGGACGCATTTGCTTGCCTTTTCGTTTGACGATGTACGACATGATTTTGTCGAGTAGCATCACATTACTTTTCATGGAATGTCTGAATCGCTTTTCGAATTCAGCCATCTCATTTGCGACGGGTGTTTGTATGTCCTTTATCTTCAGAGCCATGATTTGGGCACAATATTAACACAATGTATTTAATGATCTTACCAGACGAATAATTATTTAGTTCTTAGATTGAAATGGGCAAGTTTAATTAGTTTGGCAGTCTAATGAATCTATACCCATGACCCAAGAGGAACCCATTCTGCTTCAGTGTTTTCTGTCCAAAGAAGGTGATCATCGCAACCGATTTATCTTTTATTCGAGTAGAATGCAGATCATGCACAAAGGCAAATCGACAGTTATTGATTTTGACAAAATCAAGCTGATGCAGGTGCAGACCAAGAAGCTCATCGTGGCATTGTTGGCGGGAGGCATAGGTACTTCGCTCTCCATGATGGCGCTACCGCTCGGTTGGTATAGTTATAACCTGAACCTGTTTAGTATCTTTTTCTTTTTTGGGATGATGTATTGGGGATTTATCGGACAAAAGGCATTGGTGATCGAGGAGAAGAATCACGCACATGTGTTCTTGCTCAATTTGGTCAATCCAGCCATACTAGAACTAATCCAGTACTACTACCAACTCCGTGCTACGCAGCAAAGACGTCCTGCGCAGGTGATTTTCCATTTGGTCGAAAAGGAGGCTTGGGATGCCCAGACTTTCGCAACTCATTATACGCATCCGTCTTTGGAGCAAGAAGGGTTTATTCATTGTTCGGTACTGGAAGAACTGATGAAGTCCTATCAGCGGTATTTTGACATGAACAAGGATGTAGTACTACTGGCGATAGTCCCTGATCGACTAGATCGTCGAGTGGATTGGGCATTTGTAGAGACGCGACAGGCACATTTCCCTCATGTGATGGGGCCGATTAGTAAGTCCGCCATTTGGTCGGCCTATGTTTTTAGGGGAGAAGAAAATTTGCAGGGATTGTTAGTGTAAAGCCGGTTTTTGGGATCAGGTTGCCCGATCATCAAATGAACTATTTTAAATAATTTGAAAAAAACTGTATAGTCCTGTCCAAATCGTAACGATTGGTTCGATACAGTGATATAAAACAAATGATTTATCAATCTTAAAAACTAAAATTATGAACGAGTATTTGTTGATTATCAGAGGTGGGGATGACGAAATGGAAAAACTATCTCCAGAAGAAATGGGACAGCACATGCAAAAATGGCAAGAATGGATGGGAGCGATGGCGCAAAAAGATCAGTTGATCGGTGGTCAGCCCCTTAAGGCTGAGGCTATATCTGTGGTCGATGGAGGGAAAAAGCTCATTGATCGTCCGTTAGCTGAAGGCAAGGAGATGATGGGAGGATATATTATGCTCAAAGCAGAGACACTCAAAGAGGCCGCTGAGCTAGCTAAAGGCTGCCCAGGGTTTCAGTATGGGTGTACGATCGAAGTGAGAGAGATTAGTCAAATGTAATATCGTTTGGATAAGCACCAGGCGATCGATGCAGCTTTAGACCATCTTTTCAGAGTAGAATCTGGGAAGATGGTTTCGGTATTGGTGAAAATCTTCGGAACGGAAAACTTTTCACTGGCAGAAGATGTCGTGCAAGAAGCCTTGTTGGCAGGACTGGAGGCTTGGAAATACAAAGGTATGCCAGAGAATCCGAGTGCATGGCTATACCGGGTCGCTAAGAACAAAGCCATCGATGTGTTACGGAGAAAACGCTTTGATCAAAGTTTTGACTTTTCTGATCCAGAACGTCAGCTGCTGATCTCCGAATACACCATGGGGGTTACCATGGATAATTATTTTGAAGACGATAGTATTAAGGATGACTTTTTGGGGATGATGTATGCTTGTTGCCATCCTGCTTTGTCAGAGGAGAACCAAGTGACGTTTATCCTCAAATCCCTGTGTGGGTTTAGTACCCGAGAAGTGGCCAGTGCTTTTTTGACCACCGAAGATACGATTTCCAAACGGCTGTACCGGACGAAGGAGTTTTTTAGACAAGAGAAACTAAGACCAGCCATTCCAAATAATCATGAGTTGCCTAGCAAAACTGCAGCAGTTCTAAAAGCGATTTATCTGCTGTTTAATGAAGGCTACCGTGCGACGCATATGGATGAACATATACGTCAGGATTTGATATCACAAGCCTTGCATCTGTGCAAGGCGCTCCTCAATCACCCAGAGACCCAGCTGCCATCGGTCTATGCACTGATGGCATTGATGTGTTTTCATACAGCGCGATCGGATAGTCGCATAGATGCAGAAGGCAACTTGGTACTGTTGCAAGCGCAGGATAGGAAACTGTGGAGTCAAGAGTTGATCGCAATGGGTAACTATTATATGAATCAGTCGGCTTTTGGAGACAATCTTACGACCTATCATCTGGAAGCTGCGTTGGCGTACGAACACTGCGCCTCTCCGTCCTATGAGGAGACAGACTGGGCTAGGATCGTGGCGCACTATGATGCGCTATTGGCATTGAGCTCGGATCATGTGGTGTCGCTTAATCGATGTGCAGCATTGTTGGAACTCGAGGGAGCTATTGCTGCGCAGCACGCGCTGGAATTGCTCCAGTCAGATCGACAGTTGCAGCATTACTGCCTCTACCATGCGACGTTAGGAGAGGTGCAGTTGCGACTGGGGAATCAAGCGCATGCCATACAAAGTTTTGAGAAAGCGCTTTCGCTCACGTCCTCTCGTCAGGAGAAGGCATTTTTGTCGCAGAAGATATCAGTATGTAGATCGTGAATTAGGGGAGGGTGAATGTGAAAAGAGCCACAATAGATTTTGTCTATTGTGGCTCTTTTGTATGCAACACTGAGATATCTGGCTGATTGATTAGCCTTTTTTGACGCGGACGGCATTCATTCCTTTCATGCCTCGCTCTAGTTCGAAGGATACTCTGTCTCCTTCTTGAATCTTGTCAATCAGACCATTCACATGGACAAAGAATTTTTCTTGTGTCCCGATTTCTTTGATGAAACCAAACCCTTTTGAATCGTTGAAAAACTCTACAGTACCTTTACGAATAGCATCTACTACTTCCTCTTCGCGTTTTGGTACGCCTATTTCGATACTTTTTGCATTGATTTTCTTTTTCTTAGTAGGATCTGGAGGCGTGTCTGTGAAGTTTCCATCTTCATCGATGTAGGTCAGCATCGTTTCGAGATCACCACCTTGAGAGTTCTTTTTGCGCTCTTCTCTTTTGTGCTGTTTGTCTTCTCGTTTCTTGAGTCGTTTTTTTTCTTTTTCTTTCTTGTTGTACGTTTCTTGCGGTTTCGCCATTCGTGTTTTTTGTTAATTTGTTAGCCGAGATATGCGCGTGATGCGTGCTCAGTGGGTGCATTTAGGCCGTAAAGATAAGTAATCTACCGTCTACTATTTATAGATGCTTTGGAAAATACTTTAGATCAGTTTAGAAATGAGCAAATTAGTCGATGATGGACTTTCAGAATTTACCCCTTGGTTTAGGTGTAGATATAAGCCCATCCGATGAGTACGAGCTGGAGCGGTAGCCTGAGCCACAGTAGCCACATCGGGATGCGCATGCCCGCACCATGCTGCTGTAGGTGATAGACATTGGCAGGGAAAACGGCAATGAGCAGCAGGATAATGCCCCACGCGGCATAAGACTGGTAGGGAGTCAAGAGTCCGATGGCGAGCAGAATCTCCGCAGCACCGCTTAGTTGATTGACGAGCGCTTTGTTTTTGAAAATAGGAGGGATGATCCTGAGATAAAACTTGGGCCTGACGAAATGATTGATACCAGCTAGGGTATAAAGCAGTGCCATGATGTAGAGATCTATACTGGATGTCATATCTCTAATCTACAGAAAACAAGTGAAAGATGGGTGGGTGCCACATCTGAATCATAGTCTATGTACGTATCTATCCTAATGACGAATACGATGAACAACTGGAGTATGAAAATATGGATTTTGGGATGGTTTATATTGGTAAGTGTGGCTTGCCAAGAAGAAAGCGGCGTACAGCCTGCGGGGGATACTGTAGCGCAAAATGATAAGGATGATCAATCAGACGAAACGGATGATGTGACTGATGAGGAGGAGCAAGTGGATGTTCCGCCAGCCACATCAGAGCTTAGCTATTTGGCGCTAGGGGACTCCTATACCATCGGGCAGAGTGTGGCAGAGGAAGACCGCTGGCCAGTACAGTTAGTCGCTGAGCTGAAGTCGGAAGGTCTGGAAATGAGTGCGCCTAAGATTATCGCTAGGACGGGTTGGACTACCACGAATTTGATCTATGCCATGGATCAGGAAAAGGAGCTGAGCGCGCGCTATGATCTGGTGTCCTTACTGATAGGGGTCAACAATCAGTACCAGAGGCAACCAATAGAGCGATTTACGACAGAGTATCCGATACTGCTAGACCGTGCCATCGCGTTGGCAGGAGGGGAGCCAAAGCGCGTCGTGGTGCTGTCTATTCCTGATTATGGGGTTACGCCCTTTGGGCAAAGCGCTGATCCCGAACGTATCGCGGAGGAAATAGATGAATACAACAGGCTGAAGAAGCAAATGACTGAAAATAAAGGTGTTATATTCTTTGATATTACCGAGATATCGAGAGAGGCCAAATCCAATCCCAGTCTAATCGCTGTTGATGGCCTTCATCCATCAGGGCAGATGTACGCCCGATGGGTAGAGACGGTACTACCGTGGATTACCGAAGAACTAAAACCGTGATTTGGTTGCTATTTTGGTGCGTATAGCCTGAGTGGAGGTACTTGGTTTTGCTAGCGCGCGCTTGCAAAGCATGCTTATAAACAGCATTTCATTAAGCGCAATATAATTGAGGTTCAGTTCCAAAGAAAGTCTAAACCTATTACGGAGATCGAGGCATGACGGGAGGGAGAATACTGGTGAAGTTTCTCGCACATTTGCTCTTAGACTTAGTACACAGATCTCTCTCGATAGGGTAAATATTAATATGTTTAGATCAGATGTGATTATTTTTTAAACTTGCTGATTTTCAATAGGATATAGTTCTTAATTGAACAATATTTTTTTAGATTAGAAATGCAGCATTTTTTAGAGCGAATAACCAACACCTAACTTGATTAGAACATGCCTGCTATGTATTCAACCCAGTGGTCTGCTGTCTTTTTAGTTCCATTAAAAAGATTGTAAGCCATGAAAATCGAAAATCATTTATTGGTAGCTTCCTCTGGCTCACCTGTGAGCCAGCAGTTGACCAACAAGACCAGCGGCCTATTCCAGCCCGCTTTGCCAGATACGGTGGTGATCCACTATACAGCTGGTAGGGATGCCAAGTCCTCGGTGAGAACCTTGACCGATCCCAAAATAAAAGCCAGTGCACATCTCGTCATCGGTCGGGACGACAGTATTACCCAGCTGGTGCCTTTTGATACCGTTGCTTGGCATGCGGGCAAGAGTCGCTGGAATGACCGCACCGGACTCAACACCTACAGCATCGGTATCGAGATAGACAATGCCGGCCGACTCGACCGACAAGCGGACGAATACCTCTCATGGTTCAAGAAATCCTACCCCGCCACAGAAGTGTTCAGAGGCACACACCGAAACGAAAGCGAACCTACCTACTGGCACAGATATACAGCGCAGCAGATAGAGATTGTCGAACGGGTCGTTCGTCTGCTAGTAGAGACCTATGGGATCAAACTCATCCTCGGTCATGAGGAGGTTTCTCCAGGTAGGAAGATCGATCCAGGGCCAGCCTTTCCGCTGGACAAACTCCGCAACGATATCCTGTACGCCGATAGAGAAGCCGAAGAACCAGAGACCTTCGCAGCACCAAAACAAGACAAGCCACACGCCACCGTCACCGCCTATCAGCTCAACGTCCGCAGCGAACCCTCAGCCAGTAGTGATCTCGTCATGGAGCCACTCACCAAGGGAGAGCAGGTCGAGATACTAGAAAGACAAGGCCAATGGTGCCGGGTGAAAATAGAAAAAGAAGGCTGGGTGAGTGGAAAATATTTGACTATTAAAAATGAAATAACATGACTGGAAGTGTTGCACTAGATGTAGTAATAGGCTTGGTATTTATTTACCTGCTGTATAGTTTGTTGGGGTCTCTCATTCAAGAGATCATCGCTACGAGCCTTTCTTTTAGAGGTAAGATATTAGAAAAAGCAATCGCTAGAATGCTAGATGATGCCAAGGATCGTCAGCCCTTTATGGATCGGTTAAAGACATGGGGTCGATTGATTATCCCTTTTAACTTGACCACACTGCTCAAGAAAAAGGGGCTGTCTCAGGCATTCTACGATCACCCTGAGATCAAGTACAAGTCAGAGGACGCTTGGCACAAAAGACCCTCTTCTTTTTCAGCGGATAATTTCGCCAAAGTATTGGTCGATTTACTGAGAGGATCAGATGTAAAACCAGGGGATGATATCCGATCAAAAATTGATGAGTCTATAGAGAAAGGAGCGTTTCATCCTGTCAATGTAGACGATGCGGACTCCCCTGTGAGTCGAATAGACCCGGAGACGCTCTTCTATCTCAAATCGCTATGGGTAGATGCCCAAGGGGATGTAGAGGAATTCAAAAGGCTATTGGAAAGATGGTATGATCAGATGATGGAACGAACCATCGGCTGGTACAAGAAATATTGTCAGGTGGTTCTCCTTTTTATTGGATTGGGAATCGCCATTGTATTCAATGTAGACACGGTTTTGATTGTCAAGAAGCTTTCTTCAGACCCCGAATTGCGAACAGCGATGATCAAGCAGACAGAGGTCTTTTTAGAAGCGCATCCTAATCTAGAACAAGAAATGACAGCCAGGTTGGAGTCCATCGATCAGCTGCTAGCATCAGACACGACAGGCTCTGATTCTCTCAGATCCCTCAAAAAGAGTACGCTAGCGAGGTATGATTCATTGGTGGCGCATAGAGATACGCTGATCTCCGAGACCAAACAGCTGATCGAGACGGATATCCAAAATGTCAATGACCTCATGGGGCTAGGCTGGTCATCGGGAGAGTGTCACGCAGATCATACCAGCAAGTGCTCCTGTTGGTGCATGCCGGTTAGGAATGGAGGCAATTCTATTTTCGGCAGTTTAATGGGCTGGCTGCTCACCGCACTAGCCATCTCCCTAGGTGCCCCTTTTTGGTTTGATCTCTTAAACAAACTCATGAAACTAAGGTCCTCTATACAGACCACCACCACATCACAAAAGGATAAAAGCACGTCAGGGAGCAACAATATAAAAAGAGTCGGCTAATGAAAGTAACTGTAACCAAATATCTAAATGTAAGAGTAGGCAAGCCCAGTGTCAATGCCCCCTGCTACCAATACCTCGCTCCAGGCAGTGAGATCGAAGTAGGTGAAAAACTATACTTAGGGGATTCTTATGATGGGATGGATACTTGGTACCGAGATGAGGCTGATAACTACTACTGGAGTGGGGGATTCTTACTACCAAATGCCACCATTCCAACACCTATTTATGATCATTTACACGGAAAATCACAACACCAATTAGTATCGGATTGGATTATAAATCAATCTGACGAATTTGAAAACCAATATTCGCTAACAGGAGTTACTGCGGGGCTTAAAAGTACAGCTGGTCAATTAACTAATCTATACTCGATAGTCTTTGAAGTCGCCAAAAAACGAAGCTCTTCAAATAATGTATTGCCCCAAAGTATATTCTATAAAGGATACAAAATCCCTGTTGATGTCGAAGAATCTCCTGAAACTACAAATTTGAGTACCCCGCTTTCTCTTGCATCAAGCATCTCCAGAAAAGGAATTCAAGGGTTTGGTACTTTAGGGATTAAAGTTTTACTGGAAAACCAAGAGTATGTAATGGGGTGTTATCATGTCTTGTTTCCTGAAGAACTCCGATCCAATCAAAAAAATACAGACTCTCATAACATCAGGAATAGTAGTTCAATTCTATACCCTAAAAAAGGCAATGAAATAGGGGAAGTGATAAAAGGTCAACTGGATGATTGGTTGGATATAGGTTTTATGAAGTTGAACGCTAATGTCAGTCTACTTGACGAATGGGAGACTAAAATAGGACCGTATGGTTCTAGATACCTCGACTATGATGATGAAAAAAATCAAACCTATGTTCAATACTGGGGGGCAGGATCAAATAATGTAATAGTTAGAAAAGTAAAAAACATCTTTTCGAAACAGCCAATTAATTATTTCAAAGGGAAAGTAAAACAAACAATCAAAGGGCTTGTTGTCTTAGATGGCTCAGCTAAGGGAGGTGATAGCGGAGCACCAGTTTTTGACCCAAACGGAAAATTCATAGGAGTGTTAATTGCTTCTAATAGTAAACATTCCTACTTGATTTCTTTAAAAACAATCCACTACAATTATTCTAAAACCATAAAGATAAAATAATGAAGCGATTTATACTATTAACCATCATATCCATGTTCGGGTGCTGTGATTTTGTCCTTAGCCAAGAAATTTTAATATCAAGAGATCGGTTGGAATTGAATGATACAATAACCAGAGCAAAAGATTCACAACAGCAATTTATTATCCTTGCAGATAAAACGTATTCGCTATTTCGATTTAATGGGGAGACTTATGATACTCTAACTTCCATTGCGGGAGATGATTCTAAGTATGATATTTCTAAATATGCAACACCACAATTCGAATCATACAAAATAGCCATAATAGGAAACGATACAACCGAAAAAGAATTTCAGGTGTCATTTACTCAACAGCCAGCTGATACAGAGGAGGGTGTTTCTTCAAACGACCCAACACAAACTCCTATTCCCAGTTTTAGAAATTCAAAGGGGTTTCCTCGAATAGGTGATTCGTATAAGAAAAATAGATATATAATCATTGATGCTGCACCTAATCCATGGATAAAAAGTAATACGCAGTTGCTTAAACATAAGGTGGAGGGTGGACAAGACGATGGCAAAGCTGAAACCCAGAGTGAACAAGAAGGTGGCAAAGCTGGAAACCAGAATGAAGAGTCTATTTCGTTTTCGAGAGCAAATGGGATTCCACAAAATGGAAGCGTTGCAGTGTTTATTAGAGGGTATAATTTTCATAACCTTGAAACAGTCACCGTTTCAATAAATGAATCTGACTATAGCTATGACAAAGGATTAGCAGACATATATTTTGAAGAAGGTGATAATGAAGACTCTACTCAAGCAAATAGTGGTTCTGATGACAAAGGCATTGGAGAATTAAGTAATTACCTAGACATGGCGATAGCATCACTATCAACAATTGAGTATTTGAACATCAATGATGTATATGCCTTAGAAAGTTATAAGAATAAACTAAAAGAACGAATAGATACAACTGGAATGACTCCCGAAGATGTGGTGAGATTAGGTAAAATTTTAGGTTGGTACCCTAATTATGTTTCTCTAACCCCTATTGCATTGAGCTCTGAAGATGCCGATGAACTAGAAGTCAGTTTAAGTATCAAAACTACGCAGGGGGGTACACCAAAAGAGTATGACTTAGGATCTTACCTCGTTTCAGGCGGGGTTGATTTTGACATTAATAGCACATTGTTTATGACAGATCTAGCGAATAACAAGGTCTATACCGATAGCGTGACAAATGATAGTGGTACAAAAGAATTGAGAGCCAAGCAGGGAGATACTAACGATATGACTGTAGGCATAGGTCTCAATAGCGAAATCTCATTTCGAACGGGAAGCATCATCAGACCATTAATTAGTCTTGGATTCTTCGTCCCATTTGATGAGGATATCACTCCAAATATTGCCTTTGGCGGTGGTCTTAGCTTAAACAGTAAAAAAGTGAAACTAAGTATATCGGGAGGCCCTGCGATTGGGATGGTCAATGCGATTGATGAAAAATATAAAGACAGAAATCTAGCCGACTTCAGCAACCTAACCAATGAAGAGATCAGTACTAAAGTCTGGAAGAGGGGATGGCAACTTGGGATAGGTCTTAGTTACAAACTAAGTAAATAAGCCTTTATGTCAAGTCATACATGCTAGCAACAATAGCTAAAAAATTCTATACCGATAAAATCAGAATACATGAAAACTACAATATTAATAGTACTAGCATCTATAACCTTCGCTAGTCAAAAAGGTGTTTCACCTCATTCAAACTCAGGTTCTCCTACCACCACGGTCGCTAGTTCTGCCACATCAGGGGATCTTCTGCAGGGCTGGTCATCCGAACCTAGTGCTAGCTCATCAAAAATTAAAGTGCTAACAAACCAACCAAAGGCAATGTTAGACAATGTAGTTGCAGTGGGGCTATCTGAAAAGGGGGGTGAGGTAATTGAGAATACGGGTTCCTATCTAGAAACAGATTCCTTCATCGCTGAAACGGAATCCATAAAAGTCAAAGCGTGGGTTGATGGGCAAAGTATCATCCTCACATCACAAGTGGAGCAGTTTGATGAGTCAGGTTTTGGGTTACCCGTTTCAAAAGGCTTCTCTACTTGTACAAAAGGCAGTTCTACGTATGGAAGGGAATGCTGGAGAACCATTTTAATAATAGCGAATCGTATCGGAGGAGAAAAAAGCTATCAATAAAATGTACTCTAAAATGACAATTACCACTACAAAACAACAACTACCATCGAAAAGTGGCAGCTACCGTCCCCATCGTGGTAGCTACCACTAAAAAACGGCAGCTACCATCAAAAAATGACAGCTACCATGAATAAAGTCACAGCTACGGCTCAAAAACGACAGCTACCAAGTAGCTATCCATAAAATCACGTAACAAAACCAACATCTATATGAACAATACAACGATTGATTCTAAAATCCTGTTTGCACAAGTGGCGATCACCAATGCCCTGGGCAACCCCAGTCTGTTAGAGACCTTATCAGAATACGGCTATACCGCAGAGGTACTGGCAGTAGGCAAGGCACTCTATGAGGATGCCAAGGTCAAGCAGGAAAAACAGAAAAAAGAATATGGAGAGCAGTATCAAGCCACCGATGCGCTAGATGCTGCGAAGTATGCCGCCAATAAAGCCTACATCAAACAGGTGAAACTGGCTCGGATAGTGCTCAAAGATAATCGTGGTGCGCTAGAGGCACTAGATATATCAGGACGTAGAAAACAAACCTACTCCGGATGGCTCAGTCAGGCATCGGTATTTTATACCAACGCCCTAGCTGATGCGACTGTCTTGGCGGAGCTGTCCAAACTCAGCATCACCGAGGCAGTGCTGACTGCTAGCAAAGAAGCCGTAGCAGATGTAGCTGACAAGCTGGCTGTCCAACTCAAAGAGAAAGGCGATGCACAGGCAGCCACAGAGGTGAGAGATCGTGCCGTCGAGGAGCTCGAAGACTGGATGGGAGATTTCATCGGGATCGCGCGTGTCGCACTACAAGACGAACCGCAGATGCTAGAGATGTTAGGAATTGTAGAACCCTCATAAACGGAACGCATCAAACCCCAACTTGTAATCAGTTGGGGTTTTTACACATTCAAGCCGAGTCCCTGACGGAGTTGTCATACTTCGTGCCCCACCAACCGTCATTCGCTGAAGCGACGAAGGAGCGATCAGGGAATCCCCTGCGATAAGTGGAGAAATCATCAGTCTACCAGCCAGATACTCTATGGCCGTCTAGTGATCAAGTCGCGTTATGACCGCTGGTGACGAAGTATTATAAATGTTGTTGCCCTGATGGGGCTTTAAAATTTTAAAACTATGGAACAAGAAAAAAAATCAAACTCGTTTTTTAGAATCCTCATATCAGCAGGGCTACTCAGTTTTATTTTGGGGGTGTTTAGCCTGTGGGTAAATACCAATGAAAAGCGGAAGCTGGATCAAAAACAGTTTCAGAATGGATTGATTGAGCAGGCCATGACATTGCAAGGACGGGAACGCTCTACATACATAAATACTCTGTTTAAATGTGGGGTCATTGATTCCGCATATAAGGATTCTCTGGTGAAATATACTGGATATTGGAAGGGGTACCAGGCTGCTCGTGCTGAAAATGGGTTCTTGGGCAGCATTGAAGAATTTTTCAAGCAAAAAGGTCGAATCCCCTATACAATTCAAGAACTAGATGGAACCATAACTATACAAAGCACGATCAAATTATTTGATAACAATATTTACTATTACCCATATGATAGCAATAAGCAGTTTCAACTCAGATTTCCTGGGGCGGATGAAATACTAATGACCTCAGATGATGGACATTATCGATTCAATAGAGGCGAAACATCTGTGTGGAACAAAGTGGATTTAAAATGGGAGAGATGGAAAAAACCAAAAGGGGAAAGTATGAAATAATGATCCAAAACCTAGATATGCCTAGTAACCTGAGTTCGATTTATAGAACCCTCCAAAAGTTCTGTTGTAGCGTATTTGGTCAGCATGATACAAATACTGTATCGTCAGAGGGTAACTTTTGGAGGGGTTAGGGTCTAGATTAAGGGACATTGCTGGATATTCATATTAGTACCTAAGAAATCTGGCAGTAGGATTATTTAATGCACTGTTGCCCTACAGGCAGCAGTGACCAGTACAAGATTACAATCAAAACTTAGAACCAAAACATCAAAAGAATGAGAATAATATTGACAATGATTTTACTAATGACGTTTTCAGTCGTTGGATTTTCGCAGGAGCTAAAAGCACAAGAGCAAACAGAACAGCAAAGAAAAAAGCCTAAAACGGAGTATAGAGTAGGGTCGGCTGTCATTACAGTTTGGGTCAACACACGAAAGGATGGAAAGACTTGGAAAAATTTTCAAGTGAAAAAAATCTACAAAAAGGATGACAAATGGTTGTCTTCCAATAGTTTTAGTGAGACCGAACTACTGGAGCTAAAAGCCGTGATCGACAAAGCCATTAATGAAGAAATAATAACGACCAAGGAATGATGGGTCAGAAATAGCTAAACTAATACTATGGAAAACATACAAGAATGGCTCGGCGTATTGCTCGGTATAGTGATCGTGCTAGCCCCACTCATCATCTTCGTCATTACGATATGGGTGATCAAAAAATACCTCAGCGATCAGGATGTACACTATACAGATCTACTGGCTGAGACCGAGGTAGAGATCAAAAAGCTAATCATCGCGCAAGAGGCTAAAAAGCAAGAGGCCAAAAAGAATGAGGATACGAACCAAGAGACCAAAGAATCTGAACCTGACAAGCCTGTGACGACCAAGCGTAGTGCCAGTCGATTAGTTTTGTTCCTGTCAGGGATCACTAGTCTTATCCTGGGTGTCTGCATTACCTCCTTTTACTTCTATATGAACATCTACCGTTCGATTAGGCTAGACCTCTCTGATTTTACTTATGTACTCCTTGCCTTAGGGATCGGGGTAGTTCCATACTCAGTCAACCAAATCAAGAAAATACGGCTATGAAATAGGACCGCGCCCACGTAGGGTAGATGCTAAAGGAGATAGATATTCAGCCCTACAATGATGGGGGTATAGGGGGATAATTACTGGTACAGTTATGATGATAATAAAACATAGAAAAACGGGAGAGGAAAATAAAGTGTATCGTGAAACCTGGGAGAAAGAGCCTGGCGAGTATAGCCCATCTAGAAATGAGTGGGACATAATTGATGAAGGAGAACCAGTTATTTTGATAGAGCTTTTGCCAGAGAATAAGCGTCGAGAGATAAGAATTATGGATAAAGATCTAGCTTTAAAAATAGCGAGAAAGAATCTAAAAAAATACACAACTATTGATCTTGATGAGGGTGAAACAAAACCTATTGTCCCTTTAAAAGGTATGGGGAGGATTGATACTTCAGAAGTTGAAAGGGACGTAAACGAACCAAATAGTGAGATAGACAGTAATCAAATTCCTAATGACAAAGGACTTAGTCCAGTAGCAAGCTTAAGCGATGAGATTCTCTTGTTTTTATTGAAATGGAGAAAAGAAAGAGACTCTAATTTAAAGTTTTGGTTGAGACAACAAGATAGTTCTAGATCGAAAGAAAAGAGACTAAGTGAAGGCCAATGGTTCCAAGGTTCGGGATACATTTTTGTTGGATTTACAAAAATTGGAGATGTTAACATGACCCAAGCCATAGGTTTTGTGGTGAACTTTAAGGAAGGTCAAATATCTTCTAAGTATTTAGAGCTGGCATACAGAAAAAAAGGTCATAGTGAAAAGCTCGTGAAATGCTTTGATGCTATTGCGCAAAACTTTGTCAAAATCTTAAATGATAAGAAACAATACATTATACTATATGATCAGGACTCATGGCAAAGGGCACTCACATATTTTCTCACAGTAGATAAGCCAAAAATTTATAAGGTAATTGAATCCAATGATTTAAGTAATGAATTCGAAATCCCTGACGATAAGTTCAGTCAAATGCTTTCAAATACTTTGAAGGTAAGAGAAAAGCTGGGTTATAAGCCTATTGAATGGACAGGTCAAACAACTGACAAGACGGCCTCCTTCTGGTCAGATGCAGCTGCAGCTGCAGATGAAGACGAGTTGGGCAGGAAGAGATTGGTAAAGAGTGTGACCCAAAGCGTCAATGAATTGTTTGTAGATCATAAGGAACCCTATACCATCTTACTCAATGGTGAATGGGGGTCGGGTAAGTCGTCCATGCTCAATTTCTTTGAAGAACACTTGAAAGAGAGTGGATGGGAGGTGATCCAGTACAATGCCTGGGAGAACCAGAGATTCAAAGATCCTTGGTGGATTTTGATCAATCAAATCAGCAAATACGCCTCTGACAAGTCACTATCAGGTGAGTTTTCATCCCACCGATATTGGAAGTTCAAGCTTCAGTACCGACACAAGCTTTGGGCATTTTTGCTCATTGCTGTTTTTGTTGTGAGTGCGTACTTTTTTTCAACTTCTTTCTCTGACCCTTCTAGTGATTCCAGCTATGATATAGGATTTTACACTAGCCTGATTGGTTTGGTAGGGACGTTTGTCGGTGTGATCACCGGGTTGGTGAATAATTTTTTCTTTAGGTCCGTATCACGGGAAGAACTCAAGAAGCAATTCACCGAACACCCCTTCGAGCCCATTCGCAAAAGGTTCAATCAGATCGCAGAAGACAACGACCTGGCAATCTTTATCGATGACCTAGACCGATGCGATGTGGAGGCGACTGTCTCGCTACTAGAGGGTATCCAAAATCTGTTCAAAGACAGACCTGTCCTCTATATCATCGCTGCAGACGGTCGCTGGGTGAGCAACTGCTTCAGTCAAAAGTATCGTGACTTTAAGTGTATCACAAATGATGGCTGTACGGTAGGAGACAAGTTCCTACAGAAGACCTTTCAGCTGACCCTTAACGTACCTAAACCTGACCCTGACACCTTAAAATCGTATTGGGATAATCTAATAGGTCATGTTAAGGTCAAGGAGTTAGACGAAGGTGCAGAACCACAGGAGAGGCCAACCGAAGAGGTGAAGAAAAAAGATGAAGGTAGTGGTAAGAATCAAAAAATGGACGAAAAAATGGACGCAATTCATGAAGATATTAGGGAGAATATTGAGAAGTATTTGCAAAAATTTTTAGAGTATGTAGTGCCTGATAATCCACGGCAGATGAAACGATTCATCAATCAGTATGAAGTAGCACGTAAGACACTGATAGTAGAGGGGAAAGAAGAGAAGTATGCTAAAGATGAGCAGAGTGATAAGTTAGTGAAATACTTGATTTTTAGTATTTCTTACCCATCGATTGCAGATCGGCTGAAAAAAGGCGAGATCACCAAAGAGGATATTCTTGATGCCAAGAAAGAGTCCAAGGTTGGCGCTAAGCCTGTTGTGAACCTTACACCAGCGGATCGCTCGACCATCAAAGGATTGTTGGAGGGAATTGACACAGACATGATCAAGGACGATTTCTATTCTCTGTAGAGAGTTAAAGGATTAGTCGGTATTGCTGGGGATAAAAATCAATATTCGACTTTCATTATTCCAATCATTTAAAATATTATCTCAAAGACTCATTCTTTCAAACGCAAAGGATATACTGAGATTCCCTCCCGAAACAAGAGCCGATAGTTTGTCTTCATCCTTCCAGTACTTGATCGTATTGAGAAACTCCTGATCGGATGTTTCGATGGTATTGTGACCAGCTATAGTTTGCATTGCCTCCATCAGGTCGATTTTGAAATCCATCTTGTTTAGATGCTCCAACATCACCGTTATTTCCTTCTCTCTTTTCCTTGGGAGGATTGCTCAACTGGTTATTAGTCAACCTCATATCCATGCACTGTCTATAGCATTCAGGGGAAAAAAGAGACAAATCTATGCGTATACAATTCGCTAGTACTAGCGATTGAAACTCGTGATACTTCTTTCTAATATTGCATTATTTAGAATCAATCTAATTAAGAATAGATAAAGTTGTTGATTTCTCCATGGTGCAATCTGTATCCATAGGAGGACGGGTAGAGGTTGGTTCGAAGAAATAGAAGTGCCGTGGGAGACTCATGTAGCACTTGAAAACAAGGTTTAAGAACAATAAAAATTAAGAATCACCATGTCAATATTTTTAGAAAATGAGGTCGGGCTTTTTTATGGTTCAGATAGTGGAAATACCGAAGAGGTAGTCAAAATGTTTGTTGACTCATGGAATATCTCTGAGCTGGAGGTCATCGAAGGATCTGATATGACGGTCGAGGATTACGCACGTTTTGATTTTATCATTATCGGCTTGTCCACCTGGTATGATGGCGAGTTGCAAAGTGATTTTGAGGACTTTTTCGAACAGTTTCAAACCATCGATTTTTCTGGGAAAGTAGTCGCGATGTTCGGTTTGGGAGACCAGTACGACTATGCAGAGTACTTCGTCGATGGCTTAGGCATCTTAGGTGAAGTGATTTTGGCTAACGGTGGGCATATCATAGGCATGTGGCCCAATGTCGATTATGACTTTGACGAGTCCAAAGGGTTGTTTGAGGATGGCTTGTTCTATGGATTGCCGCTGGACTCGGACAACCAGAGAGATATGAATGAGCCGAGACTGGCTGCATGGATGCAGAAGCTGGAAACCGAAATACAGCAAATGGTAGAAGCATAAAAACCACAATTGGGCAAACCATCATATCCTCAAAGTATTGGAATCAATACCTATTCAAAAATAACCTTCAAGTAAAATCCCCCATGACGAAATCAAATATTATCCTTCTGGTAGTTCTATGTCTCCTGTTTTTGCCTATTAGTGTGTTTGCTCAGACCTCTATAGTGTCAGGTGTAGTGTCAGACGAAAAGGGCGTACCAATCCCAGGAGCAACGGTGAGATTGGTAGACGCTTTCCTCGGAGACGTGACCGATGAGAAAGGAGCCTACACTATCTCTGGACTAAAACAGGGACTGACGAAAGTAAGGATTACCTGTTTGGGTTACAAACCTCATGAAATGGAAATGAACTTGAGAGCAAATGCTCAAGCGACTCATCACTTCGTATTGCAGGAGGATATTATGAGCCTAGAAGCTGTGACTGTGACGGGGAAAAGCGTAATTCAGGAGATAGAAGAAAAGGCGTTTAACGTGGCAGTGGTCGATGCTAAAGCCCTGCACGGTACATCACTGGATTTGGCGCACGCCTTGGACCGAACCTCGGGAGTGAGAGTGAGAGAAGCGGGAGGAGTAGGTTCTCAAATGAGCTTTTCGATCAATGGATTCAGAGGCAATCAGGTACGCATGTTTATCGATGGTATCCCGATGGATAACCTCGGTTCGGCTTTTCAGCTCAACAACATACCCGTGGGGATGGCAGAGCGTATCGAAGTGTACAAAGGAGTCGTGCCGATTAGTCTGGGAGCTGATGCCTTGGGCGGAGCAGTCAATATCGTGACCAACACCTACGAAAAGAGTCATTTGGATGTCTCATATTCCTACGGTTCATTCAATACCCACCGTACGATTGTCAATGCCATCTACGTAGCGCCAGAGTCTGGATTTACGGTTCAGCTCAATGCCTTTCAGAACTACTCCGACAACAACTACAAGATGATGGGAGTCGATGTGGCCGATATCAATACAGGAGCTTACAATCGCGACCAGACCGTGGAGCGTTTTCATGACACCTATCACAACGAAACGATTATAGTAAAGGCAGGGCTAGTCAATAAGCCTTTTGCTGACCAACTGCTGATCGGTGCTACGCTAGGCCAAAAATATCAGGAAATCCAGACTGGAGCTCGTGTGGAGACGGTTTTTGGCAAGTGGCACAGAAAGGGGACGATCATCATGCCGAGTTTGAAGTATGTGAAAAATGACCTGTTTACCAAAGGTCTTAATGTAAGACTCAACGCCAACTACAACGCAGGGATGGAGCAAAACATAGACACGGTAAACCGTAGGTACAATTGGTTTGGACAATACAAGGAGTATGCTGTGCCAGGCGGTGAGCGATCGTACTCACTGTACAAGTTTCGAGACAATGTGGGCATTACCATGGCCAATGTGGAGTACCGTGTCGCACATCATTCGGTGGCTCTGAGCAATACTTTCAACACTTTTAACCGGAAGGGAGAAGATGAGCTCAACCCAGAAAACGACGAGTTCGATGAACCTAGAAAGAACCAAAAGAATATACTAGGTCTGGGGTATACCTATGAGCGGGAGTCTTGGAATGCTTCGGTTTTTATGAAGGAATATTTCCAGCGAAACGAGTTCACCAAGGTCACAGAGCAGGAAGGCTATAACCAATATGAGTACAACAATACCACCAGTACCTTCAATAGTATGGGCTATGGTGCTGCCTTGAGTTGGTTCGTATATGACAACCTACAGCTGAAAGCCTCCTACGAAAAGAGTTATCGTTTGCCTGAGTCCAATGAGTTGTTTGGGGATATGATCAATCTAGATGCGAATATCGATCTGAAACCTGAACACAGTCACAATTACAATCTGGGAGCCAGCCTATGGGTTACGGTCAATCCAGACAATCGCCTCAATTTCAATGCAGGCGGTTTTTATCGATACGCCAAGGATTTTATCCGCGCAAGGTTTAGTAGCAATCAGGTGAAGATCATCATGGACAATCTGGGTAGCGTGACCAATCTAGGGGTAGATGGTGAGATGAGGTACGAATACAAAGATGTACTCAATATCGGAGCGAACATTACCTATCAAAACTTACGAAACAATACGCAGTATGAACCAGGATACATCACAGAAAGCCCAGTTTACCGAGACCGCATCCCCAATGAACCATACCTGTTTGGCAATGGCAATGCGACCTACACTTTTCATGATTTGTGGGACAAGGGACACCGTCTAAACCTCGGGTATAACCTACTCTATGTGCATGGATTTTATCTGTATTGGCCGAGTCAGGGCAGTGACAAGTTGGACATCCCAGCACAGGTTTCTCATGATCTGACACTGACCTACATCCTCAATGACAAACTGCAATTGACGGCAGAGTGTCGAAACCTGACCAACAAGAAACTGTACGACAACTTCAGTCTACAAAAGCCCGGAAGAAGTTTCACGGGCAAGATTACCTATAACATTTTCTAATTTTTTTATCATAAGACAAACATGAAAAACACTTATTTATTATTTGCATTAGGATTCGCAGCACTGCTGTTCGGGGGATGTGAAGAGGACAATGGTAGTTCTCCATCGCCTGATCCAGATGGAGGTGCCAGTTCAAAATATATTGTGACCGCAACACCTATTGCCTCGGAGGGAGTGGCTGATTACATCCTGACTGCTGATGACCTGACGACTGGTACGATTTCTACGACGGCCAATGGTATCGAGCAAGATGGAACGTACCGCTACTACGTCACGAGCAACAACAAATTCTTCAGTATGCTATACGGTCAGGGAAACGCAGGAGCTGTCACGACCTACGAGTTGAGTTCATCTGGAGAGTTGGAGGTTTTGTCTGATTTTCAGGCCGAGACTGTGAGAGCCTTTGCGCCAGTAGCTGAGGACTTACTTACGATCAAAATGACCGCCAGTGCTGATGATCCATACTTGTATTGGTACCGAATCAGTACTAATTCCCTGACTATAGTGAACGAGGGACAAATCAACTGTCAGGAAGTGGCCAACAAAGAAAATGGTGAATTGGCCTATTTCTCGTGGATCACAGCCAAGGGAGATGATTTGGTGTACCTGCCTTATTTCACCATCAAAGGAACTACTGAAGGGGGATGGAGCACGGACTATCCAGATGAGGCCAACGTAGCAGTTTATTCGTATCCAGAGATGCAATACGTGAAGACGATATCTGACGACAGGACGAGCTTTATTGGTAGATACTTTACCTCTGGACTCACCTTTGACGAACAGGGAGATGGCTATGCCTTTTCTTCGGCTGTACCTATGAATGCCAATTGGGAAGTGATAGAAACTCTGCCATCTGCCGTGACTAGAATCGCTAATGCAACGGACGACTTTGACGATTACTATTTCAATCTGGAAGAAGCCTCTGGTGGATATGTGATCGATTCTCACATCTACGCAGGGGATGGTAAGTTCATCGGTATCATGCAAAACAAAGCGGAAATGACTACCGCTTGGGGTGGAGGTAAAGCGTATGCCATCATCGATGTGTACAACAAGACTTTTGACTGGGTGACTGGCATGCCAGACCCTGCTACGATTACTCAAATCACAACGGGTGGCAACAACTTGGTATCAGAAGATGGTGGTACTGTGCATGTAGGTGTGACAACTGAGACAGGTAGCTTTGTATACAATATTGATGTAGCGACCTCTAAAGCTACACAAGGATTGGCGGTAGAAGGAGGCTTGATCACTGCCATTAATATTCTGAACTCTGCTAGCGAGGAAGAATAGGTTCAATGACTCTTAGTAGCTCATACTGGTTATGGGGAATGTAAAAAAGACGAGACTGATCTCTTTGCAGAGATCAGTCTCGTCTTTTTTTTGGTACTGATGTGATATGGATACCATCTTCTTCAGTATGTGTAGAGGATAGTGGAGTAGGTCTTAACCTAAGCTGTGTAGAGCCCTTTGGCTAAAGACTCATTCTTTCAAACGCAAAGGATATACTGAGATCTCCTCCCGAAACAAGAGCCGATAGTTTGTCTTCATCCTTCCAGTACTTGATCGTGTTGGGAAAGTCGTTTTTGGAGTTGGTACAGGTGAATTCAGTAGCACTGTGGTCCGTACCTTTGAATACCGTAGGTTCGGATTCTCCCGGGGATTGTACCATCAGATCCCAATTCTTGTCAACTTTGACGAGGCGCATATTTTCTTGCCAGATGGTGTCAGCCTCCTGCATCGTGAAGCCTAGGCCTGCATACTCCGTATCGCTGACTTTGTCCCAGTGCTCGTAGGTTTCTTTGCCTTCCTCTTCGTTTAGCCGGCTCCACTGACCGAGTAGCCAGTCGAAGTGTTCGGTGCTTTCTACCACTGCAGTTGAGTCTGCTGTTGTGTTTTGAACTTCTTTTTTGTTAGGACTACAGGATACGACGAAGATCCCTAGGAGGAGTATGGCTATTTGTTTCATGTTTTGGCGATGTAAAAAGGAAGCGTTTATTTTCCTGAGGTATGGACTGTCTGGCTTGAAGACAAGGTACGATTGATGCATTTCAGACATGGTTTTAATGAAAGTTAAAATCGAACGCAGGTTATTGTATTGATGTCCCAAGTTTGTGTTTTTTGCTGAGATTGTCAAGGGGAGGGGTACGGGAGTTAGTTTGCTGATGTATCCAACCCTTTTTGCCCCAAAGGGGTCATAGAGATATGAAAAACTGGATGATACTTATATTCTTGTCATTTTCCCTGATCGCTTGTCGGGAGGATGATAGTAGCGGATGCAACGAGACGGATGATATAGATATATCATGTGTCTGCCCATACGTGTACAGCCCTGTATGTGGCTGCAATGACAAAACCTATAGCAATGCTTGTGTGGCTAGTTGTATGGGGATTACGGATTATACAGCCGGTGCCTGTGGGGAGTAAAGACTCATAAAAGGGGGGGTAAACAAGAACGAATTTGGAAGTGATCTACTATCTCTCCCCCAGCAATACGGAGTGATCCGAGTTTATAGAAGGGGTTGGTGGTGAGGTTTCGATGTTTGAGATTCCTGGGATACTGCGCTATTATGTGCGGAAGTTTACATTGAATCTACTGTCCAAAAAATCCACGTACAAAACTTTAAAATCATTGAGTAAGACCATGAGCTGATCTTCATACTTCTAGTCTACTTTATGCGAGAGAAAGAGAATGCCGAAAGACAGAATGTCAACCATCGAAAAGGTATACTCTTGACGGATCCAATTGGACTCCTTAGTTATATGTATGATTATTTAGGGTTTTATTAGGCAGCGTACAGTATCTAATTGAATAAGTCAATAAGTAACAATTCTGTGTATATTATATTTTGTTTTTATCCAAATAGGAGAAGAAATATATAATTTTACCTTGATGAAGCTGGTGCTAAAAGAGTCTGATACACTCAACGAAAGATTAAATATTACTAAGAAGGAGGTACCTTGTTTGGATTCTTCATGGCATTATCATGCTCAGTTTGAGCTCATTTATATCTCTCGTAGTTCGGGTATTCGATTCGTAGGAGATAGTGTCTCGCAGTTTACTCCTGGTGATCTGGTGTTGGTAGGTTCTTATTTGCCACACCTCTGGAGGAACGATATCTCTTATTATGGAGAGGAGGATACAGAGAAAAAAGTCAAGACCATCGTCATTAAGTTTACCCAAGATTTTTTGGGCAAAGAGACTTTTGATCTTCCTGAATTTGCACCTGTTTCTGAATTGCTGTCCATGTCCAAGTTTGGGGTCTGTTTTGGTAAACGGATAAGTCACAAGTTGCAAAGTAGTATCATAGGGATCACCGAACTTAACCCAGCCGAACAATCCGTGCGCTTATTGGATCTGTTGTGCAAGCTGTCCTCGACTCCTGACAAGACATTGTTGTCTTCGTCGGATATGCGCCAGTATACCAGTGACAACTCGGATAGATTAGATGATGTATTGAAGTTCATCTCGGACAACTACAGCGGGAGCATCACTTTGCAGGACGTATCAGATGTGGCCTGTATGACGACCAATTCTTTCTGCCGTTTTTTCAAGCGGATGACCAACAAATCTTTTACCCAATTTCTCAATGAAGTGCGGGTTCGCAATGCTTCCCGTCTGCTCATTCAGCAGGAATTGCCCATATCGGAAATCTGCTACAAAGTTGGATATAGCTCTATCACCAACTTCAACAAGCAGTTCAAACAGGTGTTAAAACAAACACCGCAGCAGTACAGAAAGTCATTGTGATTTGTGTTCAAACTGGTCATTTATTAGCTCTTTATTCGTACTCAACCAACTTCTAGTAGTAGTTAGGGGTAATATAGGTTAGGTACGGGGTAATTTCCGTCAACAGATTTTTGTTCATTGTATGTTGTTTTGCAACAAACATGAATGACTATGGATATTACTTTGTTGCCTTTGCTGTTGGTACTGCTAGCTAGTTTTTTTCAAGGATCTTTTGGGATAGGTATGAAATACATGGCTCCTCTTAAATGGGAGGCATGGTGGCTAGTACATGCCTTCGTAGCGATGGTATTCATGCCGATAGGCTGGGCTCTGCTTGTCGTTCCCGATTTGCTTGAGGTTATCTTCACCGTTGATTCTACTGTTTTATGGATGGCTATGTTTTTTGGCTTTCTGTGGGGAATAGGAGGAATCATGTTTGGGGTCAGTGTATCCTATACTGGAGTGTCGATTACCTATGGTATCGTCATGGGGTTGGCTGCTTCGATGGGTAGTGTGATACCATTGTTTCAAATGGAGAATGCTACTGAGCAATCAGGGTTTGGTTTGATCCTAGTAGGAGTGATGATCTTGTTGGTAGGTGTAGCTATCACCGCGGTAGCGGGTGTGCAGCGAGACCGCCTTCAAAAAAGTGTCAATACAGGAGGGAAGTCGATTGCTGTGGGGCTAATGATTGCCATCGCTAGTGGTGTGTTGTCGGCGTTTTTGAATGTAGGGTTTTCGAATGCTACCCCTATCATACATGCTGCGGTGGACAACTATGGTGTCAGTACTCAAAACGCAAGTTTAGCAGCGTGGGTTGTGGTTCTGACAGGGGCCTTCGTGATGAATGGTGGGTATGCACTTTTTCAATTGATAAAAAATAAAACATGGTCTTCTTTTCGAGCAGAGCACAGTGCCAAGGCTTATCGTTGGGCGATAGTTGCTGGGGTGTTTTGGTTTGCGGCACTGGGTGTGTACGGCCAAGGAGCGGCATTGATGGGGAGTTTAGGGCCTGTGATCGGTTGGCCTATTTTGCTTGGCTTGGCATTGATCATCAGCAATATATGGGCGTACCGTGCTGGGGAGTGGAAGAATGCAAAAAAACCTTTTACCGTATTACTGATCGGTCTCGCAGTTTTGATTGTAGCGATCTGCATTTTGGGATACGCCAACTACTAAAGAAAGAAACATGAAGATAGAAAAGATAGAACCCTTTGTGGTCACTAACAAGTTGGAAGTGCCCTTCTATTTTTCACAATGGAAGTATGATACTCGAAAAATATGTATCGTCAAGGTGACTCTAGAAGATGGTACTTATGGCTGGGGTGAAGGGTACGGTCCAGCTCAGGTGGTGAAGGCGGGAGTCGAATTTTTTTCACCATTCATCATTGGGATGAAGGCCTTAGAACACGAAGTAGTATGGCAGCAGATGTATTTGCGCTCGATGGATTTCGCTCGTAGCGGTACTTTTCAGGCAGCACTGAGTGCGATTGATGTTGCGCTGTGGGATATCAAAGGTAAACTGCTGCAGGCTCCTGTATCGGTATTGTTAGGTGGGGTCAAGAATCCCTACATTGCTCCCTATGCGACGGGGTTGTATTTTGAGGAGGCCGACGATTTGCAACAAAAACTTGTAGACGAAGCGATAATGTACAAAAGACAAGGATTCCGAGCGACGAAAATGAAGGTGGGTCTGGGAATAGAACAAGATCTACAGTACATAACTGCCATTAGAGAAGGGATTGGTTCTGAAATGAAGCTGATGATTGATTCAAACCATGCTTATTCCTATCATGAGGCGGCCGAATTGGCTCGAAGAGCAGAACAATTTGATATTGCGTGGTTCGAAGAGCCTGTCTCCCCAGAAGATTATGAAGGGTACAAAAGATTGCGAAATGCAACTACAATTCCAATTGCTGGAGGGGAATGTGAATATCTTAGATTTGGCTTCAAAAGATTGTTTGAACACAATAGCGTGGATATTGCACAACCGGATATTTGTGCGGCAGGTGGGCTTACTGAAGTAAAGCGTATCGCTACTTTGGCTTCTGCCTATAACAAGGATTTGGTGCCACATACATGGGGCACGGGCATTGCAATCAGTGCTGCGACACACCTAGTAGCCAATCTCGACAAGAACCCTGGCAGGATGTTCGATGATTTGCCGACGATGGAGCTAGATAGAACTGAAAATGCACTGAGAGATGAGTTGACTGCTCATCAGGTAGTCGTCAATCAGGGGATCATCGCAGTTCCAGAGGTTCCAGGTTTGGGCGTAGAAGTGAATGAAGATAAATTAGAAGAGTTTTTGGACAAAGAATCTATAGAAAATGAGTCAATCGTTGAAATTCGGTCATAAGAAATTATACATAGATGGACAGCTGTGTGAGTCCAGTCATCAAGGGGTTTTTGAAGTAGTGTGCCCAGGGACAGAAGAATCAATAGCTAGCTTGGCATGGGCTAGTCGAGAAGATACTGAAAGAGCCTTGACAAGTGCGCAAAAGGGTTTTGAGTATTGGTCTAAATTGCCGCTTTCGGAGCGCTTGGAGTGGATTGATAAGCTACGTCACAAACTGGTTGAAAAGCAAGACTTGTTACGAGAGGCCATCATGCACGAGATGGGCAAGACTTGGGAAGGAACCGAAGAGGATGTGACAAGTATTGTCAAGTCCTTGGCATTTTATTCGGATGAAATCCAAAAACGAGACATCATTCCTATCGCCGATCAAGAAGGTACGCACACACACCATATGCTTCAACAGCCTTTAGGGGTAGTAGTAGCTTTTTTGGCATACAATTTCCCGTTGCTCAATTTGGGATTCAAGCTTGGGCCAGCTTTGGCTGCTGGATGTAGTATTGTTTTGAAGCCTTCGGAGTTTTCTCCTCTTTCAGCTTATTTGATTGGTGAGATATGTGAAGAAATAGACTTTCCTAAAGGAGTAATTACAATTCTTAGCGGAGAGCTGATGGATGTTGGAATTCCGTTGTGTGAAAGTACCATCCCGAAACTGATCACGATGATCGGATCGACAGAAACCGCTCAGAAACTCATTGGACAAAGTAGTAAGACGTCTATCAAGCGCTACAGCATGGAGTGTGGGGGCAATGCACCTTTCATCGTGCTCGAAGATGCTGATCTGGAACTTGCAGTCAATATTGGGTCGGCACTCAAATTGGGCAACAGTGGTCAGATCTGTGTGGCTCCCAATCGATTTTTCGTGCATGAGTCTGTTATGGATGCATTTGTCCATGGGATGAAAGATAAACTCTCGAAGGCCAAGGTGGGGTTTGGGAGAGAAAATCAGCCAGACATGGGACCACTGGCCAATCGGAGAGCCGTCTTTAAGGTAGACGAGTTGGTCAAAGAAGCACAAGCACAAGGCGGGAAAGTGGTTACTGGTGGACAACCTTTGTACGATGTGGGGTATTATTATGCTCCGACGGTCATTGTTTTGGATAATCCTACTGCACCTGTTTTGCAGAAGGAGGTATTTGGACCTGTGGTGCTTGTCGTACCTTTCTCAAGAGATGAAGATGCCTTAAAATATGCCAATGATACCGATGCGGGGTTGGCGTCATATGTATTCACCAGAGATTTGAAAAAGCAGGAATATTTTGAAGAGAATCTAGCATTTGGAGAGGTACAGATCAATGGAGTGAAGTATGATATCTACCTGCCACATGGTGGAGTGAAGAATAGTGGAATTGGTGTGGATTGCTCAACTTATGCTTTGGACGATTATTTGATTCGAAAACGTGTGACCAAAGCCTTGAATGTTTGATGGGGGTGCCTGATTATTTTCTTAGTTGTGATTGGGGTACTTCCAATTTTAGGTTGCGTTTGATTGATTACAATTCATTGCAGATACTCGAAGAAGTTCGAAGTGATCAAGGGGTGAAGGTGATGAGTGATAAATTTGAACGTCGAAAGGAGGGGTGTCGTAGTGAATATTTTGTTAGGTATTTAGAAAGTCAACTCCAGAAACTACCTGAGTCAAATCGGAATCATACGATTGTGACCGCAGGAATGGCATCCTCCAATATTGGCATCAAGGAGCTACCTTATGCGGAGCTGCCGATAGATTTGGATGGGGGGAACCTGGTGTGGGAACATTTGTCTCTTTCTAAGTCGATGAACATGCTACTCATCTCAGGAGCCAAGAGCAAGTTGAGTATGATGAGAGGAGAAGAAATTCAGGCAATAGGATTAGAGCGTTATATGCCAAAGAGTGATGATGCGGTCTTGTTATTGCCTGGTACTCACAGTAAACACATTCATTATAAAAAGGGGCAATACGTTAGTCTAAATACGTACATGACAGGGGAGTTGTTTGCTATGCTATGTAACAACAGCTTGCTAGCCAAGTCTGTAAAAGCATCCAAATGGTGCTCAACGTATAAGGCGGCTTATGAAGAAGGGGTGTATCGCGGGTTGGACGGAAAGATGAGCTCAGGGTTGTTTTCGACCAGAGCACGAGATATTCTAGAGCAAAATAGTCATGAGGAGAATTTTTTTTACCTAAGTGGGTTGTTGATCGGAGATGAGCTGTCCTCACTCAAATGGTGTAAGCACAAAGTGATATTAGCTGCACCTAGGTCTCTCTATATGCTTTATAGCTTGGCACTTGGATTTACTCTGCCGGCAGAGCAGTATGTTTTACTTGATGACTCTGCACAGCAACAAGCGCTCTTACTGGGGCAGCGCAAAATATTTAACCATTATCATTATGCTGATAAATAAATTTAGTTGGAGCGATTTTGAGCAAGCACCTATTGTAGGAATTGTACGAGGTATGAGTTTGGATCAGGTACGTATGATTGCTCGTGCCTACGAAAAGGCTGGCTTATATGCTTTGGAGGTGACAATGAATACTGATAGAGCTACAGGGATCATCGCTACGATAGCGGAGGAGTTTCCGACGCTGTGTATCGGGGCTGGTACGGTCTGTAGTAGCGATGACTTACAAAAGGCTCTAGACGCTGGAGCACAATTTGTTGTCACACCGGTCGTCAACGAGGAGGTGATCACAGCTTCTGTAGCAGTACAGGTACCGATTTTCTCGGGTGCCTATACTCCGAGTGAAATCTACCATGCCTGGTCATTGGGAGCTTCGGTCGTTAAGGTTTTTCCAGCCACACAGCTGGGTACTCAGTATATCAAAGACGTGCTAGCTCCTTTGAATCAGATCAAGTTATTACCAACAGGTGGAGTTACATTAGACAACATCAGAAGCTTTTTTGAGGCTGGTGCAGTAGGCGTGGGCATGGGGAGCTCACTGCTGGACAAGACACATATTCAAGCGCAAGACGAAGAAGCTTTAATCAATCATTTTAGTCAGATAAGAGGATCGGTAAATCTTACGCTATAAAGGTAAATTGAAATCTACAGGCATTATAATGTTCATTGGTGTTTACTGTAGATGGATTTGTTCTAATTCTATATGATAAAGTGTTGAATGATGTTTTGGAAATACTTGTTAAACATTGTCCTATTGTTAGGTTGTAACTTGACCAATGCTCAGATCTCCAATGGCCCAGGAGGAGTAAGTACAATACATTTAAATATGTGGTTTGATGCGGGAAGAGATGCATACAGCGATGAAGGTCTGACAATGGCCGAGGGAGGCGATTTTATAACCCGATGGGGGGACTTGTCTTCCTCATCTACTACCAGCTATGCCAGCCAGGCCAACGCAGCGATGAAGCCCCTCTATTCAGAGGCTGTTTTTAATGGACAGCCTGCGGTATCCTTTGATGGAACGAATGACTTGTTGCTATTCGATGTGGCTACCTATGGATCAGGCAGTTATTTTGTAGTGTTCTTTTCATCATACTTAGGTGGTGCATTCGAAGATCAAGTACTCAATATAAGTGGAGGGGGGCAGGCTTTTGTTTTAGAGATGGATGGGAACCTTAGCTTTTCTGCTCGCTATTTTGATGGGACTAATAATCATTTGCTTAATACTAATGTACAACCTCGCGGCGGCATAATCACTGTGGACTATCTGGGTAGTAGCCCGTCCGTACTCTACGAAGGTGGCAGAGCAGAGGATACACAAACCCTAGGGGCAGCTTCTTCATGGACAGATGGCGTAGGTGCTATAGGCGGACATTCTATTTCTGAAGGATATTTTAGAGGCGATATCTCAGAGATTCTCCATTTTTCATCTCCAGTCAATGAGGTTGAAAAACTTTTGGTGGAAAATTACCTCTCTGCTAAATATGACCTACCACTCTATGAGAATAATTTGTACACCAGGGATAATTTAGGGTATGATTTTGATGTGGCTGGTATAGGGAGGATAGGTTCGGACCAGCTACTGGACGCTATGGGTACTGGCATGGTGAGAATGTTCAATCCGTCGGATTTGAATGATGGAGAATTTTTAATCTGGGGGCACAATGGTCTGAAGGCTGAGGCAGTTAATGCGACAGATGTGCCGAGTGGTGTAGCAGCTAGGTTTGAGCGCATTTGGAGTGTGAGTGAAAAGAACACTTCCAGTACGCAAATTGATGTGGGTAGTGTAGATCTACAGTGGGATCTGTCAGGTTTAGGGCCTGTGGATCCTGACGATCTTAGGTTAATAGTGGATAGTGACAAGGATGGTCAGTTTGCAGATGAGACACCCATAGCTGGAGCAGTTTTTGATGCGATTTCTGGATATTATACCTTTTTCTCTGTTACTGCTTTGGTCAACAATTCTGAGTTTACAATTGGTACCGCTAATGCTGGAGAGACTCCCTTGCCTGTGGAGTTGTATGGGTTTGATGTGATCAAGGAAAGCAATGATGTACGGATTGTATGGCAGACTTTTTCGGAGTTAAATAATGATTATTTTGAGGTGTATAGATCCAAAGATGGTGATCGTTGGAGCAGAGTCACCCGAGTCGATGGAATGGGAACCACCAATGTGCCTCAGCAATATCAAGTATCGGACATCTCCACGGTGTCAGGTACACATTATTATAAACTAAAACAGGTTGATTTTGACGGACAAGTAAAATGGTCTGAAGTGCTAAGAGTACAATTTCGTCAGCGTATTGCTGATTTGATTGCATGGCCAAACCCTGTCACCGATCTGTTGAACCTCAAGCCTGTGATCCTATCAAGCTCTTTCTTTCTATATGACTTGACAGGTACTTTGGTTAGAGAGTGGTCTATCGATGACTATCCATCGACTATGCCAGTGGTAGATGTATCGAGTGTTCCCTCTGGTGTTTACTTGCTAAAGCACGCAGGTGAGACTCTTAAGGTTGTCAAACAATAATCACCTTACAGGGTAAGATAGTGTATGGTAGAGGTAAATGTTACCTTATGGTTTTTGTTGTATCTGTCTAATATTGAGTTAGATAAATGATTGTGCTCTGGGTTGGTTAGTACGAGGTGTACCGCTAAATTATTTCTTACCAACTTTTTAAATGATCTATTGAGAAAGGATCGAATGGTGGGATGACTCTTATTCCGAACAGGTCAGAGCCAAGACTAAATTACTATAACATGATGAAACATTACTTAAGTACACTACTTATGCTGGTGGTTGTATGGTCACAGACCTATGCCCAGCTACCAGCCAAAACCGAAAACCCCTCCGATACCTGGGAAATCAGGTGGAGCGCTTCGGATGAATTTAACGGTGGATCGCCCGATTGGGCCAAGTGGATTCGAACCGGAAACTTACCCAATACCTCGTCATGGCTTTGGGACAATACCAACAATGTAAAGGTGGAAGATGGTATCGCTGAGCTGACTATGAGTCACAATGCGGGAAACGTGCCAGCGCAGGGGACTTATTTTAAGTCTGGTATTCTCAAGTCTTACAACACTTTTACCTATGGGTATTTTGAGGCGAAAATCAAAGGTTCGCCATTGTCTGGGTCTGGTGTTTGTCCTTCTTTTTGGCTGTTTAGCAATTTTGATGACAGTGCACCAGAGGGAGAGACTATTTATTCCGAAATTGACGTAGTAGAACTGCAGCAATTCGACTGGTACGAAGGGCATCAAGATGATGTCCGAGATATGGATCTCAACCTGCACGCTGTGGTCAAAAGGAATGGCGCTCGTGAATGGCGTAGACCGAAGCAATATCCAGAAGAGCAGCTCAATAAATGGAGAGCTCCTTGGGATCCTCGCAATGACTTTCATATTTACGGTTGTGAGGTCAACGAAAACGAGATTATCTGGTATGTAGATGGTGTAGAGGTGGGCAGAAAACCCAATACCTATTGGAATCGCCCGATGAATGTGACATTGTCTTTAGGGTTGAGAAAACCATTTGTTCAGTTTTACGACAATAGAAATAACGCTATCAACCCGCTCACGGATCCAGAGGCAAATGCACTGTTGGCTGAAATGCCTACGTCGATGTATGTGGATTATGTCCGAGTTTGGGAGAAAACGGGTACGAGTAGCAACCCACAACTTCCTAAGGGAGAGCTCGGTAACCCAGGGTTTGAAACAGGAGGGCTAGATTATTGGGGAGCTGGGTCAGGAACCAATGGGGTGGTGAGTACCGGCACCCAAAATGGAGATTATAGTGCTACGGTATCCAATGCCAGTGTGGCTCAGATTGTAACACTAGAAGCCAATACAACCTACACCGTAACAGCATATGGTAAGGTAGCTGCTGCAAGTACGAGTGCTTTTATGGGTGTTTCCAAAGCCATCACTAATGAGCTTGTTGAGAACGCCGAGTTTACCAGTACTTCGTATCAGCAACGTAGTATTACATTTACGACTGGAGCAACCGAGGAATCTTACAGGTTTTGGTTTTGGAGTGCTCACGATGCGTCTTGCGACAATTTTACTTTGTCTACTGGAGGGACAACTACGCCTCCTACAGATGTGCCTGTCACAGGAATAGCTGTGAATGCTGAAACCTTGTCTTTGACTGCTGGAGAGACCGCCAATATCAGTGCGAATGTTATGCCTAGTAATGCAACGAACAAACAGGTGACATGGGCATCAAACAATAGTGGCATTGCTAGCGTCAATGCAAATGGTCAAGTGACGGCACAGTCTGATGGTAATGCTACGATTACTGTGACAACTGAAGAAGGTGGATATACGGCGAGTGTTATGATTAGCGTGACGAGTGCTAACGTAGGCTGTGGTGTAGCAGAATGGGAAGCCAAAGCCTATAGTAAAGGAGAGCAAGTCATGTATAATGATACTTTGTATGAAGTAAAGTGGACAAGTGGCATCAAGAATGGTGGATGTGTGCCTGGTGTCTGTGCAGGATGGACAAGTTTAGGAGGCTGTAGCGGTGCACGAATCACAGACCGTAATGAGCCAGTCATTGTTAATTCAGTACAAGTTTATCCTAATCCAGCAGAGGGGTATACAACTGTAAATTTTGGTGAGCATGACGGAGATAAGCAGGTGAGCTTGATGAATATACAAGGGGTAATCTTAAAACAATGGACGGTCAGTACAGCAAAATTGGAATTTTCGACTCAGGCACTACATGGGGTTTATTTGCTTCAAATCAACTATAAGCAACAATCTACTGTACAAAAATTGGTAGTGAAGTAAACAAGTATTGGCTACTTGAAATGAATGAAGGAAGGAGTGTTTGCCAAGCAAGTACTCCTTTTTTGTTACAGGATGAGTTTTGTGTGGATAGAACAAGAGATAGCTAATGCAGGGGTAAAATAGTGCAGGTTTCAGGTAAGTGGAAGGAGTCTGTGTGGATACTATTTTATTAGAATTGCGTATTTATCGTTCGGTATGGATACAGAACCATATCGACACAACTTAGTAGATTAGAATGAAAGACATGATGAAGAGCGTAGGACTATTGGTGTTTGCCCTTTTATGGACTGGGAGTTGCCTTCAGGCACAATCCAACCAACCCAATATTTTGTTAATATTTATTGACGATGGCGGTAATGCCGACTTTGGGTTTCAGGGGAGTGATCTGATGCCTACACCCGCGCTAGATAAACTGGCCAAGAGTGGTGTAATGTTTACACAAGGCTATGTATCTGCCTCGGTATGCGGTCCGTCGCGTGCAGGTCTGATCACTGGCCGGTATCAGCAGCGATTTGGTTATGAAGAAAACAACGTGCCCGGCTACATGAGCGAAAACTCTAAACTGCTCGGCGATGAGATGGGGCTACCCGTGGACGAAAAAACCATAGGGAACTATCTAAAAGGCTTGGGTTATAAGACAGGCTATTATGGCAAGTGGCACCTGGGTGATGCCGACAAGTACCACCCGACCAAGCGCGGTTTCGATGAGTTTTACGGATTTCGTGGAGGCGATAGGAGTTATTTTGCCTATGAGCAGATTCCACATGATGACAAAAAAATGGAGCGTGGCTTTGGCCAGTTCGAAGAGCCAGAAGGATACGTGACCGATGTACTGGCTGACGAGACGATCGCTTTTATTGAGAACAACAAAAACGAACCGTGGTTTGCCTTTTTGGCTTTCAATGCCGTGCATACACCGATGGAGGCCACAGAAGAAGACCTGGCGCAATTTCCGCAGCTCAGCGGTCTGCGCAAGGAAGTAGCCGCCATGACCCTGGCACTTGATCGCGCTTGCGGCAGGGTGCTCGACAAACTCGACGAGCTGGGGCTGGACAAAAACACCCTCGTGGTATTCACCAACGACAATGGCGGTCCTACCGATAAAAACGGCTCGGTCAACCTGCCCCTGAGCGGCACCAAGTCCAATCACCTCGAAGGTGGCATCCGCGTGCCTTATCTGATCAGCTGGCCTGCTCAACTTAAAAAGAAGCAAACCTACAATTACCCGGTTAGCACCCTCGATCTGTTGCCTACTTTTTATGCAGCAGCGGGTGGCGATATGAGCGACCTGCCGTCGGTGGATGGCGTAGACCTCATGCCCTACCTGCAAGGCAAGAACGAAGATAGGCCCCATGAGACGCTCTTCTGGAAAAAAGGCCCCCGAGCTGCAGTACGTCAAGGCGACTGGAAGTTGATTCGCTACTCAGATAGACCTGCGGAGTTGTACTATTTGCCAGAGGATATCTCAGAGCACAATAACCTAGCGAGTCAAAACTTAGAGAAAGTACAGGAACTTTTCACGCTGCTCTATGAATGGGAATTGACCTTAGAACCACCACTCTGGCATCTCAAGCGCAAGTTTGAAAAATACGACATTGATAGAATGGACCGATATAGATAACCGTGAAATGAAAGGGATGAGGAGATTGGTTTTTAGTCTAATAGTAGTAATAGTCGGAGGTCTGAGTGTACATGCTCAGTCTCCTGCTTCTCACACAGGCATGCTGTGGAATGTCAAGCCTGAGCACTCTGACGAGTTCGATAGTTTTGATGCCAACAAGTGGAATAGTGACCTTAATGATTGGGGTACTTGGTCTTGGGAACCTGATTTGGCCTATGTCAAAGAGGGTATGCTCAATATCAAAATGATCCAAGAAACGCATCAGCGAGGTGGAAAGGAATTCTATTACAAATCAGGCATAGTGCGTCAAGAGCAAACCATAACCTACGGTTATTTTGAGACGCGAATCAAGGGCTGTGATCGTTTTCCAGGTGCCTCACCAGCTTTTTGGTTGTATAGTGTGGGACAACCTACACCTACAGAGGAAGGCGGTGTGCAATATTCGGAGATCGATGTAGTGGAGCTGACTCAGCGCGAGTGGGATTTCGAGACCAACGACTGGGAGGGGCCTGAAGTCATCGACATGAATCTCCATACAAGGATCATCAAAGATGGCCAACTCACCTGGATACGTCCTGGTGGATACCCCGACATCACCCGCAACAAGTGGCACGCCGATTTCGATCCGCGCGATGACTACCACACCTATGGGGTGCTTAGCCGCAAAGACTCCATCTTTTGGTATGTCGATGGGATCGAGCGTGGACGAAAAGAGAACCTCTATTGGCACCTGCCCATGTACGTGACCGTATCGATGGGACTACGGTCCCCGTTTGAGAAATATGTAAGCGGAGACCGTATAACAGCACCAGAGGAGACGACTAATGAAGGCTTCCCCACCGAGATGCACTGCGACTATGTGCGCGTATGGGAGGCGCCCCCGCAGATCGTGACAGATGCATCTGTTTATCAAAATACCACCTACGGACTCAATCAAAACCTGGAGTTTGATGCCTACTACGATGCAGGCAGCGGATTCACCGTACAGTCCGAGGGCTGGAAGGGCATCACCGTGATCCTGGCTCAGAAGGACGCCAATGGTCAGACCATCCAAGAAGCTAAAACCAACGATGTATCTATCGTAGGGCAGGCCGCAGGTCGAGTGAAGGTGCAGGTGCCATTGGAGGGCTTGACTATTAGTGATGACTTACCTGACGGTCATTATTACGAACTCAATGCTTTTCTCAAATCCTCGAAAAACGGTGGAGAGGAGGTAAGCCTACAGCAGCCGATTATGGGCATTACCCTCGTCGATCAGGTTCTGTCTGCCGACGAGCCCCAGCCTGCTTCGCTGCAGCTTTACCCCAACCCGGCCCATACGATGATCACCCTCGCGGGACTCGATGGACAGGAAGATGTGCAAGTGTACAATATTCAGGGTATGGGCTACCGATTGCCGGTCATAGCTGTGCAAACAGGTAGCTTGCAGCTTGATGTGAGCAGCCTGCCTGCTGGGATATACTTGGTCAGTGTGGCGAACAAGGAAAATAAGGAAATACTCAAATTCACTAAAAAACAATAAAATAGCATGAACTACCAATTTAGCCATATCGGCATACCCACTACCGCAGACAAGGAATGGGACGGCTTTTACGAGCCAGGCAAAATTCACTTTACTGAATTTGACAAAGACGAATACAAAGTAGAATGGGTCAAGTTCGATGCAGACAGCCCCATGCCGGAGTTGGTACGCACTGTACCACATGTTGCCTACCAGGTGCCAGATATGCAGGAAGCGCTCAAGGGAAAAAAAGTGATCGTGGAGACCTTTTCACCTGGAGAGGGCGTCTACGTGGCTTTCATCGAGCACAAGGGTTCGCCGGTAGAGTTTATGCAAATCGACGAGCAATGAGAAGATTACTTATCGCAATAGCGCTGCTCATAGCCCTATCTCAGGCACAGGCTCAGATAGTAGAGACGAGAGACAACTACCGCGACTGGGGCTGGGACGATGTAATGGTCGCCGAGAATGAATTTATCAGCCTGGCTGTCGTACCGCAGGCTGCCGGTCGTATCCTGGAGTACAACCTCGGAGATGTGCCCTCGCTTTGGATCAATCCCGATCTTTTCGGGAAATCCTATTCCAACCACGACAGGGTCAAGGTCGACGAATGGAGAAACTTCGGAGGCTACCGACTGGTACCTCTGCCGATCACCGACTGCTCTATCAATCGCCAAGGGGACAAGGCGCAGCGCTGGCCTCCCCCGGTAGTTATCGGTGACGCCCCCTACTGGGCGGCTATTGAAGAAAACCCCGAAGGCCAAAAGGAGATCGTTGTGCGATCGGGCATCCAAAACCTACCAGTGCCACAGTACGACTACCAAAACAAAGCATATCTGCTCCCAGAGAGCATCGACGAACAGCTACAGTACGAGCGCTCGCTCTATATCGAGCCGGCCAGTAGCCGGGTTTTGATGACGCACAGGCTCACCAACCGAGGGATCGCGCCCGTAGAGCGCGGATTGATGTTCTCCAGTCAGCACGTATCGGAGAGCGGACCCGACCAAAAAGACGGTGAAAACTACGTGGCCTACGTACCCTTCGACGATGAGCATCTGCTGCCCGACGGCCAGCCCTACGAGATCATGGGCGATGCTGAGTCGCGGTGGCGCTATGTGCATCGCAACAGGCGACCGCTAGATAAGGAAACCCCTGCCGACGTAGAAGCATACTACAACGACGGCAACAACTGGAATGGCGAAGTAGCCCCGGGCGTATTCGAGGTGGAGTATGAGTACGATCTCATGTCGGGTTTTCATATCGTCTCCTCTCAGTCGTGGCTTTGTTATGTCAACAAGACCAACAATACGGCTTTCGTCAAATGGTTTGAACCCTACGACGATGCACTCACCTACGAGTACGGCATCAATGCCTCGATCTTTTGCAGTGGGATGGAAACCGGCTATCTGGAGACCGAAGTGCTCACGCCGATTTATACCTTGCAGCCAGGTGAATTTTTCGAATACAAAGAAAACCACGGAGCAGCCAAGATCGCCGCTACGCCCGTGCTGGAGGTCAATCCCACAGGGGTGATCACCGATCGTCTGACCTACGAGGGACAGCAGATCAGCGGTGCCTACGGTGTGTTTGTGCAGGGGATGGCCGAGCTGAGGGCATTGGATGCCAAAGGGAAAGTCAAGCAGACCATCGCCCTGGGCGCGGTGGATCCGTTGCACGCCTTCGTACTGGCGCAAGGCACAGAGATCAGCAGCAAGGCACGCACACTGCAGCTGTGGGTCGTGCAGGCCGACGGTAGCGAGTGGCTGTTGGATGATTTGACATTATGATGAAAAGAAAGGTGATGAAATACGCAGCAATACTGCTGGCGCTGTGCCTGGGCACAGGCCAGCTATCCGCCCAAAACGACTGGGAAAACGAATTGGTTTTTGAAAAAAACAAATTGCCCGCAAGGGTGGCGAGCTACTCCTACACCAGCGAGGCAGATGCCCTGGCCTCTGACAGGAGCAAAGCCCGTATGCAGTCACTCAATGGCACATGGCAGTTTCAGTTTACCCCACGATCCGAAGACCGACCGATGGACTTCATGGTGGCCGATTTTGCCGGAGCGGGTTGGGACAGCATCGAGGTACCGTCCAACTGGGAACTGCAGGGCTATGGGCAGCCCATCTATACCAACATCACCTATCCTTTCACACCCAACATTCTGGATACGACGCTGACCTACGACTGGAAAGGGCCTCAGCCTCCGATACCGCCGTACATTTATCGCGACAATCCTGTCGGGAGCTATTTTCGGGACTTTGAGGTGCCGGCGGACTGGACAGACCAGTCAGTGATTTTGCATTTTGGCGGGGTGTCTTCCGCTTTTTATGTCTGGGTCAATGGCCAGCAGGTGGGCTACAGTCAGGGGAGTAGACTGGCAGCCGAGTTTGATATCACGGATTTTCTCCGAAAGGGCAAAAACCGGGTCGCAGTGCAGGTATTTCGCTGGAGCGATGGTAGCTACCTCGAAGACCAGGATATGTGGCGACTCAGTGGTATCCACCGCGAGGTGATGCTGCTGGCACAGCCCAAAGTATCGCTCAATGACTACTATGTACGTGCCACCTTGGATGACGAATACCAGGACGGCCAGCTGGAGATCAGACCCCGAGTGTGGGTCAAGTCAGACCCTACAACGCTGGACGGCTGGCAGGTAGAAGCCACGCTCTACGATGCAGACCAGGAGGCCGTTTCTGAACCTATGTCGGCCAGTGTCAAGGCCATCTACGAAGAGCGCTGGCCGCCGCGTGACATGCCGCCTTTTGCCTTCCTCCAATCGCCCATCGCCCAGCCGCGTCAGTGGTCGGCAGAGGAGCCCTATCTCTACACGTTGGTGCTGCGCGTGACTGACCCGAGCGGTCAGTTGATGGAGGCCAGGAGCCAGAAGATCGGCTTCCGAACCGTAGCATTTGGGGTGGACAAAGCCTTGCTCATCAATGGCCAGCCTGTCAAGATCATGGGCGTTAACCGCCACGATCATCACCCCGTACGGGGAAAGGCGCTGACCCGAGACGACATGCGCAAGGAGGTGGTCCAGATGAAGCGATTCAATATCAATGCCGTGCGCACCTCGCACTATCCCAACGATCCGTACTTCTATGAGCTCTGCAATGAATATGGCCTCTATCTCATGGGAGAAGCCAATATCGAATGTCATCATCTTGGGAGCTATATACCTAACAGCCCCAGCTGGACGGGTGCCATGCTCAGTCGGGTCTATCGCATGGTCGAGCGCGACAAAAATCATCCCTGCATCATCTCCTGGTCGCTGGGCAATGAGTCGGGCACTGGCCCCACCTTCGCCGCAGCGGCCAACTGGGTGCGCGAGTACGACCCCTCGCGCTTCGTGCACTACGAGGGCGCACAGGGCGACCCCACAGACCCCGACTATGTATCGGCTGCCAATGTGGGCTATACCTCTCAAAACTGGCCGACCATGGCCAACCCCAACGATCCGGCCTATGTGGATGTGATCAGCCGCATGTATCCCGACCAGCGTCAGTTGGTCAATATGTCCGAAAACCCTAAACTGGATCGCCCCATCATCATGTGTGAATACATGCACGCCATGGGCAACTCTGTGGGAGGACTCGGGGAGTTTTGGGATGAGATCAGACAGCGCCCCAATCTGATTGGTGGTTTCATCTGGGATTTTAGAGACCAGGGATTGCGCAAGCTGGATGCTAATGGTAAGGCCTTCTACGCCTATGGGGGCGACTTTGGTGATAAGCCCAATGATAGCAATTTCTGCATCAACGGCCTGTTCGCATCGGACTTGCAACCGCACCCTCATGCTCTGGAGGCGCGCTATGTTTTTCAGCCGATAGCCATCACCGCTGAGGATTTGTCCGCTGGTAAGGTGCGCGTGAGCAACCGTCTGTCGTTTACCAACCTAGATCGATATGAGATGCGATGGACTCTTTCGGAAAACGGCAAAGAGATACAAAAAGGCAAAATCAAAGCTGTAGATGTGGCTCCTGGCCAAAGTCAGCAGCTCACGGTGCCTTTCAAAACCAATAAATGGAAAAAGGAAAATGACTACTGGCTCAAGGTGACCCTCCACGAGACAGCAGACCGACTCTGGTGTGAGGCGGGCTATGAGCTGGCCCACGAGCAAATGCTGGTACAGGCCGCACAGCCAGCTACGGCCCCTAAACCAACCGCCAAAATGAGCTGGCAAGAGACCAAAGACGCAGTGGTGATCAGCGGTGACGACTTGCAGTTGACCATAGATGCCGCGACGGGCTGGCTCAGCTCGTATCAGGTCGCTGGAGTCGAGCGATTGGCAGCCCCCTTGCGCCCTAATTTTTGGCGGCCCGCCATCGACAATGATCGACGAGGAGCTAGTGCCAAGGCCTGGCGTGCCTCACGAGAAGTCTGGCAAAACCTGCACGAGACCTTGCTAGTAGAGGACATCGCTGTGAGCGAAGGGGAGGCCGGCGCGTACGAGGTGCGTGTACAGCAATCGCACGATAGCGGCATAGCACTCACGACGCGCTATACCATAGATGCGACGGGAGTGACCGTGCGCCTAGAGCTGGTAGCGCCCGAGGACGCACACAATTTGGTACGCTTTGGGATGACGATGGGCGTGCCGGCAGCATTGCGATCGACGACCTACTACGGCAAGGGACCGTTCGAAAACTACCCCGATAGGCAGCGGGCAGCATGGGTCGACGAGTTTAGCGGCCCTACCGACGAGCTGTTTTACAGCTATGCTTTCCCTCAGGAAAATGGCAACCACACCGATACCCGATGGCTCGTGATGCAGGGAGACCAAGGCCGTCGCTGGCAGGTGCAGGCGATCGAGCAGCCTTTTGCCTTCAGCGTGTGGCCTTATGATGCCGACAATATTGAAGCCGCGGAGCACCTCTACGATCTGCAGCCGCAAGGCTACTACACGCTCAACATCGACCATGTGCAGGCAGGCCTGGGTGGTACGCTATCGCTTACCCTACCACAGTATCAGCTCAAGCCAGGCCGATATACATTGGATTTTAGAATATCAACGAGAAAAAAATGAAAAAAAATATCACTATACTGGCCATCCTGTGGGGAGTGACAGGGGCAGTGGTCGCACAGGAGTATCCCTACACCGATCCAGACAATGCAGGTGGCTGGCAGCTGCTGGAGACGGTGAGTGACGAGTTTGACGGTACGGACGTAGATCGCGACAAGTGGTACGTGCAGGGTGAAAGCGGGCATTTCGAAAACAACTTCGTCGGCCGGGCACCCTCGCAGTTTGCGCCGGGCAATGTGGAGGTCAAAGACGGTTTTTTGACGATCTATTCGCGCTGGGAGCCAGACTATGATTACAGCGACAAGATCATGAATGGCTATGCGTATGAAAACATCACCACGGCGGCCATCATCACCAAAAGCCAGTTTCACTACGGCTATATGGAGATTCGCTGCAAGGCGGCCGACGGCCCTATGTCGAGTGCTTTTTGGACGACCGGACAAGGGGGCGAATTAGATGTATTCGAACACTATGGCAACAACCCCAACAATCCCTACAGTGCCAAGCGCTATCATACTTCATTTCACGACTGGCGCGATCCGCAGTCTCCCACCTGGGGCAAGCGTATCTGGACCAATGAGCATATACTCAATTTCAGGGTGGCCGATGACTTTCATATCTATGGGCTGGAGTGGGATGCCGATTATATCAAAATATACGTGGATGGCCAGCTGATCAAGTGCAGTACGCGCGAGGAGATCGACGATGCCTGGGTGGTCAACAATCCCCAAAAGGTATGGCTGGACAGTGAGGCTTTTCCCTGGGAGGTCAATCCTGATCAGCTGTCGGCAGAGGATTTTCCCGGAGAGGGCAGACAATACTTCGTGGATTATGTGCGCATCTGGCAAAAAGAAAATGTGATATCTGGCTGTGAGGATCGGGACAATCTCATCGCCAATGGTAGCCTCGAAAGCGGGCTGACCGGATGGGATACCCAAGGGGCCGTGACCGTGGCTATGGATCAGGCGCATGAGGGCGCGCAAGCCATGCGCCTGAGTGGGCTGGGAGCCGCAGAGCAGACGATCACCGTGAAGCCGCACACCACCTACCTGCTCTCAGCGTGGGTACGTATGCCTAGCACCAACATGAGCAATGTCTGGCACAATGCCTATCTGGGAGCCAAAGACTATGGCGATGGCCAAAATGATGTGCGCTACTTTCGTCCAGACTACACCTATCAGAGTTTGCAGTTTACCACGGGTAGCACGACACAGGCCACTATCTACTTCGAAAACCGCAATGCCTCCCATCAGGCCTATGCCGATGATTTTGAGTTGGTAGAGCTAGAGGACCTGAGTGGAAATACACCTGTGCTCGCTACGCCTAAAGTAATGGATACGCTGGTGTACCCCAATCCGGTGAGGGATCAGCTGACTGTGTTTACGGAAAGGAAGTCTGTGGTTTCGGTACACAACTCGGCAGGGATAGAGATCTTCAGCACCCAGTGGGATGAGGGTGAAAGGGTATTGAATACAAGCGATTGGTCACCAGGGATATACTATTTGCGATTGAGTCCACTCGATGGAAGTCATCAGCAGGTTTACCGTATGGTGAAAAATGACAAATAAAATGGGCGGAAAAACGATGAAAAAGAAACGGATGAAAGAAGCGATAGCTGTTCTGGCCATTACACTGGTATGTATTCACCCATTGTTGAGTCAATCACAGAGGAAACCAAATGTACTCTTTATAGCTATTGACGATCTGCGGCCAGAGCTGGGAGCCTATGGGTCGGAGGTTGCAGTTACACCTCACTTGGATGTGCTTGCAAGTCAGGGGTTGTTGTTCGATAGAGCCTACTGTCAGCAGGCTATTTGCAGTCCGTCAAGGGCTAGTGTCATGACGGGCGCAAGACCAGAGAGCATCGGGGTGATAGAGAATTATACATACTTTAGGGATCTCAATCCTGATTTAGTCACGCTTCCTCAGCACTTTATTCAACATGGTTATCAGACGGTCAATGTGGGTAAGATTTATCACGGGGCGTTCAATGATGCGGAGCTCTCTTGGAGTCGTTTGCCAGCGACGGATCGTTGTGCAGTAGAGCAGCCTCATTTCCCAGGAGGCTATGTCCTGGCCGAAAATCAGGAGATATTCAGAAAAAACAAGGCAGAGATGATCGCCAAATATGGTGATGCAGCCAAGCGAGGGCTTGGTCAAGGTCCAGCGTATGAGTGCGCCGACGTGCCGGACACGTATTATGTAGATGGCTACAATACTCAACTGGCCATCGCTACGATACGGGACATGCTGGAGCAAGCACCGAATCAGCCTTTTTTCATGGGGTTGGGCTACTACAAACCCCACTTGGACTGGTTGGCACCCAAGAAGTATTGGGACTTGTATGACGAAGAAAAGCTGACTTTGGCATCTCATCAGCAGGGGCCAATCGATGGAGCAGCTATGGGGCTACATCCTTCGTTTGAGTTGAGGGTACGTGCAGGGATACCCAAAGCAGGTGACATTGGAGATAGTTTGGCGTATACGCTCAAGCATGCATATCTCGCTTGTGTGAGTTATGTCGATGCACAAATCGGTATGGTGTTGGAGGCACTAGACGAAGCTGGGGTGAGAGACAACACCATCATAGTGGTGTGGAGCGACCATGGTTGGCATTTGGGAGATATGGGGGTTTGGGGCAAAGCCACCAACTATGAGGTAGCCACACGGGTGCCGCTGATGATATGGACTCCAGCGATGAGAGATGAAAATAGAGGAGTCGTGACGGAAGCCTTGGTGGAGTTGGTAGACTTGTATCCTACCTTATGCGAGCTCGTGGATATAGCATTGCCGAGCCATTTGGAGGGCCGGAGTTTAGTTCCACTCCTTGAGGATCCGCATCAAAGTTGGAAAGAAGCGGCTTTTAGCCAATTTCCTACGCCGGCACTGCGCGAATGGGCGGCAAATCCCCTGTCGACAGGGATGAGAGAGACTTACTTTGGGCCGTTGATCGTAGCGGTGGAGGATCGGATCAGGGCACAACAAGGAGCCAATTGGGATAGGGAGTTGTTCGAAAACAACCTAATGGGCTATGCCATGCGGACCGATCGTTACCGTTTGATCTTATGGAAGGACCGCAGAGATATGGAGGCCAAGCCGCTCTTTGTGGAACTGTATGACCATGAAGTGGATTCGGACGAAACCATCAATGTAGCAGAAGAGCAACCTGAGGTGACACAGCGATTGATGGCGCTATTTGATCGTCAGTGGTCCACTCAGCATAAACGAAAATAGACACATGACTATGAGAAAAACATTACTTGTCTGGATAGGAGCACTTAGTATGGTGGGCTTTTTTGCTTGCCAACAAAATGTGAAAAGGGAAACAGCATCCAGACCCAATATCGTGATGATCCTCTGTGATGATTTGGGGTATGGCGATGTAGGATTCAATGGAGCAACGGATATTCGTACGCCTGTCTTGGATCAATTGGCTGCAGGAGGGGTGAGATTCTCATCAGCGTACGTGCCCCATCCCTTTTGTGGGCCCAGTAGAGCAGGTATGATGACGGGGCGCTATCCTCATACGATAGGCGCACAGTTCAACCTGCCTCCCAACACTGCTAGGCTGGACGAGGGTATCACTCGGGACGAGGTGTTCATCAGCAAGGTACTGCAAGTGTCGGGTTATCATACGGGTATCGTCGGCAAATGGCACCTCGGAGCTGCTGCGCCCTATCATCCCAATCAGCGTGGGTTTGATGAGTTTTACGGTTTTTTAGGTGGAGGTCACAAGTATTTTCCCGAAGAGTACCTATCCAAATATGACGAGCAACATGGTAGCGGCGATGGAGCGGTGTGGGATTATCTGAGACCGCTGGAATACAACGGGCATGAAGTCCGCGACACAGCATATCTCACGGATGCGCTTTCTCATCAGGCTGTTGATTTCATCAGTAGAGCAGCACAGCTGGACAATCCTTTTTTTCTGTATCTCGCTTACAACGCACCTCATGTCCCCTTGGAAGCCAAGGCAGAGGACTTGGCTTTGTTTGCCGAGATAGAAAATCCGGATCGCCGAACCTATGCCGCGATGGTGTATGCTGTGGATCGCGGGGTAGACGAGGTAGTCAATGCGTTGAAGGCAGCAGGAGAATACGACAACACCTTGATTGTTTTTTTGAGTGATAATGGAGGCAATACCGATCATGGAGCCAACAACGGTGCCTTGCGAGAGGGCAAAGGCAGTACCTACGAAGGAGGCTATCGTGTGCCTATGTTTTGGCATTGGCCAAATCAAATACAGGCCCATGAGGCTTGTGAATATACCGTCTCGGCACTAGATTTTTACCCCACTTTTGCTGCACTGGCTGAGGCCGAAATCCCTTCTGGAAAATTGCTGGATGGTCAGAATGTTTGGCCTGCTGTTGTGGGTCAAGAGGATTTTAGGGCCGAGGCACCCCTCTACGTCATGCGTCACCGTGATGGGTATAGCGATGTGGGCGTTCGGCAAGGCCAATGGAAAGCCGTGAAAGCTCACCAACAAAGTTGGCAGCTTTTTGATGTCAATCAAGACATAGGAGAGCGCAAGGATCTCAGGCAACAGTACCCCGCTCAACTCAGCGCTATGGTTGACAGTGCCGAAAAGTGGAGCGAAACCCATGTACAGCCTCTTTGGTTTCACAACCAAGAAACGGCCGATCGATGGCACGCGGATGGGATGCCGCGGCTTGAGGAGACTTTCCAGTCTAGTATTGGCCAGTGATTTCATAGAGTTGCTTACAATGAGCATTCGATTTAATGAATAACAGGATTGCAGAACTATGAATAGAATACTACTATTGGCTGTACTCTTTGCAGGCATATCGATTCCCAGCAAAGGACAGGGTTTGAAGGAAACAGCCATGGACAAAATGATGCTGCTGCAAACTAAAATCGACGAAGCAGAGCAAAAGGGTACCAATGTACTCAAAGAGAAAACTGCACTGCGTACGGCAGAGATATTTCTAGAATTTGCGGATTGGGATGAAAGGAATGTAGCTAAAAATACACGCTATTTTGAACTAGGATGGCACTACCGTGACAGTGCCGAAGAAACGGCCGAGTATTTGCCACGTTTTGAGCGTCTGGATGTGATTGAGATGTTGGATGCTTCTATTGCTACTTTGGTGCAGTTGACGGACTGTGAGATCAGTAGGTCAACTACTCCAAATATAGATTGGGCACAGGTCAAGCAAGACGGAGATCACATGAGTTTTGAGGGCAAACCAGTATTCTTGGCAGATTGGACTTGGAAACCCAATACCCCGAAATTGGAAGAATTCCACGGACAGTTGGACGGGGTGTTCATTACACCCAGTTATGTACTGAACGAAGCGGGTGACATCAACTCAGGTCAAATGAGCGCTTTGACTGCTAAAGGAGGAGGTACGGCAGGTTTTGTGTTTATCAATCACAGGGATGTACCCCAATGGGCCAAGGATAAATACGGCGTTGATTTTGAGTGTAAGGATGCAGGTGGAGTACGATATACCGAGTACGATATAGATCATCCAGGAGCAGAAGAAATGATAGGTGCGCTCATCCATGGGATGGTGCCCCAGATGTCTGGAAAGCGATTTACAGAGCTGGGTTATATGCTGTGCAACGAACCACATTTTATTCATTCCAAAAAGGCTGACGGCACGATCAATTGGGCGAGTAGTGGCGTATCTGAGTATACGATGGATTCGTTAGCGGTTTGGTTGAAAGAAAAGCACGAAACCATCGCAACACTCAATGCTGTTTGGCATACTGCTTACGGTTCATTTGATGAAGTGCAGTTGGAGGTTCCAATATCAGAATCTCTACAGGGATCGCCGCAGTGGTATGATTGGTCGCGGTTCAATATGGATCGCGTCACACGGTGGTATCAGTTTGTGGCGGATACGGTCAAAGGCTGTGATCCGCTTGCCAAAGTTCATCTCAAGTTGATCCCGGGTATGTGGACCAATAACGCACGCGATCATGGATTGGATTTTGAAGCGCTCACTAAACTGAGCGATATCATTGGTAATGACACAGGAGCCGAGCACCGTAGCTACCCTTGGAAAACAGATCCGTGGGAAGCTAAGTATAAATTTGATTGGCGGGAGATGGCCATGGCGCATGATTTTTTCAAGTCGGTATCTCCGGACAAATTGATGTTCAATACCGAGTCTCATTATTTGTCGACCAAAGCATCTCTCGATTTGGAACTGGACCCAATGCATGCTCGGGCGACTTATTGGCTAGCACATACCCAAGGGATGTCGGCCAGCCAAACTTGGTATTGGGCTCGTACAGAGGATGGAGATAAACGATCAGGAGATGATGCAGGCTATGGCGGTTCCAACAATCACCAACCCCGTGTAGTCAACGAATTACATGCTACACTGGCTGATCTCAATGCACATTCTGAGCGTATCATGCATTTTCAGCGTCAGCGAAAACCCGTTAGGATATTCTATTCCGAAGCATCGGCTATCAATACATCTACCTACATGGATGATGTATTCGACCTCTACGAATCCATGTATTTCGATGGAGTACCGTTGGGGTTTGTTACCAAGGATATACTGGAGCAACAGGATCACAGCAACTGGGATGTTGTACTCGTGTACAAAACGCAACATGTGACACAGCAGGGGTTGGAGGCGCTGCAGGCCTATGTTGACGCAGGAGGTAGCGTCATCATGGATGCAGAGAGCCTAACAAAGGATGAATATGGAAGGAGTCTGACAGGAATCACAGGTGCAAACCTGATGGATAATGTTGAGGATATGCGAGCATCCGCTTTGCAGATTGTCAAGAGTACAGGAGGAGCACCTAGGGTTACCTTGACCGAAAGTAGCGCTGCTGACTTTCCGATTTGTACATGGAAATCCTTTGAGAATGAGGAGGGTAATCAAGTTATATCTGTCGTCAATGTAGGTAGGGTCAATGCTGAGGTTTCACTAAAGCTCAATGACGCGAGTGAGGGTACCACCTGCCACGATATTCTGAGAGGAGTGGATGTGCCGAATACGTTGACTTTGAAACCATATGATGTAATGTTCTTAGAGCTAAGGAATGAAAAGAGTAAGGTTTTGGAGTAAAAACTAAGTCAGCATTAATCTAGCCAAGCAGAGTATTGTACAAGAGTTGTTCTTTTTGGTAAGAAGAGGTGTATTATTTCTTGAGATATGTCGTCTTGTATGAGGAAATAAAACTGTTCCTCAGAGATAGTTTCAAGTTGTTTTCAGGCGCTCTTATATAGTTGGGTTGGTTTCTTTCGAACTCAGTAATGATTGTATTCTGATAAGGAAATCACGAACAGTTTGAAACCGATGGTTCGAGAGAGAGAAGTGCACTATATATCGTGTAAACTCATCAATCAAAAAGGAAAGCGAAGATACAAGGGTAAAATAGTGCTAGAATTAGGTAATACTTGTGGGTGAGATTGGAGATGATTTTGCGTCTTTTGTTCTCCCACATGTGTGGGGATTTGATTGTGTAGAGCAGCCGAAATGATGGCGTTGCTGTTTTTGGAAACATAGAAAACTGGATAGATGAATAAGCATGTAATGAAAAACTGGCTGGCACTGGGGTCAGTGTTGGTAGGATTGGCTGCCTGTGGAGGAGCAGAGCAGACGAGTAAAAAAGAAAAGACACAACCGGTAGCACATCGTCATAGCCTCGATACCAACAAGGGCATCATCGACAATACCAACAGCCCCAACGTACAACTCAAAAGCATCGACATAGGCGATTGCCGATGGACGCAAGGCTTCTGGGCTGACAAGTTTAAACAGGCTGAGGAAGTGATGGTACCCTACATGGGCACCGTGCTCAAAGGAGACGTAGGACACGCCTACAACAACTTCAAGATCGCTGCAGGTCTCCAGGAGGGACAGCACAAAGGCTTCTGGTGGCACGATGGCGACTTCTACAAGTGGATGGAAGCCTCGATGTACATCTATGGGGTCAATCAAGACGAAAAGATCCTCCAAGAAATGGACGAGATCATCGAGGTGATCGGTCAAGCGCAGCAGCCCGATGGCTACCTTTCTACGCCAGCCATTATCAATGATAAAATTAAACCCTTTACCAACAGGAAGTACCACGAACTGTACAACAGTGGGCACCTGATGACCAGTGCCTGCATCCACTATCGGGTCACAGGGCAGACCAACTTCTTAGACATTGCTGTCAAGCATGCGGACTATCTGTATGATCTATTTAGTCCAAAGACAGATTCGGTCAAGCGTTTTGGTTTCAACCAGACACAGATCATGGGCTTGGTAGAAATGTACCGTACTACTCAAGATAAGCGCTACCTTGAGCTAGCAGAGCAGTTCATCAACATGCGGGGGCAGTCCAAAGTCATAGAAGACCCCACTACCAAGGGCTACCCGATCGGTGACATGGTACAGGAGCGCGTGCCACTTAGGGAAGAAAACGAAGCAGTAGGTCATGCTGTGCTGGCACTGTACTACTACGCAGGAGCGGCTGATGTATATGCCGAGACGGGTGAGCAGGCCCTGATCGATGCACTCGATCGGCTTTGGGACAATGTGGTCAATCAGAAAATGTACGTGACCGGAGCAGTAGGGCAGACGCACTACGGGGCATCTACCCGCAGAGACAAAATCGAAGAGGGATTCATTGATGCCTACATGATGCCCAATCTCACAGCCTACAACGAGACCTGCGCCAACATCTGCAACTCGATGTTTAGTCACCGTATGCTAGGGGTGAAGGGCGAGTCGAAGTACGCCGATATCATGGAGCTTGTACTGCACAATAGTGCGTTGTCCGGTATTAGTCTAGCAGGCACAGAGTACTACTATGGTAACCCCCTACGAAAAATAGACGGTGCACTCGACTATGAGAAAATGAATACAGAATTGCCACAGCGTGCGCCATACTTGGATTGCTTTTGCTGTCCACCTAACTTGGTGCGTACCATTGCCAAGTCTCCGGGATGGGCCTATAGCAAGTCTGCTAATGGGATTTCAGTCAACCTATATGGAGGCAATGAGCTGAATACTACTTTGCTCGACGGGTCGGTACTCAAGTTGACGCAGACTTCTGACTATCCTTGGGATGGAGCAGTCAAGATCGAAATCAAAGAATGTAAGGCTGAGCCCTTCGACATAATCCTGCGCGTGCCTAACTGGGCCAAGGGCACCAGCATCAAAGTCAATGGTCAGTCGGTAGAGGCCGTGCCTGGGCAGTTTGCTAAGATCACGCGCACCTGGCAGAGTGGAGACGTGATCGAGATGGACATGCCAATGGAGATCACCATGCTCGAAGGACACCCACGCATCGAAGAAGTGCGCAATCAGGTGGCCATCAAGCGAGGACCTGTTGTGTACTGCGTAGAGACACCAGACTTGCCCAAAGGCACGAGCATCCTCGATGTGTATGTGTCTGGCGACAGTCCGATGAAAGCCGAGTACGAAGAAGATTTGCTCGGAGGTGTCACAGCCATTAAGGCGGAGTTTATGCTCAGACAGCCCCAAAGTGGAGATGATATGTACCGTGCCGTGAGCAAACCAGTTTTTGAAAAATACCAAGGTCAATTGATCCCTTATTTTGCCTGGAGCAATCGAGGAGAGGCAGAGCTTAATGTGTTCTTGCCTGTGATTTGGGAGTAGTCTATTGGGATCGACAGTACTGCCCTCTGTCGGTTAAATTTAGTAATTAGTTGATTTAGTGTTTAGAGCACCTGGTTCTCAAGAATCAGGTGCTTTTTTATCTAAGTCTATTTTATCCTAGGTTTTTGGTGCTAAACGGACTAGTGTAAATTGATAGGGTAATTAAGTGCAAGTCTTGGGTAAATAGAGTTGATTGAAAGACTGTAAGGCTAATTATGTTTGTGTAGGTAAAAGTGGCAACCTCAAAAGATGCTGTAGAAAAGAAGATCTTGTAGAAGTTGCCCTTTCTTGAAAATTTAAAATTAAGCATATGAAACTAAAATTACTTGTGAAACACAGGTTTAAGTTTATGACGTTTGTCACCGCCGTGATGATGTCTACCCTGTGTCATTCGGTTAATGGTCAAAATTTGACTATTAAAGGCCAGGTTACTGATGGATTAGACCCTTTGCCAGGTGCGACTATCAGGATTGAGAATAGTACTGTTGGCGTAGTGGCCGATGTGGAGGGACACTACTCTATCAAGGCCAATTCAGGAGATGTTCTGGTGATCAGTTATATTGGTTATTTGACCCAAAGCATCACTATTGGCAATGCTACTACAATAGATGTGACATTGGAATCGGATGCAAAGTCTTTGGAAGAAGTGGTCATTGTAGGTTATGGATCTCAGAAAAAGAAAGAGGTCACTGGAGCAGTGAATAACGTAAGTGCCAGTCAAATCAGCAAAGTACCTACTTCGGATTTGGGAACGGCTCTGCAGGGACAGGTTGCAGGGGTCAACGTACAAGCCGCTAACGGTAGTCCTGGTGAGACGGCAAATATCCAAATAAGAGGAGTAGGTTCATTGGGGGTTGGAGATACTGCGCCGCTGTATGTGGTAGACGGTATTCCTTATCAAAACAATCCAAATATTCCACCTAGTCAAATCAAATCAATTGATATTTTGAAGGATGGTGCTTCTGCAGCAGTATATGGTGTACGAGCATCCAATGGGGTGATTTTGATTACTACCAAAACAGGTGATCGTGACAAACTGAGAGTAGATATTACTTCTTGGGCAGGTGTTCAAAACATTACCTCTGGTACCGAACTGATGAATACCAATGATCAGTTTTATTTCGATCAAATTAGAACAGCTGGCTTAGGTATCGAATCTACGGTATTGGCTGTCAATCCTCGAGCGTTGGAAAACGATACTGATTTTGTGTCTGCTATCCAGAATGACAATGCTGTCATTCAAAATTATGAAGTCAATGTGTCCGGAGGAAGAGGTGATGTGACGGTCAACGCCAATGTGAATTACTTCGATCAAGATGGCGTTTTGATCAATTCTGGTTTCGATAGATTGACTACTCGATTGACTGGACAGGTCAATAAGGAAAAGTTTAAAATGTATGCCAGTATAGGTGTGACCAATGAGGGTCGCCAAAGAGAACCGTGGGCTTTGTATGAAAATGCAATTCGTCAGATGCCTTGGAGTACACCGATTCAAGACCTCCCTACCAATGGAGATATAATCCAGATTCCTGATCAAAATGAAATCACATATAGTTATCTCTCAGGTATTCTTGAGAATACAGATGATCAACAAACCACTAGGTACAACGTGGCATTCAATGCTTCATATGAGTTCTTCAAAGGGCTAAAGTATCAAGTCAGGTTAGGGAATTCTTCGCTCAATTCTAAGAGAATACAGTTTCAACCTAAATATTTGATCTATGATGCCAAAGGGAACTATAACCCTACTGCTTCTCGTCCACAAGCTAGGCTTAATGAAGATTATAGAAACATGAGCAACAATGTGCTGGAAAATGTACTGAGCTATGACAAAGAGTTTGGAAAGCATAATCTTGGAGTTACAGGGGTGCTGTCTTACGAAGAATACAAGGACGCCGTAGTAGGTATCGGAGTAACACATGCTGAAAACGGGAACAATGACATACAAACTCTCGGAGCAGCAGTTTCTACTAGCAACCCTACCAGTTATAATTTTAATACCACGATGGTGGGGATGATGTTACGTGCACAATACTCATATGACAGTAGATACATGATATCTGCAAGTATTAGACGTGATGGTACATCAAGGTTTAATGAGCAAAATCGCTGGGATTACTTTCCAGGAGTTTCTGTTGGGTGGAATGTGAGCGAAGAGAGTTTTTGGAGTGTAAAAGCGATCAATGGATTAAAATTGAGAGCAAGTTATGCAGGAGTAGGCAACAACCGTACGTCAAACACCTACGTGGCTAACCCTACGGTCAACGGTGGGGTCAATTACTTATATGGATCATCGAAAACATTGACACCAGGCTTGATCCAACGTAGCTTGACTAATCCTGACATTCACTGGGAGACCCAGTTGTCATCCAACATTGGGCTTGATTTAGCCATGTTTGAAAACAAAGTCCAATTCACCGCTGATGTATATCAAAATGAGAAAAAGGACATGATTTTGGCTAGACAACTTCCCCCTTCGTCTGGAACCAACGTCACAGGTGCAGCTGATGCATACAATAGTGTGACGGTGAATGCAGGCAGTATGGTCAACCGAGGGATCGAGTTAGCGCTCTCTTATAGAGATGTTACCAATTTTGGGTTGAGATATAATTTCACAGGTACATTCACTAAAAACGTGAATGAGGTGACAAATTTGGATGGAATTCAGAGAGGTTATGGAAGTGGGCGTCCTGTATTGACCAACAATTGGGCGGATGACATTACTTTCCTCGCAGAAGGGTACCAAGCTGGTGGGTTTTGGTTGGTGAAAACCGATGGAATCATTAAAACAGCTGAACAATTGGAAGCATACCAAAAAATTGATGCCAATGCTCGGATGGGAGATGTGATTTACAGAGATCAACTCACAATAGATAGCAACGGAGATGGTATCATGGATTTGGGTGATAGTGTGATCAACGATTCGGATAGAGTATTTATGGGCTCAGGGCAGCCAAAGTTCGAAATGGGTTTGAGCCTTAATTTGGAGTACAAAGGATTTGACTTTTTTATCCAAGGGTATTATTCCAATGGAGCTAAAATCTACAATGGATCTAGGTTGTATGCCTATTCGGAGGGACGACATGTAGAGCAAATGGGAATGTGGAGTCCACAGAATCCTGAAGCAGAAATTCCTACTTATAGAACTCGACAACATCAAAATGTGAGAGCATATTCAGACTTGTTTTTGGAGGATGGAACGTACTTCCGTATTCGTACACTTACGCTTGGTTACAATTTCCAGATGCTTGAGAAATATGGGATAGGGAAAGCTAGAGTTTATATGTCGTCTGTCAACCCGTTTACTTTTACCAAATACAAAGGATACGATCCAGAGGTAGGCGGAGATGGACTCTTCTTTAGAGGGGTAGATAGAGGTAACTATCCAGTTGCTCGCCAGTTCTTGGTTGGAGTTCAACTAAGTTTCTAATTATAAAGACTGAAGAATTATGAAAATATTAAAATATATCATACCAACCTCATTGAGCCTGAGTATACTGTTACTATCGGGTTGTGACAATGATGAGTTTTTGACAGAGGTTAACCCAAATGCGATCACTAGTGATATCTTTTGGGAAACGGAATCTGATGCAGAAGCAGCACTGACGGCCGTATATGCAGCGCTACAGTTTCAAAGCATTAGTGGAGGAGATATGCAATACGAAATAGCCAAAAGCGACTTAGGAGGGACCAATGATTGGACGAGGCATTTTTCCTATACTGAGTTTAATGTCGCGGATAATGCGGACCCTGTTCTACAAAAATGGTCTGAATTATACATTGGAGTCTATCGTGCGAACCAGGTGATTAATAATCTCCCTGATATGAACAATCTAGATGAAGATTTAAAAAATAGAATGATAGCGGAGGCTAGGTTTTTGAGAGCGTTTTTTTACTTTGAACTTGTACATACTTTCGGAAAAGCGATTCTTACGACTTCATCTTCTGGCAAAGCTGAAGATATTAACGTGGGGCTGTCTACGATACAGCAGGTGACGGACTCTGTCATTGTACCAGATTTGACTTTCGCTCGATTGCATTTGCCCAAGAGATCAGAGATAGCTGATTCAGAACTAGGCCGAGTGGCTCTCGGAGCAGCTACGACACTTCTTGGTAAAGTACATTTGTATGGGAAGGATTGGGCAAAAGCTTCCGATTTATTTTTGGAGGTCATTAATTCGGGTGAATACCAGCTAGTGTCTGATCCAATGGATAATTTTTCCCATGATGTGGTCTACAATAGTGAGGCGATCATGGAAGTTCCTTTTGATGGTTCGATCAACCCAGGGACTGCCAATTCTCATTATGTAGATGACAATACTTATAATTCGGGAGGCGAATCTACTTCTTCTGCAAGATGGTTTGCCCCATATTCTTTAGGAGGATGGCAGGTAGTCATGCCGACATACTGGCTACATGAGCTGATGACAGCCGACTCGGTAGGAGGGTCTACGAATCATTCAAGCCGATACACATTGAGTATAGCTGGCCGTGATGCAGAAGGCTTGTACTATGGAGAGACAGCAGCAACGCGAAAATCTCTGGTGCCACGCTTGTGGACATTTGGCGAAAGTGCTTATGTCAATAAATATACGAATTGGTATCATTTGGACGTAGAAAGCAACGAATGGAGGTCTTCAATTAATTTTAAACACATGAGATTGGCAGATGTGTACCTTATGTACGCAGAAGCCGTGTTGGAGAGAGATGGAGAGGCTGGGGTTCCTACAGCGATCGAGTACATAGACTATGTGAGAGCTCGTGCCGGTGTGGTGACACTGCAACAATATATAGATGCAAATGGTACAATTCCTCAGCTGCATGTTAGTCAGGATTTGTATGGTGCTAGACCTGAGGTGAGCCCTGTAGCAGACAATGTTATGACACATATTAGAATGGTGGAAAGACCAACTGAATTGTGCTATGAAAACTTGAGATGGAAGGACCTTGTGAGATGGGGGATAGTCAAAGAGGTGTTTACTTCTCATCATGACGATGAAGAGGTCAGAAACGCTCTAAAATCAGCTGAAAATACTAATGACCCATCTACTTTGTTGGTGAATCGTCCCCCATTGTATATTGAGCAAAGAGTGAGACCAGATTTTGTAAATAACTATGCGTTTTACGACTCAGAAAGACATGATTATTATCCAGTTCCTTCTGTCGAAATACAGAACAATGAAGCACTTAAATAATTTGTGATGAAAAGAATATTAGATAAGAAATATACCATGATCAAATGGTCAGCAATGCTTGCTATGATGATCTTGGCAGCATGTGGCGAAGAACTGAACTCTCCGGAAGTAGTCATCCCTAGTCATAGGGTGATTAAAGTCTCCCAGAGTGCTAATGGAAATATTATCAATGCAGGAGGAGCAATCGATTTTGCTGATGTATCGCAAGGGGTGGTTGCCAGAGAGTGGACTTTTTCCAATGAAGATCATATTGTGATTGAAGGTGATGTGACCGAAGAACAGCTAAAAGTTACTTTCAATCAAGTAGGTGATTATGAAGTCAATCTGCATCAAGAATTCAAATCAGATGCCTATTCAGGAAAAGGTACCACACCAATTGGGCAATCTTTGGATACGGCTTTTTCGGTCACGGTCATGCCTAAGGTCGAAGTGATAGAGATGAAAGCCAATTTGTTAGATGCAACAGGAACTGTAGGGAGGGAGATAGATCTCAATCCAGATGTACCTACAGATATTCCTTTTGGGAGCGTGATTAGATACACTTATGTTGCAGAAGGGAGTCCGACCCAAATCTCAGGAGATTTAAATGGGGCTGAGTTGGTGGATGAAGACCCTGCGAATAGTACGTTTGATGTCAAGTATATCGAATTGGAGAAAGTATACAGTATGTCACCAATATTTACTCGACCTATGCCCCAGAGTTCGGACACTTTGGTTTTTACTGATTTTGTAAAGTGCGTTCGTTCTTCTGATCCTGTGACTCTGACTGAGCTTGCTTCTCAAGAAAACTTTGTCTCGATCGAATTTTCTAGAGGGTTGGACCCTACTTCAATCAAGTCTGAGGAGTTTAGCATTGCAGTGACTACAGCAGGTGGAGGCACGTTGATGCCAGTATTTGATGCAGCGATAAGCCCGAGCAATGCCAGTGTGGTCTTGTTGACTATGACAAGTGAGCAGTTTTACAGTGATGACCAAGTCACTGTGACATACAGTGGTACTTCACTTGAGACAGCAGACAAAGCCAAGGTTTCAAGTTTTGCGGATGAAGAATCGATGGTTATAGAAGTAAATATTTTAGAAGAGTCGGGGTACGATTATAGTTTTGAATCCAGTGGTATTACTTGGGTAGCTGGTACTACAGCCTGGTTAGGTGGCGATTTCACCAATACGCTAGAGAAAACTACCCTGAGAGCGACAGAGGGAGCGACGAGTCTTAAAGTGTCAGTAGATCCGTATAGTGGAACAGCCCCTTGGGGTAATGGCACAATTGTAGAGCCTTCCGAGAATGGAAGTCTTCAAACATTCCCATATTCATCTGAGGGAGACAACAAGGTGAAAATTGCCTTTGATTTGTTTTTGGAAGACAATGGAGGAGGAATAGAGCCAAGTGTGCCGAACCAGTTTGCTACCAATATGAGGATGTATATCAATTGGGGGTGTGGTGGAGCAGAAAAAGCGCACTCTTTGGGAGGGGCTGTGACGGGATCATGGCAAGAACTGACCGATGTTGTGACAATATCCGATCCACAAAATGCTCCGTTTAGTATGGCTATGAAAATTGCACAAACGGGTGAAGAGGTGTTCACAGTATATGTGGATAATATTAGGATAACGAAGTGGAATCCAAGACCTTAATTCACCATTTTACTCTAATACTGACAGGCTGCTTTCCAAGGCAGCCTGTTTTTTTTGCCCAATTGGTTTATTAATGAAACTTGTTCAGGATTCGGTCATTTATAGGGTTGGGTACTGATGTATCCAACCCTTTTTGCCCCAAAGGGGTCATAGAGGTATGAAAAACTGGATGATACTTATATTTTTGTCATTTTCCCTGATCGCTTGTCGGGAGGATGATAGTAGCGAATGCAACGAGACGGATGATATAGATATATCATGTGTCTGCCCATACGTGTATAGCCCTGTATGTGGCTGCAATGACAAAACTTATAGCAATGCTTGTGTGGCTAGTTGTATGGGGATTACGGATTATACAGCCGGTGCCTGTGGGGAGTAATTTTTTATCGTAGATTTATTTTATTAAAATCACGCACCTACCTTTTGTTTTTGAATGAATAATTTGGAGTGTCTACAAACAAAAAATGCCCTTTATTATACATAAAGGGCATTTATAAATTCTTTGATGGTATTGAAGTGGAGCCGGAGGGAATCGAACCCTCGTCCAGATAAGGTCATATTGGACCCTCTACATGCTTAGTTGTCACTTAGGATCTCGTAGGAAGGCTGGCGGACAACAACCCACTTTTCCTACCAGTTACTTTAGCTTCGCTATCGGTTAGCAACTTCGCCTCAAGCTAGTCTTACGAGATGACACCCCTGAGTCCGGCTTGTAAGACAAAAGCCTGGAGGGATGTGTCTGCCTCGAATCTTATCCGAGGTTAATAATTCTAGCTATCAGCTAAAATTAAGCAGCCATGGCGTAATTAGATTCGCCAAATATGATTTGAGTAAAGTGATTACGTGTGCTTACTCACCACCCGACATGCAAGTACAATATTCACACTTACTGTCAATACCGGTCGGCCCCATTTTTCAAAGATCTTCTTTCCCTCCGAAGAGGGCTGCAAAACTAGTCATTCTCATACTAGTATTCCGACTATATACGCAATTGATTTCTCTAGGTTAGAAGAGCTGTCGTGAGATACACATATTTAACCCAAAAGCACTACACATCTAGTGGTATAGATTCTTGGCTCTTGATTCTTAAAATCTTGACGCTAAAAATAGACAGGACATAAGCCGTCTTTCCTGCTTGTCTTGAGTTTGATTCTATAGTTGAGGAATATCTCATGTGACCCTGCCGTGTAACCATTCAGATCACTGGTGGGGATGTCATAGGCATAACCGATGCGAAAGTTTTCGTTGAGAACCAACTGGGTCATGATAGAAAATGAATCTTGATAGCGGTAGGATAGACCTGCATATACAATCTCATTGATGATGAGGTTTACATTCGCATCAAAAGAAAAAGGGACATCATCTTGCAACCTGAACAACACTGAAGGATTGATTTTAAGTGATCGGTTCAAATCCTTGACGAATCCCGCATTGATGTAGTAGTATCTAGAAGAAACGCCTGTGGTAGGGATGTCATTTTGTTCATACTTAATCTTAGGGGTCAAAATGTAAGGAATAGATGCGCCGATGAAATAATCACGGTTGGCGAAGTAAAGCCCCACACCAAAGTTAGGATTGAAGTCATTCGCATAGACTGCCAATGGATCTTCTTGGCTGAACCAATCCAGCTCGTTGAAGTTGGAAGCGCGCTGATCGAAACCTCCTTGGAGTCCCATGGACAAGATCCCTTTTTGCATCCTGATTTTGTAAGCGAAACTCCCATACACACTGTATTGTTCATGGACACCTACTTGATCGCGAACGACATTGAGTCCTGTACCGATCTGGTTGTCTTTGAAAGTGGTATGTGCTGTCAAGGACTGATATACAGGAGCCCCATCAATATTGACCCACTGGTTTCTATTGGTGAAGATCGCTGAAAATAGATTTAAACTCCCTGCATAAGCAGGGTTCAACGCTAGCCCATTGTAGGGGTAAGTCGAAAAGACAGGCCGCTGCTGTGCAGCGGCTGTCAAGCTTATCATCGTAATTAGTATTACTAAAAGTCCTTTATAGCTTTTCATCTAAATCTTATCTTAACAATTCGAGATACCCTTGTTGAACATCACCTTCAGCACCTGTTCCTTTATCAAAAATATAGAAATAAGTACCAGCTGGCAAACCTTGACCTCCACCGCCAAGTCCGACGTTGCTCTTTCCTTTGAATACACGTCCGTTGATGTTGTCTTCATAACTATCCGCTTTGTAGACCAATGTACCTGATCTATTGAAGATTTTTACATTGTTGTCAGGGAATTTGTCTGCACATGATATTCTGAAGTAGTCATTCAGATCGTCATTGTTGTCTGTGACCGCATTAAAGATCTGGATTTCAGTATCTATGGTGAAGACTTCTTCGTGTGTACATTGATCTTCATCAACTACCATGACTCTATAGTTGTCTGGTGAGATACCACTCAACCTTTCGTCTCGGCTCAAGATACTTGATACATCAGTTGTGTCTATTGGAGAACCATTGTCCTTAGTCCAGTAGATCTCTTCTGTGATCGTTGATTGATTGAATACCAAATCTGCAGTACCATTTCCAACATATTCGTTGGTACCGAAGACTACTTCATTACACTGAGAGTCGGTTCCTTCTACTACGAAGTATGGTGCTTCTCTTTCATCCAAAATCTCTGTAGAACTGGCCTCAGAGACGCAACCTGTATTGTTGTCAGTTGCTTTGACTGAGTAGCTACCGAGATCCAACCCGCCTGCGACACTAGATTCGCTGATCGTGTTCGCGCTGTTGTCTGTCCATACGAAGCTGTAGCCATCGATTTCATTGTTGATCGACGCGCTTACTGCACCGTTTGGCACTACACAGTTTGTTCTATTGTTGACGAGCGCGATAGATGGGAGAGGTACTTGTTCAGCCTCATTGTCTATCGTGATTTGATCTTCAATTTTACATCCTGTATAGCGATCTACCATCTGTACAGTGTAGGTCTCTGCTTCCATGCGGTAGAGCGTAAAGGCTGAGTCCAACAATGGATCAGAAACGCTCGATCCATCGTGCCAGTAGAACTGGTATCTAGACGGCTCGTCTGGTATAGATGTAACAGTCGCTTGTCCATCTGCTCTGGTCAAGTCACACTTGGTCAAAGCCTGGTCTTGTATGATCATCATCTCCATGTTCATGGTATTGGTAGCATCCTCTATCGTGATCATGTTAGGATCAGAAGAACACCCACCATCTATATCCAATACCATGATGGTATAATCACCATGCTCGAGGTTTCCGACAGTATTGCTATTCAAGTTGTTTGCAGCATCGGTGATGATGGTCTCATCACTAACTGTTCCTGCTACTAGGTAGTATTCGAATACTGCCGTAGCGTTGGTTGAGTTGAGTACTGAGATTACCATTTCTCCATTTGGATCGATACAGTTTTCATTGCTTTCCATCGTGATATCTAGTAGGAGAGGATCAGCAGCTTCTGAAGCCATATCATAGGTTTCTGTAGTGATACATCCTGTACTAAGGTTTTCTACTTCTACAGTGTACTGACCTACACCAAGTCCTGCATACGTAGGATCATTGGCTGGGCCACCTGTCCAAGTGAAGCGATAGTCCGTGACACTACTAGACCCATCTGCTGTGACTGTCAAGTAACCATTCGGGTTGGTTGCATCACAATTCGTTTGCAACTGGAAGTCAGCGAGTGTAACAACTGGCGGTACACTAGCATCTTCTACTTCGATTTCAAACACATCCGAAGTACATCCTGAGATGGTACTGGTGGCTTCCACAAAGTAAGTTCCTGCCATCAAGTCTTCGAACAGCGGGCTGTTGCCCATGTTGGTTCCACCACCTGCTGTATAAGTACCTGTGTGTAGCGTATAAGTATAGTCAGCCAATGCATCTGGATTGATCGAAGTAAGTTCGATACTACCATTACCTGGCGCACATGTAGTCATAGGCGTCACGATTACATCAGCGAGTAAATCTAGCTGAATATCTATCGGTACGAATGGTACATTGTATGAATCGGTTACACTACATCCTGATACGCCATCTGTGATCGTGACACTGTACACTGCATCATCCAAATCAGTAATCGTAGCTGTCGTAGCACCTGTTGTCGTAGCTGCACCTGTAAAGGTCGCAGTACTACTCCACGTAATTGTTGGGTTGGCAGCTGTAGTTGTTACCGTCAAACTACCGTTTCCACCTGTACACCACTGATTGGCTTGATCCAAAGTGAAGGCTACCGTAGGTGCTACTTCATTGTTTTCAATCGTGACGTCCATTTCATTGCTCGTACACTGTTCTGCATTAGTTATCGTGATCTGATAGACACCTGGATCCAAATCAGAGACATGACCGTTGGCTACATCTGTACCACCATGAGCAGAGCCATTGGCTTTCAGGATAGTGATCGTGTATCCCGTTAACCCAACACTCACGCTATTTTCTAAAATGCTAGTCACTTCGATCTCTCCGTTGTATGGGGATGAGCAATGTGTGTTTTCTGTAAGTGTGACATTCTCAACACTGAAATCGTTGATGATCTCAGTAAGTGTGACAGAAGCATCTACAAAACAGCTCGATCCTGGCGTAGATTCATCCGTGATTCTGATCGTATAGTCTCCACTAGCCAGTCCTGAGATCGATCCGCTAGCCAAGGCTGCAGCTGTACCAGAAGTACCTGTGATCGTGCCATTGTCTACTAGGGCTGTACCTCCAGCAACAGAACCTCCAGCATATACTTGGTAGCTGTAGTTACCACCATCGTCATTGGTGATGGCCCAGTCTAGGATACCATTTCCTTCGTTGGCATCAGGATCACAACTCGCGTCCCCAGCGTTAACAGTCAAGGTCGCCGTAGGGGCTGTAGAGTTATCTAAAATTTCCACTTCAACTTGGCCAGTATTACATCCTGTAGCAGTGTTGGTCGCACGTACATAGTATATACCAGCTGCTCGTCCTGAGAGTGTATTGCTGGTTTCGCCAGCAATGGCTGATGTACGGTCTATAGTGAACCACTCAAAAGAGTAGTCTGCGACATTGCCTGGAGTCAAATCTGTATCATTGATCGTGATAGAGCCTGTCGTGCCACCACAGTCAGTTACATGTGTGATATTACCTGCTACTGCTGCACTATCTAGTGTGTTAGTGACTGGCGTATTCACGATAGTAAAGGACTTGGTCGAGCTACAACCGTCATTGACTTCATCGTTGTTGCTGTCAGTGACTACTACAGTGTATTGACCTGGCGCCAAAGCTGTCAGGGAAGTACCATCGGCACTTACAATGGCTGATCCTTTGTTAGCGCCAGTTGCTAGATTGTTGTCTGCTAGAGCTACATCCGTACCTCTGTACCATTCGAAGCTGTAATCCGCTACTGCTGCTGTTCCTTGGAGCCCAATCGTGAGTGAACCATTACCTTCATTGACAACTGAGGTACAGTTGGTGTCTGGTGTCTTGGCACTAAAGACTGCGATAGGAGCAACCGTGACATCTTCTACTTCGAAGTAGTAGGTAGCACTGGTACAGGTAGAAGAAGTATTGGTAATGACGACCTCATATTCACCTGCGGCTAGTCCTGTGAGTGTACCACCCGTTTGTGTCCCTCCATGATCACCGGCTGTTCCATCTTTGGTCGCGAATGCGAAGGTGTAACCTGCTATTCCATCAGATACGCCATCGGCAAGAATGTCAGTGATCGTGATACTACCATTGTTGTCGTCACAGTTGGTATCATTGGTCACTGTGTATTCAGACTCAGTAATCGTGATTGCTGCATTGTCTTCATCTATAGTATAAGAGGTTTCAGATGTACAAGTATTACTTGGGTTAGTATTATCTACAACCTTCACTGTATAAGTACCAGAAGCCAGTCCTGAAATCGTTTCATTGGCTGTACCTGAAATACCTTCAGTTCCGACAACTGTTGCAGACGTGATTTGGTTAGCTGCAATCGAAGTGTCAGTACCTCTGTACCATTCTATGGTAAAGCCAGCTACTGTTGTAGATGCAGCACCATTCTCAATTCCTACTGTCAATGAGCCAGTACCTGTATTGGACGTGTCATCACAGCTCGTATCTAAAGAGGAAGCGGTCAGTACAATGTTAGGAAGTTCGAACACATCATCAATAGAGAAGAAGAATACTGAGCTAGAACAGTCACTCGTCGTGTTAGTGATGGTGACTTGGTAGTCTCCTTCACTGAGTCCTTCTAGTCTGTTGTTATCTGTACCCGCGATCGTTCCACCATGTGCTCCACCACCTCTTACTTCGAATAGGTAAGTGTAGTCAGCGGTAGTTCCTGTGGTTGCTCCATCTTCTAGTACACTGTTGATTTCAAATGATCCTGTACCGTCACAGTTTTCATTGTCTACCAGCGTAAACTCAGAAGAAGTAATAGTGATCGTAGTAGGATCTTCAACGAGTGTGTATGAAGCTTCCGAGAAACATGTGTTGTTCGGGCTGCTGTTATCAATGACTTTAACTGTATATGTACCGGCAGCTAGACCAGATATTGCGTTCTTCGTTGCATTAATGACCTCAGAGCCTAGTAGGGAAGAAGCCGTTATTTCATTTGCAGCAATCGAAGTGTCAGTACCTCTGTACCACTCGAAAGTATATCCAGTGGTGGTGGTAGTTCCTATACCATTTTCTATAGCGACACTCAAAGCACCGTCACCAGTGTTAGCAGTCGCATCACAGTATGAGTCATCTGATTTAGCAGTGAGTACAATGTTAGGAAGTTCGAACACATCATCAATAGAGAAGAAGAACACCGAACTAGAACAGTCACTCGTCGTGTTGGTGATGGTGACTTGGTAGTCTCCTTCACTGAGTCCTTCTAGTCTGTTGTTATCTGTACCCGCGATCGTACCGCCATGTGCTCCACCACCTCTTACTTCGAATAGGTAAGTGTAGTCAGCAGTAGTTCCTGTGGTCACACCGTCTTCTAGTACGCTGTTGATTTCAAATGAACCTGTACCGTCACAGTTTTCATTGTCTACCAGCGTAAACTCAGAAGAAGTAATAGTGATCGTAGTAGGATCTTCAACGAGTGTGTATGAAGATTCCGAGAAACATGTGTTGTTCGGGCTGCTGTTATCAATGACTTTAACTGTATAAGTACCAGCAGCTAGACCAGATATAGCGTTCTTCGTTGCATTAATGGCCTCAGAGCCTAGTAGGGTAGAAGCAGTGATTTCATTGGCAGCAATCGAAGTGTCAGTACCTCTGTACCACTCGAAAGTATATCCAGTGGTGGTGGTAGTTCCTATACCGTCTTCTATAGCGACACTCAAAGCACCGTCACCAGTGTTAGCAGTCGCATCACAGTATGAGTCATCTGATTTAGCAGTGAGTACAATGTTAGGAAGTTCGAACACATCATCAATAGAGAAGAAGAATACTGAGCTAGAACAGTCACTCGTCGTGTTGGTGATGGTGACTTGGTAGTCTCCTTCACTTAGTCCTTCTAGTCTGTTGTTATCTGTACCCGCGATCGTTCCACCATGTGCTCCACCACCTCTTACTTCGAATAGGTAAGTGTAGTCAGCAGTAGTACCTGTGGTCACACCGTCTTCTAGTACGCTGTTGATTTCAAATGATCCTGTACCATCACAGTTTTCATTGTCTACCAGCGTAAACTCAGAAGAAGTAATAGTGATCGTAGTAGGATCTTCAACGAGTGTGTATGAAGATTCCGAGAAACATGTGTTGTTCGGGCTGCTGTTATCAATGACTTTAACTGTATACGTACCGGCAGCTAGACCAGATATAGCGTTCTTCGTTGCATTAATGGCCTCAGAGCCTAGTAGGGTAGAAGCAGTGATTTCATTGGCAGCAATCGAAGTGTC